>NZ_NHMP01000010.1 GCF_002221595.1 Turicimonas muris
TTTTGCTATCTGCTTCTTTCAGCCTGTACATCACTGCACACACCTTGCAGATTCGCTAGCTCTTCCCACTAGCGGGCGAGCTCGGGACTTTCACCCTTTAGATTGCACTCATGCCGAGCACACAAAATCCCAGGCATTCGAACAATGTCTGGGACGGATTAAGAAACGAATCTTGTTGTGTTTACTCAAATGGCATTAGAAGTACCGGTAAAAGAACCGGTGCAATAAGCGCCGTTACCAAGCCTGTTAACCCGATTGCCAAGCTTGCATAAGTGCCGGCTTCTTCACTGATTTGGAATGCTCGAGAGGTTCCGATTCCGTGAGACGCAAGACCTAAAGAAAAGCCTCGGGCCGGAGCAGAATCAACTTTCAAGAGTTTAAAGATAGGGCCTGCGATTACACCTCCCAGTACACCCGTTAAAACAACAAAGGATGCGGCAAGAGCAGGCATACCGCCCATTTTTTCAGCAACCGTCATTGCGATTGGAGTAGTTACACTCTTCGGTGCCAAACTAATCATCGTTTCCGGACTCGCCCCTAGAGCGCCGGCGATAAGAACCGCTGAAACAATGGCCACAATAGAGCCGCTGAATAGTCCAAGCACAATGGGAAGCCAATTTTTAGCCAATTGGACTCTTAAGTCATAAAGCGGGACGGCAAGTGCAACGGTCGTCGGACCGAGTAAAAAGTGGATGAACTGTGCTCCGTCAAAATATGTTTTATATGAGGTTCCTGTAGCCGTAATAAGCAGAATCACAATCAAAATTGCGACGGCGACGGGGTTGGCTAAAGAATTCCAATTCGTGAATTTATAGAATCTTTGAGCTATTGCATACGCAGCCAGAGTCAGGGCTAGCCAGAAAAGGGACGAGGTCGACAGGAAGGTCCATATTTCATGATAATCAGTCATGAGTCAACTCCTTTTGTGCTTTTCTTTTGTTGAGCCAGATGGTTGAATACTTAATGACTAAGCTGCTGGTGATGATGGCTAATGCCGTGCTGGTAACCAAAGAAGCAGTGATGGCCAACCATTCTGTTTTGATTCTTTCAACGTGCAGCACAATGCCTACACCGGCCGGAACAAAGAGGACGGCTAAATAAGAAATTAATACCAGTGCAATTGGTCTCACATACTCCGCCAGACTATCAATAGAAATTAGACAGAGCAGTAAAAGAAACATTCCGACCACTGCTCCCGGGACGGGCAGATGGAACATGAGTTCCAATACGTTTCCGATAATTTGGAAAACTAAAAGTAAGGTTAGACCTACGATCATTTTGAATTACTGAAAATTAAAGGCGCTTAATGCGCCTGGAAGATTAAAGTTTATTTATTTCGTCGATGAGCTTATCGACATCTTCATCTTTCGTTGCCCAACTTGTGCAGAAACGGGTAATCAGTTTCGGCTCGCCTGTATCGGGCCAGATGAGAAATGCGAACTTCTCTTTAAGCTTGTTGATGGCATCCTTAGGAAGGATTGGAAATTGCTGATTTGTAGGAGAATCGATCCAAAGCTTATATCCTTTAGAAAGGAAAGCTTTTTTGATTCTTTCCGCTTGTTCGACTGCTTTACGGGAAATGTCAAAGTAAAGATTATCCTTGAACAGCTCTTCGAACTGAATTCCTAAGATCCGGCCTTTTGCCAACATGGCGCCATTTTGCTTAATGAGGCTGCGGAAGTCTTGATCGAGTCCTTTATCGCCGTTAAAGACGATAGCCTCTCCGAAGAGAGCGCCGACCTTAGTGCCTCCAATGTAGAAAATATCCGTGACACGGCTTAAATCAGCTAATGTCAAGTCATTGTCTTTACTGGCAAAACCGTAGCCGAGGCGAGCACCGTCAAGATACAGCGGGATGTTGTATTCACGGCAGACATTATGAAGAGCGGATAGTTCGGCCTTTGTGTAAACAGTTCCAAGTTCAGTAGGGGAGGAGATATAAACCATCCCCGACTGAACAATATGTTCATGCGTATCATCAGCCCAATAATCAGCTAGATAAGCTTTAAGGGTTTCAGCTTTTAATTTGCCGTTTTCAGGCTTAAGCGTAACCACTTTATGGCCGGAAGATTCAATGGCTCCCGCTTCATGATGGGCGATATGTCCGCCTTCAACGGACACAACCCCCTGATGAGGCCTTAGAACCTGAGCGATGACTACTTTATTGGCCTGCGTACCTCCGGAGACTAAATAAACTCTGGCGTCTTCGTTTTCGCAGGCTTTCTTTATCAATTCTTCAGCTTTCTTGGAATGAGGGTCTAACCCATATCCGCAAGTCTGTTCAAAATTGGTCTTCTGAAGGGCCTCCAAAATTTTTGGATGACAGCCTTCAGCGTAATCACATTCAAATCTAATCATTTTTATTGGGTGAGGTCTTTAAGGAAACTGATTAAGAGAGGAACAGGACGGCCGGTAGAGCCTTTTTCTTCTCCGCTGCTCCAAGCTGTTCCAGCGATATCTAAGTGGGCCCAAGGAGTTTTACCGACAAATTCCTGAAGGAAAGCGGCAGCCGTACAAGCACCTGCTCCGGGGGCGCCGATGTTTGCTAAATCTGCGAAGCGGCTCTTTAATGCTTTAGTGTAAGCACGGCCTAAAGGAAGTCTCCAGCACTTATCTAAAGAATTTTCTCCGGCTTGAAGAAGTTCTAACGCCAGCTCTTCGTTATTGGAGAAGAGACCGGTATATTCGTGACCTAAGGCAACAACGCAGGCGCCAGTCAAGGTAGCGGCGTCCACAACTAAAATCGGTTTAAATTTGTCGATAGTGTAGGAGAGAAGGTCGCAAAGGACTAAGCGGCCTTCGGCATCGGTATTGAGCACTTCAACGGTCTTGCCTGAATAGCTGCAGAGGATGTCTCCCGGTTTAACGGCTGAGCCGCTCGGAAGGTTTTCAGTACAGCCGATTACTCCGACAATATTAATAGGAAGCTTAAGAGAAGCGGCGGTAGCCATTGCTGCCACAATAGAAGCAGCACCGGACATGTCATACTTCATTTCGTCCATGCCTTTTGCCGGTTTCAAAGAGATGCCGCCCGCATCGAACGTCAATCCTTTGCCTACTAAAGCAACAGGCGATTCTTTCTTTTGTCCGCCGTTGTATTCCATGACGATCATGTAAGCCGGCTGTTTGGATCCGGCGGCCACGCCTAAGAAGCAGCCCATCTTCAATTTATTAAGAGCTTTTTCTTCGAAAACGGTGACGTCAAATTTCAAGGAAGAACCCAGTTTCATGCACTGTTCAGCCATATATTTAGGCGTGCAAAGATTGGCCGGAGCGTCTCCCAGTTCTTTGGCCAGCTTGATGCCTTTTCCGATAACAGCACCTTCAGCAAAGGCTGTTGTTAATTCAGGAGTCTTCTCTTCTACGAATAAAGAAACGGATTTAGGCTGCTTCCATGCAGGACGGTCAGGGTTAGATTTGTAGTCGACGGACTTCTCTAAAACATCAATAGCAGTACAAGAAACTTGCTCAGCAATCCATTCAGGAGAAAGATCAAACCAGTCAGTGCAGGAGATAACAGCTGTTTTAACAAAGTAAACAGCTTTGAGAGCAGAAGAGAGAGCCTTCTGGAAATTTAAGACACCGTCTTCTTCTTTGCCGAGACCTACAACGACAAGTCTTTTAGCCGCAATTCCGGGAAAGTTCGGAAAGATGCCAACGGTTCCAAGACAACCGGTTGCGTCACCTTCTTTAATTAAGGCAGAAAGCGCATTCTTAGAAGCTTTGTCCACAGCTTCGGCAGATTTCGTTAATTTTCCTCGATAAATACCGACTATAAGAGCGTCTGTTTTCTGACTAAGGAGTTTTCCTGCAGCGAGTGTTAATTTCATCTTTATCCTCGTGTTTACTTTCTTGTTGTCAAGGAATTATAGTCAGCCAACTTCGTTAAAACGTTTATCCAACAACGACCTGAGCTTTTTGATGCTTGATTTAGTATGCTGCTTGCAGCAGATGCAATCTTCTTTTCGAAAATCCTTTGTCTAAAGCTGTCTGCGGAAAGCCCAAGCCGCCAAAGGCATAGTGATGCCGGCGATAATCAGCATCGGAATGATTTCATTTTTAATATGTCCTATTCCGGCGTCTGCAAGGTATACGGAATGCACGACTTCCAGAGCATATCTCAGTGGATTCAGATAGGTGATGTATTGGAAGAAAGGAGGCATGTTTTCGACCGGCGAGACTAAGCCGGACAGGATCACCATGGGAATAATAAATACGAAGCAGAACACGATGGCTTGCTGCATATTCTTCGACATGGAGGAGATAGCTAGCCCAATTCCGACGGAACTTGCCGTGAAGCATAACAAGCCTAAGAACATGAGGAAAAAATTTCCTCTGAACGGGATGTTGAACCATAAGACGGCGATAATGCATACCAATATAGCTTGCAGTAAACCGATGATAATTGGCGGAGTTGCTTTGGCAAGAAGGATCTGAGCGGGAGAGTAGGGAGTCACCAAAAGCTGGTCAAAGTTTCCTTGTTCTCGTTCTCGAGCAACGGAAAGACCGGAAAGCATTAGGACTTGAATAAAACTCAGAGTTCCGCATAGTGCTGTGACAAAGTTCCAGCGTGTTAAAAGATTGGGGTTGTACCAGGCTCTGTTTTCAAATTCCAGGGCGGGTTTAATTTGAAGATTCTCTTTGGCATATGAGCTGATGATTTGACTTAGCTCTGCGGCGGCAAGAGAAGCTGTTGTAGAGTTCCTTCCGTCCAAAATTACTTGTATTTTGGCCGGTGTGCCCTGTGCAATTTGAGAGGCGAAGTCACTTTGAAAATGGATCGCCATCATGGCTTTTCGAGGAGAAATTAACTCTTTAAGTTCTGCAGGATTATTTTCTTTGGCATAAAGAGTAAAGATATGGCTCGCTTCTATTTTTGCGACGATCTCTCGAGAATATTTGCTGTTGGATTCGTCAATCAGAACAAAAGGAACATACTTCAAATCAAATGTTGCAGCGTAGGCAAATAGAAAGACCTGAACAAACAACGGGACGATAAGAATAAATCTCGACTTTCTTTCCTTGAGAAGAACTGATGTTTCCTTCCAAAGCAGGAAACGCTGCCATCTTAACCAGTGAAGAAACTTTGTAATCATTATTTTTTCTCCAGAGTTTTCTTAAGGGTTTTATTGGTTAAGTAAAAGAAAACAGTGAGGTAAAGAAACAGAATAACCCAGTCTTTCCAAATCACCGTCCAGTTATCTCCTGAAAGGAATGCTCCTCGGAGCAGCTCAATAAAATATGTCGGAGGAAGGGTATAAGCAACCACAGCGATAAAGTCCGGCACATTTCTTAAGTCAAAGACGAAGCCGCTTAAAAGCACTGAAGGCAAAAAGCTTACAAGCAAAGCGATTTGGCAGGCTAGAAACTGAGCTTTTAATCCGCCGGAGATTAACAGCCCTATGCCCAGAGAGGTTAAGAGGTAAAGAATAGAAGACACCAAAATCACAAAGAAAGAGCCTTCCATTGGAACCTTGAACACCAGCAAAGCCGCTCCCAAAGTAATTATGAAGCCCCCAAGTCCTAATAGAAAGTAAGGAATGATCTTTGAAAGCAGGATTTCTGTTGTGGTAACCGGAGTTGAGAAAAGCATTTCCATCGTGCCTCTTTCCCATTCACGGGCAATGACCAAAGCAGTCAAGAAGGTTCCGACCAGTGTCAGAACAATAGCAATAATCCCCGGCACAAAATACCAAGTGGAAGAGTTGGCAGCGTTATACCAAAGTCTTTGCTCCATTACTATCGGAGTACTATTTTGCATCCCGAGTTTATTTAGGGAAATTAAAACCGATTGCTGTACATAATTTTGAAGGCTGTTAGCAGAGGTGGTGTCAACTCCATAAACAATAATTTGAATTTTGGCCTTTTGATTCATTAAGTCGGCCTGGAAGTTCTGAGGAAAGACCACAATCCCTCGGACTTTCCCATCATCAAAGAGCGTTTCTGCCTCCTTCATGGATTTAACGGGGAATGGCGTGATGTAAGACGACCCTCTGAATCCTTCAACGATAGCGTTAGTAACTTTTCCGGGAGATTGATTGAAAACGGCGACTTTTGCATCGGTTAAATCCAACGAAATGCCGTAGCCGAAAATAAAAATGAGGAGCAGGGGAAGCAGAAGTCCCATGGCGATGGAGCTTTTATCCCGCATTAACTGCCGTGTTTCTTTAACTGTTAGAGAGGCAGTTCGTCTCCACGAGTTCTTTAAGGAAGTAAGGTTCATGATTTACTTCCTTTTCTATCGTTCTCTACGATTCTAAGGAAAGCTTCATCCATAGAATCGGTATTGTTTAGGCCCGCTATTTTCTTAATTTCGGCCGGAGAGCCAAGCGCGAGCATTCTTCCTGCAGCTTGAATTGCCATCTTGGTGCAATATTCCGCTTCTTCCATAAAGTGGGTCGTAATGATGATGGTTTTTCCAATATCTGCTAATTTATTGATGGTTTTCCAAAAGGCTCGTCTTGCCAAAGGGTCGATACTGCTGGTAGGTTCATCCAAGAAAAGAATTTCAGGGTCATGAATTAAGGCCGCAGCCATTGAGAGTCTTTTCTTAAATCCTTCATTGAGTTTGTTCGAATCCACGTTCATCATAGAAGAGAGTTCAAACTGCTCGGCTATTTCATTTACACGAGAATCCAGAAAAGATCCGTCCAGGCCGTAGGCTCCTCCGAAAAATGTCAGATTCTCTTTTATCGTGAAAGTTGGATAAAGCGAGAAGAATTGAGCCACATAACCGATATTTTTACGGGCTTCTGCTCGGGCGGTGCGAAGGTTATAGCCGGCAACACTGATTTTTCCGCTTGTTGCAGGAATTAATCCGCAAAGCATTTTGAACGTGGTTGTTTTTCCAGCTCCATTGGGGCCGAGTAATCCGAATATTTCACCTCGGGACACCTGGAAAGAAGTTTGGTCCACTGCAGTGAAATTTCCGAATTTCTTAACCAAATCTTCAACGCAAATAAGTATTTCGGAAGGATCCGGTTTAACGATAGTTAAATCTTTTAAATCAATTGTGCCGAAACTTTCATGGCCTGCGGTGTGCTCATTGGCCTTTTTAAGAGTAGCAATAAAAGCGTCTTCCAGCACGGGCGCGAGAGGTCTGATGTCTAGAATATTGAATTTCTCTTTAATATCTTGCTTTGACAACTCTTTTTTGAAGACGGCTTTAACGCCGTTTCCGCGCGGGATGGCATCAATAACGTCAGGTGAGTCAGCGACTTTTTCAAGAAGCTTTCTTGTATCTTTTTCCGCACAAGGCAGATAGAAAACCTGGTTTTGATAAGGAGAAGTCAACTCCGAGAGAGTTCCTGTGCTTAGAACTTTTCCTTCGTTCAAAATGTAAATTCGATCACAACGTGCAGCTTCGTCCATGTAGCCTGTGCTGATTAATACACTCGTGTTCCTGACTTTCGCGACTTTGCTTAAAACGTCCCAAAGTTCTTTTCTTGATAAAGGGTCAACGCCTGCGGTCGGCTCATCCAGTATTAGAAGCTCCGGCTTACTTACCAGGGAACAAGCAATTCCGAGTTTCTGTTTCATGCCCCCGGAGAGCTTTCCTGCGGGACGGTTTATAAAAGGAGCAAGAGCGGTCATCTGAAGAAGCTCGTCATAGACAGCTTTTCTTTCGTTCTTAGGGATTCCTTTCAGGTCTGCAAATAAATTCAGATTTTCAATAATGGTTAAATCTTCGTAAAGACCAAATTTCTGGGGCATGTAGGCAATTTTGTCTTTAATTTCATCCGACTGATCTTTCAGATCTTTGTCGAAAAGCAAAATTTGTCCTGAGGTCGGATTTAGAAGTTTTTCTACTAAACGGAAGAAGGTGGTTTTACCTGCACCATCAGGTCCGATTAACGCGACCCTTTCTCCTTTTCTGACAGTTAGGTCAAGATCAATGAGTGCGTGCGCCGGCTCTCCTCTTTTTACTTCCGGAGGAAAATCTTTGCAGAGTTTTTGGGCCTGTAAGACAAGTTCTTCCAATTGACTACCTTTGGAAGGAAACGGTTGCGGGCATGCCTAAGCGGAGGACGTTATCCTTATCATCCACGTTGACTCTGACTTCATAGACCAGATTTGTTCTTAAATCCGGTGTCTGGACCGTCTTGGGAGTGAATTCGGCAACAGAAGAAATAAAACCTACTTGGCCGGGGATTTTCTTATCGGGGAAGGAGTCAATGGTGACAAAAGCCTCTTGTCCGGGCTTAATTTTTCCTAGTTCTGATTCATTGACGTAGGCTCGAACCCATTTCGGTGAGTAGATAGCCAGAGAAAAAACCGGCTTAGAGGAAGCGGCCATATCTCCGGGCTGCAAATATCGGTTTCTAATAACCGCATCTAACGGGGCCGTCAATTCACTTTGCCGGAGTTTTAATTCCAGTAAGCTTAATTCAGCTTGGGAAGCCTGCCATTGTTCGTAAGCTTGCTGAATAGCTTCCTTACGCGGTCCAATCTTTACAAGTTCATAAGCTTTCTGAGCCGCAATTAATTGGCTTTTATCAACGTTAAGCTGTGCTTCTGCTTGGTCTAAGTTTTGCTGGCTGATGCCCTGACCCTTCGTTGCACGAAAAATTTCTTTGACTCTTTCCAAATCCTTTTGAGAAAGGGCGAGTTTAGATTGAGCCGTATCGACATTAGCTTTCGCCTGAGCAATTTCTTCGGGACGAGAACCATTTTTTTGAATTAAATAAGTTTGGTAGCTGGCATTGACCGCTGCTTTCGCTTGTTGAATCTGAAGGAGAAGGGTATCAGTGTCTTGAGTTGCTAGAACTTGATTCTTTTTAACAACATCTCCTTCTTCAACGAGTACTTCTTTAATTCTTTCCGGCCAAAGAAAGGCTAATTCCACTTGGCGTATATCGACATTTCCATATAACTTTAGTTCTCCCGATTGTTGATGGTTTTCGTAATACCAATATCCTCCGGCCCCTAGAGCTGCGGCGAGACCAAGGACGGCAAAAATTTTGAGTTTTGTCGACATAACATCCTCTTTTTCTATATATGAAAAAGGATAGACGAAACGGAAAATATTAGCGAGCGCAAATTAAGCGTTCTTAATTTTCTTTAAGTTTGGAGCTCTCTTGTCTATGAAAACAGGATTAATTTCCTTTTGCAAATTCGCTTTTAATGTACGTAATAAAACTTTTAGCCGCCCCAGAAGTGTTTCGCGAAGATGTAATTGCACTGACTTCTCTGCATATTCCAGTCCACTCAGGTAAAACCCGAATAAAATTTGGCTCACTGTCTCCCAAAGGAATTGGCAATAACGCAAAACCAAATCCTTCTCTAGCAGCTTTTAGTGCAGCTTGTGTTGTATCTGTTTGAAAGAACCAATTTTTTGAACGAACTTTGTATTCCTTCCCCTCCGAGCTAATAAGTTTCCAAGAAGAAGCGTTTCCGTGCTGAATAATTATCGGCTGATCATTTAATTGTTCCGGATACGAAACGGAAGAAGCAATTTTTAGGATTGACGGATTTGCATAGATGCCGCTTGTAAACGTACCTATCCTATAACGGACTCCGGATAATGGCATTTCATCATTTAATACTACGGAAATATCTGAACCTTCCTGAAGGATCTCTTTTGGTTCGTTTGAAGTTTTAAGAATAATTCGAACTGCAGGATGTTCTTTTAAAAATTTCGTTATCGGTCTCATGAGAAAATTGCTCCCAAATTCGACCGGAGCACTGATACGCAAGATTCCTTTTGGTTCTTCCTTACTTAGTTGTTTGATGTTTTCTAAAGTCTCTGAGAGAGATTCAAGCGAAGGTCCAACACTTTCGAGTAAAGCTTCACCCGCCGAGGTGAGAGTGACACATCTGGTAGTTCTATTAAAAAGAGAAACTTTCAGTTCTTTTTCAAGTCCTTGTATGAGATGAGTCACACGAGAGGCAGAAATGTTTTTTATTTTTGAAACCGCTGTAAAACTTCTGTGCTTTGCAGCAATTACAAAAACTTCTAAAGCTTCCAACCTGTCCATATGATTATTGCAAAAATAAAAATAATATTTTATCAATTATTCGGTTTATTTAAATTAACTAAAAAGATAGGATAGAAAAATAACCTGTTGGAGTTGAAGTATGAAAAACATTAATCGAAGAAACTTTTTTAAAGTCAGTATTGGTTCTGCCGCCGTTTTGTCAATGCCAAAAACTTTTGCGAATGAATCTGTACCTTATGCAGATTTGAAGTCTAAAGAGATTTCGGCAATGTTCGGAGAATTCGCGAAAACTAAGAAAATGCCTGCGAATTTGAATAAATGGTTAAATGATCCGGTCATTCAAAAAATTCCTCCGTACAAAGTTTTTGATAACGTTTGGTACATTGGTCTTCGCTGGGTTGCGGCCCATCTTATTAAAACAAGCGAAGGCTACATCCTTATTGACACTGTGCATCAGCCTTTCGTGGGCCACCTTATTGATAATTTGGCAGTTCTTGGTGTCGATCCGTCTGAAATTAAATATGTTCTGATGACTCATGGACATTTCGATCACGTCGGAGGCGCAACCACCTTGAAACCTTTATTCAAAAATGCGACGTTTGCAATGGGAGAAGAGGGATGGAGAGAGGCATTTAACTTCCAGGGCAAGAAAGCGGGGGCAAAAACAATGATTCAAAAGGAGAAGGTTCTAAAAGACAAAGAAAAAGTGACTTTAGGAGATACTTCTGTTGTAGCTCTGGCTACTCCCGGACATACCATGGGCACTTTTTCCTATCTTTACCCAGTTTATGTTGATGGTAAAAAATACACCGCCGTCACTATTGGCGGTTTAGGGTTGAATGCTATTGCCGACAAAAATCAGCTTCAGGCCTATATCAACTCTTTATCTAAACTGTCAGATGACCTGTTAGGTATTGAAGTTGACCTCACGGCTCATCCGTTCAGCACTGGTCAAACTGAATTAATTGACTCCATTAAAAATAGAAAGGCCGGTGAACTTCATCCTCTTGTCAATCGAAAAGCTTTTATTGAACATCTTTCTAAATTGAGAAATGGAGCGGAGAAATACCTTGAAGAAGGACACGTTTGATAATTAGTTCATTCGCTAAAAAACTCCGTCCGAAAGGACGGAGAGGAATCACCGTCCGCGATATTGTTTAAGGAAAGAAAGAGGAGTTTGTCCAAAAGTATTTTTGAAATTTTTAATAAAGTAACTGGTCGAATTAAAACCACAGCTTCTTCCAACTCCCTCAACAGTTCTATTTGAAGAAAGAAGCATTTGAGCGGCTAAATCCATTCTTTTTTTCAGGATGTAAGACGAAATTGTGATGCCGAGGGCTTCTTTAAATAACCGACAGCACTCTTCCCGACTAAGGTTTACTGCGAGGGATATTTCTTTCAGAGAAATAGATTCGGTGATGTTGACTTCAAGAAATGTGATTATCTGTTGGCTGACTGCAAAAGCTCTATCGTTCCTGTCATTTTTAGAAGAAGTTTTTAAGAAGGGAAGGGTTTGATGCCATATCTCTAGAACCAGAGAAATCAATTTGATTTCATTTCCAATCTTCTTTTCCTTTTGAATTTCTTCTATTGCTTCGATGTTTTTTAACAATTGATTGGATGAAGAGTTGTCGGTTTTTATTGAGAAGTATTTTGAGGCTGATGCCGAGATAAAAGGATGTACCAGGCGTTGAGACAGTTCAGCTCCAACCGAAGAAACTAAAATTTTGGGTGAAAAGTTTAGACAGATATAAGAGTTAGAAGTTTGGGGAATAGTTGGCCTGGCCATGTGAAGAACCCTGGAGTTCACGAAAAATCCTTCGCCGGTTTTCAGACGAAGATAATTATCCTCAACCCTAAAATCAATTTCTCCGCTGGTAACCAGACAGTATTGCAGTTCGTTATGCCAGTGCCATCCGACGTAACCGAGGACATTTCTTTCTAGATAAGTTCGGTAGATTGCTAAGGGTATACCTTCGGTTACGTGATGGGTAGTTTCTTGTAAATTACAATCGATTGGGATCTGAGTGACTTGCATCTTCTCTACCTCAATATTTTTATATTTTATCGGAGAAAAGTTCTATTTCAATTTATTTGCCTTTCTAAAATTTTCCCTAGGATTTAATTGACAAGGAGAATCCCATGAAAGGAACACTTCCTCAAAAACGGCAGGAACAACTTCTGGAAACTTATAAAAAAGCAATTCAGACAAGAAGTTACTCAAATGAAGAAGAAAAGTTGGCTAAATTTCTTCAAACCGTCATGTTGGATTTGGACTTCGATGAAGTTCATATTGATCGAGTCGGTAACGTGGTTGGAAGAGTAGGTAATGGTCCTGTGGTTATCCATTTCGATTCTCACATGGATACAGTTGCAGTAAGTGATGCGGAAGAATGGACTGCTCCTCCGTTCGAGGCAAAGGAAGTTGACGGGATGATTTATGGCCGCGGTTCAGTCGATATGAAGGGCGGTCTGACTGCATCTATTTTTGCAGCCGCAAATGCCAAGGAACAGGGCTGGTTGGAAGGCAAGACTGTTTACGTGACAGGATCTGTTTGTGAAGAATATTGCGATGGTGTTTGCCTTGAAAACTTCTATGCCGATCACAAATTGGTTCCGGATTATTGTGTAATCTGTGAACCATCCGATAATGTCATCACCTTAGGACACACCGGAAAAGTTCAGGCAAGAATAAAAACTTTCGGAATCTCTGCCCATGGTTCAGCTCCTGAGAAGGGAGTGAATGCTGTTTATGAAATGGCAGAAATTATTCAACGGGTTGAAAATCTCAACAAGACACTTCAATCAACCCCAGGGAAAGGTACGATCGTCTTATCCCAGATTAGCTCAGTTGCAGTTTCTTTGAATGCGGTTCCCGATCAATGCGAAATTTATCTCGATCGTCGACTTCGATTAGGAGAAACAGTAGACGACGTAAAAAAGGAATTGGATGAATTGGTAAAGGGTAAGAATGCCAAGTGGAAACCTGGAACTTTGGTAATGAATTCATGGACTGGAGAAAAGTTGGTGTATAAGCCC
Organism: Turicimonas muris; assembly: GCF_002221595.1. Lineage (GTDB taxonomy): Bacteria > Pseudomonadota > Gammaproteobacteria > Burkholderiales > Burkholderiaceae_F > Turicimonas > Turicimonas muris. The sequence goes on from NZ_NHMP01000010.1 coordinate 12,978, forward strand.
ATTCACAATCCATGGAAAATTTCGATGGAAGATCCTCTCACTACGGCAAGTATTGAAGCCTATGAAAAAACTTTTGGGCATGAACCAAAGAAATTTGATTTTTGGGATTTCGGAACAAACGCTGTCGTGCCAGTTTCTCTTGGAGTCAAAACAATCGGTTTTGGTCCGGGTGAATATAAATTGGCTCACATGAGAGATGAAAGATGTGATCCGAACCAAGTAGTTCAAGCCTGTGAGTTCTATACTAATTTAATTAAAAATCTGCCTGAGGAAAAGCAAAAATAAATGTCTTCTACTATCGAATGTCTTGTCCTTCCTCCCGAAGGAGAGTGCTCTGAAAATTTCGGAAAGGCTGCGGCTTTAAATTCTTTAGATTTTCATAAGAATGTTCCGGGATATGAGCCAACAAAATTATCCGTTCTAAAAGCTTTATCAAAGAAACTAGGTGTCGAGAACTTTTGGATTAAAGACGAATCCTCCAGATTTGGTCTGAATGCTTTTAAGGTGCTTGGAGGAAGTTTCTGCCTTTTCAAAGTAATTTGTGAATTACTGAGATTGGATTCCAACAGACACTTCTTTAAGGATCTTCAAGCGCCCGAGGTTGCCCAATCAATCTCCAAAATGACATTCATCACAGCAACTGATGGAAATCATGGCAGGGGAATCGCTTGGAGTGCAAAAAAACTTGGAGCGAAATGTGTTGTTCTTATGCCCAGAGGAACTTCCTCAGAGCGTTTGGAGAATATCCAAAAGCTGGGGGCCGATGCTTGGATAACCGATGTCAATTATGATGCTACCGTTGCAATGGCAGCTGACATGGCAGAAAAGAATGGTTGGACGCTCGTTCAAGATACGTCTTGGGACGGTTACGAAGAAATACCAACCTACATTATGCAGGACTATTTGACGATGGCCAAAGAAGCTCAGGAACAGCTAGGAGAGGAAGTTCCAACTCATGTTTTCCTCCAAGCAGGTGTGGGCTCGATGGCAGGTGCAGTAGCTAGTTTCCTAAAGTCAGCTTACGGGGATAGGGCTCCAAAAATTGTAGTTGTGGAGCCGTTTTCCGCGGATTGTATCTATAAAACAGCCGCAGCCGATGACGGTGAGTTGAAGGTCGTGGAAGGTGATTTAAAAACTATCATGGCTGGACTCGCTTGCGGAAAACCTTGTACTCTCGGTTGGAAAGAGCTCAGAGCCTGCGCATCAGCTTATCTAAGAATTCAAGAGTCGGTGGCAGCAACAGGTGTCCGAGTCCTTTCAAGTCCTTTGAAAGAAGATCCAAGAATTCTGGCAGGCGAGAGCGGGGCGGCTCCGATAGGAGCAGTTATCGCACTTCTGGCTGATCCTAATCTCTCTGAGATTAAGAATAAATTACAGTTGAATAAATCTTCAAAGATCTTGTGTTTTTTAACTGAAGGAGTGACCGACAGAAAGAGCTTTTTAGAAATTGTTTGGGAAGGAAAATATCCTTCTGCGATTTAAAAAATTAAGAGTGGGCGCCGGTCTTTAAAAGGCATGAAAGCCCGGACATACATAAGCGGTGTCGAAGTTGGCCGCGCGCCCATGGTTCGAATTCTAATTTCTTGTTTATTAGAGGCTTTCAAAGCTCACCTCAATCTGAGTTTATTTTTATTTTTAAAACCAAATTTGAGGAGATGGAGTAAATAGAGAAATGAGCTTAGGAAAGGATGGCCTCTAAGATTTTCTGAAACTTCGAATTCATAAAAAATACCTTTGATTTGTTCTGAGTAGTTTGAAGAAGGAGGAGTGCACTGAAAGAAAATTTTTTTCCTTCGTATTTAAGAAACTTGAAAAGCTAAAATTTCAAGATCTTCATACGGGTGCGAAAATGCCTCTTCCAAACGATTTAAAAGACAAATTCATAGAGATTGTTGAAGTAAATCACGTTCTAACGGATCCCTCCCTATACGGTCCGTACACCGATGACTTCACAGACCACTACAAATCACAGCCCTTGGTTATTCTTAGGCCTAACTCCACGGAACAAGTCAGCCAAATTATTAAACTTTGTGCTGAAAATCGCTTGGGAGTTGTTGTTCAAGGCGGCAATACGAATTTGACAGGATCAGCGTCTACCTCTACTCCAGATTCAGAAGTTCTTATCTCGCTAACCAGAATGAAAAATTTAGTCTCCGTTGATACCAAAGGGGACTCCATGGTTGTTGAAGCGGGAATGACTCTTGCAGATGTTCACAAATGTGCGGAAGACAACGGTAAGTTTTTCCCGCTTTCCTTTGCGGCAGAGGGCAACGCTACTATTGGAGGTTGCTTAGCATGCAATGCAGGCGGGGTCGCAGTTTTGAGATACGGCACCACAAGAGAGTTGGTGCTGGGAATTGAAGTAGTTTTGCCTGATGGTCGTATTTGGAATGGCCTCCGTTCGTTGAGGAAAGACAATACCGGCTATGACTTAAAGAATTTATTCATGGGATCAGAAGGAACCTTAGGCGTAATTACAAAAGTTGTTCTGAAGTTATTCCCGATACCCAAAGAAAAAGAAACCTCTTTAGTCTGCGTTGAATCTCCGGCAAAAGCTGTTGCTCTTTTGAATCGTGTTAAAGATTCTGCCGGTTCTTTGCTTACAGCTTTTGAATTAATTAGTGAAAAACCAATCAGCCGAGTCAAGAAAAATCTTCCTGATGTTGAAGTCCCGGAACTCTCGCCGTCTCCTTGGAAAGTATTGCTCGAATTGTCTTTATTTGAAAAAAAGGAAGAATCTGTCCTAGAAAGTATTCTTGAGCAAGCGTTTGAAGCAGAAGAAATAACAGATGCAATTATTGCTAACTCTTTGAAAGACAGCCATAAATTCTGGCATGTCAGAGAATCTATTCCTCTGGCGGATAGAACCGAGGGAGGCAGCATCCACAGCGATATCAGCCTTCCGATTGCCAGCATCCCGGAATTTCTAGAAGTTTCTTTGAAGAGATTAAAGGAAGAGTTCCCTTGGATTGAAGATTCTATTTTCGGACATCTTGGAGATGGAAATCTTCACTACAACTTTGTCAGCCCGGAGGATCCGACACTGACTTACAGATTCGAAGAAGAAATCAGAAGGAATTTATATACCACAGTGATTGAATATAACGGCTCAATATCAGCCGAGCATGGGATCGGGATGCTCAAAAAACATCATAATGATGAGTTTAAGGATCCCATCGAACTGGAACTAATGAAGAAGATTAAAAATGCCATCGATCCGGAGGGCATTATGAATCCAGGTAAATTAATCTGACAGCCGAAGGTACGGAAATGACAAAGTTAGGCACCGTAACAGAAAAGGAAACTATTTCGCAGCAAATCGAGCCGGAAGTTGATATCACTGAAGAAGTCCTAGATGACGGTTATTTGGATGTCATGGAAGATAAGACTGTAGTCATCTTTGCTGTGGGGGGCACCATTGCTACCAAAAAAGACGGCGAGGGCTATCTTGTTCCGGCTGCTTCGGGTGAAGAACTCTGCAAAAAAGTCCCCGGCTTGGATGACTTGTGCAATATCGAAGTTGTCAATTTCTCCTGTGTTCAGTCCACGGCTGTGACGCCGGAGATGATGCTTGAGATTTCAAAGCAAGTTCAGGAAATTCTTAAACGTCCCGATGTCTCTGGAGTGGTGATAACTCACGGAACCGACACTTTGGAGGAGACCGCTTACTTTCTTAGCATCTCTTTATCCGATGAATTTCAGAATGAATATTTCAAACCCATAGTTCTCACCGGTTCCATGAGGGGAGCAGATGCGGTAGGAGCAGACGGGCCGGCAAATTTATTGGCTAGCGTTAAGGTCGCTTGCCATGACGTGAAGGAAGATATCCCGAGAGTGGTGGTCTGTATGAATAACGAGATTCATGCAGCGTCCAGAGTACAGAAAGTTCATTCGGATAATATTGCCGCATTCAAATCTCCTTCTTGGGGACCTGTCGGTTATGTGGATGACGATCTGGTCTATTTCAGAGCAGGTGCTTTGGATTTAGACATGGGATTTAACTTTCCGACACCCGAAAAATTGACGGCAAAGGTTGGCATAGTTAAAGCCGTGACAGGAGATAAAGGCGAACTTATCGATTATTTTACGTCTCAAAAAATAGACGCTTTAGTCATTGAAGGCTTCGGAAGAGGAAACCTCCCACCGGAAATGATGCCGTCGGTTAAAAAAGCGATAGATTCCGGAATTGAAGTGGTTATTACGAGCCGGACACCGGCAGGAAGAATTTTGGATTCTTATGGGACACCTGGCAGTGTGAAGGACTCTATTCAGCTTGGTGCAGTCATGGGCGGAGAATCAACCTCGGCTAAAGTACGTTTGCTCTTGTTGTATATCCTTTCACAACCAAAAGCTCAGGAACTTCGCCGTGAAGATCCCGAGCTTTTCAGAGCGTACTTGCAGGAATGTTTGGATCCTGTACTCAGCGAACGTCTGTTCTCGATTAAGTCCTGAAATCTCTTAATTCATAGGTATAGAGTAGATATTTTGACCGTTAATTGAGAGCAATAGATTGTCGTCATCATGGGTGAGAAGGATGTTGGAGACAGCATCCTTTCCTTCCATCTTATAAGTACCTTTGGGTAGGAAGCCAACGTAAGGAGCAACGGATTTTCCTTCTGCCGGAGAAACTCTGAAAGAAAGTTCTCCAATCTTGTTAGAGTCTTTTGTAAATCTAAAGTTGCCATTAAAGGCAATTTTGATATTTTTAGCGTCCACATAAGAAGGAAGTACTTCTAAGCCGATTTTTCCGGTGGTGATGGCAGTCAGAAGCTGTTCCGAAGAGGCTCCTAGATTTCCGAAATAAGGAAGATTTTCTTGACAAGCAACAGGGTTGGCAGTGCAGAAGTCATCCCCGTACTGGTCATAGAAAAGAGCCGAGTAGGGAGAAGCAGATGCGTTCCAATCCATTTTTAATTTAATGTCTGCCTTTGGAATATTTACAGGAATGATGGACTTGTAATTTAAGTTATCTAAACCAACCTTGAAGTTTTGGATGAAGTTGGTCTTTTCTTTTGAAACTTCGGTATTGAAAGAGAAATTAGCGAATTTAATATCTCCGCTTAAGTCTTTCTGATTTAGGTCTACCTTTTCCAAGTCATAAGAAAACTTAACCGGAGTCAAAGAGTTCTTGTCTGAATAAGACTGGAAGGTCTGACTTCCAATAACTAATTCTCCGCCGTTACTGTTTCTTGTGTTTAATTGTTTAAGCTTAATTGTCCCGATATCAAATTTGGTCTGAAATTGAGAAAGGCTTTCCGAGGAAAAACCTTCTATCTTGCTTAAAAAAGTGGTTTTACCTGCTGTACGGTCAACAGAAATCTTGACATCGTCAATGTTTGCAGAAAACGGCTGTGTTGTGAAAGTAGCTGTTTTTGGAGTGAACCGGTAATTAAAGTCAACCGCTAATGTAGGGTGCATCGACTTAAGAACAAGATTGTCTTTGTCAAATTCATCAACCTTAGTTAAATGAAGAACTGCTTTCGGAGAAAAGCCAAGATTGACAACACCTTCTGAGACAGCAAGTGGCTTAGTGGTTTCGGAGATGTCCTTTAAGTAAAGCATGAGTTGGACTTCTCTTGCAAAAAAAGATTTTTTTGTGATTTCTCCGCTGACTGTTACTTCATCGGTGCCAAGGACTTTATTAATGTTTGCAATAGTTTCATCAACTTTTTGTCCCTGGTAGTAAATAAAACCTGTATAGCCGGCAATGCCTAAAAGAATAATAACGGCTGCTGGTGTTAAAAATTTCTTCGAAGAAGAGCTCAATTTATTCTCCATATTTTTGTTGTCATCGGATCATTCTAATTTCTTTTTATCGGCGTGCAGCGAGAGTTCTAGATTCCGAAAACAGGAATAGGATGATAGAACTCCATATAAAAGAAAGCGGGAGCAGCTGTTTTGTATTAAAAGGCTCTTTGAAAATAAATATTCCCACTAACAAAGTAAGTATCGGATTGATATACATGCAGAACCCGAGGACGTTCAACGGCAGATTTAAGGCTGCATAAGAAAAAGCAACCATAGGAATTGTTGTGATAACGCCGGTTGAAACTAGAACCCAGGTGAGATCTTCAGCCGGATTTCCGGAGAAGAAGTGACTTGTGCCGACATGGTTTAAAGTAAAGATATAGACCAAAGCCAATGGAAGCATCAGTCCGGATTCAATTGTGTTGCTGATCCAAGGATCTACTTTAATTTTTTTCTTTAAAGCGCCGTAAATTGCCCATGTAGAAGAAACTCCCACTGCAATCCATGGAATTCTTCCAAGCTGGAAGACCATGATAAGCAAACCCAAGAAGGCAAGGAGGATACTGGCCCACTTAAGCGGCGGAAGTTTCTCTTTGTAGAAAAGAACTCCAAGAAATACCGAAATTAAGGGAGTCAGAAACATGCCGATGCCAAGTTCTACGACTTGGTTGCTGTTAACTCCATAGATGTTTATCCACCAATTTACTCCTGCAAAAGCAGCAGCGAGTGTTAGACAAATCGCATATTGTTTTTGTTCAGCAAAATAATGGAAAGTTTCTTTGAACTTGTGGAACTTTTTGAAAATCACCAGTAGTAGGAGCATCACAAGCAATGACCAAACGACGCGATGGGCAACGACTTCCCAACCGCCGGCTTTGCCGAACATTTTCCAAAAAATCGGCAGGAATCCCCATACTAAATAGGCTGAGGTCGCGCCGATAAGTCCTAATTTTCTGTTCTCTCCAGACATAACGAAAAGGCTCGGTGAGCCGAGCCTATTAACTAAATTTAGTTATAACTTACTTATAGAGTTTGCTAATAACGTCTTTAGCGAAAACTTCCTGATCTTTCAATAACTGACCAAGCTGTTTGTCATCCTTGAAGTCCATAGAAAGACCGGCTTTCTTGTGTGCTTCGATAGTCGCAGGATCCTGCATTGTCTTCTTGAAAGCATCAACGTAGAACTTGATGATTTCAGGAGATGTACCTTTAGGTGCAACGATAGCGCGTGCGGAACCGTACCATTCCGGATAAAGACCTTTTTCACCTAATGTCGGTACGTCTGGAAGTTCAGGAGCACGTGTCGGAGAGAAGACTGCTAAAACTCTCAATTCCGGTTTGTCTCCTTTAACGAGCTTAGCAACGTCAGCAACTTTAGCGCATGTGAAATCAACTTCACCTTGACGCAAAGCTAAGAGCTGGTCAGCTGTACCGCCGTAAGGAACTGCTTTGTAATCAAACTTGCCGCTTTGTGCGAGAAGCTGAGCAGCAGTGTGGTTGGAAGCCTTAACGCCGTTTGTCGAAGCCTTAAGCTGTTTCTGTTTTGCAGCGGCAACCAAGTCTTCGATTGTCTTGTAAGGAGAGTCAGCCTTAACAGCGACAACGCCGGATTCTGTCAAATGGTTGGCGATAGGAATAACGTCAGAAACAGAGAACGGAGCTCCTTTCTGAGCGGCTAATGTTGTGAAGGTCGGAAGGTTGATAAAACCGATTGTGTGACCGTCTGGTTTGGAATTAACTAAACGTGTCCAGCCAATTTTGCCGTCGCCGCCAGGAAGGTTCTGAATAACAAGAGTCTTGCCCACATATTTACCGGCTTCTGTGGAGAGAAGGCGAGCACCTGTATCTGTGCCGGAACCTGCCTTATAAGCAACGATAACGTTAACGTCGCTTGTCGGAGCCCAAGCCATAGCTACAGGCATTGTCATTGCAACGGCAACGGCTAAAAGTACTTTTTTCATTTGTCTAAATCCTCCTAGGGATAAGTTGGTTTGATTTGTCTAAAAATTTAAATATTTGTTTCCGAGTAATTCATATTCTACTCAGCTTTACCGTATGGAGTCCATTACTTATTTGTTGGCTCTGTGCTCTACGTGCTTTTCCCACTTGGCCATGAGCCATGGAGAAAGCGTACCGAGAACGCAGAGAAGAATAAGCAGCCAGCAAAGCGGAGTGCTGAAGAGGATGGAAGGATCTCCATCGCTAAGGTATAGGGATCTTCTCAATCCGTTTTCGCCGATTGGACCAAGAATTAAACCTAAAACAATAGCTGCAGCATTCAAATCGAATTTTCTGACGAGATACCCGATGAAACCGAAGAGGAACATAAGAAGGACTTCATCGAAATTATTATGAATGGCAAAGGAACCTACAACGCAAAGGAGGAAGATGGACGGAATCAAAATAGAATCAGACAATCTTGAAACTTGTGCAAAAATTCTGCAGCCCAACAATCCTACTGCCAACATCGCAAACTGAACTAAAACGAAACCGGCAAAGAAGGTATATGTCATCGGGGCATAAGTAGAGAAGAGCTCCGGACCAGGTTGGAGACCGTGAATGATCAAACCGCCCATTAAAACTGCAGTTACGGATTCGCCTGGGATGCCTAGGGTCAACGTCGGAATCAAAGATCCACCGGTAACCGCGTTGTTTGCAGCCTCTGAGCCGGCAACGCCTTCAATGGAACCTTTTCCAAATTCATCTTTATGCTTTGAAAAACGGCGCGCTTCGTTATAGCCCATGAAGCAAGCAATCGTTGCTCCGGCGCCCGGCAAGATACCAAGGATGTTGCCAATCATCCAAGAGCGTGTAATGGTTGGCATCAAACGCTTAATTTCTTGTCTGGAGAGTAATAGGCTGCCGGAGAATTTTGCGGCTTTTGCTCTTTCCTTGATCTTCTTTTCGGCAAGAATAAGAACTTGAGACATAGAGAACAAGCCAATCAAGGCGCAGGTTACATTGACGCCGTTATAAAGGCTTGCTTGACCGAACATGAATCTTTCTACGCCTTCCATCGGGTCCATACCAACGGTGGAGATCAAGAGACCGAGAATGCCGGAGATGAAACCTTTAAGTAAAGATTTGGAGGAAACTCCGGCAATAATTGTCAAACCGAAAATAGAAAGCCAGAAGTATTCCGGGCTCTTGAACTGCATAGCAAGTTCAGCCAGGAACGGAGAGAAGAAGTACAGGGAGATACAGCTTAACAAGCCCCCGCAGAATGAAGCGAAACATGCAACTGCTAAGGCCTTGGCTGCTTGGCCTTTCTTAGTTAATTCATATCCTTCGATAGCGGTAGCTGCAGAAGCAGGAGTGCCGGGTGTATGAATAAGAATGGCTGAAATTGAACCGCCGAAAATTGCGCCGCAATAAATACCGCCCAATACGATAAGGCCGGTTGCCGGATTCATACCGAAAGTAACCGGAAGCAGAAGAGCCACACCCATGGCTGCAGATAGGCCGGGCAAACAACCAATCGTAATACCCAAAGCCGTGGCGGCAACCATTAAGACGAGAGTCAAAGGATTTAAGGCATGAATAAAACCTTCGCCCATTAAAGTGATAGTTTCTAACATGATCTCTCCTTATTCAAACAACACGCCTAAAGGAAGAGGTACCTTCAGGAACATAGAGAAGACCAAATAGGTCACACCCATTACGCAAACGCAGGAAATAACCGCAGGAATAGGTTTGACCTTAAGAAAGAACTGAGCAAGTATCAAATAGAGAACACTAGAAATATAGTATCCGAGATAATTGACTAATGCTAAGTAAATAACGCATCCAATGACAACTCCAAAAAACTGAGAAGGGATGAATCCTTGGAAGATTTTTCTGAAGTCATTAATGAAAAGTTTATGACGTTTAAAATGCCAGATCTGTTGAAGAAGAAGCAGTGTATTGCAAACGTAAAGGGCTGAGATAAGGATTAGAGGATAAGATTGAGCGCCTTCGGGGAGCTGCAATGTCATCACTAGAAACCAGGTTGCAATCGCATATATGACTACGATTACGCCGATGTCTGAGTCTTTCATAATTTGGCTTTGGAATTAGGTTTTTTAAAATGAGGCAAGCTCTTTTTGTTCGTCGTCTAGGAAAAACCTAAACTGTAACAGAGTGTATTCTAGGAGGAAGTGGGGACTTTGACAACAAGCGATTGTCTCACTGTTAAGCCAAGGCGATTTTGAGAGTCAGAAAACAACACGATTTTGAGAGAGCCAATTTTTAAGTGAAAGTCTTGCAAATTCTGTGGCTTTTAATTGCAATGAAAGGGGGTATTAACTCAGGTAAGCGTAGCGAACCTGAGTTAATACCCCCTTTCATCGCAATGCGCTTAGTGCTTATCCTTTTCGCTGTCTTCCTTTATTATCTCTTCAGCAGCCTCGATCACTAGTTCTCTCATGTTTAGTACTTCTCTTACTTTGGCAGCTCGCTTATTAAGCCACAGTTGTCTTCGTTGATTTTCTTTCGCCATGATTTCGTCGACACGAGCATCAATGGTTTTAGCCGTTTCTGTGTATTCTTCAAATTTAGGACAACCTACCTTAGGAATAATTTTTATGGGTATTACTCTCAATCCCCATAGCATCTCGATCTTTCCATCCGGGTACTCTACGATAGAAACCTCCTTTCCAATCAAGCCATGACGGTTCTCAACCCCAAGAGCCTGAATGATTTGATTTTTGAAACTACAACTAAGATTTTTAGATAAATGTCGTTCGTGCCAGGTAGCACAGATCCTCTTTAACTCCTCTTCTGTTGCCAAGAGCGGTACATGAGCATCTTCTTGGTAAAAAGGCTTAATTGCAAACTCTTCGTTGTACTCGTTGACAAACTCCTCTATGTGCAAATTAGCGGTGTTAATATCCTTTATGCCTCGGAGCTTGAACTCTTTAGGCCAACGTCCTTGCAAAGTTTGATTTAGGCGTTCAATCCTTCCTTTTGCTTCGGGAGTTTTTGCATAGATGTACTCAATTCCAAGCATATTGCAGATGCGTTGGTACTGAGTTCCGTCTTGGTCTTCAGAGGTTAGTGGCCCCGAGGTCGTCGGTTTAAAAATGCTGTGTCTATCGCTATAGAAAGCCGCTGGTATGCCGTATTTAAAGACATGCCCCATAATGAGCTCTCGATAGGCCTCTCCTACTTCTGTAGGCCGCAGGCACGCCGCAGTAATGGTTCCTGTTGCATCATCAATAAAGGCGTGAACGACACAAAAAGGCTCATCCTCTCCGAACCAACGATGTCGGGATCCATCAATTTGGATCAATTCTCCGAACCGGCTGCGACGTCGACGTAATGGATGGCCTTTACTCTCTGCTTTCTTTTCTCTGGGATAAAGTTCAAGAAGACGTTGCCGGATAAATTCTTCGGATACTTCAATTTGTTCGCAATTCTTCAGGTATTTCCTTGCCAAAGCAGCTTGGAAGCCAGCGTACTTGGTTTGGAGCAAGTTGTCTATTCTTTCTCTTAGGTCCTTGTCCAGTTTGTTTACAGGTGAACGCCCCCGATTACCATGTTCTAAGCCTTCGGCTCCTTGTAATGAAAACTTGTTTAACTTCCTGAAAAAGGTTGACTCAGGCATTTTTAACTGAGTCAGTGCTTGCTTACAGGTGATCAGCCCGGCTCGGTACTCAGTAAATACAGCAACCAGTTCATTAATCGAGGGATGCTTAACGTTCTTTTTTGACCATTTAAAACCTCTAAAAAGCACAAGAATAAGTCAATAAAGACCGCCTAACTCCCATTTTCGCTTTGGTAAAACTCCCAATTTCGCCCTGGAATAAGCTCTCAGAATCGCCTAGGAAACTACTCTCAAAATCCCGTAGGAAGTTACTCTCAATTTCCCTTTTGCTTAACAAACAAGCGATTGTCTCACCATTCAGACTAGAAGGCGTGTTTAGCTTATTTGTCGAGAAACCTCAGTCCTTTCGAGTGAAGGTTTCTCGGCGAATGAGCTAAATAGAATTTTTCAAAAAAATTCTATTTTCTTGAACTCAGGCATCCTCAAGACTGCTCTGAGCAGGAACTCTTCTTGACTGCCAAGTGCCTCATCGAGAACTCGCAGCCACAGTACTGTTGATTATAAAAATCGTATTGTTTCAGCAGAATATTTCTTCTTTCTTGAAGACCTCCTTTGCGCCAGTTCATTTGGAAGTATTGAACTTCGGATACTTTTTCAACGGCATAAGCAGCAGCTTCATCTATTTGATCTTGTCGTTTCCAACGAGAGCCCGCAAGAGTTGTTGTAAAAGCTTCAATATTATGCTCCCGAGCGCATAAAGCCGTCGCTGATAAACGATGTTTGAAGCATGCTAAACATCTCCGGCCTCTTTCAGGTTCGTCTTCTAAACCCTTGACAGCTTCTCTCCATCGAAGATGATCGTAGTCGCCTTCTATGTACGGAATATTTTCCTGCTGGCAAAAGCGAACTAATTCATCTTTTCTTTTGAGATACTCTTCATCCGGAAAAATATTAGGGTTATAGAAAAAAACAGTGGTCGGTACCTTCTTCTCTCTGAGCCACTCTAAAATAGCCGACGAACAAGGTGCGCAGCAGCTGTGCAGCAAGAGGGATTTCGGTAAAGTTAAACTTTTGTCGGATGGACTTAGCAGCATAAAAAAATAGACGATCAACGAGTGATCGTCTTTCAAGTGTTGAAAAGATCTGGTTAGTTAATCGTGGACTGAGCCTTGGCTTCCAATTCTTCTTTGTTTGCACGGTGAATCCATTGAAGAACTGTTGCTCGATTAACTTTCGTCAGTTGAGAAATCTGGTTATAGGATTTACCTTCTTCTCTTCTAAGACGAAGTACAGTGGCTTTTTGCTCTGCTGTATAAACTTGTTGTCTGGCGCCGCGTTCGGCTCTAAATGTGCCGATAAGGTAGCTACGGTGCCAATCACGAGCTGTATAAACAGGAATATTCAAAGTCTTTGCGCAATTTTTATAGCTGCCGCCATTCCTGAAAATTTCAAGTGCTTTTTGACGAGTCTCGAAAGAGTGACGAGGTAACTGTTTACGTACTGCCGGATCCTTTTTTTCAGTGTTTGCCATCTTGCTTAACCCTTTGTTCAGATGTCTTTCAAAACAATTATAATAGATAATATGCTAAATAATTACATTCGTTTTGAATAATAATAGCAAATAATCATGTGGCATTTAATTAGTGGTTATAACCTCACTGCCCCATGAAAAGTCCCTAACAAGAGTGATCTTTATAGAAAAACATCTTATTCTTTAATAGGTTGCAAGAAAATAGAGTAGGGTATTTTGGTTAACTAGTTTGAGTAGCTAGATTTAAAACTTTTTCTAAAAAACCCCTTTTTTCATTTTTATTTTGTACGATCTGAACGTCTTTCTGATAAAAAAGGAGCCTTAATTTGTCTGAATTGAAACCTGGTCTTTGTTCTCGTTTTACAGAAATTAAGAACAAGTTGAAAGAAGCCGAAAAATCTGTCGACAGAAAAGAGGGTTCTGTTGAACTGCTTCCGGTCTCCAAAACCTTCGGGATAGAAGCTATTATCGAAGGGGTAAAGTGCGGAATGACTTCTTTCGGCGAGAATTATGTTCAAGAAGGCTGTTCTAAAATTGATCTTTGCCGAAATTTGTTTCCTAACAATAGTCTTACCTGGCACCTTATTGGGCCTCTTCAATCCAATAAGACGAGGCTCGTTGCAGAAAGATTTGATTGGGTTCAAACAATCGACCGTGTAAAAATTGCACAGAGATTATCAGATCAGCGTCCTGCCGAGATGCGTCCCTTAAATGTACTTATCGAGGTCAATATTTCAAACCAGGAGAGCAAGAGCGGTGTGGCTCCTGAGCAAGTTAGAGCTTTGGCAGATGAACTCTTAAAGATGCCGAACTTGAAATTGAGAGGCTTGATGTGCATTCCGGAGCCGGGCGAAACTCCTGAAGAAAAGCTGATTCCTCTGAGAGCCATGAAAACTCTGTTCGACAGGCTCAAGGAAGAAGGCTACGAATTCGATACCCTGTCGATGGGCATGTCAGGAGACATGGCTGAAGCTGTTCAAGCCGGATCCACGATGGTTAGAGTAGGGACCGCGATTTTCGGTCCAAGACAATACACAACACAAGGTTAAAAAATGACAGGCAGAAAAGTTGCTTTTATTGGCGGAGGCAATATGGCTTCCGCCATTATTTCTCGCATGGTTTCCACTTGGGATAATCCCGCTTGCATTCATGTTGCGGATAAGAATTTCGAAAAGCTTGAAAATCTACATAAAGAGTTCAACGTTACAACACATCAGGAAACCGGAGAATGGCTTTCTGAAATGGATTGTGTCGTTTTGGCGGTCAAGCCTCAGCAGCTTCCGGAGGTATTGATTCAAAACAAAGAGTTCTTGAAAGATACGTTCGTCCTCTCCATAGCAGCCGGCGTTAAGACCAAAGATATTGAAAAGCTTTTGGGTCAGAACAGAATCTGCCGCGTGATGCCTAATACTCCTGTCAGGGAAGGATTGGGTGTATGCGGGATTTTTATGGTTTCCAAAGAGGAAAAGGATAAAGAAACCGTTGAGGCAATTCTTAAACCGACAGGTTTGTTAATTTGGTGCACCACAGAATCCATGATCGATTCTCTCACAGCGGTAAGCGGTTCAGGTCCTGCCTATGTTTTCCTTTTCTTAGCTGCATTGGAGAAAGCTGCATTGGAATTCGGTTTCACTGCGCAAGAAGCTCACGACATGGCGGTTTATACCATCCTTGGTTCTTCAACGTTAGCACTTAAGAGCGATGAAACTTTTACATCCCTCTGTAAGAAAGTTCAAAGCAAAGGCGGAACAACAATAGAAGCGACAAAGGTCATCGAAGGCAGCGGTTTTGCAGATATGATGCTGAGAGCTATGGAAGCTTGTCGTACCCGTGCTATTGAACTTGGCGATGAATTCAGTAAGAAAGTAGAAAAAGCTGAATAAGCTACAGAAGAGATTTTTCCTATTTTCAAAATAAAAGACGCTGGGATTATCTTGATCTCAGCGTCTTAATTATTACGTTGTTAATTTTCTAATAACCGTCTCGAGAAAGAGAATGTGGTTCAAAAGGAAGATGATGGATGCCCTCGAGTTTGATATGAGAGCAAGTTTCTGCTATGCGCTGTACGGCTCTTACGCGAGGGAAGCTCTTTCTCCACAAGATAGCGACAAGTCGGGTAGGGACTGGCTTTTTAAATTCGACATATTTGGTTAGTTGATCACCTACGTCATAATTTTTAGCACTGGCAGGGAACACCGACACGCCTAGTCCGCTGGAGACCATGTATCGAAGGGTAGACAGAGTTGAACCTTCCATAAAGTGGAGATGTGAATTCGGATTAGGCTCATTCTTTAAAGAATCCGGGCATACCTTAAGAACTTGATCTCGGAAGCAGTTCCCTTGGGCCAGAATCAGCATCTTTTCCTCAATTAATTCTTTGGATTCAATTTCTGTTTTTGCTGCTAATGGGTGCTTGGCCGGAACAAGAGCGACGAACTCTTCCTCGTAGAGATAACTGCATGACAAAGTTTCGTCATAAATTGGAAGAGCACAAATTACAACATCTAAAAGACCGCTCTTTAATTTCTGAATCAGATCGGTTGTGTAACCCTCATTGATGATCAACGGCATCTGAGGAGTTCTTTCAATGGATCTTTTAATGAGTTCAGGAAGAAGATAGGGGCTTACTGTGTAGATAACTCCCATGCGGATCGGGCCGTTTAAAGGATCGCTTTCTTCCAATGGAATCTGACGGATTTTCTTAGCTTCCTCCAAAACAACCTTGGCTTGTTCAATTATTCTTTGACCAATAGGAGTCAAAGAAATTTCAGTATTTTTTCTCTCAAAAATTTGAACGCCAAGGTCTTGTTCCAGTTTTTTAATAGCAACCGAAAGAGAAGGCTGTGAAATCTGGCATTTCTCGGCTGCTTTGCCGAAGTGCCGAAGCTGAGCAACAGCAATGGCATATTTCAACTCATTTAAGGTCAATTATTTCTCCTTACTCATGCTTCTAAATACTTTTCTTTGCTTTCAAACCATCGGGAGGCATGAGTTTCTGCTCTTGCATCATTGGACGAAATCCATTTTATTGCAAGTTCTTTTGCTTTATCGACTAATTCGGAATCTTGGTCGAAGTTGGCAAATCTTAGAAGAGGGACGCCGGATTGTCTAGAACCAAGAAACTCACCGGGTCCGCGAAGTTCTAAGTCTTTTTTAGCGATAACAAAGCCATCCGTAGTTTCGCGAAAGATCTTTAACCGCTGTTTCCCTTCCTGAGAAAGTTTATCTCCGAAAAGTGCTATGCAATAACTGGCTTTGCTTCCTCGGCCGACTCGACCTCTGAGCTGGTGCAATTGAGAAAGCCCGAATCTTTCGCTATGTTCAATGACCATGATGGTTGCATTTGGAACATCGACACCAACTTCAATGACAGTTGTTGAAACTAACAGGGACGTTTTTCCGGATTTGAACCGCTCCATAATCTCATTTTTTTCCTCTGAGGTCATTTTGCCATGCAGTAGTTCAACCTTAAATTCCGTGAGAGACTGTTTTAGTTCTTCAAAAGAAATTGTTGCTGCCGTGAGATCAAGCTTCTCGCTTTCTTCAATCAAGGGACAAACCCAATAAGCTTGTCTCCCGTTTCTTAATTCTTGACGGACACTCTCAATAATTTCTTGTTTTCTTTCTAATTTGAATGTCTTGGTATTGATAGGAGTTCGCCCCGGAGGAAGCTCATCAATGACCGAAATATCAATGTCCGAAAGATAACTCATGGCTAATGTTCGGGGAATAGGAGTGGCCGACAGCATAAGAAGATGAGGCATTAAGCCCGATGCCCCCAGAGCTCTTAAAGCCAGCCGTTGTTCAACTCCAAATCTATGCTGCTCGTCAACAATGGCCAAACCAAGATTTTTATACTGAACTGCATCCTGTATCAGCGCATGAGTGCCCACGACAATGTCTGCGTCGGACGCAATCCTCTCTAAAGCTTCTCTTTTTTCTTTTGCTTTGAGTTTGCCTGTTAGCCAGACCACTTTAACGTCAAAGGGCTTCAGCCACTCTAAAATCTTTTTGAAATGCTGTTCAGCCAAAATTTCTGTCGGTGCCATCAGAGCAGCCTGGTATCCGTTATCGATGGTTAGGGCTGCGCTCATGGCGGCGATAATTGTTTTACCGCTTCCAACATCCCCTTGAACAAGCCGGTTCATGGGAATAGGACCTTTCATTGACTTTACAATCTCTTTCCACACCTTTACTTGAGCTTTGGTGAGTTTAAAAGGCAATGAACGGTAAAGTTTTCCTGTCAATGATCTTTCTTTGTCCTCTGGCGGGACAATTTCCGGCGCTTTAAGAGCTTCTCGTCTTTTGCGGGAAAGGGTTAGCATGATTTGCTGAGCCAGCAGCTCATCAAATTTCAGTCTCTTCCAACCGGGTGACGTTTTCATCTGAAGTTCTTCTAAATTTGCATCCGGGGCTGGATAGTGAATGGACTCGATGGCTTTACGCAGAGGAGGAAGATTCAATTCTCTTAGCTCTTCTGCATTTAAAAGATCAATAATATCTACGTTTAAAAGTGCTGTTTGAATTCTTTTTCTTAGCCAAGGCTGTGTGATTCCTTCTCCGGCCGGATATACGGGCGTTAAGGATTTATCCAATTCTCGAGTGGGTCTCGATATTTTAGATTTCGGATGGATTATTTCTAACCCGTCTCCTTTCCAGGCACTTTTTACCTTACCGAAAAGAAGAATTTTGTTTCCCGGTTTGAAGGTATCTTTGACAGAGGGGAAATATTTAAAAAATTTAACTTGAATTGAGCCGGTCTCGTCTTCAACGACGGCTTCAAATCGTTTAGCGAAGACTTGTTCGTGAGAATCTGTGACTACACCTTCGATTAACACGGTCTGCTCAGGCTGTGCATCTGCAATAGAAGTAATTTGAGTTTTGTCTTCATAGCGTAGGGGCAGATGAAGAACAAAATCCCATTCACGAGATAAACCTATTTTCTCCAGACGTTCTTTTATAGGAGCGCGTTTTTTTCTAACAGGTTTTTCTACTTTTTCAGATTGGGAAGCTGGTGAAGATGTGAGCACTTCAAAAATCTCTCTTTTTAGTGCCCACATTGTAGTGGAAGTCTGATTTTTACGGTAATGGTATTCAACCAAAGTTGGACATACTTAGGGTTAGAGAGAAGCGATTTCCTGGATGGAAAGACTCAGTAATCTGCAGCAGTTTATTATCGCTAGATTTGTAGTGTCTCAAAATCCTAAGAGAGGGAAGGCCGGGCGTGACAAGCAAATGTCTGGCAGCTTCATCCGGCAAAGCAACCGCTGTCACTTTCTGTGTCATTTGAGAACATCTTTCCCCATATTCTTTTTCAATGAGAGCACTTAAAAGAGGAAGGGGCTGACGTTCGGCCATCTGAGGAAGGCGACTGTAAGCAGCATTTACATATACAGTGGTCCAGACAATTGGACGTTCTTTATCTTCCGGATCAGTTAATACATTGGAAAATCTCAATAGCTTGAGTTGCTCTTCACATTCCAGCTGCAAAGCCAATGTTCTATCTACGATGCATTCAGTTGTAAGGTGCACAATCCGCTTATGCGTTTCTGATACATGATGGAATTGTGTGAGAGAAGCGGAGGAGATTAGGGGCTTGCTGCCAAGGGAGATGACTTTTGATCCTAATCGAGGCCATCGTTTAATGTATCCTAACTTAGTAAGATTGTCCAGAGCCATTCTTACCGTATATCGGCTGACGTTATATTTAGCGCAGAGTTCCATTTCCGTTGGCAGGTAGGAATTTAACGGGAAAGTACCGTCGGAAATCTCAGCAGTAAGATCATCAGCTAGTTTTACCCAACGAGCATTTCTCATATAATCGTCTTCAGATTTGATTGTAATAAGTTTTTGTGATCACAATTTAATGGTATTCCAGATATCTTATTTTCGCAATTAAGAAAACCCAATACACATGGTTAATTTGAGAGGTTTTTTAATCTTTTTATTTGTTACTTATATCTATTAATTAAAATATTTTCTTTTAAGTTATATGAAAAATATTTAGAAAATAACCTCCCGAAAAAAATAAATACCCACCTAAACTTTCCCCACCTAATAATCGTGGGGTGAGAGCCATTGTTTCAGCGGGGGAATAAATATATATATTTGAAGAGAAAAACCTTTAGATAATCTAAAAATAAACTGGGAGAAATTGAAGAGACAAATATTTTGCAGTTGTAAAAATGAGACAAATGTATAGCGCTTTCAAGTCACACATATTTTGGTGAAAATGCTTAGAAAAAGAAGTACGTCTTTTTGCGGTTTAACGTCTCTCTTTTATTAATATGTCGGAAAAGGAGGAATTTGGATGACTCTTAGTCGATTAACCCGTACTGCTTTACCGCTTGTTCTGACAGTATTGAATCTCTCTGTGGCGGCACAACAAGCCGACATGACCCCGGCTTCAGTGCTGGAAGACAAAATTAAGGAAAACGTTGTTGCTGCAGCATCGGATGAGTCTTCATCTTCCCAGGTATCTCTGGAAAAAAAGGCTTCTGTTGAGTCCCGGTCTTCGGCTGAAGAGAACGGCTCTGCCACAGAGAGAGCTGAGACCCAGGAAGAGAAAGCACACGAGTTAACTGAAGCAGACCAGACTCATGACGAAAACGTAAAGAGCACACTAGTCCAAATCTCCGAAGAAGAACAAAAGAAAATCAACGACCTAATTAGACAAGCTGAAGTGTATTTATACGGTGACGGCGTCCCGGTAAATCTGCAAAAAGCCGCTGAGTTATACAATGCGGCAGGAGATTTAGGCAGTCCTAAGGCAAAGCTTCGGTTGTCTACTATGTATCGTCAAGGCCAGGGTGTTCAAAAAGATCTTAACCATGCTTTTGAGTTGGTGATGGAAGCAGCCAATCAAGACTTTGCTCCGGCTCAATCGGCTCTGAGCAGCTATTTCAGAACCGGCATAGGCGTCAATAAAGATATTGAACAAGCTAATTATTGGCTGGAGAAAGCTGCCGAAAACGGCCATACCCGCTCAAAGGTTCTTTTTTCTACAATACTTGAAAGAGATGTTTCCAATCCTGCTTCTTTAGAAAAAGCTAAACGTTTCATTGAAGAAGTTAAGAGTGAAGCTTCTCCCCAGGAAATTTATTCCATTGGTTATTCTTACGCCAATGGGTTTGGCTTGCCTAAAGATTTGAAGAAAGCGATGGAATGGGCAAGGCTTGGAGCGGATAAAGGAGAAGTAAATTCTATTTATCTTTTGGGAGATTGTTACTGGCGAGAAAAAAACATTGCTGAAGCATCCGTCTGGTTTGAGAAGGCTGCAGAAAAAGGTTTGAGAGCCGCTCAGCTTCAGACTGGAAGACTTTATCGCGATGGAGCACCGGGAGTCGAAAAGAATTTAGGGAAGGCCGTTAAGTGGTTGGAGATTGCTTATCCGTCCGGAGACAAAAATGACGTTTTTAGTCTTGTCGTAATGAGGACAACGGGGCCTAAGGCTGTTAGAAATCTGGCTAAGGGGCAAGAGTGGTTAGACAGGTATATTCCGGAAGCGACAGTTGAAGAATTAAATGAGCAGGGAGAAAAGTTTTGGAACGGGGATGGCGTTCGCAGAAACTTTAATTTAGGCGGCGCATTGTGTTTAGCCGCTCTGAAGAAAGGAGACAGGACCAATCTTTGTGGTTTTGCTGAAAAATTGGGAACCAAAAATTGGAGGAAAGCTGATTTTGTTACTTCTTACTCGTTGTTGAATCAGTGCGTAATCGACCATCCTGAGAACGAGCAATTGAAAAAGGCATTTGATGCATTACAAGAGAGGATGTCGGCGAAACAAGTTGAAGATGCTCAGGAGTTAGATCCGACGGATGCATTGAACGACTATTTGGCAAAAAATAATCCTCAGCTCAATTAAATTTTGAAGAAAATTTGAAAAATTAAAAAAAATCGTTTACATTTAGAAAACTTGTGGGACAGTAGCTCAGTTGGGAGAGCGCAGCGTTCGCAATGCTGAGGTCGAGGGTTCGATCCCCTTCTGTTCCACCAGTTCTCCTTAACCTACACGACAGTGTACAACCGCCAAAATCTTCTTAAACCACTGAATACCAAAGGATATAAGGAATGGTGCTTGTTTTCGAAGTGGACGCAAGAAGGCGTTAGAACCTGTCAAATATCTAATCGACTTGGACAATTACGGAAATTTTTCGGATCAATTGTATATGTAACTAGGGCGAAGATAAGAATGGCGGACGTCGCAGCGTCGATAAGTAAGCTCATTAGTCAGTCTTAGAAAACGAAAGGCCCAATTAAGGGCCTTTCTGTGCTTTTCTTTCGCTTGCGCTAGTCAGCTTGAGGTTTACCACTCAACCCCTCCGGTGAAGCTCCCTGAGCCAACGCTTGCTGACACACTCTCTCAGTTCATCGCTTAATCTGCACACCCGTTGCAGATTTTTGCCCAGTCTAAATTTTTTGTTATTTGTCAATGCTTGAGAGTCTAGGTGGGCTACGATACAACGAAGCATCTTCTTGACTCCGGCAAAGTCTTTTGCTGTGCTTCCGATGAAAAGTTTATCACCGATGAGAGAGTTGCTAAACCATGCTTGACCGAAGAGAAAAACCGCAGTGAACTTGATTAAAATTGAGAAAATTTTCAGATTAAGAAAGCCATGGTTCAAGATTACTTCTCACTTTACTCAAAAGACAAAACCTTTTTGCTTTTGAGAATTCACCACAAAGTTGATTTCTCAGATGAAATAGCCTGGAGCCATTGCTGGGATTTAGCTAAAGAAGATTGTGTTGAGGAAATTACAGACAAAATTTTTGCCTATCTCACCCAAGGTTTTGACTGCATAGATAGTTGGCAGGGAGACCAAGTCGGCTGGCACGAAAGTATTAAGCATCTTGGTTTTGAACCTGTTGTGACAGAAATGGAGCTTTTGCCTGCTTTTATCGAGAATTCTGCCAATTCTTATGTTGTGAATTTGAAAAGCCGACTCCAAACCCATCAAAACCAGATATCCTCTCTGCAGATTCCAACCTATGTCGGATCACTTTACGATGCTTTATGCTCTAAAGGAATTCAATGCAAGAAACCGAGAGTGCCTAACGCAGTTTGCTATATTAAGGTTGACTCAGTTCTCACAGAGAATTGGGTTGATATCGTGAAAAATTTGGATCAATACTCATTAGATTGAAAAGAAAAATGAGAAGAAAAGACAGAGAACTCTCCCAAGAAGAAGCATTGGTAATCATTAAAAACACCAAAATGGCAGTCCTTTCTATGATTTCTCGTGAAGGACTTCCTTACGCCACTCCAATTTCACCTGCTTACATCGACGGGAAAATTTACTTTCATAGCTCTAGTTCGGAAGACGGCGTCAAAAAATCTTCTCTTATTAATAATGGCAACGTCATACTCACATACGTCGGATATAACGAAAATGATTTGGAATATCTTCCGCAATTATCCGTTAACTATGTGTCGGCTATGGTGAAAGGAAAGGCCTCGCTGGTATCGGATGGAGGAAGACTTTGACAGTGAAGCTTTCCGAAACTCAATTTCCGATGGCAGAGAAAAAGAGCATTGAGGAAGTCTACGACTCCGCCCATAAATTCATAGATTTGTGGGAAATTGAAATTTCTGAAATTACCGGAAAAGGTAGAAATAAACACCTCTACTTCAAATAAAAGCTAACGGGCCGAACGGCCCGTGACTTCATGACTTGATATCAGGAATTGAATTATCTTTTTGAAGTTTTAAAACCGTTTTTCTGACGACTCCGCAGGGGAACCAGTCTTCTTTGGCTTTACGAAGGCCGGGAACACCTAAGTCTTCCTCACGGTTTAGTACTTCATATTTCTCAGGAAGCATTTTTGCTAAAGCGACTGCCAATGCTGGATATGCCCCTACAATGTTGCGGTCTGCTTTTTCGATGTGAACGGCAAAGATATCTTCATAAACGCCTGAACCGTATGTAAATCCAAAGACGCTATCTCCTTCTTTCAAAATACCGCCGATGAGTTCGAAATCATCCCAGTGCTCAAAAGCTAGATTGATGGCATCTCTTTCTGCAATCAAGCCCTCGTCCATATCTCCTCTGCTTTCGTACCACTTCTCCAAGAAAGTTCTGGCCATAGGAATCGTTGACGGATTTAAGGGAATGAATTCAGCATTCGGATAGGCTTTGTTAAAACGTTTGTTGAAGTTCCTTTTCCCGTTGAGCTGTCTGCCCTCTAAGGTCAGGAAACGCTCCTTAGCGTAAAGGTAATCCCACCAAGAATTCGAGGAAACGGTAATAAAGTTGCGGTAACGGAAAAGCCTTTGTACATGCTCTGTCATTTCCGTAAAGCGGCCGAAAAGAAGAAGAGGTTCTTTGCAGTTTTTACACTGGCATTCTAACTGCGGCAGTATGTTTGCGATCTTTGGACTGTTCCAGGGGACAACATAAGCAGCAGGACATTCAGGATAAGGCTGCCAATTTAAAACGATTTCGTCTTCAACTTCGGCGTATTGAATCTTGTATTCGGCGCTTCTTCCGATAATGGAGACCAGTGCCAAGTTACAGTCTCCGTCCTGTAAAGAGCCGATATGCTCTTTAAGCAAAGGAAGAGTATCTATAGTTACAGGTTTTAGTTCTATGCTCATCTTCTTTAGATGTAACTAAGGTAGTTTCATCTTAATTATTTAGTACACATTGGATTTTAAAGCAAAGGTCTTTGCGAGAGGATGAAGATGCTTAACCTGAGGAATGGAAAAAGCTCTCAGTTTCCGATACTGCTCTTATATAATGTGCGGGTAACTTTTGGAGATGACCAATGGAAAACGTATTGAATGTTACTGAAGCAAATTACGAAGAAACCGTTGTAAAGTGCCCTAAAAAAGTTCTTTTGGCTATTGGTGCACCATGGTGTGTTGATTGCCAAAGAATCCAACCGATGTTTATGCAATTCGCAACAGAATATGCAGATCGCTTGCAGTTTGCTTATTGCGACTTCGACAAAGAAAGCGGATTGAACGCAAAATTCCGCGTTCGCCATATTCCAACTTTGTTAGTTTTGAAGAACGGTGAAGTATTGGATACATTGGTTGAGCCAAAGAATACAGAACTCTTCAAAGCTTTTGTTGAAAAAGCACTCACTCTCTAATTTTCTATTGAAGGCTCAAAAACTATCTTTTATAGGGTTTTTGAGCCTTGTCCTATAGCTTCTTTAATCTTGCCCTGGTTTATATGCCGCTAGGCTCTGATGAAACAGAGTAAAAAACATTAAAGCGGTTTATGCCAGCCGAACCTAGCCTCAGGCAAAATATCAGAGTTTTCATAGATAGCCTCTACGGCATCTTCATATTGCTGAACATCTTTGGCTTTAAAAAGCTTTTTCGCAAGCTTATCCTCAGTTGAAAGCAGGTTAAGCTGGAAAAACCAATATTCTTTCATGCGCATAACGGCATTCTTCGCACTTCCAAAAGCTTCCGTATAGCCGGTAAAAAGTTTTTCACTGAAATCTCGGATTTCTGCTTTAGAGGCTGCGGAGCCGCGGTTAAATTTTCTGAAAAGAGCAGGGTCGGCAACCAATCCTCGGCCAACCATCAGCATAGAAAGCGTCGGAAACCTGCCCAAGGTTTCATGAATATCCTTTGTGGAAACAATATCGCCGTTATAACCGACAGGAAAAGAAAACTTATTGAAATTGGCCTCAAAGATTTCTTTCCTGCAGTCTCCTTTGTATTGATCCGTTTTTAAACGCGGATGAATGATGAGCTTGGCGAGTGGATATTGGCTGTAAAGGTTAGCTAAATCTTCAAACTCTTCAGGATTGCTCCATCCAAGCCTTGTTTTTATAGAAATTTTGATTTGATGTTCTTGAGAAAAAATGCCGTCAAGTAATGGTCTGAGAACATCAAAATTTCTTAAAAGTCCCGAACCTTTGCATTTAGCCACAACGGTTCCGGCAGGACATCCAAGATTTAAATTAACCTCTGAATAGCCCAGATCGTATAAAGCTTTTGCAGCCCATTCAAAATCTTGAGGCTTGTTGGTCAAGAGCTGAGGAATAACATTCAGTCCGGAATTGAGTGCCGGATTGAGTTCTCTCATTTGTCTTTCTGTAAATTTTGGCTCAGAAGTGGGCGTGACAAAAGGGATGTAGTAACTGTCGGCAGGTCCAAAGATTTCAGAATGGACTTTTCTAAAAACTCTAGTGGTCAGCCCCTCCATTGGGGCGACGGATAATTCAACGGACATTTGACAGCTAATGGATAGATCTAAACAATCCAGCAAATTTAACAGAGAAACCTCATTTACGGAGCGGCATGGGAAATAGAAATATCTACGTTTGGTTTATCTTGAAGAGTTAGATCAGACAAAGTCACATTAGCATTTTCTGCCTGAAATACTTTAGAGGGCCGATCAAACATCGGAAGTTTTTTCTCAGTTGGCTGACCGTATAAACCGTTCAAAATCTTTGAATAAGTAGCATTGTTAGTCTCGGACGCATCTTCCGGCGTTATCCGAATGGACTTAAATTTTGATTTGTTCTTGTCGTCGACTTCAAAGTAAAAATGTAGCCTTCCGCAGCTATTCTTCAATTTGGTTCGGAGTGTCTGCCATTGAGGATCTGTTGTGTCGGCTCTTAAGCATCCATACTCCGTCCCGAATTTGTCAACATCGGCAAAAGAGCCTTTGCCATTCGGAAATGCTTTGATAAGAGCAGCAATCTCTTCAGAAACATTGTTAGTGAGATTTTTTGGATTTTCTCCGGGAGTCTGAAGAATCACTTCAACCTTTAAAAATTCAGCGTAGGTGGACCAAGTCATAAAGGCAATCTTGTCTTTGTTCTGGAACCGCTGCTGGTTGGTAAAAAGCTGTTTGCTTTCAGAGCGGGCACCTAAACCTAAACTTTTCTTGATTTCGTTTTCAACTTCCGCTCTAACTTTGTCAAAGGCCTCACGGCTTTTGAAATCCCATTCCAGCGTAAAGCTGTCTGCGGTTTTGTTAGGGCCGAGTAAGGTAACGATAGGGGGTGTCAGTTCAATCGGTGATTTAAACGTCGGACTAAAAACTAGATACTCTCCGGCAAACAGTTGTTTAAGCTTTGCTCCATCGGCTGAAAATAATTGATCTAGGTCTTTTAGCGTTGATTTTCCAAGTTCCACCTTGGTTAAAAAGAACTTCAAAACATTACTTGGCGTTGCATCCTCTGCGCTTATTGGTTTCGGCTGCTCAGTAGTTTTATTTTCTGCTGAATTTACGGGAGCAGCGGGTGAAGCTCCTGCTGCCTGTAATTGAGTACAAAACAGTCCTGCAAGAAAAATGGAAAGTATTGTTTTTTTCACTTGGTTTTCACCTTTAAAAATCAACTGCCTTGGCACAATCTAGAAGGGTAGGTAATTTTAGAAAGAAAAAATTTTTTCTCGATTAATTTTGGGCAATCGAAGGTCTGCAAGGTATTAAATCTAAGAGATTCCTGAGAAACTCGAAGCATCAAGCCGGAAATTAAGCAGGAAAATCGAAAAGCTAAAAAGTTTTCAAAATGAGTAAAATTCGATTAAGAATTTTGGATGCAAAAAATGGCAGAAGAACAAGACGATTTAAAAATATCCGAAAACATAAGAGCTGAACTTAGGAGAGGTGCTTCTGATTTTATCGGAGAAGGTCGAGCATATTACGTTTACTTTATTTCTAAAGATAAATGCGTCGGTTCGGCAAAGATGACCGCCGAATTTGTCATTCCTGTACAAGTCTCCTCCAGAACCAAAAAAGAAGAAGCCAACTACCAAAGAATTCTGGCTGTTATGGAGGAAGATCTTAAATGTCTTGCAGGTCTTCTGGATGAATCGGGTGAAAATCGCGGCGAAATCGAGCAGGACGTTTCGGATCTCTGGATTATCAAGAAGAGAGGCCGCCCTCTTGTAGCATCTAAGCCTTTAGCAAGGACTACGATTCTTTTAACGGAAGAAGATAAAGAAAAATTAAAAGAACTTGGTGGTTCGGCGTGGATAAGAGATCAAATTCGCAAGGCTTATACCGAATCAAAAGCATCAGAAGAATAACTTACAGGCACAATTGGTCTTATAAAAATGGAAGAATTAAACGAGTTGTTTTATCGGGATCCTTACTGCCAAGAATTTGAAGCAGAGGTCCTTTCTTGTACTGTTGGTAAAAAGGGTTTTGATGTAGTTTTAAGCGATACGGCTTTTTATCCGGAAGGAGGCGGCCAACCCTCCGATCTGGGAAATTTAGGCGACGCTAAAGTCTTATTTGTAAAAAGACAAAATGGTCAAGTCGTCCATCAGACGGATAAAGATCTGAAAGTCGGAGAAACGGTCAAGGGAAAAATTGACTGGGCGCGTAGATATGACAACATGCAGAATCACTCATGCGAACATATTTTTTCAGGCTTAGTCAATAGAAAATATGGTTTCAACAATGTCGGTTTCCATATGGGAGATGATGTCCTAACCGTTGATTTTGACGGTTATCTCACCCCTGAGCAGTTGGCCGAAATGGAAGAATTGACCAATGCGGCTTTCAGAAAAGGACAAAACATTCATATCTTTTTCCCAAGTGAAGAAGAACTCAAAGCGTTGGATTTCAGAAGTAAGAAAGAACTCAAGGGAAAAGTTCGAATTGTTGAATTCCCGGAGGCTGATATCTGTGCCTGTTGCGGTACTCACGTAAAAAATACAGCGGAAATTGGGTCTTTTAAAATACTTTCTTCCTTTAAGCATAGAGGAGGGACAAGGGTTGAATTTGCCGCCGGTAAACGCCTGATCAACTACATCAATATGCTCTTAAGAGAAAGCGCATCCTGTGTAGAACAGTTGTCAGCTAAACCTCAAGAAATTTCCGGTGCTTTAAAACAGCTTTATTCAGAAAAGAATCAGTTGGCAGAAAAACTTTCGAAGAAATCGGAAAGGATCATGAATTTGATTTCTGATTCTCTTCCTTCTGAAGGCAAGTTATTGTTCGTCTCTGAACCGGAATTAACTCCTTTTGAGATAAAGGTCTTTTGCAATCGTTTGGCCGAGAAAAAGAATTTCGAATCCATTCTTGTTCTATCAGAACAAGCAGAGAAGAAACTCTTTAATTACATACTTTTCTCTAAAGAGCCGAATTTGGCCGCTCTATCGAGAGAACTAAATAAGGAACTGAACGGCCGAGGAGGAGGCAAGCCTCCTTTTGTCCAAGGTTCTTTTGCTTCTTCCGAAGAGGAAATTAGAAAAGCCGTCGAAGCAAAATTAGGCTAAGTTCACTCGCAAAAAAAGAAAAAGCACTGCCGGAATTCGCAGTGCTTTTTCAGTTTGAAAGCGGATTATTTCGACGGCTTCCAAGTTAAAAGCCTTAAACCATTTGCAACAACAATCAAGCAGGTGCCTGTGTCTGCAAATACCGCCATCCACATTGTGGCCATTCCTAAGAAGGTCAGAGCAAAGAAAATGGCTTTAATGGATAAAGCAATAATGATGTTCTGACAAAGAATCTTGAAAGTTTCCTTAGACAGTTCTATAAATGCGGGAAGCTTTCTCAAATCATCGTCCATTAACGCGACATCGGCAGTTTCAATTGCGGTATCTGTTCCTGCGGCACCCATGGCAAAGCCAATATCGGCTCGAGCAAGAGCAGGGGCGTCGTTAATGCCGTCACCGACCATACCAGTGACATCTTTCTTCGCATAGCGATCAACAAAATGCTGTTTTTCTTCAGGAAGAAGATTTCCCTTAGCCATTTGAACGCCAACTTCTTTACCGATTCTTTCAGCGGTTTTAGAGTTGTCTCCGCTTAAAAGGACGGTCTTTAAACCCAAAGAATTAAGCTTTTCGATAGCTTCTTTAGAGTGAGACTTAATGGAGTCAGCTACTCCGAAACAAGCCAGCACCTTCTTGGAACTGGCTAGAACCAACGGAGAGCAACCTTTTTCGGCCAAAGCAGAGAATTTATCTCGGATGGTTTGGCTCTGGAGCAGATAGCGATCTAAACCTTTTAAATTGCCCAAATAATATTCCGTACCTTCAATTGTTCCTACTACGCCTTGGCCCGGGAGGGCGGTAAAGTCATTAACCTCGGCAAGCTTAGAACCTTGAAGTCCGTGAGCTGCGGCATGTTCGGAGACTGCTTTGCTTACCGGGTGAGAATTCCGGTCGGCCAAAGCGGCAGCCAGAGTTAATACGGTGTTCGGATCTACGTCAGTTAACATCTCAACTTCTTGAACCTGAGGCTTGCCTTCAGTAATAGTGCCGGTCTTGTCGAAAGCAATAAGCTGAAGTTTTCTCCCTTTTTCCAAGTAGATTCCGCCTTTAACTAATATTCCGCGTTTTGCTGCGTTAGCCAAGCCGGTGACTATAGTTACAGGAGTAGAAATTACCAAGGCACAGGGACACGCAATAACCAACAAAGTAAGGGCCTTGTAGATCCAGCCGTACCAATCTCCGTCGAGTGCGAGGGGAGGAATAACGGCCGTGGCTAAAGCAATTAAGAAAACCAGAGGTGTATAGACCTTAGCGAAACTGTCAACAAATCTCTGAGTAGGTGCACGAGAACTTTGAGCCGATTCAATGGCGCTGATAATTCTCGCTGGCATTGAGTTCTGAGCTGTTGAGGTTGCTTCGTAAATAAGCTCTGAATTTTCATTCAAAGAGCCCGCAAAAACAGCATCACCGGGTTTCTTGTCTACCGGAAGACTTTCTCCGGTAATTGCACTTTGATTCAACGAAGAGTTTCCTGAGATGACTTTGCCGTCAACCGCTAGTCTTTCGCCGGGCTCTACACGAACGGTGTCGCCGACGCGGACATCATCGGCTTCAATCTCCTCCCATTTACCGTCTTTTTGTACCGTAGCTTTTTGGGGTGTCATGGAAAGAAGAGAGCGGATCGCGCCGCGTGCTTTATCCAAAGAAAGCTGCTCAATAGCCTCGGAAATTTCAAAAAGAACCATGACCATAGCAGCTTCTGCCCAGGAACCGATTAATACGGCACCGGTCACGGCTACGGCCATTAGGGCATTCATGTTAAAGTTGAGGTTCTTAATGGCAATAAAGCCTTTTTTATAAGTCCCTACGCCAACAAAGAGGATGGCTGCCACGGCCAATGCTATTGAAACGTATTCATTTAAATTCAACAGCTCGCATGCTTCCGAACCAAGTGCAAGAATTAAGCAGAAAATATATCTCCACCAATTGATTTTGGTCGGTTTAAATTCCGAGAGACTGGTCTTCTGACCCTCAATCACTTCAGGATCGTATTCGAGAGATTTAATTGCAGCTAAGATAACCGGCAGTTGTCCCGGCAGATAAGACACAGTAAGAATTCGGTTCATCAAGTTAAATTGGAGTCCGCTAACACCTTCGATGCCGTTCAGTTTCTTGCGGATGAGACCTTCTTCGGTCGGGCAATCCATTTGAGGGATTCTGATCTGGGAAGTTTGCTTTTTGTTATCGACAACACGCTTGAGTTTCAGATTGTTTTTTGAGAAGGCTTCTTCAATCGCCGGGAGGGACTCCGGAGTATGAATAATGCGCAGCCCTTCCGGGGTTAGATTAACATCATGAACGCCGACTAATGAACCGAGAGTTGCAAAAAGCAGTTTATATTGAGTGGGCTTAACCTCTGAGACATTCCAGTCCGTATCCATGCTGTTTTCGACGTGGGAATGGTCGTGGCCGCAGCAACAATGCTTATCATGAGAATGAACGTGTTCTGCACAGCAAGCGTGACTCTCATGATGCTCATGTTTTTCTTCATGATGATGTTCGCATCCGCATCCTGCATGTTCATGTGAATGACACTCATGATGTTCATGATGGTTATGAGCTGAGCAGCACTCTTGATGTTCGTGCGAATGAGACTCGCAGCAATGAGTGCCATGCTCGTGAGAACAGCATTCGGTTTCGGATTTGGAAGAGCTGCTTGTTTCTGAGGTTTCGTGATGATGACCGCAGCAGCGATGTTCTTGAGAATGGGCGTGAACAGAATTTGCTTTTAAGGCATCTTCCAAGCAACGACAAGGCTGTCCGGGATACTTTCCGCAGTTGCACATTTTAGTTTCAGAGTTCCCTTTGATATTCTCGGGAGAGTCGTGCGAAACAGCTTTTTGTGTCTGTGGCTGAAGACTTCCGTTTTCGGGCGCTTGTTTTATATCATCCTTCATCGTTATTTCCCAATATGTTGTTTATGGGATAATTTAAAATCCTATAGTTACTTTAGAGTCAAGTTAATTTAGGGTAATTTCTGATGAAGATAGGTGAATTAGCAAAAATAACAGGTTGTCAGGTTGGGACCATTCGTTTTTACGAGACCTCCGGCCTTCTTCCAGCTGCGCCAAGAACACAAGGAAACTACAGGGTTTACGGAGAAGAACACAAAAAAGCGCTGCAGTTTATCCTTCATTGCCGTGCGCTGGATTTATCGATTGATGAAGTAAAAGAATTAATCAATCTCAAGAGCGCTCAGGCTAGTGACGCCCGTAAGGCTCATTCAATCATCGAAAATCATATTCTCGAAATTAATAAAAAGATTACTCAGCTTGAATCATTAAAGTCTGAGCTAGAATTTTTAGCCCATAAATGCGGACACGATCACCGAGAAGAGAAGGGCGAAACTTGCTGTCTTATTGAAGCGTTACACCAATAAAAAAGCGGGAGCTTCCGAGGGAACACGTACTCAAAAAGGCGAAAAAAGAGGATTCGAGCAAAGAGTAATTCCGGAGTTTTGATTATTTAAACTTATAATTTCTTTTCATTACATGAAAATGTTTTTCGCAAAATGATTATGATGTAAGAATTATTGTAGTTGCTTCATATTTTTGCGTTTTTTCAGTATCTTTATGCCTTATAAATTACCTATAATTAGGTAAATTACAAAGTTATAGAAAAAGAAAAATATATCTTTAAATAAAACAAAACAAGGGAAAAATGACGAATTCTAGTCATAAGCGAGCTGCAAAATCCGGATGGGGAGGAAAAAGAGCCGGAGCAGGACGAAAACCAGGCCCCGACGCTTCCGTCAGTAAGGTCACAACTGTAGTTCTTACCGAAGATCTCATTGCAAAACTCCGTGAGCTCGGAGGTTCGAAATGGGTTCGTGAGCAAATACAGAAGAGCGGAACTGAAAAAATTTCCAATCCAGATTCTCAGCCGTCTTTTTCAGAAAATACCTCATTGGATTTAAATAGATTATTAATCCATGATCCTCTCTCTTCTTTAATTTGTTCCGCACCGGACGATAGTGCTTTTTCTTCCGGCATCAAGCACGGGGACATGTTGATAGTTAACTCAAAAGTTCCTCCGAAAGAAAGTAATGTTGTTCTTGTTCGACACAATTCTTCTTACTCTTTAAGAAAATTTAGAATGGAAGGTAATGCAGTCACTCTCTCTATGGATACTCCGACTGGAGAAGTCGTATACTCCTTAGCCGACAGTGAATGCTGCATTTTGGGTGTAATCCAATACGTTATCAAAAGTTTGCCCTAGAGGATTTTTTGAGGCGGTCTAAAAATTCGTGAAATAATTACTGTTTTTACGGATTACGCGCTTTTTTGCGTAAATTTCCTGCCAAATAGGAGGGAGAATTGCAGGAAGAAATTTTTTCTTTGCCGCCGGTCCAGTCTGAGATTGAGGTAATCAAACTTCCGTCTTGGAAGAAAAAGTCGGATTTTGTTGCGGAAGAAGTTCCTGTCGCATTGGTTTATAACGGCCTTTCTCATGTTGTAATGATGTGCTCGCCGCAGCATCTGAAAGAGTTTGCTGTTGGTTTCTCTATTTCTGAAGGAATCGTTCCTGATTATTCCCATATCTTCGATATAGAGATTAAACCGGGCTGTCACAATGGTCTTGTTGTAGAAATGGAGATATCTCCTCGCTGTTTCTGGAATCTCAAAGATCAAAGAAGGAGCATGGCAGGCCGCACCGGCTGCGGAATCTGTGGTACGGAAAATTTAGATAAGGTCTATAAAGAAGTTTCTCGTCTTCCTAACACCTATACTTTTGATTTGAAGCATTATCATTTCGGCCTCCAGAAAATCAGAGAGGCTCAGCAAATCGGAGCCGCGACCGGAAGTATGCATGCTGTTGCGGCTTTAGACAGTGAAGGCAATTTTTTAGGAGGCATTGAGGATATCGGCCGACACGTAGCTCTCGATAAAGTCTTGGGCTTAAAAGCGATAAATAATTGGAAGAAGGAAGTCTTATTTTTAAGTTCTCGGGCCTCTTTCGAAATGGTTCAGAAAGCTGCAGTTTCCGGCATTGAAATCGTCTTTGCTATTTCTGCTCCGACCAATACTGCTATTGAACTGGCGAGAAAGGCAAATATAACGTTAGCCGCATTTTGCAGAGAAAACTCAGCTAACGTTTACACAGCTCCTGAGAGATTCCTCGGATCTTTCTGATCCGGATGTTTTTCTTAACGCTCGGAAGACGTATCGTCTTTATTTTTGCTTTCCTCTACTTCTTCAGTGACATGGTGAACAAGGAGCAAGGGCAGGTGGCAGGCAGAGCCGATTCTCATCGCTGTCGACCCCATCATCATGGAAGTAAACGCCCCTCGCCTATGGGTGCCTAATATCAGCAGCGATAAGTTGTTCTCTACCGCATATTTAGCGATTTCTTCTGAGGGATCTCCTTTTAGGAGGACTACTTTTGCCTCAATATCTTTGTTTCTTAATTCTTCATAAATTGGCTCGACTTTCTCATCAAAAGGTATCCTTTGTTCTCTTTCGAACTCTTCCTTTGTCATGGCGGGAGCACCGAATGCTGAGACTTCAGGAATAATCAGTCCGCTATGAGGCGTAATGACATTGATGAGATAAAAGATAGGATCTTTGCCGAATAACTGCATATGTTGCTGGGCATATTTAATTGCGGCATTGCTGTATTCAGATCCGTCAATGCAAATTCCAACACGCATTCTGTCTTCAGCATACTGAGATTCCTTCCTTAAGACCAGCATCGGAGCTTTGGTAGAAGCGAGCACGGAGGAGGTTTTAGAGCCGAACAAAAGACCCTTAACAGGTGTTCTCCCGTGCGATCCCATAATAATCAAGTCAGGTTTAATTTCCTTGGAGACCTTAACGATATTTTCTGTTGCACGTCCGAAGCACACCTTGGTTTTTACCTTGTAACCGGCTTCTTCAAGTTTCTTTTTGGCCGGTTTCAATATAGCTCGGCTCTCAGCATTTTGGAGCTCTTCAACAACTCCGTTTTTGAGTTTGTTTTCAATAGATGAAGGAATTTTTTTCTGAACATTGACTAAGAAGACTGTATTAGTAAATTTTTTAATGTCTTCCAAATGAGAGAGGTAATTGATGGCTTTCTTGCTATAAACACTGCCGTCCAGAGGAAGAAGTATTTTCATAAATGTCCTTTGTAGTTCTTTTGACTCCATTCTAATTTTTTCGGATGACAGAATCATTACTTTTTGAGAATGCAAAGAAGATTGAGAGTGTGAGTGACTGTTTTAGGAAGAACTATAGAAATGATAGGTAATTCCTAGAATAGTAGAAGTCCTTAGATTCGACGGTGCTTTGTGACTTCCTGTAACTAGCTATATTTCCACATTCCTTTGCGTGTTCTTCTAACGTGATGATTTAATTGAGGAGGGAAGGAAGGAGTATTCTGACTGTAAATTTTGTTTACTTGTCAGCCCCAAAAGCTAAGAGTTTTCCCGTTTTTTTTATTTGTTAAATATGCTTAGAATTCTCGTGAGTTCGAGCAATATCGAACATAAAAATAACTAATCCTCGTTATCTTGATTGTTGTGGGAGTTTAATTTGACAAGTCCGACACTCGTTCGATTAATTTCTTTGGTTGTATTGGTATTCATGGGTTTGACCATGTTTGCAACTTATTCTTTAGCAGTTCCGATGGCATAGCTTGTCATCGCTCAAAGTAAAAAACAAAACAACCCCCGGATAGAAATAACCTCTTGCAGTTAACTTTGTCATTTGGATAAGGTTTTCACCTAGGAATTGGAAGAAAAGCTTACCAATTTAAGTTGTTCTCCTATATAGTTTCCACTTTCTTAATAATATGAACGGCTTGAGAAAATGGATATCACGGCTTTAAATGCTTTAATTCCTGTTTTCGACTTTGTAGGAATCGTTGCCTTCGCCTTATCCGGGGTTTTTGAAGGTATGAAAAGAAAAATTGACCCGGTGGGGGTCTTTATAGTGGCTTTCTCCACGGCTTTTGGCGGTGGGATGCTGCGTGATTTGATTATTGATAGACGACCTTTCTATTGGATCGATCACGAGGCTTATGTTCTTGCTACCTTCCTCATTGTTGCAGTTGCGCCTTGGATAAATAACTTTTTTGAGAAAAGAAAAAATGCTCAGGATTGGTATATTTTCGCTGACGCTATCGGTTTAGGCATCTTCTGTATTTCCGGAACTTCTCTTTCTCTCGCAGCCAACGTTCCTTGGCTTTCTTCCGTCATTATTGGTTGTATTACCGGCGTATTCGGCGGTCTTATGCGTGATGTATTCTTGAATAAGATGCCGGCTGTTGTTTCTGACCGCTCCCCTTATGCTTCTGTTGGCTTCTTAGGGGGATGGTTCTATATCATGCTTCTAGAGCTTGGACTTTCTTTAGAATGGTCTCTTTGGATCGGTATGATTTTTATCGTTGGTTTAAGAATGTCCTGTGTAATTTTCAACTGGAAGATCAAATACTTGGAGCCAAAATCTTATACGGATCACGACCGTTAATTTGGAATTCTTTCTTCAAAAACAACAAAGGGGATGTTGCAAAATTCGATGTTTTTCGAGTTAGTACTTCCCCTTTCTCCTATACCCCTTTTTAGCTATCTCGTTAGGTTGTAGTTTTCGCTTCTTTTCCATTCGGTTTTTTATTCTTTTTGCTGATGGAGTTTTGAAAGTTTCTGCCTTTAAATTTTCAGGAGCAACCCAATAAAACGGGAGCACGCCGGACATTGCAAACCTAAGATATTTTCTTATATTCATCCCTAGGCAAGTCAAGGCGAACTCGACTGTTACCCTTCCCATCGAGCGTCGTCTGAACCTTTTGTAGTCCATATTCTGCTTAATTACTCCGAAGGCACCTTCAACCTGACAACTCCTATTAACTCTGATTTCTATGCCTTCGGGAGACAGAAGTCTGTCTCTAGCTTGTTGCTTCAACTGGACCCAACGTGGTTGAATTTCAAAAATCCGGCTTCTTTTCGATTTGCTTTTTAAGAAGCGTTTGCAATAGCCCTCAAAGTCACATTTAGCGCAGCTTTTGACCAGGAAGAAAGCATAGTCCGCCTTGGAATAATAGCCCTCGGGACACTGTATTCTTTCTCCCACGCGCCCTCCCAAACACCGGATAGTTTGCGTATCGATGTACTCATAAGTGGCAGGATTTCTTCCAGTCTTTTCACCGTTCCAGGCTGTGTATTTGATGAAGGCTTGGATTCCTTTCTGTTCACAATATTCATAATTGTTAACACTTCCATAGCCTGCGTCTGCGCAAACTCTTTTGGGATAAATTCCGTACCATTGGAAGAATTGGTCTAATGTCGGCGCAAGAGTACGCGCATCGGTTCTGTCTTGTGACACGTAGTACGTAACGATAAAACCGTTACTCACTAAGATTTGGGTGTTATACGCAGCATGCATTTGGCTACCTAACCCACTGTAGTAATCTTCCTTCAGGCACATGGCAGTAGCATCGTGGTCGGTTTTGTAGTAAGAATTCCTAGATTCTCCGCAGATAGCTTTTTTCTCTTCGTACTCAATTGATTTTATTAGGTACTGAGAAAGCTGAGATTTCATTTTTAAAAGAGCCTTTTCACCACCACCTATGAGGGTTGAAGATATTTTTTCTGCATCTTCTATTTTTTTCATAATAGTTTTTGCCGGAATAACTCCTTCGTTGGGCAGACCTTCCTCTAGATGCATTAATTTCAATAGGTTAGCCACTTTCTCACTTAGTCGAAGATGAAGAGTCGTGGGTTTCCAAACAAATTTGTACTTGTTAGCGTTGGCTTCAAATTTGCTTCCGTCCAAATAGAGCGTGTCCATATCTTTCCCGCATTCGGAAAAGATGCGCTTCATTATTGTCGCAAAAATAGCAGGCATATTTGGAATTAAACTTGTGACGAACCGAGAGAAACTCGCTGCACTTGGCTGGACGTCCCCGATTAAGTAAATGATTCTTAGATCCGTGAAGCAGGCCGTCTCCATTTCTCGGAGAGAGGCTTTACCAAGGGCAAAGCAATATAGAACCGCAGCAAAGAGTCGGCACTGGTCGATTTTTGGTCTGCCAGGCTCAGAATCGAAGTTTATCTGCTTTAAGTATTTTCCAGCAGATGATTTCTCTAAAAGTAACAAATATGCGTCAAGTTTTTTACGCTCAGATAGCGGAAGGGGACAGGCATAAAAAAGCAAGTCCTCAGAAACGGTAAAATAGGCCATGGTAAGTGTCTTTGGTATAGAACACTTCACCATAGCATGCAGGGGGTTCGATTCCCTCTGTTTGCTTTTAAATCAACGGGATAATTCTTATATAGAATACTTTTTGTCAATAGAAGAAGGGCTGTGAAAATCCCTCTTAGGAAGAGGGAATTTTGCAACAGCCTCTTTGTTGTTTTTGGCTTAGTGCTAAATCGTTACGCCGTAAAGTTCTTTGAAAACCTTTCTTGTCACGGAATCTAAAAGCTTCACAAATTCGGCTTTTCTTTGATCCGCATCGATCTTTTGATTTCTGAAGTCTTTGAAATCAAAATTTTCTTCTTTCACAATCTTTTCCACAAGGGACTTCCAAAAGGCAGGAGATTCGCTTTGTTCCCATTTGCCGCGGCCGCGGCCGAAATGTGCAACGGCTAAATAAAGCAATACTGTTTCTACCACGAAGCCTTCCATTGCGGATGGACTCCAGCTGATAAGATTTTCCTTCGTACCTTTCTTTACGTTGTAAGCAGTAGCTGCTCCGACGCCTCCCAAAGCACCGGCAATAGCACCGCCAATGGTTCCGGCACCTAACGTTAAACCTCCCGTAGCGATATCTGCAGCTAATCCGGTTACAGCACCGCCTGCCACAGCACCGAATAGCGTAGCGGCTGTTGTATCGATTTTTTCTTCCGTCACCCAGTCAGTACGCATTCTTCTCAGAATTTCTCCCTTAACGCCTTTTCCTTCAAGGCCGTTAATGGAAATCAGCTTCTGTGTTAAGTTGCAAAGCCAATCTGCAGCTCTTGTAGAAAGGGCTACTTGAGCGTCCTGAATTTCACCATGAAGATCTTTTTTGATGAAACCAAGAGTTCTGCCAATCGCTCTAAGTCTTTCAACCAAGGACTGTGCTGCAAGAATTTCTTTATCGTTGCTGAGTTTGACCAAATATCCGGCCATGGCATCCATAGAGCTGGAGTAAAGAGCCTGTTTTTGCCTTACCCAGGTGGCCTTCAAAGAAGTAAATGCCGCTTGCTGTTCAGGGGGCAGTGCTTTGCCGATTTCATCCCAAAGTTCATATTCTTGCGCCCAGCATCTTGCAAATGCATCCAGAGGGAGAACAGCAACAATGAATTTGTAATTGCTTAAAAAGTCTTTCCACAACTGAACTTCTTTGTTTTCTTCTTCCCGCGGAAGAATCTCTCCCATTTGGTTCAATAGGACGATGACCGGCTTATCAATCCAAGTAAGGATTTCCATTTCGGCCTTGACGTAAGGCACGGAGTCCGGGGATTCGCTGGCATTAACCAAATACAAGATTACGTTAGAAATGTCCTTGATATGTTTCAGCGCTTGCTGATTCAGCCAGAGAGTCCTGTCGGTTAAGCGATCCCAAACTTCACTGGTAAACCACCCGATAGGATTGCTTCTTCCCGCAAGACGTTTAGCTAGGCGGACACTGTCTCCAAATCCCGGAGTATCCCAAAGAATCAGTTCGCTGTCATCAGGGGCACGAAGCAAAACATAGTCTTCAGGTTCGGTTGTGACGTGTGAGCGATCCTCCACCTCTCCGATATCTCTTCCTAGAAGAGTTCTGGCCAGAGTCGTTTTACCAACGTTGGTGTGGCTCACTAAAGATAAATTGATTTTCTGGGGATCTTGTTTCATGTCTAGATCTAATGATGGTTAGATGTTTTATCAAATTCTTCCGAGATTTCTTTAACGTTTAAAGAATCTAAATTAGCAAAGGCATAGGGAACGGCTGTGCTGTCCAAGAATGTAGACCAATTCTTCTTTCTTTCTTCGATTCTCTTAGGAGTTCCGGAGAATCTTTCAATAAAGACGTCTGAATTAATAAGGACTTTGCATGATGCCTCATTTTTATTGCACAAATCTCGGATATCTTTGGCGAATTGAATATGTACTTCTTTTTCCGGAGTGGCAGCCATCGAGAAAACAATCCAAAGCTCTTCAGCTTTACCGTTTTCGATTGTTGGAAGAGGAGTATCTTCATGCGCTGTCGGCTCGAAAATAAACTTGTTCCCGGACTGATTAATCGCTAAAGAAAGATCCTCAATATTGTTCTTTTCTTCCGTTGTAAGGTCTTTTCCGAAAGGTAGTACTCTGATTGTCATTGATTGTCCATGCCACTGTCGAATAATGTTTTGATAATAAGGTGTTTGAAGATTAATAGGAAAGTTGTTTTTAATGAAATTTGCTCTCACCTTGTTATAAAGGAATAAGAACAAGCGAGGGATGATAACGATAATTGCCGTTGCGGTAATTAATCGAATCATCCAGTAAGTTGCGGGAACTCCGGCGGGAGTGACATCAAACCGCATATTTTTGACAACTTCAGTATTTAACGTCTGAAAGAGATTGTCGTTGCTTGGAAGGATGTTATAGACCAAATTAAGGAAGGCCAGAACTGCGTTCGGTTTCTCAGCAAGCCAGGTGCTCTCCCATCCGGCCGTATAGGCTGTTCCCCAGCCTCTAATGCCGATTGAAAAGATAAGACCCAACCCAAAACACATTGCCGACAAATGGAGAATACA
This sequence comes from Turicimonas muris, assembly GCF_002221595.1. Lineage (GTDB taxonomy): Bacteria > Pseudomonadota > Gammaproteobacteria > Burkholderiales > Burkholderiaceae_F > Turicimonas > Turicimonas muris. Next base: position 52,663 of record NZ_NHMP01000010.1, read on the forward strand.
GGCAACGATTCTGCGTAGGTAGGGAGCTTCAGCCGGTATCCAAATTTTAAAGAATTGGGTAAGAGTAGGACTTTTCTTACTTGCAGTCGTCTGAATCTTGGTGAACGAAGAACTTAAAAGCTCTCTCAAAGGTCCTGCTCCGAAGGTCTTTTCTTTTCTTACGCAACGTACGATGAAGGAGACCATAAGCCATATATATATCAAGATGTTCCATAAGAACAAGCCGAGAAGAGGGGGAGACAGTAAGTTGATTTTGTTGCCGGTCGTTGCCAGTTCATCAGTAATGACGCCAAGCAGAAATGCAAGACAAACAAAAATAAGCCCGATAGTCCATACTCGTAAGTCTGAGGGTTCCGGCTGAAGAAGTTCCGGTGCTTTTTGCTTTAGAAGATCGAGAACTTTCGTCGCACGAGTCAGGAGGAAATCTTTTTGAGAACCGCTTTCTCCCACTTGCAAGGCTGCTTCTGAGGTGCATGTAGAGCTGTCTTCGGCAGTAAATTTTTTCTGTTCGAGCGCCGATAATTCAAGGATGCGGGTCCAAGTCAACTCTTTAACATCATCAATGCTTAATTTTTTGTTTTTATCTGCCTTTGATGAGGTGTTATTAGCTTTGCTTTTACTGTTAAACATATCACTGCATTTTCAAAAGATACTGCATTATCCCGCAAGATAAATTGAAAATGCAGGGAGCCACACAAATTAAGGAATCAAGGTGTGTTTTCTTGTAGAGAAGTAAATCCTGCTTCTATGAGGATAAAATTATCCAAAAAATTAGGATAAAAAATGCAGGAAATATTAATCAATAGTTCGATTCATGAGGCAAGAGTAGCTGTACTGGAAGACGGCACTCTTCAAGAATTACGGATCGAAAGATTCGCAGAGGCTTCCCTGATTGGAAATATATATTTAGGTATTGTCGGAAAAGTTCTGCCTGGAATGCAGTCGGCTTTTATAGAAATCGGCCTTCCTCGGGCTGGATTTCTTCATGTCGGAGATATGCGCCAAGCACAGCAAGAAAACGGAACTGCACCCATAGAAAAACTTCTTCATGAAGGACAAGTTGTTTTAGTTCAAGTAGCTAAAGATCCGATTGGGACAAAAGGAGCCAGGCTGACAACTGAAATCAGTTTAGCGGGCCGTCTCCTTGTATATCTGCCATTTGATTCTCATATCGGAGTTAGTCAAAAAATTGAAGACAGCGCTGAAAGGGAACGCTTAAAAGAAGCTGTTGAACTGATAACCAAAACTGAAGGTCCGCAAAAAGGCGGCTTTATTGTTCGGACGAGCGGTGAGGATGCTCAGCCGGAGGACTTCGTAAATGACATGAAGTTCTTGGTTAAACAGTGGCAGGAAATTGAAAAGAAAACTCACGTCACACCTGCACCGGCACTTCTTTACTATGATGTTTCTATTGGGCAGAAAGTATTAAGAGACCTCGTAAACGAGAAAACATCCAAGATTCTTGTGGACAATCCTCACGTTTATGAAGAACTCAGATCTTTTGCAGAGAAGTTCGTTCCCGACTCACTTGGCTTGCTTTCTCTTTATCAAAGCGAAAGACCCTTGTTTGATCAGTACAATCTTGAAGCCGAGATTCAAGATTCTCTGAGCCGGCGCGTGAATTTGAAATCCGGAGGTTATTTGATTCTTGACCAAACCGAAGCTATGACGACGATTGACGTCAATACCGGAGGCTTTGTCGGAAGAAGGGACTTTGCAGATACAATCTACAAAACAAATCTTGAAGCTACGCATGCGATTGCACGACAGTTGAGACTGAGAAATCTCGGAGGCATTATTATCGTGGACTTTATCGACATGAATAATCCCGAGCATCAGGCAGGCGTCCTGTCAGAGCTTAGAAATGCGGTGAAGAATGACAGAAACCGGATCTTCATTAGCGACTTTACAGAGCTTGGTTTGGTCCAGATTACGCGTAAAAGAACTCGAGAGTCTTTGGCCCATTTAATGTGCGAAACCTGTCCTACCTGTGGAGGGCGAGGCGAAATCAAAACTGCAAGGACAGTCTGCTATGAGATCTTGCGTGCAGTTTTGCGTGAATATCATCAGTTCAAAGACGCTAAAGAATTCACTATTCTGGCTAACCAGAGCGTTATCGATATGTTTTTAGACGAAGAAAGCGAAGCTCTGGCTTTATTAGGCGACTCAATACAGAAGCCGATAAAACTTCAATTGGAAAGTGAATTCCTTCAAGAACAGTATGACGTTTTAGTTAAATAAATGGTTTCTTATAAAGATTTTGATTTTTTTGTATTTGACTGGGACGGAACTGTTCTCGACACCATAAGTTCAATCATCTGCAGCTATCAGTATGCCTGCAAAGAAATGGGATTTCCGGTGCCGGACGATGATGTGGTTCGTTCAACGATCGGTTTAAGTACGGAAAAGTGTCTGAGAATTTGCTGTCCGGATTGTCCTCCCGAACGGTTTTCGGAGTATTTTGGTTTTTATACAAGTCACTATCTGCCTCGAGAAGCAAATTTGCAGCTCATAGACGGCATGGAAACTCTTTTAAGAGATATGCATGCCGCAGGGCTTCGTTTAGGGATTGCTACCGGAAAGAGCAATAAAGGAATGAAGCGCGTTTTAACTAAATACGGTTTGGAGGAGTTGTTTGAAAGTGTTCAAACTGCTGACGATAATTTTTCCAAGCCAAATCCCTCCATGCTTTATTCGATCAGTGACGATTCCGGAGTCGAGTGCTCGAAAATGCTGGTAATCGGAGATTCTTGTTTAGATCTACAAATGGCTCAAAATGCCGGAGCATCTTCGGTTGCAGTGACTTACGGCGCGGCTAAAAAAGAAGATCTTCAGAAAATGAATCCGCTATCTCTGTGCGGCTCAGCAGAAGAGTTAAGAAAGTTTTTAAGGTTGTAAAGATGGAAGAGAAAATAGCCAAAGATTTTTTGGCAGCAAGAAACTATGCAGACAAAATTCTTATAATGAAAGACTCGACGGCTACTGTGGATTTGGCTGCACAGGCACTTGGTTGTGAACCGGCGAGAATAGCGAAAACTTTGAGCTTTGATGTTAGAGAAAAAACCGTGATGCTTGTTTGTGCAGGTACTGCAAAAGTAGATAACAAAAAGTTCAAAGAGACTTTTTCAACCAAAGCAAAAATGCTTAGAGCTGAAGAGGTGGCCGACAGGACGGGGTTTCCTGTCGGCGGAGTGTGTCCTTTTACTGAACAAAATGACGGTTTGGAAATATATTTGGACGATTCTTTGAAAGTCTTTGATTACGTTTATCCTGCTTGCGGAACACCGAATACCGCTATTAAATTAACTATTCAAGAACTGGAGGATTTAGTTGAGCCAAAGTCCTGGGTGGCAGTAACTAAGTGATTAATGAGGCCTTTTGTTTAGAAGTACTCCGCAGCCGACGGCAATGACAAGACAAGAGAAGATAGAGCAAATGAAGGGCATTGCCAGAGAGGTGTGCTGCACTATGTAGCCGAAAAGCGGTGGGACAAAAAGCATTCCTCCGTAATTGAAAAGCGCAATTGTGGAGCTTGCAATGGCGGGGGAAACTCCCGGGACTTTTCCTCCGGCGCTGAATAGAATGGGCACGATAGGGGAGAGCCCGGCGCCTAACAGCGCAAAACCAATGAGAGTCAGAAGAGGAAAAGAAGGAGTAAGTACAACTAAAAGGCCTCCAAGACTGCTAAGAACTCCTCCGGCCGCAGCAATCGTTTTGTCTCCGTAATTATCTCTAAGCCTGTCACAGAATAATCTGCAGCCGGCTGTGGCTAAAGAAAAGAATCCGAAGGTAAGGGCTGCAATGGCTTGGGACACGCCGTCAAGTGATGCCATGTAAAGGCTGCCCCAATCGACAACGACACCTTCGGTTTCTGAGGCAAGAAGACAGAAGACTCCGCAAAAGATAATGAATAACGGGACAGATTTAACGGACTTTGTTCGTTCCGTTTTTTCTTCATCGCTTTCTTTATCATCAAAAAGTCTTTTTGAGGCGAGAGGAATGAAACAGGCGTAGGGCACACCCAAAATTAAAAAATTCAAATAGGGGTCAGCACCTAAAGAAGTCAGTAGGCCGCTTGCAAAGGAAGCAGCCGCGGCTGCAAGCGCAAAAACCGCATGGAGAAAAGATAATCGAGATTTATTTTCTGCTTTTTCCAGTAAAACGCCTTGTACATTCATTGTGACATCGACGAAGCCAAGAGAAAGACCCAGTGCGGCTACACAAACAAAGAAAACGTAGATGTTAGGAGAAAGGCCGCAAAGAATTACGAAGAGAGGACAAAGTAAAGCTGCGATAGTGATTAAGCGTTTGGAGCTGTATTTCGCTGTAAGTTTTGGTGTTAAGGCCATTGCACACAGGCTTGAGCATCCTAGACAAAACAAAATAAGTCCCACAATTGCAGGATCAATACCAAGTCTCTGAGATAAAGCAGGCATCCGAGATGTTAGTAAGCTGAACGAAAGTCCGGGAGCGGCAAAAAAGTATGCAACCGAGAGTAATTGAATAGAACTTTTGTTAAGCATGTGATTCCTTCTCAAGAATATTTCGCCTTTGCCTTGAGAAAGAGTCCGATTGAAAAAGGTGCGCAAACCACTCGGAAGCCACCATTATAAGATAGAAGAAAGGAGATAAGTCAAATAGAAATTTTTTCTATACCGACGAAAAAAATCCCGAAGGGTTAACTTCGGGATCTTTAGCAAATTAAAGATTTAACTTTTGATTATCTGGCCTTTTTTACACCGGCCTGAGCTTCTTTGATCAGAACCGGATCAGGATCGTTCTTCTGTTCTTCAGAGACGCCTTCGCCAGTAGCGATCTTGACGTTGGCCCAGTATCCCCAGTGATAAGCTGCATCAGCTTCACTGACTTTACCGTCGCCGAACATCAAGCGGGCTGTACCACGGTACGGCTGGAAGATGCCGCCGCCAAGGTAAACGTGACCCAAGCCGAACACGATGAATACTAAGAAAGCGACGATGTGAACTGTCTTAGCAACAAACAATGTTGTCTGGGAGAAATGGATAGCCCATTCACCGCCAGGGAGCAGACCTGTGTTGAGCCACATGATCATGCCGCTGATGGCTGCGAAGATACCGGCGAACAACAAGGTGCCGTCAGCAACGCGCTGCATACTCTTAACTTCTCTCTGAGGTGGCATGTGAACTTTGCCAGGAGCGAACAAGTATGGAAGGAACTTCTTAGCGAAGATGTAGTCGTCTTCATCCCACTTTCCAAAAATGTTCTGGCAGAACAAATGCTTTGCTCCTTTCAAGGAGAAGAAGAAGGCATACAACGGCACGAGGATGAATGGAATAGCGGCCAAACGGTGCAGCCATCTCATCGCAATAGTGAACTCTGGACCGGCCCAAGCATTAGCAGCCGGGACGAAAACAAAGATTCCGCTGAAAATTAACAGAATACAGCAGATGGCTGCTGTTCCGTGGGTGAAACGAGCCAGAAAAGAATGTCTCTTGATATATTTTTCAACCATGATTTACCTCTTATTTTGACCCTTGATCAGCTTGATCTTTTTTCATTTTGTCGAGTTCGTCAACAACAAGCTTGTCGCCTTCTGTACGTTGACGTGTTGTCCATGTCTTGCGTGCTTCTTCAACAGACAGTTTCTTGCGTCTGTAGCCGATAGCAGCAATCAAGGAGACTGCTAAGCCGCCAGCTGTTGCAATGGCAGCAAGTCCGGCAGCCGGTTTGGAGAGCTGAGACATGGAGACCATTGGAGAGAGCTTCGGATCTGCCGGAAGATCGGCAGCTTCGCGACCAAACTTGCAGACTTGAAGAATGTGCAAACCGCCCATTTCTTTTTCGCCGTAAAGTTCAGCTTTGTCATAGCCTCTGGACTTCATGAATTCAACACGTTCCTTACCAAGCTTGATCATCTCATCACGAGGACCAAAGTGGAGGGCGCCCGGTTGGCAAGTGGAAACACAAGCTGGTTTCATACCGTTTTCAAGACGATCCCAGCACATTGTGCACTTGTCGATCTTGGCTGTGTCATCGCCAACGCCGTAGTAACGTGGAACATCGAACGGGCAAGCCATCTGGCAGTACTGGCAGCCAATGCAGATATCTTTGTTAACGGAAACTACACCGTTAGGCTGAATCTTAAGAGCACCGGTCGGGCAGACCATGGCGCAGCCAGCTTCCGTGCAGTGGAAGCAGGAGCGTCTTCCGAAAGCCCATTCCACCGGTCTGACCTTGCTTTCAGTTCTTTTTTCTTTGAAAGTCATGATCAAACGGTTGCTTCCATTCAAGTCCATAGGAGCTTGGTAGCTTCCTGTGAACTTGTTTTCGTTCAAACCGAGTGGTGAGAACAAAACGTTCCACTGCTTACAAGCAATCTGACATCCTTTACATGCTGTGCACTTGGAGGAGTCAAAAAGCATTGCTACTTCTTGATTAATATATTTAGTAGTCATTTATTTTACCTCCTTAGGCTTTCTCAACATTAACGAGGAACGCCTTATATTCAGGAATATAAGAGTTTGGATCGCCTACGTTTGGTGTCAAATCATTCATTGTGTCACCGGTTGAGAAGGCAGATGCCCAGCTCCAGTGGTGAACAAGTCCGATTGTGTGAACTGGTTTATTGTTAACAGTCATTGGTCTGAGACGTACTGTTACCATTGCCCAGGCTACGATAGAACCGCGTTTGTTAAAGACTCTGATTCTGTCGCCGTTTCTAATGCCTTTTTCTTTAGCCAATTCTTCGGAGATTTCAACGAATGGCTGAGGTTGTACCTCAACAAGCCAAGGAATATTTCTTGTTTGTGTACCGCTCTGCCAGTGTTCTGTAATGGAGTAGCTTGTTGCAACAATCGGGAATTCTTCAGCGTTACCGCGTTGAACATTCTTCCACTGTGTGAACTGAACCATTGGGCTGTCATTTCTTCCGTTAAGAAGGTTCTTGACAGGAGATTCATACGGTTCATAGTGCTCTGGCATCGGACCATCTTTCATCGGGTAAGCAAACAATCTGGAGTGCTGTTCCCACGTCATAAAGAAGGCGTTGTCATTTGGTGGGACTTGAACAACTTTACCGTTTTCAACCTTAGAAGTTACGAAGTCACCAACGTCGTTGTTAACCCATTTTTCCCCGTTCCAAGAAACAAGCATCTTGTTTGGATTCCATGGTTTGCCCTGTGGGTCAGCAGAAGCTCTGTTGTAGAGAACTCTTCTGTTTGCCGGCCATGAGAAGGACCATTCGGAGTAGAGGCCTAAGCCGGATGGGTCATTTAAGGAACGGCGTGCACATGGCTGTTCCATCGGATCCCACTTAGCAACTTCATTGTTGTAGAAGCCGCCGAAAATCCAGTCGCCGCAGGCTGTTGAACCGTCGGCTGTCAATTGATGATAGCCGCCAAGGAGTTTGCCAGTCTTGGTGTTGTAACCATTGAGTGCGTGAGAAACGCTCTTAACGTCGAGGTGGCCCATTGGGTCTCTGTAGTTCCAGTTGACCTTAAGGATCTGTTCTGGGTTTACACCGCCTTCATTAGCATAGATCTGACGAATTCTAAGGAACAAACGAGAAAGGATTTCGAAGTCGCTCTTAGCCTGACCCTGCGGTTCAATGGCTTTCTGTCTCCATTGCATCCAGCGGCCAGAGTTATTAATGGATCCTTCTTTTTCATAAATCAAAGCTGCTGGCAACATATAGACGGTAGTATTGATTTTTGTCGGATCCATGTCCGGAGCTTTCCAGAAGGAAGCAGTTTCTGTTTCGAACCAGTCAGCAACGACAAGCCAGTCAAGCTTAGCCATAGCATGTCTTGTGAACTTGGCGTTAGAAGCAGAGTGAGCCGGATTCATACCCCAGACTAAGTAGCCTTTAACTTGTCCTTCGTTCATGTACTGGAAGGAAGGAATAGTACTATCGTTGTGCTTCAAGGAACGTTTCGGAAGAAGGTCATAGCAGTAATCGTTCTCAGCTGTAGCGTTTTCACCGAACCATTCTTTAAGCAAGGAAACCATGAATTTTGGTTTGTTCATGTAGTAACCGGCTGCGTATGTTTCAGCGGACAAGTAGGCATTTAATGTCGGATGCTTTTGGGAGATTGGCCATGCCAAGTATCCAGGCGTGAAGTCCATTGTTGCGCCAATGTCGGTTGAACCCTGAACGTTTGGTTCACCGCGCAATGCGTTGATGCCGCCGCCGGCAACGCCAACGTTTCCAAGGAGAAGCTGGACAACGCACATAATACGACAGTTCTGAGAACCGTAGGAGTGCTGAGTCTGTCCAAGGGCGTAAAGAATGTTGCCGCTCTTTTCTGGTGCTCCGGAAGCTGCATATGTCTTGTAAATGAGTTCAAGCAATTCCGGATCAATGCCTGTAACTTCATAAACTTTTTCAAGGGTGTAACGGGAATAATGCTTAGCCATCAAGTTAAGTACGCAGTGTGGATCCTGTAAGGTCGGATCTTTCTTAGGTACTTTCAATGCAGGAGCATTAAATTTTGGAACGCCCGGGTTGTTAATCCATGCGCCGTTGGCACCTGGTTCAGAATCCCATGGAATGACTTCTTCTGTCTGATACATCCATGTTCTGTTGTCGTATGCGTGTTCTTTATCTTCCCACCCTGTGAATAAGCCGTCATCAACGTCAAAGTTGAAGTCTTTATTGATGAGGTATGTGGCGTTGGTATAGGCCTTGACATACTCTTTCTGATAAAGGTTGTTGGAGAGAATATAGTTGATCATACCGCCGAAGAAGGCAATATCTGTGCCCGGACGGATATGAGCAAAAATATCGGCTTGAGAAGCTGTTCTGTTGAATCTTGGGTCAACAACAATCCATTTAGCGCCTTTATCTACTGCTTTATGAACCCAGCGGGAAGACAATGGATGGTTTTCTACGTTGTTGGCACCGATGGAAAGAATGACGTCTGAGTTTTGGAAGTCGCACCAGTGGCTGGTCATAGAACCACGGCCAAAGGATGGGGCCAAGCCGGAAACTGTAGAAGAGTGGCAAACACGAGTCTGGTTATCGATCTGAACGACACCCAAAGAACGTGCAAATTTCTGAACCAAGTAACCTTCTTCGTTATTGAGCTGAGCAGCGCCGAAGCTGGCAATACCTTCGCAGCGGTTTACTGTAACTCCGTTTTCAACAGCTGTGTAGGATTCGTCACGTGTCTTTTTGATTGCACGTGCGATTTCATCAATGATCTGGCTCCAAGAGATTGGTTCCCATTCCTTAGAACCCGGTCTTCTAACCAAAGGCTGTGTCAGACGATAAGGGTGATTAATGAGTTTCTGTTTCGGAGAAACGATGTCTCTAAGGCCTGTTAAAGCAGAACCTTTCGGGCAAAGGCCGCCCAAGTTGCAGGGGTTATCTGGGTCGCCTTCAATGTTAACTAATTGTCCGTCTCTGACAGAACAAATTGTGCCGCAGCCACCGGAGCAGTAGCAGCAAATATTTAAGAACTCTTGAGTATCGTGCAGCTTCCAAGGTTTGACTTGTCCTGGAACAAATCTGCCGGCAGCTTTTGCGCTGAAGGCAGCAGAAGCAAGACTAAATGCTGCAGACGATTTTAGAAAATGTCTTCGTGTAGTTTGCATAATGCCTAGAATTCCTTTTCCGAGGTGCTTCCAAAAAAGGGGGTGGAATTTGCCTCAGACGATAGTAGTGTTGGGGGATCCAACTATTCCAAGGAACTATAAAAGTGAATATTCAAACAGACAATCATCCACTCGGCTTAATGGGCAATTATTAAGAGTTATAAAAATATATACATCATTAGTTATAGAATTTGTCTAGATTGATTGAACGCCAGGGAGTTTACAAAAATAGGAGGGTATTGCTGATCATTCAAGAACGGACGATATTCCTATCTAAACGGATGAATTGTGAAATCTAAACTTACAATTGATAATACAAATTAAAATATTTTTTCCTGTTCTTGCGTAAGAAATGTGGCTTTTATATTAAAGAAAACACTTAGCAGGTTATTCAAGAAAACCCTTATTTATACATTGATCTTGATAACTCTTTTTGGTTAATAAGTAAGAGATTTACGCCGGATCCTTCTTATTATTGAGTTACTAATGTGAAATTTTTTCACGGTTTTTGGAGATAAAGATGTCACTAGTTAAATGGGACGTTTCAGTGCCGGAAGAGTTAAATGATGCCGCCATGAAATATCTAGCCGAAAGCGGACAAGGAGTCGAAGGACTTTCAAATTTGGTCGCAACAGCAGTAGGTAAATTCGTTCAGGATCCTAGAGCTCTGGATAAAGAAAGTGATGTGACCGAAGGCGAGCTGAATGACTTAATTGCTGCTTCTTTGGCTAAGTTCAAAGAAAAATACAGCGGAATAACTGAAGGAGAAATCCGGGACATGATTAATCAGGCGGTCCAAAAGACGAAAGAAAAGTATTCTGGAATCACCTTTGGTCAATTCAATGATATGGTCAATGAAGGAGTCAAAACTCTTAAAGATAAGCTAACCAAGTAAGAAACTCTCTTTTCATAAAGGCTCCAAAGGAGCCTTTTTTAGAGTTGTTCGACTTTAATACCTGATTTTTTTAAGAATTCGAGTCCGTCTGAGCTCCGGTAAGTAGTGTGGTAGTACACTTCTTTTATCCCACACTTTTGAATAAGAAGAGAGCAGTGGAGGCAAGGGCTGTGAGTAATAAAAATTTTTGCGCCTTCGGATGAATAGCCATTCTGAGCCAGTTTGGCAATCGCATTTAGTTCAGCATGCTGGACTTCCGGCTTCGTGATAAGTTTTCCATCGACTTCATCCTCACAGCAATTATCGTAACCGGTAGGCATTCCGTTCCAACCGAAAGAAATAATGGAATGATTTTTCACTATCACGCATCCAACTTTGAGACGCTTCGCATAACTTCTTTTTGAAGTTAGAAGAGCAATCTCCATGTACATGGCGTTATCTTTTTTGATATCCATTTTTTTCTCTCTGAAAAGAAAACCAAAACGGATTTTAGCAATTTGAGCCGAAAGCCTCAAAAATACGGTTCAAAATGGATTTTGTGTAGCTTCCGGAAATAGTCAGTGTGCTAACCTTATGAAAATATTTCTTACAGGTCTAGCTATGAAAGTTTTACTTGCCTTAATCTGTTTTATCGGAATGCTTCTCCATTCATTATTTGGATATTTTCTGTATGTGAAAGGAGAAAATATTTTTTATCCCGAACAAAAACAAATTCAAATTCTAAATAAAACAGCTACAGCTTTGCTTCAAAAGGTTCCGGATACTATTGAAGTTTCGCCGTCTAATAATACAGAAAATAAAGTTGAAGTACCAAAAGTAGAAATGCTTCAAAAATCTGCTTCAATTGAGGCAAAAAGTGAACCTTCATTACAAATAACTGATACTTACCAAGCTCCCGAACCAGCTATGAAGCATCCTGAATTTATTACGGGATGGGCAGGTTTCTTACAGGTGGAAAATGCAGTAATGACTTTCATCTTATTCTTGTTAGGTTTTTCTATCTGTTGTATTAACGGAAGGGGAACTGCTTCTCGATGGGTCTTTGGTTTTAATCTTGTTTTCTGGAGTACGTTGTCCGGTGCAGTATGGTTTTTCCACCCAACCAATACTCCGTTAAATATTCTGAGACTGACATTTAACTTCCCGGAATGGTATTTTGTTTTAGCAGCTTCAGGGCTTGCAGCCTTATTGAGCTTTATTCTTTACGTCAATGCCTTCAGAGCACCTATTGACAAAAAGAAAAAAGTCAGCAACGAAGGAGGGGACAAAGAACCTGCTTTGAAAAAAGAAGTTGTCAGGGACGGTAAGAATGGTGTTGATTCCAAGCTCGATACACCCCTTAAAACAGCTCCGGAAGTAAAGAATCCTATGGAACCAAAGGAGAAAAAGGGCTTTGGTTTTGGTTTCGATAGATTTACTAAAAAAACAGATAAAGAAGTAAAGCCGGACGTAAAAAAAGATGTCATGGCAGAGATTAAATCTAAGGAAAAAACTGAAAATAAGTCTGAAATAAAATCAGAATTTAAATTAGTAAAAGAAGAGATAAAAGAAAAAAAGGATAATATAAAAACAACTTTTGACTCTTTTGAAAAACCTTTAGAAAAACCAATTAATGATTTAAAAGAAAATAAAGAAAAAGAAATAAAAGAAAATGTTAAATTAGATAATAAGACTGTTAAGGAAGATAAGAAACCGGAAGATAGTGTTATTATTTTAGAAGACGCTTCTACGAAGAATGGAACAAACAAACAGGCTGAAGTTGAGAAGATTTCAGAACCGATTATTCCTAAAAACGAATTGAATAAATAAATTTAACTTTTTAGAAGGCCTGTTTTTACAGGCCTTTGTTTTAAGGACAAGAAATGTGCCACTTAAATAAAAATGAGAATCCTGTAGATCTTGAAAAAATCGCTGCAATGAATAGAGCAGTTGTTGGTGAAAAAGCTCCTGACTTTACCTTATCAACGGATACAGGAAGTGAACTTAGTCTTGCTGATCTTTTAGGAAAAAAAGTAGTTTTGTACTTTTATCCAAAAGATAATACTTCCGGCTGCACTTTTGAAGCTCTAAGTTTCAAAGATAACCTTAAAAAATTTACTGACTCTGGTTATGTGGTTTTAGGAGTATCAAGAGATTCTGTTGCTAGCCATGCAAAATTTAAATTGAATAAAGAATTACCTTTTACTTTGCTGTCTGATCCGACAGAATTTGTTTGTAAAGAATATGGCGTTCTGAAGATGAAGAACATGTATGGTAAGAAATATCTTGGTATCGAGAGATCAACCTTTGTAATAAATGAACTCGGAATTCTTACCCATGAATATAGAAAGGTGAATTCAAAAACTCATGTAGATCAGCTAGTTAAAGATCTTAGTATCTAAAATCAAGTTAAAAGAGTATGCCGCTTGTAAAAATACGAGCGAGAGTTTTGATTGTGTCAAGAATTTCATCAAGATAGTAAGAAAAGAAATTCATGTCATCTCGTAGACCGACAAAGAAATCTGTTAGGTCAAGGCCACTAGATATTTCATATAGAAAAGTCTGGAGCCAATTGTTAAATGAAGAAAGTAGATCCATCGTCTTTTAAAAAATTGCTTCAGCTTCTAGAATACCAAGAAAGCGAAATCTTATAACAAATTTTTACTCAACTTAAGAAAAGACCTCGCAAAAGCGAGGTCTCATTTACTTATTTTGGATTAGCTAGCTAACTGCGAATCGCTATCCATTTTTTCTGTACCGAGAGTGCCTTCGAGTTTGGAAACTACTAAGGCAGTAAGGTTATCACCGAGGACGTTAACAGAAGTTCTGATCATATCGAGAATTCTATCAACACCAGCGATCAAGGCAACGGCTTCAAGAGGAATACCAACTTCTGTAAAGACCAAGGTTGTCATGATCAAACCGGCTCCCGGAACACCTGCTGTACCGACAGCTGCAAGAACACCCATGAGTACAATTTCAAACTGTTGAGTCATTGTAAGATCGATGCCGAAAACCTGAGCAGCGAATACAGCGGTTACGCCCATGTAAATGGAAGTACCGTTCATGTTGATGGTGTTTCCAAGAGGAATAACGAAAGAGGCAATTGCCTTGGAAGAACCTAATTGTCTTGTACTTTCAAGGTTGATAGCCAAAGCGGCGGCAGAAGAGCAGGTGGTAAAAGCGATTAACCATGGTTCAAAAACCCCTTTTAAGAATTTTGAAATGCTCATGCCGATCAACTTGACCAAAGGCAAGTAGGTAATAACGACAAAAATTACAGTAGCGATAAATGCGCAAAGGATTAATTTTCCGAGAGGCAACAAAACTGCCAATCCGTGTTTAGTAACTGTGTAAGAGATAAGGCCAAACACACCGATAGGAGCATAAAGCATTACATAGTTAGTCATGCGGATCATGACATCGCCGACTTTTTGGAAAAAGTCTGTCAGCATCTTAGCTGGTTCGCCCATAACGGAAATACAGAAACCAAAAAAGATGGAGAAGAAAATTACCTGAAGCATATTGCCTTTACCAAAGGCATCGATAGGATTGATTGGAACAATTTCCATCAAAACTTTAGAAAGTGGAGGTGGAGTTGCAGATTTTGCCTTGAGTCCTTCAACGGAAATTGAAAGACCAAGTCCCGGATCCATAAAGTTTGCAACAATCAAACCAATAGTAACAGCCACTGCCGTTGTAATAGCAAAGATTAAAATTGTTTTTACAGCAATTGATCCGATCTTACTTGCATCACCAAGTCCGGCAGCACCGGCGATCAAAGTGGCTATAACAAGAGGAACTACTACCATTCGAATCAATCGAATGAAAAGTTGACCGAGGGGTTGAAGCCAAGTAGTGGCAAATTCTGTAGAAACCATGGTACCCACAATGACACCGAGCACCAGACCGTACATCATTTGCATTGGCAGACCAAACCAAAATGATTTCTTAGCCATAATTTTCTCCAATAGGGTTTATCACGAATAATTGTAATTTTCTTTACAACTAGTAACTATGATAAATCTATTTCAGTGTGATTACTTATTTTTGGTGAGAAAAACGCAAAAGGGTTCTTATTAATTTGAATTAACTACAAAGTCAGTTGTATAAAAACTACTACTAGATAAAAGAATTTCACTTCATGAAATAATTATCTCTATTTGGAAACGAAACTGATTCTTAAATAAGCTTTTTATCAACGAAAATAGGATGCAAAAGTGCCAAAAAGCTTATGAAAATTAGAACAAATATTTGTATAAACCAATTGGGTACCAAAGGTTTTTTTGATTTTTATAGAAAATTAGACAAAAAATAAAACGAAAGTATCTTAAGAGTTTAATAAGAGGCTTAATTAACGCATGTAAATTCTTTATTTTATTGCTGTAAAAATTGAAAGGCAGGATATGAACAGAAGTGAAAATTTTTAGCCGATATTTTGAAAGAATTTAAGAAGATTGCTAAAAGCAAGAAAGGTTTTCAATTATTCTGAGAGTTATTAAAAATTTGAATGGAGAACTAATCAGCCTAGGAGAATACAACCAAATTTTATATTTTGAGATGTTTTAAAAAAAACAGTTGAATATTTTTAATATATTTAAAAATTTTTATATTTTTTTTTGAAGCTATAAAAAGAAGAAAAAGATAAAAATAAAGCCATTTTTGGGCCTAAATATAACTCAACATAATAATAGTTATGTTGAGTTAATGGTAATTTTGAGGAAATTTTCTTCTTAGTAGCTTCATACTTGTTTCTTTTAATTTCCTTCTCATAAATTTATAAGCTGTTCTGAATTATTTTTATTTCTCTTATAAATCTCTTCTCTTTATTTATGAGGATTGTTTTGACAATATTTATTTTAGGTTTCTTCTCTGTTATTTATTATTTAATCGTTAATAAAGATTGTTTTCAATACTCAAATTATTCTTAGGTTATATTTAAAGATTTTGTTGAAATATTAAGTAATGAGTATATCTAATGTAATAAAAATTATTATTTATAGATTAGATTAGTTTATATTTAACTAGTTTTAGTAATTCTAATCATTTTAATTAATTTTTAAAAGATTTTAATTAAATCTAATTATCAATAAATGTTTTGTTATTTACTCTAATTGATGTCATGACAATGAATCAAATCAAAATTTCATTAGGTATTTCCTATTGGCTGAGTTGTTTTTGTTCTATAGAAAAGAAAATGTTTTAAAAACAATAAATTATTGTATTAATCTAAAGGAAAGGTGCAGAATTGTGGATATAATTAATAATTCTTTTAAAAACATTAAGATATATGATTTTAATAGAATTGATCTATGAAAATTACTAGTCTGCCCCCTATTCTTTTCCTATTTGTTTGTTAAAAATATTTATCTTAAATTAAGTATTTTAGGTAATCAAATAAAACTTATAAATAACATTAATATTAAGAATAAATAGAGATTAAATAGAATGCATATTTTTTATAATATTTCAAATTTCAAAAGATAAAATCATTACATATTTATTTTATATATTGCCAAAATACTTATTGTTATTATTTTAAATTTATATATTCACTATATATTGACGTATCGTAATCACTTATCAGATTGAATCTTACTTTTAAAGGTAATTTTCTATAATTAATAAAACTCAATTCCCAAAACAAAAATGTTTGGACTCGGTACTATTATTAATATTTTTGCCATTGTTTGTGGCGGCGTACTTGGTACGTTTTTCGGGAAGCATTTATCAAAAGAAAATCAAAATGCGCTGATTTCTGCATGCGGACTTTGTACTCTTTTTATAGGAATTGCCGGATGCCTTGAACAAATGCTTAAGGTTGAAGGACCTCACCTTTCCTCTTCCGGCGTCATGGTGATTATTCTGAGTTATGCTATTGGAACGTTAATTGGAACGATTGGCAAGCTTGAAGAAAAAATTGAGAAATTTGGAGAGTTTCTGAAAGCTAAAGCTAACAGACAAAACGACAATAACTTCATAACTGCTTTTGTCGTTTCCTCTTTGACGGTTTGTATTGGTGCAATGGCAGTTGTCGGCGCAATTCAAGACGGAATTAATCAAGACATATCCATCTTACTGGCGAAATCGGTATTAGATTTCGTCATTATTTTAATTTTGACTGCGTCTCTCGGTATTGGCTGTGCCTTCTCAGCAATTCCCGTAGGAATTTTTCAAGGCTCTATTACGCTTCTTGCAGTTTTTATAGAACCGGTATTGACTTCCAAGGCGCTTGATTATCTATCAATGACCGGATCTATTTTGATTTTTTGCGTTGGAGTGAATCTAATTTTTGGTAAAAAGTTCGAAGTTGCAAATATGCTTCCCGTTCTTCTAGTGGCCGTTCTTTTTGCCTATCTTCCTTGGTTTAATTAGATGGTCTTTCTCGGCTGAGTTTTTTGGGGCCAAGCTAGGATAATCATGTTAGCGACAATAGCAGTTCCGCCGATAAGTTCATAAGTATTAAAAGACGAATTCAAGAAAATAACGGATAAGAGAACTGCTGAGAACGGTTCAAAGGAGCCAAGGATTGCCGAAATGGACGGAAGAACAAATTCCGTACTTTTCAGATAACACCAGAAAGCCGCTACTGTGCCGAAAAGAACGATCTGGGCATAAGCAAGAATGGCCGGAATTGTCCACTGTGCATTGTCATTGAACGGAGAGGTAAAACACATAGCAATTAAACCACCGATTAGCATTCCCCAGCCGACAACAAAAGAAACCCCTGCTCTTTCAATAACTTGCTTTGGCTGAACAGTACAAAAAGCACCGAACGCTGCAGATGCTAAGCCCCAAAGCACACCTGCCCAAGACAAGTCAAAAATTTGAAAATTCCCTTTTGAAACAAGAAGAAAAACACCTACCAACGCTAATGCTAAGCAGATAATTTCTTTGAGGCTCGGTTTTCTTCCTTTTGTTAGAACGAAATAAAAAATAATGAATAACGGCCCAAAGCCAACCATGATGGCAGCAGTTCCGGCATTACTTACGGAAATCGCTTTAAAGAAAGTCCACTGAATCAGAAGAACCCCAATCCCGTATACAACAACATCTCTTAAGTTTCTAAAATCTTTAAAAGGAGCAAAAATATTACTTTTGGTGGAAATTGCATAAAGCAATAAAAGGCAAACGCCTGAGCCGAAAAGTCTAAGTGTGGTTAGGTCTGACGAAACAAAACCACAAGAATTGAATAAGTATTGAGCGCAGACGGCCATAGAGCCCCAGCACCAGCCGGCAAAAGAAGCAAGAAGAACGCCTTTTAAAGAATTAGACATATATTGTTTTTATTAATCTTGTATTAGTCTGAAAAACAAATGATTATTGAGATCGGATGTTTATTGATTTAATTCCTTACGCCATCCGAACGGAAGATAAATTCCGGGAAGATTTTCAGAAGGGATCTGGAGCCTTTTATACCAATAAATCCAGTGGTCTCGTCCGGGACGTGTATACCAATCTCGTATCATCTCTATGATATCTTGCACAATTCTTTCGTTTTTGTTTTCTTTTCGGCAAGCAATAGAAATTGGCCAAGGAGGACGGTGCCAGCCCGTCAAAATCGGAAAAACTTCTTCTGACTCAAGCTCTTCATCAACGAAACTTGCTCCGATGTCGATTGCAATGCCCTCTCCTTGGATCAGCATTCTTTTACAGACAGAGGCATCGCCAAGAAATACCTGAGAGTAAGAACTTAAATCAATGCTGTGCTGGCCGTTTTCTAGAATTGGATAATAGGAGCCGTTGGACATCTGTCTCATGAGAATAGTGTGATTTTTCAGCTCTTCAATGTTTTTGGGGATACCAAATCTTTTCTTATATTTTTTTGACGCCATTGGAAAGGTAAATTGATATCCGCTCGGAACCCAAAATAATTCTTCATGCTTTGGTCGATACCCAAACCAAGCGATGTCTGCTGCTCCGCTAAGTAACCCGGTTTCCCCGCAATCCGATGTAAATTGGAGCTGAAGGTTTGGATACTTTGTCCTGCAAATATGAGTCAAAGAATTAATAAACTTGGTGCCGTCTGAATTCACCGGAAAACTGACGGTTAAAGAGTATTCCAAATTCTTTCTAACGCCGGTTCCCTTAATAAATTCTGGACTGCTGATAAATTTCCAATTGCACAGAAGTCGTTGAACGTAGGGCATGAGCTTCTTCACTTCCCATGTTAAGAGAGCCGGTTTTTTCGAGCGATCTAGGATGGTATACCCCAGTTCCTCTTCTAACTGATTTATTAGTTTTGAGGCTCTGGACAAAGGAATGTCTAAAGATTTTGCGGCATCAGTTAAGTTACCGGTTTTATTGATTTCCGATAACAGTTGCCAAACTTTTAAGTTCTCTTTTACATTCACTTCTGCCCCCAACGTTTAGCGCAATTATAAAAAAACGGACCCCGAAGGATCCGTTTAGCAATTAACTCAAAGAGTTCTAGACTTCAAAAGTACCTTTGACGATAACCTTAGAGTCTTTCATGACTTGTCTGCCTTTCATGAACAGATGAACCGGTTGGTGTTCAGCGTTCATAACAAGCAAGTCTGCATCTTTACCTGCTTCCAAAGTACCTTTGTTTTCTAAGCAAAGGGCTGTAGCAATTGTTCTTGTGAGAGGCAGGAGGGCCTTTTCAAGACCAATCTTCTTAGCCAACTTCTGGAGGATAAGCAAGTTGTCAGATACCTTGCAAACTGCTAAGCCAACCATTTCACCCTTTTCATCAAATCTTGGCATGGAGCCATGACCGTCAGAAGAGAAAGTGATTCGGTCGATTGGAGCACCGTTTTCGAGAGCCATTACAAAGGCGTCAGAGGCATCGCCCATGTAATTTCCGCCGCTGGTTGTGATATCAATATATCCGCCGGCTTTGGTAAACTCAATAGCTTGTTCGAAAACAACCTTATGGCGACCTACGTGTGTCGGACGAATATGCTTAATAGGCATTCCCATCTTTACGCATTCCATAAATGCAGGGAATGCGATTGGCAGATCTCCTAAGTGTACATGCAAGTAAGAATCGTGACCGCAAATCATGCCGCCTACTCGGCAATCAGAAAGAACACGAAGAACTTCTTGAGTTGTTGGGAATGAGCAGCGATGGTCTCCCATTGCAATCTTCACACCCAAGCATTCCGGAATTGTCAGAAGATCCTTACGAACATCACCGGTAACGGTAGTCGGAGGATAGCGATAGTTTGAGGTCCACATCCAGCCAGAGGCACCTTCCTTTGTTAAAGCTCTTACTTTAGCCATAAGGGCTTCGATAGGACGAGTTTCACTGTCGGTGCCAGAAACACCGACAAAGGATGTAATACCCGCTTCAACTAATTCAGAAAAATTGAGTTCAGGGGCGCGAGTGACCGTGCCACCTTCCCCGCCGCCTCCGGTGACGTGGATGTGCTGGTCAATCAAACCTGGGGTAACAATCGCACCTTCTAAATCAACTTCTTCAAGTCCCGGTACTTTAGCGTCAATATGATTATCGATAGCGATAATCTTTTGTCCTACTACCAAGATGTCTTTACGACCTAAGTGTTCTGGTGCGTAAACTTCTGCGTTTCTAAACAAATATCCGGTTGGCATTCAAGACTCCTAATTATGAACCGAGAACGAAAATGTTCATGATCCAAAGAGAGCAAATGGCGATGATCGGAGGAACAGCCATGATCTTGAGCATGTCAGCACCTTTGATGCCGATAACACCAAGGCAACGACCCATGTACTGAACCTGAGAACCCATCAAATAGATAGCTGGGATGCAGATTGCGAGTTCCTGACCGTTGATAGCGCCCTTGTCGAACAAAGCAACAGCTACGCCAACGCCACCGCCCATGGACATCCATCCACCGAGCAAAATGGTTGCGGCTTCACCGGGAAGACCGAAGATACCCATGACTGGTCCGAGGCCTGTACCGATTAAAGCGAGGAGACCGGACACGTCCAAGATACGAATGATAACGAAAGCCATCAAAACGTTCGGAATTGTGGAGTGTGTGGCAATGTTCCAGCCTTGAATAGCACCGTTAACGAAAACGTCGGTGACCATTGGTTTAGAGTTTGGACTACTAGACATTATCTCTCTCCTTCTTATTTCTTAGAACGTAATTGGATTAAACGCATGAGGTTGGCACCACATACCTTACCAACGAGAAGAACGCCTAAGCAAACGCCCAAGCTTACTGGTACTGCAGGTTTGCCATCAGCGGCTAACAATGTGAAAAGAACTGCGCCGGATGAGAAGAAGTTTGTAATACAAGCATCAGCGGTCATCTGGAAAGCAGCAAAGTTATTGATTTCTCTATCTGTAAGAACATTGTCGTCTTTTAACTGACGTGTCAAAGCGGCGCCGCCGTCAGTAGATTGAAGAGAAGCAATAAGAGCCAAGCCAGCGGATCCCGGAACACCAATCAACGGTCTGAGGATCGGAGTAAGTAATTGACGGCAAGCCTTCAAAGCACCAAAGTGATCGAAAATGGTGATCATGGCAAGGGCGAACATAACTGTTGGGACCAATGTTAAAGCGAACATAAAGCCGTCAATAGCACCGGAACCGCCTTTACCACGGAAGTTAGCCATGGCAGTGTGAATACCGTCAGCGTTTTGAGAAACACCGGATACCAGCTTACCAAAGCCGCCATTCAATGTAGTGAAGTCGAAGATACCCCACCAGTGAGTAGATGCGCAAACACCTGAGAAGAAGACAATAGCGATTGCAAGAGAGATGTAATTACCGATGGTAACCTTCTCACTTCTCCAGCCGTCCATTTCAGGTTTTGGAGTATTAGCAGTTGAAGCCATATCAATTCCTGTTAAAAGTAGAGATGAAAAATAGAAGGACTTATTTATATGTGTAATGGAAGAGCCGCAGAATGCGATCTATAAGCCCCCCTTACCGATAGCAAAAAATGCTAACAAGTGAATTATGTAAGCTTTAGTACTTATTATCTATTCAGGTTTTATCTAATAGCATGAGAAATAACATTTTAAATGTTGAATGATATATACACATCATTCAAAATAAAAATATCTTTATAAAATAAATAGATAAAAAATATTTTAATTTTTCTATACTGTTTTATATATTCTTAGTATTAAGCAAATACCCTATAAAAAATTATGCAACTTTCTATTTAGAGAAGTCTTTATCAGGGTTATTTCTTGCGATTTTTCAGATAGTAAAAGTAGTTTTTGGCATACATAATGAGAAAAGTTGATGCTTTTTCTGCCTTTATCATGAAAGAGCTTATTTGGGATTGATAGAACGGAATCTAAAGTGGTGATTTGCTAGATAGGTAGCTCTGCACTATCATCTCCGTTCTCACTAATCCTGATTATTAAATAGGAGACTAAAAATGGGCAGACCTTCTGCAGATTATTTCAAAGTAGAAGTTCCGGAAGAACAAAAAAACAGAGCGCTTAAGCCGGGTGATGTTTCTTTAAGAACGATAGAAAGAGTTAACGGAGTATTCCAAGTCACATTCGCATGGTGCGATATGGTAGGAGTCGTTCATGAAAAAGCTTTCAACCGCGGCGACATCTTTACCAATTTTGATTCTGTACTGAAGACATTTACAGAAACCGGCCTTCCGTTCAATATGAACGCTAAGAAAGAATTCCACGAGAAGCTTTGCCAATTAGCTACCTTCTTGGTAAAGACAGAAGCTCCGGCTCCTCAGGAAAAGAAATCTGAAGCTCCTGCAGCTGAACAAAAATAATCTCTGCTCAGATTAAGAGATTTTCTTTAAAAAGGCCAATCACTTCTCATCGTGCTTGGCCTTTTCTGCTGTTTCTCCCGATTATAATTTCTGAATGCATGAAGTTTTGTCAAAAAGTTACCAGCAGAAAGTATTATGTATTGCAAGGTTAGTTATTCTCTCCTTGCTCTTTTTGCTTCAGGCTGGCTGTTCTATTTTTAATTCTTCCACCATTTCCGGTTATGTACCGGTAGAGTACGATGGGACTCCCGGATCGAATGTTCTCGAGACAGCAATGTCGCAAATCGGAAAAAAATATTCTTACGGCAAAGCTTCTCCCTCTCAAGGATTTGACTGTTCTGGCCTCATTTACTGGGCTTATCAGTCTCACGGCATTGCTGTCCCCAGACGAACCCAAGATCAATCAAAAGCCGGGATAAGAATAAAAAAAGCTGACGCAAAATTGGGAGATATAGTGGTTTTTAAAATCGGTAGACGCCTTCATACTGGCCTCGTTGCTGATAAAGGTCGTTTCTTGCATGCGCCCTCTTCCGGTTCTCACGTCCGTTTGGAGTCAATGAACGGCGTCTACTGGAAACCTCGGGTGGTTGGTTTCCGCCGAATCATCTATTAAAAATATAATAATTTTTAGCTTTTTTACATAACTAGTTTGATATTTTTGATCTACTTAGCTGAATACCTAACTCAAGGAAAAAATATGAGAAGTGACAAAATCAAAAAAGGACCTGGGGCGGCTCCTCATCGCTCTTTATTATATGCATTGGGATTAACAGACGAAGAACTTAAAAAGCCATTAATTGGAATCGTAAGTTCTAAAAACGACATTGTTCCGGGACATATGAATCTGGACAAAATCGTAGATGCCGTTAAACAAGGCGTTGCTTTGGCTGGAGGCATTCCAATCGTTTTTCCTGCAATCGCTGTCTGTGACGGCATTGCCATGGGCCACGAAGGTATGAAGTATTCTTTGGTCAGCCGTGAACTTATCGCTGACAGCACAGAAGCTATGACAATTGCTCACGCCTTAGACGCCCTTGTGATGGTTCCTAATTGCGATAAGAACGTTCCTGGACTTTTAATGGCTGCTGCTAGACTTAATATCCCTACAATTTTCGTCTCAGGCGGCGCAATGAGCGCCGGGACTATCGGTAAGAAGAAATTGTCTTTGGTTTCTGCCTTCGAAGGTGTCGCCGCATTCAAAACAGGCAAAATTGATGCAGAAAAGCTTAAAGAAATTGAACATAAGGCTTGTCCGACATGCGGATCTTGTTCCGGCATGTTTACAGCTAACTCCATGAACTGTTTGACAGAAGTTCTCGGAATGGCACTTCCCGGCAACGGAACAATCCCTGCAGTCATGAGTGCTCGTATCCGTTTGGCTAAACAAACCGGTATGAAGATCATGGAGCTGCTTGAGAAGAATATCCTTCCCCGCGACATCATGAAAGAAGATGCTTTCATGAATGCTATGACAATGGATATGGCTCTCGGCTGTTCCACCAACTCCATGCTTCATTTGCCGGCCATCGCTCACGAATGCGGCATTAAATTGGATATGCATTTGGCCAATGAGATTTCCGAAAGAACTCCAAACCTTTGCCACCTCTCTCCTGTCGGCTCACACTTTATTGAAGAACTCAACGAAGCCGGAGGCATTCCTGCTGTTATGAAGGAAATTGCCAAGAAAGGTCTTCTGAAGACAGATTTAATGACCGTGACAGGCAAGACTATTGAAGAGAATTTGGCAGATGCCGAGATTAAAGATCCTGAAATTATTCGTTCTATCGACAATCCATACAGTGAAACCGGTGGAATTGCTGCCTTGTTCGGCAATTTAGCCCCGGACGGCTGTGTCGTAAAAAGAGCTGCAGTGGCTCCTGAAATGCTGGTTCATAAAGGTCCGGCCAGAGTATTTGACTCTGAAGAAGATGCCATTAAAGCCATTTGGGATCAAAAGATTAAGGCCGGAGACGTTGTTGTCATCCGCTATGAAGGTCCTAAAGGAGGCCCCGGTATGCGTGAAATGCTTTCTCCGACATCTGCCATTATTGGCAGCGGCTTAGGCTCTTCCGTAGCTCTTATTACCGACGGAAGATTCTCCGGTGCTACTCGCGGCGCGGCGATTGGTCATGTCTCTCCCGAAGCTGCCATCGGCGGTCCGATTGGATTGTTGGAAGAAGGAGACATCATTTCCATCAATATCCCGGAACACAAAATTGAAGTTGAACTCTCAGACGAAGAGTTGGAAAAGAGAAAAGTCAAATGGAAGCCAAGACAGCCTAAGATTACAACCGGCTATTTGGCGAGATATTCCAAACTTGTCAGTTCCGGAACTTCAGGCGCTGTTCTGTCATAAAATCTAAAGTAACTAAGGGAGGCTTCGGCCTCCTTTCTAATCCCCTGGAGAAAATCTTGAGTACCTTTTCTTGTAATGAAGACCTTTGTTCCGGATGCGGAACATGCGTTTTTGTCTGCCCAAAACATTTATTGACCTTGGAAGATAGGCACCCGGTAATGTTAGAAGAGAATGCTGACAAATGCACGGAGTGCGGTCAATGTGTTGCCTTTTGTCCTGAGGGTGCTGCTGAACAAGAGATTTCAGAAGGCAAAACTTTAGGACCTAGTCTGGCTTACGACATTAAAAATAAAGCCATCATTGACGGAGCTCTTAAAAGCCGCCGTTCCTATCGGACATTTGCCAAAAGGCCCGTCTCTCTGGGTTTAATAGAAGAAATTCTTGAAGTTGCTAACTTGGCTCCGTCCGGTAGAAATGCCAGATTTTTAAGATGGATCGTTTTACCCACACCGGCAAAAATTAGAGAGTTTAATCAAACAGCTTTAAATTGGCTTGCTAATGAAGCTGTCGAAGATTCTGCTTTTATTAAGCGCTACAACCCTGAATCGATGATTGAGCTTCTGAAAAATGGCAAAGACCCCTTCTTCTGTGGGGCTCCGGCTGCAATATTTTTAGTTGGAGATAAGAATCAGCGTTGGGGAGAAATTGATTGCGCCATTGCTGCCACGTACTTTAATTTAGCTGCTGAGGCCAGAAATATTGGCTGCTGTTTTGCCGGCAGAGGAACTAATATTGCTCAGGCTTCCCCTGCTCTTCGTCAACTTCTGGAGCTTCAGGAGAACGAAAGTATTTACATCGGCCTCTTCTTTGGACATAAGACGGTACAAGCCCATCATGTTCCTGCTCGAGGACCAGTTCCTGTAACTTTCCTGAGATAGATTAAAGTTAGGACTGTGACACAGAGGGTCCAGTCCTTTCTTTTGTTAAAAATAATTGGATGTTGAGTAGTCAAATTACTCAATGAATATTTGTTTGGCCTCGAACCAGCTTTGCTTCGCGTAAAACAGAAGAGAGGTCGATGGACTTACGTTACTACAATATCGTAAAAAAGCCCGTCCCGATTAGGCAGGACAGGCAAAGATTTCCTTTTAGCTATATTATTAATTATTTTTGATTACTGAGAGGAGGCATAGAAAGTTCATAAACCATATCTTTTCCATTTTCTCTGCCGAGCATGAAAATCGAATCGCCTTTTATGGTCATTGAATGAGCCAATTTCAGATCTTTCGGCATCCTATAAGCGGCTTCGACCGTTTTCGTATCCGGATTGATTAACAACAATGTGTTGTAACGAATCGAATAGCCAAGAAGTTTTCCATTCGGCAGAGAAACTAATCCTGTAACGTAGTAATCGTTGATGTTTCTGCCGTCTTTAAGAAGCTCAGGAGCTGCTCTCAGATAGCCTTCTTCAGAAAGTTTCCTATCCTTAGCATCTACTTTAATTAGAACCGGGCGTTTGGCAACTTTATTCGGAACAGAAACCATGTAGTAGCCGTCAGCTTTGGCTGAGGCAGCCATATTCGTAACAAAGGCTGAGCGCGCACGATCTGTAAGGATATATGGATAATCCCAGAACCAGGTCATCTTAAGATCACCGGAGGTTTTGCGGAAAGTTGACCACTCGCGATATTTTTCTTCATCGGTTTTAGCTGGAGCAGAATGTTCAATGCTGTATAACTGTTTGTTCCAAGCCGTATTGAAAAGTTTATCTCCAACATATGAGCAGTCTGCTGTCCAGGTGATGTCGTTGCCATTGACAACGTCAAGGACCGCAAAGGATTTAACTTTGTGCAGATTGTCGTCAGTGAAGTACATACCGCCGCGGTTATTGCAAACTCCAAATTCTTTAAGATTTGGGTTATAGGCAATGCCTGCCGCGTTTCCTTCACCATAAATTCCTTTAGCTTCAAAAGGCAATACTTTCTTGTTCTTCAGAACCGGGCCGTCTTTGAGTTCTTTGAAGGCACCGTTTTCGCTATTCATATCAAACTTCTCTTCTTTCGGTTCTAAAGCTCCCGGAAGTAAAGGATCAGTTACTTTGTTGTTGCCGGTCAGGCTCCAAGGTTTTGCTAAACGTCCCCAAATATTTGCTTGCATTCTTTGTTTGGCATGTGTCAGATCCATTGTCCAGCGATCCGGAAAATGTTTGCCAGCATTTGGAGGAAGACCGTTGGTAAACAGAGCCTGCACGCCGTTAGAGAAAGTAACAATAAAGGTTAGAAGAACAACGATTTTGCCAAATGGAGTGAAAGGTTTAATTACGTTTCTAGTTTCAGCAATATCGGCCATAATGGGACTGTCTTTTCTTACAAATAAGAGTAAGCAAGCCATCACCACCACTACTGCCCAGTATACGAAAATGCCCCAAGTATAGGTATGAGCCCCAAACATTGCTCCTGCCTGCCCGCTGCCGATGTCCCCCGGAACGTAGAGAAAGAAATGACGCAAAGTCATGTAGATTCCATATGCGGCACAGATGAAGACTGAAGAAATGTAGCGAAGTTTGGGACCATAGGCCACCATAAATAGCCCGAGGAAACCAACGGAAATCATTCCGAATCTTTCAAACCAACATAGAGTGCATGGGCTTTCACCCTTGTAATAGCCCAGATAAAAATTGGCAAGTCCTACAGGAACAACCAAAATTAATAAGACGGCAATCAACATTGCCACATTAAATTCTTTTTCTCCTAAACATCTGATATTCAATTTCATGATCGCTCCTTTAGTAAGTCATATTCGGCAGGATCGCATTGATGCTTCCTACCATGTACATAAAGAAGCAGAGGCCTGTGGCGCACCAGAACAGTAAAAATGCCAAGCCTTCTTTTTGAGGTTTGAAGTACAAAACCGCTAAGCAGGCCAAGAAAAGTAAAATCATTAAAACTTCCATAAAAGCTCTCCTAAGGTTATGAGGTTTTATGGATACATCTTCCGATTATTGGCGGATTTGTGCAATGCAATTCAGCAATTGTTCATTGTATTATTGCAAAGCAAATTAGAAAATACTTGGTAATATACTTGTTGAATCTTTAATTCAAGGGAAGCTGAATGTCTCGCACTGGAAAACTTTTTAATCTTGAG
This sequence comes from Turicimonas muris, assembly GCF_002221595.1. GTDB lineage: Bacteria > Pseudomonadota > Gammaproteobacteria > Burkholderiales > Burkholderiaceae_F > Turicimonas > Turicimonas muris. Next base: position 80,258 of record NZ_NHMP01000010.1, read on the forward strand.
AGCTGGAAAGCTTTTTACCATGCAGCCATGGAAGGATCGATGAATAAAGCGTCTGTAGAATTAGGTTCGGACGTATCAACTATTAGCAGAAGGATTGAAGCATTAGAAAATGCACTTGGTTACTCCCTGTTAATCAGAAAATCTAAGTGTTGCGTTTTAACGGCTGAAGGTCAGATTGCCTTAAAAGCAATTGCACCCTTACTTTTGCAATTTTCGACAACAATACAGGGTCTCACTGAGAAACAAAACTCGATTCAAGGAAAAATCACTTTTGGTGTCACGGCAGGTTTGGCGCCTATGGTTGTATCGTGGACATCTCAATTTCAAGAGCTCTATCCTGAGGTCACTATAGAGCTTCACTCCACTCCATCCGATCCTAGCGAAAGAATTACTACAAGTGATGATCTCGCTATATTAGTCAGTGATACAGAATCTGTCTGCTACGGTGCAAAAGAGCTGGGACGTGTTCCTACTTATATCTGTGCCTCGCCAAAATATCTTAAGAAATTCGGAACGCCGAAAAAAATTGAAGACTTGAGTATGCACAGAATAGTAATCAATTCTGCTTGGATGTGTCCTTCTTTGATTTATGACCCAAATACTCTTGAAGCGCAAGCTCATCCAACGGGTTTACGCTTTCGTGTCGATGAAATGGAAGCACTCAGAGATGCTGCCATTGGAGAGGTCGGAATAGTGCTAGGGCTGCCTAAATATTTGTTTGATCCAGAAGAGAAAAGAGGGAATCTTGTCAGACTTTATGCTCCCAAAGAGACTATGTCTCTTCGTTTTTGGATGGTCACGCCTTATAGGTCTTCAATGCCTTTGAGGGTGGAACTGTTAGCCGAATTTATTCGTGCACAATGGAAGAAAGGCATTGGCGAATTTGTGCCTATTGGACAATGCTGTCAACTAAGTTCAAGAAGTTAGTCGAAGACTGAGGCCTTTATGGTCATCGCTTCGGTTAAAAATAATTGGAAGTTGAGAACTCAAATTGCTCGATGAACATTTGTTTAAGTTCGGATAGATTGTTCTGTTCATAAAACAGAAGAGTTGCGTACCTGTAATCTATGGGCTCAACTGTTCGAAAGGAAATGGGACAGTAACTATTTGCCAATAATACAGCGTTGGAAATAATGCGTGAAGTTCTTTTATTTCCATCCTCAAATGGTTGGATGTAGGAGATTAAAACTAGAGCCAAAAATGCCTTTTCCAAGATATTCTTCTTATCGTTAATTAATCGGCAAGTTTGCTCTAAGGCCTCAGAAATTTGAAAAGAATTATCTAACGGAGTGTAAGAAGTACCTGTAATTCCAACCCTGAAAGAGCGTACATTTCTTGTTACTCCCATATTTTTGGTTAGAAGATAGTGAATATCTTCAATCTTAGAGACGGTTAATTTATCGAAAAAGTCAGGATTTTCAAGGATGTAAGACAAAGCCTTTTTATGATTCAAAATCATTAAAGCTTCGGTTTTGGATTTTCCTTTTGCTTCTCTGGCGTCTTTGAGAAGTGCTTCTGTTTCTAACAAACTGTAAGTATTTCCTTCGATTTGAGAGGACTTCCAAGAAAGGTCAATGACGAGCCTTTCCATCTCTTTTTGTCTGGCAATCTTTGGAAGAGACTTCATTCTAAGTTCAAATTCTCTTTCTCGGTCATACAATTTTCTTATTTCTTCATCGCGAAAGACCTGATTTTGTTCCAAGAGTTCAAAGATTCTGAAATTAAAGGTGTTGAGAACTTTTCTGTTTTCATTTTCAAAATAGCTCTCTACATCAAATCGTCCGAACAAGCGTCCATAATCAGACAAGGAATAAACCGAGTTCCGTCCTGCTCCTTTTAATTCAATTCGTTGTTTCTGAACGAGCTCTTTGACGAGGCGGTACGCAGACGTCTTTGAAATGTTAGAGCCCAGTTTTTCTGCAATTTTGCTTAAAGCTAAGGTCTCCGGTCAAAAGTAAATTTAGAAGAGCTGAGTGTTTTTCCTTCATCGTTTTTTATCTCTTTTTCGTTTCATTTTAACGTTTTTTTCGTTCCAAATTGGAACGAAAAAAGGCACTTTTGGAACGAAAAATGCCTTCAGCCATTTCATACAAAAACAGCAGCATCAAAGTATGCTTTTCTTGATTTCCGAAGAAGTCGCAGAAAAAAGACGGTATAGCCTGAAGTTCTAAAGGAAACTATCGGACTATTCCGTCTTGATATTAGAAAGATGTTCTTCTTCCCAAAATCCTAGTAAGTTTCGAAAATTCTTCTTGCTTCTTCTAGATCTGAAGTTTTCTTTAAAGCCAGCTGGAGAAGAACACGGGCCTTTTGCGGATTTAAAGAACCAGCATTAATAAAGTTTTGCCATTCAGAGTTTGAGTCAACTACCAGACCGCTTCCTGTTCTGCTGGAACGTACTACTAAAACACCTTTGTTTGCAGCACTCTCAAGTCCGGAGAATGCATTTTTGTGAATGCTCCCATTGCCCATCCCTGCATAGACAATACCTTTTGCTCCGGCTGCCACTGCTGCATCGATAAGTGTGGAATCCTGATTAGCATGTGCATAGATGATGTCGACTCGCGGTAAATCTTTAACATCTTGGAGAGAAAACTCTGTTTGAGTAGTATGGGGCTTAACGCTTTGTTTGAAGAAATAAGGAGTGCCTCCCGTAATCATCCCCAAAGCACCGAACAGTCTGGACTGAAAAGTGTCCACATTGGTGGTATTTGTTTTGGTGACATCTCTAAGTCCATGAATCTCATCATTCATGACGGCGAGAACTCCTTTTCCTTTTGCTTCAGGACAAACCGCAACTTTGACTGCTTCAATAATATTCATGGGGCCGTCCGCACTGATTGCAGTTGCCGGTCTCATTGAACCAACCAAGATAACGGGTTTATCGGAAGACAATACTAAATTCAATAAGAAGCCTGTTTCTTCCAGAGTGTCGGTACCGTGAGTGATGACAACGCCTGCAATTGAGTCGTCATCTAAATATTTTTGAGAAATCTCGGTAAGTTTTTCCCAGATATCATCAGTCATGTCTTCGCTGCCGATATTGCTTACCTGCTCTGTAACAATCTCAGCAATCTCTGCTAATGCAGGAACAGAATCTACAATGTCCGCGACAGTTGCAGAACCAGGAACATATCCTGTTGTTGCAGTGGAAGAAGCAGCTTTTCCTGCAATGGTTCCGCCGGTGGCAAGAATTGCAACTTTAGGTAGTTTCGGATTCGTCACTTTCAACTCCGTGAAAAAGTTTTTAAAACGTGATACTAAAAAGGCGTTGCTAGGAAAACAACGCCTTCAAGAGAATAATTAAACTGTTATGGCTTTAAAACTTCAAGACCACCCATGTAAGGTCTTAAAACTTCAGGAACGGTAACACTGCCGTCTGCATTCTGATAGTTTTCCAGAACAGCAACTAAAGTTCTTCCGACCGCCAATCCGGAGCCGTTCAATGTATGTACATATTCCGGTTTGTTTTGTGCATTCTTAAAGCGAGTCTGCATTCTGCGGGCTTGGAAAGCTTCGCAGTTAGAAACAGAGCTGATTTCGCGATAAGTGTTCTGGGCAGGAATCCAAACTTCCAAGTCGTATGTCTTAGCTGAACCGAAACCCATGTCGCCTGTGCAGAGTGTAATAACACGATACGGTAAACCGAGTTTCTGAAGAATCTTCTCGGCGCATACAACCATTTCTTCAAGATGCTGGTAACTGTCTTCCGGTTTAGTAATGCGGACCATTTCGACTTTTTCGAACTGGTGCTGGCGAATCATACCGCGTGTGTCTTTGCCATAAGAACCGGCTTCGGAACGGAAGCAAGGAGTCTGAGCGGTAATCTTAATTGGTAAGTCAGATTCTTTGAGCATCAGGCCTCTGACGGAGTTAGTTAAAGTAACTTCAGAAGTCGGAATCAAATAGAAAATCTCACCCTCACCTTCTTGACCGCCCTTCTTGGCGGCAAACAAGTCTTCTTCAAACTTAGGAAGCTGACCGGTACCGATTAAGGTTTCTTGGTTAGCGATATAAGGTGTATAGCATTCTGTGTAGCCGTGTTCTGTTGTGTGAGTGTCCAGCATGAACTGAGCTAGGGCGCGATGAAGACGTGCAACGGGTCCTTTCATGAAAGCAAAGCGTGTGCCAGCAAGTTTTGTCCCGGTTTCAAAATCCAAACCTAAAGGAGCACCGACATCAACGTGGTCTTTGATTTCAAAATCAAAATTACGCGGTGTACCCCAGCGGCGGACTTCAACGTTTTCAGTTTCGTCTTTACCGACTGGAACGGATTCGTGCGGAAGATTTGGAATAGTTAAAAGAAGATCTGTCAAAGCTGTCTTAAGCTCTTCGGTTCTCTTTTCTAAGTCGCTTAATTTGGAAGCAATTTCACTTCCTTTCTTCAAAAGCTCAGTGGCGTCTTGACCGGACTTTTTAGCTGCGCCAATCTGTTTGGCTACAGCGTTTCTTTGGGCCTGTAGCTGTTCTGTTTCAGATTGAACAGCCTTTCTTTCGGACTCAAGAGCGTTGTATTTTTCAACTGGAAATTCAAACTTTCTCGTTGCCAATCTGGCGACAACTTCATCTAAGTTTTTGCGAAGGAGGTTCTGGTCAAGCATTTTTATTAATGTCTCACAATTTTTATAAACATAAGTAATGATTGTACGCCATAAGATAGTAATACTTAAGGCTGCAATTCTCTAGGTTCTGTTATTTAGGATTGACGTGTTCAGGCTCGTTATATTTATTCCCGGTTTTCAAACCTTCCGGAGCCGATTGTGCCACTCTTGCTTCTTGATTAAGACGTTGGAGTTCTTTCAGTCTTTCTCCAATTTTGATTTCTAACCCTCTTGGAACAGGATGATAAAAGCGAAGTTCTTCCAAATCATCCGGGAAATACTTTTCTCCTGCTGCAAACGCGCCCTCTTCATCGTGGGCGTAGCGATAATGAGTTCCGTAGCCTAAATCCCCCATCAGTTTAGTCGGCGCGTTCCTCAGCTTTAAGGGGACAGCTCTTGTGGAGTCCTTTTTAACAAAAGCCTTCATTTGGTTATATGCCTTGTAGACAGCATTAGATTTCGGAGCCATCGCTAAATAAATCACGGCGTTTGCCAAAGCCAACTCACCTTCAGGAGAGCCAAGGCGCTCGTAGATCCGGACGGCTTCACTAGCTAAGGTAATGGCTCTTGGGTCGGCGAGACTGATGTCCTCAATAGACATCCGTACCAATCTTCTGCCGAGATAAAGAGGGTCAACACCGCCGTCAAGCATTCTGCACATCCAGTAAAGCGCTGCATCCGGATCAGAGCCTCTGACGGATTTATGGAGAGCGGAAATCTGGTCGTAAAAATTCTCTCCTCCTTTGTCGAACCGGCGAATAGTTGAAGGAAGTGTCTTTCTAACGAAATCTTCAGTGATGACATGAATGCCATTATCACGGGCCACGGTCGTAATAACATCAACGGCATTTAGGAAGCGTCTCGCATCACCGTCCGCGAGATTAAATAGGATGTCTTTGGATTTTTCTTCAAAGGAAATATCAGGAAATTCTTGTTTGTTTGCTCTCTCTAACAGTTCATTCAAATCTGCTTTAGAAAGGGATTCAAGAACATAGACATTTGAGCGTGAAAGCAATGCTGAGATAACTTCAAAGCTCGGATTTTCAGTGGTGGCGCCGATAAAAGTAAAAAGACCGCTTTCCACATGAGGAAGAAAGGCGTCCTGCTGGCTCTTAGAGAATCTATGTACTTCATCGACAAAAACCACGGTAGATTTGCCGGTGGCTTCTCTGTATTTTGTAGCCTTTTCAACGGCGTCTCTGATATCTTTTACTCCTCCGAGCACTGCGGAGATAGAGATAAACGGCAAATGAAAAGCATCGGCCATTAATCTGGCAAGTGTGGTTTTGCCAACTCCCGGAGGACCCCAAAGAATCATCGAGTGGGGATGCCCGCTTTCAAAAGCACTTCTCAGAGCTTTGCCCTCCCCAAGAATTTGTTTTTGACCGACTACCTCATTAATTGTTTTAGGCCGCATGCGTTCAGCCAAAGGAGAGGCTTTATCTTCTACATTGTTTTTCTTTGTTTTTGTCGGTTCGGAAGAAGATCCTGCACTTTCAAACTCGAATAAATTATCTTGCATTTCGCTGATTCTTTAGAGATTTTTTGACTTTGGAAACATTAGCAATTAGGAAAGAAATTTTCAATGTCTTGCTGATTGGAATGAGAGGTTTGTAACCGGCAATTATTTTTCCTTCTCTCCTTTACATTAGTTCGTACTTTTAATAGTTCGAAAAACACATTGAAGTGTCTTGCCTATATGATGAAAGCGTGAAGAGAGATGATTCTCTATCAAATTCCTCCTGTAAGATAAAACTTCGGGTTCCAGCTATCAGCCGGAACCCCTCTTTTGTGTGCTCGGCATGAGTGCAATCTAAAGGGTGAAAGTCCCGAGCTCGCCCGCTAGTGGGAAGAGCTAGCGAATCTGCAAGGTGTGTGCAGTGATGTACAGGCTGAAAGAAGCAGATAGCAAAA
>NZ_NHMP01000011.1 GCF_002221595.1 Turicimonas muris
TTATACCACAAAAGTAAAAACTAAGTATAATATAAATCAAATATAAGTTAAATTTGTCTTCTATAAAAAGTGGGAACAATTAAGCATTCACAAGGGTTGGAGAAGAATTTACATGGCTAAAGACGGGAATAAGACTAAGTATACAAGCAAGGTCAAAGCCAAACAAACGTCAAATCTTTGATTGGACGGCCATCGAAAAGAAAACGACCGCTTATGCGGCCGCTTTCTTGAGCAGAAGAATTAAACGTTTAACACGTTGCCTTCCAGGTCTTCGCGCGAACCTTGTTCGAGTTTTCTTCTTTCTCTATCGCGGATTTCTTCGGCTCTGCCTCCGGTCCAATAAGTGGCATTTTTAATGCCTAAAGCTTCCGGATGGAAAACAGGGTCTAAACCAATTGACTTTTGTTTTTCGTAATCCTTGAGACTGACAAAAGCTTGCTTGTGCATAAGAAGAATAGCAATGACGTTAAGCCAAGCCATTAAACCTACACCGATATCGCCGATTGCCCATGCCAGTTCTGCAGTCTTGATAGCGCCGAAAACCGTAGCGCACAAGAATAAGAACTTAAGAAGGAAGTAGAGGGTCGGCATCTTGAGCTTTCTGTTTAAATATGCAACGTTTGTTTCTGCGATATAGAAGTAAGCCAAGATTGTAGTGAAGGCAAAGAAGAACAAAGCGATAGCAACGAAAGCCTGTCCAAAGCCCGGCATTAAGCTTTCAACGGCAGCTTGAGTGTAGGCAGGTCCGGTCGCTACGTTTTTTAAACCCTCGAAAATATGATTATTGTCCGGGCCGACTACGTTGTAGCTTCCGGTAATCAAAATCATGAAAGCGGTTGCAGAGCAGACAAGCAATGTATCTACGTAAACGGAGAAGGCCTGAACTAAACCTTGTTTAACGGGATGGCTCACAGAGGCTGCACTAGATGCGTGAGGACCTGTGCCCTGACCGGCTTCATTAGAATAGATGCCACGCTTGACACCCCAGGAGACGGCCATACCGAGGATGGCACCGAAACCTGCATCCATGCCGAAAGCACTGCTGACGATAAGTTTCAGGATGTCTGCAAGCATATCCACATGCATGAAGACAATAACCAACGCCACAATCACATAGGCTTGAGCCATGAAAGGAACAACCAGGGCAGTGAAGGCGGCAATGCGTTTTACACCGCCGAAGATAATGAAGCTAAGGAGTGCTGCAACGACAGCAGCGGAAATTGCCGGAGTAATGCCGAAAGCGTTTTCCATACTGACGGCAATTGCGTTGGATTGAACGCCTGGAAGGAAAAGGCCGCAGGCGAAGATGGTGACGATAGCAAATAACCAAGCAAACCACTTAACGCCGAGACCGCGTTCGATATAGAAGGCGGGACCTCCACGGTATTCACCGTTAATTTTTTCCTTGTAGATTTGACCGAGGGTGGATTCTACAAAGGAGGAGCTAGCGCCTAAGAAGGCAACCATCCACATCCAGAAAACAGCGCCCGGACCTCCGAAGGTAATTGCCGTAGCAACACCGGCAATGTTGCCGGTACCTACACGGCCCGCAAGTGTCATGGACAGAGCCTGGAAAGAAGAGACGCCGGTGACGGTGTCTTTAGGTTGAAACAAGAGCTGCCACATATGTTTTAAGTGGCGAAGCTGCAGGAAGCCGCCTTTTAAGGACAAGAACAACCCTGCACCCAAACATAAATACACCAAAGCCGGGGACCAAACCCAGGCATTTACGGTGTTGACAATCGATTCCATTTTTTCCCCTTTGCAAGGTTGTTAATCTATGACATAAAAATTACAACAAATGAAAAGGGCGTGTCACAAATTGAAATACTTTTTTTGTTGCAAAAAGGAAAGTACTGAGGCTGACGAGTTTCCAAGAAAAAGAGCGAGGACAAAGCCTCGCTCGGTAGTTAGTTAGGACCGGTTTATTTAACTACGCAGCCCGGGGCTCCTTCAGGACGAGCCTCAATTTCACCGATACGGTACACGGTTTCACCGGCCTCGCGGAACAGCTTCATAGCTTCTTCGGCTTTGTCAGCCGCAACAATAACGGCCATACCGATACCGTTATTGAATACGCGGTACATTTCATGATCCTCGATATTGCCTTTTTCTTGAAGCCAATTGAAGATTTCCGGGCGCGGCCATGAACCGGCTTTGACAACTGCCTGTGTATTGTCAGGAAGAATTCTGGGAACGTTTTCCAACAAACCGCCTCCGGTAATGTGGGCCATTCCTTTAATTTCCACTTTTTCCATAACGGAAAGAACCGGTTTGACATAAATTCTTGTCGGTTCCATGACGGCATCGGCAAGAGTCTTATCTCCGATTTTTTCTTCCCAAGAAGCACCGCTGACTTCAATGACTTTACGGATAAGAGAGAAACCGTTGGAGTGAGGGCCGCTGGAAGTTAAACCAAGAACCACGTCGCCCGGAACAATAGATTTTCCGTCGATGATATTTGCTTTATCGACTACGCCGACAGCAAAACCAGCCAAGTCATATTCGCCTTCCGGATACATTCCCGGCATTTCCGCTGTTTCACCGCCGATTAAAGCACAACCGGCAAGTTCACAGCCGCGGGCAACACCGCCGACTACTTTTTCTGCTACGTCGACATCGAGGTGACCGCAGGCAAAGTAGTCAAGGAAGAATAAAGGTTTGGCACCCTGAACGAGGATGTCATTGACGCTCATGCCGACCAAATCCTGACCGACAGAGTCATGTTTATTGAGAAGGAAGGCAAGCTTAAGCTTTGTACCGACGCCGTCTGTGCCGGTCACAAGGACGGGTTCCTTGTAATCCTTTGAGACTTCAAACATAGCGCCGAATCCGCCGATAGAGCCGAGTACTCCGGGGATTAAAGTCTTCTTGGCTAAAGGTTTGATTCTTTCAACCAGTTCGTCTCCGGCATCAATAGAAACACCGGAGTCTGCATAAGATAATGGTTTTGTCATCGGAATTGAGAAAAAAGCTAAAAAGATTAAGCAATTCTAGCAAGCTATCCGAGGAAAAATAACTTTTCCTCGGATAGCCCCGATTCCGAATGCCTGGATTCTTTTCAGTCTTTCAAGTAAGTGAGGTTCTTTACAGACTCATCGACTTTGTAAGTCAAAAAGTTACTGTCAGAGGCTAAAAAGATCATGGTGGCTGGAGTAGAGCCGAAATTTCTTCTCAATAAAGAGAAAAACCCACGCGAGAATTTCGGTTCCTCAGCATTTCTCTTCCGCAGCTCTTTGCTGAGCTTGCTCCATCTGCAAGATTCAAACATAGGTGCCTCCTAAAGTAATAGTCAAAAAAGCCGACCTCTCCAGAGGCGGAGGGGAAGTTTATCTAGGTAGAAACTCTTAGTCAAATGCCCTGCACGTCAACAATTCTCGAAATGAGAACTGAATAGCAAGAAATGGTGTGACGTGAGAGCCGTCGTCGAAGGATCGGCGTCAAATTGTAAGACTTTTTTGAACGGCTGTTTAAAGAAGTGGAGAAACGGAAAAATTGCGACAACCCGAGGCTACGAAAAAGGTAAGGATTCAAACAACTCTGCAGCATTTCTCTGAGCCTGTTCGATAATTCTTCTTCCTTTGACCACTCGGTCCAAAGCAGAGTCCGCTTCGGATTGTGCCCACCAATCTGCGAATTTTCTCAGTTCGCTGTTTTCAAGGTCTCTATCTCGACGTGTGACGAGGCTCATAATCCACGGAGATCTTTCCCAGCCGGGAAGAATGGGTACCAAATCTCCGTTCTTAATTTCCTCTAGTAAGTGTCCGAAATACAAATCGGTGGTAATTCCTTGATGGTTTAGAAGAAGTCTTTTAATGGCGAGCTGATCGTGAGTGAGAAACAAAGTCTTCCATTGCAGAAGATTAGATTGCTGCGAACCTTTATAAAGGAATCGGGTGAGAAGATGAGTTTTGGTTTTAAGAAGCAATCCCGTGTGTTTCTTGAGATTGTCCACAGTGCGGGGAAGGCCGTAACGCCTTAAGTACTCCGGGGAGCAAAGGACCGGAGTTGAGGTTTGCATGAAGGGGCGGACTACAAAATTTGTTTCATCAGTTAATTTTTTATTTACAACAAGTATATCTGCTTCGTCATTCATCAGGGCGTCAGGCCCGGCTTCAGGAACGACTTCAAAGCTGACCGTAGGATGCGTCCTCGAGTATGCCAAGAGTTTCTGAGAATAGAACTCTTGCATGATCTCAATTGGAGAACCGATGCGGATTAAACATTTAGGCGCAACCCCTCTTGAAAAATCCAGCATCTGGCGGAAGCTTTTGAGGATCGGCTCAGCAAGAGAAACAATAATTTCACATTTCTTTGTGGGCTTGAAAGGGCGTTTGCTTTTATCCAGTAATTCGTAGCCAAGTTCTTTTTCCAAAGAAGAGATCAATCTGGATACCTTAGGAATGTCCATATCCAGCAGCAGGGCGGTTTTCGAGACATTTCCCGTTTTAGCAGTTAATACAAGAGCTTCCCAAGCTTCAAGATTTTGTGAAATATTCATGGAAAAACCTTTAGAGGGTTTGTACTTAGTTTCTTTTTCTCGTAAATAGTGGTTTTAACTATTTGAATTAAAAGATTAAAAATAATTATCTCACTAGTTTGTGATTTCGACAAACTTCTTTTCAAAAATACGATTTCAGAAAAAGTCGTTTTTGAAAAAATACAAGCACCCCAAACAAAAAAGAGTCCCCAAAAATGAAAAAACTACTTCTCATCCCAAGTAAGAGATTGAAGCTGTAGGAAGCGCTCTCTTTCCGTTAAAGATCAAATAAAAAGCCGCCGATTTTTCAACACAGTTAGTTTTACCAGGACGTACTGTGAATAAGGAAACCTTGCTCTAAATCAGCCGGTTCGTGCTTATCGGCAGCTAATTTTTATTCTACAGCACGAATTGGCATCAATTTCTTAGGAGAAAAAATGAAAAAGATCCTTCTCGCCCTTGCAGGTTTTGCTGCCGGTTCGGCTGCTTTCTGCACCACAAACGTTACTCTCTACGGCATCATTGAAGAGGGCGTATTGGTACAAAAACCAAAACATCAAGATACAACGGTCCAGCTTAAAAGCGCTTTTGACTTAGGATCTCGCTGGGGTCTTCGCGGACAAGAAGATTTAGGAAACGGCTACAGCGTAGGATTTACGCTCGAACAAGGTTTTTCACCGGATACAGGTGCCACGGCTAATACCACTTATGGAGCTAATGCATTCACTCGTGAAACCGTCCTTTGGATTCAAAGCGAAAGCTTAGGCCGTTTGGCTTTCGGACGTGCAGCAACTTTAGGTTCCGGGCTCGGTACCTACGATATGCAGACTGGATACGCATTTATGAACGGTTACGGCCTTATCGGTTGGGATAACTGCATGAATAATTTCCTCCGTACCAATAACAACATCATTTACCGCTCTCCTAATCTCAATGGTTGGACAATCGGCTTGATGTATTCAAATGGTATTAAAGACGACACCAACAAATGGTCAGACAATTGGCATTATTACGGCGCCGGTGTGAAGTATGCAAAAGGCGCAGTGAAATCCTCGTTGATATTTGAAGTTGAGTCAAAAGACAAATCAGTAGATCCGGCTGTCCAAGCTAAATACGCCCTGAATTATGGCATCGAATACAACACCGGAAGCTGGACTCCGATGTTTACTTATCGTTTTGTCACTCAAGACAAGAACCTTAAAGCTCATAAATTCGGCCTTTCCGCGATTGTTCCTTATGCCGGAGGACGTTTCAAAGTTGCTGCCGCCTATATGTTCGGCAAAGACGAAAGAATTACTGTCGGCACCGACAAAGTAAATCATTGGCAAACAGGCGTTGCCTACGAATATCCGCTCTCTAAGAGAACGGTTCTTAAAGCTTCCGCCGGGTACGCAGGATCCGGAAAAGGCTGGAAAGAATATGGTTATGCCAATGACGGGAATATCTACAACGCATGGCAGGTGTATGCCGGCATGCACCATTTCTTCTAATTCATCTCTGAACTTGTTTTTACAAGTTAGCTAATTTGGAGATTTCAATGGAATTATCAAAATTAACCAGAAGAAGTTTTAATAAAGTCGCCGCTTTTTCTTCAGCTGTACTTTCCTTGGGAGCATTGTCTTCCGGGTTGAAAGAAGCTAAGGCTGCTCCTGTTCAAATTAAAAATGCAGAACAGGATGAAACCAAGATTATTAAGACAAACTGTAGAGCCTGTATTTTCAATTGCGGTGTCCTAGCTCACGTTAGAAACGGCAGAGTCGTCAAACTTGAAGGCAATCCGGAATATCCGATGACCAAGGGCTCCATGTGTGCAAAAGGGCTGTCCGGTCTTAATGCTTTGTATCATCCGAACCGCAACAAGTATCCGATGATTCGAGTCGGAGAAAGAGGCGAAAACAAGTGGAAGAGAATTTCTTGGGATGAAGCGATCGACACCATTGCCAAGAAACTCATGGAAACACGTGAAAAATACGGTGCAGAAAGCGTCTTCTGTTCCACCGGGGGTGGCGGAAATCCGGCCTTCCGAAGCATCGCTCGTTTCTGCAATATCTTCGGCACACCCAACTGGTATGAACCGGGCTGTGCACAGTGCTACCTTCCGCGTACTTTGGCTTATGGAATCATGTACGGCGGTCCCTCCACCTCCATCGCAGATGAGAGTGCATTAGAAATTTACGTTCCCAACACTCCGATGAAATCTTTCGTTTGCTGGGGGACTGATCCGTCTTACAGCTGCCCGGCCGGAGGCGGAAGAGCTTTGGCTGAACTGCGTGCCCGCGGAGTCAAATCGGTGTCCATCGATCCTCGCTTTACACCGGATGCGGCGAAGGCCGATGTTTGGCTGCCGATTCGTCCGGGAACCGATGTGGCCTTGATGTTAACTTGGATCAATTACATCATCGAGCACAAGCTGTACGACCAAGATTTCGTGATGCATTGGACCAACTTGCCTTATCTGGTCAATACAAAGACAAAAATGTTCTTGCGTCCTAATGAGATCGTTGAAGGAGGAAATCCTAAGGACTACGTGGTTTGGGATACTAAGACCGGAAGCCCGAAAGTCATGCCGTATCCATGGGACGACAACTTATCCCCGGCCTTAGAAGGAACTTTTGAATATAAGGGACAGCAATACAAGACTGGCTTCACATTGCTGAAAGAACAGGCAGCCCCCTACACAATTGAGAAGGCAGCCGAAATTTGCTGGCTTGTTCCGGAAAAGATCGTAGAAGCAATAAAGATTTTTGCAGACGGCCCTTCTGGTATTGCATTAGGTGTGGCAACCGATCAGTTCCCGAACTCAGTCGAAGCGGCTATGGGTTCTGTAATTTTGAACGGTTTAATGGGTTATGTTGAGAAACCCGGAACTATGATGCAGCGTTTCCCGTCCGGAGGAACAGCACCGGCAGGTTCCTTGGCTCCTAGAGCTCAGCATTGCTTGCCTCACGAACAGCTTTTGAAGAGACTCGGCGGTACCGAGTTTAAAGGTCTGCTTCAGTGGGATGCCGCATCCCCGACAGCAATTTTGAATGCCATCTTAACTGAAAAGCCTTATCCGCTTAAAGTCTGGCTCGAAAGATCAGGCAATAAGTTCAATGTTCTCGGCAACGCTTCTTCTTGGGAACCAGCTATCAAGAAGTTGGATTTTGTGGTTCATATGTACATGTACCCGACTTCCTTCTCCACTTATGCAGACATGCTTCTGCCGACAACTGAGTGGCTTGAAACCAATATGCTGATTGACTGCATGAACTACGTTTTTGCCCGTCAAGCCGTTACTCATACCTATGAAACCGTTGATGAAACCTTAATCTGGTCTTGGATCTTGCGCCGCTGCGCAGAATTGGGACATGAGGGCTGTCAGAAAGCATTAGATCCTGAATTCATGGGTGCAGAACTGCCTCTGTGGAAGACAATGGAAGAACTTCTTGATGCGAAGCTCAAGCGTCATAACGTAACCTGGAAAGAAGTCAAAGAAGGAAAGAACCCGATCCAGTACATGCCGATGGAAAAATGGGCACAGTACTACGTCTACAAGAAGATCAATCCGAAAACAAATCTTCCGTTAGGCTTCCATACTCCGTCTAAGAAGTTGGAATTGTACGGCGAGGTCTTCATTAATTTAGGACGCACGGGAATGCCGTATGTGAAGAAGCCGCTGCCCGCAGCATCTAAAGATTACTCTCCGCTTCCGTTCTACATGGAGCCCTCTGAAAGTCCTAATCGTAAAATCGCCAAGAAGTATCCTTTGGTGATGACCAATGGCCGTCTTCCTATGTATCACCACGGTACGCTCAGAAACAATCCGATTTCCAGAGAAATCTATCCTCTGCCTGAAATCTGGGTCAACCCGGCAGACGCTAAGAAGTATGGCGTCGCACAAGGCGATTGGACCTGGGTCGAAAACGACAGAGGCAAGATTAGAGCTAAATGCCGCGTAACCGAAGGTATTCCGGAAGGAATTGTTTATCAGGAAAGATTCTGGAATCCAGAAACACTCAATACGCCGACAAGAGGCTGGAAGGAAATGAATGTAAACGTGTTGACCAAAAACACACCTCCTTTCAACGATGTAGTCGGTACTTATACCTTGAGAGGATTCCAGGTGAAGATTTCTAAAGCCGATAAAGGCCCGGACGGCGTTTGGAGCAAACCGGAAGATTTCAAAGTTTGGATGCCTTCCAACAATGTTTCAGAAACCTCAGTCCCCACCTACCCTGAGCATGGGAGTAAAAAATAATGGCACAGAAAACTTTAGTTATTGATTTGGATCGCTGCATTGGATGTTATGCATGCGAAGCCGCATGTAAATTAGAAAATAACGTTCCGATGGGTGTTTACTACAATAAAGTCTTAACCATCGGACCTGTTGGAAAATATCCGGATATCCACCAGTATTTTCTTCCTACCGTCTGTCAAAACTGTAAGGACGCTCCTTGCTTGAAAGTGTGTCCGACAGGAGCTACTTACAAGACGGAAGACGGACAGATTCTGGTAAACAAAGAGAAGTGCATCGGCTGCAAGATGTGTATCGCAGCATGTCCTTACGGCGCTCGTTCATTTAATCCGGAAAGCAAAGTAGTTGAGAAGTGCACACTTTGCCGCCACTTGCAAGAGGTCGATGAAAAACCGGCATGTGTTAAAGCCTGCTGCGCCGGTGCACGATTCTTCGGAGATATCGACGATCCTGAAAGCGATGTTTCCAAGGCGATTGCGGCTGCCGGACCCGAAAACGTTCACTCGATGCCTGATGTCGGCAACAAACCGACGGTTCGCTACATTCTTCATAAGAAGACGGGCGAATGGCAGGTGAAACCTCCGAAGATGTTGTAAGGAGAAGCTCAGATGGGCATGGATTTAATTCTTATTTGTTTTGCAGCATTAGCCTGTCTGAGCTCGGGTTTGGTTTTTTCAGCATCTTTTCTCCAGTTGAAGGGCCGGACGGAAACAATCGGTGCCCTTCAATTCGGAGGAGCTCTTCTGCTGATAACCGCGGCCGGTGCAATGGGTCTTGTCAGTCTCGGCAGACCCGAGATGTTTCTAGGCGCACTGGCTCACCCGGGGACAGGTATCTTTTTTGAATTGATCGGCACTCTTCTGCTCTGTTTCGGTGCCGTTTGCTGGTTGATCGCATTTTGGAGAGATTCGTCAGAGACAATTCTGAAATTCTTTGCGGTTTTTGCTGCGGCAGGCGCTGTATGTCTGCTGTTTGGAGTCGGCCGGAGCTTTGTGATGCCCTGGCGCGAAACTTTAAACAGCTGGCTAGTGGTTCCCTTGTTTTTTATTTTTGCTCTTGAGGCGGCCGCCTTTGCTTATGCGGCAGCAGAGAGGGCAATTGATAAGGAATTCCAATCAGGCAATCCGGCACTGATTTTCAGTTTGGTGGGAGCGCTTTGTCTCGGCGGCTATTTAATGCAGATTATGTATTCGAGTTCTAACGACGGAAAAGAAGCGGCGCTTTCAGTCCTCACGGGAGAACCGGCAGTCGTTTTTTGGTGCGGTGTCGTAGTTATAGGCTTAATGGTTCCGGCAGTGTTGGCTTGCAGGAAATTAGGAAAGATTCCTTTCCGCAATGCTGCGGGTTTGCTGGCGGCGGTTATTGGATCCGCATCCTTCCAGACAATCTTGCTTGTAATTGGCACAGCGTCATGGCAATTTTTTAAGAGATAGCCGAAGAACTATTACAAAAAAGGAACAATCATGGACGAAAAATTTTCAGAAGTTATGAATTCACGAGCTGCCGTATACAAACTTTTAGGCAGATTATTCAGGAAGGAAGCTGATGAAGAATTGGTGGGACAGCTGAGAGTGCTGGATTTTTCTGAAGTTCCGTCAGCTAAGGTCAAGGACGGCTTTAAGAAGATGAAATCGGTCGTCGCAGACAGTTCCAATTTGCTTGATGACTTGGCCGTCGATTATGCAAGAGTTTTTTTAGGAGCAGGCATTGCTGAAGGCCTTGTAGCTTTTCCTTTTGAGTCCGTCTATACATCCAAGGATCGTCTGGTCATGCAGGATGCCTATGAGCAAGTTTTACGAATTTACCGCTCTAACGGCGTTGAAAAAATAGATGCAGACCTCTATGAAGACCATATCGGTTTGGAACTTGAATTTATGGGGCATCTTTGTGCCCAGGCAGCTCAACTTGCCGCTGAAGGAAAAGAAACGGAGCTGTCAGCTAACTTTGATTTGCAGCAGTCATTTTTAGTAAAGCATTTGCTTAATTGGACTCCGGATTTCTTAAAAGACATTCAGGGTGTACCTGCAACAGATTTTTATAAAGGCGTAGCCTTAGTGACCGAAGGCTTTTTAGAGATGGAAAAGGAGTTCTTCTTAAACGACAATTGAGGACGACATGCAGGCCAAAACCCAAGACAGCAAAAATAAGGCACAAAAGAGTACTTTTTGCATTGATAGGCGGGGACTTCTGACCGCCGGAGTGTCTTTTGGTTTGTTATTTTCTTTGGGAGCTGTCGAAAAGGCAGCTTCGAAAGAACAAGACATTTTGCTTCCTCCCGGGCATAAATCTAAGAAGGACTTCTTTACCCAGTGTCTTCGGTGCGGCCGGTGCATGAGCATTTGTCCGCAAGGCATTATTCAGCCGGCAAGCTTATCTGACGGGATTTTTGCAGTTCGAGCCCCGAAGATGGACTTCCATTTAGGAAGCTGTGACTTTTGCAATAAATGTATTGATGTGTGCCCGACCGGTGCTCTTCAACCGTACGAAGGGGATACTTTCAGAATTGGGACCGCAGTATTAAATTCCCACTGCATTTCTCTTAGAACAGGTGCCTGCACTAAATGCTATGAAGAATGTCCGTACGACGCCATCGAAATTAGTGAGACTCATCGTCTCTCCATAAATGAAGATAAATGCAACGGATGCGGTAAGTGTTTTTTGGTCTGTCCGGCTTTGATCCTTCAATCTTTCGGAGATGCCACTGAGAGAGGCGTCAGCATTCAGGGTCCATTCACGGAGGAATCACATGAGAACAAGTAAATATCGAGCAGCCGTAGCATTACTGTTTTTGGTGATAGTCGCCGGCGGACTAATTTTTAATCTTGGACTTGGAACTGTTTCATCTTTTGGCTTTGACAAGATAGCGGCGATTTGTCCTCTCGGGGCCTTAGAGACTTTTCTAGCCTCTAAAACTTTTGTGCCCTCGGTTTTCTTTGCATTCCTCTTTTTTATAGTTGTTGCGGTTATAGTCGGAAGAGCGTTCTGCGGCTGGATGTGCCCTGTGCCGCTTTTGCGCTCAGTCCTTGGTGCGGAGGAGAAAAGAACCTCAAAAGATTATCCCAAAGGCGCTAAGGAGTCCGAACCTGACTTAGAAGGAAAAAGGGCAGACTTCGCAGTTGCGGATGTGCAGGAAGAAAAGGCGGCTTTTTCTTCCGCAAAAATCACAGATCGTTCTATTCCTAAGGGGCCTTTTTACGTTTTATTTGCTGCGCTAGGCAGTGCACTTGTCTTCGGTTTTCCTGTTTTCTGTCTCATTTGTCCGGTGGGTCTTACATTCGGCGTTATTTTGGGTGTTTGGTCCTTTTTTTACACCGGAAGTGCTTCTTGGACACTGCTTTTGATTCTTGCCTTTTTGTTTCTGGAAATTTTCTTTCTAAGAAAATGGTGCCATCAATTTTGTCCGATAGGAGCTCTAATTTCTCTTGTCTCGATTTTTAACCGTAGTTTTCGTCCTAAAGTTAGTTCCGGGTGTTACAAGCTAAAAGGCGGCCTTAATTGCAACCGTTGTTCAATCGCGTGCCCTGAAGGAATTCAGCTTCTGTATAATCCGTCATCGCGTGAATTGTCACGGTGTATTAAATGCGGGAAATGTGCAGATGCTTGTCCTGCGCATGCCATACACTTTCCACTTTTCTCAAGAAAGACTTCAGAAGATTCTCTCTCTCAAGAAAAAGCTTTAACACCATCGATAGCATCGGAAGAAAAGGTTCAAGTTTTAGATCAAACTGCTCCTTTTTCGGAAAAAGAAGCCATTGCCGAGGCTTCCAGATGTATCCAGTGCGGAGCATGTGAGGAGAAATGTCCGCAGAAGAATCCTTTGAGAGACTACATACGGCTTCTTTCCGAGGGCAGAACTCAAGAAGCGGTTAAGCTTTTAAATGCTTCGGGGAGTATGCCGGAAGTATGCG
The DNA here is from genome assembly GCF_002221595.1 of Turicimonas muris. Taxonomy (GTDB): domain Bacteria; phylum Pseudomonadota; class Gammaproteobacteria; order Burkholderiales; family Burkholderiaceae_F; genus Turicimonas; species Turicimonas muris. The sequence continues at coordinate 12,626 of NZ_NHMP01000011.1, forward strand.
GAAGAATTTGTCCTCAAGATCAATTATGCGAGTCGGTTTGTCCTTTAAGAGAATACGGCGGAGCCATTCAAATCGGACGCTTGACTAGTTTAGGCGGCGATTTGGGTCTAAAGAAGAACTGGAGAAGAGCTTCGGTAACCAAACCCCGAGAATTGAAACGAAAGACGGTTGCGATCATTGGCGCCGGTCCTGCCGGGTTGGCTGCGGCAGATGTTCTTTGCTCTTTTGGAGTACATACGACGGTTTTCGACAAGGAGCACGAGATAGGCGGCTTGCTTACTTATGGAATTCCTTTTTTCAAATTGGAGAAGGAGTCTCTTGCCAAAAGACGCAAACTATATGAAAAACAAGGCATCCGATTTAAGCTGGGTGTTCCGATAGAAGAAAAAAATTTCATTGCACTAACTAAAGACTACGATGCCGTTATTTTTGCCTTAGGTGCATCGGCCCCGGTCATACCGCAGTTTTCTGATTTGGCAGCGGCAGACATTATTCCGGCCATGGATTACTTAGGTTCAGTTAACCGACTTTTACTCCATGAAACCGGTACGCAACCGTTAGATTTCGTTGGTAAACGCGTAGCCGTGCTTGGAGGAGGCGACACTGCCGTTGACTGTTCCAGGACATCGGCGAGACAAGGGGCGTCCCGAACCTTCATGATTGCACGGAAAGAACTTCATGTCCTGAAAGCTTCGAAAAAAGATCTCGCTTTGGCAATAAAGGAAAAAGTAGAAGTTTTGGATCGGTGTCAAATTTTGGATATCCAAAGAAAGCAAGACCAATTCCTCATCCAATATGTGAGAGGCGGTTCTCCGGAGACGAGGGAACTTGTGGTCGACCGCATAGTGTGCGCCTACGGTTTCCGGGTTCTTTATCCCGAATGGCTGGAAAAATTCATTTCGAAAAATTCTCAAGACAACTATGAGGCAGGTAAGAACATTTTTGTGGCAGGGGAATTTAGAACCGGTTCAAGATTAGCGACTAATGCCATTGAAGACGGCAAGGAGGCGGCGCAGGCTGTGATCTCCGCACTTCGATTAGGGGAAGCAAAGAAATGAAAGGCAATTCTCTTAACCCGGTGAGCTTTATACGTTCCAGATGTTTACGATTACGGCATGCCTCTTCCCGCTGCACTAAATGCCTGGATGTTTGTCCGAGCGATGCCTTAGTTCTTGCAGAAGGGCAAATAGGATTTCTCGCACATAAGTGCATCGGCTGCGAAAGCTGTATAGCGGTATGCCCTCAAGATTGCTATTTAAGTAATGGCATCTCGGATAAAGAGTTGGAAGAGGAGATCAGAAGAAAAACTAGCGGTAAAACTCTCAAAATTTCATGCCAAAGAATTGAGTGCCAGCAGGAAAATGTCGTTGTAAATTGTTTGCAGAGGATAGATGTTAGTCATTTGGCTCAAGCCTCTCGACACGGAGTTGAAACCCTTGAGTTGCATACCGGAAAGTGTTCGGAGTGCCAAGCGTGTCGAAATGCATCTTGGCTTGACGAGAAGAAGATAGAAGCGGATGAGTTTTTTGAACTTTTCGGCAAAAAATTAACAATATCGTATGAAGAGCACGAATGGAACGTAGATTATTCGAAAAGGCACTTCTTAACGAACCTTTTGAAAAGGGGAGAGCTCGAGGAACCAAAAGAGCATGAAGAGAGCGTAGAAATAACAAATGATCCTTGGCGAAGGATTCCCGAGAAGCAGCAGAGGTTAGGAAGAACAGTTCCTTTGCTTTATAAGAGAAGCAAAGCGCGCCAAGAGGGGGCAAAATCTTCAAAACCTCATCAGCGGACTTTTCTTTATGAACCTGTAATCGACAAGGAACTTTGCTCGGGATGTTTGCTTTGTGCGTCAGTGTGCCCGACTTCTGCGTTGTTAGTCAAAAAAGTTGAGGAAGGCATGGTATTCGTTGCTTTTCCCCAAGCTTGTTCAAATTGTGGTCTTTGTGCAGATGTATGCTACCAGGAAGCCATTAAGGTTAAGGAAACCGGTATAACTCCCGAATATCTGAAGAATGCTCCTAAGGCGATCCTTTCTAGAGGCATCAATGAGAGGCTCTTTGAAGATGTTTGGGAAGACAAGCTCAAAAGTATGATTACGTGTCCGACATATAGAGGCTAGGACTTTTCAGTTAGACAACGACTTCAAATAAAAAAGAAAAGCAGCCGATGCTTCATGATGAGGCTAGCTGCTTTACCGGTATTTGCTGAAAGTTAAAGGTGAATCATCTTGTGCATTAATGAGCTTGCGTGCATTCCGCCGAACGGACCGCGGCCGTCAGCGACAAATGTTGCCGGGACGCTCTGAATTCCGACTCTTTCCATAAGATCAATGTTGCGTTTCATAACCATTTCAGCACGTTCTGTAGGATTGGCCGTAGGTTCAACTCCTTCTACCATCCAGGCATTAAAAGCTTTTGCACGGTCAACACTGTTCCAAATGGAACAAGCTTTAACCATAGAGTCTTCGCTAAGGAATGGCACCAAGAAAACATAGATAGTTACGTTGTTGATCTTGCTCAGAGTCTCCCTATCGTATCTTTGGTAGAACCTGCAGTTCGGATCTTCAAAAACGGCAATCTTTGCTGAGCCGTTGCCTTTAACAATTTTGATGGCGTCCTCAAGAGGCCACTGAGTTTCATTGAAAATAAACATAAAAGCTCCTTTACAATGTTCGCACCATGGTACCCCCTTGGCTGAATAATACGGTTGCCTTTACCCTCTTTTGAGCTGTCCTAGAATACGCAAAAACCTCATAACCAATTCTGCGAAACTCTTGAAAAGAATAATGTTCTTTATAATCTCGTAGCGTTGCTCATAACGACTAGAATGCTGTCATAACTCTGTTTATAAAGGTCGAAATTGGATAAAACTGATCAGCTGCCTCTTTCCTTTTTTCCTGCGCCGGTTCCAACACTGGATTCCTTTGTTGTGGGCAGTAATTTCGAAGCTTTTAACATCGTCAAAGAGCTTTCAGAAGGCAGAGGTCCGCAGATTGTTTATCTTTTCGGAGAATCCGGGACGGGTAAGACTCACCTTCTTACCACACTGGAGAAACCCGGGCCGACAGTTCCAGTTTTTGACTCTGAAAAGAAAATCTTTGTGGTTGACGATGTTCAAGATCTGAGCGAAGAGGAGCTTGCCGCTTTATTTGAACTTGCTAATCAAGTGCGGGCACATTCCGGGACACACTTGATCGTAGCGGGCGATAAAAGTCCTTCTGCGCTTCGCTCTCGAGGGATGCGAGTGGACGTTACAAGCCGTCTTGGCTGGGGGACGGTTGTTGAACTGGCTCCCTTGTCTGAGGAAGAAAAACAGCAGGTATTTATCAACAGGGCGCACTCGAAGGGTTTGGAGCTAAGCCCGGAAGTGATGCAATGGATGTCGGCCTATCTTCCTAGAGATATGCGGACTTTGTCGCGTCTCCTCGAAGAACTCGACGCTTACTCTCTGTCAAAAAATAGACGTCTGACCATTCCTTTAATTAAAGAATGGCTGGCTAAAACACATCAATCTTTCTAAAGATGACTACCAATTCTTTTGCATTTTTTGATTTAGACCATACTTTACTTCCGGTCGACAGCAGCGGGCTTTGGGCCTACTTTTTAATTTCTAAGTGCAGTGACCGTAAACAAGAGTTTGAGCGCCGTCAAAAGCAGTTTGATTTGGACTACTTCAACGGTGTTTTGGACATCAATCAGTTCATGGATTTTGAGATGCACCTCCTCTCTCTCTTTTCTAGGGCCCAGCTTGAGGAGTACAGAAAGGAATATATTGCGACCTATATTAAGCCCAACATAAGGCCCAACGCGGTTGAGTTAGTCCAAAAGCACAAGGAAGCAGGTGATAAAGTTGTGATAGTTACTGCGACTTATCGATTTGTTGTGGAGCCGATAGCCAAATTATTAGATGCTGACGGTTTGATTGCTGCGGAGCCGGAGGAGGACGCTGATGGGCAATTTACCGGAGGATGGCTTCGGCATACATTTGCGCAAGGGAAGGTGACGGCTGTTGAAAAATATGTTGCTGACAGAGGCGGTTTGGAGACATTGAAGAGTTCGAGCTTTTATTCTGACTCTATAAATGATCTTCCGCTATTGTCTTTTGTTGCTGAACATGGCGGAACGGCTGTAGCCACTAATCCCGACAAATTTTTAAGTCGAATTGCAAAACAAAGAGGGTGGAAGATTTTGAGTTTATTTCAGGTTGAAGAGCCCACTTATGAGGAAGTTGTGGAGAAAACTCCGTGATTCAAGAAATTGTTGAAAGTGTCCAAAATTTATTCGGAACACGAAAAATTAGACGCAAGCCTAGAATTCTGACAAAAGAAGAACATCAGATTGATATCAACAAAGTCAGCCCTTTTGCCGTCTCTGTCTGTCAAAAACTTAAAGACGCCGGATTCAAAGCTTTCATTGTCGGAGGTGCGGTTCGAGATCTTTTGATTGATCACACTCCGAAGGATTTTGACGTCGCTACCGACGCAACGCCTGAACAAATAAAAAAAATTACCCGCCGTGCAATTATTATTGGCCGGCGTTTCCGCTTAGTTCATGTTACTCGCGGTGCTGAGACAATTGAAGTCGCAACTTTCCGCGGACTAAGACAGGATGGAGTTGAAAAGGATCGTCAAGGCCGAGTGATTGACGATAACGTATTCGGTGAACAGTTTGAAGACGCGGCACGCCGAGATTTTACAGTTAACGCGATGTATTACGACCCTCTCGAAGAAGAGGTCTACGATTACCATAACGGTTTGCTGGATATCAAGAAAAAACGTATCCGCATGATTGGAGATCCTGAACTCAGATATCGTGAAGATCCGGTGCGCATCTTAAGAGCTATTCGTATTGGAGCAAAGTTAGGATTCAAGATAGATCCTAAAACTTCAAAGCCTATCCGAGAAATGCAGAAGCTTTTATTGGCTGTTCCTGAACCGCGTCTGTTCGATGAGATCATGAAGATGCTCATGAGCGGTGCTTCCGTGGAATGCATGAGCCTGTTGGATGAGGAAGGCGTTAACGTTAATATTCCATTGCTTAAGGAATATTTGAGTGCAAAAAACGATCCTTTCTTGCTGAAGGCAATGGAAAAATCTGATGCCCGTGTAGCTCATGGCAAACCTATTTCGCAAAGCTTTATTTTTGCAACTCTCTTCTGGAGTTTGGTTAAGAAAGAAGTTGAAAAAGTTAAGAAAGAAGTGCCGGATGTCACGATTCCTAGACAATGGCAGATGGCTATTGCCCGTGTAACGGAAAGTCCTCTGCTGAAAGGAGTTCAGAGAAGATTTTTCCGCGATATGGAAGATATCTGGAGACTGCAGCCTAGGTTTGACCGCAGAACTGCATCCGTAGCATTCAAGCTGATTGAGCATCCTCGTTTCAGGGCGGCTTATGACTTCCTGCTTATTCGTGCATCTTGCGGCGAGGTTCCTCACGAACTGGCTGATTGGTGGACGGCTTTCGAAGAAGCTCCGGCCGATGAAAGAAAAGACATGCTCCAAGATTTAGCACGGCAAACCCGCAGCCGTTCCCGTGAAGGACAAATAAAAGGCGGATTGGAAGAGCCGAAGAAGAGAAGAAGAACAAGAAAACGCAAACCGGCTGTTGTTTCTTCTCTTGAGGCACCTCAGGCATCATCAGATGCAACTGAAAGTCCTGTCGTTAAGTCAGAGCCTCCGCAGGTAAATAGCGGAGAAACGCCGGAAAAGCCGGCGGTAGAAAAGAAGCATGAAACTCCGCGCAGTATTCCTTCCCAGGAAAAACTGCAGGCAGAACAGAGGAAGAATAGCTATACAGAGGCGGCGGAGCGACCGGCTAGAAGAAAACCAAAAGCAAAATCTGTTCTTCTGACAACCCCAAAAAAACAATGAAAACTGCATACATAGCCCTAGGGGCCAACCTTGGAAACCCAAAGGAGAGTCTAAGAAAAGCAGCTGAAAAGATTAAAGACTTGGACGGTGTGGCCTCTGTTGAGGCCTCCGGGCTTTATTCAACGGCTCCTATTGATTCTTCGGGGCCGGATTATTTGAATGCCGTGCTGAAGGCTGAGATCTCAGATGAGATTTCAGCCGAAAGTCTTTTGGACAGACTTCTTGATATTGAAAATCAACTCGGCCGAGTAAGACCTGCGGGTATTCATAATGCTCCGCGCGTGATTGATTGTGATCTTCTGCTATGCGGAAAGGAAGAATCTTCGACACCCAAGCTTGTGCTTCCTCACCCACGAATGACCGAGAGAGCATTCGTGCTTGTTCCTTTAGTGGAAGTAGATTCTTCCGTTGAAATCCCAGGGAAAGGAAAAGCGGTAGAATTTTTGGACTCAGTTAAGGATCAATCGATAATAAAATTATTCGAAGCCCGCGACTGGCTGTAACTCCATGGAGAAACAATGACAGATCAAAAAGAACCAAGAAAGCAGGTTAGGCTTTCAACGCTGAAGAAAATGCATGAAAACGGCGAACCTATCGTCATGTTGACTTGCTATGACGCCTCCTTTGCTCATCTGTTGGATGAAGCAGGCGTGGACATGCTTTTGGTAGGAGACTCCTTAGGGATGACCGTGCAAGGTAATTCCACGACCATTCCGGTGTCCGTTGAAGATATGGAATATCACACTCGCTGTGTCGCCAAGGGAAATAAGACAGCATTCATTTTGACGGATCTTCCTTTCGGCAGCTACCAAGTCAATGATGAAGAGGGGATGGCCAACTGCATTAGGCTTATTAAGGCAGGCGCCAATATGGTTAAGCTTGAAGGCGGAGAAGAAATCTGTCCGCTTGTCAGAAGACTTACTGCGGCCGGCGTTCCTGTTTGCGGTCATATTGGATTTACACCTCAGTCAATCAACACGATCGGCGGTTTTTTTGTTCAAGGCAAGAGCGACAGCGGTAAAGAAAAACTCAAACGTGAAGCCTTAGCTTTACAAGAAGCCGGTGCAGCTATGGTTCTCTTTGAAATGGTTCCCGCTGATATTGCTGCGGAAGTTACCCAGCTTCTCCATGTTCCTACCATTGGTATTGGTGCGGGTTCCGGCACATCGGGACAGGTTCTGGTTCTTCAGGACATTCTCAATATCTATGCCGGAAGAAAGCCCAAATTCTCGAAGAACTTTATGGAAGGAGCCGATTCTATTCAAGGAGCGGTTGAGAATTACGTAAAGGCAGTTAAATCTAAAGATTTCCCCACTCAATCTCATTCTTTTTAAAGGATACAAAGTTGTTAGTTGTACATACAATCGAAGAGCTTCAGAACGCTCTCAGAGGTAAGGACGGAATTGCTCTCGTTCCGACTATGGGCAATCTTCACGACGGCCATTTAGCCTTAATGGCAGAAGCAAAGAAACATGCACCGACAGTAGTGGCCTCAATCTTTGTTAACCGTCTGCAGTTCGGGCCTAATGAAGATTTTGATACCTACCCGCGCACACTCCAGGAAGACTTGGAGAAATTGGAAAAGCAAGGAGCCGTTGATATTGTTTTTGCTCCTTCTGAAAAAGACATGTATCCCGAAAAACAGACTTTTATGGTCAGACCGGATCCTAATTTGTCTGAAATTCTGGAAGGTTTCTATCGTCCCGGATTCTTTGACGGTGTTGCAACCGTAGTGAACAAGCTCTTTTCTATCGTGCGCCCGAATGTCGCTGTCTTCGGTAAGAAAGACTATCAGCAGTTAAAGATTATTCAGAGCATGGTCAAGCAGTTCGGAATGCCATTGAAGATTATTCCGATGGAACTTCAAAGAAATCCGGAAACCGGCTTGGCTTTATCTTCCCGCAATCGCTATCTAAACGCAGAAGAGCTCAAAGAAGCAACTCATTTGTACAGAACTCTTCATGGCGTTAAATCCTCCCTCGAAGCTGGAGCTATTGATATCACCGGCTTGGAAAATAGTGCCGTCAAAAGGCTTGAAGAAGCTGGCTGGAAGCCTGACTACATCGTAGTTGCTCGCCAGAAAGACTTGCTTACTCCGACAAGAGATGACTTGTTCAACAAAGAACCTCTGGTCATCTTGGGTGCAGCAAAAATCGGTACTACTCGTTTAATTGATAACGTAGAAGTATTCGGCAAACTCGCCTAATCTTGGCTCTTGCAAGGAGAAAACCTCGGAATGTGTAAATGCTTCCGAGGTTTTCTCAACTATGCCGTTAGTGTTTCGTAAGCAGTCAAATCAGTAGATTTTTCTCCGAAGTTCTGCCCCCTGCATATCTAAGTTAGGTAAGAACGCCAATCCTTATTTCGCTGATACAGGTTTCCTCCTTCCTCATTACCGCATAACCACAACCACGCCGGGTCGAGAGCATCCGATCTGAATCTTATTGTGTCATTCTCCTTATGATAAAAATTGCTTTCTTTGAGAAGTCCAATTTCTCGGCGGACTTGGATGATGCTTGCTGCTACCACTTTTGCCACTTCGGTCTGATTAATGCATACATCGCATTCGACATATTCCGTTCCGTTGATTTCAATCAATCTTCCGTAAGCAAAGCTCCAGGTAAGGAAAAATAAGAAAATTCTGTCCCGGACAGGTAAGCTCATATTCGCAGCCAATCCGATGCGATCTGATTGAATAAGGCACTCTAAATGCACGCACATTTGCTCGTGGAAGTCTTTGTCTTCCTTCATTAGTGCCTTTAAGGTGTCATTTCTGAGCTTCCTGCACCTTACCGGAGAGACTGCAAAATAGCTGCCGTTTCCAGGTCGACGTGAGAAAAATGTGTGATTGCCTCCTGCAATTCTTCCGGGAATAGCAATTGCCATGGCATATTTGGACTGGTTGTAAGGATTTCCAAAGGAGCGTCCCGCAATGCCGTGCGTTATTAACGTCATAGAATTAAGATCATTGTTTACTCTGTAAATGAGCTGGCCTGGTTGGGCTTCATACTCAGCGCCTATAGATAAGAAAAGCTTCTTTAAATTCTCCGGAAGAGGAGGCGCAATCCAAGGCATTAACGGTTCGTCAGCGCCATAAGGAAGCTCCCACTTCCTTTCACGTGGACGCGGCAAAGCTGCCTGCCAAGCTGGTGATTGATAATTCATACATTCCTCATGTTCGTTGTAATTTGGCTCGGTTCTTAGATTTTTTTCTTCTAATTTTCCTATTCCTTGGGTTAGGCGCTATTAGTAGATACCAGAGCCTGAGGCGTATCAATTGATATTTCTCAAAAAATTGTCCTTCCTTAGACTGACCTTAATTCATCAAGGAGCACATCATGATAAAACTGAAATTCATTCTCACACCTGTAGCACTTCTGTTGGCTTTTCAAGTTTATGCAGATGAAACTCTGCATTCAGACGTTGTAGTTGTGGGTGCAGGTGCAGGCGGTACAGTTGCCGCCGTTAGCGCAGTCGAAAATGGCCTCAAAACCGTTCTTTTAGAAAAAAACGGCTATACAGGCGGCGCCGGTAATTTTATGGAAGGTTCTTTCGCCGTGGAATCTCCCTTGCAGAAGGCAAAAGGCATAAAACTTACTCCGATTGAAGCTTTCAACAATATGGCTCAATACCATCATTGGAGAATTAACGCTCCTTTGCTTAAGAAATTCGTTGACAAATCCGGTGAAACTATTCAGTGGGTCGACGATCATGGAGTGCATTGGAAGGAAGTTAAGACAGCATGGAGAGACAAGCCGGAAATGACCTGGCACATTTATCCGAAAGCCGGCTCACTGCCTGCCGCCATGACCAAAATTTTTAAAGAAAAGGGCGGCACTCTCCTTACCTCTACACCTGCACAAAAATTAATCGTCAAAGACGGCAAGGTTGTTGGTGTTGAAGCTGTTAATGTCAAGAAAGAAAAAGTAACTGTATATGCACCCAATGTCATCCTTGCGACAGGCGGCTATAACTTTGATGAAAAAATGGTTAAGGACTTAACTGGTATCGACATGGTTCCGGTTGGTGCTCCAGGCAGAACCGGTGACGGTATTAAGATGGCTATGGCAGTCGGTGCTGTCGGAGACAATATGGGCCCAATGATGATGAATGGTGCATTTATGCCGGCGGCAGGAGAAGCCATTTGCAATGGTCCAAACAAAGAGCTGCGTGCCATGTTCCGTCAAGGTTTGCTGTATGTTGACGGTGTCGGCAACCGCTTCTTCAATGAAGAATTGACAATCGACTGGCCGCAAGCATCCAATGCTATTGCTCGTACAGGCGAATACACCTACATCGTTTTTGATGAAAACACAAAGAAAGAATTCTCTACCAAAGGCAAAGGCTATCCAAATCCTTGCGGCAACTTCATCCAAAGACATCAGGCAGCAACTCAGCTGGATGACTTGCTGAAAGCTAATGAAAAATTAGGCAACGTTTTCATCGGCAACACTATTGAAGAAGCCGCGAAGAAAGCAGGCATGGATCCCGAAGTTCTCAAGAAGACAGCCGCCAATATGACGAAGTTTGCAAAGCAAGGCAAAGATGAACAGTTTGGTAAAGATCCGTACTACCTGCGAGCTATCGATCAAGGGCCTTTCTATATCGTCAGAGGCAAGATCAATGCATTAACCAGCTTAAATGGTGTCAAAGTAAATGAAGGTTTGCAGGTTCTCGATAAGCATGATCGTCCGATTCCCGGATTGTATGCTATCGGTCATGACGCCGGCGGTGTATACGGTGACTCCTACGACTTAAAGGTTGGTGAAGGTACTGCTTCTTCCTTTGCTATCAACTCCGGCAGAATGGCTGTTGAAGATATCGTTGCAAAAAATAAAGCTGCTAAATAATTTTCTCCTTGGAATTTGAGCATTTTTTCTGCATCGCTTCGGTTGGTGCAGGATTTTTTTCGTCCGGAGGTTTCGAAAAAATTTGTGCTTCTCAAAAGTCATTATGCCGGAGCTTGGAGAGACCCTGGTATGGAGAGAAGCCAGCCAGGAGCAGACGATATTGAGGAGCTTCCAGAGCTGTCTTTATATCCGTCACATGTTTGCAAAAGAGAAATGAAAAAGGCGGCCTCTCGGCTCGCCTTCAAAATACTGGAGAAATACTAATTTGTGCTTTCTTGCGGTAAAACACGTTTTAAGAAAGCTTTAGTTCTTTCTTCCTTCGGATGCATAAGAACATCTTCCGGTTTGCCTTGTTCCACGATCTTGCCGCCGTCCATGAAAATTACGCGATCAGCAACTTCACGGGCGAATGAAATTTCATGGGTAACCACAGCCATTGTCATACCGGATTTAGCAAGATCTGTCATCACTTTCAGAACTTCTCCGACAAGTTCCGGGTCAAGGGCGGATGTTGGTTCATCAAACAACATGGCCTTCGGTTCCATGGCTAAGCCTCTGGCGATAGCAACACGCTGCTGCTGGCCGCCGGAAAGGCTTGCAGGATAAGCGTCAGCTTTTTCTGCCAGTCCGACGCGCTTCAGCATTTCATGGGCACGCTTCTCGGCCGTCGCTTTATCCACTTTGCTGACGAGTTTGGGAGCAAGAGCAACGTTTTCAAGAACGGTTTTGTGCGGCCAAAGATTAAAGCGCTGGAAAACCATTCCTAAATGCTCACGCACTTTATTAATGTCGGTTTTCGGAGAGGTAATGTCAATATCGTTAACGTAGATATGGCCACTCGTTGTTTCTTCTAATGCATTAATGCAGCGAAGCATCGTGGACTTTCCGGAACCCGACGGCCCGAGAATAACGACTTTCTCTCCGGGCATGATATCCAAGTCAATACCCTTGAGAACTTGATTGTCTCCGAAATACTTATGGAGATCACGAATCTTAATCAGAGGTTTTACTTCACTCATTTAACATCATCTCCTTTACCTAAATGTTCTTCCATCTTCTTGACCAAATAGGCAAGTCCGAGAGTCATTACCCAATACATTAACGAAATAGTAATGTACGGCTCCCAGTAACGAGCAGAAGCTCCGGCAACGGTTCTGGCGGCGTAAGCAAGTTCTGCCAAACCGATGGCGGAAACCAGAGAGGAGTCCTTGAGGATGGCAATGGCATTGTTACCTAACGGAGGCAGCATACGGCGAAATGCTTGAGGCAGAATGATGTGGAACATGGCCTGCCAATATGTCATACCGACTGAACGTGCTGCTTCCATTTGACCCTTGTCTAAGGATTGGATACCGGCACGGAAAACTTCAGAAAGATAAGCACCTGCATTCAACGTAATAGCAACGATACCGGCAAGCATTGCGCCATAGGTAGAACGGATTTCTCTGGCGATATCGCCGGAGAGCAGAACCCCTTCGGTAGGATGGATAAAGAACGGCAGAATGGCAAACTGCATTAACAGGATTTGCACAAATAATGGCGTACCGCGGAAGAAACTTACATAGACAGTTACCGGCCAACGGACGCAGTACTTCAGAATTTCACGCCAAGGGGAGTGACGGGCATTAGCCAATCTGGCCATACCTAATGCCATTCCTAAAATAACGCCCAAAACCACGCAGATAATCGTGATCTGAATGGTCATTCGAGCGCCTTCCATAAATAAGGGCCAGTACTCAGTTATGACTTCATAACGAAATCCACCCACGACATTTCTCCAACAAATTCAAGTTAAAAAAAACCGATTCTCACGGAGAGAATCGGATTAAGAACTAAAGGTTACTGTGGAAGCTTAGGAGCAGCTGTACCAAACCATTTACGATAAATCTTATCGTATTCGCCGTTGGCGATAACCTTATCTAAACCGGCATTGATTTTATCAATTAATGCCTTGTTGCCTTTCTTGACGGCGATACCGAAGTATTGTTCTTTGAAAGCCGGGTCACGAGCGGCATTAAAGTGCTTGTCAGGATTGTTCAAAGAATAGAAGTTCAAAACACCGACGTCACCGATAACGGCTGCTACACCGCCTTGGTTCAATTCTTCAAGAGCCAAAGGTGTGTTGTCGAAACGACGGATTCTTGTGGAAGCTTTACCGAATTCAGTGCTGGCGGCGATGTCGCCGGCAGAACCGTTTACAACAGCCACGTTGCCTTTCTTCAAGTCGCCGAGTTTTTCAATCTTAGTGTCTTTTTGAGTAAGGATCAGCTGGTGAGCCAAGAAGTAAGGTTTAGAGAAGTCAACGGCTTCTTTTCTCTTATCTGTAATAGTGATGCCGGACATGATGATGTCGCGGTCGCCTTTGTCAACAGTGGCAAAAATGCCTTCCCACGGAGTGTTGATAAACTTAACTTCAAAACCTTCGGCTTTGGCAATGGCGCGCATTAAGTCAACGTCAAATCCGACTAATTCCTTCTGAGGTGTTTCGTATTCAAACGGACGATATGTTGCTCCTGTACCGACAATGTATTGTTCGGCTGCAAATGCGCCGGAGGCGGCAAAAGCTAAGACAGCGCAAGAAGCAAGCAGTGCTTTCTTTAAAAACATCAAAAATCTCCTAGGATCATGACTAAATAATTCCATTCTCCATGATCTCACAAACAGGGAAGGAACTGAGCAAGATTCCCAGAATAACTTCGTTTTTGCGTGAAATCCCTAGGTAATATGGGAGGACATCGAAGAAATTAATAATTGTTTACGCTGTAGGAAAATTACAGATGGAAATGCAAAATCGATACTCTCGACATGAACTTTTAAAAGAAGTTGGAGTCGAGGGAAATCAAAAAATCAGATTGTCTAAAGTTTTGGTTATTGGTGCAGGCGGATTGGGCTCTCCAGCTGCCATGTATCTTGCCAGTGCAGGTGTCGGAAAGCTCACGATTGTGGATGAAGACACCGTTGATTTAACAAATCTTCAGAGGCAAGTTATCCATAGAATGTCTACTCTCGGGCTGCCTAAAGTTCTTAGTGCCAAGGTTACCCTTCAAGAAATGAATCCGGATGTGCGCGTAGTGCCTTTAATGATTCGGCCGGGCAAAGAGTTGCTGTCAAATTTGGTTAGAGAACATGATGTCGTTCTGGACTGTACTGATAACACGGACTCTCGTTATCTTTTGAACGAAGTATGCAAAGCAGAGAAGAAACCGCTTGTGACAGCAGGGGCAGTGGCCTTTGACGGGCAGATAACCGTTCTGGATTTCCGCCAGGAAAATTCTCCTTGTTATGCCTGTTTATTTCCCAATCACGAGGGAAAAGACGAAAAGGCTTCTACGAAAGGAGTATTTGCGCCTTTAGTGGGAATACTTGGATGCATGCAGGCTGCTGAGGCCCTTAAAATTGTCGGTGAATTTGGAAAAGTGTTGACTGGCAGACTCTTGATGTTGGATGCACGAACCATGCAGTGGCAAGAGTTCAGATACAGTCAGTCTGATGAATGTCCATTATGCGGACATAAGGATGAATAAATGAGCGTAAAGGTTTTGTATTTTGCTTCCCTTAGAGAACATATGCTCAGGGGACAAGACGAGATTGATCTTTCGGCGGATATCACAACGGTCGAAAGATTGAAGAATTATCTTTCTGAAAAAGATCCTCTTCTTAAAGAGGCTTTTGAAAAAATGCCTCGTTTGAGATGCTCGGTAAACCAGGAAATGGCAACCGATCGTCATCATGTTAAAGATGGTGATGAAGTTGCTTTCTTCCCTCCTGTAACCGGTGGTTAATGGATTGAACTTATTTCAAGGTCTGCAATCTCCCGTATTCCAGGCCTTGAGAGCACGTGACCGACACAGTAAGTATTTTCTGCTGACAAATACTTTCTTCTTACTGCAGCGCCTGAAGAAGAGGAGCAGATGTCTCAATCAAGCAATGTTCCAGCGAGTACCCAAGATTCCTTCTTGAGCAGGAGGCCTCCGAACCCTTCAAAGAAAGCCTTAGCGATGGCCGCTTTACGATTCTTTGTCGCTTTGTCAGCTGCTCTTTCGTTATCTTTTGTATTTCATGATGAGAAAGTCGGAGGCTTTGCCTGTTTGGCTTGTTTTATGGCGCTTTTGTCAGACGATAAGAATTCTTTATCGTCTCGTTTACTCGGACTTCTATTGACCTTCCTCTGCGTCATGTTTTCAGCATGGCTCGGATACGTGCTCAAAGACTTACCTCACGGCAAATGGCTGATCCTAGGACTCTGTGTTTTCGGCTCCGCTTTGCTTCCTTTTGTGGAGCAGTTTTGGTGGCTGTTAGGCAAGTATTCTCTAATCTTTTTATTGATCTCTCTTTTTGACTTTACTCCGACTGAAAGCGCTGTCATCGGATACTCCGCAGGCTTTGCTCTTTCCGGTGTGGTAATAATTGTTGACCATTATCTCTGGCGTGCTGATAATCTCGGACGCAGACCAATGGACCAACTCAAAGAGTTTATAGGAGGCACCAGAAATCCGCTTTTTTTTGCCGTCATTTCAGCGATTATTGTGGTGTTTTCTTTATGGTCGGCCCAACTCTTTCATTTCATGCAGCCGGCATGGGTCGGTATGAGTGTTATTTATCTGCTTAACACTCGGGTATCTATGGGATTTAAGAGAAGCTATCAAAGAATTTTCGGGACTTTATTCGGCTATCTCTTAGTTGTGGCTATCTTTCCTTATGCCAATCATTACGCTTTCTTGGGAATTTTGATAGTTTTGTCAGGAATGCTAATTCCTGTGTTTCTTCCTACGAATTATCTTTTTGCTAATACGGCAATTACGGCCTTTATTCTCTTTGCGCTGGATTGGCTTCTTCTCGCCTATGGAGGTGACGGATACATGATTGCGTGGCGCCTTATCGATACAATTTACGGCGTGATTTGTTCTCTCTTAGGACTCTTACTGATAAAAGTATCGTTTGCATTACAAAAACGATGCTGATTAACGATAACTAATTGACAGATAGGGTTTTTCCTATCAAACTAACACTGAAAGATGTTAGCACGAGTATTTGAGGGGTGACGTACAATAACTATTTGCTAACATTAAAATATCCTATAAATTTAATGCTATCGGGGAGGAATGTGGTTTAACACTCTTTTATTCCGAGAAAAACTTCATCTTTTTGCCCGCTAAATTACAACGAGGATGTCAATTTTATGGCCGCCAACAAAACAGAGACCACAGCAACCGAAACAACTCAACTTCCAGAGCAAACTAAACCTGAGACACCGGTCCAGGAAACACCAAAGGCTGAGCAGCCTGCAGCAAAACCTGCAAGAAAACCGCGTGTAAGAACTACAGCAGTCAAGAAACCTGCAGCTTCCAAGGCAGCTGCCGCAAAAACTCCTGTTGCTAGAACTCCAAGACGGGCTAGTACTTCTGCAAAGAAACCGGTTGCTGAAGCAATTCAGGAGTTGCCGGCTCCTAAGCACATTTCACTAGAAGATCCTGCTCTCTATACCAACCGTGAACTTAGTTGGATTGAATTTGACAGAAAAGTTCTGGAAACTGCCATGGATCCGGCTATTCCTCTGTTGAATAGAGTGCTGTTCCTTTCCATTTTCTTCAATAACCTGGACGAGTTCTACATGGTCCGTGTTATGAATTTGCAGAAGCAGGCCAGAAGCGGAGCCGAACCGACCGGTCCGGATAAGCTTTCTCCGGCAAAACAGCTTTCTGAAATTAGAAGAAAAGTTTTAGAAATTGTCGATCAAGCCGAAGATTTGTGGCTTGACCAGTTAAAACCTGCTCTTGCTAAAAAAGATATTGTTATTGCGAAGTATGCAGATCTGACAAAAGAACAGCAAGAAAATCTGAACCGTTACTACGATGAAGATATTTTTCCGGTTTTGACTCCGCAAGGTGTAGACGCAGGCCGTCCTTTTCCGATGATTTCCAATACCAGTTTGAACTTTGTAATTGAACTGGAAGAAATCGGCAAGGAAGGAAAAGTCCGTTACGCACGTGTTAAGTGTCCGAACAATGTTCCTCGTTTCCTCTTTGTCTCTAACAAAGATTCTACAGTTACACCAAACTTGGGAGTCACAGTCAGCGAAGGCGTTCTGATTCTTTCTGAAGATCTCATCGCTAACAGACTCGAGACTCTGTTTCCGGGCTATCGTGTAATTACTTCCGGCTTATTCAGAATTACTCGTAATACGGACGGAGAAATCGAAGAAGACGAAGCAGACGATTTGTTAGCTGCTGTTAGAGATTATGTGGAACAAAGAAGATTCGGTTCCGTTGTCCGCTTGGAAATCGAACGAGGCATGCCTCAGCGTCTCCAAGACTTCCTTGTTGACCACTTGGATTTGATTCAAGTTCAAATTTACCGCTACAGCATTCCGCTCGGCTTCTCAGACTTCGGAAGACTGATGCGTATCGATCGTCCGGGTTTGAAGTATCCTGAAACGCATCCGAGAACACCGAAGGAATTCGAGCCTGATAGAAACTGCTTCACGGAAATTCGCAAAAAAGATTTGATGGTCTACCATCCATATGATTCTTTTAATTGCGTTTTAGAATTCCTTCGTCAAGCAGCTTTGGATCCGAACGTTGTAGCTATTAAACAAACCCTTTATCGCTGCGGCAGTGATTCTCCGGTTGCTAAATGGCTGCTCGAAGCCCGCAGAAGAGGCAAACAGGTTACTGCTGTGGTCGAATTGAAAGCACGCTTTGACGAAGAGCAGAACATGAACTGGGCTGAAGAAATGGAACGCAACGGTGTTAACGTTGTATACGGTTTTGCCGGCCTGAAGATTCACGCAAAATTATGCTTTGTCATCAGACGTGAGCACGGATCCTTGGTTAGATACGCTCACATCGGATCAGGGAACTATAACGCAGCTTCCGCCAAGATTTACACCGACCTTGGGCTGTTTACTGCAAACAGAGCAATCTGCGACGATATTCAAGATTTGTTCAACGTAATGACCGGTTATGGTCGAGTTAAGCATTACCGTGAACTCTTGGTTTCTCCTAACACCCTGAGAGGCAAACTCGTCGAGCACATCCGCCGCGAAGTTGCTATTCATAAGAAGGAAGGTAACGGCCACATCATTATCAAATGCAACCAGCTAGTTGACGCTGAGATGATGAAAGAAATCTACGAGGCCTGCAGAGCCGGAGTTAAGGTTGAGTGTATCGTCCGCGGTATTTGCGGTTTGCGTCCAGGAGTCTCCGGAGTATCCGAAACTCTCAGTGTTCGTTCCATCGTCGGACGTTTATTGGAGCATGCACGCGTGTATTACTTCCATAATGGCGGCAAGCCTGAAGTTTACTTCGGCAGTGCTGACATGATGACACGTAACTTATCAGGGCGTATCGAAGTTCTGACTCCGATTCTGGATCCTGTTCTTCGCACTAATGTGATGAAGCAGATTATTGAACCGCAGCTTAAAGACAATATCCATGCTTGGGTCTTGCTTTCCGACGGTTCTTATAAGAAGCTTTCTCCAGCCAAGGGAGAAAAGATTTACGATTCTCAGGAAGAAATCGCTAAACATCTGAATTTGCAGAAAGCCTAACCCAACAAATGACAAGAGCCGCGATTCGCGGCTCTTCCTCCTACTACCCTTTGTTAGTCTTAAATTTAATAATTTCTGCTCGGCTGGCGCTGAAAAGAAAGATCAATCGGTATGCAATAGCGCAAAGTTCTCGGAACTTTTGCAAAAAAAGGATTGTCTTTAAAAGTTGTCGAGCATGTTCCGTCCGTTAACTTTTCAGGCAGCTCCATCGAGAACATAAATCGATCTTTTTCGTATTGTTCAAAGTTGGGAGAGTCCTTTTCAAAACTTGTCTCATGTACATCTCCCAGAGCATGAAGAAATTCATTAGAGTTTTTGGCAATGGCAACGTGCTGGATTTCTGCTAAGCCATTTTCCTCTTTACCAAAGAATAGGAGCTCGTATTTCTTAAAGGCTTGGTTTCTTTTAACTTTTCCTTTGAGATTGGTGAGCTGATCGCTGTCTCGAGGAAGTATTAATCCGTTCAAGCGGAAAATAGTATTAATGAAACCTGAGCAGTCCAAGCCCGAAGCCGTATTTCCGCCCCACATATATGGAGTGCCCAAAAGACTTTCCGCAGTCTTTAAAACATTGTCCATAAATTTGGTCGGATCTTCATTAATTTCTTTCGCTTTTTCAGCAGCCCATTGATGAAAGTCCTGAATTCCTTCTTTGTTCACAGTTCCCATCATCCCGGAAGGGAGGGCAACGGTAACGGTGTTTTTACTTTCTGATATTTTCTTCAGAATAGAGCCTGCCGGGAGGAACATCTTCTTAGCGTTATTGACCCCGTTGAGCTCAAGATGCAGATTAGTAACAATGACTAGTTCTGAACTATTCCATTTGCTCAGTCCGCTGGTACTCAAAGATTTAAATTGTTTTTTGTGAAGCCAGCCCATATAGCCGTCAGGGGTCTGAACTTGTACCCAAGCACCGCGGGACTGGATTTTTCTAATAGGTGTACCTAAAACGGCTTGAGTTACCAAAGCCGAAGCAAATTTGGGCTGAGCGTGCATCGAAGCAACAGGTACGTTGATTAAGCCCCAGCTCTTTTCAATAATTTCATCTTCTACGGGAAGAATGACAACCTGATCGGTGAAATTAATATTTTTTTGAAGGAGTTCGTCGAGGATGCTCCTCAAAACTCCTTCGGCTGATGTTTTTCCGTTTAATACTAGTTTTCCGTTAACACAGGCAGGAATTATTTCAACAACTTCGGTCCGGCGATCAAAGTTTGTTTTGAGAACTAATTCACGAGCAACTGCCAGTTGGTTTTCGCAAGAAGACGTAGCTGAAAAGGCGGGAGAGGCGCAAAGAGAACTTCCAATCAATACGCCAAAAATAATGGTGCCTAACCTACTCTTAAAATTCATTTGTGGTACCGAAAAGCCTTATACCAAGTGTCGAAAAGTCTAAAGATAATTTGTAACAGGATATTTTACAGAATTCTATGGAAGTTTCTGTTATCGCTTGAATGAAAACAAAATAAGCGCGTAACAGTACCAGATTTTGGTTACAGTTGAAAGTAATTTTTACGAAATTGAAAAAATAATTTGTAAATGTCAAGAGCGTCAATGGCTAAATCAGGGAGCTAAGTCGCGTACGAAATATCGGGAAAAGATAATTTGAAAAAGAAATGGAAAAGGGACTCGAGTTTTCCGAATCCCTTTTCCAGATGAAATCCTTGGTGCCCACGACTGGACTCGAACCAGCACGCCCGTGAAGGCGCCAGCACCTGAAGCTGGTGCGTCTACCAATTTCGCCACATGGGCACGAACCCAAGATTTTACACAAACAAATCCGGTTGTCAAATATAAGCCCGTAAGAAACTTGTGGAGATTCGAGTTCGAGTCCGTCGTGCGGCACCGAACTCTTTGAACTGGAATTTACGGCTCGGAGCGAGACTTTCTCCAGTCTGAGCGGTTTTTAGATGTCTCCTCGATTTATAGAAGTTACAATTTTCAAATCATATAAATTTGCTTGAAGAGGAACCCAAAATTACTTCGAGAAAAAAATCTAAAGAAACAAGATGGGAAGAAGACTTCGAACCGATTTCAACTATTGGTGAGGCCAAAGAGAGTTTTTTGAATTACCTTTGCTCCTGCCAAGGTGAAATAGGAATGTCGATCCTCATAACTCGTCTGATTAAAAAATTCGGCGTGAGCGCATCATTTGTTAAAGACGTCCTTGAGCAGCTCGTTAAAGACGGACAGATTAAACGTGATCACGTTAATAAGATTAGCTACATCGGAGACAAAAAAATCTATACCGGCGTGGTTCAGGCTCATAAGAACGGTTTTGGTTTTTTAATTTGCGACGAGGATGTGCCTGATCTCTTCATCCCTGATGAAGAAATGGAAAAACTGCTTCCTGACGACAGAGTTGAGGCTACATGCATTGGTTTCGACTATAAAGATAAGATGATCGCTTCCGTGCATAAGGTAGTCTCAAGAAAACTCAAGACTATCGTCGGAGTGTACGAAACCGTAAAAGGCAGGAAGATTGTTAAGCCCGAAGATCCGCGAATTCAGCAGGATTTTATTATTGACGGAGACACTCAGAATGCTAGTCCGGGTGATGTCGTCGAAATTGAACTGAAAGATGCCGGTTTCTTGTCCTTGCGCCCTCATGCGACAATGAAGGAAGTGATTGGGAAGCCGGAAGACAAGGGCATGGAGATCGAGATTGCCGTTAGAAAGTTTGGCGTTCCGCATAAATTTTCTGAAGCAACTCTTGAGGCCGTCAAAAAGTTTTCCGATCACGTCACTAAAACTGATTTAAGAAATCGTGTCGATTTAAGAGACATTCCGTTTGTGACAATTGACGGTCCTGATGCAAAAGACTTCGATGATGCGGTTTATTGCGAACCCATAGGAAAAGACGGAAGCTACCGCTTGCTCGTTGCTATTGCTGACGTCTCACACTATGTAAAACCAGGCTCTGCAATTGATAAAGACGCACAGGAAAGAACGACCAGTGTGTACTTTCCAACGAAAGTTATTCCTATGCTTCCTGAGGAGCTCTCTAATGGGTTGTGTTCTTTAAATCCGAATGTAGATCGGTGTACTTTGGTGTGCGATGCCGTTCTCGGCCGTAAGGGAGAAGTGATCGCCTATCAGTTCTACCCGGCAGTCATTTGTTCGGCTGCCCGATTAATTTATGACAATGTTTGGCTCGCTTTGCAAGATCCGAATGGTCCGGCAGCCCTTGCAATGAAGGATGTTTACCCTCATGTAAAAGATCTTTATGACCTCTTCAAAATTTTGTTGACTTCCCGGGAGTACCGAGGAGCGATGGACTTTGAAACCGTCGAGACTTACATCGTTGCCGATGCTCAGGGAAAGATTGAAAAAATTCTCCCAAGGGAGAGAAACGATGCACATCGCTTGATTGAAGAGATGATGCTGGTGGCAAATACATGCGCTGCAGATCTTTTGCAGTTAAATAAAGCTCCGTGTCTTTACAGAGTTCATGAACCGCCCAGCGAAGACAGGTTGGGGAAGGTCAGAGCCAGCCTTGCGCCTTTCGGATTAGTTTTGGAAGGAGGAGATAAGCCGACACCTGCAGATTACTGCAAAGTTCTGGATAAGATTAAAGACAGACCGGATAAGGTTCCTCTTCAGATGCTGCTTCTGAGATCCATGCAGCAGGCGGTTTATAGTCCTCATAATCTTGGACACTTCGGATTGGCCTATCAGGCATACACTCACTTTACTTCTCCGATCAGACGTTATCCGGATTTGTTGGTGCATAGAGCTATCAGAGGAATTTTGGCTGGTAAACATTACGTTCCGAAACTGTTGGTTGAGCCCGATCTGTCTGAAACAACCCTCCAGCTTAGAAAAGCGGAGGCAGAACCTGAAGAAGGTGCAAAGAAGATCCCTCACATTGAAACATGGGAAAAACTTGGTTTGCTGTGCTCTGAGTATGAAAGAAGGGCAGATGAAGCCAGCTACGATGTCATGGCCTGGTTAAAGTGCTATTACATGAGAGACTTTATCGGACAGACATTCAGCGGTGTGGTGACCGGAGTAGCTCCATTTGCGATCTTTGTTACTTTGAACGACTACTACGTAGAAGGTTCGATCCACGTCGCCGAACTCGGAGCTGATTACTTTGTCTACGACGAAAAACTGAATCAGCTGAAAGGCTCCTACTCAGGCAAGATCTATAAATTAGGCACACCGGTTAGAGTTAAACTAATGCGATGTGACTTAGAGAACCGCAGAATAGAATTTATTCTGGTTGAGGATGCTCCTGCCAAGAAGGTAGCTAAAGCATCTTCTGCTAACTCTAGATCCAGAGCATCTAAAGAAAAAACAAAAGCCGAGCCTGCAAAAGAAGAAAAGGCGCCGAAAAGGACTTCGGCGCGCTCCAAAAGAGCTTCGGCTGCGAAAACCAAATAAGAAGGCAGAGTTGAATAATGGCAAAAAATGATACTGTGCTGACTGGCTTTCATGCAGTCAGCGCAAGATTGAAAAAAGATCCTTCAACTATTGAAGCTGTTTACGCCGATCCCAATCGTCGTGACGCACGCATGAAGCAGATTCTTGAGCAACTGGCAAAAGCCGGTGTGCGTGTCATGAAGGCTGACCACCAAAGATTGGAAGGATTGTCAGGAGGTATTCCTCATCAAGGATTGGTGGCTTTAGCAAAGCCTATCGAAAGCGCGATGAGTTTTGATGATCTGATGGACGCAATTAATCCGAAAACTCTTTTGCTGATCCTGGACGGCGTTACAGATCCGAGAAATCTCGGTGCGTGTTTAAGAGTTGCGGACGCAACTGGTGTTCAGGCTGTCGTTGTGCCTAAAGATAGATCTGCAGATTTGACCCCGGCCGCTATCAAAGCAAGTGCCGGGGCGTCAGAAAGCATTCCTCTCGTTAGAGTGACCAACCTTGCCGCCAGTATTGTTGAGTTAAAGGATGCCGGTGTTGAAGTGGTTGGTACGGCCGGGGAAGCTACCAAGACAATTTTTGAATTCAATCAGACGGGTCCGTTCGCATGGGTTCTCGGAGCCGAAGGCGACGGATTGCGCCAGTTGACCAGAAAACGCTGTTCTGACCTTGCTAGTATTCCGATGTTCGGCAGTGTGGAAAGTTTGAACGTTTCCGTTGCTGCCGGAATCTGTCTTTATGAGACGGTTCGTCAAAGAACTGCTTAATTTATTTACAAAACCGCGATTTCAACTTTTTTTATTTAAGTGTAAAAAGGTGTAGAATTTTGCGTTTTCGAAGTCCTTGTCACACCGGAAGACGCTCCGGGCGACTAAAAACCATAAGGAGGCTAAATGCGTCATTACGAGATTTGTTTCATCGTTCACCCGGATCAAAGCGAACAAGTTCCGGCAATGATTGAACGTCATAAGACTTTCGTGGAAAGCCACGGAGGAAAAGTACACCGTGTTGAAGATTGGGGCCGTCGTCAGTTGGCTTACCCGATCGAAAAGCTTGTTAAAGCTCACTATGTTCTTATGAACATCGAATGCGGTCCAGATGTCCTTGATGAAATCGAAAATGGTTTCCGTTTTAACGACGCCGTTCTTCGTCACCTCACAGTCAAGATGAAGAAAGCTGAAACAGAACCTTCTCCAATGATGAAGGCTGTTGAAAAAGAAGAGGCTCGCAAGGCCGCTGCTGCTGAAGCTGCTAAGAAGGCAGAAGAACCAGCCGCTGCTGAACCTGCAGAAAAAGCTGAAGAACTACAGGCCTAATTCTGAGGTTCTAGGTGAACGGCTTTCAACTGTCAGCTCAGTTAATCAGCCGAGAGGCTTTGAGATACACCTTGGCCGGTGTTGCGGTCTGTGAATGCGGATTCCAGCATACCGGTGTGACTCAAGAAGCTGACAGCGACAGAAAGAACAATTTCAAATTTACCGCAGTTGCGCTGGGCAAGATTGGAGAGGTTCTCAGTAAAGAAGAGCTTGGTTCTCAGTTAATTCTTCGAGGATTCATCGCTACTTCTTCAGTACGTTCATCTAAGCTAGTTCTACACATTACGGAATACGATAAAGGAGTTTAATCATGGCTTTTGGCGCCAAAGGAAAGGGTAAACCTCGTAACCCTAATCAGCAGAATGCGCTCTTCAAACGCAAAAAATTCTGCCGCTTCACAGTTGATCATGTTGAACAGATCGACTACAAAGATATCGACACACTTCGTGACTTCATCCAAGAAAACGGCAAGATTATGCCTGCACGTTTGACTGGTACTAAGGCACGTTATCAACGTCAGCTTGATACAGCAATTAAGCGCGCTCGCTTCCTTGCTCTTCTTGCTTACACTGACAACCAGTAATCGGAGGAAAAAAGATGCAAGTTATTCTTCTTGAAACAATTCCTCATGTTGGTCAGCTTGGCGACGTCGTCAAAGTTAAAGATGGTTTTGCCCGCAACTACTTGATTCCTACAAAGAAAGCCAAACGTGCTACACAGGCTGCTTTGGACGAATTTAATGCAAAGCGTGCTGAGCTCGAACGCGCTCAGGCAGAACGTCTTGCTAAGGCTGAAGAATTGAAAGAAAAGATCAACGGTATCGTTCTTACAATTGCTTCTAAGGCTGGTGTTGACGGACGTTTGTTCGGTTCTGTTACTAATATGGATGTTGCTGAAGCTCTCGACAAGCTCGGCCACGAAATCCACAAGAGCCAGGTTCGCACTCCATTGGGCGCAATCAAGGCTATTGGTGAATACACACTCCAGATCGACCTTCATCACGACATCATTGCTGATGTAGTAGTTAAGGTTGTCGCTGAAGCTTAATCCTGAATTCCGGACCTCCTAGGTGATAAATCTAGGAGGTTCTTTGATTCCTATGGCTTCCAAAGTTAATCTTATTTTCTTTGGAATTAAGTCCCAATAAAAGAATTGATTGTTTTCTGATTTCCGGCTTGTGACATCTATCACACTCAGGCTTCTTAAGAAGTCGGGGACATCGTCAGGCAAAAATTTTGCTTTTTCTTCCTGACAGTTTTCTTCTTCTCTTGCCCGGTGGAAACGCATTTTTAAATTCATCAGCAAAATCAAGCTTAGAAATAGAACAAATACTTTTCCTTCTAAAGCGCTTTCCTGGCAACGCATGCGGCGTCCCGAACATCTCTCTTTGAGGTTATTGAAGTTCTTCTCCACGATGTCTCTTTGCCGGTAAATTCTCAAAGCTTCAGCTGCCGAAGATACTGAGCTGGACACCAATACGAATAGCCCTAGTAGTTTTTCATTTTGCTGCCACAGTTCTTTGTCGTAAGCCCATCCTAGAGAGCCCTTGATAAAGAACTGTTTACGCAAGTCTGCTTCCGGTTTATTTAAGGGAGATTTAGCTTTAATTTTTTTCTGCAGTTTTTTCAGCTTTTTCAACAATGTTTCTCTTTCTCCGGCGGCACGGAATGGGTCAAGATAAACATGGATATACAGTGGCTTCCTTTCACGATAACCTGTTGAAGGATCGTAGTAAGACCAAGTAGTTGAAGATGTTTTGGCTTGCAGTCCATATTCTTCTAAGAATGTATCCACGCCTCCTAACTGCAATTCCCTGGCAAAACTGTTAATAACCGATTTGCAGTAATTAAGGTTGGTCTTAGAGCCGCAGATAAATCCAAGATTGTTTTTATAAAGTTGGTCAAGCAAAGAAGGTGAGCTAAAGGCTCTATCCATGACTAAGCTAACGTTGGAGGTATCCAATTGAGCGGTGTCTACCAACAACTGCCTTAAAGCCAGAGGATCAGAAATTGAACCTTCCAGAACTTTGTAATACAGGGGTTCTCCGGAATTTTCGGAAACGATCAGACCCAAGTTTAACTGAGGCAGTTCTGGATTTTCTTTGCTGTAACCATAGGCAGTTTTTCGGATGGTTTCAGAGTAAGAAGAGATAGAGGTGGTGTCAAAGCTCCAATAAAGAGAATTCTGCTCGGAAGATTTAGAGTGTTGAATCCTTTTGTGAAGAAATCGCATGACTTCTGGATTTAAGATGCTTTGAAAAACTTCGGAGACTTCCTGAGAGCTCAAGGGAGAGCAAGGCAGCCAAGTGTGATGGCTGTAGATCTCAAATTCTGAGGCAACGGCGCCCGGATCGGAGGCAAAGAAAATAGCCAAAGACAGAAGAACTGCCGCACGGTTTTTCCCAAATACATCCTCAAGATCAGTCAGCAGATGGTTTTGTTGGGCTATTTGCCACAAGACATAGGAGGCTCCGGCAGAAAGTCGAGTGTTCTGATCGAGTTCATCAAAGAAAGCCTGACGTTGTTGAGCCATGGGCTCAAGAGGTGGAAGCACCGCAATATTTGGACCGGCAAGACGTATTGTTCTTCCAGATAAGGTGGCCTTGCAGTCCTTTAAAGCAGGAAACTGACTTAAGAATTTCTTTCCTAGCTCTACTGAGTCATCATCAAAAATTCTTCCTACCGTTTTCTGGAATTGTTTCTGGCAAGTGGAGCCTTCCCATTTATTTCTGTAGAAAATCGCGTATCTAATCCCATGATTGTTCTTAATAAAAATGGGTGAGATAACTCCTGACTTAATGAAATAGTTTTCTTGAGCCGAAGGATCAAAATTTGTTTGAGAAGTATCGGTTTTCATAGGAGATAATTATCACCTATGAAATATAAAAAAGCTGATTCGTAACTCAAAAAGAGCACTAAATCAGCAAGTTATTAAGAAAAAGCAAGAAATTGTTAAATATGCACCTAGATTAACGGGAATTCAGGGTTTACGCTGAGAGGTCTTTTTTAATAACTCTATCTCTGAGAACCGAGAGATATTTCTTTTCGCTATATTTTGTGTGACCAAAATAGTTGGCGGCCGACGGATAACAAACACCCATTGGGTGAAACTTTCAACCTGCTGAATCTATATCTTTAATTTCAAAAATTTCTGTACAAAGAATTTTACTCAGCAGCTTTTCCTTTCTTCAGTTCTGAACTCTAGGCCTCGATTTGAGGATCGATAGTATTCTTCTTTTCGATTTCTTCCTTATCCTTTTCTCGTTGCAACATTACACGAACAAGGATGCAAGAAATTATTACGAATTTGGTGCCGGGATTTGTGGGAAATTCTGTTCTGAGGGCTTTTTCTTGGAAATTGCCCAGCGGAAGGAAAGGTGAATCATGAATTCGAAACTTAGCCAGTTGGAAAAGAACATAAAGCGTTCTTTGTGGCGCCATTCTCATGAGCAGATTTCTAAGTTCCACGATCCGTCTTTCATTCTTAAAGCGATCAGAATAAGCTGCATTGCCATAACTATTTTTTTCTGCATCGGAGCGCTTGTCGGGATAGCGTCGTTATACGGCTTGAACACGACCGCCAAGGATGTGAACCGAATTCTCATTTGTCTTCATATATGTTTGGCTTGGTTCAGCTTCATTGTTGTTCTGGCTCTTATTTTCGACTTTAAACGGTACTTTATAAAAAGCGGATGGCTGAGAATTGCAGTCAATGTTTTGGTTCTTGTGTGCTTAATTGCTTTCCTGATTCCTGATAGTAAGAATCACATTCTGGAGTACCTGCAAAGCGAAGATTTTTTGACCTTTACGCTTATCAGCTATTCCATTATTTTCTTAAGCGCCAAGTGCCTGGAATTAGCTGACAGAAAGAAGACCAATCCCTCCTTGCTTTTAGCAAGCAGTTTCTTATTTGTAATACTGATTGGTTCATTCTTGTTCATGCTGCCCAAAAGCACAACCGCTCCTATCAGCTATACAGACGCATTTTTTATTGCAACGAGTGCCGTCTGTGTTACAGGGCTTTCTCCGCTTGATATTTCAACCATGTTCACACCATTTGGATGGTTGATTCTTTCAATTCTGATTCAGGTTGGCGGATTAGGGCTTATTGCGTTTACCAGCGTATTCTCTATTTTCTACTCCGGCTCGGCTTCTATTTACAACCAACTGCTGATAAGAGACGCGATTTATTCAAAATCCATGGATGCCGTTCTGCCGACTGTGCTGTATATGCTTGGATTCACCTTAGTGATAGAAAGCCTTGGAGCATTTGCAATTTACATGTCGGTGCCTTCCGAACTTTTTGCGTCCCCGCATGATCGATTGATTTTTTCGATCTTTCATTCCATGTCCGCTTTCTGCAATGCGGGATTTTCCACTATCAAAGATGGCCTAAGCAACCCAGCTCTAATGTTGGGATCTCAGAGCTTTTATTTAGAGATTTCATTTCTGATGTTTTTAGGCTCTATAGGTTTTCCGATTTTGATTAACTATAAAGACAAGCTAGTTGGAAAAATTAAAGGAACCATCTGGAAAGACAAAAGATTCGAATCAAAGGTTAGAGTCGATTTGAATACCAGACTTGTATTGATTTCGTCATTGGTATTAGTAGCGTTAGGAACCATTTTCTTTTTTATCTTTGAATATAACGGCACCTTAAAAGGAATGGACTTTTCTACTAAAGTCATCCAATCTCTATTTAATGCCATTTTGCCGAGAACCACAGGATTTGCTTCCGTCAATCCGGCTGAATTTGCTGTTCCGACTGTTTTGATGGTTTGCCTTTTAATGTGGGTGGGCGGCTCCTCCCAGTCAATGGCCGGCGGCGTGAAAGTGAATACATTGGCTGTTATTTTACTGAGCCTGAAGGCAACGATTACGGGTCATAAAGAACCTTCCGCCTTTAATCGCACAATTTCCGCTTCCGCTGTAAACAGAGCCTACAGCGTGGCTGTCATTTCGACTTTATTGGTTTTTTTCTTTACTTTTGTACTTCTGTTTTTAGAACCGCAGATGAGTTTTAAAGACATTATTTTTGAAGTGATGTCTGCATTGTTTACGGTAGGCTCATCAATGGGAATTACCGCTGAACTGTCTTCTGCCTCTAAATATACTCTTTGTATGGCCATGTTCTTAGGCCGAGTCGGATTGCTGTCAATTCTTATGGGATTTTTAGGAGCACAGAAAGAAATAGACAGTACGTATCCGACAGAAAACGTTATTATTAGCTAAGGAGAAGGTTATGCGTTATTTAGTAATTGGCTTGGGAACTTATGGGAGAAATCTCGCCATAAATCTGACTCTCTTGGGAAATGAAGTTATTGGCGTGGATAACAAACAAAATAATCTGGAAGCAGTTAAAGACAAATTGAGTTCTGTCTACATGATGGACTGCTCGGAGAAGAACTCCTTGAATATGCTTCCGTTGAAAAATATCGATATAGCCATTGTGGCGATCGGAGAGGATTTCCGTTCAAGTCTGCGGGCGGTCGCTCTTTTGAAAGAGGGCGGAGTCAAGAGAATCTTTGCTCGCGCGATTGATGACCTACATCAATCCATTCTGGAGGCTTTTTCTATAGACAGGATTCTGACGCCTGAAAAACGGGCGGCTGAAGATTTATCAAACGAGCTGAACTTTCATTCACAGGTAACTTCTCTTAGCGTTACGCCGGAGTATTTGGTCTCAAAGCTGGAAGTTCCCAAGAAATTTGTCGGGTTCCCGTATAGGAATTTCAATCTTGCCAGATTCGGTCTTATTCTGATTTCTGCCACTAGGAAAAAAGTATCGAAGAACCTCTTGGGTTTAGTGACGGAAGAAGAGATTTTGCTTGATATTGAGCGAAAAGCTCAGGAAGAGACGGCAGAGGTCGGTGACTGTATTGTGGTAGTAGGTACAAAAGACAATTTCATCGATTTTGCTAAAAAAGTAGCCGATGAGACAACAGTCTTTTCTGTATGAAAAGAGTAAGCCTTCTAAGAAGGCTTACCCTGTTGTTAGGAAGCTATTAGTTCAGAGGAACTATGACAAGATGAGGTTCGGTCTGTGAATTGGCCGGATATCCAAAATATTTATTGGCCCACTCAAATCCCGCAACAACCGCTTCAGGATATTTCTTCTTGAGTTCAGTAATAGGGCCGAACTGAAGAGCACCTTGCGTACAAGCTTGTACGCAAGCTGGTTGTTTACCGGCGGCCAGAAGCTTGATGCAGCCGTCACACTTAAAGACTTTTTTGCTTGCTGGATCAAAGACCGGTGCTTTAAAGGGACAAGCAGCAATACAGGCTTGGCAGCCAATGCATTTTGCATGATCTTGAACGACCAGTCCGTCAGGCTCTTGTGTGTAGGCTTTAACTGGACAGGCTGGTACGCAGGCTGGTTTTTCGCAATGATTACATGCAACACTTAACCACATCATTTGGTTGGGAGTTTCTTTGACTTGTCTGAGCCAGACTCCATCCGGTGTTTTCTGTTGTTCTTTACATGCGATTACACATGCTCTGCAGCCGTTGCAGCGGCGTGCATCAAATACAAAACCTAATTTTTTCATGATTACGCCTTTTTAACATCGACAAGAGTTGAACAAATACTGGTTCCAGTTCCAAGAACCTCAACAGTATCGTTGGTGAGAACAGAAGATGAATTAAATCCGTTTTGTCCCATCCACCATCCGTTTTCGAGACATAAAACGCCAGGGAGGATGTCATCATTCACAATTGCAACTGTCGGGTGCTGGCCTCTGTCGTTGTAAACAACAACTTTGTCGCCTTGTTTAATTCCTCTTGCTTGTGCATCTTTGGTATGCATCTGGACTGTCGGTTCTTTTGCAAAGAGTTCATCAAGCCATTCATTATTCTGGAAGCTTGTATGAATGTTGCGAATAACCTTTCTCTGGATGGCCATAAGAGGATATTTCTTCGCTAGCTCAGGATTGCCGACAGGACTTTCCTTGACCTGACGATAGGTGACTACAGGTAAGAAACCTTTGGCTGCCCACGGTTCGCAGAACAAATGAGCTTTGCCAGTCGGGGTATAGAATTTCCCGTCTTTGAAAGGAATCCAAGGACCCTTAACCGGGCAGACAGGACCCTTCTTAATTTCTTCATAGGTAATGCCGGAAGGTTTAAGAACATTTCTGATCATCTGCTCGACCGGCACGATGTAGCGGTCACCAAAGCCAAGTCTCTTGGCTAGTTCTCCGAAAATGACATAGTCAGGCTTGGCCTCTCCTTGCGGTTCTACTGCTTTTTCAATTAATTGGACGTAATGGTTTCTGGTGCCTGCCATTACGGAGTCGTATTCGAAGACAGTTGTGGCCGGAAGAAGGATATCCGCATAGGTCGCTGTTGGAGTCATGATACTTTCTGCAACAACAAAGAAAGGAACGCTCTTTACGGCTTCAATTACCTTATTAGCATTAGGCCACTGGCCAACAATGCCGCAAGTCTGGGTGTACCAGAAGTTAATCTTATTGGGTTTGCCAGCTAGGACATATTCACCAAGCTTTGCGGTTGGAATAGGAGCAACTTTCTTGGGTTTTTCTAATGGAGCAGGAATAGGCGCGCCAAACTTAGCCATTTGCTGTGCTCCGCCTGCATCGCATATGCCTGTTCCGGCTTTGCCGATATTTCCGGTGAGGAAGGCAAGGTAGTACTGACCGCCGACTGCCTGAGAGCCAAATTCAGTTCTTTGGAAAGAGCCCATGTTGTTAACGATCATGGAAGCTTTGCTTGTTGCATAATCATGGGCTAATTCTTTGACAGTAGCTGCCGGAACGCTGGTTGTTTTTTCTACGGCTTCCGGAGTCCAAGGTTCCGCTTGTTCGAGAACCATAGTCAAAACAGTTTTGTATTCTGGGTTGTCTTTTACTTGGAGTTGCGGGACTACACCGGGGGCATCATGGCGCGCTAACTTGTTTGTTTTGCTATCAAGCACTAAGTAAGAGTTAGGATCTTTGAGATCTTCTCTAAGAAGTTTTCCATCTTTTCCAACTAAATAGCCTGCGCCAGTATGTTCTTGTAAGAATTTAGTGTCAAGAAGGTTATTTTCCCCAATCCAGCGGATCATACCCAGGGCAAGCGCACTGTCGGTACCAGGGATAATTGGAACCCACTTGTCTGCTCGATAGGCAGTTTCATTTTTACGAGGATCAATTACAACTATCTTGGCACCATTTTCTTTTGCCTTTAGATAATAGTGCCAATAAGCTTGCATAGTCACAAGCGGATTGTTTCCCCAACAAATGATGTATTTTGCTTGATCAATAGTGTCACGCGTATCCACATAACGTTTACCTACCATAGGCATCATGGTGGCGGTAACAGCTGAGCAACATAAGGAGCCTGCTGTTCTTGTAGTGCCTCCCAAATAGTTACCGAAGGCAACCTGAGAAGGATTGAATAGACTGTCCATATTTCCAGAGGCGGACGTAAAGAGCAAAGACTCCGAGCCTCCTTTTTGGATAGCCTCTTTAATTTTTGCTGCGATGGTGTCTAGGGCTTCATTCCAGGAGATTCTTTCAAACTTAGCTTCTCCTCTCTCTCCAACACGCTTCATCGGATAAAGAATTCTGTCTTTGGCGTAAACCCATTTGATTCGAGAAAGACCTCTAGCACAAGGTTTTCCGTCAAAGGCATTTGCATTTCCAATTTTTTCAATTACACCGTCTTTTACATAAGCACGTAAATTGCAGTGGAGACATTCCATTGAGCAGGTTGCCTGGAAAGTTTTATATTGCTTATCTGGATCGGAGGCTTGCATCGCGCTGGCCATCGCCGGGCAACCCGCTGCTGCAGAGGTGAGCCCGAAGAGGGTGAGAAAGTCGCGACGATTAATTTTGGGTAGTTTTTTCATCGTCTTTCCTTGGTTTAAGCAGAAAGTCTGCAGAATTAGTGTAGGAGAAAACGATGTAATGGTTAATAAGGAATATCTGTATTTATTTATCTTAAAGAGAAAAAGCCTTTATCTATACAAGAATAAAATTTAGTAAAAAACGGATTGGTTTCTTTTTTCTGAAGGAGTTATTCCGAACTCTTCTTTAAATAGACGAGAGAAGTGAGAAACCTGCTTAAAACCATTTCTTTTTGCTATTTCCTCCACTGAAAAATGCCGGCAATGTTCTTCACTCAACATTACGCTTGCACGTTTTAGGCGGAAACCCATTAATTGTTTGTGAACAGTAGTTCCTCGTTGGCGGAAGGCTTGCGAGAGATATTGTTTTGACACGGTTAGTTCGGCGGCGATATCGCTGAGTTGAAGAGATGGATCTTTGAATCTTCTTCTTATCACTTCGTTTCCCTTGTACCACAGAAAGTCTAGATGCGTTTGAGTCGTCAAAGCAGTATTGACTTCCAGCTCTTTGAAACTGGGACGAAGGTAAGAGAACAGACCGTCAAGCACTAATTCATGCGTATCTAGCGGGAGGAAAGGAAGGGATTTGAAGGTGGTCGTCAAGACAGAAGAAAATAATTTGTTTGCTGCACTTTTGGATTTGAAAATTCTTCCGCAGTAGAGCTCCGGATCATGTTTCGTGTGAGTCAATACATAGGGTTCGGATAGAAGAGCCAGGATGAAGTCGACTCGTTTATCACTTTTGATAGTAATTTTTTGAAGTGCCTCGTAAAAGACAAATTCTCCTTCTCGGATATCTTCCGGGGACTGGTTACCTTCCGCAATCTCGCAGTCTCCTCGGAAGATATAAATGAAGAACAGGCAATGGTTCTGAATCTCAAAAGATTTGGCTTGGAAGCTTAAGTTGCATGCATCACAAGAAATGCGGTTGATAACTCCCAGGCTAATTTTTTCCTGCAAAACCTTATATTTGAAATGGTGGTTTGTGTTCTGACGGCATTCAAGAAGATTAAAAGATATGAGATTATGTCTTATGCTCTCCAGAAATTCTAAGAAAGGATTTTCTGTTTTATGGAGCCGGTCAGAGGTTTCTCCTCGACAATTGGATTTTGAACTCGGACTAGATTTCATTATCTTGAAAGGAAGTGAATTTTTATCTAAAGTGGAGATTATTATTCATTGTAATCGCAACCGATTATCTTATTAGCCTTTGATTCAGCTGAACTGAAGGAAACAGATATTTTCCTAGAGTGTAAGATTGGATTACAGCGGATTTTAGTCTGCTGAAGTCCACGTTAAAAAAACTCTTGAATAAAAGTCTTTCAGCTGTTTTCTTATGAAAACTAGAGGAAGAAATAAGCTCCCGTGGAAACCCAAAAATAACGCTCAGAAAGACTTTGTTTTTTTGTAGATGTATGATCCTGTTCCACTTCCAAATCATTCGACAAAACTCAAAGAAAATCGCTTAACGATGACAGCCCATTTGTCATTCTTTGGTGGCTGAAATTGTAAGATCCGTCAGTAAGCTATGAAGTGAAATCAGGTCTCTTCCGGAAGGTTGAGACAGGTTAGTTGTTTTTTATAAAAAGAAGTAGTTATAAGGTATTTAAATGGAAAATCCGTCTGCACCTGCTAATGAATTAAAAGAACTGAGACTTCCTCCTTTCTCAAAAGAGGCTGAAGACAGTATCCTCGGCGCATTGTTGGTCGACAACAGTGCCCTGGATATCATTTCTGACAAAATCAATGCCAACGACTTCTATGACTACGGCAATAGGCTCATTTTCGAACACATCCTTAAACTTGTCGAAAATGATCATCCTGCAGATGTCATTACCGTTGCTGACAGTCTGAAAGAGATGAATCAGGAGAAAGAGACCGGTGGAATTGAATACCTCAATCGTCTGGCCGACTATTCTCCCGGTTCTGCTAACCTAATTCGCTACGCAGAAATTCTTCGAGATCGTTCTATCCGAAGAAAATTAATTTCAGTAGGATCAGAAATTTCTGCCCAAGCCTTTACTCCTGAAGGATTGCAGGCCGAGGACTTACTGGATCAGGCCGAAGCAAAGGTTTTGGCTATTTCGGAAGATCTGGAGAGAAGCTCAGGCGATTTTATTTCTTTAGGTGCAGCTCTTAAAACTCTTGAAGAACAGCTCAAGGAACTGATGGAAAATCCGGTTCCGGAGGGCCAGTTCAGAGGTATTCGAACAGGTTTTGCCGATCTGGATAAGATGACCGACGGTATGCATGATGGTGAACTCATTATTGTTGCAGGTCGTCCTGCCATGGGCAAAACAGCTTTTGCTTTGAACGTTGCTCTTCAAGTGGCATTGGACGGTTTGCCGGTCGGGATTTTCTCTTTGGAAATGGGTGCGGATCAGCTCGCTAACCGTATGATCAGCTGTCTTGCAGAAATTCCTCAGGACAATCTTAAAACCGGACGTTTGGATGCAGACCAATGGGGCCGTTTCTACAATGGCGTCCAAACCATGAAAGATCTCAACCTGCTTATTGATCAAGGCAATGACTTGTCAGTGATGAACATCCGTTCTCGTGCAAGAAAACTTAAGAGCCGTTACGGCAAATTAGGCCTTATCGTCATTGACTATTTGCAGTTGGCCAGCGCAACCAGCGGGGGAGTTATGTCAGAAAACCGTGCGGTTGAAGTCAGTGCGATTTCCCGCGGACTCAAGGCCCTGGCCAGAGAACTGGGAGTCCCTGTTATGGCTTTGTCTCAGCTGAACCGTGATTTGGAAAAACGCGGGGATAAAAGACCGATGATGAGCGACTTGAGAGAATCCGGTGCTATCGAACAGGATGCTGACTTGATCCTTTTCTTATACAGAGACTGTGTTTATAACAAAGTCGAAGGAAATGAAAGAGATGCTGAACTCATTATCGGCAAACAAAGAAGCGGCCCTACCGGCACAATAGGTATGATCTTCGAAGGAGAATTTACTCGATTCAAGAGTAAAGCATACGGGTACCAAGAAGAGTACCAACCGCAGGATTAAAAGGAATATGTGGCTTAGCATTATTTTATGGATAGTGGCCGTGCTGCTGATCATTGTCGGATTGGCCGGCACTATTATTCCGGCTCTTCCGGGTTTGCCGATGATTTTCTTCGGAGCTTGGCTGGCCGGATACATTGATGATTATCAAAAAATTGGAGTCACTCCAATTGTCATTATCGGCGTACTGACGGTTATCGGCCTGATTATTGATTGGGTCGGACAGTCACTCGGGGCAAAGAAAGCGGGGGCAACGAAACTTGGAATTATCGGTTCCATGATCGGAACTTTCGTTGGAATTTTTACTGGTCTTTGGGGATTGCTTTTTATGCCTTTAATTGGGGCGGCAATCGGCGAATTCATTGACCATCAGGATATGATCAGAAGCGGCAAGGTTGGAGTTGCCACTTGGATCGGGATGATAATCGGCACTGTAGTCAAGCTTGGTTTGGCTTTCACTATGGTCGGGATTTTGATTGCTGCCTGGTTTATCTAAAAGAAATAGTGAACTACCGCAGACTGAAGTCTGCGGCTTCTCCGGAGCGTACTCCGGCTTCTAACGATCTTCTCTCTCCATAAGGAGTTCGAAACACCGTGGGCGTGTTCACAAAAACACCCTCATCGAGTCCGAGCAACTTTTTCAGCCACTCATCCCCGAGTTCGTTGCGTCCAATATTTATGGCAGAATTCGTATCAGCGTTAATTTGTACCCCTTGTTTAGTCAGATATAAGCCTCGCTTGATACGTTTACCACTGAAAGTTTTCTTTACTCCCTTCTCATAATCCGGTATATCGTCAAAATCTAAAGCACTTGCTTTGGATGTGTAACTCTCAGAAACTAGACTGACTTCTATTCCGTACTCCTGACCTTTATAGATAAGCTGTTCGATCAATTTGGAATGCGGAAGATTTACGAAGTTCTGATTATTTCTTCGACCCATATTACTCAACTGCTTCCAAAATTTGTTTTTCCCAATGATGATACGACCGATGTCTTGTAATACGCAAAAATCTATAATGGTCCGACTTATTTTGTGCAAGGCATCATCAATTCTTCTCTGTCGTTTGAACGATACTGATGCCAGATGTTTCAAATGTCCCTTGGATCGTAGTTGAGCTGCACGCTTGTTGTAGCTTTGATTGAGCATTTTCAAAAACCCGCCTTTAACCAAAATCGGTCTTGTTCCGGGTTTGGTCGATACGATAGCTGCGAAGTTATTGACGCCTAAATCAATACAGACTGCTTCTTGACGATTCAACGAGACTGTTCTCTCATTCTCCTTAATTTGATAGGTCAGTTCTACAACGAAACTGTTTCCTTTGGGGATAATTCTCAAGTCTCCCGCTAAACTGCCTGTAGCTTTTGCGTTGAACGACTGATTCGAACAACTCCTGACTATTATCGGATTGAAGCCGACTGTATCGGCTCCCGTAATAATCAGGCGATGGTTCTCAATCTTATAGCCGTTTCTTCCCACGCAAAATGTACGATATTTGTTTCGGTAGCCAGGCAGTTTTGGTTTACCTAAAAATTTCTCCGGATGCTTTTTATACTCCGCAGACGCTTTGGCAAAGGACTTGAACTGCTTGACAACAATCTGACCTTGCCTTTGAGCCGAAGCTGCCGAAGGCATTGCTCGGTAATCCTGAGGGTATTGTTCTCGCAATGCTCGATCAAGCTCTGCTCGGGTATACGGAGCCTTCTTATCGAAAAGACGATGACGTAAGATATATGAAGCACAATTGCCCAGCTTCCTGGCTAATGAGCACAAACGAGCGCTTGCCGTCCAGTTGGGATGGCTACGGTTGATAATAATTCGTTCTACTCTTTGAGGCATTATGGATTTCTCTTCTTCAGCACATTGCGTTTTCAATCTGAGAATTCATCTCGTCTTCGTCGTTGCTTATAGAAAAAAGGTGATTTCGGAGTCCATTTTGACACGAATGGGTGAAATCTTCAAAGAGGTGTGCCAAGACTATAATGATGAACTTCGAGAATTTTCGGGGGAATCGGATCACGTTCACTTATTGGTGGAAATTTCTCCTTCAGTAAGAATTTCAGATTTAGTGAGGACTCTAAAATCTGTCTCCTCTGGAAAAATTCGACAAGAGTTCAGTCAACAAATTCGTCACTACCTATGGGGAAAGAGGTTTTGGACGAGAAGTTACTGCGTGATTTCTGTGGGCGATGGAGCCCCGACACAAGTCATTGAGAAATACATTCAGAAACAAAAATGCCCTACAAACAATTAAGCCCCTATCTATCCGCAGGCTGAAGCCTGCGGAATTCCGGGGTCTTTCGTTAAAAACAGGAAAAAATATGCCATTACCTTCAGCACCAACAAAACCGGGTTCAATTGTTAAAGATATTCCGGCTCAGCTTGAAATTAAGCAGGAAAAACCAAAAAGAAAAAGAACGGTTAAGGCCAAGAGCACTGTAGAGCCGGTAACTGCTCAAACAGCGGAAGTTATGACTGAAGCTGCTCAGAGCACAGAAAAGAAAGTCGTTGCCCGTGCGGCTAAAAAAGCTGTCAAGGCTGCTCCTGTTCCATCTTTGTCTGAAAACGCTCACAAGCCAAAACTGAAACGCAGCAAAGCCGGGGCCTCTGAGGGACGCAAGCTCTATGTTTTGGATACCAATGTCCTTCTTCATGATCCGACAAGTATGTTCCGTTTCGAGGAGCATGACGTTTATCTTCCGATGATTACGTTGGAAGAGCTTGACAACCATAAGAGCGGCATGACCGATGTGGCACGCAATGCCAGACAGGTCAGCAGAACGTTGGATGCAATTCTTCAGCATCTTGAAGGTCCGATTGAGGAAGGCATTCCTCTTTCCGTGCTCGGCAGTAAAGAGTGTCTCGGCAGACTCTACGTTCAAACGACGCCTTTTTCTACTCAGCTTCCGATGCTTCCGGCAGGAAAGGCAGATAACCAAATTTTGGCCGTCGTCAGAGGATTAAAGGAAAGCCGTCCGTCCGAGCAAGTTATCCTTGTCTCTAAGGATATTAATATGCGTCTGAAAGCCGCAGCTCTCAATCTTGAAGCTGAAGATTACTTCAACGACAAGATGATTGAAGACAGCGACATTCTTTACAGCGGTACAAAACAGCTGCCGGCAAACTTCTGGGAAGCTCACGGAAAGAATTTGAGATCTTGGCAGCAAGACGGTTATACCTGGTACGAAATTACCGGACCACTTGTCTCTTCCTTCATTGTCAATGAATTTATTTGGCACGAGGGAGAAGGAACACCGTTCTATGGCCAGGTTAAGAGTGTAGACAGAAACACTGCGATCGTTAGAGTCCTTCCTGACTACACTTCCCAGAAAAATTCCGTTTGGGGAATTACGGCCAGAAACCGTGAGCAAGGTTTTGCTTTAAGCCTTTTGATGGATCCGGAAATTGATTTCGTGACCTTGTTAGGGCAGGCCGGTACCGGCAAGACCCTTTTGGCTTTAGCGGCTGCTTTGACCCAGACAATGGAAATGAGACGCTTCAATGAGATTATTGTCACTCGCGCGACGGTTTCCGTCGGAGAAGATATCGGTTTCCTTCCGGGTACTGAAGAAGAGAAGATGACTCCGTGGCTTGGCGCTATCGACGACAACCTTGAAGTTCTCAACAGAGGCAGCGCTAACGACTCCGAATGGGGCCGGAGGGCTTCCAATGATTTGATTCGTTCTCGAATCCGCATTAAATCTATGAGTTTCATGAGAGGGCGCACTTTCATGAACAAACTTGTCATTATCGATGAAGCTCAGAACTTGACCCCGAAACAAATGAAGACTTTGATCACGCGTGCAGGCCCAGGCTCTAAGATCGTCTGCTTAGGCAATATTGCTCAGATCGATACGCCTTATTTAACCGAAGGTTCTTCCGGTTTGACTTATGTTGTTGACCGCTTCAAAGGTTGGGAACACTCCGGTCACATCACTATGCAAAGAGGCGAACGTTCAAGACTTGCAGATTACGCAACTGACGTCTTGTAAAGTTCTTTCAATTCAAAAGAAAGCGGATCCGTGAAAATTTTCTCGGATCCGTTTTCTTTTGCCTGCTCGTTGAAAATCCATCCAATTCACGTTATTGAATCTCTCATAATGGTAAATTCATAAGATCTCAATGGATTGGACGCAGGTCCAGGTAATCAAAAAATCGAAGGATCCTTAAATGAATAATGATTTTCCGCGTATTAAACGTCTTCCTCCTTATGTCTTCAACATCACTAATGAGAAGAAGATGGCGGCAAGACACAGAGGAGAAGATATTATCGATTTGAGCATGGGAAATCCTGACGGAGACACTCCTAAGCACATTGTCGATAAGCTCGTTGAAGTAGCTCTGCGTCCGGGAACCCACGGCTACTCTGCTTCTAAAGGTATTCC
Organism: Turicimonas muris; assembly: GCF_002221595.1. Classification (GTDB taxonomy): domain Bacteria; phylum Pseudomonadota; class Gammaproteobacteria; order Burkholderiales; family Burkholderiaceae_F; genus Turicimonas; species Turicimonas muris. Next base: position 52,834 of record NZ_NHMP01000011.1, read on the forward strand.
TCGTTTGAGAAAAGCTATTTGTGACTGGTACAAGCGCAAATTTGATGTGGATCTTGATCCGGATAAAGAAGCTATTGTTACGATTGGTTCTAAAGAAGGTATTGCTCACTTGATGCTCGCCACTTTGGACAGAGGCGATACTATCTTGGTTCCGAACCCAAGCTATCCGATTCATATCTACGGTGCAATTATTGCCGGTGCTGACGTCCGCAGCGTGAAGATGGCCCCGGGAACAGACTTCTTTGCCGAATTTGAGAAAGCTGTTATTGAAACGACTCCAAAACCTAAGCTGATGATTTTAGGTTTCCCAAGCAATCCGACCGCTCAGTGCGTTGATATCAGCTTCTTCGAGCGATTGGTTGCTTTGGCTAAGAAGTACGGCGTCTACATCGTTCATGATTTGGCTTATGCCGATATCGTTTATGACGACTATAAGGCCCCTTCCATTATGCAGGTTCCGGGTGCCCGTGATGTTGCCGTTGAATTCTTCACCATGAGTAAGAGCTACAACATGGCCGGCTGGCGTATCGGTTTCATGGTCGGAAACAAAGAATTGGTTTCCGCTCTAACAAGAATTAAGAGCTATCACGATTACGGAACATTTACTCCTATTCAGGTTGGTGCTATCGAAGCTTTGAACGGCCCTCAGGATTGTGTTGAAGAGGTCAGAAAAGAATACGAACACAGAAGAGACGTCATGGTTAAAGGCCTTCACGAAATCGGTTGGATGGTCGAAAATCCGAAGGCTTCTATGTACATCTGGGCAGAATTGCCGGATCATTACAAACCGATGGGCAGCGTTGAGTTCGCAAACCATCTGTTGGACAAGGCTAAAGTTGCCGTTTCTCCCGGCGTCGGTTTCGGTGAATACGGAGAGGGCTTTGTCCGTATTGCTCTGATTGAAAATGTTGACCGTATCAGACAGGCATTGCGCGGCATCAAGAAGATGTTTATTGAAGACGGTTTGCTTGAAACCGCTTCTCATAAGCGTCAGAGCGTTACTCGCCGCTGGAAAGGCGCTCATATGCCTTCTGAAGCTGAAGCTAACGCAAAACCAAAAGTTACGCTTAAGCCGGAAGAAGTTCCGCACATTACAACTAAGTCTGAAGGATTAAAGAAAAAAGGCAAAAAAGTTACTGTCGCTAAAGCAGAGCCTGCAGCAAAGAAAGCAAAGGAAAAGGCGGCAAAACCAGCAAAAACCTCCAAATCTTCAAAGAAATAAGGATAACTGAGAATGGCAACTTCAATTAAAGTTGGTCTTGCCGGTTTCGGCAATGTGGGTAAAGGAACATACGATGTTCTTCAAAGAAACAAGGACTTGATCGTTAAAAGATCCGGTACGGATATTTCCGTCAAGCGAGTCGTTGCCAGAAATACCGCCAGAGTCGTTCCGCTCGTTGCTGAAGACGTTATCGTCTCCTCCGATTGGAAAGACATTGTCAACGATCCCGACATCAACGTTGTGGTCGAAGTGATGGGCGGCATTGAGCCGGCTCGTTCTCTTATTCTTGAAGCCATTTCCAAAGGCAAGCACGTTGTTACCGCTAACAAAGCTCTTTTGGCTGAATACGGTAATGAAATTTTTGCTGCTGCCGAGAAGGCGGGCGTCAACGTAGCATTTGAAGCTGCCGTCGCAGGTTCCATTCCTATCGTTAAGGGTTTGAGAGAAGGTCTTGCCGCTAACGATGTTAAATGGATTGCCGGCATCATCAACGGCACCTGCAACTTCATTCTTTCCACCATGCGTGATACCGGAAGAAGTTTTGCAGACGTGTTGGCAGAAGCACAGCAGTTAGGCTATGCGGAAGCAGATCCAACTTTTGATATCGAGGGTATCGATACTGCGCACAAGATCATGCTTTTGGCAGCTATTGCCTTCGGAGTGCCTGTCAATATGCAGAAAGTTCATATTGAAGGCATCAGCAAGCTTGAAGCCAAAGATATCAAGTATGCAGAAGAGCTCGGTTTCAGAATCAAGCTGCTCGGTATCACCAAGAATACGAATTACGGCGTTGAAGTCCGTGTTCATCCCGCTTTGGTGCCGAACAGAAGACTTCTGGCTAATGTGGAAGGAGCAATGAACGCTGTTGTCGTTAAAGGCGATGCAGCAGAAAGTTCTCTTTACTACGGTAAAGGTGCCGGCGGCGAACCTACGGGAAGCGCCGTTATTGCAGACTTGATTGATATCGCCCGTACAGCTTCCGTTGACGTCTCTGAAAGACCGAAGATGCCGACCGTTGACTCAAAACATAACGCTAATCCATGGGCTGATTTCGGCGATACCGTCTGCTCTTATTACATGAGAATTCCCGTGGAAGACAAACCGGGCGTATTGGCTGAAATCACTAGAATCATCGCGGACAACAAGATTTCCATTGAGTCCTTGATCCAGAAAGAAGCTCCTCAGAAGGTTCATCAGACTGAAGTCATCATGATGACTCATACCACTAAGGAAGCTGACGTTCAAAAGGCTATCAGAACCATGCAGGAACTTTCCAGTGTTCGCGGACCAATTGTCTTGCTGCGTAAAGAGGAACTTCACTAATGCAGTACGTTTCTACACGAGGCGGCGTTCCTGCCGCTACTTATACGGAGATCATTCTCCAAGGTCTAGCCAAGGACGGAGGACTTTTTGTGCCCGTCCAATATCCTCAGGTTTCTAAAGAAACTCTGAAGTCGTGGAGAGGTTTGAACTATGCTCAATTGGCAACAGCGGTTACCGCCTTGTTTGCCAAAGACATGAACCGCTCAACAATTGCGCATCTTTGCGAGTCTACTTATACGTCGGAAACTTATGACCACGGCAGAGAGGGAACTGATTTTTCGAAGATTGTTCCTCTAGTCTGGCTTGACAAAGAAGTCGGCATTCTTGAGTTGTCCAACGGACCGACATTGGCATTTAAAGACATGGCAATGCAGTATCTCGGCGCCTTGTTTGAATGCGTTTTGTCTAAACGTCAGGAAAAGCTCAATATTCTCGGTGCAACGAGCGGAGATACCGGCAGCGCAGCTGAATATGCGATGAGAGGCCGTGAAGGTATCAAAGTATTCATGCTGTCTCCTAAAGGCCGTATGAGTGATTTCCAAAGAGCTCAGATGTATTCTTTGCTTGATGGCAACATCTTCAATATTGCCGTCGAAGGAAGTTTCGATGACGCTCAGGATATCGTGAAAGCTGTTTCGGCTGATTTGGAATTCAAAACCAAATATTCCATCGGAACCGTTAACTCCATTAACTGGGCCCGTATCGCTGCACAGGTCGTCTATTACTTCAGCGGCTGGCTTCAGGCTGCTGAAAACGAAGACGAAGAAGTGGCTTTTTCTGTTCCAAGCGGAAACTTCGGTGACGTTTTAGCCGGTTGGATTGCTAAGCAAATGGGTTTGCCGATTAGACAACTTATCGTCGCGACTAACGAGAATGATGTTCTTTACGAGTTCTTCAAGACCGGACGCTATAAGGTCAGAGATTCTGCTCATACTTACGTGACAAGTTCTCCATCCATGGATATTTCCAAAGCGTCCAATTTTGAACGTTATGTGTACGACATCTGCGGCAAAGATCCGGAAAGAGTTTGCGAACTTTGGAATGAATTGAAGACCAAAGGTGAATTCTTGTTGGATGGCCCCGAATGGGAGCGTGTAAAGGCTAGCGGAGTTTGCTCTGCCCGCAGCACTCATGAGGAACGCATCGAGAGAATCCGAAAGAGCTGGTACGAACATCAGTTTTTGGTTGATCCTCACACGGCAGATGGCTTAAATGCCGCCTACAAGATGAAGATTGACGGCGTCAAAACAATTTGTCTTGAAACCGCTCTTCCGGCCAAATTCGGAAAGACTATCGTTGAGGCAGTGGGCTTTGAACCCCCGGTTCCTAACGGATATGAAGGCATATCGGAAAAGCCGCAAAAGGTCGTGGATATGCCGGCAAATGTTCAATTAGTTAAAGAATTCATTGAACAGAACACCTAATTTGAACGGTAGACAAAACTCTCGTTGATGAAGCCTTGAAGGAGTTATCGCGGGAGTTTTTATTTGCGGATCCGGAATATGGGTTTTTCCAGGAGTTCCTAGCGCTAAAAGCGTATACCCACCTAAACGATCAATAGGCCAGGTAAAATATCCTCAGCAACCAAATTCGGACAAGAAAATATGGCAAGAACCACTACAGGAGCCGGAGAAGTAAGGCTTCTTTTAGAAATTCTGAAAAGGATCCCCTCTGATCGAAAAATATCTAGCACAGAGCTGCTGACAGTTCTGGAAAATTCCGGATTCACCGTTAACAAACGGACTTTTCAGCGGTATTTGAAAGAGTTGGTTGAGGCCGATTGCGGAATCATGTGTGATAGTTCTTCAAAGCCGTTCGGATATAGAAGGACGAAAACAGTCACCAGCCTTGAAACCTTAAGGCTGGACAACAACGCCAAACTGCTTCTTAACCTTGCCAAAGAGCAGTTAAAGTATCAGCTTCCACCTGAAGTTAGTAATTCTCTAGATTATTTGTTTTCTGAGTCAGACGATCCAGGCCGGGGCAGCGAAGACAAGCTCCGTCAAAAATGGCTGGATAAGGTTGCGGTTGTCTCCGGCTCCATTCCCATGATGCCTCCGAAGATCCTCACTCGTATCTTCAATGAAGTAGCTGCCGGACTTTTCGAAGGCAAACAGCTTGACATCAGTTACACCACTAGTGACGGAAAAGATAAGCAGGTTCGAGTCTCTCCCTTAGGACTAGTCCAGCAGGAAGTGCGGCTTTATCTAGTTTGTGAGTACGTTGGGAGCGGCGAACTGCGGCATTTTGCTCTTCATCGTATGAAAGATGTTCGAATCGTGGACATGCAGGCCGAGTATCCTAAAAAGTTTAATTTAAAGTCCTATGTGAAGAACAACCACTTTAATTACGGAAGCGGCAGCAAAGTTCAATTAAGGATTGAATTTACCAATCTCATAACTGCCGTAAACATGAAAGAAACACCGTTTAATCCGACCCAGAAAATTGTTCAACTAGATAACAGAAATTTCGAACTGACCGTTGAGATTGAAGATTCAATTTTATTGAATGGCTGGATCGAGAGCTGGAGGGAGTCCGGAGGTTTCGTTAAGGTAGAGAAGAACGAGATCATCGAAAACACCAAAGCGGGACAATCTTGAAGAAATTAATGCTGAGATTTCTGTTTTTCCTTTTTTTGTTTGGTAATCTACTTATCAAATTTAAACCTATGAAGTGAAAGTAAAGCTTGTTGTGCACTCACAGAGAGTTCGGGTAGCTGAGATCCGAGCAGAACGCAGACTTGCATAATGGGTCACTGAGGGCGCAAGGAACGGTTTGATAGCCTAGTATTCTGCGACGTGAAGGGATACGTTAGTTACCCAAGAGAATGATGGTTCTCTGTAAAGTGCATAAAAGACTTGTATAACTGCAGGTCAATTATGAAACAAGGTGGCACCGCGAGCTGATACCAGCCCGTCCTTGAATAAAAGTTTTATGGAATTTTTATTTGAGGGCGGGTTTTTGATTGCTCTCAAAAAGAGGAGCAATCATGTGCCACACGACGTGTTCAGGGAAAAGAAAGCTTTGTAATAAGAACCAAGCTGTCGATCTCTTTTCTTTCTCCTCCTTGCTTCTTCTTTCGGAAGAAACGCTAGTTTCCAAACTCACCAAGCAGCTTCGAGAAATTTGCCATGAAGAATTTTTCCGATGGTGTAGATGCCGGAGAAGTCCCGAATTTCACATTCAGGCGGCTTGACCAAAAGAGACTTAGTCAAGCCGTAAGAAACCGAGAAAAGTTTCAGCGTCCAAGCTGAATAAGTCGATCAGTAAGTTAAGAAAATTTTTAAGAAAAGAATCACAAGGAATCAACAATGAGTAAAGGCCGTTTCGGAAAACATGGTGGTCAGTACATTCCGGAAGTATTGATGAACGCAGCATCAGAGCTTGAAGAAGCTTATGAGCATTACAAAAATGATCCGGAATTCAATAGAGAACTTCAGGAACTTCTGAATGAATACGCAGGTCGCCCGTCAAGACTTTATTTTGCAAAGCGTATGACGGAAGATTTAGGCGGAGCAAAAATTTATTTAAAGAGAGAAGACCTTAATCACACCGGAGCTCACAAAATCAATAACGTTCTCGGACAAGCTCTGCTTGCCAAGAAAATGGGTAAGACCCGTTTGATTGCAGAGACCGGTGCAGGTCAGCATGGTGTTGCGACTGCAACCGCTGCAGCCCTTTTAGGGATGGAGTGTGTTGTTTACATGGGTAAGGAAGATACCGTCAGACAGGCCCTTAACGTCTACAAAATGAAACTGTTGGGAAGTGAAGTTGTTCCCGTTACATCAGGAACAGAAACGCTTAAAGATGCAGTTAACGAAGCAATGGGAGAATGGGTTAAACGTCTGGAGGATACCCATTACTGTCTCGGTTCTGCAGTCGGTCCTCATCCTTTCCCGGAAATCGTCAGGGACTTTCAGGCTGTCATCTCCAAAGAAATCAAGGAGCAGATTCTTGAAAAAGAAGGACGTCTTCCGGATGCTGTTTTAGCGTGCATCGGCGGAGGCAGCAACGCTATCGGTGCTTTCTACAATTTCATTGATGATGAAGGCGTGAGGTTAATCGGATGCGAGGCCGGCGGCAGAGGTATCCATACAGCCGAGACAGCTGCAACTATCTCTGTTGGCAGGGAAGGTATTTTCCACGGCATGAAGAGTTACTTCTGCCAAGACGAGTTCGGTCAAATCGCACCGGTTTACTCGATTTCTGCCGGGTTGGATTATCCCGGGGTAGGACCGGAACACTCTTATCTTCATGATATCGGCAGAGCCGAATACGTGGCGGTGACGGACGACGAAGCGGTTAATGCTTTCGAATACTTATCCAAGACCGAGGGCATCATTCCTGCAATCGAATCCTCTCATGCGGTTGCGCACGCATTAAAACTTGCACCCACCATGGGCAAAGACCAAATCATGGTTATCAATATTTCGGGCCGCGGCGACAAAGACTGTGCGGCAATTGCTAGATATAAAGGAGAAGACATCAATGAGTAGCATTAAACGAGCATTTGCGGCACCGACAGTTTTAGTTCCTTTCGTGACATGCGGTGATCCGGATTTAGAGACAACAAAAGAAGTCGTTAAAGCATTAGCCAAGAACGGTGCAGGCATCGTTGAGTTGGGAATTCCGTTTTCTGATCCGACAGGAGAGGGTCCTTTGGGTCAAGAGGCTAACGTTCGTGCTTTAGCAAACGGGACAACAACTAACAAGATTTTTGAAATGGTTAGTGAGCTCAGGAAAGAAGTTCGTATCCCGATGGTTTTCAAAACTTATGCCAATGTGGTTTTCGGTTACGGGACTGAGGCATTTTTGAAAAAGTGTCAGGAAATCGGCATTGACGGCTTGGCTTTATTGGATGTCCCTTATGAAGAAAGAGAAGAGTTCTCACAACTCTGCCACCAGTACGGAATTGATTTTATTTTCACAGTGGCACCGACATCCGGCAAGAGAATCAGCTTTATTGCAAAGGAAGCGGAAGGTTATCTGTACTGTATCGGCGCTCTAGGGCCGGTCTCCTCGGATGCACTCAAAGCCAACGTGACAAAGATGGTTCAGTTGGCAAAAGAAGCTAACCCAAACTTGCCGTGCATAGTGGGGTTGGGTGAGGTCACAGCAGAACTTATCAATGAGCTCAAAGGACTCTGTGATGGATTTGCCATAGCAGAAGATATTGTCCGAATTACCGCTAGGGATGGTAAGAATGCTCCTCAGGCCGCGGCGGAATATATGAGAGGCTTAAAAGCTTAATCTCAATAATCCCAAAGAGAAATTAATTTCAAAGGAAAACGTCTTTCCGAATTGGCTGCCGGAAGGACGTTTTTATCTGGATTGAGTGTTCAACTAGACTAAGCCTAGCCACTTCCAATACGTTTGTGCCAAGACCAATAACAGGCCGTAAGCAACTAATGTAAACATCAAACCGAACTTCGCAAACTGAGACACTTCAAAAGTTCCCGTGGAATAGGCAATCATGTTTTGCGGAGCGTTAACCGGAAGGATGTAGCCGAAGCTAATTACAAACTGAAGAATCATCGTCAAACCAATGATATTAACGCCCGGTGTTTTAAGTGCTCCGAGAACCGCAATAATAATTGGAATGATGGCGGCGGCAAGACCTGTCGCTGAGGCAAATCCTAAGTGAATAACGATTAAGAATATTGCCATTACGGCAAGAATCATGAAAGTTGTGGAGTTTTCAAGGCCGAAACTTAACACAATCATATCGGCAAGCCACTGAGCCGCTTTAGTGGAAAGAAGGGCAGATCCGAGAGAGATTCCAACGCCGAATAGAAGTAACGTTCCCCAATTAATTTTGTTGACTGTCTGCTGCCAATTCATGACGCCGATTCCAGGGCACATAAGAATAGCGATAGCACAGACGGTAGTGGTCGTAGTGTCTATCTGATGAAGTGTTTTTTCAGAAACCCAGAAAGAGAGCAGAATGATAGAAACAATGAGAAGCTTCCATTCATTCCTACTCATCGGACCGAGTTCTCGAAGTCTCTCTCCGATGATTTCAGAAGAGCTCTCAAGTTTTGTTGATTCAACATTGAAACACTTGCAAACTAGAAAGAACAAGCAAACGGACAACAGTGCGGCAAACGGTGCGGCTGCAATGAACCAGTTCATCCAAGTAATGTCAGTGCCTGTTATCTCTCGGATGAAATTGACGGCAACCATGTTTTGAGCAGCTGCAGTTTTGATGCCGATATTCCAAACGGAGTCCACTTGAGCAACGGTAATCATGAGTGCTGCGGCAAAGGCTGATTTCATCGGCAGATTTAAAGCCTGAATTACACCGATAACGATGGGGACTAAACAGGCCACGCGCGCGGTTGTGGATGGAACGAAAAAGGAAAGAATAAGTCCGCAGAGAATCACTCCGAGAACGATCCGTTTTGGTTCAGCACCAACCTTGTGCAGTACGAATAAAGCAATTCTTTTGTCTAGTCCCGTAATCGTCATGGCAGCGGCCAGAAAAAGAGCAGCACCAACCAGGCAGAATGCGGGTGATGAAAAGCCGACGAGAGCCATTTTCATTCCGGCCGTTGTCCCTATAATCTGATCCGGGTTGGTGCCTGGAGAAAAACCGATAAAGAGCGCTGTTAAGGTCATGATGAGACCTGCAGAAACAGGATAGGAGACTGCGGAAGTCGACCAAAGAATGACGGCAAAAATCATAATTCCGATCATGCATTGGCCTGCAACAGAAAGTCCCGGCTGTTCAGGGAGGAGACAAATAACGGCTAAGGCAATAAAGGCGCTGATAAAGCCGAATTTCTTCCATTTTCCCCATTCAAGAACATTAGGGTTCCTAAGTCCGGTCTTAAGTGTTGCTTCCATTTTTCTTTCCTTTTCTTTTGTTTTAAGGCATAAGCACCTCAATTAAAGACAAGCAAAAAATATGCCAGCATCGCCCATTTCGGTACCTTGAGCAAAAAAATAAGCCGAGAAAATGCTGACAAAGAAAAAGGAAAGGCAGGACAGCTAACGGTCCAAAGGAGAGGATGTGACGGTTATCGAGGAAAAGAAAAACTCGGTAAAGAAAATCTAGACCTTTACCGAGTTTGTAGGCTGTTGCTCATGCTTTCAAAGCATAATCTTTACGGCCTTAATAACGATGCGGACGATTGTTTCTTCTCAAAGAGTTTGCGTATCTAATCCAGGCTTGAGAGAGGGATTCGCCGTCATTCCACGTGAAAGTGCGGACACCGGCCCACAATTTAGGATTCCACATCGGTTCATCCGGAATACGAATAAAAGCATTGAGCCCCGGATATTCTTTCGGATTCAATTCCATCATGACTTTTTTGCAGTCTCTGACGAAATCACCGTAGAAGTCGTCAACAAAGCGATCAAACTTGGAGAAGTCGATAGTGATTTCTCTGGAACCGGTTGGTGTTCTTTCTACGGAGAGAATAGGGGTACCTTCACTGTTCTTGTCTAGTCTGATATCAAGACCTTCGTAAGTTTCGTATACGGCTTTAGCGTAATCCGGAGTAGTTTGGAAGAATTCTTCGGCAGCCGGATGCAGTCTCATTTTTCTCAACCAAGGTTTGTTGGGAACGTTCGGGCCTTGCATCGTGGCTACTCTTGGATTTTCAAGCACTTCGTCAGGAACATTCAAACCCTTTTGATGGACCATTTCGGCAAAGGCGCGAGTGTCGGCTTTTTCCTGCATGATGCTTAAAATCTGCCAGACTTGTTCTAAGTCTTCTGCGGGAATAGAGAACTCGTCAACGTAACCGTGTTCTTCGTTTTCTTCACGGTAGTTGGGACGTTGATCTAAAGCATGAGCAACTCTCCAAGAACGGCCTTCGGAAGCCTTGGGAACCGGTCTCTTCGGTTTTGGAGGTTCTTCAGGGACAGACGGCTCTTCAACAAACTCACTTACCGTCATTGTCGGCTGAATAAATTCCTGGTTCGATTTAGGCTGATTCTTTTCGTTGCGGTTAGGACGCTGATTTCGGAACGGCTTGCCTTGTCTGCGTAAGCCGAAACCTTTTTCATTTTGCTGAGTTCTTGGATTAACATCCTCAGCTGCCGGTGCTTCGGATACTTCCTGGTTTTCTGATATAGGTTGGACTTCTGCAGCAGCGCTCTCAACCGGAACAGTCGGGACAACCGGTTCTACGGCTGGTTCCTGAGGCTGTACAAATTCTGGGACACGGGCTTCTTGAACTTTAGTTTCAACCTGTTCGAAAACCGGAGCTGTCGGAACTGATTCTTGGGCTACGGGATTTTCGGGTTGTACTTCCAAGGATTCATTTGTGTCCGGTGCGGTTTTCTTTTTAGCTAATTTTATAACCGGGCGTTTTGGGGCGCCGGCTGCCGCATAACTTGGGTCTTCGGCAACCATTTTTTCGTAATCTTTAATCCATTTTGAAAGAGTTTCCGGCTTAATTTCAAGCTCTGCTGAAACGTTAGTTGCCGGCTCTTTTAAGAGCAAAACTCTTTGGACTGCCTGTTTTTTAAATTCTGGCGAAAATGAACGACGAGTGCGTTTTGTTTCCATATGAACATTAGGGCAGAACGCCCTGCAATTATTAAATATCACTAAAAATCAGATCTTTTGGAAGTCTGACGTCTTTTTAAAAATTTGAGAATCTAAGAGAAAGCCGCCGAGAAAGTGGGCTTTACAGATAATCATTCATATTTCTTTATTTCGATTAATTGTAATTGGAAAAAGTTTGGTTGTGGAGGGCTATTTTTATTAATTTCTCGCTTTGCGCCGGATGTTGTATCAATTTGGAAATGGTACTTCCTGCAGTTCTTAGCTCATTCGCCGGGAAACCTCCGTCCGAAAGGGCGGAGATGAGAGACGTTTCGTTTTACCTTGATCTTGTACATATTTTTCTAAAGTCTCTATCGTGACTCCTCCTGCAGATGCTACGAAGTATGACGTTGACCAAAAAGCGACCCGGTTACTGAAAGTTCTGAACTCCGGGAATTCCTCAAGAATCATCTTCGAAGAGTAGGTTTTCAAAAATCCTACGAGATTTGAAACTGAAATTTGCGGAGGCGTTTGCACCAACAAGTGAATATGGTCTGCCTCTCCGTTAATTTCAATTACGAAGCAGCCTTTGGATTCTGCCAATGAAGCCAAAATTCCTCTAAGGTAGGCCAATACCGGCTCAGACATTTTCTTTCTTCGATATTTTGTCGTGAATATCAAATGCACCACAATATTTGTGACTGAGTGTCTTTTTTGCAGAAGGGGTAACTCATTTATCATACAATTAAAGTAGATAAGGAAATGAGATGTTGCAGGCTACAAAAGTTCGGCTGTATCCGACTAATGAACAAAAGGAATTTTTATCCGGTCAATTCGGAGCTGTGCGCTTTTGTTTCAATCGCTCTGTAGCACTTAAAAAAAGATTCTATGAAAAGAAAGGTATATCTCTTTCCATTATCAAAGAATTGAAGCCGTTGCTCTCAATAGCAAAGAAGTCCCGCAAATACGCTTGGCTTGCCCAATATGATTCGATCAGCTTGCAGGAAGCCGTTCGTCATGCGGATAAGGCATTTAAAAACTTCTTTGCCAAAAGAGCTAAATATCCTAAGTTCAAAAGCAAAAACGGAAAACAATCCAGTTATCACTGTACAAGCGTCTCTGTTGGAGGAAATTGGATCAAGGTTCCGAAGTGCAATCCGATTAAAGCCGTCATTCACCGTCTGATTCTTGGCGTCGTTAGAAGCATCACGGTGACAAAAGATCGTGTAGGAGACTATTACGCCTCTGTTCTATGCGAAACAGGAGAAAAAGAACCTGAACCTATCAAGGTGCTTAAAGAATCAGCAATTAAAGGAATTGATGCAGGGATTAAAGTATTTCTTACAGATTCGGACAATCAGGAGATTGAGAATCCGAAGGGTCTAACCCGTCACCTGAAAGCACTTCGTAAGCTGAGCAAAGCCGTCTCCAGAAAACAGAAAGGAAGTCATCGAAGAAAGAAAGCAGTAGCGAAACTGAGCAAATTCCATCGAAAAGTTTCTCGGAAAAGAGAGGACTTTCAACATAAGGTCTCAAAGCGAATGGTTGACGAAAGCCAAGCAGTCATACCGGAGAGTTTAAGAATCAAGAATATGCTGCGCAATAAAAGGATATCTCGTTTAATAGCAGATGCAGCGTGGGGCAATTTTTACATCAAACTTGCCTACAAATGCAGGAAAGCAGGGAAGCTGTTTGTACCAATAGACACTTTCTATCCTTCTTCCAAGACATGCCCCCGTTGTCTGCATAAATTTGAAGGACTGACCCTTGCAAGGAGGCGATGGATCTGTCCTCATTGCGGACAGCTTAACCAACGAGACTATGCCGCTGCATTAAATATTAAGAGGCAGGGCATAGTGCAGTTAAAGGCGGCTGGACACACCGTCTTGCGGCAATAGCCGCAACTCATGGAGACACTGTAATTCCTTGCGAATGTAGGGTTGGAGGCAATGAAGCGAGAAGCCTCGTCCGAAAGGACGGGGAGATGTCACCAGACCGACCCGTAAAAGGGGATGTTGCAAAATTCGATGTTTTTCGAGTTAGTACTTCCCCTTTCTCCTATACCCCTTTTTAGCTATCTCGTTAGGTTGTAGTTTTCGCTTCTTTTCCATTCGGTTTTTTATTCTTTTTGCTGATGGAGTTTTGAAAGTTTCTGCCTTTAAACTTTCAGGAGCAACCCAATAAAACGGGAGCACGCCGGACATTGCAAACCTAAGATATTTTCTTATATTCATCCCTAGGCAAGTCAAGGCGAACTCGACTGTTACCCTTCCCATCGAGCGTCGTCTGAACCTTTTGTAGTCCATATTCTGCTTAATTACTCCGAAGGCACCTTCAACCTGACAACTCCTATTAACTCTGATTTCTATGCCTTCGGGAGACAGAAGTCTGTCTCTAGCTTGTTGCTTCAACTGGACCCAACGTGGTTGAATTTCAAAAATCCGGCTTCTTTTCGATTTGCTTTTTAAGAAGCGTTTGCAATAGCCCTCAAAGTCACATTTAGCGCAGCTTTTGACCAGGAAGAAAGCATAGTCCGCCTTGGAATAATAGCCCTCGGGACACTGTATTCTTTCTCCCACGCGCCCTCCCAAACACCGGATAGTTTGCGTATCGATGTACTCATAAGTGGCAGGATTTCTTCCAGTCTTTTCACCGTTCCAGGCTGTGTATTTGATGAAGGCTTGGATTCCTTTCTGTTCACAATATTCATAATTGTTAACACTTCCATAGCCTGCGTCTGCGCAAACTCTTTTGGGATAAATTCCGTACCATTGGAAGAATTGGTCTAATGTCGGCGCAAGAGTACGCGCATCGGTTCTGTCTTGTGACACGTAGTACGTAACGATAAAACCGTTACTCACTAAGATTTGGGTGTTATACGCAGCATGCATTTGGCTACCTAACCCACTGTAGTAATCTTCCTTCAGGCACATGGCAGTAGCATCGTGGTCGGTTTTGTAGTAAGAATTCCTAGATTCTCCGCAGATAGCTTTTTTCTCTTCGTACTCAATTGATTTTATTAGGTACTGAGAAAGCTGAGATTTCATTTTTAAAAGAGCCTTTTCACCACCACCTATGAGGGTTGAAGATATTTTTTCTGCATCTTCTATTTTTTTCATAATAGTTTTTGCCGGAATAACTCCTTCGTTGGGCAGACCTTCCTCTAGATGCATTAATTTCAATAGGTTAGCCACTTTCTCACTTAGTCGAAGATGAAGAGTCGTGGGTTTCCAAACAAATTTGTACTTGTTAGCGTTGGCTTCAAATTTGCTTCCGTCCAAATAGAGCGTGTCCATATCTTTCCCGCATTCGGAAAAGATGCGCTTCATTATTGTCGCAAAAATAGCAGGCATATTTGGAATTAAACTTGTGACGAACCGAGAGAAACTCGCTGCACTTGGCTGGACGTCCCCGATTAAGTAAATGATTCTTAGATCCGTGAAGCAGGCCGTCTCCATTTCTCGGAGAGAGGCTTTACCAAGGGCAAAGCAATATAGAACCGCAGCAAAGAGTCGGCACTGGTCGATTTTTGGTCTGCCAGGCTCAGAATCGAAGTTTATCTGCTTTAAGTATTTTCCAGCAGATGATTTCTCTAAAAGTAACAAATATGCGTCAAGTTTTTTACGCTCAGATAGCGGAAGGGGACAGGCATAAAAAAGCAAGTCCTCAGAAACGGTAAAATAGGCCATGGTAAGTGTCTTTGGTATAGAACACTTCACCATAGCATGCAGGGGGTTCGATTCCCTCTGTTTGCTTTTAAATCAACGGGATAATTCTTATATAGAATACTTTTTGTCAATAGAAGAAGGGCTGTGAAAATCCCTCTTAGGAAGAGGGAATTTTGCAACAGCCCCATATAAGGGTCGAATATAATAATTTTTTCAGTCAGGCGTATTCTGTTGTTCAATGTACTGTTTGATAATAGAAATAGGTGCACCCCCACAACTTGTAGCAAAATAAGAAGGAGCCCAGAGAGCAGCTGCCCATAATTGACTACGAATGGAGCGATATTTCTTTTTTCTAATAAGACGGCTCAATACTCCTTTCAAAGAATTGACTAAACGAGATATAGAGATTTTAGGTGGGTAAGTAATTAACAAATGAACGTGATATTTTTCGCCATCAAACTCTACTAAGTCAGCTTCAAAATCATTACAAACTGAGGGAAAAATTATTTTCAGTGCGTCCAATATCTGTTTGGTAAATACATATCGTCTGTACTTAGTGGCAAAGACTAAATGAATATGCAAATTCAAAAGACATTATCTGTCGTATCTGATATTAGTATCTAAGCCCATGACAAAATTTTAATTTGCCAAGGAAGTCAGGAAACAAAGATGCAGATAAGACGAGCTTTTAGATTTGAATTGTGCCCTAGTGGTGCTCAAGCTCGTTTGATGAGCCAATTTGCGGGTTCCTGTCGCTATGTCTATAACAGAACTTTAGCCACAGAAAAGTCACTTTACGGCAAAGATAAAGCACATCGGTTCAACTATGTAGAGTGTGCCAACCGTCTTGTTCTGTGGAAGAAAAAGCACTCTTTTCTGAAAGACTGTCATTCTCAAGTCCTCCAACAAGCATTGAAAGATTTAGAGAAGGGATACAAGAATTTTTTTGCCAAGAGATCGAATTTTCCAAGGTTCAAAAAGAAATTTCAGCACGATTCATTCCGATTCCCGCAGGGGTTCAAAATAGATGAGGATAAACAGAGGATCTATTTGCCGAAAATAGGGACAGTCGGCTACAGAAAGAGCAGAAGCATCATTGGCAAACCAAAGAACATTACGGTATCTCGAGAAGGTCTAAAGTGGTTCGTTTCCATTCAGACTGAATTTGAAATAGAGCCTAAGCGGATGATTAATTCCGAAATCGGAATTGACATGGGCGTTAAGAAGTTTGTTACTTTTTCGAACGGGACTTTCGTAGAGCCGGTCAATAGCTTGAAAAATAATCTAAAGCAGTTAGCTAAA
>NZ_NHMP01000012.1 GCF_002221595.1 Turicimonas muris
TACAGTTTAGAAAAGGCCCTGCGAACCGCATCTGGAACGTAGGGATGTTTACTGGAACCGCCTTGGTGCCGAACGGCATGCCAGGTGGTGTGAGAGGGACGGGTAATAACCGGCCCTACTCGATTTCTGAGTTGTACTTTCTCAGCCTGTATGGGTACCTAAAAAGTGTGGTAAAAAACATACTCTAAAAATGGATTTTTTCTGAGAAATGATGCGATTAGAGAAACGTAAAGAAAAAATAAAACATATTGATTTTTAAGGATAAAAATTCATTAAATTGTTATCCCTCCGTATTTCTACCAAAGATTTAACCCTATAAGAAAATTGCAAAAATAATATAATTTTCAGCAGTCAGTGCTCAGCTGACAAAGCTAGTGATTAGTAACTAATTGCTAAATAGTACAAATTTAAGGAGAACTCCAATGAAAAAAATTCTCGTAGCATCACTTGTTTCTGCTGTTTTTGCTGTTCCTGCATTGGCAGCAGATAAAGCCGATGTCATCGTAGTCGGCGCTGGTGGTGCTGGTCTCTCCGCAGCTGTTACTGCTCATGATTTAGGCAAGAAAGTCATCGTTTTGGAAAAGATGGCTTACTTGGGAGGTAACACTAATCGTGCAGCAGGCGGATTGAACGCCGCAGAATCTCAGCCTCAAGCCAAGGCAGGTATCAAGGACAGTAAAGAATCCCACTACAACGACACAATGAAGGGCGGCAAGTACTTGAACAACCCTGATTTGGTCCACACTCTTACCGATCACGCTGCCGAGTCTGTTGACTTCATCAACAGCTTGGGTGGTGACTTGACAGACGTCGGTATGATGGCGGGTGCTTCCCAGAAGCGTTCTCACCGTCCGACAGGCGGTGGTTTCGTTGGTGCTAACGTTGTTAAGACTTTAGCTCAGGCTTCTAAGGACCGCGGTATCGATGTACGCACAATGGCTAAGGCTGATGAACTCATCGTTAAAGACGGTAAGGTTGTCGGTGTTAAGTACACAAAGGGCAAAAAACAGTATGAAGTCATGGCTCCTGCAGTTGTTTTGGCTGCCGGTGGCTTCTCTGCCAACCAGGATATGGTTGTTAAGTTGAATCCGAAGCTTAAAGGCTTTGCTACAACCAACCACACTGGCGCAACTGGCGACGGTATCACCTTAGGTGAAAAGGCTGGTGCTGCTACTGTTGACATGAAGCAGATTCAAACTCACCCGACAGTTGTTCCGGGCAAAGGCGAAATGATCACTGAAGCTGTTCGCGGCAACGGTGCTATCCTCGTTAACAAAGACGGTAAGCGCTTCATCAACGAACTTCAGACTCGCGACGTAGTTTCCGCTGCTGAACTCGCTCAAAAAGATAAAGTTGGCTTCCTCTTATTCGATAACGATGTTAGAAAGAGCCTTAAGGCTATCGAAACTTACATCAAGGGCGGTATGGTTACTGAAGGAAAAGATCTTCACGAACTCGCTCAGAAGATTGGTGTCGATGGAAAACAGCTCCAGGCAACTGTAGATAAATACACTAAGGATCAGAAGGCTGGCAAAGATTCAGAATTCGGCCGTGCTGATATGCCAAGACCTCTTACTCAAGCCCCGTACTATGCAGTAATGGTTACACCTGCTGTTCACCATACAATGGGCGGTTTGAGAATTAACTCTCAGGCTCAGGTTCTTGACACTAAAGGTCACGTTATTCCTGGTCTCTTTGCTGCCGGTGAAGTTACAGGCGGTGTCCACGGTGCAAACCGTTTAGGCGGCAACGCTATGGCTGATATCGTTACATTCGGTAGAATCGCCGGACGTAATGCTTCCCAACAGCCGACAGGGGTTATCATTCCTCGCGGTGAAGCTCCAAAAGCAGCTGCTAAGTAATAAGATCGTTAGGTAAAAACAGAGGTCGAGTGTTCGGCCTCTGTTTTTTCGAGAAATTCAAAAGCGCCTCAAGGGCGCTTTTTCAACGGTGGAATTAACCTACTTGGTTAAGAACCATCTTTTCTAATACTGCAACACCGTTGCGTAATGATTCAGGGTTCATAGTCATCTTCGGATCGTGAAGGCCCGGAGTGACGCCTGCACCTACGCCGATGTAAGCGGTACGAATAGAAGGTTTCTTCTGAACGAAATAGTGGAAATCTTCTCCGCCGCCTCCGCAGTCTTTGGCTAACTTGTCATCGCCCAAGACTTCTTTAATAATACCTGCGGTTTCAGCAACCAATCCTTCATCGTATTCAGCTGCAGGAATGATTCCGCCGGGGAAATTAACGGTAGCTTCAACGCCGACTGCCTCAGCGGCATTAAGGATGGCTCTCTTAATTTTGTCCAACATTTCTTTCATTGTCGGATTATCTTGAGCACGGCAGTCTAAGATCATCTTGCCATGGTCCGGAATGATGTTGGAGGCAGAACCGCAGCAGTTGATTGCTGTTACCTTGGCAGACCAGACTTTGCCCGGGTTCATCCAAATAGCATTGACTGCGTTAGTTGCTAAAACAGCTGCTTCAACAACGCTGCATCCCAAATGGGGACGAGCAGCATGACAAGTTTTGCCCTTTAATTCAACTTCAAGGAAAGTACTGGAAGTGTGGCGAACAGCAGCGCAAACTGTTCCGTCAGGAATATCTTGAATCGGGCGAACGTGAGCGCCGAAAGCAACGTCAACATCGTCGAGTACGCCATCTTCGATAGATCTTACTGCACCAAGCAATGTCTCTTCAGCCGGCTGGAAGAAGAGTTTTACGCGTCCTTTCTTGACATTACCGACTAACTTAGCAGCTAAAGCAAGAAGCATAGCGGTATGAGAATCGTGACCGCATGCATGAATGGAGCATGGTTTGTTGTCGATTACGAATGGAAGGGCATCCATGTCGGCTCTTACCATGACTGTAGGACCAGGTTCAGTTCCGTCAATATAGGCGACGACACCGGTTCCGCCAATTCCTGTCTGCGGGTTAAGACCAAGCTCTTTGAGCTTATTAACAACATATTTTGAAGTTTTTTCTTCATGGAATCCCAATTCCGGCATTTCATGAAGCTCAGTTCTCATTTGTACTACATCAAAGTCTTTTTCAGACATATTCTTATTCCTTTGGTGATGAGGTTTTCACTGCCTTCGACTCTCTGCGGTTGGAACCGGGAATCATCAAAAAGCGGAAGAATCTGCATTCTAGCGGACCGTTAAAGATCACTATCTTTCTAGATTCCTGCAATCTTATTTGACGAGGTAAGTTCAGATCGCTGGTAAGCATCCAAACAACCCAGTTCTCAAAATTATGCTTGAGGTTGTCGGCAACGTTTTTCATCATGGAAGCAACGGAAGCAGACTTCGGATTTGATTGTTCACCGTAAGGAGGGTTCGCAATAATGACTCCGGAAGTCTCCGACGTTGGTCTTGCCTCTCTTGCATCGCATGGGAAAAACTTAATTTTACGCTCAATCAATAGCTTTGTTAATCCGGCTAACTGGGCATTCTTACTAGCTTTCTCTATGATCTGAGTAGAAATATCGCTGCCTGCAAGATTAATATCGACGTCCCAATTGATGGCGGCTCTTGCTTCAGTTTTAAGGGCTTGCCAGACTTCAGAATTAAAGAATTTAAATTTTTCAAATCCGAATCTTCTTGTGATGCCCGGAGCCATATTGATTGCGATTGTGGCCGCTTCAATAATAATCGTTCCTGATCCGCAGAAGGGATCATATAAGGGCTGAGAAGGCTCCCAACCGGAAAGTCCGATCAATCCTGCGGCCAGGTTTTCTTTCAGCGGTGCTTCTCCTTTATCCCGTCTCCAACCTCTCTTGAACAAGGATTCACCGGAGGTGTCAAGATAGAGAGTGACTTTTTGGTTGTCTACAAAAACGAAAATCTGGATATCCGGGTTGTGTTTTTCAACGTCCGGGCGAGCTCCCGATCTTTCGCGGAAACGGTCGCAAACGGCATCCTTAACTCTTAAAGTTAGGAACTTTATGCTCTTGAGAGGGCAATTCTTGGCTGACAGAGAAATCTTGATGGACTGTTTTTCCGTAAAGTAATTTTCCCAAGGAATGGAGAAGGTGAACTTGTAGATGTCGTCTTCCGTTCTGTAGTTTCTCTCGCCTACCTGCAGGAGAATACGTGAAGCATATCTCGTCCAAAGATTTGCCTTCATCATTCCCAGCGTTGTTGTTGTGAAGAAACAGCCGGCCTTTTTTGACTTGAATTCAGTAATGCCCAACTGTTTAAGCTCTTCTTCGAAGAGACTTTCTAAAGAAAGAGGTACTACGGCGTAGTATTTGTTTAGCTTTTCGCTCATTTTCTTAATTCCCCGTGTCCAATTACGATGTACTTAAGGCTGGTCAGTCCCTCCAGACCAACAGGTCCTCTAGCATGTAACTTATCGTTGGAAATGCCGATTTCTGCTCCTAGGCCATATTCAAAGCCGTCTGCAAATCTGGTGGAGGTGTTGAGCATGATGGAAGAGGAATCGACTTCTCTAAGAAATTTTTGACTGGATACCAAATTGTTAGTGATGATGGAATCCGTGTGTTTAGATCCGTATTGATTAATGTGTTCTATCGCTTTATCCACACTGGAGACTATTTTTATAGAAAGAATAGGTGCGTTATATTCTGTTGACCAATCTTCTTCGGATGCAGTTTTGATGTCATCGAAGCCTGCGTCCGTCAGAATTTCCCTTGATTCTGGATCGCAGCGGAGCTCCACCCCTTTCTCTAAATAAATAGAGGCCATTTTTGGAAGAAAGATGGCTGCGATATTTTTATTCACAAGAAGAGTTTCCATAGCGTTGCATGGAGAAAATCTCTGTGTCTTTGCATTGTCACACACTTTCCAAGCGAGTTCCAAATCCGCACTCATATCAACATAAGTATGGCAGATGCCGTCCAAGTGTTTGATCATCGGAACGGTGGCTTCTTCCATAAGCCTTGAAATTAAGCTCTTTCCGCCTCTGGGCACAATTACATCTACGTATTTTCTGGCCGTGATAAGAGCACCGACCAATTCTCTATCCGGGTTGGTGATAACTTGAACTGATTCTTCGGGAAGATAGTTAAGTCTCAAAGCTTCTTGGATGCATTCGCCAAGGACTTGGTTAGAGCATCTGGCATCGGAGCCTCCACGCAAGATGACGGCATTTCCGCTTTTTAAACATAAAGCCGCTGCATCAATCGTTACATTCGGACGAGATTCGTAGATGATTCCGATTACTCCGAGGGGAACTCTCATCCTTCCGACTTGGATGCCGGAGGGCTGAGGCTTCATCTCTAAGATTTCACCAATCGGGTCGTTGAGTCCTGCGATTTGTTTTAGGCCAATGCACATTTGGTTTAAAACTTTCTCTGAAATCGTTAATCTGTCAAGAAAGGCTTCGGACAATCCTTTCTCTTTACCCGCTATCAAATCTTTTTCATTTGCGAGATAGATTTTCTCAGCATTTTTTAAAAGCAAATCAGCAAGAGTATTTAGAGTGTTGTTTTTTACTTGGGCAGGAGTTTTAGCCAGAATAGTGGCTGCTTTTCGTGCTTTTTCCCCAAGGTGTTTCATGTATTCAGCATTTTGTGCGCTAATGGTAGAGGACATAATTATCTCCTGCTAATACAAAGTAAAAGAGCTGCGGCTTTTAATTCTTGCCATGGATCTCCTTGCGATTGGGAAACCTTAAAGCCTTTGGACATTTTTTCTACATTGTTGTAGCGATGTACCACTTTTTCCAAAAGAGCCAAAGGCACACGGCGAGCAAGGTTTGCAAGCATCGTTTTGCGAGAAGGCAAGCCTCTTATAGAAGAAGGAGAGCCTCCTTGATTTAATAAAATCAGATTTCTAATATCATCATTCAAAAGCCAAAGGAAGGAGGGGATGCTGACGTTTTCTCCTTTAAGACCATCAATGATTTTTGAAATTCGTTGAACGTTACCTTCAAGAATTGAATCAGCTAAATCTTGAGGATTGAATCGAGAAACATCTGAAACCGCTTCCAAAAGGTCTTTCAGCTCGATATTTCCCCGAGGACAAAGAAGGGCAAGTTTGTTGATTTCCTGAGCACAAGCCAGTAAATTGCCTTCGGTGGAGGCGGCTAAGAATTGCGCTGCTTCTTCAGAAAGATTTTGCCCGTTTATCGAAGCTCTTTTTCTAATCCACCCTGGTAGTTGCTGTCTGGAAACTAGTCCGGCGTTAATAATGGCCGCAGAAGAAGAGATTTTTTTAAACCAGGCTTTTTTTTGATATTCATATAAGGCACCGGGCAAAGAAATCACCGCAATTAGACCGTCACCGACTGCTTCGGCTAAAGCGGCCAGAGCTTCGGGGCCTTTTTTTAAACCCGGATTTCCCGTGGTCAGCCTGATTTCAATGAGCTTTTTCTCTCCGAAAAGGGACATATCGCCCATCGATTGAAGAAGAGGAGAATAATCCGACGTTCCGTCAAAATTAAAGCTGACTCTTTCGGTAAAACCTTGTTTTCTAGCTTCAGCTCTTATTTGGTCCAAGGACTCAATAGCAATGAGATCCTCTTCTCCAACGATGATAGTTAGAGGATTGAGTCTAACGGAGGTTCCTGCAAAATTAGCCATCAACTTTCTTAGCTTGTTGCACCTGTTCCGGCGTGAGATGAGAGAGTCGGTTAACAATTAAATGGATGATGTTCGTTTCCATTTCTTGATATAGAAGCTGTTCTTCCTGGGCACGGCCGTTGTAATCGCGTTCGTCCCATGTCATTTCTCTGGAAGTAGAGACTGTAGTTGGAGGAATAACTTCGGCTCCGTTTTGCAAAGTAACGGTAAAACGGGCTGATAAGATTAAGCTGTATATTCTGGCCTGACCTTCGGAGTTATAAGCCAAAATAGAAGATCCACGGTTCAAAGAGATGAGTTTAAAGATGGCTTCGGCTTTTTCTTTATCTTCGACAATTTCTATGTCCGTACGGGCGCGGAGATTTCGCTTGATCATGGCTCCGATTGCAGAGTTCGGCCCTAAATCAATGCACATGCTCTCGAGAGGTACTTCTTGAATTCCTCTTAGATGCCATCCGCATCCGCTTAGCAGTAGGGCAGAGAATGCGACAAAGGAACGTCTGTTCAATCCGCCGGTATTTTTAAAACTCATGGGTTTTTCACTTTGGAAAAGAGGCAGGAAGAAGCTTCCTGCCTCCGGTTTATCAACTAAACAACAATGTTAACAAGTTTCTTCGGAACCACGATAATCTTTCTCGGTTCCTTGCCGTCGATGAAGCGGACAGCATCCGGATTTGCCAGCGCTGCTTTCTTAATGTCCTCAGTGCCGGCGTCAACAGGAACAGTGAATTGACCTCTTAACTTGCCGTTGATCTGGATCATGTACTTGATTTCGTCAGAAACCAAAGCGGAATTGTCCACTTCAGGCCATGCGGCATCCAAAATGGATGTGCCGGTTCTTTCTTCGTAACTCAAATCTTCAAATAATTGAGCACAAATATGAGGCGCAATCGGATAAAGGGTACGAAGCAGAATGGAGAAGCCTTCATTGATAACGGCTTTTGTTCCTTGTTGATCTTTGTTTTTTAAGGTATCCAAAGAGTTCAGCATCTTCATTGCGGCAGAAACAACGGTGTTGTACTGCATGCGGTCCAAGTCATAAGTGGCTTGTTTGAGAGCTGTGTAGATTTCTTTTCTCACTTCTTTATCTTCATGAGACAAAGGAGCGTCAACAACCTGAACATTTTCGCGGATAATGTCCTGGTTCTTGAAGCCAAAAGCCCATAAGCGCTTCAGGAAACGGAAGGTACCTTCAGCTCCGGAATCGCTCCAGGCAGCGCTCTGATCGGGTGGTCCGGCGAACATAACGAAAGCACGGGCGGTATCGGCACCGAATTTGCCGATAATCGCAGACGGCTCAACAACGTTATTCTTGGATTTAGACATCTTTTCAATGCCGCCGCTCTTGACCGGAAGTCCGTCTTCCTTGCAGGTAATGCTAACCGGTTTGCCCTTAGCATCGTATTCAATATTCAATTCGCTCGGATAGAACCAGCGTTTTCCGCCGTCAGGCAGTTCTCGGTAATAGCATTCTGCGGTAAGCATGCCTTGAGTAAAGAGGCGTTTGAACGGTTCGTCAAAGTTAACCAAGCCCAGGTCACGCATTACTTTGGTCCAGAAACGTGCATAGAGCAAATGGAGTACCGCATGCTCAATACCGCCGATATACTGATCCATCGGCATCCAGTAATCATTGCGCTTGTCAACCATGGCTGTATCACAATCAGGAGAGCAATAGCGCATGTAGTACCAGCTGGAGTCTACGAAGGTATCCATCGTATCGGTTTCTCTCTTAGCAGGTGCACCGCATTTCGGACACTTGCAATTCAAGAAGGCTTCGTCTTTATTGAGAGGATTGCCGGAGCCGTCCGGAATCAAGTTTTCGGGAAGTATTACCGGAAGGTCTTCTTCAGGGACCGGAACAGGGCCGCAGTGAGGACAGTGAACGATAGGAATCGGTGTGCCCCAATATCTCTGACGGGAGATGCCCCAGTCACGCAAACGGTATTGAACTTGGAGGTAGCCGAGATCAAGTGCTTTTAGGTCAGCTGCTACGGCTTCACGGGCTTCTTCGAAATTCAGGCCGTTATATTTGCCGGAATTCACGCAGAAAATA
Source organism: Turicimonas muris (assembly GCF_002221595.1). Lineage (GTDB taxonomy): Bacteria > Pseudomonadota > Gammaproteobacteria > Burkholderiales > Burkholderiaceae_F > Turicimonas > Turicimonas muris. Next base: position 8,608 of record NZ_NHMP01000012.1, read on the forward strand.
TTTTCTTTATCTGCATACCAATCATGCCATTGGGTTTTGTCAAATTCATGACCTTCTTTACCGATTACTTGTTCGATAGGCAGACCGTACTTGAGGGCAAATGCGAAATCTCTTTCATCGTGAGCCGGTACGCCCATGACAGCGCCTTCACCGTAAGACATAAGCACATAGTTGCCCACCCACACTTCAACATCTTTACCGGTAAGAGGATGTTTAACATAGAAGCCGGTCGGAATGCCTTTCTTTTCCATTGTGGCGATATCGGCTTCTGAAACAGAACCTTTTTGGCATTCTTTGACAAAGGCATCGACAGTCGGATTGTCTTTAGCAAGACGCAGTGCAAGGGGATGCTCTGCCGCAACTGCTACAAAGGTTACACCCATAATTGTGTCGGGTCTGGTTGTATAGACTTTGAGAACTTTTTTCTCGCCGTCCAACTCATATGGGAAGCTGCAATTTACGCCGTAAGATTTGCCGATCCAGTGTTCCTGCATGCGGCGCACCTGTTCTGGCCAGCCGTCAAGAAGCTTCAAATCTTCCAAGAGTTCTTCAGCGTACTGTGTGATACCTAAGTAATATCCCGGAATTTCTCGTTTTTCTACGGGAGCTCCGCTGCGCCAACCCTTACCGTCAATGACTTGTTCATTTGCAAGAACGGTGTGGTCGACCGGGTCCCAGTTGACGATCTGAGTCTTGCGGTAAGCAATGCCTTTTTCAAGCATTTTTAAGAACATCCACTGATTCCAGCGGTAGTAATCCGGTTTGCAAGTTGTGACTTCGCGAGACCAGTCAAAAGCTAAGCCTAATGGTTCCATTTGGCTTTTCATATCGGCGATGTTTTGATAGGTCCACTCAGCCGGAGCAACGTTCTTATTGATAGCAGCATTTTCTGCAGGCAAACCGAAGGAATCCCATCCCATCGGAGTCATGACATTCATACCTTTCATGCGAAGGTATCTGTACATAACGTCATTGAGAGTGTAATTTCTGACATGCCCCATATGAAGTTTTCCGCTCGGGTATGGAAGCATTGAACAGACATAGAACTTGGGTTTTTCTTTCCCGTTGGCATCTAAAGCGTGTTCTACCGCGCGGTAGACATCTTTGGCGCGCCAGTGGGCTTGTTGAGTGGTCTCAACTTCTGACGGTTCGTAAGTTTCGCGCATTTCTTCTTCGATTGAATGATCTATTAGAAAATCCTTTAATTATAAGGTTGGTTGTCCTTCTATTTTTTTACTCTTTGTGGTCAATTAATGTATTTCTATGCGTTAATTAGTAGGATTTTGAGATTTTTTAAGAAAAAACTTTTATTATCAATTGGTTGAAAATGAAAATACAAAAAGTTCTTTTCTGCAGTGAATCACAAACTCCAAATCTTTTAACCAAATAGGTGCTACGAACTAGGAATTCTCATTAGACTTCACTTCCTCAAAAAAAAGGAAGAAATGATGTCTAGTGATTTAATAGCAAATTTAAATGAGCAGCAAAAGGCCGCTGTTACTTTGCCGGAGGTGTCCTCTCTTATTCTTGCCGGGGCAGGTTCCGGTAAGACTAGCGTTTTGATTTCAAGAATTGCTTTCCTCTTGGAACACAGGCTTTGTACTCCTGCTGAGTTATTTGCTGTTACCTTCACAAATAAAGCGGCACGTGAAATGATGACCCGCCTCCAAGCAAAGATGCCTCTAAACACTCGGGCATTGTGGGTAGGAACCTTCCACGGTCTATGCAACCGAATGCTGAGACTTCATCATGAGGCCGCCGGCTTACCGGCCGCATTTGCCATCTTGGACATGAGCGATCAGCTTGGGGCTATCAAGAGGATTATGAAGGCCAACAACATTAATGAAGAAGTTCTTCCTGCCCGAAAGATTCAAAACTATATCAATAAGCAAAAAGAAGAAGGAATTCGAGCCAAGGATATTAAACCTTACGGCTTCGGCGAAAGAGACTTGCTTAGAGTCTATGAAATTTACGAAAAAGTCATTAATAGAGAAGGAGCCGTCGATTTCGGAGAGCTTATTCTCCGCACTTACGAAATGCTGCTGAACAACGAACCGATTCGTCAGCATTATCAAGACAGATTTAAATTTATTTTGGTTGACGAGTTTCAAGATACCAATAAGCTTCAGTACAAATTTCTCAAACTGTTGGCTGGTCACGGAGAAGAAGGCAGAAAACCTAACGCCGTGTTCGCTGTGGGTGACGATGACCAGTCTATTTATGCTTTCCGCGGCGCTAACGTTGGCAATATGAAGGACTTCATTAGAGATTTTGCCATTGGGGAGCCAATCCGTTTGGAACAAAACTACCGCTCTCAAGGCAATATTTTGGATGCAGCTAACTATTTGATTTCGAATAATAGTGATCGTCTTGGTAAGAATCTCTGGACACAATCCGGGAAGGGAGATCTTATTCGTGTTTTCAAGGCCGGGGATGAGGCAGAAGAAGCAGCTTTTGTGGTTGACAACATCAAAGACTTTGTTAGAAACGGCGAGGATCTTCGTGAGATTGCCATTCTTTACCGCTCTAATGCTCAGTCTCGTGCCCTCGAAACAGAGTTGACCAGACGCGGGGTGAAATACACCGTTTACGGTGGCTTACGGTTCTTTGATCGCGCTGAAATTAAGAACGCACTTGCGTATTTAAGGCTGGCCGAAAACACCGCCGACGATTCTGCCTTTATGAGAGTGGTGAATTTACCGGCAAGAGGCATCGGCGCAAAGACAGTCGAAAATCTCATTGATTTGGCTCGAGACAACCAGATTTCATTATTTGAAGCAACTCAGTTGCTTTCCGGTGCAGCGGCTAATAAGGTAAGAGTCTTCACAGACATTATCAATGACATCCGTTCAAAGAGATTCTCTCTTCCTTTGACGGCACTTATTAATTACACCGTACAAAGAAGCGGTCTCAAAGCACTTTATGAAGCGGATGAAAACGGAGCAGAACGCTTAGAAAACTTGGAGGAATTAACTTCATCTGCCGCTGCTTTTCTGAGCCAAGAAGGATTTGAAGAGGACTCCAAGGAAAACGTGGATAACTTAAGTCCGCTGACTTTGTTCCTTTCTCAAGCCACGCTGGAAGCCGGTGACAACCAAGCAAAAGCAGGTGAGGAAGCTGTGCAGTTGATGACCATCCATGCTTCCAAAGGTCTGGAGTTTAACAATGTGTTTATTACCGGATTGGAGAACGGACTTTTCCCGCATGATAAGTGTCTAGCAGAACCAAAAGAGCTTCAAGAAGAAAGAAGATTGATGTATGTAGCCATCACCCGCGCACGCAAAAAGCTGTATTTGACTTATGCAGCCCAGAGACTTCTTCACGGTATGCCCCGCTACAACGTTAAGAGTTCTTTTTTAGACGAGCTGCCTGGAGATGCTCTGAAGTGGCTCACTCCGAAAGAAGATTCTGACTCTTATTCCTCTTTCGGCAGCGGCAGAAGCGGCGGGGGATACTATGGCTCTTATAACAGTAAAAATTCTTGGTCAGAAGATAAAAGAAATAGCTATTCAGGTTATAAGAAAACATATAGAAATAATGAAAATGTACCTGAATGGGCCAAGAATATAGGCATTACTAAAGAAGATAAAAACAAGATTAATAGTATTCGCCAAAGTTCTAAAAACTCAGATGGATATAACATTGGAACCATTGTTTTTCATGAGAAATTTGGTGAAGGAAAGATCAAAAATATAGAAGGGCAGGGAGAGAATAAGAAGATCGAGGTCGCTTTCAAAACAAGTGGAGTTAAAAATCTACTTTTAGCAATTGCTCAGAAAAAAATGAGAATAGTTAGATAAGAAATATACTATTTAGTTAACAAGAAATTCTCTTAATAAAAGTTAACTTTCTATATTAACTTTACATTAAACAGTAACCCTTCTTCTTTATTTCGCTTAACGCTTGAAATTAGGAAGAAGTGTTTTCATTTATTTAAGTGTTTATCTATCAGAAAATAAATATAAGTAGTGGCTGTTTTACTAGGAACTGATAATCAAATAGAGACCAATAGAATAATATTAGCTAACAGGATTAGATTTTAAATTAATTTTATTAACTAACTAATTGAATAAACATGAAATAATTAGCAAATTTTTTAAGAATTTGAATTAATTTTTGTTTTTAGTTAACTTAGATATACAAATTACCTAAATGTTTTCAGATAGCTCTATCTGTAAAAATTTTATAAAAAGTAAATTTATCTTATAACTTGTTTTAATACATAGATAAACGGTTTATTTAACATTGAATATCTGTATATTGAATAAATTGTTTTTTGTTGTATAGGAGGGTTTTAAATTGATTTACAAATCAAAATTAAAGTGATAATTTTGAGATATTCTTAGCAAGGAAAGCAGATAGCTTTAAGTGCTATAAAAATGATTTTATCGTTATCTCTCAAATAATTTTATGGATTGGTAAATAAGAAAAATTATTGACTTTTATTACAAAGAAAAAATTTAAAAATATCTCTATTAAATATCCGCTAACGCTAATATTTTAATTTCTATCAGTCTTTTAAGAAGTTATTTATTGTCTCTATCTATATTTAATTGTGAATACAATATTGAGATAGCAATAATAAATCAGATAGGTTTCATTTATTTATTTTTCTAAATGTAGTTTCTATTTCAGAATTATTAGAAATACAAAAATAGATTAAGCAGGTTCTTTTTTAGTACGACCTGGAGTGCCTTTTTGGTACAAAGGAATAAATGGGTCTATTTCCCGGCGGAAAGTTTGGAAGGAATATTCTCTGTTTTCTAGAGCTTCAATAAGCCGCTTATGGAAGAAAATCTTGTCTCTCCCATCTTCGACTCTTTCTAAAATGTCGGCTCTCGTCAAATCATTCAATATGTGACTTGCCACTTGGCGACGTGTGCCGGTTTTGCTGGAAAATTCTCCGGTTCTGCAAGCTGGACATTCAAATATGGCCGGTAGGAAAGCCACATGAGTGCCTAATCCGATTTCTTGAAGATATATCTTACTTTGTTCGTAGAGACGTTCAATTGCCTTTAGTAACTCTAGGCTGTAGTTAAAAGCGCGAGAAAGATTGTTCAAGGAATATTTAAGATATGGAGTCCACTGACGTGTCCTTAGGCCATATAGTCTTTCTTCAATTCCGAAGTGCGCTGTGGTATTTTTTGCCTTTCCTAATTGAATACAAGGGAAGGGAGAGTCGATTCCTTTTCTAAGCAAGCCAATTTGATAGAGGATTTGACTTGTTCTTTCGTTGTGTTTGTTCAAAGGAGAAAGGGCAACGAAATATAAAATGATAAGAATCAAATGTACATACGGGTCCATGTCACGGATTTCCCTTGCATAGACCTCCCAATTGTTCATTTGTTTCTTTAGCTTTGAGCCGAACATAATCTCTTCTTCTGGGAAAAACGGCTTTTCATGAAGAGGATCATCCGACGATCTCCAAGAAATTTTGTCCTGAATGAAGAAGTTAGCAATTTCTACTATAGTTTTGGTAGAAATATATGAAAGATTAGAATTCGGATAAAGTTCAAGACAAGCATTGACATAACTCTCCATTCTTACCATGGAAAGCTCAGAGGGATTTGGCACGATTGTGGAATAAAAATATTCCTTAAGGGTGAAGGGCTCTTCTTTTGAATAAAGCTGCTCTTTCGCCTCTACGATTGTCATCAGTTTTCCGATAGTGGCAGGAAAAACACTGGTAGCAAAAGCTTCTCTAAAGTCGCTGATGCCTCTGGCCAGAGCCAAACAGGACCGAAGAACAGGAATATCTTCCAGCTTTTCCGAATCTCTCGGAGGCGGAAGGCTAATTGTTCCCTGGGAGGCGGCTTGTCTTAAACCTTGTAGTTCCATTTTTCTTGCTTTTCGAAAGAGCTGATATGTTACATGAACAAAACTTTGTGCGGATTAACACTAACGTTGAACTGTAATAGGGTACCTGAACCTTCGATTTTTTGCTTAACGATCAAGAGAAACGAAAAGTAATAAAAACATAAAGTTGTAATAGATGTTTCTTAATATTAACAAATACGACTTTCGGATAATAGTGTTTCTACTAACAAGAAAAAACCCTAATTAGAATGTTGTTAGAATGAGTTCGTTAGTATTTTTAGCACCCCGAGAAAGAAAATGGTTTCATCCTCGTTAAGATGCCATAAGAGTCCAAAAATGTTGGCAAAGAGCCATTCCTCTGCTTTAAGCTGCAACCGCAGAAGATGTCTTTATCAGCTTGGGATTCTCAAGCATAAAACCATTAGCGATGTAAGATTGGTTGACGAGCCTAAGACTCGCCACTGAGATCTAATCAAGAAAATAGAAAGGAGCCGTGCGGCTCCTTTCTATTCCTAAGAGCCTCTAGGTTCAAATGAATGCGGAAGAATCCGGAAGTCTTCTGCGGTCTTTCCTTCCTCTTCGGCTTGCTGCAGCCACAATGGCTTTCTGCCTCTGCCGGCCCAAGTTTCACCATTGGGTCCAATAAATTTCGGTGCAATAGAGTTGGCTCTTTTCATGGCTTTCTTAAGGCCAAGTTCCTGAGGTGCAAAATCGTATTCTTTAATCAGCTCCCGACAGATATTTAAAGCGTCCTCACGAGCTTTTTTGGAAGCTTCTTCAATTTGTTTATCTAATGCGTCTCGTTGAGCTTTTAGATTTCTAAGTTCTAAGATTTGAGGTTCCATGGCTCTACATCGTTACTAATCAATTCCCCTTCATATTACTACAAAAAAATTATTTTTTTAAACTAACTATCTCTTTTTTATTTTGTTGAATCGAAAAAATATTCATTAAAAAACATAGTGTTGTATCTTAGGTAAAGAAAATGAGATTATTTTCTCGTCAAAATGGGACAAAAATTAAATTAAACAGGTTTTCTTTGTTTAAATAATTTATGAGTTTTAATTATTATTTTTTCTATAAAGATAAAGCGTAAAAAAACAGTAAATAATTTGTTTTTTAAAAATAGTATTTAGATTTATTTTAAGAAAACCTTTTTATTTATGGCGTCTGTCAGCGACCAAATCTTTTTCTCGCCGCTCATCTTGGCCTGTCTCTAAATGAATCTTTGAAGATTGTGAATAGGATTTGAACTATTAATATATGCAGATCGAGTTTGAACTATCTCTTAAATAGTCCGCAAGGAAAACATATGAGCAAAACAATACTATTAATCGATGCATCGCACTTTCTTTTCCGGGCTTTCTTTGCCCTGCCTCCTCTTAATACTAAGTCAGGGCATCCAACCGGAGCCACGAGAGGCTTTCTTTCGATGCTTAGGGCATTAAGACGAGATGTCCCTACGGACTATGTGGCTTGCGTTTTTGACCCGAAAGGAAAAACCTTTCGCTCCGATATTTATCCGGACTATAAAGCCAATAGAGAAGAAACCCCGGAAGATCTTAAGCTGCAAATTCCCGATGTTTTTGATGCAGTTAGAAAACAAGGCATTCCTCTGATTCAAGTTGACGGTATCGAAGCCGATGACACTATCGGAACAATTGCGAAGTCTGCCGGAGAAGCGGGATGTAAAGTAGTCATAGCGACCGGAGATAAAGACTATGCTCAACTTGTCACGCAAGACGTTGTTTTGATTAATACGATGGGTGCCGAAAATACCTGGCTCGATATTGAAGGGGTTAAGGAAAAATTCGGGGTACCACCAAAACAAATTATTGACTACCTCGCATTGATGGGGGACAAGATCGATAATGTACCCGGCGTTCCGAAATGCGGTAAGAAAACAGCTTCCAAGTGGCTTGAAGAATATGGATCTTTGGAAAATATTATTGAGAACGCTGCTGCGGTAAAAGGTAAGATCGGTGACAATCTTCGAGACTCTTTGGCCTTTTTGCCTGTTGCTAAAGCTTTGGTGACAATCAAACAGGATGCCGATATTTCTTCTCAAGTCAACTCATTGGAAGATCTAAAAATTAAAGACCCTGATGTTGCGGCTCTGAAAGAACTTTATGAACGGTTGGAATTTCGCGCTTTTCTCAAAGATCTGAAGGATGAGTCCAAGAGCGGTCCAATTAAAACAGATTCCAAGAAATCTGAAGAAGACGCATCAGATGGGCTGGATCTTTTTTCCAATTCCGAAGAGAAAGAGGTTCAATTGGCAGAGTTCTCCCAGCAAACAATTGAATCTCCGGATGAAGCAAAGCATCTTGTTGAAGAGATTTGTTCTCAGAGCAAAGAGGGCAAGCTTCCTTTCTTGTTTGTGCTAGCCGATTTCAAAGATTTTACATACACTTTGCGTGGGATCGCAGTCGGCTGGAATACAGGTAAAAATTGGTTTGTCCCGGTTAGTACGAATTGGGTTGATCCTCAAGGTATTACTCCTGAAGAGTTTACGCAGATATTCGGTTCGTGGCTTTCTGATCCAGCTTTTGAAAAGAGTTGCTATGACGCTAAATACATAGCACACGTTTTGGCCGACATAGGCATCGAGTTCAACGGTATAAAAGAAGACGTCTTACTTCAGAATTATGTTCTGGAAGCTCATCGAACCCATTACATTGAAAAGCTTTCGTACAACTGGCTTAAGTTTGAGCTGCAGGCCGAAGAAGTCCTATTGGGCAAAGGAGTTAAAAAGAAAACTTTTAGCGAAGTAGATATTCTGTCTTGTGCAAAATTTGCGATGGAGCGTTCATACGTCGGTGCACATTTATCTGATTTATTCTGTGGGCTGATAGAAAAGGATCCGAATCTTCAAAAGATATACCGTGAAATCGAAATGCCGACGAGCCGTGTTTTGTTCCGAATGGAACAAAACGGTGTGTTGATCGATAAACAGTTATTGGCTAAGCAGACAGCGGAACTTCAAGCAAAAGCATCCGAACTTTCAAAGAAAGCAGAGACTATTGCCGGAGAGAAATTTAATTTGGCTAGTCCGAAACAACTCGGAGAGATTCTTTTTGAGAAATTAGGAGTTCTCATCAATGGCAAACCCTCGAAAAAGACGGCTTCAGGAAATTATTCTACAAGCGAAGAAGTTCTTTCAGAACTTGCGCTGGATTATCCTTTGGCCAAAATTGCGCTGGAATACCGTGCTCTGACCAAACTTATTTCTACCTATACTGAAAAGTTGCCTACTCAAATTTCTCCTCGAGATGGAAGGGTTCATACGACCTTTGAACAGGCGGTGGCCGTCACCGGAAGATTGTCTTCGACTAATCCGAACTTGCAGAATATTCCTGTAAGGACCCCGGAGGGAAGAAGAGTGAGGGAAGCCTTTATCGCAGGCCCCGGGAAGAAAATTATCAGTGCCGATTACTCTCAGATCGAATTGAGAATCATGGCTCATTTATCAGGAGATAAAGGTTTTACCGAAGCATTTAAGAAAAACCAAGACATTCATAGGGCAACAGCTGCGGAAGTATTCTCTGAACCTTTGGAAGCTGTCACCCCGGATCAAAGAAGAATAGCTAAGGTGATTAATTTCGGCCTGATCTACAGCATGAGCGCATTCGGATTGGCAAAGAATTTAAATATTGACCGCCATGATGCTAAGAACTATATTGCCCGTTATTTCCAAAGATATCCGGGAGTATCCAAGTACATGGAGGATACCAGACAGCATGCCCTGGAAAAAGGATATATTCAGACAGTGTTCGGAAGAAGACTGGAAATTCCGGAACTGCAGGCTTCCGGTGCAAGAAAAGCAGCTGCTGAACGCGCAGCTATTAATGCTCCGATGCAGGGAACAGCCGCTGATCTCATCAAAATGGCAATGATTGCCGTTCAAGACTGGCTGCAAGAAGAAAACTTAGAAAGTAAGCTGATTCTCCAAGTTCATGACGAATTGATTCTGGAAGTGCCGGATAAAGAAGTGGAGGTTGTGAAGAAGAGACTTCCGGAAATTATGTCCTCAGTTGCTGAATTGCACGTACCATTAATTGCTGAGGTTGGTGTGGGAGAGAATTGGGAAGCCGCCCACTAAAGAAAAGCGAAGCCGCCGGCTTCGCTCTTCAAGAAAAATTTAGCTGCAGGAGCCGGAACGCTCAGGCTCCAGACGTCCGATTTCTTTTTTATCCGCATCAAACAAGATGAGATATTTACCGTCCTTCTTAGCGAACTTGGTTTTGTTCAGAAGGTCGGTGAAGCTTGCTTCTAAGTCCATATACTGTTTAGCGCAAAGCTTTCTCGTCATTCCCATGTTGACGAATTCGAGTTTGTCATTATCGCCGATAACATAATCGCCGAAAAGGCTGTTGCAGCCAGGTTCGGAATTGAGCTTACCGTTCTTTTTGAAAGTGATAGTCGCAGGAATGTCGCAGGACGGAACTGAGTCAGTAGCAGGCATCCAAGAAGAAGTGGAAGTCAGATCTTCAACAGTCACAGCAGAAGCCAGACCTGTCATTGATAAAAGGATGGCTCCTAGTAAGAATTTACGCATTAATTTCTCCAATAAATCTATGTAAAGCTTACTGATTTCTTCAAATAACGAATACCGTAAATTAGTGAAAATGGTTTCATTTTGTGTAAGAAACGATTTGGCTGTCTTGGTCTCCGAAAATACTGGACCAAATAGGCCAAAGGGTGCAATAGGACCAACAGGTGATGAAAAGGCCCCAAAGTACGACCAGGACGGAATTAATGCCGAGGATTGCACCCAAAGCACTTAAGGACGTGGTGCCGAAAGTTGCGATTAAGGCCAGCAGAAGTCCGAGAACGATAAAAGCACCGGCGTTCTTCAAACAGACAAAGAGGCTGAAGAAGAAAGCTTTTCCAAGAGGCATTCCTTTCCAAGCAATGAGCATTGGAGAAAAACAGGTTACGCAAAGAAGGGCTGTATAGAAAACGAATCCGAAGAGGACGGCAGCCCAAGGAAAGTTGGACACTATCTCATTAGGAAGAAGCTTTCCGTCTTTACTGAACCACTTATCGACGTCATCTGCGGAGAGCCAAGAAAAAACAAGACTGATCAAAATAACGCAAACTCCATAGATTAGCCCCAAGAGCAGGAGTTTGTTACGGACGGAGGTGTTTTTGAAACATTCCCCGTAGCATTGAAATATTGTCGGGATTATTCCTTTGGATACATCTCTGCCGCAACTAGCAATTGCAACGGCTCCGAAAGGTGTCACCAGGCCGCTTAATAAAATATCAATGAAAGGTACGTTTAGCAGAGCGCCCGGCATTCCTGCTACAAGCATCAACAATAAGTAAAAGGCGACGATGCCACTTGTGGCTACAGGAGCTGTTTTCATGATTTTGAATCCCGCCTTAAGCCAAACAAGTCCCGTAGAAGCGGGGAGATTATAGTTTTTGTTCATAAAAAATCCAAAATAAACCTTTCGTTATCATACTGTTTTTACAAAGGTCTGAAATTTCAGAACGGAAAAATCAGTAACAAAAAAGGCAGAGGTTAATCTGCCTACTTGAAAAATTGAACCTCGGATTAGATCCAAGGAAGATCTTTCGGATCCGCTTCTCTTCTCAATTTCAATATTCTTTCGAAATGTCTCGGGTCGTGAGGCTTCAACATACTAGCTTCACGCGGAAGGTAAAAGTCATAAAGACGAGAGACCCAGAAGCGAAGAGCCCCGGCCGAAAGCATGTCTTGCCAGAGAGAGTGTTCTTTTTCCGTTAGTTTTCTCACTGAGTTATATCCTTCCAAAAAGGCTTGGGTTTCCTCTGGAAGGAATTTACCTGTTTCTTGATTTATCGTCCAGTCATTAAGGGTAACGGCGAGGTCGTATAGAAACGGAGCATTGCAGGCGAAGTAAAAATCAATGACTCCTCCGAGGTTTTGCTCGTCTCCATTGATTTCAATAAGCGAATTATTTCTGAAAAGGTCTGCGTGAACCGCACCTGCTTCAAGTTCTTTATAAACCTGCGAATTCATTAATTCTTTTTGCCGATTAATTTCTTTTTTCAGATATTCAAAAAGCTCTTCGGGCATGTATGGCTTCAGAGAGGGAAGGGAAGATTCCCAGAAGGCCAAACCTTTTGTATTTTCTTGACTTAAAGGAAAATCTTTTACGGCAAGGTGCATTTCTGCAAGCATTTTGCCCATCTGATTACAGGCCTGAGCATTTGGCTGAGCAACGTATTCTCCTTTAATGCAGGGCGCAATGCTTGCCGGTTTATTTTTCAACGAAGAAAACAGGTGCCCGTTTTTATCCGTGATGGGACCGCTTACTGAAAGTCCTTTATCTAAAAGATGTTTTTGAAGTTTCAGATAATAAGGGATCTGAGTCTCGTTAAGTCTTTCAAAGACAGTTAGGACATAGCGGCCTTTTGTGGTCGTCACATAAAAGTTGGAATTCTCAATACCTGAGAGGATTCCGCTGTACTCAACTAAATCACCGATGTTGTAATTCTTTAGAAAATTATTTATGTCTTCTTCTGAGAGAGGAGTAAATACAGCCATTCTTAAAAACCGAAATTAATGAATTTTGGAACGCTCATGGTATTGTCGCCGCTGGTTCCGTTCTTAGATTGATTGGAAGGTTGCTCACGAGTCATGGTGTAAGGGATTTGAGTACTCATTGGAGTGACCTTGACTTCAGTAACAACGTTGTTATTGTTGACGGTCTCTTCAATTTTGGTCTTTGGCCAGAATCTCGGATCTTTCTGACGAACCTTTGCGGCTTCAATATCTTTCTTAGCTTGTTCAAGTTCTTCTTTAGTGACTGCGTCAGTTTTTTTAGCTGTTATGCGGGTTACTTTTTTCTCAGACGTGCCACCGGAAATATTGTCCTTAGAATCAATGGAGGGTGGAGTTTCCACTCTCGGAGCAGCCGCAACAACTGAAGCAAAACCAAGAGCCAGGATTATAGAAAGCATTGTTTTAGTCATTTTTGAGCTCTTCAAGAAGTCATTAGAGTGGTTACAGTGTAACTAATATTTTCTATATTTTGTCAAAGATTGGTCCTATTATGCGGTGCCTCCAGCCTAGAGGATCTGGAAAAGAATTAAATCTCCGTTTCGTGCATAAAGATTCAAAGTTCGATTTTTTGTTTTAATGCTTTGAATTCTCTCTGGGAATTCCTTATTTCCGGAGAGGTAAACCGTATAATGCGCTCGATAAATTCAATTGATTCAATTCCTTATTCTTCGGAGAACCAGATGGCGACTTTGTCATCCGCTCAAATTTTAGAAGCAACTGTCAACATGGGGGTTTCTAAAGCCTCTCAAAATTTAATTTCCCGTATTGCAAATACCGTCTTAGCAGGTATGTACATTGCTATCGGCGGATTTTTAGCGATAAGGGTCGGTCTAGTACTCCCTTGGGAGTCGTGGGGAGCAGTGGGAAAGCTTATTTTCGGTGCAGTTTTCCCGCTCGGTTTGATGCTTGTCGTTTTATGCGGTGCAGACCTTTTTACCGGCAGCTGCATGACCTTAACAACGGCAAAACTTAGAGGTCAAATTTCTGTCGGACAGTCCTTTCTTGCAGGAAGTGCTGCTTGGGTTGGTAATTTTGTGGGGGCACTGTTCGTTGCTTATGTCATTGCTTTTTCTTCCGGGCTCATTTTTGAAAGTGCCGGCGGAACACTTCCCTGGGCAAAAAGCATCGTGAACCTAACTAACGCCAAATGTTCTTTAGATTGGATGTCTGCTTTTATCCGAGGAGTCGGCTGCAACTGGTTGGTTTGCTTAGCGGTTTTCGCAGCCGCTGCAAGCACTGAGGTTATCGGAAAAGTGGTTGCTCTCTGGTTCCCGACAATGGCATTCGTGGCTTTGGGTATGGAACACTGTATAGCTAATATGTTCTTCATTCCTCTTGGCATTTTTACCGGAACCGATGCTCGTTACCTTGCTTTGGTTAATGCAGGAGAAGCTAAAGCACTGGCTGTAGGTTGGAGTGATTTCTTTATTAATAACTTAGTGCCTGTGACATTGGGAAATATTGTTGGGGGTGCTGTCCTAGTGGGTATTTTGTATCTGCTAGCCAATCACAAAGATAAGTAAAAATTAGGCCTGTCCGAACCACCGACAGGCTTAATCTTTCGTCAAATATTACTTTTCTCCTTCTTCGACTTGCACCAGATCTAAGGCATCTCTAATTTGCGGAAAGGCTAGTTCGCAGCATCGTCTTCCCTCGGCGATGGCTTCTTCCGCTCTGTAAGTCTCCAACAAACCGATTCTGGAAAGTTTTGGCTGCAGCGTTACCTCCGGGGGATCTCCGGCTAAACGTGTTTTAGTTATTCTGTCCTGAGCAATATTGATGGAGGAAGCTATCGTTTCGAAGAAATCCGGCGGCTCAGGCATATCGTTTTGGAGGGTTTCTTTTTGATATTTGGCGGGGATTAGCTTCTTGGCCTTTTGCACTAATTTGTAAATCTCACTTGGTTTTTTCTTTTGCTCAGCTCGAGGATTTCTATTTTTTGTAAGTAAGTCGCTGTTTAGGTTAACGGCGATGACCACATCCGCACCCAAAGCACGGCACAAAGAAACGGGGACCGGATTGACAATTCCTCCGTCGATACACCAACGGTTTTCTTTATTTAATACCGGTTGAAAAACACCGGGCATTGCCATGGACGGCCAAACCGCATCAAAAACCGGACCTTCCGTCACCCACAGCTCCTTACCGGTATTCAAATCACAAGTAACGGTTCCAAAAGGCATTTTTAAATCTTCGATATTCATTTTTCTGGGAATGCCGGATTTGACCAAAAACATTTGCATATGTTTTAAGTTAATCCAGCCGTCGAAAGAAAAACTTGGATTGAAGAATGCCGTCCAGTTCAAACGGTTAATGTTTAAGGCTTGTGCCTTGAGTCTGTCTAGGTTGCCGCACGCATAAGAAGCCCCGACAATAGCTCCGATTGATGTCCCTGCAACAACATCGACGTGTACTCCTCTTTCCTGCAAATATTCCAATATACCGATATGTGCAAAACCTCTGGCAGATCCGCTCCCTAATGCAACGCCGACTTTCATAGAATTCTCCTTTTCTAATAATTTTATTGTTCTAAACAGCATTTGAATCCGATTATGAGCATATTGGGCTCAGAGATTTTTTTGAGGACGGAATATGTCGTTTGCGACCGAATGCTTTCAAAATAAGTAGAAATATTGGTCAGAAAAATCCCTAACTTTTTTCACATAGTAAAATTCACTTTCAACTTATAAGAAAGAGTCAGTAGAAAGATAGTAAAGGATAGTAATATTTAGAAATAATTTGAAAACACATCCTCATCGGCTAAGTTATGAAGACATGTTACGGTTTTTGGGACGGCGAGCCATTTGATTTACGCAATGCGAGTTTAGAAGAGCTGCCGGCGACCCTTAATATTGAGGAGCTCGAATTTTTTGACGGCTCTAATCCTGTAGATGCGTTTGTTTCCCATAGAGGCTTCATTATTTTCAACCCCGAAGTCTCCTTGATTAAGGTTCTGAGAGATTACTGGGAAAAGGCCTCCGAGAATTCTTGCGGCAAGTGTACTCCTTGCAGAAACGGAACCGCACTCGTTTATGACTTATTAAAGAAGGCCTCTGGAGATAAACATAGTCTTTCAGAGAAAGACTGGAAGCTCATCGAAGAGGTTTGCACACTGATGGTTGAAAGCAGCTTCTGCGGAGTAGGTCAGACCGTTCCGGTTTCTCTCATCGGAGCTCTAAAATTTTTCCCTGAAGATCTAAAAAAGAACGTAGCCTACACATCAGCTGATCAATATTCCGTTGTTACGGCGCCTTGTATCGAAGCATGCCCTGCGAAGGTTAATATTCCCAGATATATTGACTACATTAAGGAGTCCAGGTCGGATTTAGCCACCGGAGTTCTTTTAAGAAACTATCCGCTAGTCGGATCGTGCGGACGCGTATGTGTTCATTTCTGTGAGTCTGCATGCAGAAGAAGGAAGCTTGAGGGCCCCGTCGATATTAAAAATCTGAAGCGCTACGCAGCTGATTCTCTTGGTGAGTCCGTAGATCATCTCTTCAAACCAAGGCGCTCCCCGCAAAATAAACCTAAAGTAGCGGTTATTGGTGCGGGTGGGGCAGGAATTACCTGTGCTTACCACTTGCTTCTTGCCGGTTATCCGGTTGATATTATCGAAAGCAAAGATAGGGCAGGCGGAATGGCCTTAACAGGTATTCCGCAGTATCGCCTTCCTAAGGATTTGCTCTCCAGCGAAACAAGTAAAGTTATCGAAAATCTCGGAGGACGTGTTCTTTTCGAAAGAGAGTTTGGAAAGGATTTTTCGATAGATGATTTATTCAGCGACGGATATAAAGCAATATTTCTCGGTGTTGGATGTGCTAAGGGTACGAAACTCGGTTTTCCAGAAGACGAAGGGAAAATTGTCGGCTATACCGACGGAATTGATTTTCTGCGTCAAGTCGAAAAATCAGTCTCTAAAGAAAGACCTCTTCATTATGAGGGAGACACTGTAATTGTCGGTTGCGGAAACGTAGCTATGGACTGTTGCAGAACGGCAGTCAGAATCAGCTCGGGCAAAGTCTCTGTCGTATACAGAAGAACGGAACAACTATCTCCGGCCGATCCTGTCGAACTTCATGAAGCTCATCAAGAAGGCGTTTCTTTTCATTGGCTGACAGCGCAAAAACAGTTGGTTATAGAAAACGGCAAGGTAACAGGTTTACTTTGCTGCAAACTAAAGGTAGAGGGAGATCCGAATTCCAGAAAATCAAAACTGACTGAAATTGAAGGGTCTGAGTTTGTTATTCCTTGTTCAAGGGTTATTGCCGCTATCGGGCAAAAACTCGAAAAAGAATTATTTGTCGGCGCAGATAAGCTTGAATTAGGTAAACGAGATTCTATTATTGCTGTCAATGAGAATTTAGAAACTTCAAGGAAGGGAGTATTTGCAGGCGGCGACTGTGCAGTTGGCCCGCGCTCTCTTATTGAAGCTATGGCCCAGGGAGAAAAAGCAGCTCAGCGAATTCAAGAGTATCTGGAAGGCGAAAAATTCTCCTTTGATAAGAGACAAAGGGTGAGCGACATGATTAAGTCAGCGGGTCTATTTGATGATGCTGCTGAATGCAAGCCAGTAATTTCCACTTCCCGCACAGTAATTCCGGAATTGGAACCTTTAAACAGAACGGATAATTTTGAAGAAGTTGAGTTGGGCCTTACCGACGATCAGGCAAAAGAAGAAGCCGAAAGATGCATGCGCTGCTACAGGGTACTTTTGGTTGAAACAGCCAATCCAATTGGAAAAACCGCTAAGTAAAAGAAAGGAAAGATAATGAAAGCATTGATTAATGGGGTTCCTTTTACCTTTACAGAAAAGCTCACAGTATTAGAAGCGGTAAGAAAACTTGGATTTTTTGTTCCGACTCTTTGTGCTTACCCGACACTGGAAAGTACTCCCGGTTCCTGCGGTTTATGCATCGTAAAAATTAAATATCCTGACGGAAGGGAAGTGTTGTCGACCAGCTGCAAGACCGGCTTAGAAGACGGAATGGAAATTCGCACCGATTCTCCTGAAGTACGTCAGGCGCAGAGAAAGCAGTTGGCCCTTTTATTTGCAGACCATGATATGAATTGCATGGGATGCGATAGACATGGGAAGTGTGAACTCTTGGATTTGGCCGAGAAATTGGACTTGAAGAAGGGCATTGCTCCCGGTTCCTATAAGGTAGCGAAGGAAGAAGATTATTCCGACCGGGCTATTTGGCTGGATCCAAACAAATGCATTCGCTGTGAAAGATGCGTTGAAGTTTGCGGCAAAGTTCAAGGTCTCTATGTTTTGACCATGAAAGGTTCCGGCAGGGAGCGAGCAGCCGCGTTAAGAGAAGGTAAACCTTGGGCGTTATCGGATAACTGTGTTCGATGCGGTCAATGCACGGTCGTATGTCCAACCGGAGCACTTCAGGCTCGTGATCAAGTGGATGTTGCCAATGATTATTTGACGGATCCGGGAATTTATACCGTATTTCAATTTGCTCCGGCCGTGAGAGCTACTTTGGGAGAAGAATTCGGATTTCCGGCCGGTGTGAACGTTGAGAGAAAAATCGTAGAAGCTTTGAAAAAAGCCGGAGCCGATTGCGTTCTGGATACTAATTTCTCCGCCGATGTGGTTATTATGGAAGAAGGGACGGAACTGCTGAATCGCCTTAATGATAAAAATGCGGTTCTTCCAATGTTTACCTCCTGCTGTCCTGCGTGGATTAACTTTGTTGAACTGCATAAGCCCGAGCTGATTCCTCATATTTCAACTACCCGTTCTCCGCAGGCGGTAATGGGTTCTTTAATCAAGAGTTGGCTTCCGGAAAAAAAAGGTATTCCAAAAGAGAAAATCCGTTCTATTTCCATTATGCCCTGTACGGCCAAGAAGGATGAAGCGGCAAGACAAGCACTAGCCAAAGACGCAGTTCCCGATGTGGATTTGGTTTTAACCGTAAGAGAATTTGCCAAACTTCTGAAAGGAAAAGGCATTGATCTTAGAAAACTGGAAGGCCAAGATTTTGATACTCCGTTTATGAGTAAAGGAAGCGGAGCGGCGGTAATTTTCGGCAAAACTGCGGGGGTGGCAGAAGCTGCGGCAAGAACCGTTTATTACGTATTGACCGGTAAAAATGTGAATTCTATTCAGTTCAAAACGAGCGAGCATCCTCACGTGGAACAGGAGCTGACCATTGACTTGGGTGAGGGAAAATCTCCGTTAAGAATCGGCGTGGTTCATGGCTTGGCTAACGCAGACTATATTGCGGATGAAGTTCTCAGCGGAAAAAGTCCCTTTGATTTTATAGAAGTAATGTCTTGTCCCGGCGGCTGCATCAATGGCGGAGGAACGCCGAGAGAGGCCGGAGATTATCATCCGTTTAACTTGGAACGTACTAAAGTTCTGACTACCATCGATGAGGAACATTCTTTAAGACAGTCTCATAACAATCCGATGGTTAAAGAGCTGTACAAAGAGTATTTGGGAGAGCCGAATTCTCATTTGGCTCACGAACTTCTTCATACGGAATACCAAGATCGGAAAAGTGGTAAGAAGCTAAGAGCGGAAGATATTTGGAAAGAAATTACTCTCTGTTAGTCAAAACTAATCGGCCCGAGAAACGAAGCTCGGGCCAAATTCTCTGTGTGTCTCTTAATCCAGAGAAAGCAGACTAGTCTTGTTGAAGCTGCCTGGTAACTGCGGTGAATTGTTCACCGAAACCTACATCGTAAAGCGCGGCCGGACTTGGCATCTCAAATTCAAAGATTCTCGTTAAATCTTGTTCCGAGTTTTTCATCAGCAGAGAAAGGTCGGCTCCTGCCTTCATGGTGAAGAACGTGTTCAAGGAAATATCGTAATTTAATTCGGCTTTTTCTTTGAGTTCGAGCAAATCTTTAGCCCTTGTATTCAAGTGCTTTGTATAGAACTTTGCAACCTCAATAATTTGTTCATTGATGAGGCAATTCTTATTCAAAATATCTTTTTGCTCTTGAGTAATTCTGGAGTGGCCCAGTTTAGATTCTGCTGAGCGAATCTGTTTAGCTGCATTTTTCTCTATGCCGCTGACACGGGGCAAGTAAAACTTTTCAATTTTAAGTAATGCCCGGTCGATGGCTTCAATATAAAGACGGCAACACATCATATAAAAGCCAGCATAGCTCTTTGAAAGCTCGGGAGTCGCACCCTCGGACTTTAATTGAGAATCCATTTTTTGGAAAATTAAGCGAATGGAGTCAGCCGTGGCCATAATCGCAGCCACATCTTCACCGTCAGCCGTATTTATCAAACCCTCAAGCTGGGCTTTATTAAGTTTTACGCCTCTTGCTTTTAATTTTTCCAGGGAAGAATCAATTAAAGCCTGATTTTGTTTCTCATCGGCAGCATTCTTAACTTTATTTCGTTCGATCTTTTCTTTGAGCTGAGGAACGGAAGCGTTCAAAGGATTCCAAGACCTTTTAGGACTGCCGATAAGATCTTTTTCCCATTCGATAATTTCTTTTTTACGAGCGGCTATTTTTCGATGATTGTTCTGGATCTGAGCGACCATGCACATGATATCGGTCGAAAAGATTTCCCGCAGGCAGTCATTAACGACCCTGCGGACAGCCGGTTCTTGGTAAACGTATTTACGAACGAGAGAACGTCCTTCAGGGTGAGCTTCCTGAGCAATAAGCTCAATGCCTCTTTCCAAGTGAGGACGCATATTTGACCAGGTTTTCTCAAAAGTTTGAGATCGTATTACCGTCCTCTCAAAAGCGTAGCAGAGGGGATAAGAGATAAACATACGAAACGAAATCATTTGCTATTCATTCAAACTAATAGAAAACTAAAGGTCTTCACACCAATGCTTATGCGGTGTGATTATGCAAATGATAACTTAATAGTTACTGAATTGTTGAAAAACGAAAGGCAAATTTTTATAATTGAGCATGATAATTATTCTCAATTAATCATGATAGAAACGACACTTAAAGTTGAAGGCATGGCCTGTCTTATGTGCGAATCGCATTTGAAAGATGTGATTAGAAATATTTGTCCGGATGCCAAGATCAATGCGTCTTATAAGAAAGCCGAGATCAAGATCATCAGCAAGAGCGAGCCCGATATGAGACGAATAAAGGCTGAAATAGAGAAGACCGGCTATAGCTTCCTAGGCGGTCATTCTGAACCGTATTCGAAGAAAGGATTTTTTGCTTCCTTGTTTGGAAAGTAAGCCGCAGGCGGAAGAAGGACTAAAATCAGCCCAATTACGGTTTGAGGAGTAAAGATGAAAGCGCTAGTCCTTTCCAGCGGAGGAGCAGATAGTACAGTTTGTGTCGCACTTGCCGTTGAAAAACTTGGCAGAGAAAATGTAGCGACGGTTTCTTTTGAATACGGACAAAAGCACGATAGAGAACTTATCTGTGCACAGAAGATTGCAGATTTTTATTCGTTAAAGCATTTTGTTCTCAGCCTTGAAAACATTCTCAAATTCAGTGACTGCTCTCTTTTGAAAAACAGCACTCAAGCAATCGAACATAAAAGCTATGCCGATCAAATTGCTGAAAAAGGGGAAGGTAAGGTTTCGACTTACGTTCCTTTTAGGAACGGTTTAATGCTTTCTTCGGCTGCTGCTTTAGCGCAGTCAATTTACCCGGAAGAAGATTGTGAGATTTGGATTGGAGCTCATGCAGATGATGCGGCCGGACAAGCCTATGCCGATTGTTCTTCCGAATTTACCCAAGCGATGAACCAAGCAATTTCCATTGGAACCTATGGATTAGTCAAGCTTGCTGCTCCTTTAGTGAAGTTCAACAAAGCGCGTGTTATCAAAGAAGGATTAAGGCTGAAGGTTCCTTTCGAACTTACTTGGTCCTGTTACGAAGGACATGAAAAGGCCTGCGGAAAATGCGGAACTTGTATTGATCGTTTGAATGCGTTTGAAGAAAACGGGGTAAAAGATCCGATTCCATATGAAGAATAACAGCACAATGAGTGATTGTCCTTAGCCGTTGCCTTGTATGTCCTGAGGCCGTAGAAAAAAGGCTCGGCTATATAATAGAAAGAAAACGGAGCAATCTTATGGGAAATCTATATCTCGGTTTTGACGCCGGTACACAGAGCGTCAAAGTTTCTGTCTATGACGAAAAATTAGAGTGTCTTACCTCACAAAGTCTTCCGACCAGTTTCCGATATCCTAACCCCGGTTGGGTAGAGATGGATTTGGATGATTTCTTGGGAGTCACTCTTAAATGCATTAAACGCTGCGCAGAAGATTTAAAAGAGATCGGCCGAGATCCCAAAGATATTGTTTCGATTATGGGCGACGGCGTTATCTGCGGTATCGCCGGTGTAAATGCCGAAGGGAAGGCTATCACACCTTATATTAACTATCTCGATAGCCGTACTCAAGACGACGTGGAGTACATTAATAAAAAGGATCTTTCCATTTGGGGCAAAGAGACGGGCAACCCTGTTGCTTCCTGTATGTTCCCGGCTATGTTTGCACGTTGGCTTCTTAAACACAATACCAAGTTCCAAGAACAAGGTGTTAAGTTTGTCCATAACTGCCCGTATATTCTGATGAACCTTGCCGGATTAAAAGGAAAAGACGCCTTTATCGATTGGGGAGCAATGTCTGGCTGGGGCCTTGGCTACAAGGTCATGGAAAAAGAATGGTCTGATGAACAGCTGGCTATCTTGGGTATTGATAAGCGTTATATGCCCAGAATTCTTAAGCCGTGGGATATTGTCGGAGGCTTAACAAAAGAGATTGCCGAATACACAGGTCTTCGTGAAGGAACAAAGATTTGTGCGGGAGCCGGCGATACCATGCAGTCCATGATTGGATGCGGTAATTTCGAGCCAGGAAAAGGCGTAGACGTTGCGGGTACCTGCGCTATGTTTTGTGTTTCGACTACCGGCATCGTGCCTGAGCTAAGCAAAAAAGGGAACAATCTTATCTTTAACAGCGGTTCTCTTCCTAACACTTATTTTTACTGGGGATTCATCAGAACCGGCGGCTTGGCCTTGAGATGGTTCAAAGATTCTGTATGCCATAAAGCCGACGATGCTCTTTATTACACAGATCTTAGTGCCAGAGCTGAAAAAGTTCCGGCAGGCAGCAACGGTGTTCTTTTCCTCCCCTATCTGACAGGCGGCCAGGACGAGACGCAAAAGAAGAGCAGCTGCTTCTTGGGCTTGACCCTTGATGATGATCAGGCTATTATGTGGCGCTCCGTCCTTGAATCCATTGGCTATGATTACATGGAAATCACAGATATCTATAGAAAGGCCGGCGTGGATTTGAACCGAATCACGGTAACTGAGGGCGGCAGCCGAGACTCTCTATGGAATCAGATCAAATCAGACATGTTGGACAGCGAAGTCGTCCGTTATAAAAATAAGGGCGGCGCCGTTGTGACAAACTGTCTCTTTGCTGCTTATGCTGTAGGTGATTTCAAAGACATTATTCCTAATTTACGGAAGGTTTTAGTCGTTGATAAAGAATATGCACCGAGGAAGGAAATGACTTCCCTGTACCGCAGACTTCATTCTTTCCAAAAAGATTTGATTAAGAACGATATGCCGGAAGCCTTTAAACGGTTGTGGGAAATTAAGAAGATAGTCAAAGAAGGCTAATTCGAAAGTTATTGTATTTGGGCCGAGCTATTTCGATACCTCGGTCTTTTCTATTGGTAGAATTCCGCCTAGGCAACGTTCAGCCTAAGCTAAATTATTTGAATTGCATTATGAAATTACTTGAAGGCAAAAGAATACTTATTACAGGCATCTCTTCTCAACGTTCTATTTCCTATGGGATAGCCAAGGTTTGTTTTGAAGAGGGTGCACAACTGACGCTTACTTACAACAATGAGAGATTTAAGGACAGAGTTCAAGGTTTTGCCAATGATTTCAATGCAGGTGAAGTTATCAAGATGGATGTGACTTCCGATGATTCCATTGACGCAGCTGCTTCTGTTCTTAAAGAAAAATGGTCTGAAGGTTTTGACGGATTTGTTCATTCTATTGCTTGGGCGCCTCGGGAATGCATTGAAGGCAGTTTTTTGGAAGGCATTTCCAGAGAAGGTTTCCTTCAGGCTATGAATGTTTCAGTTTATTCCTATGCGGCTTTAGCAAAAGCATTTAGTCCGCTTCTTAGAGAGAGAGCCTCCATTATCACAATGAGCTATCTCGGTGCCGAGAAGATTGTGCCGAACTACAACACAATGGCCATCTGCAAGTCTGCGTTGGAATCCGTTACCCGCTACATTGCTGCCGATCTTGGAGAAAGAGGTATCCGGGCCAACAGCATTTCATGCGGACCAATTAAAACTCTGGCAGCCAGCGGTATTAAAGATTTCGGACTTTTGATGAAACTGGCCAAGGATTTGAGCCTGTTAAGAAGCTTAGTTAGCACGGAAGAAGTTGGTAATTTAGCCGCATTCCTTCTGTCGGAAAAATCTTTTGGCATAACGGCTGAGACCGTTTACATTGACGGCGGCTTTAATAAGGTTGCCGGACGTCTTCTGAAGGACGAATGACCCTACAGTTAGCTCTCTCACAGGAAAACCTCCGTCCGAAAGGACGGAGAGGTTTTACAAGATCTTGGCTTTTCCCTTAAATCCAAAGCGAGCCTGCACAAAAAAGCAAAGAAAGAGCCAGGACCGCATTCACCGGGCGTGTGTATTTAGAGAAGAGGTGAGCAAAGGCGGATCCAAAAGCTGACCAGATTAAATTGCAGCCTGAACCCATTGCGGCTAAGAAGAAAGAAAATCCAACCAATATCCACGGATCCGTAAAATGCGGAAGAATAAAGGTCTGCATTGAAACGATGCCGTAGACCATAATCTTGAAGTTGACAAACTGAAGGCAGAATCCGGAGATAAAGGCTTTTTTCTTATCTATTTCAAATGGCTTCAGACTATAAACGGCTTTCAAGATCTTCCACGCCAGCCAAACCAGATAAAGAGTTCCCAAAATTTTCATGAGGCCCATAATTTCCGGGATTAGGCTGTTTAAAGCAGCACATCCAATACAGCAAAGAAGCATTACTGCAAAAAATCCGGTAATAACTCCTAAATTGAACGGCAGCGCTTTAAAGAATCCAACTCTCATTCCCCATGACATTGACATTAAATTGTTTGGTCCAGGCGTGATAGTCGAAGTAAAGCAATAAAAGATAAAAGTCGGAAGAGAAAACATGGGGTCGAGATTTGATTTTAGAAGTTATATGTTGGATTATATGATGAAATAACTTTTTGAATTTGTGAAAATTTCCTAATTATTCTTTTCCGATATTAGTTCCGTAGGTTAGAAATGAGGCAGACTAGATTTTTTGATTTGTCATTCTCCTCAAGTGACGAGGAGATTCCTACAAAATTTTGTATGGACAAACGGGAATTGGCTTTTAAAAAACAAGTAATCTACTTTTCTCTGGGTGATAATTATCTTGTCTGCAATGTGTCTTAGACTGAAATAAGTTGACTCTTTAAGGAGTCAATATGAACAAAGGCAAGGTAGTCAACAAAAAAGTTTTTAAACTAAAGAAATGTCAACCAATTTCAGGAAGGGACACTTTTAATTTTTGGAGAAATGAAACTTTCCTTGATGGGAAAAATGGTGTAAAAATTTTATTTTTCTTTTATTTTTCTTGATTTTATTAGATAGTTGGCGGAAAGAGTGGGATTCGAACCCACGGATGGGGGTTACCCATCGCTGGTTTTCAAGACCAGTGCATTCAACCGCTCTGCCATCTTTCCGCGAGGAGACAGAATTATACCTAATATTCTGCTTCCTGCAAGTCTTAAGTTTCTTTGAGTGTTAAAGTTGCTAAAAATTTCTCGATTATTCTTCAGCGTAGGAGAGTACGGTTGGACTTTCAACATCGACACCATATTCTTTAGCACGAGCAAGGATCGCACGGGCAAGCTTTGGCTTTAAATCGTCCGGACAATATCTGAAATACGCCTCGGCAGCTCTAACATGGGCGGCATCCGGCATTGGATATTCTCTTCTTTCAGGTAAGCCAAAAACAGAATCCGGTAATTCTTTTCTCTCGATAGTATTTAATTTGTCGTCCATAACAATCTCCAATAATAGGTGCATTCAATATAGCCATTTTGTCCGGAAGCAAAAGGTATAGAGACGCAAAGTGAGGAAATAACTTTGAATTAATTAAAAAATGGCAGAAAAAAACTGCCCCTGAAGTTCTTCCAAGAGGCAGTTGAAAGGCGTACGGAAACTTGATTAATTCAGCTTTTTAGCTTCTTCAAGTTTCTCATGTACATAATCAAAAGTATCACTAACAGATTTTGAAGGTTTGTTTGGATCCAAAAGGCTCACAACGATAATGGTAAGGGCGGAGAAAACGAATCCCGGAACGATTTCGTAAAGATCCCACCAACCACCTTGGTGCCAAACCAAGACTGTAAGAGCACCAACAATGATTCCGCACAGAACTCCGTTTTTAGTGCATTTCTTCCACAAGAGAGAAAGAATAATTGCGGGACCAAAAGCAGCTCCAAATCCGCCCCATGCATAGCTAACTAATGAAAGTACGAGATTGTTCGGATCCAATGCAATCAAAATGGCTACAAGGCTGACGCCGATAACGGTAGCTCTGCCGACCCAAACCAATTCTTTCTGAGAAGCATTATTCCGTATGAAAGCCCTATAGAAGTCTTCGGTTAAAACAGAGGAGCAAACTAAAAGTTGGCAGGAGAGGGTGCTCATCACAGCCGCCAGAATAGCAGAGAGAAGAATGCCTCCAATCCATGGGCTGAATAAAGTAGTGGAGAGAACCATGAAAACTCTTTCATGATTGGCTACAACAGGGGCAGCTACATCGGTATGAGCAGCAAAATAAGCAGCTCCGAAGAATCCGGCTGCAACTGCACCGCCTAGGCAGAAGATAAGCCAAATCATGCTGATGCGGCATGCTTGAGGCATAACTTTGGCATCCTTTGCTGCCATAAAGCGAACCAAAATATGGGGCTGCCCGAAATATCCTAAACCCCAAGCCAGCAGAGAGATTACACCAATGAATGTTTGGCCTTGAAGCATATTCAAATGATTGGCGCTTACCTGAGAAACTTGATTAATGGTGGCTGTCCAACCTCCAAGATCCCACATCACTGCCAACGGTGTAATGATTAGAGCTAAACACATCATCGAAGCTTGAATAGTGTCTGTCCAGCTCACAGCAAGGAAACCGCCTAAGAAGACATAGGCCAAAGTTGCGATCGTACCGAGAATAAGGGCGGTTGAGTACGGCAGATCAAACACCATTTCAAAGAGTCTGGCACTCGCTACCATACCGGATGCAGAGTAGATGGCAAAGAAGAGCAGAATAACAAAAGCCGAGATAATTCGGAGCAATTTGCTCTTGTCTTCAAAGCGATGAGTGAAATAGTCCGGAAGAGTCAGAGCATTGTGGGCAACTTCGGTATAAACGCGAAGCGGTGATGCGACAATTTTCCAGTTAAGATATGTTCCGATGGCCAAACCGATGGCAATCCAAGATTCACAGATACCGGAAAGAAATACCGCACCCGGTAAGCCCATCAAAAGCCATCCGCTCATATCTGAGGCGCCGACCGAGAGGCCCGTGACAATGCTTCCCAATCTTCTCCCGCCTAAGATGTAGTCGTTGAAATTTTTTGTGTAGCGCCACGCAAAAAGGCCTACTGCTACCATGACAATAAGGTAGCCAATAAAAGTTATTGAGGTTGGATTAAACATTTTATTTACGTTTTCAAAATTATCGAAGAAATATTAACAATCGAAAGAGCCTCAAATCGAAAAGCGGACAATAAGTTTAGAATTTAGTCAAGAAAGAAATAGAGTTTTCCCGAAAAATGCAGCCTCAAACAGACACATCAGTCCAAATTCCTCTCATTATTGACCTTGAGGAAGCCGCAGCTACCATGAATGAAGTTTTCATGTCGATGAAGCATTCTGTCTTATTAAAGCCAAATCCGGCTTGGAAAGACAGATTTGTCCGATTAGACAGATTGGAAAATATGATTCTGGAAAACAAGGAAAGGATTGAGACTGCGATTTATACGGATTTTGGATGCAGGGATGCCTTCGTCACGGATATGTTGGATATTTTCCCGACCCTCTCTCAGATCCGATATTTGAAGAAGAATGCCGAAAAATGGATGAAGCCTCGCTCCTTTGTCCCGGATCCGTATTTGCTTCCGGGAAGTGAGGAAGTAATCTTCCACCCTAAGGGGGTCGTTGGAATCATTGCACCTTGGAACTATCCTCTCTTTCTCTCTATTGGTTCAGTTGCGCAGGCATTTGCGGCCGGTAATTTGTGCATGTTGAAGTTGTCTGAGACGACTCCGGTGTTTTCTTCCTTAATAGAAGAACTTGTACAAAAATACTTCATGCCCAACGAACTATATGTAGTCTTGGGCGAAAGCGATATTTCCTCCCGTTTTGCAGAACTTCCTTTTGATCATTTGCTGTTCATCGGCTCAACTCAAGTTGGCAGAAAGGTTGCACAAGCAGCTGCAAAAAATTTGACTCCGGTAACTTTGGAGTTAGGAGGAAAGTCTCCGGCGGTAATCGCTCCCAATTACCCTTTAGATGCGGCTGTAGAGAGGATTATGGTCGGTAAGCTCTTAAATTCCGGCCAGACTTGCATAGCTCCCGATTATGTTCTGATAGAGCGCAGACGCGTTAGAAATTTTGTGGATATTTGCAGAAAAGAAGCAAGAAAACTCTATCCGGCAGGCTTAGCAGATCCTTCCTACACTTCGATCGTCTCTCAAAGCCGATTTGAATCTTTACTCAATCAGCTGCAGGAAGCGTCTCAGACTTCTAAAGTGGAGTCTCTATTTTTGGGAGATCAGTTCGATTTGAAGACGAGAAAGCTTGGACCACAGATAGTTCTCAATCCGCCGCCTGATATCGAAGTAATGAGCGAAGAGATTTTCGGGCCTATTTTGCCGGTCATTGCCTATCCTGATGATGACATAGGGGAGGCGGTTGACTTTATCAATTCCAGACCTCATCCTCTAGCGATGTATTGGTTTGATAACAATAAGAAGAGAGTCAAAAACATCGTCTCCACGGTGCCATGCGGGGGCATAACGGTAAACGATACGATTTTGCATGCGGTCAGTCATAATCTGCCGTTCGGCGGAGTGGGACAGTCCGGAATGGGCCGCTACATGGGAAAAGCAGGCTTCGAAAGCTTTTCCAATCTTAAGTCTGTGTTCTATCAGAGCAAACTGAATTTTGTGGACACATTTAATCCGCCTTATTCTGAAAAAGCCCACACTATTGTGAAATCAATGATCCAAGGGAAGTCCATGCTGTCTATCTTGTTGAAGAAAGATAAGGAACAAGATGAGTAAATGGTAAGTCCGACGCCAAGCCGGACTTGATGAAAAGCTTTTTAATTCAAAGGAGTTAGGCTTTTGAATTAACCACCGATATAAGACATTTCAATCTTATTCTTCTGACGTTCTTTGACGGTTTCAGAAGTTCGAATTTCCGAGTAGTGGTCTTCTCTTGCCGACCAAATACGCCCGATAGCTTCCTCAATCTCTTCATCGGTTGCGCCTCCACGAAGCATCTGGCGAATATCGAACCCTGTAGTAGCAAAAAGACAGTTATAGATTTTCCCGTCAACTGAAAGTCTCATTCGGGAACACTCTTTGCAGAAAGGCTCACTGACGGATGAGATGAAGCCTATTTCTCTGCCGTCATCTTTGAATCTCCAGCGGGTAGCGACTTCTCCTGTGTAGTTCGGATCTAAAGGTTCAACAGGGTAGACTTTGTTGATTTGTTCAACAATAGCTTTGGAAGGAATAACATCATCCATTCTCCAGCCGTTAGTTGCGCCAACGTCCATAAATTCAATGAAACGGACAATGACTTTAGTTCCTTTGAAATACTTAACGATATCTAAAAGCTTGTCGTCATTGACGCTTTTTTTAACGACAACATTTATCTTGATACTCGGGATTCCGGCTTCTTCGGCGGCCTTAATTCCCTCGAGAACTTTTTCGAGAGGAAATCCTACGTCGTTCAGTTTCATGAAGACGTCAGGGTCCATGCTGTCGAGAGAAACGGTAATCCTTTTTAAACCGGCGTCCGCCAATGCCTTTGCTTTTTTTGCTAAGGCCGAGCCGTTGGTTGTAATGGCAACATCTAAATTTTTCCCGTTCCAAGTCTTCAGAGAAGAAAGCTTAGCGACTAAGTTCTCTATGCCTTTTCTTAGCAAAGGCTCTCCGCCTGTCAGACGAATTTTCTCAACGCCGTTTTTAATAAAAATTTTGGCAACTCTCTCTAGCTCTTCAAAAGTCAGAAGTTCGGTGTGAGCCAGAAAGGAATGATCTTTTTCGAATTTCTCTTTAGGCATGCAATATCGACAACGAAAGTTGCATCTGTCCGTGACCGAGATTCGTAAATCGCGTAACGGTCTGCCTCGTCTGTCAACCCAGTGAGAGTCTTTTCTGCTGATAGTTCCGCTTAACGGAATGGTTTTAGACTCAGGCTTAATCGGTATGATTTTGCTTTTTTTCATTAAAAATGATCGCCTAATTGAAGAGACAATTATATTTAGAGCGAGGACTTTTGAAAATACTCCGGTTGGTTGAGAGAAAAGTGAAAAACCTTTTCAGTTTGAGTACGTTTTTATCTTCTTACGCAGGCCTAGCTTTCGTTCCTGTTAGTTATATTCCTCATTTGTACCTTCTCAACTATACTTGCAAAACTTGTATTAAAAAAGAATTCTGAAGGGAGAAAGATAATGAGTGAACCAGTAATGAAAGTTAGTTGTTATCCGGAGATTGTGTCTCTGTACGAAGAATTAAAAGAGCACAGGAGAGATATCCATGCTCATCCGGAATTGGGTTTTGATACGGATCGAACAGCAGAAAAAATTGTAGCTTTCCTAAAAAGGCATGAATTTACTGAAATTGACACTACTACGGTCAAGGGCTCCGTTATAGCTGTCCTAAACGGTACTCAGCCAGGTGTTACCGTGGCTTTGCGTGCAGATATTGATGCTCTTCCAATGCCGGATTCCTCCTCCAATCCATGGAAGAGTACAGTGGAGGGACGGGCTCACACTTGTGGTCACGATGGTCACCAAACGTGGATGCTGGGTACAGCCGCATATCTTTCTGCTCATCGTGATTTTCCTGGACGTGTCGTATTTATTTTCCAACCTGCTGAAGAAATTGGCTTAGGCGCTGCTGCGATTGTTAAGGCGGGTATCTTGGAAAAGTACGATGTCAAAGAAATCTACGGAGGTCACGATGAACCCTTCCTTGATAAAGGAAGCTTCGGTTTTAAAGTAGGACATCTTCAAGCCTCCGCAGATATTTTCTTGGTTGAATATACTGGATTGGGAACTCACGGCGGCAGACCTCACAAGGGGCTCGATCCTCTTCCCGCTATTACTGAGCTTTACAGCGCTTATCAAACGATCGTTTCCAGAAAAGTTGATCCGTTGGAGCCTGCCGTTTTATCCATCTGTTCCATTAATGCAGGCAGAAAAGACAACTTCAACGTTGTCCCGGCAGAAGCAAGCCTGGGAGGAACGGTGAGAACTTTTTCTCCGGCAGTAAGAGACCTCTTGGAAGAAAATATGAAGAGGATGGCCGAAGGGATTGCTCAGGCTCATGGGGTGAAAGTTAATTTCAAATACACCCGACTGATTTCTTCTTTAAATAACGCAGAAGTTTGCACAAAAGCCGGTATTGAAGAAGCACTTAAGCTTGTCGGAGAAGAAAATGTGGTCAAGGACATGACTCCTTTTATGAGCAGTGAAGACTTCAGCTTCTATCAGGAAAAAATCCCGGGCAGTGTTGTCAGAGTAGGCGTCCGAGATGAAAACCACCAGGTTTCCATCCATAATCCGTTATTTGACTTTAATGATGAAGTTTTACCGCTGGCTTCCACTTTGTTTGTAAATATTGTGAAGTCCAGACTCGCAGCTTTATCTAAATAAATTTAAATAGGGGAGCCTTTAGCGGGCTCTCCGGGAGAGCCGAAAATGATCTTTAATCAGTATGAGCAGCTAGAAGATTTTGTTTTTAAGAACGGAGTTCCTAAATCCGATCGCACGGGAACCGGAACAAGATCAGTTTTCGGCTATCAAATGAGGTTTAATCTCGCAGAAGGTTTTCCTCTGGTTACGACCAAGAAGCTTCATCTGCGCTCCATCATTCATGAATTGTTATGGTTCTTGAAAGGAGAGTCCAACATAGCCTATCTGCGTGAGAACAAAGTTACTATTTGGGACGAGTGGGCAGATGAAAACGGTGAGTTAGGTCCGGTCTACGGAGTCCAATGGAGATCTTGGCCGACTGCCGACGGTAAAACAGTGGACCAAATTGCAAATGTCATCCAGCAAATCAAGACGAATCCCGACTCCCGAAGACTAGTCGTTAGTGCTTGGAACGTGGGAGAAGTGCCTAAAATGCATTTGCCTCCGTGTCATATGTTTTTCCAGTTTTACGTTGCTCAAGGGCGCCTGTCCTGTCAGCTTTACCAAAGAAGCTGCGACATTTTCTTGGGTGTTCCTTTTAATATCGCAAGCTATTCCTTATTAACTCATATGGTTGCGCAACAATGTGATTTGAAAGTCGGCGATTTTGTTTGGACCGGAGGAGATTGCCATATTTACGACAATCACATTGAGCAAGTGAAGGAGCAGCTTTCTCGCTCGCCTCGAGAAGCGCCTCAGCTAGTTATCAAGAGAAAGCCGGATTCCATCTTTGACTACAAGTTCGAAGATTTCGAAATCGTCGGCTATGATCCTTATCCCGCTATCAAAGCACCGGTGGCTGTTTAGGAGGAAAACGTGAAGCCCCATATTAGTATGATTGTCGCCAGAAGCCGAAACGGCGTAATAGGTAACCGCGGAATGCTTCCATGGCGTCTTCCTGAAGACCTTAAGTTTTTTAAGCAGACAACCATGGGACTTCCTATCATCATGGGAAGGAAAACTTGGGAATCTATCGGCAGACCTTTGCCGGGAAGAAGAAACGTGGTTATTACGAGCAATCCTTCTTATTCCGCTGAAGGGGTTGAGGTTGTCGGAAGTATCGAGGAAGCTATTAAGCTCTTTTCTTCTAACGACACCGTGATGATTATCGGAGGGGCAAGTATTTATAGGCAAGCGCTTCCATTAGCTGACACTGTCTGGCTTACACAAATTGACCAAGACTTTGACGGCGATGCGTACTTTGATCCTTTGTCTGAGGAAGATTGGAAAATTGTGTGGGAAGAAGAGCATGCCGCTACGGAAAAGCAAACTCTTCCTTATAAATTCATGAGATTAGAGAGAATTAGAAACACCTCGTATTGATTTCAGGTTTCCTTAGTGGTTATTTCTAAAAGAAGAATCTTTTCAAAAGAATAAAATATCCTGTAATCCGTAGATCGGACTGGATTATTTTGAAGGAAGAAAATGGCACTTGAAAAAATGTCGATATTAATCGACAGTGATTTGAAAAAAGACTTCATTAACTGTGTTCTTCGCCATTATGACAATGCCGAAGAAGGTATTTTGGATTTGATCAAGATTTACATCGAAAAAGCAAATTCATCTCCTGCTCAAGCAGAGATCAAGGCAAAAGTACGTGAGACAGTTTTTGAAGGCGACAAAGGCAGCGGTCTTAACAGCAGAGAAATTGAGAAAATCATGCTCAATAAGACTGATGAAGAGATTGAAGCCAATCGTTTAGCCTAATCCATCAAAGAGGCGGCTTTTCTTACCATATTTAAATCGGCTCCGTGGCGCATCAGATCTCGCTCTACGGAGTCCATTGCTTCGTTGAAATTCTCAAATTGTGAGTTGTTCTGCCAGAGAGTAGTGACTTCCTGATTACAAGCTCTAATATCGGCTGTCGTTTGAGGCCCTTCCTCAATTGCAGCTGCCTGACAGCAAGAGTGCGTAGGAAGAAGCTTGGCTGAGACCAGAGCCATATAGGCGAGCATCGCATAAGTCGGCATATTCGGATTTGTTTTATCTTTACCCGAAAGAAAATCCTTGATTCCTTGTTCTATTTCACCAATCTTCACTTTCTGGTAATCCAATCCCGTAATGCAATTATCAAGAATTATTTCGTTTTTCTTTGCGTTGGCTACCTGACAGTAAAAATTTTTCCGTAAAGAGGGATGGGTTTCAGTGTTGTGATCCTCTCCCATTCTGATATTGATAACGAACTTATTATCAGAAGCATCAAAGACAAAAGTGGATTTAGAAGGTGAGTAACGGGACAGGACACCTTCAACAAAGACTTTCTGTCCTTTGTATTTTTGAATAAATTCGGTTGGATTTTTTAAAACGTTTTTAGCCAATGAGCCCGCACTGAAGTAATAGACCTTCGGATTTTCAAAAAGAGTAGACGCACCGGTATTAACAAAGCTCTCGTATTGTTCCCAAGCAAAGGACTTAATGAGGTAGTTTTCTAGGGGAGAAAGCTGGTAGGGAGCAGGGGACGAATAAGAAAAGGAAGACACTGCCAGCAGGGAGGCTGCACAAACCTTCAATATCTTTTTCGTCAGAGACTGCTCCATTTCTCTAGTTCCAATTAAAAATTACCACTTTCTATCGGCAATCTTCATTTGCTGTTCATCAACAAAGTACCAGAAATCTTTTTCATTTAAGGTAACTCTGTGAACCACAAGTCCGGTATCAGCGTCTTTGTATTCAAAGACAACGTTAATCGGCTGATTGCTTAAGAATTGGTTTTCTGCGGTTGCACAAATATTTTCAAAGTTAATGCTCGGCATATCCCACGGATCTTCATCATCCATGTCTAAGAGATTGCCTCTAAAGCGAGGATGGCTCATGAGATATTTCAAAACATCGGCCAAAGCTTCAGTCGGTATGACCCAGAAATGTTCTCCGCCGGTAGATACGAGGTTGTCGAATACATCTTTAACAAAGACCTTTAGATCTGCGTCATCAGGCACAGCGAGCGGATCGTTCATTCCCATCGGATCATTCTGATGGGTGGCATACCATTGTTGTCCTGAGACTTTGAGCGGGCCTTGCATTTTGGCACGCAAATCATCATAAGCCACAAATCCAAGTGCCCAAGGATTAGCATTTCCAACTTCTTTAGCAGCTGCAATTAATTTAGTTAACCATTCTTTTTTTGATAATTGAGCCATATATGTTCCTTCTTTAAATCTACAAATTGGTAAGAGGTTTACCCTCCTACGATATCAGTTTTTACATAAGGTTACTAGGGTGTAAGTTCAGTTTGAGCGATCTTGCTTTATCAGACCGACCCGTAAAACACCGTCCTTTAGGACGGTGATATAAGGGTCGAATATAATAATTTTTTCAGTCAGGCGTATTCTGTTGTTCAATGTACTGTTTGATAATAGAAATAGGTGCACCCCCACAACTTGTAGCAAAATAAGAAGGAGCCCAGAGAGCAGCTGCCCATAATTGACTACGAATGGAGCGATATTTCTTTTTTCTAATAAGACGGCTCAATACTCCTTTCAGAGAATTGACTAAACGAGATATAGAGACTTTAGGTGGGTAAGTAATTAACAAATGAACGTGATATTTTTCGCCATCAAACTCTACTAAGTCAGCTTCAAAATCATTACAAACTGAGGAAAAAATTATTTTCAGTGCGTCCAATATCTGTTTGGTAAATACGTATCGTGGGTACTTAGTGGCAAAGACTAAATGAATATGCAAATTCAAAAGACATTATCTGTCGTATCTGATATTAGTATCTAAGTCCATGAGCAAATTTTAATTTTCCAAGGAAGTCAGGAAACAAAGATGCAGATAAGACGAGCTTTTAGATTTGAATTGTGCCCTAGTGGTGCCCAAGCTCGTTTGATGAGCCAATTTGCGGGTTCCTGTCGCTATGTCTATAACAGAACTTTAGCCACAGAAAAGTCACTTTACGGCACAGATAAAGCACATCGGT
The DNA here is from genome assembly GCF_002221595.1 of Turicimonas muris. Classification (GTDB taxonomy): domain Bacteria; phylum Pseudomonadota; class Gammaproteobacteria; order Burkholderiales; family Burkholderiaceae_F; genus Turicimonas; species Turicimonas muris. The sequence continues at coordinate 43,862 of NZ_NHMP01000012.1, forward strand.
TCAACTATGTAGAGTGTGCCAACCGTCTTGTTCTGTGGAAGAAAAAGCACTCTTTTCTGAAAGAGTGTCATTCTCAAGTCCTCCAACAAGCATTGAAAGATTTGGAGAAAGGATACAAGAATTTTTTTGCCAAGAGAGCGAAATTTCCAAGGTTCAAAAAGAAATTTCAGCGCGATTCATTCCGATTCCCGCAGGGATTCATAATAGATGAGGATAAACAAAGGATCTATTTGCCGAAAATAGGGACAGTCGGCTACAGAAAGAGCAGAAGCATCATTGGCAAACCAAAGAACATTACGGTATCTCGAGAAGGTCTAAAGTGGTTTGTTTCCATTCAGACTGAATTTGAAATAGGGCCTAAGCGGATGATTAATTCCGAAATCGGAATTGACATGGGCGTTAAGAAGTTTGTTACTTTTTCGAACGGGACTTTCGTAGAGCCGGTCAATAGCTTGAAAAATAATCTAAAGCAGTTAGCTAAACTGCAAAAGAAATTATCTCGACAACAAAAAGGAAGCAGCAATTCTAAGAAAACCAAAGCCAAAATCACAAAACTGCACAGACGCATAGCAAATATAAGAAGAGACTTTCTGCATAAGATCACGACGACAATAGCCAAAAACCACGGTATTGTGTTCATGGAAGATCTAAAAGTATCGAATATGTCTGCATCGGCGTCAGGAACAGTTGAGCAGCCCGGAAAAAAGTCAGACAGAAAAGCGGTTTAAATCGTTCAATTCTTGACCAAGGATGGTATTCTTTCAAGACAATGTTGGCTTACAAGTTGGAAGAAAGAGGAGGGTTGCTGGGATTGGTTCCTCCGAAAAATACGAGCAGAACTTGTCCGAATTGCGGATATATTTCGACAAAAAACAGACAAACGCAAGCACATTTCGAATGTACCAAATGCGGATACAAAGAAAATGCCGATGTCGTGGGAGCGATAAATGTATTAAGGGCTGGACACGCCCCGTTAGCCTGTGAAATGAACGGTGCAGTAAGGCCGTTGTCAGCAGGAACCCAACGAGACCTTCTACAACAATAGGCTACGGCTGTTGTAGTGGTGGTAGGGAATCCTCTTCGTTCACGAAGAGGAGGATGTCAAGGGTGAAGAAATTCTGAGTTTAGCCCTCTCAAGAAATATAAAATCAAAAAACTTTTAATGGAAAATTATCTATGGTGAAGAAGCTATTTTTAATTGCTGCCTTATTTTCTCAAGCAGCTTTTGCAGGTCAGTACGCTCAGCAGTTAAGTGACTGTGCTTATAACAATCTAAATTCTCAAGATAAAAAGATATTGACTCAGTGGGCATTTGTTTCGTTAGGAAAAACAAAAGCAGCTAAAGAAGTGACTGTGATTCCGGCTCAAAAAATCAAAGACATTGAAGCAAAGGGAAAAGCTGTCATGACAAGCATCGTAACGGAGAGATGCGGGAAAGAAATGGCGAAAGTTGCTCTTTATGAAACAAAAGACGGTTTTAAAGAGGCCGGGTCTGATTTGGCTTTGAGGCTAGCCAAAGACGAGATGGGAAGTAAACTCGATTCTATTTTCCCGAAAATCACAGATCAAGGCAGTTTGAATGTGATGAAGGCCGGGGAAGTGTTGGACGGCTTCTTTAAAAAGATTAGATAAGTCAGAATTGAGAGCTGTTCTTAAGAGTCAAGCCTCCTTGAGACGGCACGGTTAAATTTGAAGGAAATAGAACTCAGATTTAGCGTCCAAAAGAAAAGCCCGGACAAAATATTCCGGGCTTCATGCATCAGAGGCTATTATTTTTTAGCTTCCGGTGCGGCTTTCTTAATTGTGAAATTGTGGCATTCATTGCACATGAGGACTGGCTTAGATTGATTGGCTTTATGACAGTCTTCACAATTTACTTGACCTAAATGGCTCTTATGAGGATTTGGGACAAGGTTTGCAGTTTGCTGACCTAATTTGTCATAGTCACCGTGGCATTGCATGCACTGGTATTTAGTGACATAGCCGTTTTGGCTCTTTGGCCACATGGCTCCGTGGGCTTGCTCTAATGTTTTTGCTTCAGCAGCAAAAGTAACAGACATGCAAGAACCGATTGTTAATGCAAGAGCGGCAATAAGAAGTTTTTTCATGTTATTCCTCACGTATTATTTTGCTTGACTTGCTCTCTGAGCCATTTCTTTACCTGCAATTCTTCCGAAAACGGTAGCAGCGCCTAACTGAGCACCGCCAGCGTAGTTATGGAAGAAGATACCGCCTGCAGAGTTGCCAACTGCATAGAGACCAGGGATAGATTTTCCGTCTAAGTTCTGGATTTCAGCCTTGGCATTGATTAACGGACCACCGAAAGTTGCAGTCATACCGCCGTTCAACGGAATAGCGTAGAAAGGTCCTTTTTCGATGAGGTGCGGTTTCTTGTAGGTGTTGGGAGGTGTAAGTTTGTCAAGGGTGCTGTTCTTGACTGCGTTGTTATAGTCTTCGACGGCTTTTACGATCTTCTTTTCCGGAAGTCCGACTTGCTTAGCAAGAGCTTCAATGGTGTCTGCTTTTCCATACGGGCTGTTTAAGCGATCGAATTTTGCAACCACGCCTTCAAGGACGGGGCAAGTTGAGTCAACGATAACCCATGCCTTATTGTCAAGAGTCTTTTGAGCGGTTGTTCTGGCCTTAATAACATAGGTGTTGTTTTCGTCCATGTAACGGTCACCGCTTGTTGTGACTTGAATGCCATATCCGCTGTTGAGAACGTCGGCCGGGTTAACGTGAGTTTCTTTAACGATAGGACCGGAGTGGAATTGGTCCATGTTAACGAACTTGGTGTACAAAGGCATTGTCAGGGAAATGTTTTCACCAGTGGTAGATTTCGAACCTCTCAAAACCATGCGGGTTGCCCATCCGCCGATATATTTGTCAACCATTTCGGGGTTAGCGGAGAATCCGCCTGTCGCAATGGCTACACCGCCTTTGGACAAGAATTCTTTTTGATCTTCGGGGGTTTGAATCTTGACGCCGGTGACATTCATCTTGTCATCGTGAAGAAGTTCAATACCTTTGTGCTCGAACTTAACTTCAACGCCATTCTTTTGAGCGGCCGCCAACAGTTTCTTAACCAATTGTGCACCGCCTGTGAGGCCTTCACCGTCTACACGGCAAGTACGGCCGAGACGCGGATAAGGCATGGGACGAATTTTTTTGAATTTAACGCCGATATCCTGTTCCAACCAATCGATATCAGCAGGAATGTGGTCGGTATAGACTTTGTTCAAAGCCGGATCGCCCATTTGTTTGGAAACATCCATCATCATGGCGTAGAAGGCTTCAGCGGTATCTTGGATACCTTGTTCTTTCTGATGGCGGGCGCCCCAACCGCAAACGGAGCCCAAAGCAAAGATAGCGTTGCCGTCAGGACGATCTTTCTTTTCGAATACGACGACTTTTTTGGCTCCGGCTTGTTTTGCAGCAATAGCAGTTACGAGACCGGCAGGACCGGCGCCTAAAATGATGGCGTCATAGACTTCTTTTTCATCTTTCTTTGGTTCAGCTGCTTGGCTTGTGCCGGCAAATGTTGCAAGACCGGCGGCTAAGCTTCCCAAGAAAGAAGTTTTGAGCATACCGCGACGCGAAAATTGCTTGGACATTGAATTCTCCTATTTCCGAAAGAATGTTTTGTTTCTCACACCAGTAAGCATTTGCTTAAGGATTGTTAAGAATTCTATCCTCGACCCTATAGGATAAATATCCTAGATCATGTTGAGCTTTCTCTATTAACTTGGAAATTCAGAGTTTTGAAACGTAGAAATCAGAACAATAATGAGATTTGGAAGAGTTAAGCTTTTCAAGCAATCAATCAGTAGTATTGGCAATATCCAAAAGGAAGGCCTTGGTTACAATCAGAAAAAGAGGATAATTTTCTGAGTAATTGTTTGATGAAATTCTTAAAGCCTTGTATTGCACTTACGGTCTTAGTCCTAAGCAGTGCGGTTTATGCGCTTCCGGAAATAACGGTGGCTTCTTTGCCATGGAGCGAAGACACTTTAGGAGTTAAGGCATTAGACAGTACTCTAAGCTATCTTTCTTCCGAGCTTAAAGGGAAGTATGAAATCAAGCATGTTTCTTTACCGGCTGAAGAACTAAAGAAAGCCGTTACCGAAAACAAAGTTGATTATTTTATTTCCAACTCTCTGTTTTACACTTCAGTTTCGGCCTCTTCCGGAGGTCAAACGGCAGCGAGAATTGCAGTTCTATGGAATCCTCGTACCTCTTCTCCAACTTATGGCGAAGGGGCAACTATTGTTGTCAGAAAAGACTCCAATATCCACGCGCTTTCTGATCTGCAAGAAAAATCTCTTTTCGTTCCAAGTCAAAATGACACTTTTACGTATTTAAGTCTTTTAGGAGAGATTGCCAAAAGTGGCCATCAGCCTCGGGAATTCTTCAAATCTGTTGAGTATGGTGACGGTAAGCATAAAACAGTGATTGAGAAAGTCCTCTCAAAAGAGGCTGATATCGGGGTAGTGAGGACGTGTTATTTAGAAGAGCATCCAAATTACGAAGTGGAGAGCCAACTAAGGGTTGTTAACTTAAAAGATTTTCCTGTCATAAACTGCAAGACCAGTACGGATTTGTATTTGGGAACTATTTTTGCAGCAACGGCAGAGGCGGATCCCTATCTTAACCGTTTAATTTTAAAGACTCTCTTGGAAATGCCCGCGGAGAATGGATATATCTGGACGGCAGGGGGAAACCTGTCTGCTTCCCATGCTCTTCTACAAACTTTAAATGCAGAGCAGTACGGCAGTTTGTCTCAAAAGTTCTTTTTTCGGAAACTTCAAGAGCATGCAGATGTTTTAATCCTCTTAGCGTTAATTGTTGCCGGGCTGATTAGTCACTCGATCCGATCTAACTACTTGATCGAAAAACGAACAAAAGAATTAAAAGAGATCCAAAAGACTTTCAACGAAACAACCCAGAAATTGAACAATATGCAGAAGGTTGGTTTGATTGGTTTAATGTCCAGCATGATTGGCCATGAACTCAAACAGCCTCTGACCATCATTATGAATTACCTTCAGGGTCTGAAAGTACAGTCAAAGACAGGAAAGCTTGATGCAAAAAATATTCTGACAGCACTTACACAGATTGAGACGCAGACTGTAAGAGCCAACGCAATTATTCAGCGGGTCAGAAGTTATGCTAAGCAGGAAAAACCTCAGGTTCAGTCGGTCAATTTCAACCAGTTAATTCATAAGGCCGTGACATATTTGAACCAGACGGCCCAACGGCATGTAAAAGTTTCATTAAAACTGCCTAAAAAAGAAGTTGTTGTTCAGGCAGAGCCGACGGATTTAGAACTTTCCGTTTATAACTTGTTGAAAAATGCGGCGGATGCTTGTACCGAAGTTAAAAAGCCGGAAATCACTGTAGAACTAACGGAGGATTCTCGGGTTGAATTAAAGATTTTCGACAATGCTCCGGAGATCGACGAAGAAACTTTCAAAAATTTAGGTACTCTTTTTAAAAGCAGTAAACAGAACGGTCTTGGCCTTGGTCTTGCCATTGTAAAACGGGTGGCGGAGGCAAACGGAGGCCGTTTAGAGTTTCAAAAAGATGAAGCCGGAAGGTTATTCGTCATATTAAGTCTTCCAAAATTTGAGGAACGAAATTGATAAGTCCTTTAGCAAAAATAAGAATCATTGACGATGATCCGGCGATGTTGGAATCCTGGAAATTCCTGTTGAATAGTTTGGGGTGCGATGTCGTTACCTATAACAGTGCCAAAGAGTTTCTGGAAAAAGACGACCCGCATCCGATGGGCTGCATTTTGCTGGATGTAAGAATGCCGGAGATGAGCGGGCTCGAACTTCAGGAACTGTTGAAAGAAACGAAGAATGAACTCCCCATTGTGTTTTGTTCCGGCCACGGCACTATCGATATGGCAGTTTTGGCAGTGAGAAAAGGAGCTGTAGATTTTCTTGAAAAGCCGGTAGAAGTTGAGCGGCTGGTAGAGAGCTTGGAAAGGGCTTGTGAAAAAGATGCCCAAAGAGTAGAGGCTCAAACACTCAGTCTTCGTGAAAAAGAAAAGGTAGACTCTTTAACTCACCGGGAAAAAGAAGTGGCGAAGGCTTTGGCTGACGGCTCTTCTAACCGAGCAGCCGGGCTTAAGCTGGGTATTTCGGAAAAAACCGTTCAAATCCACCGAGGTTCATTATGTAAAAAACTTGGAATTCGATCTCAGGTTGAAATTTCCAAAGTCGTTGAAAAATATCATTTTTAAAAGAATTTGCTGTGCCGAACATCCGGTTTCTTGTAGGCAAATGGTAAGTCCCAGCTTATTGAAGTTTTGCAAGTTTTAATAAAGAAGATAACCACGGACAGGCCACAAAATTAAGATCACTGATATGTCTTAGGTTTGAACTATGCAATTGGGGGAGGGTAAGGACCTGATAGACCAAACTCTTCAGGTTAAGTATCGATATCAGTTCTAGCTAGCTTGGAAGAAATACGCAAAACTAACGTCATACTAGCGGACATGCTAATTGCATTTTATGGAGTTGTTTCTGTAGTGTAGAAACAAGATGAGGGGCTGAAAATATTCAGCCCCTCGCGTCAATTAATTGAATCTAGGTTAGGGCAGTTTTGCTAATTGTTCTTTGACAGAGACCAGAGAAGCTTCAAAACCGGCTAATCGGGTTCTTTCTTGTTCAATTACCTGAGCAGGTGCTTTGGTTACGAATCTTTCGTTGGAAAGTTTGCCTTTGGCTTTAGCAATTTCACCTTCAAGACGAGCAATTTCCTTATTCAGGCGAGCTTTTTCAGCTTCAATATCTACTTTAACAATCAGCATGAGGCTGAAGTCATTAACAACAGCAACGGGAGCAGCTGAGCCGACAGGGCGAGCCTTATCTAAATCGTCCGTGTAGATAACTTCGCTGAGCTTGCCTAAGACTTTCAGATAGTTATCTAAGGATTCTGCTCTTGCTCTGGAAGTGCCGTCCTTGCAGCTGATAGCCAGAGGAACCTTAGTAGACGGAGAAATCTTCATTTCACCGCGTAAGTTTCTGATGGCATCGATCATTGCTTTGACTTCATTCATGGCGAAGTCGGCTTCGGCATTAACCTGAGAAGCATCGTACTTCGGATATTCCTGAATCATGATGGATGTTTCTTCGTCAGCCTTACGGGCGTTGGCAATAACGGAAACTGTCTGCCAAAGTTCTTCAGTGATGAACGGAATAATCGGATGAGCAAGGCGCAAAACAGTTTCAAGTACGGTAACAAGAGTATTTCTTGTTGCTCTTTCAATCGCCGGGTTCTCGCTGTTTAATTGAACCTTGGCAAGTTCCAAGTACCAGTCGCAGTACTCATTCCAGACGAAGCTGTAGATAGCGTTGGCGGCATTGTCCAAACGATAATCTTTGTAAGCTTGGCGAACTTCTTTGATGCAGTTCTGAAGCTGTCCTTTGATCCAAAGATCAGGGATAGAGTAGATCTTTTCGGCATCTGTAAAACCGCAATCTTTATCCTGAACGTTCATCAGAACAAAGCGGGTAGCGTTCCAAAGTTTGTTGCAGAAGTTGCGGTAGCCGGAAGCTCTCTTAATATCAAAGTTAACGTTTCTTCCTAAGGTTGCATAAGCAGCCATAGTGAATCTGAGTGCATCTGTGCCATGAGCTTCAATTCCTGACGGATAGTTTCTGCGAAGTTTCTTCTCAATTTCAGGAGCTTTTTCCGGTCTTCTTAAACCGCGGGTGTTCTTAACGATTAAGTCTTCCAAGCCGATGGACTGGATAATATCGAGCGGATCCAAAGTGTTGCCTTCAGACTTGCTCATTTTCTTGCCTTCGGCATCTCTGACTAAGCCGTGGATGTAAACATCTTTGAACGGAACTTTGCCTGTAAAGAAGCGGGTCAGCATGATCATTCTGGCAACCCAGAAGAAGAGAATGTCATAGCCAGTGACCAAGACGGAGGAGGGCAGATAAAGCTGGAAGTCAATTTCAGCGTCTGCGTCCGAAGGAGTAATGCCGCCCAAGGAAGAGAAGGGAACCAGACCGGATGAGAACCAGGTATCGAGTACGTCCGGATCACGTGTCAATTTCACGCCTTCGCCGGCTTGTGCCTGAGCCTCTGCTTCGGTGGTTGCAACATAGACATTTCCTTTGTCGTCATACCACGCCGGAATTTGGTGACCCCACCACAACTGACGAGAAAGGCACCAGTCCTGAATGTTATTAAGCCATTCTTTGTAGACTTTTTGCCACTGTTCCGGGAAAATGTTAACGAGGTTGTTTTCAACGGCTTCCAAACCTAATTCAGCAAGAGATTTTCCCGGGAACTTGCAGCCTTCGGGAGCCGGTTTAGACATAGCCATGTACCATTGTTCGGAGAGCATCGGTTCGACGATTTCACCTGTTCTGGCAACTTTCGGTACCAAGTGAACATGGTCTTTAATGCCGACCAATAAACCTTGTTCTTCAAGGTCCTTCACTGCAGCTTTTCTGGCTTCATAACGATCCATACCGCGATATTTTTCGGGAACGTTATTGTTCATATGAGCTGTCTTGTCGAGAACGACTAATTCCGGAAGATTGTGACGTTTACCGACTTCAAAGTCATTGAAGTCATGAGCCGGAGTAATTTTGACTGCGCCGGAACCGAATTCTTTATCAACGTACGGATCAGCAATAACAGGAATTTCACGATCAGTAAGAGGCAGCTTCAGCATCTTGCCGACAAGATGCTTGTAGCGGTCATCATCGGGATTGACGGCAACGGCCTGGTCGCCAAAAAGAGTTTCCGGACGGGTAGTGGCAACAACAATGCCTTCAGAACCATCGGCTGCAGGATAACGAATTTCCCAAAGTTTACCTTTCTCTTCTTCGGATTCAACTTCCAAATCGGAAACGGAACTCTGAAGCTTCGGATCCCAATTAACCAAACGGGTTCCTTTATAAATAAGGCCTTTTCTGTAAAGCTCAACGAAGCAGTTAGTCACTGTCTTGGAGAGCTTTTCATTCATTGTGAAATAAAGCTTGTTCCAATCTAAGGAGGCCCCCATACGGCGCATCTGATTCAAGATAGTGCCGCCGGAGAACTTCTGCCACTCCCAGACTCTTTCCAAGAATTGCTCGCGGGTAAGGTCTTTAATGGATTTGCCTTCTTTTTCTAATTGTCTTTCAACGATAATCTGCGTAGCGATACCGGCGTGGTCAGTACCCGGAAGCCAAAGCGTATTAAATCCATCCATTCTATGGAAACGGGTCAATGTATCCATCACCGTCTGGTTGAAGGCATGGCCCATATGAAGAATACCGGTAATGTTCGGCGGAGGAAGCTGGATGGAGAAAGAAGGCTTGCCGATATCTTTGCCGGCAGCAAAATAGCCGTGTTCTTCCCAATACGGATACCACTTCGCTTCAATGGAAGCGGGCTCATAACTCTTTGCTAGTTCTTTGGTTTGTGTGTCGCTCATGGCAGATTTACTTCAATAAAATTCTTTAAATCAAGGGATGTGATATTCTCTCACGTTCACTATATGAAAGAGAGAAAGTCCGTTGAGAAATTCCTACTGTCTGTTATGAACTACCGGCGTAATGCCGTTTCTCTTATATGCGACGAAACGTCTTCTTCCCTCAGTCAGCCCCGGATCTTCTTTCGGAACGATATCTATCACCTTAGGAAATCTCTGCATTAAGTCATGAATAGCAGGAGGTACATTGTGGGTAAGAAGTACTAAAAGATCGCCGCTGCCGATATGTTCAGGATTATCGGAGAGAAGATATGCATTCCCGGTTGCACCGGCTGTACGGGCTATCGCATGAGGAATAAAACTCGACGGTTCAAATGTCCAGAGGAGGTTATCCAATTGATCCATATCGTTTTCATTGTCAAAAAACACAGCGGCTTTCATGCCGAGTCTCTGCGCTTTTTTAAGCACAAGACAGGCATATCTTTCGCGGTTGACAACGTTTGTATGGATAGCTAATTCAGACATAGGTTAGATAATAACAAAGTCAGAGAAGAATGCTTTCTTTCTAAAAAATGTTCCTGCACTTATGCCGGGAGCGGTTTGGTGTTTCTACTTAGTTAATCTCTTACAAATCTTATCTGAATTTAGGCTACTCCTCTATATTTCGGTCATAATTTCTCGTTAGGTCTTTTTGCGCGAGTCATACTGATTTTCCCCATTGCAAAAAGAAATGAAGGATAGATTAACAACACTTTTTGAGTCTTAAAGAAATGGAAACCATTTTGAAATCCCTTCCCGTAGGAGAAAAGGTAGGTATTGCCTTCTCCGGCGGTTTAGATACTAGTTCTGCTTTGCTCTGGATGAAGAAGAAAGGAGCACTTCCTTGTGCTTACACAGCTAATCTGGGTCAGCCGGATGAAAAAGATTACGATGACATTCCAAAGAGAGCTATGGAATTCGGTGCATCAATCGCCCGTTTGATTGACTGCCGTGATCAGTTAGTTGCAGAAGGTATTGCTGCGATTCAATGTAATGCTTTCCATATTCATACCGCCGGCGTTACTTACTTCAATACAACACCGCTCGGCCGTGCTGTTACAGGCACAATGCTTGTAAACGCCATGAAGGAAGACGGCGTTAATATCTGGGGCGACGGCTCCACATACAAAGGAAACGATATTGAACGTTTCTACCGCTATGGCCTTTTAGCCAATCCTGAACTGAGAATTTACAAACCATGGCTCGACGTTAAATTTATTCAAGAATTGGGCGGCCGTGCTGAAATGAGCCAGTTCCTTATCGACAACGGCTTCGGCTACAAGATGAGCAAAGAAAAGGCATACTCCACTGACTCCAACATGCTTGGAGCCACACATGAAGCTAAGGATTTGGAACATTTGGACAGCTCCATCAAGATTGTTGAACCGATTATGGGCGTCGCTTTCTGGAAACCGGAAGTTGAAATTAAGCCCGAAGTCGTTACTTTGAGCTTCAAAGAAGGTATGCCTGTTGCCATTAACGGCAAAGAATACAAAGACAAAGTTGAGCTCATGATGGAACTCAACAAGATCGGCGGACGTCACGGTTTAGGTATGAGCGACCAGATCGAAAACCGTATTATCGAAGCTAAGAGCCGCGGTATTTACGAAGCTCCGGGAATGGCTCTTCTTCATATTGCTTATGAAAGATTAGTTACCGGTATTCATAACGAAGATACTATTGAACAGTACAGAATCAACGGTATGCGTTTAGGCCGTCTCCTTTACCAAGGAAGATGGTTTGATCCGCAGGCTATCATGCTCAGAGAATCCAGCATGAAGTGGGTTGCTAAGGCTATTACCGGTGAAGTTAAGATTGAGCTTCGCCGCGGTAATGATTACAGCATCCTTGATACACGTTCTCCGAACCTCACATACCAGCCTGAACGTCTGACAATGGAAAAGGGTGACTCCATGTTTACAGCTGAAGACCGTATCGGTCAGCTGACCATGAGAAACCTCGACATTGTTGATACACGTGACAAGCTTGGTATCTACAGCAAGGTCGGCCTTATCGGCGGATCTTCCTCCATGCCGATGCTCAAGGGTATTGAAAAAGAAGAAGAAGTTAAGTAAGAACTTAAATTCATAACGTCTCCTGTTTTTGCAGGAGACGTTCGATAAAACATTAAGGCTCAAGAAATCTTGGGCTTTTTTGTTGCAAATACTAAGCCTCCCAAATCGGAATAAAATGAGAGGTTTAGCTCTTTTGATTTTCTTTCTTAAGAAAATCAGATGTTACTGTAAAAAAACGATTAGTTCTTGCCTAAAGCGCTCTTAGCGGCAATACGTCCGAAGGTTAAACGTCAGCTGTAGCGTTTCCGCCGAGTCTGTTAGAACCATGGATACCGCCTGTAACTTCACCGGCTGCATAAAGACCCGGGATGATCTTGCCGTTTTTATCAACAACCTGTGCTTTCGGAGTAATTTCCAATCCGCCCATTGTGTGGTGGATTGACGGAGCACGCGGAGTTGCATAGAACGGAGCTTTGACAATCTGACGATCAAAGAGTTTCCTTCCGAATTTTAGATCATTCTTAGCTTCAACCATCTTATTGAATTCAGCAACGGTAGCTTCGAGCTTGTCAGCCGGCATACCAAGCTGTTTTGCTAAGTCGGCTAGTGTGTCTGCTTTATAGATTCTGCCGATCTGAACCAAGGTTTCAACATCTTCATTGAAGCTGTTTAACGGTTTTACGATGGAAGAGTCGTTGATGTCATAGCATACAGCACCTGGTTGTTTCTTGATGGCTGCAACGAATTCGTCACGGCGGGCATCTTCTTTAACGAATCTTTCGCCGTTCTTGTTGACATCAATAACGTCATCCAATCCGGACATCTTTCTAGCGCGGCCCTGAAGAGTGCCTGTGCCCGGTGTGGCTAACGGGTAGACCTGAACATAGTTCATGCCTGTGGTATCTGCTCCATGTCTTGTGGCGATGGTGATTCCGTCGCCGGTAGCGCCCGGTTGGTTAGTTGAAACCATATCGGGAGTAAGGTGAGGTGCAGATTTCTGACGCATTTCTTTGTTTTGGCTGTAACCGCCGGTTGCAAGAATGACGCCGTTCTTAGAAAGAATCTGGTATTTGTTGCCGACTTTATCTTCTGCTGTGATACCGATTACCTTGCCGCTCTTATCCAATACAAGGTCAGTGACGCGAGTGCCGAGTTTAAAGTTTACGCCTTGTTTAACAGCGTCTTGGTACAGTGGATCAACTAAGCCGAGACCGGCAGGGGCATCCAACTGATGGGTTCTTTGCCACAAGGCACCTGCGCCTTGGCTTACTCTATCCATTACCGGAGAGCCTTTGGACTGCATCCAGTGCAATGTGTCTAAGACATTGTTGGCATAAGTGCGGATCAGAGGAATGTGGCCGACTTTGTCGCCTCCGTTGTAGGTCTGTAAGGCATGCCATTCCGGACAGTCAAATAGAGTCTTGGAACCGCTCTTGAGATAAGCTTCATACTTGGCTTTAACATCAGCCATGAGCTTCTTGTGTTCTTCATTAGCCGGTTTTTCATTAATAGCTTTGACGACAGCATCCTTCAAGGTATCTGTCATCGGAAGGGCTTTTTGTCTTTCCGGATCAGCGGCATTGAAGGCGGATGCACATCTTAATGTATTGCCGCCGACGACAGGCATTTTTTCAACGATTAAAACGTTCTTTGCTCCGAGATCTTTAGCGGTTACGGCGGCAGATAAGCCTGCACCGCCTGCACCTACGACAACCAGGTCAACTTCTTGTTTTTGTACGCCGTCAATCTTCTTGATCTTTTGAGGTACTGGTTTTTGGAAGTTAGCAATGTTGCCGCCGGCTTTTTCGATGGCTTCTCCAACTGCTGTCTTCAATGCAGTTGAAGTAACGGTGGCTCCGGCGATGTTGTCAACGTTAAGTGTTTGATAGTCGATGATATCTTTACCGATTTCACGAATAGCGGTATCGCCTAAGAATTTTGTTTCTCTCTGGCCTGGTGTTTGGATTTCTGAAATCTTATGGTCTTTAATTACGACCTTGACATTCAGCCAACCGTTGTTGCCGTAAGCTTTGGCTTCATAGGTGCCGTCTTTAAGAGGAGAAGCTGCGGTCTTCTTTCCGGAGGCTTTATCTAAGCATTCCTGGACAGCTGTTTTAATTGCTTTTGATGTAACGGAAGCACCTGATACGGCGGGAACATCAGCAGATTGGGCTTCGACGATTTTCGCCGGAAGCTGTTCTACGGCATGAGTTCCGATATTTTGAGTTTCTTTTTGATCGGAGACTTTTACTGACAAAATCTTATCGGCCGAAGTCTGAACTTCAACTGCTACAGGTCCGTTCTGGCCGGCTACAGATGCAGTGTATGTGCCTGGAGTGTAGGCAAGGACAATAGTTGAGCAAAAGGCAGCAGATACTGCCAAAAAAGTTTTCGTTAATCTCATTAGTTTCTCCAAGGTTGCCAAATAGGCATACACAAAAATTCTAATTGTTAGCTCGCAAACTATAAAATACTATTATTAGATGTCCGTGATACTTTTTTCGTATGAACTTAAGATTGCTTCAGTCATACTGGCTCTTCTATCTGGTTGTAAAAGAAGGAAGTTTTACAAAAGCGGCTAGTGTTGCCTCCATGTGTCAGCCGCCGTTGTCCATGCACATTAAAAAGCTCGAGGATTCTCTTGGTGTGAAGCTGTTTGAACGGTCTAATAAAAAGGCTGTTCTTACCAAGGAAGGCCGGGCAATTTTTCCTGTTGTAGAGAAGTTTTTGGCTAAAACGGAAATTTTCTTTGACCAAGTTCAAGCCAATTTGGACGGCATGGAAAAAAAAGTTACCTTCGGATCCTTCGCTTGGCTTTTACAGCTTTTTATTGCACCGATGCTTAACGAGCTAAAAAGTGCGGATCCCAGAAAGCGCTATGACTTCATTGAAATAGAAAGTATCGATTTAGTCTCACAGCTGCAGGACTTCAAAATAGATGTGGGATACGCCTACGCAGAGCCGTTTGAAAGAGCAGATATTGCCGCCGTTCCTATTGCTCAAATAGAAAATAAAGTAGTAGTACCGAAGAACCATTTTTTGGCGGAATTCGACAGAATTCATCTGGAGCAACTTAGCCGGCTTGATTGCATTTGTCTTCCTTCAGATGTTTCTCCTCAGCTGTTTAGTTTTATGAAACAACTCTCGGCCCAATATCATTTCAATATCGTTTCTAGAACGGATATTCGTAATTTTTACAATCAAGTTGCTTTTGTTGAGTCTCAGCATGCTTTTGCTATTGTTGCAACGCCGGCTTGTGACTTAATCTCTAAAAATCTGAAAGCGATTCCCATAGTTAACACACCGTGCCTGACCTTGGTTCGTATGACAAGAGAAGATGTATCTCAGAGGTTAAGAAACAGGCTGAAGGAAAGAGAGGAGGCGCATATAAGAATCGAGTAGGGCCGGTTATTACCCGTCCCTCTCACACCACCTGGCATGCCGTTCGGCACCAAGGCGGTTCCAGTAAACATCCCTACGTTCCAGATGCGGTTCGCAGGGCCTTTTCTAAACTGTACC
>NZ_NHMP01000013.1 GCF_002221595.1 Turicimonas muris
AAACCCCTCTCTATACTATTACCATTATTTTACTACATATAACCAAAAAAAGTCAAGAGAGATTTTCCTTTTATTTTCAGATAGTAATTATGAAAATAAGGGGGTTTCGGTATCAAACTCAGGAAAAACCTTCCGGTGGTTCAAACTTTTCCGGAAGGCTTTAATAATGAAAATGAAGTGTTCTTATTCTTGAACTATTTCTTTAACTTCTACACCGTACTCATCTTTTACGACATTGTGATTTTTCAGAAGAGCAAACCACCTTCTGACCGTACCCCAAATGACGACTCCCATCAGAACCATCACAAAAGCGGAAAGGAATGCGAGCAGATTCTTACCGGCAGGCAAGTACTGGTACATAATCAGCCAAACGCCGGCCCACATTGTAATAATGGTCATTAAAACTCCGGGAACTCCGGTCATCCATGCGTATTTCGCTTTGTTCATGCGAATGAGCATAGTTGTGCCTATCAGCAGCGTCACGGAGGCTAACAGCTGGTTAGAAATACCGAACAGAGGCCAGATATTGGTGATATCGCCTGAGTAAACCAAATATCCCCATGCTCCTGTAAAGACGATAGATGTGGAAATCAGTCCCGGAAGCCAATTCTTGTCCGCAAACTTTGGATAAACCTTGCCCATCATTTCCTGTAAGAAGAAGCGGCCTACACGAGTACCGGCGTCAACGGCAGAAAGAATAAACACGGCTTCGAACATAATGGCAAAGTGGTACCAGTAAGCCATTAACTGTTCCATCCATGGAATCTTACTGAAGATGTAAGCCATACCGACAGCCAAGCTGACGGAACCGCCCGGACGTGCCGCTAAGCTTTCTTGAACTTCGGCTTCTAAGCGCGGAAGATCATGTACTGCCATTCCCAAAGCCTGGAAATGCTCAGCACTGGAGTTAATCGCAAAGTAATCAGCAGGAACAAGAACGCAAGCAGCGACTAAAGCCATGATAGCTACAAAACCTTCCGTCAGCATAGCACCGTAGCCGACAAACAGCACGTTCTTTTCATTGTCGAGCATCTTCGGTGTAGTACCTGTACCGATAGTGGCGTGGAAGCCGGATAAAGCTCCGCACGCAATAGTAATAAAGATAAACGGAATAACCGGACCGGGAACGATTGGACCGCCTCCGCCGATAAACTTAGTCAACGGCGGCATTTGGAAATGAGGAGCTACGAAAACAATACCGACAGCCAAGGCAACGATAGTTCCAACCTTCAAGAATGTAGAAAGATAATCTCTAGGCAGCAGAAGAAGCCAAACCGGAAGCACGGAAGCAAAGAAACCGTAAACCGGAATAACGATGGACATTGTCTTCTTATCCATATCCAACCAGCCGAAGTATTCCGGATGTTCGGCAACCCAGGGACCGGTGAGAATACATAAGAAAAGAAGAATGACGCCGATAACTGTTCCGATAGTGACTCGAAGCGGATGCTTGCTGTACTGCATATAGCCGCCCATCAAGATAGCAATTGGAATAGTGGCTGCTACCGTATAAGTTGACCATAAAGAGTTATACATTGCGTTAACGCAAGCAATTGATAAGCCGGCCAAGGTCAAAATCAAAATCGCTAATACAGCCCAGCTGGCAACGAAACCTGTGGTCTTATCGACTTCCTTGGAAGCGATATAAGCCAAAGACTTTCCTTTATGACGAACGGAGCAGAAAAGAACAACCATATCATGGACACCGCCGGCAAGAACACAGCCGATAAGAATCCATAACAAGCCCGGCAAATAACCGAACTGAGCTGCCAATACAGGTCCTAAGAGAGGACCGGCGGCAGCAATAGCAGCGAAGTGATGTCCGAAAAGAACGAATTTATTAGTTTTTACATAGTCCTGACCGTCAGCATATTTTTCGGCAGGCGTTGCACGTTGACTGTCAACGACTAAAACTTTTTGCGCAATATAGAGCCCATAGAATCTATAGCCAATTGCAAATACGCATAAAGATACGAACAAAATCGTTACAGCATTAATTCCAGTTAGATAGTCCAGCATGGTCCTCCCTCATCTAAAAGTAACTGTTGTAAGAAAATGCAATAAACGACTCTAATTTTATGCAGGGATAACCCGTAAAGGTATATACGAACTCAATTTGAGATAGAAAAGCCTACTTTCTGACAAAAATAGTTTGATGAGAAAAAGAGGAGGTGAGAATGCAAATGTTTGAAGTTTAGTTAAGCTAGAGCTGAGAAAAGCTATCGGAACCGGATAGGCAGAAGAGAAAGAACGAACTTTGCCCGCAAATTAAATGAAGAGAATTTCTCAAATTTGCGGGCAATCGCTTGAATTAAAAACTGAATTTTTAGTGCGAAAGCTGATCTCTGGTTACTTCAGAGATTTCAAATAAATCGGAAGAAGCTGCCTGAGATTCGATGTTTTCGATTTCTTCTTTAGTAGGCTTATTAATCTCAAGAATTTCGATATCTATGGTAAGAGCTTCTCCGGCGAGCGGATGGTTACCGTCAAGAATGGTTTCTCCGGAGCTAGCCGGTCCAAGAACTGTATAAATATTCTCGTCAGTCGGATCCAACACTGTGCCCGCAACCTTCATGCCTTCTTCGATATGGTCTCCCAATAAGGCATTTGGAACAGCCATAATCAAGGCTGGATCGGACTCTCCGAAAGCGTCTTCAGGTTCAAGCTTAAGATGGATTTTATCACCGACCTTTTTTCCCACTAAAGCTTTTTCTATGGCAGGAAGCGTGTCGTTGTGGCCAATGAGGATAAAACTTCCATCATCGTCTGTTTCCTCTTCAAAATCTTTACCAGCGGTCGTGACTTTCATCTTTACTTTCACAACGCTGTCGACCGTTACTACTGTCTCGTCATTTGTATTCTTCGCCATGTTGTTTCTCTCATTATCGATTTCGTCATATTACTCATCGTTTTTCAGTCTCGACGTTAGAAATACCATCAATGGGCGTAAAAAAACAGGACTGATAGGAAATCGAAGTCCTGTCTTTCAGCTTCAAAAATTGTTATCTAACTTGTTCTTGAAGGAGATTAAGAATTCTTGAAGAAGTGCTTAACGGATCTGTTCTTTCGCTTTCCGGGGCGGCGGTAACGCGAGTCTTGCCGTCTCCATTGTTCTCTAAGACAACCTTATAAATCGGTGCTTCCACAGCTTTTTCTTTTCCGAACCAGCGTGTAAACAAGCCTTCGTCACTATGCTTCTTAGCTTCGTATTCTGGATCCAAGTAACGAATGAAATATGTGCCGGCGGCTCTGTCGCGATCCTCGATATTAAAGCCGACACGATCTAAACCGACACCTACTCTTCTCCAAGCTCTGTCAAACGGCTCGTCAATAACCAAAGCTTCCGTTTTGCCGTCCGAACCTTTGATTTCCTTGCTCATATATTCTGGGGCTGCGACAGGTTTAAGAGCGGAAGTGTCAACTTCGTCTCTTGTCTTCTGCTTCGGATTGAATTCGTTTTCCAAACGCAAGGAAAGTCTAGTCAGCATTTCTGCTTCCAGCTCCTTGTCGGGAGCCCCCGGCTGCCACGCCGTCTGCCCATCTCTACCGTTTTGGTAGACTTCAATCATGCGGCGGTTGGTAATATAAATATCTGTTCCGCCCTGAGCATTTCTTTCCAAACGGGTGCGGTATCTGTCTCTTTCCCCGGTGGAATAAACAGAATCAAGAATCTTTCCTAAAGTGGCTCTGATAATATCCTGGGGCAAATTAGCTTTATTCTCTGCCCAATTAGTCTCCATAATACCGGCGCGAGGATCTTCTCTTTCGACTTGAAGTCCCACAGAAGGCCAGAAGTCAAGAACAGCGTTCCACAAAGCATCAGGTGCCATGTTGACCTGAATGTAGCGATCGGAACCATCCTTCACAATCTTGGCAACAACTGTAGAAGGCAAAACTGGAGCAACTCCCACTTCAGTCTGTGCACCGCTGGAGGCACGGCGTGCTTCTTCTATTTCAGAAATCTGAGTAGCGGTCACCACCTGAGTCTTTCCCGGCACGACAAATCGATCATCGGAAGGCAGCTGAGATAAGTCAGGAGGCACTTCCAAAGGTGCTCTGGTACTTGTAGTTTCGTATTGAATTTTTTCATTGGTAAAGGTTGATCCTAGATAAGAACAGCCGCTTAAAGAAGCCGCCAAAACCATTACCAATGTTGTGCGTACGGGAAACTGACCCATTTATAAAACTCCAAAAACCCTGGGAAGGGCTTAGTTTACATTACTAACAGACAGTATGAAATTCTATCTCATACTGTCATGTTTTTAATACTTGTTAAATGCATCCGCCGATCTGCAGGGCAAGCTCAACCTGTTCCCGCTTAGACGGAGCCAATGGGACCAGCGGAAGTCTAATTCCTCCGGGAATCAAGCCCATTCTCTGGAGAGCCCATTTAGGAGCAACCGGGTTAGGTTCACAAAAGAGCTGCTTGTGAAGCGGCATCAATCTGTCGTTGATTGCGCGAGCACCCATGACATCATTAGCAAGGGCTTTTTCACACATTTGAGCCATCAAAGACGGAGCAACGTTAGCTGTCACGGAGATGACACCTTGGCCACCCATCAACATCAATGCCAAAGCAGAGTCATCGTTACCGCTGTAAATAGCAAATTCTCTGTCTTTAGGCAGACGGCTCATCAAATCTGCGGCTCGGGCCAAATCTCCTGTTGCATCTTTCAAACCAACGATACCGGGAATTTGGACAAGACGCAGAACAGTCTCATTCTTCAAGTCAGCAACTGTTCTTCCCGGTACGTTATACAAAATCATCGGGAGGTCAACGGTTTCGGCAATTTTCTTAAAATGCTGATAGAGTCCTTCCTGAGTCGGCTTATTGTAATAAGGAGTGACCTGGAGACTGGCCACGGCACCGACCGAGCGCGCATACTCGGTAAGAATAATGGCTTCTCTTGTTGAGTTGGAACCGGTTCCCGCAATCACAGGAATTCTTCCGGCAGCTGCTTCTACGGCTACTCTAATAAGCTCATTGTGCTCGTCAAAATCTACCGTTGGGCTTTCGCCGGTGGTTCCGACTGCAACGATGGCATCGGTACCAGCGGCAATATGCATTTCAATAAGATTCTTATAGGAATCATAATCAATGGTTCCGTCTTCAAACATTGGTGTGACTAACGCCACAATACTGCCAGTAATCATTACTACATCTCCATTGCCAAATGAGGTTAGCTATTAGGTAGATTTTAGCGAACGAAGTATACAGAATTAGATTTTTAAAAGATTTTCGTAGTCGTACAAGGCAACAGGCAGATTTTTCCCGTCTATCGGTTTCTTGCATAGAATCTTCTGGAAGCAGTCCCCTTTCTCAGAGAGCGTTTCTTCGTATGCCAAAACCGCCATGGTATTGCGATAAGTATCCACAAGTTCCAGAGGATTCAAAATGAAATCGCAGTTCTTTGCCCGATTTCCGTCAAAACCTAGATAAGGCATCATGAAAGTTTCGTAAAGCAAATATCCGCCCGGAACCAAAGAGCTCGGCAAGAAACTTAAAATCGGACGATAAAGATAAAAATTAACCAGAATCACGTCAAAAGCTTCTGGCTCGAAAGCCCAAGTGCCGTTTTCAAGGTCAACCTGCTTGAAGGTGACACCCGGAAGATCAGCAACGTAAGGTCTGACTCTTTCGTCCCAATCAACCGCCGTTACTTCGTAACCCATCTTAGAAAGGTATTTTGTATTTCTTCCGCAGCCGCAAGCCAAATCCAAGACCTTTGCATTTTTAGGAAACAGTCTGGAAAATCTTTCCAGCCATTTTGAAGGCTGCCCTTTCAATCCTTTTAAAGAGTGAGCAGCAGGTCCGTTTTTAATCTCACAACTCATAGTTCCTCCATTTCCTATAGGAATGCTTTGACGATGGAAAGGCCAAAATGCATAAAGGGCTTCATGACGATGGAAAGCATGCCGGTCAAAATCAAAGCAAACAAAATGTACATCCCGTAGGGCTCGATGCGGGAGTATTTGTAAGCCAAACCAGGAGGCAGCAATCCTGTCAAGATTCTTCCGCCGTCCAATGGAAGAATCGGAATTAAATTCAATGCCATCAACATGATATTGACGTTGATACCGGCAAGACAAACTTCATAGAAGTAATTCTCAGTCAGACCTACAGAGTAAATAACCTTAAGAAGGATGGCCCAAATAATGGCCTGTAGAAGATTGGCTCCGGGCCCGGCAGCTGCCACCCAAATCATTGCCTGTTTGGGATTGCGCAGGTTTCTGAAATTGACGGGAACAGGCTTTGCCCAACCAAAAACAATCCCCCCTAATCCGCTGACCGCACTTCCAAGAAGCATTACCGCAGGAACCAAAATCGTTCCAACCGGATCAATGTGTTTCATCGGATTAAGAGTCACGCGGCCAAGCATCCATGCTGTTTGGTCGCCAAAATAACGTGCCACATAACCGTGGGCTGCTTCATGAATAGTAATTGCCAAAATCAAAGGGATGGCATATACAGTAATTGTTTGAATAATTGAATTGATGTCCATAAAGCAGAAGTTTATTTAATTTTAATTTTTCTAAGTGTTCAAAGTTGTATCAAAAGCCGATGGCCTTGCAATTCCCTAGCCCTTTTCTAAGAACTTCAGGTTCGTCTCCGGAGAGGTCTACTACTGTGGTATCACCCTTGGCAACAGTACCATCATCCAGAACGAAGGCCAATTGATCCCCGATAGCATCTTGAATTTCCCATGCTTCGGACAAAGGATCCTCTTGCCCAGGCATAATCATGGTAGTACCGACTAAGGGTTCGCCAATTTTTTCCAGTAAAGCTTTCAAAGCTTTGTTTTGCGGGACTCTAATACCGATAGTTTTCTTAGAGGGATGCGAAAGTCTACGGGGAACCTCACGAGTGGCTTCCAAAATAAATGTGTACGGTCCGGGGGTAACACTTTTAGCCATTCGGTAACCAGTATTATTAACTCGAGCGAGCTGGCTCATTTGGCTCAAAGAGTCACAAAGCAAAGTTAAATGCTTCTTTTCTCCTAGCTGACGGATGAGACGGATTTTGTCCAGTCCTTCTTTGTCGTCCATTCTGCACACCAGAGAAAAACCTGTGTCAGTCGGCACAACCGCCACTGCCCCTTTTGTCAGCAACTGAGCCGCCTGTTCTATTCTATGAGGTTGGGGAGAGTCAGGCATGACATTTAATATGTAACCCATTTATTTTTATCCTTTTTTCAAAAAAGCGACCAGACCGGAGTTAAGTCAGAAGGTATCTCTCCTTGCTTTCCGATTGGACATCTTGTATCTAATCTATGGAAATCGCTGCCCGTTGAAGCAATAAAAGCTTGCTCTCTGGCAATTTGGCAGATCATTGTATTATCTTTTGAAGAATGACTTCCCGTCGTCACTTCAATGACCTCACCTCCGGCATTCCTGAATTCATCCAGCAGTGCCTGAAGTTTCCAACCTTTTAAGCCATAGCGGCCTGGATGTGCCAATACCGGAATTCCTCGTGCCCTCTTGATTAGATGAACAGCTTGTGAAATAGTAGGAGCTTTAAGAGAAACGAAACCAGGTCTTCCCGAACCAATGAACTTTTCAAACGCGCTGTCAATAGAGGAGGCCGCCTTCGTATCCACCAGCCATTTTGCGAAATGAATTCTTGAGACCAAGTTAGGGTTAGTGACAAATTTCATCGCGCCTTCCAAAGCTCCGGGATAGCCCATTTCTTTCAGCTTTTTAGAAATTTCCTCCGCACGTTCTATGCGATTTACCTTTGTTTCCTGCAAAGCTTTTATTAACTCAGGACAAGAAGTATCGATATTTAAGCCAACAATATGGATCTCTTTGTTAGCATAGCCAGTGGAGATTTCCACTCCCGACACAAAAGCGATACCTTTTTGTTCACAAGCTTTCCGCATCCTTTCATTGCCGGCAATTTCATCATGATCTGTCAGCGAAACTAAATTTACGCCATTTTCCGAAGCCATTTCGGCTAATTGCTCAGGAGTGTAATTACCGTCTGAAAAAATGGAATGCATATGCAAATCGGGGATAACCGAACTTTTTTCTATACTTCTTAAATCCATAATGATTCGAACGGAAGTTCTATAAGACAGACTATCACTTTAAAACAAATCATTAATCAGATGACCAAACTGAACTAGTCTTTACTTATGAAGCCAAATAATTTCTTAGAATTTGAGAAACTTTAAGGAGACCTGAATGTCTGAAGAAATTACAAAACTTCCTGATCAAATTACCAAGTTCATGTTTGAAGATGCTCCGGTTAGAGGAGCTGTCGTTCAATTAGAGGACCAATGGCAGGAAATGACTCAGTTCCAGAATTATCCTGCTTCAGTCAACAAGATGCTCGGCGAATTCACCGCCGGCGCCCTCCTCTTATCAAGCACCATTAAGTTTGATGGTTCCTTAATTGTTCAAGTCAAAGGGTCGGGGCCTGTCTCGATGGTTGTAGTGGAAGTTAAAAACCGCACAACTGTCCGTGCCATGGCTAAATTAAGAGAAGATGCCAAAATTGCCGACAATTCGTCTTTCCAAGATTTGATTAATGCCGATGCCGAGGGTCAATGTGCCATTATTCTTGATCCTGCAAACAGAAGACCGTCCGACCAGCCTTATATGGGTGTAGTTCCTTTGGTTGGCGACTCTATTGCCGCAATTTTAGAAAACTACATGGAACAAAGTGAACAGCTTCCGACTAAGATTTCCTTAGCCTCCACGAGCAAAATCATCGGTGGCCTGTTGGTTCAGAAGATGCCTGAAGACGGCGGCACAGCCAATAAAGACATGGATAAGGACGCATGGCCGAGAATCTCTCAGATTGCTGGGACCTTGAAAGAAGACGAACTTTTAACCTTAGGTCAGGATGTCATTCTCCGGAGACTTTTCTGGCAAGAAAAAATCCAACTGCTTGGTACGGAAGAGATTCAGTTTCAATGCGGATGCTCAAAGGAAAAAACCGATGCCATGCTGAAGTCCTTGGGTAAGAAAGAATTGGAAGACATCTTAAAAGCCGAAGGCAAGGTTGAAGTCACCTGCCAATTCTGCAACAAAACGATTACCTATTCTCCGGCCGATATTGAGGCTCTCTTCCTGGAGGACAGTCCTATGACAGTATCGAAAGAAGACGTTCCTTCTACTCGGCAATAATTTAGTTCCTGATTCGTGCCTCCTCTACCGGGAGGCTTTTTTTATGAGGATTTCTTCTGAGAAAAAAAAGAAAAACGGTTATCCCGAAAGATTATTCTTAAAATTCACAAAGTACCTCAAAATTTCTAAACTATGGAAGTCACTCTTACCTTAATCCTCATCTGCTGTCTTGCCTTCTTTATCGCGGGATGCATTGATTCGATCGCCGGAGGGGGCGGACTTATTACAACTCCAACACTTTTGATGCTTGGTGTTCCAGCACATTTCTGTTTAGGCTCAACAAAACTTGCTTCCATGTGCGGCTCTTCCGTCGCACTTTTTACTTTTTGGCAAAACAAACAGATTATCGAGAAAGTCGCCTTGATAGGAGCGATCTCCTCCTTTGTCGGAGGTGTTCTAGGCTCTTGGCTAGCTCTATCGATTGATAATCAAAAAATGACTCTCATTATGGTTGGTCTGATCCCCGTCGGCCTTGCCATTTCTTTACTCAGCGGTGTCTTCAAAATTGACAAAGAAGTGGAAGAAGTAGAAGGATGGCGATGGAAGGCCATTCTGATTGGGATTACGGTGGGCATGTATGAAGGGTTTTTCGGACCAGGGGCCGGAAGCTTTTTTCTCATCGGTATTCATGTCTTATTAAAAGCCGGTTTAGTTAAATCCTCCGGAACGGCAAAAATCTTCAATATCTTTGCCAACCTCGGAGCGGTATGTACTTTTGCGTCCGCAGGCACCGTGGCCTACTCTCTGGCAATTCCTTGCGCTATTGCAAGCATTCTAGGGAACCGGATTGGGGCGAAGTACGCTATAAAAATCGGGCCTAAGGTCGTTAGGAAGGCCTTGTATCTAGTCATTTCGCTTCTGATGATCTCACTTATTGCCAAGCTGGCCATTACTAACAGTTAGACCGAGATTCAATGCAGCAACAGGCTCCTACGGAGCCTGTTGCTTTTATAGAGAAGAAAAGGAAAAAAATTATTCGCTTTTTAACCGATAAATTTTCTCTTTACCCTGATATTTAAGTTAGCTAGTAGCTCATAGCCAATTGTGCCGTGCAATGCTGCTACTTCATTGACCGAAAGATCCTTTCCCCATAATTCAGCCCAGTCACCCGGTTTTGTCTCAGGAATATCTGTAATATCAACGGTAATCATGTCCATGGATACGCTCCCGACTAAAGGAGCTTTCTTTCCATGAATCAATACAAATCTATCTTCCGCTTTCTGCCTGGGATAGCCGTCAGCATAGCCGCATGCAAGCACTGCAATTCTCATTGGATGGTCTGCTATGAATTTAGACCCGTACCCTACGGCGTCTCCCTGTTGAAGGTTCTGAGTACCTAAGATACCGGCTCTCAAAGTCATTACCGGTGTCAGGCCAAGTTCCTCAGAGGTTTTGTTGCCGTCCGGGCTCACGCCATATAAAGCAATTCCGGCTCTAACAGCACCGTCTGCAGCTTCCGGATGCCAAAGGATAGCCCCTGAATTGGAGAAGCATTTAGCGCAGGGTAATTCTTCTAAAGACACCAAATTATTAAGCTGACCGGAAACCGGAAGCTTGCCGTCAGCAGGATAAGTCAGTTCTGAGTTAGCAAAATGAGTGACAAAATCCACAACTTCTACCATAGGAATCTTTTCAAGCTCTTCTTTAACAGTTTTGGCCCGTGCAGGAAGGAAGCCAAGCCGATTCATCCCAGAATTTAATTTGATATGAACCCTGGCTTTATTTTTAAAGTTAAATTTTTTGAGATCTTCAATCTGCCAATCCGAGTGGATCAAAGTATCAATCCCATATCTATCTACTTTATTTAAGTCGTCATATGTGAAGAAGCCCTCGATTAAAAGAACTGGCTTTTTCCAGCCGAGATTGCGAACTGCAACGGCTTCGTCTACATCCAGCAATGCTAAACCGTCAGTCAGTTTAAAAATATCTAAGAGACCATGAAGTCCATGACCGTACGCATCAGCCTTGACGACAGACCACATAAATCGTTTTCCGGCTTTTTCTCTAAGCAGTGCAATATTGTGTTGAAGAGCGTGTTTGTCAATTAAAGCTTCAATTGGACGAGGCATGGGAACACTTCCTGTAAAAATAAGGATCAGATAATTTTAATTAGTTGGAATGAAAAATCGCGCAAATCCGCGATTATTTCTTATCTTCAGGATATTCCGAAAGACGGAACAAGACTTCGTTTTCACGAATCATGTTCATGTGAAGGCGAGCGCGAGCCTCCAAGGCATCTTTACCCTCACGAAGACTAGCCGCTTCGGCTTGTATTTGATTGATTTGAGCGAGAACATTCTCGTTAGCTTGTTTCTGTTTCACAAGCTGAATGTTAAGTTCTTGAAGTCCTCTTTCACTTCCCTTGCCCCACCACAAAGGATACTGAATGAGGACCAAAAGGACCAATAGCACCAAGGCTATTAACCTTGGTGCCGTATTGCTGGTTGTTTTACTGTATGCAGCCATTAGCGTTTGATGTTATAGAAGGCATCCAGCCCCGGATAAGCGGCGAGATCGCCTAATTCATCCTCAATTCTCAAGAGCTGGTTGTATTTTGCCATTCTATCGCTGCGGGACATAGAGCCTGTCTTGATTTGTCCCGCATTGGTACCGACAGCGATATCAGCGATCGTTGAATCTTCAGTTTCACCGGAGCGATGAGAAACAACGGCAGTGTAACGAGCCCTCTTGGCCATTTCAATGGCTGCGAAAGTTTCAGTCAATGTGCCAATCTGATTAATCTTAATCAAAATGGAATTAGCTGTACTCTTCTTAATACCTTCTTTCAAAATCTTTGTGTTGGTCACAAAGAGATCATCACCAACCAACTGAACTTTATCGCCTAATGCTTTAGTAAGCTTGGCCCATCCTTCCCAATCGCCTTCGGCCATACCGTCTTCGATGGAGATGATTGGATATTTGTCACACCATTCTTGGAGCTTAGCAATCCATTCGTCATCAGTAAGTGTCTGACCTTGACCTTTGAGGTTGTAAACACCGTCTTCATAGAATTCGCTGGAAGCACAGTCCAAACCAATGAATACATCCTTACCGGGAACGTAGCCTGCTTGTTCAATGGCATCCACGATCAATTCAATAGCTTCTTCATGGCTATGCAATGTAGGAGCAAAACCGCCTTCGTCACCGACAGCAGTTGTCATGCCTTTGCCATTGATAATCTTCTTCAATGTGTGGAAGATTTCAGCACCGTAGCGAAGAGCTTCTTTGAAAGAAGGAGCACCTGCAGGAATAATCATGAATTCCTGAATGTCAAGGTTATTGTTGGCATGCGCACCGCCGTTGATGACGTTCATCATCGGAACCGGCAAGGTTGTAGCATATGTACCGCCGAAATAACGATAAAGAGGAAGTCCTGCTTCTTCAGCTGCAGCCTTGGCAACCGCCATAGAAACGGCCAAAATAGCGTTGGCACCGAGTCTGGACTTGTTGTCTGTACCGTCAAGTTCAATCATGATCTGGTCGATCAATGCTTGATCGGTACCTTCTTCGCCGATCAATTCGTCTCTGATTTCACCGTTTACATTGGCTACGGCATTGAGAACACCTTTGCCCAGGTAACGGGACTTGTCTCCGTCACGGAGTTCGATAGCTTCACGGCTGCCTGTAGAGGCACCGCTGGGGACAGAAGCACGGCCGAAAGCGCCGCTTTCCAATACAACCTCAGCTTCAACCGTAGGATTTCCGCGGGAATCTAAAACCTCACGGCCAAGTACTTCAACAATTGCACTCATATTGTCCTCAATAAAATTTAACGAAAATTATTTTCTAAAAATACCGGATTGTTCTTTACCACTTTATCCAGAGCCACAAGACTTTCCAAAAGCTCTTCCATCCTATTCAAAGGAACGGCATTAGGGCCGTCGCTCTTAGCACAGGCAGGGTTGGGATGTGTTTCCATAAAGAGACCCGAGACGCCGGCAGCGACCGCCGCGCGTGCTAATACAGGCACGAATTCTCTCTGTCCTCCGGAGCTTGTTCCTTGGCCGCCGGGAAGTTGGACGGAGTGAGTAGCGTCAAAAACCACAGGTGCGTTGCACTCTCTCATAATGGCCAAACTTCTCATATCGGAGACTAAGTTGTTGTAGCCGAATGAGGCACCTCTCTCGCAGACCATGAAACGATCCTCAGAGAGACCTGCCTTTTGAGCAGCGTGTCTGGCTTTCATCACAACCTGTTTCATATCGTGAGGTGCCAAGAACTGGCCCTTCTTGATATTTACCGGCTTTCCGCTAACTGCACAAGCAGTAATAAAGTCTGTCTGACGGCATAAGAAAGCCGGGGTTTGAAGTACGTCTACAACGGCCGCAACCGCAGGAACTTCTTCTGCAGTGTGAACATCGGTTACTACCGAGACTCCGATTTGCTCTCTTACTTTTTCGAGAATCTGAAGTCCCTTCTCCATTCCTAATCCACGAAAACTTGCATCCGAAGAGCGGTTTGCTTTATCGTAACTTGCTTTAAAAATATAAGGAATGCCCAGTCTATCGGTGATTTCTTTCATTTTGCCGGCAATATCTAAAGCCATTTGTTCGCTTTCGATCACACACGGACCGGAGAAGAGAAAAAACGGCTTATCTAAACCGACTTCGAAATTACAAAGTTTCATTAAAAATTATTCCTTGTGGTGTTCGTCTCTATATTTAGCAGCGCTGCGGATGAAAGCATTGAAGAGCTTATGGCCGAAACGCGGAGAAGAAGTAAATTCCGGATGGAACTGGACGCCGACAAAGAAGTCATTCTGCGGGAGTTCAACAATTTCAGGAAGGTTTTCGCCCTGGGTACGTGCAGCGATAACCAAACCGTTCTTTTCGAACTGATCGCAGTAAGAATTATTGACTTCATAACGGTGACGATGGCGTTCGGCAACAACGTCGCCATAAATGTCATGAGCCTTTGTACCGGCTTTAACGGGAACTTCCTGTTTACCCAATCTCATAGTACCGCCGAGATCGCTGTCTTCAGTCCGAACTTCCTTCTTGCCGGTTCTGTCTTGCCATTCGGTAATGAGAGCCACGACAGGATGCGGTGTATCAGGTTGGAACTCAGTTGAGTTAGCTCCGCCAAGTCCGCATACGTGACGTGCGAATTCGATTACGGAAAGCTGCATGCCCAAACAAATGCCAAGGTATGGAACATTGTTTTCACGGGCATACTGAATAGCCAAAATCTTGCCTTCCGTGCCGCGTTTTCCGAAACCACCCGGAACAAGAATAGCGTCCATTTCTTTGAGGCAGTCGGTACCATTCTTTTCGAGTTCTTCGGCTTCGATAAATGTAGTCTTGACTTTATGGCCGGTATGGATGCCTGCGTGGATCAAAGCTTCATTCAAAGACTTGTAAGAGTCGGCCAAATCATATTTACCGATCATGGCAACTTTGACTACGTCTTTTGGATTTTCAAGTTTCTCTACAACTTCTTCCCATGCGGACAAGTCAGCCGGTTTCGGGTTGATATCCAATGTTTTGCAGACGATCGCATCCAATCCTTGTTTGTGAAGCATCATTGGAACTTTGTAGATGGTGTCTACATCCCAAACGGAGATGACAGCGTTGATTGGAACGTTAGCGAACAGAGAGATCTTAGACTTTTCATCTTCCGGAATCTTACGGTCTGCACGGCAGAGAAGAACGTTTGGAAGAATACCGATTTTTCTTAACTCTCCGACGGAGTGCTGAGTCGGCTTTGTCTTTAACTCGCCGGCACTTGGAATATAAGGAACCAATGTCAAATGGATGAAGCAGGAGTTATTTGCTCCTAGCCTCAAGGACATCTGACGAACGGCTTCCAAGAATGGCAAAGATTCGATATCACCAACGGTACCGCCGATTTCAACGATTGCGATATCAGGATCTCCGGCTGCATGAGCACCGCGAATGATAAAGTTTTGAATTTCATTGGTGATATGAGGGATGACCTGAACGGTCTTGCCGAGGTATTCACCGCGTCTTTCCTTCCTCAACACGTTCTGGTAGATCTGACCTGTTGTAAAGTTATTGGCCTTATGCATTTTTGGAGTAATAAAACGCTCATAGTGGCCTAAGTCCAAATCAGTTTCCGCGCCGTCTTCCGTAACAAACACTTCCCCGTGCTGGAAGGGGCTCATTGTGCCCGGATCCACGTTGATGTAGGGGTCCATTTTGATGATTGTTACTGAGAGGCCGCGGGATTCAAGTATTGCTGCTAGGGAGGCGGCTGCGATTCCTTTACCAAGAGAAGAAACAACACCACCAGTCACAAATACGAATTTCGTCATCCTTAATCCCGAAAGAAAAAAAAAAGAGACGCGCTTTTGGCGTGCATATAATTCCGTTCATTATAACGAGGGGGAGGACGTTTTCAAACCATGAGAGCCTTTTTTCAAAAATAAATTACAACATCCGTGCCTACAATGTTATTTAGCATGGGAATTTGAAATGGATATTGAAAATTCTGAGTCCTAATAATAAAAAGAGCCTCCAGGGAAATTATCCAAGGAGACTTTTCACTGCAATTTTCACATTCGAACTGCTAGCCTGAGAAACAAATTATTGGTTTTTCGCAGGATTTTACCAGTCGGGCCAAGCTTTCATTTCGTCATAAAGGAAGCGTCCTTTAATGAAAGCACTGTCTCCTCCCAAAACATCCACCAATGCAAAAGCAAATGGAAGAGCCGTTCCGGGACCGCGACTTGTAACTAATTTTCCGTCAATAACCACAACGTCTTTCACATAGTTGGCATCTTTGTAGTTAGGTTCAGTGCGTTTGCCTGGATAGGCAGTCATTGTCTTTCCTTTGAGGATGCCTGCCTTTGCTAAGACGTTAGGAGCGGCGCACATTGCAGCGACAAACTTGCCGGACTGGTCATAGTGACGAACCAAATCAAGAAGTCTTTCGTCAGAAAGCATATTATCAACACCTGTCCATCCCCCTGGAAGAACGATCATGTCGTAATTTTTAAACTGCGTAAGATCATTACCTAAAACTTTGTCAGCTTTGATGGTGATGTTATGAGCGCCAGGAACCATTTCACCTGCGATACTGACGCTGTCGGTCGGAAAACCACCACAACGAACTACATCGAGGATTTCCACGGTTTCTCCTTCTTCAAAGCCGGAGGCTAACACGACCAAAACGGAAGGTTTATCGGCTGCCATGGCCGTCCCGGATAAACCTGCAGCAGCCATGAGAAGGACAATAGCTAGTTTTTTCATATTGATACCCAGAGAGCTTCAGCTTTCGAGCGACAAAAGTTCTAAGGCTTTCTCAATAAAAGCCAAGTGCAGCTTGCTGAAAAGTTATTAAAGAATGAAATGAAGAGGAAGCAACAAAAACAACCACCCCTTTCGCCGCTTCCTCTTCTGCAGGAGAAAAATGAATACTTCTTTCAGTCAGATTCTTGCGAGGAGAAAATTAGAACCGATCAAATACTTAGAGTTTCAATCCGTCCCTTCTTTTAAGGAGCATAGCTGAGACTTAATTGCTCTGCTTTGAATTAAGGAACCTTAAGTTCTCTGAATTCGTGGCATTCGTCGCACAAGAGAACTGTTTTCTTGTGACCGCGGTGACAGCTTGTACAATCCGGATTTTCAATGTGTGAGTCGTGCGGATTGATGTCATTCTTGTCGGTACGGGCTGCGACTTTTTCATAGCTTCCGTGGCAAACCAGACACTGCTAAGTGGCTACCGCTTTCGGAGGCATTGTGGTATGGCATGCTTCGCACTTACCGCTTCTTTCCATGTGGCGATCAGCGAGCATCTTATCAGCTGCAAAAGAAGTCGTGGCCGATAAAGCTAAAACTAAGATGGAAACAACGGTCTTTAACATGATAAATCTCGGGAGGAGTGCCGCTTGCGCGGCACTTGTTAGTTAAAAGAATTTATTGAAGAGCTTATTGCCAGTTTTGTTCGCCGGCAGCTGTGTGGCCTGCAATTCTTCCGAATACGCACGCTTCGGAGTTGTTGGTAGCACCCTGGTAGATGTGGCCCCACATAGAACCTAATTCACCGGCGCTGTACAAACGTGGAATCGGGTTGCCGAACGGATCAAGAACCTGACCGAGTTTGTTTCTCTTCGGGCCGCCCTGGGTATTCAGGATGGCC
This sequence comes from Turicimonas muris, assembly GCF_002221595.1. Classification (GTDB taxonomy): domain Bacteria; phylum Pseudomonadota; class Gammaproteobacteria; order Burkholderiales; family Burkholderiaceae_F; genus Turicimonas; species Turicimonas muris. The sequence continues at coordinate 17,233 of NZ_NHMP01000013.1, forward strand.
GGATAGAGTTCAGCTGCATAGTATGGACCTTCACCGATTGGACGGGAGATGATCGGAGCTTCACGTCCTTCGAAAGCAACTTTGCCTTTCTTTTCAAGAGGACGTCCGAAGTCTTTATCGGCACCGGCTGTAATCTGTTCATTCCATCTCTTAACGGTTTCAACAAGGTTTTCAGCAGGAACGTTGATCTTCTTAGCCAATTCTTCGATTGTCGGACCGCTGACGATAACGCTTTTTTCGATTTCAGCACTGTTGTCCTTACTCCACTTGTAGTCTTCCCGGTTCAAAGCGTAGCCGGAAGTTGCACCGCCGATGATCGGGCCGCGTTTGCGGGCTTCTTCATCAAAGATAACGAAGCAAGGAATTCTCGGATAGCGATGCTTAACAGCGTCAAGAAGGTTAACACCGTAAATGCAGGTGTGGTTGTCCATCTTTTCGTTAACGAAGCGTTTGCCATCTTGGTCAACATAGATGTGAGATGGAGCAAGCATGTTGATCTGCAGAGCTGTCTTCAAGCCCGGAACAACGAGTTCCAATGGGCAGGAGAGAGCATTCATGTGCCAGAGGTCTGCACCGGCTGCCTGAGCCATGCGGACGCCGCCACCGGTGTTGCCCGGGTGGCCTAAGCGATGGAACTTCTGACCCATTGTATGGTTGGAGAGCATCTTGTCGTCGAATTCGTAGCCGCCTGTAGCAAGGACAACTGCTTTCTTAGCTTTAACAGCTTCTTTCTTGCCGTCGATTTCAATCCAAGCACCGAGAACTTCGTCGTTTCTTGTGATCAATTCAAGACCGCGTGCATTGTAAACAACAGGGATCTTTCTGACGGTTTCAACAGCGTAGCGGTAGTTATTGAAGAGCATATCACCGCCGCGTGTCTTCTGTCCTTTCGGAGTGCGGAAGCGCCATTTGTCGATAGCGTCGGATTCAGGAATGCTCTGGAAGCCGGCGTGACCGTAGATGTAAACCTTCTGATCCGGAGCCAAGGAAAGAAGGAAGTCTTTGGACTTCATGGCTTCGTCAACGAAAGCAGTCAAGAGTTCGTCATATTTTTCGCTGTTGGCAAAATCGTATGTCTTTCTCAAGTATTCGATGGCACGTTCTCTGTTGTTAGGGATCATCATGCCGCCGGAGGAAACGGCTGTGTTGCCGCCGCCCTGCGGGCATTTTTCGAAGATAACGACATCAGCGCTAAGATCTATTCCATCAATATACTTTTTCTTCAATTAAAACAAGAAGTTACAATTACTCTTATGAACACCTACTGAAAAGATTTCTATTAGTTGCATATATGAAAGATTTGAATTCCTCCTGCTGACAAACCAAATAAAAAGCAATAACTCTGTACAAAAAATTTGAGCCTCCTAAATTTTTCATCTGGAAGGCTCTAGTTCTTGACTAGCATTAGCTAGTCTGTCTTAATACTAGGGTTACATAAGGAATAACCAGGTAAGCATTAAGAAGATTGGGATAAGTATGCCGTAGGACCAAATCATATAGCCAAAGAATGTCGGCATCTTGATTCCTCGGTTTTGCACAATAGAAACAACCATAAAGTTCGGAGCATTTCCAATGTAGGTCATCGCGCCCATAAATACGGCACCCATAGAGATAGCCATCAAAGTGTGAGCTTCTTTAGTCATCAAGAGCTGAGGGTCGCCGCCGGCCAAATTAAAGAAGGCAAGATAAGTCGGAGCGTTATCCAAGAAGCTGGAAAGCATGCCCGTGAGCCAGAAAAATGCTGCATTAACCGGCTGACCGTCCGCGCCTGTTACCAAAGAAACTAACGGTGCGAATGCACCTTCGTGGCCTGCTCGAAGCATTTCCAAGACAGGAACGATTGTCACGAAGATGCCGAAGAATAGCTTGCCGACCTCGAGAATCGGTTCCCAACTGAACTGATTGGCTTCACGGTATTCTTTTCTGGTAAGTAAAAGAGAAAGGATGCCGGCAGTTAAGAAAATTCCGTCACGGATTATGGATTCAAGAGCTAAATGCACACCAAGCACATGGTATTCAACCCCTGTCTTCCAGAAACCGGACATAAGAACAGCACCAACGATACAGGCAAGAAGGATAAAGTTAACCGAACCTTCAATGCCGAACGGAATCTTCTCTTTCGTTTCTAGAAGAGAAGGATTGGCTTTAACTTCTTTATTGAAGAGGATGGTATCAACAAGAAAGTAAACGCACAAAAGAAGACCAACCGCAAGTCCGGTGACAAGCAAAAGATGCTCAGCAGTCCAGAAGAAAGTTACGCCGCGAAGGAAGCCCAAAAACAGCGGGGGATCGCCTAAGGGAGTAAGAGAACCCGCGATGTTGGCAACAATAAAGATGAAGAAAATATAGGTGTGCATCTGATAGTGACGCTTTTTGTTAGCCTCAATCAAAGGTCTAATAAGAAGCATTGCAGCGCCTGTTGTTCCCATGAAGTTAGCAAGAACGGCACCAACCAAAAGGAATCCTGTATTCAAAACCGGGCGGCCTAAGAAAGAGCCTCTTAAGTGAATACCGCCGGCTACCACGTACAAAGAGCCTACGAAAATAATAAACGGCACATAGTCGCCGATGAGAGCATGTGCGAGAGCTTGAGTACTGGTTGTGCTGTCGAAGAAAATATAAAGAGGCACAGCACAAAGAATTGCCCACATAAGAGCAACTTTTCCGTAATTCTTATGCCAAAAGTGCGCAAAGAGCAAGGGTCCCAGAGCGATGCTCAACAAAATGCCGGCAAACGGCACTGCCCACCATAAAGAAAGAGATGCTCCCGGGAGAGAAGCGTGGGCATTAAGCGGCAAAAGTCCCAGCACCAACGCGGATGCCAAAACCGTAGATGTCGAAGATTTCATTAATGCTTCCTAAAAATTAAAATTAAGCCTTCGCCTCTTGACATTCATCAAGCTCGAAGACCTCTCTTAAGTACTTCAAATATGATTCGTCCTCACACATGCTCTTGCTTGGAGAATCGGACAATTTTGCAACCGGTTGTCCGTTGCAGCGGACGAGTTTAATGACGTTCTGTAATGCAGAATAACCCAGGTCGTTAACCAGGTTGGTCCCAATGCCAAAACCTAAATTGATCTTGTTATGGAACCGGTTGTAGAGACTAATGACTTTGGGGATATCCAGCATATCGGAGAAAATCAAGCTCTTCGTGCGCGGATCACAACGATTGCGCCTGTAGTGCTCGATGATTTTCTCGCCCCAAATATAAGGATCTCCAGAATCATGTCTGGCCCCGTCAAACAATTTGCAGAAATACATATCGAAATCTGACAAAAAGGCCTTCATTCCGAAAACATCTGAAAGAGCAATCCCCAGGTCTCCTCTGTACTCTTTAGCCCACATTTCAAAGGCATACGTCTGTGAATCTCTCAAACGCGGCCCGAGAGCCTGACACGCCTGAAGATATTCGTGCGCCATTGTTCCCAATGGGGTTAATCCTTCGGTCATCGCGAAGTATACGTTACTAGTTCCTACAAATTTGTTACCAAGTTGTTCTCTCAAAGTTCGAATCACTTCGAGCTGCCACGCCTTCGAAAATCTTCTTCTAGTCCCATACTCTGAGATTGTCAGACCCGGAGAACCATTAGGCAGATCCTTAATCAGTTGAATTTTTTCTGCTAAACGCCTTCTCCCTTCCTCTAAATCGGGAACCGGATAGAACTTCTGGTAATAGCATTCTCCCACGATGGCCAACACAGGAATCTCAAACATAATTGTGTGAAGCCAAGGCCCTTTAATGCGAATTTCAATATCAGTCTTACTTCCGGCTGCCGGGTAAGCTTCAATACGGGCTTTATTGAGGCGGAAAAGTTCTAGAAAATCTACAAAATCGCTTTTAATAAAGCGCAGCTTAGAAAGATACTCAAGCTCTTCGGGCTTGAATTGAAGAGTACATAGGTTTTCGATTTCTTCTCTGATTTCCGGCAAAACAGCTTGAAGATCCGTCCCTTCATTTCTGCACTTAAATTTATATTCAACTTGTGCACCGGGAAATTGATGAAGCACACACTGCATCATCGTAAATTTATACAAGTCGGTATCTAGAAGAGAATTTATGATCATGTAGTAATCTGCCTGAATTGTTGTGCGGTCATTCTAATGTTTTCAATATACTAACGGAGGAATGAGAGATTACTTTCTTTTAGGAGAAAGATTTTCTCATAATGTGAATTACAGACATTTACCGAAAAAAGTGCCCGCTCGATAAAAATACCTCCTTTGAACCTACTTTTTTGCAATCAGACAAAAAAGATATCTCGTCAAAGTTTTAAAATAAAGAGCTTAATCTTAAAAACTTACAAGTTGGAGAAATAATTAAATGGCACACGTTGTCACCGAACCTTGCATTCTCTGCAAATACACCGACTGCGTTGACGTCTGTCCTGTCGACTGCTTCAGAGAAGGTCCGAATTTCTTAGTCATCGATCCAGATGAATGCATTGACTGTGCAGTTTGCATTCCGGAATGTCCGACTAACGCCATTATGGCTGAAGAAGACGTTCCCGAAGATCAACAGGAATTTATCGCCTTGAATGCAGAATTAGCAAGAGTTTGGCCTTCCATCACCCGCATGAAGCCTCATACTGACGAAGCAGAAGAATGGCGCGACGTGTTGGTTAAACGCCAATATCTTAAAAAGGAACCCGAATGATTCCTCAAAAAGCAGTACCCATTAAGCTTCTCCAGAAGCAAGTCTGGAGAGAAGGATTAGTTTCTCTGAGATTTGAGAAGCCGGATTCTTTTACTTTTAAGCCCGGACAATTTGTTCGTTTAGGAATCGAAAAAGATTTCGCTGAGGGTGCTGCTTACGAGGGTCGTCCCTACTCTATGGCGTCTCTTCCGGAAGATCCTTTTTTAGAATTCTTTATTGTTGAAGTTCAAGGAGGAAGAGTTTCCAGTGCGCTGACGGCTTTAGAGCCGGGACAATCCTGTTACTTAGAGCCGGAACTTTGGGGCTCTATGCTTCCGGAAAGAATTCCGGGAGGAAATACGTTATGGTGCATCTCCTCCGGTACCGGCTTGGCGCCTTTCATGTCTATTCTTCAGGACGAATCTGTTTGGAAGCAATGGCCGAACATCGTCTTGGTTCACTCCGTCAGATATTCCGAAGACTTGGCATACACCAATCTCATTCAGAAATTTACGGACGATTCTAGATTCGGTGCCAATCCAAATAATTCTTTCTGTTATGTTCCCGTGATTACCCGCGAAGCCACACAGTTCTTATCTCAAAGAATTCCTGCTTTAATTGAAAACGGTGATTTAGAAGCAACCGCAGAACGCAAGTTAGATCCGGTTAAATCCCGTGTTCTTTTATGCGGTAATCCAGAAATGCTGAAATCCGCTCGAAATGTCCTTAAAACCAAAGGATTCGTGTCTCCGCGCAGGGGACAGCCCGGAAACCTTCTCGCTGAAAACCTCTGGTAACCATCTTTCTTTATGGATCAATTAGTTCTAAAGGTTGACAGCATTCTTCCGCAGACGCAGTGCGAACAATGCGGTCATAAAGGCTGTCTGGAATATGCCAAAGCCATCGTTAGCGGAGAAAAAATAAACCGCTGTCCTCCCGGAGGAGACGCCGGCATCCGCAAGCTTGCTTCTTTATTAGAGTTGGAGATCCTGCCGTTGGATCAATCTTGCGGAGAGCATGTTCCCTTTGAAACGGCCGTAATTAATCCAAAGCTTTGCATCGGATGCAAACTCTGTGTTACGGCCTGCCCCACCGATGCCATCATTGGTTCTCCAAAACATATGCATCAAGTAGATCCTGTTTTTTGCACAGGATGCTGTCTTTGTCAGATAGCCTGTCCAATGGACTGCATTGATATGGAGCCAGCGAATAGAGAATGGACCGAGGAAGATAAAAACCGTTCCAGACAAAGGTTTAATACCCGGAATCTGCGCAGAAAGCAGATAGAAGAAGAAAAAGAGGCCAAGCTCAATGCCAAAGGATCAGCAGCGGCTAAGAAAGATCTCCTTGCAAAGCTTTTAAACAAGAAACAATGAATCAGGCAAAAAGAATAGAGATTTTAAAGGTGCTCCAAGCGGACAATCCTGACCCGAAAAGCGAATTGGAATATTCCACTCCTTTTGAGTTGTTAATTGCTGTTGTTCTTTCTGCTCAGGCCACCGACAAAAGTGTCAATGAATCGACCCGGCATATTTTTCCTATCGCCAACACTCCGGAAAAGCTGTTGGAGATGGGCCCGGAAACCTTTCTTGACCACATCAAGAAGATTGGACTTTTCAGAACTAAGACCAAAAATGTGATGGAACTATGCCAAACCTTAGTTGATAAGTACCACAGTCAAGTTCCTCAAGAATTTGACAAGCTTGTTGAGCTTCCGGGCGTTGGCAAGAAAACCGCCAGCGTGGTGATGAACGTCGCTTTCGGTGAGCCGAAAATCGCTGTGGATACGCACGTTTTCCGCGTTGCCAACCGCACAAAATACGCAACCGGAAAAACACCTGAGCAAGTTCAAATCAAAATGGAACGGTATACGCCTTTAGAATACCGCGTCAATGCTCATCACTGGTTTATTCTTCTCGGCCGCTACATCTGCAAAGCCAGAGCTCCCGAATGCTGGCGCTGTCCGATTAAAGACCTCTGCGAATATAAAGAAAAGCTTCTTGAAAAACCAGAGAAGAAAAAAGTCAAACAAATGAAGCCCGGTACGTGAGCTTCGAGGCAGAAAAGAGGCCTAAAAAAGCCTCTTTTCTATTGACTATGCTCCGGCAGATTAACTGAAAAGCTGAGATATCTAGAGAGTCTAAAACTTGAACTCATTAGAAAGAGAGTTCTCTTTCTGCAGCATCTTTATCCATTTCTTGGCAGGAACCTTCAGGCGAGCTTGAATTTCTGCGGCTCGCTCTTTCAATTGTTCAATGGAATAATCCTTCTTTTCACCTTTAGAGGCGATCACAATGCGGTTCCCTTCTTGAACTTCGGGCATGATAAGCACTTGACCGTAAAATGCCTCAGAAATCGCCTTGTAACTTTTTTCGAAATCTTCGCCTCCGAATAAATTAAAACTGGCAACTCCTCCCTCTCGAAGTGCTTTCCTGCAAAGACGATAGAAAGGCACATCATCGTAAACCGGACCCCAAGCTTCTGCATCGTAAATATCGACCAAAAGCCAATCGACAGGTTCGAAATTTCCCTCAAAAAGATATTTCTTGCAGTCTTCAAACACAATCTTCAGATGGTCATCTTCTTCGGGCAGCTTGAACCACATCCTGCAGGCCATATATACATCTTCAGAAATTTCCACGACTGTAGTTTTAGCTTCAGGCAGATATTTCCAAGTGAATTTGGCAAAGCCTGCGGCCCCCAGACCTAGTTGCAGAATTTCCTTAGGATGAGGTTCGAACAGAGCCAACGCCATCATAGACTGCTGATACTCAAGAGCAAGACGGTAGGGACGATTAATCTGCATCCCTCCTTGAATCCATTCAGAGCCAAAATGCAAATATCTATAACCACCCAATTCTGAAAAATCTACCGGTGTTCTTACTTTTTTCTTTGCCATCAATATGCCTTTGGAAAAAACTGGATGCCACTAATCAAATTTGAGGAAGAATTATAGAAGCTCCAAGAAGACTCCTTTCAGTGGAACCATATTCGATAAACAAGATCTTTTGTTTACTCGAAGATAAAAAATTTGCCTCCTCTCTGGAGCGGAGAAGAGGCGTACATGAATTTAATTTATATAGTCAGTAGGATTAATTGCCTTTAGCATGCATTGAATCAACCAACATGGTATTCATTCTTTGGACAAATCCTGCAGGGTCTTCCAGAGTTTCACCTTCCATTAACTGTGCTTGCTCTAACAAGAGTTTTGCCCAATCCGGAGAGAAAGCATTCTTTTCCTGCAAACGAGCAACCAAAGGATTATTCGGATTCAATTCCAGAATCGGCTTACTTTCAGGAACTTCCTGTCCGGCCATCTTCATCATTCTGACAAAAGCCGGATTTAAAGCGTTTTCATCATTAACGATACATGCCGGAGAATCCGTCAGTCTTAATGTCATGCGGACGTCCTGAACGGAAGAACCTAAGGCCTCCTTGAACTTATCAATCAAAGGCTTGAATTCAACTTGAAGTTTTTCCTTTTCTTCTTTTTCGTTCTTGTCAGATAGATCGCCTAGGTCCAAATCTCCCTTAGAAATATTGACAAAAGACTTGCCTTCGAATTCAGTCATGAACTGCATGAGCCATTCATCGATTGGGCCTCCCATAAGGAGAACTTCAACATCCTTTTTCTTGAAGAGTTCAAGCAACGGACTCTTAGCGGCGGCTTCCGGTGTGTCGCCGGTAACATAATAGATGCTGTTCTGGCCTGTCTTCATTCTGGCGAGATAGCCTTCTAATGTAGCGGTCTGTTTGCCCTCAGTGGCTGTAGAAACAAATCTCAACAGCTTCTGAATTCTTTCTCTGTTGGCAGGGTCTTCTCCCATACCTTCTTTCAAGACATTTCCGAACAAAGCCCAGAATTTGTCGTAGTCTGCAGCTCTGCTGGCTGCCAAATCTTCAAGCATGGAAAGAACACGCTTTGTAGAGCCATCGCGAATTGTCTTCAAGTCTCTGGACTGTTGAAGAATTTCACGGCTGACATTCAAAGGAAGATCTTCAGAATCGATTACGCCGCGGATAAAGCGGAGATATTTAGGCATCAACTGGGAGGCATCGTCCATGATGAAGACGCGTTTCACGTAAAGTTTCACGCCGTTAACGTGTTCTCTGTCCCAAAGATCGAAAGGCGCAGCACTTGGGACGTAAAGCAATTGGATATATTCGTTCTTGCCTTCTACTTTGTTGTGCGTCCAAGTCAAAGGATCGCTTGGATCGTGTGAAACATGATGGTAGAACTCTTTGTACTGATCTTCAGTAATTTCAGATTTCGGACGCGCCCACAAAGCCGCACCTTGGTTGATAGCTTCCCATTCTCCAGTGTCGACGACTTTGTCATCTTTATATTCGTCTTTACCCATCAAAATCGGAGTAGAGATATGGTCGGAGTACTTAGTGAGAATATTGCGGAGTCTGAACTTGCTGACCAAGTCTCTGTCTTCACTCTTGATGTGAAGAATAACGTCCGTACCGAAATGATCCCGTTTTGTATTTTCTACAGTGAATTCACCCTCACCGTTGCTTTCCCAAAGAGTAGCGGAATCAGCAGGATCTCCGGCTTTGCGTGTAACAACGGTTACTTTATCGGCAACGATGAAAGAAGAATAAAAACCAACGCCGAACTGACCGATAAGCTGTGCATCCTTCTTTTGGTCTCCGGAAAGATTAGCAAAGAACTCTTTAGTTCCGCTTTTAGCAATCGTACCCAAATGAGAAATGACTTCTTCTCGAGTCATACCGATACCGTCATCGCTGATAGTAATGGTTTGAGCAGTTTCATCTACGCCGATTCGGATGGAAGGATGAGGATCCTGAGATAATAATTCCGGTTTTTTGATGGCTTCGAACTTGAGCTTATCGATAGCGTCAGAGGCGTTAGAAATAAGTTCTCTTAAGAAAATTTCGCGGTTTGAATACAGCGAATGCACCATGAGGTGCAGCATTTGTTTAACTTCGGTCTGAAAACCTAAGGTTTCCTTTTTTTGTTCACTCATTTCTTTTATTCCTTTTAAATTTTCCCGATGATTTCTATTTGGGGATTTCTAAGTATTTTTCAAGATATTTGGCGAATATTGGAATTAGACTAACAAAAACGGGGAATCACAAAATGTGTAACTCCTGAGATATGTTTTTAATTGTTTTAACCAATCGAATGCGAGAATGAACTCGGAAACTAAAAATCAAACACCCCCAAAGTCGCAGAGGGTATTAAATTCTACTAATTCCATCATCGGCGATCTTTTGAAGCTTGCAGGTCAAGCAGACATTATTTCTTTTGCCGGCGGCCTTCCCTCCCCGAAAAGCTTTCCTATTAAGGAAGTCGAGAAAGCTACTCAGACTGTCCTAGAAAAAGAAGGTGCCTTGGCTCTTCAATATAGTTCGACGGTCGGAGAGAAACCTTTAATCGATCAAATTGGTAAATACATCAATTCAAAAGGCGTTCCTGCTCAAGCGGATGAAATCCAGATTGTATCCGGATCCCAACAAGCGCTTGATCTCCTAGGCATGGCATATATTGACAAAGGTTCCCTAGTGGCTGTTGAAAGCCCCAGTTACCTTGGTGCCATTCAAGCCTTTGATCTTTATGAACCGAAATACATTGAAATCCCAACTGACGAGCATGGTCTTAATCCAGACTTGATTGGCCCGGAATTCAAAAACATTCGTTTCGCCTATGTCATTACAACATTCCAAAATCCAACCGGATTGACACTATCGGTTGAAAGAAGAAAGAAACTCGCAGAAAAAGCCCGAGAATATGACTTCTGGATTATTGATGACAATCCATACGGCGAACTTTATTACGACCAAGAACCGCCTCCGTCAATGAGACTGTACGCACCGGAAAGGACTATTTCTTTGGGAACCTTCTCCAAGGTTTTGGCACCGGGCTTCCGCTTAGGCTATGTTGTCGGTCCGAAGGAAGCTATTGCTCCTCTCACGCAGCTTAAACAAGCGGTAGATTTGAATACTTCTACCTTTACTCAGCTCATCACGGCTCAAATCATGGAAGACGGTTTGATGACAACACACCTTCCGGCCGTCAGAGAAATCTATAAAACCCAATGCGAGTACATGCTTAAAGCCATGGACCAATATTTTCCGAAAGAGGGAGTTACATGGACAAAACCTGACGGCGGCATGTTTATTTGGGTAACGCTCCCGGAAAGCATCAATACCGACGAACTTATGAAAGAAGCCGTTGCACGCAAGGTTGCTTTCGTTCCGGGATCTGCTTTCTATACCGTTGGAAAGGAAAAATACAACTCGATGAGATTGTCCTTTGTTACGGTTCCTCCAGCAAAAATTGAGGAAGGCATCAAGACGCTTGGGGAATTGCTCAAGGAAAAGCTAGGTCAATAACTTTTAAGAATGAGCGGCACAGTCGCTCATTTTTATTTCTTCCATTATGGTTCGAAACTTTTTGATTCTTCTGATTAATTTTGAAATTAAAAATTCACAGTTGTGTTATCCGCTTTCATCGGCCAAACTAAAAAATTGAAATTCCAAGAGTTCCCTAAGGCTAATTTGACCCTGACTGAGAAGCAGAAAACAAAAGAAAGTCTACAGATCTTATAGGCTTGAGGAAGCAGTTTTCACCTCCAAATCTCGTAGATCACAGCCAAAATTGCACTCCATCCGACAAAAGCAACTGTCAGCGGTGGAATACATCCTGCGATTAGTTTTTTAACAGGAACATCAAAGTATTCGGAGGTAACTATCAAACATAGATGAGACGGGGTGAGAAATTGAGAACTCAAGCCAACACCTAAAAGAAAGCCGATAATCAGAGGATCGTGGGAATAAAACAAGGCAGCTATCGGCATTAAAAGAGCAACGTAGGCGTGGCAAATTCCAGTAATGAGACCCATAAAAAATATCCCTACACTCAGCATGAACAGCATAGGAAGAACGGAAGTCGTTGTCCAGTTTAAGATTAATTCGTTAAGGCCTCCCTCTCTCAACATAAAAGCAAAGATTAGGACACCCGATACGTCCCAGAGAATTTTCAACAATTTTGCCGATGGAACAAAGCAAGCCACAACTCTTTTAAAACCTAAGATTTTTAAACTTAGAACGGCAGTAAAGCCAGTACACCAAAATAGGAAGAAAATCAAAGAGTTTTTGAAGAAAAGCAATGACAGGACAGTCCCAACAAATATGACAAAACTTGAGATATAAAAACTTTTGTTAAGTCTAAGCGGCTGCCAGGAAAATGTACTCTTAAAGTCAATTGGAGAAATAAACCAATACCAACCCGTTAGAAAGCTTAGGACTCCCAGTGGAGCCAAAACCAACATAAGTTGAAATATCGATACTTCAGTTAAAGCAGCTGTCAGTACGACTCCAGGGATCAAAGGATTAATGAAAACATGAAAATGTCGGAACCAAAAATTGATTTCAGCGAGCTGAAGATCCTTAGCTGAAGTTCCTTCCCCTATATTTTTGACGAGTGCACTTGAAAAAAGTGCCCCTCCTATGGCCGGTAGTATTCCAAGCACTGACGTTAAAAGAACTAAAGACAACGAGTTAGGAAATCTTTCTTCAAGCCAATACGAAAATTTTTGTAAAGCTCTTGAAGAGTTTAACAATGCTTCAATTACACCGACAAAATACAGAAGCGCCAATGGATACCAAAAGACCCAAGATAATGAGAATTTAAAAAAAGACTGATGAAGATCCAAAGAGTGGGATGTCGATAAAATAAAAATCAGCCCCGCCAATAGAAATATCGTTCCCGGCAACTTTACGAACAAAGAGAGAAACTTCATTTTAGTCAGCAAAACGGCAGACTTGACGGAAGGCCTGATCCTCTTCGTTAAAACGGTTAAATCGTAGGAGTCTTCGCTTTGCTTTCTCTTCGTCCTTTCTATAGACACCATAAGCAAGAGCATCCGCCACTACAAGCAATGGTGTTACAACATCAAAGCAACCAACAAAACTAATGCTCACTAAGAGTGCGACAGAAGCCAAAGAGGCTTCAGGTACTGTTTTAAAATCTGAAACAAGAACTATTTTGACACCGCGCTTGGCCAGCATTCTCATCAAATTCAATGTAGCTGTGGGATATTGAATGACCATAAAAACAACGGCTACATCTTGGTGATCAAGATCATCTAATTTAGAGAAAGAATCAAAAGAATTAGTGCCAAGGACGTGGCTGACATCAAAATGTACTTTTGATAAGACATAAGCGCAGTGAGCAGCGACTCCAAAACTTGCTTTATGCCCGAAAACCACTACTTTTCTTGCTTGGAAAATCAAATTAACAGCTTGAGAAAATGCCACATCATCACGGTTGTCTGCCAGATTTTGAAGCATCTGTTGCGCCACAGATATTGAGGTTTGCAAAGCGTTAGAGGACTTCTGTGGATCCACTTCTAAAACCGCTTTTCCCTCTAATGAAACTTGTGCAGTCCACCGCAACTCCTTTTTCATGTCAGGAAATCCCTTATAGCCCATTTCCGTAGCAAAGCGCACAACAGTAGCAGGACTGACTCCGGCCTCTTCCGCCAGCTGGGCAGTGTTGAGGTAAGAAGCATGAATTAGGTTATGAATTAAATAGTTCGCAACTTGCTTATGCTGGCGAGATAATTCAGGTATTTTTGCTTCAATTTTTCGAATAAAAGCAGGAATTTTTCCAATTCCAATTTCTTGATTTTCTTTATTTTCCATTTTTACGAAATATTTATTTCATAATTTTAAAAATCTTTTCCTAATTTTCCACTAATACTAGGGTATATCCTGTAATAATGAAATAATTTTTTGCATTATCATTTCAAATGAAATATAAATCGTCATTTTTATTTCAAAAACAATGTTTTTATCAAGGAAAACTTATGTCCTCAATTCTCAGAAGAAAATTTTTAGCTTCTTCAGCAGCGGTCCTCGGTGTTTTCAGTTTAAATCAGAACATAGCTGCGGAACCTGTTAAAGAACAAGCAAAAAAAGATAACAGTGAAAAATTTGATTTTGTCGTGATTGGAGCAGGCGCTGCCGGTTTAGCCGCTGCCATTGAAGCCAAACAGGCTGGCGCCAGTACTGTCCTACTGGAGAAAGCTCCCCGCCCAGACGGCAACACTATGTATGCGTCAGGCACGCTTTGTGCTTTCAGCAGCCGTGAGCAAAAAGGCCTGGGCGACACATTGGAAAAATTCGTAAATGATCAAATGCATGAAACCCAAGGAATGGGAGACAGAGACGCAATAGAAGCTTTTGCTTTGGAGTCAGGCCCAGCAATTGATTGGTTAATCGATATTGGAACACCGCTAAAGTTAAAGAAAGATCTCCCTCATCCAAAACTTTCAAGACAGTTTTATATGACCACAGACGGAACGACCGGCGGTTCCATTTTGATGCGCAGAATGCTAGCCGTTGCAAAGAAAATTGGTCTTCCAATTCATGTCAATACAAAAGCCTACGAACTAATTACTAACGACAACGGCAGAGTCATTGGCGTCAAAACTCGCGGCCCGAACGGCTTCAAAATTTATTGGGCTGAAAAAGGTGTAATGATTGCGACCGGAGGATTCTCCGCCAATGAGGAAATGAGAACCATGTACATGGGACCTTGGGCCGCAAATTTGAAAATTCGCGGTTCTCTGAGAAATACCGGCGAAAATATAATGATGACTCGTCCTTTGGGCGCCAAACTCGTTAACATGACCGAATTTTATGCAGGTCCTATCGTTCCTGAGACTCATGCCAATCCGGCCCGCGTCAGCAATTCTGCTTACGGCATGATCGTCGGTAAAGACGGAAAGAGATGCGTAGATGAAAGCTTAGGTCAAGCCATGCGCTCCAAATTGCTGCCTCAGGTAACTCCGGATAACAGAACTTTCATTATTTGCGACATCAAAACCAATGACGAAGACAATATTCTCACTAAATTACTTGACCGCTTTAAACGTTTAAACAGCCCGGTATATGAAGCAAATACTATTGAAGAGCTGGCAGATAAAGCGGGCATTAACAAAGCAAATTTAGTTAACTCCGTAAAAGTATTTAATAAGGCCATCTCTGAAGGAAAAGGACCATCCCTTGTTCCTCCGCACAATCGCAAAAAAGCTCACCCGATAGCCACAGCTCCTTTCTATGCGATTCCAATGAGCGGCGGAATTGCCGCAACTTTCGGGGGACCGAAGATAAATAAACATGCTCAGGTGGTGGATGTCGATGACAAACCTATTCCTGGATTGTATGCCGCCGGAAATGCTTCCGGTGGTCTCTGGTACGCAGAAGATATCGCCGGAAGCCAAATCAGCAGCGGTATTGCAATGGGGCGCATCGGAGCTCGTCACGCCATCAACACTGCTAAATAAAAGGAGAGACAAATGAAATTATTAAAATCAATTATTTTCTCTGCGTTTGCCTTTTTGGCCCTACAGGCAAGTGCAGCTCCAGACATGTTAGCTGACCGACACGTTCAAAAAGGCAACACCTGTGCAGCATGCCATACAGAAAACCCTCCGGCACAAACCGTTCCAACCTCCCAATGCCAAAAGTGCCATGGCGACTATGAAGCATTAAAACAAAAAACTTCTAGTCTGAAGCCCAATCCTCATTACACACACATGGGAGATCAGCCTTGTGAAGAATGTCACAAAGGTCATAGTACCCCGGTTAATATGTGCGCCACTTGTCACAAGATTAAATTAAATGTGAAGTAAGTCGTTTTGGGACTGTCGGTTTATTCTGGCAGTCCCCGATTCTTTCTTCTGAAATAAATTTTTCTTTGGAGACGATTTTCTCAACCGAACATTGTCCGTAATTATCGGAAAGATTAAGGAAAAAGCATCGCCAGAACTTCGACGATGCTTACCGGTTGAGAGAACTCGAAAACCTTGCCAGGAAATTCAATTGGAGTTAAATATCATCTGAGACCGGATTTAAAGGTATTGCACATTTCAGGATTACCGGAATCGAATCCGACTTTGAACCATTTGTAACGCTGTTCCGAAGTACCATGAGTAAAGCTGTCCGGCACCACCCTTCCCGTGCTTTGTTTCTGCAGTCTATCGTCTCCGATTGCCGCAGCTGTTCTTAATGCTTTCTCCAGGTCACCCTGTTCGAGGATGCCTTGTTTATTCATATCGTGTCCCCAAACCCCGGCTAAGCAGTCTGCTTGAAGCTCAAGCATTACTGAAAGTTGGTTAGCTTGTTTTTGAGAAACGCGAGATTGTTCTTGGCGGACTTGGTCGGCAATGCCCAATAAGTTCTGGACGTGATGGCCAACTTCATGAGCTAAGACATAACCGAGAGCAAAATCTCCGCCTCCGCCTAAGTTTCTCTGCATATCTTTATAGAAAGACAAGTCAACGTAGAGTTTGTTGTCAGACGGACAGTAGAAAGGTCCCATAGCAGCTTGTCCGTAACCGCATGCCGTTTGAGTTGAACCGGAATAAAGAACCATTTTGGGAGGCACATAATTCTTACCTGAATTCTTAAAGAGCTTGCTCCAAGTATCTTCAGTGCTCTTCAAGGCAACGGAGGAGAAATTAGCTAACTGCTGTTCCTCTGCCGTTGGTTTATATGTTTGATTTGAATAAGTTGCGGGATCAGATCCAAATTCTAAGACAGGCGTTAGATCGATGCCGAAATAACCAGCCACAAGAACAACCGCCAATACAGCCAAACCCATTTTTCCTTTAGGCAGGTTCATACCTCCGCCAAATCCGGATTGGCCTCGTCTGTCTTCAACGTTATTGCTTGTTTCTCGTCCTTGCCACCGCATAATTGCCTCTGACACGATTATCTAATTACCAATTGTAATCACCTCCTTAAAAGAATATTACGGGAAAACCCCAAAACGGAACTAAAAGCACTGTCTGTTATTGGGAATAGAGAAGATTGCAAGTTGGCCATTTTTATGAAGAAGTTTTACACGAGAAGACTTGGATATGCAATTATCAGAAGTGCTGAACCTACTGAGGCACCAACGGATCCAAAATGACATTTAATGAATTAGCTTCTTCTTTTGATACTGTTGGGCAGAACTACGAAAAGTTTCGTCCTAACTACGTACCTGAACTTTACCGTGAGATATTTGCGTCGTGCTCTCTTAATTCAACAAGTCAGGTTTTGGAAATAGGAATCGGAACCGGGCAAGCCACACTTCCTTTCTTAGCGACCGGCTGCCAGCTGATAGCAATTGAGCCGGGTATAAATCTTGCTGACGTTTGCAAGGAAAAGTTCTCCAACTATCCAAACTTGCACCTAATTTCCGGCAAATTCGAGGACGTATCTCTCCCGAAAGAGTCTTTTGACTTAATTTACTCCGCAACGGCATTCCATTGGATTCCTGAAGTGTTGGGTTACACGAAAGTTTTTTCACTACTCAAGAAGAACGGCATCTTTTCGCAGTTTTCTAACCATCCGGATCCGTACATTGAAAATCCGGAACTTGGCTCGGAACTCAACAGGCTCTACGATAAGTATTTTTATTTCTTCTGGAAAAACAAGAAAAATAAGTTCAGCGGGTTCACAGAAGAAAATGCAAAGGTAAAAGCAGAAACCGCTAAGAAGTACGGCTTTCAGGACTGCCGTTATTTTCTCTTCCGAAGGATTCGAACCTTTTCTGCAAAAGAATATGTTGGTCTTCTGGGCACCTATTCCGATCACATTGCTCTCAAAGAACCTATTAGAAGCGAATTCTTTTCAAACATTGAAGAAGCAATTAACAATCATGGCGGAGCAATAAAAATCAGAGATACCTTAGAACTGCAACTCAGTACAAAAAAGACGTTAGCCCCCGAGAGAAGGTAGCAAGAGGTTACCTTTAATATGGGATTTAAAAAGGGGAACCTGATACTTAAAATAGTTACTGTCGGGAGAGAAAACCCGACCTGTATTCCTGGAGAATAATATGACAATCAATAGAAGACAGCTTCTAGCAAGTTCGATAATTGCTCCTTTCGCTTCCCTTCCTTCTTTAGCCTCTGCTGCTGATTTGTGCTCAGTTCCTCAGGCCTGGGACAAGACTTATGACGTCATCGTCATTGGATCCGGAGGTGCAGGCTTATCAGCCGGCATTGTCGCAAAAGAAAAAGGTGCTAATACCGTCGTTTTGGAAAAATTACCTTTTCCCGGCGGAAATACAATGGTTTCCGGCGGAGGTTTGAATGCTGCAATTGAAGCTGACTACAAGAAAGCTGGAGTCAAAGACTCTCCTCAACTGCATACTGAACAGACTCTTGCCGCCGGTGACAATAGAGCAGATCCGGAGTTGGTAAAGACACTTTGTGAAAAAGTTCCTGAAAGTGTTGAATGGCTGAATCGAGTAGGGCCGGTTATTACCCGTCCCTCTCACACCACCTGGCATGCCGTTCGGCACCAAGGCGGTTCCAGTAAACATCCCTACGTTCCAGATGCGGTTCGCAGGGCCTTTTCTAAACTGTA
>NZ_NHMP01000014.1 GCF_002221595.1 Turicimonas muris
GGTACAGTTTAGAAAAGGCCCTGCGAACCGCATCTGGAACGTAGGGATGTTTACTGGAACCGCCTTGGTGCCGAACGGCATGCCAGGTGGTGTGAGAGGGACGGGTAATAACCGGCCCTACTCGATTCTTGGGATTAGGTTATTGTTCTTTCCTAAATTATTTTTCTTAGAGGATTGACTCACTCTTGAAACGAATTTTAACCACTTACAATTTTTCAATCATTTAGCACTTTCTCTTAGCTATAAACCCTTATATTTGTTTTCCAGCACGTCGCTTCAATCCTCTTTCTTTGCGTTAATGCCTAAGTTTTGGCGGTTTGACCAAACTTGGAAGAGCGAATTTGAAAAAGAAAGATATTACGAATTCTCAGAACCCTCTTCTTTCCCACTAATATATTCTTTTGGTTCTGTTTCGTACGGCGTATTCATTCGGAGACTCTATGCAACTTATCGTAGTTACCGGCTTATCAGGCAGCGGAAAATCCATCGCTCTTAATCAGCTCGAGGACAGCGGCTTTTATTGCATTGATAACCTTCCCGCTCCTTTTTTAGAACAAGTTGTTACGCATCTTCAGGCCATCGGCCGAGACAGAATTGCAGTCGCCCTAGATTCCCGCAGCGATCTTTCCATGGAAGACCTGCAGAAGTGTTTTACGACACTGGCACAACGCGGCGTGGATATGAGAGCTCTCTGCCTTACAGCATCTAATGATGCTTTGGTGCAGCGCTACTCCGAGACACGTCGTCAGCACCCGCTCTCTCAAAAGCCGGACTCCGCACCCGGAACTCTTGTTGAGGCAATCGAAAAGGAGCGAGAAATGCTCGACCCTTTCCTTCCCTTCTGTCATCTTATTGATACCACGGGACTGCTTCCGAACACCCTTCGCTACTGGGTAAGAAAGTTTGCAGACGCTAAAGAAGATTCTCTGATTCTGACTTTCGAATCTTTTGGATTTAAACGAGGAATCCCCTTGGCAAGCGATCTAGTTTTTGATGTCCGTTGTCTTCCGAATCCTTACTGGGAAGAAGAGCTCCGTCCCTACACAGGCAAAGATAAACCAATCATTGAGTATTTGCAGAAGTATCCGGACGTCGAAGAAATGGTCAACGATATTGATGCATTTGTCACTAAGTGGCTGCCGAAATACCGCGCTCAGAATCGTCACTATCTCACGGTTTCTATCGGCTGCACAGGAGGCCAGCATCGCTCCGTATATATTGCGGAAACCCTAGCAAAAAGGTTTAAAGAAAGGTACGATGGGATTGTCCTGCGTCATCGAACTCTCGATGCACTAGGCAAGTAAGATTTTTCCAAAAACTTCTTCCAACAGCAGCTTCTTGACGGGAGAAGGAATGCCTATTTGCTCTATGTCTTCTCTGCTAAACCATCCGCCATGATCGCTTTCATTTAGTTCAGCATCTAAAACATGAATGGGACTAGCCGTTAACTTGTAATGCGTAAACTCATGAAAGACCGTAGGCAGAGGAGTACCTTTACGGGTCAAATCATCTCCTTCCGGGAAGCTCCACAGATGCTTCCAAACACCTTTGCCGGTGCGCTTCTCCAACCACACGGCCTCTCCCCGTGTACAGACATACCAAAACGTATGGCGTACAGGTTTGGCTTTTTTCTTGGCTTTAATAGGATATTCGGCAGGACATCCTTCTTTGCCTGCTCGGCATAACTCTGAGACAGGACACAGCAAACACTTTGGGTTAGAGCGCGTACAAATCATCGAGCCTAAATCCATTAGTCCTTGGGAAAAAGCTCGTCCTTCTTCTTGCGGAAGATTATTTTCCGTTAAATCCCATAAGACTTTTTCAAATCCCGCTGTTCCGTAAACCTCGTTAATCTTAAAGAACCTTGCAAAAACTCTTTTGACATTACCATCGAGCATTGGAACTGGCTTATCGGTAACTGCACTGATAATGGCACCGGCAGTACTTCTTCCAATACCGGGGAGTTCCAGGAGTTTATTAAGTTCAAGAGGAAAGCGGCCGGAGAACTTTTCCACCACAGCTTTTGCACAAGCATGAAGATTTCGAGCCCTGCTGTAATAGCCTAAACCTGCCCAGTTGGCCATGACTTCATCTTCGCTTGCAGAAGCAAGATGTTCCACAGTAGGAAACCTTTCTACGAACTTTTGAAAATAGGGAATGACCGCTGTAACCTGAGTCTGCTGAAGCATAATTTCTGCAAGCCAGCGTCGGTAAGGGTCATGCGTCTTCTGCCAAGGCAAAGAATTCCTGCCTTCTTGCTTTTGCCAAGATATTAAGGCTATACAAGGAAATTTAATACCGTCAGAACAACTCATTCTTAATGCTGGCAATGAGGGCAGTAAAAAGTAGAACGGCCGTCAATCTGAACTTTTTTAATTAAAGTCCCACATTTCTTACAGGGCTGCCCCTCGCGTCCATAAACATTATTGTTCAGCGTGTAATAGCCGCTCTGCCCTTCCGCTGAAACGAAATCTCTCAGGGTTGAGCCTCCCAACTCGATGGAGGATTGAAGAACTTCTTTGACTGCGTCCGTTAAGGCTGAAACCCTTTTTTTAGAGATTCGGTTGGATTTTGTTTTGGGATGAATACCTGCCAAGAATAAAGATTCGGAACAGTAAATATTTCCAACTCCTACCACGATATCTCCTCTTATAAGGGAGGTCTTGATAGGCAGAGACGTCTGTCTCAGAGCTCCATAAAAGAATTTTGAATTAAAGTCTTCACTTAGAGGTTCGACTCCTAGTCTCTGAAGTTCCGGCATAGCAAAAGCCGACTCTTTATCGGGGAAATAGGCCACAAACCCAAATCTTCGAGGATCGTGATAACGCATTATCAGGTCCCCGAAAATTAAATCTAGGTGGTCATGCTTTTGAACCTCAACATCTGCTTGCAGGTAGACCCGCATAGAACCGGACATCCCCAGATGAGTCACCAGAGCTGAACGGTCAAAAAGCCAGATGAGATATTTTCCCCGGCGCTTAATGTCTTGAAGCGTCTGGTTGAAAAGAAGCTCCTCTAGGTCTGCTCTGAGAGGCTTCCGAAAGCGCGTTTCTCTGACAACGGCTCCGGTACATTTTTTATTTTTTAACTTTCTCAGTAAACCCAAACGGGTAACTTCGACCTCTGGCAACTCTGGCATTTGACTGCTCTAAGTATCGATTAGTAGTTCTCTTTGAGGGCAAAGAGAAGGTTAAGGCCGATGGCAGCTAAAGTAGCGGTACCGATACCGCCTAAGTTGAACCCGACAATAGTCAAGGAGAAATCTCCGGTACCCACAATCAAAGTAATTGCTACAACAATCAAGTTACGGGTAGTGGATAAATCAACCTTACTTTCAACCCAAATTCTGGCTCCGGCAGCAGCGATAAAGCCGAATACGACCACTGAAACCGCCCCCAGCAACGGTCCCGGAATACTTTGAATTACAGCCCCGAATTTAGGAGAGAAACCAAGGAGAATGGCAAAGCAAGCGGCAACCGGGAAAATAAGAGTGGAATACACTCTTGTGGCTGCCATCACGCCGATGTTTTCACCATAAGTTGTCACACCGGGACCGCCGGCAAAACCGGCCAAAATGGTAGCAATACCGTCACCGAAGAATGCACGGCCGATATAGGGGTCCAAGTTGCGGTGAGTCATTACGTTGACAGCTTTAATATGACCGAGGTTTTCTGCTACCAAGATGACTACCACCGGAACGATAAGAACAATTGCGTCAATGTCAAAGACAGGAGCAGTGAATTCCGGTACACCCAGCCAAGCAGCATTCTGGATGGCAGAGAAGTCAATCGGCTTTCCGAATCCCAGAACATTGGTCAGCATCCAATAAACGACATAGGAGATAAGGATTCCTACGATCATGAGAAGCTTCTGGAGGAATCCTCTCAGATAGACAGCTGCAAAACCAATAATTAACAAAGCTGCTGTTGCATACCAATGTTCGAAAGAGGTCGTACCCATTCCTTTAACGGCAACGGGGGCCAAGTTCAGACCAATGACCATTACGACAGCACCTGTGACAACAGGCGGCATGAGCCTTTCAATCCATTTGACGCCGGTTTTCATGACGATAAGGCCAATTAGAGCATAGACCACACCGCATGCCACCACGCCGCTCATCGCTATTCCGATATTCGGATTAGGTCCTGAGCCCGAATATCCCGTCGCCGCAATCACGACGCCGATAAAAGCGAAGCTGGAGCCGAGGTAACTAGGCACCTGTCCGCCGACAATGAAGAAGAAAACCAGGGTACCAATACCGCTCATTAAGACGGCAATATTTGGATTTAAACCCATAAGCAGCGGAGCCAACACGGTTGAACCGAACATAATGACTACGTGCTGAAGTCCCATAGCAATTGTTTGAGACAGAGGAAGGCGTTCGTCAGGCGCGATTACACCTTCTTGCTTTAGTTTCCAAGCGGGGAAATAGTTTTTTAGCATGATGGAAGTTAGAGAATGGCAATAATGGAGCTAATTCTAGTAGTTTTGACTTTTTATTTCTTTTGTTTTCAGAGGATTCTTTCACCTATAAACAAAGTTTATTTTTCTTTTTGAAACTTGTTGTTAGCAACAAATCCGTCTGAGACAAACGCTTGTTTTAAAATTCTTGTCTTTGTAATTTCTTTACATACAGGAACGAAATGGCTCAAACGAGTCCTCAATTAAGAAAAGAGGTAGAGACAAGGCGCACGTTTGCGATCATCTCTCACCCTGACGCCGGTAAAACCACATTAACTGAGAAACTGCTTCTTTTCGGCGGAGCTATTCAGATGGCAGGAGCCGTTAAAGGCAGAAAAGCCGCTAAGCACGCAACCAGTGACTGGATGGAAGTTGAAAAGCAGCGCGGCATTTCCGTTACCAGCTCAGTTATGCAGTTCCAATATCAGGATCATGTAATTAATTTGTTGGATACCCCGGGCCACGAGGACTTTTCTGAAGATACCTACCGCGTTCTCACAGCAGTGGACTGCGCTGTGATGGTTATTGATGCGGCAAAAGGTGTTGAAGCCCAAACTATTAAGTTGCTGGAAGTATGCCGTCTTAGAAAGACTCCGATTATTACTTTCATCAACAAGCTTGACCGTGAAGTCAAAGACCCAATCGAACTTTTAGGCGAAATTGAAAGCGTCTTAAAAATTGACTGTGCGCCAATCACTTGGCCGATTGGAATGGGTAAAACCTTCCGCGGTGTTTTCTCCCTTTTAGGCAACAAGCTTAACCGCTTTACTCCCGGAGGAGAGAAACTGACCAAAGATGTCGAAGTCATCGAAGGACTCGATAACCCCCGCTTGGACGAGCTGTTCCCTCTGGAAATGCCTTATGTCAGAGAAAGCGTTGAACTCATTGAGGGCGCAAGCGAGCCTTTCTCTCTTGAGAAATTCTTGAGTGGCGAGCAGACCCCTGTTTTCTTCGGTTCCGGTGTCAATAATTTCGGTGTGGAAGACGTTCTACAAGCCCTTGTAAACTGGGCGCCGATTCCACAGCCTAGAGACGGCGGTTCCCGAGAAGTTGAACCGGACGAGTCTAAATTCACTGGGTTCGTCTTCAAGATCCAAGCAAATATGGATCCGAAGCACCGCGACAGAATTGCTTTCTTCCGAGTCTGCTCCGGCGGCTATGAACCCGGAATGAAGGTTTACCATGTTCGTGACGGCAAAGACATGAAGATTCCGAATGCTCTGACATTTATGGCCAATGACAGAGTTAAGATGGAAAAAGCCGTCGCAGGCGATATCATCGGTATTTACAACCACGGGCAACTCCATATCGGCGATACACTCACCGAAGGAGAGCGACTTGGATTTACCGGAATTCCATACTTTGCTCCGGAACTTTTCAGAGCTGCACGTTCAAAAGATCCATTCAAAGCTAAACAGCTTCACAAAGGACTTAAAGAACTTGGTGAGGAAGGTGCAATTCAGGTATTCGAAGACGAACTTGGCAACCTTTATCTTGGTGCCGTTGGTCCTCTGCAATTTGAAATTGTGGCTCAGCGTTTGGCGACCGAATACAAGGTTGACGCTATTTATGAAAATACACCGGTTTCCACAGCTCGCTGGCTTACCTATCCGGACGAAAAGACAAAGAAAGAGTTTGAGACTGAGCAAACTCTTCGTCTAGCTAAAGATGCTGACGGCAACCCGGTCTACCTTGCAACAAGCATTTATAACCTTCAGACCACACAAAAACACTGGCCTGAAGTTGGGTTCCACACCACTCGAGAACACGGTCAGAAGCTAAAGCACAGCGATACTGACATTCTTTAGCGTGAAATAGAAAAGAGCGTTCGAAAAACATACAATCGAACGCTCTTTTTTCGGACCTTCTTCAAAGAGCTTCATTCCTTTCATTGGCTTGTTTTAACTTAGTCATGCATTCGAGATAAAGCGAGCCAATTATTTTTTGAGTTTTAGCGATACCGTATTTCTTTTGCGCCTGTAGCAATGCAGCATCTAGCAACTTATCTTCTTTTCCTTCTTCGATATCCTTTTTTACACAGTACATGAGATATTCATTTGTCTCTTCACTGCTTTCTAGCTAACCGAAAGCATTAAATTGTGTCGCCTTCATTTGATTTCTCTGCCTTTTCAACCATCGGGACAACGGCTAAGGTTAGTGCTTTCTACATATCTGCTTCTTGTGTAGATCTTATTCCTCTACATAGTAAAAGAATTTTTTTCTAAATCTCCTATCGCAAAATATATACGTTAACGCGCCTCTTTTTTCTTCTCCATAATTGAGCGTGTGTGCCTCAAACTATCCAGATTCCTCAAGAATTATTTTGTAGGCAAGACTTGGTTTATCCATTCGTCTGTTAACTCTTTTCTTTTTTCACCCTTCCAACTTAAAGGAACGTCCAGCGCTTTGATGTTTTTAAGGTTTAAAACCGGATCCGTAATCACAGCATCCGTTCTCGTTGGAACGTACTTAATGTTGTTTTTCAAAATAAAGTCAGCAAACTTAGGACTTGCGGCCCATTCAATAAACTTCTTGGCTTCCTCAGGATGTTTTGCGCCTTTTATAAGTCCCACTGCCTCTATCCCGAAAGTTACTCCTTCCTTCGGATAAGTAATTTCAACTCGATGGCCTAACTGTTTGATATCAAGAGCGTCAGGGAGATAGACGATGGCAACCGCCGCTAAATCTTGTCCAACTCTAAGAGCAGGCCAGGCCCCGCTTTTGGTGTACATCTGGACATTCTTATGAAGTTTCTTCTGATATTCAATGCCGGCCTCTTTACCGAATGCCCCGCGAATAGAAAATAAGCGTTCGGTTGCCGTACCGGATGTTCGGGCATCAGCAAGAATAAGCGAGTTTTTATATTTCGGGTCTAGCAAATCCATCCAAGATTGAGGTGCCTTCAAACCGTTTCTCTTTAAGAAATCAGAATTAGAAATAAAGGCCAGAGGCATGATGCCGATGCCAATCCAGGCGTGGTCAGGATCAATAAACTGAGACGGAATTGCCGATGCGTTTTTGGGCAAGAAGGGCTCTATGAGATTTTCTTTTTTGGCCGCCTCATAAATATCGGCAGGGCCTCCCAGGATTGCATCCACCTGAGGATTATTTTTCTCGGCTTGAACTCTGGCAAGAACTTCTCCGGCCGAAAGACGCAAGTAGTTTACTTTAATGCCTGTATCTTTTGAGAATTGAGCTAAAACCTCACTTGCATATTTATCAGGCATAGTGGCATACAGATTCAGTTCCGCAGCTAATACCGAGGATGCGAGACAAAAAGAAAACATGCTT
The DNA here is from genome assembly GCF_002221595.1 of Turicimonas muris. Lineage (GTDB taxonomy): Bacteria > Pseudomonadota > Gammaproteobacteria > Burkholderiales > Burkholderiaceae_F > Turicimonas > Turicimonas muris. The sequence continues at coordinate 7,753 of NZ_NHMP01000014.1, forward strand.
ACGGCGAATCCCGAAAGCTTCTCTGGAATTTTCATATTGTGGACTCCGTGTTCACATAGAGGAAGTTATATATACGGATTCTACTTATGAAATGGTGACAAAACGCGTCCTAAAATACCGTGTAAATATGCGATCGCCACCCCATAATTCACCATGGGTAAGGAATATTCCTTACTAACTTTTTGTCTGTAGAGCATGGCTCTGCGATTTATCATGCAGGCACCGCAGTGGATAACCAACTTATATCCGCTTAGGTCTGACGGGAAGGAGTCTCCCGTATACCATTCGATATCTAAGTCTCCTCCGACCTTCTGTTTCAGCCAACGCGGAATCTTTACGCGGCCGATATCATCGGCCTGGCATTGATGAGTACAGGCTTCAGCAATCAAGACCTTATCACCGGGCCGCAAACTCTCGATTGCCTCTGCGCCATTCACCAATTCATCCAAATTCCCTTTTTGACGGGCCATGAGAATGGAAAAAGAAGTCAGTCGAATGGACTCGGGAACGATTGCATTAACCTCTTTAAAAACTTGACTGTCTGTGACGACTAAAGCAGGAGGGACTTTCAGATTGTCCAACTGATTTTGAATTTCATCGACCTTGGCAACCATCGCTACTGCTCTGGCATCCAGGCAATCTCTTATAGCTTGAACCTGAGGAAGAATCAAACGGCCTTTAGGAGCCGCTGTATCAATCGGCACACAGAACAAAACAACATCCCCGGGGTTGACTAAGTCTCTCAAGAACGGGATATCTTCAAACGCTCTCGGTGCAACTTTAATGAGTTCTTCTCTTAGCTCATCAAAACCCTCTCCTGTTTTTGCACTGATGGGAAATACAGGAAGGCCGATTTCTTCCGAGATCTGATTAATTTGTTTGGGATCTAAAGTCTTTTCATCGACTTTATTGACGGCAAAAATAACTTGAGTTCCAAGCTCTTTAAAATCCTTCAACAAGGAGCGCTCAAAGTCAGAAACCGGTTGACCAGCCTCTAAAAGAATTACAGCCACATCGGTTTTTGACATGACTTCTTTAGTCTTGCCAATTCTCAGTTTTCCAAGGTCTCCTACGTCATCGATACCTGCAGTATCGATAATCATCACAGGTCCCAAAGGAAGGATTTCCATAGCCTTGTACACCGGGTCTGTAGTCGTTCCGGCTATATTGCTCACCAAAGCGATATCTTGTTTTGTCAGGCGATTGATGAAACTGGATTTTCCTGCATTTCTTTTGCCGAAGATTCCAATAAAAATTCGGTTTCCCTTCGGTGTTTGATTAAGGCCGGCCATAGACACTCCTTGATTTTGAATACCTGTAATTGTCCATGAAAAAAGGAGCCGAAGCTCCCTTTTTCATTGTAAATCTCGTGTGTTCAGATTACTTTTCAACAACCTTAACAACGTCTCTCTTCAACCATGTTGGAGAATGGTGTTCAGCGGCTTCATAAGAAATGTCGCCGGGGCCGACTCTCCAAATGCCCTTGAAGTGTTCCATAGAAAGAAGGGCTAATGGGATGTGAGCGCAAGTAACCATTGCTGTCACAACGATGCTGCCCCAAACGTGAGTAATGAACAACCAGTAGAAGAGTGTCTTACCAAGTAAAGGAGCACCTGCCCAAAGCAACCAGCCGGTAACGATCAAGTAAGCGATGGCTGCGATGAAAATGAGATAGCTCATCTTCTGACCGCCGTTGTATCTGCCCTGAGGAGGAACTTCTTCCGGGCCGAACGGGATCTTGAAGAAACGGCGTGGATAGCCACCGAAGTTTCTGAACCACATAATTGTGTTCTTGTCCCATTCCATGAGGTTCTTCATGGTAACGGCGAAACGATCAGGGGCAAACAAGATATAGCCAACAAAGTTAAGAGTGAAAAGAGCACCGAGCCAAATATGCCAAACCATCAAAAGGTTAGCTGTTTCGTCGGAGATAGCACCCATCATATTGCCGAAATAAACGATAACGCCTGTAAAGAAGAGTGCGTACCAGCAAATAGCGTTGATGGAATGGAAAACCTTGTCGGAAGTATGGAAGCGCAGAATACGAGCACCGCTTGCAGCATTAGACATGTTTGGTCTCCTTCATAGCTAACTGAGAACGTGGGAAGTAGTGTGTATGGTTCAACTCATACATTTCACCTTCAACTGGTTTGCCCTTCATGTCTTCATAGACTTTCCAGCAAACATCGTTTTCGTGAGAAGATGTAAGTTTAACCTTCTGCAAACGCTTGTCGTCTGCGTACAAGCCTTCTTGACGATCAAGAATGACTTTATTGCGGCCTGTGACAATCTTAGTAATAACGGCACCGGCAGCAGCTACAACAACAGCGCAAAGGCCTACTACCTTCAAGAAGCCGCGTCTGCCCAACAGTGCATCTGTATCTCTTTCTGTATATTGATATTTACTCATTTTTCCAACCTTTTAGAGTTTGACTGGAAGCGGAAGTGTCGGTGCGAGCCATGCGGAGCCGGAGCCTTGGAGAGGCTGACCGCCCCCGTTGACGCAACCGCCAGGACAGTTCATAACTTCAATGAAGTGCCAACGATCTTTATCTTCGTTGATGATCTTCATCACTTTCTTAAGATCTTGGAGAGCACCGTTAACAACAGCAACGCGAAGTTCGAAAATCTCACCATTCTTAGCCTTCAAAGGAATTGGAATAGTGGCTTCAACGAGTGAAGAATCGTAACCACGAACGCTGATGATGTCCGGATTAGTCAATTCTTTACCGGAAAGAATGAAGTAAGCTGTACGAAGAGCAGCTTCCATAACACCGCCAGATGCACCGAAGATAGTACCGGCACCGGTGTATTTTTCCATCTGCTTAACTTCGTGAGTTGTCGGCATTGTCAATGGGTTGATGCCTTTACGACGAAGAACTTCGGCGATGTCACGAGTAGTCAAGCTGTAATCGATATCCGGGAAAGCAGGAGTATCTTTTGGAATTTCGCCATGGGCGACATTCCACTTCCAGGCGTCAACGAATTCAGGACGGCTGGCTTCGTAAATCTTAGCTGTGCAAGGAGTGATAGAAACCAAGACCATGTCTCTCGGATCTTTCTTCCAAATATGCTTAGCACCCCAGCTCTTAGCCAAAGCACCGCCCATCTGAATCGGGCTCTTTGTTGTAGAGACGTGAGGAATAGCGCTGGCGAAATTGATTTCCATATTTCTAACCCAGCCAGGGCAGCAGCTTGTGAAGTGAGGAAGCGGATGGTGAGCCATCATATCAACTTCCGGACCTCTTTCTCCAAGAGCCCAGTATCTTACTTTCTTGATGAACTCAGTACCTTCTTCAAGAATTGTTTGGTCAGCAGTTTGGTTAACGTCGTAGTTAACGAAGCCGGCCTTTTCAAGGGCGTTCAGCATCTGATCTGTGCAGAGATCGCCCGGTTGGCCTCCGAATTCTTCCGCTAAAGCGACGCGAACTGCAGGAGAGGGATGTGCAACAACGAACTTCTTCGGATCATCCAAAGCTTTGATCACATCATCAACGAAGCTCATCTGCTCGATAGCACCGAACGGGCAGGCTACTAAGCATTGTCCGCAGCTTACACAAGCGTTATCACGAATCTTATGAATGGAACCAAGACCACCGTCGATAGCATCGACCGGGCAGAATTTTCTGCAGGTATCGCAACCTACACAGGTTTCTGAATTGATCTTGATGATTCCTCTTAATTCACCTTTGCGGAAATTCCCCTGATAGTCGGGACCATCTTCTCCACGGCAACCCTGAGGCGGCCGGAAAGTGACTACTTCCATAGTTGTCATTGTTTGCTCCATAGGCTTGAAATGGGTGAGAAGAAAATAGCCGACATCGCTGGGGTGTTATGTTAGAAGTTTTCCCTAGTAGGTTACAGTCGGCAATATCTCAGACAGGATTGTAAAAAAAGATCTGTTTCTAAACAACGGAACTAAAACGAATATCCTAAGGGTATACGCTTAAATTCCCGCCCCTTTTAACGAAATATTCGTGAAATCCCGCCTGAGGTTTAGTTTCGGTAGGTAATTTGAAATGCTATAGAACTCCTTTCTCAGATGGAATGGAAGTTGTGAGATTTCCGTAAGAAGTTCGGTTCTTTCTAAAATCTTTCTATTAGGAAAGCTCATACACGGCCTTACTGTTCCAACATGGGAAAAGCTGACATTTGTGCACAAACGCACGTTGTCGGCCAGTAAAAACTTAGAGAAAGAGTCGACTTCTTTTTCAACAAAGAAATACCGATTACATATCTTCTTCTTTCAGCGGTTTTCTCAATTCTGCACGGACATTATCCATTGCTGTGTAGAAGTCTTTCATCATTACCAGACCAAGGAGTTTTCCTCTATCAGTGATAATGAATTGATCCTTATCTTCCGGATTTTCTTTTATCGCGCCTGCAAGCTTAAGAGCCAACACTTCTTTCATTAAAGCCGTATCTAAACGAACGTTATGAACTTCTCGGAAGTATTTTCTAGAGAGACGGCCTGCAAACAAACCCAATAAGAGGCGATACTGGAGGATTTCGTGCTTAGAAAAAGTTCTCTTACGTTCTACACCGTCTCGGCCAGAACTGATACGCTCGTTGTATCTTCTCAAAGAGAATGTATTAACATACAAGGAATCACCTAAGAAGCTGAATGCGCCCGAACCAATTCCTAAGTATTCATCGTTGTCGATAACGTACTCGTCAAAACCTTCGTTATTGGCCTTACCAAAAGCCCAAGAAGAAAGCTGGTTGTAGTGAGGAGCAACCGTATCCAATATGATTCGGTATTGCTGAGCCATCACTTCCGGAGGAGATGCTAAAGAATCTTTGACGCTGCGCTTGGTCTGGCTTGTGACCATTAAAGGATAAGTCGTAATTTGTCTGGGAGACAAAGCTACTACTTTTTCCATATCGGAGCAGACGATTTCATCTGTTTGACCGCGGAAACCGAAAATCATATCTACGTTGCAGATAGGGAAAATCTCTTTGGCTTTCAGAATGTTCTCGTAAACCTCTTCCCCCGTTCCGAACTTGTCTCTTTCGATCATCTTTAGAATATTGTCATCGAAGCTCTGTACCCCTACAGACATACGGTCGACAAGCCCTTTGAGATAAATAATATCCGGATTGGCCATAACCTGAGGATCAGTTTCACAAGAGACTTCGCCCATTGACGGAAAAAGCTTGCGGGCCAATTCAATGGTCTTGATCAGTTCGTCCATCAAAATAGTGGTAGTACCCCCACCGACATACATGGACGTAAAGTTGTAACCCAAGTCATGAACCATCTGCATTTCTTTGCGAAGGTTCACAAAGTACTCACGAGCTTTGTATTCTTTGAATAAGAACCGGTGAAAAGTACAGTAAGTACATAACGTATTGCAGAACGGAACGTGTGCATAAAGCATGTACTTGTGTCCGGGCTGCGGTTTCGGAAATTCCTTAAGAATGCAAGGATCCAAAACCAAATTTTTGTCCAATTGGTACTGCATTACTTTTTCCGTACCATAGATCATCCATTGCGGAGCCATGGCCTCGGAATGTAATTTCTTTTCACTGCCTTTGTAGGCAGATTTAATTGTTTCAGTTGATGCTTTCATATATAACTTTTAGATTTTGGACAAAATTATACTTTTTTGATATTGCCAACAGTATTTCAACAAAAAGATTAACCGTTCTGGAAAAAAGAGCTCAAAACCTGACTCAATCGAGCTTCCAAAATCACGAAATTTTCTCTGCCTTCCGATTAACGCCGTGCACCTTTATACATACTTTCGATGACTGTTCCGTATTTGGCCATCATGTTCTTTCGCTTAAGCTTCAAAGTTGGTGTCAGCAACTCCTTCTCGATTGTCCATGGTTCTAAAGTGAGTGCGACATTCTTCGGAACAGCGTATGCAGGAAAAGCCTTACACAGCTTTTTAACCTGTTTGAGAATGTATCCCTTAACTTCGTGAGACTGAAGCGATTCATTGTTTGTAGGATCTACGCCAATCTTCTCGGCCAACTCCACCCACTTATCCTTGTCTAAAGACAGAAGTGTTGCAATGTAAGGACGTCCGTCTCCGACTGCAAAACATTGGTTAATCAAAGGATCACATTCGATGGCGCTTTCAATGTCAACCGGAGAAATTTTTTCTCCCGTTGAAGTAACAAGAATCTCTTTGATGCGTCCCTTAATCCGCAGCCTTCCCTCGGAATCAAACTCTCCTTGGTCACCGGTATGAAGCCAACCGTCTTCGGTTAAGGCTAATTTGGTGTCTTTTGCTCGATTCCAATACCCTTGCATCACAAGGTCGCCCTTCACAAGAATTTCGTCTTTTTCGCCGATCTTGACCTGAACATCTTTGAGAAGTCTTCCCACTGTATTCGGATCATTATCTTCGACTTTATTTCCGCAGATAATGGGGCTGGTTTCGGTCATTCCATAACCTTGAATAACCGGAAGGCCAAGACCGCAAAATACTTTAGCTACCTTTTCATTGAGGGAGGCGCCCCCGCTGATAGCAACTTTTAATTGTCCGCCGAATTGATCCTGCAAGGTCTTTGAAATTCTCTTCTGAAATACTTTGCCCAAGTTTTTATCAAAAATGGTCGAGAAACCTCCTTCGTAGGGAATCTTGTTCTTTCTGCAGAAATCTCTCCAGCCGACATTAACACCCCAACTGAATAACTTCTGAGCGATAGGGCCTTTCTTCTTCAAGGCTTCTTGAAGTTTGCCGTAGATTCTTTCGTAGACTCTTGGAACAGAAATTAGAACGTCCGGTTTGGCAATCTTGAAATCATCAGCTAAATATTGAAGAGAACGATTGAAGATGATCGTGCTTCCGGTCGCTAGAGCAAGGTAATAACCGGCGGTCCTTTCAAACATGTGAGATAACGGAAGGAAGGACAAAAATTTTGCGCCGATCTCCGGTCTGACATGAGCAAGAGTAGATCGAACATTGCTGGCAATATTTTTATGAGAGAGCATTACTCCTTTTGGCTTTCCGGTAGTGCCGGAGGTATAAACGATGCAAGCCAAGTCGTGCTCAGTAGGCGCCGGAGGCAGAATCTCTTTTCCTGTTACGCTGTTAAGCCAATCTTTCAAGGTTTGAACGATATCGACTTTCGAGAGAGTTTCTTCCTGAGTAATAATTACCTTCTTTAATTTACTCAAATCGAAGCCTGCTTTTTGGATTTGCTCCCACTTCTCTAATCTGTTAGTAATTAAAAAAGAAGCCTCGCTATCTTGCAGGATGAAGGCACTCGATGCCGGAGTGTCGATCGCATGAAGAGGAACAGGAATCAGCCCATTAGCCATAGCGGCTTGGTCAAAACAAACCGCATCCACTCCATTGGGCAGAAGCATAGCTACTCTGGATCCCGGGTTAATTTGACTCGCTGCAAAAGCTCGCTGCCATTCTTTAACTTTATTCGCGACTTCTTGATAAGTATAAGAAATCCACTTTTTCGTGGATTTATCGAACTCACGGAGAGCCTCGTCTTGCGGTCCTTTTTCTACTCGATTTTGAAAAAAATCACATAATGTATGTAACGAATCTAACGCACGGGCACGTTCTTCTTTTGTGTCTGTCAAGACCTTCTCCTACACTTCTCCTATTTTCTCTCTTAGCTTAAGAGAAATTTTACTTTTACAACGGGCAAAATTTTAAGGGTATTTACTTATGTTTTCGTTATTCCGAAATAAAGATCAGGATCAGTGTCTCTCCAACTCCAATCCACCGGAAACCTTTGAAAACTTCAGCCATGAAAAATGACCGCTTTACCTAAAGACAGAGCGGTCATATTCTTCGACAATCAATATTACATTGGTTTTACGGCACCGTTGTTGCCTGCCATCCTGACGGACATTCCGTCACGTAAGGATAGAAGTTCTTAGATGCTTGGCACCAATACATAACATTACCTGAGCCGACTGACGGGGTGACGGTAACCGGAGGAGCCACTACTACAGGAGGTGCGACCACTGCAGGAGGGGAGACTACTACCGGCGCAGAAGGCACAATATAGTTAGGGGGCACATAAGTCGGGGTAGGCGGCACATAGACTGTTGTCGGAGGAGGCGTACTAACAGAATTAGCAATTGCACCTGCTACTCCAAGTCCTAACCCTATCGCCAGAGCACCTCCTAAAACGTCGGCACCCCAATGATGTCTTGGCGGTCTGGGACCCGGACCAGGCCTAAAGCCGGGACCTGGGCCTCCGGGTCCAGGACCGGGTCTGAATCCTGGGCCAGGACCGGGTCTAAAACCGGGTCCTCCAGGGGGAGGTCCGGGCGGTCTTGCTAAACCGTCTGTACAGAGCGTAAAGGCGCAGCAAGCAACAAAAGCAAGCTGAACTACTGTTTTAGTTTTCATCCTTGCCCCCTTGTGAAGTTAAATAATTACTTCCAATTGTGCACTTGTTTGAAAGACTTGAACAGCCTTAGCGTCCAAATTAAACAATCTTTACGATTAATTTTTAGAGAAAGAGGCCTTCTTCTGATCCAGCTCTTCCCATCGAGCGTACTTCTTTTCCAATAGATCCGAGATTTCCGCCATTCTCTTATTGGCGTTAGCAAAGAAATCAGGCGTTTTCTTTTCCGAGCCCTCCCCGCTCATCGATGCTATTAGTTGTTTCTGTTCTTCTTCCAGACTTTCAATTTCGGACGGAAGCTTCTCCAACTCCTTATTTTCCTTATAAGAGAGTTTTGTAGGCTTTCCTTTTTCCCTTACTTGAACAGGTTTGGGCGCCGGCTTCTTCTCCTCGGCAGGTTTCTCTAATTCTTCTCGATGACGAAGCCATTCTTCATAGCCACCGACATAAGAAGTCCAGACTCCTTTACTGTCAGGAGCAATCACAAAGGATGCAACATTGTCCATGAATGTCTGGTCATGGGACACAAGAATAATAGTTCCTTGATAATTGCTCAAAGTATCTTCGAGCATTTCTAAGGATTCAATATCCAAGTCATTAGTCGGCTCGTCCATAACCAACAAATTCGCCGGTTTTGCAAAAAGTTTAGCTAAGAGCAAACGATTTTTTTCGCCGCCGGACAAACTGGAAACTTTGACATTGGCACGATGAGGAGGAAACAAAAAGTCACCGAGATAACCGATAACATGCTTCCTTTGACCGTTGACTTCAACCCAGTCAGAACCCGGAGAGACAGTCTCAACCAAAGTTTTCTCCGGATTAAGCTCAGCGCGAAGCTGATCAAAGTAAGCCACTTCCAAGTTTGTTCCCAGACGAACCTTACCGCTAGTTGGCTTAAGCTTGCCAAGAATAACCTTAATTAAAGAGCTCTTACCAACGCCGTTTGGCCCAATCAAGCCAAGCTTATCTCCCCTCATTAAGCGGAGATTCAGATTTTTAATAAGGGTTCTATCTCCGAAACTCAGACAAACATCTTCAAGTTCGGCAACCATCTTTCCGCTTTTTCCACCTGCGTCTAAAGCAAGCTTAGCGGTCCCTATGCGATCTCTTCTGGCTTCACGTTCTCGTCGAATCTGCTCCAGCCTCCGTACTCGGCCTTCATTTCTAGTTCTGCGAGCTTCGATGCCCTTGCGAATCCAGACCTCTTCCTGAGCCCAAAACTTATCGAACTGACTGCGGGCTTTTTCTTCGGCCTCAAGCTCTTCATTTTTTCTTTTTTCGTAAGCTTCGAAGTTGCCCGGATAAGTTCTCAGGTCTCCGCGATCCAGCTCAAGGATTTGCTGAGCAACTTTATTTAAGAACGAGCGGTCATGAGTAATAGTCACAAGTGTCCGGTTCTTTCGAAAATTACTGAGAATAAGCTCTTCGAGCTTAAAAATAGCATCAATATCCAAGTGGTTTGTAGGTTCGTCCAACAAAAGAAGCTGCGGTTCCAATGCAAAAGCCAGAGCTAATGCTCCTTTTTTCTTCTCGCCCCCCGAAATACTTTCAGGGGATGCATCTGCATTCAGCCCAAACAAATGGATATATTCATTGAGCTTTGAAATGACCTCCCAACGGTGCACTTCATCGCTTATCTCATCAATCTTTCCTCTCTTGAGCAGTGCATCGTAAACGGTCACTGCTTCCGGATAGACCGGGTCTTGCTCGACATAGATAGCTCTTAAACCCTTAGCGACGTTTCTCTTTCCCGCATCTAATTTTTCGACTCCGGCCAGAACTTTCAGCAAAGAACTTTTCCCGGTTCCGTTACGGCCGATAAGTCCAAAGCGCTGACCTTCCTCAATAGTCAAATTAACTTTGTCGAGCAAAGGAGCATCTCCCCACGCGAGGTGGGCATCTTGTAATGTCTGAAGAATCATAGCCCGGCCTCTTCCGCGCTTTCTTCAAAGGCCACATCATCGGCCAAGTCCCGCTTTGGAGTAACAACCGTTTTGTCCAGAGTTCTCTTTGCACTGCTGCTGGTCTTCTTATCGAAATGAATCTTTCCGCTCAAACCATCTTCAAGATCAATTTGATCATGCCATTCAAGCCAGCTCTTTCCGAGAGCCCATGCATCCACACCTACCGCAAAAAGATGTCGGTCATCGCTGTTGAGCTTAAGAAGGATGGGCCTGTATTTCAAATAATTTTGATGACTCAACTGCGTAATCGCAGGTATTTCTAATGTCACCATACCGGTTAAATCATTGGCCTGTGTCTGGGAGGTCATCACGTCATTGGTTCTATACGGATTGGTGTAGCTCGTGCCGAATACCGGCAATTCCGGAGGAAGATACGGCCGGATGAGGCTAGCCTGCTGCGGATTCATAGCGAAAAAAGCCCCTCTAAAGCTTTTCCCTCTCATCTCAGTCCTCAAATAAGAAATTTGTTCGGTACTTACGTGGCGTATTTCACCGACTGAACCATTTTTACTTAACTCCTGCACAATAGCTCTTGCAACTCTTTCGTCATAGCTATTGGGAGTAGCCAACACCACAAAAGCTCCAACGGGATTTTTAGCAGTATTATCAAGGGCTACTTTAACTAATTGTTCAACTTCGCTTTCGATAGCTACGTCGATGCTCATAAAAAGCTCAGGCTGAACGGCAGAATCAGTTTTGTTGATGGCCACAACCGGAAGCGGAAGATAAGGAAGGCTTGCGATTTTGTCTACGGAAGTCTTTAAAACCGGCCCAATCATCAACATTGCTTTCGTATCAGCTGCATGATTAAGAACATCCAGGACGTTGCCTGATTCGCTTATTTCATATTTAACAAGCTCATAGCGATCCTCGTCTTCTTTAAATGCTGCTTCCACTCCATTGATTAAAGGAGCAGTTGCGGCCGCAAGGCTGCTGTTCTGAGGAGGCACCATCAACCCGACCTTTATTTTCCCCGTCGGTTCTGAGGGTGATACTGCCGCTTCTTGAGCGTTAACCAAGTTCTGACCCATTAATGAGAGTAGGCTTAATGTAACGAAACAAACTTTGTTCAAAAGTGTAGAGGACACAATGGACTCCGTACCCAACCAATTCGAAAACAATATTTTATTTACTGAGACACGATTAGCAAGTCAAGATTTTCCGGCTCCTGCACTTTATGTAGTTGGCCTTCCGATCGGAAACTTTGCTGATATCACGCTGCGCGCCCTTTGGACCTTAAGCTTGTGCGACAAAGTCGCTGCCGAAGATACAAGAGAGACTAGTAAACTGCTTCAAAAGTTTAGTCTATCTAAAGAATTATTCCCCGTTCATCAGCATAATGAGCAGAATGGGGCTTCTAAAATCCTTGGCTTCCTTGAGGAAGGCCTGAGGATTGCGCTAGTAACCGATGCGGGAACTCCGGCCATCTCTGATCCCGGCTGCAAAGCCGTCGATACAGTTCAAAAAGCAGGATTTCCCGTGATTCCTATTCCCGGCTCCAGCGCGGTAGTGACTGCCTTATCGGCTGCCGGCATGGCCCCGGAAGGTTTTATCTTCCACGGATTCTTAGACAGCGGTTCTAAAGAAAGATTAAAAACAATAAAAGAACTTGTTGATACGGGAAGAACCTTTGTTCTCTATGAAGCTCCTCACAGAATGGAGAAATTAGCTAAAGAATTAGCCCTAACGGTTCCTCCGGAAAGGAAGATTGTCGTCGCCAGAGAGCTTACAAAGAAATTTGAAGAAATTAAAGGGTTCACCTCAGAAACCATCGTGGAATGGTTTGCCTCAAAAAAACCGGCAGGAGAATTTGTGGTTATCATCAATGCGGATACCTCTAAGAAGGAGCAGTCTCTAGATGAAAACACGCTAAAATGGCTCAAGCACCTCTCCCCCCTGCTTCCAACAGGCGAGCTGAGTGCGATGGCTCACGACATCACAGGCGTCCCCAAAAAACGAATTTATGATGTCCTTCTGCAACTTAAAAAGCAGGATTAACAATTACTAAAGAGCATTGTAGTTGACGGGGGAATTTCGTTTTATTATTTTCACGGGTCCAAATTTTCAATTAAGGAGATGAACTTGTCTTCGAACGATAAAAATAAAGCCAAGGCTAACGAAGCTGAAGTCCTCAATAAAGAAACAACTGCAGAAATGGAAAAAATTGCTGCCGAAGGTCCTTCCGAAAGTGAAAAAATCGGAACCACTATCGAAAGCATTTCATCCTCTCCGGTAACTTCCGAAACCGAGGCAGAAGAGTACGTGACAGAACAGACTTTCTCTGCCGCAACTGAACATGAGCTGCAAGCCTTAATTGCCATTCTGGACGGGGAATCACCGACAGATCGCAAATCCATTTTGAAAGCTCTCGTCCGCAGAGAAAAACTCAAAGAAGCTCCGGCCAACTTAAAAGATAAAAAAGACGCTTCTGAAGATGAAGTAAACGAAGATTGGAGAAAAGGCGGCTATCCGTACAAGAACCGTATGAGCCGCAAACTCTACGAAAAAGAAAAGTATCTTTTGCAGGTTGAGCTTCTCAAACTCCAATCTTGGGTTAAAGAAACCGGACAAAAACTCGTCATTCTTTTTGAAGGACGCGATGCGGCCGGCAAAGGCGGCACAATCCGCCGTTTCATGGAACACCTGAACCCCCGTGGCGCTCGTGTGGTTGCTCTTGAAAAACCGACTGACCGTGAACTCGGCCAATGGTATTTCCAGCGCTACATTCCGCATCTTCCGACCAAAGGCGAAATCGTACTTTTTGACCGTTCCTGGTACAACCGTGCCGGCGTCGAAAGAGTCATGGGTTTCTGCACTAACGAGCAGTACATTAAATTCATGCAGGAATGTCCGGAATTTGAAAGATTCCTCACCCGCAGCGGCATCTATCTGATTAAGTTCTGGTTCTCAGTCAGCCGCAAAGAACAGCGCCGCCGTTTCAAAGAACGCCAAGTCCATCCCTTGAAGAGATGGAAACTCTCTCCGGTTGATATGGCTTCTTTGGATAAATGGGATGACTACACCCGCGCTAAAGAAGATATGTTCTTGAGCACCGATACCGTAGCTGCTCCATGGACAGTCATTAAGAGCGACGATAAGAAGAGAGCCCGTTTAAACGCGATGAGATATGTACTTCACTCCTTACCGTATACCGGCAAGGATGCAGCGGCCATCGGCCCGATCGATCCTTTAATCTTAGGACGTGCCAACACCATTTATGAAAAAGGCGAGCACAGCGATATTCTCCTGCAGCTCAGCAGCAATATCGGAAGTGTTAACAAAAAAGACAAATAAGCTTTCTTGACGCACAGAGAGGTCTCACTTAAGGGACCTCTTTTCGTTTTCTGCCATCGTATCTCTTCTATCAACTTCAGGTTTACGATAGTCAGTATCGCGAATATTTTCTCTTCATCTTAGAATTATTCGATACATCTTAGATCCCAACACCTCAGGAGTAACCGCCATGACTCAGCCGGATGTTCACGAAATTATGGTTGTCCGAATTGTCGATGACGATGAAGAGCTTCTGACTTCTTTCCGATTCTTGCTCGAAGGAGAAGGCTGGTTTGTACGCATATACAACAGTGCGGAAAGTTTTCTAGAGAAAGACAACTTTAATGTTCCGGGCTGCGCCATTGTTGATATCCGAATGAACGGCATGAACGGATTGGAGCTGCAAGATACGTTAAATGCCCGGGGGATCAAACTTCCTTTGATTTTTCTGAGCGGACATGGAACCATCGAAGACGTAGTAGACACGCTCCAAAGCGGTGCCGTCACATTTTTATCCAAACCGGCATCTTTAGAAAAACTTCGAGAAGCAATCAGCAAAGCGATGGACTGCGCTTCTGAAATTAATGAGCAAAAAAGCGATATTCGCAATTGGCACAGCCTTACAGGCAAAGAGAAAGAAGTAGCCAGGCTCGTCAGTCAAGGACTTCTCAATAAGCAAATTGCCGGAGAATTAGGAATTGCCGAGCGAACTGTTCAGACGCACCGCACCATGGTGTACCGCAAGCTCGATGCTAAAAACAATATTGAGGTCTACAAAATACTCAATCGGCTGAATCTCATCAATTAACTGAAGATTAACCTTCCAAGCTTTCATACAAAAGCTCAGCCTTTCTCTTGTGATTTCTCTACCGACCTGCCGAGTTGGACCACAATGGATAAGCCGCAGAGTTCAGCCGCTTCTATTCTGACTGAGCCCCTATGTCTTTCGGCTATAGCACGGACAATTGATAAGCCGAGCCCAAGCCCATCTTTTTTTGATGTCTGAAGCGGATGCCGTAAGTTCTTAATCTGCTCTTGAGTCAATCCGTGACCATTATCAGTGAAGGTCACTTTGACTACACCTTCAGAATCCTTTTCTGCTGAAATTTTTATCTCAGGATTTGACTGAGATTCCATCGCCTGAAGCGAATTTTTTAGGATATTTAAAAAACAAATGGAAAGCTCGAACTCATCTCCGTCGATTTCTAGATCCGGAGAAATCGCTTTGATCAATTTGACCTTGGGATGCTTTAGCTGAAAGTCTCCTACCACCTTATTTAACAGAGCAGAGACGTTTGTCGGTACTCGCTTCAACGGTCTATTCTTCGAAAAGCTCTGTACATGTTCAATGATATCTATCGCCTTCAAGACGCCGCCTTCAATCTTCTGCATCACAAAAATCAGCGTTTCCTGTGGAATCGGCGCAGATCCATGTTTTTGACGCGATAAAAGACTCTGCGCATAGTTCTCAATAACGGTTAAAGGCTGTTTCAGTTCGTGAGCTACCATTGAAGACATAATGGAAACGATGCTTGCTCGTTCCCAAGCTTCAACTTTGCGTTCCATTGCCCACTGTTTTTTTAGACTTTCTTTGACTAAGGATGTCTGTTTTTCAACCTCTCGGACAACTAATCTGTCATGAACAAAGAGCGCAAGCAATAACAAGAGGACGATTAAAGCCGGGTATCGAGCTTTCCAAATTACATCTGTCCAGCTCTCCGGCTCAAAAGAGTCAATGAGATCATCATGAGATCTCTTTAAAAGTGCGTAGACGTCTCTTAACGAAGCCGGATCCGTCCATTCTCCAAAGGTACTTAAAGAACGATCGTTCTTTAAGGTTTCGATCACTTTCCGATTTAATTCTTTAGGGACGCCAGGGGCTGCCATAAGGCTCCACGCCGGATAGAGCTCCGAAGTAGATAAGCATTGAGTTTCGGAGAATGTTCTTGGCTCCAAAGGCCTAACGACCTCCTGTAATTTCCCAGGCAGTCTTTCGTAATGACATCCTTGCAGGATAGCTGCGGAAAGCTCTCCTTTTGTAAGGGCCCTAATCATCTCTATATCGTTATCGAACGATTGAATTCTCTTGAAGAAGTCTTGCGGTGAATATCCGAGAGCGGTAACCTCACCTACCGCGGTCTTCCATCCGGCCATACTAGAAGAAGAGAGACGTCCGATTCTTTTACCCGCCAACATGTCAAGCTTCCGGATATCACTATCTTTATTAACCACAATCAAACTACCCGACAGCTTTCCTGCATTGCTGCTGACATTATTCTTGAAAGAAAGCAGATGGTCATAATGCAGATACCGTTCAAGAACCGACGCCATATCACTATTAGTAAAGACAAAATCCGGCGGATTGCGTTTAATGGCTTTCTCGAGCTCAGAACGGCTAAAGCTGAGAACCTCCCAAGGACGCGTGCCTAATGCACTAACCAAGCGGTTAACAGATTCCGGAATATAAAACTGTGAGTTGCCGGCTTCAGCTTTCTCTAAGTAAATCTCAACCGGCAGTTCTTCTTGTTTCTTTTCTCCTTCAATTCCTCTTGCCGCCGCTCCCGATGCATAAGCGAATTGCACTATACAAACAGAAAAAACAAAGCAGACGGCAACTCTCAAAAGAGGAATCTTTTTAGAAAGCCAAAGCAACACAGCTTTCTTTTTACTCAGACTGCCGACAACAATGTCAAGAAATCTCAAACAACGGTTCATACGGGACAGATAAGGACAAAAGTCAAGTATATGAACCTCTTATAGAGCCGAATCCTTTGAAACGGAAGCGCTTTTAGTAGAAACCCTCTGACGTATTTACGCTGCCTAAGCTCACGATGTGCAGTTTCAGGCTCCTTTTTAAACTTTCTCTCAAGTTTTGAGAAACGCTTCTTGGATTCAGCAAAAAGAAAACGCTCTCTCGCATTCAGCAATATTCTTAGGAGACTCAAATGAAACGTCGTACATTCTTTGCATCAACAGTTGCAGCAGCTTTCGGAACCGCTTCCGCTCTTGCCCAAACACCAACACCAAAGTTCCAATTTCCTGAAAACGTTGATGAAAACGCCATTAACCCTCCTCCGGGACAGGTTCCTTATCGTTCCAACATTCCGGTTTTCGATTTCCGCATTCGTCCTCCATACAAAGGCTATATGAACCTCGGCATCATCAAAGCCTGGAGAAACATCCCGACCGGACCTCGCCAGATGAGACCGACAGGCTTTGAAAGACGTCACGTTGAAAGCGTTGCGAAAGCTGACGTCAACCTGATGGTTAAAGAAATGGAAGAAGCCAACGTTATCGGCGGTGTTTTGATGGGACGCGAGACTCTCAATCCAGTGTATGGCGGCGTACCTAACGAAGATTTGCATGAACTGTGCGAAAAATTCCCTGGCAAATTCGTTGCTTTCGCCGGTATTTGCCCGCACGATCCGAAAGCTCTTGAAAAAATGGAATACGCCATTAAAACATTAGGCATGAAAGGCGTCTCCTTAGATCCGGGCTGGTGTGATCCGGCTATTCATGCTTACGACAAGAAGATTTATCCAATCGTTGATTTAGCAGCTCAGCTGAATGTTCCGGTTGCTTATGCGATGAGTGCTTACACCGGACCAGATTTGACCTATACGGATCCTTCCAAGATGATGCCTCTGATGCAGCAATACAAGAACGTTAATTTCGTTTTATGTCACGGCGCATGGCCTCATGTTCAGGAAGTACTTGGGTTGGCTGCCGTATGTCCGAATCTCTATATCGTTCCGGATGCTTATTTCTACGTCCGCAACATGCCATTTGCTGAGGAATTCGTAAAAGCAGCCAACTCTTATATGAAGTACCGCATGCTCTTCGGTACAGGCTATCCAATCCGCGGATTCGAACAATGCGTTGAAAACTGGAGCAATCGCGGTTTGACTCCGGAATCTTTACGACTCAGCTTGTTTGAAAACGCCAAGTATCTGCTCAATCTCTAATTTTCGCTGAACTCCTTGGGGGCCGGAGCGAGACCTGCCGCTCCGGCCGCAACCCTACACTTATAGAGAATTCATCATGACGAACTTAAAGAAATTAACAGTTTCCGTTCTCTTGGCGACAGTTCCTCTCTTCGTAGCCTCTGCAGCTGATATTGAAAAAATAAACACTGACGTTGTGGTAGTCGGAGGCGGAGGCACGGGACTTTCAGCTGCTGCTTCCGCCCATCAGCACGGTGCCAAAGTTATCCTTCTTGAAAAATTAGCCTTTGTCGGCGGGAGCTCAGCTTTATCCGGCGGAGCGTTGGCCGCCGGAGAGTCAAATCCTCAAAAAAGAGCCGAGACAAAAGATGTCTCCAACGAAGGATTTGCCAAAATCTGGCTTACCGATCAAGACCGTTCATTTCCCGGCGGGGATGAATCCATGCCTGATATTGATCGTATAAATAAATTGACAAAAGAATTCAATACCACCGTCAATTGGATGGAAAAGGACATCGGTCATAAATTCGCAGTTCCCCGTCCTTTCGGCTACGGCGGTCCGAATTACGCCCATGCCCCGGCAGAAGCTCCGATTCCTGCCTCAGGCCGCGGTTCCTCTCATGCCGGCGGAAGATTTGTCATTAAGGCATTTAAGAATTATTTAGACCGGGAAGGCGTGCCAATCATGACCGGTACTAGAGCTCAAGAACTTATTACTGACGATAAAGGAAATGTTGTCGGTCTCAAGGCTCTTAAAGGCAAACAACCGATCGAAATTCGTGCAAAAGCCGTTGTTCTTGGAACCGGCGGTTTTGCCAGAAACAAGGACCTCTTAGAAAAGTTTGCTCCTTCTTATGCACCTTACACCGATGTTTCTAACGCCACACCCGGTGCGACCGGCGACGGCATTCTTATGGCTCAAAAGATTGGGGCTGCCGGCTTTAAAGACGGCTGGGTCATGGGGATTAGTCCCGTTTCCACAAAACGTGAGTTAAATGACACATTAAAGACTAAAAACGTCTTCAAAGATGATGTTTTCGTCAATCAGGACGGCAAACGTTTCGTAAAGGAAGATTTACCGTACATTGTTGATCCCATCGCTGCTCAGAAAGCTGCTTGGGCTATTCTTGACAGTAAAGATCCAGCCAAAAATGAACTTCTTTCTAAATTCAATGACCCGGCAATTGTGGTTCATGCAGATACATGGGAAGATTTAGCAAAAGCAATGGGAGTTTCCCAGCAATCTCTTAGGGCGACCATGGAACAGTACAACCAAGCCTGCAAAGATAAAAAAGACACTCTCTTAAACAAAGAGCCGGAATTCTTGGTCCCGGTAGACAAGGCTCCTTACTACGCCGTCCGTGTTATTCCGTCGACAATGGGCACGATCGGCGGCCTTCAAACCAACAACAAGTTCCAAGTTTTAAGAGCTGACGGCTCCGTCATCAAAGGACTCTATGCCGGCGGCGAAACCGCCAACCGTCCTTTCTACCGCAGAGTCTACACATCCGGGACAGGATTAGGCCTCGCTTACACCTCAGGCCGTATCGCAGGTGAAAATGCCGCTAAAGAAAAATAAGCACTTCCTATAGTCCAATCAAAACCCGTCCCAAAGTTCACTCATTGAATCTGAGGCGGGTTTTTCTTCCTTCAAAGTTATCGAGATTCTTGAAAAACTGCGTCGTCAAAGGATGAATCATGTCTTCCAAAATTTTTATTCTTATCTCCGCTTTATTACCGATGTTGCTTGCCTCGGCCAATGCTCAAGATAAAAGTCACATCACGCTGTTTGGAGTGGTCGACGACGGCTTGGTCCACACATATCAAAAAAAGAACCTCGACGGTAAGAAGACTGTGCAAAATAAAACTGAGCTGCGTTCCGGAGTTTATCGCGGGGCACGATGGGGAGTCAGAGGCATCGAGGACTTAGGAGGCGGTTACTCCGTAGGATTTGTGTTGGATGCCGGATTTAAGGATGATAACGGACAGCAAACGATGGGGCGACTGTTCGGACGCGAATCCAGTTTGAATGTCAAAGGACCTTTCGGTGAACTTTACTTCGGGCGCATTGGAGCCATCACTAGCGGCGCCGGTCCAATGGCAATAGCCGCGTGGTATTCGCCGTTCGGCACTTCCTGCGGTCAATTTGCCGTGACTTCCTACAACTACATGTTCAATTTCCAGCGTGTAGACAACTCAGTGTCCTACCGTTCACCTGCGTTACAAAATACCCGACTCCTTTTACAGTATTCACGCGATGTTGACGGACTGGAAGACATCGATCCAAACAAAGCAGGAATCCAGCATGGCGAGGAAGGTAAAAGTTCCACCGGCCAATACTATGCAATTGGATTTCAATACAACAATAAAAAGGTTGATTTCAACCTCGGGACAGACCATCTGACATATTCGAAAAATGCAGCCGGTATAAAACCTAAAGGAGCTTACACGGTAACTTTCGGCGGATCCGTTAAGTACTCCAAATTAGAAATTTACTCCGGAGCGCAAGTTTTTTGGCATGCAAACAGCAAATGGATAACCACCTACAACCTTCTTTGGAATCAACAAGCGTACTTGAACGGGTATGCAGTCTTGGGAGGCATTGAATATGTCATCGGGGGCGGCCAAGCTATGGCCGCCGTCGGATATAGCAAAACCCGTTCAGCGACACTTGATCAAGAAAGGCGTGGTCATATGACAGGAGCTTCTCTCGGATATGCTTATCCCCTTAGCAAAAGAACTAATCTTTACTTCCTATTCAACGCCAATTATGCAAGACAAAGTTACGGAAGCTCTCCGGCAGTTAAGACAACTACCTTTGAAGAAGCAATCGGTCTGACACATTTCTTCTAGAGCCAAGATTAGAGAGAATCGAGTCGGGAAGGTTCGGTCTACACAACATCATAGTCTCCACTGATTACCGGGAGGCTCTGTTTTTTGTGACTGTTATAAGAAGAAAGCATCCTTGCTACCCCTCCAATAAGCAGCGAAAAACACATAAAAATTGAGCCTGAAACCGCAAGATTTCAAGCTCCGACCAACATAGAAAAGCTGAGATAAATTAAAAATTATTTGGCCTAACTACTACAAATACAACAACCTGTTCAAAGTGCAGCCATCCCTTTTATTGAGCGTCCCTACCCTCTTATACGAGGAGCGTTTGTGCTTCAAATGTAATTTTTTCCTTCCTTGAAAACTTGTTTCTCATCGGGGCCTCAGCTTTTGCAATTAGTTCAGTGGATTCAAACTGCCTCATTCTTCAAGATCTCCAAGAAGCAGAAACCAATTGGCTTTCTACCCCTCCAACTCAAGATCCACTAACAGACAGTTTTGAACAACTTAGTGGGTCATAAAATCTGTCGGTTATGGGATCTTCAGAGTTGCCGCTTGACAATACTGCACCTAATTGATAACGAGTTAGTAAACGTGTAGTAAGCAACCGATAAACCAATTGGTAAATCTTTTGCCGTGAGGAAAATAATTTCGTAGTTAAATCCTTCTCTGCGAAGAATGGAAATGCGAACTGAGAAGCCGCACGAAAATATCTAGCCATGGCCTTTTGGCAATAGCTGAAACAAGGACAAATAGAACTATTTGGAAGTATCTGCGAGCTGTTGAAGCCAAATCGAGACAGATTCAGTCGTAAAAAACTTTTTGCTGTAAGAGTTAATCCGAAATTTTTTTGGACTCCGCTACCCCAACGGTGGGGGGGGGTAAACAGATGTTTTTGATGTAATTTTTTTCATACCTATGTATCCCTCGTTTCGAGCAGTCTATTACAACTCTCTCTATATGTGCTTCTTTTCCATCTCGGTTTTTCCCTTACCCATCCAAACAAAATTCTTAGAAACTAAATAAAATTCTTAGAAACTAAACAAAGAATATGCAATAACCCATTGATAATTAAAATTTTTATGCATCTAGGCCTTGTCTATCATTAATCTATGAACAACGCCTGTTGCAAAAAATACACAAATAAGAAAAATTTCCGGAAAGAATCAGAAAAATCTTTGGAGTTCCTTCTCTTCTTAAAGGCCTCTCCATTGACAACAGGCCAAAACCTTGGCTCTTCCCTTCTTGCATCGCCCTATTGAAAGCCAGAGAGGAAAGGGGTCCATAAAAACACAGAACTAAGCACCAAATGAATAATTAGCGCATCTTTAAGAAATCCAAAAGCAGGGGTAAACCCATTTGATGATAAACTTTACTCTGAGATAAAATGAAAAAAATAATTAAAAGATATACAGAGAAAAGCTGAAACCACGTGATAAAAGGAACCTATATCACCCATGAAGAAGCTTTCTGTTTGTTTATCTTATTCACAGAGAACCGCATCTCTTCTCCATCGGCTTGACAACAGGGCACAACGCCTGATGTCGATGTATCTCTTGACATCCAAAGCCGTGGAACGTTGCAGGAAGACCAGCAAAAGACTCTTCTTTTATGCATTCCTGTCTAAAGGAAATGAATGGCTGGCTTCTCCAAGTTGCCGCGTCGACTTTCAAGTTAATTCTTTGATTTAGAAATTAACTCCAAACAAGAATTTTTCAACCAGTTTTTTGCGACTTTTCTACATTTCTTTCGATCTCCAGAAAGTTCAACTGCTCTTAATAAGAACTCCTGACCGAGGATGGAACAGCGCCGAAAACTAAACAATTTTTCATTCAATAAGAAGACGCAGAGCTTCATTTGAAAACATAACAAGAGAATAGAAAAGCTGAGGCACGAGGAAAAAATGAAAACACTACAGACTTTCTCAGTCCAAAGAAAACTAAGTTTACTTACCCTAGCTTGCAGCGCCTGTTTAGGAGGGGGGGGGAGTTGTCAGCAGAACCTTTTACCCAAGACTTCACTCCTAATCAGAGTATAACTGCTCAATCTGAATGGTCATGGATTGGAACAGAATATTTATTCGGGCACGGCCCGGCAAGCTCTGCCTACGCACAATTTTCAGAATCCTCTCTAGCGGCTGCCTCACCTACCGCCATTCCCAACTCGCCAAGCAGGAACATTATTGGTGAGGGCGCTCCAGTCAACGTCAATGAACAGACTCCGAACATTACCTCTTCTACTAAAGTTGTTGGTGCGAAGGAGTGGACCACCCAAGATCCCCCTAAGTCTAACTTCACGATAAATTCCTCTCAAGTGGCTGTTTCGGGAGTGACACTGGATGAAATCATCGGAGGCTTCCACACCAGAGTGTTGCCAGCTAATGAAAAAGAAGTTCTTCTTGTTTTAGGTACTGCTGATACGACAGTCAACAACACAGAGGCCGACTATATTATTGGAGGAAGTAAAGCTTCCAACGCTAACCTAGTTGTTTTTGAGTCCGGCACGCTTAAAACTACCCTCCACGAAGGAACCCTCGTTAAGAAAGCCTTCATAGGCGGAAATTACATTAAGGCCACAGGGCATCCTGGAGGAGGTCCAGCTTCCTCATCATCCAGCTCTGATTCCATCACAAATATTATCGATTCAGGTATTTTTAACGGAAAGTTCATTGGGGGGAGCTATGCCGAAAACTATGGTAACAATGACAAGCCTCTAACTGTTAGCGACAACAAAATTTCTACCGTAATTTCAAACGGTGATTTTACGAATGTGGAAACAATTTATGGAGGGAGTGTTGCTGACGGGAAAGATTCTTCTGCTTCTGCCGGATATGTCGAACTGGTTCTTACCGGAGGCAACTTAAATTTCTACAACGCTAAAGGAGATTCTGTCCGCAAATCCATATATGCCGGTAGCGCGGCTTTAAACGGGGGCAACGCCCAGACAGAACAAACCAAGCTTGTAATTGATGGAAGTTCGAAGAACTTTGTTGGTAATAAAAATGCTAACGACGCTTTGGCCGGCAGCGGAAACCAAATGGTCTATTTGAATGCATTTGGAGGAGGACTGAATTCTACCGTTACTGCAAGTTCTTCAGTTTTAATTAGAAACGTGTTTGCAGGCTTTATAGATACAAAAAATGGGGTTAAAAAATCCCAACTCTATGCTGGTTCAAACATTAAGTCACAAGGTAACTATCGCGATGGAGATACTCAAATTGAAGTCCACGACTCTATTCTTCTAGCAGATGTTTTGGGTGCCGGCTTTATTTATGAAACTGACAACACTCAATTTGAATCAGGAAATGCTGTTTCCATCGTAAAAAATTCGGCCCTAGATGGATGGACTTCCGGGACCAATAGATACAGCGGACGCGTTTTTGGGGCCGGAAGAATGGAAGCTACCACCAAGTCAACCATGTTAGTAGCTTCGTCAAATGTTTTAGTCAGCAATGTTGCTGGAAAAGATATTGAGAATCTGGACGGTACGGTTACTCACAATCCCGGGTCTCAAGTATTTGGGGCAATGCAATCCTACGGAAATAAGAACTCCCTTTCCTACGTCGGATTTACGAATGTTCGTATTGAAGGAGAAAATACCTCTCTTGCGGAAGCTTTTGGAGGAGGAATTATCAGCGGGACTGTAAAGCGAGACCAAAATAGCACGCTAGCGGTAGGAAACAGCTTTATAGAAGTAGATGGAGGAAATATAGACGGTTTTCTAGTTGGAGGGAATAACTCTAACTGGTTCGGAAGCAGTGTCATAGGCAAACTGGATGACTCAGGAACCTTTGAGCTAAATGGGCATCATTTCTCTGAAGGAAGTTCCACGGCGGTGTTAAAAAACGGGGGAAATGCAGAAAGCCTTCTCGTTATTGGCGGCAGCCTGACAGATTATAGCTACTACACGACTGAACAAGGGAAACGAGAATCTTACGTTCTTGGCACATCTAGTGCCATTATTTCCGGAGGTGAGGCTTATGTTGCAGTGGGCGGCGGATATTCTACTTTCTATATGGAAAAGCCAATCACTGGAGAAATTAACGATGATGCACCTGTCAGCAATGTTCAAGGAGAAACTCGAGTTGTCATCTCTGGAGGCAAGATCTCTGAAACTGTCATTGGCGGTGGCTTTGCGGAGACTTCTAATGCAGAAATGGCATCGAAAGCTTTGGTCGATGGAGATACCTACGTCTTGGTCGCGGGAGGTTCGATTAAGGATGTAGTCGGAGGCGGACTCGCTTCCGGCCCGACTGCTGTAGCAGACGTTTCTGGAGACAGCAACATCGTTATCGCAGGAGGTTCCATCTCAGGGAATATTTATGCTGGGGGCGTAGTTCAGAACGGAACAGAAGCCGCTTCTGCAAAAGTCCAAGGCAATGCAAAAGTAACTTTCCTGTCCGATATCGGATTTAAGGGCCATATCGACGGAAGCAATGTAGAAAATACTTCAACCCTTGCTTTTGGTGATGAAGAAAATAGATTTAATGGCAAATTTGCCGGATCCTTCTCTGAATTTAATGAGCTGAGTGTCTCTGCTGGCTCTAAAGTAGAACTCGATGAGCTAAACATCAAGGACGCAGGAAAACAAGGTGTGTTAAAACTGACGGGCAAAGGAGAAGTTTACTCAGACAGCCTAGGTCTTACTGACGGTTCACGCCTAGAAGTTCTTAAAGGAACTCTTGTTGCTTCTTCAGCAGAATTAAGAGGTGGTATGCTTTATCTCGATCCTAACTGGGATGAGGCGCCGAGCCTTGTAGCCATTGAAAATCCTTCAGAAATTAATTCCAAGATTGTGGTAGGACAGAACTCTGCTTTAACTCTCGGAAGCCAGGATCCTCAAATGGCGTTAACAGCTATTGAACGCGGAGGTCATTCTTTAAGTTCCAACGATATTAAAGCTGCCGCTTACATTGCGAAACCCGTGACCGTGACTAATTCTCTGCTAATTGATGGAACTGCAGAAAATAACGCTGCAACTATCCGACCGGAAAATGGAGTGGTAGTAAAGAAAAACAGCGCATTAATTATCGATGGTTCTAATGACAAGCCGATGGTCAACGGACAAAGGGCTATGACATTTAAAACAGAAGCCGGTTCCACGGTTCTTGTTAGTTAATAATGCGCAAACTGGCAAGAATATTCACTTAGCTGCTGGCTTTGGTGGCATGTCTATTGACGAAGGAACTGTCATCAAGGCATCCAATCGAGTTATTGATCTCAAGAAGATTTCCTTAGATGAGAACGGAGAGTTTGTTGTTGCCACCGAAGCAAACTTGAACCCAATCTCGAATGTTTTAATTCCAAACACAGTTCTTGCAGTAGCTGAAGGCAAAAAAGGACTCGGTGCTGATCGTGTTAATGAGATTCTAAATTCACTGAACAATCTTAGCGATCAGGAAGCCGAAAAAGCACTTAACTCAATTGCCTTAATGGGAGTTGGTTCAGGAGCTCAGACTGCTGCTCTGACAACTTCGGACTTTATTCAAGATTCTCTGAATCTCCATGGCTCAACCCTCGCCGCTTATTCGCACCAACCTTCCGGAGCCGATCTCTGGATAGATGTAAACGGGATGTTCAGCAAAGCAAACCGTTACAAGGCAGGAACTGAAACCTTTGGATATAAGAGCGACTTAGGCGGCGTGACCTTAGGAGGCGACTATTCATTTGAAAACGGTTATACCTTAGGCCTGGCAGGAAGTTTTGGCAAAGGCTCTGTCAGAGGTCAGGGTGCGGCCTCCGGAATAAAGAACGATATTTCCTATTATGGTCTCAATCTCTACGGTGTCGTGCCGGCCCAATACGCAAACTTTGTTGGTACTCTCGGCTTTCTTCAAACCAAAAATGAAATCAAACAGAACGGGTACAAAGGAAAACCGGACGTCACCTCATTCAGTTTAAGTCTTCTTGCAGAAAAACCTCTGGCGTTAAATGAAGCGGTGACGGTCACACCTCATGTGGGCGTACGTTACACCCATTTGAAACTCAACAGTTTCAATGCAGGAGGAATGACTTACAAGGCGGATAACGTCAATCTTGTTTCTGTTCCCATTGGTGCAGCATTAAACGCGAACTTAAGCACACAAGGAGGCGTCAAGGTAAAACCCTTCATGGACGTTACTGTTGCTCCAACTTTCGGGGATAGAAAAGTTAAAAACAAGGTCGGTCTGCAAGAAACCGGTACTCTCGATTCTTTTGATGTCCGAATTGCTAATAACGCAATGTTCCGCGGAAAACTTGGAATCGAAGCCTCGAAGGGCAAGCATGCTTTAGGAGTCAACTACGGAGTTGGAGCAGGAAACATGGGACGCGTAGATCAAACAGTCCAAGTTAAATATCGTTTCCAGTTCTGATTTTTCATAAACCTCTAAACGAAGCTTGATCCCAGGATCTATCGTTGCAGTAGATGAGACTCAAAAGAGCCTTGTCTACTGCAGATTTCTTACTAAGGCTCCTATCCGTTTTATTGATATTTTGATTGAGCTACCACGATAGAAATTTTGCACCCATTTTTATAGAGATCCCTTCCAATTTCTGAGAATGATATAACCTATTGTGCATTCAGTGATTTACTCCCTATATCGATGTCCAAATTTTGCCGACATTTGGAAGCCAAAAGGCAACGAACAAGTTTGCCGTAGAAGGAGGTTCCGTCACGGATGTTTTCGATTCCAAAGTTGCCAACAATGCTATGTACTCAGCTAAGTTAGGAGCTGAAGTGGCCCGAGGAAATCATAGTTTTGGACTGAACTATGGATTAGGCTCCGGCGATTATGGCAGAGTAGATCAAGTCCTTCAGGCAAAATACAGATATAGCTTTTAGACAATAAGCATCCGAGAATAACGAGTATGTAAGCAATTTTGTGTCTTGTCCGATTTAACAATTTTCCTTTGTTTGGAGAGTAGTTAAACTTCTAAGCAAGGGATTGGAGAATCAAAGATGGCAAGAAGAGTAAAGCAACCTCTCAGTGA
>NZ_NHMP01000015.1 GCF_002221595.1 Turicimonas muris
TACAGTTTAGAAAAGGCCCTGCGAACCGCATCTGGAACGTAGGGATGTTTACTGGAACCGCCTTGGTGCCGAACGGCATGCCAGGTGGTGTGAGAGGGACGGGTAATAACCGGCCCTACTCGATTTCGCCAACAATCGTAGATTCTGTGAAATTGTGGACAAACAACCTTTACTATGCTTTTCCGTCGGACTTTACAAAAAGCCTTCGGAGAAACAAAGATGCTGTGAAAACAACAAGTAAAAAAACGACTACAAGGAAAAGTGCAGAGTGCAGTGAGCTCATCTGTGCCAAATATCCGATGCATGGAGGCACGAACAGTAAACCTCCGTAAGCAAGGAAAGCAACGGTTGAGCTAGCCTGTTGAGGAGAAATTCCGGGAACTGAACCAGCTAAGCTAAATAACGTCGGAACCACAGGCTCCAAACCAATACCCATCACTCCATAACCAAACAAACATAAATACGCTGATTCCGCAAAAAGAACCGTAAGCATTCCGAAAAGGCCCAACAACAAACCTATCCCGATAGGCACGAAAGAGCCTACCTTTTCTCTGATGGGATCTGCCGCTAATCTGCCGACAAAGCTCATTGCAGAAAAAACGCCATAAACCAATGCACCAAGAGCATTAGGAGCATCTTTTTCTTCGACAAGATAAAGCGCTCCCCATTCCGCTATTGAGCCTTCCGAAGCATCCGCCAACAGCGTCAGCAATCCGCATACGATCACAATGAGCGGAATTTTGTGCTCTGCTTCTGAGCCCGCTTTCTCCTCGTCCGCTTTTTTGTCATCCGCTAGAAGGCCCGGTTTTGAAAGGACTCCAATCCCAACAAATAATGCCGCGAGACACGGGAAGAACACTTCCGGTTTTAGTGCCGTGGAAGCAGCAAGTGCGGCGATGATAGACAGTGCAAGGCCACCGCCACTGCACAAAGCGTGGAAAAAATTAAGTGCCTGCTGTTTATGACGCTGCTCAAACAAAATTCCTTGGACATTGATCGCCGCATCGAACACACCCACTCCAAGACCCATGGCGCCGAAGCACATATATAACTGAACAGGACTCGATGCAAAGGCAATAGCACAAATGCCCATGGACATCCATAGTGTGCAAAAGAAGATCACCAAAGCCGACTCAATTTTTTCCAAGATATTTTTGCTCACGAACAAAGCGATCAACGAAAAAACGCCAAAGAAAAAGAAAGCAGTTCCGATTTGTGCATTGGTTGCTTGTGTATGCTCCTTGATTACGGGCATATACGCCATTATGGCTGAATAAACGCCGCCGGCAATAAAGAAAAAAGCCATGCAGCTCAGCCGAGTTTTCAATTGTTCAGTCATCAAGACACCATAAAAACAAGGAACGGGCCATCCGGCTGGCGCATTAGAGTGTGGGAAAAATATGCTGCCGGGTATAGGGACTCAGACAAAACCAGCAGGCAACGGTTTAGATTTCAACTCCGGATGCACAGAAGGAAATTACGATATCCAGATCCACAAAAAATTAGAACTAGGGAAAACACTTACAGCAATCTAATTGATAATGATTTTCAATTAATGTATAGTTCTACTTACTGAATCAATCTTGATTCAACTCCTTGATCGAGGCCAGCCTCGTGGGTAGTTAGTTAATGGGGATTGTCCATTCGTAAAGAATAGACACTTAACCGCAGATGGCTCCGGCCACCTGCGGTATTTTTTTCTAGCAATCATGCGATTGATTGTGTGAGCCTTCGACTACGCTTTGCCGCCGGAATTCACAAAAAGTCTTCGGAGAACCAAAGAGGCCGCACAAATAATAAGTAGAAAAGCGACCACAAGGAAAAGCGCGGAGCGCAGCGAGCTAATGTGCGCCAAATATCCAATGCACGGGGGGACGGAAAGCAAACCGCCGTAAGCAAGAAATGCAACGGTAGAACTGGCCCGCTGAGGAGAGATTCCCGGAACGGAACCAGCCAAACTGAATAACGTCGGAACTACCGGTGCCAAACCGATTCCCATCAATGCATAGCCGAACAAACAAAGATAAGCCGATTGTGCGAAAAGAACCGTAAGCATTCCACAAAGGCCAACCACCAACCCTATTCTAATTGGTACAAAAGAGCCAACCTTTTTTCTGATCGGATCGGCAAACAATCTCCCTATAAAACTCATTGCAGAAAAAACTCCGTAAACCAGTGCGCCAAGTGCTATAGGAGCATCTTTTTCTTCAACAATATAAAGGGGGCCCCATTCTGCTACAGAGCCTTCAGAAGAATATGCCAATAGCGTCAACAGGCCGCAAACAATTACAAAGAACGGAATTTTGCGTTCAGACGCAGGCTTCGCTTCCTTGTCTTCAGCTTTTTTGTGATCAGCGAGAAGGCCCGGTTTTGAAAAGATCCCAATCGCAACAAATAGCCCCGCGACACAAGGGAAAAACACTTCCGCTTTGAGTGCGGCAGAAGCCGCAATAGCGGCAATAATGGATAGAACAAGACTTCCGCCGCTGTACAAGGCATGAAACAGATTAAGAGCCTGCTGATTATGTCTTTGTTCAAACAAAATCCCCTGCATATTGACAGCCGCATCTATCAAGCCTACGCCAAGACCAATCGCGCCGAAACACATATATAACTGCAGTGGGCTTGATGCAAAGGCAATGGCACAAATGCAGAGAGAAATCCAAACTGTGCAGAGGAAGATAACCAAAGCTGATTCGAGTTTTTCCAGAATCTTTTTGCTCATGAGCAGGGAAATCAAAGAAAAGACTCCGAAGAAAAATAGAGCCGTTCCGATTTGTGCATTGGTTGTTTGAGTATGCACCTTGATTGAAGGCATATACGCCATAATGGCTGAATATGTACCGCCGGCAATAAAGAAAAAAGCCATGCAGCTCAGCCGATTTCTTAATTGTTCAGTCATTGAAACACCATCGAAAACGAGGAATACGTCCTCAGGCAGGCGCATTAGAACATGTAAAAAATGAATAGTCAACTTTAGAAATTTTTTAAATTCAATATGTTGCATATAAGCCGCAAACGTTGGGGCAAGCCTCCCAGTTTGTTTCTTCCTCAACACCATATTCTTCTTGCGCCTTATTCATTTTTGTGCGCAATAAGGTTATTTTTTGCTTGAACGAAACGGATCTACTCATCTAGCGTTAACCGTTGAACAAAATTTGGGGAGGAGATATTCTGCGTTAAACATTGAACATTTGCACAAAGCCCGAGGATTTACTATTGGTCTAAAACCTCAATCACAAGGAGTCGATATGGATAAAACAATCTTGGTCTGTGCCGTTTCCTCTTGTCTCATGGCTTTTGCAAATGCTGCCGAATATAAGCTCAACACTGATGTACTTGTCATCGGAGCTGGTTCCGCAGGTTTAACTGCTGCCGTGCAAAGTGCTGAAAAAGGAAAGAAAGTCATCCTGCTTGAAAAGAATCCTATGGTTGGCGGCAGTTCTCAATTCGCTGAAGGTCTTTTTGCCGTCGAATCCGAACTAAATCGTCTCAGAAGCGACACCTTGACACAGGAAGAAGCATTCAAAACCTTGATGGAAAAGCACTTCTACGTTATTGACGGACCAAAAACCAAAGATTATGTAGAAGGCTCCGGTGAAAACATCGCTTGGCTTACCGATCACGGCATCAAATTCGAAGTCGTCAGAATGACGCCTTGGGAAGAAGCTACATGGCATGTCATAAGCGACTACAAAGGTACAAATCATGGCGCCGGACTCATCAAAGGATTAAAAGACAGCGCAGACAAACTTGGCGTTGATACCAAGACAAGCACTCCCGCTACAGAACTCATTCAGAACGACAAAGGAGACGTCATTGGCGCCAAAGCTGCCAACAAGAAAGGCGATACATACATCATTCAAGCCAAGGCAGTTATCTTAGCCTCCGGTGGTTTTGGTGACGATCCTAAGAAAATCGCTGAATGGGCCCATAGAGATCCTGAAGGCTGGAAGTCTTCGGTCAACATGAACAAAACCGGCGACGGCATCCAAATGGCCTTGAATGCTGGCGCACAGATGGGGCCGGTATCCTTTGTCGGCCATTTAGGAACAGAAGGCAAAGGCATCAAGTTCTTAAGCGACCTCTACACTACTTCTTGGCAGCCCTCAGCTCTTTGGGTCAACTCAGACGGCAACCGTTTCGCCAACGAAGACGTCGCCTTCTCTTTCAGCCAAGCGGCCAATGCCATTTATGCACAGCACGGCCATTATGCCTGGAGCATCTTTGATGACTCTCAAGTCAAATACATGATGGACAAAGGCATTGATTCAGGCATTGGCGTATTAGCACCGGTTGGCAAAAAACTTCCTAACCTTCAGAAAGATATCGATGAAGCTTTGGCCGCCGACAGCGACAACTTCAAAGCCGCTGACTCCGTTGAACAATTGGCTAAAGAAATTGGCGTTCCGGAAGCAAATCTAGCCGCCGCGGTTTCCGCCTACAACAAAGGTTGTGAAGTACAGCATGATAGTCAATTCTTTAAGCTGAAGAACTACATGCGTCCGCTTAACACCAAGAAACTCTATGCCATCAAGCTCAAAGCCTACTATTTCAGCTCTTACGGCGGTCTTGTCACCAACAGAAATCATCAAGTTCTGGATAAGAATAACAAACCAATCAAAGGTCTTTATGCCACAGGATTAGAAGTTTCCAACATGGTTGGACCAACATACACAACTTGGTCTTCTGGACACGCCTTTGGATTTGCAGCCTTCTCTGGCAGACACGCTGCACTTCATGCCACAGAAAACATGAAGTAGCCTGATTAACGAATTTGATAGTCGAACTAAAAACCGCGAGGCACTGAACTTTGCGGTTTTTTGCTTAAAAATGAGAGGCTGACGTTACCTATAAGCCTTCATCTTATCGTTCCTCTCGGCTCATGCTTGCGCCCAGCGGACAAATTGTCTTTCTTTGATGGAGAATATCAGGACAATCTTTTTTAGTTCTAGATAGTTTTCTTGCTCGCCGTAGTGTCGAGCTCTCACCTGATCTATAGCTTCCTTCAGTTCTTCATCTGCGGCATGCTCGTCTCTGACTACCTTGAACTCAAAAATCCACAACCTATCACTCGCTTGAACTTCCAAATCGCTTCTGCCATGAGCATTGTGGTCCTCAATCTTTGGTTTTAAGCCGGCACCGGCAAAGTACACCTGAACATAAGCTCGCAAAGAAGCTTCGTCCTTAACCGGATAACGATGATAGTCGACTGCCAAAAATAATCGATTAAGGATATGGAAGACGGATTCCGGCGACTCTTCTTTCAGCACACGCACAATCGGCCCTGCTCCGACTTGACCTGCAACTCTACCGCGAAGAAGTTGTTCCAGGTACAGCTGAGCCATCGCGCGTTTTACTTCTTGGTTTGGATAGTCCAGGTATACCGTGTCTGTATACTTTATGGCCTTAATTGTTAGATATCCTGCCTGTGTCAGAAGACCAAGATCTGACAAGCCTTCTACGTCCGAGGATCCTTCCAAAGAGGCCAACGAAACGGTTTTTTCGCGGCCGTATTCTTCCGGATTTCGAAGAGTATGCGATTTCAAATAGCCCAACAGTACGGATGGCTTACCTCCGCTTTCGAACCAGTAGTCCAAAAAGCCGCTTTCAGGTTCAGAAAAGAATTTCAACAAGGACCAAGGGGCAAAAACTTTGCTTTTGGCAGTTCTTTCAAAACAAAATCCATCATATTGACTAGTAAGTTGCTCCAAAAGTTTTTCTTGTGAGAGGCAAAGTGCATCGGAATCCTGATCTATATAGCCTGAAAAATATGCTAGGAGCTCCTCACGGGTATAGCCAAGCAAGCTTCCGAATCGCGGACTTAACGAAATATCATCCAAGTTATTAAGCTCAGAAAAAATATTAGTTTTATTGAATTTTGTAATGCCGGTAATAAAGACAAACCTCAAAATCTGATCATTGGACTTCAAAATGGAATAAAACTCGGATAGTACGTTCCTGACAGAGGTGAAAAGTTCCGGATCGGATAAGGAGGATGTTAGAGGAGCATCGTATTCATCGATTAGCAGGACCAAAGAATTCACTGGCTGTGTCTTCATCCACGCAGACAACTGGCTGAATATTGTGGTGTTATCGGGCTTGTAAGCGAAACCAAATGGTGAAAAATTATCAATCAGACGATCTCGCAAACCATGCATAAATTTCTGTAGTCCGAATAGAGGCTTAACCTCAGAAAAATCCAGCCTGACCACATTGTAAGTTTTGTCATCTGTCCAGAGCCGCTCGATATCCAAGCCGTGAAAATCTCTTAGGCCATGCTTAAACAGAGACTCAAAAGTTGAAACTAGCAAGGACTTTCCGAATCTCCTTGGGCGAGCAAGAAAAGATTTCCGTCGTTTGGAAGCCAACGCAAAAACCATTTTGGTTTTATCTACGTAAATTTCGTCTGACATGCGTAAAGCAGCGAAATCAGAGGTTCCAAGTGGTAAGTCTTTCAGAGCGTGTCCTGTCATCTGCTATTCCAAAATTTTTCTTTTCTATATTCTACTTACAAGCCGCATTCCTCGGTTCTTTTTCTTGGACCTATCGGAGCCCAAAGCCAAAAATTCGGTTCCTCCTAAACCCTATAAACACTTGGGAACCGCAGAAAATTGCTATATAGTTATCAACAGACGGTGTTTTTTAGTCGGGGGTAGATTTGCGCCAAATCGTATTCGGACAACAGTGGATTCACTCGGAGGAGCCTCCGGAAATAAAGGAAATCTTCTTCAAATACGGCGAGAAGAGAAAAATCAAAAAAGGCCAAGAACTCCTCCATGGCGGACCGTTCGGAGAAATCGGGTACCTACTCAAAGGTTTGTGTTTTTATCGCTTTTGGGACTGGAACGATAAGGAACATGTATTTTCCTTGATTCTTCCTAAAAGATGTATGGGCGATATCGACGGCGCCTCCTGCACGGTTGCCAACGTCAGCGCTTACGTCGTTAAAGACGGTGAGGCACTATTCCTGCCTTACGAAATTTGGCACCGAGAAATCACGGCTAATACCAAAATCTTGGACATATTCACTGCTCACGTAGTCAAAAAACAAGAAAGCCAGATTGAAGCACTTCTTGCTTGTTTCACTATGGAAGTAGATATGCGGTTGATATCACTTTTCCAGGCCTTAATCAAAGCCTATTACCCAATCAAACCCGACGGTTGGAATCCTCTTCCTGTTCAGCTCAATACCGTAATGCTCAGCAAAATTATTTCCTCCAGCCGAACGTCTGTCTCTTTACAGCTAAGTGAATGGGCAAACCGAGGATTGGTGAAGAAAGACGGAAAATTCCTGCTAATTCACGGAGCGCTTTTCTCCGATGTCTTTGACTGGTGGGAAAACAGAAAAACAGAGGGAGATAATTTAGGAGGCCGGATTGTTTCCAGCCTCAATAAACAGATTTCCAACAAGAAATGATAGAGTTAGCTCACGGCTTCTTCTGCACACTTCAAGCAATCTTTCACTGCTAAAACCGCTTTATTGTTATCGGGAAGTTCAAGTAAAGGACGGCCTGCAAGATCGAATTCTTCCACTTGCTTATCGTACGGAACTGAACCGATCACGTTGATATGTTCTTTCTCTGCAAACTCCTTAAGGCTTGTCACATCGGACTGGGCTCGGTTAAAAACGACTCCTAAGTTTTTGCAAGCCGGAACCAAGCCTTCATCAACCATCTTTTTGATATGACGAACGGTCTGCAATCCTCTGAAAGAGGTATCAGTTACCAATATCAGCGTATCAATCTTCTCGATTACCTGACGGTTGATTTGCTCTAGGCCGGCTTCGCCGTCAATCAGCACCACATCGAAAGAGTGCATGATATTTTCAATAGCTCCTTTGAGCAAATCGTTAACGGAGCAGAAACATCCGATAGTGTTCATACGGCCCATGGCCAAGAAAGAAAACTTCTCTTTTTCATCTAAAGCCTGCGCAGTCAAATACTCTACACTGTCAGCCAGTTCTTCTAAATCTTTCTTAGTGCCTTTTTCCGCTTTTTCCAGAACCATTTCACGGATAGAGCCGATAGTTACTTCACTTTCTCGGCCGATAGCGTAGTTCAGACCGAGAGCCGGATCAGCGTCGACCACCAACAGTTTCCCCGGGACTTCGTCCATCAACACTTTTGTCAGCATTGCAGTGAATGCCGTCTTACCGACGCCGCCCTTCCCGCAAACTGCAATTACTCTTTGCTCACTCATTTCCTTTCTCTTTTCTCTTCAGGGTAAGAATGCGTTCGACCTTACGGACATTGGCGCAAAGCTTTTTATCCGAGCACTTTCCGCAATGTCCAAGTACATGACACTCTTTGAAATTGAATCCGCGCTTATCCCAAACTGCAGCCTTCAAGGCTTCCTGCTGCTTATTCCATTCTTCGGAGGCAACCCGTACCGTGTCAAAGATAGGTCCGGTTTCCGTTACAAACAGAATTTGGATTAATGACAGTTCAGTAAATTCCTCTTGCAGCCGGAATAAAAGTACCGAGCCTAATTGAAAGAGGTCTAGGCCGCCTTCTAAAGCTTTCTTGGAAAACCGAAGCCAGATTTTGTTTGCTGAGCCTTTAACCATTACATCCTTGATCTGAAGCTCTCTCTTCAGATTTTGAATGATGAGGTACAACAGTTCATCATTATCCTCGCACCCGACAACATTAAGCTGCATGGCCAAAGGCTGACTTCCGACCAGTTCATTGACGTCCTTTCCTACCAGATAGACCCCGCTGTCAAATTCAGACGGAGACTCAGAAAAGGTCAGGAAAGACTGTTCAGGATTCTCGCCCAAATCAACGGCAGTATTTCCTTTCAGCACAAAGTTAGATCGTGTTGAGAAAGAAGCTTCTTGTTCTTTTGTAATCGGGCAGCCGCCTTTTTTTGCTTGAGCCAGCAGCGAATCCCAAACATTCCGTCTTTCCATGCTATGCCTTCTTTAATGCTTTTTCTTTTGCAAACAATGCTGCGCCTAAAGCTCCGGCAAGCTGAGGATCGCCGTCCATATGGCCGAGCTTCATCTTCAGTCTCTTTTCCAAAGCTTTTTGAAGCGCCTTATTCTGTGCACAGCCGCCGGTTAGAACCACATCTTCCTCGATGCCGACTTTATAGGCCATGCCGTGAATTCGGCGGGCAATCGATTCATGGATGCCGGCAGCAATATCAGGCAGCGGAACGTCATTGTTAACCAAGGAGATAACTTCCGATTCCGCAGATACGCTGCACTGCTTAGAAATAGCACAAGGTTTGTCAGACTTTAAAGCCTCTGCCGCCAAATCTTCCAAACTTAAATCCAACACGCGGCCCATGACTTCAAAGAATCTGCCGGTACCGGCCGAGCACTTATCATTCATTTGGAATTCCAATACTCGGCCTGTTTCATCAACAGAAATGACTTTGCAGTCCTGACCGCCGATATCGATAATGGTGCGAGTTGTCGGCCGCAAATAGGTTGCTCCGCGGGCATGGCAGGAAATCTCAGAGATCTCTTCGTTGATATTCTCAACGGATCCTCGGCCGTAGCCGGTAGCTACCACGTAGGCATCCTTCGGGAAACCCGTTGCCGGATCGACTTCATTAATTCCGGCTTTCTGTATGGCTTCTGCTAAAGCGTGTTCCATCGTCTTTTTCGGGCCTCTGGAAGAACGCACGATGGAGCTCCCGAGAATCCTTTCAGATTCATCCATAATGACAACCTTGCCGGTTGTCGAGCCTAAGTCACAACCTATAAACAGCATTTCGCACCTTTCTTATTTCTTGATATCTTCTTTATTATTTCTTGGCATTCTTCTCGAAGCCGTTGGCACTCAAGAAGTTCGAAATATCGTTCTTAACTTTCTCGATCGGAGTAAAGCGTTCATCGAACAAGCTTGTAGTCAAAGTCAGAAGAGGAACCTTCATGTCTTTGCAAACTTTCTTCATGAACTGGTTAATACCAGCCTGATCCTTATGTCCCATGTGTCCGGAGAACAACACGGCATCAATGTTGTAGTCCTGGATAGCCTGAGTCAAATCGTCAACAACAACGTCAACCCAGCCTCTTCCCTGACGAATCATCGGAACTTCAGCGACATTTCTGCGGGCCAAACCGAAGAGCATAGATTCTTCCGTAGAAGTATCGACCGGAGTATACGGACTCAAACCTTGGAAGGAGTTAACCACAACGGCATTCCATTCTTCGGCAAGCCAATTTCCGAGTTTTTCGCCCCAGAGCGGATTCAAGTCAGGCCAGAACAATCTGATTTTTTCGTTCATGACCGGGCCCACGCCTTTTTCGACGTTAGCCTTAGCAACATCGCGAACGGCTGCCATCAAACCGGTAGCTCTCGGATCGCCTGCCGGCAAATGCTGAGTTAACGCCCAGAAAACGTCGCCGATTACAAAGGACGGCATCGGAGCCGGAGATGCCTTCATGTATTCGTTGACTTCTTTCCAAATTTCATACTGTTTATTGGTTTCTTCAACCACTGCTTTGACTTTTTCGAAGTCATACTTAGCGCCGGTATTCTTCTCGATGAAGCCAATCATTTCTTTGAGCTGCTTGGCTACATATTCGAAGTCTTTATCTGTATGACCATAGCTTGGGTCGATGGTATAGACAGGAACGCCTTTCAAGAATTCAGAGCGGGCAAATGCCTGGTGAAGCATCAGTTGTCCGTCGCACGGTTCAGCCATAGCAACGAAGCAATCGGGACGCGGATGGAGTCTGTTTTCCATGGAATAGACGGCATATCGAACCAAAGAGCACATCTTGTCGTCCAAATTGAACTTGTCGCATTCTTTAGCGTCGGCATAATCAGTCAAGCCAAGATGGAACATCAAATCGAATACGGGGTTGTAATAAACCACACCCATACCCGCGAGGATTTCCTGGCAGTTGCCGTACCAAGTGCACATCAAAGGCTTCTTGTTTTCGAAAGCGTCAATCATTTTTTCGTTGTGATCTTTCATTAACTGAACCACAGCGATCTGAACCGGATTTCTTTGTTCTTCCGGAAGAGACTCGAAGAACTTCAACACACCTTCTAATCTGTCTCTGTATTCTTTGGTTCTTTCGACACCGGTTAATTGGGATAAATCAGCCATTATTCTTCTCCTGGATTAGAGGTTCTTTTGAGATTTCAGACTTTCAACAAAGGCCTGAACACGAGTTCTAATCTGTCCTTGGGAATCCGGGACATAATCGACTTCTAATTCAAGACCCGGGATACCTTTTTCTGCCAAATATCCGCGCATGAGGTACTGCTCAAAAGCCCACATATCGCACATGTAAATGCGTGAGGAAATAACCCCGTCAACTTTATAATCTTCAACTAGCTTGCCAAGCTGGTCAAGTCTTTCGTCTTGGGTGTGCATTTGACGGGTAGCGGCCGGCATTTCATCAAAGTAATAATCGATGATGGCGTCCAACGGAGCCTTTTCTTCATCAATCAGGACTGCGGAAGAACGGCTGCCGAAACCGAGGTTATCTACGACAATTTGTCCGCCTTGGTTTTCCAAGAGTTCAAAAAATTCCTGACTGTCAGCATGACCGCCTGTATAGAGGAGGCGAATAGCAGGTTTGTACTGCGGTCCTTGTGCTTTAAGTTCGGCAATAAGCTCCTTAAGCAATTCGTTGTAGTCTTCCAAAGGCATGGAGATGCCGGCCATCATCACGGCAATTAATTCAGAGCCTTTGAGGTAGACTTCATCGCCTTTTTGCATTTCATAAAGTTCGGCCTGAAGGCGGCGTGTTTCATTATGAAGCTTGATGGCTTTTCTGAGGTCCTCGTCAGTGATCTTGACGCCGAACTTTTCTTCGGTAGCTTTGATGTATTTTTCGATTTCTTCTCTATAGAAGGCCTTAGCGAGATCTCCGCGCTTCTTAGGAATATAGATAAAGTGATAAACAGGATTTCCGGGGACGGTCAGCCAGTTATCATAAATACGGCGAGCATGGTCGCAGCTGTTATAAAAGACTGCTCCGTCAAGGAAGTCGAGTTGGTCATCCAAGATTTGGTTGTAAGTATGACGAACATAATTACAAGCTAAATTGCGGAAGAATGCATCAGCGTATTCCGTTCCGTCGGAACCTGTTCCGCGAATGAAATACGGAACTGCACCGGCAGCCGTAATAATTTCAAGCGGAGTTTCCTGATATAAAAAACCGACGACTTTCTTGCCGTTTCCTTTTGCTTTCTGAAGAATAGGATTATTTAAGGCCGTGGCAGCTTCCATCAATGGCTTTAGAGCTTTAGGTCTGTCTACATTTTGCATTGACGCTCTCCTTGAGATGAGGCTAATTAGATTTGTAAGCTTTTAACAAGCTACTATCCAATATAAAGCACACGTCTGAAAAACTCTGTTAACTGACTAACACTACTTTTTTATCCGCAGGAAAACCCCCGTTTGCCGTGAATAAACTCCTGCTGGGCTAAGGTCGGCAGCTTATCCTTTAAGCACCAGAGTGCGCCCAACATGCGCGCCTCATGGATTACAGCTTTTTCGAACTGTACTTTCGAGGTAATCCAAAAGTCATCGAAACCGTTATCAACGGCATTCTCAAGCAACTCGATATTCCACAAGTAAATATCAAAGCGGTTATCACGCAGGAACGGGTTCTTACAGTCGAAAAACGAAATGCATGTCTTAATGCTGTCGCTTCAGATGCAAAAGCCAAGTTAATTAATTTTGAAGTGCAAAGGCCAGACAGAGTTCTCTTTCAAGGGAGCTCGGCATTAAAGTTCTTTGCTAGGTACAACTAATCTCACAAGCGGAGAAGATTTTGACAAACTTCCGGATACCCATGTTATCTTTATTCTAGAGTATGACTTGAAAAATCAAGGACTTCCTGCCTACCAAGTTAAAAGGACCTTTTTGGAGGACAATTCGGATTTTGATGACGGAACTAGATTCATTTTTGTTAACGGAACTTACCGTGGTAGTGATCCTATCGGAGAGCTGATGAACGATTTCAATGCGGAAGGAGCTGAGCCTTGAAAAGGCCATTGAAATTGCAAAAAATATGCTTAGATTCGAGGATCCTTTAGAAAAAATTGTACTTATAACTGGCTTGACCTTACAGCAAGTGCAAAATATCCAACATTCTCTTCAAAGCCCGATGTGATTAAAACGGAAAAGCTATGAAGAAGTCTTTGCAAAAAGTGCAAGAAGCCAAGAAATAGCTGCAAAATCAATCAAGGTCGCAAACAATCTTTTCAGGATATGGGATTTTTCTTTGGAAAGAGATTGTCAGCTTCGCAGGATTAACATTGGATCAGGTCTAATCTTCTCAAAAATCGCTTGTTGCCTTGGAATAACATATTCCTCTCTCAAAGACTGCTATTTCTCAACTTTTTTCTGCAAAGCTTCCTTAATTTTCTATCTATGAGAGAGTCCTTACAGTGAAAGTAGGCGGAATATTGAGAGAAGTGGATGATCTGGTGCCGTTACTTATTTTCTAAATGAACGCAACTTTTGCCTCAAGAAAAACCTTCCTAGAAATCTCATAACTTCTGAGTAGCGTTAACTATTTAACGGTTTTTGTCTCCAAGCTGAGGAACAATGAATTATCTGTTTTCCATCTAACACAGTCGAAAAATAAGAAAGTGGAAAATAAGAACTATGACTACTCAAACCAAGGAGTTAAAAATGAAATTAAAGACTCTTGCATTACTTTGTTCCTCCGCAATTTGCTCTGCAGCATTTGCCGGAAATGTTGAAATCTATGGTGCAGTTGACGAATATGTAGCCGTCAACGCTACAGGCGGCGAATGGAAAACAGCTATTAAGAGCGGCGGACTTTCTGCTTCTCACTGGGGTCTTAAAGGAACCGAGGATCTTGGCAACGGCGTAGAAGTTTTCTTCAATTTAGACAACGCATTCTTAGCCGATAACGGCAGCGCTACATTCGGAAATGACGGAAAAGCCTTCAGCCGTGAAGCTAACGTCGGTGTCCGCGGCAAATACGGTCAATTATCCTTCGGCCGTCAATACACTCCGCACTTCTTAGTATTTGCTATGTTTGATCCGACAGAATTGAGTCTCGGATCCTCAGACTCTCCATATTTCTTCCCGGGTTCAGCAGCTGTTACAGGTCAAGACGGCAGTTTAGTACGTGCCGACAACTCCTTGATGTATGTTCTTCCGACACCATTCGGGCTTACTAATTTCTTCTATGTCGCTTTGGGTGAACATACGAATGCTGCCGGAACGCAAGACTCCAACAGCAAAGGCAATATCTACAACTACGCTGCTAAGTTTGATCATGGGAACTTCTCCATCATGGGCAGCTACTTATTCCGTAAGTTCAGTCCAAGCGGACAGCCTGAAAGTTGGAACAACCAATATCTAAACTTTGCTGCCAGCTACGACTTCGGATTTACTAAGCCGGTTATTCAATTCACCAAGAAATTCAGCAGCGATGAGAAAAAATCTGACGATTTCTGGATGGCTCAGTTAGGCACGGCAACTCCATTGTGGGGCGGCAAATGGATGGTTTCCGGTTCCTATTTAAAGAATCAAACGCAGGACAAGGCGGATGCCTGGTCACTAGGAACTAAATATGCCTATCCCTTGTCTAAACGCACTCGTCTTTACGGTGGTGTAGAAGCTGTATTCAATGACGATAATGCTGGATACGCAATTGAAGCGGGTCCAGACAGCTCCTTGCATTTCAACTTCTCCGGAGAAACTGCTTACGGCATTCCAAAGAACTTGCTCGGCAAGAACTCTGTTGAATTCTTCGTCGGTATTAACCACCAGTTCTAATTTTCTTAAAATTTAGGCTCAAAACGCCCGTCTAGCGGGCGTTTTGCTTTAATTGCTTCTGACTCGCTTATACCATCTGAATGGTCTTGTACTCAATACCAAGCTGCGGAAGGAGCTTACCAATAATATCTGCCACACTCATTTTCAAACTGCAATCATTGATGCACGGATGACAGTCAATGTACTCGGCTTTAAGTACATCTTCGTCAAAGATTAACTGAACGTCTTTTTCTTCATTAAAAAGAAGTCCCAGCAATGAAACAGCGCCAGCAAAAGTATTCAATTTGTTCCTTAAGTCTTCTGCACTGGCAAACGACAAATGACCGCAGCCAATTTGTTTTGCAACAGCTTTGGAATCAAAGCGTTTGTTGCTCTCCAAGACAATCAAAAAGAATTTTTTCTTATTCTTTACCAGAAGAGATTTGCAGCATAAAGAGGACAGTCCCGCGGCTATCTTTCTTCCCTCTTCCACCGTCAAAATTGGCGAATGGTCATGGATCTGACAGGGCATTTTTAACTCTTCTAGTCGTGTCAAAACTTCTTTCTTAGGATCGGAGGTCATTCTTCTAGCTTACCGGGATCATTAGTTTGAAATAGGCCTCTTTCTTATTAGAGGAGAGCACCTCCAAAACATTAAAACACAGAATGTTGCCGTCAACGGAAAAACCTGAATCACCAATTTCTCTGATGACCGTGCAGGCCGCTTTGCGCCTAGCTTCAAAGTCTCCTCTGCCGTACCAGACAGCAAATTGACCTTTCTTTATTTTTATTTTGGTACTTAAGTCAACCGTGTCTTTTAAGAAAAGCAACCCCAAGATTACAAGGCGTTCTTCTTTAGCGGCATTTGAATCGAAAAGGATTCCGAATACAGGAGTCGGGACCGGAAAGGTCAAAGTTTTTTCTAGGACTGTACTGTAGTCGCCGTCCGAGGAGATTTCCTGCGGTTCTGTTTTCACAAGCAGGAAGCTTTGTTTTGAGTTTTTCTGAACCATTAAAGAGTCAAGAGGAGCTTCCACCGTTTCTACTGCCAACTCACCCAGTTCTTTCAGAAAAACTCTTTCTATTTCTAACTTAGAAATTTGATCTTCTATCTTCTCTGAGGCTTGTATTAAAGAACATCCATTCTTTTTATTGGTTCCGGTCTGACAAAGGACCTCAATTTCTTTTAATGAGGCTCCGGAGTCTTTTAAAAAAGAAAGGAAATGAAAGTCCATTAACTTGGAGTAGGAATAATTTCGATAACCGTTCTTTAAAACCTGATCTGGCTTGAGTAAACCAAGCTTATCGTAATGGAACAGAGTTTCTTTTGTTGTGCTGCAAAGCTTTGCAAACTCTTGAGTCTTAAACATGATTCTGCCAAAGAATAGTGTTGGTTCAGAGTTTAACCAACTTCGAACTGAATTAGAAAACTAAATGTTAGTAAAACAGCATAGTTCAATAGCACAGTAGAAGAATCATACGGCGTTTTTAATGCAGAGCGGTTCTTATCTGCATCTGATCCTCGGATCAAACATTTTTTCGTATTTTTACGCTCGAGAACTACCGCAGGCTGTTCTCTGGAACCCGGAACAATGTCAAGCGAAAAAGCAAGTACTTCTCCTAATCTTGCGAAACAAGATTCAAATTTTCTATTTTTTGAAATTCTGTATAAAACTGGTTGAAATTCGGATCTAATCAATTTAACTCAATATATGGAAGTGGCCAATCTACCAATCTTTCCAAGCTGTTTAAAAGGTCGCTATTGACTTTCTTTGCCTACCATGAAATTCAAGATCAGTCCGCTTGTGCCTCATAAAGCCTAATGCTTGTAAAACAATCAGCCTGCGCAGACCGTGGAACGAGCCTATCGGCTTTCTCATGCTAAGTTGTAGTTGATTGTGCTCGAATTTTCTTGTTATCTCTAATGTCCTTTAAACAGCTTGCTTTGGCAAAGAGCACTTGGCAATTGCAGCAAGTTTGGGATTGAATGATTTACCGCTGATCAGCATTGCCCTGATAATCCTCAGAAGCTTTGCTGCTACAACACACGTAAGCTTGCCCCAGAGCATTTTTTCCTCTGCTCCTTTAAGATCAGCTCTGGCTTTTAAATTTCCTTTATTAGCCATGAGGATTACGGATCCGGGTGCTTGAATCATAAGGCTCCTCATGGTCTTATCTCCTCCCTTTCTTTTCGTTGTGACCCGTGGATATGCTTCTCGACACAAGTCCAAAGTAAGCCGGAAAGTCTTTTGGATGCTTGGAGCTGGAAATATCGCCGATGGTCGCTCTGAGCCTACAAGCACATATCAG
Source organism: Turicimonas muris (assembly GCF_002221595.1). Taxonomy (GTDB): domain Bacteria; phylum Pseudomonadota; class Gammaproteobacteria; order Burkholderiales; family Burkholderiaceae_F; genus Turicimonas; species Turicimonas muris. The sequence goes on from NZ_NHMP01000015.1 coordinate 17,026, forward strand.
ACCAATTCCGGGGACCGTTTGTACCACTTTGCAACCTTGCTTACCCGTTCTAACGTCTTGTCAATCCCTGTCAGGGCCTTTTGCACCTCTTGCGTATGCTTAACCATGTTTAGGAGCTCTTTCCTTAGTTTTTCTGGATTCTCGATCATTTCGTTTAAGAGTGAGTTGCCACTGATTCCCTTGGAGATGTTCAAGCCCAGCTTTGATAGATTCCTTTGAGCGATACCATGGTCTATCTATACTGCTTGACACACTGTTCTCGCAGGGTAGTTAGACTTGCAAATTCCAACTGTTGACGATCCTTAAGCTTGATGAGCCAGATTTGTTGTTCTCTTGCCAAAAATGCCAGAGCTTGTGCATCGTTGAGGCCCGTTTTCTGATTGGAAGAATGTTGTTGCAGGCATCTCTTGGGCACATTTCTCCAGATCATGGTATCCGAGTCGAACAATGCTAATGACTTCCCTATCGATTGTTATCGGAGCTGCGCTGACACAATTTTTTTGCCAAAATAACTTTGTATTCCTGGTTGGTATCAATCGTATTCGAGAGTATTCTTTTGGTTTACATGGGACCTCCAAATTTGGAAATTTTTTACAAACATTTTTATTTTGCTCTCATTCTCCAATGAGAAGTAGGAGGGTTCCATGTCATTAGGTCCGCGGAATTCCGGAGTCCTTCGTTAAAAATCTCTTAGGAAGCTCTCCTTTGCTCAAGAATAAAACTAAGGTTTATCCTGAGAAGTCTGCTTCTATCACTACTTCTAAATATTACCTTCTTATTTTCTTCTTTCCTTCCTAGGCAATAAAGCGCATACTTACAAGTGCAGAACTTTACGCACGTCTTTTGTGCATAACTCCGTCATCAAAATTCATCTTTAGGCAAAGGAGAGTCGAAATGAAAATAATCTGCCACATGATCATGTCTGCCGATGGTCGTCTTATCTCTAAATACTGGTCTCCCCTCTACAACAATTCCTCTGATGTTTCCGAAGTCTATGAAGCTGTAGCTTCTAAAATGCCGTCAGACGGCTGGATCGTCGGCCGTGTCACAATGGCCGAATACGGTGAAGGCATCGTTGAAGAAAAACCGGTAATGGAAGGCCCGAAAACAATGCACACCACAACGTTTGTCGGTAAGAGAGAAGGACGTCCTTTAGCAGTTGTGTTCGATCCTCAAGGAAAACTTCATTACAAGGCATCCAATCTTCCTACCGGTGAACATATCGTTGCCGTTCTCGGAAGCCACGTCACACGCGCATATCAAAAAGAACTGGAAGACGTCGGCGTTTCTTACATTATGAGAACTCCGGGCAGCAAACTCGAAGAAACAAAGAGCGCTCTCAAGCATTTAGAAGAAGATTTCGGTGCAAAGAATATGCTTCTTGAAGGCGGAGCTATTATCAACGGAAATCTCTTGAAGATGGGCTTGGTTGATGAACTCAGCTTAATCATCTACCCCGGCATCGACGGCAAGTCAGACCATCCGTCCATTATCGAATGCCAGTGCGGAGAAGAATCTCCAATGGAAGCAAGCAAACTTGAACTCAAGAGCTGTGAAACTGTAGGTTCCGGCTTTGTTTGGATCAGATACGCTATCCATCATTAATCTGTCATAACAGACGAACTGAAGCGGCACGAAACTGCCGCTTTTGTTCTTTCTGAAGGTTGCTACAATGCACACTTCTTACAATACGAGGTGGTCGAATGTCCGGAAAAGAATTTTATGCATGGCTGATGAAGTCCGAGCCGTCGGAAGTATCCGTAGATGACGTTCTCGGAATGCCAGAACAAACTGTCGGCTGGTTCGGCGTAAGAAACTATCAGGCCAGAAATTTCATGCGCGATAAATGCTCTACAGGAGATCCGGTCCTTTTCTATCACTCTTCATGCAAAGAACCCGGCATTGTAGGAATTGGACAAATTGCCTCTGATCCTTATCCTGATCCGACTCAATTTGAAATTAATTCCGTTTACTTCGATCCTAGGAGTTCAGAAGTTAAGCCAAGATGGGTTCAGGTCGATGTAAAAGTCCTCTATAAGGTAGAAAGAATCAGCCTCCAGGACTTAAGAGAGATTCCGGAGTGCGAAGGAATGCAGGTACTAAAGAAGGGAAACAGACTTTCCATCACGCCTGTCACCGAAGAACAATGGGATGCTCTGAAACCGCATCTTCATCGACTCACGGATTAACTTTTTAAGTACGCCAAAGCCCGCATTCTCGGGCTTTGACATTACTAAGCGGTTTTACAGCTTAGAAGGTGTGGTTGATACCAAAAGTGAGTGTCCAAGAATTGAAGTCAGAGGATTCTTTCAGCATCTTGTTGGCTTGACCGTAACCGGCGTAGGAATAAACCATTGTGCGCTTGCTGAACGGATATTCGTAAGCTGTGCCGACAGACCAAATGTTGTACTTCTCGTTAGTTGCTTTATATTTTCCAAAAGCATAGTTGCCTTGAAGCTTCCATTCACCGCCCCAAATCTGATAACCGATGGAAGCTGTAAAGGCGTTTTGGGTTACTCCTTTTCTGGATTCAAGGCCCATGCCACCGTCAACTACAGGGTCAGGAAGACTGATCCAGGCCGGAAGGTATTGGCTATGCAGAGCAAACTGATATCCGGCATGGACTGTCAAGTTGCCGAAACCCTGGCTTCCGCCAATCGTAAACAACTGAGTTGACTGAGCATCCATGCCCTTGTTATCAAGCATTTCCCACATGGCGCTGAAACCGGTGTCGTTCTTGCTGTAGTCAAGACCTAAACCATAGTAGTGAGAGTTCTTAGCCCACTTCTGATCATCGCTCCCAGTACCGTTGGAATACATTGCTGTTACGGTAGCGCCGCCGAATTCCGGAGAGCGGTAGACAACCAAGTTGTCGTAACGATCAGTTGTGATGAAAGCGCCGGCTACGCAGCCGTCTGTGTAGTAGGAAGTCCAAAGTGCAGAACCTCTCAAAATAGTGTAGGTACCGTTATCTGAAGACAGACCGCCGGCACGACCGAATGCCAACTGGCCCCAATCGCTTGTTACCTGAAGTAAAGATTCACGGTTGAATGCTTTACCTTCGGAACCTTCTGCCCCAGTACTCAATTGGAAACCTTGTTCAAGAATAAAGCCTACGGAATAGCCGTTGCCTAAGTCTTCGGTACCCTTAAAGCCGAAACGGTTTCCGCCGTAGATACCGTCGTCCATCATGACTTTGGCGCTCTGATTCTTGTGCTTTGTCACTGTAACCGCTGTATCTAAAACCCCATAAAGAGTTACGTTGGATTCAGCGTAGGCGCAAACAGCGATTGCTGAGCCGACGGCTGCACACAATACTTTCTTCAACATGTGAATTCACTCCATCGAAATTAAAAGTTAGTTAGTAAGGAAAGAATGAAGAAATTATCCGATACAGACACAAAAGAAAACAAAGTTCAAGGAAGAAAATTTATGGATGGTTCTACCTAAGACTAGAAGACGTCCCGTTTTTGAAGAGTCCGGACAGTACAATCTTTGTGCTTCTAGTTCACTTCAATCCGAGTAAGAGTCTGACTAATCCCAAAAAAGGTAATACTATTTTTAAAAGTTATTACGAATGATCCTTTTTAGCCCTTATATGTAATATATTTTAAAAATTCGTATTACTGAATGTTTGCCCCAGTCTTTACTTCCTCTGTTTGAGGCCTCAAACATTTTTAGTCAACACGAATATTCCAAATACACAGACAATGCTTTTCCAATCCTAAAGAGGAAACTATGCGGAAAAAATTTCTCTTGGCCTTCTCTCTCTCATTTTTTGTCAGCTTGAACTGGGCCGCAGCAGCTGGTTTTGATATAACCGATATCGAAGGACGACAGATCCATTTCGACAAACAACCTAAAACTTTCATTGTTGCTAACTACATCGCAAATTTTTTGATGGTGGGCGGTAAAGACAACCTAAGCAAAGTTACCGCACTAACTAAAGACGGATGGGAAGATACGCGTTATGGCGAATATCAAGTCTTTACGCGTTCCTTTCCTATCTTAAAAGAGCTTCCCAGCATCGGCGGATATCATGACGATATCCTGAACGCAGAAAGAATTCTTAGCTTACATCCCGATGTACTTCTCATCGGTCGGACCCAATACACCGAAAACAACCAGCGTATAAAGACCTTCGAGAAAGCCGGCATCAAAGTTGTTGTTTTGGATTACCACGCCATGACAACGGAAAATCACACTAAGAGCACGGAGATTCTTGGCAAACTCCTCGGCCGAGAAGAGATTGCTCAAGCACAGAACAAAACCTATAAAGAAGCTCTAGACCACGTCTTCAATATTATCGACAAGCTCCCGCCGGAACAAAAAGGCGCAAAAACTTACATGGAAACTGCCAGCAAAGGTGTAGCTCGCTACGGAAACTCTTACAACAAAGATGTTCTCTGGGGAAGCATCTTAAAAAATCTCCAAGCAGCCAACCTTGCAGAGAACTCTCCGCAGCCATATTTGCCTTTGGACAAAGAGTTTGTGATTTCTCAAAACCCGAAATTCATCTTCCTCGGCGGAAGCATTTGGCGCAATAAGTCTGAAGGAGACCAAATGCGTATGGGATTTACCGTTCCCGAAGAGCAAGCTCAAGAAAGACTTGAGAAATTTACTCACAGGCCCGGCTGGGACAAGCTCGATGCAGTCAAGAACAACCGCGTCTATGCCGTAGACCACGGAAGCTTAAGGAACATGGCTGATTACACGTTTACTCAGTACATTGCCAAACAGCTTTATCCGGAAGCCTTCAAAGATATCGATCCGGTCAAGAATCTTCATGACTACTATGCTGCTTATCTTCCTGAATTGAAGTATGACGGCACTTTCATGATTCACTTGTCTAAGACAAAATAGACCGTAAATGGCACTTGAATCGCATAGCAAGCTAATTGAAGAATATAAGCAGAGAGTACGAAAACGTTTTATGCTCTCTGCCTTTCTGCTCGCTCTGCTCGCAGTCTTAGTAATTTTCGATATTCAAGTTGGCTCTTCCAATATTGATTTAAACGAGTTATTAAAAGCGCTAGCCGAGGGGCCCAACGGCGACTCTTCAACAGCTTTCATCGTTTGGGAAATTCGTCTCCCAATGACTTTTACTTGTCTGTTTGTCGGCGCCTCATTGAGTTTGGCCGGTCTTCTGATTCAGACCATTACTCATAATCCGCTTGCCAGTCCGTATACGCTTGGCGTTACTGCAGGTGCCAGTTTCGGAGCTGCAATTGCCATCACCATGGGCTTTGCCGTTTTAGGACAGACTTGGATTGGAGTATCTCTATCGGCTCTTCTCATCGCGTTATTCGTTTCGGGATTCATTTTTTACTTAGGAAGCAGGAAATCACTTTCAGCCACAACGCTGATTCTTGTCGGCGTCATCATGAATTTCTTTTTTCAGGCTCTTCAACAGTACCTTCAGTACTGTGCTTCTCCGGAAGTCGCTCAAATCATTTCCGGATGGACATTCGGCAACCTGCAGCGAGCATCTTGGATCAGCACGGCTGTCTCTTCCGTGACGTGGCTCTGCGCTCTATTTATCGCTTTCGGTTTAGCTTGGAAATTAACTGCACTAAGCGATGGTACGGAACGAGCTAAAGGACTTGGAATCAATACTGATCGTTTGAGAATCTTTGTCTTTACCATCAGTTCAGTCTTAGTATCATCGGCTGTCGCTTTTATCGGGACCGTTGCATTCGTAGGACTGATTTCTCCGCACTGTGCCCGATTGATCCTCGGCGATGACCAAAGGTTTCTGATTCTGAATGCCTCCGTGATTGGAAGCTCTTTAATGCTGGCGGCTTCAATTATTTCGAAACTTATGTCTGAAGGGGCAACTTTACCGGTCGGCATTGTTACTTCCGTTATCGGCGTGCCGTTCCTTTTCTTCCTTTTGATGAGGACTCAGAGATAAAAATGCTTAGTCTGACTATCGAAAATCTCTCTTTTTCCGTTCGTGGCCGAGATATCCTTAAAGACATCAACGTTTCCTACATGGAAAATCAAATGTCGGCAATCCTCGGCAGGAACGGTGCCGGGAAAACCACCTTTATCAAATGCATCGCGGGAATGCAGCCTCATGGAGGAAAGGTCACGCTTCGAAACGGCAAGCAGAAGTTGGATCGAACTTCAATCGCCTATCTTCCCCAGTTGGAGAAAGTGACATCGTCTCTGACTGCTTTTGAAATCGTTCTTTTAGGATTAACCAAGAATCTTACGTGGAACGTTTCCGACGAGCAGTTGGAAAAAGTCTCAAAGATTATTCATGAGCTCAAGCTGGACAACTTGTCCGATCAACCTGTCCGCAGCTTAAGCGGCGGACAAAAGCAGCTGGTCTTTCTTGCACAAGCTTTTGTATCGGAGCCCAAACTTCTCCTTCTTGACGAACCAACGAGTGCTCTAGACATCCGACATCAGCTCGTTGTGATGGAAACCGTTGCCGAGTATTGCCAAAGCAAAAACGCCATCGCTTTGTATGTAGTACATGACCTAATGCTTGCCTCAAGATTCAGCGACTCCGTCCTGTTCTTGAATAACGGGACGATGCATGCATTCGACCATCCGGAAAGCGTTCTGAATTCGCAGACCATTGATCCAATCTACAACATTGAAAGTTTGATCGAAAAGAACAGCCGCGGCCTAATGACTTTAACACCGTTAAAACCTTTGTAAAAAATGAAATATCTGGAACAAATTCGACAATACTGGGATAGCCGATCAGAAGGCTATCGTCTTCAAATTGAAAAAGAACTCGACGGGCATCACGAAGAAACTTATCTTCGTTATTTTTCACAAATTCCTCAAGGCTCTTCTGTTCTGGATATCGGCTGCGGGCCGGGATATTTCTCTCTGCTTCTCTCGTCGCTCGGAATGAAAGTGACGGCAGCGGACTATTCCGAAAAGATGCTGGAACAGGCAAAAAATCTGCTTAACGGCACCACTTCTAAAAATGTCGAATTTGTCCAGGCAGATGCCCAATGCTTACCTTTTGAAGACAATTCTTTTGATGCGGTTGTCAGCAGGAACTTAGTGTGGAATTTAGAAAGTCCTGAGGCGGCATATGCGGAATGGCTCCGGATATTGAAACCTCGAGGAAAACTTTTTGTTTTTGACGGGAACCATTACTGCTATCTTTACAACCAAGACTTCGCTTCCGTTCAAGAGCAAGTGGAAAAAGAAAGCAATCACATTTTGCTGGATGTCGATCCAAAAACCATCGATCACATTGCAGAAGAGCTCCCATTAAGCCGCCATATGCGCCCGATGGAAGACAAAGAAATACTCACAGCGCTTGGAGCTAAGAACATTCATTCCGAAATTCTGGTATGGGAAGAAACTGCAGAACGAAAGAAATTGCCTTCAAAATTTTTCGTTTCAGCAACTAAATAATTGCAGTGGGGCTGTCTTAGAAATACAATCTTTCCTTGTGAACCCACACCTTGGAAAAATTGAATGGAGAGACTTTCTATTACCGTTGATAAACCGATTGCTGATGCCTTCCAGAAACTTATTGAAAAAAGAGGCTACAAAAATCGCTCAGAGGCCTTTCGCGATCTCCTAAGAAATGAATTAGCAAAAGAGTCTCTGCTCAATCCTGAACAGGAATGTGTGGCAGTGGTGAGTTATGCCTTTGATCATGAAAAGGCTCTTCTCTCCAAACGCAATGTAGAGCATCAGCATTCTCATTTGGATATGGTCATTAGTTCAATGCATGTACACGCAACGCATGAAACGTGCGTTGAAGCCGTTATTGCCAAAGGCCCTTATGAAAAACTCAGACAATTCTGCGAGAACACTATTGCGGAAAAAGGCGTTGGAAACGGCAAGATAAATTATTTGCCGATCCATTCGGAAAATTAATTAAGCCGCAAGAGGTACATGTCTTTGCTGCTTTCCAGGCCGCCAGTTAAATTTGAAAACAATAGAAGAAGCAAAAGTTGCTTTGTCAATGAAAAATTTGGAGATTGTTTAGAGGCTTAGTGGGGTACGAGATGGGACTCGAACCCACGACGACAGGAATCACAATCCTGGACTCTACCAACTGAGCTACTCGTACCACTAAAATCCTGACTGGCCTGCCCGACAGGATTCGAACCTGTGACCACCGGCTTAGAAGGCCGATGCTCTATCCAGCTGAGCTACGGGCAGTTAGTGCTGGTCGGGGTGGAGAGATTCGAACTCCCGACATCTTGCTCCCAAAGCAAGCGCGCTACCAGACTACGCTACACCCCGTCAAGGAGACAGAACTATACAACACATTTATCGGTTTGCCAAGTCCATCTCCAAAAAATTTTTTATTTATTACAAATTCACACAATCTTCTCGACGCGATCCTTCGGCAAAATAATCTGGAAGTCAGTGCCCTTTCCTAGCTCAGAAAGAATTTTCAATCTTGCCTGATGACGGAAAAGGACGTGCTTCACAATCGCCAAACCAAGACCGGTACCTCCTGTCTCACGGCTGCGCGATTTATCGACTCGATAAAATCTTTCAGTAACACGGGGAATAGCCTCCGCTGCGATGCCGATTCCATTGTCCTTAACGGAGATCACTAAACCTTCGTCATTAAAAAACGATGAGACAACAATGGTGCCCCCCTGAGGCGTGTACCGAACGGCGTTACTGACCAGGTTGGTAACAGCACTCTTCATTTCAATAATATCACCGAGGATATTCACCTTTTCAATATGATCTACCACAATAGAGTGGTGTCCCTGAGAAATGAAACGGCCGTCAACGGCGGCATCCGTAAGAAGAACGGTCAAATCAATTGGTTCTTTAGCAGCCGGAGCTGAATCTCTTTCTAAACGGGACAGAGTCAGCAAATCGTTAACCAATGCACCCATTCTCTCAACTTGTTCATACATCAAATCCAGATGCTTGAGCTGTTGAGAATTTAAGGGCCAGTCCTCTGCCAACTCCAGAAAACCTTTAATCACGGTGAGAGGAGTACGAAGTTCGTGAGAGACGTTAGCCACAAAGTCTCTTCGAAAGTCTTCCGAACGCTTTTGTTCCGTAACATCTCGGGTTACCAAAATTCTGTACTTGCTTCCGGCGGAAATTACCCTGATTTCGATAATACGCCCTTCCAGCGTAATTGTTTGAAGAGTTTCGTCCCCGCTTGTTACCTTATTCAGAAACTCTCCATTGGGATAACAGGTGTGAATTTTCTTACCGATGTCGGTCACCGCATCCAACTGAAGGTCCCTTTCTGCCATAGGATTAAGCCACTGAATCTCCCAATTCTGAGACATCAAAACCACCCCATCTGGAAGAGCACGGAGAGTCTGTTTGAATCTCACTTCCTTTTCTTCGGCTTTTTCAACCTTTTTGAGAATCTTCTTCTCTTCCTTTCCTTCTTTGCCGTCCCGCACCTTCATGCCAATCCTCATGCATCTTGAGTTTGCTTTGCGGCTCTATAGCCGAGACCTCTGACCGTTTCGATAAAATCCGCCATAGAAGTGGCAGCTAGCTGCTTACGCAAACGAAGCATATGAACATCCACAGTTCTTTCATCAATATCTGCGGCATAGCCCCACACATTGTCGATAATCTGCTGGCGTGAATACACACGCCCCGGATGCTTAGCAAACAGAGAAAGAATCTTGAATTCAACCACGCTCAAGTTCACTCTCTTATTTCCGATAGTGACCTCGAAGTCTTCAGGATTAATGACAAGATCTCCGCATTGAAGCGTCTCTTTCTTAGTTTCTTCCTCTCCATGACGGCGGATAACCGCTTTAATCCGGGCCACTAACTCTTTCGGAGAAAATGGTTTTACTACATAGTCATCGGCCCCCTTATCCAACCCGACAACCTTGTCGTCTTCTAAACTGCGGGCGGTCACCATAATCACCGGAATTCTTCTGTAGAACTCGCCTTTGCGGATTTCTTTGAGCCATTCCAATCCGGAGCAGTCGGGAAGCATCCAGTCTAAAAGAATGATGTCCGGGATTTTGGCCTCAAGCATCTTTCTTGCTTCGGCCACATTAGATGCGCGGCGAACCTCCATCCCGCTGCTTTCACAGGTATAAGCGATAAGCTCCTGAATCGCCGGTTCGTCTTCAACGATTAACACAGATGTTTCCATATCCGGTCCTTTCACATTATCGGGTAGGAATAATTACAGCCACTTCTTCGGCTAACTTTTTAGCTTCGTCTCGATCAGAAGACTCTACCATTACGCGGATTAAGGGCTCTGTTCCTGAAGCTCGGACTAGGATTCTTCCTCTTCCTTTCAAGAATTCAGAGACTTCGGCCATACGTTTTTGGAGTACCTCGTCCTGATCCCACTTATATCCTTCAGCAAATCTTCTGTTAATCAAAATCTGAGGAGAAAGATGAACTTCGGAAAGCAATTCGGCCAAAGACTTATGAGTCCGCTTCATTACCGCAAGAACTTGAAGGCTGGAGACGATACCGTCACCTGTCGTCTGTTTGTCTAAAACGATGATATGGCCGGAACCTTCTCCGCCGAGAAGCAAGCCTTTTTCTTTCATCAGCTGAAGAACATAACGATCTCCGACTTTGGCACGGAAGAAATTCAGTCCTAATTCACCGAATTTCTTTTCAATGGCATAGTTCGTCATCAAAGTTCCGACGACGCCTTCGATTTTCTTTCCTCTGGCAAGACGATCTCTAGCCATGACATAAAGAAGCTGATCACCGTCATAAACTCTTTCGGTATCGGCCATGATAACGCGGTCTGCGTCACCATCTAACGCAATACCGACATCACAGCCGGCTTTTTTGACTCGTTCGGGCAGCGTTTCCGTATGAGTGGCACCGACACCTTCATTAATATTGAATCCGTTTGGCTCATTGCCTTCGCAAACCACAGATGCACCGAGTTCGTGATAGACGTCAAAGGCAATGTGATAAGCAGCCCCATTTGCCGCATCGACGTAAATCTTTAAGCCTCTCAGATCCATGTCCGTCGGAAAGGTACTCTTGCAGAACTCGACGTAACGGCCGCTTGCATCGTCCAATCTTCTTGCTTTTCCGAGCTGAGCACTGTCTACGCAGGCATACCCGCGGTCCATCTCTTTTTCTATTTGAAGCTCGATATCATCGGGAAGCTTTGTTCCCTGAGATGAAAAGAATTTAATGCCGTTATCGTAGAAAGGATTATGAGAAGCAGAAATCACCACTCCGGCGCTTAATCTCTGCGCACGCGTCAAATAAGCTACTGCAGGAGTGGGCAGAGGACCGCCGAGCACCACATCTACGCCAGCACTTAAGAAACCTGCCTGCATGGCTGATTCAAGCATGTAGCCGGATACTCTTGTATCTTTAGCAATAAAAACTCCGACTTCACCATCCGTGGTTTGTCTTTTAAGTACACGTCCGGCGGCTTGGGCTAATAAAAGTGCAAATTCCGGAGTTATCGGAGAGATGCCTACTCTGCCTCGTACGCCGTCAGTTCCAAAGTATTTTCTACTCATCCTAAGTCCTTATAGTTTTGAGTACAGTTCAATATTGTTAAGGCTTCCTTCATTGCCGCCGCATCATGGACTCGAACAATCTGAATGCCTTTTTCTACGGCAATCAAATGCGCAGTCACGGAAGAAATTAACCGGTCTTTCGGGTTCTCTTTTCCCGTCACCGCTCCTAAAGATGATTTGCGGCTCATCCCGTATAAAACAGGATATCCAATGCGGACAAAATGATCCGCTTCGGCAAGCAATTCAAAGTTTTGTTTTACAGTTTTTCCAAATCCGAAACCAGGATCCAAGCAAATTCTATTCCCGCTGACTCCCAATAGCTCTAATTTCTTTGCCTGAGTTGTTAAAAAGTTACTGACTTCACTTAACAAATCAGCGTATTGAGGATTTTTTTGCATATTTTTGGGTTCCCCCTGCATGTGCATGATGCAGACCCCGCAGTCAGAAGCACCGATAATTTCCAATGCTCCGTCTTTTCTTAATCCGTAAACGTCATTAATGATTGAAGCGCCAGCCGCTAAAGCCTCCCGCATTACCTTCGGCTCGAAAGTATCAACTGAGATTGGAATGTCCCAAGAAGATAAAGCCTCAACCAGCGGCAAAACCCGATCCATTTCCTCTTGAACGGAAATGCTGTCTGCACCCGGGCGTGTCGACTGCCCTCCAATATCGATGATGTCAGCTCCGTCTTTTCTTAGTTGTTCAGCCTGTCGAAGAGCTGCGTCTTTATTTAGAAAGTCTCCTCCGTCGCTGAAAGAATCTGCTGTTACATTGAGAATTCCCATTATCTTGGGAACCGAAAGATCCAATTTAAATTTCCCGCATTGCCAAAGAAGAGCTTTGTCTGTATCCATTTCTTTTTGTGGAGTTTTGAAAAACCACATTCTAATTTGGATTACTACGGAATCTCGTTTATACATACAAGCTAGAAACGATTGCTTTCCATCGAAAAGTCTTCCTGATCAACAGCCTTTGAGAGTCTTGCCCATTTACTAATTCTCCGTAGCGCTGCCTTTGATGAAAAGCATCTAATTGAGCCTTGACGTGGATTTATTTAAATACAAATTAGCCAAAATCAACGGCGCATGCCTAAGTAAAAACCCAGTATAAAAGAATATAGGTTAACTACACAAGGAATTCAATGCGAAATCATCCCAAAATAATTGTTCTTCTTCTCGTCATTGGTGCGTTTCTCGGCGTGCTGATTTTTAACGAGACGGCGCCAGAGGAACCAAAGCAAACCATCATGGAAAAAGTCACTTCAACATTGTCTACAGTAGCCAAAAACCTGAAGGAAGAAGGACAGAAACACAAACAACAACTGCAGCCAGACACAAAAGACTCTCCTCGGGAGCCGGAGGCTCATGAAGGACCTGAACCACCGCACAATTCAAAACCAAAACTCAAAAAACCTGAGACGGCGCCTATTTAGCATAGGCAGCTATATAAGCGGAATGTTATTCAAAAATCTCACATCCTCTGTCAATCAACATTCGGACGGCTTGTCCAACTCGAAGGCTGGACAAAGCTTTTGAGTACCTCAATTTTTCTTCTTCATCCAACAGGAAATCTTCTTCCTCCAATGATCGCCGGTCTCCACGCACATTCTCACAAAACAAATCTGTCTGGTCTGGGCTTTCTTTTTGCTTTGTAGGTTACCGTTTTAAAGGCTCGAAACCTCTAAAATTAGGACTTCATTGAGAAACTAAAATTGAGTGGTTTTATCGCTCTTTTTACGAAGAACCATATGTATAAGAAAATTATTTTGGCTACGTTTGTCCTAGCTGGATTATCCGGCTGCGGCATGCAAGGTCCGCTTTATCTGCCTCCGAATCCGGACGATTCTTATCTTTCAAGAATTGAAAAAACTTTAAATGAGATGACTGGCCAAACAACTGCCGTCATTGCAGAGCCCAAAGATGATGCTGAGGTCGTCATCACCGATCCTGAAAAACTTGACATCAAAAAAGCTTCTAATGAGAAAGCCGGTAAATCCGGTACTGCTTCTTCTATGAATGAAACAGAAAAGTCTGCAGAACTCGACAGTAATGTCATTCATGAAACGGATAAACCAGCAGAGAAATAATCATGCTCCCATTTCTTCCAGACAATAAGAATTTTAGCTATCGAGACAATGAACTCTGGTGTGAAAGAGTTCCTCTGAAACAGATTGCCGAAGAATTCGGCACTCCGGTTTATGTCTATTCTTACAATTCAATCAAAAAAGCCTTTCTGGCATATCAGCAAGCTCTTAAGCCATATCCGCATTTGATGTGTTATGCCATGAAGGCAAACTCCAATATTGCTATTATTCATCTTCTGGCAAAGCTGGGGGCAGGCTTTGATATTGTCTCAGGCGGAGAATTGAGGAGAGTTATTGAAGCTTCCGGAGATCCAAAGAAAGTTCTGTTTTCCGGCGTTGGTAAAATCTACGATGAGATTGCTTACGCTCTTGAAAACGACATCAAATGCTTCAATGTTGAATCTGAACCGGAACTTGAACGAATCATTGAAGTAGCCAAAGCTCAAAACAAAGTCGCGCGTATTTCGCTTCGCGTCAATCCCAACGTTGATGCAAAAACCCATCCTTATATTTCCACAGGACTGAAGCAGAACAAGTTCGGTATTGCTATCGAAGATGCCCCGCGCGTCTATGAGAAAGCCAGCAAAAGCGACTTCTTAAAAATAACCGGTATTGACTGCCACATTGGTTCCCAGATTACGGATATTTCCCCGTTCCTGGATGCCTGCGACAAACTTTTAGACTTAGCAGACGTCCTTAAGTCCAAGGGTATCGAACTAGATCATATTGATTTCGGAGGGGGCCTTGGAATTGTTTATGAAGAAGGCCAAGAAGTTCATCACGCCTCCGAACTCGTAGAAGCGCTTCATCAAAAAATGGAAAATCGAGGCTATGGCTATCTCGAGATGATTTTTGAGGCAGGCCGTTCCATTGTCGGCAACTCCGGTGTTTTAGTCACAGAAATTCAATATCTCAAGGAAGGCGAAACGAAGAACTTCTGCATTGTAGATACCGCAATGAACGACATGATCCGTCCAACGTTGTACCAAGCTTGGATGCAGATTGCTCCGTTACACGTCTATCCTGAAAATTGTCCTATCAAAGAAGAAATCTTTGATGTAGTTGGCCCGATCTGCGAGACCGGAGATTGGCTTGGAAAAGACAGAAAACTTAAAGTTCAGCCCGGAGATCTTTTAGCTGTAATGAGTTCCGGTGCTTACGGCATGACAATGAGTTCGCATTACAACACTCGTTTAAAACCGCCTGAAATCTTAGTTGACGGGGCTGACTACTATGTCATCCGCGAAAGAGAGAAAATCGAAAAGCTATTTTCCTCTGAACACATTGTCGAGCTGTAGGCTTTAAGAAGCTCAGGGTTCCTATAAAAATTAATGATGCGGTCACCGTGCTAATTTTGGAGGACGAAAAACAGACTCTGAAGATCCAAACTTCAGCTCTTTAGTCGTTTTCCAGCTCAATCTTTGACTTCCTCCTCTTCGTAAATGAAGAGGATTCCTACCACCACTACAACAGCCGTAGCCTATTGTTGTAGAAGGTCTCGTTGGGTTCCTGCTGACAACAGCCTTACTGCACCGTTCATTTCACAGGCTAACCGGACGTGTCCCGCCCTTAATACATTTATCGCTCCCACGACATCGGCATTTTCTTTGTATCCACATTTAATGCAGGAAAAATGTGCTTGCGTTCGCCTATTTTCTGCCGAAATATATCTGCAATTCGGACAAGTTCTGCTCGTATTTTTCGGAGGAACCAATACCAGCAACCCTCCTCTTTCTTCCAGCTTGTAAGCCAACATTGTCTTGAAAGAAAACCATCCTTGGTCAAGAATTGAACGATTTAAACCGCTTTTCTGTCTGACCTTTTTTCCGGGCTGCTCAACTGTACCTGACGCCGATGCAGACATATTCGATACTTTTAGATCTTCCATGAACACAATACCGTGGTTTTTGGCTATTGTCGTCGTGATCTTATGCAGAAAGTCTCTTCTTATATTCGCTATGCGTCTGTGCAGTTTTGTGATTTTGGCTTTGGTTTTCTTAGAATTGTTTCTTCCTTTTTGTTGTCGAGATAATTCCTTTTGCAGTTTAGCTAACTGCTTTAGATTATTTTTCAAGCTATTGACCGGCTCTACGAAAGTTCTGTTCGAAAAAGTTACAAACTTCTTAACGCCCATGTCAATTCCGATTTCGGAATTAATCATCCGCTTAGACTCTATTTCAAATTCAGTCTGAATGGAAACAAACCACTTTTGACCTTGTCGGGATACCGTAATGTTCTTTGGTTTGCCAATGATGCTTCTGCTCTTTCTATAGCCGACTGTCCCGATTTTCGGCAAATAGATCCTTTGTTTATCCTCATCTATTTGAATCCCTGCGGGAATCGGAATGAATCTCGCTGAAATTTCTTTTTGAACCTTGGAAATTTCGCTCTCTTGGCAAAAAAATTCTTGTAGCCCTTCTCCAAATCTTTCAATGCTTGTTGGAGGACTTGAGAATGACACTCTTTCAGAAAAGAGTGCTTTTTCTTCCACAGAACAAGACGGTTGGCACACTCTACATAGTTGAACCGATGTGCTTTATCTTTGCCGGAAAGTGACTTTTCTGTGGCTAAAGTTCTGTTATAGACATAGCGACAGGAACCCGCAAATTGGCTCATCAAACGAGCTTGGGCACCACTAGGGCACAATTCAAATCTAAAAGCTCGTCTTATCTGCATCTTTGTTTCCTGACTTCCTTGG
>NZ_NHMP01000016.1 GCF_002221595.1 Turicimonas muris
TGTGAAATGAACGGTGCAGTAAGGCCGTTGTCAGCAGGAACCCAACGAGACCTTCTACAACAATAGGCTACGGCTGTTGTAGTGGTGGTAGGGAATCCTCTTCGTTCACGAAGAGGAGGATGTCAATAGGCCAGTTTGCACGAAATTTGGAGATTGCTCGTAAAATGATTTGAAGCAGATTGCTCGAACCAAGGTTAATAACGATGAGACTACTTCATACTTCAGATTGGCATCTCGGAAAGAAGCTTGCAGATCGTCCGAGAAAAGAGGTTTTTGTACAGTTTTTAAACTGGCTGTTAAAAGTCCTGAAAGAAGAAAAGATTGACTTGCTTCTAATCGCCGGAGACGTGTTCGACGTCACAATGCCCTCTCACGAAGCCCAAGAACTTTATTACGAATTTCTTGCCAGAGCTGTCAAGACCGAATGCCGCAATATTGTTGTAATTGCGGGTAATCATGACTCGGCTTCTTTTCTGGAAGCACCCGAACATCTTCTCAAATTCCTCAACATTTATGTGGTAGGTGAGGCTGAAGGCGATCCGAAAAAAGAAGTCATCGATATAAGGAAAGAGTCAGGAGAGGTTGAAGCGGTTGTTTGCGCAATCCCGTTTTTAAAGGAAAAGAACCTTTATGTAATGGGTCGCGATGATGAACTTTCAAGCAGAGACGAGCTGATAGTTGAATCTACAAAAGCACATTTTGCCTCCGTAGTACAAGAAGGGATACGAGTACGCGGTGATAAAAAGGTTCCTTTGATAGGAACGGGACACCTCTTTGTTGCAGGGGCAGATGTCTCGGATTCGGAACGGCAGCTATATATCGGCTCATTAGGACGTCTTCCCAAAACAATATTGCCTGAAGAGCTTGATTATGTCGGATTAGGTCATATCCATAAGCCGCAAACTGTGGGAGGCGATATTTCACGCAACTATAGTGGCTCTCCTATTGCTTTGGATTTCTCAGAAGGCAGTCAGCAGAAACTTGTTCGAATTGTCGATTTTGAGGAAGGGAAAGCCGAGGTAAGAAATCTGAATGTCCCGGAATTCGAGAAACTCTCATTGATAACAGGGTCGCAGGAAGAGTTAGAAACAAAGCTCAGAAACTTGGTTCAGAAAGGGGAGCGTTGTCTTGTCAGGGCAGAACACACGGGCACGATGCCTGCAAAAGATTTGTCAGGGCGTCTTAAAAACATTGCTGAGGGCACTCCGGTTGAAGTTGTTCATATTCGGGATTTAGCCAAGAAACAGTATTACTTAAGCTCGATGGTTACTGAAGAATTCGTCCACGAAATGACACCGGAAAGTGTTTTTGAGAAGCTTTTGGAAGATTGCTACGGCTTAAAGTCAGGTGCAGAGGATTTGGATGAAGAAAGGAAACAAGAAATAAGAGAGCTGCGCGAGTGTTATCAGGAAATCCTTCAGGAAATCAGATCAGGTAGCTAGTCGGAGAGAAGAATGAGAATAAAAAAACTGGAAATCGAAAACATCAATTCTTTGAAAGGTAAGTGGGCAATTGATTTCGAAGACGAGAATTATCAGAACTCCGGCCTTTTTGCGATTACGGGGCCGACAGGTGCCGGCAAGTCTACGATTCTTGACGGGATAGCACTTGCTTTATACGGCCAGACTCCAAGGTTGGGAATCCAGTCCGCCACTTCCAACGAAGTCATGAATAAAGAAAGCGGAGAGTGTTCGGCCAATGTTGAGTTTGAAGCGAACCGTAAGTTCTACCGTGCGACTTGGAGCCAAAGAAGAGCCAGGGGAAAGGTTGACGGGAATTTACAAGGTTCGGAACAGAGGTTGGAGGAGTTTGACCCTAAAGCTGAAACATGGACGCCGATCGCACAACAGGTAAAAGAAAAAGCCAAACTCATTCGGCAAGTCACCGGCCTTTCTTATGAGCAATTCAGGCGCTCCGTTCTTTTGGCTCAAGGAGATTTTGCCGCATTTCTGAAAGCTGAAGAGAAAGAGAAGGCCGAGATTTTGGAACAGGTTACCGGCACTGAAGAGTACAGGATCATATCAAGTAAGACTTTTGAAAGAAAAGCAGAAGAGGGTAGAAAGCTAGAGGGGCTAGAACTCAGACTGAAGGACAACACACTTTTCACTCCTGAGGAGCGACAAGTTAAAGAAGACTCTTTCAAGCAGCTGATCGCTAGTTTGGCAGACCTGGAAAGGTTAAGGAAGGAGATCGGTGAGAAGCTGGAATGGCGTAAAGACCTCGAAGATAAAAATCAGCGTCTCCAAAAACTGCAGCGTGAAAAAGAAACATTGGATGCGCAGAAAGAGGAAATGGAGCAGGTTAAGCGGACCTTAGAAGCTAACCAAAAAGCCCAAAAATTAGACTCGGCCTGTAATCTATTGTCGCAGAGCAGGAATGTTTTAGCAGATTTGCAAAAGAGGCTTCCGTTGGTTACTTCACAAATCCAAACCCTTATTCGTTCAGAAGACAGTGCCAAAGCTTCTGAAGTTCAAGCAGGAGAGGCGGTTAAAAGACAAAAATTAGCAAATGAACAGTTAAGAGAGGTTTTAAAGAAAGTTACTGAACTGGATTCCCAATTAAAGATTCAGGATTCGAATTTAAAGGAAGCGATCCAAAGAACGAAAACTGCAAGTGAAGCGGAAAAAACGGCAGCAATAAATTTAAAGAACGGCGAGGATTCCCTTCGCGTCAAAGAACAAGAGAAACTCAAACTAGACAACTGGCTGTCAGCTCATAAGAGTGCACAAGTTTTACATGGAAAACAAGAATCTATGACAGCACTGAGTACCAAAGCCGAGTCTTTAGCTTCTTTGAAAAAAGAAACTTTGGCCGAGTTGGCCGATGCCGGCGAAAAAGTAAAAGACACTACTCAAGTGCTTTCTCAGGTGAGCGCTGACGTAGCTAACGCAAAGAAAGAAATTGATCAGATAAAGAAAGCTATTGCTGAGAAAGAATCTCAAATCACGGACCAGCTTAAGGGGAGAGATTTAGACGAATACGAAGAAATTATTCGTGAACAAGAAAGCAAGAGCCGAAAGTTATCTGAAATAAAACCAATCTTGGCCGGTTGTTTGGAAGCTCAAGAAGCGACGAAAGCTAAGTCTGAAGAGATTCACACCACAGAAGGGCAGTTAAAGACCAATAGGGACTTGCTTGCTCAACAGAAAGAACTTGTTGAGTCCTTGGAATCTCAGAAACAGACTTTGGAGACTCTATCAGGAATCGAAGAACTCACGAAAAAAAGGGCCATGCTAGTTGACGGGCAAGAGTGTCCTCTTTGTGGCTCCAAAGACCATCCTTTTGCCGAGGCTTTGCCTGAAGGTGTTCTAAATGCTAAAAAAGAAAGAAATAAGGTCGAAAAACAACTCAAAGAAGCTGAGAGCCGAGAAGAGGAGCTCTTGAAGAGAGTCTCGAGTTTGGAGGCTACGGTCGTCTCTACAAGAGCCGCATTGAATACAGAAGAAGCCCGTTTACAAAAGTTCCGGAATGAACTCTGCGTACAAGCCAAAGGGCTCGGTTTTTCTTCGGAATGTGAGCTGCAGGTTTTGGAAAACCTTGTGATTTCCGCTGAGCAAAAGTCATTAGAAGAAAAAGCACGATGCGAAAAAATAAAAAAGAACGTCAGATCCTTTGAGAAGAAAAAGGAGACTCTTCAAGAGAAGCTTGCCAACGAAGAAACAAAGATTCGAGGCAAAGAGTTTCAGGAAGTTAACCTCCGAAGAGATCTCAAACACCAAGAAGAACAACAAAGACTCTTAAAGGAAAAGTCAGATAAAAGCGGTCAGGACTGGACTGAGCTCATTAGTACGGCCACCCTTGAATTAAAAGACGGCTTGTCAAAACCTTTTGGTAGTGAGACTTTTATAAAAGAGCTTAAACAGCTTCAAAAAGCGGGTAAAGATTTTGGTTTGAAGTCTGAAGAACTGCAGAAAGTTGTAAACGCTCTCGGTGTTCTTCAGACTGAGAAAAAAGCTCTCTTAGAACGGCATGACAACTGTCTTAAAGAATTGGAGGCTGCTGAAGTAAACCAAAAAGAAAAGCAAGCCAAGTTCGATAAAACAAAGGGCCGGAGAGAAGAGTTGTTCGGCACCAAAGATCCCGCAGTAGAAGAGAAAAGAGCAGCCGGCATACTAGAGGCCTTAGAGAAAAATTTGACTGATGTCCAAGCCAAACAACGCAACATTGAAAACGAGCTGATTCAAAAAAGAGCCGAAGCAACCGGACTGGAAAAATCGATCTCGGAAAATAACGAAAAATTAGTCCGGGAAGAAAGAAAGTGGAAAGAAGAGCTCGAGCATTCCGGCTTTATGACGGAAGAAAAATGGAAAGAGAGCAAACTTTCTGATAAGGAACAGTCGGATCGACGGCAAACTATTGATGCATACGGTCAGAGCCTCTTTGCAAAGAAAAATGAAATATCACAATTACAAAAAGAGGTAAATGAAAAGACTCTGCAGAATAAAACGGAGTTGACTTTATGGGAATTGGAAGAGCAGAAAGCGAATAATGAAAAATCTATCGGAGAACGAAATAAAGAAATCGGCGGAGTGAGAGAAGAGCTTGATCGTGATGACAAGGTAAGAAATGAGTCAAAAGCTTTGCAAGCTGAAATTGAAAAGCAAAGGAAAGTTTTCGAAAAATGGGAACGGCTCAATAATTTGATTGGACAGAAAGACGGAGCCAAGTATCAGAAGTACGTTCAAAGTTTGACGCTCGAAACTTTGATTACCAAGACAAATAAAGTGTTGTCGCAATTATCGACCAGGTATTTGCTGATTAAGAACCAAGCGGCTTCACTGGATTTGGATGTGGTGGATAATGAAATGGATGAATTGGTCCGAGCCACTTCCAATCTTTCCGGTGGTGAAACTTTTATTGTTAGCCTAGCGCTGGCTCTGGGTTTATCGGAACTAACGAGCAATAAGATCAGAATTGACTCGCTTTTCTTAGATGAAGGTTTTGGGAGCCTTGACGAAGAAAGCTTAGATAAGGCATTGACTGCTCTTGGCAATTTAAATACTTTCAATAAAGAAAGCGGTCATCAAAAATTAATCGGTGTTATTTCTCATGTGGGCCAGATTCACGAAAGGATTCCGGTTCAAATTAACGTTACGCCTCAGCAGGGAGGATCAAGTATTTTGAAAGGGCCTGGAGTTCAAAAGTTTGTATAACAGTTTCTGACCTCAATTGCACAAAGCGCAAAATAAGCCTAAGCGCTTTGTGCATTTCTTTTTACTACATAAAAATTCAAGATAGAAACATAAAAGGTTTCTATAGATAAGGAATTATTAAATTACAATATAAAGATAGCCGTTGCGCCGCTTTGGGTAACGGTAATTCGGCCGAAAAAGATTGAATCATTTGAGGTCAGCGACTGTCAGCAGTCCAGTGAAGATGGCCCAGGTCTTTTTCGGCTTTCCTAAGGAGTCGCTAATGTCGCGTAATCAAGTAAGTTCGAGAAGAACCTTCCTCAAAACAGCCTCAGCCGCAGTTATTGCCGGACCTGTTGGTTTGGCAACTGCAAAAGAAATTTCAAAAAATGACGAAATTAAATGGGATCGTGAGGCTGATGTTGTAGTCCTAGGATATGGCAATGCTGGTTCGAATGCCGCAATTGCTGCTGCCGATGCAGGTTCTTCCGTCATCATTCTGGAAAAAATGCCGGAAGGTGGCGGAAGCGTGTGTGTTTCTTCCGGCGGCTTCGTAGTGCCGACGAACAAAGACGACTATTACGCTTTTCAAAAAGCTTTGTACGAATTATCCAGATCGGAGTGGGATCCGGAAATCCTTCGTGTGTTCTGTGAAGAATCGCTCAAACTTGGCGACTATGTGAAGTCCCTGGATCCTCAAGTGATCTTAGCAATTTACGGTCACGCTGGTTACCAGAACCTTCCGGGTGCTGATTGCGTGAACAAGATTTCTCCACGCAATGTTCCGGGCAAGAAAGGTGGAGAACGACTCTTCGGTATTTTCCAGCGAGCGGTAGAAAAGCGCAATATTCCTGTCCTTCTTAACACGCCGGCTCAACAACTTATTCGGTGTGGCAACGAAGTTGCCGGTGTTGTGGCTTTGGAGAACGGCAAACCGATTAATGTGAAAGCCCGAAAAGCTGTCGTTATTGCGACCGGTGGCTTCCAGTGCAATCCGGAGCTCATGAAGAGATATGTTTTCGGTAATCCAATGGGTTATCTAGGCGGACCGAGTCATACCGGCGACGGTTTACTTATGGCTCAATCCATGGGTGCGGATTTGTGGCACATGAATTCAGTATCTGCACCGCTTGGTATTCAGGTCCCAGGCGTCAAAGCCGGCCTAGCTTTGATTACCAGACGGCCAGCTTTTATTTGGGTTGACCAGGATGGAAAACGCTTCGTTAATGAAAAGAAATTGGACTACCACTGTTCGTGGATGGCCGTTAACCAATTTGATGCTATTAAACATCGTTATCCAAGAATTCCTTGCTACATGATCATGGATAAAACCTATCTTGAAGGAGCTCCGCTCATTAGTTCAGGAGGTTCAGGATATGCCATTAACAAAGAAGGTTATATTTGGAGCAAGGACAACAAGAAGGAAATTGAATCCGGTGTCATCATTGAAGCTCCGACAATTGAAGAGTTAGGAAAGAAACTGGGAATTCCTAATCCAGCTACCCTGGTTGATACCGTCAATAGATGGAATGATGACTTAAAAACCAAAGGAATAGACACGGAATACGGACGTACACCTACTGCCGATCCTAATCAAAAAGCTGTCTTCGTGGGAAGAGACGTCAAAGCTTGGTCAGCTCCGATCGAGGAAGGACCTTTCTACGCTGTCAAACTGATTCCGGTGATGTATCACACAATGGGCGGCCCGAGAAGAAGCGTGAAGGCCGAGTGTTTGAATCCCTATGGAGAAAAGATTCCGCGTCTCTATGTAGCCGGTGAACTTGGTTCAACGTGGGGCTTGACCTATCAAGGAGCCTGCGCTAACGCTGATGCCATGATTTTTGGAAGAATCGCCGGTAAAGAAGCTGCAGCTCTGACACCGTGGTCATAATTTAACTTGTCGAAGAGGTCTTTCTTGGGCCTCTTCTCACTTCTAATCTTTCATTTAAATAGCTCTGCTCTAAAACTCAAGAATTTCAAGTTACTTCTCCTCTTTGTGCGCCTGAGAGAGTGAGAATGCAGCTAAGGACATTCAGACAAAAGAATCGAGAGATTTAATAGAGGTTGTATAAAGGTCTAGAAGAGACGAGAAAGCTGAAATTCTAGAAAATTTGCTTGCTATTTATTCACAGGACATTGTCTGAATAAAAAAAACAAAGAATAAGTTAAGGGGTGTAAATCTAAGGGTTTCTCACTAGAAAAACGCATGTTTTGAACTCTTGTTTTTC
This sequence comes from Turicimonas muris, assembly GCF_002221595.1. Taxonomy (GTDB): domain Bacteria; phylum Pseudomonadota; class Gammaproteobacteria; order Burkholderiales; family Burkholderiaceae_F; genus Turicimonas; species Turicimonas muris. The sequence continues at coordinate 7,361 of NZ_NHMP01000016.1, forward strand.
TTCAAAATCCTACCCATTGAAAATTCCCCTATTTTTTGTTTTTAGTAAAGACTTAGATGAAAACTTCTAAAAAACTATTAGCTGGTTTAATGTTCAGCTCCTTGGCTGCAGTCAGCACATCTGCTATGGCCGCAGGCTTCCAACTTACTGAGCAGAGCGTTGTAAGTATGGGTCGTTCTCATGCCGGCGCCGGCATCGTTGGAGACGACGTTTCTGCAGTTTGGTATAACCCGGCTGGTATGACTTTGCTTCCGGGAACACAATTCCAGATCAGCTCTACTATCGTTGACCTCGATATTGATTACAAAGGTTTGGACGGCTCTAGAGAAAATGGCCGTGATAAGCCTGCTCCTATTCCAGCCTTCTTTGTTTCTCATCAGATCACAGACAACCTTTGGGCCGGACTTGCTATTACTTCTCCTTACGGCATGAAGATCAGATACGGCAGCGACTGGACTGAAAGAGAAAGAGGTATCAGCGGTTCTATTATGACTGTAGATATCAATCCGAACATTGCTTGGAAGGCAACTGAGTGGTTCAGCATTGGCGCTGGTGTTTCTGCTATGTACACTCACTCCAAGATTAAGAATGGCCTTCCTATAGTTCCTGTTGGCCAAGCCTATGTAACGGGAGGGGAGTTTGAGTATAAAGGCAGTGACTGGATGTTTACCTATAACGCCGGCATCATGCTTTCTCCTCTTGAAACCCTGAGATTCGGCATTTCCTATCGTTCCGCAGCTCATGTGCATGCTAAAGGCGACTACACTGTTCGTGGCAATCTTGGTCCGATGGGATTATCCCAAACTAACTACGGCTATGGTGACCTTACAACGCCAGAAACGGTAATGATCACAGGTACTTGGGAAACTACACCATGGCTTCGTCTTTCGGCTTTAGCTCGATGGGCAAACTGGAAAAATTTCAAAGATATGCGTTTTTATACCAATGCAAATGATGGAATTTATTCTATGTTGAGCCCACAAATGTCTTCTAAGCTCACCCATATGACATTGGAAAACAATTGGAAGAGTGTCTGGTTGTTGAGTTTAGGTGCAGATATTAAAGTCAACAATCAGTGGACTATTCGAGGCGGTATCGCTTTAGAGACTGATCCTATTCACGATCAAACCAAGAGAACAGCTCTTATTCCTGATACCAAGAGACTTTGGTTGACTTGCGGTGTTTCTTGGGCTCCAACTAAGAACTGGCAGATCGATGCTGCTTACGGACATATCCGTGGTATCGGTCACAGAAAACTGTACAGCCATAATGCGGTGACGGACGCCTACACAGAGGTTGGCAAGTTCGAAAAGATGAACGCTTGGATGGGCGGCTTGCAGGTTCAATATAAGTTCTAATTTAGAAACTGCTCAATTTGAAGTGTCAGGAAGTTTGCTCCTGGCACTTTTTTATTGGCGGTGCGAAAATCAAGCTTTCTTCTTGAGAATTCTTATGGATATCTTTGAGCCTTGGCCGAGTATTGAACTATTGACGCCGTGCCTTTATACCGTTACTGAAAAACTCGACGGCTCAAATTTATGTCTCAGTATCACTGATGGAGATTTTAGAATTTTCACGAGGCAGGGAAAAAATGCCTTTGATGTTATTCCTATCCTGAAGAAACATCAGGAGCTTTTTACGCCGGTTAGGAATGCATTCGAAAGAGAATTACAAAAATCTCCTCTGTACAGCGTTTTGCCGAATTTTGGAAAGAAAGCTGTTGGATTCAACATTTACGGCGAGTTCTTAAACTTTTTGAACATGAAGAGGATTAAGTACTGTCCTCCGAAAGAAGCGTTATTTAAGATTTTTGGGGCCAGTGTTGTATTCTCGGAAGGAGAGGGCAAAAGTTCCTATCGATTGCTGTTTCCGGAAGTGGAAAAATTGCTTGAAAGCTTAGGCTTGAAAGATTCCTATTTAGTTCCTGTTCAAGAACGGCATGTATCCATTTCTGAGATTTTTTCCAGAAGAGACTTTTGCATAAATAGTGCGTATGGGAATGCCCGGGTAGAAGGTTGGGTCTTCCATCCTGAGTCGTCAGGGGCTCGGACATATAAGCTGAAAACGCCGGAATTTTTTGAGCGCTTAGCTTCTCAAAAAAAGAGAGAGACCAATGGAAAAAATTCGGAGTTGGCAGACCTTTATGTTTCTTTCTTTACGGAGAGCAGGGCTTTTTCAGTTAAGTCTAAATTTGGCTCTATAACTGCAGCAAATTTGGGAGAAGCTGTGGCAGCTTTTCTTCAAGATGTGCGGGAAGAAGCCTCTAAAACAAATCCCGAACTAATTTATTTTTTTTACAGTGAGGAAGCTTTCAAGATTAATCAGAAAACTTTTGCGCTGATGAATAGATTCAAAGAAGAGGTATAAGAAGTTAAAAAAGCGCTGTCTAAATTGCTTCTTTAGACAGCGGTCATTTTCAACAGGAGTTTGCAACTAACAACAATAAAGAAACTTATCTTTGCAGAACGTTGCTTATCTGTTCTGCGGTGTGCATCAAATCATAGGTTTGAGAGTCATCAAAAGCTGCAAAGACGTCTCCAATCTTATCGGTAATGACATACATGTCTTCCGGTGTCTTTTGAATCCAACCCAAATCTACAAGTTTTGCTAATTTACGGCGAACTGTTTCTCTTGGAATGCCGGTCACTTCAGAAATGGACAAGGCATTGCAGGCAAGAAGCTGGGGCTCTGGTGCATTTGGTGAGCGAGGCTGCAGGCCGCGTCTTTCGTCATAGAAGCGTTCAGTGTTTCTTGACGCAATTTCACCTAAAACCAAGCAAAGCGTTAAATCACCGTCATAGGCTTGATACATAGCGCGAAGACGGCTTGTCATGAATCTAAGCATGAGGACAGAGAGAACTTCTCTGTGTGCAGCATAGGCTTGCGGAGAGACTCCATTCGGAATATGCATAGACGGCAATTCAGTCGGAAAAGCTGCTCTATCCTTGGGAGTGCGACGCATTCTTAACATTTTTCCCTCCATTCGTTCCTTTTATTAGTAAATACTAGTGTTTTTACTATGGTATTTATGATAACGGGAAATCCCGTAATGAGCAAGTATTAATAAGCGTTGTACATCACATAAATACGGTATTAACTAAGAATTTATAGCAAGTTCTCTTTTGTAAACAAATAGTTATGAAGCTAAATAATTAGCCAATATTTACAATTTATTACATTTTTAATGTAGCTTCCACTTTCGTATGCGAACTATTTCTTTTTCTTTAAATCAATAAGATAAAGAAATTTTTTATAGAAAAGGAGAAAGAGGCTTTCCTGTTTTGCTGATTGAAATGCAAGATTGTTAATTGTTTTCCCTTGTTTTTGAGATTCTCTGAACTTTGAAAAAGGCAGAAAACAAGATGTCTAAATTCTTCAAAAACTACAATGGGCGAGAGTTGACAAGATTCGTAATCTTGTGTAAAGAAGATAAGGAGTCTCAACTGCCTTTTTATGAAGCGGTAATTCCTTGGTAAAGTTATCTGAGATTGCGGTTGTCAAAGATATAGATTCTTTTCGAATAAATTCCTAATTTTGAAGCGTGAAAAATTATCGGGTTGATTACTGAGGATCGAAGATCTCATGGCCTCTTATCTGCAAGCGTCAAATATTCTCTTCTTTGATTTTTTTCTCATTCAACGATAATGAACAGGCGTCAGATCTAGAAGTTAACCAGAGACATTCTGCTTTTACGAACTCTCTCAGCCTGAACTGATTGTTTTGAGGAGTAAGGCTAAAAATCTGTCTCCTAAAGTTTAAAATTCCCGAAACTATTGTGAAGGAATAAGAGTCAATGTCTGAGCAAACTGGATTTAAAGATTTCGGTTTAGATGAAAAGTTATTAAAAGCGGTAGAAAAAGTCGGCTACACAACACCGACACCTATTCAAATCAAGGCCATTCCGGTTGTCTTGGAAGGAAAAGATGTTATGGGGGCTGCTCAGACCGGCACCGGTAAAACAGCTAGCTTCGGACTTCCGATTCTTCAAAATTTGCTCAAATACGAAAATGCCAGCGTCTCTCCGGCGCGCCATCCGGTACGGGCTCTTATTCTGACGCCGACGAGAGAATTGGCTCTGCAGGTCGCTGAAAACCTCGAACAATACGCTTCTGAAACGAAACTTCGAGTCGCTTGCGTCTACGGCGGCGTGGATATTAAGCCGCAATCCATAGAGTTAAGAAAAGGCATTGAAGTATTGATTGCCACACCCGGACGCTTGCTCGATCATCTGGAACAAAGAAATACTTCTCTAAAGAATGTTGAAATAGTGATCCTCGATGAAGCAGATCGCATGCTGGATATGGGCTTTCTTCCGGATATCACAAAAATCCTGAAAGAGCTTCCTCCGAAACGTCAGGGTTTGATGTTCTCCGCGACATTCTCTCCTGAAATTAAAAAACTTGGACAGAGTTTCTTAAATGAACCGGTCATGATTGAAGTTGCCAGACAAAACACGACGGCTTCAACCATCACCCAGGAACTTTATGAGGTTCCTGATGGCAAGAAAACAGATTCTCTTGTCGAAATTCTCACGACAAAAGGAGTCGATGACCAAGGAAATACTTTGCAGGCAATTATCTTTGTTAATTCCAAACTAATGGCCGGTCGCCTTTCAAGGCAGCTGAACAGATACGGTTTCTTGGCTGATGCCATTCATGGAGATAAATCTCAGGAAGAAAGAACTAAAACCTTGGGAGCATTTAAAGACGGCACTATCAATTATTTGGTTGCTACGGATGTGGCTGCACGCGGCCTTGATATTCCGGATATGCCGTTGGTTATCAATTTTGATATTCCTTTCATGGCCGAAGATTATGTTCACCGAATCGGCAGAACCGGCCGTGCCGGTGCTAAAGGATTGGCGATCAGCTTGATGACTTCCGAAGATGAAAACAATGTTGAGGCTATCGAGAAGTTAACCAAAAAGAAATTCAATCGAATTGACCTATCTCCGAAGAAGATCAAATTCGATTATGTAAATCCTAATAAGAAGTACACCTATCAGAAAGTAAAACAAGACGTCGATCCGTTCTTCTTGAATCCTTATGTCCCGTCTAAAACAGTTTCCCAAAAGCCTGTCGCTAAAACGGTCGCTATTGTTGAATCAATTCACGAGCACAAACCGAAACTAGTCGCAGCTCTTCTCGGAGGAACGGGCAGAAGAGGTTAGCCGTCTATTCCGCGAAATACGGACTTTTTCTCCAAAGGTCAACCGCCTTGGAGAAAAATCCTTCGCAGCTGTCAAAAGAAAATCTCTCAAAACCAAGGTGTGTCCAGGCCTTGTCGATTTCTGCGTCAATATTTTCTAAATCAAGTCCGGTTGCGCCGTTTTGCTTAGAAAGTTTTTGGCCGTTCTCGCCGAGTACGAGCGGAATATGCATATACGAAGGGGTGCTATATTTCAGAGCTTTCTGCAGTTCGATTTGCCGCGGCGTATTGTCGAGCAAGTCTGCACCTCGGACGATATGAGTAATTCCTTGTTGATGGTCATCTACGACGACTGCCAATTGATAAGCCCAAAATCCGTCAGCTCTTTTTAAAACGAAATCTCCGACTTCCTGCTCTATATTTTGTCGGTACTCACCGAAGTGACGATCTCTAAAGAATCTGTCTTCGGAAGGAACTTTAAAGCGCCAAGCCCTGATCCCTTCGGTCAGATGTTTGTCTCGGCAGATTCCGGGATAGATGTTCGCCGGTTTTCCTCTGGCGTTTTGATATTCAGCAATTTGTTTACGAGAACAGCTGCAGCCGTAAACAAATTTATTAGTAATTAGGTAATCTAAGGCTTCTTTGTACAGATGATGACGATCTGACTGATAAACGATAGGCTCGTCAGACGAAAGTCCTAGAACTCTTAATGTTTTAAGAATCTTGGGGGCTGCCCATGCAGGTTCACGCGGAGGATCTAAGTCTTCGATGCGAACAAGCCAACTTCCGTTATGCGCTTTGGCATCAAGATAGCTGGCAATAGCACAGACAAGACTTCCTAAATGCAGTTCTCCAGTCGGAGAGGGTGCAAATCTTCCAATATAGGTGGCCAAATTATCCTCAGTCAGCTTACGGGCAGTTCAAAAGATCTTACTCTTCTTCACCGCCGCTTGAGCCTTTCTGTTTCTTTGGTGTCTGAGGACTGTCGAACATGCTTTGAGGGAGCCCGACCACAGCGGCATCTCTCTGCTGATTAGCCCCTAAAGTTAAACTCGGATGAGAGATGATTTGAGGAGCTTGCGCCGGATAAGGAGTGGCACTATCCGTATTCGGGTCTGTCAGATGCGGCGGAGGACTGGAATGAGTCGCTTTAGCGGAAACCGACGAGGCATTGTTGCTCGTTGCCGGTGTAACGCTGACAGCATAGCTTGGACCCGGCATAATAATGCCGTTGGCTACGCAGGCATCATTGATGGCATTTAGAAAAGCAGCTTCCAAGCGGTAAGGTTCCATCAGTTCAATTGGATCAACCCAGACAACAAGTTCAACGTTAATGCCGAAATTTCCGAAGCCGGTGATGCCGCATTCAACCTCGTGGTATTGATCGGGCTTGATGCAGAAGGGAACTTGAATGGCAGCATTCTCAATAATTTCCTTGACTTTTCTAAAGTCGATGCCGTAGGCAACGCTGAAGGGAAAAATCTTTCGGACCCCTCGAGGATTCAGCGTGTAGTTAGTAAAAGGTTTATCAATCAGGTTTGCATTCGGGACGATGATATCTTCTCCAATAGGAGTAACGATTCGCGTAGCACGAATCGTAATCATGTTGACTTTGCCGATATGTCCGGAAGGAGTGCAGATAACGTCTCCGACGCTTACAGCTTTTTCCGTGATAAGAATCAAACCGGCGATAGAGTTGTTGACGATGGTCTGTAAACCAAAGCCGATACCGACGGAAAGAGCGGAAACTAAAATAGCTAAGTGAGTAACCGGAAGGCCGATGGCGGCAAAGCCGAACATCAAACCTGCACACAGAATTGCCCAGTGAACGAACTTGGCAAACATCTGCAGGGATTCCATGCGGACTTGACTTCCGCGGTGTTTGCCGATGCGAGTAATACTGGCTTCCGCAGCTTTCCCTAAAAAATAGGTGACTATAAAAATAATCACGAATTCAATCAGATCGAAGCTGTTGATGGGGACGCCGCCAACCGTAAACAAGTTTATCTTCAGCGGCTCAAACAAAGGACTTAAGCTGCTGAAGGTATGCTCAAGAAGGTTGAGATCTGAATTTGTTGACATAGAAAGCCCTCAATCAATATAAGGCAAGACTACAAGAAATCTTGCCTTACTAAGTTCTCTTCTACCTCAGAACGGTCGCCAAGAAGTCAGCTAAATCTCCGATTTCGTCGAGATCTATTGAGTGCTGCAGGCCTGGATAGCCATGGGCTGAAAGTTTGTCTGCACCGAGTTTCCGGAGGTAGCTAACGGAGATTTGGGTAAAGGCAGGGGGCACGACAGAATCTTCTTCTCCATAACCGATGAAGATTGGAGATTTGATAGCGCTCCCCACGTGCTCAACTTCTTCTTTATCAATTAACGGGAGGTATCCGCTCAATCCGAAGAAGCCTCCGATCGGCTTATCAAGCTGGACAGCTGCGTAAAGAGTCATGCAGCAACCTTGAGAAAATCCACCTAAGAAAATTCGGTCTCTTGGAATGCCTTTAGATTCTTCTTCGGAAATTAATCTGCGGATGAGTTGGAATGTTTTTTTGATTCCCTCTGCGTCCTCTCTGTCTCTGCTTTCGAGACTGTAAAGATCGAACCAACCCCGCATCTCATATCCGTTGTTCATTGAGATTGGAATATACGGAGCGTTAGGTAAGACCATTCTTGTGCTTTCAAGAGGAGCGCCGCTTGCAATCAGCTCTTCTCTGAAATGCCCAAAATCGCTTCCGTCGGCTCCCAAGCCATGAAGCATAATGATGGCGGAGTCGGCTTTTCCTTCAGGCTCAAGAATCAGAGAATCTATGATTTCAGGCCGCTTGGCAGATTTCGGACGGAAGGCTTTAACGTATGTGGCATCCGTTTCAATAGTCGGACCGCCGATTAATTCTATGCAGTAAGGAACGGCAGCAAATACGCCGTTAACGCCTTTAGCAGGGAGACCCTCTAAAGTCTCTGCAATGGCCTTAGGCTGACCCGGAAGATTAATGATGAGAGCAGCGTGGTCTTCGGTTTCTCTTAATGCACCTACTTGACGGGACAGAATAGCGGTCGGAACAAAAACGGAAGAAATTCTTCTCATTTGTTCTCCGAATCCGGGCACCTCTCTGGTTGCGATTTCTAAAGTGGCATCAGGTGTGACGTCTCTGCGTGCAGGCCCAGTGCCGCCGGTGGTCAGAACTAAATCGCATTTTTTTTCATCAACCAGTTCTTTCAAAACGGCTTTAATCGTTTCTTTATCATCGGGAATAAGTCTTTCTTCGACTTCAAACGGATTCAGGATGACTTTTTTGAGCCAGTCTTTAAGCGAAGGAATTCCCAAATCTTTATAAGTGCCTTGAGAAGCACGATCTGAAATAGAAACTAAGCCGATTCGAGTATTTTTATTCATCTGTATCTTCCTCTTCTTCTTTGACTTCAAGGATCAACGGAGGCAGCACCATGTTATGAACGAGTCTGTAAAGTTCTCTGGATGCTTTGGGAGGTTTGTTGTTTTGAGCCTCCTTTCTGGCGTTGCGAATGAGCTGGCGAACTAACTGAACATCTACTTCCGGGAAGTCAGCGATAAATTTCGTCAATGCTTCGTCTTGTGCAATGAGAGCATCTCTAAGTCTTTCGGATTTATGAAGAGCTGCCACGGCTGCTTTGTCATTACCTTTAGCACGGTCGATAGCTAATCTGACTTGATTGCCGTCTAAAGATCTCATGTACTTGCCGATGAGCTGCAGCTGACGTCTCTTAGCGCCGAAGCTTCTCATTTTGTGAAACTCTTGTAGCTCCGCGAGAATTACGTCCGGAAGAGGAATTTTGGCTAAGGTTTCAGGTCCTAATTCCGTAAGCTCTTTTCCAAGATCCTGCAAATATTCTGCTTGTCTTTTTAATTCGCTTTTGCTTGGTCCGGAGTACTCTTCGTTGTCGTCTGTATAGTCTGTCATTTTTTACTTAATAATTGGTCAGGATCTCCTTGTTAGGAGTATCTTTAAAGATTCCATTATCATAGTCCCCTCAACGGTTGTAACGGCAGATTAAATGAAAAAAAGCCCCACATTAAGTAGTAAAGACTTTCTTGAAAACCAAGTCCGATACGCCTTGGACTATGCGCTCTCAAAAGGAGCCACTTCAGCGGCTGCTGAAGTGCAGGATCAAAACGGACTTAACATTAACGTCCGTAATTTGGATGTCGAAACTCTCGAACATACAAGAGACAGAAGTTTTGCCATCACTGTCTATATCAATCAGAGAAGAGGCAGTGCCTCAACCGGTGACTTGACCCGCGAAAGCATTGAGCAGACGGTAAGAGCCGCGGTTGATATCGCAAATTACACCTCTGAAGATCCCTGCGCAGGGCTACCGGAAAAAGATCTGCTATGTACTAAGTTTGAAGACCTTTCTCTATGGCATCCGTGGAAGATTTCCTCTGAAGAGGCGATCGAAATCTGCAAGGCTGCAGAAAAGGCGGCTTTAGAAGGAGATTCCCGAATTGTGAATTCGGAAGGATCTAACCTGAGCACCAACGTGGGAAGATTTGTTCTGGGCAATACTTTAGGGTTCTGCAGCGGCTTTGATTACAGCAACCACTCGTTGGATACATCAGTCATTGCTGAAGACGACAGCGGAATGCAAGTGGGGTTCTGGTATGACATGGGAGTAAGCCCTTCTCAGCTTGCTTCTCCGGAAAGTATTGGTAGAGAGGCTGCAAAAAGGGCTGCGGCCATGCTGTCGGCAAAGAATTTATCTACGAGAGAATGTTCCGTTATTTTTGACCCCTATACGGCAAAAAGTTTGATCAGGCTCTACATCTCTGCGGTCTCGGGCTCTCAGCTCTACCGCAATCTCTCTTTCCTGACAAATTCTCTGGGAACTCAGGTATTTCCGGAATTCTTATCAATGAAAGAAGATCCGTTTGTCAAAGAGGGCTATGGTTCTGCTCCTTTCGATGATGAAGGTGTCCGACCTTCCAAGAGATTTTTCGTTGAGAACGGAGTCGTCAAGGGATATTTCCTTTCCACTTATTCCGCAAGAAAGCTTGGCATGAAGACTACAGGGAATGCCGGAGGGCCTTACAACATCTCTCTTCACGCTGAAAAAGAGCATGAAGAAATGACACTTGAAAAATTAATGGAAAGAATGGGAACGGGACTTCTCGTGACTTCTTTAATCGGCCAGGGAGTTAATTTGACTACCGGCGATTATTCGCGCGGAGCTAAAGGCTTCTGGGTTGAAAACGGTAAAATAGCTTATCCGGTGGACGGAATCACCGTCGCCGGAAATTTGAGAAATATGTTTTTGAATGTCGAAGCAATTGGCCAAGATATCCTTGCCTGCGACAATTATCGTACCGGCTCAGTTTTGATCAAAAATCTAAAAATTGCTGGTAACTAAGGATCGAGAAAAGGTCCACAAGACCGTGGTAAAGACTATTATTTGCATATAACTTTTATATCACCAAGGAATCAAAAATGCAGAAAAAAAATATTGACTGGGCCAATTTGAGCTTTGGTTACCAGCCGACTGATTTTAGATTTGAAGCACGATGGAAAGACGGTAAATGGGATGAAGGAAAGCTTACCGACAATCCCAATATTGAATTGTCCGAAGCTGCCTGTGTTTTTCACTATGCACAGTGCTGTTTCGAAGGCTTGAAAGCCTATGAAACAGAAAAGGGCGAAATCGTGACTTTCCGCCCTGAAGAAAACGGCAAACGTATGTTCAATACGGCAAAGCGTTTGGAAATGCCGAGCTTCCCTGTGGAGAAGTTCGTTAAGGCTGTAGAAGATGTAGTCCGTGCCAATGCGGCATGGGTTCCTCCGCATGGAACAGGCGCTACTCTTTATATCCGCCCGGTAATGATTGGTTCCGGTCCGCAGATCGGTGTGGCTCCTGCACATGAATTCATCTTCAGAATCTTTGTGATGCCGGTTGGCTCTTATTTTAAAGGTGCAGTCAAGCCGATTAAGCTCAAAGTTGCTGAGTATGACCGTGCAGCTCCTCATGGAACGGGCAACATCAAGGCCGGCTTGAACTATGCCATGAGCTTGTATCCGACAATGGAAGCTCATAGGGAAGGTTATGCAGAAAACGTTTACTTGGATCCGGCAACTCGCACATTCGTTGAAGAAACCGGTGGTACAAACATCATGTTTGTAGACAAAGAAGGAACTATTGTAATTCCATCTTCTCCGTCTATTCTTCCGTCTATCACTCGTCGTTCTTTGGTTGAAGTCGCAAGAGACATCTTAGGATACAAGGTTGAAGAACGACCGGTCAGATTCGATGAAATCAAAGATATGCAGGAAATGGCCGTTATTGGTACAGCCGCTGTTTTGGCTCCGGTCGGAATGGTCCACTCTAAGGACGGTGATATTTACTTGCCGACCGGAATGGACAAGATTGGTCCTGTCAGCGCCAAGCTCCGCGAAACCTTGACCGGCATCCAGATGGGCGACATTGAAGACGTTAAGGGCTGGGTCCATAAGATCGACTTAAATAAGTAAGCTAAACTAGCTTGTAAAAGGAAGGGGAGGCAGAGGCTTCCTCTTTTCGTAAGAAAATTCAGTTCTTTTAAGGGCAATAAAAAAGCTGAAGAACGAGGTGAACTTCAGCTTTGTAGCTATGGAGAGAAGCTTATTCTCTTTCAGCTAAGATTTTCTTCCAGCGTTCAACTTGGTAAGCAACTTGGTGTGGCGCTGTGCCGCCAACATGATCGCGGGCCTTGAGAGAGCCTTCAAGAGTCAAACTCGCATAGACGTCTTCGTCAATGAGAGGATTGAACTGTTTGAGCTCTTCCAAAGAGAGTTCGTGAAGCTGACAATTCTTTTCAGAAGCCAAGCGAACGGCACAGCCGACGGCTTCGTGAGCATCTCTGAAGGGAAGGCCTTTTCTGACGAGATAGTCGGCAAAGTCAGTTGCAGTGGCAAAGCCTTCCTGTAAAGCCGCTCTCATTTTTTCTTTTCTTACCTGGATTCCCGGGACCATTTCAGCAAAAGCTCTGAGGGTGTCTTTGACGGTATCGATAGTGTCAAAGAGTGGTTCTTTATCTTCTTGGTTGTCTTTGTTGTAGGCTAGTGGTTGTCCTTTCATCAGCATTAAGAGGCCCATCAAATGGCCGACAACACGGCCGACTTTGCCTCTGGCAGCTTCAGGAACGTCCGGATTCTTCTTCTGCGGCATGATGGAAGAGCCGGTAGTGAATCTGTCTGGAAGACTGATGAATCCAAAGCCGGAGGACATCCAGTAAACGAGCTCTTCAGACAAGCGGGATATATGAACCATTGTCAAAGAAGAGCAACTACAGAATTCAACGGCAAAGTCTCTGTCACTGACGGAGTCTAAAGAGTTCTGTGTAACGGAATCCATGCCGAGTTGAGCGGCGGTGAATTCGCGGTCGATTGGGTATGTTGTACCTGCTAAAGCAGCAGCACCTAATGGTGAAATATTGACGCGTTTATAGCAGTCTAAGAAACGCTGTCTGTCTCTTTCGAACATTTCAACATATGCAAGCATATGATGGCCGAAAGAAACCGGCTGAGCAATCTGCATGTGAGTAAAGCCCGGCATCAAAGTGTCGACGTTCTTCTCAGCAATGGTGAGAAGGCTGTGCTGAAGGTGCTCGATTAAAGAAACGATTTCTTTAATTTGGTCTCTTAAATAAATGCGGATGTCTAAGGCAACTTGATCGTTTCTGCTGCGGCCTGTATGGAGGCGCTTTCCAGCATCACCGATAAGGGATGTCAAACGAGCCTCGATATTCAGGTGAACGTCTTCGAGCTCCAGCTTCCATTTAAAGGTACCGTGCTTGATTTCTTCAGAAATCTGTTTCATTCCGCGTTCAATGTCAGCCAAATCTTTCTGTGAAATGATTTTGCTTTTAGCGAGCATTCTTGCATGAGCTAATGACCCGGCGATATCAGCTTCTGCCAATCTCTTGTCGAAACCAACGCTGGCAGTGTAACGAAGAACAAATTCAGCCATCGGTTCGGAGAAACGTCCGCTCCACGCTTCTTTTTTAGAAGCGAGAGGGTCAGCATGAACTTTTAAGTGCTTATCAGAAGACATTTTTACTAAGATGTGTTTTTAAAAACAGTACATTATAAAGAGTTAGCAGGCTGATTTTTAAGTGGGAAGCAATTTCCTACAACTTGAAACGAGACCATTTTGGAGAGGAAGAGGAGATCCTCTCTAGGACAATTTCCAATATCTTTTACTTCGGAAGCCGTATACCTTTAACAAGGTATGGATGAAGAAAGAGATGAAATTTAGAACTTATTTGATGGCTGTCCTGCTTGTCTCAGTGACAATACCGTGCTTTGTCATGTCCGGACTTCAGTACAAGATGGCAAGCGAAGATATCGCTAAAGAGGAAAGAGTCCAGCAACAGTTGTCCGAAAGTACGGGAAAAGAGCTGTTGTCTCGGATTCAAATTGCGCAGCATCTTCTTCTGACTGCTTCCGAGTTCGTAAAAATTGAAGGCTTAAAAGATTCCGAGCGCATCAATAAATTTCTTGAAAGCTTGCGGGAAAACTTTCCCGACTTCTTAAACATCCATATAGATAATGCTTCTGGCTTTTCCGTTTCATTTTCTCCGGAGAGAAATCCGCACGGAGAAAGTAATATCGGCGTAGATCACACAGGAAGGGACCATTGGCTCAACCGAACGACAGAAAACAGAGTTCAAGTTTCGGGTCTTGTTAACGCTCAGGGAGCTGCAACAGGCAACATCATCAATCTTTCAACGCCTATTGCTCAGTATAAAAGAATTATTGGTTATGCGGTTGCTGCTGTAAATCTAAAAAAGCTGGCCGAGCAGGTTCTTCCTCAATCTTCTCCAGAAAGATACGAAATTGCGATTGCGGATGGATCAGGCAAAATTATTTTTTCTACCTCTAGACATTTTCCGATTCCTGAAATATTTCCTCCAGCAGCAATTGAGAAAGTAAAGGAGGACGGGACTGCCTGGGTGTCTTTGAATTTTGGAAAAGACAAAGAAGAGTTTTTCAGAAGTTATTTATCGTCCGTACCAGAGGCGGGGTGGATAGTTGCAGTTTTGAGCTCTCAAAAGGAGAGAGAGGAACTTATCTGGAAAATTGCTTTATCAAATGGTTTGGCATGGCTTTCGATTCTTCTTTTGACGATAATCGCTTCCATTTTTGTAAGTTCACCTTTAGTCAATTCCATCAGCAAACTTTCTTCGCAAATAGCGGCCGGCCGTTCTCGTCCTTTGAAGGGTGAGGTTGTGACAATTCCAAAAGAGCTGCGTATGCTTCAGCATAAGTTCTCATCGGTCTCTTCGCAGCTCAACCATGCAAATACAGAGCTTTTTGAACTTAACTCCAAACTTCAGGATGAAGTAGAAAAACAGGTTAAGAAGGTCACTGAAAGGGAAGGAGTCATGACTGCGGTATTTACTGGGCTTTCGGAGGGCTTGGTTTTACTCGATGAAAACGATGTTCTCCGATTTGCCAACGAGGCCTCCGTGAATATTTTCGGCAATGAATTAGCCGGGAAGTCTTTGGATATGCTGTTTGAGGAAAAGACGGTTCAAAAGCTTAAAGCTGGGGGAACGTTGCCGGTCATCTGTCCTTTGGAAAACAGCAAAGTCCTGTCATTACGCCTTTTTTCCTTAGTAGACTCAGAATACTTAAAGAAGGCTCTCTTTATCCGTGACGTAACCTCAGAGGAACAGCTCAACAAATTAAAAGAAGATTTAATTGGAGTGGTGGCTCATGAACTTAAATCTCCTCTTTCTGCAATTCGGCTGGAAGCAGAGGAGATTCGCCGAATGTCGGGGCTGGATGAGGTAAAAGAAAAGGCCGATGAACTTCTCCGCGACAGCGACAGCATGAAAAAGCTTATTGAGAGTTGGCTTGATGTTTCTCGGATGGAAGCAGGTGCTTATCAAATACATAAGGAGCTCTGTATGCTGGCTCCTTTAGTACGGAAGGCGCTCAGGATTACGCGGGCAAACGGTGATTTTGACTTTAATGTGGACATCCATGAAGACGCCAAAATTATTTGGGTTGACCGCGATGCATTCGTTCAGATTTTGACAAACCTAATTTCTAACGCCGTGCGTTATGGTCATCCGGAGAGAAAACCTGTAATTTCGCTGGAAGCTCATAAAGAAGATAACAATCTTATTCTCACTTTTACGGACAATGGTGTGGGAATAGAGCCATCGAAAATTAATAAGGTATTTGAAAAGTTTTACCAAGTAGAAATGAACTCAAAACGTAAACCCGGCGGGACCGGTCTAGGTCTGGTCATCGTGAAAGGACTAATTGAACTTCATCAGGGAAGCATTAAGATCCAAAGTGAAGTAGGGAGAGGTACCGTTTTTATTATTATTCTTCCGTTACCGGAGGCCTCATGAAAATCCATCCTTTGATTTTAGTTATCGATGACGAAAGCAAAATCAGACGTTTCGTCTGTCAATCTTTGGAAAGAGAGGGCTTTGATGTTGCTTCTGCCGGGGACGGGGAAGAAGCGCTAGAAGTTTTTGAAGCACTTTCAGAAAAGCCGGACTTGGTTATTGTGGATTACATGATGCCGGAAATGGATGGTCTGGATTTTTTAGAGGAATTCAGGAAGTCAGCTTCTACGCCGGTTATTTTTCTTTCAGCGCGCTCGGAGACCTCTGTCAAAACTAAAGCATTGGAAGCCGGCGCCGATGACTACGTTGTTAAGCCGTTTTCTGTTGAAGAATTAACTGCCCGTGTTAAAGCAGTTCTTAGAAGAGTCGGTTCTCAAACAGATTCCACTGTTACTCAGGATCTCATCAATGGTCCTTTAAAGATGAACATCGGCAGGAGAAAGTTTTATTTCAACGATAAGGAGATCAATCTTCCCGATATTGAGTTTAGGTTAATGACTGTCTTAATGAAAAAGCCGGGAATTGTATTTACACATGAGGACCTGCTCCGGCAAGTATGGGGAGCCGAGTTTATCGGAGAAACCAATTACTTGAGGGTTTCTTTTGCGAGGATAAGAAAGAAACTGCGTGCAGCAGGCCTGGAAGAGCCTTTGATTTCTTCTTACTCGGGAATCGGCTACTACATGGAAGACTATTCGGAGTAGCTTTATAGCACTTTTGTAATCTTTTTGATTTTTCTTTAGCGGTGGTGTTTTGATTTCTTCTTAAGATTTACTTAACCCTTCTAAGTAATCCAAGGAGAACCACATGACACAAGTTAAGTCATCTAGAAGAAATTTTCTAAAGGCATCTGCCTCTTTGGTGGCTGTCGCCGCACCTTTTTCTGCTTATGCCGCAGAAAAACCGAAATATGATGAAGAAGTTGACGTAATTGTCGTAGGCTCCGGCGTTTCCGGAACGATCGCCGCAATTGCCGCTGCTGAAAAAGGCTCTAAAGTTTTGCTTATTGATAAGATGAGCCGTTTGGGCGGAACATCCAGAATCAGCGGTCTGAACTTTGCTTGCGTAGGTTCTCCTCTTCAAAAAGAAAAAGGTGTCCAAGACACTCCGGAAAAGCTCGCTTCCGACATGTACAAAGTCTCCGGCAACATGGGAGACTATGAAAAAGCATTAGAAATGGCCAAAAATACTGCCAGAGCTGAAAAGTTCATGACAGAAAGAGGAGTTAAATGGGACGGCCGTCTTCTTAAACTTGGGGGTCACAGCGAGCCTAGAGTTCTGGTCTCTATCGGAGACGGCGCCGGGTTGCTGAATGCGTTGTGGACCCACATGAAAACTCTTAAGAATCTTGAGACCGGACTTCATACGAAAGCCGATGAAATTATTCTTGATAAGGATGGAAAAGTCGAAGGCTTAGAAGTCAGACAAGATTACTATTTCGATACTCCCGAAACTGACGACCTTCAGAACAAGACCGGCACTAAGAAGCTAATCAGAGCAAAGCAGGGCGTAATCTTTGCAACCGGCGGATATTCCCGCGATAAGGTCTTTAGATCCATTGAAGTGCCGTTCTTGGCAGGCGTTGCTACAACAACTAACCCCGGGGCGACCTCGGGTGCTCTTAAAACTATGGTGAGGGCAGGCGCCCAACCGATGCATTTGTCACTCTTTAGATTTGCATATCCGCTACCCACAGAAGACATGATTTGGGGCGTCATCGTGGATCCTGCAACAGGGAAACGTTTCATGAGTGAGGGCGCAACTCGTAATGCATTGGCTCAAACCGTTCTCTTAAGAAGAATGCAAAACGGAGATAAGAAGCCGTTCATTATTTATGACGAAAAATCCCTGGCTAAGTTCCATAATCTTAACCGAGTTCAGAGGAGCTTGAACGGTCTTAACGGTATTGACGGAACAATGACGAAGTTCAATTCCGTGGAAGAGGCCGCCAAAGCTTTTGGAGCTGACCCGGCAATTGTAAAGAACACCGTAGATGCTTATAACCAAGCAATCAAAGAAGGCAAGGACCCGGAATTCAATAAACCTCTCGAAAGATCCGGACGTAAGGTCGAACCGCTTGATTTCTCTGCTGGAGTTTATGCAATGCCTGTAAATCCTCGTCTTAACTACACTCCGGGCGGGATTAGAACAGATTTGAAAGCCCGTGCTCTTTCAATGGAAACAGGAAAACCGATTGAAGGACTGTTTGTAGTCGGAGAAGCTTCCGGAGGCCTGCATGGACAGGAAAGAATGACCGGATGCTCTATGCCGGAATGTGCCGTATTTGGTTTGATTGCGGGCGAAACCGTTGCTGACAGACCGAAACAATAAGGAGAAAGAAATGAAAAAAATATTTTTAGCTGCTGCCGTTCTTATGAGTTTCGGAGTGACATCAGTCTCAGCGCAGATGCCGAGCATGAGCAAACACAGTGCTCGCGGAGTGCAATGCACAGTATGTCATCAAGGCAAAGAATTTAAGCCGGTTCCGACATCTCAATGTGTTACTTGTCACAATCAGGATGCTTTGGCAAGTAAAACTGATCGGCTTAACTTCATTTCCAAGATGAAGAATCCGAAGACCGGAGAAGTAAAAGAGCACAAGGCTTTAATTAATCCTCACCACAGTTACCACTTCGGCAAAACCGAAGACTGTTCTGATTGCCATAGAGAGCACCGTGCTTCTGTTAATGACTGCGGAACTTGCCATGATGTAAAGGCATGGGGAATGAAAGATCCTAAATAAGAGGATTTGGAAAGTCTAAAGTCATGTGCTGTTAGACACAAAAAAGCAGTTCCTAGCTATAGAAGTTGGGAACTGTATTTTTTGCTTGGTACCTAACTCTGAAGAATGGCGTTCGTTTATCCAGAAAGAGGAGCCTCTATACTTTAGGATTCCGTGACAAGATTTAATTAAGGGGGGAGTGTGACTCGTCCTTTTAAAGGATGTGAATAAGGACGCTCTCTGAAGCTTGGAGATAGGATAATTAAGATTTGCGGCAGTAATAAGAAAGAACCTAAATTAAAACTG
Source organism: Turicimonas muris (assembly GCF_002221595.1). GTDB lineage: Bacteria > Pseudomonadota > Gammaproteobacteria > Burkholderiales > Burkholderiaceae_F > Turicimonas > Turicimonas muris. Next base: position 25,912 of record NZ_NHMP01000016.1, read on the forward strand.
CCAAAAGAGCGTCCTCTCTCGGCAGTTTCTTTTAAGTACTAATCTGAAAAATTAGAACTTGTGGACTAAGCCCATACCGATGGCGTATCCATTGTGAACCAAATCAGCTTCTGCTGCAGTGTGTGTCTTCCAGAGCTTGCCACCGTGAGTGTAACCAGCGTAACCATAAGCATATGTGCGTTTGCTGAGCGGGTAGTTGTAGCCAGCGTTGATGCTCCAACCGTTGTACTTATCTTCGCCGGAGATCTTTGTTTCATCCTTACCGAATACAAACTTTGTACCTAACTTAGCTGTACCACCGAAAGCAGGAATTGCTGTGCTCAAACCGAAAGCATTCTGTTTGTATTCATCGGAACTCCAAGCATATTGGTAGATACCAGACACGGTTGCAATACCGAAGTTATAGTTAGCACCAGCTGTGATGGAGTAGGCTGGTTCTGTGTATTCAGCGTCACCTTTAGCATCTGTTGCTTCAAAGATAACAGAACCGTCGAGAGCGCCGACTGTTGTCTTAATGCCTAAGCCATAGTAGTGGTGATTTCCAGACCATTTTGCATTATCATTAGACATGCCGTTGGAATACATGGCATGCAAAGTTGTTCCGCCGAAGGCTGGAGAAACATAAGAAATAGCATTGTTGATACGGTTATTTCCTTTGCCGTATTTTGTCCAGGAGCCTGTTTCTTCATAAGAAGTGCCGAACTGCCAACCGGTAAGAATGGTTTGGGTGCCTGCACCAGAGGCAAGAGAACCGAAACGACCAAAGCTCAATGTACCGAAACCGCCTTGTACAAAGAGTCTGCTTTCTCTTGTGAATGTACCTGTGCCGTTTGCTGTTGTACCATCGTCAAGATGGTAGCCTTGTTCGAGTTGGAAACCAACGGAATAACCATTGCCGAGGTCTTCAACGCCTTTCAAGCCCCAACGGGAACCAGAATCAAAACTAGATTTGGCTTGAACCTTTGTATCGGCTTTCTTCGCCTTGCTAACGACGACACCGCCGTCAAGAACACCGTAGAGAGTAACGTTGGACGCTGCAAATGCAACGGAAGATGCACCTAAAACAGCTAAAGCGATAAGTGATTTTTTCATTTGTAAAAACTCCAATTGAAGTTGAAAACTTGCAGAAAGTTCAAATTCCTGGCAAGAATTAATCTGCGATGTAATTTTGGGACAAGTGTGTCCTTCAGGCAACTAAAAATGTTGTTTTTTGCATAAAAACAACAAAAAATCGAAGAAAAGTAGTGTTTTTATGTAGTTTTGATGCAACAACTATGAACTTTCAGCTTTTTGGTTCTCAGTAGCTTCGTTGCTTTCAAGCAAAAGATCAGCCCATTTTTGCATGACCTCTCTTCTTTCTTCTAATAAGTCGCTTCTTTGGTAAGCTGAAACAACTTCATTTCCGGTAGAGTGCATCAATGATTTCTCTGCAACTATTTCGTTAACGCCGTTTTGTGTGCACCAATCTCTAAAAGTAGAGCGCATTCCATGCATCGTGCAATCTAACTTTAGCCCGTCCTTCAACAATTTTCTCGGTGTTTCCCTTCTTATTGGTTGTAAATGATCCTTTGTGAATACAAAGTTACTTTTAGATTCCTTCTTTAGTAATTTCAGCATATTAACAAGTTGTCTACTTAAAGGAACCCTGAAGACTTCGTTTTTTCCGTCCTTTCTTCTCGATGGAGGGCAATTCCAGATCTTTTGTTGAAAATCAATCTCGCTCCATTGGATCTGAGTGAATTCAACACTTCTAGTAGCAGTTAAGATTCCGAATAAAAGGCACTTGTAGCCAATAAACTGATTTTTCGTTAGAAAAGGAATATTGTCCCGAAGTTCTTGTAGCGTTAGAGCCTTGAAGTGCGTCTTTGTTTTGCATTTTTCTGGCGGAGGGAGGTACATCTCAAGGTTTGCTTTCCAAATTGCAGGATTTTTTCCATGGTATTTCCCTTCGTTAATAGCATAGGAGAAGATTTTTTCTAAACGACCTCTTAATCTAGAGGCTGTCATTGTCTTATTTGTCCAGATTGGTTTCAGAATTTCCAGGATATCTTGGCGAGTAATTTCTTCGACCAATTTTTCCCCAATCTTTGGGAAGGCATATGTCGTTATAGAAGAGGTCCAAGAGGATTTTTGAGCAACAGTTTTCCACAGTTTCACGGAAGCTAAAGTTTCAATGGTCTCTAGAGCGAATTCTGAAAATTTTGGAGTTTGGTTTGTTGATAAATCCAAATTTTTGGGACTTGCTATATTCAATAGACTTCTAAATAAATGAACTTGCTGTTTAGCATCTGCCATGGTTATTTTTCTAAGGCTTCCGATATTGCAATCTTTTTGATTTCCTTCTTGATCAACATAGCGAAAAAAATAAGTTCTGTATTTTCCATTGCCCCGAACGCGTAAATAGAAATTCCTTTCTAATCTGTAAACACCGTCGGTCAAAGAATAAAGCTGTGACTTAGTGTATTGGCCGATCTTCGAATGTGACATTAATACCTCCAATTTGAACTTCGGGTTGAGGCTCAGACGTTAAAAATTTCCCCAAACCCAATTGGAAGTTTGAAAGAGTTGCCAGGAATTTGAACTTTCTGCAAGTTTTTCACTTCAATTGGAGTATTTACAAATGAAAAAATCACTTATCGCTTTGGCTGTAATGGGTGCATCTTCCGTTGCATTTGCAGCTTCTAACGTTACTCTTTACGGTGTAGTTGATGCTGGTGCTGTTGTTTCCAAAGTAAAACACAACACAACAAAAGTTCAGATGAAGAGCGGCTTTGATTCAGGTTCTCGCTGGGGGTTAAAAGGTGTTGAGGAACTCGGTAACGGATATTCCGTAGGTTTCCAACTTGAACAGGGTTTTGATGTCGACACAGGTAGCAACACTGCCTCAAACTCTGAAGGAAAGACATTCGGTCGTGAATCTCGCCTTTTTGTTTCTGGCAACTTCGGTCAGCTTGGATTTGGCCGTTTTGGCTCTCTCGGTAGCGGAGCAGGTTCCTACACAATTCTCCAAGGTTGGGCTTTTGGAACTTCTTACGAAGACCAAGGCTCCTGGACTAGTTTCGCAAAATCTAACAGCCGTGTAAATAACGCAATTGCCTACGTTTCTCCATCTTTTGGCGGATTCACTGTACACGCTATGTATTCTAACGGTACAGTTGACGATGCAAACAAATGGTCAGAAAACCGCCACTACTATGGTTTAGGTTTGAAGTATGCTGGAGAAGCAGCTAATGCAAGCTTGATTTTCGAAGCCTTAGATGGAAAAGGCACTGGCGGTAAAAAGAAAGTAGGAGACGCATATAACTCCTATCTGAAGACATTAGGCCTTGATCTTTTTGAAGGAACGGAATTGGATGCCCTCAATGAGACAAAAGCTGAATTCAAAGATCGTAAGACAGCTTACAACATTACCGCTGGCGGTTCTTACAATTTTGGCGTTGCCACAGCAATGGGTATTTACCAATATGCTTGGGAATCTGATATGTACTCTCAACACGCCTTTGGTTTGAGTGCAACAGCTCCATTGGCTGGCGGTACAGCCAAATTAGGTGCTCGTTTCCTTCTCGGAGAACTTGATGGCACAATGAAAGACGCAGCTAAGCGCGCAAACTTAGACACTAAGTACAGAGCTTGGAACATTGATGCCGGGTATACTTATCCGCTCAGCAAGCGCACTTATGTCTACGGTTTTGCTGGATACAGTGATGGTAGCAAACTGTATGCCAACGTTGAAAATGGAAAATACAACGGTTGGTCTGTCGGTACAGGCTTAGTCCACAAGTTCTAATTTTTTAAATTAGTTCCTAAAACAAACGGATGGGAGAGGACGCTTTCTCGTCCGTTTTTGTGTGCTCGGCATGAGTGCAATCTAAAGGGTGAAAGTCCCGAGCTCGCCCGCTAGTGGGAAGAGCTAGCGAATCTGCAAGGTGTGTGCAGTGATGTACAGGCTGAAAGAAGCAGATAGCAAA
>NZ_NHMP01000017.1 GCF_002221595.1 Turicimonas muris
TCTTTGCCACTAAGTACAGACGATATGTATTTACCAAACAGATATTGGACGCACTGAAAATAATTTTTCCCTCAGTTTGTAATGATTTTGAAGCTGACTTAGTAGAGTTTGATGGCGAAAAATATCATGTTCATTTGTTAATTACTTACCCACCTAAAGTCTCTATATCTCGTTCAGTCAATTCCCTGAAAGGAGTATCGGGCCGTCTTATTCGAAAAAAGAAATATCCCTCCATTCCTAGCATGTTATGGGGAAGGGGGATGCTCTCTGGGCTCCTTCTTATTTTGCTGCAAGTTGTGGGGGTGCACCTATTTCTATTATCAAACAGTACATTGAACAACAGAATACGCCTGACTGAAAAAATTATTATATTCGACCCTTATATCACCGTCCTAAGGACGGTGTTTTACGGGTCGGTCTGATAAATCAGAACTTCAGAAATAGCCTTTTCAGAGAGAAAACACATCCTTTCCTCTTCCGACCCATTACCCAACGGATTTTCTCGGAAAATACAAATTTCTAGTAAAAACATTTGTTAACAGTTGCCATTGTGGTAAAAGTATTAATAGCTCAACCTTAAAAAGGGAAACCTCATGAAAAAAATTCTGCTTTCTGCCGTCGCCGCTGCGGCAGCTCTCTCTTTCAGCCAAGCCGCACTTGCGGGCGCCGTACTCGATAAGGTTAAAAAAGACGGCGTAGTAGTTTGCGGCGTCAATACAGCCGCTCCAGGCTTCTCTAATGCTGACAGCCAAGGAAAATGGACGGGTTTGGATGTTGATTACTGCCGTGCACTCGCCGCTGCAGTTCTTGGCGACGCCACAAAAGTAAAATTTGTTCCGCTGAGCTCCCCGCAGCGTTTCTCCGCTCTCCAAGCCGGTGAAATCGATGTTTTGGCCCGCAATACAACTTGGAACCTGACACGCGACGCTTCTCTCGGAGCCGTCTTCGTCGGCACGATCTACTATGATGGCCAGGGCTTCTTAGTACCTAAGAAACTCGGTGTTAAATCCGTTAACGAACTCAACGGCGCCACTATCTGTGTTCAGTCCGGCACCAGCAGCGAACCAAGCGTCGCCGATTACTTCAAGTCTCATAACATGAAGTACAAAGCAGTTGTATTCGATACAACTGAAGCAACTCAGGGAGCTTTCCTCTCCGGCCGCTGCCAGGTTTACACCACCGACATGAGCGACTTGGCAGGTGCAAGAACTAAAGCCGCTAACCCTGATGACTACATCATTCTTCCTGAAGTTATCTCCAAAGAACCTCTCGGACCTTCCGTCAGACGCGGCGACAACGAATGGTTCCAGATCTGCCGTTGGGTTCTGAATGCTTTGATCGAAGCTGAAGAATACGGCATAACTCAGGAAAACGTTGACCAGGTCAAGAAGACCAGCACCAACCCGAACGTACAGCGTTTAGTCGGCAGCGGCGAAGATATGGGTAAACTTCTCGGCTTGGATAAGGATTGGTCTTACCGCATTGTTAAGCAGGTCGGCAACTACGGTGAAAGCTTCGAAAAGAATCTTGGACCGAAGACTCCGCTTGCTCTTCCGCGCGGTGTTAACAATCAATGGACAAAAGGCGGTATCCTGTACGCTCCTCCCGTCCGTTAAGATTTAACTCCGGTTAAAAAATGGCGGGATTCCCGCCATTTTTACCCGTTATTTGGAAGTAAGAAAAAATTATGTCAGGACCAAAAGGTGATGCCTCTTGGAGGCTAAGAGAAAGACACAGAAAAATTAAAGAAGGTCTCTGGCAGGGAGCTTTGCTGTTAATTCTGGTGGCTGTCTTCGGCTCCTTTATTTTCAACGTTTCTGCGAACTTATCCGCTAGAAACATTCATTCCGGATTTGACTTCCTCTTCGAAAGATCAGGATTTGAAATTGGTGAATCTTTAATCACCTTCAACTCTTCAGAGGCTTATTTCAAAGCCTTCTTAGCAGGCCTTCTCAACACGATCAAAGTCTCCGTCTTGTCGATTATTACAGCGACGGTACTAGGCATTATCGTCGGGTTAATGAGACTTTCAAAGCATCCTCTGATTAAATTTCTCGGTGCATTGCACGTCGAGTTCTATCGGAATATTCCTCTTTTGGTTCAGCTGCTTTTGGTCTATCTTGTCATCACCGAGCTGCTGCCGGATTCCTTTGACCCTATCCATTTCGGATCTTGGGCCGTGCTCTCAAAAGCCGGATTCCAATTTGCCCTTCCAAACGATTGGCACATTTCATTCGTAATCACAACCGTCTCCTTCGTTGTCTCCTGGCTGGCCCTAAGAGCCGCTTTTCTTAAGAAATCAACAGGGCTGGTTGCGACCGTCAGCGGATTTCTGGGAGGCGTGCTTATCTCGGTTCTGACGTGGATTATCTGCGGTTTTGTATTCGGCTGGGATAAACCGGAAGTTCAGCGTTTTGCTATCGAAGGAGGAGGCTCCCTCTCTCCGGAATTCTTGGCACTCTGGTTTGGATTAACGTTCTTCACCTCAGCAGCCATTGCAGAGATCTTCCGCGCCGGTTTTCTTGCAGTGCCAAAAGGACAATGGGCAGCCGCTTCCGCTCTGGGAATGACAAAAACAGAAATCATCAGTTATATCGTCTTCCCCCAAGCACTAAAATTAGCCGTCCCTCCTCTGGCCAGCCAATACATGAACTTGACTAAAAACTCATCCTTGGCTGTAGTCGTCGGGTATCCGGACTTGGTTTCCATTGGGAACTCCACAATTAACTTAAACGGACAAGCATTAGAAGTTATTGTCATCATCATGTCCGTCTTCCTGACTCTGAATTTAATTACCGCAGTCCTGATGAACTGGCTGAACGCTAAAGTTACGAGAGGTACAAATGGCTCGTAATATTATTTTCAAATACTCCAACAAGATTTGGAGAAGTTTCTTTTATTCTCCGTTGGCCTCCATTCTTACGATTGGCCTTATCTTGTTTTTCGGATTAGCCGGCTGGTATGTTTGGAACTGGGGCGTAGCAGATGCCATTTTCAGAGCAGACTTCAAAGCGTGTCTGCAAAATCACGACGGCGCCTGCTGGGGCTTTGTTACGGAAAAATGGCGTTTGATCATTTTCGGAAGATTCCCCTATGAAATTCAATGGAGACCTGCTTTAGCCACCTTCTTGGTCTTATTGATGCTGGTCATTTCGGCTTTCCCTCAGACCTGGACAAAACAAGCCTCTAAGTGGCTTATCGGCGGCTGGGTTTGCAGTTTGGCAGCCTTCTTTATTTTGATGAAAGGCGGCATTTTCGGCCTTGAGCGCGTGGATTCCGACAGCTGGGGCGGCTTGCCTCTGACAATCATTCTGACATTGTTGGGAATGACGCTTTCGGCACCTATCGGCATTCTGCTTGCTATCGGACGCCGATCCAAAATGGCAATCATCCGCAACCTATGCGCCGGCTATATCGAACTTATCCGCGGAGTACCGCTCATCACCGTACTCTTTGTAGCTTCCTTTATTTTCCCGCTGCTGCTTCCTCCGGCGTGGAGAATTGAAGCCTTCTGGAGAATTGTGATCGGTATCGTGCTTTTCCAAGCCGCGTATATGGCCGAAACTATACGAGGAGGCTTGCAAACTATTCCGCAAGGACAGTTCTACGCTGCCGATTCTCTCGGTTTAAACCGTTTTCAAGTTTATGTGTACATCATTCTGCCGCAGGCTTTTGTCACGATTATTCCGGCGTTCGTTAATAGTTTGCTTTCCACTTTTATGGACACCTCATTGGTCACCATTGTCTCCATGTATGACCTAACAGGCAGTCTGAGACTGGCCCTTGGAGATCCCAATTGGCGCAACTTCTTCCTGGAAGGATATCTCTTTATTGCCATAATCTATTTCGTATTCAGTTTTATCATGTCCAGGTACAGCATCTGGCTTGAAAAGCGAATTGAACGAAAGAAACAAGGTGCGCTTGCTGAGGCTAAAGCTCAAGCAGCATAAGGAATAAGACAATGCAAAAAGTTCATGAACATATCATCCGCATGTCCAGCAAAACTCCCGATCTCGCAGGCAAAGTAACACGAGATGATTTATGGATGGGACTCATGTTTTTTGTGACTCATCCGGAAAACTTTATTTCCGTACTGGAAGATGCAGAAATTGATGAGAATCTTCATCCTGACGGGACAACCACCCTCAATAGAAAGTTGAATTTCGGTCCTTACACCGTTCAAGACGTGGTAGAAACAATTCCGCAGGAGTTAATTAAATTCAATATTGACGAGACGGAAGCAATCCCACAGAGCCGATTCGAAGTTCAGATTGAAGAACCGGAGGCCGGAGTTTTCTTCCTGCGATTTACGTATTTTGAAAATACAGAACACGAGCAAGTTAAGGACGCGGAACAATACAAGCAGTTAAGAATCCAGGCTTGGGAACAGAAAGACAAAGATGTTGCCAATAAGCTTCTTGAAATGATTGCTCAAGGAAAGTTCATTCCCACAAAGCAATAACGCAAAATCTACAAAGTCAAACTCCCTGAATCTTTCGAGACAGGGAGCTTTTTATGAGCAGCGAACCTAAGGATTAGATCTTACCGACGAGGTCAAGACCCGGCTTGAGAGTCTTAGCACCCGGCTGCCATTTAGCTGGGCAAACCAAGCCTGGGTTGGCTTCTACGAACTGAGCAGCCTGAACCTTGCGGAGGAGTTCCTTAGCGTCGCGACCGATACCGCCGTCGTGGATTTCGCAAACAACGATCTTACCGCTAGGATTGATAACGAATGTACCGCGCTGTGCAAGGCCTTCGCTCTCGATCATAACGCCGAAGTTGCGTGTCAATGTACCTGTTGGGTCACCAACCATTGGGTATTCAACTTTCTTGATAGCGGCAGATGTGTCGTGCCATGCTTTGTGTGTGAAATGTGTGTCTGTAGAAACAGCATAGATTTCAACACCAATCTTTTGGAATTCCGCATATTGTTCAGCAAGGTCTTCCAATTCTGTCGGGCAAACGAATGTGAAGTCTGCTGGGTAGAAGAAAACGACAGACCATTTACCGAGGAGGTCTTTGTCAGTAACTGTGATGAATTCGTTGTTCTTGAATGCTTCAGCTTGGAACGGCTGAAGTTGAGTGCCGATTAAAGACATGTTTGTCTCTCCTTTAAAAATTTCGGTCAGTCTAAGCCAGCATTAGGGTTTTGTCTAATGGACTATGTCTATTAACGTTATCGAAATTTTCTATCAATCTTCTCTGTCCTTGAAGGTCACGGGGTTATAGGAAGCGTCTTCATTTCGTAATAAAGAGTAAGTAACGGGATATTGCTTAAGTGGTAATACCACATTATGATTTAGGGCTATTACCAATGAACAAACAAGGAATTTCAGATGTCAGATCCAATCAAACTTCCTCCGATTCCAAATTCTGTTGTCGAAGCCTACAACCAGATCAAAACCTTCGAACCAGTCATTAAAGCTGTTGCCGCTGCAAAAGACGAAGAAGAAAGAACGCTCAAGGATCAAGTAGAAATTACAGAAATTGAAGCCGCTCCTTTCCACGAAGAAGACAGAGCCAAAGATTTTGCACAAAGACTCAAAGATCTTGGTTTGACTAACGTCAGAATTGACCAGGAAGGCAACGTTATCGGCGTTCGCCCGGGTACTGGCAATGGTCCTCGTTTAGCCCTCGGCGCTCACTTAGACACCGTTTTCCCAATGGGAACCAACGTCAAAGTCCGCAGAGAAGGAAACAAGTTCTACGCTCCCGGAATTTCCGATGACGCCAGAGGATTGGCTGTTATTCTCGAAGTTCTCCGTACTCTTCAGGAACAGAAGATTGAAACTGTCGGCGACATCCTCTTCACTGCAACCGTCGGTGAAGAAGGCAACGGCGACCTTCGCGGTTCCAAGTACTTGTTCAAGAGCAAAGAAGAACACATCGACGGCTTCATTTCCGTTGACAGTGCTAATGTTGAAAGACTTCTTCACGGTTCTACAGGCTCCCGCCGCTTCAGAGTTACTTTCGAAGGCCCAGGCGGACACAGCTGGAGTGCTTTCGGTACAGCCAGCGCAACTCATGCATTAGGACGTGCTATCGCTAAGATTGCTGACCTCGAAGTTCCTGCTGATCCGAAGACAACCTTCACAGTCGGCACAATCGTCGGCGGCACTACAGTCAACTCCATCGCGGCCTCCGCTACAACTGAAATTGACACACGCTCCGTCTGCAATACTGAACTCAACAAGTTGGTAGACCGCCTGCTCCCGCTTCTTCAGCAGGCAGCTGACGAAGAAAATGCTCGCTGGAAAGCAGAGGGCGATGCACAGATCAAAGTTAAGATTGAACCGATTGGCGAACGCCCGGCCGGTGATCAACCGGATTCTTCTCCGGTTCTGATGGCTGCAAGATGCGCCATGGATGTTCTTGGCATTCCTCTGAAGAAATACACATGCGCCAGCACAGACCAGAACGTTCCATTGAGCCTCGGCATTCCTGCTACAACACTCGGCGGCGGCGGAACAGAAGGATTCAACCACAACGTTAAGGAATGGTATGACTCCACAGATTCCTACCGTGGTCCGCAGTTGGCTCTCATGACCGTTCTTGGCTTGGTCGGAGTTAAAGGCAGAAGCGAACCGCTCCTTCCAAAAAGAGCATAATTTGCACATAGTGCGTTAAAGGAACTTCAAGAGCACAGATTTTTCTGTGCTCTTGTGCTATCAGCCTCCGGAGGAACTCAATGAGCAAACTAACGATATCGTGCGGAGACATCACTCGTTTAGCTGTGGATGCCATCGTCAATGCCGCAAACTGTTCTCTTCTGGGAGGAGGCGGAGTAGACGGTGCGATCCATAGAGCTGCCGGCAAACAATTGTTTGAAGAATGTTTGCGACTGAACGGTTGCGCGACTGGACAAAGTAAGGTTACCCAAGGATATCTTCTTCCTGCCAAACACGTCATCCATACGGTCGGACCTATTTGGAGAGGAGGTCAGGAAAATGAAGCCGAGCTTTTGGCTTCCTGCTATCGGACCGCCCTAGATATTGCTAAAGAATTGAATCTGAAAACCGTAGCTTTTCCAAACATCTCAACAGGAGCCTATCATTTTCCGAAGGAATTAGCCGCAGAAATAGCCGTCAAAACTATCCTTGAGCATCCATTTGACGGCGAAGTTCGGATGTGTACTTTTTCACCTGAAGACCAAGCGATTTATCAATCAGCACTAAACCAAGCAAAAAAATCGGTCTACAAATATTAGCCTGGTGCCAATGGAATAAAAAAAGGAGAAGTGCCGGAAAACGAGGTCGCTCCTCTTAACTCGCCTCGGCAGTCTCACACAAACCTCTTAATCGTTTGTTTTTTCGGCAGCTTCTCTCCAAAACTTTAGAATCGAAGGCTTTCTTACGGCAAGCGGACGAGCATAGTACGGCACCGAAAAAACCTTCATCTGACTTAGTGCTTTCGGAACCTCACGTGGGTGACTTTGAACATATTCCGACAACTTTTTCTGTACGCCCAATGCATCTCCCATCACTGCAATCCAGTCCGGCTCATAAGAAAGAAAAGGGGCCAAATCATTAACTTCAACAAGTCCTGGTATTACCGTGTCATACAAATCTTCCCGAACCGGATTGATTGCGTTTAACGCTGGATATATCTCCCGGTTCAGTTCAGAAACTCCGGAGATAGCGAATAAAAAAATGCGATCGTCTACCGGATGACGAATTGCTAGTAAAGATAAAATCTTTTGCATGGGCAACGGAGGAAGCTTTCTGAGTGCCTCTTCGGTTCTCAGATACTCCCGAACCACTCTCTCACCGCGTTTTTCTTCTTGGAATAAAAAAGCCGCTCTTTTAATGTTCTCCACAGGATCTTCTGTGATGTCCAGAATCTTTACGCAAAACCCGCTCGCCTCTAATCGGGGAGCAAGTTCCTTTAGATTCATATCGGAGACCGAATTATTTTCCAAAAGAATGTAATCAATTTCTCCTCTTCGCATTGCGGTTGTCAGAAGACGCTGATCGTTCATCACGCAAGATGTGCATTCCAGAAGCTTTTCGGCCGGATGATAAGACTGCATGTTTGGTAGCTCTCCGCCTATCAGACCTCTTGCGTAGATCTTGAGTTCTGCCAAAGTCTCTGCTGCGGTGTCGCCAATGAATACAGCATTTTCGTAACGCGGAAACGGAATAAATGTATTAGTTCCATGAAAACTCATAAAAAGTCCTTCATATTAAAAATTCGATCTGCATGGGCTATTAAAGCTGACTGATGAGAAACCATCAAAATAGCCGTGTCTTTTAAAGAGGCTTTAAGCAACAGCACTATCTTCACTGCGCTTTCTTCGTCTAGAGCAGAGGTAACTTCATCCAAAAGCAGCACGTCCGGCTTCTTAAGAATTGCCCGGATTAGCATTATTCGTTGCTTTTCCCCGCCGCTCAGACGGTGTTCCCAATCTGTCTCGTGTTCCAATAACAAACTTAAGTCTCCCAGTCCAACCTTATCAAGTAGTTGATTTGCTTCGTGATCGGACAGATCTTCGGCCAGGGAGGGATATGACAAATTTGCTTTCAAAGATCCTGTAAAGATATACGGTTTCTGTGTAATCCACAGCACTTTTGGAGCACTTTCCACAGTGCCGGTAGCAAAATAATCAAAACCTGCGAGTACACGCAAGATGGAACTTTTTCCTGTCCCGGAAGCCCCTTGCAAAATGCAGATTTCTCCAGGATCAACCGCTAGGTTCACGCTAAGTGAAGTTCCATCCGAGCCTCGGTTCGGGATGCTCATTAAGAGGTTTGCTTTCAATCCGCTTTCTTGAGAGGAATAACTAACGGAATCTTTTTTTTCTGCGCTTACCTCTTCAATAGATGAGTGCAAAGTCGAAAGCCTCTCATACGTCGCCGCAAATTTAGATAGCTGAGCATAAGACATCGCAATCCACGACAAAGAACGAGCAACATCAATAAAGGCTCCACGAATTTGCATCAATCCCCCGAGCTCGATGGCCCCTGAGAAAAAGGCAGGCAGGGAAAAGAAAATCGGTGTCAGATGTGTAATTTGACCTGCCCCAACCGAGAAATACTCTAGGTTTCTCTTTTTTCTTAAAGTATCGACAAGTACCATAAGCAGGGAAGAAAACGTTGTCATCAAACGGGCGCGTTCTGCTTCCACCCCGCGCATCCCGGCAATAGCCTCAGCATTAATTCTTTTTGCAAGAAGAGAGGCTCTGAGATCTGCTTCTCTCCTTTGGGAATCAAAATTGAGTCTTTTTAGTTTTTTGCCGATCAAATGAGTCAACACAGTCTCTAGGATGGTATAGATTAGGCAGACCCAGAACATATAGCCCGGGATCGAAATACCCCAGACAGTAAGAGGTCCTGATAAATTCCAGAGAATGACGGAAAAACTTCCGATCATCAAAACAGAATTTAAGAAACTGGTGCAAAGATTTAGAAAAAGACTAATTACTTCACGAACATCTTCGGAGATGCGTTGATCCGGATTATCAGGCTCTTTTGACTCCTGCCTCAAACGGTAAAAAGCTGCTTTATCTGACAGCCATTGAGAAAAAAACTCCTCTGTTAACACTCTTCTTGCAATCAGAGCCGCTCTTTCCTGCAGGTAATCCGCCGTCACTAAAACCGCAATAATTGAGGAGCAAATTAAAATAAAATCGTACAAGCAATCAAAAATTTTTTCCTTATCAACTGCCTGCAGAGCGTTGTAGAATCGACCATTCCAGTCATTAAGCGCCACTGCCAGTTTGATATTGACAAGGTAGCCGATGACTACAACACAAAGCAGCAGCCATAATCTCCACTGCTTTGTATTGAGGAAGACTCTGAGGAGGAAACTCAAAAAAGAGCTTCTCTCTTTACGCTTTATCTTCAAGACAGAAGTCCTAGAAGTTAGCGGTTAGCCAAGCTCTGTAACTCCTTCCCACACCATATCCGCCATTCAGATATCGGTACTTTTTATTCATTACGTTATCGATAGAGAACGTCAAAGCAAAGTCAGCCCGATCTTTCAAATGCGGTCTCCAGGTTAAACCAACAGCGTGAGTAGCGAAGCCGCTGAACTTTTTATATTCACCGCTTCCCCAAGATGTTTCTATATTGCTTTCACCTCCTTTGTACAAACGCAGTCTGTACCATCCATTAAGATCCCAGGGCTTATAGGTATAGCCCGCACGTAAGGTAGCCTGCATTGGAGTCAGTCCTGGTATTTTCTTCCCCGTATTCTTATCTTCCGCATGGAGGTAGCCGTAAGACAAGTGGAAATCCGCATTTCCCGGGTAATAATCAAGAGAAGCTTCAAATCCAGTTTTAAGTGCCTTTCCAACGTTTTTAATTGAGTAATAGAGAATCATATCTCCGTCAGGAGAGAAATCCATATCTCCGGTGGCACCGGCATTGATCAAGTTTTTCACCCGATCTCGGAACACATTGGCATGGAACACAAATCTATCAGATTCTCCGAATAAACTCTTGTAATCGCCATTAACTCCCAATTCCACATTAATGGATTCTTCCGGTTTCAGATTAGGGTTCGGCAAAACGACTGAATACATCCCCCACTCAGGATACTCGATTGACGTATAAAGCTCATCTAAGAATGGAGGACGATATCCGCTCTGCACGGATGCATAAAAAGAGAGGGCTTTGCTCGGCGCAAGTGTTAACGTGATTCCGGGAGTGAATTTGTTGTCATTTCTTGTGGTTAAGCCGAACTTAGAGTCACTGTCTCCAGTCGGATTCCGGTCATAGTAAGACCAGCGCAATACAGGCGTAATTGTGACATAGTCATTGATGGCGTATTCGTCTTGAATGAACAGTCCTGCGTCATAGCCTTTGGATTTTGGTCGGCTTCGGTCTAATTTCCCATGAATATCTGTTGCCTTCTGACGGTTCGAAGAGGCATCAAATCCATAAGTTAACGTGTGAATTCCTCCCAAATACACAATTGAGGTGTTCTGAGCGTTGATACTGTAGGACTCATAGTCGTCTTTGAAATACGCTTCCGGGTTATATGAAGTTCCGTCAAACTTGTTGTCAAGTTTGGTGTACTGCATATTTACGACCAAATCAACATAATCACCGTAGCTGTATTCCCACCTTCCTGTCAGTCTATGCTGCTTAAGGCGATACTTTGTTTCGTCGTCGCTGCTTCCCTGATCCAACTTAGTATCGTCATAGTTATACCCAAGGGAAACTAGAGAGTTATCGGTCGGCGTAATAGTGTTAAGCAAAAGGGAAATTGAGAGTAACTTCCTACGGGATTTTGAGAGTAGTTTCCTAGGCGATTCTGAGAGCTTATTCCAGGGCGAAATTGGGAGTTTTACCAAAGCGAAAATGGGAGTTAGGCGGTCTTTATTGACTTATTCTTGTGCTTTTTAGAGGTTTTAAATGGTCAAAAAAGAACGTTAAGCATCCCTCGATTAATGAACTGGTTGCTGTATTTACTGAGTACCGAGCCGGGCTGATCACCTGTAAGCAAGCACTGACTCAGTTAAAAATGCCTGAGTCAACCTTTTTCAGGAAGTTAAACAAGTTTTCATTACAAGGAGCCGAAGGCTTAGAACATGGTAATCGGGGGCGTTCACCT
Source organism: Turicimonas muris (assembly GCF_002221595.1). GTDB lineage: Bacteria > Pseudomonadota > Gammaproteobacteria > Burkholderiales > Burkholderiaceae_F > Turicimonas > Turicimonas muris. The sequence continues at coordinate 11,557 of NZ_NHMP01000017.1, forward strand.
GTAAACAAACTGGACAAGGACCTAAGAGAAAGAATAGACAACTTGCTCCAAACCAAGTACGCTGGCTTCCAAGCTGCTTTGGCAAGGAAATACCTGAAGAATTGCGAACAAATTGAAGTATCCGAAGAATTTATCCGGCAACGTCTTCTTGAACTTTATCCCAGAGAAAAGAAAGCAGAGAGTAAAGGCCATCCATTACGTCGACGTCGCAGCCGGTTCGGAGAATTGATCCAAATTGATGGATCCCGACATCGTTGGTTCGGAGAGGATGAGCCTTTTTGTGTCGTTCACGCCTTTATTGATGATGCAACAGGAACCATTACTGCGGCGTGCCTGCGGCCTACAGAAGTAGGAGAGGCCTATCGAGAGCTCATTATGGGGCATGTCTTTAAATACGGCATACCAGCGGCTTTCTATAGCGATAGACACAGCATTTTTAAACCGACGACCTCGGGGCCACTAACCTCTGAAGACCAAGACGGAACTCAGTACCAACGCATCTGCAATATGCTTGGAATTGAGTACATCTATGCAAAAACTCCCGAAGCAAAAGGAAGGATTGAACGCCTAAATCAAACTTTGCAAGGACGTTGGCCTAAAGAGTTCAAGCTCCGAGGCATAAAGGATATTAACACCGCTAATTTGCACATAGAGGAGTTTGTCAACGAGTACAACGAAGAGTTTGCAATTAAGCCTTTTTACCAAGAAGATGCTCATGTACCGCTCTTGGCAACAGAAGAGGAGTTAAAGAGGATCTGTGCTACCTGGCACGAACGACATTTATCTAAAAATCTTAGTTGTAGTTTCAAAAATCAAATCATTCAGGCTCTTGGGGTTGAGAACCGTCATGGCTTGATTGGAAAGGAGGTTTCTATCGTAGAGTACCCGGATGGAAAGATCGAGATGCTATGGGGATTGAGAGTAATACCCATAAAAATTATTCCTAAGGTAGGTTGTCCTAAATTTGAAGAATACACAGAAACGGCTAAAACCATTGATGCTCGTGTCGACGAAATCATGGCGAAAGAAAATCAACGAAGACAACTGTGGCTTAATAAGCGAGCTGCCAAAGTAAGAGAAGTACTAAACATGAGAGAACTAGTGATCGAGGCTGCTGAAGAGATAATAAAGGAAGACAGCGAAAAGGATAAGCACTAAGCGCATTGCGATGAAAGGGGGTATTAACTCAGGTTCGCTACGCTTACCTGAGTTAATACCCCCTTTCATTGCAATTAAAAGCCACAGAATTTGCAAGACTTTCACTTAAAAATTGGCTCTCTCAAAATCGTGTTGTTTTCTGACTCTCAAAATCGCCTTGGCTTAACATCGTACAAAACGACATTTGTTAAGCAAAAGGGAAATTGAGAGTAACTTCCTACGGGATTTTGAGAGTAGTTTCCTAGGCGATTCTGAGAGCTTATTCCAGGGCGAAATTGGGAGTTTTACCAAAGCGAAAATGGGAGTTAGGCGGTCTTTATTGACTTATTCTTGTGCTTTTTAGAGGTTTTAAATGGTCAAAAAAGAACGTTAAGCATCCCTCGATTAATGAACTGGTTGCTGTATTTACTGAGTACCGAGCCGGGCTGATCACCTGTAAGCAAGCACTGACTCAGTTAAAAATGCCTGAGTCAACCTTTTTCAGGAAGTTAAACAAGTTTTCATTACAAGGAGCCGAAGGCTTAGAACATGGTAATCGGGGGCGTTCACCTGTAAACAAACTGGACAAGGACCTAAGAGAAAGAATAGACAACTTGCTCCAAACCAAGTACGCTGGCTTCCAAGCTGCTTTGGCAAGGAAATACCTGAAGAATTGCGAACAAATTGAAGTATCCGAAGAATTTATCCGGCAACGTCTTCTTGAACTTTATCCCAGAGAAAAGAAAGCAGAGAGTAAAGGCCATCCATTACGTCGACGTCGCAGCCGGTTCGGAGAATTGATCCAAATTGATGGATCCCGACATCGTTGGTTCGGAGAGGATGAGCCTTTTTGTGTCGTTCACGCCTTTATTGATGATGCAACAGGAACCATTACTGCGGCGTGCCTGCGGCCTACAGAAGTAGGAGAGGCCTATCGAGAGCTCATTATGGGGCATGTCTTTAAATACGGCATACCAGCGGCTTTCTATAGCGATAGACACAGCATTTTTAAACCGACGACCTCGGGGCCACTAACCTCTGAAGACCAAGACGGAACTCAGTACCAACGCATCTGCAATATGCTTGGAATTGAGTACATCTATGCAAAAACTCCCGAAGCAAAAGGAAGGATTGAACGCCTAAATCAAACTTTGCAAGGACGTTGGCCTAAAGAGTTCAAGCTCCGAGGCATAAAGGATATTAACACCGCTAATTTGCACATAGAGGAGTTTGTCAACGAGTACAACGAAGAGTTTGCAATTAAGCCTTTTTACCAAGAAGATGCTCATGTACCGCTCTTGGCAACAGAAGAGGAGTTAAAGAGGATCTGTGCTACCTGGCACGAACGACATTTATCTAAAAATCTTAGTTGTAGTTTCAAAAATCAAATCATTCAGGCTCTTGGGGTTGAGAACCGTCATGGCTTGATTGGAAAGGAGGTTTCTATCGTAGAGTACCCGGATGGAAAGATCGAGATGCTATGGGGATTGAGAGTAATACCCATAAAAATTATTCCTAAGGTAGGTTGTCCTAAATTTGAAGAATACACAGAAACGGCTAAAACCATTGATGCTCGTGTCGACGAAATCATGGCGAAAGAAAATCAACGAAGACAACTGTGGCTTAATAAGCGAGCTGCCAAAGTAAGAGAAGTACTAAACATGAGAGAACTAGTGATCGAGGCTGCTGAAGAGATAATAAAGGAAGACAGCGAAAAGGATAAGCACTAAGCGCATTGCGATGAAAGGGGGTATTAACTCAGGTTCGCTACGCTTACCTGAGTTAATACCCCCTTTCATTGCAATTAAAAGCCACAGAATTTGCAAGACTTTCACTTAAAAATTGGCTCTCTCAAAATCGTGTTGTTTTCTGACTCTCAAAATCGCCTTGGCTTAACATCGTACAAAACGACATTTGTTAAGCAAAAGGGAAATTGAGAGTAACTTCCTACGGGATTTTGAGAGTAGTTTCCTAGGCGATTCTGAGAGCTTATTCCAGGGCGAAATTGGGAGTTTTACCAAAGCGAAAATGGGAGTTAGGCGGTCTTTATTGACTTATTCTTGTGCTTTTTAGAGGTTTTAAATGGTCAAAAAAGAACGTTAAGCATCCCTCGATTAATGAACTGGTTGCTGTATTTACTGAGTACCGAGCCGGGCTGATCACCTGTAAGCAAGCACTGACTCAGTTAAAAATGCCTGAGTCAACCTTTTTCAGGAAGTTAAACAAGTTTTCATTACAAGGAGCCGAAGGCTTAGAACATGGTAATCGGGGGCGTTCACCTGTAAACAAACTGGACAAGGACCTAAGAGAAAGAATAGACAACTTGCTCCAAACCAAGTACGCTGGCTTCCAAGCTGCTTTGGCAAGGAAATACCTGAAGAATTGCGAACAAATTGAAGTATCCGAAGAATTTATCCGGCAACGTCTTCTTGAACTTTATCCCAGAGAAAAGAAAGCAGAGAGTAAAGGCCATCCATTACGTCGACGTCGCAGCCGGTTCGGAGAATTGATCCAAATTGATGGATCCCGACATCGTTGGTTCGGAGAGGATGAGCCTTTTTGTGTCGTTCACGCCTTTATTGATGATGCAACAGGAACCATTACTGCGGCGTGCCTGCGGCCTACAGAAGTAGGAGAGGCCTATCGAGAGCTCATTATGGGGCATGTCTTTAAATACGGCATACCAGCGGCTTTCTATAGCGATAGACACAGCATTTTTAAACCGACGACCTCGGGGCCACTAACCTCTGAAGACCAAGACGGAACTCAGTACCAACGCATCTGCAATATGCTTGGAATTGAGTACATCTATGCAAAAACTCCCGAAGCAAAAGGAAGGATTGAACGCCTAAATCAAACTTTGCAAGGACGTTGGCCTAAAGAGTTCAAGCTCCGAGGCATAAAGGATATTAACACCGCTAATTTGCACATAGAGGAGTTTGTCAACGAGTACAACGAAGAGTTTGCAATTAAGCCTTTTTACCAAGAAGATGCTCATGTACCGCTCTTGGCAACAGAAGAGGAGTTAAAGAGGATCTGTGCTACCTGGCACGAACGACATTTATCTAAAAATCTTAGTTGTAGTTTCAAAAATCAAATCATTCAGGCTCTTGGGGTTGAGAACCGTCATGGCTTGATTGGAAAGGAGGTTTCTATCGTAGAGTACCCGGATGGAAAGATCGAGATGCTATGGGGATTGAGAGTAATACCCATAAAAATTATTCCTAAGGTAGGTTGTCCTAAATTTGAAGAATACACAGAAACGGCTAAAACCATTGATGCTCGTGTCGACGAAATCATGGCGAAAGAAAATCAACGAAGACAACTGTGGCTTAATAAGCGAGCTGCCAAAGTAAGAGAAGTACTAAACATGAGAGAACTAGTGATCGAGGCTGCTGAAGAGATAATAAAGGAAGACAGCGAAAAGGATAAGCACTAAGCGCATTGCGATGAAAGGGGGTATTAACTCAGGTTCGCTACGCTTACCTGAGTTAATACCCCCTTTCATTGCAATTAAAAGCCACAGAATTTGCAAGACTTTCACTTAAAAATTGGCTCTCTCAAAATCGTGTTGTTTTCTGACTCTCAAAATCGCCTTGGCTTAACATATCGGTCGGCGTAATAGTAAATTTTGAAGTAAATGCATCATACTTAGAATCGCGAGGAGTCTTTGAGCGTCTTCCATTAGAAGAAGAAATGATTTTTCCTCCGTCTCTATGTGAAAAACCAATAACCGCATCAACAGGACCTTTTCTTCCAAACAACCATGCTGATTGTCCGAATTCTCGGGCATCATCGTTGTAGCCGAGCTTTAGCCGTGCACCAAAATCGCGGCCCGATTTCAATAAGTCACCAGCGGTTTTTGTGGTTACGGCAATAGTCCCTCCGATGCCTCCGTTACCGTACAAAGAAGAGCCGCCTCCTCTTCTGACTTCCACCTGTTTAATCATTTCCGGATCCACGAACATAAATGCCGGACGATTGCCGCTCATGGTGTAGTTATCTTGGCGTACACCGTCAATAAGATAAGAAATTTGATCGGAATCCGAACCTCGAATAGATATTCTTGTGAATACAGGACTTTCCGGTGCCTCAAGCATCACGTTGGGAATATCCAAAAGAGAGTCTCCCAGCGTTCTCTGATTCTCTTGTTCTAATTGACTGCCAGTGACGACAACGACGGATGAAGGAACTTCATTGAGAACTTTCTCTGTACGAGAAGCTGTAACGACTACCGGTCCGGTAGAAATAGTTTCGGAAGCCTGCGATATTTGGGCAAACGTAGAGGTTGATGTAATGGCAGCAAGGACTGCAACAGATAACAAAGAAAAAGATTGAGGTTTCATGATGAAATAGAAATGAGAATGATTATTATTTATAATATCACTTAGTCCACTAAGTATTAGAGAATCTAAATAGCTTTGATTATTCCCGGGACATCAGAAAAGAGACTTATTTAAACTAAAGTCTGTTCAGACAGCACGCAAACGGCCCACCCTTTCGAAAAAGCGCAAGCGCCTCTCCCATTGAAAGAGAAGCGCTTTTGAAAGTTTTAAAGGTTCAGAGGTCGTATCAGTTCCTATGAAACTTCAACTTAAGGGTACTACAAGAGAATCAAAGAACTGAGGACGACGGTAATCATACCGATAGCCATGACAGGAATTGTCCTTCTTACAACTTCGAACGAAGAAAGTTCTGCAATACTGGAAACAGCAATCGTAACGCCTGCGATTGGAGACATAGAACGTCCAATACCGCTCACTAATTGAACCGGGCAAGCCATCACAATCAAGTCCCAATTTACTGCTTTAGCTGCGTGCGGTAAAAGAGAGTTAAAGGCAAAAAATGCAGCGTTCGCTGAGCCGGTAAGAATAGAAGCAAAAGCCAAAAGTGTGCACATAACAATCAGCATGACGACACCGGCAGTGTTCTGCATAGAAGCAGCCCAACCGATGATGGTTGTAATACCGCCGGAGAGCTTCAAGCCTTCTGCAAAGACCAGCGCGCAGATGATTAGAGATACTGTGGAGGTAAATACGCGGCCCATACCCTGGAAAATAGATTTGGTATTAGCAACGCATTCCTTAAAAGTTCTCTTAGTTAACAGATCGACCAAGAAGGTGATGATCATGCATAAGAACATGCAAGTGATGAGCTCAAGTCTTACTCCTGTATAGCAGAACTTCGAGAAGATGAATAAGAATACGATTGGCAGTACAGGAAGAATGGCATAAAAGCGAGGAGCATCGGGCTGTTTATCTTTTGCACCGGCTGCCATAAGTTCGCTTCTCATCTTGAAATCATCTTCACTCAGGCGTCCGCTGGCCAAATCTTTCTTATCGAAATATCTTTGCAGGAGGCCGTGAGAAACAGCAATGACGGCAGCAGCAATAACACCGATAAGCAGCTGGCCTTCCAAGAAATATTCCATTGCAGAAATGCCTAAGAGCTTTGAAGTCACAATGGAGTTTGCAGAAGCAGGTCCCAAATCCAAGCAGCTTGCCGTTACGATGACGGCGGCAGCCGATACTCTGGAGACACCGACTGCCATTAAAAGCGGATACACGGTGAGCATCAATAAAACGCCGAGGCCTACGGCAGACGGAATAAAGATGTTAATGAACTGACCAACCAGGTAGGAGATGGCAAGAAGCGTATAAGGACTATGGATATAGTAAAGCGGCTTGGAGCAAACCTTAACGAAGGATTTGGTAGCGCCAATCTTATCCAAGTAGTCAGCCAAACCGGAAATAACCATAATCTGCAAACCAAGTCCGGCTAGAGTTGAAGAAGACAGGTTCGTGACGACCTGAACCACATCAAGCAGCATGCTGTGAGTAACTTTTTTTCCTGTGACGAGAGGCACATTGGTAAATAAGCCAACGGCGAGCAGCATCAGAAGTCCTACAAGAAGCAAAGCCCAAGGAGCATAGTATTTCTTAACAATGAGGTATCCGACTAGAACGATACCAACTGTAACGGTTATAAGTCCGAACATTATGGTTCTCCTAATAGTTTATGAGATATAGCGGTTTTCTATTTGGTCTAAAGAAAGCGGGGCTTTGACGACATATGAGAGCCCTCTCCGCTTTAAAGTTCCTGCTCCTCTTTCATCACAGATAAAGGTAGTACCGGAACCAACCAAGTTTCCGTTAAGCATAGAAACTCGGCCGTTCACAACCGTGGCAAAAGCTTTTTCTGCTTCAATATCCAGAATGGAAATATCAGCATCTGCACCAACGGAAAGGTGGCCTTTATTCGGAAGGCCCAAGGCACGAGCTCCGTTCAGACTAGCTTTCACTGCATATTCCGTTAGGGAAAGAGCTCCGAATTTAACGAGAAGCAAACCATTTTCAACAATCACGTTACGCGGATAACAACCGCCGTCTGTTGAGAAGGAATCCACAACGAAGGAGCCGTCAGCCCTTTTTGCCGTTGCCAACAAAAAACGGCTCACTGCGGGATTGACGCTGAAACTGCCGACACATTCCGTATTGCGCGCTTCCCAATACTGAACACCTTCACGGCCTGAAAGAAGAACGCCGATTACGCCGGTATCGGCCAACACGCCCGCAGCTCCATCCAAAATTGCCTTCTTTACACCTTCATAGTCATTTGAGTATCCAAGCTTGAGAAGACAAGTCGTCGTTACTTTGCTTACGGGAACATTGTCTCGGATCACGAATCTTGTTCCGTTAAGAGGAGACAAATAAGACTCAGAAAAAATATTAGGGTGCGCCTTGAGCAGCTCAATGGCTTCCAAAGCCTCATCTCGTTCATTCAGAACTTGTCCCCGGCAGTAGCTATTTACGTGAGCCACATGAAGAAAACGATCCATACCGGCTGCAGCCACAGCCTCTCTTAGACCTTCTATGTTGGAACCATGTTTGGTGCTCCCCACATGCCAAGCAACCCAGGCTTTCTTTTGATTGGCAATATCAATAAAACTCTCGCTGATATCGAGATCCATCGGAAAATGGCCGCCGAGCAGCTTTATGCCGATCCCTCCCTGTTCAAGAGTTTTGTCTAGAAAGTCTTCTTGTTCGCTTACAGAGGGCCGTGAAGAGGACAAAGTAAAACCTTCCCGAGCGGCTTCCAAAACAGCGATATTTACACCTGCTCCTGTTTCAGAAACGGTAGAAAGAATATCTTCGAGAGGGCCGGCCATATCTAAGGCAGTGCAGACACCGGCTTTGGCAATCATTCTTTGAGCGTGCTTATGGCCAAGCACGGTACGCATATGCGTATGCATATCAATGATTCCGGGGATGAGAACTTTACCGGCCGCTGAAATTTCTTCACAAGAAGGTTCGCAGATTTCTTCAGCGACCGATTTTATTTTCCCGTCTTCGACGGCAACATCTCTGAAGGCGTTGAGCTTATTGAGCGGATCAACCACTCGCGCTCCTCTGATAATCAAATCAGTCATGGTTTGCTCCTGAGAGTGGATTAACCTGATTCCAGTTTAAAGTTCCTCCGGAATATGTCGATAAGAAAATATCTAAAATAGCAATATAGATTGCCATTCTGGATATAAGATGACTGAAGACCTGGACATTTGGAAAGTATTCTTGGCAGTATTTAACGAAGGCTCAATACAGGAGGCTGCGGCTAAACTGAATTTGGAAAGTTCTTCAGTATCGAAGAAACTCCAAAAACTTGAGAAGCTGCTAGGCGTCCAACTTTTCGATAGAGCAGGAAGGCCTTTTCTTCCGACACCGACCGCTTATGAGCTGTTTCCTTATGCGGAGTCGATGATTCACTCTCGAGAAAAAATTTCCAACATTCTTTCGGATCGAGTATCCGATGATTCTCAAATCATCCGGTTAATGATCGGCAACACGCAGGCAAAATACATGCCGAAGATGATTCAACAATACGTTTCACAGAATCCTCGGACTCGTGTAAATGTCATTGCTCCGCTAGATGTTGAAGAATTTAAGCAAAGGCTAGCGGATATTGCTTTTATTTCCGGCGTTATACCGCTTCCTGACTGTGTTTTACTTTCGCGAGGAAAGATGGTTTTTATGCCGGTTGCCTCCAAAGAATACCTTGAAAAAAACGGTCCTATCGAAACTCTTCAAGACCTGGAACATCACCATATTTTCTCCAGCCTTTATCCGTCCCGCTATGCTTTTTCAGTCAACTATGTATTGAGAAAAGGTGCGGAAGTCATGAACATCCCGAAGATAACCTCCATCCGCTGGAGTAATGTGGAAATGGCAAAACAGGCCGTTCTTCAAGGAATCGGCATTTCTCTAGGCTTTCCGCTTTTTCACTGCATTGACGAGATAGAACGAGGAGAATTAGTTCCTATTCTTAACGGCTGGCACCGGCCGTCCCAAGAGAATTATGTGGCTATTCATACAGACGACTGGAAGAAACCTTACCTTCGCCGCTTTGCTGATTACATGGCCAAGGAATTTGCCAAAACGGAAGCCTCTTGCGAGGCCCGACTCAAAAAGGCAGTTCCAAAAGCTCTTTATGATGAGTACCTAAGGTAGAACTGAGTTGGGACACTTCTGCCTCATTTGTCCTGTAGGCGCCTCACAAAGATCATTTTGCTAGGCGAGAAGCACCCGGAGAGGCTAACTCTTACCATTATCGGACCAACTTTTAATGAAATCGAGTAGGGCCGGTTATTACCCGTCCCTCTCACACCACCTGGCATGCCGTTCGGCACCAAGGCGGTTCCAGTAAACATCCCTACGTTCCAGATGCGGTTCGCAGGGCCTTTTCTAAACTG
>NZ_NHMP01000018.1 GCF_002221595.1 Turicimonas muris
CTGTTCCCAAGTGTTTAGAAAATTTAGGAGTTCCAATGCCATTTTTCTTTGCTTTCCAGCGGATTTGATTAGCCAGAATTGTCGGCTTGCTTTATAACTTTTTTGTGTCGTATCTTGACGCTTAATTGGTTAAGTTATCTTCATTAAAGAAGTTCCTAAAAACAATTTTTCCAACTCTGAGACTCCTGCTGGGATAACTCCTTTAATTGAACAATCCGAGAAGGCCTCCATCCAAGGCTTAGAGGTAGGCACAAGAAATTCCTCTATAGCACGCTCTGTGGGATGGGTGGATGGAGGCCTGCAGGAACCGGAAAATCCGTTGCCAGTCGCGAGATGCTGCTTTCAATGCTGTGTACAAATACACCTGAGCACCTCAGATTAATCATTGTTGACACCAAAATTGTGGAATATGCCGATTTCGACGGCATTCCTCATCTTTGCCAACCGATATGCGCCGGAGTAGATAGTGCTATGCGTTCTCTGGCTTGGCTGGCTTCTGAAATAGAGAGAAGGGAACATCTGAAAAATGCCATAGATATGAATTCTCTGAGATATCTGCATAAACGATTGTTCGGGTGTTATCGGCGTGGAAAACCGATCAAGCTCCCGCCGGGTACACACGAGATTTTTCCAGATATAGTTGTTGTCATTGATGAATTTTCCGATTTGCTTCATTTTTACGGAAAAGAAGCTGAGGAATTGCTCGTAAAAATTATGATAGAAGGTAGCCGGGTGGAAATTCGTGTAATTTTGGCTACGTCGATTATCAATCGGAAAGAGATTCCTTTTTCTATAAGATGCTGCTGTTACTCGATTATTTGCTTTCAGACTCCTGGTGCTGGCGCCTCTAAAGAAATATTGGGGAAAAATAGTACTGAAAAATTATCCAGGCCTGGCGATATGCTCTGCAGTATTCGGGACTTGCCGCTTCTCCGTGTTCAAGGTGCACGTGTGTCAATGAATGAAGTTATTCGAGTCACTGATTTTTGGAAATCGCATTGCTGAGATTCGGCGTTCTAGCATCCTCCCTTGGAATTAGCAGCGGTTAAAACCATGAAAGAGACGATTTCCAGGACTTCTTCGCTAAAAGTCTCTATCTGTCCATTTTTGATGTCAAAATCACAGACAAACTTTTGCACTGTGAAAATCGATCATGGCTAGAACCGAATACGGCACGACTTGGTGGGGCAAACAATGGCTCTCTGCTTTAAGCAATATTGACTATGAGAACAGAATTCCGAGAGGCAAGAGCTACGCTAATACCGGCAAAGTCCTCTCCGTTAAAATAGATCCCGCCAGAAGAGTCATCAAGGCACGCGTAAAAGGCCATTATGATCCGTATTATCGCGTTCGTATTAAATTGCCGTCCTTTTCAGAAAATCAAGTTAAAAAACTGATTAAACAAATCGCTAACTCTCCTCTTGTGTTGGTCAAACTGGCTTCCAGACAGCTGGATCCGAAGGTTTTGAATATCTGTGAAAAGCTGGGTATCCACTTGTTTCCGACGAGCTGGCATGACTTAGAAATGGAGTGCAGTTGCCCGGACTATGCCGTGCCGTGTAAACATATAGCGGCCGTCATGTATGTTTTGAGTAAGGAGATCGATAGTAATCCCTTTATTCTTTTTACACTTCGCGGAATTGACCTCATCAAAGAATTGGAAAAAGAAGGGATTCACATAAAGCGCGCTAAAAAAGCTGAACTTCCGAGCTGGCAAAACCTTTTGACTCGGCAAAATCCAATTGAACAAGCTCAAAAAACAGACGCCTTCGATGTTTCTACGCCGGAAGGCAGAGCAAGTTGGCTTGAGAATCTAAACAAGCTTACTTTTGCTAAGTTTAATTTTGATCCGGAATCCATCCTCAAAGTACTCCCGGAAAAACCTGCAGGATACATTCATGGTGATTTAAGAGCCTTGACAGGAAAAGTCATGCGGGAAGCCGGCAAAATAGCCGATCAGCAGATTCGGAATATTTCAGAGCGCACGGCTCCAACCTTTTCCGGTGAGCACGAAATGATTTGCGTCAATACGTGGGGACAGACGCGCGTGAGCGAAGCTCTGTCTTGGCAAGAATATGACCTCGGGAAAAAAGGTCTGGTTCAAAGATATGTGGGAGCTAAACGCGAAGACGGAACTCAGGTGTATTACCACGAAATGTTTTCCGGTTTTCTAAACCATAAGCGGCTCTCTTCTACACCGGAGACGATAGAGGCACTTTACGACGCATGGATGATTGCCTCTAAGCTGGTGGCTGCAGGCGCCATTGTCCCTACGATTTATCAGCCGGTTCCGGAATGTTTTGCAGTGAAATGGGTCCCGGCCGTATCCGAACAAATGATCGGCGAGCTAGTGGGGCGCCTTGGCTTCTTGCTCAAAGGTTTAGATCCGAAAGAGTTTGAAATTCTTAAAGCTCCTGAAGCCGTTGACAATCAAGTTCTTGGTGAAATTGTTCTTGGAGGTTTCATTCAAAGCTATATTGAAAAGGCTTTTTCCACTTTAATCGGCACTGGTAAAGACATTTACGAACAAGCGGCGTTGTTCGGCGGCGAATTTATTGATGTGGAAGATGATCCGGAGGCGTCAGCTTCTCGACTTCGGCTTACGGACTGGTTAAGTTCTTTGACCATCGCTCGCGAAGAACTTCGGCCCGTACTCACCATTAAAGATCTAATCGCAGACGAAAATAAAGCGGAAACAACGAAAGAAGCCTTCGAAAGATCGATTTCGATTGAGTTAGGTTTCAATCTAGAGCAATCGAAAGGACGGCAGAAAAGCCTTGATTACTTCACTTTCAAGGACTTCATGACGAAAGAAGAACTGGGACAATATAAGTTTGACGCTATGAAGATTTCTTCTAAGTTGTCCGATCACTGTCCCGAACTTTATGCTTTGTTGAGAGATACAAGGGCACAGACTCAACTGACGATGGAAGAGCTGACGCCGCTTGTTTTTGACTCGTTGCCTGCCCTTTCTCTTCTCGGCGTTTCTTTGGTGCTTCCGAAGTCACTTCAGACACTTTTGAAACCTGCCGTTAAACTTGAACTTGAGCTTCCTGAAGAGTGGGAAGAAAGTACTGGATTGCTGGGATTGGCTTCTTTGTTGGATTTCGATTGGAAAATGGCCGTCGGAAATCGGAAAATTTCCCAACAAGAAGAATCCGAACTTTTTAAGCAGGCAGGGAAGATCGTTCGATTTCATGACGAATTCTTATTCGTGGATCCGGTGCAAATTGCACAAATCAAGAAGAAGCTTGCCGGGAAGAATACCGAACTCAATACTATGGGCCTAATTCGTGCAATCCTTTCGGGACACACGGAAGATTCTGATGTTGTGCTGGGAGAATCTGTCAAAAAAGCCTTGGCTAAACTGTTCAAAGATTCGGAAGCTCCTCTTCCAGCCACGATAAACGCTAAGCTGCGCGACTATCAGGAAAGAGGCTATCGTTGGATGCTCCGAAATATGAAGATCGGTGTCGGCTCTATTCTTGCTGATGATATGGGCTTAGGAAAGACGTTGCAGGTATTGTCGGTTTTGGAAAGCATGCGCTCAAGAGATGAGTTCAAAAATAGGCCTGCGCTTGTAGTAGTTCCCACCACGCTGCTGACAAACTGGATCAGAGAAGCCCAAAAGTTCACTCCTCAACTCAAGATTCTTCCTTTTTATGGTCCCCAACGAGTTTTTCAGGAAGATGCCGATGTGATTTTGACCACATATGGAACGCTCAGAAGAGCTCCGGAGATTAAGAAAAAAGAATTTAAGCTTTTAGTGTTAGATGAGGCGCAAGCCATAAAGAATCACAAAACCTCGACCTGGAAGACGGTGCGCGGTTTGAAGGCCGATCACTGTATCGCGATGAGCGGTACGCCGGTTGAAAATCGTCTTCTGGAGTATTGGGCCATCATGGAAGCCGCCAACCCGGGCTTACTTGGCGTTGAGCGCAAATTCAAGAAAGAGTATGCCGATCCTATTGAAGTGAGCCATAACCAGGCTGTAGCAGATCAGTTTAAGAGGCTTACCGAGCCGTTCATCTTGCGGCGCCTGAAGTCAGATAAAAGTATCATCAAAGATCTTCCCGACAAAATCGTCAAAGATGATTATTGCGTACTCACACCTGAACAGGCTGCGCTTTATCAAGAAACCGTAGATAAAAATCTGGCATTAATTAACGAAGGCATGGACCGGTTTGAACGGTCTGCTCTCGTGATCCAGATGATTATGCAGCTCAAGCAAATTTGCAATGCACCGATCCAATTTGAAAAGTCTTCTCCTTTCAAAGGTCCGGAGTATTCCGGGAAAATGGAGCGATTATTCGCGATACTGGACGATTTGTTTGAGGCAGATAAAAAGGTTCTCATCTTCACTCAGTTCCGGCAAATGGGACATTTGCTCGAGCAATGGCTGAAAGAACGTTACGGAGAGGAGCCGCAATTTATTCACGGCGGATTGAGCGTGAAGCAGCGCCAAGAATTGGTAGATTCTTTCCAAAACGATCGCAGCCGCCGCATGATGATCTTGTCATTGAAGGCAGCTGGCACCGGTCTCAATCTTACAGCGGCTTCTGCTGTAATTCATTTTGATCTATGGTGGAATCCGGCTGTTGAAAATCAAGCGACAGACCGAGCTTATCGCATCGGACAAAAGAAGAACGTCACCGTTTACCGCTTCATTACCGCGAACTCTTTTGAAGAAAAAATTAATACTTTGATTGAAAGTAAAAAGGCACTTGCGGAAATGACGGTCGCCACAGGCGAGCATTGGATCACGGAGCTGGATAATAAACAGCTTGAAGAAATCTTCACGCTTAGCGAGAACCTTAGCGCCCAGTAATTTCCCAAGACTCCTTCCTTCTGTTGGTTTCTCCGAGAACGGAGATTGGTTCAAGAAATTCAAACCATTAATGGTTCGAACCGGAGAAAAAGATGGAAGAGCAAGGTCAGTTTAACCTTGATCCGCTCTGGCAGTTGCGGAATCAAAGAAAGAACGGAGGTTTTTGGGCGTAACGATGGAAATAGGACAGTTCGGAAATTTTTCTTGAAATTTTCTTGTGGAAGAGGTCGAGGAGATCTTGTCCGAAAGCTTGCACTCAAAAGCCCTGTAAGGCTTAGCGTCTCTAATTTCAAGAAAATCAACTTCTGAAACTTTCGTATTTGCCGTGGCTTTGGTTCTCCAAAAATATTGAGTTGCGAAAGTTTTTTCGTAGTCGTTATGTTTGAGCATCTCCATGAAAAAGAAGTTCTCAAACAACGCTCCGGCGTCATGTCTAGAAGAAAAGGTCGAAAAGTCTTCGAGTACTGCATTGCGGATACCGTTGTCGACAAAATATATTTTTTTGCCTTTTTTCAATTCGCTGACTGTGCCGCTACTGTACGAGGGGCACCGTCTAATGATGAAGCATTGCTCCAAAAGGTCTAGATATTCGACGATTGTCGTTTTTGAAATTCCGGTTTCTCTGGAGAGATTGTCGTAATTTACCTCACTGCCGATCTGACTGGCCAAAAGCTTGGTCAGATGCATGATCTGCTCCGGTTTGCGGACTATCGAAGTTGCAAAGATGTCCTTATAGAGCATGGTTTCAAGGTATTCCATCAGACTTTCTCTTGCGCCTCTTGGATCCGTGACAACGGAAGGAAACATGCCGAATACCATCAAATTGCCAAGTCTCTCTTCTACTAGAGCCCAAGAGTCGTACTTTGCTAACTCACCGATAGAGAGTGGCCAGAGTCGATAGCTCTTAATTCGGCCGAGAGCCGACTCCTTTATGTCGCTGGCTAAGTCCAGAGCGGAGGAGCCGGATAGAAAAATCTTCGTTCCCCAAGATTTATGGATGTTTCGGTCAACCAAAATTTTCACTTTGAGACCGATGTCTGGAATTCGCTGAGCTTCGTCAATCACGATGGTTTTGGCCGAGCTAAGCAGAGCGTCAACATCAGCCTCTGTTTTTAGATTCAAAGCCTCGATCCCGCTGTACAGATCTCCCACGATCCATCTTGAGCGTTGGATGTCGACAATTTGATTCAGCAGCGTGGTCTTGCCTGCTCCGCAAGGCCCAAATATGGCTACCGCTTTGGGAGTAGTAGAAGAGGCAACACTTTCAGCGATTTCTCTTTCAATCATTATAGTGACGAAAATATAGACATTTTCGATAATAATACTAACGAAAATATATATATTTCCAGATATTATCCTGACGAATTTATCAGACCGACCCGTAAAACACCGTACTTTAGGACGGTGATATAAGGGTCGAATATAATAATTTTTTCAGTCAGGCGTATTCTGTTGTTCAATATACTGTTTGATAATAGAAATAGGTGCACCCCCACAACTTGCAGCAAAATAAGAAGGAGCTCAGAGAGCATCCCCCCATAACATGCTAAGAATGGAGGGATATTTCTTTTTTCGAATAAGACGGCTCGATACTTTCTTTCAGAGAATTGACTGAACGAGATATAGAGACTTTAGGTGGGTAAGTAATTAACAAATGAACGTGATATTTTTCGCCATCAAACACTACTAAGTCAGCTTCAAAATCATTACAAACTGAGGGAAAAATTATTTTCAGTGCGTCTAATATCTG
The DNA here is from genome assembly GCF_002221595.1 of Turicimonas muris. Classification (GTDB taxonomy): domain Bacteria; phylum Pseudomonadota; class Gammaproteobacteria; order Burkholderiales; family Burkholderiaceae_F; genus Turicimonas; species Turicimonas muris. The sequence continues at coordinate 6,579 of NZ_NHMP01000018.1, forward strand.
TTTGGTAAATACGTATCGTGTGTACTTTGTGGCAAAGACCAAATGAATATGCAAATTCAAAAGACATTATCTGTCGTATCTGATATTAGTATCTAAGCCCATGACCAAATTTTAATTTGCCAAGGAAGTCAGGAAACAAAGATGCAGATAAGACGAGCTTTTAGATTTGAATTGTGCCCTAGTGGTGCCCAAGCTCG
>NZ_NHMP01000019.1 GCF_002221595.1 Turicimonas muris
GGTACAGTTTAGAAAAGGCCCTGCGAACCGCATCTGGAACGTAGGGATGTTTACTGGAACCGCCTTGGTGCCGAACGGCATGCCAGGTGGTGTGAGAGGGACGGGTAATAACCGGCCCTACTCGATTCTAAGAATCTCTTACCCAAATCGCCCAAGCGCATAGCATTGAGAATATTGCAGTGCTTCAAAATGCCTTCGCGAGTTTCCCAAGTCAAATTCAGACCGTCAAAAGCAGGATACTGCTCTTCAAGTTTGTCGACGATCCGCAAGGACTGAAGGTTATGTTCAAAACCCCCGAACATTCGCATGCATTCATTAAGTGCTGTTTGGCCGGCGTGTCCGAAGGGCGTATGCCCTAAATCATGGGCTAAAGCGATAGCTCCCGTCAGATCACAGTTCAAAGCCAGTCTTGAAGCTGCAGTACGGGCAATCTGTGCTACCTCGATAGAGTGCGTAAGACGAGTGCGGAATAAATCGCCTTCATGGTTAATAAACACCTGGGTTTTGTACTCCAGTCTTCTGAAAGAGGTCGAATGAATGATTCTGTCGTGGTCACGCTGAAATTCGGTACGCGTTTTACTTGGATTTTCCGCATAAACACGCCCTTTGGATTCCGAAGAATAGCAAGCGTACGGAGCTAAAACTAGATTTTCATGAATCATGCCACATATCCTCCTTCAACGAGAACTTCCCGAACCAGTTCTTCCGGAACTTCAGAAACATATGACTCACCGAGTTTGTTGAGTAAGACGAAATGGATGACGCCGCCCGTACTCTTCTTATCGCCCTTCATCGCTCTAATAGCTTCATCGACCGACAAGCCTTCGATTCGAACAGGCAAGTTGGCTCTTTCCAGCAATTTTCTTACGCGCTCGACATCTTCTTTTGTCAGGTTGCCGAGTTTTTGACTTAAGTTTGCGGCCAGTATAAGACCGCAGCCGACGGCCTCGCCGTGAAGCCATGTTCCGTAACCGGTTAGTTTTTCAATAGCATGACCGAATGTATGTCCGAGATTCAGACAAGCGCGCCTTCCCGCTTCTTTTTCGTCTTCAGCCACCACGGCTGATTTAATCTTGCAGGAACCGGCAACAATTTCAGCAGTTTTCCCCGAGTCCAACGCCACCAAAGATTCCATATTTGCTTCGAGATCGGCAAAGTAATCCGCGTCGGCAAGCATACCGTGCTTAATAATTTCGCCGATGCCGGCACTTACTTCTCTTGCAGGAAGTGTTTTCAGCACGGAAGAGTCAGCGATTACGGCAGAGGGCTGATGGAAAGATCCGATCATGTTTTTACCGGCTGCCATATTCATTCCCGTTTTACCGCCTACGGAAGAATCAACCTGAGCTAAAAGGGTCGTCGGAACCTGAATAAATTTGATTCCTCTCATATAGATGGAGGCGGCAAAACCAGCTAAATCCCCGACCACTCCGCCGCCTAAAGCGACGACGACAGATTTTCTGTCCGCGCCCATTTCCGCTAACTTGGTCAGCACCATAAAAACTGAATCCCAATTTTTAAAGGCTTCGCCATCGGGTAATTCGAGGTATTCGGTACGAACCCCTTTGTTGCAGATTTTGCGTACCTTTTCTCCGTAGAGGGGGCCGACCGTTGTATTGGTCACAATAAGAGCTGAAGAAGGATGAATTTTTTTTAGCTCTTGGGCAAGCTGAGGAAGAATATTTTCTCCCAGGTAGATCTTGTACGGAGCTGATCTGACGCTCACATCGATTGAAATCATCCTTATTTTTCCTTTCCTAATTCCTTCAGCAACTCTTTGCACATTTGATTAAAACTGAGCTTATCCGTATCGAGCGAGAAATCTCTGACCTCGGTATAAAGCGGGTCTCTGTCCCGCATCAAATTTTCAATGGTCTGCATCGGATTTTCCGTTTGGAGCAAAGGACGGCTTGAGTTGCGTGTTCTAAAAAAGCAGATTCTCGGGGACACCGTCAAATGCACGACACAGGCATTTCCATTTTTCAAGATTTGCCGGTTTTCATCCCGCATAACCACACCCCCTCCGGTTGCCACGATAAAGCCTTCTTTCTCGATAAATTCTCTGAGGAGGTCGGTTTCGCGCCTACGGAAACCCTCTTCTCCTTCTTTTGCAAAAATCTCGGGAATTTTTACGCCGGTTCTGTTCTCAAGCTCTTCGTCTAAATCCACGAACTGATAGCCAAGCTCTTTGCTGCAGTACTTGCCGAATGATGATTTCCCGGCTCCCATCATTCCAATGAGAAAAATAGATTTGTAAGCTTTTACAGAATTGTTATGCATAAGCCTGTAATTGTGGCTGTCTTGATAATCATACGGAGGTTTAGATTTTATAATGTTTGCTGGTTTTCTTTAACTATTTAAGATATTTTCAGCAGTGTTCTCTTCTAAAAAGACTCCGCCAAAGAAAGCTCCTGCCAAAGCAGCTGCTGCGAAAAAAGCTCCTGCCCGCAAAAAGACGGGTTCAAGTTTTTTTGCCTTTATTAAGTATTCGATCGCTACGATTCTTGCTCTCGCATTGGCTGGAATCGGATTGGCCCTCTTTGTTTTTGCGCTTGTGTACTCTCAGCTGCCGCCAATTGATACGGTAGTTGACTACAAGCCGAAAGTCCCGATGAGAGTCTGGACGGCAGACGGGAAACTTATTGCTGAATTCGGCGAAGAAAGAAGAGACTTCGTCACCATCGATGAAATCCCGGCTCATGTAAAGCAAGCCGTGATTTCTGCTGAAGATGACGGCTTTTATCACCATGCCGGCATTGAACCGAAAGGTTTTGTCCGCGCAGCTTTAGCCAACTTTGCTTCCGGGAAAAAGAGCCAAGGCGCCTCCACCATCACCATGCAGGTTGCCAGAAACTTCTTCTTATCCAGCGAAAGAAGCTACGTCAGAAAACTTTATGAAGTTGCCATGGCTTTCAAGATCGAAGCCAACCTCACCAAAGATCAGATTCTTCAGATCTACATGAATCAGATCTTCCTCGGCAACCGTGCTTACGGGTTTGCGGCCGCCGGGCGCACATATTACGGCAAGAATATTCAGCAGCTGTCTATCGGAGAAGCCGCCACTTTGGCTGGTCTTCCGGCAGCGCCGTCCGTATACAATCCGTTCGCCAGCCCGAAGAGAGCAAAAGTCAGAAGAGACTACGTTCTCGGGCGTATGAGAGACTTAGGCTATATCACGCCGGACCAATATCAGCATGAGGTGGATGCTCCGATTCAAACACGTTTAACCAGACTTGCTGAATCCTCTTTGACGCCGACCAAGATGAATTCTTCTTTGCACGCTGAATATGTTGCAGAGTTGGTCAGAACCTTGATGTTCGACGTATTCCAGCAGGAAACTTATACCCGTGGCTTAAACGTCTATACAACTATTAATTCAGAAGATCAGAATTACGCTTATCAATCCTTGAGAAGCCACGTTCAAGCTTATGACCGCTCCCGTGGCTACCGAGGGCCGGAAGATAAGGTTGACTTATCTAATCCTGCTACAGCCCAGCAAAACATTAACAATGCTCTGCAGGAAGCCCTAGTGGCAGCGGATATGCCGGCCGTTGTGGTATTAAAAGCCTCTCCGACAGAAGTTGTCGTACAAAACTCTTCTGGCAAGCAAATCACGATTAAAGGCAAGAATCTTGATTTTGTTAAAAATTCTCTTCAACCTAAAGCAAAACCGGACCTAAAGATCGAAAGAGGTTCCGTCGTCCGTATTCAATCCGGCAAGAACAATGAATGGGAAATCACACAGCTGCCCCAAGCTGAAGCCGCTTTTATAGCAACCAACTACACGACCGGAGCCATTCAAGCTTTGGTAGGCGGCTATGACTTTAATCTGAACAAGTTTAACCATGTAACCCAAGCTTGGAGACAGCCTGGTTCTTCCTTCAAGCCATTTATTTACTCGGCAGCCATCGAGAAGGGATTCTCTCCGCAAACGGTTATCAACGACGCCCCTATCGTCTTAGATCCATCAGAAACGGGCTTCAAGAAATGGAATCCAAAGAACTTCTCAGGTAAGTTCAGCGGTCCGGTCATGATGAAAGATGCGTTGAGAAAATCTCTTAATCTCGTTTCCATCAGAATTCTTCAAGCCATTACGCCGAGATACGCCGTCGACTTTATTCAACGATTTGGGTTTGAACCGGACAAACATCCGCCGCACCTTTCTCTGGCTCTTGGTGCAGGAAGCGTCACGCCTTGGGAAATGGTCCAAGGATTCTCGGTTTTTGCCAATGTCGGCAAACGTACCGAACCGTATTTGATTTCTAAGGTTACTGACCCGAACGGCAAGATTCTTATGCAGTCCACAGTCGAAGCCGAACGCCTTGCCGGAACTGAAGTACTTGATCCGCGTAATGCCTACATTATGCACAAGATGCTTAACGGCGTTGCCACCAGCGGTACAGCAGCGCGAACAACAGCAACCTTAAAGAGAAGAGACATCGGTGGGAAAACCGGCACCAGCAACGACTCCTATGACGTTTGGTTTGTCGGTTATGCCGGAGAACAGCTCGCTGCCGTCTGGATGGGCTATGACCAACCAAGAACATTAGGCAGAAGAGCTCAAGGCGCCAGCTTAGCTCTTCCTATTTGGGTTGATTACATGAAGTTTGCAGTCAAGAACGATCCTGAAGTTGTTCGTAAGGCACCTTCGGGAGTCACTGAGGAAGGCGGCAATTACTACTACACCAACCGCAAAGATGCTATTCCTTCTTTAGGTGTTGATGTGCAGCCTGCAGACAATGATCCGTTAGGAGCTCTGATTCAGAATTCGAATATTCGAGGTCAAATCTTCTAATTAGGGCAAATACCTATATAAATTAAATGATAATCATTTTTATTTAGTGTATAGTTCTCATTACTGAATCAATTTTGATTCGACTCCTTGAGCGAGGCCAGCCTCGTGGGTAGTTAGTTAATGGGGATTGCCGATTCTAAAGAATAGGCACTTAACCGCAGATTGCAACGAAACCATCTGCGGTATTTTGTGTGCTCGGCATGAGTGCAATCTAAAGGGTGAAAGTCCCGAGCTCGCCCGCTAGTGGGAAGAGCTAGCGAATCTGCAAGGTGTGTGCAGTGATGTACAGGCTGAAAGAAGCAGATAGCAAA
>NZ_NHMP01000001.1 GCF_002221595.1 Turicimonas muris
AATTAAGCGTCAAGATACGACACAAAAAAGTTATAAAGCAAGCCGACAATTCTGGCTAATCAAATCCGCTGGAAAGCAAAGAAAAATGGCATTGGAACTCCTAAATTTTCTAAACACTTGGGAACAGTGTAAGTTCGGTGAGCTTGTTAAAAGAATCTCAGGCTCTGCCCTTAGTTCTCCTGAAAACCCCGGCGTGGAGTACGAGGACATAAATTCTGGAGAAGGTACTCTAAACAAAGATGTTCGATTGAAGGTAGGTACAAAAAAAGGACAACCTTTCGAGCCAGCTGATCTCTTGTATGGGAAACTAAGACCTTATTTAAAGAACATTCTTTTGCCAGATTTTTCGGGCGTGGCGATTGGAGACTTCTGGGTCCTTCGTCCTGCAAAATATTCTTCCAAGTTTCTGTTTAATTTAATTCAAACTCCAAGATTTGAAGAAAAGGCAAATTGTTCTGCTGGTTCAAAAATGCCTAGAGCGGATTGGAAGTTAGTTTCTAATTCAATCTTTGCCGTTCCAAAAGACCCTCGGGAAGCAGAAAGAATTGGCGAACTTTTTCTCTCCTTAAACAGTACTATCACTCTTCATCAGCGTGAGCTTCCTCATCATTAATCTGAAAGGTACTTATATGTCCGATACCTCCCCTCCCAAACCTGTCCTTTTTCGTTCGTATTACAGAGATTGGATTGAAGTTTATAAAAAGAATGCCGTTCGGAATGTCACCCTAAGAAAATATCTTCTAACCCTGTCCTGGGTAGAAAGATTAGCTCCCGACCTGAGACTTTCTGAACTCACCAGGCTCGACTATCAAAAGCTCCTCAACGACTTTGCTTCTGAGCATGAAAGACAGACAACGATGGATTTCCACCACAACATTAAGGGTGCAATATTAGACGCCGTCGAAGAAGGCCTACTTGAAAAAGATCCTACCCGAAAGGCCATTATTAAAGGAAGAGAACCAAAATCAAGAAAAACCAAGTACTTGAATCATTTTGAACTACATAAACTTCTTGAATCTCTAGAATTATCCTCAACGCCATCCTGGGACTGGCTCATTCTTCTTATCGCTAAAACCGGAATGAGATTTTCGGAAGCCATCGCTCTGACCCCCAAAGATTTCGATTTTTCCAAACAAACTTTGTCCATTAACAAAACCTTGGATTACAAAACGAGAACGGGCTTCTTGCCGACCAAAAATAAAGCGTCGATCAGAAAGATTCAGTTGGATTGGCAAGTGTTGATGCAATTTTCGGAGCTAACCAAGCCGATTGAAGAAGACGAATTGATCTTTGGCTCTCTGGGGAAAATTTTTAATTCAACCGCAAATCACAACCTAGAGAGACGGTGTAAGAAAGCTGGAATATCCGTCATCTCGATGCATGGTCTTCGACATACCCACGCCTCCATTTTATTGTTTGCTGGTGTTTCGATTGCTAGCGTAGCAAGAAGGCTTGGTCATGCCAGCATGACAACCACTCAAAAAACTTATCTCCATGTCATTCAGGAGCTCGAAAGCAAAGATATCGATCTAGTTATGCGTGCCATGAGCTCTCTGAACTGACCTTTATTTCACGCTGATGAAAAGAGCTTATCTCGTCTCTAGAACCGAGTTAAAGGACCGATTTCCTCTTTAAACATTTTGTTTGCTGCCTCTCGCAGCTCTTTCTTGTACCGTAATTTATTTTGTTTATTACCTTTCTCTTTGAAAAGAGGGTAATTCCCTGTCAATTCTATTGCACTGAGTCCATCCCAAGCATCTTTAACGGCATTAAGCTCGGCCATAGTTACCGCCCACTTTTCACTGAAAGCCTCTAGTTTCTCTAGAATCTTTTCCCCGAGTTTGCGCTCCACAATCTCAAAAGCATTCTGTCCAGTAAAATCATGCGGACTATTTTTTATATCTGCCCAGATTTGTTCGACAATGGAACCAATCCCTGGGTTCTGCTTTTTATAGAGCTCAATATATTTAGAAACTCTCTTCTCTTCTTTTTCACTAATTCGAGCGACGGCTTCATCGGCGCATTCAGGAATATGGGACTGGATAAGTTCCATTAAATATTTGTAGTTAACCTCAAAGAATTTGACACTTTCCAGCCTATAGTCAAAATCAACTAAAATCGGTGACTCTTCCGGATCAATAGGTCCCTCTCCCCTTATTATTTCTAAAGCATTTTTATAAAAGCCCACGTAGCTTTCTATCTTCTCGCGTGTGATTCCGAACTGTTCTTGCAGTTTATCCTCCTCAAACTCATCGTAAACTTGTAGGGAGCTAAAAGCTCTGTCCACTGCCTGATATGCCCGAACAAACTCTTTCAGGTCTTCTAGATCCGTAAGCTCGCCGGCCTTATCTGAAGAAGGCGCAATCTCTTTTAGAACTTTTACCGCTTTTTTAAACTCTGTCTTTGTTTCTTTCCACGAGGGGGCCGAAACCTCTGCCGTTCCCCCGCTTGAATACAGCACTAAAGCTTCATCAATTTTTCTTGCATATGAAGCGGGAAATTGCATTGTCACAATCTGCCCATAACGCTTGACCGGCGTAAAAATACGATTTGTCCGGGAAAAAGCCTGGATAAGGTGCTGAGGTTTCATTGGAGGGCGATCCAAGAATATTGTGGATAAACACGGTGCATCAAACCCTGTCAAAAGTCGGTCAACTACTATTACAAGATCCAACTGTTGATCTCGCGTCCTATATCGAGATTCTTTTCTCGCCAATCTTTTGTTTAAATCTGCGTTATATGCACCTAACTCATCTAAGCTGGCAGGCGCATCTGGGAACATCTTCTTGTAATCCTCCAGAGACTCTTTCATCGCCTCTTTGTTAACATCAGCTCCGTCTTCGTTTTCTCCTACCGTATAAGTAATGGCTACCTTCGGAAAATCCGGCAATCGAGACAAAATACTTTCTTTGACCTTGTTTTCCGCTTTAAATTGCTTGAACAGCTTGTAGTATGCCTGAGCTTCTTTGATGGAACTGCAAGTCAGAATTCCTTCAAAGGTATTCCCTTCTCCAGCCACCAAATTTAGCTTTCCTCCGCTCTTATTTATTATGTAATCAACAACCTTTTCGCGATGAGCCGAATTGCTGTACAAACTTTTGCCATTCTTTTCATAATGGCCAACAACGGCATCTTCCAGTTCCTCCTGGGACATTGAGAAAATTTTTTCTTCAGAAAAAAGTTTGTTTTCCCTGGCTAACTCTTGCAAACTCTCCAGTCCATTTCCTAAGGACTGAATCTGAAATCCCAAGACTGCCCCATCATGCAAAGCCTCCTTAATCGTATATTTATGGAGTTCTCTTTCGTAGAGCTTGAGAGTAGTTCGAGGCAGGTCTCCCAACATTTCCCTTTGGTTCTCAGCAAAAATAGGAGTACCCGTAAACCCATACCATAGACATGGATGTTCAAACGAACCAAAGAAATTGCCTAACTCTCGCTTTGTTTGCGGAGATACTGTTCTATGACATTCATCGATGACAAAAGCTAGACGCTTGCTCTGGAGCTGCTTTTTTAATTTTGCAATTGGCTCTGATAAGTTTTTCGCAGAACATTTTCTAATAATGTTTTGCATCTTCTGAATTGTTGTGACAATCGCCGTTTTTTCTTTATTACAAAGCTTATTCTCCAAATCTTTAGTGCTTTCCGTCTTATCTACATCCACATCATCATTATGTGCGTAAGATTGGAAACTGTCGGAGGTTTGTTTATCCAAATCTCTTCTGTCGATCAGAAATATCGCCTTATCAATGGAAGGAATGTCTAGCAAGTTCTTTGTGACTGTATAAGAAGTCAACGTTTTTCCAGATCCGGTCGTATGCCAGACGTATCCGGATTTGTTTTCTTTAGAAGCTTCGCGAATTTTGCTAATCGCATGTATCTGATATGGGCGCAATAAAACTTGTCGTTTATTCGTCTCATCAATCACAGAATACCGTCCAATCATCAGATGAGCCATTGGTATATTCAAGGCGGCTTTGGCAAACTCCAGACAAGAATTAACTGTTTGATTATCTTCATCAACCCAACGGGTTAAGAACTTTTCACCCATCTCGCCTGTAGTATTTGCTGCTATATAGCGGGTCTCAGCCTCGTTCGAAACAACAAACATCTGCACAAAACCAAATAGGCTTCTGAACTGTCCCTCTCTACAATAATTTTGTATCTGTCTAAATGCATCCATGTACGGGTGGTCTGGATTTTTTAACTCAATATGAATGAGGGGTATGCCATTAATAAGAAGAGAAACGTCGAAACGTCTTTCCCTCTCACCGGTTTCAGGAAGAAATTGGTTGATTACTTCATAAGAGGATCTTCCCCCAGCTATCTCTCTGTTATTCAAAGCCATCAGATTAATTTGGCCTAAAGAAGCATCTTCTCTCACTAAAGGTATTTGAGAAATCCCATGCTCTCCTGCGAGCCAGAGCGCAGCCTTGTAACTGGTAGAGGAATTCTCCAGCATGTAATCTTTGATCTGCTGCATTTCTCCGTCAGTTATCTCGACGCCATTTAAAACTCCTAGATTATTTTTATTCAACTTATCTCGGAAGTTTGCCCACAACTGCACATCAGTTTTAATATCAGGACGATGCGTCCACTGCGAAATTCCACTAGTTAGTTGATTTATTAGGGACTTTTCAATCTTTGCTTCTAACTCAGACATCGAGATTACCTATATAAACATTTGTTGGAGAAGTGCTTTTTTAAGCAATTGCATTTTTTCTAACTTACGCTGATGAAGAGAAATAGCATCATCCAAAGTACGGAAAAAGTTCCCTATAGCCGTTTTTTCTGTCTCAGAAGTGGGCATAAGGAAGACCATCTGTTTGAGCATCCCTCCAGTTATTTGATTAATAGTAGCTCCTAAGTTCTCCGTGATAGCTTTCTTAAAAGCCTGAGAATCCATTAAGACACTTATAAAATCCGGCTGTTTTGTGCGGATCCCTGTCATAAATGCTCCAATTACTGCATTATCTAGTGGCGTTTTGACTATTGCATGCTTTCCAATAAGAGACCTAGAGCCATTTCTCACAACGACTATGATGTCGTTCAGTTGAACTGGAGTTGAGGTAGCTTTTCCCTTTAAGACATAAACGCTATCCTCTAAGGATATTTCTCCGTCTTTGACATTTGAAGAACGAAGGACTAACGATCCAGGTGACGGAACAACGTCTTTTGGAGAATAAGTGAGCCCTCCGAATAATTCAATTTCGTCTATTAACTTACGCTGTTCCCAAGCGTCAGCAAATTCAGGAAAGCGAAGCCTAGGGAAAATCTCCCCCTCTCTAGGGAACATATTTTGAAGTAAAGATTCCTTCAACTTTTTGAAGTGCTCGAGCTTTTTCTGATGAAGAGTGATAGTACTGTTTAAGGAGAGAAAAAGTTCGCCAATTCTTTCTGCTTCCCGAGGGTCTTTTGGAACGGCAAAGATTGAATTAGAAACTAACTTCCAATCCGCTCTAGGCATTTTTGAACCAGCAGAACAATTTGCCTTTTCTTCAAATCTTGGAGTTTGAATTAAATTAAACAGAAACTTGGAAGAATATTTTGCAGGACGAAGGACCCAGAAGTCTCCAATCGCCACGCCCGAAAAATCTGGCAAAAGAATGTTCTTTAAATAAGGTCTTAGTTTCCCATACAAGAGATCAGCTGGCTCGAAAGGTTGTCCTTTTTTTGTACCTACCTTCAATCGAACATCTTTGTTTAGAGTACCTTCTCCAGAATTTATGTCGTCGTACTCCACGCCGGGGTTTTCAGGAGAACTAAGGGCAGAGCCTGAGATTCTTTTAACAAGCTCACCGAACTTACACTGTTCCCAAGCGGGAAAATCGCTTCCATCGTCCTTCTTGAATCTCAAGCGGGGGGAACTTAATTCTTTAGTCATTTTTTTTACCCCTATAACTTAAAACTCAGGCCAAGTTCTTGGAAATATTTATTTAACCCTTCAATAGATTGTTTTTCTTCCATTTCTATCTTATTTAGTTCTGCGAAAACTTCGGCTAAATCAATTTCCTCTTCCTCTTCAGAGGTATCCACATAACGTGGAATATTCAAGTTAAATTCATTCTCTTGAATCTCTTGAAAGTTAGCTACGTGAGAAAACTTCTCAATATCTTTCCTTTCTTTATAAGCCTCAAAGATTTTGTCTATATGCTCCGGAAGAAGGTAATTTCTTGGCCCCTCTTTCTTAAATTCTTTAGAGGCGTCAATAAATAAAACATCCCTCTCCTTGCGCCCTTTCTTCAAAACCACTATGCAGGTTGGAATAGATGTAGAAAAGAAAATACCCGGTGGAAGACCGATCACGGCGTATATGCTTCCATTTTCAAGCAACTTCTTCCTTATTGTGCCTTCAGAAGATCCTCTAAAAAGAACACCGTGCGGCAAAACAATTCCCATCGTCCCATTATCTTTTAAGTGATAAAAGCCATGAAGCAGGAATGCAAAATCTGCCTTACTCTTAGGCGGTAAGCTTCCGTAGGGAGAAAATCTCGGATCGGTGAGAAGCCCCTCATGAGCGTCATAATTTTGAGAATAAGGGGGATTCATCACGACGGCGTCAAAGTTAGTAGGCTCGTCAGTTGGCCAGTCAACACCAAGAGTATCGCCTTGTCTCAAATGTTGCTGGGCCCCAGAAACCTTGTGAAGGATCATGTTCATCCTGGCCAAGTTATAGGTTTGGTTCTTCATTTCTTGACCAAAATATTGAATCTTGTCCGTAAGAGATACCTCGTCTGTATCCAGCAGAAAATTTTTAGCTTGAAGAAGAAGAGAGCCGGATCCCATTGTTGGGTCGTAAATTGAAAAGCCGCTTTTCCTCTCCATTCCGTTAGTGACAATCCTTCCTAATAGTTGAGAAACCGCACGTGGGGTATAAAACTCTCCGGCTTTTTTCCCCGATTCTGAGGCAAAACGCGAAATTAAATATTCGTAGGCATCTCCTAGAGCATCCGCATCGTAATTTCGGAAATTGATGTTGGCCAACTTCTTGATGACGGATGAAACTAATACGTTTCTCTCTGCCTGAGTTTTTCCTAAATCTTTCGAGGTAATATCGAAATCTTCAAAAAGCCCTTCATAAAGATGATCTTGGCTTTGCTCAATATCTCGAAAAGCTTGGGCAAGGTCGCTAAGCATAAATTTGCGTTCATTTATTTGCTTAGCGAAATTAGCAAACGTATATTTGGGTTCGACGAAACAACCGAATTGATGCACTATCTCGTTTTTGATGTCTTCTGCGTCATCCGATTGGCAAGCTTCTTCAAAGATTGCTTGTGCTTCTTCTAAATCCTTCGGCTCACGGTCTTCCAGCAGATCCACAACTTCATAAAGAATATTGTCGGAAAGACTCTTGTAGAAGACAAGGCCTAAAAGATAATCTTTGTATACGTCCGCTGACATTGTTTTTCTCATTTCATCAGCAGACGCCCACAAAGCACTGTTGAGTTCCTCTTGTTTCAATCCGGTCATTGCCTGTATCTCCTACCAGTTTTCCACTCAGTCTTTGAGCAGTAAAGAAAGAGCTTTGTAATGTCTTGCTCTTCGGTTTTGAATTAGTTCTGTTTTTTCTAAAAAGATTTCGCAGAGAATGTTGAAATACAAACTGTATATTTCCCACAAGTGCAAAGAATAAAGAAAAGCACAGCTCTCGCCAACTTTTCCGAAACTACTCGGTGTTTTTACCCAACTCAATTCTGTTACTACGCGCGTAGTTTTATTCCTAGACTCTTCTTCAGAGATGGGTTTTTGGTCTCTCAATCAAATCTTTTTATAAATACAACTTCTCAATCTTTGGAGTATTTCACATGAATATCACCAAAAGTCAATTCCTCAAAGGATCTGTTGCTTCTGCTTTCGCAATCGGTTCTGTAGCCTCTGCTTCTGCCAAAGCTTTGACTCCGGATACAAAATGGGATGATGAAGCTGACGTAGTCGTAATCGGGTTCGGCGGAGCCGGCGCATCCGCTGCTATTACTGCGCATGATGCCGGCAGTAATGTCCTTATCATCGAAAAAATGGACGCTCCCGGCGGAAACACCGCAGTTTCTGCAGGCGGCTTTATGATTCCTGACGACATCAATCAGGCCCGCAAGTACCTGGCCGGAAGCTATCAGTATTGCCACGCTGAAATGGATGAACAGCTTCTCGATGCATTTTGCAAAGGAACCGGCGAACTCCGCGATTGGCTCACAGGCCTTGGTGATAACGTCGGCATGTTCGTTTACGGGTATGCCGGCTTCAAAAACCTCGAAGGTGCCGACACCATCAAGAGATATCGTATTCGCGGTCAGAAAGGAGGCCCTAAGAAAGGAAGCGGTGACTGCCTCTTTGATCTCTTGAAAGGTGCTGTAGAAAAACGCGGCATCCGCACCATGCTCTCCACTCCTGTCGTGGCCATCATCAGAGACGGTGACGAAGTAGTTGGCGTTGAAGTTCAGAAGAACGGCCAAAAACAAAACATCAAAGCTAAGAAAGGTGTTGTTCTCGCTACCGGCGGATACGAGTTCGATCCGGAATCTCTCCAGAACTACACAATGGGCTATGGAATCGGTGCTATCGGTAATCCGGGCAACACCGGTGACGGCCTCCGTTTAGCACAGTCCATGGGCGCAAAACTCTGGCATATGAACGCTTATTCTGCGTTCCTCGGCGTTCGTTATCCTGGCTATAAGACAAGCGTTTCTATTTCTCCGAAAGGCGCTGGTTATATCTGGGTTGACCAAGACGGCAAACGCTTCAGCAGCGAAAAAGTTGACGGCCACTGCCAGATGTACGTTGCCTCTCACTTGGACGCTGTCCGCCATTGCTATCCGAGAATTCCTTGTTACCTGATTTTCGACCAGGCCACAGCTGACAAAGGACCGATGGGCTCCGGCTTAGGTTCCGGCTACGCCATCAACAGAGAAGGTCATCGTTGGTCCAAAGATCTCAGCAAAGAAGTTGAAATGGGTCTTCTTAAGAAAGCCAATTCCATCGCAGAGTTGAGCAAGATGCTCAACCTTCCTGAAGGTCAGTTAGAGAAGACCGTCGAAAAATGGAATACAGACGTCAAAGCCGGTAAAGACACGGAATTCGGTCGTCCAATCCACGCTAAAGGTAAAGGCTCTTACACCTTCGATGGTCCTGAAATTTCTGCTCCAATCGAAAACGGACCTTTCTACGCTGTAGAACTCTATCCAACATTGGTCAATACACAGGGCGGTCCGAGAAAGAACGTTAAGGGTCAGGTTTTGGATGCCTTCGGCAATCCAATTCCGCGTCTTTACGTAGCCGGTGAGCTTGGTTCCATGTGGGGTCCGATCTACCAAGGAGCCTGCAATAACGCAGAATCTATGGTATTCGGCCGCATCGCCGGTGCGAACGTTGCTCAGGAAACTCCGTTGAAGTAATGATTGACTAGAGAAATCTAGTTTTTCCTGGTGTCGCGGATACGAGAAGTCAGTTCTCGTATCCGCGTATTCATTTGTGATTGATTAAGATTATTTTTTGATTTTGCCGTACTCTTCTCTGAACTCCTGGAGAGTAAGGGCATCAAATTTTTTCAAGATATTTTGACGGTGTCTTTCCAGCGTTCTTTCACTAATTCCCAAATGCTCCGAAATCAGCGAAGACGGCAGTCCTTGTGTCAAATCACCGGCTACTTGTTTTTCTCTATCCGTTAATTTTTCTAATTTTCCAGCCGGAGAGCTCTCAAAATTTGCTTCTAATCGAGCTCTGTCCTTGCTGACGCCTCTCTCTATCGCCGCAAACAGTTCTTCGGGCACAATGGGCTTTTTGAAAAAATCAAACGCTCCGCCGCGGAATGCTTTAACTGCCGTGTCCAACGTCCCGTAATTGCTCATAAAAATGATCGTCAGGCCATTGCCGAGCTTTTCCAGTTTTCTTTGCACTTCCAACCCGTCCATTTGCGGCATCTGAATATCCAGCAGCAAACATCCCGGCTGCTGCGGATCCAGTTCTTTAAAAAACGTCTCCGCATCCGAATAACACTTACACGCCCAGCCTTTATTTGTTAAGGCAAATTCCAAAGCTTCTAAAAGTTCTTGGTCATCATCAAGAATACGGATTAGACAGTCTTCTTTTGCAAAAGAGTTACTCATCTCCATTCACCTTACTTGACGGCAATTCAACTACCACTGCCAGAGCTCCCAACGGACTGACTTCAAACGATATGGTTCCTGAATGAAGCGAAACAATCGACTTTACAATACCCAGTCCTAAGCCCAAGCCGCCTTTTTGAATCGTTGTCCGGCATCTTGTTTTTTCTCGGATGGCTTCTAAAGTTTCCTCTGATATTTTCGGACCAGTATCCCAAATCTTCAGCAACCCCCGATTGTCTTTCTCTTCCAAAGTTAAAAAGATATGCGTCGTTAATCCTGATTGCGCTGCTCTGAAACTGTTTTTCAGCAGATTCATTACTGCCAACTCCAACTGATCCGAGGAGCAATAGACTTCCAAATCTTTTTTCGGCAATTGATAAGTCAAAATTGTTTGATCCAAGGAATACAAAGCGAAGAAGTCGGCTATTGTGCTGCCGATGACTTTATTCAGGCTCTTGTGCTCCAGAACCGCCTCTCCTTTAGCGAACTCTCTGACGAGCTGAACGATGCTATTCAGTTTCTCTGCCCGCACTCCTATCTTAGAAACGGCCGCGAGTTCTTTAGAGAAATCGACCGATAAATCTTTTTCTTTTTTTGAAAGCATCTGCTTTAAGGTATCTGCAAAAAGCAAAATAGAAGACAGGGGCTGCGACATATCATGGGCTACCGCAGAACAAAGCTGAGAGACTTCCTGTTTGCTCCTGAACGCCTGATATTTCCCGTCAATCGTTTGTATTCTGTCTTTGAGCTGTCTTTCGCGGTCAAAAGAATTCTGCAGCTGTTGTGTACGTCTGCGAACCAAGAAAGTGATTCGGATGCTGTGGTAAATATAGAAAAGTGCCGCCAACAGACCAATGAAGAAATAGTTTTTATATTTCTCAAAAAATTCTTGCATCGTCTGTGAATTTAAATGCGCAAAAGGACCAATCTTCAAATCTCTGTATAGATTGTCAATCAACGTGAAGTCACTGGCTATTTTCCATTCGTAGCCTTTAGGCATCGTTTTATTCGCCTTTTCGAGTTCCGTGTAGATCTTGTTGACCGTTGTCACGTCCAGATGCGGCGGAATCAGAATGCTGAATCCCGGATACAAAGGTGTACTTGTCACGCACGCACTGTATGGATTCCTCTTTTCGTTGATTACACGCAAATGTTGTGTCGGGTCAGGCTCGCCTTTTGCTCTCTTATTTTCCGCAAAACAAGCATTGAGCACGATAGCATCCACTCGGCCTTCTTCCAATGCTTTCAAACGAGCCTTGACATCATCTCCGAGATATAACGTCTTGCTGAAAAAATTATATGGATCGTATCCCTGGTCATGCAGCTCTTTGAGAACCGTCAGCTCGCCTCGGTACGCTCCCTGCTTATTCGTACCGAGAATCTTGCCTTTTAAATCCTTCAAAGAAAATATGCGGTCATCTTGCGCTAAAACATAAATCACGGAACCCATCACATGATCCGGATCGGGACTTAGCGGCGCAGTGGAAGTCAGCAAATCTCTGAGCCCTGAATGAATATTTCTGCGGTAGGCAGCAGCTCCGGCAATCACGAGATCAGCCTCTTTATGCGAAATCGCATGATCGAGCCCCCTCCAATCCGTCGAATAAGTCGAGACCTCTCTCGGATAAACAGCCTTCTGAATGGCGACAATTGTTTTCTCGCAAAACTCGGAACCTTTTTCATCTCCCGTAAAGTCAGCTCCGTAAATCTTGAAAGGTTCGGCTAGCACGTTTTGACAGGCAAAAATCAAGAAAACCGGCAAAAATCCATTAATGATTTTCTTCATTTCTTCCTCTCGTACAGACGCCTAAAAAAAGGCCCTGATCGAATGACCAGAGCCTGAAAATCAAGGAGAACTAAATTAAAAACCCCAAACTTACTACTTTGCTTGAGCTGCGTTTGATCCGGCAATTCTTCCGAATACCATCAAATCAGCTACAGCATTACCGCCTAAACGGTTTGCACCGTGAATACCGCCCGTGACTTCACCGGCAGCATAGAGTCCTGGAATAATTTCACCCTTAGCATTGACAGCGTGAGCTCCTGTGTCAATGTGGATACCGCCCATGGTGTGGTGGATGGTCGGAACTTTTCTGGCAACATACCATGGTCCTTCAACCATCGGTCTGTCATCAGTATGAGTTGCTTTGAAGCCGAATTTATCTTGTTCAACTTCGTGGCGTGCAACTTGGTTGTAAGACTCGATAGCTGCTTTCAATCTTGCCGGATCAACGTTGATGATCTTGGCTAATTCATCAAGATTTGCAGCTTTCTTGACGCGGCCCTGAGCAAGCATGTCTCTCATGGTGCGTCCGCTTAACAAGTCAATAGCGTTTTCGTCCGGGTATCTGAGCTTGTTCTGCACCAACCAGTATGTAGAACCCGGCTGTGCGAACACGGCTTTGGACAATACGTCTCTGGCTGCACCTTCGTTAACGAAACGGTCTCCGTTGGTGTTGATGAAGAGACGATTTCTACCGGAGGTCTTAATGTCGAGCATCAAGCCGGTTCCCGGAGATCCGTTCGGGTGTACCTGAATATCAGACAAGCCAATCAATTCTGCACCGGCTTTTTCTGCTAACTGAAGGCCTTGACCCTGAGCAGCAACACCAATGTTAGAACAGCCGATTTCTTTGCCGAGGTCAGCTTCTTTCCAAACACCTGTGTTGACTTTCTGACGGAATTCAACGTTGGAACCGAAGCCGCCTGTGGTAACGATAACGCCCTTATCAGCCACGGCTGTGACATCTTGACCTTTGTGTTTGGCCTTAACACCGACAACTCTGCCGTCTTTCATGATGAGTTCGGTAGCCGGAGTTTCCAAAAATACTTTGACTCTATCAGGACCGTACTTAGCCAATTGTTTTTCCAAGGTGACGACATAGGTGTTGCCGCCGGCCGGATTTGGATAGTGGCTTCTTTGATACAGAGCACCGGTAGCTGCGCCGACTTTAGGATTGAACTTCAAGCCCATGCCTTCAAGCCACAAGAGAGCAGAAGGAGCATTGTCAGCAAGAACTTTAACCAGTTTCGGATCGCTGACGTTGTGGCCGCCCTTCATAGTTTGTTCGAAATGCTTCTGAGGATTGTCTTCGATTCCCAAAGCTTTCTGATACTTTGTTCCGGAGGCGTTCAATGCGCCGCCGCAGACGTTGGTGGAACCGCCCAAGAAGCCGAGTTTTTCGATGATGATAACCTTAGCACCGTGTTCCAAAGCGGAAACCGCGCTAGCTAAGCCAGCTCCGCCGCCTCCAACGATCACGACGTCAGCACGTTCTGTGACGGGAGCTTTGTTGGCGTCTGTTATACGCTTGTTGAAGTCACCTTTTTCAGCACCTGCTTGCTTTAAGCAATCCTTAATGGCGCCAAGGAGCTGGAAGCTTGTTACGGAAGCGCCGGAAACGATATCAATGTTTGTAGACTGGTTCTTGATAACGCTGTCTTCGAGTTTCTTGATGGCAACTTTACCGACGCCCGGACTTTCCAGGTCTTTAGTTGCGATGGAAGCAATTTTGCCGCCTTTGATGTCAACGGTCACTGTGATCGGCGCATTGTGGCCCGTAACCGTCTTAGTATATGTACCGTCTTTGACGGCTGCAGAACATGTTCCTGCTATTGCAAAGGCAGCTAAAACGGCCAATGTGATCTGTTTCATAACAAAACCTTTGATTTGAAGTTGATTAGAGAAATTGAGATGAGGTTTTTTTGGTGACCGGGCCTCTCCGGTTTTTAATTAAGGAACCTTAAGTTCTCTGAATTCGTGGCATTCGTCGCACAAGAGAACTGGTTTCTTATGACCGCGGTGACAGCTTGTACAATCCGGATTTTCAATGTGTGAGTCGTGCGGATTGATGTCATTCTTGTCGGTACGGGCTGCGACTTTGTCATAGCTTCCGTGGCAAACCAGACACTGCTGAGTGGCTACCGCTTTCGGAGGCATTGTGGTATGGCATGCTTCGCACTTACCGCCTCTTTCCATGTGGCGATCAGCGAGCATCTTATCAGCTGCAAAAGAAGTCGTAGCTGATAAAGCTAAAACTAAGATGGAAACAACGGTCTTTAACATGATAAATCTCGGGAGGAGTGCCGCTTGCGCGGCACTTGTTAGTTAAAAGAATTTATTGAAGAGCTTATTACCAGTTTTGTTCGCCGGCAGCTGTGCGTCCTGCAATTCTTCCGAATACGCATGCTTCGGAGTTGTTGGTAGCACCCTGGTAGATGTGGCCCCACATAGAACCTAATTCACCGGCGCTGTACAAACGTGGAATCGGGTTGCCGAACGGATCAAGAACCTGACCGAGTTTGTTTCTCTTCGGGCCGCCCTGAGTGTTCAGAATGGCTGGGTAGAGTTCAGCTGCGTAGTATGGGCCTTCACCGATTGGACGAGAAATGATCGGAGCTTCACGGCCTTCGAAAGCAACTTTGTCTTTCTTTTCAAGAGGACGTCCGAAGTCTTTATCGGCACCGGCTGTAATCTGTTCATTCCATCTCTTGACGGTTTCAACAAGGTTTTCAGCAGAAACGTTGTTCTTCTTCCCGTCTTTAGCCATGTAAATTCTTCTCCAACCCTTGTGAATGCTTAATTGTTCCCACTTTTTATAGAAGACAAATTTAACTTATATTTGATTTATATTATACTTAGTTTTTACTTTTGTGGTATAATTAATAAAAATTAGATTCTGGAGAGGATATGCCTACTATTGCTCTGCAGCACTACAAACGAGGATCGCACTATTACGCCAGCATCATCGAAACCTTTCGAGACCCGGTTACCCGTAAGAACTCTTCTCGGACTTTGGAAGCTTTAGGAGATATTTCTGAAAAAATGAAGGAGGATCCGAACTACCTTCAATCTTTAAAAGACAGAGTCACAGCTCTGCGCTCGGATGCCTCACGTGCAGAACAGCTCCAAGAGGCTGCGGTTCGGCGGATTGCGCCCGCGGTTTTTAATTCTTCGGCAGACGCCTCATCTCCTCGGCTCCATTACGGAATGGCGCCCATACGAAAAGTCTGGGAAAAGCTTGGATTAAACGCGTGGTTCCGTAAGGCCGGATACAACAGAAAACTTTCCTGGGATTTAGATTTAGCCGTGTTCTATCAAGTGGCCAGCCGTATTCTCAGTCCCTTGAGCCGGCGAGGAATGAGGCGTCAATGTCCCCGTAATTTGTTCAAGTTTGACTCTGTCTCACTGGATCATCACTACGAAGCTTTAGACATTCTGGCTGCTTCTAAACCGACTATTATCAAAAAACTTGATGAAGCCGTATGCAAAGAAATTTCGCGGGACTGTTCCTTAGTCTTTTATGACGTAACCACTTTTTACTTTGAGAGCTTTGAACCTGATTGTTTACGTGAAAGAGGCATGAGTAAAGAACACCGGACTCATGAGACACAGGTTCTGCTCGGTTTATTAATTGATCGTTGCGGCATTCCTCTCGACTATGAAATCTACCGCGGCAATACGGCAGAAGTTAAAACTTTAATGAAAGTTGTTGAGTCGTTCCGAGAAAAATGTCCGCAGGGCAAACCCATTGTTGTAGCCGACAGAGGACTCAACAGCAAAGACAATCTCTCCAAACTGATTAAAAACGACTGTGCTTTTATCGTGGCGCACAGTCTTCAGCGGCTCAGCAGCAAAGAGTTGGGAAGCTTGTTTAGCGAGGACGGCTGGAAATATAAATTTGATTCAGAAACAGGAGAGATGTCATGGAAGATGAAGACAATGGACTGTCCTGATGCGGTTAAGCAAGAAGAATCACAAGAAGCTGTTAAACCGCGTTTGATAGTGACTTGGTCGGCTAAGCGGTATGCCCATGACATGAAGGAATTAAATTTGCAATGGGAGCAAGCCAAAAAAATGGTAAGTGCCGGCACCGGCAGAATTGATGCCTCTTTTAAACGAGGCTCGAGACAATTTTTGAAAAGAGTAAAGCAGTCAGATCCAGATGAAAAGGCGCCGGAGGAGCGTTATGAATTAAACCGTGAGCTTTATGAACGAAAAATAAGGTTTGCAGGTTATTACGGTTTGATTACTTGCTGCGAAGACTTGAGTGATGAGGAGATTTACTCGAGACTAAGAGAATTATGGAAGATAGAGAACTGCTTCCGAGTAATGAAATCAGTACTGTGTACGAGACCGATTTATGTAAGAACAGAAGCACATATCCGAGGTCACTTTGTCGTTTGTGTTCTGGCACTGGCTTTGGAGAGGTTCATGGCATTTAAGCTGCGAGAGCAAGGCATAGAGTACTCTGCGGAGATGATGGTTGAACTGCTGATGTCTCCGACAGTCTCTCCGATTGAAGGGGTAAAAAACAAAGTGAAGCTGTACCTTAAAACAGGAGAACAAGAGCTGGAGAAACCGGAAAGCAGCTGCTCGAAGAGCGTGGATCTAAACCAAGAAGCGGAAAAAGTGATGGCTGTCTTTGGAGTTGAGCCGCTTCCAACACTCACCACCGTGGTTGATATTACGAAGCGTCTCGGAGTTAGATTGCCAATATAAGTGACTTTTGTCTGCTTCAAAAATTATATAACTCTCTGAATTAAGAGAGTTTTGTTTTATTTTTACAAGCTAAAGACGGGATTGGAAGATTGAGTCAGGCTGGATAACCTATACTCCGGGGATAAACATGGCTATTGTTGTTGCAGTTGAAATGTTTACGGAACCGGGAGAAAAAGTCATTATTCAGTCTCCCGTCTATTATCCATATTATGACTATGTTACCTACAAAGGAAGGCAGATTGCCTTCAATCCTTTATTAAACAAGGGTGGAAGATACGAGATGGATTTTGCTGAGCTCGAGAAAATTGCTTCACAAAAAGATACACGAATGCTAATTCTCTGCAGTCCGCATAATCCTGTTGGAAGATGTTGGGAAAAAGACGAACTGAAAATGGTTCATGAAATCTGTGAGAGGAACAACGTCAAAGTTGTTGTCGATGAGATACATTCAGACCTCATTCTTGGAGAAAGTAAATTTATTCCATATGCCACTATCTCCGAAAAAGCCGCAGACAATTGCATTATCTGTACTTCACCTTCGAAGAGTTTCAATTTGGCGGGACTTCTTGTGTCTGACATCATTATTCCGAATGAGAAGATTCGAAAAGAGTTTCGCTATCGGATGGCTCCTTACTACTTATGGCCCGGCAGTTTTGGTTCCGTTGCTCAGATTGCCGCATACAATGAAGGAGAAACTTGGCTCGAGGCTCTTCTAACATATCTGCATGGCAATGCTTTGTTTCTTGACAAGTTCTTGAAAGAAAATCTTCCAAAGGTTAAATACAGAGTTCCTGAAGCTACTTATTTGGCTTGGCTGGATTTCAGAGCTTATGGATTCTCAACGCAACAGTTAAAAACATTAATTCATCAAAAAGGAAAGGTTGCTACCGACGACGGTACGATGTTCGGACCAAATGGTGAAGGAGACGGCTTCCACAGGCTTAATTTTGCTTGTCCCAAAAGCTTATTGGAGAAAGCATTGAATCAAATTGCATATGCAATCAACTCTTCTGATTTGAAGCCTTGATTAGCTTGGCGGAAGGATTACTACAAACACTTCTCGCCAAATGTTCAGCCAATAACGGTTCTTCTGCTTCCTGAAGTTCACTACTTGAACTATTAGAACTTCTCAGGATTAGCCTTCGTCTTTAAACGGATTGAAGGCTAATTTCTTACTCTTTTAGATTGAGGAACTTTTTCTTACAGAAGCCTTTAGGTCATTTAGGCGCAATTTCTCGTCTTATCGGCAAGCCGTAATTTCCATCTTGATATCAAACGGTTTTCCAAAGTAAACCCAGGAAGTGACAAGTACATCCACACCGGTTGCTGCAGCTTCTGCAGCATTATCTGCGTTTATTCCGCCGGCCGCGTTGATGATGAGATTTGGAAAACGTTTCTTAGCTTCCGTGACGAACTTAGCCAATGTCGGAAAATCGAATCTTTCGCACTGAATAATATCGGCACCGTATTCTGCAAATCTCATTGCATCTGCGTAATTGTCAGCCTCTACAGCCAGCTTCTTTTCCGGCTCATGAATTTTGGTCCTCCGAAAATCCTCTTCAAAGTCTTGAGAAAACACCCGATGTTGATCAAAAATCAGAATCGATCCAGACAGGCCCGCTCGATGCACGATGGCTCCTCCGGCAAGCGCAGCACTTAGAGATATTTTCTTGGTT
This sequence comes from Turicimonas muris, assembly GCF_002221595.1. Taxonomy (GTDB): domain Bacteria; phylum Pseudomonadota; class Gammaproteobacteria; order Burkholderiales; family Burkholderiaceae_F; genus Turicimonas; species Turicimonas muris. Next base: position 18,276 of record NZ_NHMP01000001.1, read on the forward strand.
CCCGGAAAGTGTTTTCTCGTTACGGCAACCATAACATTAGGATTAACTTTTCTTGCGGCATCGACCATCGCTCGTGCACGGCCCGAAATGCCAGATGAGTATTCCATCACATTTTGAGCGGTTTTGTAGACTGCATGGATTTTGTCTGCTTTACCTGTGGCTTCCAGCACGACTTCTCTAGCTTTTCTGAATTCACCGTCTTCTGCCTGTAAAAAGACCTTCATTCCGGCCTTTTCTAAGAGACAAGCCGCAATCTCAACTCCACTTACGATGCCGTCTTTTTTCGGATAGCAGCGAAGACGGCCCGGTTCTTTTGATATCCCAAGAGACTCTGTGGTGCAGTCATTCAAAGGAATATCTTCAGTAAGCAGATTGTCGATAAAAGCATCGGAAAGATAAAACATTAAATAACCTCTTTAGATTGGACAAGGTACAAAGCGACATATATAAAACAGGCGAATCCGGCAAGAAGAAGGCAGAGAAAAGTCGCGGTTTCAAAGTCTCCTCTCGAAACGGAATTGAAGATTTCTAACGAAAGAGTGTTTGTTCGGTCGGAAATATTTCCTCCAAGCATCATCGTAATCCCTACTTCACCGGATGCTCGCGCAAGGCCGAGAAGAAGGCCTGCTGCAATGCTGTTACGGATGATCGGCAATGTGATGAAAAAGAAATACTTGAGAGGTGGGGCCCCGCAAAGTCGAGCTGCATCCTCGATTTCTTTCAGATTCACGCTCTTGAGAGCACTTTGGACCGGACGGATGAAAAGCGGGAGGCCGGCGATGAATGCTGCAAGCACAATTCCGGTTTGAGAAAAGATCAGTTTGATTCCGAATACGTCACTGAAGAACCCACCTAACGGACTTTGTGTACCGAGCACTAAAAGAAGCAGATAACCAAGCGCAATGGGCGGAAAAACCAACGGAAGCGTCACTAAGAATTCCACGGCTTTGACGATGCTGTGCCGGCTTCTGGCGAACCAGAAAGCCAAAGAGGTTCCCAAAAGCAGAAACAATACGAAACTGAATCCGCAAACTTTCAGTGTTAGGTAAATGGGAAAGGAGAGTTCTTCTGCGGTCATGTGACTTATTTATCGATGCCGTGTTTGACGAGGAGCTTCTTGGCTCCTTCAGAATTCAAAAAATTCAAAAATGCTTGAACATCTTTATCGTTTTCCTGGCCTTTTACAACTGCAGCAACCATTTCAATCGGTGCGTAACCTTGGGTAATTTCAACGCTTCCTCCGATTTTATCTTTTCCTTGTCTGGCGGCCGTGCGATTGAGGAAGCCTGCGTCTACCTCACCTTTGCTCACATAGGCCATGACTTGAGGAACAGAAGCGATCTGCATGGTTTTGTCTTTAAGAGATGGGACGTTTAAGCCGTCAAGATATTCTTTAGCTGCACGGCCGTATATAGCAGCTTTGGGATCGGGATAGGTAAAGGTCTTGACTTTGTCGGTGGTAAGGTCCTGCGGTCCTGTAATAGCGCTTCCTTTCTTCCAGATAAAAACAAGAGGAGTATTGCCAAGCTTTTGAAGCTTTGAGAATTGAACCGGAGATTTAATGCGTTTGAGAGTACCGAGATCAGAAATTACGATATTGACGCCGTTGCCAGCGGCAACCTGTGCCAACATCTGACCAATGTTGCCTCCGTAGTTTTCTACAGCTTTCTGACCAGTTGCCTGTTGGTAGGCCTTTGCAAGTTCTTTGCTCATTGGCATGTAACCTGCGCCGGTTGTGATGCTAACTTCTGCATAAGCACTGGTGCAAAGAAAGGCAGCTGCAATCATGAGTGGTTTAAATTTCATTTTGGTCTCCTAGATTCTGAAGTTTCTGGAAAATTTCTTCGGGCGAATCAATAGGTTCGATTTGCCCGGCATCGATAAAAAGTGATTCGTTTCCAACTTTTTTGGCCTCGTTGGGACTGTGGGTGATATAGAGGATAGGAATTCTGAGAACACATGGAATTCTTCCGATGTATTCCAGAAGTTCCTTTTTCCTGACGATGTCAAGGCTGCTTAGAGGTTCGTCAAGAATTAAAAGCTGTTCGCTAGCCAAAATAGCTCGCCCGAGAGAGACCCTTTGAGCCTCGCCTCCAGATAGCTCACCGAGCTTTCTTTTAAGAAGACTCCCAAGATCAAGTAGATCGACGAGTTCGTCAAACTTCACTATGGATTTTCTATTGCAGTGACTGAGAGGAAACCGCATATTTTCTTCTGCAGTGAAATGAGGAAAGAGCCGGGGGTTTTGAAACACCATTCCTATGCCTCTTTTTTCACACGGCAAGTTGATTCCTTTTTCAGAATCGAAAAAGATCCTACCCTCAACCTGAATGCGTCCTTTATCGGGGGAAGAAAGGCCGGAAATCAGAAGAGCAAGCGTGGATTTTCCTGCTCCGCTTTTTCCAACGACAGTTGTGACAGGTCGGGTCAGCGTCGCCTGAAAAGTGAACTTGTTGGTTCCGAGTGTCTTATCAATATCAAAAAAAATCATGCTCAGTTATCAAGCGGATAGTTTCCGATTTCTCCTGGGTTGTCGTTATTCTTGTTGAGAATAACGATTATAACTGAAGACATCGTCTTAACTGGAATAATTAATGAATTAAAAAGGAGGGATTTAGTTCGTTCTGTCTAATCATAGGAAACCCTTCTCAAAAGTACGTTCTGATGGAAAGTTAAGGCAAACTTGCAGAAGTCATCTTTTCTAAAGAGCTTTGCCGAGGTGGTAAATCTAGAGAAGAGGTGCACAGCTCCGTGCACCTATTTACGGGGAGGAGAAGCGGGAGGAGTCGAGAAAGAGCTCAAAGATCCAGCAGTAGATTTTCAGTAACAGGAGGTTTGGGCGCCGTTATCGAAAACTCCTTCAATCTGTAAGCTAAACCACCGTTTCTCTTAGTTCGCGTACGAATGGAACGAGAAAGGACTTCAATACTGCTGAAAATCCAACAAGATGTTTTTGCTCTGGTCACCGCCGTATAAAGAAGCTCTCTGGTTGCCAGTCCGATTGCTTGCGTGTTTTCCGCATTATCTCCTTCGATGAACGGCATAAATACACCAATATTGTCGTATCCGGAACCTTGAGACTGATGGACGGTGATACAGAAGCCAACGTCGTACTCTGGCAGCAGCTGAGCCTTCAAAATCTTTTTAGTATCGCCGATGTAAGCATTCCATTGCCCGGGAATTTCTTTATCTTCAAAAATAATTGCAATATCTCCGTTGGAAACTCCTAAGGAGAGGTCATTTTTTCTGACAATAATTACTTTCCCGGGATAAAACTCAGAAGAGTTATCCGGACAGTGCAGCCTTGAAAGCAGTAACTTTTGACAGTAATTATTAACTGCTTGAACGCTCATGGGGCCTTTTCTCACGGCGGCAATTGGCTTGAAAGAATTGAGCACATGCCATAAGTTTTCTAATTCTTTTTCTTCTGCACCGTTCTCAGATAAAAGAATATCTTGAACTGCTTCCGCATATCGGCCCATATTCTCTGCAATCCATTTTTCTGCCTCCGAAGTTAAGGCCGTTTTCGGGTTCAGCTTCAAGTCGGTGCTGAGAAAAATATCTTCGGTCGTGGCTGAACCTGCTTTGCCATTTTTCTGAATCAAAGGGCCGTGATTGTTTAGAAGACTAAGAATCTCAGAAATCTGGTTCTCCTCATCCGCGGTATTTTGGTTAATGAGCTTGGATAAAGATCCGATCCCGGAGCTTCCTTTAAATCGATGACTCTCTTTTAGCTCTGTCAGGATGCCTTTAAGAGCATTGTCGGGAGAAGAGATGTCGGCATACACCGCACCCGGTCCCACCGCAGCAAGCTGGTACATATCGCCAAGGACAATGACTCTGGTTTTCTTAGTATCGATAACATTGAATAAGTTGAATGCGATCTCACTGTCGATCATGGAAGCTTCATCGATGACGAGAATATCGCACTCTAAACAATGCGTCTCATCAGGACGCCTGCCTTCATCCGTAGGCGAGCTAAGCCACATATGGATGGTATTTGCCAGAAGCCGGTTATCTTTATAAGCTCGACCAACGTTCGGGAAAATCTTCGGCCTCTCAATTAAGCTTTCAATTAATCGGCTTTTTGCTTTACCGGTTGGTGCCGTAACATAAATTTTAGCTTCCGGCTGCCCCTCTAAGAGAGCTTCTAAAATTCGGACAACGGACGAGGTCTTGCCGGTGCCTGGACCTCCCGAAATGATGCTGAGATTATTGCTTAGAGCTTTTTGAATAGCCTGCAATTGTTCTTTATTAGGACGGTCATAAATGTCCTGGCTTTTAAAGTAGTCGGCAAGTTTTTTGGATTCTGGACGGATTTCGACCTTTCTGGAAGCCAATTGAATTAGCTTGCGTCCCAGAAGTGCTTCATGAAAGAAGTTGGTGTGTGAATAGAGTCTCGTCTGCTTTTTTTCACTTCTGTCTATAAGAAACGGGATGGCAGGAATACCAAAGTTTCGATGAGGATTTCCGCTGTAACCCGAAACGTTATATGCCAGACCGAAGTCCTCCATTATCTGGACACCGAGTTCTTTTTCCTGTGTAGGAGACAGGGCGACACATACGCCTCCTTTTTCTTCTTCCATTTTCCACAGCTGAAGGAACTTCTCTAAAGTGTCCTTCAAAAGTGTGGCGTCCTTAGACGGATTTTTTCTAACCGCAACTCGGTAAAGAGCGTTTTTAATGCCTTGAAGAGCAGCTTTTTCGGGTGTCCAATCATTCTGCATGGTTTCCTCCTTTGAGCTCGGTTTCGTATTTTTGAACTATTTCTTCGCTGTATCCGTTCCGCAGGATTTCATTCAAGCAGTCGAGTACTTCTTTTTTGGGTCTATCGAAGTAGATCCCTTGAGAAGGGTTAGATGCCTTGATGCCGCGTAAAAAGAAATAGGCGGCTCCTCCTATAAGGTCATATACATCATTGCGTTTAAATCGAGTCTCCAGGTATCGCTTAAGAACTACAAGATAAAGAAGATATTGAAGTTTGTAGTGCTTTTTATCCATCGCCTGATCAAGAAGCGATTTTGTGTAGTTAGACGGATTCTCGTCTAGGAAATTACTTTTCCAGTCGATAACCCAGAACTTACCTTTAGCGAAAAAGATAAGGTCAATCGCACCAATCAAATAACCATTAATCTGTTCATCACTTAAGTTCAGTCCGGAATATCGAGGATCCAAGCGGCGAAGAGTCTCTCCGAGCTGTTTTCCGGTAAGACGATGGCAGTCCTCCGAAATTGCCGGGTTAGATAAAATGAAGTCCATTTCAGCTATTTTCTTGTCCGGCTCTAACTGCGACAGACTAAAGTTTTCCAGCCCGGGAATTCCCTTGACGTTCATCACGTCGGTGATCATTTCGACTAAAGCCTCCGTATGGGCATCAACTGCAGGTTCTAGGCTCTCACCTTCATCTGTTGAAGAGGCTCCTGCTGAAACTTCTGTCTCAATCGCATTGGAAAGAAGACGATTTTTGACGAACGGAATTAAGACATCTTCACGTTCAGGATTGCTTATATCTGCTGTTCTGAAATCTAATTCTTCAAGCAAACGGTGCAGAAAATCTCCGTATGCAGCTGCCGAAAGTTTTGGGTTTTTAAAACGCAGATTATCTTGAGCCTCGATGACTTGAACTTCTTCTTCGATTTCATCTTTAGAAGGAAGTTCATCCATGACTGGAGATTCTTCAGGCAGAACCTCGATCCCTCTGGACAAGGCAGAGAAGCTTGTCCGGATCCATTCTGCCGAGAAAATGGGATACGCCTGACCGACTGATAGGTCTGAGGCAGTCAGTTCTTTCGTAAGTTCTTTAGATTGAAACTGCCGCGATGGCGAAGGTATCAAATCCGGACAGAGCCCGGTTGAGAAGTTTCTAATTAGGGAAGCGGAATAATCGTCCGGAATAATAAAGTCGTCGGAAAGATTTTTGGTTCCTTCTATTAATGCTTCTTTCACGGAAACATTGTTTTTTTCTAACTCTTCTCCAAGAGTTTTAAACAAAGTTTTAGGACCGAAATATTTATCCGGGTCAAAAGAGCCCGTCAAAGCCTGGAGGGTCGAGGACTTGGTGTAATTTCCGTGCAAACCTGGGAATGCTTCCTTTTCTCCTTTCAGCTTTGAGTATTTTGTGGTTTGTTTAAAAAACATGGGAAGAACCAACAAGGATGAGGCCCGAGTCATAGCAACGTAGAGCAACCGAACCCTTTCCATTTGTTCTTCCTGGTAGGCATAGCTTTGGCCGTTTAAATAAGAACGGATTTGGGTTGCCTCGGCTAAAAATTTTCGAACTTTAACGTCATTAACAATCTCATTTACCTCAGAAACTACGTTTTTTCCTGCCATAAAAACAGTTCTCGGAAGGATAACCACAGGATATTCAAGTCCTTTACTTTTGTGAATGGTCTCTATCCTGACGAGATCAGAGTCAGATTCTAGCCTTAATGTTTCTTGATCGACATCATCTGAGGCTTTTCGTTCGAGCCAACGCAATAGTCCTGAGACAGTTTTAATTTTTCTATTTTCTTCATGGAGAAGCTCAAGGATATGGCGATAGTTTGTTAATGCTCTTTGGCCGTTAATTTGAGGCAGCAGGCGTTCCTCAACTTCGAATTCTTTAAAAAGTTCTGTAAAAGCAGCGAGTACACCGTATTTTTTTGCTCTCTCATTGGCTTTTTCGATTCTTTCACGTGCAAGCAAACTTGCTTGGACATCTTCTTCAATAAGTTTTATAGAGTGGCCAAAGATTGGGGTTACTCGGGCTTTCGTCATTGCCGACAAGGATTTAGGGTTCTCCATTGCACTCAAAATAGCCGCAATGTCTTGGGCTTCTTGACTCTCTAGAACTCGTTCGTCGCTTTGAATAATAAAACGAATCTGACGCTTGGTTAACTCTTCCATGAGTCCGTCAGCATCCTTTCTTCTTCGAACCAAAATTGCGATGTCACTGGGTTTTAATTTACGCAGGCTGGATCCCACTCTTATATCTTTTTCCAACAGTGATTTGATTTTTTCGGCGAGAAAGAAATCTTCATACTTTTCTAATACATCGACGTTAGAAGGGTCAGGCTCTTGTGATGACCAGTGCCAAACTTCAAAAGAAGAAAGCGGAATAAGTTTCCCGTTGGACGTGCACTCGAAAAGAGGAAGTTTGGATGAGTTGAATTCAACATCTGTGTATTGAATTTTGCTGTTTAAGAAGCTGCCGATGCCCGAAGCTGAAGAATTAAGGCCGAAGAAAGTATTGATTGAGGCCACGAGACCCGGGGTAGAGCGGAAGTTTTTCTTCAGATAAAGGTGATTCTTGATGTCTTTCTTCGAATCCAAATAAGTGTCTAAATCGGCAGATCTGAAGCCGTAGATAGATTGTTTAGGATCGCCCACGAATACTACCGGGATTTGCCTTTCCGGAGCTTTTAGAAATAGTTCAGAGAAAATAGTGTACTGAAGAGGGTCCGTATCCTGGAACTCATCAATGAGGACGGCATCAAACTTCTCTCTTACAGCTTTAACGAATTCAGGATTATCAAGTCTAGCCTCCATTTCTACGAGGAGATCATCATAAGTGATGGTTCTAGCTGCTGCTTTAAGTTTTTTAAGAAGTGCAGGAGCTTCGTCTCTAAACTTTTCGAGATGTTGTTTAAAAGAAATAGTATTCTCAAAGATAATGGACTGCGAGGAGGGAGATCTCACTGACAAAGCTGAAACTCTCTCTAAAATCTTTGAAAACCCTGGGTATTTTAGGAAGCCAACTTGATCTACCTGACTTACGTTTTTAATTTCTTTCCTGACAAAAGTGTCAACCACTTCAGAGATAAGGCCGGAAGTATCTCCGATTTCCGCATCTGAGTCTGACCTGGAAGAGAAAGAGCAGTCTTTTACCATTCTTTGACAAAAGCTATGGATGGTAAAGATTGAAGCGTCTTCGATTTTGGATAAAGCTTCGGTCACGCTCTCTCGGATAGACTCCGGAGTAATTGCACCGGTTTGAACCCATAATTCAATTTGGCTTTTTAAGGTCTCATCTTCAAGTTTGTCTAATTCTTGCTTCCAACTGCTTTCATTTTGAAAGATTTCTAAGATATTCAGAAGAGCTTGCTGCAGACGGTTTCTTAGCTCGGAAGTTGCGTTTTTCGTAAACGTAACAATGAGAATTCTTTCAATATCAATTCTCTTCTCAACGATTAATCGGAGCAGAAGATGCATCAAAGAATAGGTTTTTCCGGTTCCGGCGCTAGCCTCAATCAGAATAGGCTCTGTAAGAGAAGTATGAATGGGATCAAAGACATTTAATGTTTTCATCTTCCTTCCTTCAAAATCTGAGATTCGATGACCTGTTGAAGTTCATCAATGTCTTCCTCAAGAGGGCGGCCAACGTCCGTTGCCGTTTTCTTGGAATTTTTGGAATTAGGAAATAGTTTCGCCCAAATAGGTTTTGAGCACGCGCAGGCCGCAGTATGATCAAATCCTGTCCATAAGAGAGTCTGTGTTTTTTCTTGTGTCAGTCCGAGAGAAAAACGTCTTGAAAGATCAAAGAGACGCACCATTTGCTTAACATCTTCTTTATTTTCTTCGAAAATTACATCTGGAAGGTGATCGAGAGCTAAAAGAAAATAGTCTTCCTGCGCTGCTTCTGTTCTCGGATCCGCGACTAAACTCATCACCATGGTTGGTTTCTTTGCAGCTGTCCAGATATTCGCACGAAGTTCCAGCCTGTCAGTTTGGCTGGCTGAAGAATTGTCATCAAAAATTACATATCTATTTTGGTGATCTGTATAGACCTCTAGAGGAGAATCCGTAACCTGCGTGATTCTGCAAGAAGGTTTATCAAATTTAAGGATAATTCCCTCGGTAACTGAAAAGAGTTTGAATTTTTTTATTTTTTCAAGTTTTTTGGCATGAACAAGTTCTGCATTGCTCCACGCATCGTTTGTACTTGAAAGACGAACATCTTTAATTCCGTTTAACGGATCTAATGAACGCTGACGAGTCAGTTCATCATCACTATAACCTTCTTCTAATTCTCTCAAGTACTTCCGCTTCCTTAGGGTAAGAGATAACGCGTCATTCGGGGCAAGCCAGGAAAATTCCTCTTCTTCTTGTCCCGAATAAATATCCAGCTTGTGTTTCTTCAACACATACTTATCTGGATTAGAGAGGAACTTAATAAGCTCGGAGGCCGATAAGCTCCCTTTATGAACGATAGATAGACCTAGACTGGTATCGGGAATAGGAGTTCCTCCGATAGCCGGAAGAGGTAAAGAGTAATTGGCGCTCCTTGCTTTCAAAATGGATTGGAGCATTGAGGAGTCTGGACTGAGCCAAGGGCGTGAAGAAGTCTTCTTAAAATTTTTTTCAGAGAAGGAATTCAGAGGAAGTTTGACTTCAACAGACTCCCATAGTTTTTTCGCTTTGTCCTTTCCGTTCTCTCCGGTGAGAGCGTTCGATAAGAAGTAGTTCTTGAAATTTTGAACAACGCTCGAAGGATTCGTCTCCGTCACCGGATCTGTTCCAACCGTATAAGAAATAACTAAATTCTTTCTCGCGGCTAAAAGAATATCCAAAAATCTTGCTTTATTGTCCTCTCGGCTGTCTCTGTCGGCTCTTCTCTTGAGCTGGTCTACTCCCATGAGGTCGAACTCTTGATGGGAAGAACTGCCCGGGAAACCGCTGTTTTCATCAAAGCCGCAAAGTGCGATAACTTTAAAAGGCAACCCTCTTAATTCCTGTACAGACGAGAAGGTAATGGAACCAGTGGGTTGAGCAAGACTTGGAGTGTTTCTCAGATGAGTTTCGATAACGTTCCAGATAACGGAAAAAGGAACTTTTGTCCCTTCCTCGAGGCCTTCCTGCATAGCGCCTGATAATCTTTGTAGACTGCTTCGGAAGCTGAGAATTTCCTGCGGGGTTTCATTTGTGACGAAATACTGATTCAGCCAACCGGAAATGATTTCATGCCATTCTTGAGGCGTCTTTAAACCGCCGTCCTTGAATAATTCTTTTCTTGTCTCTTCTAAAGATTCGGACAAAGCTACAATCGTTTTGAAGAGCTTGCCGCGACCATCTGTGACTAAGTCAAAACCGCCTTTCTCATCTCCAAATACAGGAAGAACATCTCCGAAAGTATTTTTCTCAATAGGGTTAATGAAATAGCCCATGGTCAGACGCTCGACGGCCTGATCTAATGTTCCGTCGGATGCATCCAGATTTAAATCTTTTAAATGCTCCTGAGATAAGCCGAAGCGGAATCCGGCTGCCTTGAGCCAGGTAGATAAAACGGAAATGTCTGAGAGAGAAAGATCCCATCTTTCTAAGTTAATCGGCAGTTCAAGCCATTCTTCTAAATCTGCAGCATTGAATCGGGAGTTTAATAATTTCCCAAACCCTAAGATAGCTGCCAGAGAGAGGTAAGTATCTGCAATGGAATTGCCGATAATCTTATAAGGCAGTCGAAGGTTGTTGGGCAATGCTCCCATTACAGCTTCAATAGCAGGTGTTGCCTTTTCAATGTCCGGAACAATAACGGCAATGTCGGAGAGGTTGAGCTTTTTCTCGCCGTCTTTATTTTCGGACGATAACCGATAATGAATCCAATCGATTACTCCTTCAATTTCTCGTGGAAAAGAGGGAGCTTTAAATACCTTTAAAGACTCATCAGAAGGATCTGCTTCTGTCGGCAGCTTTGAGGAGTCCATAAATAGAATGGAGTTCTGGAATTTGTGCAGATAACTGTCCTGCGGTTGCTGGAAATAGTAGGCCTGAACATCTTCGGAAGTGAAGAGTTTTAATTCGGGCGAGAGGGGATCAAATTTTTTGCTTAAGTCTTCGATTCTTGCCCGGTTTCGTTTAATCGCCGGTTTAGTCGGTTTAGGAACCTCTTGCTCCTCGATAGCATCCGTCTCAATGACTTCTCCGTTATCCACATTCAGGAAGCGATACAAACGATCGATCATCGCTCGGGTAGACGGACTGTTGGCAGTAAGAAACTTCTGAGCTTTTTCATCCCAATCCTCTTTGCTGCTCCAGTCGAACAGTTCTATCGGCATGGACTCAAACCAATACTCCGCACAAGGGTTCATTATGTAAAGCCAGAGCTGAGGAGCATTTTTGTCTTCCGCAAAAGCTTTCAAGAAAGGCAGAAGTATCGGAGGCAGAGAAAACGGCATGAAGAAATGAAGCGATTTCCCTTTGTCTTTCGGTTCGAAATGGAAGTGCTGCAGAGTATCTTTTATTTTTAACAGGTTGTGAAGATCTTTTGTCTTTCCAGCCTTGGCGACTCTCTCCCAGAGATTTTTCTGCCAGTAATAGTCAGGTTGTTCCTTCATGGCGAGGGCTTTGTCTGCGGGCAGAGGAAAAGACTTCTCATCAATCCAATTTAATAACCAGTCCATGCGGAATGAGCCATAGGTGGCATAAAGCCGGCTCATTTGATAACAAAATTCAATCAGATTAATGTTTCGGAGTTCAGGTTCGGCGTTACGGTGAAGAAAGGTCTCAAGCCGCGCATAGGAGGTCTCCGGAACTACTGCTTTTAATTCTTCAAAGAATTTTGGGTTTTTGAGGATATTCCAAATCTGCCAGTCCAACGAAGTGCCGATGGAGCCGGGACGGAAGGTTGCACCCATGAAAGGTTTCAGCCAATCAAAAATTGAGCAAAATCTGATTCCCGGAAGAATAGAAAATTTATCTGCAAGACTGCGAGCGAGTCTGTCTTCAATGGCCGACGAAGCCGGGATAATTTCAATTTTCTCGAATATGCGAGATGGATCTCCAGCCATTGCTTCTAAGTCTTGAAAGACGTTTTCTGCCAAAGCGGCTTCTAACCCTTCGTAAACATTGCAGTAAATCGTGTGAATCATAAAGAAACCTTTTTAACGAAAGGCCCCGGAATTCCGCAGGCTTCAGCCTGCGGATGGATAGGAGCTTAATTGTTTGTAGGACGTTTCTGCTTCTGAATGTATTTCTCAATGACTTGTGTCGAGGCTCCATCGCCCACAGAAATCACGCAGTAACTTCTCGTCCAAAACCTATGTTCCCATAGGTAGTGACGAATTTGTTGACTGAACTCTTGTCGGATTTTTCTGGAGCAGACTGATTTTAGCGTCCTCACTAAATCTGAAATTCTTACTGAAGGAGAAATTTCCACCAATAAGTGAACGTGATCCGATTCCCCCGAAAATTCTCGTAGTTCAGCATTATAGTCTTGGTACATCTCTTTGAAGATTTCACCCATTCGTGTCAAAATGGACTCTGAAATCACCTTTCTTCTATAAGCAACGACGAAGACGAGATGAATTTTCAGATTGAAAACGCAATGTGCTGAAGAAGAGAAATCCATAATGCCTCAAAGAGTAGAACGAATCATTATCAACCGCAACCATCCCAACTGGGCGGCATGTGCTCGTTTATGCTCATTAGCCAAGAAGCTCGGCAATTGTGCTTCATATATCTTACGTCATCGTCTTTTCGATAAGAAAGCTCCGTATACCCGAGCAGAGCTTGATCGAGCATTGCGAGAACAATACCCTCAGGATTACCGAGCAATGCCTTCGGCAGCTTCAGCTCAAAGGCAAGGTCAGATTGTTGCCAAGCAGTTCAAGTCCTTTGCCAAAGCGTCTGCGGAGTATAAAAAGCATCCGGAGAAATTCTTAGGTAAACCAAAACTGCCTGGCTACCGAAACAAATATCGTACATTTTGCGTGGGAAGAAACGGCTATAAGATTGAGAACCATCGCCTGATTATTACGGGAGGCGATACAGTCGGCTTCAATCCGATAATAGTCAGGAGTTGTTCGAATCAGTCGTTCAACGCAAAAGCTACAGGCAGTTTAGCGGGAGACTTGAGGATTATCCCCAAAGGAAACAGTTTCGTTGTAGAACTGACCTATCAAATTAAGGAGAATGAGAGAACAGTCTCGTTGAATCGTCAAGAAGCAGTCTGTATTGATTTAGGCGTCAATAACTTCGCAGCTATCGTATCGACCAAACCTGGAACAAGACCGATTTTGGTTAAAGGCGGGTTTTTGAAAATGCTCAATCAAAGCTACAACAAGCGTGCAGCTCAACTACGATCCAAGGGACATTTGAAACATCTGGCATCAGTATCGTTCAAACGACAGAGGAGAATTGATGATGCCTTGCACAAGATCAGTCGAACTATTATCGATTTTTGCGTACAGCAAGAGGTCGGTCGTATCGTCATTGGGAAAAATAAATTTTGGAAGCAGTTGAGTAATATGGGTCGAAGAAATAATCAGAACTTCGTAAATCTTCCGCATTCCAAATTGATCGAACAGCTTATCTATAAAAGTCAGGAGTACGGAATAGAAGTCAGTGTAGTTTCTGAGAGTTACACATCCAAAGCAAGTGCTTTAGACTTTGACGATATACCGGATTATGAGAAGGGAGTGAAGAAAACTTTCAGTGGTAAACGTATCAAGCGAGGCTTATATCTGACTAAACAAGGGAAACAGATTAACGCAGATACGAATTCTGCGGCGAATATTGGACGCAAAGAACTCGGGGATGAGTGGCTGAAAACGTTGCTCGGACTCGATGAGGGTGTTTTTGTGAACACACCCACGGTGCTTCGAACTCCTTATGGGATGAGAAGATCGTTAGAAGCCGGAGCATGCTCCGGTGAAGCCGCAGACTTCAGTCTGCGGTAGTTCACAGACTTCTGTTGATGCTGAACCAAATAAGAAAAAAGCAGAGTCGTCAATCCGCAAAGATGAACGGACGATCTCTACTTTCTTTTTACGCCTTAATGCGTCAAAGTATGTCTGAAGAAAGACTTTAAGCCTTTAACGGAGGTACCTCAATGCAGGAAACAAAGGGATTCTCAGAGATGCAGTCCAGCTTATATCTCTCTCCTTTGATGAGAGTGTAGTAAAGACCGTCTTTTTCAAAGTTAAAGTCAGGGTTTACTTCAAAGCCGTTTTTCTTGGCATATTCGACAAATTCCTTGCGGCTTTCGTCTACGGTCATACCGGGACGAACATAAAGCCCGACTAAATAAATGTTGGTGAAGTAGTCGTTAGGTACATTCATGCGATCGTAAGCGGTGACGGCTTCGATGCTTTCTATCGTCATGAATTGCTGTCCGACCAAACTCGGTTCTTCAATTTTTTCTAACTGTCCGGCAAGAGCTTGGTAAGTCTGTCTCTTCGTTAAAACGATAATGGCGATACTGTTTTCTTCCTGCGGGTCATCGGAAATCATCGAGATGCGAGGGAAAACAGAGACCTTGCGTGTGCCGACGCAGAACAATCCGCAATGCTGAAGGAATTTGTCCGGAAAATCTGTTCGTGAAGAGTAGGCCGGATGCATGGTAATGGACGCCTGAGCAAAATTGTCAGGACAGAAATCGGCCTCTAAATCAGCAACATCATTCCATACTTGTCTGGCCTGTTCAACAAGCGTTGAGCGGTTGACCGAGAATGTATAAGGTTTATTTGCGTTCAACAGATTGTTGAGTTGGACGTCTTCGGAATTTGGATTAATGCTCATAAGTTGTCAAATAAATCAGAATAGGAACGAACGTTCTTAGTAAGGTTAAAGTGGCTGTATGCCTTTGCGGTTGCAATTCTTCCGCGAGGCGTGCGCTGCACAAAACCTTCCTTGATAAGGTATGGTTCTACCATATCTTGCAGTGTCTCGGAATCTTCTCCGACGGAAGATGCCAAGTTTTCAATGCCGACGGGACCGCCTTGGAACTTTTCAATAATGGACAGCAAGAACTGGCAATCCAGGCTGTCGAGCCCGATAGGGTCGACTTCCAGCATAGTGAGAGCTGCTTTAGCAATTTCTGCGGATAACTGACCGTTGTGGCGTACTTCCGAATAATCGCGGATGCGCCTGAGAAGTCGGTTGGCAATTCGCGGAGTTCCGCGGGAACGCTTCGCAATTTCAGCAGCGGCTTCTTCATTGGCCGGCATATTGAGAAGCTTCATGGAACGAAGAACAATGGAAGTCAGATCTCGCGCAGAATAGTACTGAAGCTGAGAGCGGATTCCAAAACGATCGTTTAGAGGCTTTGTCAGAGACCCGGCTCGTGTTGTGGCACCGACCAATGTGAAATGGGGAAGGTCGATTTTGATGGAGCGGGCCGCCGGCCCCTCCCCGATCATGATATCGAGCTTGAAGTCTTCTAAAGCCGGATAAAGAATTTCTTCCACTACCGGAGAGAGTCTATGAATTTCGTCAATAAACAAGACGTCATGCGGCTCTAAGCTGGTCAGCATCGCCGCAAGGTCACCGGCCTTTTCCAGGACCGGCCCCGAGGTTTGACGCAGATTCACACCTAATTCATTGGCAATAATATTGGAAAGTGTTGTTTTTCCTAAGCCCGGAGGGCCGAATAATAAAACGTGATCCAGGGCCTCCCCGCGGTTCTTTGCTGCAGTAATAAAAATTTCCAGCTGTTCGCGGATAGCGTCTTGCCCGACATAATCTTTTAAGCGTGTGGGACGTAAGGCTTTGTCGACAACGTCTTCCTTAGAAACTTTCTCAGAGGAAACGATTCTGTCTTTTTGTTCTGTCATGTTTTAACGAATCTATTTTGCAAGTTGGACAAGGGCCAGTCTGATGCCTTCAGAGGTGTCAACTCCTTCAGGCAGGTTCTTCAGGGCTGTTCTTGCTTCACGTTCGTTGAAGCCGAGGGCCGTTAAAGCAGAAAGAATATCGGCCTGAGAAGAAGTTAGAGCTGTAACCGGTCCGGATGCGATGATCTTGTCTTTTAACTCAAGAACAAGGCGCTCGGCAGTTTTCTTGCCGATGCCCGGAATCTTGGTCAGTAAGGCAGTTTCTCCATTGGTGATGGCATTTTCGAGATCGGCAACGGACATGGAGGAAAGCATGGCCAAAGCAGTGCGAGGGCCAATGCCGCTAACCTTTAACAGCTGAAGAAAAAGTGCTTTTTCAGCTTTGGTCAAGAAGCCAAACAGAAGCTGAGCATCTTCTCTGACAATGAAAGCTGTGTATAACTGGACATTTTCTCCGAGTTCAGGAAGATTGTAGAAAGTCGACATTGGAACATCGACTTGATAGCCCACGCCGCAACACTCCACAACCACTTCAGGAGGGTTCTTTTCTTTTAACTTACCATTCAACGATGCGATCAATTTATTTCAATCCTCCGACTAATTTGGTCCATTGTCCTCTGACACGTGAGGAACTCGATCCCTTTCTTGCAACTGCAGTGCCGCTGACACCAAGTTTCTTCTGTGCAGGAAGCATCCCAAGAATAATTTTGGTATTTGCATAGCAGATGGCTGCCGCAATAGCGTCTGCCTCATCTTCTGAAAATTTCTTATCCTCACAGCGCAGGAGACGAGCGACCATTTCCTGGATTTGTTGTTTTTCAGCGGCGCCGTAACCCGTAACTGATTTCTTGATTTCACGAGTACTGAATTCACGGCACTCTAAACCTTGAACAGCTGCAGCGCAGATGGCAGCTCCGCGGGCATGCGACAGCAGCATACTCGACTGAGCATTTGTATTCAAAAAAGTTTTTTCGATAGCGGAAACAGCAGGCCGATTTTTTTCAATTATCTCGGCTAACCCTTTATAGATGTAGGCCAAACGCTCATAAAGTTCGCCCTTCGGGACGTTAAGTACGCCGGAGTCTACTAAGGTTATCTTTCCGGGCAGATAGGCAATCACACCGTAACCGGTGTGATTCAAGCCAGGGTCAATCCCCAGAATTTTAAGAGCCTGCGTTTCCAAGCTTAGAAGCCTCCCATACCTGGGAAACGTCCGCCGAAACTCTTAAAGGCGCGCATCATCTTAGCCATGCCGCCTTTTTTCATCATTTTCATCATGTCGCGGCTTTGTTCAAATTGTTTCAGCAGCTTGTTGACTTCCTGCACACTAACACCGGCACCTGCGGCAATTCTTCTCTTTCTGCTGGCCTTGATGATTTCAGGCTTGCGTCTTTCCTTCGGCGTCATTGAGTTGATGATGCCTTCGGTACGAGAAACCATCTTATTAGCTTGCGCATCATCAATGGAACCGGCAGCTTGAGCGAATTGAGCCGGAAGCTTTTCGATAAGAGAACTGAAGCTTCCGAGATTTTTAACCTGTGCGATTTGTTCTTTGAAATCTTCCAAGTCGAAGGCATCGCCTTTTTTGATCTTCTCAGCAAATTTCTGAGCCTTTTGGACATCGACAGCATTCTTAACGTCTTCAACCAACGAGACAATGTCGCCCATGCCGAGGATTCTGCCGGCCATCGCTTCTGGCTCGAATCTTTGGAAGCCTGTGAGTTTTTCACCGACACCGATAAACTTAATAGGCTTGCCTGTGACAAATCGGACGGAAAGGGCAGCGCCGCCCCTGGAATCGCCGTCCACCTTGGTTAAGATGATGCCGGTTAACGGTAGCTTTTCACCGAAGGCTTTGGCAGTATTAATGGCGTCCTGGCCGACCATCGCATCGACTACGAACAAGGTTTCGATCGGGTGAAGATTTTTCTCCAGCTCAGAGACTTCGTTCATCATCTGTTCATCGATGGCTAAACGGCCGGCCGTATCGACGATCAGAACATCGTAGAAGTGGCGTTTGGCGTAGTCCAAAGCTCTTTCTGCAATATCTAACGGCTTTTCATTCGGCTGGCTCGGGAAGAAATCAATGTCCGCCTGAGCAGAAACCGTCTTTAACTGTTCAATAGCGGCTGGGCGGTAGACGTCGGTGGAAACCGCTAATACTTTCTTTTTCTTTTCTTTGACGAGCCAGCGGCCGAGTTTACCTGCCGTTGTTGTTTTACCGGCACCCTGTAAGCCGGCCAATAAAAGTACGGCAGGAGGCTGAGTGGCAAGATTAAGTTCTCTTTGCTGCGGAGTGTCGCTGCCCCCGATAACTTCAGTAAGTTCTTTATGAACGATGCCGACTAAAGCCTGCCCCGGAGTTAAAGAACCTACGACTTCTTCTCCCAGCGCTTTTTCCTTAATACGCTTAATGAGATCTCGAACGACCGGGATGGCGACATCTGCTTCAAGCAGGGCAATTCGAACTTCCCGGAGCATTTCTTGGGTGTTGGACTCCGTAATGCGGGCCTGGCCTGTGATGGTCTTAACAACTTTGCTAAGTCTTTGTGTCAGTGAATCGAGCATGAATTTAATTCTAATTAAATGGTTACGCCTTACAATACAGTCATCAAATAATAAGAGACATATAGATGACAATTTATGCCATATTTTACGTGCTTGCAGCTGTTTTGTATTTAGCGGCAGCCTTTGGTATTTACAAAAGTTTTCAAGCAGAAACTCCTGAAAATACCTTTTGGATTCGGCCGGTTATTGTAGGCGGATTGATGATTCAGGCTTTTCTCATTTACGAAGCTTTGTTTACTCACGGTACTCCTCATTTCGGCCTGGCTTTAGCGCTTTCTATCACTCTCTTTACATGCACGCTGATCCTACTTATTGAGACCTTGTTCTCAAAGATTTCAGCGATGTTGATTTTCATTCTCCCGCTTGCCGCGGTTTCAATGGTGCTTCCTATCATTCTTCCTGGAACACCCTTAGGCCCGGAAACTGCCAGTTTCTCTTTCCGCATGCACCTACTGTTGGCTATTTTGGCTTACAGCTTGATGACAATGGCATTGGTTCAAGCTCTTTTGCTGGTTTCGGCTCATAACTTGCTTCATCAAAAGAAGCTCAGTGATGAACCGGAAGACGGAAAAGTCAGCCTTTTCGAAAGAATGCCTAGCGTCATTGAGATGGAAAAAATTCTTTTTCGTTTGATATGGGCCGGTTTTATTGCCTTAACTATTGCTATTCTTTTCGGACTGGTTTTTTCAGAGGAGCTTTTCGGACAGGCTTTCCGCCTTGATCACAAGACAATTGTGACCATCATGGCGTGGATGATTTTCGGTATTCTCCTGTTAGGACACCACTTCTTGGGATGGAGAGGCCGTTTTGCGGCCAGATGGACCGTTATTGGGTTCACGCTTCTCATGCTCTCCTACTTCGGTGTTAGATTTGTGCAGGAAGTGATTCAGTAAGAAGGTGTTATGGGAAGAATTCTATTTTTCGTAGTTATCGCATCCGCCCTTTATTTCGGCTGGAGAATGTGGAGAGTCAAGCAGATTCAAGAGAACCCTCAGAAAGACAGAACCCCTCATCCCATCACGAAGACTCCGGGTCACAAAATGGTTCAGTGCGACCATTGCGGGTTGTATTTGGATGAAGCCGAGGCTATTCGTAAGGATGGTCATTATTACTGCTGCAAGCAGCATATGATTGCTGGACCGAAGAATAATGAAAATTAGTCCTTCAGGCTGGTGCGATTCTGCGCAAGTTCTTCCGTCGCCATTTTTCAATGAAAGACCGGAGGAGCAGTCTATCGACTTGGTCGTTATTCACAACATCAGTTTGCCCGCTGGAAAGTTCGGTACGGGCGATGTAGACGCTCTTTTTATGGGATGTCTGGACTGTCAAAAAGATCCTTCCTACGAAGACTTGAAAGATCTCAAAGTGTCATCTCACTTCTTTATTTCAAGAACCGGAGAACTCAAGCAATACGTTTCTTGCAAGGAGCGGGCTTGGCATGCCGGAGTATCTTGTTTTCAAGGCAGAGAAAACTGCAATGACTTTTCCATCGGTATCGAGTTGGAAGGAACGGATAACACCAAGTTTGAAAGTGTTCAATATGAAAGGCTGGCAGCATTGCTGGATGCAATTGCAGATGTATATCCTATTAAAGCTGTTGCAGGTCACAGCGATATAGCCCCGAACCGAAAAACTGATCCGGGTCCTTGTTTTAGTTGGCTGCGTCTGATACGGCTTTGTGAAAATGGCAGAATAATCTCCTTTCCGTATGTGAAGTAAAAGAATTCTTTGAGAGTATTCGTCGATGCTCAAAGAGTTAAAACTGTAATAACATTGTGGGAAGGAGAGGAGGTTAGGTTAGAGATGTTTAGTTTATTTTTATTTACGCTTAAATTAGTTTGCTCCGCATTTGGATGTTTGCTACTTTTACGCGCATACATGCGTTTTATGTGTACACCGTCTAACGATCCTTTGTACGCATTTTGCTATTCCTTAACCGAGTGGGCAGTTAGATCCGCTTCAACTTTCATCAAACGAAGAGGTAACATTGACTGGCCGTCAATTTTTGTTTGCTACCTCGTTGCCGTCCTCTACCAATTCTTCCATTGGCTTGTAGGAAGCGGCTCCTTCGGTATCTTTCCCTTTATCTTGGGCTCGGCAGTACTCGTTGTTTATTGGGCAATTGAGCTGGCCATGTGGATTGCTTTGGCTTTCTGCATTTTCTCTTGGGTGAATCCCTCCGGGCAGATTTACAGAGTCACAAGTTTCTTGTCTTATCCGTTCTTGGCTCCCTTCAAGAAATTTATTCCGAACTGGCGCAACCTCGACTTATCGGCTATTGTGTTTTTCATTTTGGCAAATATTGCCTTAGCTGTATTAGCTCCGTTAACTTAACCTTTCTTCATTCGCTAGGAACAAAAAATATTCCTTTCCAAAAAGGAAGATTTTTTGTTGGAAAAAATAGAACTGAATAAACTATTCCCATAGCCTTTAGGAAGAATATTGTGGCAAACGCGGAAAAGAAATCAGTGTTTCTGATGCTGGAATGCGCCGTCGGGGATGCCTCGGGTATTTTTGAAGAAAAATCTAACAAAGGAATTTTCTCAAAAATAAAAAGCTCAAACCGAAATTTGAGCTTTTAATTTGGCTCCCCGAGTTGGACTTGAACCAACGACCTGCGGATTAACAGTCCGTCGCTCTACCGACTGAGCTATCGGGGAATGGAAATTTTTCAATTTTTAATCTTTGGCTCCCCGAGTTGGACTTGAACCAACGACCTGCGGATTAACAGTCCGTCGCTCTACCGACTGAGCTATCGGGGAATCAATGAGAACGTAACTATATACGAGTTTTTTTCTCAGTGCAAATCAAAAATAAGAAAAAATTTGTTTTTCTACAAAGATGTCCTTTTTTTACAACACTTCTTTAATAGCCTTTGCAGTGTAGGCAACATTGGCCTTATTCAAAGAAGCCACGCAGATGCGACCGGACTTGACGGCATAAACGCCGAATTCATCTTTAAGTCTTTGAACTTGTTCAGGTGTCAAACGCGAGAAGGAGAACATACCGTGCTGATCTTCAATAAACGAGAAGTCAACCTTTGCTCCTTCTTTCTTGAGTGCTTCAGCCAGGAGGTGACGCATTTCTTTAATGCGTTCGCGCATCCCTTTTAAATCTTCATGCCACTGCTGAAGAAGTACCGGGTCGTTAAGGACGGCAGAAACAATCTTGGCGCCGTGAGCAGGCGGATTAGAGTAGTTCGCACGAATGACGGACTTCAGTTTGGAGTTAACCCTCTTAGCTTCTTCTTCGGATTTGCAAACGACTGTGAGAGCGCCGATTCTTTCCCCGTACAGAGAGAAGGATTTAGAGAAGGAGTTGGAGACGAAGAAAGGAATGCCTGAATCAGCGAACTGTCTGATGGAGCCGGCGTCTTCGTTAAGTCCTGCACCAAAGCCTTGGTAGGCGATGTCTAAGAACGGAATGAGGCCTTTGTCGCGGCAAACTTCAACGACTTGTGCCCATTGTTCTTGGGTTAAATCAACACCGGTCGGGTTGTGACAGCAAGCATGAAGAATAACAACAGTATCTTTCTTTAAGCCTTTGAGACATTCGAGCATGGCAGGGAAGTCGATTTCACCTGTCTTTTTATCATAATAAGGATAAGAACCTACTTTGAAACCGGCGGATTCAAAGATGGCAACGTGGTTTTGCCAAGTTGGGGCACTGACGACAGCTTCGGGATTCTTAAGGACTGTCGCCAAGAAGTCGGCGCCGACTTTAAGAGCACCTGTTCCGCCTAAAGACTGAACGGTGGCAGCACGTTTAGTCTTAACAACTTCAGAATCCGGCCCGAAGATTAATTTCTGAACGCCTGAAGTAAAGGCAGGTATACCGGAAATCGGTAAATAAGTATGAGGTGCACCTGCTTCAGCAAGTTTTTTTTCAGTCTGCTCAACTACCTTAAGTAAAGGAACCTTTCCTTCCTCTGTGCAGTAGACGCCAATACTTAAATTAACCTTTTCCTTACGAGGGTCAGTTTTGAACGCTTCGTTTAATCCCAGAATAGGATCGTCCGGAGCCATTTCAACGACATCAAAAACAGAGGTACTCATCGTTTTTCCTTAAAAAGTTACTAATTGTGAAGATTTGAAACTTAACTTTATAAGACTAATCCAAAATTTGTAAGGAAATCCGATTCAGGAGAGCTTTTTTGTAGCTCAAAGGAGCGTTGACATGTAGAGATTTTCTTGATTGAAAAGAAAGGTCAAATTCCTCAGCGGTAGAGAGAGAAAATACGTGTGACCACAAAAGCAACAGGGGTTATTGTAACCAAACCCAAATTGAGAAAATTTATTGACAAATATCTCAGAGATATATAGACTTCTCTACGTCTGTTAAGACAATCTTAATTTTATTAGGAGTGCTGCTATGTGCATCTTCAACATCGGCAAGTGCCTATTCAACATAGGCATGCGCTGCACTCGTCATCTGACGCAGTTTTCAATGCGCGATTGCTTTTCCTTCGATAAATTCAGCGGCACGGGCCGCTAGTCCTCTGCTCCAGCGGCTTTTAGCCCTCCTGGATCCTAACCATTTCCGGTTAAGTTCAAGTTTGTGATTCTCTATGTCTCTCAGTGGGAAGAGATTGGTCGACTATTGCCGTTCATAAACTTGGGCACAAAATTCGCTTAAAAATTTTTTGATGGAGTTATTACTTTAAGTAATAAAACCAGAGGACACTATTATGCATAAAATGAAAATTGCTGCTTCCCAGAAAATTAAAGACATGCTTCAAGTTGAACGCGAAGTTGTAGATCTTGTTACAGCTGATTTAACTGAAGTTTCTGCAGTAGTTATTAGCCTTGACGACTACCGTAACGGTAAATTGAAGAGAGTTGATGCAACTGCATTCGGTCTTCCAATTTTCTTAATGATGGATTCCGATCAGGAAACACCTAAAGAATTGATCGGCCGTATCGTTGGTGTTATCAATGACGACCCAACAAACCGCCGTCTCTATGGCCGTCAAATCGACGAAGCTGCTAGAGGATATGAAAGCAAAGTTCTTCCTCCGTTCTTTGGGGCTCTTACACACTATGTAAGACAGGGTAAAGCACAATTTGACTGCCCGGGACACCAAGGCGGTTCTTATTTCCGCCGTCATCCGGCAGGCCGCGCTTTTTATGACTTCTTCGGTGAAGAAATTTTCCGTTCCGACCTCTGCAACGCGGACGTTTCCATGGGAGACCTTTTGATTCACGAAGGCGCTCCATGCGAATCTCAAAAAGCAGCTGCCAAGATTTACAACGCTGATAAGACTTATTTCGTTTTGAACGGTACATCCGCTTCTAATAAGGTTGTGCTGAATGCTTGTTTAACACCGGGAGACTTGGTTCTTTACGATAGAAATAACCACAAGTCCATTAACCACGGTGCTCTTCTTCAGGCTGGTGCAACACCGATTTATTTGGAAACTGCACGCAATCCGTATGGATTTATTGGCGGTATTGATGAAAAATGCTTTGACGAAGCTTACTTAAGAAAGCTGGTTGCCGAAAAAGTTCCTGAAAAAGCAAATGCTAAGAGACCGTTTAGACTTGCCGTTATTCAGCTCGGTACTTATGACGGAACTATTTACAACGCCCGTCAAGTAGTTGACAAGATCGGCCATCTCTGTGATTACATTCTGTTCGATTCCGCATGGGTTGGTTACGAACAGTTTATTCCAATGATGAGAGATTGCTCTCCATTGCTTTTGGATTTGGGACCAGAAGACCCAGGCATCTTCGTTACTCAGTCTGTTCATAAGCAACAAGCAGGTTTTTCACAGACTTCTCAGATTCACAAGAAAGACTCTCATATCAAGGGCCAAGACAGATACATTCCTCATAAAGTCGTTAACAACGCCTTTATGATGCACGCTTCTACAAGCCCGTTCTATCCTCTTTTTGCCGCTCTTGACGTCAATGCCAAGATGCAGGAAGGTGAAGCAGGAAGAAGATTGTGGGCCGATTGCGTCAGAACAACTATTGAAGCTCGCAAACTTCTATTGGCAACTTGCCACTACATCAAGCCGTTTATTCCTACAAAGGTTAACGGAACTCCATGGCAGGATTATCCGACAGAACAGATTGCTACAGATCTGAACTTCTTCAAGTTTGGTCCCGGTGAAAAATGGCATGCCTTCGAAGGATACGGTCAGGATCAATACATGGTCGATCCATGCAAGTTCTTACTCACAACTCCGGGTATCAATCCTGAAACAGGTGAATACGAAGAGTTCGGCGTTCCGGCAACTATTTTGGCCAACTACTTGCGCGAAAACGGTATCATTCCTGAAAAGAACGATTTGAATTCCATTTTGTTCTTGATGACTCCTGCCGAAGACAAAGAAAAGATGGACCATCTGGTTACACAGATTGCCCGCTTCGAAAGATTGCTTGACGAAAATGCAGCTCTTGAAGATGTTCTGCCAAGTGTTTACAAGGCCAATGAAGAACGTTACAAGGGCTATACAATCAGACAGCTCTGCCAAGAAATGCACGATTTCTACAAAGAGAGAAACATTAAGGAAATTCAAAAGCAAATGTTCCGCTTTGATTATTTCCCGAAATCTGTTGTTAATCCGCAAGAAGCTCACTTTGCCTTCCTTCGCGGCCAAACTGATCTCATTCCAATGGAGCAGGCAGAAGGCAGAGTCGCTGCTGAAGGAGCTCTTCCTTATCCACCGGGAGTTCTTTGCTGCTTCCCGGGCGAAGTTTGGGGTGGTCCGGTTCTGCAGTACTTCTTAGCATGGGAAGAAGCTATTAACCGTATGCCTGGATTCGCTCCGGAGCTGCAGGGTGTATACCTCAAGAACGAAGACGGCAAGAAGAGAGTTTATTGCTACGTCCTCAAAGAAGAGGTTGCAAAACGCTTGTCTCAGCCTAAAGCGTAATTTCTTCCAACGTCCGGAGCCGGGAGGCTCCGGGGATCAACTTACTTATTCGGATAAAAAATATCATGTCTGAAAATCGTGCAAAGATGTCCGTCACGCAGTTGACACTGCTTACTGCTATTAATATGATGGGCTCCGGTATTGTTATGCTTCCTACAAAGTTGGCAGAAGTGGGAACTATCTCAATCCTCTCTTGGTTAATTACCGCTTTAGGTTCTTTGTGCTTGGCTTATGCATTTGCTAAGTGCGGTATGTTCAGTAAACGTCCAGGTATGGGCGGCTATACAGAATACGCATTCGGTAAGGCCGGTAACTTCATGGCAAACTACACTTACGGTGTATCTTTGCTGTTTGCTAATATCGCTATTGCTATTACATGTGTCGGTTATGGCGCTGAATTCTTGGAAATGGAACTAAGCCCGGTAGCCGTGTGTATTTCTACAATCGTTGTGCTTTGGCTTTGCACAGTAGCAAACTTTGCCGGTGCCTCTATTACCGGTAAATTCAGCTCGGTTGCTGTTTGGTGCGCCATCCTCCCGGTTCTTTGCTTGTCCGTTATCGGCTGGTTCTGGTTCAGCCCGACAATGTACATCGAAGCTTGGAACCCTCATAACGAACCGTTCTTTAGCGCTGTCGGTGCTTCGATTTCCATGACTTTGTGGGCCTTCCTTGGATTGGAAAGCGCTTGTGCAAACTCTGACGCCGTTGACAATCCTGAAAAGAATGTTCCAATCGCAGTATTGGCTGCTACGATTGGTGTGGCAATCATATACATTGTTTCCACCAACATCATCGCCGGTATTGTTCCTAACGCAGAACTCGTGAAATCTAATGCTCCGTTCGGTTTGACATTTACCATGATGTTCAACTCCACAATCGGTAAGATCGTCATGTTCATGCTGGTTCTGTCTTGTGCGGGTTCTACTCTTGGCTGGCAGTTCACAATTGCTAAAGTATTCCAGCAGTCTGCTGTTGACGGTTTCTTCCCGAAAGCCTTTGCTAAAGTTAACAAATGGGAAGCTCCGGTTCTCGGTATGCTGATTATTGTTGCAGTTCAAACAGGTTTCTGCTTCATGACAATCAGCCCTGAATTGTTCAAGCAGTTCAACAGACTCGTCGACCTTGCTGTTGTGACAAACATCATGCCTTACATCCTGTCTATGGCAGCTCTGCCGGTTATCATGAAGGCAGCTCATGTTGAAGTCACAAAAGCTAAAGTGTATGTCTTTATCGGTTTCGTAGGTGCGGTTTACAGTTTCTACGCTTTGTTCTCCACCGGCATCAACGAAGTTTTCTGGGGTTCTTTAGCTACATTCCTCGGTTGGACTCTCTGGGGCTTTATCGCACCGAAGTTCAGTAAAAATGAAGCTTAATAAATCTAACATAGATAGCAATTCTCTAGGGTACGTGAAGGCCGCCGTAAGACGGTCTTTGTGTCATTGCCTGTTTTGAAGTTGATTTCACTATAGAAATAAGAATGGTTGAGAAGGATGAGCCGTCTCAGTTGCGGGACATGACGACAGTGTCAACAAAATAAACTCAGAAGTTTTAAGCAAAAAAATTGGACCAAGAGAACTTGAAATTCCAGGCCCAACTTTTTAAAACTTCTATGACAAATTAATTTTTGGCGATAAGGCTCGGTTCTGTGAAGATTTTTCCCGTGTAATCGATCTTGACCAGAATGTGTTTATTTTCTATCTGGATCCCTTCAACTTTCACCTCTTTCTTGACGAATGCTGTCTTGACCGGTACAAACTTTCCTTTAGAAAGAGAGTCTGCGTCCCAGCGATGAACGAATTTAGCGTTTGCTGTACCAAAAACTAAAAGACCAGCGGCTAAGATCAAGAAAATTTTCTTCATTTTTCCCCTCCTTGGTTCTGAAATCATCCTAACACGTCAATCGAAAGAGAGATATTAGGGTTAAGTCCCCAGTGAATTTTGCCGACGAGGGAATATTTCACAATTTTTTGTTTGCTAAATTCTTTTGGAACAAGGCGGGACGGGCGCCGCAGAAAATCGGTGAAGAGGAAAGAGACAAAATTAATGACTTCAATATGTTGTGGAAAGAATAATACAGTCGAGTCCTTCTCTTGGATATTTTTCTCTAAAGCCATTACAGAAGCTCTGGGAATTGCCTTTCTCATCTCAAATTGAAAATCTATACTCTTTGGAATTGACTGCGAGTGATAGGATTATCCGAGTAGTTAGGAGAAGTTAGTTGACAAATATTATTCGTTATCCAAATTCCCCGTTTGAACTCCACCAACCTTTTGAGCCGGCAGGCGATCAACCTCAGGCAATTAAGGAATTAGTGGAAGGCGTAGAAGACGGACTTGCGGCACAGACCCTATTAGGCGTGACCGGCAGTGGTAAAACTTTTACCATGGCTAATGTAATTGCCAAAACAGGGCTGCCGACCCTTATCATGGCCCCGAATAAAACCTTGGCTGCACAGCTCTATTCGGAAATGAGAGATTTCTTCCCGAATAATGCTGTTGAATATTTCGTCAGCTACTACGATTACTATCAGCCGGAAGCCTACGTTCCCCAGCGCGACCTCTTTATTGAAAAAGATTCTTCAATTAACGAGCACATCGAACAGATGCGTTTGGCCGCTTCTAAGAGCGTGCTAGAAAGACGTGACGTCATTATTGTGGCGACCGTCAGTGCAATTTACGGTATCGGAAAACCGGAGTCCTACACGGAAATGCGGCTTATCTTAAAGCGCGGACAAAGAATTGATCAGCGTGACTTGATTGCTCATTTGGTCAGAATCCAATATCAGAGAAATGATATGGATTTCATTCGAGGGACGTTCCGCGTCCGTGGCGACACTATCGATGTATTCCCGGCCGAGCATTCAGAATTGGCATTGAGAATTCAGCTCTTTGATGATGAAATTGAGGAAATGTATTTCTTTGATCCGCTGACAGGGAAGGTCAGACATAAAGTGGATCGTTTCTCGATTTATCCGACTTCTAACTATGTGACCCCGCGTCATGACATTCTTCGGGCTATTGACACGATTAAGGAAGAACTTAAAGAAAGAGAAGCCACATTCCTGAGCGAAGGGAAACTGCTGGAAGCTCAGAGAATTAAAGAAAGAACACAGTTCGACCTTGAGATGCTAAATGAACTCGGTTTCTGTAAAGGCATCGAGAACTACAGCCGTCATTTATCGGGGGCGTTACCAGGAGAACCTCCTCCGACGTTAATTGATTATCTGCCAAAAGATGCCTTGATGTTCTTTGATGAATCTCATGTCTTGTTGGGTCAGATCGGAGGAATGTACCGAGGAGACGCATCAAGAAAAGACACTCTTGTTCAATACGGCTTCAGACTGCCGAGTGCTAGAGACAACCGTCCGCTTAAATTTGATGAGTTTGAACGGAAGATGAGAAGAGCAATTTTTGTTTCCGCTACCCCTTCCAAATATGAGGCTGAGCATTCGTCCCAGATTGTTGAGCAAGTGGTTCGCCCGACAGGTTTGATCGATCCGGAAGTAGAAGTACGCCCGGCAGGGACTCAGGTGGATGATGTTTTAGCTGAAATCAAGGAGCGGGTACCCAAAGGACAAAGAGTATTAATAACGACACTTACAAAGAAAATGGCAGAAGATCTGACTGAGTTCTTGGAAGATAACGGAGTTAAGGTTCGTTACTTGCACTCTGATATTGATACGGTTGAAAGAGTGGAGATCATCCGTGATTTGCGTGCCGGCGTTTTCGATGTATTAGTGGGCATTAACTTGCTTCGTGAAGGCTTGGATATTCCTGAGGTTGCTCTTGTGGCTATTTTGGATGCGGATAAAGAAGGATTCCTGCGCAGTGAGCGTTCTTTAATTCAAACCATCGGCCGTGCAGCACGTAACGTAGAAGGAAAAGCTATTCTTTACGCCGATAAAATTACCGACTCCATGCGTTTGGCTATGGAAGAAACGGGAAGAAGACGCAAGAAACAAAGCGACTTCAATAAGGCTCACGGAATTACGCCGAAGAGCGTAAAGAAAGAAATTAAAGACATTATCGATGGAGTCTACAAAGATCTGGTTGATGATCCGGCTTCAAATCTTGTTGACGGGATGGACTGGGAAAGAATGGATCCCAAAGAGCTGGCCAGAGAGATCAAAAAACTGGAAAAAGAAATGTTCGAGTGTGCTAAGAATTTGGAATTTGAGAAGGCTGCTGCTATTCGCGACAAACTAAGCACCGTGAAAAAACAAGTTTTTGGTGCTGACGGCCACGACTCTGATGAAAAAATCTAAAAAATTTCGTCACAAAAGAGCGCAAGATAGGAAAATACATACTTTTATTTTTCAATAATTTTGCTTACTATATATCAGTCTTAAAAGAGGCATTGTCCCTTTTAAGAGCGATTTCTGTGCCTGTTTTAACGTAACTGGTTGGATTTGAAGAAAAAAATTAAAAATTGGCGTAATTAATTATGGTTAAAGTTTTATTTGTCTGTATGGGAAATATTTGCCGTTCCCCTACTGCTGAAGCGGTTTTTGAAAAAATGGTCCGTGAAGCTGGCTTGAGCGATCGTGTTATCGTTGATTCTGCCGGTACTCATGGCTATCACGTCGGAGAGGCTCCGGACGTTCGTGCTCAAATCGCAGGAAGGAAGCGCGGATATGATCTTTCCAACCTTAAAGCCAGACAAATAACTGTAGATGATTTCCGCGAATGCGACTTCATTTTGGCTATGGACTGGGAAAATCTTACTGCAATGCAGCAGATTTGCCCTCCTATGTACAAGCACAAATTGGCTCTCTTGATGCGTTATGCGAGCGAAAACGACACGGCTGTTGTTCCTGATCCGTACTATGGCGGCAATGAAGGCTTCAACACAGTGTTGGATTATTGCGAAGATGCGTGTGAAGGTCTGCTTGATGTTGTCAAGAAGAGAGCTTCTATGTATACGCCTTCGAGAAACTTCTAAAATTACGCGCTTACTAAAGGACCGAATAGGTCCTTTTTTAGTATCTGGGATTTATCTAGAGAAATCCTTCACCCAACAGCTTGCTTGCTCAAAACTTTTCCGGCAGTGACTTCCTTTTCACATTAATTACTTCTTCAACGGCATCATCTTTTTGAATGAGAAAATCGTTCCCCAAATGAGCGGCCTCTATTTCATTGCCTTTTTGGACTCAAAATAGTTTCGTTTATTTAACAAACACTTGTAAAGATTCTCGGCAGTCTTACTTTTCTGCTTAATAAAAAATCGCGCAAAGATCTCGGGCTCAGGATGAAAAACAACATTTCCGACAGTTGCACTCGGAAATTGATGAGAGTATATTCCCGACTAAATTAATCGGAATAGGATAATGAAGCTTACTACTAAAGGAAGATTTGCTGTCACTGCGATGCTTGATATTGCGCTTCAAGCCCCGCAGGAGCATGTCACTATAGCGGAAATAAGTGCTAGAAGACACTTGTCTCCGTCCTATCTCGAACAGCTTTTCGGAAAACTGAGAAAGGCAGGTTTGGTCGAAGGCAACCGCGGTCCGAAAGGTGGCTACCGCTTAGCTAAATCTTCCGATCAGATTCGAGTTGACGAGATCCTTGATGCGGTCGATTCAACCCTGAAGACTTCCGAATGTACAAAGTCCCGAGCCGGCTGTGACGGTCAGGGAGAATGTATCACCTTTGATTTATGGGACAGCCTCAATGAAGAAATGCGAAAGTTTCTTCATGACATTTCTCTTAAAGATCTTGCGGAAAAGAAGCTGCTTAAGGATCAAGGTATTCAACAAGTAAAGATTGTTAAACCTTCAAAATCTAATTGCTCTAAAAAATAAATGGAGTCCATAATGAAATTCCCTATCTATCTTGACTACTCTGCAACAACTCCAACTGACCCAAGAGTTGTAGAGAAGATGATTCCGTATCTGAATGAACATTTCGGTAATGCGGCTAGCACAAGCCATCCTTATGGTTGGGATGCAAAGGAAGCCGTTGAAAACGCCCGTGCGGAAGTTGCAAAATTGATCAACGCCGATCCGAAAGAAATCGTTTGGACCAGCGGTGCAACAGAAAGCGATAACTTGGCTATCAAAGGTGCAGCCAGATTTCACAAGGATAAGGGCAAACATTTAATCACAGTCAAGACAGAACACAAGGCAGTTCTTGACTCCATGAGAGAGCTTGAAAGAGAAGGTTTTGAAGTTACTTACTTAGGCGTTGGAAAAGACGGTTTAATCGACCTCGACGAGCTCGCTAAAGCAATGCGTCCTGACACAACATTGGTTTCCGTTATGGCTGTCAACAACGAAATCGGTGTTGTCCAAGATATCGAAAAGATCGGTGAAATGTGTCGTGAAAGAGGCATCCTCTTCCACTGCGATGCTACGCAAGCAGCCGGTAAGATTCCTCTGGATATGGAAAAACTCAAAATCGATTTGATGAGCTTGTCCGCTCATAAAGTCTACGGTCCAAAGGGCATGGGAGCTCTTTACGTTCGCCGCAAACCTCGCGCCAGAATCGAAGCTATTATTCACGGCGGTGGCCATGAAAGAGGTATGAGAAGCGGTACGCTTGCTACGCACCAGATCGTCGGAATGGGTGAAGCTTATCGTCTGGCCCGTCTTGAATTAGAGCAGGAGGCCGAAAGAGAAAGAAAACTCCGCGACAAGCTCCTCAAAGGCCTCTCTGAAATTGAAGCCGTTCATGTAAACGGCAGCATGGAACATCGTGCCCCGTTCAATTTGAATATGAGTTTTGAGTTTGTTGAAGGTGAAGCTTTGATGGCCCGCTGCAAAGATGTTGCCGTTTCTTCCGGTTCCGCATGTACATCCGCCAGCTTGGAACCTTCTTATGTTCTGAAAGCCTTAGGAATCGATGATGAGTTGGCTCACAGCTCTATCCGTTTTTCTATCGGCAGATTTACAACCGAAGAAGAAATCGACTACACCATCAAGCTCTTTAAAGAAAATGTAGCAGCATTAAGAGAGCTCTCTCCGTTGTGGGAAATGCACAAAGAAGGTACAGATCTCAAGTCTGTCGAGTGGAAAGAACATTAATAAGGAATTGACGTAATGCAATACAGCGAAAAAGTAATGGACCATTTCAACCATCCGAGAAATGTCGGACGTTTGGATAAGAATGATCCTAATGTCGGAACAGGAACACGTGGCGCACCTGCTTGCGGCGATGTGCTTAGCCTCCAGATTAAAGTCAATGACCAAGGCGTTATCGAAGACGCTAAGTTCAAAACTTACGGCTGCACTAGCGCTATCGCTTCCTCTTCTCTGGTCACCGAATTGATCAAAGGTAAGACTCTTGAAGAAGCCCAACAGCTCAAAAATACAGCTATTGCTGAAGAGTTGGAACTTCCTCCTGTCAAAATCCACTGCTCAATTCTTGCAGAGGATGCAATTAAGGCAGCCGTAGAAGATTACCGTCATAAACAAGAACAATTAGGAAAGAAATAATGGCAGTTACCTTGACTGAAAAAGCCGCTGAACACGTTCAGAAG
Organism: Turicimonas muris; assembly: GCF_002221595.1. Taxonomy (GTDB): domain Bacteria; phylum Pseudomonadota; class Gammaproteobacteria; order Burkholderiales; family Burkholderiaceae_F; genus Turicimonas; species Turicimonas muris. The sequence goes on from NZ_NHMP01000001.1 coordinate 50,730, forward strand.
TTCTTGACAAAGCGCGGCAAGGGCATTGGGATTCGCGTCGGCGTGAAGACCAGCGGATGCTCCGGCATGGCTTACGCTCTTGAATTTGCTGATGCAGCAGAGCCTGAAGACAATGTTTTCGAGTCTTACGGAATCAAGGTCATTGTCGATCCAAAGAGCCTTGTATACATTGACGGTACAGACATCGATTTCGTGAAAGAGGGGCTGAACTCCGGATTTAAGTTCACCAATCCGAACGAGAAAGAAAGCTGCGGCTGCGGCAAATCCTTTCACGTTTAATTCAGTTTAGGAGAGATGAGTTGACTGCTTTTAATGCCTTTCAAATTTTTAATATGCCCGTGAGCTTCAAGATTGATGAAGCTGAACTCGGACAAAAATACTTCCAGATTCAGAAAATGGTGCATCCGGATAGGTTTGCATCCGCCTCTGAAGCTGAAAAGAGAAATGCTCAGCAGTGGTCAACTCGTTTGAACGATGCCTACTCCGTTCTGAAAGACCCCATCCAAAGGGCCAAGCTTGTTTGTGCGCTTTTGGGATCTCCGGTGGATGAAGAATCCAGCGGCTCAATTAATGAAGAGTTTTTAATGGATCAGCTGATTCGCCGCGAAGAAATCTCAACAGCTAAAGAAGCAAATGATGAGACCCGGCTGAAGAAGCTAAAAGAAGAAATCTCCGGGGAAAAAGAAGACTTGCTAAAAAAAGTCGAACATTCTTTGGACGAGGATAAAGATCCAAAAACTGCCAGTGAGAACATTAAAAAAATAATGTTCCTCGCAAGGCAATTAGAAGATTTGAAATAACTTTATGTCTTTATTGCAAATTTCCGAACCCGGTATGTCAACCGCTCCCCATGAGGAGCGGTTAGCCGTAGGTATAGACCTAGGAACTACCAATTCCTTAGTGGCGACCGTGCGTAATGGCTCACCGGAAGTACTTGTTGATGAAAAAGGAGAAAAGCTTCTTCCTTCCGTTGTTAGATATCTTGAAAACGGAGAGGTGGAAGTCGGTGAAGAAGCCAGACTGAAATCTTCGGAAGATCCTCTCAATACAATTTCCAGTGTTAAGCGACTAATGGGCAGAAGTGCTGACGAAGTCAGACAAGAGGGCTCTTACATCTCCTATGATTTAACAGATGGCGAAGGAATGCTTAGACTTCGCACGGTAAACGGGGAAAAATCTCCGGTTGAAGTTTCTGCAGAAATCCTTAAAAAGCTTAAATCACGGTCTGAAGAAGCGTTAGGCGGTGAACTTGTCGGTGCTGTCGTAACAGTTCCGGCTTATTTCGATGATGCTCAAAGACAAGCAACCAAAGATGCCGCCAAATTGGCAGGATTAAACGTACTGCGTTTGTTAGGCGAGCCAACCGCTGCCGCATTAGCTTACGGGCTTGATAAAGGAGCCGAAGGTCTTTATATCGTGTTCGACTTGGGAGGCGGTACTTTTGACGTCTCTATTCTGCGCTTGTCCAAGGGAGTGTTTGAAGTTCTTGCCACCGGCGGCAATAGCCAGTTAGGCGGCGATGATTTCGACCAAAGATTGTATTGCTGGATTTTAGAGCAGGCAGGATTGTCCTTCCTCAATAAATCCGATTCTCGTCTTCTCTTGGGAAAAGCCAAACAAGCTAAAGAACATTTGACTACTCACGAAAGGGCAGTTATTCACGCAACTTTGAGCGACGGAAAGATTGTTAATCTGACTATTTCCAGAGAGGCTTTTGCCGCTATCACCGCTCATCTTGTTAATAAATGCATTGAAACGACAAAAAACACTCTTAAAGATGCAGGCTTGAAACGCAGCGAAATCAAAGGGGTTGTTTTAGTCGGCGGTTCAACCCGTATGCCGAATGTTCGTGAAGCGGTAGAAAACTATTTTGATCAGCCGCCTTTAACCGATATCGATCCGGATGAAGTGGTTGCGGTTGGAGCTGCTATGCAGGCCAACTTGCTTGCCGGCAATCAATCCGGTGAAGATTGGCTTTTGCTAGACGTCACTCCGCTATCTCTCGGCATCGAAACTATGGGCGGTCTAGTAGAAAAAGTCATTCCAAGAAATACGGCAATTCCAGTTGCCATGGCGCAAGATTTCACAACTTTTAAGGACGGTCAGACAGCAATGTCTTTCCACGTCGTTCAAGGCGAAAGGGACATGGTCGAAGATTGCCGTTCTTTGGCAAAATTCTCGCTTAGAGGAATTCCTCCGATGGTTGCCGGAGCTGCAAGAATCCGCGTTACCTTCCAGGTGGATGCCGACGGTCTTCTTTCAGTTTCAGCAAGAGAAAACACCACGGGAGCAGAAGCGTCCGTTTCCGTTAAGCCGTCCTATGGTTTGAGCGAAGATGAAATCACCAGAATGCTTAAAGATTCCCATGGTCATGCTGAAGAAGACATGAAACTGAGAGAGCTGCGTGAGCAGAAAGTTGAAGCAGCCCGCTTGCTTGAATCTACAGAGTCCGCTTTAAAGACTGATGCCGACTTGCTTAATGCTGAGGAACGTTCTCAAATCGACGCTTTAATTGAGGATCTTGTTCGTGTTAAGGAGCAAGATGACACTGAGGCGATTAAGAAAGCAATCAATGCCCTTTCTAAAGGGACTGAAGATTTCGCTGCCCGCAGAATGAATCGAACAATCCTTGCAGCTTTGCAGGGTAAGTCTGTTTACGAGGTATAAAGATGCCAAAAATTACAGTTCTCCCCCATGAAACTATTTGCCCTAACGGCAAGGAATTTGAAGTACCGGCAGGTACTAACTTAGCTCGTGCTTTATTGGACAACGGCGTTCCAATTGAACACGCCTGCGAATTGTCTTGTGCATGTACAACTTGCCACTGTTATATCGACAAAGGATTCGATACCCTTGCTTCGGCTGAGGACGATGAGGAAGACTTGCTTGATCAGGCCTGGGGATTGAAGTCTAATTCAAGACTGTCTTGCCAAACTACAGTTGGTGATGAAGACATTACCGTGGAGATTCCTAAGTATTCTAGAAACCACGCTAGGGAAGCTTTTTAAATATGAAGTGGTCTGATACAAGAGATATTGCTATTGCTTTAGCGGATGAGTATCCCGATCAGGATCCATTGAAGCTTGGTTTTCCGCAGATGCATCAGATGATCTGTGAACTTGACGGGTTTGAAGATGATCCTGAGGCCAGTAATGAAAAGATCCTTGAAGCGATCTTAATGGCGTGGCTTGATGAAGTTGAGTAATTCAAGCAGTTAGGGAAGTACCTGGACTTTCCGAGATAAACAAAAGCGGCCGCAAGGCCGTTTTTGTTTAAAGAAAAATGAAATTGGGCTGCCTCTAGCCAAAGCATTCCAAACACACGGGCCTATTCAGAAGAGAGAGTTTGCAGACATGCTTCTTAAGGTTTTGCACTATTTGACACGTAGGATTAAATCTCCTGATAGCTGATAAGACCCGCTGTAAGGCCGTTCTTGTTGGCAATTGATAATAGAACAGTCAGAGAAGATTAAATCCAAAGGATTGTAGTTCTGCATTCTTTTATTAAAAAATCTCAGAAAACTTCTGACAAAGAGCTGAAAATTGCAGGGAACCGCCTTAAGGAGGTTAAGAATGGCTGATAGAACTTCCATGACTCATGAAGAAATGATCGCAAGATGGAAAGAAAACCCTGACTTTTGTAATGCTGTCAAAGAGCTTGACGATCAGTACGCTCTCCTTGATGCTGCTTTAGCCGCAAGAAAAGAGCAACAACTTTCCCAAAGTGATGTAGCAAAGAGAATGCAATTGCCTCGGTCTGCGGTTTGCAGACTAGAAGCAAACCTTAAAGAAGGAAAACTTCCTACTTTCGCTGTGTTACAACGATATGCGCATGCTATTGGTAAAAAAATCGAAATAAGGCTTATCTGAAAGGCTTAGATTCCTTAGATTCAAAAACGGAGTGGAAATTAAAGTAATTCCAAGAGAGTGAAACAGAGGTTCACTGGATCAAGACAGATAGCACTATATGAGGCATCCTGTGTGGTCAAGAATAAAGTCAAGACAAAACGATCAGAAAATATCGGAGAATTGATGGAATGAATTAAGAAGAACTGCCCAAAAGACCAGATGCTGATCGCTTAAAACTTTACAGATGAGATTCCGTGAAGCCTGCGGACGATCCAGATAAGAGTGCCTCGGGCTTTTTTCGTCAATACGCCTATGCCCTTCAAAACAAGTGGTTTGTATAGCTGATAAGATCCGCTGAAAGGCCGTTCTTGTTGGCAATTGATAATAGAACAGACAGAGAAGATTCAAATGTGAATGCACCGATAGCAGCTCTTTGAATCACTTCTTCTTGTGTTAAAAGTTCGAATTTCTCGACCTCTCCGTCAACGTTGTGAGGAACAAAGTTGTCGCTAACATCAGCATCGAACATAATCGTATGTTCGAACATCCATCCTTCGGTTACTGCTCTGGAAATCAAATGGCGCTCTAGAAAATGAAATTGGAGAGTGCCTTCTTCGATACCGGCTTCCTCCCAGCTTTCTCGTGCCATGGCAGTCAGAAATGTCTCGCCGATAGGGACCATGCCGGCTGCGCAATTATCCCAATAGCCCGGGTTTATCGCCTTCTTAAATGAACGTTGAGACACCCATAGACGGCCGTCTTGTGTGTAAGGATTTAGATGAACGGCAAAGGTTGAAAGAGCAAATGGTCTGGCCATCGCTCTTTCAATTTCGGCTAATCCCGTGGTTCTGCCGAAGTCTTTGACAGAAACCACCGGTAGTAACTCGTCTCGCCACGCTGTGACAAGACCGCATTGTTTAAAAATCTGAGAAATTGCAGCAATTCTTTTAGAGGCTTGCTGCGGATTTTCTGCCAAAATCCGACATCTGGAACACGGTCCGTCAAGCTCTATAAAACGGAATGTTTTCTTGAGAAAAACGGCTTCTCTGCTCTTCAAATGTCCCACAAGAATATCGTTTAAAAATAAAGAAATTCTTGTCGCCGGAACCTTTTCATCAGCTTGTTTTCCTAGCGTGGTAAGAAGGTTAACCAACAGATCTTTGGCAGAATTACTCAGCATTTTTATGACTCGGGACGCATATGTGGGAAGAGAAGAACATCACGGATGCTGGCAGAATCAGTCAAGAGCATGACGAATCTGTCTAAACCTACACCGCAGCCGCCTGTCGGAGGAAGGCCGTATTCAAGAGCGCGAACATAGTCAGCGTCGTAGTACATGGCTTCATCGTCGCCTTCTGCTTTGAGTTTTGCTTGAGCTTGGAAACGAGCGGCCTGATCCTGAGGATCGTTCAATTCGCTGAAGCCGTTTGCTGTTTCACGTCCGGCCATGAAAAGTTCAAAGCGTTCCGTGATTTCCCGATTCTTGTCGGAAGCTCGGGCTAACGGAGAGATTTCAACCGGATAGTCAATGATGTATGTCGGCTGAATCAATTTGGCTTCAGTTGTTGCTTCGAACATGGCCATTTGAAGGGCTCCGATACCAATGTTCTTCTTCTGTGGCTCTCCGAGTCTTTCCAGTTCTTTGTGCATGAAGTCGGCGTCTTCAAGATTTTCTGCTGTGTACTGCGGGCAGTATTTAAGAACGGCGTCTTTTGCTGTCAGGCGATCAAACGGCTTGGAAAGGTCGATGGTGTGGCCCTGATACTGAATAATTTCTGTGCCGATAGTCTGGTTGGCAACAAAGCGGAGAAGTTTTTCTGTGTAATCCATGAGCCAGTGGTATTCCTTGTAGGCTGCATAGAATTCCATCATGGTGAATTCAGGATTGTGACGAACGTCCACACCTTCATTGCGGAAGGAACGATTCAATTCAAATACACGTTCAAAACCGCCGACAACCAATCTCTTCAAATAAAGTTCGGGCGCAATACGGAGGTACATGTCCATATCGAGGGCATTGTGATGAGTGATGAACGGCTTTGCAGAAGCTCCGCCCGGAATCGGATGAAGCATCGGAGTTTCAACTTCCATAAAGCGGTGTTCCATCATGAACTGACGTGTAGCTGCAATGGCTTTAGAGCGGATTCTGAATGTCTTGCGTGTGTCTTCGTTCATGATCAGGTCCACGTATCTCTGACGATAACGGATTTCTTGATCGGACAGACCATGGAACTTATCAGGAAGCGGACGGATGTTCTTGGTTAAAAGTCTGAGAACTTTGACGCGGACGGAGAGTTCGCCTTTTTGTGTGCGGAACAGTGTGCCTTTGGCACCGACGATATCACCGATATCAATAGTCTTCTTAAAGAGTTCGTAAGTTTCAGGACCGACTTCTGCAAGAGTGATGAAGAACTGAATAGTGCCGCTGACGTCTTTGACTGTGGCAAAGCTGGCTTTTCCCATAACTCGCTTAAGCATAATGCGGCCGGCGACTTGAACTTCAACCGGATTGGCTTCTAATTCTTCTGCAGAAGTGTTTTCGTACTTAGCACGAATATCGCCGAGTTCTTCTTTTTTCTCGAAGTCATTCGGATAAGCGGGACCTGCCTGGCGAAGCTTGTCTAACTTGGCGAGTCTCTCTTCGATAATGTGGTTTTCCTGCTCTTTGAGCTCTACTTGATCTTTTGCGTTTTCTTGATTTTGCATTTTTATCCTTCGAAGGAAATGTTTCTGATATCGGTAATGGTTTCTTGTCCGAAAGCAGGGCTGTCGAGATAGGCCAAAAGTTTGGCGGCAGCCTTATCAGGCGAAGTTAATTTACTCTCTTCTTTGAGGGTTTTAAATCTTTCGACTTGCGGAAAATCTTCCGAAGAGAGCAAACGAATTTGTTCTTGCATTCCGGTGTCAACGACGCCGGGAGCAACGGAGGAAATCTTGAGATCGATTCCGTGGATTTTGGCGTCCTCGGAAACGGTAGAAGAAAATCTGTCTAAGGCTGCTTTGGTCGAACAGTACATGGCCCAGCCCGGAACGTCTTTTCTAGCGGCGCCGGAAGAAATATTCATGATTCTCTTAGGCGCTTTCCAATTCTTGGTTAATTCTAAAAATCTCTGAATAATAAGAACCGGTGCTTCAAAGTTGATGCGGATCGTGTGATCGATGTCCGGAGCAGAGGCCTCAGAAATCGGTCCGACAGGTCCGAGGACTCCGGCATTGTTGATGAGCCTGACAGAGGAGAATTGCTCCGGCGAGGCTTGGTTAATCAGCCAGGAAACGGTCGATACTGTGGAATTAAGATCTGTTAAGTCAACGGGAAGCTGAATTAACTCACAGCCGAGTTCTTTGGCGATGCCGACAAGCTCAGTGTCCGGATGACGCTCAATGGTGGCAACGGTATCGCCCTCCTTCATGCATTGAAGAGCCAGTTGCTTGCCTAAGCCTTTGGAGGCACCGGTGATGATGGTAAGTGTCGCCATCTTAGACTCCCTGCTTCAAGCTTGCTTCAATGAATTGCTCTAAGGCACCGTCTAGGACAGCAATGGTGTTGCCGGTTTCGACATTGGTTCTTAAGTCTTTAACACGAGATTGATCCAGCACATAAGATCGAATCTGATGGCCCCAAGAAATATCACTCTTGCTGTCTTCAACCGCTTGCTGAACAGCCTGGCGCTTTCTCAATTCAGCTTCGTAGAGCTTAGATTTCAGAACAGCCATCGCATCGGCTTTGTTTTGATGCTGGCTTCGGCCATTTTGGCAAACAGCAACAATACCTGTCGGAATATGTGTGATTCGAACGGCCGAGTCTGTCTTCTGAATATGCTGACCGCCCGCACCGGAAGCTCGGAAAGTATCAATTCTGAGGTCAGATGGATTGATGTCAATTTCAAAAGATTCGTCAACTTCCGGGTACACAAATACGGACGCAAAAGAGGTATGTCTTCTGGCGTTTGAATCAAACGGGCTCTTTCTGACTAAGCGGTGAATACCGGTTTCAGTTCTGAGCCAGCCGTAAGCATAATTGCCGGTAATTTTGATTGTGCAGCCTTTGATGCCGGCCACATCGCCTTCAGTCTCTTCAATGAGCTCTGCTTTGAAATCTTGACGTTCGGAGAACTTGAGATACATTCTTTCCAGCATGCTTGCCCAGTCTTGAGCCTCGGTACCTCCGGCACCGGCTTGAATTTCCAGGAAGCAATTGGCTTCGTCGTGATCTTGGTTGAACATACGTTGAAATTCGAGATGCTCAACTTTTTTCCGCATCTCGCCGACGTCATGCTCGATCGCAAGCAGAGTGTCTTCATCATCTTCTGCTTGAGACAATTCAAAAAGTTCTAAGGAATCTTTTAAGCCGGTTTGCAGGTCTCTCAAACCGAGGACGATGTCTTCTAATCGTTTCTTTTCTTGGCTGATTTCCTGAGCTCTTTCAGGATTATTCCAAAGGTCAGGATTTTCTATTTCACGGTTGACTTCTTCTAGTTTTCTCTCTTTCTCGTCGAAGTCAAAGATACCCCCGAAGTTCTTCTACGCGGGATAAGAGATCTTCCGCAGTGGAAGAAATAAGGTTTAGGCGTTCAACATCCATTCGTTTTTCCAATTAAATCAAGAGTGATACAACTTTCAATGAACCTGACATTTTACCAATGATAGGCATTAAAAACGGCTTTTCCTTAACAACATCGAGCCTGGTGGCCTGCGCAAAATTTTCTAAATAAGCAAGTAGTTACTGGCGGTGAATCAAGTCAAGAGCATCTGAAGTTGCAACAAATAGTTTGAGAAAATATTCTCATGCAGGCCTTGAGCCTAAGCGCTTTCAAAGACCTACAAGGTTGCTCCGAAAGAGGATAAAAACTGCATTAGTGAGCTTTCTTGAACAAATCATATTTTGGCAACGTTCAAGTTTATGAGAGCGATGCAGAGGAGAAAGACTTGTGATTCTTGCGTTAGTCAAGTTTTTTCTACTTTTCAAAAACAAAAACAGAAACTGCTGAAAAGCCTTTATTTCTTCCCAGCAGTTTTGAGTTTTGTTTTAGGTGCGGACAAGTCCTAAAGAAGCCTTTCTTCCTCGTCTTCCATGTCTTCAATAATGAGCTGGAGAGTTCTCCGGCCGGCCCATTGGTTAACACAGATCTTGTAAGCTAGATAAGCTTTTTCAGGCAGCGGTTTCTTTCTTCTAAACCAAATGCCGGAAACGGCTACGCCGTCCATCTCTAAATCGAGTTTCAGATGAGTGTCTTTGAGTAGTTTTTGATTTTTAACCACAAAGTGATTAGCAAAAATCGGTTCAGGAAAAGAAGGACCCCAAACAATACTGTCAATGGCGTTTGCTACTGACATTGTGAAGTCTGACGGTGCAAGTTCGCCATCGACTAAAGTGTTTTTAACAAACGTTCCTGAAGGAGCATTCTTCAGAACCGCCTTTTTGAAAGCTTTTTCAAACACCGGTAAATCGTTCTCTTTAATTGTCAGACCTGCAGCCAAAGAGTGGCCTCCGAATTTGAGAATCAAGCCCGGATGGTTCTTATTGATGAGATCCAGGGTGTCCCGCAGATGAATGCCGTTGATTGACCTGCCTGAGCCTTTGATTTCTCCTTCTCGCCCTTCTTCCGCACTCGGCGCAAAAGCTATAGTCGGACGGTAATAGCTGTCTTTAATGCGAGAGGCAACCAATCCGACGATACCGGAATGCCAAGTGGGGTCGTACAGACAAATAGCAGGGGCTTCAGGATCGTCTAAAGTACCGATAGAAGAGAGTGCATCCTGCTGCATCTCGCGCTCTTTGACTTTGCGTTCTTTATTGAGTTCTTCTAACTTCTGCGCAAAATCAAATGCTGTCGGTGCATCGGCGCTGATAAGACAATAGACGCCTAAGTCATTGGTGGAAAGACGCCCGGCGGCGTTGATTCTCGGAGCTACGGAAAATGCTAGTTCCGTGGCAGAAATATCAAAACAATTGCGTCCCGCGACTTTGAGCAGAGCCGATAGGCCTGACTGCAGCTTGTTCTGGCGAATTCGCTCAATGCCTTTGGTAACAATGATGCGGTTATTTCGATCCAGCGGAACAACGTCGGCAATCGTAGCTAAAGCAACCAAATCAATCAGAGTTAAAAGATTGGGCTGGGGTACGCGGGAATAAAGCCCTAATTCCCGAAGCGCACTTCGAGTAGCTAAAAGAAGATAGAACATAACACCGGCACCGCATAATGCTTTGCTCGGGAAGTTGTCTCCGTGCTGATTAGGATTAACAATAAAGTCAGCCTCGGGCAGAGTATCGGCTGGAAGATGGTGATCGGTAACAATAACCGTCAGACCTTTTTCCTTGGCGTATTTAACCGCTTCAACCGATGAAATGCCGTTGTCCACAGTCAAAAGAACCTCTGCTTTTTCCATCAGAGCGCGATCAACGAGAAATTTAGACAGGCCGTAACCGTCTTTTTCTCTGTCCGGAATCAGAAAATCGGGGAACACCGCTCCTAGAAGTCTGAGGCCTAAAATACCGACTGCAACGCCGGAAGCTCCGTCGCAGTCATAGTCTCCAATGATGATAATTTTTTTCTTTTCGAGAATGCATTGGGCTAATAGTTTTCCGGCCTCAACGCAGTTCTTCATAAGATGCGGTGGGAGCAGATCTTTGATCTCTCCGTTTAAATCTTGTGCATGACAAACTCCTCTTGCGGCAAGGGCTCGAGCCACGGGCGCAGGATAGCCGGCACTGGCTAAGCTGTTTGCGACAACGGAGTTAAAACGCCTAACGCTGAAAAGTGACATCCTTTAATCCTTAGGACAAATCCATTGCCTGGAGAAGTCCTGCTTCTTCCCAAACATAGGAAAAAATGATTTCTTCAATGATTTTGTGATCGTGCTGACTCTAAGGCCGTCGGTGGCAACAAGGACCGGATTGAACAATTCCAGGTTTTCGATGCCTTTGGCAGTGGTCAGATGGTTCTCAACATGTTTGCGGATTTTCTCCCAAGCATCAATCCATTTTCTCTTGTCTTTCTTAACGGCCGGATCCAAAAAATCCGTACAGATGCTTAAGCGATCCCCTTCAGGACATTCTGCCGGCCACGGCGCGCCCTCGGGCGTGACAAAATTATTGGCAATTCCGCAAGATTTGCAGATTCCTTTGACAAGAACTGAGTTGGTTTGAACTACTCGAGTGAAAGAGACGTCTTTTATGGCAGTATCAAATCCTCCGCCGCTGATCCATAAACCCTGGACTTCCTGACGGTCGTTTTCTTTACGGTATTGGTTAAGTTCGCTTCCTTGAAGAAGATTTTTAATTTCGCTGTCAACAGCTTCAAACTCGGATTTGTCTTCTCCGAAAACCGGTTGAGGTTTTTGATGCAGCTGAGCTTTCCATGGACAAACTTCAATTTTCCAAGCAGTTTTTCTTGCAAAAAAGAATCTTCCGTCTAGTACTTGAACTTCTAGCTTATATTTCCGGGCAAGTGGTGCAAGAAGATCACGCAGGTAGCACTCTTCATCTAAATCGAAAGCTTCCGCTGCTTCCTCAATGTTTCCTTTAGCATCTAGAAAGTAAGGAGAAACTTGCCAGAACTCTTTGGATATTCTTTGTCCGCCGAACCCTTCCCAAAGAAGAGGAGCATAAGGAATAAGGTTCTCTTTTTTGGCAATATTCATCCATATCCACTGATCGGTGGCTATACCTTGAAGAGCTTCAGTTCCGAAAACGGGAAAACACGTTGGCTCGCTGAAGCCCAGGCACATATCGCGAAGGGGGCCGGGAATAGCGGCATTGCCCAACTGGTTCCGTTCTTCTTCAGAAAGAAGTGCGTTTGGGAATAAAAATATACAAGAAGACATTCCGCCATTCTAATAGCAGCCTTCTGCAAGTTAAAATGACTTTACCTCTACAGATGGAAAATTTTTGTGAAAAATTCTTTTATAAAAAAACTCCCTTTTGAGTGGGCCGTAGGGCTTCGCTACACGTTTTCCATGCGCGGGAGCAGAAGGGATGGCTTCGTGTCTTTTATTTCCGGGATGTCGGTTTTATCGATTGCTGTCGGTGTGATGGCATTGATCGTGGTTCTGTCGGTTATGAACGGATTTCAAAAAGAAGTACGCGACAAAATGCTTTCCGTTCTTCCGCATGCAGAAATTGTTCATACAACTGCCCCGATTTCAGACTGGCAGGCATTGGCAAAAACAGTTGCATCAAAAAATAAAGAAATTATCGGTGCTGCGCCATATGTCAGAAGCCAGGGGCTCCTCAGCAGCGGAGCCAACATTAAAGGGGTAGCCGTGACCGGTATTGAACCAAAGGCCGAGAAATCCGTCAGCAACGTGGCGACCGTGATGAGGGTCGGCAAACTCTCTGACCTGAAGCCGGGCTCTTTCAATATCGTAATCGGCACGGATCTGGCCAGAAGCCTTGGTGTAGTTCCGGGTGACAAAATTTCTATGATGGTTCCGCAGGGGCAATTCACCCCTGCCGGAATGGTTCCGAGAATGAAACAGTTTACGGTTTCCGGCGTGTTTTCTTCCGGCCATTATGAATATGACAGCTCCATGAGTTTTATCCATTTGAATGATGCTGCTGCTCTCTACCGCACCGGCGGTCCTACGGGATTGCGGCTTAAATTGAAAGATATGCAGGAAGCTCCTGTGGTTGCCCGAAATTTGAATTCTCAGCTTCAAGACGGTTATTACGCTTTTGATTGGTCAAGACAAAACAGAAATTGGTTTGCAGCTGTGCAGGTCGAAAAAAGAATGATGGGTATTATCTTGTTTCTCATCGTTCTGGTCGGCGCTTTCGGTTTGGTTTCTTCTTTGGTGATGACGGTTAACTCAAAACGCAGCGATATTGCTATTCTCAGAACTCAAGGAGCGTCTCAGGGATCGATTATGAAAATTTTTATGATCCAAGGCATGTTTATCGGTTTTGTCGGCGTTGCAATCGGCGTGGGACTAGGTTTACTCATTGCTTTTAACGTCGAGTCAATTGTCAATATTATTGAAGCGATGTTTAACGTTCAGTTCCTGCCTAAGGATATTTACTTGATTTCCAATATGCCGAGTGAGCCGAGAGCTGATGACATCATTCCGATTGCCGTATTTTCCTTCCTTCTCTCTTTAGCGGCGACTATTTATCCGAGCTGGCGTGCAGCAAGGATTCAACCGGCGGAGGCTTTGAGATATGAATAAACTGGCAGTTGAAGCGGTTGACGTAAAGAAAACTTATACGGAAGGTAATTCCAAGGTATCGGTGCTTAAGGGAGTTACCCTGACGGTTAAGGCCGGTGAAATCGTTGCCATTGTCGGAACTTCCGGTTCCGGAAAATCTACCTTGCTGCAGTGTCTCGGCGGCTTGGACGTGTTCGACAGCGGAAGAGTCATAATCGACGGGGAAGATCTGGGACATTTAGCTGAAAAAGAAAGAACGATTCTCAGAAACAGAAAATTGGGTTTCGTATATCAATTTCATCATCTACTGCCGGAATTCACGGCATTGGAGAACATTGCCATGCCTTTGCGTATCCGCAGGGATAAAACGGATTATGCGGAGAATAAGGCTCTTGAACTATTAGGGGTTATGGGCTTGTGGGACCGTAAGGATCACCTGCCGAGTCAGTTGTCAGGCGGAGAGAGACAGCGTGTTGCGATTGCAAGAGCAACCGTCGGGGATCCGGTATGCCTTTTAGCAGATGAGCCAACAGGCAACTTGGATCAAGACACGGCTCTTTCTGTTTTTGACTATCTTCTCAAGTTAGCTAGGATGAAGCATACGGCAGTTGTTATTGTGACCCATGATATGGATTTAGCTCGAAGATGCGACCGCATTTTAAGACTGAAAGACGGGAGAATTTCTGATGATTCGATTAGTTGATACCCATAATCATTTATTTGTTGATGAATTCACGAAGTCTCGGCAGGCTCTTGCCTCAGCCGTCGAACTTGCCGTTGATGCAGGTGTTTTTCAAATGCTTATTTGTGCAGGCGACTGGCGAAGTGTTTTGCGGACCCATACTGTCGCTGCTTTAATAAATGCCGGGTATGCTGCCGGTATTCATCCGCTTTCTTTCAATCCTAAAACTTATTGTACTGAGCATAATCTCATTAGAGATTTTATAGATCAGCACTTGGCCACTTCTACTCTTAGTGCAATAGGTGAGATTGGTTTAGATGGCACCATTACTGACAAGATTCCAATGGAATTTCAAGAAAAAGTCTTTTCAGATCAATTGAAGCTGGCCAGAGACTTCCAACTTCCTGTTAGTGTGCACGTCCGAGGAGCCGCGGATCTCGTAGCCAAGCATATTAGGCGGATCGGAATTGCAGGGGGCGCAGTTCATGCCTTTAACGGAAGCTTGGAACAAGCTAAGATCTTCATAAATTTAGGTCTGAAGCTGGGATATGGCGGAGCATGCACTTATTCCGGATCTTGCAGAATTAGAAAACTGCTCTCGGAGCTTCCGAAAGACGTCTTGGTTCTAGAGACCGACTGTCCGGATATGCCCTCCTCCATAAGAAGAGCGGAAAACCCGGAAGATGCTCACAGCATGCCAAGAGATCTTCGTATGTATGCGGAAGTGGCAGCCGAGCTCAGAGATGTCTCCGTGGAAGAAATTGCTGAGCAGACAACCAAAAATGCCTTTGGCGCATTCCCAAAACTTCAGACGCTCGGCGCCGTCAAAAAAGTACCGTGAAAAGATTTATAGGCTTATCTTCTTAATTAATATAAAAAATCAGTCTTGTGATAATCCACAACAGCCAATAAAGAGGATTTATAAAGTGGACAAAATTCTAGTGACCGTGGCGGGACCGGACAGGGCCGGCGTCGTTTATTCCGTAGCTGAAGCTCTCAGTAAACTGAATTGCAATTTTGTTGATATGAGCCAGACAACTGTCGCCGATCAGTTTTCTTCCATCATGATCGTCAATAAGCCGAAGAACATTTCTAAAGAGAAAGTTCATAGCGAAATCGTCAAAATATTTGAAAAACGCGGTTTTAACATGTGGGTGGATGTTCTGGACTACCAGGCAGGTTCCGTTTTTCATACTGACGGCGAACCATTTGTGGTTACTGTTGATGGGAAAAACGGCAAAGGTTTGCTCCTCGCTTTCACGCGTATCTTTTTTGAAGGTAAGATTAACATCGACAACTTTCGTTCTATCAATCAAGAAAGCTTTGACGGTATTGAGAAAGTTTTGTTGGTATTTGAAATCACCGTCCCCTTTGATATTGATAGAAGAGCTCTTCACAAAACCTTGTCTGACATCGCCAAAGAGCAAGGCGTTTCTTTGAGTATGCAGCATCGTCAAATTTTTGAAGCTATTCACAGAGTCTCTGTCGCTTAACCAATCTAAAGAATAATTAGGAACAAAAATGCTTACTGAACGTGAAGTTATATCGACAATTGATATGCTGCGCAGCGAACACTTGGATGTTCGTACCGTCACTTTGGGCTTAAATCTTTTTGACTGCATCAGCGACGATTTCGGCACTTTCTCTTTTAAAGTGCGCACAAAGATTCATAAGTTTGCTAAGAACTTAGTCTCCACCTGCAACGAAGTGGGAGATAGATACGGTATTCCCGTCGTCAATAAGAGAATTACGATTTCTCCGATCGGTACAGTCTGTGCAGGCTTCAGTCGCGACCAGATGGTTAAAACATGCCAGCTTCTCGATGATTGTGCCAAAGAGGCTGGTGTTGACTTCTTAGGAGGCTTTGGTGCCCTTGTAGAAAAAGGCATTACTCCGGGCGAAAGAAATCTTATCGATGCATTGCCTGAAGCATTAGCTACAACATCCCGCGTTTGCTCTTCCATTAACGTCGGAAGCACACGGGCCGGCATTAATATGGATGCTGTGAAGTTAATGGGTCATAGAATTTTGGATGTTGCCGAAGCTACTGCCGATCGGGACGGCTTAGGCTGTGCCAAGCTGGTTGTATTCTGCAATATTCCTCAGGATGTTCCGTTTATGGCCGGTGGGTATCTCGGCGTAGGCGAAGCTGACGCCGTTATCAGCGTTGGCGTTTCCGGCCCCGGCGTTGTTAAGAAAGCTATCGACCGTGCAGTAAAGCGTGAAGGCGAAAATCTCAATATTTCTGAAATTGCAGAAATCATTAAAACAACCGCTTATAAGGTGACCAAAGTAGGTCAGCTGATTGGTTCTGAAGTCGCCCAAAGAATGAATCTGCCATTCGGTGTCGCCGATCTCTCTTTGGCTCCGACTCCTGCTATCGGTGATTCTGTTGGTGAAATTTTCCAAAGCGTTGGGTTAAGCTCCATCGGTGCCCCCGGCTCTACAGCCGTCTTGGCAATGCTAAATGACGCTGTAAAGAAGGGCGGTGTGTTTGCCTCATCCCAAGTCGGCGGTTTATCCGGTGCCTTTATTCCCGTCAGTGAAGATGCGGCTATTGCCGCAGCGGCTTCCAGCGGCAAGCTCACTCTTGAGAAGTTAGAGGCTATGACTTGCGTATGCTCCGTTGGTCTCGACATGATTGCTATTCCGGGTTCAACACCGGCTGATATCATCTCTGCGATTATTGCTGACGAAACGGCAATCGGCATGATTAACGCCAAGACAACTGCGGTCCGTTTGATTCCCGTTCCGGGCAAGACCGTCGGAGAAAGAGCTGAGTTCGGCGGCCTGCTCGGAGGAGCCGATATTATGCCGGTCCAGCAAGGAACTGCTGCAGACTTTATTAATAGGGGTGGTCGTATTCCTGCCCCGATTCATTCTTTCAAGAATTAATAGTCAGAGAAAATGAGCGAAATTAAGCGTATTCGAGTTAATAACCGGTTCAGCGAGGCTGTTGTTCATGGCGGCATCGTTTATATTTCCGGACAGGTTGACTTGTCTGCTGCCCGCACAGCGCGCCAGCAGACTAAAAATGTTTTGGCCATAATTGATGAATTGCTTGCAGAAGCGGGGACTGATAAAAGCCGCTTACTTCGCGCTTTTGTCTATTTGGCCAATATCGGTGATCTTCAAGATATGAACAAAGAATGGGAAGCGTGGGTGGTACCCGAAAGTACTCCTGCCAGGACAGTGGCTCAATGCGAACTTTCCAGCCCTGCCTTTTTAGTTCAAGTTTCAGCAGAAGCTGCACTCTAAGACTAATCCGCTGGTAAGAAAATGGCTCCATAGGTGAAAATCTGTGGAGTTATTTTTTACTTTATTTTGATTTGTACGTTTGTTTAGGACAAATTAAAAGATTTCGACAACTAATTGGCCATAATTTAGAATTGACCGAATTATGAGGAAGACAGATTCTGTATCAGGTCTGTTTTTGATAAAAAGATTTTAAGTAGGAAATAAAATGGAAGAGTCGAATCCTCCGTTATCTCTGGCTGATGTCAGAAGAATCATTGAACCGCTTTACGAGGGACAGGTACTTTTTACGGGAGAGCCCGTGATGTCTCATGCAGAAGGTGTGGTCGACATTCTTCGCGGAATTAGAGACGATGACGATTTATTGGCTGCCGGTTATCTTTTCTTTGTCTGGGATCAGCTAAAAAATCCTAAAGAATGGCTGACTAAACATTTTGGTCGTCACGTTTGCGAGCTAGTTACTAATCTGAAAGTTGTTTTGGATGTGAGCGAGAAAGCTCGTTCGCGTGAGGGCGAAGCAAAAATCAGTGAGCAACCGGAAGCTGTCAGAAGACTCCTTCTCGCTCTTTGTCAAGATTTGCGGGTTGTTCTTCTCAGACTTGCCTCAAGACTTCAAACACTTCGTTATTTTGCCGCTACTAAGGCTCCGGGCGCTGAGGAGTATGGAGCCGAAACATTAGCGTTGTATTCTCCGCTGGCTAACAGGCTTGGTATTTGGCAGATGAAATGGGAGTTGGAAGATCTTTCTCTCCGTTTTACTAAACCAAAAGAATTCGCTCAAATTGCAGTAGCTTTGGAAGAGACAAGAGAGGAGAGAGTTGCCTCCATTCAAGAGGCGGTTAAACGAATCCAAAAACTTTTAGTTAAAAACGGCATTCAAGCCTCTGTCAGCGGCAGACCTAAGCATATTTATTCCATTTGGAAGAAGATGTGCAAGAAGAATCTTAAGTTTGAGCAGCTTTATGACGTCAGAGCAGTTCGAATCATTGTCGACTCCGTTGAGAAGTGCTATGAAACACTTTCTCTCATTCAAGAAAACAGCGAAGTTCTCTCTAAAGAGTTCGACGATTACATTGCCAAACCAAAACCAAACGGCTATCAATCCTTGCATACGGTGGTAGTCGGTTCGCAAGGTAAGCCATTGGAAATCCAGATTCGTACGCGCGCAATGCATGAGTTCGCCGAGCTTGGTGTGGCTGCTCACTGGCGCTATAAAGAAGGTTCTAAGCGAAAAGCAGGAGAAAATGAAGAAGACCGGGTTGCATGGCTCAGACAAATGCTTGCTTGGAAGTCTGATGTTCAGCAAACCCCGACTCCGGATAAACTCAAAGATGAGCATATTTATGTTCTTACTCCACAGGGGAAGGTCTTAGATTTGATTGCCGGCAGTACGCCGATTGATTTTGCCTACCATCTTCATACAGAGCTGGGTCACCGTTGTCGCGGCGCAAAGGTTGATGGTGTAATGGTTCCGCTTAACACGAAGCTTCAAAGCGGTCAGACCGTTGAGATTATAACCGTGAAGGTTGGGGCACCTAGCAGAGACTGGCTTAATCCTGAACTTGGCTTTGTTGCTTCTCCTCGCTCCCGCACAAAGGTGCGTCAATGGTTTAATGCTCAAGAAATGGAGCAAGCTATTACTGCGGGCCGAGAAAAGATTGACAAAGATCTTGCCCGTTTAGGCAAAACAGCGGTTAAGTTGGAAGAACTGGCAAAGAAATTAGGCTTTGACAGCGTAGATGAGCTTTGCTTAGCTGCAGGTAAGGATGAATTAGGTCAAAAAGCCATTGAAAACGTCCTGGCGCCGCGAGTAGAGGAAAAACAAGAAGAGACAGTCGCCACAACTAAGAAAACAGCTCATCACGATAAAGGAAAGGTTCTCGTTGTCGGAGTGGACTCTCTTCTGACTCAGTTAGCAAGATGCTGCCATCCGGTTCCTCCGGATCCTATTGTCGGGTTCGTGACAAGAGGACGTGGAGTGACAGTACACCGTGCAGACTGCCCCAATATCAGAAATCTTGATGATGAAGGCCATGACAGGCTTATTGAAGTGTCTTGGACAACTGATACCGATGTAAGCTACCCTGTTGAGATTTTGATTATTGCTATTGAACGTGTCGGTTTGCTAAGGGATATTTCTGAAGTATTTTCGAAGGAAAAGCAGCCGGTAGTTGCTATGAACTCTTCAAGAAACAAAGGAGACTTGCATTTCAACTTTACTATTGAGATTAAGAATTCGGAGGATTTGAAGAGAACCTTGAATGCACTTCGAGAAATTAAAAACGTGGTAAGTGCACGACGAAAATAGAATTCGATTTTTGAATTACTTTTAGCCCGCTTTACGCGGGCTTTTTACAGCCGTTGCACAGCGAGCTTGCTGCCGACAGTTAGAGAAGAAAAGCAGAGTTTTTGCTTATTTCATAGAAAATATTGTCTCAAAACCTCAAAAAAATTCTTAAATCTTCGCTCCTACAATCCTTAAAATGCAAGAATGTGTAAAACCGTCAATTGTAAAACAAATAGTTATGAACGGTCTAGAAAAATTTTCTCATTTTGACTTGCCAAGTCAAAAAACTACTGGTATAGTTCAAACCTCTTCAGGCACATAGCTCAGCTGGTTAGAGCATCACCTTGACATGGTGGGGGTCGTTGGTTCGAGTCCAATTGTGCCTACCAAGATTCCGTCCGCAGGCTTTCAGGAGCTTGCGGATTTTCATTTTGCGCAAAGTATGCGGCATTGTCTAGCCGGAAATTTTCCTCGAAAAATTTAAGCCGATGGGAGATTTCCTGAGTTTTTCAGCATGTCCCAAACGAATTCTGCGGCTTTGAACAGGGAACGGTTTTTCTTTCTAACAGCAACATGTCCTGCTGCTCTTTCAGGCTTTACCGGAAGAAATTTCAGACCAGGCTTTCCACGATTGATGAAAGATCCTTCTACGCAAAGAAGGGAACCGAAGCCGGCAGTTACCATTGAAAGTGCGTTAGAAGGTAAGTTATGGTACGCCGCAACCTTAAGTTTTTTTTCAGGGACATGAAGCCAACTGGCGATTTCGTCTAATACGATATAGCGCCTTGGGAGGATGAGAGGCAATTGGCTGACTTCCTCATAAGTAAAATGAGTTTTTCCTTCAGAGATATCAATTTCTCTGACTACAAGACCCCATCGATCCCTACTCGGGATGGGAGTTTGAATGTACTTGGCACTTTCCACCGGTTCTAAGAGAACGCAGATATCTAGTTTGTTTTCATCTAAAGAGCGTTTTAAATCATCGCTGTCGGCGGAGTAAATTTCAAAGCAAACGTGCGAGTAATCTCGTGTAAATTCCCCGATCTTCTCAGTAAGAAAATCCATGGCCGAACTTTCGACGACTCCAATCCGAACAATTCCTCGCAAGAAATCTCCTTTTTCAGAGAGTTCGCGTTTGGCTTGGTTTGCAAGAGCAAGAATTTCTTCAGCCCGATGTAAAAAGAGATAGCCGCTCTCAGTCAGAGTCAGGTTGCGAGTGCTTCGATTAAGCAGTTTCGTACCAACCTCTTCTTCTAATTCTTGGAGCTGACGAGTTAAAGCCGGTTGAGAAATAAAAAGCGCTTCGGAAGCTCTCGTAATGTTTCCGAGCTTGCAGATCGTAATAAAAGACCTGAGGACACGTAAATCCATATTCAAGTTCCATTCATGCACAGATTTTATTAAATACTATTATAAATAAGTATTGGATATAAAAGAAGAGAATTTATAAAATTTGTTTATCAAATTAAAAGGTGATGGACATGAACAAACAGCTTTGTATCTCTTCAGCCGCAGTACTCTCGTTAACGACTCTTCTTATGTGTTCTTTGGTACAAGCCAAAACTGCTGTCGTATATTTCTCTAAATTTGAGAATTCAGTGAGTCCAACCGTGGACTCGGTAACTCAAGCCTCTTATCATCCTTCTTCCAAGCTCGGCTCATCAGCTTATGTTGCTAACATCATTGCCAAAACCAACTCAAGCGATGTGTATCCGATTAGAGTGAAGAGTCCGTATCCGGATTCTTTTGAAGAAACGATTGAACGAAATCATAGTGAACAGAACCGGGGTACTAGACCAGAGCTTATTTCCGTACCTGATTTAACTCCTTACGATACGATCTATTTAGGATTTCCGGTCTGGAATATGAGAGTCCCCCAAGCGGTTGTAAGCTTTTTGGCGACAGAGAATCTTAAAGGTAAGCGTGTGATTCCGTTCTGTACTCATGACGGTTATGGCTGTGCATCTGCTTTTGGTTCCTTAAACCGATTCTTGCCTCAAAGCCAAGTAGAAAAGGATGGATTTCAATTATCCTCAGCAGATTTGGATTCCGCTCCGACTAGAGTTTCGGCTTGGTTAAAACGCTTTGTTCCGGATGCACAAGCATCTTCTCTTAGAAAAATTTCATGTACCGTGGGAGGCAGAAAGCTAACCATAGAACTGAACAATACTCCCGAGGCAATGGAGTTTTACCGGCAGCTTCCTCTGAAAGCACGCATGGGAGAATTTGGCGGACGGGAGTTTTATGGACCGATGCCCGGCAAAATCAACGCGGTTTCTAAAGGTCAGTACACCTTTGAAGATGGCACTTTAACTTATTGCCCAACAAACGATACAGTTGCGATTTTCTATGCTCAAAGCACTCGGCCGCATTTGAGTATGGCCGTTTATCCAATGGGCAAAGTCACATCAGATCTGTCTGTTTTTAACGAACTTAAATCCTACGAAGTCTTTGAATTCACGAAATAAGAGGTTCGTAATGTTCAAAATCGCAATGCTGATTTTAATTCTGCTTCTTGTGAGCATGAATGTGGTCGAGGAAGAAGCGCATGAATATTTAGCCTTTTTTGCTGCTGCTGTTTTCGTGTGTCACGCTGCGGCTCAGAAGTGGTGGTTTTCCGCTGTCTGTCCGAGGTTTGGCATGGCCCTGAGGATTAAAAGCCTTTCTGTAATTGCCTTAATGATTGTATTTTTGTTCACGATGATCTCAGGAGCTCTTCTTTCCAGGTACGCCCTCCCTATGCTGAGAGTCAAAACAATACAAGCACTGATGATCGACGTGCATCATAGCCTGGGCATGGTTTTTCTCTTACTTTCTTTTTTTCACTTTGGCGTACACCTTTCGATAGAGAAGATCAAAGCAATAGGGATAGTAAAAGTCGGTTTTGTTACCTTGGGAATGCTTGTTTTATACATCGCTTTGCATTGTCTGCCGGACTTTGTATACAGCGACTTCGAGATGAATATGGTCGATTTGCTCCGAAATTATGATTCTGGACTTTTTCTGGTCACCCTTGTTCCGTTTATCTCGGTATTCCTTGGGCTTCTTTTGAACACACTGCCAATTTGGAGGGCCAACAATGTTTAGGCGACACTTCATTCTTTCCGCATTAGTTATGCCGGCTTTTCCGACGATTGTCTTGGGATCCGGACGGAAGATTCTCGTAGCCTATTACTCCTGGTATGACAATACGTTCCAAGAACAGATTAGACCATCGGACATCGACGCAACGACTAGCGCGAGTCTACAGGCTCCGGGTCAAGTTACGATGGCGGCCAGATGGATAGGAGAGGCGACTGCTGCACAAGTGATCCCTATTTTGGCCAAAGAGCCGTATCCGGTGAATTACGACGACTGCTTAGACCAGGCCATTGACGAAAAAACGCGTAAATATCGTCCGGCATTATCCAGCCGACAACTTTTTCCTGAATTTGATTTTCTTTTTCTTGGGTTCCCAAACTGGAGCTATACCTTGCCGATGACAGTCTGCAGTTTCCTGGAAATGCTTCCGGCTAAAGGAAAAATCATTGCTCCGTTTTGCGTTCATGGGACAGGAGGACTGGCTCGAACAAGCGCAGAACTTAGACGGTGCGCTCGGAACGCCAAAATTCTTCCGACTCTTTCCATTAACCGAGACGATTTAGCACATTCAGAACAAACAGTTAAAGAGTGGGCCTTGTATGCATTAAAGCAAACTTTCTAGCACAAAGGAGAAATCAATGAATCGCAGAAGTATCTTACAAACTTTCTTAACGGGCTTTCTTTCCGCTTCGATTACGTCTTACGCCGCTGGAAAGGATCTTAAAAGTCTCATTGTCTTTTATTCAAGATCTGGGCATACGGAGACTTTGGCAAACACTTTAGCGAAGCTAACCGGAGCCGAAACTATAAGAATCGAAAGCACATCTCCCTATCCGACAGATTATGACGCAACAATCGAACGCTTTAAAGCTGAGCGTGCGGCAAACACTCTTCCGGCTATTTATCCGATTGAAAAAGATTTAAATAGCTATGACGTAATTTATATCGGCTCGCCTACGTGGGGAGGACATCTGTGTTATCCAATTCAGAGGTTTCTTCAAGACACGAAGCTCCGAGGAAAAACTCTAATGCTGTTCACATCTCACGGCGGCAGCGGAGAAGCCTCAACTTTGGATGATCTTCAGCGACTGGCGCCGGGAAATCAATATCGCAATATTGCATTTTACGGCAGCGGATTTGGTGCTTCCAAGCAATTCAAACATTGGCTTTCTATCTAGGGAGAATTCATGATGAACAAACTTCGATATTTTGCTCTTTGCTCAGCTGTGGGCTTCTGTGCGGCCGGAGTAGCGGCTGCGCAAACCGTTGCCGACGGTATTAATGTTTTGGGATCAACTTCTGTAAAATTCGCATCCGGACCGGAAACAATCGCAGGTAATTTGTACCTTCCGGCAAATTACGATGCTTCACAAAAATATCCGGCTATCGTGGTGAGTCATCCGTGGGGCGGCGTTAAGGAA
This sequence comes from Turicimonas muris, assembly GCF_002221595.1. Lineage (GTDB taxonomy): Bacteria > Pseudomonadota > Gammaproteobacteria > Burkholderiales > Burkholderiaceae_F > Turicimonas > Turicimonas muris. The sequence continues at coordinate 74,448 of NZ_NHMP01000001.1, forward strand.
CAAACTGCAGGTCTCTACGCACAAAGATTAGCGAAAGAAGGTTTTGTCATTTTGGCCTATGATGCCTCTCATTATGGAGAAAGTACCGGCACACCAAGAGATTACGAAGATCCTTCAGTACGGCTGAGAGATATCAGAAGCGCAGTGAGCTTCCTAGAAAATCGTCAGGAAGTAAGGACCGGAGCGGTGGACACCTTAGGTATTTGCGCCGGAGGCGGTTATACCTTGCATGAGGCGCAGTTCGATCCTCGGGTCAAAGCGACGGCCGCTGTCGTAGCCTACGATATCGGGGGAGCGGCCCGGCACGGAATCGAAGGATCTGAGGTCTCTTCTGAGCAGTTCTAAAACACATTGAAAGCTGTTGCCGACGAATGGAGTCGTATTGAAAAAGGAGAAAAGCCGAAGGTTTTTCCGTTGCTCCCGGATAAAAAGGACTGGACGGATAAGACCGATGACTTCACAAAAGAAGCCTTTAGTTACTATCGAGAGAAGCGCGGAGCCTCTCCCAATGCATCCAATAAATTCCATTTTGCAACGTTAGGCTTGTTCGCGGGGTACTATCCGCTTGAACACATGGAGGCGATTTCGCCGAGGCCAGTCCTAATTATCGCTGGAGAAAAGGCACAGACGCTGCGCTTCAGCAAGGAAGCTTACGAAAAAGCAAAAGAACCAAAAGAGCTAGTCGTGGTTCCTGGAGCCTCTCACTTTGCTATGTATGACAAAGAAGAATTTGTGGCGCCTACCGTTGCAAAATTAGCCGATTTCTTTAGAAAGAACCTGATTAGCAAATAGAAGAAGACGGAGATGTCCGTTTCCAAATATAAGGTCAAGAAAATGAGCGTTGTTTTCAAAACACTAACAAACATCACTCAAAGAACACTCGGCTCAGGAGAGGCTGCTTTAACCGTCAGTCCTCTAGGTTTTGGCTGCATGGGAATGACACACCATAGAGGTCCGATCAAGGAGCGAGCTTCTATGGTTCGTCTTCTTAAGGAAGCTGTAGACTGCGGATGCACATTTTTTGATACGGCTGAAATCTACGGTCCTTTCAATAATGAAGAGTTGGTTGGAGAAGCACTCGGAGACAAAGCATTCATTTTCGTAGCTACAAAATTTGGTCATGCCTTTGACGTAAACGAAAAGCCGATTTACGGAGCGCTGGACAGCTCGCCTAAGAGAATTAGGAAGGTTTGTGAGGCCTCTCTTAAACGACTAAAGAGAGATGTCATCGATGCTTTTTACCAACATCGTGTCGATCCGAAAGTTCCGCCGGAAGTGGTTGCGGAGACGGTGAAGTACCTGGTTAAAGAAGGAAAAGTCAGACATTTCGGTCTTTGTGAAGCTTCTGCTGAGGTCATCCGAAGAAGTCATAAGATTTTTCCGGTAACAGTTTTACAAAGTGAATACCATCTTATGTGGCGTGAAGCTGAGCACAAGATATTTCCAACATTAGAGGAATTAGGTATCGGTTTCGTTCCGTATAGCCCGTTAAACAGAGTTTTTTGGCTGGATCTATTACACCAGGAACGAGGTTTACTGCTGTCAATGACCATCGGTCTTCGCTTCCACGATTTACGCCGGATGCGATTAGCAAAAATTACGGAATTGTTGAGAAGCTCAAGGATTTTGGAAATCGTCACGGACTATCCGCTGCTCAAGTTCAATTGGGCTGGACTCTTTCTAAAAAGCCTTGGATTGTGCCGATCCCGGGAACTACTCGAGCAGAACATATGAAAGAGAATTTTTCTTCGGAATGCGTTGGGATTGACGGGCGTGAGTGGAGAATTCTCGAAGATGAAATTATGCGCCAGCCTGTTGTGGGGAGCAGATACGGAAAAGTTGAAGCCGCTCAGGTGAGTTAAGCGTATTTCAGGAAAAATCTTAAGGACTTTCGCAAGAGTGCTGAAACTTTTATCAGTTACTGCCGGAGACCTTGTTCTTCAGGAAGGAGGGGCGAACAACGGATTTTGCCGGCAGGAACTGTTTACTTATGAATAAGAAAACAAAAAGGTCAACAGCAGAGAAGTATTTTTACTAGAGATTTTCCATTGCATCGAACACAACTACAGACACTCCGGCCTCGGTTGGTTCTAAAGACGGGAAATGGAAATATTGCTATTTTTTCTCGCGGAGTTTTTGGCCTGCAAGCCGCACTTCTTCTAGAGCCTGCTTTCCGGTCATGCATTCAATGACAAGCGCGTACACTTCTACATATTGCTTCGAAGACTGAATCTCGTCTTCATTGTCAGGAATCCCGAAACAAAATTTTTCAGCCAAGGCTCGTAATGCTTTGACTTTTTCTTCTTCGGTCTCAATTTTTTTGAGGTGCCCCCAAACGATCACGCTTCTGAAATCGTTGGCTCGCAGAGAAGGTACTACGAAGCTCTGATCAACCACACAAAAACTGGTTTTAGAGGTTCGCTTAAAACTCTCAGATTTATAGCCTTTGGGCCGGCCGTGAAAAAATATCTTGTCACCATGCCGAACGAAGCTCACAGGAACGGTATAGATATAGCCGTCATCTCCGTTTAAACCGATGACTCCGTGAATGTTCCTGTCCAGTATGGCTTTACATTCTTCAATACTTAGTACTTGTTTATTTCGAACGATGTCTTGTCTCATTAGTAGGCTCGATTAAGAAAGTTTGTAATGCCGTCTCTTAGCTGACGGTAGCTATCAGTCAATATCTGTTCAGAGAAATGTGCATATCCTAAAATCAAACCGGACTGAGGTTTCTCCTTCACATAACAGGGGGAGAGAGGTCGGCTTTCTATATGATAATTTTGTCGTAAATAGAGGTTTAGCTCGACATCATTTATTTTTAACTCGGGTTTGAAGATAAAGGTTAAATGCGTACCGCCGGTATTTGCTTCCAGAGCTCCAAACTGGCTTAGAAGAGATTGGATGCATTGGACGGAAGTTTCGCGCCGCTTTTGATACATTCTTTTGAGTCTTCTGATATGAGCCTCATAGAAGCCGCCCTCAATAAATTCTGTAAGGATTACCGAGTGGACCTCACTCGAATGTCTGAGGGTCAGCATTTTTATGCCTTCAATGATCGGGATTAATTGTTCAGGAACAACAATGTATCCCATGTTGAACCCAGGATATATCGTTTTAGTAAAACTTCCCATGTAAATGGTTGAGCCAGTTTTATCTAAGGATGCAATGGCTGGGTTGGGTTCGTCAGCGGTAAAGAGTTCGGTATCGTAACCGTCTTCTAAAATCCACTTTCCGCAAGAATTTGCCCAGTCGATAAGTTCTAGTTTCCTCTCCAGACTCATCAACTGTCCTGTCGGATACTGAAAGCTCGGTGTGACGATTACAGCATCCAGCTCTTTATCGCTAGAAAGCTGATTGATACAGATACCATTCTCGTTTGCCGGAATAGGAATAGGACGGTGCCCTAAAAATTCAACTAAATCACGATGAGGCCTGAAGCCGGGATCTTCAACTGCGATTTTGGCGCCTTCACTAAACAGAGCTTGTAAAGCTAAATAAAGGTCTTCCTGAACCCCGGATGTGATAATTACTTGAGAACCGGAACAATTGATTCCTCTGCTTCTTCTCAACAAATCAGCAATGACTTTTTTAAATGGCCGATAGCCGCCCGGTTCTGCGTAGGCATTGTGCATCCAGGGGCTTTTTGAAACTCTTCCCACGATTGTTGTCCAGTCTTTTCCCGGGAGGCTTTCCATGTCAGGCGCAATAAGAGCAAAAGGTACTTCCTTTTGTACTGGAAACTGTAAAGCCTGTTTTGCAATTTCAGTTTTAACTGGTAATTTGGGTTTTTTTATGTTGTTGGACAATGTTGCAATGGAAGATTTATGTAAATCCAAATCAATTGCGCATTCACTGACAAAACAACCCCGGCCTTTCTCACTGAATATCCATCCTTCTTCTAATAAGCGCTTGTAAGCCTGCGTGACTGTCGTACGAGACAGATTCAGCATAGCACTTAAAACTCGAGAAGACGGAAGTTCATCACCGCTTTTTAAAAAACCTTCGGAAATCAGATTTTCGATTTTCTTTGACAGTTGATAATAAGCCGGAGGAGATTCTTTCTCCTTGTTTATCCGGATAATCTGAAAACATGGATTAATGGCTTGGGTCATAAAAATCTGTGTCAGCAAATAACTTCCAACTTAGAATAATCAGAAAATATTATCAAAGCACTCGGTGCTTTTGTTTAACAGCAATGTGAGAAAAAACTGAAACGAAGCATAAAACTTCGTTTCAGTTAAAGATTGCCTAGCCTTTGATCGCCTTATTAGCTTCGGTTGTGGCTGTTCTTAATTTCTTGATAACTTCGGAGGAAGTCTTTTCGAACCCTCTCGGATCATGAACTCCTTCCGAATAGTCACTGAAGTACCAACCTCTAGTGTGTAAATACAGACTGTAGGCGTCTTGAAGTTCTTTGTATTGAGTTTCCGGTATCTTAACGTCGCCATTCTTGGCTTGTACTAGCAGTTTTCTAGCGGCAGCGCCGTACCGTTCGAGTCTTTCTTTATGGATACGGTATCTTTGTTGGATAGTTGCAACCATGTAAGCTGCTTGACCTTCACTCCAGTTGTCTCTGTTCGGATTGCCGTGGCAGTCGCTGCGGGCGCATGTGTTCTTGTATTTAAGGCTCGGTAAGCTCGGCTGGTGTTCCAATTTACCGTTTTCTTTTTTCGCGAAATGGCAGTCAGTGCAGCCTACTCCGGCTTTACCGTGTGTGGAACCAACAAGTGTTTCCATGTGATAGTGGTCAGTAGAAACCTTCTTTACACCAGTTTCTTTGTCAATACCATTATGCAGTCCTAAGCCTCTGACAATATTCCAACGCTCGATTGGATTGGCCGCAAAAAACGTTCCCACGGACCATCCTTCTCGATCAATCGCCTCTTTGGGATGAGCAAGCTGGCCGTCGGAATCTTTGTAGAAAGTTTCAGAACGATTGTGTCCTTGGTGGCACTGTCCGCACATATAGTTTGAATTGGCTTTTTCCAAAATGGCAATCTTTCTCGGATAGCCTCTTACACCCATATTGAAAACTTCAATCTTCGGATAACCTGTCTTGCCGGCATTCTTTTGATAGTTGTAGTCCTTGAAGTCCTTATGGGTCATGGCTTCTATCAAGTGATCAAAAACAATTCTTGGTTCGGCCGAGTGAGGATCATGACAGGTAATGCAGTTAAAACTGTTGTTGACGGTCTTCAATACTTTGTGATCCGGATCATTGAAAGCTAGAGGAGCTTTCGGATGTTTCTTTCCGAGGTATGCAAAATCCATCATATTGTCGCTAGTTTTGCATTTAAGACAGTCGGAACGGCCCATAATCTCTCTTCCTTTGTGCGGGCGCCATGTTAGGGACAGAGTTTTTGACGGCTTAATGGCATCACCTTCTTGAGGTCTGGTGTCAATTAAAGCCTCCCACATAGGAGCTCCGGGCTTGGACATGTCCTTATAAAAGTCTTTGTATTCATAGCGACCGTCAGAACGAATGTTTGCTAAATCTGTGACGATGCTTGAGTGAAATCTAGGCAAACGATATTGAATGTCGCGGAAGGAGTTATCGCCAGCGATATCTCTAATGACGGAATACGTCTGAGGTTTATTGTTCAAAGCCCACTGATAGTGGTACTTGGGATCCATAATGTCTTTGTGCTGTTCCTGGTGACACTGACCGCAGGCCGCATATTCAAAGTGGGTCGTGGGGCGATTGTCTGCGCTCGGGGCTTTTAAGTGGTTTGCTTCGATATCATGGCAGGAGGTGCAGTTTAAATTTTTGTGGGCACCTCTGGTGGATAATGTTTTAATGGCCGTACTATGACAACCAAAACATTGGTTCTTGTCTATTTCTTTTAAGAAATTTGAATTTGTCGTATTGTCAGCAGCAAAAACCGATGTAGCAAGTAACATGGAAAAGCTTAATAAGGTAGTGGTCGATAGAAATTTCATTTATTTCTCCTTGTTCACAAAACCATTTTATTAAGGCCGGTTAAGCTTTCTGATACCACTTTGAATCTGGTATTAATGTCCACTTTTAGGTTTTTCCCAGGATTCCGTAGCTGAAAGAGTGGGAGGAAAGATGAATACTCAAAAAAGTTCTAAGAGTGCAGACATCGGAGATGGAGAGGAGAGTTTGGTATTCAGAGGCCGAGGACGATTGGCCAAGAATGAAACTCAATTCTGAACTAACGAAGACAAAAAGGTTCTCGAAGCGAGTAAAAAAATAAATAGATAACTCTCTTTTATCCGTAATCGGACTTACAAGAAAATTCTGAGAGATATGGAAAAGAGGAGAAGAAAGGTTACAAGGCGGTAACCTGTTGAATTTAAATGGTCGGGGCGGCGGGATTCGAACTCGCGACCCCTTGCACCCCATGCAAGTGCGCTACCAGGCTGCGCCACGCCCCGACTGAGAAAGCGAATATTACACCAAAATCACTTGTTGCGCAAAAACTCCGCAGTCTCTTTTAAGTTAGAAGAAATTTCTTGGAGCTCACGAATCATTTCTTTTGAAAGCATTTGAGAAATGGGAGGAGCAGCCAGCGGCGCAAGCTCTTCTGGAACCCCCTCTCTCTCTTTTTTCAGCTCAGAAATAACGCCTTCAATAGATAGGCCTTTGCCGTATCTTAGCTCCCGGATTTTACGGACCAGCAAAATGTCTTGAGGCCGGTACCTTCTTTGATTTCCTCTTCGAATAGGCCGAAGAGCAGGGATTTCAGATTCCCAAAACCTAAGAACATCTTGACGGACACCGCAAAGAGTTACCGCTTCGGAAATTTTGAAAAATTTCTTTTCCGGTGGAATACGCGGTAACTCCGGGAGCTTTGCCATAGTCTTACTTAGCTAATTTGCTCTCGATAAGCTCGCTGTTGGCCTCCACCATGTCTCTTAATTTCGGACTTGTGTGGAAAGTCACAACTCTGCGGGCGGTAATGGCAATTTCTTTACCGGTCTTGGGATTCCTTCCAGGTCTTTCCGGTTTGTCCCTTAATTGAAAGCTTCCGAAGCCTGAGAGCTTGATTGATTCGCCTCTTTCTAGACAGGCGCGGAGCTGATCAAAAAAGAGATCGACAATGTTTCTTGACTGTCTTTTGGAATAGCCGAATTCTTGGGTAAGAAGCTCGGCTAAATGCGCTTTAGTCAAGGTTTCATCAGGTCCAAGACCGGTAGAAAAGGTAGCGAGATCCTCGCTATCGTAAATTTCTGTCATTGTTGTCCTCTAAAAATATTATTTTCTAAGAGAAGCGCCTTTTGCTTCTAAAGTCTCAACTAAAGCAGCAACTGCTTCTTCAATTTCGTTCTCTTCAAGAGCTTCTTGATTAGCTTGCAGTTTAATAGCGAAAGCTAAACTCTTCTTGCCTTGCATTTCGGTGTCTTCCTTTTTCGGTTTGTAGACGTCGAATAGGTCGAAAGAGGCCAACGAAAGCAGTCTGGGGTCGGTCTTAGATGCTTTCTTAACGGCATCAAGTAATTCCTGAACAGGAACCTTATCATCAACCCAAACTGCCAAGTCTCTTAAAATCGGCTGTTGTTTTGGAATGCCTTTATAGCTCGGAACATCTGTCTGCATCAAGGCAGTGGCATCTACCTCAAAGACGACGGGTGCATGCGGCAGATTGTACTGCTGAAGAATCTTCGGATGAATTTCACCAATAAAACCAATCTGTTCGCCGTTAAGCATTACTTTGGCAGTACGCCCTGGATGAAGAGCAGGGTGCTTGTACGGTTCAAAACGAAGCTTCAGCGGGAAAGCAAAGGCTTCCAGAACGCCTTTTAAGTCGTAGAAGTCAACCAAGCGCTTTTCCTGACCCCATTGAGCCGGAGCGGCAGCACCGTAAGAAAGAGCGGCAAAGTGAACTGGCTGTTCAACGCCTTGTACGGAAGAGTCGGAACCTTTGATTTCGTCATTCTTCCAGAATACACGGCCGTATTCGAAGATGTTCACTCTTTCTGCCTTGCGGTTTAGATTGAAAACCAGATTGTCAATTAACCCGGAGATCATCTGAGTGCGCATGACATTCATTTGGCTTGCGATCGGGTTTAACACCTTGATGACGTCTTCTTTTTCAGTAAAGAGGGTATCAGCCTTGTCTTCAACGAAAGAGTAGTTAATTAATTCCTGGAAGCCCAAGCCTGCAAGTTTGCAGCGGAGCTGATGACGAGTACGGGTGTCTTCCGGCTGTTCCTTCATTTGAATGCGTGCAAGCGGAGGAACTTCAGGAAGAGCTTCATAGCCGATCAAGCGGGCAACTTCTTCAATCAAATCTTCTTCAATTTCAATATCGAAGCGGTAAGAAGGAGCAGTTACGGTGAAGACGCTGTCTTCTTTCACATACGGGAAGTTAAGATTTTTCAGGCACTGTTCCATCTGGTCATCGGTAATATCAATGCCGATGACTTTACGGCAGCGATCAGCACGCATCTTAACTTGCTTGGTCTCAGGCAATGCAATGACTTGATCGACGACAGGTCCGATCTTCGTTTCGGGCGTGCCGCAAATTTCTACTACCAGCTTTGTGATGTATTCCAAATGTTCAGGATTGCTTGCGAAATCAACGCCTCGTTCGAATCTATAAGCGGCATCGGTAGAGAAGTTTAATTTTCTGCATCTGCCCTGAATTGAAGTCGGCCACCAGAAAGCGGCTTCTACAAAAATGTTTTTAGTATCGAGGGAGATGGAAGTACCTTCTCCTCCCATGATGCCGGCAATGGCTTCAACGCCGTTGTCATCGGCAATCACGCCGAAATACGGATCGATATCGACGGTCTTTCCGTTAAGAAGTTCGGCTTTTTCGCCTTCCTTGCCCCAACGGACAACGAGTGGCCCGTTGATTTTGTCCAGGTCAAAGAAGTGAGTGGGACGGCCGAGTTCGAGCATCACATAGTTTGAGATGTCAACTAAGGCTGAAATAGAGCGCTGACCCGATCTTTCAAGACGGTCTTTCATCCATTGCGGAGTTGGTGCTTTGGCATTCAATCCGGCGATAATACGGCCGGAGAAGCGGCCGCAAAGCTCGGGTGCTTCAACCTTAACTTCTTTGGTGCAATGGCAAGTCGGTTCAACCGGAGAGAAATCCGGAGTTGTCATTTCAGCACCCGTCATGGCACGTAAATCGCGTGCAATGCCGAGAATGCTGAGAGCGTCGCCTCTGTTCGGAGTCAGCTTAATTTCAATCTTCTTGCCGTCCAGATGGGCGTACTTGCGAATATCTTCGCCGACAGGAGCATCAGCCGGGAGGATCCAAAGGCCTCTGTGATCTTCATCAATTCCGAGTTCACGGGAGGAACAAAGCATACCGTTGCTGACTTCTCCGCGAAGTTTGGATTTTTTAATCTTGAAATTACCCGGCAATACAGCGCCGTCAAGTGCACATGGAACTTTGACTCCGGGCGCAACGTTTGGGGCTCCGCAGACGATTTGAATTGGCTCGCCTTTGCCAGTGTCTACTGTACAGACGTGAAGCTTATCTGCGTTAGGATGCTGATCGACGGTCAGTACTTGAGCAACAACAACACCATGAAAGTCAGGAGCAATGGAATCCATGCCTTCAACTTCCAAACCGCCCATGGTTAACTTTTCACATAACTGTTTGCTGTCAAGATCAGGATTAATGTAATGGCGCAGCCATTCTTCTGAAAATAGCATTCTTTTTCCTCTGGACGTTAGTTAAATTGCTGAAGGAATCTGAGGTCGCCTTCAAAGAAAAGTCTTAAGTCGTCAATGCCGTAGCGGAGCATTGTCAGTCTTTCTAAGCCGGAGCCGAAAGCAAAACCAATGTATTTTTCCGGGTCAAGACCGAAGTTTCTGACAACATTCGGATGAACTTCGCCGGCACCGCTGATTTCAAGCCATTTACCTTTTCTTGGGCCGCTTGTGAACATCATGTCGACTTCAGCGCTAGGTTCTGTAAAGGGGAAGTAGCTCGGACGGAATCTGACAATAAGGTCTTCGGTTTCAAAGAAGCGGCGAAGGAAATCTACATAAACTCCCTTGAGATCAGCAAAGCTGATGTTCTCTTCGATCCAAAGTCCTTCAACCTGATGGAACATCGGAGAGTGAGTAGCGTCGGAGTCAACGCGGTATGTTCTTCCAGGAGCAATAACCTTAATTGGCGGCTTGTTCTGGCGGGCATAACGGACCTGCATCGGAGAAGTATGCGGACGTAAAGGCATCTGTTTGCCTGTTTCGTCAATCATGTCAACGTAGAACGTATCCTGCATGCTGCGCGCCGGATGGTTTGGGGGATTGTTCAGGGCGGTAAAGGTGTACCAGTCAGTTTCTATCTCAGGACCGTCAGCAACTTCAAAACCGATGGTTCTAAAGATTTCCTCTACTCTCATCCAGGTCTTCATTACAGGATGAATACCGCCGATCCCCTGTGTACGGCCCGGAAGTGTGATGTCGATTGCTTCGGCAGAGAGTCTCTTTTCTAACTGGGCGGCAGCAAGTTCTTCCCTTCTTTGATTGAGAAGTGCTTCTACAGCCTGCTTCGTCTTGTTGATGGCTGCTCCTCTTTCTCTTTTTTCTTCGTGAGAGAGTTTGCCCATTCCTTTGAGAAGCTCAGTTAATTGACCGTTCTTGCCGAGAAACTTTGCCTTGGCGTCTTCCAAAGAAGCGGTCGTTTGGGCTTCTTGGAATGCTTGCTTGGCAGATTCAACTATTTGATTGAGGTCTTCCATCTTTTGAACACAAAAAGTTAACTTGAAAAAAAGAAAAGCCTGGAGAAGATAAATTCACCAGGCCTTTGCTAGGATAGATTTCGGACTAAGCCGAAAAATTTTATACAGTTGCTGTATTAGGCGAGACTAGCCTTGGCCTTTTCAACAATAGCAGCAAAACCTTCTTTGTCGAAAATAGCCATGTTAGAGAGAACCTTACGGTCAAGCTCGATGCCGGCTTTCTTCAAACCGTTCATGAACTTGCTGTAGCTCAATCCGTTAGCTCTTGAACCAGCATTAATACGTGCAATCCACAAGCGGCGGAATACGCGCTTCTTGTTGCGGCGGTCACGATAAGCATACTGACCGGCTTTCATGACAGCCTGTTTGGCTACACGATAGACATTGTTGCGACGGAGAGAAAATCCCTTCGACAATGCAAAAACTTTTTTATGACGGGCTCTAGCCGTTACACCACGTTTTACTCGAGGCATTCTATTCTCCTTCTATTAAGCGTAAGGCATCATGCGGCGGATTTCTTTAACATCCGACTCATTGATGGTTACCATACCGCGCAAATGACGTTTGTTCTTTGTCGTGCGTTTTGTGAGAATATGACGCTTTGTTGCGTGGGCACGTTTGATGGAGCCGCCAGAGCGTACTTTGAAGCGCTTGGTAGCTGCCTTTTTGCTTTTCATCTTTGGCATTTTGCCGAGATCCTTATTATTTGATGATTGCAGGCGTCTCTCCGACGGAGAAATCTTGTTAGCCTGATTTCACTTATCGTCCCTATTCAGAACAGGGCGCAATGATACACTAAAAAAACAATAATTTACAAGGAAAAATTAATGTTCCTAGTAACAATTGTTATTTTCAAAAACTAAGGAGAGCAGAAACCCTGCTCTCCGGTCAATTCTTACTTCTTTTTCTTCGGAGCAAGAACCATAATCATCTGACGACCTTCTAATTTTGGAAAAGACTCGACTTGTGCAATGTCTGCCAACTCTTCCTTTACGCGGTTAAGAAGGTCGTTGCCGAACTCTTGATGAGCCATTTCACGGCCGCGGTATCTAAGAGTGACTTTGGCCTTGTTGCCGTCTCCGATGAAGCGCTGCAAAGCTCTAAGCTTAGTCTGGAAGTCATTTTCATCTGTCTGAGGACGGAACTTAACTTCTTTGACCTGAATAACTTTCTGCTTGGCTTTGGCTTCTTGAGCCTTCTTTTGCTCTTGATAACGGAACTTGCCGTAATCCATCAAGCGACAAACGGGAGGACGTGCATTATGCGCGACTTCAACCAGGTCAACACCTGCCTCTTCTGCCATGGCTAATGCCTGAGAGGTTTTGACGATACCAATCATGTTACCGTCAACCCCGGTCAAGCGTACTTCAGGAACACGGATCTCGCCATTGATCCGGTGCGTGCGTTCTTGAGCTATTTTTGTCTCCGGTTAGTTAATCATTTTGTCCGTTACGGCGTTCTTCAACGTCTTTTTGGACAAGTTTAATAAATTCTTCGGTAGTCATTACGCCCAGGTCTTTACCGCCGCGTGCCCGGACTGAGACTTTACCTTCAGCCTTTTCTTTAGCTCCCACAACAACAATATAAGGAAGTTTTTGAAGGCTAAGTTCGCGAATCTTATATGTAATCTTGTTATTGCGCAAATCTGCTTCAGATCTGATGCCGGCTTTTCTGAAGGTCTCTACCAGTTCTTTTGCGTAATCAGCCTGCTCATCGGTAATGTTGGCGATACCGACCTGAACCGGGGCAAGCCATGTCGGAAGCAAGCCGGCATAGTGCTCAATCAGCATGCCGATGAAGCGCTCCATACTGCCCAAAATAGCGCGGTGAAGCATAACCGGGACTTTGTGCTCATTGTCCTCCGTTACATATTCAGCACCGAGTCTGCCGGGCATCTGGAAGTCAACCTGGATTGTTCCGCACTGCCAAGATCTGCCTAAAGAGTCTCTGAGGTGGTATTCAATCTTAGGACCGTAAAATGCGCCTTCACCTTCGAGAATGTCGAACTTAATGCCTGCCCGATCCAGAGCGGTCATCAAAGCTTTTTCGGCCTTATCCCAGCTGGCGTCGTCACCGATTCTCTTTGCAGGACGAGTAGCTACCTTGTAAGAAATGTCATGGAAGCCGAAGTCTGCATAGACCTTTTTAACGAGATCGCTGTAGGCGATGCATTCGTCAAGAATCTGATCTTCAGTACAGAAAATATGGCCGTCGTCCTGAGTAAAGCCGCGGACACGCATCAAACCGTGCAAAGAACCTGAGGGTTCGTTGCGGTGGCAAGCCCCGAACTCGCCATAGCGGAGAGGCAAATCACGATAGGAGCGAACAGTGTTGTTGAACAGCTGGATATGGCCCGGACAATTCATCGGTTTGAGAGCGTAGTAGCGGTTTTCGGACTTAGTTGTGAACATATTGTCCTGATACTTATCCCAGTGGCCGGAACGTTCCCAAAGAGATCTGTCTAAGAGCTGAGGAGCCTTGACTTCCATGTAGCCGTTTTCTTGATAGACATTGCGCATATACTGTTCAACTTGCTGCCAAAGAGCCCAGCCCTTGGAGTGCCAGAAAATGAGACCCGGAGCTTCTTCTTGGAAGTGGAAAAGATCCAATTCCTTACCTAAGCGGCGGTGGTCGCGTTTTTCTGCTTCTTCAAGCATATGCAGATAGTTGGCCTGTTCGTCTTTCTTGGCCCATGCAGTACCGTAAATACGCTGAAGCATTTCGTTGTTGCTGTCGCCTCTCCAATAGGCGCCCGCAATCTTCATTAGTTTGTGAACTTTCAAACGGCCTGTGCTCGGTACGTGAGGGCCGCGGCAAAGGTCAACATAGTCACCCTGACGATAGAGAGAAATTGCTTCATTAGTTGGAATTGAAGCAATAATTTCTGCTTTGTAATCCTCACCGATGGACTTGAAAAATTCGACAGCTTTGTCTCTTTCCATTTCTTCGCGGACGATGGGAAGATCTTTCTTCACTAATTCGTCCATCTTCTTTTCGATGACAGGAAGATCTTCCATGGTCAAAGGACGGGGGAGAGAGAAGTCGTAGTAAAAGCCGTTTTCGATAACCGGTCCGATTGTGACTTGTGAGCTCGGGAAGATTTCCTTGACCGCCTGAGCCATCAAGTGAGATGTGGAGTGGCGAATGATGTCCAAACCTTCCGGATCTTTATCTGTGACAATAGAAAGTGTTGCGTCTTCTGTAATTGGGTAGCTTGTGTCAACTAACTTACCGTTTACTTTACCGGCGATCGCAGCTTTAGCTAAGCCTGCGCCAATTGATGCGGCAACCTCTTTAACAGTTACCGGACCTTCAAACTCTTTCTTAGAGCCGTCAGGCAATGTAATTGAAATCATTCAAAAAATCTCCGTAGTTATTAGTCTGGAACGCGCTTGAATTTATTCGTATTACAGGGAAGCGCTTTCCGCACATTTTATCGATTCTAAGCCAAAAGACTTATCTTAACCGTTGAGCAACTAGGAGTTTTTGTTTCTTCTGTCTTTTTTGCTTACGAATTGGTGTGCACCGCAAAGCGCTATATACCTCATTTGGTACGCAAGAACCCCCACTCACTGCTGTGAGGTCTACTCTGGTCATCATCGTAGAAAAACGTTAAGAGGAAAATTATGGATTTGGCAAATCAAAAATCTCATGCAAAGGTCAACGGAGAAAAGAATCTTGTTACCGGCCGTAAGGGTTTGGCCCGCAATATCCGTGCATTAGAAGAGCTTCCGAAGAAAGACAGACTCGATATCGTAAAAAGAGGTGTCGTGTTTGTAGTTTATCACTGGGACGGTGAGCTTCATTTCGGACCGGCTCGTTGGCTCGGCTACGGCAAAGGCCGCAAGAGCAATGACCGCGCCATTATCGCTGCAAACCGCATTAATAACATTTTTGGTGTGGAAGGCCCCGAAAAGAGTGACAAGCTTGAAAAGGCTTTAACAGCTTACTGCAAGGCTCTCGGCGGAAAACCTGTGAGAGAACAGCATAAGTTCTGGAAGAAAGATTGCATTAAAAAGATTGATGCGATGCTGGAGCAATTAGACAATTAATTACTCAAGTTTTTGAAAAAAGGAGAGGCTAAAGAAGCGGCAGAGTCTCTCCTTTTTTGATCCTTCTTTTGCGAGGTTCTTTTTGCAAATTTTTTGCTATCCACTCCAGAAGAACTCTGACGATGTACTCAACTTCTTCGTCAGACAATTCTCTATGTTTTGGGATGTCGTGCCATTTCAGAAGGCAGCCCCGGCAACAGCATCCTGTTGCATGCTGAGCAACGAAAACCGGGTGCCCTTTGACCGGTGTTTGCTTGCCGTCCTTTAGAGGTTCTTCGGGAGCTAGCCGTTTGATAATTAAATCATGAGCATGCTGACGCAAAACCTCCGGTCCTTTCATTTCTGCAAATAACTGATCATCGTAATTGAGGCGAAATTTGCTTCTAAATTTCGAGCGTGCCAATTTTTGGAAAAGATTATCAAGATCGGTATACATACATTAGAAAGAAGAGTTGGAACTAGAATACTAACTTTGCCGTAGGCAAGACATATTGGAAATTGTAGAAAAAGGTAATCGCAATGGCTTGTATTAACTTCCCATCTCCGGTTTTTGGGCCTATCCACTCCAGAAGGTTAGGGACCTCACTAGGTCTGAATTTGCTCCCGGAGGGCGGAAAGCTCTGTTCTTTTGACTGTATCTATTGTGAGTGCGGTTTTAATAAAGACAATAGAGAAAATACAAAGCTCCCTTCCCGAGAAAAAGTGAGGACGGTTCTTGAGAAAAAACTAATACAGCTTACCCAAGAAGGAGTTGCTCCCGATGTCTTTACCTTTGCAGGCAATGGAGAGCCGACAAGTCACCCTGACTTTGAAGAAATCGTTGGAGATGTAATCGAACTGAGAGGCAAATACTTCCCGAAGGCTAAGATTTCAGTTTTGAGCAACTCTACCTTCATTGCAAAACCGCACGTATTTAGAGCATTGAAAAGAGTTGACAACAATATTCTGAAGTTGGACACCGTAAATGAGGAGTTCATCAAAATGGTGGACCGTCCGAATTCTTCGTATGACTTGAAGAAAACGATCGAGAATCTCAAGAAGTTCAACGGGGATCTGATCATACAAACAATTTTCCTCAAGGGAAGAACACAGGGAAAAGAAATAGACAATACAACTGAAGAATTTATTGCCCCCTGGATCTCGACACTCAAAGAAATTCAACCGAAAGAAGTCATGATTTATACCCTTGCTCGCGAAACGCCGGCACCGAATTTAGAAAAAATTTCGAAAGAAAAAATGGATAAAATCGGGCAAAGATTAAAAAATGAGGGTTTTCGAGTAAGTATTTCCTATTGAATTTGCTAATAAATTGTAAGAAACGGGGTGGTCTTTTTCTGTGTCATTTAGCTGTCACAATCGATTCATAGAATGAAATTATTAACATCGATTAGGAAACAAAATGCCACAGACACTGCCCACCAAGAAAAGTTTGGTCTTAGCTGGTGCATCGCTTCAATTAATCGCATTAGCAAGCCGAAAGGGCTCTGAAATGTTGAGAGAGAAGGGCAAAGAAGCGTTAAATAGTGCTTCCAAAGCTCAGCCGCAGATGCATAAGCCGGCAGCAGCCTAACTTTAAGGACAGACGAAAAAACCGCGGAAAGAGAATCTGCGGTTTTTTGTTTACGGACGGAAACAATAATAACCGGCTTCGAGTAACCGCCGCTCTTGTTCTATCCAAGAGGATAAAAAATCTGAGAAAATTCTTTCTCATGAGAAAATGCAGAGCCGTTCTCATCTTGAATTCCGAGCGGAAAGCAGAATTAACCAGTCTATTTTCCAAAATAGCTTGTGAATCCAACGTCAATACTTTGTCTTTTTTGACGGAACATAGTTGTCCGAAGTTAACTGACAAAGAAAGTTTGCAATGGCTCTAATTTCCAAAGAAGAACATAAAAATGCATATTCTTATTTCGAACGATGACGGATATCTGGCTCCGGGAATTCAAGAACTGGCCCGAGCAATGAAGAAATTTGGAAAAGTAACGATCGTTGCGCCTGAAAGAAATCAAAGCGGGGCAAGCAATTCGTTGACGCTTCATTTGCCTTTGCGCATTCAGCAGCTTCAGGAAAATCTTTATTTTGTTACCGGGACCCCGAGTGACTGTGTACATATTGCCATGACCGGTCTGCTTCCCGAAAAGCCTGACTTAGTATTGAGCGGCATTAACTGCGGCCAGAATATGGGAGATGACACCCTGTATTCGGGAACCGTTGCCGCCGCCATGGAGGGATACCTTTTCGGTTGCCCGTCATTTGCCTTCTCTCAGGTAAAGAGCGGGTGGTCATACTTAGACAGCGCCGTGCGCGTTGCTGAGATCATCGTCGGAGACTACATCAAGAATCCTTTGAAATCCCCGTTTTTGCTGAATGTGAATATTCCCAACATGTATTTTGAAGAGTTGTCGGGAGTTATTGTCACAAGGCTTGGCCGACGTCATTCAGCCCAGCCTGTGGTTGAACAAATTAATCCGAGAGGGGAAAAGATCTACTGGATGGGCCCGGCCGGGGATGCAAAGGACAATGTGTACGGCACAGATTTCTGGGCAGTCGATCATGGCTACGTCAGTATGACTCCGCTTCATATGGATATGACTGATTATTTCCAATTGGAAGAGGTTCGCACCTGGTGGAATAAAAATAAGTAGTAATTTCTCCCGCTTTTTAGATGATCGAAAATGGATAAATTTGGTACCATTATCGTTTATGTCTGCCCAGGTTCCAAGAAGGTAATTAAATGAAGTTCCGTAAGTTGTTTGCGCCAGTAGCAATGGTTTTGATTATTTCAGGTTGCTCATTCTCTGGAAAATCTCAGGCGCCTATTGTGGAAGGACCTACCTCTACTACGGTCTATACCGTTCAACCCGGAGACACTTTGTATTCTGTTGCCCGTCGTTACGGTGTCGATCCGAAGGCCGTAGCCAGAGAAAACGGAATGACAAATCCGAATCAGCTGAGAGTTGGACAGCGTATTCGACTGTCAGTCAATTCCTCTTCTTCTGCGATAGCACAGATTCAGGCGGCTGAGAAAGCTTCTTCAACTACAGCTGCCGCACCGGTGGTCAAACAAAGCCAGGCGGAGGTTGCGAAAGCTGAGCCTGCAGCAAAGACAACTACAACGGCTTCAACTTCCGGAACATTTATGTGGCCGGCACAGGGAAATATCGTCAAGAGTTTCGGCCCGAATAATAAGGGAGTGGATATTTCCGGTAAGGAGGGAGATTCAGTTGTTGCTTCTGCTGACGGTAAGGTCATTGTCGTTGGCAACATGACAAACTTAGGAAATTTGGTCATTGTTCAGCATAATTCCACTTACGTTACCGCCTACTGTCATCTCAAGAATATTCAAGTAGCACAAGGAAATATGGTTAAGAAGGGGCAGAAGATCGCAACTATCGGAAAGACCGATTCAGAAGCCCCGAGAGTCCATTTTGAAATTCGTAAGCTTGGCAAGCCGCTGAACCCGGTAGAAATGCTTCCTACCAAATAATTAAGCAACGCTTTATTTCAAACAAAAACGGAGGGACATAGCCCTCCGGAAACCGATTTTCTGTGGAACGGAAAGTCGGTAAGATTATCCTGCTGGACGGAATATTGAATAAGTATTACCGTTTGGTTTTTAGTGAAGACCGTTACAGTTATTACTCGAGTCCTCTGCTTCCTATCCCGAATAGATTAGAGGCGATTTCCGGAGAATGCTATGAAAAAGCAAAAAGTTCGTGACAAATTTATTGTCACCGTGGATTCATTAGATCAGGAAGGCCGAGGTGTCTCCCGACGGGAAGGGAAGGTTGTCTTTATTGAAGGCGCTCTCCCCGGAGAGGAGGTTGAGTACGAAAGAATACGCAATAAACAGGCCTTTGAGAGCGGTATTGCTACTCAGATTTTTAAAGAGTCCTCTTTGCGAGTTGCCCCCCGATGTCCGTACTTCGGCATGGCTGACGGCAGCTGCGGCGGGTGTGCTATGCAGCATTTGGAGCCGCGCGCACAAGTAGCTGTCAAACAAAAAGTCCTCATGGATTCCTTAAAGCATATCGGCCGAGTCAAACCGTTGCGTATTCTTCCGCCGATCTTCGGACCGGAATGGCATTATCGTCATCGGGCGCGTTTGTCAGTCAAGGATGTTTTAAAAAAGAATACGGTTTTGGTTGGTTTCCACGAAAAACGCTCAAGTTTTATTGCAGATATGAAATCCTGCAAAATCCTTCCTAAAAAAGTAAGTGATTTGCTGGTGCCTTTGCGCGATCTCATTAGTTCTTTGAAACTTCGTCAGAAAATTCCTCAGATTGAAATTGCTGTTGCCGGTGAACACACTGCCTTAGTGTTGAGAGTTTTGGAGACACCTTCGCAGGAAGATGAAACAAAGCTCAGAGACTTCCAGAGACAGTATGGTGTCGAATTCTGGTATCAGCCGAAAGGTCCGGATACTGTTTTTCCAATGGATCCGGAAAACCTTAATAATCTGAAGCTTGTGCATTCTGAAACCGGCGTTACAACGGTCTTTAAGCCTACAGATTTCACTCAAGTTAATCACGCGTTAAATGACGTCATGATTACCCGTGCACTTCGTTTACTTAAACTCCGGACAACAGACAAAGTGGCTGACTTCTTTTGCGGTCTCGGCAACTTTACTTTGCCGATTGCCACAAAGTCTGCGAAGGTATTTGGTATTGAGGGCAGTGAACAGCTTGTTAAGAGGGCTGAAGCCAGTGCGGTCGCTAACGGGCTCGCTGATAAAGCTTCCTTCAGAGAGCGCAATTTATTTACTTGGACGTTAGAAGATTGGACAGCCTTGTGGAAAGAAATGGGAGGTATCGATAAGGTGCTGATAGATCCTCCGCGTGACGGTGCTCAAGCATTGTGCACTTCTTTGGCTGAGACTTCGGAGCGGCCGGAAAGAATTGTGTATGTCTCCTGCAGTCCTGCAACACTTGCCCGAGATTGCAATATCCTCGTTAACGAAGGCGGCTGGGTGTTGAAAGCAGCCGGAATCATGAATATGTTTCCGCACACCGGACATGTTGAGAGCATTGCATTGTTTGAACAAGGATCGTCTGAGGAGCTTGAGCTTTGCAAAATAAAGAAAGCAGAAAAGCCGGAAGAATCAGTCGAGGAAGAAAGCAAACCAGATAATGAAGGAAATCCTTCCGAGTAGTAAGAAATAAGACGGGGAGATTGTGCACACTACAGTTTTGATCCAGGCTATCGTTCAGACATTAGCTTTTTTTGCCGTGGTTATTTTTGTACCTGCAATTTTCTTTAAATGGATAGTTAAGAGTTTGTCGCGGGGATCTGCGATTTTGTGTTCTATCTTTTCTCTCTTCTTGCCCGTGCTGATCCTAAGCAATAACTACCTCGAAATCCAACAAGTGGTAGAAATGGGGGCAGCATGGGGGCTTCCGTACGTTGTTGAGTTTTCGTCTGCAGCATGGGCCTTTACTTTAGGTTCGGCGGCCGCATCGTTAGTTGTGGTCATTCAGCTGATTCAGGGCAGAGGGAAAAAGATAGGAATAAATATCCTAGGTTTTATGTGCCTGAGCGCCGCATTGAGCCTGCTTGGTCTCTTCGGCGTGCCCTCCGTTTTTTATGGCGGTTCGGTTGATATGAACCTGGCGAATACCTTCTTTGTTTTTGAGCTTCTTATCACTTTATTTTTCTCAGGGGTTTATTTTGTTTTTTCCGATAAATCTAGAGAAGTC
Source organism: Turicimonas muris (assembly GCF_002221595.1). GTDB lineage: Bacteria > Pseudomonadota > Gammaproteobacteria > Burkholderiales > Burkholderiaceae_F > Turicimonas > Turicimonas muris. The sequence continues at coordinate 94,870 of NZ_NHMP01000001.1, forward strand.
TACTGGTCATAAAGCTTGACTGATGCACGTTTTCACTAGAAATCTAACAAAAGATGTCCGATAATAGATCTTAAAAAATGGAGGAATAATGGAAGAAAGCGGTGTTTTTGAGTATTGGTTTGCGTTGATATTTGCTTTAGGTTTTTGCGTTTGGTTCCCGGCTTATGTCATTAAAACCAAGGGCCGGGGAATTCCTTTGTGGGGCCTGGCTTTTTGCATCGTTTTTTTATTTCTCATTCTTCCCCTAATCAATGTCGGAATTGCACAGGAATCTCTGCCTTTCGTATGGAATACCATGTTTGAAGGGATCGCCGGGGAGCGTCCTCACATCGTTCAACAAGTAACGATGCAAGCCGGCTCCCTTCACAGAAAGGCTTCTCTAGATCAAGTCTTTCTTCTAGTTTGCGGAGCCTTCCTTTTGGTTAGCGTTGTTCAAAGCGTCATGGCAGCTTGGATGCTGTATGTGCGTCATAATAGAAGAAGTCTGTTTCGGGCCATCCGTTTTATGTGGTGTTCCGCACTAATGACAGTCTGCGCAGCCAGTATTCTCCCCTTTCTCTTCTTAGGCAAACTTGGTGAGCCTATCGTTTATAACTGTGCTTTATATATCTCAGTCTATATCGCAATTCTTCTGGGAATTACTGCGTATATCAGATTCTGTCCGGAAGTAGCTAAGTTCTACCCGTCTTAGTAAGTCTTTTTGATGCTTCTGCATTTTGATTCAAATGACTATTTTGTCATTGGAGGAGCTTTGCTCCTCTTGGTGTTCATTGCCTATTTCCTGCGACAGAGGTTCCCGAGTAAACAGAGGTATCTGAAGTTTGCAGCTGCTTTGACGCTTATTGTCAATCCGCTTCTTTTGATTTGTTTCTTCGCAAAAATATTTTTCTTTACAGAAAGTTATCCAAGAACCGTACTTAACAGCTGGGGGTACGTTAAGGCATCCGGCACAATCTCGATACTGTGCGAAATGATGGCCGTCTACCTCATTTATCTTCTCTTTCAAAACAATCCCCAGGGATCCACAATGAAGACCTTGACCATGTGGTTTTGTATCAACGCTGCAGGAGCAGCCTTGTGTCTTTTAGAAGCACCCAAGCAGGTCTGGCCTTTGTCTTTTGCGTCTGTGACCTCTTATTCCCTGCCTGCCTTGATTGCATTTGCTTTAATTAATCTTGCTGTTTTTCTTTATTCCGTCTTTCAGTTCAAAAAAACGAAGCATTCCTAAGGTAAGGTGGCGAAGAAACTGAGGCCGAATTGAAAAACGATAATGACAGAGTCCATTTACGGATGAGAGCCTGACAAACTTGTTCCAAATGTTTGCTTTTTCTCTAAATGCGACTGATGTGAAATTGCGTTATTTTGTGCGTGATAAAATCGAATAATTGTCAATAGTGGCAAGATTTTCTTCTCCTAGAGAAGGTTTATGCTTCCGGAGACCCAAGAGGTCGAAGGTTTTTGATTTTTTAATATTTTATAGAGTAAGAAATGGCTGTAGAACGCACACTTTCTATTATTAAACCTGATGCAGTAGCTAAAAACGTTATTGGTCAAATTTACACAAGATTCGAAAGCAACGGTCTTAAGATTGTCGCTTCCAAGATGAAATGGTTGTCCCGTCAGGAGGCCGAAGCTTTCTATGCAGTTCACAAAGAAAGACCTTTCTTCAAAGACCTCGTTGATTTCATGGTTTCCGGTCCTGTTCAGGTTCAGGTTCTTGAAGGCGAAAACGCCATCATGAAAAATCGTGAATTGATGGGCGCCACAGATCCGAAGAAAGCCGCTAAGGGCACTATCCGCGCTGACTTCGCTCAAAGCATCGACGCTAACGCCGTTCATGGCTCTGACAGTCCTGAAACAGCCGCTGTTGAAATCGCATTCTTCTTCCCACAGATGAATGTTTATTCTCGCTAATTGAGGGAATAATGTCAGTCACTTCAGAAAATAAACCCAAAACAAACCTTTTAGGACTCGATCAAGAGGGCCTGAAACAGTTTTGCGATTCTTTAGGTGAGAAGCCGTTCCGGGCTGTCCAGCTCGAAAGATGGATTCACCGGAGGGGAGCTAAGACTTTTGATGAAATGACTGACCTCGCCAAATCTTTCAGGGCCAAACTCAGTCAGATTGCTGAAATCAAAGGCCCTGAGATTTTGCGCGATAAAATTTCTGCTGATGAAACACGCAAATGGCTCGTCGATGTCGGAAACGGTAATGCCGTTGAAATGGTATTTATTCCTGAATCCAATCGAGGCACCTTGTGCATTTCTACGCAGGCCGGATGTGCAATGAACTGTTTGTTCTGTTCAACCGGCAAACAAGGTTTCAACCGAAACCTGACGACTGCCGAGATTATCGGTCAGCTTTGGCATGCCGAACATACCCTCAGACAGTCTCGCGGCATCAATGATGAAAATGAGAGAGTTATCTCCAATGTTGTTTTAATGGGCATGGGAGAGCCTCTTCAGAATTTAGATGCCGTCGTTCCCGCACTTAACCTGATGCTTGACGATCATGCTTACGGCTTATCCCGACGCCGAGTGACGGTTTCAACCTCCGGACTCGTCCGTCAAATCGATAAACTTGCAGAAAGATGCCCTGTTGCGCTTGCTGTGAGCTTGCACGCTCCTAACAATGAATTGCGCGACAAGATCATGCCGGTTAACAAAAAGCATCCTATTGAAGATTTATTGGCAGCTTGCCAAAGATACCTTAAAGTCGCTCCGAGAGATTTCATCACTTTTGAATACATCATGATCGGAGGCGTTAACGACTCTTCAAAACAAGCTAAAGAGTTAGTAAAACTTGTTGAAAAGGTACCTTGTAAATTTAACTTAATCCCCTTCAATCCTTTCCCGGGTTCCGGACTTGAGAGAAGCTCAGAGGAAAACGTGAAGGCTTTCTCCTCAATTCTTAACGATGCCGGAATTGTCTGCACCGTGAGAAAAGTTCGAGGAGATGACATAGATGCCGCCTGCGGTCAATTAGCCGGTGAAATTAAAGACAGGACTAAATTGGCTGAGAAACGTGCACAGAGACAAATATTGATTAAAGAAATAACGAAACCACAGTAAATAGGCTGGAGATTTAAATGACTGAACAACACAATTTAGAGCAGCAACAACCAGAACAAAAAGCCGCTACTCAGTCAAATATACCTGAATACGGAAAATTGTTGACAGAGGCTCGTGAGTCTAAAGGTCTTTCTGTTGAACAGGTTGCTTCACAGCTTAGACTTTCCGCTAAACAGATCATTGGTCTTGAATCCGGCGACCCTTCAGCTTTTGCCTCTGTGGTTTACACAAGGGCCCATCTGAGAAGCTATGCTCGTTTGCTGGGCCTGGATGAGGCCAAGATTATCGATCTCTTCAGTAACTCCTTAGCTACAGAAGACAGAGATCAAAAGGCTTTGATTCGTAAAACAACCTCCGGGCTACGCCCTTACCAAGAAGAAACAACTAAAAACGGAAAAGGCAAAGGGATCGGCTGGATTATTTTCTTAATTGTGGTTGCTACCGTTGCCTATATGGGATGGCGTTACATGAATCCGAGTTTTAATCTTCAGGAAGTTAAGTCTTCTCTGAACTTTATGAACTCAACGGATAAGCCGGCAGTTGAAGCTAATGCGGACACATTCAAGACCGCTGTCGACGAAAAAAATCCTACAACTGACGCACACAAGAAGAAAGCTGAAGAACCAAAGCCGGTTGCTGCAGAAGAGTCTAAGCCGACTCCTAAGCAAGAAACAATCTCTGCTAAAGCTGAGACCGGTGCTCCGGCTGCCGCAACTGACGGTTCTACAGCGGTTCCCTCCCAGACACCTGACGGCAAGCCTATAACTCAGGTCGGCAAGACTCCGGAGGAACGTGCCCTTGAAGCAAAAGTTATGGCTGAACATAACCAGCAGCTCGAAGCGCAAAAGAAGGCAGAGGAAGCCAAGAAGGCGCCAGTTGCTCCTGAACCGGCTGCTCCCGTTACTTTGAAATTGGTTCAGAACGAAAATGGTTGGTCTACTACGCTGCCGAAAGCTTCAAGCACCCAACCTGTAAACATTAAATTCAGTGCTACTGACGGTGACTGCTGGTTCGGTATCTATGTTAACGGCAAACTTGTCGACAACACTACTCTTAAGCAGGGAGAGACTAAGGACTTTTCACACCCGCTGCCTTTCCGAGTTACTGTCGGCAATAAGTTCCGAGCGAAAGTCTCACTTAATGGCAACCCGGTTGACTTAGCAAGCTCTTCCAGATCGGGCTCTGTATCTTTCCAGGTGTTCACTGCTAAATAATTTGAAATGACAAAAACAAAAAACGGGCCCATGACAGTTAAATGGGCCAATAACGTGGTTCTGCTCGGGGGAGGCAGCCCAGTTGTTATTCAATCAATGACCAATACGGAAACCGCGGACGTAGACGGTACAGTCAAGCAAATTATGGAGCTTGCCGATGCAGGTAGTCAGTTGGTTAGAATTACTGTCAACACGCCCGCCGCTGCTCAGGCAGTTCCTCTTATTCGTCAAAAGCTGGATGCAGCCGGATATTTCGTTCCTTTGGTAGGAGATTTTCATTACAACGGCCATAAGCTTCTAAGCGATTATCCGGAATGTGCCCGTTCTCTTTCAAAGTTCCGAATCAACCCGGGTAATGTCGGCAAGGGCGACAAGCACGAACAAAATTTTAAAACATTAATTGATTTGGCCATCAAATATGATAAGCCAATCCGCATAGGAGTTAACTGGGGGTCGCTGGATCAGAATCTTCTGGCCAAAATGATGGAAGAAAATAACCGTCAGCCAAATCCGGAAAATTCCGGGGAGATTCTTCGCAGGGCTCTTGTCAAAAGCGCTATCGACAGTGCTGATGAGGCAGTTCGTCTAGGTATGCCGAAAGAGCAAATTGCAATTTCCGCTAAAGTCAGCGGGGTTCGTGAATTAGTCGATATCTACCAGAAACTCGATCGACTGTGTCCTTACTCATTGCATCTCGGCTTGACGGAAGCCGGGATGGGTTTAAAGGGCACTGTGTCCTCTACGGCGGCTCTTTCTATTCTTTTATCTCAGGGCATCGGCGATACAATCCGCGTCTCTCTGACGCCGGAACCCGGACAAAAGCGTTCTGCGGAAGTAGATTTGGCCTGTGAGATTGTTCAGTCCTTAGGGTTGAGAAATTTTGAGCCGAAGGTTATTTCTTGTCCCGGCTGCGGTAGAACGAGCAGCCTACTTTTCCAAGAGCTGGCAAAAGAAACACAGAGCTATTTGAAGCAGCAAATGCCTAAGTGGAGAGGAAAATATCCCGGCGTTGAAAACATGACGGTTGCCGTAATGGGATGCGTCGTCAATGGTCCGGGAGAGAGCCGACATGCAAATATCGGCATCTCGCTGCCCGGCAGCGGAGAAGCTCCGGTTTCTCCGGTCTATATCGACGGAAAGAAAGTTTGCTCTTTAAAGGGAGAGCAAATGGCTTCTGATTTCAAAAAATTAATAGATAATTATGTCCAAACAAAGTTTGGAGCAAATCAGGATTAAAAATGGCAAAAGATAAAATACAAGCAATCAAGGGCATGGCTGACATGCTCCCGGAGGACACTCCTTATTGGGATAAGTTCACACAAGCCGTAGTTGAAGCTGCCCAAGAATACGGCTATATGCAGATCAGAACTCCGATTCTTGAACAAACTCGTTTGTTCAAGCGCGGTATCGGTGAGGTGACTGATATTGTTGAAAAAGAAATGTACTCCTTTGTTGATTCTCTGAACGGAGATGAGTTGACCATGAGACCGGAGAATACAGCTTCCGTGGTCCGTGCCTGTATTGAACATAATTTGCTTTATGATGCACCTCGCCGTCTTTGGTATATGGGGCCGATGTTCAGACATGAACGTCCTCAGAGAGGCCGTTTGCGCCAGTTCCATCAGTTTGGTTTGGAAGCTCTTGGCTTTAAAGGTCCTGACGTGGATGCCGAACAGCTCTTGCTCGTTAAAAGAGTTTGGGACAAGCTTGGCATTAAAAATGTCTGGCTGGAATTGAACTGTCTCGGACAGTTTGCAGAAAGACAGGTCTATCGTGAAACTTTAATTAAGTACTTCGAAGCTCACAAAGAAATCTTGGATGAAGAAGCTCAGAGAAGGCTTTATACCAATCCGTTAAGAATTCTCGATACAAAGAACCCGGCAATGCAGGAGTTGGTTGAGAATGCACCGAAGTTAATGGACAGTCTTGGCGAAGAGTCCAAAGCATTTCTTAAGAGACTCACAGATATTTTAGAAGCGGAAGGAATTGACTACCGCATCAATCCCCGCCTAGTCAGAGGTTTGGATTACTACAACTTGACGGTTTTCGAATGGGTTACTGATAAGCTTGGAGCACAGAGCACCGTTTGCGGCGGCGGCCGTTATGATCCGTTAATTGGTATGCTCGGCGGAAAAGAAACCCCGGCATGCGGTTTTGCCATGGGCATTGAAAGAATTATCGAATTGATGAAAGAAGAGGGTATCGCTCCGTCTTATAAAGAATGCTCCGTTTACGTAGCTTGGAGCGGCGAAGACTCCTTCCTGTTTGCTTTGCGTACCGCTGAAGCCCTCAGAAATAAGCAAATTAGCACGATCCTTCATTCCGGTTCCGCTAAGTTTGCTAACCAGATGAAGAGAGCCAATGCTTCCGGTGCTGATTTTGCTGTCATTATCGGAGAAAGCGAAACACAAGAGAAGATGGTTTCTATCAAGCCGCTGCGCGAAAACTTGAAAGATTACGGCCAGCAGTTGAAGATGACTGTTGAACAGGCTGTTGAATATTTAGCTGAACAAACTCGATAAAGAGAAAGGTCACATATGGCATATGATTTAGAAGAGCAAGAGTCCCTATCCGAAATTAAAGCCTGGTGGGAGAAGTGGGGGACTTTGATTCTCACTATTGTCACGGTTGCCTGCTTGGCTGCTGCCGGTATGCGCGGGTGGCAATGGTATCAAATGAAGCAGTCTGCCGATGCGGGTTCTCTCTACAGCTTGATGATTCAAGCCAATAACAATAAGGATCAGCCGAGAGTTCAAAATATTGCTTTAAAGCTTCAGGAAGACTACGATGGGACAGCATTTGCCGGTATGGGCGCTTTATTGGCGGCTTATACTGCAGAACAACACAATAAAGCCGGTGAAGCTATCAAAGATCTTCAATGGGTTATTGATTCCAAAGACTATCCTGAACTGCAAACTGTCGCTGCTGTCCGTTTAGCCGGCATTTACATCGATCAAGGCTCTTACGAGCAGGCTTTAAATCTTCTGAATTCTATTAAGAATCCGGATGCTGAAAAAGCATTAGTCGAAGATAGAAAAGGCGATGCTTATATTGCGATGGGCAATAAAGAAAAAGCAAAAGAATGCTGGACGGAAGCTTTAAGAGCGTGCACCACTACAAATCCGTTAGCCAAGATTATTGAGATTAAGCTTCAGGCTTTATAAAGAGAATAAAACATGAAAAATTTTTCCTTGACCCTGGCAGCAGCCGCACTGGCAGCTGTTTTAGTCGGATGTTCCTCTCCCAAGCATGAACCGGCGGAATTAGTATCGTTTACGCCCGCTATCAATGTCTCCGAAGTTTGGTCTGTCAGCATGCCGAACGCTGACGGATTCTTAGTCCCCGGTCTTTTTGACGAATCCGTCTGGGTTGCGGGCGGCAAAGAATTAGTCCGCTTAGATGCCAGAACCGGAAACAAAGAGTGGACCGCTTCTTTTGATTCTCCGGTTGTAGGAGGGGTAGGAACTGACGGGTACAACACCGCCGTGGGATTGGAAAACGGTGAATTGGTTGTTTTAAATGCAGAAGGAAAAGAGGACTGGAAGAGCAAACTGACCAGTGAACTTGCCGGACCTCCCGTCATCACCAACGGTTTGGTTATTGTTAGAACTAAAGATATGAGAGTCTCCGCTTTCGAGGCCTCTTCCGGGGAACAGCAGTGGACTTTCCAGAGAAATCAGCCCGCTTTGACTGTTCGTGTACCCATTTCCATGACTGCACGTGATAACTTCTTATTTGTTGGTCAGCCTAACGGAAACGTGGTTATTTTAGACGTCAATAACGGACGTCCTGTTTTTGAATTCCCGGTAGCCCAAGCCAAAGGAATAACGGAAGTCGAACGCTTGATTGATGTGGTTGGTGCCCCTGTATTAAACGCTGATATGCTTTGTGCAGCCGCTTATCAGGGTGCCGTAACTTGCATTAACAGCACGAACGGACAGATGATGTGGACACAGAATGTCGACGCCATTGCAGGTCCGGCAGTTGACGAAGACAACGTCTATGTGGTTGATGTCACAGGTGTTGTCAGAGCCTACTATCGTGAAAGCGGAGAACTTCGCTGGGAAAATAAAACCATGACTTACCGCGGACTCAGTGCTCCGGTCATTATGCCGGGAACCGTTGCTGTCGGCGATAATGAAGGTTACGTTCACCTTCTGTCACCGAGAACAGGCGAAGAAATAGCCAGAACTCGTTTAAGCGGGCCAATCGTTACTAAGGCACAAAGTTTTAGTGCCGGTGCGATTTTCCAGACAAGTAAAGGAGATGTAGCTTACTTAGCTACGAGATAACAATTATGCTGCCTGTTGTTGCATTGGTTGGCCGCCCGAATGTCGGCAAGTCAACTTTATTTAACCGCCTCACAAGATCTAGGGACGCTTTAGTCGCAGATTTCCCCGGTTTGACAAGAGATCGCCATTACGGAGAAGGCCGAGTCGGCGAGAAGCCTTTTATTGTTGTCGATACCGGCGGTTTTGAACCGATTAAGACTGAGGGCATCGTCAAAGAGATGACCAACCAAGCTCAGCTGGCTGTCGAAGAGTCCGATATTATTTTCTTCCTAGTAGACGGAAGAAGCGGCCTAATCCCGCAGGATCAGCGCATTGCGCAAAGTCTAAGAGAAAGTGGCAAGCCAACTTATCTTGTCGTCAACAAAGCCGAGGGCATGTCAGAAGTTGTGAAATCCGAATTCTATGAGCTTGCTTTAGGTGAGCCGTATCCGATTTCCGCAGCTCACGGCGAGGGCGTACGTGCCCTGGTCGATATGGCATTGGAAAAATACCCGACTGAAAAAGAAATCGAGAAAGACGGCGACTTTGCGCACAAAATCAGAGTCGCCATTGCCGGCAGACCAAATGCAGGAAAATCAACGTTAATTAATGCTCTTATCGGAGAGGAAAGACTTATTGCGTTCGATATGCCGGGGACAACCCGCGATGCTATTGAAGTTGAATTCCAGTACAAAGATAAGGACTACATTCTTATCGATACAGCTGGTTTGAGACGCAAAGGGAAAGTTTTCGAGGCAATCGAAAAATTTTCCGTCATTAAGACGCTGCAGGCGATTGAAAAATCGAACGTTGTTGTTTTGCTACTTGACGCAAAAGCCGGGATTTCGGAACAGGATGCCAACATTGCCGGTTATATTCTTGAAAGCGGCCGTGCTCTAGTCATTGCTATTAATAAATGGGATGACATCGGTGAATATGAAAGAACACGAGTCAGGGAAGAATTTGAACACAAGATTCACTTTTTGAAGTGGGCCAAGAGTCTTTACATCTCTGCTTTATATAAGAGGGGCTTAGGTAATCTTCTGACTGCCGTTAATGAAGCTCATGCAGCAGCTTTCGTTAAACTCTCTACACCGAAGCTGACACGTGCGTTGATTGAGGCAACCACACGGCAGCTGCCGCCGAGAGCCCGCGGAGGCCGTCCTAAGATGCGTTATGCTCACCAAGGGGGCATGAATCCGCCAGTGATCGTAATTCATGGAAATGCATTGCAGGACGTGCCGGAAAGCTACAAGCGGTACTTGGAAGGGTTTTTTAGAGAAAAATTCAATCTTAAAGGCACGCCTTTACGCATTGAATTAAGAACAAACAAGAATCCTTACGCTCAAAACGATTAATATAGTAAATATGTAGAAAGCTTCTCTCCTACAATCTTTTATAGCATTCTTTTTATTTTGTGCATTGCACACACGGAGAAAATAAATATGACAAAGGGGCAATTATTACAAGACCCGTTCTTAAACAGTCTTCGCAAAGGAAAAATTCCCGTTTCAATTTACTTGGTCAACGGCATTAAACTACAAGGACAAGTCGAATCATTTGACCAGTATGTCGTTCTTTTGAGAAATACCGTTACTCAAATGGTCTATAAACACGCGATTAGTACTATTGTTCCGGCTAGAGCAGTGCCGCTTGCCGGTGAACAGACAGAAGCCGAATAAGTGGATTTTCAGTATGAGAAGGGGGCTGACGGCCCCCAAAAAGTTTGGCTTGTAGTGGTAACGCTGGCTCGCCAAATTCACAAAGATGCCGCAGAAGAACTGACTGAATTAGCTCGTTCCTGCGGCTATGATGTTCAAGGGATCACGGAAGCAAAAAGAGAGAAGCCTGATCCGAAAACCTTTCTCGGCAGCGGGAAGATTGAGGAAGTGGCGCAGCTTGCCAGAGATTCCGGAAGCACCATTTTAATTTTCGACGTTGTCCTTTCTCCCGCACAGCAAAGAAATATCGAAACCACGACAAAACTTGCTGTACTTGATCGCACAAGTCTAATTCTTGAGATTTTCCGTCAAAGAGCTAAAACAAAAGAGGGGCGCCTGCAGGTTGAACTTGCGCGTCTGACGCATTTGTCTACCCGATTGGTTCGCGGCTGGACTCACTTAGAAAGACAGAGAGGCGGTTTATCAAAAACCGGAGGCCCTGGGGAAAAGCAGATTGAACTTGACCGAAGAATGATCAGCGTTCGAATTAAAGCCCTCAAAGAGCAGCTCAAGAAGCTTGAAAAACAGCGCAACACCCAAAGAAAGTCAAGGCAAAGAGGTCAGATTCTGACTGTTGCTTTAGTGGGCTATACCAATGCGGGAAAATCTACGCTGTTTAACCGTCTAACCAGAGGCGAGGTCTATGCGGCTGACCAGTTGTTTGCTACGTTGGATCCGACGGCAAGAAGATGCTTCGTTGATGAAAATACGGAAGTTGTTCTCAGCGATACCGTTGGATTTATCCGAGGCTTACCTCACCAATTAATTGAGGCATTCAAATCCACCTTGGACGAAGCGGCTCAAGCAGATTTGCTTTTGCATGTAGTGGATTCTTCCAGTCCGGCCCGGGAAGAACAAATTGCCGAGGTCAATAAAGTTCTTAAAGAAATCGGTGCGGATAAAGTTTCTCAGCTGATGGTCTATAACAAAATAGACAAAGAAAGCAACGATCCTTTCCTTACTTTTGATGATAAAGGACGTCCGAAAGCCGTTGCTTTGAGCGCCGTGACCGGAGCAGGGATTGATTTATTGAGACAGGCTATCGCTAAGATTGCCAATACTGAAGAAGAGCCGGAAGAGGAAGATGACGAAGATTGGCTTAAAGAGTTTGAGCCATAAATGTATCTTCTTGTAACGGAAAATTAAAAGAATCAATCTGTTGCAAGCGGATTTTTTCAGTAATGATAAAATTTTGCCTCTAGAATTCTATTAATAACTTATTTTTTTATAAGGACTCAAAGAGATGTCTTTGAATGACCCCCACTGGGGCCGAGATAGTTCTGATAAAGAACCAAAGAAAGAAGAAACAAAAAATACTTCGAATTCCACCGACACTGAAGAAGACGGCTTTAAAGAGCCTGAACTTCGTCGTCCTATTGAAGATAAAAGAGAAGAAAAAAAATTCAAGCAGGCACTCGGACAGGAAAACGATATCGAAGAGCTTTGGAAAGATTTTAACGACAAGCTCTCCGGAATCTTAGGTCAAAAATCCAAGCGTCCTCAAGATCGAGGTCAAAACGGTGTAAATTTTAACTGGAATGATTCGGATGATGACTCCAATGAGCCGCCTCCGCGAAAGGATCATCCTTTCCAAGCAGACCAAGGCGGCCACGGCACTAATGGCGGCAACGGGGGCAATGGCGGCGGATTTGGATTCCCCGGCACCAGAATGCCTCAGTCTGCTTCCGGATCCGGCTATGGCTTTGCTTTGGCGGCGTTGCTGATTGCTGCCGGCGCTTGGTTGTCCTCCGGCTTCTACATCGTTCCTGAGGGTCAGCGAGGCGTGGTTACGACTTTCGGCAAGTACACTGAAACTACTAATGCAGGTTTCAGATGGCATCTTCCTTATCCCATTCAGGATGTGGAGCTTGTTGACGTTAGTTCCGTCAGAAAAGCTGAAATCGGTATGAAAGGTACAACCCTCCGTTTGAAAGAAGCTTTAATGCTGACTGATGACGAAAACATCGTAGACGTAATGTTTAACGTTCAGTACCGCATTAAAGACGGTCCCGGAGCCGAAGAGTTTCTTTTCCGTACACGCGATCCGATGGGATCGGTTATCCAGACTGCTGAATCTGCCATGCGTGAAGTCGTAGGTAGAAAGAAAATGGACAGTGTTTTATTTGAAAGCAAGCAGGAAATTGCCGAGGAGGTTAAGAAGCTGATGCAGGAAATGCTGGATCGCTATCACAGCGGTATTCAGATTCTTTCCGTTGCTATTCAGAATGCACAGCCGCCGGAACAAGTTCAGGCCGCCTTTAACGATGCTGTTAAGGCCGGTCAGGATCGCGAACGTCAAATCAATGAAGGCGAAGCTTACGCTAACGACGTGATTCCAAAGGCAAAGGGTTTGGCTGAAAGACTGCGCCAGGAAGCAGAAGCTTATAAGTCTCGTGTTGTTTCTCAGGCAGAGGGTGATGCTTCACGTTTTGATCAAGTGCTCAGTCAGTATGAAAAAGCCCCGAAGGTAACACGCGATCGTATGTATGTAGATACGATGCAGCAGGTGCTTAACAATACGAAGAAGATTCTTGTGGACAGCAAGAGCTCCAATAATTTGCTTTATCTTCCGTTAGATAAATTGGTTCAGCAAGCAGGATCTGCTCAGAACTCTGCCGTTGCTGCTCCTGCTGCTGCAGAAACTTCTTCTACAGCAAGAGAAGCACAGCCTCAGCCTTCGGTTGAAGCAACTCCGATTGCCAATTACGTTTCCCGTCCTCTTTCCAGGACAATAAGATAAGAGGAAGAAAGAGAACATGAGAAAAGTAGTAACCTTATTTTTAGTTTGTATTGTTTGCGGTTTTTTTGCCAAAACTTGTCTTTATACCGTCAACGAACGTGAATATGCTCTCGTATTCATGCTTGGTGAATTAAAAGAAGTGATTTCTAAACCGGGCCTGCACTTCAAGCTTCCTTCTCCTCTGCAGAATGTGGTTTACTTGGACAATCGTATTTTGACGATTGATACTCCGACGGCTGATTTGGTTCAGACCAGTGAAAAAAAGAACTTGATGATTGATTCTTACGTTAAATGGCGTATCAACAATCCTCGTTTGTACTGGGTTTCTTTTCAAGGCAGCGAAAGAGCCGCCGAAGACCGCGTTTCATCTTTGATGAGAGACGTTCTAAACCAGGCCGTCAACAGAAGAACGGTTAACGACATTACTTCCCGCGACAGAGCCAAAGCAATGGCAGAAATCTCCGAGGCTCTTCAAAAGAGAGTAGAAGGTTTAGGCATTGAAGTGGTTGATGTTCGCCTTAAGAGAGTGGACTTTACGCCTGAAATTTCCGAATCTGTTTACCGCCGTATGGAAGCAGAACGTAAGAGAGTAGCTAGCGAGGAACGTTCAAAGGGTGCTGCTGAAGCCGAAAAAATTAAGGCTGATGCCGACCGTCAGAGAACCGTTATTTTGGCTGATGCCTATAAAGATGCTCAGCAAATCAAAGGTTCGGGCGATGCTAAAGCTAACGAAGTTTATGCTAACGCATTCGGTAGGGATCCTGAATTTGCAAAATTCTACCGTTCTCTCGATGCCTACCGTTCTTCTTTCTCTAAACCCACGGATATGATGGTAGTCGATCCCTCTAGTGAATTTTTTGATTATTTGAAAAACTCCAAGGGCGAGAAGAATTAATTTAACTAATTCATAAAAATGAAAGTCCTTCTTTGTGCAATAGGTTTTTGCTTAGTGCTGGAAGGACTTTTTCCATTGTTGGCTCCGGATGCGTGGAAAAAGTACCTTCTTGAGTTGAGTTCAATTTCTAGTAAAAAAATCAGAACAGTTGCCTTTGTCGGTGTAGTCTTAGGTTTGGCTGTCGTTTGGTCAGTTGAGTTGTTTTAGAAAGGAATATATGTCAGTTTGGTTATTGCCAGAGAATATCGCCGACATGCTTCCCCGGGAGGCGAGAGAAATAGAAAGATTAAGAGAGACATTTCTGAAGCTGACGAAGTCTCACGGATGTGAGATGGTTAAACCTCCAATGATTGAGTATGTAGACTCACTCTTGACCGGAACCGGAAACGATTTAGATTTGAGAACCTTTAAGATCGTCGATCAATCATCAGGCAAAATGCTTGGCTTCCGCGCTGATATGACACCTCAAATCGCTCGTATCGACGCCCATATTTTGAATCGAGAAGGAATTAGCCGTTTAAGCTATGCGGGTTCCCTTCTTCATGCCCGACCTCTTCATCCCGTAGCTTCCAGACAACCGTATGTAGCCGGCGTGGAGCTGTTCGGATCCACATCAAGTGCCAGCGATATCGAGGTTCTGAACCTCGCATTGGAGTGCTTGAAGGCTTTTGGTCTTAAAGATATCCATTTGGATATCGGCCACGTTTTTGTTGTTAAAGCCATTGTCGAAAGAGATCCGAACTGTGAAAAGGTTATGCCAAAGATTCTTTATGCTTTGAAACATAAAGACCGCAGTGCTCTCGAAGAATTATCCGGTGTCATTGAAGATTCAACGATTGACGCATTAAGAAAAATTATGCGTATGTTCGGCGGGATCGAGGTTCTGGATGAAATTGAAAAAGAATTCAGCGATTATCCGCTGATTCTCCAAACTATCGAACAGCTTAAGTGGATCGCAGACCGCTGCATTGCCGACAAGCTGAGCTTTGATTTCTCCGACGTTCACGGTTATCAATACTTGACCGGCATTACTTTCGGCGTCACTATCCCTCAGCGGTATCAGGCAGTCCTCAGAGGAGGACGCTACGACAGCATTGGGGCTAAATTCGGACGCAATCGTCCCGCAGTCGGATTTACGTTATATTTGCGTGAGATCGCCCAAGTTCTTCCTACAAAGAGACCTTATGCCGTAATGGCTCCTTGGGACGATGGGGACAAGGCTTTAAACGAAGCGATTAGAAAATTAAGAGAAGAGGACAGAATCGTTGTTCAGATTCTTCCTGAAGACAGGATTGAGAGTCTTGAAGAGTCCTTCAGACTGGATGAAGAGTTAATCAAAGAGGACGGTGAATGGAAGGTCGTTCGCCGATATACAAAATAGGAGATATCAGGTATGGCTAAAAACGTAGTAGTTGTCGGCGCCCAATGGGGTGATGAGGGCAAAGGCAAGATTGTAGACTGGCTGACAGAAAGTGTTCAGGGGGTTGTACGTTTCAACGGCGGTCATAATGCCGGCCACACTTTGGTTATTAACGGCAAGAAGACAATTTTGCGTCTTATTCCGTCCGGCATCATGCATCCTCACGTTAACTGCTATATCGGCAACGGTGCCGTTGTCAGTCCGCAGGCTCTCCTGGCTGAAATCGATGAACTGGAAGCCAACGGTGTTAAAGCAGAAGACAGAATTTTTGTTTCCGGCCACTGCCCGCTGATTCTTCCTTATCATGTCGCCCTTGATCATGCTCGCGAAGTTGCCTTGGGCGATAAGAAGATTGGTACGACCGGCCGAGGCATCGGGCCTGCTTACGAAGATAAAGTTGCACGCCGTGCCGTTCATGTCAGCGATCTTCTTGATCCGGAACTTTTTGCTGAAAAGGTACGCAGAAACTGCAAGCTCATCAACTTCCTCTTAGTTGATTTCTACAAAGCAAATCCTGTAGACGTTGAACAGATTATTTCCGATACTTTGGCTCTTGCCCCGAGAATCACTTCTAAAATTGCAGACGTTTCTCACACTCTTAACCAAAAGATGAGAGCCGGAGAACAGTTCTTGTTTGAAGGGGCCCAAGGCACGATGCTCGATATCGACCATGGTACATATCCGTATGTTACTTCCAGCAACACAGTTGCAGGTTCCGCAAGTCCAGGCGCCGGTGTTGGCCCGCAAAAACTCAATTATGTTTTGGGTATTACAAAAGCGTACTGCACACGTGTCGGAGAAGGTCCGTTCCCAACAGAACTTTTTGATGACGACGGGAAGAAGCTTCGTGAAAAAGGCAATGAATTCGGTGCAGTGACAGGCCGCCCGCGCCGCTGCGGTTGGTTCGACGGGGCTGCTTTAAGACGTTCTGCAGAATGGAACGGTCTTTCCGGCTTGGCCGTGATGAAGCTTGACGTTTTAGACGGTTTCAAGACAGTTCGTTTGGGAGTCGGCTATGAATACAAAGGTCAGCGCTTAGAGGTTATGCCGGTCGGAGCAGATGCCGTTGCTGAATGTAAGCCGATTTACGAAGATTTTCCTGGTTGGGAAGAATCGACATTTGGTATTACAAAGTGGGACGATCTTCCATTGAACGCACGCCGTTATTTGGATAGACTCTCTCAGGTAGCAGGCGTACCTATCGCCGTTGTGTCCACTGGTCCTGACCGTGAGAATACAATCCTTTTAAAGAACCCCTTTGCGGAATAATTTTTTAATATAAAGGGCCCGAAAGGGCCTATGGGAACTTAGATGAAAGATCTTCATGTATCTTGGGATGAGTATCATAAGCTGATTGAGACTTTGGCCTATGTCGTTAACGACAGCGGCTGGAAGTTCGACTCTCTTCTGTGTTTATCTAGAGGAGGCCTTAGACCCGGCGATATTCTTTCAAGAATCTTCGATATGCCTTTGAACATTTTGGCAACCAGCTCTTACCGAGAAGCTGCCGGTACGGTTCAGGGTGAGCTTGATATTGGTCAATATATTGCGTCGAGCCGACCGGACTCTCTGAAAGGAAAAGTCTTATTGGTAGATGACTTGGTTGATTCGGGCCTTACTTTCAAGAAAGTTACAGAACATCTTAAAACCAGAGTTCCTGCTATTACTGAGGTGAGAACGGCTGTTCTTTGGTGGAAAAAATGCTCTCAAGTTAAACCTGACTACTACGTCCAGTTCCTTGAAGATAATCCTTGGATTCACCAGCCGTTTGAAGTGTATGACACAATGCGTCTTGGACAATTGGAAGAAAGAGTCAAAGACTACAACTTACTGAAGCCAGCTCCGTAAGAGAGTCACCTAATAAAAAAACTGCGGCAAGATTTAGTCCTTCTAAGTTTTCCGCAGTTCTTTTCATTTAAGAGAATTAGAAATGAAGGTTATTGATTTTGTCGGGTTCTCCGGCAGCGGCAAGACGACATTGGTGGAACAGTTGGTGACAATTTTCTGTAATGCCGGATTTGGTGTAGCGGCTATAAAGAGTGCCCATCATGACATTCAAGTCGATAAGCCCGGAAAAGATTCGTATCGATTTCAAGCTGCAGGTGCTCAGCAGGTAATAGTCAAAAATGACTCAGGCTGGGCTATGATGAAGAGAACTCCCCTGAAACCTGCTACGCTCAAAGAACTTGTGTCGAAGTTAGATCCTTGCGACTTAGTTCTGGTAGAAGGATTTAAAAAAGAAGACGATGCGGATTTACGCCTGGAAGTGTGGAGACCCGGAGTAAAGGAAGAGCCGGCAATCTACACTCAAGATAAAGGAATACAGGCTGTGCTGACGGATGCGGACTCTATCGCAGGATGCGAGATCCCTGTTATTAATTTGAATAATCCTCGTCTTATTGCACGTTTTATAGCAGATAAATTGAATTTGAAATCGAGGTTTTAAATGCTCACTGTTGAAGAAGCTCTGCAAGAGATCTTACGAAATGTTCATCCTGAAGCAGAGACTGAAGAGATCGTTACTCTTTATAGTGCCGGTAAGATTTTAGCGGCTCCTGTCGTTTCTCCCATTCAAGTTCCTCCTTTAGATAACTCTCAAATGGACGGCTATGCTGTCAGATCTTCTGAATTTGCTGACGGAAGACTTGAATTTCCAGTCTCAGAAAAGATTTATGCGGGTCATATGGGCAAACCTCTTAAGGAAGGCTCGGTGGCCAGAATTTTCACAGGCGCCCCGATTCCGGCTGGTGCTGACGCTGTGATTCCTCAGGAAGAAGCAACTGAAACCGGAGAAGGTACGGTAAGGTTTGAAAAAGCTCCGAAAGCCGGCGCTTGGATCAGAAAAGCCGGCTGCGATATTGAAATCGGCGACGTCATTCTTAAAGCAGGAGATCGTTTGACTCCGGCCGCTTTAGGTGTTGCGGCTAGTGTGGGTACTTCTACCGTTCAGTGCTATCGTCCGATTAAAGTTTCTCTATTCTTTACCGGCGATGAACTGTCGATGCCCGGAGAACCTTTAGTTGAAGGCGGAATCTACAACTCTAACCGATTTGTTTTGAGAGGGCTTCTCCATCAGTTAGGGTGCGATGTGGTTGATTACGGCAACGTTCCAGACAGCTACGAGGCAACTTTGGATGCTTTTAGAAAAGCGAGCCGCAAATCAGATTTGATTTTAACTAGCGGCGGAATGAGCGTCGGAGAGGCCGATTATATTAAGCCTGTGGTTGAAGCCTTAGGTCACATTGATATGTGGAAGATTGCCGTTAAGCCTGGGAAACCCGTTGCTAAAGGAGAGGTGAACGGCGTTCCTTTCTTAGGATTGCCGGGTAACCCGGTTTCTTCTTTAGTGACATTCTTGATTTTTGCTCAGCCTCTGATCCTCAAGCTGTCCGGTCGAAGAGACATTGAGGTGAAGTCGTACAACCTGCCGCTTGACTTTGATTGGAAGGGCGGTTCCCGCAGAGAGTTCATCCGCGTACGCCGCAATGAGAACGGTGCTTTAGAAGCTTATCGAACTCAGAACTCATCGGTTCTGACTTCGTGCCTATGGGCCGACGGTCTGGCTGACATTCCTGCGAATGCCGACCTGAAGAAAGGAGATTTGGTTCGCTACATTCCATTCAGTGGGTTCAGTCTTTAAGAGAGGGAATTGCCGTGAAAATTTCCGTTCAAACAGAAGATTTTGATGTTCAAAAAGAATATGCCAAGCTCAAAGCTAATCCGCACGCCGGGGCAGTCGTGATGTTCGTGGGAAATGTCAGAGACATTAATGAGGGTTGTACGATTGAAAAAATGTCTCTTGAACATTATCCTGGGATGACTGAAAAGTCTTTAACCAAGATTGTGAAAGAAGCTCAAGAACGCTGGCATATTCAAGATGCGACAGTCATCCACCGGGTTGGAGATTTAGAAATTAACGACCAAATCGTTTTTGTCGGAGTCTCGGGCGGCCACAGAGGAGAATGCTTCGATGCCTGTGAGTTCATCATTGACTACCTTAAAACAGAAGCTCCTTTCTGGAAGAAAGAAACCATCGACGGCAAAGGTAAATGGGTTGATGCCAGAGAAAGCGACGATGAAGCGATGAGCAAGTGGAATCTTTGTAAATAGAAGACTTCTGTACTATCGTCTATTACGCCTCGGAATACCGAGGCTAATTTATTTTGGTTTCAATTGACTTTACTGCTATTTCTTTTACTTCAAAATTAAGTGTGAATTCTGTGACGGTCCTAAGTATTTCCTGGAACTCTCTCATTCATGAATAGAGCGACGCTGTTGAAATAATATTTAGTTAGCGACATAAAAATTAAGACTGAAATTGCTCAAAATAAGGGTTATACGAACACTTTACTCTCGGAAATGTTGACAATGAAATTTAGTAAAAGCGGAATGTCCGCATTTCCTTTTAATAAGGGAAGGGAGTCTTAACAAACATATGCGTCAAGATAAATTTACAACGCGCTTTCAAGAGCTTCTGGGGCAAGCCCAGACAATGGCTGCTGATCATTCTCAGCAGTACATTGATCCCGTCCACGTTCTGAAAGCTGTCTTAGAGGACACTGAAGGAACCGGAAAGAGCTTGCTTGAAAGGGCCGGCGTCCGAGTTGGGGAACTTAGAACGCTTGTCGACAAGGAAATAAACAAGATTCCCGAGGTTTCGGGAGCAGCAAATAATGTGCAGGTCAGCCGTGAACTCATGACTGTTCTGAACGAAATGGATAAAGAAGGCCAGCGTCTTGGCGATGAGTATTTATCCACCGATCTATTTTTATTAGTTTTATGTGACAGCAAATGCGCAGCCGGCCGCATTGCACGTGAGGCTGGGTTGACCAAACCAGCCTTGGAAAATGCAATTATGGCTATGCGAGGAGGAGAGAAAGTGGACAACCCTGATGCTGAAAACAACCGTGAAGCTCTCAAGAAATATACGGTTGATTTAACGGAAAGAGCTAGAAACGGCAAGCTTGATCCTGTCATCGGCAGAGATGATGAGATCCGCCGCGCCATGCAGATTCTGCAGCGCAGAAGCAAAAATAATCCTGTCTTAATCGGTGAACCGGGTGTTGGTAAAACAGCCGTTGTCGAAGGACTCGCTCAGCGTATTGTTAACGGAGAAGTTCCTGATACCTTACGCCATAAGAGAGTTCTGAGCTTGGATATGGCCGGTTTGTTAGCCGGTGCAAAGTACCGTGGTGAATTCGAAGAAAGACTCAAAGCTCTTCTGAAGGAAGTTGTAGCCGAAGAGGGCCGCATTATTCTCTTCATCGATGAAATTCATACCGTAGTCGGCGCCGGGAAGACAGACGGCGCTATGGATGCCGGCAATATGCTTAAACCGGCTCTGTCGAGAGGCGAACTGCACGTTATCGGCGCAACAACCCTTGATGAATACCGTAAATACATTGAAAAAGATCCTGCTTTGGAAAGAAGATTCCAGAAGGTTATCGTTGATGAGCCAAGCGTTGAAGATACCATCGCTATTCTCCGCGGTTTGCAGGAAAAATATGAAGTTCACCATGGCGTAGAAATTACGGATCCGGCTATTGTTGCCGCTGCGGAACTTTCAGCTCGCTACATCACCGACAGATTTCTACCGGATAAAGCCATTGACTTGATTGATGAGGCGGCAGCCCGCATCAAGATGGAAATTGACTCTAAGCCAGAAGAACTCGACAAACTTGACCGCAGACTGATTCAGCTGAAGATTGAAAGAGAAGCCGTCAAGAAAGAAAAGGACGAAGCTAGCTTGAAGCGTTTAGAAGCTCTTGAAGAAGAAATTAAGAAGCTCGGACGCGAATACTCTGACTTGGAAGAAATTTGGAAAGCTGAAAAGAGTGCAGCCCTTGGTTCTCAGAACATCAGAGATGAAATTGACAAATTGAAGACCAAGATGGAAGAACTCCGTCGTCAAGGTAAGTACGAAGAATTGGCTTCTATTCAGTATGGCCAGCTTCCGGAACTTGAAAAACGTCTGCTGAAAGAAGAAGACGCAGAACATAAGGCTTATGAAGAAAAGCCCAAACTTTTGAGAACACAGGTTGGTGCAGAAGAAATTGCTGATGTTGTTTCTCGTGCCACCGGAATTCCTGTTTCCAAGATGATGGAAGGCGAAAGACAGAAATTGCTTGATATGGCCGAACATATCGGCAAGAGAGTCGTCGGCCAAAAAGAAGCAGTACAGAAGGTTGTCGACGCTATTCTGCGTTCTCGTGCCGGTTTGGCTGATCCTAACAGACCGTACGGTTCTTTCTTGTTCTTAGGACCGACAGGCGTTGGTAAGACAGAATTGACGAAAGCCCTAGCCGAATTCCTCTTTGATACTGATGAGGCAATGATTCGTATCGATATGAGCGAGTTTATGGAGAAGCATTCCGTTGCTCGTTTGATTGGTGCGCCTCCGGGATATGTAGGTTATGAAGAAGGCGGCTATTTAACAGAAGCCGTCAGAAGAAAACCATACAGCGTTATTCTTCTCGATGAAGTAGAAAAGGCCCATCCGGATGTCTTCAATATTCTTCTGCAAGCCCTTGATGACGGCCGAATGACAGACGGTCAAGGCAGAACGGTTGACTTCAAGAATACCGTTATCGTCATGACTTCAAACCTTGGTTCTCAGGAAATCATGAACCGCCAAGGCGAGGATCCGGTTGAAATCAAAGAGGCCGTAATGGAACAAGTCAAGAAACATTTCAGACCCGAATTTATCAACAGAATTGATGAAATCGTTGTCTTTAATGCCCTTGATGAAAAAGCCATTAGAGAAATCGCAAGAATTCAGATCCGCAAACTGGCTAAACGTATGGAAGCTCAGAATATCGGTCTTGAAGTCAGCGATGCTGCATTGGATGAAATCGGCAAGGTCGGCTTTGATCCGCTGTTCGGCGCACGTCCGTTAAGAAGAGCTGTTCAGGAATACTTGGAAAACAAGATTGCTATCAATCTTCTGAAGGGACAATACGCTCCTGGTGATATCGTAGATGTCGATTACCAAGACGGCAAATTTATCTTTTCGAAGAAAGCCGTATAGGCGGTAGAAGCTCGGGAGGGCACTCCTCCCTATCCTAATCAAAGAAAGGGGCTGTTGCAAAATTCCCTCTTCCTAAGAGGGATTTTCACAGCCCTTCTTCTATTGACAAAAAGTATTCTATATAAGAATTATCCCGTTGATTTAAAAGCAAACAGAGGGAATCGAACCCCCTGCATGCTATGGTGAAGTGTTCTATACCAAAGACACTTACCATGGCCTATTTTACCGTTTCTGAGGACTTGCTTTTTTATGCCTGTCCCCTTCCGCTATCTGAGCGTAAAAAACTTGACGCATATTTGTTACTTTTAGAGAAATCATCTGCTGGAAAATACTTAAAGCAGATAAACTTCGATTCTGAGCCTGGCAGACCAAAAATCGACCAGTGCCGACTCTTTGCTGCGGTTCTATATTGCTTTGCCCTTGGTAAAGCCTCTCTCCGAGAAATGGAGACGGCCTGCTTCACGGATCTAAGAATCATTTACTTAATCGGGGACGTCCAGCCAAGTGCAGCGAGTTTCTCTCGGTTCGTCACAAGTTTAATTCCAAATATGCCTGCTATTTTTGCGACAATAATGAAGCGCATCTTTTCCGAATGCGGGAAAGATATGGACACGCTCTATTTGGACGGAAGCAAATTTGAAGCCAACGCTAACAAGTACAAATTTGTTTGGAAACCCACGACTCTTCATCTTCGACTAAGTGAGAAAGTGGCTAACCTATTGAAATTAATGCATCTAGAGGAAGGTCTGCCCAACGAAGGAGTTATTCCGGCAAAAACTATTATGAAAAAAATAGAAGATGCAGAAAAAATATCTTCAACCCTCATAGGTGGTGGTGAAAAGGCTCTTTTAAAAATGAAATCTCAGCTTTCTCAGTACCTAATAAAATCAATTGAGTACGAAGAGAAAAAAGCTATCTGCGGAGAATCTAGGAATTCTTACTACAAAACCGACCACGATGCTACTGCCATGTGCCTGAAGGAAGATTACTACAGTGGGTTAGGTAGCCAAATGCATGCTGCGTATAACACCCAAATCTTAGTGAGTAACGGTTTTATCGTTACGTACTACGTGTCACAAGACAGAACCGATGCGCGTACTCTTGCGCCAACATTAGACCAATTCTTCCAATGGTACGGAATTTATCCCAAAAGAGTTTGCGCAGACGCAGGCTATGGAAGTGTTAACAATTATGAATATTGTGAACAGAAAGGAATCCAAGCCTTCATCAAATACACAGCCTGGAACGGTGAAAAGACTGGAAGAAATCCTGCCACTTATGAGTACATCGATACACAAACTATCCGGTGTTTGGGAGGGCGCGTGGGAGAAAGAATACAGTGTCCCGAGGGCTATTATTCCAAGGCGGACTATGCTTTCTTCCTGGTCAAAAGCTGCGCTAAATGTGACTTTGAGGGCTATTGCAAACGCTTCTTAAAAAGCAAATCGAAAAGAAGCCGGATTTTTGAAATTCAACCACGTTGGGTCCAGTTGAAGCAACAAGCTAGAGACAGACTTCTGTCTCCCGAAGGCATAGAAATCAGAGTTAATAGGAGTTGTCAGGTTGAAGGTGCCTTCGGAGTAATTAAGCAGAATATGGACTACAAAAGGTTCAGACGACGCTCGATGGGAAGGGTAACAGTCGAGTTCGCCTTGACTTGCCTAGGGATGAATATAAGAAAATATCTTAGGTTTGCAATGTCCGGCGTGCTCCCGTTTTATTGGGTTGCTCCTGAAAGTTTAAAGGCAGAAACTTTCAAAACTCCATCAGCAAAAAGAATAAAAAACCGAATGGAAAAGAAGCGAAAACTACAACCTAACGAGATAGCTAAAAAGGGGTATAGGAGAAAAGGGAAGTACTAACTCGAAAAACATCGAATTTTGCAACATCCCCTTTCTTTGAGATGGTTCAGTAAGCTAGGCAGTTTCTTTTTCGTTATCCGGATCGCCGGTTTTCAGGCTGTTCTGCAGATGCTGCATGGAAAAAACAGCGGAGTTAACGAGGCGCACTGTATCGCCTTCAATGATGAATGTCACACTTTCATGGTGACCGCTATGAACACCGAGAACGTCTAATACGTATTTGGGAATCGTTACTTGTCCATTGACCCATACTAACGACGTAGCGGCAAAAGAGTTAGACATAACGCCCTCCTTGATTTTGGTAACTACCTCAACCTAAACAGCTATGAGGTAGGGTGTCTCTCGGGCTGAGAGAGGAGAGAAAGACAAAGTTAAATTACTAATGCGAAAATCTTGAATTTCTCCTTTACCTGTCTTGATATTAAGGGATATCCCCGAATATGAACAAATAAAAGTACCAATTTGAGTGATAGCTTTTTTCGATGAAAAAGGTGCTTTGTCAAGGGTGGGTCGTTTGGATTTTGAGGTGTGCTACGGATAAAACGTTGAGCGTCAGAACTCCAAGAATGGCAGTAGCTCCTCTTGCTCAACTTCCAGAGGAGAGCCGATTCCTATTCCAATTAATCGAACTTTTTTGCTCAAATCGAGTTTAGAGAGCAACTCTAAGGACTCTTCATAAATTTCTTGAGGGTCCTCTAAGATGTGGTCGAAGGTGTGAGAACGGGAAAATGTTTTGAAGTCACTCATTCTCACTTTTAATGTCAGTGAGAAACCTCTGAATTGACGTCTGGTCATTCTTTCTTTGAGCTGACAGACGACTCTGGAAATTCCTTCCTGTATGTCTGACAGGTCAGAAAGGTCTTTGGAGAACGTGATTTCAGCGCTGACTTGTTTGCGGATGCGATTGACTCTAAGAGGACGCTCATCGATTCCGCGGGCATAGTTGTAGTAGCTAAGACCGGCTTTGCCAAATTGTTCGGTTAGAAAAAATAAGGATTGTTTTCTGAGGTCCGAACAGGTGTGAATATTCAGAGAGTCCATCTTTTTCTGAGTGACAGGTCCTACACCCCATATAGCTTTAACGGGGAGCTTGTCAATGAAATTTTGTGCTTTAGCCGGATGAATAACGAATAAGCCGCCGGGTTTTTTCCAATCGCTTGCAATCTTAGCCAAGAACTTGTTGTAGGAGACGCCGGCCGAGGCTACGAGGCCAACTTCTTTTCTGATATCTTTTTTGATTGCTTTTGCACAGTCAACGCCGAAACGAAGGCCCAACCTGTTCTGCGTGACATCTAAGAAAGCTTCGTCAATGGAGACAGGTTCTATCAGCTCGGTGTATCTGCGAAATATCTCGAGAATATTTTCAGAGGCCTCTTTGTAGGCTTCCATCCGTCCTTCAACAAAGATAAGGTTTGGGCAAAGTTTGGCGGCAAGATGAGAAGGCTGTGCCGAGTGAACACCGAATTTTCTGGCTTCGTAGCTGCAGGAAGCAACGACTCCTCGTGCTTTATTAAGGCCTACGGCAATCGGCAGACCCACAAGAGAAGGATTATCTCGCTGTTCTACGGACGCAAAAAAGGCATCCAAGTCAATGTGAAGAATCTTTCTGTACTTATTCCAAACCGGTGAGTAAGGATCGATTTTCGTATCCGAAGACTTCTTCATATTTAACGAGGATGCCGCTTTTTCTCAGTCCTTTCCGAGATTAGATGCCGTTAGTTTTGGTTAACAGGTTCTTGTAGAAATTAACAGCAATGGAAAGAACTTCTTCGTCGAAGTCGAAGAGGCGCTGGTGGTGACCGGCTTTCAGAGTAGAACCGAACACGATGAATGTTCCCTTGCCGCCATGAGACTGGACTCTGCGCAGGAGGATCGTTGCATCTTCGCTGCCAAGCTTGAGATCCAGATGCTGTACATTTTCGGCTCCGACAGTTTTAACAGCAGCTTCTTCAGCGATGGCGATGGCTTCCGGATCAGGATTAAATTCAGTGGCTTCGCCGGCCTTGTCGATTTTCAATTCGCAGCCGTACATATCTGCTGCGCCTTGCAGGCGGCGAATAGCTTCTTCTCTCATCAAAGCGTTAACTTCTTCGGATTCACCTCTGACTTCCAGCTGCATGAAAGCATTAGGAGCTAAAACGTTTCTGCCTTCTCCAGCTCTTAGAGTACCGACATTCAACGCGGATACCGGACCGATCGGTCTTGGAAGAGCATGAATAGCAAGAGCAGCGGTAGCTGCTGCCAACAGAGCATTCTTGCCTTTTTCCGGGTTGGCACCAGCGTGAGCCGCAACGCCTGTGAAAGTAGCATCCAGTTTTGTTGTAGCGAGGAATTCGCCCGGGACGGCAGAGATAATTCCGGTATCAACACCAAGGCCGAGATGGTTGCCGAACAAGAAATCAACATCGTCCAGGACGCCGCTTTCAGCGATTGGTCTTGCACCGCGGACGCCTTCTTCTGCCGGCTGGAAGAGTACTTTGATTGTTCCGCAAAGTTTGTCCAGGTTCTCTGCAATCCAGCTGCAAAGGCCAACTCCCATTGTCAGATGGCCGTCATGGCCGCAGGAATGCATTCTGCCCGGATTCTGGCTGCTCCATCCTTCAGCGAAGGGTCTATGCTGAGGCTCTTGAGCTTCAGAAACTTCAACACAGTCGATGTCGAATCTAACGGCAATGACAGGTCCCGGACGTCCTGTTTTGAATACGGCGACGGTACCGGTATAACCTTCCATTTTGTCTAGAAGTTCTTGAGAGACTCCTTTAGCTTGAGCAGCGGCAAGTGCGGCTTGAACTGCAGCAGGATTTCTGCCTGCAATGAATTCGGGGTTGATGATTTGTTTGCCGACCAGCGGTTCGACACCCATAGCTTTAAGTCTTTCAACGATTTTTGATGTTGTGACAAATTCACACCAACCAGGTTCCGGGAAAGAGTGGATTTCTCTTCTTAGGGCAACCATGTCATTTAAGCTATACATTTAGAGTTCTCCTTACTTAATAGTTTTAAGAAAGATTAAGGAATTTAATAAGTCTAAAGAAGGTGTTTAATTTCTTCCAGTCTTATCTTCTTTTGTTGCAAGATAGGCCAGTCTTTTTACGGTCAATTCAATAAAGAAGGCAGCAGCCAGCGGGATTACCTTATCGTTGAAGTCATAAGAAGGATGATGAAGAGGCTGAGTATGTTCTTTATCTCTGACACCGATTAAGAACATTGTTCCCGGAACAACTTCCTCATATTCGCTGAAGTCTTCACTAATCATGGTCGGACTTAAAGCCGGGAGCACATTTTCTTTTCCAAGAAGTTCTTCAGCGGTCTTAACGGCAAATTCAGTACATTCTTTGTCGTTAATCACCGGGCCCGTCAGTCTGTTATACGAAACCTCGAAGTCCAAGTTATGGGCATAAGAAATGCCTTTTACGATTTCATGCAAACGCTTTTCCGCAAAGTCTCTTACGGCCGGAGAAAAGGTTCTGACGGTACCGACCATTTCAGATTTAGCCGGGATGATGTTATAAGAAGTGCCGTTGCCGGAAACTACGGAACAGACGGACAGAACGATAGATTCCAAAGGATCGACATTGCGAGAAACGATGGTTTGGAGAGCCTGATAAATTTCGGTTACCGCCGGGAAAGTATCAATTCCTAAATGAGGGCGTGCGCCGTGAGTTCCTTTGCCGAACAGAGAAATTTTGAAGTAATCGGCTGAAGCCATTAGAGCGCCGATTTTAAAGCCTATGCTTCCTAAATCCAAGAAAGGCTCGTTATGTGCACCGTAGACTTCTTGGATATCATATTTTTGAAAAATTCCGGACTCAACTACGCTCTTGGCACCGGAGACCGATTCTTCGGCGGCTTGGAAAATACAAACCACTCTTCCCGGAAAATCGTTGTGAGAGTGGAGATAATCGGCAGCTGCTAATAACCATGTTTGATGTCCGTCATGGCCGCAAGCGTGACATCTTTCAGTAATTTGGCTTTTCCATGCGTTTGTGCTTGCATCCTGCAAGGGAAGAGCATCGATGTCTGCGCGCAAAGCAATAGTAGGACCAGGTCGGTTTCCGTCTATAACGGCGATAAGACTTCCCCGAGATACTTCAGTATCAACAGAGAAAATATTTTTTGCATTGAGAAATTCTTTGATAGCTTGGACGGTATTAGAGGTTTCAAAATCTATTTCCGGCTGAGAATGGATTCGACGTCGATAAGAGGTTAGTTCTTGTTGTTGTTTCTTTATTTCTTGGAAGATGGAAGAATCGTAAAGCTGGTTTGACATTTATAACACCCAAATAAAATAAACGGATGAGATTTTTAACTGTTGATCTTCTAATGATAAAGCTCGAAGGTCATTAATGGAATGTTTTCTTTGGAGCGGGGAGGTAAATAGAAATGGCTAGTGTCCAGGAGGAGTTCAGTGGAAGGCATCAGTTTTACCAGAGCAGATGTCAAACTATATTTGAAATGTATCTTTCGTTTACATTCGATAAGTTAGAAAAATATGTACAAAATCAAGATAAAACAAACCGCCTCTAATCTAAGCTTGTGGTACGGGAGATCTTAGCGAAAGAGCTAAAATGAAATGAATTATTAGGAGCGAGCATCATGTGTGTGGGACTTCCGCCGTCGCCTGAAGAGTTAGAGAAGATGGCACGTGCAAATCGCAAATACGATGAAATTTTCAGAGCAGAACATCCATTTCTGTCGCTTTTTAATAATCTTCTCTATGTTTTATTTGTGGGTGGCTTTTTTTCTTCTCTGGCTATGCTTTATGGTTTACTGGTTGTTCTTTTGCCCGTAAGGATGAACATTTATTTTTTACTTGTTTATAGCGTTCAGCTACAGCCGAACTTTGCTTAAACCTATCAACAATTGGCTCACTCATCCATTCCGTGACGCCAGCGCCTTTTAATGATTCGAGATGATGCGAAATAGATGTGATAGGCAATCTCCTTCCAACTGTTTTTCAACCTTTTATGTAAGTGTTTTTAACTCTTAGCTTTAAAAACGAAAATGGCTGAAAAATCCAACAAATAAGGGCTTTTTTGTTTTACTTAGGAGGATTGATTTTTTTGCAGATATGCAGGAAAGGAGAAAGAGTTTTGTGGTGGCCCGAGCCAGAACTGAATGGTATTGATACTCAAGGTATTTAAAAGTAAAGTTTATTTTGCCCCCGACTTTGACCCCGAGCTGAAAAAAAAATAAAGGAGTTTTTTATGTCTCCTTTATCTGTGTCAATCCTAAAAAAACATTTAAAGAAAAATAAACGGACGGCCCCAAAGTTTTATTGGGGCTTTTGTCTACCGGTGATTCTCTGCGCAGAATTTAACTGATCTTGCAAGTCTTTCCGCAAGCTCTTGAGTTTCGATTCTGCCTCGGAGACATCTATTAAGCCCTCGATTGGCGTTAGCTCCGGACATTCTCTCAATGTTTGCGAGTTGCTGGCGCATCCGGTCAAGCTCAGTACGGCGAGCAGACTCATCAATGCGTAGTTGAGCCAGAGCAATTGCATCGCTTTTTTGCTTGGCTTTGAACTCTTGAACAACGCTCTGGAGCGTTGCGATTTGAGAACGGGCATTCTTCAGTTCCTCGGTTTCTTTTGCTTGATAGTAGCCAGCAGAATAAGCTGTAACGAGCGAAACAATACCGCCGGCTACAACCATAAATATTTTTAATTTCGTGAGCATGGACAGGCTTTTTCTTCAGTGAAATATTTTCTGTCTGCAAATTCTCCCTTCTTTCCAATATTGAAACTATCAATCGGACGGTGGTAACCCATAACACGAGTCCAGACTTCGCATTTAGTTCTTTCTGAATTTTTAATATCGTAAGTTTGTAAGTCTTTATCCATTTTATTTATCTCCTTGGAAATTCTCATTGAAGTGCTTTTCGGCAATACTCAATAATTCCTCTTGCCTCAAGAAGTAACTTTCTACTCTCTGATTCCAATCGGAAACATTGAATTGCGATTCGAGATTCGGAGGTTTTGGCTCGTTTTTCAAGACTATTGACTCGTTGGCGCAACCGCTCAGAGTCAGAACGAGCAATAGACTCAGACTTACGAAGATCAGCCATGGCAATATTCCAGTCTTTTTGTCTTGTTTCGTACTCTTGTATTGTTTGTGTAAG
Source organism: Turicimonas muris (assembly GCF_002221595.1). Lineage (GTDB taxonomy): Bacteria > Pseudomonadota > Gammaproteobacteria > Burkholderiales > Burkholderiaceae_F > Turicimonas > Turicimonas muris. The sequence goes on from NZ_NHMP01000001.1 coordinate 125,211, forward strand.
TTGCGATACTTGCGAGCGAGCATTTTTTAACTCTTCCGAATTTTTACCTTGATTCAAACCCAAAAAATAAGCGCAGAGAACTAATAAAATTCCTGCGCTTGCTTTAACTAAAGATAAGATATTCACATTAAGGCAACCTCCGCTTTTCTTCTATTCATTAAGCCGTTAACAACTTCATACATAATGCGCCTGTGCTCGTCTCTCAGAATATTTCCATTCTTATCTTTCATTTTTTGTTTTGCGAAAGATAAAAATCCTTTTTTTGCTTCTTCAATCTTTCCGGCATTAAGCAGTTCTAATGTTTTAGATTTTGCAACCGCACCAACACCGACATTAAAAGCCAAATCCAGTAAAGCTATGTATTGACCCTCTGTTAACTTGCAAGTTACGTATTTAGATAACGCCTCGGCGTGCTCAGTCAAATCATCTTTTAAATATTTATCGGCTTGTTGTTTAGTGATTGTTTGACCCGGTTTTACGTTCTTTGTATGTCCATAACCAATGGTTAAAGTATTAGCAGAGCATTTATAAGCCTTAAGCCTTAATCCTTCCCACTCTTTAACAAAATTTTCCGCAACTAACGGGTTCCATTGCGAAAAAGGTAATTTTTCTTCTTGGTTACTTGTTGAATGATTCATTATGTTGTCCCTTTAGATAAGAAATATCTTTTTTTATTGTTTCGATAACGGATTGAATATTCTCTAGTTTCTTTAGATTTTCACTGTTTTCTGCTGCTTTTTTATTCAGCTCATTAATCTGTAATCGCTGGATAGCCGTTTCATTTTCAAGATATTCAATTCGTTCTTTTTGCGTCACGATTGTGTACTCTGATAGTTGCGAGTTTGTCATCACTCCCGCAACATAAAACGCCACGAACAACAAGGCTTTTAGAACACCATTGAAACATTGCCTTAGGTTAATTCTTTCTATCATCTTTCCCTCCCACTTCTAAAGATTCGAGCTTTTTATCTGTATTTTCATAAAAAGCGATTTTTAACTTACCGACCATGAAGCGGTATAGAAGGTTCATAATTCTGTTTCCAAAATATGCACCTAAGCCGGAAAAGGCAGCAATCCATTCTTCATGTATTTCAGTTACTCTTAGGAGTAGATACACGATAAAGCCGGCAACCATCGAGGTAACGACCTCAGCAAGATAGTGAAATAAATTGAACATTTTTTCACCTTTCGAATACTGTTGTGCCGGGCCAGCCAGAGCACATACAAGAATTAAAATTGCGGTAATTTGACCTATAGCTGTAAGAAAATCAGACCATACCGCCGGATTTTTTGTTGGCATAATCTCCCTCTAATTAAAAAATTTGGTGATTGAGGTTTGTTGGTTTTTGTTGTTTTGAAATAAATTTTTTTCTACTTACCTCCTTTTAAAGGGCAGATAAACGTCCGCCCTTTAAACCTAAAATATTAAAAAAACTAAAGCTAACTTATTGAAATAAAATAGGTTTGAAAGGGCGGATAAAAAAACGAGGTAGGGGCGCAATGGTTGATTAATTACTTACCGTTGTTTATCGGGAAGAAATTAAATTGAACTACTCCATTCGCATGAGCTAAAACCGCAACTTCTACAGTGTCACCTTTAGCGCACGGGGCATAGACCGCTTGGTAAGTGCCGTCACGTTCTCCTTTGGATATCTGTGTAAAACTCTTCTCGTTAACCATAAGGTTAACAATAGATACATCAAACTTAATAAGAACTACGACATATCCAGAACGAGGAGCAATAAAAGAAACTCGTCTTTCGTGCGGAGTGCTTTCTATCCCTGTCACCTCACCAGTTTCTGTTATCAAGCCTGTTGTGTTGATAACGCCTAATTTTGAAATGAGAGTTTGGAGGTACGCCTTTAAACTCATAACGCACCTCCTAACTTAACTTTATTCGTTCTCTCTAAGCGGTACGAATCTACAAAGTTCTTTAGTATCTTTCGCTTGTAAAAATACTGTTTCTCCCTTGTACACTCGGATAACCAAAGAGTTGTATCCGCTAACATACATAGAGAAAAATCCTTGGGTTTGTAAACAAAACTGCTCAGACTCTCCGGTACTTGCATAGACAACAAAGCCATTAGCAGGCGGTACATACCTTTTGAAATAATTGTTAGGTTCGTAATCCGGTAATGATTGAACGTCAATCTTGACATCCCCATGCCAATGCGGCGTATTAATTGCCTGAATCCACGATTTTTTATTCCTAAGGAATGTTTCCGCAAAGAGTGCAATAAGTGATTTAAGCATATTGCACCCCCTTGAAGATAGCTAAGTACCCCCCCCCGATTAACTTAATAAATTGAGCTGTTGGGTTATTCCCGCAATAACGTAAATAAGTAACACTTCCTTTTGTTACGGGTGTACAGATATTTATATCAATAGCTGATTGAGGCCTTGTTATTCCTTCGGCGTATTGATTTGATATGACATAAGAAGCGGTTTTTGGATAGCCTTTATCTCTTAGGACTATATATCCGTCACTTGGTGCAGTGTAAGAATATTCCTTTTCAGTAGTCCCATTACTTGCAGGAAGAGTAATAGAAACAGATGAAGCAGAAGGCATAGCCTGATGACCAACATCTGCCGATTCCTGCTTACTGTAAAACTTAGAAAGCAGGAGGCTTAATGTTTGTTTTAGCATGGCAAGCCTCCCTTTGCTAAGTTAAATAATTCCAGCCTTGGGAATGAACCTAAAAAATCCGGCTGCTCTTTCTGGCGTAACAGTTCTAATCCGCAACCGTACACTATCCCCTTTACAACAAGGGACGAAAACTCGCAAGTCTTCGTTGGTATCTTCTCCCCAAGTTTTTCCACAACCAATTTCAGATTTTGAAAGGTTTGACAAAGATAATGCCGATACAAACCAATATCCGCTAATAAACCAGCCGTCATTTGGTGCCGTATATGTTTTGTCAAATGTACTTTCTCCGTTTGACTGTGCGGTGAAGCCGGAGATTGTGTAGTTAGTTGCCTGATTCGATAAGTTGGACTGTTCGCTAATCCAAGCCTTTTTACTCTTGATAAAAGTTTCAAGCAGGAGCTGTAGGAGGTTCTTAAGCATAATTGAACCTCCTTAATAAGGCAGTTATACCCCCCCCCAATAGCTCTCGAAAAACTCAATATGACTCCAGTGCTTATAGGATCTAACTGATATCGAACTTCTGATCCTTTGGTCATCGGCAAAGTGAATCCCATATAGCCGGCATTAGTCAAAGCAGTAACACCTTGCCACTGACTTGAAGAGTTTTCTATAAGGAGGTGATTTGTAATTGCTTTTGCAGAAAAATACCCATCGAATGGCGCAATTAAAGAATGCCACCCCTTGTCTGCAACCACTTCTGAAATAATCGTTGAGAGCTCAGGCTTAGGCATAGCGCTATGCGCCGCCTGTTCGGGCGTTGTGCGACTGTCTAGTAGTCGCTGGATTAATTGTTTTAACATTTTGTCTCCCTGCCCGAACTCCAGAGAGTACGAGCGGTTAATTAAATTTAATGAAGTACCGTTGTCTATTGGTTTCCCCATTTGTATATAAAGTTGCCGTTTCCCCTTTCCTTATTGGAGCCCAAACACTAGTATCAGCTTCTATTGTTCGAGTTACTATTGGCATTCCGTTTATAGTTATTGCCGCCGTAATAGTTGTTGCTCCTTGTGCTAAACCAAGAGCACGGCAATAAACAACCCCGTCTGCTGGTGCTGTGTACTGAACATTATCTTTTTCGTTACTTAGAAGAACTGTGTTTGGCCAAAGAGGAACAGATAACTCGGACAAACGGTATCCGTATACGGTTTTACTATCTACCCCCCCCCTCCCATATTTCGCTTAGGAACAAATAGGCTACATAGCAAACTTGCTAATTGTTTGAGCATTTAAAACCCTCCTTGTTTCATTCGATCTCTACTTTCTACTTTTTGCTGTAATTCATAGGCCAATGCACTTGGGAATTCCGGCCAGTCAACGAATGGAAAACCTGCCGTCTCTGGCATATTTCTTAATGCTTGTCGATAGGCTTCTAAGTACGCTCTGTCTTCATCACTTAAAGCGGTTCTCTTAGCTTTAGCCATTTTCTGCACTGTGATGTCCGGTAACTTGATGTAATCGTCAGTGTCGCAGATACGGGCGTTACGTTCTACCTTGATTACATCAGAATACTTGCTTTTAATGAAGTCGTCATCGTTTTCCGGTAACTCATTTTCTGTGTAGTAGTTGCCGTCAGCACTTCTAAATAAACCGCTCGGGGATAATTCCATTTTCCAAAATGTGATTACTTTCCCTTCCGAAGTTTTAAAGTTTTCGGATACTTTGTAATGTTGTCGTGCGTAGTCTTCATCTTGTTCGTCTGTAAAAGCGTGTTGTCCTTGAGAGTTAGACTCAACAACAATCTTGCCATTTGCATTTTTCAGGCTATAACGAGAAAGAGGCCGTTTTAAGGCCTCTTGTAAATACTCTTGCTTAACTTCATCAAGTGTTTTCATTAATTATCTCCGTAATGCTCCGAACAAAAACCAAAAGCGACAAATTGGAAAACTTTATCTCTTGCTTTCGAATAAGAGATTTTTTTGGCGGTTTCCTCTGAAAAATTGCGGATATCAACGCACGAGGATATCTCAGTAACAGTAAAGCGATTTTTCAATACAAGAGTGCATACCATTGTTCCGGTTCCTTTAACGTGGTGATAGTCTGCCCGCTCAATTAATGCGTCTACTGTTTCATTATTGATAAAGGGAAACTTGCAAGATTTTCTTGCTTCTTCTTTAATTTCACTTGTGTTCATTTTTAATATTTCTCCGTTTAGGTTCCTGTTTCTGTTTCTGATTCGGTATCCGTTCCGTTGATTATTTTGTCAATTTCTTCTTGAGTCCCGCCGTTCTCAAGTATTAACTCTTCAAGAATCGGGCATAGGTAATTGTCGATTCCCGTGTTAAAACCAATGTTATTTCTTGCTGTGGTTTGTTCTGTTTCGGTTAATGATTGAGTAGATGAGTATGAAACATTAGGCGTTAAATCGACCCATGTAGACGAGGTAACCGCCGTTCCTGCCGTGGTATCAATTGATACTAAAGTAAACATTCGTCCGTCAGTACCAACAACCGTATCACCAACCTTAATATTTCCCTGCGGTTTTAAATCCGCAATATTGATTGTTTGAGAAATACTCAAATCACTATCTATAGTTCTTACTGCGTATGCATTGGCTTGGGCTGTTTCGGCTGCTTCTTTTGCACTTTGCGCCTGTTGTTGCGCTGTTTCTGCTAAGTTTTGAGCTGTTTCAGCTGAATTTTGTGCACTTTCTGCGGAATTTTGAGCCTGTAACGCACTATTTAATGCTGATTGTGCGGTTTGTGCGCTGGTTAGTGCGCTAGTCTTAGCTTCATTAGAAGAAGTTACCGCAGTATTAGCCGTTTGAATCGCTTGGCTTGAGGCCGTGAGTGCAGAAGTTGAGTTAGAAATAGACAACTGTATATCTGCGTCCCAATCGTCAACTACTTGCTTTAAAGTTTCAACCTTCTCATTAGCACTATTTGCAACGGCCAAAGCATTAGAACTTGTCGAATTTGCGGTTTGAGCCGTTGTCCTAGCTTCCTTAGCGATATTTAACGCCTCTTCGGAGTTATCCGAGGCATTATCTGCATATTCTCCAATCTCATTAATAGCGTCTTCGGTTTGTTTTAGAACCTCCGGCCCGCTAATTACGCCCGTTCCCGTGGGCGTGTAATGAAATTCAAATTTCTTTAGAGTCATTTTGAATTACCTCTTTAAAATTTATTTTTTGTTTTTCATTCATGCCCGTTATTCAGGAAGTTTCATAAAGTAAGCCTCGGTGTAAAACGGAGGCTCATTAGATACGCCTGAAATACTTGTATTTGCAGTTAATGTATGCGTATGTGTTTGTCCACCCCCAACAGAATTAAGCGTAAATGTGTGTGAGTGATTGCCATTTGAGGAGGTTTCTCCAGTCCATGAATTAGCAGCGTTCATTTGGAAATAACCCCATGGAGCATTATCACCACCGGAAGCCGAAGTGTTATGTGTACTCTGTTTTCCGCTAGAAAAACATCCAGTCGCTATATTTCCTGCTCGGTCATCGCAACCAATTTGTCCCGTGATATTCATGCTTCCTCTTGTATGAGCATGATTACCCGTTGTATTTGTGCTGCCTGAATGTGTGTGAGAAGGCAATTGTTCAATAGTTAAAGTAGTTCCACCGATTACTCCATTTACTGCAATATTAGGAATATCTAACGTAGCCGATCCGCCTGTTTTACCTGCATTCTCAACAGTAGAACCTTTAACGAATTTATCAATAAGGTTTGGCGTTACGCCACCTTTTCCGTCCGAACCTCCGTCACAAAGAACCCAGCCCGTATCCGGTTGAGTAGTGCCCCAGAAAATCGGATTTCTGTTGTCAGTTCCGCCCATTTGCACATTATGAAAAGCCATAATTGCGCCGGCCGGAACGGTTACATCTATATTTTTCCAATAGGTGCGGTTTGAGCCGGGAGCAACAACAGTTGAAGCCGGGCCATTAACTTTTACGCACCTGTACTTAGTTCCGTTTTGTAATACTTCATTCCCAACTTCATAATTTAATAAAGCGGAATAATTCATAATCCCGCCTTGTTGATACCAAACAGTGAATTGAGAAAGTAAAAGTAAAATCCCGTTGAAATCGTTTTTGTGCGGTGGGATTCCGCCTTGTTCAATAGGGATTGCATTCTCATGACCCCAACCGTTTTGTTGCGATAAACGCCCCGTTCCTGCTTCGGTCGGGGTTAATGGCGGAATTGTGTAATCCCCGTCTTTCGCAATGGTTGATTGAATTTGAAACTGTGGATAATTGCTCATGATTGATATATCTCAATTAAATTTCAATTGTTTTCGAGGGGTTAAATACACCCTGATTAAACGGCAAAAGTTTTTGACCAAAGAACCCAAAAACAAGGTTAGAAGGCGTTACGGTTTCAACATTTGCTAATACGCCCGCTGGCCTATTTAGTAACCCGTAATTTTTTAAAATCGCTATCTGTACGCTGGTAGGTTCACCAACAATGCGGATATTGATACTCATATCTTGATAATCGTTAACGAATGCAGGTAAGCCGATTAACTTTGTAAGTAGTTTGTTAATCGTTGCGCTAGTTGAATTAGATACGTTTACAACCGCTCGATAGAAGATTAAAAACCTGAAAAGTTCATCATCTAAGCGAGTGTCAACGTTATCAATAACTAAGTTTCTATTTACGCCTACCCGCCGTCCCCACCAGTCCAAAAAAACACCCTGCGAAGTTGCAGGGTTTAGGATTTTTTGAAAGAAGTAATCTAGTTGCGGGCTAGCGTCTAATTCTTCATTAAACAACATCGCTAATTGCTGATACTTTTGCGAATGTGAATATTGAGATTGCAAAGCGATAGAAATTAGACATCGAACGTTAGATAGTTTCCGAAAATCGGAAACACTTAAGATATTGCGCCATGTGGTCGAATCAGACATTTTTTGCACCTCCAAAAAACTTATATAACTAAGAAGTAAATGCAATAGTGATATCTGACTCACTGATTGTTGGTTCAATATCTGCGGGTATCTGTACACTACTAGCAAGTGTTCCGGTACCTAATGCAACCTCAATTGAAGCAATAGGGGCGGTTGTTGAATTTTGAATTACAGAGTAAAAACGAGAAGCGTAAACGGTTGACGCTAGCGAAACTCTATCATTAGCACCACCGCCCGTTACGTCAGTAATTAAAGATTGAATTACTAAGTTCTTTTCGGTTGGATTCATAGACGAACCAAAAAAAGTTACTTTAATCTTTAATGCTTGAGATTCAGGGCGCACAATGTTATAAGTGTACGTAGCGTTATAAAAATTCTCATCTGTATAGCTAACTTGATAGTCTCCGGTCGTTCCACATCCTGCGTCTTTCCGCTGGTAAATCGTTTTGGCTATTTCTTCATCTTCACCGCCAACGATAGAGATAAGGATTGAATGCGGATTAATCGTTACTCCAAATTTTTCAATGCTAGTATTGTTTGGATTTTCAAGAACTCGGACATCTAAAACACCGTCCAAGGCAGCAAGATTCGCTTGAATTGCCTCAACGTAACCGGTTGCATTAATCGCATAACTTTCAATCATGCGGTTTCTTAATTCGGAATCGGTCTCTTCATCACGCCCAATAATTCCCGCCGTTGGATTTGTAATTGAATCCCAACCTGCGATAGTAGTGACTATTTTATTTACCGCATTACTTGCAACTTCTAACGGGCCATGTTCAATAGCTGTAAACGTTGTAAGTACTGTTCCGTTATCTGCGATTTTTGCACCGGAGGCGTTGGAGTGTCGGTATTGATTACCTTGTGAGTCTTGGGCAATAGCTCCATAAGGGATTACTGTACCTTTTAAACCTGTCAATTTACAGTTAACTACTGTCGGTTCGGATATCTTTCTATCTAAGCCGTAAAGCGAAGCCAAAGCGTCTAGGAATTTTCCTGTTGCAGTTACAGGATTAACCATGTTTGATAAAAAAATAATTTCTGCATTCTTAGCCTCAATTTCGGAAACAATTAAATCTAAAACCTGTCCCATTGGCGAAGAAGGCTCAATATTTAAGAGTGGTTCATCGGGTGAGGTTTGAAATGCTTGCTGTATCTTTTCTCCTATGTCTTGTCTAATTTCTTGTGTGCTAGGCAAAGTTACGCCTGTTTGCGGATTAAAAATTACTTGTGCCATTGCGTTTAAACCTAATTAAAGAAAATAAATTAAAACTTTAAAAATTAAAAGTAAGTGTTTCTTGTAATTCTGTAGTGATTGTTATCTCACCGTGTAGTATTCGATTCTCTTCGTCAAATTCGGTTACTGTTACGCTGTCTACAGATTGCACCCCTTGAGTCCGATTCCCGGCTTCTCTGATAACTTGCGATAACACGGTTGTATCTAAGCTCTTAGCTAATTGAGCCTCTTTCCAATTAATGCCGTTTTCCTGTTGGAAGTAAGCGTCATTCGTCCATAGTCTTATCTCATTAGCTAAGTTTTGAGCTATAGCAAGATTACCGCTGGTTAATAAAATATTCCCCTCTGGCGTAAGCTGTAAATCCCAACTGTTTGGGTCAAGTAACGCCGTTTTATTTTCGTGCGCCATAATCTAAAAGTCCTGATTAATTTATTCCGGTTGTCCGGTGCTTGAATCACCGCTTTGTACGCCCGTATGAGTGTGAGTAGTAAGGCTAATTCCTTGAGCTGATACATCCCCGCTAAACGTTGCATTTTCACCGCCAGCACCACCGCCAGAAATAGCTCCATTCAAATTAATTTGCGGGGCTGTAACAGTAAACGAAGAAGAGGCCGTTACTTCCATAGTCTGCGCCTCAACTTTTGCGCTCTTGGTCTTTATCGTGACTTCTTGAGGGGCTTCAATAGCAATAGTTCCTTCATCTTCTAAATGAATAAATACCTCGGGCGCACTGCCCCAAAAACCACCAATATAGAAAGAGTCGGACGGGTCAAATTGTCTAAAAGTTGCCGGAACCTTAGGCGTATTGTCTCCGTTAATGTTGGAAATATCATTTTTGGCAACAACCGCAAGGCCTATATCTCCGACCTTAGGGTCACAAATTACGGCTGCCTTACCATGTTGTAATCGGAAATATGGCAACTTAGGAATGTTGGTAACTTGTAAGCCTTGACCTTTATTATTTCTTGGCTGTAAAAGCGGTTTTACTGATACGTAACCCGCTCCTTTATCTTTCCCGTTTCTCTCTACTGCTGTAACGACAACAGGTAATGAGGTGCTAACGATTTTAGAGATAAGCGAGGAAACAAAGAAATTAAGGGCGTTAGTTTCATTTGAGCTTGCAAAATCGTTATATCCTGCACTAAGTTCTTTCTCGTCTGCCATACTTACCACCTTGGGAAAATCGCATTAATTTGTGTTTTCCAAGCGTTCCCGCCCGGATCATTTGCGCTCAGTTGATGATTAAGTCCTACTATTTTCCAAGTGCCGGAGGCGTGAGGTACGATAGATTCTAGTTTGAAGTTCGCACCGATTCTTAGCTCAGGTCGGAAAAAACAAGATACGTTAATGCCATTATTGGAAAAAGTCGGATAGCCGATCATTCCGTTTTGCGCATTAATAAGTGGAATACCGCCTTGGTCTTTACGGCTTGCATTCTTGGGCATTAATACAACTTTTTCATCATCAAATAAAAGATCGGCACCAACGGCCTCGGCTATACGGCGCATTTTTGTGACCGGGTCACCGTTAATAATGCAGTCTTTGATTGAGGCGGTTACTTCGTTATTCTCAAATACGTATCCAACTTCTTTACTTAATTGGTCAATCAATCCGGCCACTGTTTGATTACCATTAACGGAAATTGGAGCTTGAGGAATTAAAGCCGGAAACAGTCCGCAGTTGGCTTCAATCTTAAAGTCAGGTGAAGGCGAGGCGTTAAAGTCCGCCCAAGCGTTGACAATCTCACCCTTGAAAACAACCGATAAGGTTTTACCTTTTTGACCCGCAGAAATATTTATCTTATTTCTTTTCAATGAAAACGATTTAAATCCTAAGTGGGTTAATCGTTCCATTGTGTTTAAAGATAATCCTTTAATACTTACCGTGGCTTTAGGGAATGCCGGACATCCTGACTTAGTAATGCTTACTTTCATCGCAAGGTCTCGGATTGTTAAGGCTTCCTGCCCGTCTAAAGTAACCGTAACGGCGATATCTTTTTGAGTGTAGGTAGTTTCATTATTGTTCATTAGAAGCCTCGCTATCGGTGCTCTCATAAAGCAATAACCACCTTGTATTTAACTCTTCGTACTGTGGATCGGACTGCCCTAAAGTATCTATAAAGTACAATCTTCCATTAAAGTTAGGGGAGGGGTAACAATTAATATCTGTCCCAACGCAAACCTTACGCCCCTTGAATATCTCAATCTCGTTGCAGGTCAAATCACAATAGAGTGATTCCGCAACCTGTCTAAGCTGAATCACGCAGTTTTGAGAGTCAAGAACAACTGAAAACTCTTGCCACGGAAGAGGGGATATTTCAATCTGTTCAATCATGTTTTATCCCTTATTTAAACTTATCTAAACTTATTTAAACTTATTCGAAACACTCTTAAAGAATGAAGTTCTGGTTTGCGCCTGTCCGGTATTTACTTTATTTGCAGAGGTTGCACGCTTAGGCGAGTACTTTGTTTTTTGAGTACTTAAATCAACGCTAATAATTTCTACAAAAGAACAATGTACTGATAAGAAACAAGCTCCGGTCGATTGAGTTCTCGTAAAATCGTAATGATCTAGTGCCATATTGCGCCAGATTTTGGCCGGGGAAAAAATCGTACAAGTTTCTGTACTCTGGATTTTCTTATCTAGCATGGCTAAGGCCAAAACCTGCACGGGATAACTACCATTGAATAAGAACTCAACATTAACCCGCTCAGGTTCTCGGACAATGTTATAGGCCGCAAGTTGTCCGTTTTCAATCGGCTCGGTAGGTATCTTAGAACTTCTATCAGAGTCAATAGAACCGATAGAAGTATACGGAACAAAAGGTAAGAGGTTATCGCTAACTACTGTCCAAGCGAAACCCATAACTGAATTTATTGAAGCCATTTTTTAATAACTCTCCATTAAACCAGATGAGCTATTAGCTAACAAATCGTTTTTATTTAAACCTTCGGATACGCCCTGCATAGTGGCTTGTTTAATCGCTTGAGGGTCTGCGTCACCGTTCACGTTAATAACTACATCAGTTTTAACTTGATTGTTTACTGTGTTTTGTTTTACCGCTTTTCCGGCGTAAGGTGCACCGTTACCCGCTATATTTCCGGCAGGTGGAACTATCTTCTTTTCCTTATCGTCTCCAAAACCCAAGAAATTTTTAACGCTGTCCATGGGATTAGTTAAAGCGTCCGGCAATTTCCAATCAGAGAAGAAATTAAGTTTTTCTGTTATCCAATCGAAAATCGAAGCAACACTTTCTTTAATACTTTCCCATGTTTCAATGAATGTCTTTTTGATTTCAGGAAGTTTATTAATTAAATCGGCAATTCCTTTGGCAACTGATCCAATAGAACCAACAATCGTAAGAATTGCAGATTTAACAACCGACCCGAAAACATCCATGAACAGGTCTTTTACAGGTTTTAATGCGTCACCAAGCTCGCAAATTGCCTTCCAAGCGTCTTTAAATGATTGTCTTACGCCCTCGATATCTTCACTTGAGTATCCGAGAGTTTCTAGGAACTCACCAAATACGCTATCTCCGCCCTCAACGAACGTAATTAAATCATCTATAGCACCAGCCAATAAGACAATTAAACTGATTGCAACCCCTAGCGGGCTAAAGAGCGCTCCCAAAACCTTAGGGGCATTAGTCAGAATTGCACGAGGGCCGAAGGCAGCAGCTGCTGCCACTGTAATCGCACCCAAGGCAATCTTGATAAATTCTGAATGTTCTCCAATGAAATTGGCTAATTCTGCAAATGCTTTAACCGCTTTTTCAACATACGGGATAAAGAACTTGGCAAACTGGTTGCCAATGTTTTGAACTGCCATTCCGGTGGTTTGCCACGCTATCTTAAAACGCCGTGCATTTTCTGCGTCTTTAGGCGTTAATGCCATTTTCCGATAGGTTTCAACAAGCGTATTCATTTGCTTGTTGTTTTGCAAGAAAACGGCTGCGCTTTCACGAGTCAAACCCATGTATTTAAGGGCATAGTCAGCTTGAGCACCGCTCATGCCGTTAAGTTGTTTTCCCATTCGGAGGAAAACTTCACCGCTTGCGCCTGTACGTTCGGTAAACGATTTCATAGCGTTAGTAAATGCCTCAGCACTACCACCGGCCGCAACATTAGCCTTGCGCCATGCGTCTATTTCCGATACGTTCATCCGTACGGACTTAGATAAATCATCTAACTTAGCTCCTTCATCAAGAAAGTTAGTAAACATGAGCTTTGCGCCGAACATTGCAACCAAAGGCCCGGCGTAAGACTTGATAGCGGAAAATACTCTTTTAGCCGTACTGTCTAATTGTTCAAACGCTTTTTGGCCTTGTTTACCTGCTTTATCTAAATCTTTTCCGGTTTGTTCTGCTTTATCGGAGGCCTGAACTAGGCCTGTTCCTACTTTGGCTATAGCGTCTCCGGTCTCATTTACTTTTTGAGCTGTAATGTCTGTCGCATTACCTAACAGATGATTGATATCTTCATCCGCACCAGCAGATTTTTTAATTAAATAATCTAACTTTTTGGCTAATAAATCAAAGAACTCAATAATCCCGTCCGCTTTCAAGCCAATGTCGATTAATAGTTGATCTGTTGTAGTTGCCATGATTTTCAGCCAAAAAAGTTAGAAGTAGTAATTTAGTTTTGGCTCTTTTGTGCGAGCCATTTGTTGTAGTTTTCTACTAAAAGAACTTCATCCAACTGATACGCTTCTTCTAGCGTCATAGTTGTTTGAAGTTCTTGTAGTGTCGCTAAGTTGTTAGCAATTAAGCGAGAAAAAAGCGGGGAAAAGTTAGAAGGTGTCGCAATTCCCCGCACTTTTGCACAATCAGCTAGAAACTCACCCCGCCTTGGGAGGTATGTTTCAGAAAGTTGGGAAAAAAACCAAAATTTGCCTCAACGGATTCTTTTCTTAATCTAAGAAGCGTTAGCGGGGAGGAAATATAGCCGTCTGCGTCATCATAGGAAAATTGTGTTTCCTTACCTTCACAAACTCGATACACGCATTTAAGCACTTCATCAAGAATTGCTTTAGCTTCTGGATATGGAGCACTTAATACCGCTTTAATAGCTTCATTGTAATTAATAGAATCAAAATTCATATTTTTCCCGGCCAACATTGCAACACGGATAATTAAATCTTCCGCTTTAGTTGCAGGAAAAGGATAAATCTTGAATGTGAGCTTATTTCCGCCGTCATCCAGCTTGATAATTTTCGGTTCTTTCATTATTAAATTTTCTCCATTCTTTCAAAGTGGAATACCCAAGTTGTCGGTGCCAAAACTTTATTAACTGCTGGCAATGGGTTTGCGGTTTGAAGTACTCCTTTGGAAAACTGATAAGACTTGCCAATACTCGGTAAGCGAACAGTTAAGTTACAAACATAGATTTTCTTGTTTGAACTCATTGCTTCATAAATATTTGCAAATGCGAAAGCCGTAGGAGAATTGGCTTCTAACGTGATTGTTACCGGATAAATATTGGGGGTAACACCAGCAGCCATATGACCGTCCACGCCCATGCGGGTTTCGGCAATTTGCATTGAATCGGCAACAATTGCAGCGTCTGTTGAGAAATTTTGTAATTGAATGCCATTCGGATATAAATCTTCTACTGTCATAACCGCTGTGGCATTAGCAGCGGTGATATCTAAATTTTGTGTTGGTAAAGCCATTTTTTAAGCTCCAAAACTAATTAAATCTAAGCATTAAAGGATTTCAGATAGAGGCATCTCTACTCTTTGGATACTTCCGGCATAAGTAAACCAGAGGCCTAAACGTGGCGTTCCTCTCTCAGTTCTTACGTTTGCAGACGGGGACTCAATCAAGTACCAATAACCCTTAGAGTACAAATCTTGTTTAATGTTCGTGTTGGCGGTTTCTGTGAGTAACTGTTGAACTTGAGAGTTAGAAAGTTCTAAGCCTGTATCGATCACGCCGTTGTGTTTAGCTTCGTTGATAGGGTCAAGTAACCACGCTTCAATAAATGCAAATCCAAGGGCGTTATAAGGTGCTCTATTAATTGAAGCAAAGCCGTCCATAATTTGGCGTTGAATGCGAGCTTTAAACCAAATCATTCCGTAGAGAACATCAATGAACTCATAGATACCGGATAGCAAACAACCTCTATTAATAAAATCAAATTCTGCGTTACGGGTTGCAAATGCTCCCACGTAATTCACTCTTAAATCATCTAAGGCTTCGGCTACTTCATCGCTTAGAACGCTTGCTTTAATGCCAGAAGCGGATTTAGCGAACCATGTTTTAATTCCTTGGTTTGCCGTCCAGTCAATGGAGGCACCCACGGCCAAAAATGTAGCGGTTTCCTGCGCACCGCCGTAAACCTCAACAAGACAATTAAAGTTATTTTCTTTCAGCTTGTAGGCTTTAGTTTGAGATTGTGTCGCTTGATTGGTCATCTTTACGTCATTATCCCAATCGAAATAGACATAATCATCATCGATATCTGCCCACTTAGCTAATTCCATAGCCTCGTCTAATTCTGTTTCGTAAAGAGTAGTGAAGCCTACCCAATTGCGAGAAACAGAAGTGATCAGGTTCATGTTTTGAGAAGGGGTTAAAGCTTTAGAACCTTGGGATAAAACCGCCCCGGTTTCTTCACTCAAACCTAACAAAGCGGACAAATCAGTGCCAGAACCTGTGGCCTCGGCGTATCCGATTGTCGCAGTGTCACCTGTTGCGGTGGTTGTAAGAATAATGGCTTTCTGGTCAGAGTTATAAACGCCTGTAACGCCTGTAATAGCTGTAGCCAATAAAGTGGCAACTTCACTTAATGATTTAGCTGTAGATAAATCCAAGTCGGATACTGTTTTGGTCTCAGCCCCAACGGTAATTTTTAAGGAACCGTCTTCAATCTTCACAAGTTCGGATAATTGAGTATTAACCGGAGCGGAACGAATCCAAGCGGCGCAATCAGCTGAAACACGGCGGGCAACAAATAATCTCTGTACTGATTTCTGTTGGTTGTTTACGCCTGAAAAGTACTGATTAGCAAAATCAGCTTCTTTTGATTCAGCTCCAAAGTAGTTGGCAACTGATTGAGCGGTAATGAACTCAACCGCTGGTTTAGAAGTTGGAATAAGTGCATTATCGGTAAGCAAGAGGCCGTTAGTTTCGAGGTCAGCCGAACCCGCCCCGATTACTCTTGGGGTAATGGAAACTAGGTAGTTACTATTGATTGACATAGTTAAATCCCATAAAAAAAGACCGCTCTAAACGGTCTTTGGTTGATTGATATGCAAATATTAAAAATTTTGTATTCTTCCTTGAGTCATGTCGGAGACTAGAGTATGATTCTTGTACGGACTTTTCAGGTGGTCTTATGGGAGTCGTCCCTTGAGCTTCCGAGAGAGCCTGAAATTAAGAACCTGACGACCTCTAGCTCTGTGAAGGACATCACCTAGATAAGTCAGGTTCTCTGCTTTAGCACCTAATACTAATAATTTCAAAACCATTTCCAAATTCACTGTCTCTTGCTGGTTTGATAGGAATAACTGAGGATTTAAGTTTCTTTGAAAAACCTAAATTCTTGGAATTGCCTGAGTTGTATATTTCCTTCCTTTCTCCTTCCCTCTTCCTTCTTATATCCACGCTAAATAAAATATTTTCGTTTTGATAATTCATTCTTTTGTAAGCAGTCAAGAAGTCATAATCAGGATGATGGTTGGGAGTATTTCTCCATTTAGTTTTAATCCCCTCCGACAGTATGGTTTCGAGCTTCGACATTGCAAATAGTTGTCTTTTCGCAATTTCTTTTCTCTTTTTCGGATTCTTATTACCTTCTCTAGAATATAAGTATTTGGCACTTTCTTTGACAAATCCCGAACCTAATTTAACTGATGTAGCCCCGTACCCTGGAAGGTTGACATGGTAAGTTCCTATCAAACTTTGTGCTGCTTCTTTAAGTACCTTTCTAGGCTCACTTCCTTGCTCTAGCTTCTCATTAAAACTTTCAAGATTAAAATTTCCTTTTTGTTGAGGTTTCTCTGTTTCTATTTTCTTTCCTACATTACCCTCAAGATTTCCTTTGTCATCAACTGGAACATGAGCACCTTTTATCGTTATCCACTCTTTAGTATCTTTGGCTATTGTGTGATTGCAACGAAATAAGAACCCCGCATGAAAGGCATATCCGAGGGAAAACTCTCTACCTATTTCCTTAGCATTTTCCATTTTTAACCTTCCTTTGGCGGATAGCTAACATCAACATTTTTTAAATCAACATTCACTGCACTAAAGAATCCCATAGTCGCTTTAACAACCGATTGCATACTTAAGTGAAGCGTTAATGTTGAACGTTTTACATAAGAATCAGAATCACCTACTAGAGTTGTATCCTTCGGGTCATCTGCGTATAGAAGACTTAAGCCCCTATCTTTAAAGAATTGAACGCCAACGGAGGAGCGGGCTACAGTATCAAGTGCCTGCGCTCTTAGCATGGCATTAATGCCGTCTTCTCCGTTTTTCGTGGAGGCGTAGCAGTCAACCTGCACTAAAACCTCTACAGTGTTAGATAAATAAATTTCATCATCTAAACCTTTGTCATCATACTGTTCAAATCCTGTGCCGTGGCGCACACTGGATATATACGAGAAGATAACGTAATCGTTACTTTCAGCAGGTAATGCGATATTGTTTTGATTACCGTAAAAGATATTTTCTTTCTTAATCTCAGGTACGGCAAAAACAGATAAGAACTCATAAACCGCTTTAACAATGTTAGGGGTTAAGTTTTCCGCTTTAATTGTTTGTGTCGGTTCCTGTGCCGTTTTCGTTTTCAGTGTTTTCTTCATCGTCATTTTCTTTAATCGTTAATTGTGGCGTATCGGTTTGAAAAGTACACCGAACACAAACCCAACCAGCGTCCGAAAAATCCTCTAATACCGCTGTGATAAGCCAATACCCGCCAAACTTATCAACAATGTAATCACCCGAACGGGCGAGAGGTCTATATAAGCTCCACGGCCTCGATTCACGGTCATTAGACGCATGAATGTATAGCTTTCTGACTGTTGAGTTTTGACCCGCCAAATTTGCATGGTCTAGAGTACTATCCCCCTCACTTTGAAAGTTTCCGGTAATTGTTTCAGCTGGTGCATATAACGCTTTAATCAAGCCGTTTACGTTCTCTTGTCCTAAGGAACGATAGTAGGTAAAAGAATCATCTTGATAGTTAGCGTTAATCGCATGACGCACGATTGAATGTAGATTCAAGCTCATTATTAAATTACCTTCATGTCTATTGACGCAAACAATTTCCCGTTTAGTATCAGTGCTTGGGTTGTAGTCGTGTTATTAGGCAATGATTCACCACCTTGAATTTTCCTTACTTTTTGATTTTCCCCAAGGGCTTCAAACATTGCCATAGTCAATGGCGAACGTTTAGGAAAAGAACCGGCCGGGCAACCGCCTTGCTTTATCGTTTCTCTAATATCTGCTTTAACTATCTCTCCTAACGTGGTAAATGCCTTAGTAACGTCTTGGGTTTGTATTAATTGAGCTTTAAACAGTTCCGCCCATTCTCTATTTTTTTGTGCGAACGTAGCACGCATAAAAGGCCGGGGTGGATTGCTTAAAGTTGAAAACTTATAGTTAGTTCCTAACTGTGCATTAAGCCAAGCATTTTGCTTAGGTGTTACTCGTTGAACCCAGCCATACTCGAGATACATCCCATAAGTGGCAACCTCTGGATCCCTTATTCCAACAAGTAACTTTTTACTCGCATTAGCTTTAATGTTTTCTAGTAACTTACCTGTTAGGTTATTAGATAGGACTCGAATAGCCATGATAAAATTTGCTTAGTGTTTTTCTTAAGGCTTCATTTAAAACCGTTCGGAACTATTCAGTTCGGGCGGTTTTCTTTTATCTAAAAATCGTTATCCCCACGGGTGAAAATTACCTCCACCGTAAAATCTTCCTCCAACTCTGTATCTTGCGGTCATAGTCCAAAACATAGCACCACACTTAGTTTGCGCCCACCAGTCACCAACAAAGGTATTAGCTTTTAGCAGGTCAAAAGAAGTACTTACTGATCCTTGAGTAGCACTAGTAACTCTTCCGGGCTGACCTTCCGGTCGTTGGTCTAAAGTTAGCAAGTGGCAGGTAGCAAGATAAAGCAGCCGTTCACGCAAAAAGATTTTATTTTCGGGGTCGTAAGGTGCAAAACTATCAGCGTCAGTATTGCCTACAAACTCAACGGCTAAATCAAAGTAATACTGCAAGTATTCATCCGAAAATTTAACTTCATCCGAATAAGCCGGATAAATTTCTCTAAATTTGTCGGGGTCAAAAATAACTACTGCCATAGTGCACCATAAAAAAGGAATTTTTTTAAACTTCTTGAGTTACCTCTGCTACTCCCACTGATTCAGGATCCACAGGATGTAAGCCGTTATCGAGTTCTTCTAACTCTCCCTGAGATTGACGAGATTTATATTCGTCCTCGCTCTTCATTTCCATTAAGCACGGCAAAGAGCCGTTAACTCCTTTAAAGACTCTCTCTTGCCCGTGCATACGCAGAATATTGAGCCAATCATCTTTATTAATTACCACGGCAACACTGTTGCCTCGGCCTAACAAAATTCCTTCTTTAGCTCCCTTTAAATGGTCATTTAAGCCGGGGAAAATTACAGTTTTTGTTCCACCGTTTGCGGTTGGTACATCATCAAATTTCAATCCGTGAGGCAAAGAGCAAGCGATTACAACGGTTTCACCAGATGTAGCCGAGTTCTTAGCTTTCTTGTTTTCCTCAAAAGAAGTTGCAATAACCTTTGCGGTTTGTACTGTCTGTTTTGTTGTTTGTTTTCTTGGCATTTTTAATGTTTCTGTATCGTAATAATTGAAAAGAGCACTAGGAATACGATTCCTGTGCTCTCTTTGTTTTGGGTAAAAAAAATCCCCTTAAAGGGGGTTAGTTAGATACCTACCATAGTCGCAATCATGGAGGGGCGTTTAATTACTGTTCCCCACGTGCCACCGAATACTTTCTGTTCGTAGTGAGAAAGTTGCGGAATGACTCGACCCATGAAGTATTTTTCAGAGTAGCAAGTATTACCGGTTTCGGTGCCCATTGCCTCGGGTACGACCATAAAGAGCATTTCACCTGCTGCGGTTGAGAGTTCAGGGAGCTGAATAACCTCTAACAGTGGAAAAGCTTTTTTTAACATAGCAATGGCAGAGAGACCGAATGAGTTCGGAGTAGAGAGGTAAGAACTCATTGTATTGCTGATAGCTAAAACGATACGGCCGTTTTGATCGGCGTGGCCGCCGTTGTTAGAGGCAATCTGTGCCCAGAGCTTGTTAATATCGTTAAAAATGATGTTGGCGCCCTTTTCCGGATCGGATGTGATTTTGTCTGCCCAAGTAGATTTACTGTTAATTGAAATCGGAGCGATGGAAGTCGGCAGGTTAGGATCGTTTAACATCCCGTAAATTTTCTTGCCGTCTACACCGTACAGCGCAAATTTATTATGCGCCATGCCGATAATATAAGCAGCTGCCCTTTGTTTAGAGGAAACTAAATTTAGTTTAGCCTTGGCTGCAATTCCGGCCTCCAAGTCACCGTATTTAATAACAGTTTGGAATAGGAAATTTTCACGTACCGGATATTCGTAATTTACATCAGTAGAGACGTTTCCGGTAAAGTCGCTATAGGGGGTAACTTTACCTGCGTATTCTTCTACTGTAAATGTCATGAATTTGTCGTAACGGTCTCCCTGCTTTTCGTCGGACATCACCTTAGAAGCGTTGAGAGCACCGAAAAGAATAGGCACAACCTGAGGATCAATATAGATTGTAAAAACGGAGGGGACGCCTACACTGACAGAAGTTTGAAGTGCTGCGTCTCGTGCGAGGCGTTTTTCAGTTTGTTCGTAGTCAACAACTATGGATCCGCTGTCTTCGGTGTAGGACATGAAGCCCTGAACATTAACACCGCCAATACCTTTAAGTTTGGCTTTTTCGAAATCATTCATTTATTTATTCTCCAAAAAAATTTTCTTAGGCAGATTTAGCCGGAATTGCATTTACACCGTGATTAGAAATCACGATCAGATCGCCCTTTGCGCCTGCTGTTTTAACAACCCAACCGGTATCATTGGCGGATCCGGCAGTTCCGAACGTAACGGCACCTGTTGCCGGATCGCATAGAACGGATTGATCTACTGTTGCTGTGGCCGGAGCCTCGATGTAGTAATCACCACGGATAGCAATTGTTAACTCGGCACCCTGTGGATAAACGTCAGTATCGATACCATCTAATCCAACAGTTGCACTAAAGGTGCGTTCTACTAAACCAATAGCAACCGCTCCGGCAGAGGCCTTAACAGAAGCAAGCGGGAAGGTTACAGCTGTAGCGTTGGTGGTGTTAGCCTTAGCAAAAGCGAAGCAACCGCATTTAACTGTACCGTCACTAACGTAGTTTTCTGGTGTGTAAACCGCCTGTCCGAACGCAACCTGCTGTCCTGGAATACCGTTAGACGGATAAAGATTTACTTTATTTTGAAGCATTGTTTAATCTCCATTAAAAAAATTGATTAGCTATGTACTTTGTCGAGAATTGAACCTAAAGCGGAAGGTTTGGACGGAGCGGAATCCTTAGCAAAAGAGGATTTAGAACTTCCTGCATTACGACCCTTCATGTAAGCGAAGTAAGCAGATCTAGCGTCACGAGCGGAAACACCTTTAACGCCCAACTTGTTCAAGGCGGCAACGTAAACCGCTCCGGCGGAGTCGTAAGCACCAAGGCGAATGTTCCCGAGAACTGGTTTAACGTCATCAATAGCTTTCATTTCTGCATACATTGCTTTCTTGAGAACTTTCATAGAATCGGAAGCGGTAACTTCTTTTTTCTCTTCCTCTTCGTCTTTAGCCTCAAGTTCTTCATCGGAATCTTCTGCTTGATCTTTATCACCGTAATTCAAACCAGCTTTAAATGCGTTCTGAACTTCCTCCGGGGCTTCGTCTAAACCGCAAGCCTTTAATGCGTCTTGGGTTAGCTTATCTTCCATGCCTTCTCTTTCATGGTCTGCGTCAACGCCTTTCGGGTCTTGTTTTTCGACTTTTTCACCGTAACGGGTGCCAGCCTCAAACCCCGCTTTAAATGCCGGGTCTTTCATCTTTTCATCAAGTTCTTTGTCATCGTCTTTGACTTCTTCGTCCATATTTACTTCCTCTTCTTCATCATTAGCGGGTTGTGCTTCGTCTTTAACTTTTTCGTCTGAGTCTCCGGTTGCTTTTGGATAGGCGAGGTCGGTTAAAGTTGTTTTGAGTTGTTCGGCTTCGTCATCGCTTAAGCCTTTAGCCTTTAAAGACTCAATGATTTTCTCGATCTTGGCGTTCTTATCTTCATCCTGCACGTCTGTAACTTCTCCGTCTGGAGTAGTTTTGTGCAGGTCGATAATTGCTTGAGCGAGGGTCACTTCTGCCTTTTCTGTGGCATCGTTTTTTGTTTCTTCGTCCATTTTCAAAAGTTCCTGTTTTGAATCACGAACCTTAACTTCCGGGCCAGCCCGCCCAGTTTCAACTAACGCCAAATGGTTCGCTCGAATTTGACGCTGTACATAATCGTATTTTTCCCCCGCTTCGGTAACGCCCGGGGTAAAGTCCGCAACTAGAAAAAGCGGTATTTGCCTTATTTGATGAAGATTCGATAAAAAAATCTATAGATAATCAAATTAAAGAAAAATCGAAGATTATCTCTTTAGCAGAATATTACACAAATGATTACAGAACTCGATTACATAAAGACCTACAACAAAATTTACAAATTGTTGGGCGTATAGATTTTGACAAATCCGAGCTTGAAGTTATCCCTGAATATGATCCCAATGACTGGAATCCTTACCCGAAGGTTCTGCCACCGGAGGGAAAAAGTTATTTAGTCCAAGTTTTCGATAGCAACATAGAAAAAAATAAATTGTAGGTCCTTGAATGGTCGGTTTCCAATCAATGGTGGTGTTGTTTGGTTGACAAAGATGACGGATTCAATTTTGTCGCATTCCGTGAACTGCCAGAACTTTACAAACCGGAGGCGCAAGAATTAATGAACAAGACAAAAAGCGATTAAAAGAACTTATGCCGGATTCTCCGTTTGATCATGAATGGAAAGAGGGAGACATCCTTCTTGTAAAGTACGATGACGAAGAAGGATATAAGTGTAGTTTCACATTAAATTATCTCAATGATAACTTTGTTTTTGCTTACAAAACTAAATATACCCAAGAGCAAATAGAAAAGTGCTTATTTGATTACTATTCTCGATACAAAAATGTTGAATGGAAGCAATTTCATGCAGAGAAAGAAATAAAACTTGAATTTACTCCAGAGTTTTTGTCGGAATTTGACTTTTTAGAACGTAAGTTCAATTTGAATAGAGCTGTTTTATTAGGGCTAATCGAAGACGCTTTAGATTCAGGATATTTACACGATTTTAGATTAGACTTGACAGACGGTGTCTATAAAGTTGCCGGTATTAAATGTTCGCAGATTTTAAGTAGAAGTAGCAGCTTAGATTTAGTCCTAGATTTCACGTCCCTTCACGAATCAGATTGTACTAACTGGAATGAATATTTTTCTTGGAGGTTGAAAAAATATGAACGTACTATCCCCAAATAGGGGATTTTTTTATGGGTGAAATAATGCAGTACAGATTTAAAAATCCAGAGCTTGAAAAAGTTGTATTTGCTTTGTTTGATAAAGATTCGGCAATGGCAACTATCGCCGAACAAATGCAAGATCGAGCAATAAATATCGTTTTAGAAAACGCTCGATATACCACCTCCGGTACAGACCTTAATAAAAACATTTTTTATATAGAAAACCTAAGCGGTGCTATCGCTTTTCCTAAAGAAGAGATTGAAGAATACGAAGATTAAAAAACAATTTAAAGGATCAAATTAATCACGGCCTCCGAAAGTTTGGGGGCTTTTTTTATGGAGTAAAAACATGAGTCAGCAAAATAATTTTGTAGTTACATTTTCTAGCTTGAGACGAGGTGCGGCAGCTATTGAAGCCTCGGAAAAATTAAAAGACGTGGTTAAAGCAGTTCAAGAAACCGGAAAGTCTGGAAAAATCGTTATCGAATTGACGATTAAACCTAATGCGATGAACAACGGCGAAGTTGAAGCCGTTAAGTTGCAAGACAAAATCACCGCTAAACCTCCGGTCATTGCTGGTGAATCCGTGTTGTTTGTTAACTCTCAATGTGAGCTTGTAGCGAACAATTTTAACCAAAGTACTTTATTCCCTGAAATTGAAAAACGCCCCCCGTTGTGTGAGGTGGTAGACGAGGACGGCGAAATAATCCACCACGAAAACTAAGAGAACTAAGAGAATTTTTTTATTAACTTTTCACTGATATAGGAGACTACTCAATGAGTGAAGAACAAAAGAAACAAGATGATGTTTTAGAACCTGAAACAGAAAACGAAAACGAAACCGAATCCGAAAATGAAGAAGAGGTTGAATACTGGAAAGATAGAGCAGATAAGTTTGAGCAGTTTTACTCAGGTTATATGCAAAATCAAGAGTATCAACAAAAGATTAAAGGTATAAAAGCTATTACTAAAGCTACTGCACCGTTTAAAGTTGACATTGAAGGTGTACCGCTTTTAGCCGTTCCGGTAAGCAATAACAATAATTGGGAAATTAGAGACTTCTCTAAATTATTAGATAGACCTAAACGAATTACCGGAATAACAGAATTTAACGAACCGGAATCATTCTGTTCTTTCGTTAAAGACTATCTAACTAAAGACTCAAGTTTGTACATGAAAGCCGATCTAGACAAACTAACATTTAAGGTTTTGGCGGTTTTCAATGACAACAAGAGAGAGACTTCAAACTGGTGTGACCAGAGAGCGTATTACGTCCCTTGCTTCTCTCCAGAATGGAAAGAGTGGAACCAAAATAACGCCACTAAATTAAACCAAGTTGAAATGGCTGAATTTATCGAGAATCACATTGAAGATATTTACAGCGATAGAGACAAAGGAGTTAGTGCTGCCGAAGTTTATGAAGCGGTATCAAATCTTCACGATTGCCGGAACGTAACATTTAGTTCTCGTGTAAATGTTTCTAATGGTATGGCTTCATTTGCATACACTGAAAAAACCGGAGGCGAGAAGAAGTTAGAAGTTCCTACCGAGTTCCTTATTGCCATTCCGATTTTTGCCAGCGGTCAATTACATTCAATCCGAGTAAAGCTCAGATACCGCATAAATCGCAACACTGGTGAATTGACTCTTTGGTTCGAATTAATGCAAATCCAAAAAGTATTTAAGCGGGCTATTGATACTGTTGCAGATAGTATTAAGAAGGAACTAAAAGGACAGTTGCCGATTTACACGGGCGCATTACCTGATTAACAACTAACATTTTACAGGGGCTGAAATACGCCCTTTTTCTTTGTTTAAAGAGCTTTATTACATGGCTAAATCTAAGAAACCAAGGAAAAAATATAAGCAGCGATACTTAGCGAATCCGCTAAGAAATTATTTCCCGCAACATGAACTTGATTCAATTCTCGAGTTTGTTGACAATCTGGAATTACAGCACGAAATCGGACTACCAAAAGGTTATTGTCAGCAAGATTTTTTTGACAAAATGGCAAGTCTAGTGAATTGGGGGCTGGTGGTTAGATATAACCGGGCTGATTTATTAGATGACGAATCAGTAAGAACGATTCACGAAGCGCAGAATGGCGCAGTTCTGGCGTTATCTCAACTAAAGAAGAGACAATTACAGTTAAAGAAAGAAAACCTTGTAACGACCGGAGAAGAGCTTAAGGCTATTAGAACTTACGCAGATTTAATCTTTCCCTTCTTACGAGAATGCGTTACAAATACTCCAGAGCGAACATTTAGAGAACTGGTTATAGCTCAACATTTGACCGATACAGCGAACACTTTTAAAAAAGATGAATTAGCTTGTAAGGCACCTATTGACACTATTAAAAACCTCTTAAAAGAAACCAATGAAGCCAAATTATTAAATGGTCAGGTTCGTAAGTTGTCCCTTACGTTAACGAGGTAACACTATGAATCTGAAAGACGGATATGAACTTCACTATGATTCACCGCTTGATCATGACGATTTCATGAATGGAGACAGGATAGTAGTTATCTTTTGTGAAACTTACGAAAGATATGGTTATCTGTTTGAATATTGTATTAATGATTTTTACATGGTTGATTATCCGGTTTGTAGATTGTCTTATATGCTGGAGAAGGGCTGGCCGATGATTGAATGGTTGAGAGTAGAAAATGGGTTCAAATAAAATATTCCGACTTACCCGGACAGACGATCCAACAATAGCCAAAGACCTAAAAAACGGCGACATGATTTTGGCTTGTATGATTTACAAACCAACACGCCGGAAACATATATTAATTTTTTCTAAAGAAGGTGGCGGGTTGCTTGGAGTGCCAATTTATTCAGAGCTGGAAATAGCTAACTGCTGCATGGATGATCTAGAAGATTGGTATGACATGAAACTCGAATCTTGGGAAAAAATCAAGGTTTTTAGTTCTCCAAAAAAGGAGAAAAAATGACAAGTTTAGTAATAGAGATTCCGATACGTAACGACTCACCACTAGCGCATAGTTGGACAACAGGCGACAAGATTCTTGTCGTCTTTTCTTTGGGTAAAGGTTACGAAATATGCACTTATACCTATTCAAAAAAGAGCTTTAAAAACGACAAAAAATCATTTACGCAACTTGAAAAACAAGGGGCGTTAATTTTAGGGTGGGTAAGAATTGATGTGTGAAAGATTAAATGAAACAACTAGCTTGTTGCTTACTCATAAAGACGAAGTTTCATATTACAAGTGGCATACAGGCGATAAGATTTTAGTTTTGTATTTTGATGATCTTGGTCAAGAACACTTAGAAGTTTTCGAATATTTCAACTATGAATTTTCAAATGGAAAAAGCAATTTCCAAGAATTGGATGATGAATGTTGTGTTATCGCTTGGGAAAAAATCGAGGCCGAAGCAGAGCCAGAGAAGATAGATTTTAGAATTTTGTTTAATTATTTAGGTTCGTCATCGTTAGCACTTAAATATATTGACTCACAAGGAAGAGACGGTTGTTATTGCGGGGACATCCCACTTCCAACAAATGAAAATTGTTTAGTAGTTTCTTCTGACGGTACAGTAATCGAATACAACCCAAAGAGCAAAGACAAAAAAATTACTCTTGTTCAAGCCGGAGAAGATCTTGTTGAATTAAAAAAATATCGAGAGGATGACCCGGTTTTAATGTGTGAATCGGCGGCTTTTAATAATGTTATAGATAAGGTTTTTGTTATTTCTGGAATCGAAGAGATGGAAGCCGTATATGAATTTATCGAACATAAAGGTTGGCAAAAAATCTTGCGTTCTTATATGCCTCCGATGAAATACGAATGGCCTATAAGAATTTTCATGAATTCCGAAGGCAAGAGGATAACCGGAAGGAATATTAAATGAATTGTTCTAACACGTCTCTTTACTTATTCGATACATTTTTTAAGTTCAGGATATTTCTTGAAATTTCTTTTTTTATAGCGATAATCATCTCTTTAACCTGCTTTTTAGCTTTGTATTTAGTTAATGAAGAAAATGCAGAAAAACCTAACAAAGTCGGTATTTATTCTTTTTTCTACTCGTTGGGCGCATTAGTTTTAATCGTCATTCTTCCTAGCAAAGCGATGATTGAGCACGTTTTAAATTGCGGGTGCTAAGGAGGTTTTGCGATGAAAATAGCTTTATTACTGTTTTGTTGTTTGTTGTTATTAGTTGTTCTAGTTCTTGTTTATATAACAATGGGGCTTTGTTCTGATACTCAACAACTTTACAAAGATCGAGGAATGATTTTGGACAAAATCAATTCTCTGGAAAGAAAGATCAACTCGTTGGAAAGAGATATGAAAGATCTTGATGAAGCCTTTGATCGTCTTTGTTCTTCATATGTCAGACTTGAGAGCAGAATATATAGAACAGGAGAAAAACCAAAAAGTCCTAAAAGTTTTAAAACTGGTCTAGTAGTTAGTTCCATACCAAGAAAACAACCAAATCAAGAAGTTATTAGAAAAAATCTAATAGCTAATCCCAGATAGATAGAGCAGTAAAAACAAGTCTTTACTTTTTCCGATAGATTGGCCTATACTAAAAAGGGATGTGGAAATCCCTTCAAATTTAGTACAGGTGCAGTAGATTAACCGCACCATGCGGTTTTTTTATTGCTATCGACTCCTTTAATGTCGAGGCTTGCGGGCACGCTTAGGCGTGGCCGTGTCCCTGTACTCACGGATTTCCACCCCGCAAGTACTCGGCACCATCACCGTGGAAAGTGACAACCGAGATTTTTAAATCTTTGTACAGGAGTTCGATATGAAAACTTCCTCTAAAACTGCTACCTTATCAGCAGATCGCACCGCTATATCTCTACTCGGAATTTCTAAGCAAGAACTTAGAAACCTAAAAGAAACAGATCATCAAACTTTTGTTGAGTTGCGTACTTTCTTACTCGAATCTCAACTTGAAGCGAAACGCATTGAGGGTCTTACAAGACTTGCGATTAAGCGTCTTAACTCGCTCTAAGAGGAAAGTTTATGAATAAAATTAATCAAACGATTGCAAGAAAGCCAATAATCGAACTTGTCAATCGTCAGGCCGTTACATCTTCCTTTGAAGTTGCTAGATATTTCGGAAAACGCCATGATCACGTCATCCGAGATATCGATAATTTAATAAGCAAAGTCCCAGATTTTGCAAAACCCAATTTTGGGGTTTGCTACAGAATCAATGAGTTACAGAACGGAAAGCCACAAAAGTATTACAACATGACAAAAGATGGATTTACTCTTTTGGCTATGGGGTTCTCTGGTGAAAAAGCTCTTAAATTTAAAATTTCTTATATCAACGCTTTCAAGGAAAAAGAGCGCCAGATAGCACAAATAAAAACTAGTGCTCTGGCAGAGTACATGCAACAAGTTAAAGAGTTGGCAGAAGAGAAAGCATTAGGAAGTTTGGCAGGAAAACATTTAAGAATATGGAGAGATAAAAAAACAATGCTGGAATCTAAGCTAGAAATAAAGCGATCGGAGATTGAACCTCTGCTTCCTTTTTTTGAAAACTAGTAAGTTCTGCTGAACCTAATTTTTTGCAGGGCGGAGTCCAAATAGATTTTTAGTCTTGGCTCCGCCTTAATTGTTTTTAGTGATTAACCAAAACAGAGGAAATGAAAATGATTAACAAAAATGAAAATAGATTGTTTTCTATTGAAGAAGCCGCTTCTTTACTTGAGATAGACAAGGAAAAACTTATTTCATATATGAAACAAATGGGATACTTAGATGAACATAACGCTCCGACCGAAAAAGCAATTGAACTAGGATTGATGATCCATTCTGATTAAACCATGACGAACCAACCAAGGCACCAATAAAACGGTGCCTTTTTAATTTTTATGCCTGGTTCTCAAGCCAACTATATAATGTATAGTTTTACAAATTAGTAAATATATGCTAATATGTAAAACATGGTGATAGTGCCATAGTTCTTTAAAAAGTAAGGAAAAATAATGAAAACATCTGAATTTATCAGATGGCTTAAATCCAGGGGAGTTTTAGTAGAAAACGGAACTCGTCATTTTTTATTGGTATATCAAGGTAAGAGACAAACTCTACCAAGACATCTATCTAAGGAAATTAACGAGAAGATTCGAAAAAACATAATCAGAGATTTAGGTCTTTAATGAAATCCCCTCCATGTGAGGGGTTAAATTTCCTTACATAATTGAAGAATAAAACAACACAAAGGATTAAATTATGTGCAACTTTAATTTTGCTTGCCACTTTGTAAAAGTTGAGGACGGAACGGAAATAATTAAATGTCGTGATATCCCCGAACTTCTATCGTGGCCAGCAGATGGAGAAACAAAAGAGGATTGGGCACGTTATGCAGTTCAAGACTGTATCTCTTTTATGATGAAGGACGGTATTAAGGTTCCTTATGCAACACCAGCAAAAAAAGGTGAGTTTGTTGTAGAACTTACACCAACAGAGGAGGCAAAAATTCTTCTCCATAATGAAATGGTGGACGCCAACATTGGGAGATCGTCTTTAGCAGAAAAAACGGGCTTCTCTTTGTCAGAAATAACACGTTTGTTAAATCTGAAACATAGAACAAAAATCGATACTCTCGAACAGGCATTAAAATCTCTTGGGAAACGTTTTAACTTAACAGTACAATCTCTTTAAATAAATCTTTTCTTTTTACTTGTTTTAAAGAACTGTTTGACCTGATGACCGACCTAGTTATCAGGTCTTTTTTTATGTTTATCGAATCGACATATCTAAAAAATGTGTCGATGTTTCTTAAAAATTCAATCATGAACCGCTCCTGGCGGTTTTTCTTTATGAGGAAAAAATGAAATTTGAATATTGGACTATTGCGGTTATTTTTACAGCATTCGGATTGATTCTTTATTCACATATCAACGAAACAATTAGAAACCGCCAACATTACGAGATTGAAATAAAACAAGTTAATGCACTATCAGAAGCAAATTCAAAAGTCTGCGAGCTAAATAAAGAGTTAGCCAAGGCTCACGAGCAATTTAGAGAAGCCTTAGCGAAACTGGAAGAGCAGAACAAGATAATCAGGCAACAAAATGAGACTTTTCGGAAACAAAACAAACAGTTAAAAGATACATATAACGAATTAGTCAACTCTTGGAACCATCTACAAAATGAAAAAGTGAACAAATGAGATTCGATGAAATAATGTTTTTAACGCTGGTTTTCGCTTTGTTGATAGCCAGCGTTTTTGTTTTTGTGAGTGCATAAAAAAAATGGCAGTACTAAGAAAACAAGGAATCACATAAATGGAAGAAATCAATACGGCAAATCAAAGATTGCGAACTGTCTCAGCTGACTTTGAACAAATTATTGGAGAGTATCGCATTAACGCTAGCTATTCGCTGTACTTCAACGAAATTACAGCTGATTACTGTGTAAGCCACAATGTAATGTATTGCAAAAAAGAAGACTTTTACATAGAGGGGACTTACGCATATCCATTCGATCTTCTCTGGCATTCAACCTATTTTATCGATGATGACTCTTTACCAGCTGACCTTAAAGAGCAGGCTCAAAAAGACATAGAGGCAGCTTACAGAGAGTTAACAATGAGTCAGGAAGAAAAAGCGGAAAGAGCAGAAAGAAACAGACAGAGAACAAGAGAAATATTGGCCAAAAGAAAAATGAACAAAAATGACACAGAAAAATCTTAAACAAGAAATTTTTCGATTAGCCAGTGCGAATGTTGCACCTCGGGAAATTGAACAAACATTAGACCTCCCTCCCTACCAAATCCATGTATGTTTTCACCATGATCTAATGCGAGGGTACTTGAAGGCTAACCAAACAGGGTTAATGAACACGCTCGGGAACAAATCGGAAAAAACTAAAGAATTAGAAAAGAAACGTAAAAAATTACTTGCTATTAAACGAGAAAAAGAGCGTGAACGATCTCGGAAATACCGAGCGAAGCACTTAGAGAAGATAAGAGAAATGCAGAGGAAATATAAACAAAGAAAAGCAGCAGAGAAAAGAGAAGAAAACCAAAAAATTAAAGTTACCGGAGCAAAAAATGAATAGAGAGTTAGAAACGAAATTAAAAACTATTGCAGACCATTACGGCCTTGGTATTCAAATGACAAAACTAGCCGAAGAATGCGGAGAATATGCGGCAAGTTCATTAAAGACAGCAGTCTATATTGATATGAAAAACAACGGTCATCCGGCTGAATATTGTTATGAAAAAATAGATAAATCGCAGGATGAAAGTTTGAAAGAAATGGCGGACGTATTAGTGCTTACAAAACAAATTGAATATTTGCTTGTAAAAGAAGCACCAGAGTTAAAAGAAACAATTGAACGTTTAATGACCGAAAAAGTTAACCGTCAGCTGAAGCGGATTGAAAAGGAGAAAAATTATGAGCACTGATATTGTCAATCATCCGGCGCATTACGAAAGTCAAGCTATCGTAATTCAGCCGATTGATCTCTACGAAAAACTGCCTTTTTGCCTGGGCAATGCTCTTAAGTACGTCTTCAGAGCCGGGCATAAGGATGGCTCAAGCGAACTTGAAGACTTAAAGAAAGCACTTTGGTATCTTGAAAGAAATCAAAGAAGTCCTGGAGCTGTTAGCATTGAAGAAGATAATGAGGACGACTTTTATAAACTAGCTTCTTGCCTTCAATTTTCTAAGTCTGAGATACTTCGTATTTCTTATCGATTCTCAAGCAATTACTTCACGTTTTGGGGTTATCTACAAGACAATGTTCGCCATCGGATCGTAAAACTGGAGAGAGAGAAATGTTAGCCAAATTTATCCCGTTTAAGGAGGCGGCCGTACTTCTCGGGGTCTCCTACAGAACCTTAGAAAACTGGGTGAACGGCGGTTACTTTGAAGTCAAGAAAGACGGCACCAAAGTTTGGCGAACATATGAAGAGAATAACTTCAATTGCCCGTTGCAAAAAAGAGGAACCAGAAAAGGTTTCCTCCAGCCCGATCTTGCTCGCTATATCGCCGGTCAAAAAGCCTCTTAGTCACTGACTCTCGAGAAACAATATTCAGCCCAAGCGGTCATCATCTCTCTTCTTCTTTTGAAGTGTTCGTTTCTCTCATACGCACCGTTATAGATATCTTTAACTTTGTGGTGCAGGCACAATTCAGCAATACGAGAGTCGAACCTTTTATCATTTCCTAACGAGTCGTCCTGACTCCACGTCCTAAAAGTAGCCCTTGCCACGCCGTGCAAAGTTGGCCTTACTTCTTTTCCTAACTTGGCAGACTGAGCTGTATCGATCCACTTATTCCCGGATCTACAGCTCACTGCTATCAATCTAGAAACTATTGAGTCGCTGAGAGGTTTACCTTTGTCGTTTGAGAAAAGATAACCTTCGGCGTTCTCCGGTTTCCACGTCTTTATCCAGTCCACAACACAATCCGCAAGCGGAACAATCAATGTCCCGTTGCCGGACATTTTTAATTGCTCCGGCGGGATTATCCATTCCTTTTCTTCTAAATTAATTTGCTCCCACCGAGCATATCTTGCTGTCTCCGATCTAGTTGCCGTCAATACCGCAAACAGAAAACATTTACCGGAAACCATATATTCAAAATCTTTCTTTATTGAAGCAAAGAATTCGGGCAACTCCGCAACAGATATCGCACCTCTGTTTTTCGTAACATGTCTTTGCTGAGGCAGCAGATATTTCAATACTCCGTTTCTGTCTGCTGGGTTGTCCTGCGTGCAATATCTCTTAGCTTTTGACCAGTCGAAAACTTGCCGGATGAACCGGAGGCACCGTTCTACAGTTGCAGGCTTGTCCCAAATTGGCTTAGCTATTTCTGCAATATCTTCAGCTGTTAATTCTTGAATCAGCTTATCTCCGATAACCGGCAAGATATGGTTTCTCATTCTTCCTTCAAATACTTTGTGAGCTTTATCCAGCTCCTGCCAGTTGCCAACTTCAATATTCCAGTCAATAAATTTCTGCTGCGCCTGACGGAAAGTCAGTGAAGAATTTTTGTCTTTTTCTTCGATAGCTTTTTTGTTTTTTTTGGTTTCAATGTACGCAATAAATTCTTTCGGGGGAAGGGCATACAGTCCTGAGGCAACGGATCTTGCTTGCGCTAAATTTACTTTTCGAAAAGAACCGAGACCTAATTCGTAATCTTTATTGTCTACCGCTCTTCTAAAAAACCACGATTTACTTCCCCCGGTTCGAATTTTCAAAAACAAACCGCTTGTTATTGGGTCCGAGTATTTACCTTGGTCGGCTAATGCTTCCAGTGACTTCTGCGTAAACTTTATTTTTTTTGCCCCCAACTTTGCCCCCGACTTGGTTTTACATAATTTTCGTTAATTTGCGTTGATTTTCGTAATGGGTAAAATAATCGCACAACTCGGAACCCTTGTAAACACGGGATTTTTTGCTGTGATTTTCGTTGACTTTCGTTGATTTTCGTAAGGAGGGGAAAGTTGAATTTGGTGGCCCGAGCCGGACTTGAACCGGCACAGCTAAATCGCCGAGGGATTTTAAGTCCCTTGTGTCTACCAATTTCACCATCGGGCCACTCAACAGAAGTCGAATTTTATCCTATTTTTGGATTCTTTGCCAAGTCTTTTTGCGTAAATTTCTTAAATCTGCAGTAATTATGCGGGTGGGGGAAAGTCCTAGCTTTGTAATTAGATTTTGTTGTTAAGATTAAAAGATTGGTTCTTAAATAGTCCTAATATAAAAGCTGAACCAAAATCTTTTCAGAGCTAGGTTCACTTCCTTTACCGGTGCAAACCAATCATCAATCCTAGGAGGTCAAATAATGGAATCTTTAGTTGCCAATGCTCAGGCAATTAATCGTCTCCTGGCCCGTTACGGAGTGAAGTTCGGTATTTATAAAAATAATGAATTTATCGAACAATTATTTCCCTTCGATCCGGTCCCAAGAGTAATTTCAGCGGAGGAATTTGAAATCCTCGAACAAGGCTTGAAGCAGCGTGTAAACGCTCTAAATGCTTTTCTAAAAGATATCTACACTGATAAAAAAATTATCAAAGACGGTGTAGTCCCGGACAATTTCGTTTTCTCTTCAAGCGGTTTTCTGCCTGAATGCGATAATTTCGTTCCCCCAGCCGGCGTATTCTCTCATATTTCGGGTATCGACCTCGTTCAGGCCGACAGCGGAGAATGGTTTATTCTTGAAGACAATCTTCGCATCCCTTCCGGCGCTTCCTACCCTTTAATTGCGAGGAAGCTCTCACGCAGAGCTAGCCCGGAAACCTTTAAACATAATAAGGTGGACAACAACGCCGACTACGGCAGACTCTTGGCTCACAGCATGCAAAGCGTCAATCCGGGCGGTCTGAATGTCATTCTTACACCGGGCCGGTATAACTCAGCTTTCTTTGAGCACAGCTACTTGGCCGAGGTGACAGGTTTTCCTCTGGTTATGCCGAATGATTTGTTCGTGGAGGAAAATAAGCTTTATATCCGTACCCAGCAGGGCGGAAAAGCATTAGTCGGTGCTATTTACCGCCGTATTTCCGATGAATACCTCGATCCACTGACATTCAATCCTGAATCTTTGATTGGTGTTCCGGGAATCATGAGCGCATATCTTGCAGGCAATCTTGCGATTGTCAACGCACCGGGCAACGGCGTGGCTGACGATAAGGGAACATATTACTTTGTCCCTAAAATGATTGAATACTATCTGAACGAAAAGCCGATCCTGCATAATGCGCCGACATATCTTCCAATGTATAGGGAAGACATGGAATACTGCTTGGATAATATTCATAAACTGGTTATCAAAGATGTTGCTGAAGCAGGCGGATATGGCGTTCTCTTCGGAAAAGATATGGATGAAGCGACGCTCGCAGAGTGGCGTCAAAAAATCCAAGACGAACCGAGAAGGTTCATCCTCCAGGAAGTGATTAACTTTATTGATCTTCCTGTTCTTGACGGTGAAACCACCGTTCCAAGAAAAGCTGACTTAAGAGCCTATGTGGTTTCTTCAGCAGATAAAACAGATGTTTGGCACTGCGGTCTGACAAGATTCTCTCGAGTGCCGGATTCTTTCGTAGTTAACTCTTCTCAAGGCGGAGGCTTTAAAGACACATGGGTTATGTCTCGGTAGAACAAGGTGATCATTTATTCTGGCTCGGACGTTATGTCGAAAGAGTCTGCTTGACCTTACATTATCTCGAAGAGCTCTATGACGTCTTATTAGATTCAGACAGCTCTGCTTATAAGCAATTTTGTGATAGGTTAAATATCCCGAACGTGTATGCGGATGAAATGGATTTTATTACCCACTATCAGTGGGATAAAAATAATCCGGATTCTTTGTACAGCAATCTCTCCAGAGCGTACGACAACGGTTTAGTTCTGAGAAATATCATCTCAACGCCTGCTCTTTCCTATATCCAGATGTCCTTGGACTTAATGGAAGAAGGGGGAAAAACGGGCGCCTACGCTTTATTAAACCAGCAGGTTGTTGATTATTTGCTGGCCTTTTGGGGTATCCTCGACGAAAAAGTCGGAACCAAGCACAAACGCAGCTTGATTAAAGCCGGAAGATATTTAGAAAGGCTTGATATGCAGCTGCGTCTCGGAGCCGATTGGGAAGAGTTAGAAATAACTTTGGGTAAACTGATCCGCCGTTTGGAAGGATCGGGAATTAATATTAACAAAGACAAGCTTGAGGCCTTAACCTACCTGATTGAATCGCAGAAAGGTGATGACATTTCCCGTCTTCAAGCACTGAGCTTAATTGGAGAACTTGTAGAACCTTAAACGAGGATTTTTAATGAAGAAATTTCTTTATTCTTTAAAAACAGACTTGAGGTTTGAAGAGCCCGTCAATAACCATACGTTTTTGCTGCGGGCTTCTCCTTTGGCAGTTCCTTCACAAGAGCCGATGCGAGTCAGCCTTTCTTGTTCGC
This sequence comes from Turicimonas muris, assembly GCF_002221595.1. GTDB lineage: Bacteria > Pseudomonadota > Gammaproteobacteria > Burkholderiales > Burkholderiaceae_F > Turicimonas > Turicimonas muris. The sequence continues at coordinate 161,469 of NZ_NHMP01000001.1, forward strand.
CTGCGTGCGGACTAGGCATCTATAAAGACGCTTTCGGTAATTTAGTCCATCAAGGTTACTTGGAACGGGGACATGACTCCTTCACTTTTTGTTCGACCGGTGAGGTTCTGATTGATGTTTCAAAGAAAGACTATTCGGAACCTGCTCCTTATTATTTATTTCATACTCCGCTCACTCGGTTGGAGGGAGTTCTTGCCGAGTACTTCTTGGAGTTTAGGACAACAGGTTCGGCTGATAAGGTGACGGATTATTGGGTTTCAAGAATTTCCTGCGACTTCAGGTATCAGAAAGGAGTTACCTCAACTTCAACTACGGCTTCAGAGGCATGGAAAATTGGTGAGGGAGTCTGTCAAGACTATTCACATATTTTGCTTAGTGTTTTGCGTGCTCAGGGCGTTCCATGCCGGTATGTCGCAGGTTTGCTGCAAGGAGAGGGCGCAACCCACGCTTGGGTTGAGTATTTTAACGGTCAGTATTGGGTGGGTGTGGATCCTACGCACAACGCAATTTGCAACGAACGTTATATGAAGATTTCCCAGGGAATTGATTTTTCTTCTTGCTCTTTGGAGAAAGGAGTGTTCCTCGGCGGAGGAGCACAAGTCATGCTTACTAAGTCAGGATTGATCGAACTGTAAAAATGATAGAAGAAGTTTTGTCATTGAGTCTTCCGGTTGGAGAAAGACTGGTTATCAAGAAGAACAGACATTTTCCGAAAGGACTTAAGCCAAACAATGTTGAAGGGTTGAAAAGGCTCTGCGTCGTTTCCGGAATTCATGGAGATGAGCTGGAAGGTCAGTACATTTGCTACGAATTAAATCGCCGTTTGCAAGAGCACCCGGAATACCTCAATGGTATTGTGGACGTATATCCGGCCTTAAATCCAATGGGTGTCGATACTTTGCAGCGCGGAGTTCCCTTCTTTGATTTGGATATGAACCGAATCTTTCCGGGCAATGCTAATGGGGCTGTCGAAGAATGGGTTGCTAGCGAACTTATCAAGGAATTCAGCACATCTGATTTTGCAATTGATATTCACGCGAGCAATCTTTTCCTTCGCGAAATCCCGCAGGTTCGCGTCAATATTAATTCAGCCGAAGATTTGGTTGAGTACGCAGAAATGCTTGATGTGGATTTTGTTTGGATTCATCAAGCCTCTACGGTTCTTGAATCGACCTTGGCATACAGCTTAAATTCAATCGGCGTCAAAACCCTTGTCGTCGAAGCAGGTGTGGGAATGAGGATTACTGTCGGTTACTGCGAAAGATTAGTCAACGGAATTTTGAATCTGCTTAAAAATGAAGGAATGTGGACCGGCCCTGTGGATCCGGTCCGTAAGTCGATCGTTTCTGCTGACCGCTCCGTATCCTTCATTAATGCGGAGACTTCCGGCGTTTTTGTTCCTGCGACACGTCATAGTTCTCAGGTGGTCGCAGGCGAAATTATCGGTCGCATTCTTGACCCGTTTGAAGGGAAGGTTAAAGAAGAGTGCGTCTCCGCTGTAAAAGGGCTTTTATTTACTCTGAGAGAATATCCGATTGTTAATGAAGGCTCGCTTATCGCCAGAATTCTGGAGGAACAAAAATGAGAGAAGAAATTCTGTTTCGAATGAATTCTACTTATCGCGAGCCTTTTGAAATTAAGTCCTACCATTTCGGAGGAACCGGGAAAACTGTTTGTGTGATCGGAAATTTGCGCGGTAATGAAATTCAGCAGATGTATACCGCCGCGGCATTGGTTAAAAGGCTGAAAAGAATTGAAGAGCAGGGATTTTTCAGAAGAAATTACGGTGTAACCGTCGTCCCGACAGCAAATACTTATTCCGTCAACATCGGAAAGAGATTTTGGGCGATGGACAATTCTGACATCAACAGAATGTTTCCCGGATACAATCGAGGCGAGACAACTCAACGAATCGCTGCCGGTTTATTCGAAAAAATTCAAGGGTATAAATACGGTATTCATCTGTCTTCCTGCTACATCTCAGGTGATTACGTTACTCATCTGCGCATTGTCAAGACGCCCTATCAGGAGGCCGGAGAAGCGCAGCTCTTCGGGCTGCCGTTTATCGTCTTTAGAAAACCTATTCCTTTCGATACAACGACTCTTAACTTTAACTGGCAGGTTTGGGATACCAAAACTTTTTCATTAATTTCCCGCTACACAGATAAAGTCAACGTCAAAGACTCTGAGCTTGAAGTTGCATCCATTCTGCGCTTTTTATCAAGAATGGGCATCATTGATTATAGTATCTATGGCGGTTTTGAATCCACGATTTTCTACGAAGAGGAATTAAAAACCGTGCGCGCCGAAGCTCCCGGCATCTTTTTGCCGAAGGTAGATGTGTTCGATGAAGTCTTAGACGGTCAGGAGCTTGCACAAATTACAGATGCTCAGACCGGGGAGGTTTTGAGTTCAGTTAAAGCCGAGGAAGACGGCATTCTCTTCTACCGCAAATCTGAACCGCTCGTGATGGAGCATGAAGAAATCTTTATGATTGTGCCTAAACTTCATCGTTGAGATTTTTGAATGACGGCAGATACGTATCGTGTCCCGGATTTAGCACCGGGAACTTTTCACAGAACAGAACAAATCATAAAAAAAAGCAGGTTTATCACCTCGGTTGCTCATACGAAGACACCGGAAGAAGCCAAGCAGTTTATTGAGAAAATCAGACAAGAGTTCGCGGATGCAACCCATAACTGCTGGGCCTTTAATGCAAGCGCAGCAGGGTCGACCACACAAATCGGCGCCAGTGATGACGGAGAGCCTCACGGGACAGCTGGCAAGCCTATGCTTACGGTTTTAGTTCACTGTGAAATCGGCGAACTGACTGCGGTGGTGACGCGTTATTTCGGAGGAACGCTGTTGGGCACAGGAGGGCTTGTTAAAGCATATCAATCGAGCGTTCGGCAAGCGTTAGAGACGCTTCCTACTTGCGAAAAGGTTATCGTCCGCTCTCTCAAAGTTACCGTTGAGCATAAGTTCCTCGCTCTCATTCTGCGAGCTCTTCCGGGATTCAGGGGAACTATCAAGTGCCAAGAGTTCGGAATGGACGTTATGCTCGAGATAGAAATGCCCGAACAGGAGATAGAAAAATTTTCCTCCATGCTCAACAACATGACCTCCGGTGCCGTGTTAATAGAGTTGCAGGAAGAGCCAACGGCCGACTAGGTCAGATTTGTGCGAATTCCTGCACCTTTAATTTGGTGTATGGAATTTAAGTCAAATTCAATAGACAGAGGCTCGGCGGTTTTGAGGGAAAAATCCTCGGAGAACATTCCTACCATCTTTCCTTGCTGATTTAGTTTAGAAACCGCCGCTAAAAGATACTGTTGGTTTCTAACGTCGCTGGAAATAGCTGATTTCCCGATAAAAACAAGGTCAGCGTTTCTTAACTGTCCGATCATTTGAGTAAAACCCAAAGATAAAGATAGAGATACTAAATAAGTTTCTTCCGATGTCATTTTCTCAAAGGAGACTGGCTTTTCTCTCTTGTATTCATCGACAAGCAGAAGTTTTAAAGGATCTGAACGATCTATGGATAAGCTGTATCTCGGATTCAAGAAAGCAAGCTGCTTGTTCGAGAAGTCGAGAAGGATGTCAAAAGCAATAGGGTAAAGGAAAGAGTGGTTTTGGTTATTTGCAGGAGAGGCGAGCAGAAGGGAAAAGTCGTCCCAGCGCAGGCTCTCATCTTCTCTCTTTCTCTGCTCTTGGCTTTCTCTTTCGTATCTTTGTTTTGTGTAAAGATTGTGTTCAATTTCCTCGGAAATTTCGCTTTCTCTGAGCAGAGAAACCTGCAGTTCAGATTCATTCTTCTCTAAGTTTTCACGAAGTTTCGGCAAAGATTGAGAAGTTAAATTCTGTGTTGAAAGGCTATCGATTTCCTGTGTTAAAGCATCTTTTCTGCCGTAAAGAGCTTGAGAACGAACCGCAAGTTCATCGCTCTGCTTCTGAAGCTCTTCTTTTTGCTGTGCCGTGATCTTGGAAGCAGTAAATTGAGCCTCCGATACAAATCCGGCTTCCTTAAGTTTCGTTTCGAATTCGGCTTGTTTTTTCTCGATTGCCTTAACGAGGTCTTGATAAACCTTTTCTGTTGTCAGGCCGTTGCTTTCTTCAAATTGAAGCTCATCTTCTCTTTGATTGAACAATTCCTCGGCTTCTCGGTAGGCGAGCTGAACTTGCTCAAGTTCTTCTCTGGCAGAAGCCTCGAAATCTTGAGAAGTAGAATTTCCAAGAAGATCTTGTTTTTCTTTGAGGAGTTTCTTTTCTTCGCTGTCGTGGCGTGCAATTTCAGTTTCAATAGATGAAATTTTGTTTTTAAGTGTATTGATTTCGTTTTGGCATTCTTGTTGGCTCAAAGAAATCTCTTCAATTTTAGCATCAACGATTTGCAGGTCATTTGTTGAATCCACATAGGTTTCTCTGCGTTTAACCAAGATGATGAATTGTTGCTTGATTGAAGCAATAGAAGAGACTTTAATTCCGAAGCGTAAATAGAATCTTTCTAGCTCTTTAAAGAGTTCTTCTTGCTTAGAAGTAAGCAGAGATTCTCGGACATTTTTTTGCTGTAGCAAATTAGAAATATTGATAATGTCCATCTTTCCTTTTTCAGTTCGAGCCGTCAGCTCTTTGATGCTTGCTTGGACTTTCTCAAGCTTAATCAAAAGTTCAGAACCTGCCTGTTTGAAAGACTGAATCTGTTCGATTTTGTTGCTAAAATCTTCTCTTTTGTTCGCAATAAAAGTCTTTTTCTGTTTGATGATTTGTGTCCAAGTAATCGGCTTCTTTTCCTTCAAACCGTTCAATTCCAGTTGGGAGGACAGGCCGAGTATGCAGCTTTTAAGATCTTCAACAGAAGCATTGAGCTGTTGAATCAAAAGACCAGAGTTCTCGATAGCCTTAGATAAAGTATCGTATTTGTCTTGAGCTTCAGCTAAAGACAATGCTGCTTTTCTTGCTTCTTCTTTCGCCTCTTTGAGCTTTTCTTCAGCATTAAAAGGAAATGGGATGGAAGATGCATACGGATGATGAATCGCTCCACAAAGCGGGCACGGTTTCCCGTTTTCCAGTTCTTTTCTTTGAGGCTCTAAAATCTTAACTTTCTGCTGAAAAAGTAGAATCGTCTCCGAATCCGCAACGATGGCCTGCTTGTCCTTATAAGTTTGGATGGAACCGTTCAAAATCACGGAAGCAACTTTGCTTTCATAAGTATTCTTGTTAAGCGTCTCTTTTTCTGCGTTTAGTTTTTCGAAATGGTCGATAAGTTCTTCATTAAGAATTTCGAGAGAATTAAGACCTTCTAATTTTTTGTCATAGACCTGCAGATCCTGAATCAGCGTATCTTCCGTAAGGTTGCCGAGACCTTTGCTGATATGACGGTTTTTAGCCGCAATATCACCTTGAAGAACCAGTTCTTCTTTTTTCAGTGAGGCAAGAAGAGATTCGTTTTCCTGCATATCTAAACGAGCTTTTTCCAGCTCGCGCTGATAAGATTTCTGGGCTTTGGCGACCTCTTCCTTTTCCAAAGAATAGGAATCAAAGACTTCGATTTTATTCTGGTAATCAAAAAGTTCGCTTTTTAGCTTTTCATCTCCGCCGCAGTCCGAAATCTTCTTGATTAACTGCTGTTGTTTGTTTTTTTCCAGCGCCAAGCTTTCCTTGAAAGAGGCCAATGCGGATAATGCATTCTTGAGCTTCTCCGTCTCGTCGGTTAGAAGGGTACGGCCTTTTTCTGCCAGAGATTGGTATTGGGCTCCCTGCTGACCTAGTTCCCAGGCCTTTTGAGCAATTGCATGTTTAGAGTTATAGATAGCTTCAGCATTCCTAAGCAGTTTTTCTTTTTCCTGAAAGTTCTGACGGGCGTTCTTAACACGTTCGCTGCAATGAGAAACCTTTGTTTTGACTTCTTCGTAAGCTTTCTTTTGTTTACTGACAAGCTCACGAAGATTTTTAACGGCAATAAATTCAGAAGTTAAATTCTCTGCACGAACGGCTTTTTCAAGAACTGGTTTCTTAATATCAAAGCGGGCGATATCTGCTTTGAGCAGGCTTTCTTCCTTGAGCAATCTTTGGAGCTCTTCTCTCAGAGAATCTAATTTCTGCAGCCAAGAAATGGCTTGAGTATTGTCGTTAATGGAACTCTTTAAAACCATTATCGACTGTTTCAGATTTGCCAGTTGAGATGTCAGCTGATTTTCTTTTTCCGGCGGAAGAATTTCAAAAGCATTGAGCATTCTGCGGGAAACGTCCGCTGCAATTCTTTTTTGTTTTGCGATTTCTTTGGCCAAGACCGGCAGGTTGTTCAAACCAAACTGACCGAAAACTTTAGATAAAGCGTTTTCTCTGGCCACGCGGTCTCCCCCAAGGAGCGGGGAGAAATTTTTCAGATCCAGGAAAACGAGCTTGTTAAAAGCCTCCGGAGTAAGTTCTAAAAGAGAAGATACAGAGTCCGAGACCGTTTGAAGGTTGTCATCTACGATTTCGTTGTTTTCGTTTCGAAGTTCGCGGTAAATAGAATAACCGCCGGCAGAGGGCACTGCCTTCCAAGAGACTTTGTAGTTTACGCCGCTGCAAGTAAAGCTAAGTTCAGCGGTGGCAGGACTGGTCTTGTCAGAGAAGAATGAAATTTCCGAAGTTTTTCCTTCCTCAAAAAAAGTTTTTCCGAAGAGGCTGAGAGAAATGGCGTCCAGAATAATTTTCCCTGAACCGCCTTGTTTTTCCAAAATAGAGAATGTTTTAGATTGCGAAAAGTCTTCCGAATCAAAATTCATTGAATACGATCCGGAGAAGGGGAAGAGGTTTTCAAATCTTAAGGATAAAATTTTCATTTCTTTGAGGCGCAAAAAGCCTGACTTCTAAAACGAAAATTAATTATAGCCAGATTGAAAAATCTTCTTTGTCGAGGTCAGAGGGAAGGCCCTAAAAAATAGATAAAGGAGTAACCCATTGCAACAAAGATAATGGAAAGCAATGTCCACATGATGGTGAGGATACGTGTTGTTTCCAACAGCTTTTCTCGTTGTGTCGGAGTGGTCTGAGGATTGAGAAGAAGCTTGGCAAATCTACTGTTGAAGCTCCCCCAGAAACCGCCGATTAAGGTTGGGATGATTCCCCATAGCCAAGAAGAATCAGAGTACCCGATAAGGAAACCCGATCCGATAAGAAAAATAAGCAGACAAGCGTAAGAAAACATAGGCTGAGAGCTAAAGGCTGTTTCCTGAAAAACAGCCTAAGTTTACTTATTGATTAATTCTTAAGATCGTCAGGAACTTTGCCGCCGTTTTCGGCAAGCTGTTTCATAACTTCTTTATGAAGCCAAACATTCATCTGAGAATAGTCTCCGCCGATTAAGTCTTTCGGGCAGTTGAGTTCTTCAGCAAGAGCCTTGCGGTGTGCCAAAGAAGAGTCGAGGCCAAGCAATTTAAGCAAATCCACAATGGAGCTCTTCCAGTTTAATTTTTCCGGATTCTTAGCGGCTAACGCATCGCAGACTGCGACAACGTCAACTTCTTGATTTGGTGTTTCTGTAACTGCTGCGGCTTCTACAACTGCCGGTTCTTGCGCCGGTGCGGGTGTAGCTTCAGAGGTAGGGGCCGGAGCTTCTGCAGCCTGGGCTTCCGAACCAAGAACTGCATCGGCAGCTTTCTTCTTCATGAAACCAAGTTTTTCCATGATTGTGCCAAAGATACTCATAACTACTCCTCAAAAAATGAATAAATATTAAGAAACATAATAAGTTAAAAGGTCATGTCGAAAGGGAACCGGTGCCCGTTTCAAGATACTTGGAGAATAGTTTGAATATGAAGGAAAACATTTTCCTAGAAAAGTAAGCGATGCCGGTTTTGCTTAAGGAGGGAGCCTGTAAGCATTGGTTCAATAAGCGATGAAGCAAATGAAAAACGGCTGGAAAGCCAAAGCTTTTTCAGCCGTTTTTCTACCTAGGCTTGAAGAGCCTCGAGGAATGGATTCTTATTCTTCTTTGTAGTTTTTGATGCCGAACAGTTTGGCTAATTCAGCTGTCGTCAGGTTTTCATCGAAAGGAAGATACTTTCCGTCAGGTGTCTTGAACACGCCGTAAGGGACCGCTCTGCATCCGACTCTTCTGTGAATTTTGGTATTTGTCCAAACTTTACTTCTTACGCTTTCCGGAAGTTTGGAAATGTCGTAACGGATGCCTCGGAAGTCAGGATCTTTAAAGTGTTCATGCTGTTGCTCGAAAACTTTGTAAGGATCCAGGCTAGTCAAGATAGTTGTTGCCTGTGGTTCGGAATGGATGTTCAAGTAAGAAATCGGATAGTAAATAACGTGAATGTATTTCTCCAGCGGCTTAATTCTCTTTTGCAGCGTCATGCAATCCGGGCACTGAGTATCAAAAGCTACTAATGCAAGCGGTTTACCTTCACCGTCCGGAGAAGAAAAGCCCGTACCGTCTTTAAGGAAAGAATCCCACATTTTTTGACCGTCCCAAATAACGGGAACTTTGGCCGGAGAGGCAGAAGAAGCCACAGGAAGAGCGGCCGCCGCAACGGCTACTGATACGGCAAGAAATGAGCGTCGAGAGAAGTTTTTCATAAAGCACCGTAGAAAATAGAACTATTCAATTCAAAATATAGAACCTGAATCTTTTCAAAATCTTAATAAAAAGGCCGCTCGAAAGCGGCCAAAAGTGCATCTAAGAAGATTTATTTTTTGTTGAAACTATCTTTAAGAGGTACTGATAAATTAAACACTAAATTGCCAGGTGTAAAGTCTTTTTGATCTGCAACATAGTATCCATTTCTTTCAAACTGGAACTTGTCTTCCGGTTTGGCATTCTTCAAAGAAGTTTCTACGTAAGACTTCAGAATGGTCTTGCTGTCCGGTGTCAGGAGTTCGCGGAAATCTTTGCCGCCTTCATCAGGATGTTCTAAAGAGAAGAGCCTGTCGTAGAGACGGATTTCTGCAGGCAGAGAGTCTTTCTGCGAAAGCCAGTGAATAGCTGCTTTGGTTTTGATATTGTTTGCTCCTTCAGAGCCGCTCTTGGTTTCAGGGTAGTACTTAGCGTGAACAGCTATAACCTTGCCGTTTTCGTCACGATCAACGTGAGTAGCTTCAACAACGTAAGCATGTCTAAGTCTGACAGGCGCTGCCGGTTTTTCTTCGGTGGCCAAAGTCAGTCTACGGTAGCCCTTCGGAGGATTTTCCGAGAAGTCGTCTTCTTCAATCCACAACTCCTTAGAGAAGCCTAAGGTCCTGGAACCGCGTTCCGGGTACTGCGGATGGTTTGGTGTTTCGATCTGTTCCATCTGATCTTCCGGGTAATTGTCGATGATGAGCTTCAGAGGTTTCTGAACGGCGATTCTTCTATCTGCGGAAGAATCAAGAACTTCTCTGAGACAGCCCTCGAGAACGGAATAATCAATCCAGCCGCCGGTTTGTTTGGATACGCCGATACGGTCACAGAAAAGCTGCATAGCTTCAGCGGTGTACCCGCGTCTTCTTAAGCCGACTAAAGTCGGCATTCTTGGGTCATCCCAACCGTCAACTAAACCTTCTTTTACCAAGGCAATGAGTTTTCTTTTACTCATTACCACGTAAGTTAGATTCAGTCGGTTGAATTCATACTGATGCGGAAGAAGGAAATAGTTAGGTTTAACAACCGCGCTTAAGACATCGGAAAGCAGTGGCGTGAAGTGTGCTGGAGCTCTTGCAATTTTACCGATCACTTCGCTGCCGAGGACGGCGTCGTATTCGACAGGTTCTGAGGCTAATTTTTCTTTAATCTGATTAAGAAGGGTGAGAACTTCCTGCTCTTCTCGGTTCTGACCAAGCTTCCATTTGAATTTGACGGCAGCTTTAATGAATTTTTCTTTCTTTTCCTCCGGAGCATTAATGAGGTCGTTTAAAAATTCAACGGCAAGTGCAAATAAAGGTGCACGGGTTACCGGAATAGAACGTTCAGTCGCCCAGTTATAGAAGGCACGCTGATCTTCGAACTCCAGCGTGCAGATAGAGTGAGTAATATTTTCAAGAACGTCTTCCAGAGGATGAGCAAAGGTGTACATCGGATAGATACACCATTTGTCACCGGTTCTGTGATGGTCTGCAAAGCGGATTCTGTAGATAGCCGGATCTCGCAAATTTACATTGCGGGAGCCCATGTCGACTTTGCTTCGAAGAACCATGCTTCCTTCGGGATGCTTGCCTTCTTTCATTTCACGGAACAAACGCAAGTTTTCTTCGACAGGACGGTCTCGATAGGGAGAGTTCTTGCCGGGAGCATGAAGGGAACCGCGGTTTTCTTTCATTTCCTCAGCAGATTGTTCATCAACGTAGGCATCACCGGTTTTAATAAGATGCTCGGCAATGTCATACATATAGTCGAAGTAGTCGGATGCGAAGTAGTAATTGCATTCTTTGTCATCTTTCCAATTGAATCCAAGCCAATTGACGGAACCAAGAATGGAATCAACGTATTCTTGATCTTCTTTTACAGGGTTGGTGTCGTCAAAACGCATATGGCATCGACCATCGAACTCCTTTGCAAGTCCGAAGTTCAAGCAAATACTTTTAGCATGTCCGATATGCAGATAACCGTTTGGTTCCGGAGGAAAACGGAGTCTGATTTTGGCTTCATCGACGGGGCCTTCCATTTGTTCTGTATAGGTTCCTGGCCTACCGCTCCAGTGTCGTGGATCGTTGGTGCCTTTCTCTAAGTCATCAATGATTATATTTTTAAGAAAGTTGGTAATGTGACTGCTACCAGCCGCAGGTTTCTTATCGGACATATTCTTTTTGTAAAAATTAAGGAACTTAGTCTTTCTATTCTACTTTCTTTTGTCGCCTCCTAATCACCGTGGAATGGGAAATAGTAAAGATTTTTCGTTCCAATGCTGAAAATAAAGCAAAGGGAAGCCGCCCGCAGGCGGTCCTGACGATTAATCTTCTTGGAAGGCTATTTCCCGAGTCTTGTTAATGGCAGGCAAGAGCACCAGCAGAAGCAGGAATAAAGCCATCATTAACAGGACCAATGAAATAGGACGTGTTAAGAAAGTGGAGGGGTCTCCGCGAGATAACAAGAGAGCTCTTCTGAGATTTTCTTCCATCATTGGGCCCAAGATAAATCCTAAAATCAGCGGGGCCGGTTCACAGCGCAGCTTGTAGAAGAGATAGCCTAAAGCACCGCAAAGGATGGTGATATATACATCAAAGGGGTTGTTGTTGATGGAATAGACACCGATGCAGCAGAAGGTCAGAATGGCGGGATAAAGCCAAGAGTAAGGAACTCTTAGGAGCTGAACCCAGATGCCGATCAAAGGAAGATTCAATATGACGAGCATCAGGTTGCCGATCCACATGGAGGCTACAAGTCCCCAGAAAAGAGTTGGGTTCGTCGACATAACCTGAGGTCCCGGTGTGATGTTGTGAATCATCAAAGCACCGATCATCAATGCCATAGTGGCATTGCTTGGGATACCCAGGGTCAGCATCGGAATAAAGCTGGTTTGGGCACCTGCATTATTGGCGGATTCCGGACCGGCAACGCCATTGAGGTTTCCCTCTCCGAAAGGAGGTTTAGCATTTGTACCGCCGAGTTTCTTTTCCAAAGAGTAAGAAGCAAATGAAGCCAACAAGGCTCCGCCACCCGGCAGAATGCCAAGGAAAGAACCCAGCAAAGTTCCGCGAGAGATGGAGGGTATGGCCTTTAAAAATTCTTTTTTAGAGGGCCAGATAGAGCCGACTTTCTCCGTTAAAGATTCTCTGGCTTCTCCTTTCTGCAGATTCACCATAATTTCCGTAAAGCCGAACAAGCCCATGGAAATAGCCACAAAGTCGATGCCGTCCTGCAATTCAGAAATGCCGAAATCAAATCGGAAGGCTCCAGAGTTGACATCCGCACCAATGATGCCGAGGAGCAAGCCGAGAATGATCATGGCAAAGGCTTTCAAAATGGAGCCGTTAGCCAGAACTACGGCGCCTACAAGACCTAAAACCATCAAACTGAAATATTCAGCGGGCCCGAACTTGAATGCAAGTTCAATCAACGGAGGAGCGAAAGCAGCGACCAAGACAGTAGCAAAACAGCCGGCAATGAAAGAGCCGATGGCGGCAAGACCTAAGGCAGTGCCTGCTTTGCCTTTTCTTGCCATTTGATAGCCGTCTAAGCAAGTTACGACTGAGGCTGACTCGCCGGGAAGGTTCACAAGGATGGCCGTGGTAGAGCCTCCGTACTGAGAACCGTAGTAGATGCCGGCAAGCATAATGAGAGCTGCCGTCGGATCGAGAGAATAGGTGATCGGCAAAAGCATGGCCAAGGTGGCCACTGGGCCAAGACCAGGGAGTACTCCAATGAGCGTACCCAGAGTAACGCCGATAAAGCAGTACAGCAAGTTGGTAAGAGAAAAGGCCGTACTGAAGCCAAGTGCCAAATTATTTAATAAATCCATTTGTGCCTCCTACTTACTCAAAAAGGAGGGCCAAACAGGCACGGTTAAATCTAAACCGAGGACGAAAATAAGCCAGACGACGACGCTCAGAATGATAGAGAGTACGATGCCTTGAATAACCTTATAGCTTCGGTTAGCAAAGGTAGAAACAAATACCATCACAGCCGTAGCCGGAATTAAACCGGCAGGCCGCAGAAGCAAAGCAAAAATTAATACCGATCCAAGAATGACGAAAACGACACGCCAGTCGAACGGCCCGATACCGGTTCCGTCATGAGGGGGGAAGAAGAAAGATTTGAGACTGATGAGCACGCCGAGAAACAGCAAAAAGCCGCCGAGGAGCATGGGGAAATACCCAGGTCCCATACGTGAAGCCGTTCCGAGCGGATAATTAGCTACCGCATAAAAACAAAAAAAAGCACCAAATGCTGCAAATAAAACACCTGCCCAAAAATCTCTTTGATCTTTAATCATAGTTTAAAAATACGGGAGCAAAGCTCCCGTGTGTACAGCTAAAAACAACTAGTCAACTTTTGCACCGCTCGCTTCGACGATTTTCTTATATTTTGCCAATTCAGCTTTTACAAAAGCGTCTAGGTCAGCGGAAGTGCCGGGTTTAGCAACCGCTCCCATTTTTTCAAATCTCACAGCCATAGCTTGAGACTTGATGGCTTTCACTAAAGCCTTGTTGAGTTTGTCTTGGACCGATTTATCCATATTGGCCGGACCGAAGAAAGCATACCAAGTAGAAATGTCGAATCCCGGAACACCGGCCTCTGCCATTGTTGGAACGTTAGGCAGTTCCGGAGCGCGGAACTGTGTAGTTACGGCTAATGGGATAAGTTTTCCTGCTTTAATGTTGGCTGCAGAAGATGCAAGATTATCAAAAATTAAGTCACATTGCCCGGAGAGCACGCTCATTTGTGCAGCGGCAGCTCCCTTGAACGGGATATGCATGATCTTCAATCCGGAAGAAGTCTTTAAGAGTTCGCCTGACATATGACCGGCAGATCCGTTGCCGCCGGAAGCGTAGTTAAGGGCGTCGGGATTTTTCTTCGCGTAATCAATCAAGCCCTTGAGGTCTTTGATGCCCGTCTTTTGAGAAAATTCCGGAGTAATCACCAATACGTTAGGAGTCTGAGCAACTAATGTAAGCGGTGTGAAGTCCTTGATCGGGTCGTAAGGAATCTTGCTGAAGAGGTTAGGGTTGACGGCATGTGTTGCTAATGCGCCCATTACAAAAATCTTTCCGTCCGGTTTTTGTTTAGAGACATATTCCACTCCGATATTTCCGCCTGCACCCGGTTTGTTTTCAACAATAATGTTTCCTAAATCGGCGCGGGCTTCTTCAGCGATAGCACGTGCAGTTACGTCGAGAGGACCTCCAGGCGGGTAAGGAACAACGATGCGGATGGGATCGTCGGCCCAGGACAGTGAGGGAAGGGCAACAATGGTGGCAACGCTGACGGCTGCGGCACAAAGGCTTCGTCTGGTGAAAGATGATGTTGTCAAAGTCTTCTCCTTAGAATATTTGTCATGAAGTTGTCCGAGGACACTTCCCAATAGTAATTCTAGCTTCAAAGAATCAAATGGTTACAAAACAAGACGAAAAAATGCGATATACGGGAAATTCTGTAACCTCAGCCGGTTTTGTGTTTCAGTATGCCTTAAGAGATATTTTCTAGGATGAGTGATAAGGGAAAGTCATTCTGGCCGGCATTCTTCAGTGAGAATGGCCTTTAGACCCGCGAGGTTGAGAATATGTACTCTCTTCTGATGAATTTCGATGAGATTTGAATCGGCGAACTTGGATAAAACGCGGCTGACTGTTTCGAGTTTAAGACCCAAGAAACTGCCGATTTCTCCTCTTGTCATTCTTAGAATGAATTCGGTTCTCGAGTATCCTCTCGCTTCATAACGCTGTGATAAGTCAAGTAAGAAAGATGCGAGTTTTTCGTCAGCGCGAAGAGAACCGAGGGAGAGCAAATTTTTATGCCCGCGAACGACTTCAGCACTGAGAACACTCAGGAAGTTTTTGTTTAATTGGCTGTCTTTATTGCAGAACTCTTCGAATTTCTTATAAGGAATTACGCAAACCTCAGCATCCTCGATTGCCGTAGCATCGCAATAGTGGCTGTTGGAGGAGACGCCGCATAGACCCAGGACTTCCCCGGGCATATAAAATCCTGTGACCTGCTCGGTACCTTCGGGCGAAGTTACGCTGGTTTTAAAAGACCCAATCCTGACGCAGTAAAGGTATTTAAATGAGTCTGCTTTTCTGAAAAGCTTATCGCCTTTGAAGACTTTTTTTGAATGAGGGATAATGAATCCAAATGCTTTCAGCTCTTCCGAAGCTAGTTTTTTGGGAAGACAAATGTTTTTCAACCCGCACGTACTGCAGGAGGGGGAGGGGCATTGTTTAAAATTTTTAAGTCCCATATTTACAAGCTTGGAATTGAGTTTGCCAGGGTAAGACGGCTTAAAGAAAGACGACTCAATCGAGTATAAAAGATTTACAAACTATAAGAAACAAGTAATTCTCATTACAAAGGACAGTTGATATGTCAGAAACAAAACAGAACAGTGTTGAGTTGCCGGAGCTCGATATTCTTCAGCGATTTGACGTTCCCGGCCCGCGATACACTTCTTATCCGACAGCCGACAGATTTAAAAAAGAGTTCGGGCCGGAAGATTACAAAGAAGTTCTGAAAAACCGCGGAACGGTATCTCTTGAGGCAGCTTTGTCTTTGTATGTTCATATTCCGTTCTGCTCCAATATCTGCTACTACTGCGGATGCAACAAAGAGATTACTAAAGATCATTCCCGCTCTGCACAGTACATCGAAACTTTAGGTAAAGAATGTGATCTTATTAAAGATTCTCTGACAGGTATCGGTACGGTTGAACAACTCCACTTCGGCGGCGGCTCTCCGACATTCCTGAACAATGAAGAAATCGTTCAAGTGATGGAAACTCTTACCAGCCGTTTCCCGCTTGAAAAGGACGCGGAAATTTCCATTGAAGTTGATCCGCGCTGTTGCGCCCCTGAAAAAGTTGAAATATTGGCTAAAGCCGGCTTTAACAGAATGAGTGTCGGTCAGCAAGATTTCGATGACAGAGTTCAGATTGCCGTCAATCGCGTCCAGCCTTTTGAAATGACAAAGGCTACAATGGATGCTGCCAGAGCAAACGGCTTCGAATCCATCAATATGGATCTGATTTACGGTCTCCCGTTCCAAAGCGAAAATTCTTTCGCTAAGACGTTAGATAAGGTACTTGAGCTTTCTCCGGATCGCATCGCGCTTTATCACTATGCTCATTTACCGGAACACTTTAAAGCTCAAAGAAGAATCAACGCCGAAGATTTGCCAAGCACACCGGAAAAGGTTGCTATTATGCTTGATGCTATCCGTCGCCTGACTTCTAACGGCTATCACTATATCGGTATGGATCATTTTGCAAAAGTCTCCGATCCTTTGGCACAAGCTCAGGAAAACGGTACTTTGCAGAGAAACTTCCAGGGCTACTCCACTAAGCCCGAATGCGATATGGTCGCTCTCGGAGTCTCCTCCATCAGTAAAGTGACCGGCTGCTATGCGGCTAACGCAAGAGACCTCCCGACTTATTACGAAAGAATCAATAGCGGTCAGCTTGCTACCATTCGCGGTTACATGCTGGATGCAGATGACAGACTCAGAGCACAGGTCATCATGAATTTGATGTGTCAATTTATGGTTCAAAAAGAAGAGATTGAACAGAAATTCAAAGTTAAGTTTGACGAGTACTTTGCTTTCGAACTGAAGAACCTTCAGCATTTCGCGAATGAAGGTTTGGTTGGGCTTTATCCGGATCGCATCGTTGTGACACCGAAAGGAAAACTGTTAGTCAGAGCAGTAGCTATGAACTTCGACAGATATCTCAGAGAGGACGAAAGAGTAAGAAGATACTCTAAGATCGTTTAAAAGATCTCTTAGGATTTCTGACAAAAGGCGGACTAGAAAGCTAGATCCGCTTTTTTCTCGTATATTCCTAATCCAATTGAAAGTTAACTCAATAGGCGGTCTGTTAAAATTTGTTTATTGTGCTGGGAAAACCGGCTTTTTATTTTTGAGATTAATAAATGTTTACAGCTTCAGAGATTCGTTCAACTTTTTTGAAGTTCATGGAATCCAAAGGGCACACCATTGTTGCTTCAACCCCAGTGGTGCCTGGAGATGATCCGACATTGCTCTTTACCAATGCCGGCATGAATCAATTCAAGGATGTTTTCTTAGGTTTTGATAAGCGTCCCTATAAACGTGCGACTACTTCTCAGAAATGTGTGCGTGCCGGCGGCAAGCACAACGACTTGGAGAACGTAGGCTACACAGCCCGTCACCACACATTCTTCGAAATGTTGGGTAATTTCAGCTTCGGCGATTACTTCAAGCGCGACGCCATCAAAAACGCTTGGGAGCTTTTGACCAAGCATTTCATGCTTCCGGAAGAAAAGCTTTGGGTAACGGTATATGCCGAGGATGATGAAGCCTATGACATTTGGAATAAAGAGGTCGGTGTTCCGGCAGAAAGAATCGTAAGAATCGGCGACAACAAAGGTGCCAGATATGCTTCCGACAATTTCTGGATGATGGGCGACACAGGTCCGTGTGGTCCATGCTCTGAAATTTTCTATGACCACGGAGAAGAAGTTGCCGGAGGCCCTCCGGGAAGTCCTGACGAGGACGGTGACAGATATATTGAAATCTGGAACTTGGTTTTCATGCAGTACAACCGTGACGACAAAGGTGAAATGCATCTTCTTCCGAAACCTAGCGTCGATACCGGTATGGGCTTGGAAAGAATTTCCGCCGTTTTGCAGCATGTTCATTCCAACTATGAAATTGATCTGTTCCAGAACTTAATGAAGGCCGTTAAAGAAGCTGTTGAAGCTGCCGGAGCAGAAAACGTTGATCCGAACTCTCCTTCTTTGAAAGTTATTGCCGACCATATTCGTGCATGTTCTTTCATTATTGCTGACGGAATTCTTCCAGGCAATGAAGGCAGAAGCTATGTTCTGCGTCGTATTGCACGCCGCGGTATGCGTCACGGTTTTAAGCTCGGTGCCCGCAGTCTTTTCTTCAATACTTTGGTGAAAGCTGTCGCCAAGGAAATGGGGCAGCAGTACCCAGAACTGAGCAATCCGCGCATTCAGGAAGTTCTCCGTCAGGAAGAAGTCAGATTCTCTCAGACTCTTGCTAAAGGTCTTGAAATCCTTAACGAAGCTTTGGCAAACGGAGAAAAAGTTCTCAGCGGTGATGTTGCATTCAAACTTCACGACACCTATGGTTTTCCGGTTGACTTAACAGCCGACGTTTGCCGTGAAAGAGGCGTAGCGGTTGATATCGAAGGCTTTGACGCGGCGATGGCCAAACAAAGAGAACTCGCTCGCTCACAAGGCAAGTTCAAGATGGCGCAAGGTCTTGATTACGCCGGTGCTCCTACTAACTTCTTGGGTTACGAAACTTTGACAGTTCACGGCTGTAAAGTTGAAGCTATTTACAAGGACGGCGAAATCGTTGATGAAGCAGAATCCGGCGATGAAGTCGTTGTCGTATTCGACAAGACCCCGTTCTATGCAGAAAGCGGCGGCCAAGTCGGCGATCAAGGCCAGTTCAAGAACAAGACCACAATCTTGAAAGTTGACGATACATTCAAGATTAAGGCAGACGTCTTCGGGCACATGTGTTACGTTGCAGAAGGCAGCGTTAAGCTCGGCGATTTGTTCACAGCTACAGTAAACGAAGATATTCGTGCTGCTACTGCAAGAAATCATTCCGTCACTCACTTGATGCACAAAGCATTGAGAGAAGTGCTTGGTTCTCATGTTCAGCAGCGAGGCTCTATGGTCAACGGAGAAAGAACAAGATTTGACTTTGTTCACAACGGGCCGATGACTGAAGAACAAATTTTCCAAGTTGAAGACATTGTCAACAAAGAAATTCTGAGAAACACCCAGACAATGACCCGAGTCATGCCGATTGACGAAGCTAAGAAGACTGAAGCCGTCATGCTCTTCGGAGAAAAATACGGAGAAGTCGTCCGTGTCCTTAACATCGGTTCCAGTTGCGAATTCTGCGGCGGTACGCACGTCCAGAGAACAGGTGATATAGGCATGTTCAAGATTGTCAGTGAGTCTGCTGTGGCTGCAGGCATTCGCAGAATAGAAGCTGTTACCGGCATGAATGCCCTGAGATTTACTCAGACACAAGAGAAGTTGTTGGAAGAAGTTGCTGCTGAATTTAAAGCTCCTGTCGGAGAAGTTTTAGGTAAGGTCCACGATACCTTGGCAGATGTCAAAGCTCTTGAAAAAGAACTTGCCGTACTCAAGACTAAGCTTGCACAGAGCGCTTCTGCCAACGTTGCCTCTCAAGCGGAAGAGATGAACGGAACCAAGCTCTTGGTGGTTGAAATGAAGGGCGTTGAAACCAAGGCTCTCCGTGATTCTATTGATAAACTTAAAGATACATTGAAATCCGCAATTATCGTTCTTCTCAAGTCTGACGAGGGTAAAGCCAGCGTAGCAGTCGGTGTTACTAAGGATCTAGTCGGCAAGATCAAAGCCGGTGAAGTCGTTGCTTTCACAGCTGCTGAGCTCGGCGGTAAAGGTGGCGGCCGCCCTGACTTTGCTCAAGGTGGCGGAAACGCTCCGGAAAACATGGGCAAAGTGATTGCTGATGTGAAGAAATTTATTTCTGAAAAATTAGCCTAATCCGTGAGGCCTCACCCTTAAACAAAAAGGGGATGTTGCAAAATTCGATGTTTTTCGAGTTAGTACTTCCCCTTTCTCCTATACCCCTTTTTAGCTATCTCGTTAGGTTGTAGTTTTCGCTTCTTTTCCATTCGGTTTTTTATTCTTTTTGCTGATGGAGTTTTGAAAGTTTCTGCCTTTAAACTTTCAGGAGCAACCCAATAAAACGGGAGCACGCCGGACATTGCAAACCTAAGATATTTTCTTATATTCATCCCTAGGCAAGTCAAGGCGAACTCGACTGTTACCCTTCCCATCGAGCGTCGTCTGAACCTTTTGTAGTCCATATTCTGCTTAATTACTCCGAAGGCACCTTCAACCTGACAACTCCTATTAACTCTGATTTCTATGCCTTCGGGAGACAGAAGTCTGTCTCTAGCTTGTTGCTTCAACTGGACCCAACGTGGTTGAATTTCAAAAATCCGGCTTCTTTTCGATTTGCTTTTTAAGAAGCGTTTGCAATAGCCCTCAAAGTCACATTTAGCGCAGCTTTTGACCAGGAAGAAAGCATAGTCCGCCTTGGAATAATAGCCCTCGGGACACTGTATTCTTTCTCCCACGCGCCCTCCCAAACACCGGATAGTTTGCGTATCGATGTACTCATAAGTGGCAGGATTTCTTCCAGTCTTTTCACCGTTCCAGGCTGTGTATTTGATGAAGGCTTGGATTCCTTTCTGTTCACAATATTCATAATTGTTAACACTTCCATAGCCTGCGTCTGCGCAAACTCTTTTGGGATAAATTCCGTACCATTGGAAGAATTGGTCTAATGTCGGCGCAAGAGTACGCGCATCGGTTCTGTCTTGTGACACGTAGTACGTAACGATAAAACCGTTACTCACTAAGATTTGGGTGTTATACGCAGCATGCATTTGGCTACCTAACCCACTGTAGTAATCTTCCTTCAGGCACATGGCAGTAGCATCGTGGTCGGTTTTGTAGTAAGAATTCCTAGATTCTCCGCAGATAGCTTTTTTCTCTTCGTACTCAATTGATTTTATTAGGTACTGAGAAAGCTGAGATTTCATTTTTAAAAGAGCCTTTTCACCACCACCTATGAGGGTTGAAGATATTTTTTCTGCATCTTCTATTTTTTTCATAATAGTTTTTGCCGGAATAACTCCTTCGTTGGGCAGACCTTCCTCTAGATGCATTAATTTCAATAGGTTAGCCACTTTCTCACTTAGTCGAAGATGAAGAGTCGTGGGTTTCCAAACAAATTTGTACTTGTTAGCGTTGGCTTCAAATTTGCTTCCGTCCAAATAGAGCGTGTCCATATCTTTCCCGCATTCGGAAAAGATGCGCTTCATTATTGTCGCAAAAATAGCAGGCATATTTGGAATTAAACTTGTGACGAACCGAGAGAAACTCGCTGCACTTGGCTGGACGTCCCCGATTAAGTAAATGATTCTTAGATCCGTGAAGCAGGCCGTCTCCATTTCTCGGAGAGAGGCTTTACCAAGGGCAAAGCAATATAGAACCGCAGCAAAGAGTCGGCACTGGTCGATTTTTGGTCTGCCAGGCTCAGAATCGAAGTTTATCTGCTTTAAGTATTTTCCAGCAGATGATTTCTCTAAAAGTAACAAATATGCGTCAAGTTTTTTACGCTCAGATAGCGGAAGGGGACAGGCATAAAAAAGCAAGTCCTCAGAAACGGTAAAATAGGCCATGGTAAGTGTCTTTGGTATAGAACACTTCACCATAGCATGCAGGGGGTTCGATTCCCTCTGTTTGCTTTTAAATCAACGGGATAATTCTTATATAGAATACTTTTTGTCAATAGAAGAAGGGCTGTGAAAATCCCTCTTAGGAAGAGGGAATTTTGCAACAGCCCCTTTTTGCTGGTCCGAAGTGTCGGATTAATCTTCGTATCCGTTAGGATTCATGCTCTGCCAACGCCAAGTGTCGGCACACATCTCTTCAATACCTCGTTTGGCTTCCCAGTTTAGGACTGTCTTTGCTTTTGCGGGGTTAGTCCAGTAGGCGGCTTTATCTCCTGCACGGCGAGGACAAATCTGGTAGGGAACTTTCTTGCCGCTTGCTTTTTCGAAAGCGTGTACAAGCTCTAAAACACTTGTAGAGCTTCCGGTTCCGAGATTGACGGTAAGCAGCTGTGGTTGATGCTTAAGTGCCTTCAAGGCTTGTAAGTGGCCGTCTACAAGGTCCATTACATGGATGTAGTCTCTGCATCCGGTGCCGTCTGCAGTCGGATAGTCGTTGCCGAATACATTTAAGTGATTGCGTTTGCCGACGGCAACTTGAGAAATAAACGGCATGAGATTGTTTGGAATGCCATTAGGATCTTCGCCGATTAGGCCACTTTCATGAGCACCGACTGGATTGAAGTATCTCAGGATGGCAATTGACCAATTAGGTTCCGCTCTGAATATTTTTCTAAGAACTTCCTCAATCATCCACTTGCTTAGACCGTAATTATTGATTGGGGCAAGAGGAGTTGTTTCGTCGAACTCATCGTAGCCGGGATCGCCGTAGACAGTGGCCGAGGAGGAGAAGATGAATTCCTTGACTCCGTGTTTTTTCATAACACGAAGGAGCACGATAGTTCCTTCAACGTTGTAGGAGAAATACAGGAGAGGGTCGGATTCGGATTCTCCTACGGCCTTTTTACCGGCGAAGTTGATGACGGAGTCGATTTTGTATTCCGTAAAAACTTTGTCTAAGTCGCTCTCAGAGCGGATATCGCCTTCAATAAGAAGAGGTCTTTTACCGGTAATTTTTTCGATGCGGTTCAGAACCGTCGGTTTGCTGTTACTGAAGTTATCAAAAATAATCGGGTTGTAGCCGGCTTCAACCAGGCTGACAACCATGTGGGATCCGATATATCCGGCTCCTCCGGTTACAAGGATATTTTTAGTCATTCCAAAATCCAAAAAATAAGGCCTTGCAAAGAGCAAGGCCGAAACTGATTTGAATTACTTACTCAACGCGTCAATGATGCGGCGGTTAACTTCTTTTACATCGCCGATACCGTCAACTTTAACGTATTTAGTGTTAGATTGACCTTCAGCAGCGAGCTTCTGATAGAAATCAACCAAAGCTTCCGTCTGGTTGTGATAAACCTGAAGACGTTTTTTAACGGTTTCTTCTTTATCGTCGTCTCTCTGGATCAAATCTTCGCCTGTCACATCGTCCTTCCCTTCAACTTTAGGAGGATTGAACTTGATGTGGTAGCTTCTGCCGGAAGGTAGATGAACGCGTCTGCCATTCATTCTTTCTAAAATTGCTTCATCAGGGACGGCGATTTCCAAAACGTAGTCAATTGGAATGCCGGCTTCTTTTAAAGCTTCTGCCTGAGGAATTGTGCGTGGGAAACCATCGAAGAGGAAACCGTTCTTGCAGTCAGGCTGCTGGAGACGCTCCTTAACCAGGCCGATGATAATGTCATCGCTTACGAGTTCGCCGGCATCCATAATTTTCTTAGCGGCTAAACCCAAAGGAGTACCTGCCTTGACAGCGGCACGCAGCATATCACCGGTAGAAATTTGAGGAATGTTATAGTGGGCAGTGATGAGAGCTGCTTGAGTGCCTTTGCCTGCACCTGGAGCTCCGAGAAGAATCAAACGCATTTGACAACTCCACTTATTGAAATATAAAAGCTAAATTCTAAAAGAATTTGGGAATAGAAGAAATAATTTAGTGTCAGACATTATTTCTTGCCGAAATAGAGTCGGACTCTTTCCAAATCTTCAAAAGTATCTACTCCCGGGGGAATTTCACGGTTAAAGATTTCAACTCCGATCTTGTAGCCGTGCCAAAGAGCACGCAACTGTTCCAAGCTTTCAAAAGTCTCTAAGGGAGATTTCGAAAGGTGCGGATACTGCTTCAAGAAAGAAGCTCTATAGCTGTAAATTCCGACATGACGCAGTCCTAGGTCTTCGGGAATCGATTCTTTGGATTTTGCAAACAAATCTCGATTCCATGGGATTGGAGCCCGGCTGAAAATCAGAGCTTCATTTCTCTTGTTGAGCTCAACCTTGACAACATTCGGATTGAAAAACTCTTCGGCATCGCGGATTCGAATGGCGGCCGTTCCCATTGCTAAGCCTGAATCTTTTTTAAGAATTTCTGCAACCAAATTTATGATGTCAACCGGAATAAGAGGCTCATCTCCTTGGACATTGACGATGATTTCGTTTTCATCGAGATTAAGTTTATTGACGACTTCGCTTAATCTATCGGTACCGCAGGCACAGTCTTTTGAGGTCAATTGTGCCTCGATGCCGTGTTCTTCGCACGCCTTTTGAACCGTCGGGTCATCACAGGCGACAATGACGCGCGAGGCGGCAGACTTCGCAGCCTGCTGAGCTACTCTAACAATCATTGGAATACCGTCGATTAAGGCCAGAGGCTTGTTTGGAAGCCTTGTGCTGGCCAGTCGCGCCGGGATAATAACGGTAAAACTCATTTCAGTTTTTGCTCCAGCTCTTCATCGGAAAGGTCTCTTGCTTCATCCGGCACTAAGTCGGGAATTTCATCGATAACTGAGAACGCTTTTTTATCGCGTTTGCAAAATAGTTCTTTCTTTTCTTTATCGTATAAAAGAGGGCCCTTACAGAAAGGACAAACAAGTATTTGTGTTAATTTCGGATCCATTATGCTTTTTTCTCTGGTTTCAAAGAAGAAAGTTTTTCTTCAATGAAATCTATTAAGAACTTATCTAAAACTATTTCTAAAGGCACGACGTAGATTCTAGTGTCTCTTTTAATGTCTTCGTGCTTCCTACACTTAACCGCATCTTTTTCTGTAATGAAGATGAGATCAGCGTTGATGTCCTTAAAGGGATTTTTGTCGTAATCGTAATGATCCGGAAGAGGAATGCCTACCACTTCCAAACCGTGAGCTCTGAGCATGGAGAAGAATCTTTTCGGTACGGCGATGCCGGCTACTGCTGCCGCTGAGTATTGCTTCTTTCTTTGGATCTTGCTTAATGTATCCAAAGAAATGACTTCACCGGTTGCGTATTGAATGGCGTTGGTAAATCCGCTGGTTGCCACATATCTCGGAGTTGTGGAAGAAATCACATCCTCCGTTGCGTTAAGAACCAGAGCATCAACATCATTTAGCCGGGAGGGCGGCTCTCTTAGAGGACCTGACGGGAGGACCCATCCGTTGCCTAAGCCGCGGGCTCCGATAACTGCAATTTCAAAGTCACGCTGAAGTTCATAATGCTGCAGCCCATCGTCACTAATAAGAATATCGACCTCAGGATAGGCCTTCAGAAGAGCCTCGGCAGCGGCAACTCTCTTTTTAGAAACAAAAGTCGGAACGTTCGTGGATTTTTTTATAAGAAGAGGTTCGTCTCCGACAATATCCGGATCACTGATTGTTAAAACTTCTTTGGGGGAATCGGTTTTGCCTTTGTAGCCGCGGGAGATTACGCCGGGGTTCCATCCTCTCTCCTGAAGTTCTTTGACTAATGCAATCGTGACCGGTGTTTTTCCTGTACCTCCGACATAAATATTTCCTACCACAACAACCGGAACTCTGATTTTCACAGGAACGGTCTTGCTTTTTCTGTATTTCGCCGCACCCATAAAAACGGCGGAAAACGGTAAAAGGAGCCAGGAAATTAAGCCTCGGCGATCCCATTGCTTATGTAGGAAAGATTCAAGTTGAACTTTCATCGAAGTCATTAAGAGTCAAAAAAATTAATTGTAAAAGAGAAAACCGTTTATTTTTTTCGTTCAACTTAATTTCCGAATTTTGTGAACAAAAAATGTGTGAGATGTGTCAAAAAAACGAAGAGATGTGAAATCAATGAGTAAGGAAAAAATAACCTCCTACTTCCAAAATTTTCATTGTTAATAACTTTGTGGATAACTTCTGGAAAGTGTGCATAACTATTTTGAATTTAAAAGGATTTTTTAGCTTTTCCATTTTTGTTAATTCAAAAATTATGTTTAAATTCAATAAGTTACGAAAACTCATCGGCATTCTCAACGGTGGTGAATAAAATTGTGGATAACTTTGTGGATTATGTGAATAAGGTTAAAAAATAACGGCTCAATATGTTCTTTGTTCACGAACAAAAAATAATTGGCTTAATATTCATAGATCAAGGAGTGAAGATTGAGTGAGATAGTAAATACAGTAAAAGATCCGAGAATTATGACCGTCTCGGAAGCGGTTCAGAAAATAGATTGGACTGTTAAGTCGATGAGAACTCTTCTTGTCGAAGGAGAAATCTCCTCTTTTAACAATAATCGTGCCAGCGGGCATTGGTATTTTGCTATCAAGGATGAAGAGGCAGTTTTAAACTGCATGATGTTCGCCTCTAAAAATTTTACGGTAACTTTCACTCCGGCTATCGGCGACAAGGTTAAAGTCGGAGGTAATCTGAGCCTCTATGGTAAAACCGGAAAACTCTCTCTGGAAGTGCGCCGAATGGTCAGAAGCGGGCAAGGAGAACTCTTTGAAAAATTTCTTGCATTAAAGAAGAAGCTCGCTGATGAGGGACTTTTTCAGCGTGAGTTGAAACGGCCCGTTTCCCTAGCACCTAGAACAGTCGGAGTCGTCACTGGACTCCAAACAGCTGCTTTAAAAGATGTCCTTACTCGACTCAAGAGATATTCTCCATATGTTGACATCATTGTTTATCCGACCTTTGTACAAGGCGCGGCTGCTGCCGAGGGTATAGTTCGTTCTCTTCGAATCGCGTCAGAAAGAAAAGAAGTTGATGTTCTGCTTCTTGTTCGCGGCGGAGGTTCGATAGAAGACTTATGGTGCTTTAACGAAGAGAAGGTCGCCAGAGCCATTCGTCAGTGCAGTATTCCGGTGATCACCGGTATCGGTCACGACAGTGACCAGACCATTGCAGACTTTGCAGCCGATATCTGGGCTCCGAATCCTACGGCAGCCGCTGTAGCTGCGGCTGCTCCCAAAGAAGAGCTTCTTCTGCGTGTGGAGAAACTGTGCCGGACTCTCTACAAAGACATCGAGAACTTTTTGAGTCGTTCTGAAAACCAGACGGCTTATGCCTCCAGACTTTTTGAGTCTCCCGACGTTTTTCTGAACTATTACTCGGATCGTTTTAAAAAAGATCTTCTGGGCTTTAAAGGAAGTGCAAGCAATTTTTTATTCGCTTCGCAGGCAAATTTGCAGCAAAAACTTCACAATCTAGGCAGAATTTCTTTTTTGCCGCAAGCCTCTCAATATTCTTTCTGGTTGGTTCGCATCTCTAATTTAGTCAATCAAAGTTTGGCTTCGAGGGAGCGTCAGCTGAAAATTGAACTTCCGCCTTTGGATATTCTTTTGGCGGGATACAAAGACAAACTGGCTTTTTTAGCACAAGGACTCGCGAAGAATTTCCAAGACCATAGGGAGCGTCAAAGTCAAGAACTGTTTTACGAGATTTGCGGTTTTAAGAATAAGGTGCAGTTTCAGGACAGATCCAAAGAGCTCCAGCATTTATTAGAAAAGATTAAAGTCCAGAAAGAAGGATTCTTTGTTCAACTAAAAACTCCGGCACTCTATCAATTAAAAAGTCCTGAAGCAAAGATTGCCGAAGATAAAAAAGAAACCAGACAATATGTTTTTGTCCTGTTTAAGGGGTTTTACAGAGAGGCTGTTTTCCAGAGACAAAGGCTTTTCTGCAGTTTGCAGAGTCTGCGCAAACAAAGGCCGGTTTTGAAGAATGATTCGATAAAAATCGCCGCCGAGTCGATGCGTGCTTACGGCCAAATGAAACTGACGGTAAGGCGGAATTGTTTAATGAATCTGGAGACGAAACTTTCAGGACTGGATCCTAACAAAATGCTACAACTCGGATATGCTATTGTTAAGCGTAAAAATGAGGTTGTGAAACGGGGTGAAGAACTGCAGGAAGGCCAAGAGATTCAAGTGATCTTCTATGATCGAACCATTAATGCTCGAGTTGAGAGGATTACTAGCAAAAACACTTAAAACTATGCATAATACCGCAAGAAATAATAAACACTAGGAGACCCCAAATGGCATTTACACTTCCTCCTCTTCCTTTTGCGATGAATGCTCTTGAGCCTTACATGAGCGAAAAGACTTTGAGCTACCACTATGGGAAACATCATAGAGGCTATGTTGACACGCTCAACACATTGATTGCCGGTACAGACTACGAATCAATGCCTTTAGAGGAAATTATCCGTACTACTCAACAGGGTCCAATTTTCAATAACGCATCTCAAAATTGGAACCACACTTTTTTCTGGAACAGCTTAACTCCTAACGGTGGCGGGGCTCCCAGCGGCCGTGTTTTGGCTGCTATCGAAGCCAAGTGGGAAAACTATGATGCATTCAAAGAACAGTTCATTAAGAGTGCTGCCGGCAATTTCGGCTCCGGCTGGACATGGCTGATTCAAACAGAAAACGGTACTTTAGACATTCTTAACACCAGCAATGCAGGCTCCCCAATTTCCTCTCCATCTAAGCCTTTGATGGTTTGCGACGTTTGGGAACATGCTTACTATCTGGACTACTACAATGTCAGAGCCCAGTTTGTTACTACCTTCCTTGAACATCTCGTTAACTGGGAATTCGTAGAAAAGAATCTTCAATAATTGAACTGATTTGATGAAGGAATGCCGCAGGTCTATAGCCTGCGTTTTTTAATTAAGTTTGGCGACTTTGTCGCCTTCCTTTATTTTGTTTTTTTCGAACCAGCCCTGATTCATTTCAAGAGCGTATTTCGCTGCTCTTTTGCTGCAGTGAATATTTTCTGTCAGGGGGTGCATTTTTTCGATATTGATTATTGTCCCGTTGCTGTCAATAAAAGCGACCGAGAGCGGAATGTAGGTGTTTTTCATCCACATGCACACCGGCATCGCATTGTCGAATTTAAAGAGCATTCCGGCCTCAGCAGGTAGTGCCTTGCGGTACATCAGGCCAAGTTCTCTTTCTTGGTCCGTGTCGGCAATTTCCACTTGAATGTTTTTTTGGTTGATTTGAATCTCTTTTATTTCCGCGGCATTTACGGCCAGAGGCAGGAGCAGAGCTAAGAGAATGCGGTAGCAGTATTTCATAGAAAAAAGAAAAACTCGGTCTGAGCCGAGTTTGTATAGCTAATATTCTGAATTAAGCCGGTTTGATGTTGTCAGCCTGTTTGCCTTTTTCACCGACTTTCAAATCATAGGTAACTTTCTGACCTTCTTTGAGGGTCTTGAAGCCGTCCATCTTGATTGCAGAGAAATGAGCGAAGAGATCTTCACCGCCGTCATCGGGAGTGATGAATCCGTAGCCTTTTACGTCGTTAAACCATTTTACGGTTCCTGTTGCCATTTTTTATATCTCCAAAAATTTAACGGCGTTGTCTCTGGTGCTCACCCGCCACTGAATGTGTTTTTGACAGTTCGTTAAGCTGGATTTTCACAACCGGTACGACCCTTTGTTGAAACCTGACTACTACTGCGGTACTGCCTTACTGTCTGTGAGAAAAGACTGACAGTAACTAGATTTTTAATGTATACGGGAGAATTGTCAACGAGGACAAAGTATCATTGACAAGATGAGTTGGGACAAGTGCATATCTTTATTACAGAAAAAAATGCTTTGTAACCCTTACTCTGAGGTTATTTAGTCAAAATTGTCTGATAGTTGGGTTCGGACAAGGAAAAAGTATTTTGGCGGTTTGTCCGCATTTAATTGTTGTTATCTAACCACAAAAATTAGTGATATGTCTTGCTCGCAAACTGGATCGTCAACAAGGGTAAAACCGAAGGTTAAGCCTTATAAGAGACCGAATAGATGGAGTGTCATTCTCCATAACGACGATGTAACGACAATGGAGTTTGTTGTAATGCTCCTGAAAGAGGTATTCGGAAAATCGACGGAAGACGCGATGACGATCATGCTGAAAGTGCATGAAGAAGGGCGCGGTGTTGCAGGGATTTACAGCAAGGATTTAGCTGAAACAAAAATGATGAAATCCCGTGAAATGGCAAGAGCTGAAGGCTATCCGCTTAAGATAACCATAGAAGAAAATGAGTAGTTTAAGTAAAGAAGTTCAAAAATTAATGATGATTGTCTTCCTTCGAGGAAGAAGCGACGGAGTTGAGTATCTAACTCTTGAGTATTTGCTATGGGGGCTTCTGCAGGGAGGAGAGGTCGAGGAGTTCTTGGAAGAACAAGAAGTTGATACTCATGAACTCGAAAACGAAATTAACCTAGTTATTTCAAAAGAGATAGCTGAGCAAAATAAACTTGCTAAGGATAAGAACCCGGACGTGACCGTCGGGTACTCACGAGTTCTGCAGCGTGCCATTATTCAAGCACAGTCGGAAAACCGAGAAGAAGTCGACAGCTTAGATCTGCTCGATGCTTTGCTGGCGGAAAAGGACAGCGAAGCGGTCTATCTTCTTAATCAGCACGGTATCGATAGAAACGTTCTCTCCGAATACATCGAAACTATCTTGGCCGAGAGCGAAGAACTCGGAGCACAAGAGGCCGAGGAAGATGCGGGAGAAAGTAAAAGACGAAAATCCGCTTTAGACACCTATGCTTTGAATCTAAACAATGAGGTTAAAGAAGGGCGCATCGATCCGTTGATTGGCAGAAGCGAAGAAATTGAAAGAGTTATCCAGGTTCTGGCAAGAAGAAGGAAGAATAATCCTATTCTTGTCGGTGAGGCCGGTGTCGGTAAGACTGCAATTGGAGAAGGACTTGCCTACAAGATCGTAAAAGGCGAGGTTCCTAAATTCTTATCCGACTTCGAAGTTTATTCCGTGGATGTCGGCTCCATGCTTGCCGGCGCTCATTACCGCGGCGATTTCGAAGAAAGAATGAAAAACCTCATCAAGGAAGTTGAATCCAAGCCGAAAACCATTCTTTTCATTGATGAAATCCATCAGATTTTAGGTGCAGGTACTACCGAGGGCAGTGCATCGGACGCCGCGACCATGATGAAACCTCATCTCGCAAAAGGAACTCTTCGTGTTGTTGGGGCCACGACTTACGACGAACTCAGAAAAATCTTCAGCAAAGACTCGGCTCTGATGAGACGTTTCCAGAAGATTGATGTGACTGAACCGACAGTCAAGGAAACAATTGAAATTCTTAAGGGTTTGAGCGGCAAGTTTGAGGAACATCACAATGTGGTTTACAAAGACTCGGCCATTGTCGCTGCAGTTGAACTCTCCGATCGCTTTATCTCCGACAAGAAACTTCCGGATAAGGCCATCGATGTAATCGATGAAGCCGGCGCAAGAAAGAGATTGCATTCGGACGGCAAAAGCAACATTGTTACCAAGGCGGATATTGAGGAAGTCATTACAAAGATGGCGAGGGTACCTCCCCAGACCGTTTCTTCAGACGACAAGAATCGATTGAAGACTTTGGCTCAGACATTGAAGAATGTAATTTACGGCCAGGATCCGGCTATTGAAGCTATTTCAGACGCGATAAAACTCTCTAGGAGCGGTCTTGGCAAGACGGATAGGCCAATCGGAGCTTTCTTGTTTGCCGGGCCTACAGGCGTCGGTAAAACGGAATTAGCAAAACAGCTGGCTTCAGCCATGGGGGTCAAGCTGATTCGCTTTGATATGAGTGAATACATGGAGAAATTCTCCGTGTCGCGCTTGATTGGTGCGCCTCCGGGGTACGTGGGCTTTGATCAAGGCGGATTATTGACTGAAGAAATCGGCAAGCATCCGCATTCCGTTCTGCTTCTTGATGAGATTGAAAAAGCTCATCCGGATATTTACAACATCCTTCTTCAGGTAATGGATCATGGCGCATTGACGGACAACAACGGTAAAACAGCAGACTTTAGAAATGTTATTTTGATCTTGACGACCAATGCCGGGGCCAGAGATTTGAGCAAATCTTCCATCGGCTTTCTTAACTCAACGCATTACGGCGATGAGCAGATCGAGATTAATAAGACTTTTACGCCTGAATTTCGCAACCGCTTAGATGCGATTGTTTCCTTTAAAGCACTGGGGACAAACGAAATAAGAAAAGTGGTTGATAAATTCCTTCTGGAAATTGAAACTCAGCTTCACATGAAGAAGGTGGAGGCGACATTTACGGAAGAGCTTAAAGAATTCTTGGCTAAGAAAGGGTTCGATCCGAAGATGGGAGCTCGTCCGATGTCCCGCTTGATTCAGAATACGGTGAGAAAAGCATTGGCCGATGAACTGCTTTTCGGTCAGCTAAGTCGCGGCGGAAAGGTCAAAATTGGATTGGATGCGCAGGAAAAAGTGACTTTAGATATCGAGCAGGCTCCGATTATTCCAAAAGCTGAAACGGCCGATTCTGCCCAAGAGGTTCCGGCAGAAGTTCCGCAAAATAAGTAGCATGAATAAGCAGGAAGTCACAGAATGCGGCTTTCTTGATAAGAAATTAACCAATTCCCGAGGAACCAAATCCTCCGGTTCCTCGTTCCGTTTGTTGGAAGTCTTCAACCTCTTCGAATTGAGCGTGGACAACCGGCACAATAATCATTTGTGCAATCCTGTCCAGAGGCTGAACGGTAAAAGTTTCACTCGAACGATTCCAGCAGGATACTTTCAGTTCCCCCTGGTAATCTGAGTCAATTAAGCCGACTAAGTTTCCGAGAACGATTCCGTGCTTATGACCGAGGCCTGAGCGCGGAAGAACAAGAGCCGCATAGTTTGGATCCCGCAGATAGATGCTGATTCCTGTGCCGATGAGATAAGTTTCTCCAGGCTCGACCACAATCGGTTTATCAATCATGGCTCTTAAGTCAACTCCGGCAGATCCGGGAGTCCCGTAGGAGGGTTTGAATTCTTTTGCCCGCGGATCTAAGTATTTAATTTGAACGTTCACAGTTTCTATCCTTCAAGAGTCTGTTGATTTCTAATACAAGTGTGTCGGCTAATGCTTCTTTGCTTCCGGGTCCGACTGTTTTTAGACTGTCCTTTGTGATGAACACGGCGTCATTGGAGTCAGAATTAATCGCATTGGCAGGATTGGCGACTATTAAGTCTGCACCTTTTCTCTGAAGCTTCAGTCTGCCGTTGTCGATGACATCATTGGTTTCGGCCGCAAAGCCGATGCAAAGAGGCTTGCTTTCTAAATGGCCGACTAAGGAAAGGATATCCGGATTCTTTGTCAGCTCCAGGGAGTAAGAATCCGAAGAGTTTTCTTTTTTGATTTTCTTATCAGAAAAGTGAGCGGGACGATAGTCGGCCACAGCTGCAACAGAAATGAAAACGTCCGGTTTTTCCTCTTCTAAGAGCTGAATAACGCAATTCTTCATCTCTTCGGCACTCGTGACGTTAAATCGTACAGCTCCTGCAGGCGTCTGCTGATGCACGGGCCCCGATACCAATAGAACTTCAGCGCCGTAACGGCTGCATGCAGATGCAATGCTGTAACCTTGTTTTCCGCTGGAGGAATTGGTAATTCCTCGGACCGGATCTAGCGCTTCAAAAGTCGGTCCTGCCGTAATCAATACTTTTTTACCCGAAAGAAGTTTCGGATAAAAAGACCGGATAATGTCCTCAGCGATGCCTGCCGGCTCTTTGAGTCTTCCTTTGCCGTTATCTCCGCAAGCTTGGATGCCGGCTTCCGGACCCGAGAATGAAACGCCGGGCCAGCTTTGAAGTTTTTCAACGTTCTCCAGATTTGCAGGGTTGTCCCACATAAAGCAATTCATTGCAGGAGCAACGATGATCGGTGTCTTGCGGGCGGCACATAAAGAACTGAGGAGATCATCGCAAATGCCGTTCCGAAGTTTTGCAATGAAGTTGGCGGTTGCGGGGGCTACCACAATGAGATCAGCCCAATCAACAAGATCGATATGAGCTATTGTGCTGTTGGAAGAGTCCCACATATTTTTGGCAACTTTTCTTCGGGTAAGAGCCTCGAAGGTGGCTTCGCCGACGAAATGGGAGGCGGCCTCCGTAAGCACAACCTGAACTTCCGCCTGATTTTTGACAAGCAGACGGATGAGCTCACAAGCTTTATAAGCAGCAATGCTTCCGGTAATCCCAAGCAGTATTTTTTTGCCTTTTAGAATGTGCATACGACATCCTTGGAAAGATTATTTGGAACGGAAAAATTCCCAAATAATGACAATGAAAGCGCCGACGCAAATACAAATGTCAGCAACGTTAAATGCGGGCCAATGATAGTTAACTGCATGGAAGTCCAGAAAATCGACGACATAACCTAAATTCATGCGGTCGTAGGCATTTCCGATGGCACCGGCTAAAACGAGAGACAGTCCGAAGCACAAAAAGGGCTTTGAGCTGTTCTTAGCGATAAGACACAGAATGACGACGGAAATAACGAGAGCAAGAACCAAGAAAATCGGCTGCTGCCATCCGCCGGCATCTGCAAGAAAGGAGAACGCTGCGCCGGTGTTGTAAGCAACGACGAGATTGAAGAAGTCAGTGACTCTTTCGGAATCACTGACAATCATTCGATGCTGAATCCAGTACTTGGTCCATTGATCAAGTCCGATAAGCAGCGCAGCAAAGAGGGACCACAGGAATACTGCGGTCCAGTTCCAATTATTAGTTTTTTTTGAAGCCATCAATTAAGCAAATTTACGTTCTTCAGGAACACCGAATAGATTGCCTACGCAGCGGCAGCACAATGTCGGATAATTCGAATCTTTCCCGACGCTATCTACATATTGCCAGCAGCGTTCGCATTTCTTTTCGGTCATTGGCTTAACGATAATTTCGCGTTTGTCAGAGACACCGACAAGTTTTGCAGAACTTGTGATGAAGACATAGCGAAGTTCGTCGCCTAAAGTCTGGAGGATATCGTATTCGGTTTGCGGTACCTTCAGTTCCACGGCCGCTTGTAATGAGGAACCGACTTTACCTTCAGCTCTGAGAACTTCAATTTCTTTCTGGACATCGGAGCGGATAGCGCGGATGACAGCCCATTTGTTGAGCAGTTCAACGGATTCGCTGATGACAGGAAGGGCTTCGAATTTTTCCGTGAAGATGGTTCCGGAGCTCTTAGGATTGAAGTAGGAGTATGCCTCTTCAGCGGTGAAGGAAAGAATCGGAGCAATCATCTTCAAGAACGCATTGGTCAGATACCACAATGCGGTCTGAGCTGAACGGCGAGCCTTTGAATCGGCAGCTGTTGTATACAAACGATCCTTGAGAATATCTAAATAGAAACCGCCCAAATCATCGCTGGCAAAAAGCTGCAGCATGGAGGAAACCATATGGAAGTCATAAGCATCGTACTTAGTCAAAACTTCGTCTTGAAGCTGCTGAGTTCTTGCGATAGCCCATCTATCCAGTTCTGCTAACTCTTCAACCGGAACGACGTCTTTTTCAATATCAAAGTCGTTGGTGTTGGCCAAGAGGAAGCGGATAGTATTTCTGAAGCGACGGTAGGAATCTACGGTACCTTTCAGAATTGTCTGGCCGAGAGAAATTTCTCCTGTGTAGTCGGAGCTGCCGACCCATAAACGGATAATTTCAGCACCGTATTTATCGGCAATTTCAGAAGGCAGAATGACGTTGCCCAAAGATTTGCTCATCTTGCGGCCTTCTTCGTCTACGGTAAAGCCGTGTGTGAGCAAAGCTTTGTACGGAGCCCTCTTATCGATGGCACAGCCTGTGAGAAGAGAAGAGTGGAACCATCCTCTGTGCTGGTCGCTGCCTTCGAGGTACAAGTCAGCGGGATAGCCAAGCTTGTCAGCGTGAGATCCTCTCATGACGGTCATATGAGTAGTACCGGAATCAAACCAAACATCTAATGTGTCAGTAGACTTTTCATACAAATCAACATCTTTATCGATGAGGTCGGAGACTTTCAGCTTGGTCCAAACTTCGATGCCGCCTTCTTCAACTCTGTCTGCAACATCTCTCAAGATCTTTAATGTATCCGGGTGAAGTTTGCCGGTTTCTTTATTGATCAAGAAGGGCAGAGGAACACCCCAGGTTCTTTGTCTGGAGATACACCAGTCAGGACGGTTGGCGATCATGTTGTGGAGTCTGACTTCTCCCCATTCAGGATAGAAAGTCGTGGCTTCAACAGCTTCCAAGGCGACTTTGCGAAGAACAGGTTCTTTTTCAACAGGCTTGCAGACCCCTTCAGAGTCAGCGACCGGCTCATCCATTCTGATAAACCACTGGTTAGTTGCTCTGTAGATCAACGGTGTCTTATGACGCCAGCAGTGCATGTAGCTGTGGCTGATAGTCTCGTGATTAAGGAGGTTGCCGGCAACGGTCAATGCATCCAAAATCTTGGGCTGAGCTTTCCAAACATTTAAGCCGGCAAACATCGGCAGCCAAGAGGCATAGACGCCGTCTGCCTGAACGGGATTGAGGATCTCGTCGTTGGTTAATCCGTCTTTCTTGCAGGAGACGTAGTCGTCCACACCGTATGCAGGAGCACTGTGAACGATACCGGTACCGGCTGTTGCATCAACGTAATCGGCGATGATGACTGGTGAAAATCTGTCATAGCCTTTGTCGAGACCGGCAAGGGGATGTTTGAAACGAAGGTGATAAAGATCGGAGCCTTTTGCTTTGCCGATAACTTTTCCTTCTAAGCCATAACGTTTGAGGGCATCTTCATACAGACCTTCGGCAAGGATGAAGTTTCTATGCGGTGTTTCAACGACAACATAGTCTAAATCCGGGCTGAAGTTCAAAGCCTGGTTTGCCGGGATTGTCCAAGGAGTGGTTGTCCAGATTACGGTTGCGGTCGGCTTGGTCAATTTGACATTGAAAAGCTCTTCGGCTCTGGCTTTGTCTTCGTCAGCCAGGGGGAAAGCAACATCAATGGCGGGGCTGCTTCTGTCCGCATATTCAACTTCAGCTTCAGCCAAGGCACTCTTGCAATCGAAGCACCAGTTAACCGGTTTAAGGCCGCGGTAGACGTAACCTTTTTCCAAAATGATACCGAGGGCGCGAATTTCTTCCGCTTCAGTTTTCGGACGCATGGTCAAATATGGATCGGACCAATCACCGAGAACGCCGAGGCGCTTGAAGCCTGCCATTTGGTTCTTAATTTGTTCTTTGGCGTAGGCGCGGCATTTAGCCATGATTTCTTCTTTAGGAAGATTCTTGCCGTAAGTCTTTTCAATTTGAATTTCGATCGGCATGCCATGGCAGTCCCAGCCCGGGACGTAAGGAGCATCAAAACCCTGGAGTGTACGGGTTTTGCAGATGATGTCCTTTAGGACCTTATTGACAGCGTGTCCGACGTGAATGTTGCCGTTTGCATAGGGAGGGCCGTCGTGGAGAAGAAATTTAGGCGCACCTTTGCGTGCAGCTCTGATTTTTCCGTAAACATCCTTAGCTTCCCATTCTTTGATGAACTCAGGCTCACGCTTGGGCAAGTTGCCTCTCATCGGAAATTCAGTATCAGGAAGATTTAACGGAAATTTTTTTACTTCGGTCGCATCCGAATTCTGTTTATTTGCTTTTGACATAATTCCTTGGCCCCCTCGGGCTCTTCAAGGTTAATAAAAAACTAAACGGACAAGCCTAAAATTTGCTTTGCCTTTTTCTGGTCATCAGCAATCGCTGCCCGCAACTCTTCGAGAGAATTGAATTTCTTCTCATCTCGGATCTTCGCAAAGAATTCTACATTGACAATCTTGTCATAGAGGTCTTCATGGAAATTAAATAAATGAGTTTCGAGTAAATACTCACCGTGATCATCGACGGTCGGTCTTTTTCCGATACAGGCGACGCCTTCAATCGGGCGCGGAGCTATGCCGTGAGCTTTTACGGCGTAGACACCGGTGATTGCCGGGCGAGCTTTGGAGTACGGTG
Source organism: Turicimonas muris (assembly GCF_002221595.1). GTDB lineage: Bacteria > Pseudomonadota > Gammaproteobacteria > Burkholderiales > Burkholderiaceae_F > Turicimonas > Turicimonas muris. The sequence continues at coordinate 198,395 of NZ_NHMP01000001.1, forward strand.
GAAGAATTCTTTGATTAATCGTTGGGAAACCGAGCTTGCGGCCTAACTGTTTTCCGTGAAGAACTTTTCCGGAAAGACTGTAATGGCGTCCAAGCATATAGTTTGCCGAAGCAATGTCGCCTCTGGCTAAGGCTTGACGAATGCGGGAACTGGAAATAGCCGCCTCCCCGTGATAAATCATGGGCATAGGATGAACTTCAAAATGAAATTCTTTTCCCAGATCTTCCAGTGTGTGGAAATCTCCCGCTCTCTTAGCACCGAAGTGAAAGTTTTCTCCTACGGTGACCCAACGAGCGTGCAGACCTTGTACTAGCAGGTCTTTAACGAAGTCATACGGACTTAAGGAAGCCAGCTTTTCATCGAATTTAAGAATGTAGACTCGTTCGATCCCGCTTCCCTTCAGTGCTTCCACTTTATCGTGAAGGCTCAAGATTCTTGCGGGGGCGGCATCCGGATTAAAAAATTCCCGAGGATGAGGTTCAAAAGTCAGAATCGCCGGGCATAACAGTCTGGCATGTGCAGCCTCAACTACTTCCCGAATTAAAGCCTGATGGCCGAGATGTACCCCGTCAAAGTTGCCGATGGCCACGGCACAGTCCAATCTATCTTCTGGTTTTGGCAGTCCTCGAAAAACTTTCATTTTCCTCAAATCTCAAAAAATAACTGTAACGATCAATTATGCCAGCATCGATTTGGATTCTCATTTTTGGATGTAAGAATCTTTTCTAACAAGAAGTTTCTTTGGAAATAGGAACGCATCAATTTTGAGCCTGAGTTTCAGAACCTCTAATTGTGTATACTCGATCAGATTACCTTATCAAAGGCCACAGGCCTTTCTACTATCAGTGTTCAATTTTATGAAAAACATCGTCGTTCTCATTTCCGGGCGCGGAAGCAACTTTAAAGCAGTTTATGAAACAAGCGCAAAAGAAAAATGGGCTGAGATTTGGGGTATTCGCATTGTCGGCGTCATTTCCAACCGCCCTGATGCCGCCGGTTTGGAATTTGCTCAAAGCGTCGGCATTCCGACCGCAGTAGTTGATCATAAGAAGTATGAAGACAGAGAAAGCTTCGAGAGAGATCTGGTCAAGCAAATTGAAGCATTCCGCGGAGATTTGGTTGTTCTTGCCGGGTTTATGCGTGTTTTGACACCGTATTTTGTCCGTCAGTATCCGGGAAGAATTCTCAACATTCATCCGGCACTTCTGCCGTCTTTTCCCGGTCTGCATACCCATGAAAGAGCACTGGAAGCGGGCGTCCGCATCCACGGAGTAACGGTACATTTTGTTTCCGATGTGCTCGACGGCGGCGAAATAATCGGACAGGCTGCCGTTCCTGTTTTAGCAGGAGATACCCCTGACAAGCTGGCTGAAAGAGTACTCAAAAAAGAGCACATACTCTACCCAAGAGCAATCCGCCTGGTAGCCTGTCAAAAGGTACGACTGGAAGAAGGTACAGTCAAGATGGATCTTGAATCCAGTGAGCAATTAGCAATTTTCTAAGTTAAAAATGGCAACAGAAAAACCAAGATCAGCCAGAAAGCCCGGCTATAAGCGTCAGGATGCACCCAAACGCAAATTAACTGACAGACAAAAAGCGGCGAAAGAACGTTGGGCGAAGATGACTCCGGAAGAGCGTCAAACGCATGACAAAACTAAGGCTCCGAATCCGAGAATGCAGAAGCAGCATCCAGGACAAGTCCGCATCACTTCTTTAGTGGTCGATGAACTGGGCAAAGCTTTAAGAACTATTTTGAAGCTTGACGGGCCGGCCGATGTTCTGATGAGCATTTACTTTAAGAATGCACGGCATTTAGGTCCGAGAGAAAGAACGCTCATTGCTGAAGGCATCTATTACACCATGCGTCATCTTTCTATGATCACTTGGAGGATGAATCCGGTAAGACCTGACAAAGCGCCGCGTTTGACCGGTTTGCTTGCGTTGGCTCTGCAGCATGGGTTGGATGCTATCCATGATCAGATTTTAGGCAAAGAAAAAGAAACTCTGAAAAACATGCTTGCTCCTAAGAGTTCTGACGCTCCGAAAGAGATTCAAGCTGAAGTGCCGAAATGGCTGTATGACTTGGCGGTGGTACAGTGCACCGACCATAAGGCTTTGTTTGAAGCCATGCAGGAAGGCGCTCCTTTGGATTTGCGCGTTAATAGCCTTAAGAGTACGCCGGATGAAGTTATTCTGGAATTGGAAGAGCACGGCGTCAAAGCAGAAAAGGGCATATACAGTCCTGACTGCGTCCGTCTCTTTACTAAGCCTGCTCTGACTCAATGGCCTATTTACAAAGAAGGCAAGGTTGACGTGCAGGATGAAGGCAGTCAACTGATTGCTCGCCTGATGCAACCTAAACGCGGTGAAATGATTTGCGACTTCTGTGCCGGTGCCGGCGGTAAAACACTGGCTCTGGGCGCCCTTATGAAGAGTTCAGGCCGAATCTATGCTTTTGATGTCAATGAGAAGCGTCTGAACGGTCTTGCCCCGCGTATGAGAAGAGCCGGATTAAGCAATATTTATCCGGTTGTCATTCGTGATGAACACGACAAGCATATCAAACGTCTTTACGGCAAGATGGATCGCGTTCTTGTCGATGCTCCATGTTCAGGGACCGGAACCTACAGAAGGAATCCTGATCTGAAATGGAGATTTGGCGAAGAAGAACTGAACAGAATTAATGATATTCAAAAGTCGGTCCTGCGCAGCGCAGCAAAGATGCTGAAACCGGGCGGTCGTTTGGTTTATTCCACCTGTTCTATTTTGAAGCGCGAGAATCAGGATGTGATTGAAGAGTTCCTGAAAGAGAATGAAGATTTCGAGCTGCTTGATGCTTTTGATATTCTTCAGAAGCAGGGAGTAGAAATCAATCCTTATCAGAAGGAACGCTTCGGAGAATATTTTGTGATGCTTCCGCATTTGAATAAGACTGATGGTTTCTTCGGTGCGGTACTTCAGAAGAAAAGAGCAGAAAAGCCAAGCAAACGTTTGACCCAAAATACTCCGGAAAATGCAGAGGCTGAAAAGCCGGCTGAGAAAAAGGCTGAAGAGGCTGCGAAGTAGGTCAGGAAAAAAGAGCAGAGGCAGCGATTTTGTCTCAGGCTCTCCGGACAACAAAAAACCGAAGCGGACGCTTCGGTTTTTTGTTGAGAATCTTAGCTGAATTACTTCAACTTCGTTTCTTTGTAGACCACGTGCTTGCGAGCAACAGGGTCGTATTTGCTCATTTCCATTTTGCCACTTTGATTACGTTTGTTCTTAGTGGTTGTATAGAAGTGGCCGGTTCCAGCGCTGGATACCAATTTGATTTTTTCACGAATACCTTTCGCCATGGTGAACTCCTTAGATTAGATTTCGCCGCGGGCGCGAAGGTCCGCTAAAACAGCATCAATGCCGTTCTTGTCAATTGTACGCAGGGCTGCATTGGTCACGCGCAAACGGACCCAGCGGTTTTCGCTTTCAACCCAAAAACGGCGATATTGCAAATTGGGCATGAAGCGACGCTTTGTTTTGTTGTTCGCGTGCGAAACATTGTTGCCGACCATTGGAGCTTTGCCGGTGACTTGACACACTCGTGCCATCGCTAACTCTCCAGAAATAAAATTGTTTAAAACTTACCCTCAGCAGATTCAAAAAGTGAATAGGCTAGGGACTAAAACACCAAATTATACGTTGTTTTCTTTCACTTTGCATAACTTCAGGAAAAAATTTCTAAACTTCGCGAGTCCTCACCCTGCCAGACTTTGGAAAGTTTCGGAAATATCATGTTGCAAATGAAACTGTGCGGTCTCTTTTCATAAAAAATATAAGATTCTGCCGCTCGACTAAAATCAAAGGTTCATTTGGAGAGGTTGATGAAAATAATACTAGCTCAGCCACGCGGATTTTGTGCCGGAGTAGAAAGGGCCATAGAAATTGTTGAAAGGGCACTTGAAGTCCATGGGGCTCCTATTTATGTGCGCCATGAGATCGTTCATAACAAATATGTCGTTAATACTCTAAAGCAAAAGGGGTCGATTTTTGTCAATGAAATTGACGAAGTACCCGATGGCTCCGTTTTAATTTTTTCTGCCCATGGGGTTCCAAAAAAAGTAGCGGAAAAGGCAGCTTCTCGAGATTTAGTTATCTACGACGCCACTTGTCCCTTGGTAAGAAAGGTCCATGCAGAAGTCTCAAAAATGCATAAAGCCGGTTATGAAATCATCATGATCGGCCACGTCGGCCATCCGGAAGTGGAAGGAACCGTAGGTCAGGTTGATCAGCATGTCGAAGTAGTGGAGTCAGCCGAACAAGTCGAAAACCTTCAGCTCAAGAATCCTGAGAAAGTTGCCTATGTCAGTCAGACAACTATTTCCTGCGACGATTCTAAAGTTGTTATTAATGCCTTGAAGAGGAAATATCCGAGGGTGCTAGAGCCCAAGAAAGCGGATATTTGCTATGCCACTCAGAACCGCCAAGATGCCGTAAAAGAACTGGCTAAGCGTTCTGATCTGATTTTGGTTGTAGGAAGCAAAACAAGTTCGAACTCCAATCGTCTGCGTGAAGTAGCTGAAGGGGTCGGCACCAAGGCTTATTTGCTTGATGACGCTTCTGAGATCGATCCGATTTGGCTTAAAGGTATAGAAAGCATTGGAATTACTGCCGGTGCAAGTGCCCCGGAGATTTTGGTCGAAGAGATTATTGAGAGGCTCAAAGAGTTTGAGCCTTGTGAGGTGATCGCAATGGAAGGTGTTGAGGAAAACGTAGAGTTCCCGCTTCCAAAAGGCCTATGGAAAAAAGATCTTGAGGAAGCAAAATCTCAAAATAAGGTGTGATTTGGCGTAAAAGACGCGAAAAGGAATAACTTCACAGTTCAAAAAACATTTGAGTTCATTATGACTAAAAAGAAAACAGTATCTGAAACTCCAGCTACGGCCTGGCTTAAAGCAAAGAAAGTCCCTTATGAAGAGGGGATTTACGAATACGTTGAACATGGCGGTACCAGCCAAGCTGCACAATGTTTCGGAGTTGATGAACATAATGTCGTCAAGACCTTGATCATGCAGGATGAACACGAAAAACCATTAGTCGTTTTGATGCACGGAGACTATGAAGTCTCGACAAAGAACCTAGCCCGAGAAATCGGTAAAAAGCACATTCAGCCCTGCAAACCGGAAGTTGCCCAAAGAAATTCGGGCTATCAGGTCGGAGGAACCTCTCCCTTCGGAACGAAAAAGAATATGCCAATCTATGTAGAGGAAAGCATTCTCAGCTTGCCCTTCATTTACATCAACGGCGGCAGAAGAGGATTCAACGTCAAACTCGATCCGAAGATTTTGGTGGATGCTCTAGGCGCAACTTCGGTTAATTGCGCCAATCCGAAGTAATCATTGGAAACCTTCAAGCTGCCACTTCGGTTTAATTGAGAAGCCCTCCTTCGGGAGGGTTTTGATATTTTGAAGATGGCTTGCTGCTGCAGCGGCAATCATGGCGCCGTTATCCGTGCATAAAGCCAGAGGAGGAAAATAGACTTTAACGCCAATTTTCTTGCAAGCTTTAATTAATCCTTCGCGCAGTTGTTTGTTTGCACTGACGCCGCCCGCAACGACTAAAGACTTGTATCCTGTTTTCTTAAGAGCTTTAACGGTTTTCTTGACGAGAACTTCTGTGACGGAATCTACAAAGGCTCTGGCAAGGTCATTTTTAAAAGACTGGGCCGACGGATCTTCAGCCAATCTGATGGTATTCATCACTGCAGTTTTTAAGCCGGAAAAACTGAAATCAAGGTTGTCCGCATGAAGCAGGGGACGCGGAAGGTTAATGGCACCCGGAGTCCCTTGTTCCGCAAAGCGAGACACGGCTGGGCCTCCCGGATAGCATTCTCCAAGCGCCTGAGCGGTTTTATCGAATGCCTCCCCGACAGCATCATCTAATGTTTCGCCAAGCAGTTCATATTTACCGGGAGAAGCAACCTTCATAATTTGGGTGTGCCCTCCCGAGACAAGCAGAGCAATAAACGGGAATTTAAGATCTTCTCCGGCAAGCAGACAAGAATAAAGATGCCCTTCCATATGGTGGACGCCGATGACTGGAATATTTAACGCCAATCCGATAGCGTAGCCTACGGAGGTTCCCACCAAAAGAGCGCCGGCAAGTCCCGGTCCTTCGGTTACCGCAACCGCATCAATGTCTTTTTTGGAGATATTTGCTTCGGAAAGAACTTGATCAAGCAGAGGAATGATCCGTCTGATATGGTCACGGCTGGCGAGTTCGGGAACGACGCCTCCGTACAGTTTGTGCATATCAATTTGTGAGTGAAGAGCGGCGCCGAGCAGCCCTTTTTCGGAATCATAAAGCGCGACCCCGGTTTCATCACAGCTGGATTCAATTCCTAAAATAATCATGTTTTTGCCTTATAAGAAGAGAGTCAATTCTAATCTCCTAAAAAAAGTCCAAGGAGCGGAATGTTCTCAAAAGGTGATTTTCTTCTTCGTTACATAAAAAATACATATTCTCAAAAGAATCAAAGGAAAAAATTCTGAATTTGGATTACAATTGCAAACTTTCGAGTCATATAGAAGTTAGTTTGAATCTCTATAGTTGACTCAAACAAGTACACTTTTTAGTTAATTAATTTTAGTTTAGGTGCTAGATGCCCACTATTCGCGTTAAAGAAAACGAACCGTTTGAAGTTGCCCTCCGCCGCTTCAAGCGCACTATTGAAAAGAGCGGCTTGCTCACAGAGCTCCGCGCCCGTGAGTTTTATGAAAAGCCAACTGCAGAACGCAAGCGCAAAAAGGCCGCTGCTATCAAGCGTCACTACAAGCGTCTCCGCAGCATGATGCTTCCTAAGAAGCTTTACTAATCTTTTTTTCGCAGATCTACGATGAGTTTAAAAGATCAAATTACAGCTGATATGAAAGCTGCTATGCGTGCTCATGAAGCGGCACGTCTTAGTACGATCCGTCTTCTGATGGCTGCTATTAAGCAGAAAGAAGTTGACGAACGCATCGTTGCTGATGATGCAGCTATCCAACAAATTATCGCTAAACTTATCAAACAAAGACGTGATTCTGTTGAGCAATACAGAGCCGGCGGCAGAGATGATTTGGCAGATAAGGAAGCCTTTGAGATTGAAGTTCTAAGTGCTTATCTTCCTAAACAGATGAGTGATGAAGAAATCGCAGCTGTTGTAGATGAAGTACTCAAAGAAAACGGACTCAGCGGTATGGCTGCTATGGGAAAGGCAATTGGCTTAATTAAACCTAAAGTAGCTGGAAAAGCTGATATGGGTAAAGTAAGCGCTTTAGTCAAAGCGAAATTAGCTCAGTAGTTTCTTTCTTACACCTATACAAGCCTCGTTGGGTAAAGCCTTCGAGGCTTTTCTTTCAGAGGACGCACCGTGTTCATTGCTCAATCGTTTATAAAAGATTTGCTTGAAAGAGTAGATATCTTTGATACGATTAATCGCCGAATTACTCTCAAAGTAAAAGGCGAGAACGGATGGGCATGTTGTCCTTTTCATAACGAAAAAACCTCCAGCTTTTCCGTCAGTAGGCAGAAACAGTTCTATCACTGCTTCGGATGCGGAGAACACGGGAATGCCATTTCATTCCTGATGAAATACGAGGGCTTGGACTTTACTTCGGCCGTTGAGAAACTTGCTCAAGAAAACGGTTTGCAAGTCCGCTATGAAGGTAATCCGGTAAAGAGAAATCCGGAAGCTCCTCGCTTAGTGGATCTCATGGGTAAAGCTCAAGAATATTACCGCTCGAAGCTTCAAACTAACCCGTCAGCTCTTAAATACATAACAGACCGCGGATTGACGGCGGAAACTATTGAAAAATTCGGGATTGGTTTCGCTCCTGACAACTGGCGCAATCTTTCGGAAATCTTTGGTTCGGCTAATACCAAGTATTTAATCGAAGCTGGTCTGCAAAGAGAAGGAAAGAACGGCAACGAACCGTACGATTTTTTCCGTAACCGGCTGATGTTCCCGATCCGCAATGTGCGCGGCCAAGTTATTGCTTTCAGTGCCCGTACCATGACGAGCGAAGAGCCGAAATACATCAATACCGGAGAGACTCCGATTTTTAAAAAAGGAAGTGAAGTCTTTGGTCTGTACGAGGCTCAGCGCTTTATTCGCGAAAAGAATCGTGCAATTGTGGTTGAAGGCCAAATGGACGTCATTCAACTTTCTCAGGCCGGGTTCAAAGAGGCTTGTGCCCCGCTTGGAACGGCTATTCGCTCGGAGCATGTCGAAAGGCTGCTGAAGGTCACGGATCATGTTATTTTTTCTTTCGATGGAGATAATGCCGGGAGAAAGGCCGCCCGAAGAGCGATGGAACTGACGCTGCCTTTACTTAAAGAAGCGCAGAAAGCGTCCTTTCTGTTTCTTCCCGAAGGAGAGGATCCGGACAGCTATGTCAAGAATTATGGGGCCCCTGAATTTGAGAAATTGCTTTCTCAGGCTCAGCCGTTATCATCGTATTTAATTGATAACCTCTCCGAGGGGCTTGATCTGAAAGTTCCGGAGGATAAGAGCGAGTTTTTATCAGCGGCTGCGCCCCTGGTTCGTTCGATATCTAATTCTTTGTACCGCAGTGCGGTATTAAGCAATATCGCTAAGGCTGCCGGAGTCAATGATGTAAGAGTTCTTGCAGCACAGCTGGGAGTTTCTTTGCCTGCGGCAGCTTCGGCTCCGGACAGAAGGTTTCGAGGCGGTTTCCAGCCTTGGATTCCTCAAAATGCCGCCCACTCGAACTACGGATTCCAAAAAAGAAGAGTAGCTCCGGAAAAGAACCGTCTTCTGAGAACGGTTCTGAGAAATTTTGTGCTCTATCCTCAGCTGGCTGTGCTTTATGAAAAAGCAGCAACAGAATTGTTTTCTACTATAGAAAACGAGACGGCTCAAACCATTCTTAGTCTCATAGCGATCATTTTCAAAGAAAGCGAAGACGGCTATTCAATTCAAAATTCTTTGATTTCTATCCCGGATCCTTTATCTCCTCAATTTGAAGAGACTGTTGAAGCCGCAAGATCTCTGATCTTGACGATTGTTTCTTTGGAAGAAGGCAAAGAACTGATTCAAGAAGAACTAATCCGCGGAAGAGATTTGGGCACCAATTATTTTGCAGCGGAAAAAGAGACTCAAACCATATTCTTTAAATTCGAGTTAGAGCACATAGAGGAAGAAAAGAAGAACTTGCTCTCGGGTGAATTGACGGAAGAGGATAAGGATCTTTTGAGGGTTTATCAAAACAAAGCCAAGCTCCTAAAAGCGCAAATCCAAGATTTAACGAAAAAGATCAGCAAGGATTTGCAATAGTAGAAATGTTTTGTTACTAAATAAATTCTTATTTGTGATACAATCAAAAGTTTCAGAGGTAATCTCTGAGTATTGTCGCCCAGGAGATCGCGAAAGATCGGAGGCATTTTAACCCTTAAGGAAGTTCTTGAGCAAAGCAGTAAAGGCCGAGAAAGGCAGCAGGTATGCGTATTAGCTTTGACAAAGAATGGAATTAAGGTATTGCTGCAAGTGTTCGTTTAGAAAAGAAACTTGTTAAGCAAAGACAATTAGTCAAATTGAAGGTGAAAGAATGGCGACTGCCAAAAAATCTACTTCTACTAAATCAACTACAACAAAAGCAGCTGAAGACAACGCACAGAAAGTTGAGGCTGCAAAGGCCGTAAAAACCGCAGCAGCTGCAGAAACTAAACCTAAAAGAAGAACCACCAAAAAAGCCGTCAAGGAAGAAGAGACCGCAGCAGCAGTTGAAGCAACACCAGCAAAGCCTACCCGTAAGAGAGCAGTAAAAACCGCTGAAGCTGAAACTACAACAGCGGCTGAGACAGCTGCAGAAGCAGCTCCAAAGAAGACTCGAGGCCGCAAGCCGGCAGTAAAGACAGCTGAAGCAGCTCCTGCAGAAGCAACAGAGAAGAAGTCCACACGCGGACGCAAGAAAGCTGTCAAAGAGGAATCGCCTGCGGAAGCAGTTGAAGCCGCCGAAGAGCCGGTAGTTAAAAAATCTACACGAGGCAGAAAGCCGAAAGCTGATTCTGCCAAAGCTTCTAAGGCTTCCAGAGCTTCCAAATCCAACGAAGACGATTTAGTTGGGGAAGCCGATGACGACGCCTATGATGAAGAGGTGGCAATTGCAGAAGCTTACGTGCCTCCAACATCACGCCGCGGCCGTGGAAAAGGTGCCAAAGACAAAGCCATGAAAGAGGCTATTTCCAGAAGCTTCAGTCATCATGACGAAGACAGTAAGGAAAACAGACTCAACAAGCTTCGTGCACTTATCCGCATGGGTAAAGAAAGAGGTTATTTGACTTACTCTGAAGTCAATGACCACATGCCGGAAAATATTGTTGAACCGGAACAGATTGACCAGATTGTTTCCACTCTGGCTGACTTGGGTATTCAGGTTTACGAACAGGCACCAACTGCTGATGATTTGCTGATCGGCGATTCTGTTCCGACAGCAACGGACGATGCCGCTGAAGAAGAAGCAGAAGCTGCATTGGCTACCGTTGACCCGGAATTCGGCAGAACAACCGACCCGGTCCGTCTCTACATGAGAGAAATGGGTTCCGTTGAATTGCTGACTCGTGAAGGCGAAATTGAAATCGCAAAGAGAATTGAGGACGGTCTTAAGCACATGGTTCATGCGATTTCCGGGTGCCCGACCACCATTGCCGAAATTCTTGAAATCGGACAAAAGGTTCGTGACGGTCAGATTCAGATTGACGAGATCGTAGACGGTTTGGTTGACGGTCTTGATGATGAAGTAATCAATCAGCCTGAAGACGATGACGAAAGTACCGATATCGGTGCTTCCGGTATGACAGCAGGTCAGCTCGACGAACTCAAGACACGAGTTCTCGAGAAGCTTGACCACTGCACCGCTTTGTATGAGAAGCTTAAAGAAGCCTATCAGAAAGACGGATATCGCTCCGAAGCTTACATCAAAGCTCAGAATGAAATCCAGGAAGAACTTCTTACCTTACGTTTTACGGCCAACACCGTTGAACGTCTGTGCACTCTTCTGAAGACACAGGTGGAAGGGGTCAGAAAGGTTGAATCTCGTATTTACGACATTATGGTTAACAGAGCCAAGATGCCGCGAGACTACTTCCTTGACAACTTCTTCAGCAAAGAAACTCAGTTGGAGTGGACGACTGCGGAAGCCAATTCCGGTAAGTCTTATGCATCAGTGCTCCAGCGCAATCTTCCGGAAATCCAGCAGCTGCAGTCCCAGCTGGCTACCGTGCAGAACCAAGTTACCCTTCCTTTGAAGGATCTCAAGGATGTCTACAATCAAATGGCCACTGGCGAAGCAAAAGCCAGAAAGGCCAAGAGAGAGATGACGGAAGCTAACCTTAGATTGGTTATTTCTATTGCTAAGAAGTACACCAATAGAGGTCTTCAGTTCTTGGACTTGATTCAGGAAGGCAACGTTGGTTTGATGAAGGCTGTGGACAAGTTCGAATACCGCCGCGGGTATAAGTTCTCTACTTATGCTACATGGTGGATTCGTCAGGCTATTACTCGTTCTATCGCCGATCAGGCTAGAACCATTCGTATTCCTGTTCATATGATTGAGACTATCAACAAGATGAACAGAATTTCTCGTCAGATTCTGCAGGAAACCGGCGTTGAGCCGGATCCGTCAGTGCTGGCTGAGAAGATGGATATGCCGGAAGATAAGATCCGCAAGATCCTCAAGATCGCCAAGGAACCAATTTCTATGGAAACTCCGATTGGTGATGACGAGGATTCACATCTTGGCGATTTCATTGAAGACGTTGGTACTGTTGCTCCTGCCGAAGCAGCACAGCATTCCAGCCTTCAGGAGATCACCAAAGAGGTTTTGGATTCTTTGACTCCGAGAGAAGCCAAGGTTTTGAGAATGCGTTTCGGTATTGAAATGAATACTGACCACACTCTCGAAGAAGTTGGCAGACAGTTTGACGTTACTCGTGAAAGAATTCGTCAGATTGAAGCTAAAGCACTTCGCAAACTTCGTCACCCAAGTCGTGCTGAAAAGCTCAAGAGCTTTTTAGAAGGCGGCAGTGATTCATAATCATTGCTCTTAACTACAAAAAACCGAGACATCAAACTCTCGGTTTTTTGTTGCCGGCGGTTCGAGTATTACTCAGGCAGTGAAAGAAGAGGAGGTCGAATTTCTCTGACAGATAGGTTTGAAAGATTCACTCAATGTTATCCATAGTCAGTCCCATCAGTCAGAATATTGGATTTGAATGAATCGGTGACTTCTGATAAAATTCACGCTCTTTCGAGAAAAGCTCAACTTTTCTCAGGCCCCATAGCTCAGTTGGTTAGAGCAGTCGACTCATAATCGATTGGTCACTGGTTCAAGTCCAGTTGGGGCCACCACTCTCACACTTTTCCTCAGCACTCTTGAATATTACTCAGTGGAAAAGATAACAAGAAAAAAGGCCGGAAATTTTGTGAGGATCTCGGTTTTGATCTACTTCTTTTCTGTATATCCGACTTCTTTTAGCCAATTTGAAACTAGTCTGGGAGCTGACGATGTTTGAGAGGAACGGATCCACAAACTGCGTGGAAGAAGGTCACCTTTTGGAATCAGTCGGTGAGCATCTCGTTCAACTCCGGATATTCCGCTGCTGGCACTCGAGACAATAAGTCCCAACTTTTTTCCTTCTAACTCATTGGCGTTGTTATACAAAAAAGTTTGCATAGGTGCGGCCATCTGACTCCACCAGAGAGGCGTTCCTATAATGACGAAGTCATAGGAAGAAAAATCTATTTTTATAGGTTCAATAGGCGGATAAGATTTCGAATCATTTGGATTTCGACGAATTCTATCGATTAAATCACTTCCGAGAGAGTAGTTATTGGCGGCATAATTAAGTCCTTCTTGCAATGGTTCGACCTTAACCAGATCAGCTCCTGTTTCAGCCTTAACAGTTTCGGCAATCTTTTCAATATTTCCGCTGAAACTATAGAAGATCATCAAAGTTTTGCCTTCGGCATAAGAGACCGCTGTACTTAAACCTAACAATGCGGTAATTAATAATTTTTTCATAGATTAATCTCACAGTCATAAGAGTAAAAAATTAGATTTCTTTAACGAGATATTTTCTGTTTCCTGCTCCAATTGAAGATAAGTATTCCAGCTGGAGGAATCCTCTGTCGATTTTGACTTTTGTTGAGTACCGGTCATATTTTTCCGGTGCTAGCCCGTAAATGAGATCGACAGCTGCCTCATCTGCCGCCAGAAGGTCTAATGAACCAATTATGCCGAGCGAGCCGTTGTTGACCTTTGTTCCTTCCAGAGGTTGTACTGAAATGTCGGATAACACATTGATGAAAAGAAGACGGTTCCCCATCGCATCATGAATGCCTTTGGAGGCATCCGCTAACCTCCTAAAAAAGCCCGGATCGCGCTGAACGCTATGACTGTGAACTTGAGTCTTTCCTTCTCCGCTTGCAAGACCAATACCTACGTTCTTGCATGCTCCGGAGAATCCGGCGAAGCTAGGAATCCTAAAGTTAGCCGTGACGGCTACGCAACCGTATTCTTTCAAAAGTGCTGTTGGGACTGAGATCTCTTTCAGCTCTTTACCGCCATCAATTGGAACGAAAGTAAATTCACTGTTACGGTCAAGGATATCAAGCTGAGTAGGAGATATGCCTTGGGAGGTAATGGCTCGAATATTTCCAGGGGTATTGCCTCTTCCCGACGGATAAAGAGAAGCATAGTTGCACTCTACGAACTTACTGTTAGGAATATGCTTTTGGAGCGCTTTCCATAGTTCTCGATTATTGTCGACATCATCACCGTGAAGCTTGATTCCGGTAAGGCCCCCACGGTCAGGAATTCCGGCATCCTTTCTTAATCGGTCATAAATGTCGATGAAGTTGTTTGAGCTGACATTTTTTGCAAAGTACACAACAGGCAAGTCTTGAGTATTTGAATGTGAAGTATCTGCGGCAAATACTGACCTTTCTAAGATAGGGAGAGTGCAAGTGGCTAAGAGTAAAGTTCTACGCGATATTCCCTGGTTTTCTTTCATGACATTCGTCCTTCCAAAATGATTTGGCCTCAAGGAAATGAAAAAGGATACGGCTCTTCTATTCAAAAGTTGAAGATTTTCTGAACGAGAATAGTGAAACAGTAGGCAGCTGAAGGAAGGCTTGCTGAATTACCGTTTTATCTCCAAACTGAATTCAAATCATTTGAAAGAAGATGAAATCTTCAGTCCTTGTTTGGACTTATCTTATGGAACGGTGAGAAAAATATCCAATGATTTGTTTTCATAACTATTCATGCCTAAAACGTATAAATAACTCTTCTAACAGAAGCCTAAAGGACAAGCCTGCTTTTGGTTTGAAAGAGCTCTTGCAGAGGAGACTTCTTGATTCCAAGAGCAGTAACCTCAATTAGTAGAGTCGTAAGAGCCGTTTCCTTTGTTCAACTAAATATCCAATTCTGCTAAAATTTTTAGATTGTCTGTCTCTATAAGACACCTATAAATTTGGAAATATCAATGTCAGAATTAACTAAATTTCCTGGAGCTTTTACAGCCCCTATTCAAAGTGAAAATTGTCCTATCTACGTATTAGGCCACAAGAACCCTGATACAGATTCAATCGTCGGTGCAATTGCTGCTGCTAATCTTTACAAAGGCAGAGGCTACGATGTGAAGCCGGTTGCTCAAGGAAAACCTGCGCCTGAAACAGCTTTCGTATTAGAAAAGTTTAATTTAGATGCCCCTGAAGTCATTTCCAGCGTTGCAGGAAAAGATTTCTTCTTGGTTGACTACGCAGACCTCAAACAGGCTCCTGAAGACTTTAAGGAAGGAAAGCTCCTTGGAATCGTTGACCATCATAAACTTGGTGATGTAAGTTCCGATTCTCCTTTGGAATGCTGGATTTGGCCGGTTGGTTCTTCCAACACTATCCTCAAAGTCATGCATGACTTCTATGGAGTTGAGCTTCCGAAGAACATCGCCGGTGCAATGTTGTGCGCCATTCTCTCCGATACTTTGATTTTTAACAGCCCGACAGCTACTCCTTTGGATAAGAAAGTCGTTGAAGAGCTGGCTAAGATTGCTGAAGTTGAAGATATTGAAGCTCTCGGCATGGAAATGTTCAAGGCAAAGAGCAATCTCAATGACACTCCAAAGGCACTTCTTAACCGCGATTTCAAAGATTTCGAAATGGGTGAAAAGAAGATTGGCATCGGTCAGTTGGAACTCATTGCTGAAGATATGGTCACTCCGGAACTTAAAGCTAAACTCATTGAAGAAATGGACAAGGCTAAAGAAGAAGGAAGAGATGACGTTGTTTTGGTCATCACTGACATTCTCAAGAAAGGTTCCAGATTAATGGTTGTCGGACCTGATGCAGCATCCATCGCGGAGACTTTAGGCGCAGATGCTGATATGTGGATGGATGGTGTTTTGAGCCGTAAGAAACAGATTGTTCCACCACTGCAGAAGAAATTCGCTTAATCATTTCTAGCTTAAGGCCTGCCTCCGTGCAGGTCTTTTTCGAAGAGCGGACTATTGTCAATCTTCGAAAAAGATTAAGCGGTATTTAAAATCGGTTGGCTAGACTTGGTCAACTTTGAAAGAGAAAAGAAATATGACTTCAAAAAAATGCGTTATTGCTACTAGAGAGAGCCCATTGGCTCTTTGGCAGACCAAGTTTGTTCAATCACTTCTCAAAGAAAAATATCCTGATCTGGATGTTGAACTATTAGGTATCACCACAAAAGGAGACAAAATCCTCGATGTGACACTTTCCAAGATCGGAGGCAAAGGTCTCTTTGTTAAAGAACTTGAAGTCGCAATGCTTGAGAAAAAGGCAGATCTTGCCGTTCATAGTTTGAAAGACGTACCGATGGTACTTCCAGAAGAATTTGAACTCGGAGCCGTTCTTAAAAGAGAAGATCCGAGAGATGCATTCGTCTCCTCGAAATATAACAGCCTTGAAGAGATGCCTTACAACGCCGTTGTCGGCACAGCCAGTTTGAGAAGAGAGCTGATAATTCGTGCTAGATTTCCTCACTTGAAAGTTAAAACTATCAGAGGAAATGTGGGTACTAGACTTGCCAAACTTGATAACGGCGAATTTGATGCTCTTGTTATGGCAACGGCAGGTCTCAAGCGCCTTGGCATGACTGACAGAATTAAGACGATTATCCCTGCTCCATTATCTTTACCTTCGCCCGGACAAGGGGCTATCGGCATTGAAATCCGAAAAGGGGACAAGGAAACTGCTGAATTGATTTCCTTCCTTAACAACGAAGAAACACGTCTTTGCACCAGAGCTGAGAGAGAAGTTTCTCGTGCCTTGGGAGGTTCCTGCCAGGTTCCTTTGGCTGCCTATGCAACAATCGATGGAGACCAAATGCACCTACGCGCTTTGGTGGGCAATCACAAGACCGGAGAACACATAAAGGCCGATGTCTTCGGTCCGGCAAATGAGCCGGAAAAGAATGCTCAGAAAGCACTGCGCATCCTTAGAGAAAATGGTGCTGAAGAACTTTTGAAAGAAGTTTTAGAAGAAAAATAACATTGCTTTTTCCTTCTCGATCGATAGAAGGACGAAGAGTTCTTTCTTGTTCTAAAGAATTGAGAACATCTCAGTTTCCAAGTTCTGAACTTGCCTGAGCTGTTCTCAAAGTTTTCTAAAGTCGGCTTTTCTGTATGCTTTCTCTCCAAGGAAGTTCCGTTGTGTATTAAACGCAAGCAGAGCGCTGAAACAGGCTCAGCATTCCGATACCGAAAGACAAGCTGACCTAGATCCTCGATTATCCAATTGACTTAGAAGTTGTTTTGGGAGATGCTCGATGAAGAAAGTTATTTTGACTAAACCTGGAAATGCTTCAAAAGAGATTTCTAAACAGCTGGAAAAGGCTGGTTTGTCAAAAGATGCGCTATTAGTTTGGCCTGCTTTTTCTTTTCGTAAACCTTACGCTCCTGACACGGAAACTATTCTCAACGGGGCAGACTTAGGAGCTGTCCTGGTAGTCGTTAGTCCGACGGCGGCTCAATTCCTGTATGACCAACTTCCAAATTTGCCCAAGGATACTCAATTTGCGGCTGTTGGAGAGCCCACTGCTAAGAAAATCGAAGCGCTTTATAAACCCATTAAACCCGTGATTTTTCCGTCCGGAAGTGTGGATGTGAGCGGCAGCGAAAGGCTGTTCGAAGTATTCGAGGCTATGGGTTTGCCTGAAAGGGTCGTGATTGTTCGGGGACAAACCGGCCGAGGATATCTCTTCGAGGCCTTACAGGAAAGAGGTGTCTCAGTAAGTAAGGCGGTAATTTACGAACGGGTTCCTTTTCAGCTTTCGACCTCAGAAAAAGCTAAAGTGTCTCCATCGGATGCTCTCATTGTTTTGGTTACCAGTACGGATGCCGTCAACCATTTATGGGAAAGCTTGGGGCAAGAATTTGCAGACTCTTTAAGAAATGCAGCTTATTTTACAATTCACCATCGGATAGCCGAACGCCTCAAGAGTCTAGGTGCTGGGAAAGTCACGATTTACGATTCAGCTAAAGATAATATAGTCCAGCTTATTGCAGGTACAGCTTCTTGAAAGATTCCAACTAAAAAATCCTGAGAAGAAGGCTCAGTCTCTACAATAAACGGATATTCTTTTGGATAAGAGAAAATGAAAACTTCCATTGCATTGTTTCAAATGAACTCCGTCTTGGGAGACTTTGAGGGGAACAAAAACAAAATTCTTAGTTTTTGTCTATCGCATAAAGACTGCGATATCGTTGTAACTCCAGAGTTGTC
This sequence comes from Turicimonas muris, assembly GCF_002221595.1. Classification (GTDB taxonomy): domain Bacteria; phylum Pseudomonadota; class Gammaproteobacteria; order Burkholderiales; family Burkholderiaceae_F; genus Turicimonas; species Turicimonas muris. The sequence continues at coordinate 216,180 of NZ_NHMP01000001.1, forward strand.
GTTATGCGGCTATCCACCGGAAGATCTCATTTTCCATAAGAGCTTTATCCTCTCTTGTTTTGAAACAGCACAACAATTAGTTGAGAGCTCAAAAGAATTTCCGAATATCCATCTTTTAGTCGGCCTTCCGGTTCAGGAAGGAGAGAAAATTTTCAATGAAGCTTTCCTCATCAAGAACGGACAATTATTAGGCCGCTATAAAAAACGCAATTTGCCTAACTACGGTGTTTTTGACGAAAGAAGATACTTTACCGCAGGAAAAAACAGCGAACCTCTCGTGTTTGATGTAAAGGGAACCAGGTTCGGAGTCAATATCTGTGAAGATATTTGGCATGCGGAAGCTCCGGAGTTGGCAAAGAAAGCCGGAAGTGAAGTCCTTTTGATTCTCAATGCCTCTCCGTTTGAGAAATACAAAAGGGAGCAAAGAATTGAATGCGTAGAAAAGAATGTCTGCGCTCAAGGGATGGATGCCGTATATGTCAATGCATGCGGTGCCCAGGATGAAATTATCTTCGACGGTTTTTCCTTTACCCGTACCAAAGACGGTAAGGGCAGAGAAGTGTCCGGCTTTGAAGCTGCCTCTATGCTTGCGGAAGCGGAGCACGGAGAACTCTTAGAAGCCTCCTCCTTTGAGATTTCTCAAGGAATCGCTGATCTGTATTCCGGCTTGGTCTTGAGCTTTAAATCTTATATAGAAAATAACTCCTTCAAGGGTGTTGTTTTAGGGCTGTCAGGAGGAATTGATTCGGCTTTGGTCCTAAAAATTGCTGTGGATGCGGTAGGTGCTGATAAGGTTGAAGCCGTAATGATGCCATCCCAATTTACTTCGGATATGAGCAAAACGGATGCAGCTGAATTAGCTTCTCGCTTAGGAGTCAAGTATTCCGTTATTTCCGTCGAACCAATGTACATGGCTTTTGAGAACGCTCTAAAAGAGGAGTTCAAAGGATATGGCAGAGACTTGACCGAAGAGAACCTTCAGGCCCGCATTAGAGCCGTTATTTTGATGGCCATCTCAAATAAAAAAGGCTTAATGCTCGCTTCGACGGGCAATAAGAGTGAAATGGCCGTAGGCTACTCAACCCTTTACGGCGATTTAGCAGGTGGCTTCTCCGTGATTAAAGACGTCTACAAAACGGAGGTCTATGCCATTTGCCATTGGATCAATAAGGTTTCTCCGAACCCGGTATTTCCCGAGAATATTCTTACGAGAGCCCCTTCGGCTGAGCTCAGAGAAAACCAAAAGGATCAGGACAGCCTTCCTGATTATCCGACATTAGATGCGGTTTTAAAGCTTTATCTGGAAGAAAAGAAGTCTCTTCAGGAGATTATGCAACAAGGATTTGACGAAGAAACCGCTAAAAAGATTATTAGGATGGTGAAAAGAGCCGAATATAAGCGTCGTCAAGGTCCAATTGGTCCTAAAATGACAGGTATGGCTTTTGGGAGAGATTGGAGATATCCCATCACCAATAAATTTGAAGAATAAATTTAGAAATCAAATAGGAGTCCACAGTGAAACAGGTAGTAGCCATTATTAAGCCTTTCAAACTTGATGAAGTACGTGAAAGCCTTGCAGAGATTGGCGTTCAGGGTATGACAGTTTCGGAAGTTAAAGGTTTCGGAAGACAAAAAGGTCATACTGAGCTTTACCGCGGTGCAGAATACGTAGTTGATTTTCTCCCGAAAATGAAGATTGAGTGTGTAGTTGATGACGCTCTTGTGGATTTAGCTATTGACGCCATCATGAAGGCCGCCCGCACCAACAAGATTGGCGATGGCAAGATTTTCGTGATGCCGGTTGAAGAAGTTATCCGCATAAGAACAGGTGAAACAGGAAACGCCGCCATCTAAAAGAAAAGCCCGCATCTCGCGGACTTTTCAGTATCTTTCACGAATTAAGGTGCGGACAGCAAAACAAGCAGCGCACCTTCACCTCCGTCATGTTCAGGGGCTTGCACAAAAGCCAAAACCTCTTTTTTCTGAACGAGCCAGACGGGAACTTTCTCTTTTAAGACAGGTTTTCTTCCTACGGAACCGAAGCCTTTTCCATGAATGATTCGAACGGCTCGATGGCCGGCCTTTCTCTGTTCATTCAGAAATAAAACTAAAAGCTGTTTGGCTTCATCCGAGGTATAGCCATGAAGGTCAAGTGAGCCTTTAATGGACCATTTGCCTTGGTGAAGAAGCTTCGGAACATTTGGAGCAACGCCCTTCTGGAAATAAGAAATTCGATCGTCGCTGGCTAAGAGATGTTCAATACCAATTTGATCAGACAAAGAGTCTTCGAGCACGGCCTGATTATCTTTGTGAGTCTGTAAAGGTAAAGGAGCAGGCTTCGGAAGATTAATGTTGGCTAAGTTTTTAGCGTAAGTCTGTTTGGAAACACCCAACTTTGACATTTCCTTTTCAAAGAACACTTGCTGAGCACGCCGTTCTTTCTTACGTTTTTCTTCTTTGAGACGAAGCCTCTCCTTTTCTTCAGCCTGCTTTTTCAGTTCGTCCTTCAAAGAAAGAAGGGACGAGAGATCTTTACCTTTCATGGTTGTTTTATGCCTTTCCGTTAGATTCCAGGAAGTTTAAGGCATCAAGGGCAGCCATGCAGCCGGAAGCTGCGGAAGTAATGGCCTGTCGGTATGTCTGGTCTTGAACGTCGCCGGCAGCAAAGACGCCGGGAACGCTGGTAGCCTGAGAAGTCTTAGTAGCAGTTCCCTTAGTTACGATGTAGCCGTTTTGAAGTTCTAACTGACCTTCGAACAAGTCAGTGTTTGGCTTATGACCGATGGCGATAAAGACGCCCATAACCGGAATGTCTTCAGTCTTGTCGGTCTGTACATTCTTGATGCGGACCGCAGTAACGCCTGTAGCATCACCCAAAATTTCATCGAGAGTGCAGAATTCGTGGAGGACGATTTTGCCTTCAGCGGCTACTTTCTTCAATCTGTCGACCATGATCGGTTCTGCACGATATTTATCGCGACGGTGGATCATATGAACCTTGGAAGCAATACCGGATAGGTAGATAGCTTCTTTAATAGCAGAGTCGCCGCCGCCGACAATAGCAACTTCTTGGTTTCTGTAGAAGAAACCGTCGCATGTTGCGCAGGCGGACACACCTTTACCCTTGAAGGTTTCTTCGCTTGGAAGACCTAGGTATTTAGCGCTGGCCCCGGTTGCAATAATGAGAGCATCGCATGTGTAGTCGCCATTATTGCCGGACAAACGAATTGGAGTTTCGTTGAGATGAGCGGTGTGAATTTCGTCGAAAACAATCTTTGTTTCGAATCTTTCTGCTTGCTCAAGCATTCTTTGCATGAGGGCCGGTCCCATAACTCCTGCAGGATCTCCAGGCCAGTTATCAACTTCGGTAGTGGTCATTAATTGGCCACCCTGTTCCATACCTGTAATGAGAGTAGGTTTCAAATTGGCTCTGGCTGCGTAAATAGCAGCGGTATAACCGGCAGGACCAGAACCGAGAACTAATACTTTGGAGTGTTCAACAATGGTGGACATTGATTTGTTCCTTTAAGATATAAACTTTATTGGAAAGAGATTATAAGTACTGTCAATAGAAATAATAAATGGACAGGCAGCAGGTAGCACGCAATGAGTAATTCGATAAGTCAGAGTTTCCAGCCCTCAGGCATTGAGGTTTTTCGCCGGAAAGGTAAAGATGAACCCTCAAATGTTTCGAAAATTTACGGTTCCGTCCTGTTCGTACTATCTCTTGCCGGGACAGTTTTTCTTACGCTGTCTTTGGCGACATTCAGTGGAATGGATCCGGGCTTTTCCATGGCTAACAGTTTTTCCAGAATCAGCAATGTTTTCGGAGTTGCCGGTGCTTGGGTTGCCGATCTTCTATATTTGTTGTTCGGCTGGTCAGCTTGGCTGCTTGTTGCTGGGGCTCTCTTTACCTTGATTCGTTCAGGGCAAATGTTTTTTAACGGTATTTATCCGTATAAATATCCCAATGGCTTGCGGGTCGTTGCCTTTTTTCTGCTTATCGTAGCGAGCAGCACTTTATTCTTTTTGAGACTTCATTCTTTTTCGTCTGATTTACCGGGGACCTCAGGGGGCGCTATTGGAAGTGCGGTCGGGACTGTTTTTTTAACTGCAGTTGGTCTCAATATCAGCACAGTCATCGTTGCCGTTTTAGCCGTATTGAGTTTTGGGATCTTTTTCAATTTTTCTTGGATAGAACTGATGGAAAGTATTGGAAAAGGGTGCGAATCTGTCTTGATGCGGCTTAGAAAGACACAAGAGACAAAAGAGGACGAAGAGGAGGGGATTGCTCAGCGCAAACTCAGAGAGGAAAAACTCAGTCACAATCGTGAGACCGCTCCGGCCAAGAAAGTGGCACCCCGTAAAGTTCCGGTTCCCTCAATACCTAATAAGGTGGAGCGCAGCTCTATTAGAGAGATTAAAAAAGATCCGATCATCATTACTCATCACTCGGTTACTGAACCAATTCCGCCGGAGCCCGAACAAACTAAACTTCAGTTCGAAGAGACTCCAAATACTGACGCGTTGCTGGCTGGTCAGGTTCCTCCCGAACAAGAACAAAAAGAAGACTTTGTTCTTCCGACTTCCAATTTGCTGGAAGTACCGCCGTACGATCGCCCGCAAATCAGCGAGGAAGAAGTTACGTTTACCTCCGACAGAATTGAACATATCTTGGCTACTTACAAGATTAAAGCCAAAGTATTATCTGCGATGCGAGGCCCCGTCATTACACGCTTCAAGGTGCAGCCCGGAGTCGGCATCCAGTCAAGCCGTTTTGTTAAGGTCTCCAAAGACTTGGCTCGAGGATTGGGACAGCCGAGCATCCGTGTTATTGAGAACTTGCGTGAAGTCGACTGTCTGGGTTTGGAAGTTCCGAATCCACCCGGCGCCGTGCAGATGATTTATCTCAGTGAAATTATCGGCAGCAACACCTTTAAGCTTGGAAAATCTAACTTAACACTTGCACTGGGTAAGAACGTACAAGGTGATCCGGTTACTATTGACCTGGGTAAAGCTCCTCACTTGCTTATTGCCGGTACTACAGGTTCCGGTAAATCCGTCGGCATCAATGCCATGATTCTGTCGATGCTGTTTAAGAATACGCCGGACGAGCTGAAACTGATTTTGATCGATCCGAAAGAAGTTGAATTTGCGCCGTACGAAAAGATTCCGCATCTTCTTACACCGGTTATTACTGACATGATCCAGGCTGCCCACGCTCTGGACTGGGCGGTCCGTGAGATGGACAAGCGTTACAAGCTTATGAAGGCAGTGGGCGTAAGAAATTTTGCAAGCTTTAATGAAAAGATTGATCAGGCAAAAGAGGACGGTACATTTATTCCCAATCCGTTCAGCCTGACGCCTGAGCAGCCTGAGCCTCTGAAGAAACTGCACTACATCGTCATTATCATCGATGAGTTGGCTGATTTGCTGATGACTAACGGCAAGCAGGTTGAAGGTTCTATTATGCGCTTGACCCAGAAGGCCAGAGCTGCGGGTATGCATTTGATTTTGGCTACCCAAAGGCCTAGTACCGACATTGTTACGCCGATTATTAAAACAAACTGTCCGTCGCGTATTAGCTTCCAGGTTTCTAACCGCTATGATTCCATGACAATTCTCGGAGAACCGGGTGCAGAGGAACTGTTAGGCCGCGGCGATATGTTCTATATGAATCCAAGTACGCCGCTGCAGAGAGTGCATGGTGCGAATGTAACAGACAAAGAAATCGATGCCGTAACCAGCTTCATCAAAGCTCAAAGAGAGCCTGAATATACCGACGGCGTGACAGACGCTCCGGAAGAAGAAGGAATGCCTGAGGATGAAATTGCGGCAAGACCGCCTGGAGGAGAGGGAGATCCTTTCTACGATCAGGCCGTACAGATTGTCTTAGAGGACGGCAAAGCCTCGATTTCTTATCTTCAGAGAAAGCTGGGTGTCGGCTATAACCGCGCGGCTAAGCTTATCGAAGCGATGGAAGAAGCCGGTATCGTATCCAAACCAACAGGTACCGGAAAACGTTCGATTCTCAGAGGTCGAGAGTAATTCTTAAGAAGGTGCTCTGAAGGCTTGAGAAGAAAAAGTTGAAATGAATCTTGGCAGCTGTCTCTGCTAGAGACGGCTCCTCCCGGTAGGCAGAGAGCTTGCGGCTCTCAGTTTGCCATTAAGGCAATGGATTCTTTTCAGTGCGCTCGATTACTGAATACTTAAAGAAGGAATCGACGACTCTCATGGAGTTCAAGCGAATTTTGTGCCGGTTCTTTGTGAACGTTTATTGAAATTCGAACAAGCTTTTTCTATGGATCTCCCAAATCCAACCGAATTCCGGAAAAACCGGCTTGCCGAGGACATCATTGTTTTCGTCGACCCAGTGAGCACCGTTAAAGCGAATTTTTTCTAGGCAAGATTGGATATCAAGGACTTCCTGAGGGCGCAGAGAAGTGTTTTCGTTTAATTCAGAAATACAGATTGGCAATGTTTCACCAACTGCAAAACCGATATTTAAAGGCTGGATCCAGAGAATAGATTGTTTTTCCGTTTGCTGAAAACTTCCAAGCGGTCTGTTGTCTTTGCCGATTTCACCAAGCATTTTCAGCAAATTTAAGCTTGGATGCGGCAAGAAGAACAGTAAATCGGCACAAGTTTGCAGAGATAAAGAATCAGGAGGCGTGCTGAGTTTGGCGCCGTTTTCTTCCAAAATAGTCTGACTCAAGCCGAATGTGGTATTGAAATCAAATGGAACGAACTCTGCAGAATCTTCAAAGAGGTAGCAGGAGCGTACAGTCAAATTCTGAACCGGCCGAAGCAAAATTTTTTGAAAATCTAAAAGAGCTTCCCAACGGGTATCTCCGCTCTTATCCAAACAAATGGTATTGATGGTCCTCAGAACGCTATCGAAAGCCTTTTTCTCCTGGGGTTCTCCAATTTTTTGCCAAATCTTTTGAAACATTAAAAACCTCTTTTTCGTTGGCAAGTATAAATGTCCTTCCAAGTTCTTCACAAATCAATAGGCGTCAGTGTTGCAGACTAGTGAACAATACGAAACCGGTTGTAACTATTTTGTGTACTCTATAATTTCCCTCACTCTTTGAATAATGTGTAATGAAGGAAATAATGCTTATTCGTCACGCAACAATTAATGATGTTCCGGAGCTTGCCAGGATTGAAGGCGCGTCCTATCCAGCAACCGAAGCAGCTTCGGAAGAAAGAATTCGTTCCAGAGTCGCCGTGTATCCGGATTATTTTTGGCTGATGGAAGAGAGCGGTTCAACTAAAGGTTTTATATGCGGTTTAGTTTCTGATCAGGAAATATTAGTGGACGATATGTTTGCGGATACTTCTTTTCATAATCCGGACGGCAAATGGCTTTTATTGTTCAGCGTGGTCACAGATCCTGCTTTCCGTCATCAAAAGGTTGCTTCTAGAATTATGGAAAAAGTTTTAGAGGATACGAAGAAGAGGGGAAAGACCGGCGTTATTTTGACATGTAAGGACAAACTCAGAGATTTTTATTCTCGTTTTGGCTTCGTTGATGAAGGCGTTTCAGTTTCCACCCACGGCGGCGACAAATGGTATCAGATGCGTTTGGTATTTCCCAGATAGTTACCTTTGACTTTCAGGCTCGCTTTCCTATATAGCAGTGAGCTTAATTTTTTGGCGTTTGTTCGCCATTGTCTTTTTTATCTTTTGTCGGCTCTGAGTTTGCCTTATCTTTATCTGCCTTATCGTCTTTGTGCTTGTCGTCAGTCTTTTGGTTTGATACAGATTGAGATGGGGTGGACTCAAGCTGTTTGACATAAGCCTCACCGGAGACGTCGGTTGTGACTTTTTGGAATGTACCGACGATATTAGTTACGTAAACGGTGAACATCGGGATCATCAGCATTCCGAAGACAGCTTCAAAAACCGAGAGAATTTTTCCGATAGGGGTTACGGCCTGAATATTGGAACCGACGGTGACTGCTTCCATCGTTGCCCACCAAAGAGCGTCGCTAAAGTTTTTGACAAGAGGGTTAATATTTACTTCACAAACATAAAACACAAGACTTCCCAGATATACGCAGGTCACAAGAATGACTAAGTAAGTGACGAAGATTGTTGATGTTCTGCTGAAAGTGAACCATCCAACAACTATCACTAAGGCATAAACGCTGCGGATAAGAGGAATAAATCTAAAAACATAAGACAATTCGCTTGGGATTTGCCAGTTAAAGCAGGAGAAGACGGTCAGATACGGAATACATACTAAGAAAAGCAAAATGTACCGAAAAAGATAGCGTCCCTTATGTTTAGTTAGAAAGAACTCAATACTCAAGTCAATGAGAAAGAAGATACAAACCCAGAACTGAATTTCCATATAGATTGGGCTTGCATAGAAGGGGTCGTTGAACTCAAAGGTATCGTAAGAGATGGAGCCAATGAGAATCAGAGATAAAATTAGGATGAAGATCCTCAGGACACCCTGAAAGTTCAATCTTTTTTCTTCAAATTTAGTCCAATTAATTGCCATATTCTCGAAGCTTAGAGTCTCTTAAGTGCTAACTATGGACAGAATAACAAAGAGAAAAAAAAGCGGGTTCTTGAGGTGACTTAAACGGGAAGTTGTGTATTTACAACAAAAAACACAAAAAATAGCTAAATAAGTTGCAATTTTAACTTTACGTTGATAAAATTCTCGAATCGTTGCCCGGGTGGTGAAATGGTAGACACAAGGGATTCAAAATCCCTCGCCCAACAAGCGTGAGAGTTCGAGTCTCTCCCCGGGCACCAGAACCGAAAATAAAAGATCGTCAAATAGACTAAAACAAAGTACAGAATTTCAGTAAAATCCTTGAAAATCAAGGATTTTCTCATATCGATCGAGATTTTTATTAGTCAAAGACGCCCAAAGAAAACAAAAGAAAATCAAAATAAAGTTTATGGCATGGACTTTAGGCCTAAATTCTGAAATATTGCTTCTGAACTTTACTAAACTAGATCTATCTCTCAAAATCTTTTAGCCGGATCGCTCAAACCCCTTATCCCAAACTTTGTTGGCCCTAGACTATATTCCTGAACTTTTCTTACCTAGATATAAAACTATCTAAGACAAATGTTCCCTCGGGCAACGGTACTCTTGCAAATTTGTAGTAGTCCCGTTGCTTGGGAGTGAGTTGATCCCAGAAATATTTCACCGGCGAAGTTCTCATGCACTTTGTCACTCCAACATAGTTAAGGTCGTCGATCATCTCCGGCACGCTGTTATCTGGAATGTTCCGAATTTTCTCTGTTTTAAGATACTCTTCTTCTGTTGTCTGATTAACACGATGACGAAGCATCATGCGCAAACTCACAGCTAGATAAATAACAAAAATTTTGGCATGTAAAGAAGGTTCCTGACATCTGGCTCTCCTCCCGGCACATCGTTCTTTAAAGTTGTTGAAGCCTTTTTCGGCAACGTCTCGGCTTCTGTACTTGAACAGACATTCTCGCGGACTTGATATCGAATTTGATACCAGGTAGAACAAACCGGAATTTTGCTGAATGCTTAGCCATTCTTCACTTTTAAGCTCCCATTTTCTTTTTTCTCCTCTCCTAAAGTACGCCTTTAAAGAAGTACTCGGGTCGCCCAGTTTCTTATTTATCCGCTTTTTTCTTTCTCTTTCGGTAATTTCTTCTAAACATCCATGAAGGATTAAATCGTCTCGATGAAGTTCACTCACGGCCTTATCCGGGCTGTAAAACATATGAACGTAGACCTCCGAATCAATCTGACCAAGCTCTTTGGATTGGAAGTTATAGTTCGCCTTGCATGCTCTTCCGAAGCATTCGTACTCCGGGATATATTCGAGAGGGTTTCGAGCCTTTAGAGTTTTCCAATTTGCTTTAAATGTATCGGCAATGATTGTGCTGTTGGACTTAACGGCCAGGATGAAATTGGTATGCCGAAGATATAGCAGCTTCAGGTTCTCAAAACTATCAAATCCTCTATCAAGGATTAAATTGATTGTGTCGACATCAATGTTCGAGTGATCTAGAAAAAGTTTTTTTAAAGTGGATACATCAGCCGTAGCTCCATTAAGCAGTTGATAGTCAATAGGTTCCCCGGTATTGCAATCCATCAGAATGCCAAGCACTATCTGCGGCAAAGGATTGTGCTCTTTGTTAAAGCCGTATTTAACAAGCGGTATCGTTTCGGAGTAAGAAGAAATAGAAGTTGTGTCATAGGCCCAGTAATTGGGGTTGTTAGTTTCGGAACTCCTAGCGGCCCGCAATTTAAGATATTGATTACACTCGTCGAAAGTTATTGAGTCAAAAAGCTCTGTACAACCTTTGGCGCTGAGCGGCTGCCCAGGCAGTAAAGTCCGTTCTGCTGTATGAAAATAACTGTCGATATTAAGATGCGGGTGAACAAGAAAGTAAATGGCTAGAGAAATAATATCGGCAGCTTTTTCTGCCCAGACGGTTTTGAGATCTTCGAGGATTCCTGCCTGTTCTGCTATTTCTAAAAACAAATAGGAGGCTCCTGCATTCAGCCTTGATTGAGTGGTAGGCCCGAGACCCGGAGCGTTTCGATAAGTGAGAATGCAATGTTCCTTATCCCAGTAGAAGCTCAGGCCACGGAACTGAGGATTCTTGTTGAGAAATTTTTCGCTAAATTCAAAGGCACCCGTACTTTCATCAAGAATTCTTCCCACTGTTTCGCTGCTAATGCGCTTGGAAACACCGTCTACCCATTTATTTTTATACCTGAGAACGTAAGAAGCATTTTTGGTTTTCTGAACTAACAGTGGGTGAAGTTCATTTGAAAGAGTTTGAAAAAGCATAGGGAGCCTCACTAGATATGAGTATTATACCTAGAAATAAAGATAAAACTAAACCTCAAACGGCCAAAACGGGCTCTGGATAAGGGGTTTGGGCTATCCGGCTAAAAGATTTTGAGAAATATATTTTAGTAAAGTCCAGGGTTACTAGCCGGCATAAGATTGACGCAAAGGTTTCAGAACTATCCGACCATTTTATCGGAGAGGAAGGTCTGTGTTGAGGAAAACGATGAAAATCCGAGAAAAGGTTCTTCGCGCCGCCATAGAGAAGGAGAGCGAAAAATGAGAGTTCACTAGATTGATTTCTTCGGCGTGGTTATTTGATTGAAAGATAACGGTGAAAAAGTTATTAATGGTGCCGGTAAGAGGAGTCGAACCTCCGACCTTCGCATTACGAATGCGCTGCTCTACCAACTGAGCTATACCGGCTCCAAAGAACGGTAATTATATCTTAGGAATTTTTCCATTAGCAAATAGAAAATATGGAAAAAAGAGGAATTTTCTGCTGAGGAGGTATGCCAGATGCGTGCTCTTTTCCATTTTGCTGATACAGGTTCTTAAAAAACTTAAAAAATTGTAATTCTTTAGAAGGAGGCTAACCGAACCATTATCATTGTCATACGATGTCCAATTTGTAGTTAATTATGTGTGCACCTCTTTTAAAAAATCTCTCCGATGAACATGAAATGGAACTGCTTGGGCAAGATCTAGCCAAAGGTTTAGACAGCCTGAAAGATCTGATTAAAGAAAAAGGTCTGACTATACGATTAAACGGAGATTTAGGAGCAGGGAAGACTACCTTGACTCGAGCTATTTTGCGAGGCTTGGGTTATCAAAGAAGAGTGAAAAGTCCTACATTTTCTTTATTGGAAATTTATAAACTTGAGGCGTTTACTCTTAATCATTTTGATTTCTATAGATTCGAGACACCAGAAGAATTTGAAGATGCCGGATTCCGTGAAAACTATGGCCCCGGACAAGTAACAATATCAGAATGGACTTCTAAAGCAGAACCTTTCGTTCCGGAAGCAGATGTTGAAATCGATATCACCCAGGGAGCAGACGAGCAGACCAGAGAGGTCAAAATTTCTGCATGTAGTGAAGTTGCTCAAAACCTTCTAGCAAAAATTAAATAATGAGTGGAATAAGTAGAAGAACACTAGTAAATGAGGTCGGCGGTCTGATTTTGTTTTCTTTTTTGCCTATTTCCTCGGCAAAAGCAGCTCAGCTCGTTGACCTTAGAATTTGGCCATCTCCTGAATACACCCGTATCACGCTTGAACATGATGTACCGATTCCTTTTAAGTACACCATGGTTCGCAACGGTTCATCAGTGAAAATGGTCGTCCTTATTGAAGGACTGACTCTGACAACTAAGCTGAAAAACTTAGTGAGCAAGCAGCAGCCGAATGACCCCTATATTTCCGGGATTACAGCCTCTCAGTACAGTTCGAAGACAGTCCAGCTGGTTATTAATTTCAAGCAGGATGTTGATCCCCAGGTGTTCTCTTTGAAGCCGTTTGGAGAATACAAGTATCGACTCGTTTTTGACCTTTACCCTGCAGTCGAAAAGGATCCGATTATGGCGCTTATCCGTAAGGAGGAAAGTGAACCGGATGCTATCGGAAGAATCCTTGCCCAGGTTGCCGAAGGCCAGCAGAGAATGGAAGAAAACCGCGCGGAAGCCGAACAGGATTCTATCGGTGATTTAATTGCCGGTATTACTTCCGGCAATATCGTGCCCATGAAACCCGGCGATCTGGGTTATATGGAACAGCCGTCTAAGGAAAAGCCGAAATCTTCGAAGGCTCCTGTAACTAAACAGCCCAAGAAAGAACAACCAAAGACTACTCCTCGCAGGGGCAGAGAGAGAGTCCTCGTCGTAATGGTCGATCCGGGTCACGGCGGTGAGGATCCTGGCGCGGTTGGAAAGCGTTACCGTACGAAAGAAAAAGAAGTGGTTTTGTCCATTTCACGAATCCTAGTGGCTGAATTAAACAAAGTTCAAGGCTTCAAGGCCATGCTTACCCGAGATCGCGACTACTTCGTGCCGTTGAACAGAAGAGTTCAAAAGGCTAGAGCAGCCAAAGCAGATTTCTTTGTTTCCGTTCATGCGGATGCCTGGGTGAAGCCCACTGCGAGAGGATCCTCTATTTTTGCTTTAGATACCCGCGGACGTGTTTCAACTCAAAATAAATGGCTTGCCCGCAACCAGAACAACGCTGACCTTATCGGAGGCGTCAATGTCACACGTCACGATAAGCAGATTGCAAAGATTTTGTTGGACATGTCTTTTACCGCACAGGTATCTGACAGTTTGGCCTACGGTAAAAAAATTCTGACTGAAATTGCCAAGATTAATACCCTGCATAAGTCCCGTGTTGAGCAGGCTAACTTTGCAGTGCTCAAGGCACCTGATATCCCTTCGGTTCTGGTGGAAACCGCCTTCATTTCTAATCCGCAGGAAGAACAGAAGCTCAGAACCCGTGCTTTCCAGAGAAAGGTGGCTTGTGCTATAGGAAACGGAATTCTGAAAGGTTTCGGACGTTCGGGAAGTTTGTCCTAAGCTAAGGATGTTTTAGTTTACAATCAAACGATCATTTTCTTTTAGAGTTGGAGATAAGTATGGCTCTCGTCTCGTTGCGCCAATTGTTAGATCACGCAGCTGAAAATAATTACGGTATTCCTGCATTCAATGTCAACAATCTTGAGCAGGTTCAAGCAATTATGCAGGCCGCCAGCGAAGTCAATGCTCCTGTTATCATGCAGGCTTCTGCAGGTGCCAGAAAGTATGCCGGAGAAAGATTCCTTGAACACCTTATCAAGGCCGCAATTGAAACTTATCCGGAAATTCCTGTCTGTATGCATCAAGATCACGGACAAAGTCCTAAGGTCTGCGAAGGTGCTATTAATCTCGGTTTCTCTTCCGTCATGATGGACGGTTCCTTGATGAGCGACGGCAAGACCATTTCTACTTTTGACTACAACGTCGATGTCACTAAGACAGTTGTTGACATGGCTCATAAGGTCGGTGTTTCCGTTGAAGGCGAACTTGGCTGCTTAGGTTCTTTGGAAACTATGAAAGGCGACAAAGAAGACGGTCACGGAACAGACGCTACAATGACTAAAGACCAGCTCTTGACTGATCCGGACCAAGCCGCTGAATTCGTTGAACAGACTCAGGTTGATGCTTTGGCCATCGCTATCGGTACAAGCCATGGCGCCTATAAGTTCACCCGTAAACCGACAGGAGATATTCTGTCCATTCAACGCGTCAAAGAAATTCACGCCAGAATCCCGAATACTCACTTAGTAATGCATGGTTCTTCTTCCGTTCCTCAAGAATATCTTGAAGAAATCAGAAAGTACGGCGGTCAGTTTAAGACAACATACGGCGTTCCGGTCGAAGAAATTGTTGAAGCTATCAAGTACGGTGTCCGCAAGGTCAACATTGACACGGATATTCGTTTAGCAATGACAGCTGCCATTCGTAAGTACTTCGTAGAAAATCCGGAAGCATTTGACCCGCGCGCTTATTTGAAAGTCGCTAAGCAGGCTTCCGTGGATATGTGTAAATCCCGTTACATTGCTTTCGGTTGCGAAGGCCAGGCTTCCAAGATTAAACCGTTGCCATTGCCGGAAATGGCAAAGCTTTATTCCGAAGGCGTGTTAAAACAGAAAGTTAATTTCTAATAAATGGATAATCAGCCTAAAAACGCATCTGATTTAAAGGGTAGGTCGGGCATTACCCGACTTATCAATGCAACCAAGTACTCCAAACAAGGCTTAGTCGCAGGTTGGAAAAGCGAAGAAGCTTTGAGACAGGAAATCATTTTGGCCTGTGTGATGGTTCCAACCTCAGTCTTTTTGCCGATTGATTATTTGGAGAAGATCTTTCTGATTGCCTCCGTGTTTATTGTTCTTGTTACGGAAGTTTTAAATTCAGCAATTGAAGCCGTGGTTGACAGATTTGGTACTGAAATTCATCCGCTCTCCGGCAAAGCCAAAGATTTAGGAAGTTTGGCTGTCCTGTTGGCACTTATTCTTTGTGCGATTGTCTGGGTTAGCATATTAGTACACAACTTTTTGTGATTCTTCCTTAGGAAGAAAAGTCGAGAGGAGTTTTCGGGCTCCTCCTGCTATTTCGCAAGGCCGGATTTTTAACGAATCCAAAAACAAAGGGGCTGTTGCAAAATTCCCTCTTCCTAAGAGGGATTTTCACAGCCCTTCTTCTATTGACAAAAAGTATTCTATATAAGAATTATCCCGTTGATTTAAAAGCAAACAGAGGGAATCGAACCCCCTGCATGCTATGGTGAAGTGTTCTATACCAAAGACACTTACCATGGCCTATTTTACCGTTTCTGAGGACTTGCTTTTTTATGCCTGTCCCCTTCCGCTATCTGAGCGTAAAAAACTTGACGCATATTTGTTACTTTTAGAGAAATCATCTGCTGGAAAATACTTAAAGCAGATAAACTTCGATTCTGAGCCTGGCAGACCAAAAATCGACCAGTGCCGACTCTTTGCTGCGGTTCTATATTGCTTTGCCCTTGGTAAAGCCTCTCTCCGAGAAATGGAGACGGCCTGCTTCACGGATCTAAGAATCATTTACTTAATCGGGGACGTCCAGCCAAGTGCAGCGAGTTTCTCTCGGTTCGTCACAAGTTTAATTCCAAATATGCCTGCTATTTTTGCGACAATAATGAAGCGCATCTTTTCCGAATGCGGGAAAGATATGGACACGCTCTATTTGGACGGAAGCAAATTTGAAGCCAACGCTAACAAGTACAAATTTGTTTGGAAACCCACGACTCTTCATCTTCGACTAAGTGAGAAAGTGGCTAACCTATTGAAATTAATGCATCTAGAGGAAGGTCTGCCCAACGAAGGAGTTATTCCGGCAAAAACTATTATGAAAAAAATAGAAGATGCAGAAAAAATATCTTCAACCGTCATAGGTGGTGGTGAAAAGGCTCTTTTAAAAATGAAATCTCAGCTTTCTCAGTACCTAATAAGATCAATTGAGTACGAAGAGAAAAAAGCTATCTGCGGAGAATCTAGGAATTCTTACTACAAAACCGACCACGATGCTACTGCCATGTGCCTGAAGGAAGATTACTACAGTGGGTTAGGTAGCCAAATGCATGCTGCGTATAACACCCAAATCTTAGTGAGTAACGGTTTTATCGTTACGTACTACGTGTCACAAGACAGAACCGATGCGCGTACTCTTGCGCCGACATTAGACCAATTCTTCCAATGGTACGGAATTTATCCCAAAAGAGTTTGCGCAGACGCAGGCTATGGAAGTGTTAACAATTATGAATATTGTGAACAGAAAGGAATCCAAGCCTTCATCAAATACACAGCCTGGAACGGTGAAAAGACTGGAAGAAATCCTGCCACTTATGAGTACATCGATACACAAACTATCCGGTGTTTGGGAGGGCGCGTGGGAGAAAGAATACAGTGTCCCGAGGGCTATTATTCCAAGGCGGACTATGCTTTCTTCCTGGTCAAAAGCTGCGCTAAATGTGACTTTGAGGGCTATTGCAAACGCTTCTTAAAAAGCAAATCGAAAAGAAGCCGGATTTTTGAAATTCAACCACGTTGGGTCCAGTTGAAGCAACAAGCTAGAGACAGACTTCTGTCTCCCGAAGGCATAGAAATCAGAGTTAATAGGAGTTGTCAGGTTGAAGGTGCCTTCGGAGTAATTAAGCAGAATATGGACTACAAAAGGTTCAGACGACGCTCGATGGGAAGGGTAACAGTCGAGTTCGCCTTGACTTGCCTAGGGATGAATATAAGAAAATATCTTAGGTTTGCAATGTCCGGCGTGCTCCCGTTTTATTGGGTTGCTCCTGAAAGTTTAAAGGCAGAAACTTTCAAAACTCCATCAGCAAAAAGAATAAAAAACCGAATGGAAAAGAAGCGAAAACTACAACCTAACGAGATAGCTAAAAAGGGGTATAGGAGAAAAGGGAAGTACTAACTCGAAAAACATCGAATTTTGCAACATCCCCTTTATTCATCTCAAGAAAATTAGATTTCTTTTGCTAATACATCAGCGATACCGATGTATGTGTGAGGAGTCAGTTTCTGAAGGTTCTGCTTGGCATCTTCAGGAATATCGAGTTTGGCGATGAATTCATGCAAGGATTCCGGTGTAATGCCTTTGCCTCTGGTCAATGCCTTGAGCTGTTCGTATGGATGGGGAACTCCATAGCGCCTCATCACTGTTTGAATAGCTTCGGCCAACACTTCCCAGGAGTTATCTAAATCAGCGGAGACGGCTTGCTCATTGAGCTGAAGCTTGCCCATACCTCTTGTTAGAGCAGTGTAGCCGACAACGCAATAACCGAAGGAAACGCCCATGTTTCTGAGGACTGTGGAGTCAGTTAAGTCTCTCTGCCAACGAGAGATCGGTAATTTCTGAGCTAAGAAGGTCAAGAACGCATTAGCCATACCGAGGTTGCCTTCGGAGTTTTCGAAGTCAATCGGATTGACCTTATGAGGCATTGTGGAGGAACCGACTTCGCCTTCTTTTAACTGCTGTTTGAAGTAGTTCAAGGAGATATAGCCCCAGATGTCTCTGTCTAAGTCGATCAAAATAGTGTTTGCGCAGACGATGGCGTCAAACAATTGAGCCATGTAGTCATGAGGTTCAATCTGAATGGTGTACTTGTTGTATTCGAGATTGAGCTTGTTGGTGATGACGTCTTGAGCAAATGCCGGCCAGTCTTTGTCGGGATAGGCGATGTAGTGTGCATTGAAGTTGCCAACGGCACCGTTCATCTTGGCCAGAAGGTGAACTTTTTCAATGTTGTTGATGGCTCTTTCCAGTCTAAAGGCAACGTTGGCCATTTCCTTACCGACGGTTGTCGGGCTGGCGTGCTGTCCGTGAGTTCTGGACAACATAGAGACAGAAGCCCAATCGTGAGCAAATGTCTTTAATTTGTCTGTAATTGCCTGAAGATAAGAGCAGATAACTTGACGGCCGGAAGACAGCATCAAAGCGTGCGATGTGTTATTGATATCTTCAGAGGTGCATCCGAAATGAACGAATTCGCTGGCGGCTGCTAGTTCTGCGTTCTTTTCCATTTTGCCCTTGATCCAATACTCTACGGCTTTAACGTCGTGGTTAGTAGTGGCTTCGATTTTCTTGATATCTTCACAGTCGCTCAAAGAGAAATTAGAAACAAGGCTTCTTAAGTATTCTTTGTTCTCTGCTGAGAGTTCTTTTAATTCGGGGAGTTTGAATTCGGATAAGGCAATAATCCATTCAATTTCAACAGTAACGCGGGCGCGCATTAAAGCGAATTCAGAAAAGATATCACGAAGAACTTCAGTTTGCTTAGCGTAGCGGCCATCAAGAGGAGACAAGGCCATCAAAGAGGAAATTTCCATGTTGTTTTCCAGAAAACATTAAAAGATGTCATATTCTAGAAAAAAACAAGCCAGTCGGCAGAAGACTGGCTTGGCAACAGAGAGATTTAGAGAATAATTGGACTGTTCGGCAAAGGATCATTTACCGGTTTATTCGGGAAATGCGCTGATAGAACTTTTGCCAGTTCGGTTATGGCTTCGCAAATTCCTTTTGCAAATAATTTTTGCTGAAACTTTTCGCTCATCTTATGAACGATGACATCGAGCTGCTCCTGCGTAAATAAGCGCGCCGCAGCTCTGTCTAAAACCAATTCAATCGCATGGTCGGATAGATTTAAATAAATCAAGACACCGTTGTTGTCTTCCGTATCCCAAACTCGATACTGAGCAAAGAGTTGCTCGGCTCGAGTGTGAGCTACAGAGTTTGATTTCAAAATATCCAACGGAAGGCTTCTCTCAATAATGACCTCAAACTCTGCGGAGGTCGTGGTTTCTGCTTTTTCAATGCATTGAGTAATCTCTCCCAAAGCTTCTTCCGGGAAAGAATATTTCACCGGAATCGGAGAAAGGGCCCAATGTTTAAGGGTACGTAAAATTGTCATTACCAACCTCCGCTAGCGCCGCCGCCGGCTGAATCTCCGCCGCCTCCGGAAGACGGACCGCCTCCGAAACCACCTCCACCGAAGCCTCCGTCACCGAAGCCTCCGCCAAATCCGCCTCCGAATCCTCCGAACCCGCCGGAATTTCTAAATCTGCGGTTAGTTCTATTGTTCATTCTGGCCGTTCGTCTTGCACCCGCTTCCAGAACAGAAGTTGGGATGAGAAGACTGGCAACCATTACGATCACACCGATTATGATGCCGGCCACAATAGACTGCATGACAAAGGTTCCAAAGGCTCCGACGAGGACACCTGCTACCGGAGCAGATTTTCTGCCGAGGAGCTGACGCATCATCATCGTAGCCACAAACCCGATGAATATTATGGCTACCCAGGGCTGATCCCAGAGAGGATCGCCTTCCATTTCAAAAACGGACTGAGAACCGGGATTTTTAGCAGCCGGAGGAGGAAGATCTTCGCCTTCAATCTTTTTAAAGATGAGATCAAGACCTTTATTGATGCCTTCATAGTAGTTGTTGGCTGCGAATGCAGGCAGCACAGCTTCCTGCAGGATTCTGTAGGCAGTAACATCCGGGATTGCCCCTTCAAGAGCCCTCATGACATCAATTCTGACTCTATGGTCATTGAGCGCAACGACAAACAACAGGCCGTCGCCCACGCCTTTTCTGCCTGGTTTCCATTCGGTACCGACTCGATGAGCATAGTCCTCAATAGGTTCTCCGTTCGTAGAGGACACGACTAT
Source organism: Turicimonas muris (assembly GCF_002221595.1). Classification (GTDB taxonomy): domain Bacteria; phylum Pseudomonadota; class Gammaproteobacteria; order Burkholderiales; family Burkholderiaceae_F; genus Turicimonas; species Turicimonas muris. Next base: position 235,737 of record NZ_NHMP01000001.1, read on the forward strand.
GACGCAAATCTGACTTCCGACTTTCTTCTCAAAGTCTTGAAGCTTGGTTTCTAAAGCCTGTTTTTGCTGTTCAGTAAAGAGATTCGCGGTATCCGTGACGTAATCAAACTTCGGCACCGGCAAGAGGTTTGCCTGTGCCAAAGACCCGAACAGCAGCGTCAGTCCCAGGAAGAGACCTAGGAACCAACGACTGACGTTATTTTTGAGTACTTGTTCCAAAATCGACCACCGGAGGAGTTGTTACAGCTGCTTCATCAGCTACCTTGTACTGCGGTTTCTGCTTGTAACCTAAGATCTTTACCCAAATCAGCTGCGGGAACTGGCGGATCCAAGTGTTGTAGGTCTGAACCGTCTTAATGTAGTTGTTGCGGGCAATAGCAATACGGTTTTCACAGCCTTCCAATTGGACTCTCAATTCCTGGAATGCTTTGTTTGCCTGGAGGGTCGGGTAGCGTTCAACAGTAACGAGCAATCGAGAAAGAGCATTACCGATTTCGCCTTGTGCCTGTGTGAACTTTTGGAAAGCTTCCGGATTATTCAGCAGTTCGGGCGTTGCTTGAATGGAGGTGGCTTTTGCTCTGGCGTTAATTACTTGAGTCAAAGTAGATTTTTCGAAATCTGCTTCACCTTTAACGGAGTTCACGACATTAGGAATCAGATCAGTTCTTCTCTGATATTGGTTGATAACTTCACTCCATGCTGCATTTACCGATTCATCCATGGACTGCAGTTCGTTATATCCGCAGCCGGACAAAAGAGAGCAAGAGAGCACCAAGCTGGCGAATAAAAGTATTAGTCGTTTCATAGCTAAGACTCTAAGAAGGTTTATTTACAAATTCTAGTTAATAGGCCGAGAAGAAATCAGCAGGATTAGCCCGTTTTGCTCCTTCAGGCACTTGTGTTGAGGTACCGATCATAATCCAGCAGGCAACTTTTTCATCTTTTCTACAAAGAGCTTTGACAACGTCCGGATACTCCGTGCTCGAACCGCTGACGACTTTTAATCCGAATCCTTTGTTTTCAAGAACATCCATAAATTGCATTAGGAATGCACCGGCGGTCATCCATTGTTCGTAGACCGGGACTCGTGAATTGTTTTCTTCAATTTTGACGATCATTGCCAGAAGAGCAGGGGCTTTCACAGCTTTTGAGCGGGCTTTTAATGCTTCTTCCTGCGTTGCCCCGCTTTGGATAGCTCCGGCTTCAAAAAAGTCAGCCAGCTTTTCTCTATCATTGATTAGTGCCATGCGGCATTGGTTATCTCGTAAATGGTTCGGAGCTGCTATTGCTGCGCTAATTGCTTCTGAATAATCCTTTTCTGACGGGACCGGATCGGTCAGATATTTTGCTCCGACGGAATGACGTTGGGCTAATTTTTGCCACAGCGGTGTTTTTTCTGCCATGCCTTTTCTCCTTTTATACTGAAGCTTCAAGCATAATGCCTGCGAAGGACTTGATAAGAAATAGGCCCAAAGTCGGGCAATGAGATTGAACTAATAAAATATGAGAATGAGTGAGATTATTGACATTTCTCAAGCGGTTGATGAGAAAACGCCGGCCTATTACGGAGATACGCCGTTTACTTTGCAATGGATTTACGATGACGAAGTTAAAACTTCAGAAATCAAAGTCACGCCGCACGTTGGAACACATGTCGATTCTCCTATGCATTTTTCTTGCTCACAAAACGGTATCGGTAAGGCTCCTTTATCGACCTTTGTCGGCGACTGTATCGTGGCAGCTTCTGAACTCGCGCAGAACGCAAAGGCGTTGGAGGCATGGACTGTGTTTCAGAAATACAAAGCCTGCGGAAGAATTCTTTTCAAATTTGAAGAGACACGACAAGGAATCGCAGAGGAAGTCGTTGAGCTTTTGGTGAAAGAAAAATTTGTTTTGATCGGTACGAGCTCTCCGTCTATTGATGACGAAAAAAGCCATGACTTTCCTAATCATCGATTTGCATTAAGTCACGGCCTTTGCGCTTTGGAAAACTTGGTACTTGATAAGGTCGAACCCGGAGCATATTTTCTGAGTGCTGCTCCGATAAAGTGGCTCAAGGCCGAAGCTTCTCCGGTTCGTGCCTACCTTATAAAGAAATAGCCGAAAAACTAGATTTCCAAATTCTCTGCTGAAACGGGTTTGCCCCAGAGCATAGAGATAATCTCCTGAGTTTTGGGAGTCAAACCTGTAATCAAAAATCTTTCCGTTCCTGGTTTTGCGAGTTCCAAGCTTCCTTGTTTTTCCAGTTGGTGTAAGACTTGCTTAGCCACGGCTGGGCTAGGATCGTAGACCATTACATTCGGTCCCAAAGCCTTGGAGATTTGTTTTTTTAGAAACGGATAGTGTGTGCACCCTAGAACCGTAAAGTCAGCGTTGGCCTCTTTGATTGGCTTTGTGTACTTCTCGATTAAGTCAATGGTTTCAGGAGCGTCCCAAGCGCCGTTTTCGACGCAATTCATCAGCCCCGAACATTTCATGGAGACTACTTTGACTTTATTGTCCGGGTTGTAGGTATTCAATAATTTTTGGTATCGTTCGCTGGAAATTGTACGCGTTGTTGCCATGACCCCAACAGCTCCGGTCTTAGTGTTCAGAACAGCAGGCTTTAAAGCCGGTTCTACGCCAATCACGGGAATAGACACTTTTGTTCTGAGGATATCTATAGCGGCAGCTGTTGCGGTATTGCAGGCCACGACGATGGCTTTGGCATTATGTTTGAGGAAAAAGTCCGAGATCTTGAGAACCCTTTCAATTACAAAGGCTTCGGGTTGGTCACCGTAAGGAGCGTTTCCGCAATCTCCGACATAGAGAATATCCTCGGAAGGCAGAATTTTACGAACTTCTCGGGCAATTGAGAGACCTCCCAACCCGGAGTCAAAAATACCAATTATTCCTTTTTGCACGCAAGTTTCCTCTCTTGAATATATCTAGGCAGCCAAGAGCTGATAATGACACTGGCTACCACTAGGACGCCGCCGAAGGCTGCCATCAGTCCGATTTTCTCTCCAACGAGCCAACCGATAATCCCGGCAAACACAGGTTCTAACGTGTAAATGAGGACTGCCTTTGTCGGGGAGACTGTTTTTTGGGCCCAGTTGATAACGATTTGATTGAAAGCAATCATTCCGGCCAGAATGGCTATACAGACAATCAAAGTCGGATTCCAACTGACATAGACGTCTTCAAACGCAATGGTATAAGCTGTGCTCCAAGCTGCTACCACGGTCAGCTGAGTTAAACAAAAGGCTTTTGGATTGCACTGAGTTGCGAATTTTCCGATAACAATAATTTCTAATGCGCAAGCCAAAGCCGAGGCAATCGTCAGCCATTCTCCGAAACTCCCGGAAAAAGAAAGTTTCGTTGGATCAAGAATCAGCAGCATGCCTCCGAAAGCAACGGCAATACCAAGGCCAACCGTTAATTCAGGAACTTTTCTGAACAGAATTAACTGCAGCAAAGGGACAAAAGGCACATACAAGGCGGTTAGAAAGGCCGAGATAGAGCTCGGAATTGTTTGAAGGCCTACCGTCTGAAGAAAATATCCGAAGAAGATGCAGGTGCCGGCCCAAAGTCCACCCATCCAGTCTACCCGGGTAATGTTTTTTAATTCTTTGCCCATGATAAGAGCCGTGAGCAAAGCACCCAAGATAAATCTAGACGTGACTAAAAGCCCCGGAGAGATGCTTTCCAGGGCTGTAGCAATAAGAATGAAGGAGCTGCCCCAAAGAAAACAGACGGAGACGAGCCCCCATTCGGGTGAAATATGTTTAAGACTTTTTCCTATTTCCATTTAGGTTTCTCTTGGGACTTATTGATTTTTTTGAATAAGAAAAACTTGTTTTTTTGTGATAAGAGGAAGCTTCGAAAGATTCGTTTTCCTGCAGATAACGCCAGTTACCGATGGGCAGTTTTCCAAGATTGATGCCGCCGATTCGAACTCGCTTTAATTGAAGAACTTTTAAGCCTACGGCTTCGCACATCTTACGAATCTGGCGGTTTCGGCCTTCGCGCAGAACAAATCGAAGCTGATTGTCATTAATCCATTCGACTTTGGCACGAAGAAGTTTTTTACCGTCAATTTCGAGTCCGAAGTTCAAGAGCTGAAGATTTTCTTCCGGGAAGTCAGCATTAGAAGTACCGTCGGCCGGAGTGACCCGTACAATGTATTCTTTGTCTACATTGCTTTCTTCGCCGACGAGCTTTTTAGCAACTCTGCCGTCCTGCGTGAGAACGAGAAGTCCTGTGGAATTGATGTCCAAACGTCCTGCGGGTACTAAACCTTTTCTTTGAAAAGGTTTAAAGACTTTTTTAACCGGATCTTCCGACCAATGATTTTCATCGGTAATCAAGACCTTTGCCGGCTCATAGCCGTCTTCTGCCTGTCCGCTGACATAACCGAGCGGCTTATTAAGCAGGATAGTGACTTTTTCGGCCTGTTCGGTTTTTGCCGCATTATTGATAGTTATTTTTTGATCAGGACGTATTTTGGTGCCGAGCTCGGTGATTTTGACGCCGTCGACGCTTACCCAGCCTTTTTCAATCCAAGAATCTGCTTCACGTCGTGAGCAAATGCCGAGTTCTCCCATTCTCTTAGAGAGACGAACTAAACCTGCGCCGGGGGAATTCTCTTGTTCAGACATAATTATTCCTTTTTAGCCGAAGCTCTTGTCAGACGATCCAAAACGCCTGCCGAGGACGGAGAATACTCAGGAGGAACAACAAAAATTCTGTCAATATCCTCTTTATCCAGGTCATGCATCCATTGATAAAGATGGGCAGAAAGTTCCGGTACTGAAGAGTAGGCAAATGTTTTTTCTGATACCGGTTTAAATCGACGGGCAATTTTTTCCGGCGCAATTAGACCGAATGTTTTGAATTGTCTTGCCAGAAATTGAGTTCTGCCCGGCAAATCTTGGACTGAGACCATTTCCATCTTGTGCTTCGGAGCGTAGTGGCTCTTTAAAGTACCGGAGACTCTCGGAGAGTTGTACACGGTTCCGTGCATGACAGGCTTGCCGATAACAGAGGAGATTTGGTCAGAGTCAATTGCTCCTTCCCTTAAGATTCTCGGGGTATCGCCTGAAAGATCCAGAATTGTGGATTCAATGCCCACCTCGCACGGACCGCCGTCGATGATAAGGTCAACCTTGCCTTCAGGCTTCTCACCTAAATCATCGCGAACGTGCTGAGCAGTGGAAGGGCTGATCCGTCCGAAAGAGTTAGCACTCGGTGCAGCCAGTCCTTTCCCTTGTCCCCTGTCAAAGATTTCCAAGAGGCGGTGAGCAATCGGGTGAGAGGGGCACCGTAAAGCTACCGTGTCCTGTCCTCCGGTTACAAAATCTTTAGCAACATCTGATTTTTTTAGAATGATCGTCAAAGGACCGGGCCAGAAGGTATCCGTTAACTTTTTTGCATCTTCGTTAAAGTCGCTGGCCCAACGAGGAATCGCCTTGGCGTTGGCTAAATGAACAATCAAAGGATGATTGGACGGCCGATTTTTTGCTTTATAGATGGACTGTACTGCCTCTTGATTCTCAGCATCCGCAGCCAAACCGTAAACAGTTTCCGTCGGAATGCCGACGAGGCCTCCGTCGTCCAAAATTTTTATTGCTTTTTGAAGCAGATCGTTATCGAGCATATCCGGTTATTTACAAAATCAGAATGGCTAATTTTAATGTTCAAACGGCCGGTTAAGTTCACCGGCCGTTTGATTTGAGAGCATTAAACTATATGTGTTCAGGCTTTGGAAGACCGATCGCATCGCAGACCTGAAGAGCGCACTTCATCGCTTCTTCGGGAGTGGAGCCTACACAAGTAATGTGCCCCATCTTTCTGCCTTTTCTGGCGTCTAATTTGCCGTACAAGTGCAGTTTGGCATGCGGGAAGGCTAAGACCTTATCCCAATCAGGCTCAAACTTGTTGCCGTCGGGTTTAAACCACAGATTGCCGAGGATGTTGAGCATGACGGTATATTGAATTTGGGTGGTGTCTCCCAAAGGCATATTTGTCATGGCCCGAACCTGCTGGTCATATTGGCTGCTGATGCAGCCTTCGATAGTGGCGTGGCCGGAGTTGTGAGGACGTGGAGCTAATTCATTAACAATGATTTCGCCGTTCTCGAGGATAAAAAATTCAACGCAAAGAACACCGACATAGTCAAGACTATTGACAATGTGTTTAGCGATGGAACGAGCCTTGTCTGCTTGTTCTTGGCTGATTCTTGCCGGCATGATGGATACTGCCAAGATACCGTCACGATGTTCGTTCTCCGAAACCGGGAAAGTTGTTGCTTCGCCCATGGCGTTGCGGGCTGAAATCACGGATACTTCTCTCCAGAGAGGAAGCATTTTCTCAAGTACGCATTTAACTCTACCGAGGGTATTGAATGCTTCAGTCAATTCAGCTTTATTTTTGACGCGAATTTGGCCTTTGCCGTCATAGCCCAAGCGGGCTGTTTTCAAAATACCTGGGAAAAGATTTTCATCGACGTTTTCAATATCCTGAGCAGATGCAATTAAGCAGTGAGGAGCGACGGGGGCGCCGATAGAACTCAAGAAAGATTTTTCGTCTAAACGGTCCTGTGTGATGGAAACGGACTTAGCAGCAGGGGAAACCTTCGTCATCTTAGCGAGAATTTCTAGACTATCGGCTGGAACGTTTTCAAACTCGGTAGTGACGGAGAGACACTTCTCTCCTAACTTTTCCAGGGCTGAGCGATCGGTGTAGGCAGCACAAAGATGCATTTCACTGACGGCTGCGGCCGGGGCGTGCGGATCTTTTTCTAAAACGCAGACTCTGTAGCCAAGCGTAGCGGCCGCCTGTGCGAACATACGGCCCAATTGACCGCCCCCAAGAAGGCCGAGCCAAGCGCCCGGCAAAATCGGTTCATGAGTCATGGTGTTCCTTAGGCGGGAAGTTCCATTGCACGGGCTTTGGCGTTTTGTGCTTTGCGAAATTCAGCAAGCTTCTCGGCCAATCCTGGGCAGGTTGTTCCGAGAATTTCAACAGCGAAAAGAGCTGCGTTAGCAGCTCCTGCTTCACCGATAGCAAAAGTGCCGACAGGAACGCCTTTAGGCATTTGAACGATAGAGTACAAAGAGTCGACGCCCTTCAAATAGCGAGAGGGGACAGGAACGCCGAGAACTGGCAGAGTCGTTTTAGCGGCGAGCATTCCGGGCAGGTGAGCAGCTCCGCCGGCGCCGGCGATGATGACTTTGATGCCGCGGTCTCTGGCGGTTTCTGCATATTTGAACATTTCATCAGGCATACGGTGGGCAGAAACGACCTTTGCTTCATAAGGTACATTGAAATTTTTCAGCATTTCCACGGCATTGCCCATGACTTCCCAGTCGGAACTGGAACCCATCAGAACGCCTACCACCGGGGATTCTATTTTTTCTGTCATGAATTTTTCCTCTAGATAGCGACGAAGGCGCACGAGTGCGCCTTGTTTTCGAGATTTTAAATTAAGCTTCTACGCCTTTGCCTGTTAAGCGCTTCAAGGCTTCTTCATATTTTTTACTAGTCTTCTGAAGAATTTCGGCCGGAGCTCTCGGAGCCGGAGCCTTCTTGTTCCACGGCTGAGTTTCAAGCCAATCACGGATGAACTGCTTATCGAAGCTTGGTTCAGACTGACCGACTTTATATTGATCAGCAGGCCAGAATCTGGAGCTGTCGGGAGTAAGGATTTCGTCCATCAAGACAACCGTACCGTTTTCATCCAAGCCGAATTCAAATTTTGTATCGGCAATGATGATGCCTTTAGTGGCGGCATAGTCGGCTGCCTTCTTATAGAGTCTTAATGTGTAGTCACGAATTTTTTCGGCAATTTCCGGACCGACTAATTCAACGACTTGTTCATAGGAGACGTTTTCGTCGTGATGGCCTGCTTCTGCTTTAGCTGCAGGAGTAAAGATTGGTTCAGGAAGTTTTTCGCTTTGCTTTAAGCCTGCCGGAAGCTTAACTCCGCAGACCGTACCGTTTTGCTGGTATTCTTTCCAGCCGCTGCCGGCTAAATAGCCGCGGGCGACGCATTCAACGAGGATTGGTTTGAGTCTCTTTGCAACAACGGCACGCCCTTTAACTTGGTCTCTTTCTTCAGGAGCTACCACAGATTCAGGATCGATACCTGTCAAGTGGTTAGGGACAATTCCGTCCAATTCTTTGAACCAGAAGTCAGTTAATCCGGTGAGAATTTTTCCTTTGTTAGGAATGGGATCATCAAGGATTACGTCAAAAGCAGAGATTCTATCGCTGGCTACGATTAAAAGTTTGTCTTCTCCGACAGCGTAGCTGTCTCTAACTTTTCCTCTATAGACTAGGGGGAGAGATTTAATAGAGGTTTTAACAATTTCGGCCATTTAAAGTCCTCAGTGGAATTGAAGATGACGGTTAAAAAATGTGCACCGTCTTTGGTGCACATTTTAATTAAACCAAGTCGCCTATAACCAGCTCAAAGCTTTAAATTTCCTTTCTTTGCAAGCAGGTTACTGCTGTTTTACAAAAACACTTTGAGCGAGTAATGCAAAGAAGGGCTGAGCCTTCTGCATGGCTTCCTGAAGCTGCAGTTCAGTTTGATCTGATTTCTTGGTAATTTCGGCCGCTAACAAAATAGTCTTGTCTTCGAGAGGAACTGCATAATAGGTTACTGCGTTTTTCGACTCAGATGTCACAGGGTACTCTAAATATTTAATCTGAGAGTTTCCCAATTTCTTTGCCGTTGTGCCGGGTTTGTCTTTTTCCAAACCTGCCATAATACTGTCAACGGTTGCACCCTCCGGAGTGCTGATCAGGGAGACTGCGTATGGCCCGTCGCCGGATTCGCTTCTCCATGTCATCAATGTTGTTCCGTTAGCATTCAGATCTTGGCTGACATCCCACGAAATCGGAAGCTGGACGGTCAGAGGTGTTTCCAATCCTTTAACTTGGACATTGACCGTCTTGCGGTAACCTGCCTGCCATTCGTCCATCGGGTTTGGATAACGCATGGATAGGAGGTAAGGGACGAGCGGATCGATAACTTTTTCCTCGGTACCGGCCTTGAAGTTGTTAATCCAGGTTTCAGCCTTATCCATTCTTTCTTTACTGAAAGTATCATTCATCCATTTTGTGACTTGGTCTTTGGCTTCTCCTCCCTTCTCAAGTCCCTGCTGCCACTTTTCTTTAAATTGGTCTTTGATGCCAGGCCACTTTTCTTTCAGTTCCTGAGAATATTTGTCTACTTCGCCAGGGGTTTTGTCTGCCCAATTCTTTACGGTATCCGTTATGGAATCTAAGAAAGAGGTTGCTTTTTGACCGAAGCTTTCAGCAGCAGGAGCATTTTGGACTGCTGCCGGCGCATCGGACGCGGTTTGGGCCTGAACTGAAGAAAGAGCGGCTGCTGCAAGCACTGCAAGCAAAGTCTTCTGATACATAATAAAATTTCCTTTTTATTAATCGGATAAAAGAAGAGTACACGTTCTTAGCTAAAGCTTCGAACTTCAACTCTCAAAAAGAACACTCCGAATCGTTTTTTGTTAAAGGTCTTTTCAATGGTTTTCCGCTGGCAAATTTGGTTTTTAATTTCTTTCCTGGCCGTGGCCTCCTGGAGTTTGTCCAATTCTATGAATTCTTTTGGAGAAGGAGAAGCGCTGGGGGAAGCCAACTGGGAATATGCCATCAAACAAGACTTCCCGTCCTTGGAAGCCTTCTGTCAGAAAAAAGGGTTAACCTCGACTGCAAAAGACCCTGCCGTCTATACCGCAGCTCCTTTTTCCGACGAAAATCCTTTGTTTTGTTCTCCGACTTTAGAGCAAGCAAAAGCTTCTTACGGACTGTTTGTTCAAACTCAAGCAAGAAAAGCTAGCATTCGACTAACTTTTCAATTTATCGGCTGCTGGATAGCTATTCTTCTTGTCAGTTTCGGCGCGATGAAGTTCATCAATAGAAATCAGAATAAGAAGAAATCTAATTAGTCACCATCTTTGATTTCTGCCCTGAGTTTTTTAGTCGCTTCGTAGGGTGAGGCGGCTCCGCAGATAGCAGAGACGACAGCGATACCGTCAACGCCGGTCAGCATCGTCTCTTTGGCGTTAGATTCGTTAATTCCGCCGATAGCGACCACCGGTAAGGAGGTTTGCTTCTTGAGTGCTTTAAGCTCTTGGAGCCCGATAGCTTTGCCGGCGTCCTTTTTAGTGGTTGTCGCAAATACCGGACCAATGCCCAAATAATCAACATCCTCAGTTACCGTCTGCATTTCTTCTTGGCTGCCGACGGAAAGACCGATGATGACATTTTTTCCCATCAGCTTTCTGACTTCATTTACAGGCAAATCTGCTTGACCCACATGAACACCGTCGGCTCTGCAAATTAAAGCGATGTCGAGATGGTCGTCAATGATTAAAGGCACACCGGTTCCGCAAAGGGCCTTTTTTAACAGGAGTGCGGCATCGAGCTGCTTGCGCTTTTTCCATTCAGGCGCACGCAGCTGAACAACAGTGGCACCGCCGCGAACAGCCTCTAAGGCGGTTTCAACCATCTGTTCCGGCGTCGGACACAGATTGGCGTCCAAAACTAGATATAAAGACAGATCGATTGGATTAGGCATTGAAGTCTTCCGGTTTTAAGTTGTACAGGGCGTCCAGGTAGGCGGCATGGAAAGACCCCGGGCCTTTAGAGTCAGACGCTGCTTTTTCGGAGGCCTTTTTTACATAGGCGCAACAAGCGGCTGCGGCTTCAAGTTTGCTATCCGTACTGCTGATGAAGGCGGCAATTAAAGTAGACAAAGAGCAGCCGGTTCCGACAACCTTCGTAATCAACGGGTTCCCGCCTTCAGCGGAATAGGTGGTAGTGCCGTCCGTGATGTAATCTGTCCGGCCGGTAACGACCACGATGGAAGAATAGTGCTCAGCCAGTTCAACGGCAGCCTGAAGGGCAGAATCAGAGGAATCCATACTGTCTACACCTTTTCCGCCGGAGCCTTGCCCTGCAAGAAATTTGATTTCAGAAGCATTGCCGCGAATTACGTCGGGGCCGGTTCTCATCAATTCAAAGATGATTTTGTCACGCCAAACGAGGGCCCCCGCAGCCACCGGATCTAAGATCCATGGTTTACCTAATTCTCTGGCTTTTCGGGCGGCCGCTTTCATGATTTGGACACGCATTGAAAACGGCGTCCCGACATTGATGGACAGACCATCGCAGATGCCGACAAAGTCTTCCGCCTCGCCTTCTCCGACAACCATGGCAGGAGAGGCGCCTGCAGCTAACAAAACATTAGCGGTAATTTCTTGGACCACTTCATTGGTCACACAATGAATCAAAGGATTCTTTCTTCTAACGAGACTTAAATATTCAGCTACTGAAGAGCCGGGGATGAACTGGACAGCGGTCATTACTTTTAGCAGAGTAAATAATAAAGCACCAAGTTTAAGACGAAGTTTCTAAGAAAAATAGAAACCAAGCAACCGGGTGCTTCAATTAGGCAGAAAACTTTTTACCAAGCCAAATAGGCTTGTCTAAGCATGTAAACGCAAATGCAGCAGAGCAAGCAGGCAAAGCATTTTTTGAGAGGCTTCACATCGATGGAGTGAGCTACTTTTGCGCCGACAGGTGCCAAAAGAACGCTTGGAATAGCCAGAGCAAACAAAGCAGGGATGCAGATGTAGCCGATATCGATCGGCCATTGTGGAAGTCCTTGGACGTTCCAGCCGCTGATAATGTAGCCCATAGTACCGAATAAAGCGATTGGGAATCCCAGGGCCGCACTGGTAGCCACAGCATTGTGCATTTTGACATTGCACCAAATCATCCAGGGGACGGAAATAAAGCCTCCGCCGGCACCTACCAAGGCCGAAAGGACACCGATAATGGTACCGACAAATATGCGTCCGATATTTCCGGGAAGTTCCCTGTCAGCTTTCGGAGGTTTGTTCATAAACATCTTGAACGCAGAAAAACCAACGAAGCAGCAGAAAATTAAAGAGATCCAAAATGTGGAAAGAAGGCTGGCAATCTGTGCGCCAAGCAAAGCCCCGAGCAAGATGCCGGGTGCGACCGATGCGACTACATTCCATAGAACGGCGCCTCTTTTATGATGGGCACGAACTGAGGAGATGGAAGTAAAGGTGATGGTTGCCAAGGAAGTGGCGATGGCAACGTGAACAATATGATCGTGTGGGATGAGCGAAGCAGGGATGAGCATGATCAGGAAAGGCGTCATAATCATTCCGCCACCGATCCCTAAAAGACCTGCTAAAAATCCAGTGCAACATCCTAATGCAGCGAGGAGCGCAATTGTTTGTAATTCCACTTGAACCTCTTTTCTTGTGTAACTTGTGTCTTGGGAAAGTTTTAGTAATAGAAAACTAATCAGAAATATAACGCCTAGATACTGATGATTACGGGACTGAAAGGACAAGATTCGGGAAAAATCGGATTTTCTCTTTTCCTCGGAAGTGCTATCACCTCTTCTTGGAGCGGGTGAATTTAACAGGAATGAATCCGGAGTTCTCTCTTTGCTTCTCAGGAATCGCCGATCCAGGTCTATGAGAGAAAAATAAGGCTGATAAAAATGAACAAAGATTACTTTGAAGGATTTCGTCTGAATGAAGAAATTACCTTAAGGAAGATAGAGATATTTTTATCTTTTATGGAAACAGGAAATTTAGGCAGAACTGCGGAAGCTTTGGATATGAGTTCGGTCAGTATTCACCGGGCGCTTCATTCTTTGGAAGACGGTTTAGGCTGTCCTCTGTTTTCCCATCGCGGTCGGCTGCTGCGTCCTCTCGAAACCGCCAAGCTTTTTCAATCTCATTGTCAAGAAGTTATAGATCATCTGACTCATGCGGTTGAACTAACAAAAATTGCCGGCGGTGTCGGCAGTCCCTTGGTGAAAGTGGGAACTTTGTACTCCCTGACCATCCGCACGCTTCCTTATTTGATCAATGCTTCGAAATTGCGTCGCCCCGGGATCGAGTTTGAATTAACAATGGGCTCTAATGAGAAACTGCTGTCTAAGCTTGACAGAAATGAGTTGGACCTTATTGTTATTGCTTTAGATGAGCAAAGCGATCTGCCAAGTCATTTTGAAATCCTGCCACTCTTTGTTGACGAACTTTTTCTTGCCACTCCCGCTTGGATGAAAATCCACACTCAAGAGGCCGTTCCTTTGTCGGCCTTTGAGAATGAACGGTTCATCACCTTGGCACCCGGGTTCGCCACTTATGAAGATTTTCGGCAGCTTTTTAAGAAAGCTGATATTTCTCCTAAACACATTACCGAAGTAAAAGACATTTTTTCCGCTTTAAGTTTAGTAAACGCGGGAGTCGGTGTTTCCATTCTTCCCGGCAGAATGTCTGCCGTTTATCCGGATACCGTTAATTTTATTCCGCTTCAGCCTCCATGCCGTAGAAGTCAATCCATCACAATGGTATTTAAGCGCAGCAGACAGCATGAGCCGAATATCTTGGCTCTGGTAGCTGAAGGAAGAATGTTTGCGCGAAGTCTACGAAATAAATAGGCCTTACTGCATAAATTCGAGCTGATCGAAGATTTCTTCCACTTTCATGGTTTGGACGCTGATGCATAAACTTTCCAAGAATGCTTTTTTAGTTAGTCCTGTCAACGTTTCTCCGGGAGGCATTTCAATTGCAACATTGCAGCCTCTTTGGAAAACACTGACCATCGCTTCATGCCATTGGGTTCGGCGGCACATATTAAAGAGAAGATCTTCTTTGAGTTTTTCGGGATCAAAAATCGCCCGGCCGGTAGAGCCGCTGATGTAAGTGATGCGGGGTCTGGACAATTCAACATTAGAAAATTCTTCGGCTAATGCGTTTGCGGCACTGTTAAGAAGTTCACAGTGTGAGGGAACAGTAATTTTAATGCGGACGCATTTGACTGCCCCTGCTTTTAGGGCGGCCGCGGAGGCATTACTCATGTTTTCATTGCTGCCTGCGACAACGATTTGGTCTTCAGCGTTGTAATTGGCGATGAAGCAGCCGGTATCGGTACAAATTTGCTCAACTTTTCCTAACGTCAATCCGACGACTGCAGTCAAACCGTATCCGGTTGGATAGGCCTCCTGCATCAGGGTTCCTCTCCTATAAACTATTTTTAGCGCGGTTTGCATCGGCAAAGCACCTGCTATCACAGCAGCGGGAAAGGCACCGATGGACAGTCCAGCAGTAAAAGACGGTTTTATGCCTTTTTGAATGAAGTCATTAGCCCAACTGACGCCGCAAATAAGAAGGGAAGCCTGAACATTAGCGTTGTGTTGGAGCGCTTCTTCGGTTGTGAGCTCGCCCAAGCTTTTGTTCAAGGTTTGGAGGCAGAGATCTTCATAGAAATTACGGTTTGCAATCCCATCTAGCATGCGGGGATACTGTGAACCCTGACCTGGAAAAGAGAAGAGGATTTTACGCATAAGATCACCAAGGATTATCGGTTAAGAGCGGACCGGTGTTTGTTTTAAGGAGAACCTTTTTAGTTCTCAGCCATTCTTTATAAGAGAATCCGCCTTTAGAAGTTTGAATCTGAATATCTAGTTGGAATTTAGGATTCAGAATCCACGATTTTAACGAAGCTAAATGGTTTAGCTCTTCTTCATTGTTGGCTCTGATAACTAAATCAATATCGCTTGTATCTCGAAAGTATTTTCTTCCGACCGCTAAAGAAAAACCGAAAGAACCTGAGATTCCCCATTTCACTGAATTTTTTAATTTCTCATTTGCTTGGATAAATTCCGAGAAATCTTTTAAGTAGTCGAGCTGGGGAGATTTAAGGCTCGTCGATTGAAGAAACACTGCGGTGTCTTCCGGAGAGAGTTTTCTTAAGACGTCTTGAGTTGAAATAAAACCGCTGTATCGCTGACTTCGCATCGTTCCTCTGAAGCCGACGGGAATTTTCTCTAATGATACGGCGTCTCGTCTGACGACGCATGGAAGACCTTCTTTTATTGAATTTTGCGCCCACTCGGGAGCCTCATTCGGCAGAAGAATCTGAGGACGAAGGAAAAGAAGATCATGCGGAAGAAAAGCTTTGAGGTTCATGCCGTCAATGATAAAGGAGTCTGAAGAAATGGTCAGGCCCAAAATAAAAAATCGGAACGGTTAAAAAAACGAAAAATAATCTGAATAAAATTTTAAATACAGGAAGTTAAGTTTAACAAGATAAGTTTTAAATCAAAATTTTCATTAAGTTAAAAGTAATGAAGTGACGAGAATACTTATTGAAAGAAGCAAGCTGACTTTTCATAATTTTGATAAACAATCACATTCCCAAAGGAGCAATAAATGCAGTTTGGCTCAGAGCCTAAAATTTGGGACAAACGCCGCCGCTTGAAAAAAGAGCGGCTGTCCCGCTTAAAACAAAACGGTAAGGTTATTCCAACTGAAAATATCGTTGCAGCCCTTGAGGCCGTTATTGAACCAGGCAACAAGGTCGTTCTTGAAGGTAATAATCAGAAACAGGCAGATTTTCTCGCCAGATCTTTGTGCGAACTCAATCCGGACAAAGTCCACGATCTGCATATGATCATTCCAAGCATGAGCCTTCCGGAACATTTGGACGTTTTTGAAAAAGGCATCGCCAGAAAGTTAGATTTCTCCTACTCCGGCGCACAAAGCCTCAGAACATCACAGCTTCTTGAAGACGGTGCATTGGAAATCGGTGCCGTTCATACTTATATCGAACTTTATTCCCGTCTCTACGTCGATCTCATCCCTGACGTTGTTTTGGTTGCTGCTTATGCAGCAGACAGAGAAGGCAATCTCTACACCGGTCCGAGCACGGAAGATACTCCGGCACTGCTCGAAGCAGCAGCTTTCCATGACGGTATCGTGATTGCCCAGGTCAATGAGATTGTTGACGATCCCAAAGATTTGAGACGCGTTGATATTCCAGGTTCTTGGGTTGATTTAATCGTGAAGAGCGATAAGCCCTTCTTTATTGAACCGTTGTTTACCCGCGATCCACGCCAGATTAAGAACCAACATGTTTTGATGGGAATGATGGCATTGAAGGGTATCTATGGGCGCCATATGGTTCAGTCTTTGAACCACGGTATTGGTTTTAATACCGCAGCTATTGAACTTCTTCTTCCCACTTACGGTGAAGAACTGGGTCTTAGAGGCAAGATTTGCAAAAACTGGTGCTTGAATCCGCATCCAACGCTAATCCCGGCTATTGAAAGCGGCTGGGTTGAAAGCGTTCACTCATTCGGCGGTGAGCTCGGCATGGAAAAATACATGGCTGCACGCCCGGATGTATTCTTTACCGGCGCTGACGGAAGCATGCGTTCTAACAGAGCTTTCTGCCAAATGGCCGGCCAGTATGCAGCCGATATGTTTATCGGCTCCACTCTGCAGATTGATGCCGAAGGCAACTCCTCTACTGTTACCAAGGGACGCTTATCCGGTTTCGGGGGCGCTCCGAACATGGGCCACGATCCTCACGGAAGACGCCATGCCACAAAAGCATGGCTTGACATGATCAAAGAACCAAGTCCAACTGCCCGCGGCCACAAGCTGGTTGTTCAGATGGTTGAAACATTCCAGGCTAAGGCTAAACCGACATTCGTCGAAAACTTGGAAGCCGTTCAGGTTGCTAAGGACGCCGGAATGCCTCTTGCCCCGATCATGATTTACGCTGATGACGTCACTCATCTTCTGACAGAAGACGGAATCGCTTATCTGTACATGGCTGATTCCATGGAAGAGAGGAAGAAGATGATTGCGGCAGTCGCAGGCATTACCGATATCGGTCTCAGAGCAAACCCGAAGGATGTCGAAAAACTGCGTCAGTCCGGTAAGGTGGCCTTCCCATCTGATTTGGGAATCGATAAGTCCAGAGCTACCCGCTCCATGCTTGCAGCCAAGAGCATTGCTGATTTGGTTGAGTGGTCCGGCGGTTTGTATGAACCACCGGCAAAATTCCGGAGCTGGTAATGAATTCTTCCTTCTCTGATCTTCACTTTCTGGCTGCAAATGCTTCTTTAGCTTTGATAGAAGAAGCGTTCTTGGCCCCTAAGCCCGGATTAGTAGACAGGAGAAGCAGCGGCAGCCATTCCGATATGGATTTGACCTTGATGGAGAGGTCCGCTCAGTGTCTCGAACCCTTCTTCCTGGAGATGGCAAAAGTCTCTTGGGGAAGGGAAGTTGATGCGGTACTTCGAGAAGAGATTGGCCTTATCGGCAGAGAGGCGGAAGCCCAGATGCTTTCTGTGACCGGAGGCGTGAATACGCACAAAGGTGCAATCTGGTCGTTAGGACTTTGCAGTTCCGTTCTGGCTTCGCATCAGATGAATACGTCAAAGAGACGATTCTTCCAAGATATCGCTAAATTGGCGTCCACCGAAGACAGAAAGGCATCTTCTCAGAAACCGACACACGGTCAAACGGTTAAGCAGCTTCATGGCTTGACGGGAGCAAAAGAAGAAGCTCAGGGAGGCTTCCCTCATATTGTCTATGCTTCTTTGCCGATGCTTCATCATTCTCGCAAGAGAGGCTGTTCGGAAGAGAGCGCCAGAATCAACAGCCTGCTGGCTTTGACGGCTTCTCTTAATGATACTTGTGTTGCCTACCGGGGAGGATTGGAAGCTCTCAGAGGGCTGCAGAAAAAGAGCCGTGAGTTTCTTCAGGCCGGAGGCTTGGAAAGTAAAGACGGAGAAAGAATACTGGAAG
The DNA here is from genome assembly GCF_002221595.1 of Turicimonas muris. Classification (GTDB taxonomy): domain Bacteria; phylum Pseudomonadota; class Gammaproteobacteria; order Burkholderiales; family Burkholderiaceae_F; genus Turicimonas; species Turicimonas muris. Next base: position 253,397 of record NZ_NHMP01000001.1, read on the forward strand.
AACTTGATACCTGGAGCAGAGCGCGGAGAGTCTCTCCCGGAGGGGCCGCGGATCTGCTGGCTACCACATTGTTTATAGATAAATTTAGTTCAATTAGGATTAATTAGGTCGACTATTATGGAAAAAGTTACCTTAACCCTTCAGGCGCCGAAGACATTGGACAAGAGCGTCCAATTACAAAACGGCGTAGTGAGTTCGGGCGATCTGGAAGTAGTGTTTGAATCTTCTGACGGCGATACTTTGACTGTGATTATTAAGAGTTCTGTAGATAACAGTGCAGAACGCTGGAAGGCATTATTTTCCCGCATCCAACAATTCAATTCGGTGCCTGCAGGACGCATGCTGATTAACGATTTCGGTGCATCTCCCGGAGTTGTGCGTTTAAGAGTTGAACAAGTTTTAGATGAGGCCGAACATGCATAACAAAGAGAGTTTTATTGAATTAGGCGCTCGTCAAAGAGCTAAAGCCATTTTAGATTCCGGTTCCTTCCGTGAAATTCTCGGACCTTTTGACGGCGTGGAATCTCCGTGGTTGGAACCTCAGGGAATTGTTCCTCAATCAGATGACGGCATGGTTATCGCTAAAGGAACAATCCAAGGCAAGGATGCCGTTGTCGTAGCCATTGAAGGCTCTTTCCAGGGCGGAAGCATGGGCGAAGTCTCCGGCGCAAAAATGGCGACGGCCATTGACTTAGCAGCAGAAGACTGCTTGGCAGGCAAACCGACTATTGTGGTGCTGTGCTTAGAGACCGGCGGAGTGCGTCTGCAGGAAGCCAACTTAGGTCTGGCCTCTATCGCTGATATTCATGCAGCAATTGTCAGAGCAAGAGAAGTTACTCCAGTTATCGGCGTTATTGCCGGCACCGTCGGATGCTTTGGCGGTATGTCTATTGCAGCCGCATTGTGCAGCTACCTTGTGGTCACCAAAGAAGCCCGTCTTGGCTTGAACGGTCCTCAGGTCATTGAGCAGGAAGCCGGCATCCGTGAGTACAACTCTAAAGACAAACCGTTTATTTGGCAGATGACTGGCGGTGAAGTCAGATCCAGATGCGGGTTTGTGGACAAATTAGTTAAAGATGATGTTCCGGAAATCAAAAAAGCCGTTGAGGAATGTGCCGAAAAGGGCGTTCCCGAACATTTCAGGACCGGATGCATTGATTATTTCTTAGAAACACTTTCTTCCTATGACACTGCTGAGCAGGCTCAGCCGGGAACAGCCGAAAAACTCTATGAAGGAGGATTTAAACATGACTAATGTAAAAAGCCGCGGCGCCGTTTGGTTAGAGAGGCTTGCTCCGGCTGGCGCCCCATTCCTTCCTTTGATAGATTCCGTCAAGGCAGTGGAGCAGGACGGTGCGATTTATGTGGCCGTCGTTCCCGATCCGAATAATCATTATCCTCGTGCCAGAACCGGAGAAGTCGGACTTCTAGAAGGCTGGACTTTGGCTAAAACCATCAGCACCATCGTTAAAGAAGATGCTGATAAGGCTGAAAAGCGTCCAATCGTTGCTATTGTTGACGTGACCAGCCAGGCTTACGGCAGAAGAGAAGAAGCCTTCGGCATTCATCAGGCTTTAGCCGGTTCGGTGGCTGCTTATGCTAAGGCGCGTGAGGCCGGGCATCCGATTGTTTCCTTGATCGTAGGTAAAGCCATGTCAGGTGCTTTCTTAGCTCATGGTTACCAAGCTAACCGTATTTTGGCTTTAGACGATCCTAAGGTTTTAATTCACGCAATGGGCAAAGAATCAGCCGCCAGAATTACTCTGCGCAGCGTGGCCGAACTTGATAAGTTTGCAGCCAAGGTTCCTCCGATGGCTTATGACATTAAGCACTATGCGGAATTAGGTCTTTTGGAAAAACTTCTCAAGGTTTCGTCCGCTGATGATCCGAGTGAAGAAGATGTTAAACAGGCAGCAGATGAAATTGCTGCTGCAATTCAGAAGGCTAAAGAAAGTCCGCGTGATCTCAGAAATCGCTTGTGCAGTCCGAACCGTAAGGCAACATCAGAAGTCAGACGCTTAGTCAAAGAGGCTTGGTAAAAAATCCTTTCTTCCTTAGCTGGAAACACTCAGTCATTTCTTTTTGAGACTGAGTGTTTTTTTGCATATTAACAATGTTGCGAAATGAGACTATACCTATCTTCTCTTAATCAAAATTTCGTTTTGAAGGTAAAATCTTCTATTTGATATTAAGAAACGACAATAGATGCGCATAAGGACGGGTACCTGAGTATGCGCCGAAAATGGAGATATAAATGGCCAATGCAGGCACAGCATCAGACGTAACTTTTTATTGGTACGACTATGAAACTTTCGGTACCGATAAGAAACGGGATCGGCCAGCACAGTTCGGTGGTTTCAGGACAGATGCAAACTTTCGCCGTAAAAGTAAAGATTTGCTGATTTACTGTTCTCCTGCAGATGACTATCTTCCGCACCCGGAAGCGTGTCTTTTAACGGGGATTACGCCTCTTATGTGTCTTACGGAAGGCGAGCCCGAGGCTGTTTTTGCCAACAAAATTTATAAGGAGTTTAAAGAACCGAATTCTATTGTTCTCGGCTATAACAATTTGAAGTTTGATGATGAAGTCAGCAGATTTATGTTCTGGAGAAATCTCATCAACCCCTATGACCGGGAATACGGAGAAGGACGTGCCAGAATGGATATGTTTACCGTGATTAAAGCGCTTTATGCCTTTAAACCGGACACTTTGAATTGGCCGCATAAAGACAACGGTTCCGTTTCCATGAAGCTGGAAGAGTTGACCAAGGTGAACGGCTTAGTCCACGACCATGCCCACGATGCTTTGTCTGACGCACGGGCAACGGCATTACTGGCCAAGAAGATTAAAGATACGGAGCCGAAGTTTTGGGAGTATGCCGTCAGTTTGTCTAATAAAGAGAATGTGCAGAAATTGTTGGACTCTCAGACGGCCCTTTTAGTCGTAGCAGATTATTCCATTCCTGCTACAAAGAACCTGCGTTTGCTTTTCCCGATTCTGAAGTCAGGTAAAGAATATTTATGTTGGGATTTAACTGCCGATCCGACTGAACTTCCTCAGCTTAAAGATTCAGATTTAGAAGCCAGAACAAATTTAACCGCAGAAGAGAGAGAAGCAGGCAAGAATCCTCTTCCGTTTGTGAGCATCTCAGCGAATAAATATCCTTTTATCGTCAAAGCGTCTCCGTTCTATAGAAATGAATTTGAACAGATGTTCAGCCTAAGCCGAACAGAACTCGCAGAGCGGACAAAATTCTTAAAAGAGATGGATAAAGGCTTTGTCGGCAATCTTTATTTGAAGCTTAACGAAATCCGTCGAGAACGTTTCGAAGGAACCCAACCGAAGGATGAAGATGTAGAAACGGCACTTTACTCCGGCGGCTTTGTTAGCGATCAAGACAGAAGAGTGCTTGATGAGCTCAGAGCAATGAATGAGTTTGAATTGTCCGAGAAATCTTTAACCAAAGATTATCAGTACAAAGGTATGGATAAGTTAATCCGCCGCTTTATTTCCAGGAACTATCCGGAAGCGATGACCGAGCAGGATTCTGCGGATTGGTATCTTTATAAATCTCAGCATTTGATTCGTGGGGCAAACGGCAGCCGAACCTTTGAAGAGTACTTCAAACTTCTTGATGAGCTTGCTGACAGACCGAATGTCAACATGGAACTCATCGAGGAACTGAGAGAATACGGAGAGGGTCTCCAAGAAGATTTACAGTAAAGGAACAATCCGCGATGTTAGTACACCCAGAATTTGATCCTATTGCCTTCCATATCGGCTCATTCGGTATTCATTGGTACGGTTTGATGTACCTTATCGGTTTTGCGCTTTTTTACACCCTCGGTCTCTATAGAAGCCGCCAGGCTTGGCGAGACATTACCAAAGAAAACCTGGAAGACCTGTTATTTCTGGGAATGATCGGCGTAATTCTCGGCGGACGGTTGGGATTCGTTCTTTTTTATCAGCCGGAATATTACTTGAGGCATCCGCTGCAGATTTTTGCGGTATGGCAGGGCGGCATGAGTGCACACGGCGGTTTTATCGGTGTGATTTTAGCTATTTGTTATTTTGCCTGGCGCAAAAAGAAATCTCCTTTGACTGTTGGCGACTTTGTGGCGCCGCTGGTTCCGCTGGGCTTTTTCTTCGGCCGTTTAGGAAACTTTATCAACGGGGAGTTGTGGGGAAGGGCTGCGGATCCGAATTTTCCGTTAGCGATGATTTTCCCACAAGCAGAGGACAACATTCCGCGTCATCCTTCGCAGCTCTATGAAGCTACCGCTGAAGGCTTGATTTTATTTTTGATTGTTTGGATTTACTCGACTAAAGCAAGACCGAGAGGTGCTGTTTCCGGGCTTTTTTTCTTGGTTTATGGGGTAGGCAGATTTATTGTTGAGTTCTTCAGAGAACCCGATAGCTATCTCGGACTGCAGGCACTGTCCTTGTCGAGAGGACAGTGGCTGTGTATTCCTTTGATTGCTGCAGGTATCGGTTTGATGGCCTACGCTTACCTCAAAAAAGAGAAGGCTTAGCCACCGAAAGCATCGGAGAAGGTGCGGTCTTCTTTGAGGCCGCATCTGACAAACAAGTAGTCAGTGACGGAGTTAACCATCGGTGTGCTTCCGCACAAATAAGTATCGCAGTCTGTGAAGTCGCCGATAATTTCAGCCGCGTGCTTGGTGATTCTGCCTTTGAGCCCCGGCCAGTTTTCATCTTTGGAGACGACAGGGTAGAACTTAAAGGCCGGATAGCTTTCTGCTAAAGATTCCAGTTCAGATAAGAATGCCAAATCTTTGGCGTGACGGACACCCCAGAAAAGAGAAATGCCTCTGCCTTTCAAGTCATCGTTAGTTTTGAGCGTACGAAGAATGCTCATTACCGGGGCAATTCCTGTGCCTGTTACTAGGAAGACGGCTTTCTTATCTTTCGGGGTATTAAAAGTGAAAGTTCCGAAAGGAGCTTCCGCTTTTAGGATGTTGCCTTCCTTGACGGTACCGTTGAAGAGAAGTCCGGTGAATAATCCGTTGCTGACGTGACGGATGTAAAGGTCAGCGGTAGTTTGCTGAACAGCAGGAGAAGCAAAAGAGTAGCTTCTAGAGTCGCCGTTCGGCAAAAGAATGTTGATGACCTGACCGGCTTCAAAGTCGAATTTCTGACCGTCTACGCGTTCAATGGTCATACTAAGGATCTCGTCGCTGACCTTAACGATCTTGACGATTTTTACATCGAACCGGTTTGCTGATTTTTTTGTTCTTCTGGCGTTTTTAGCTTCGATTATAAGGTCAGTTGCCGGGACCGCAGTACAAAGAAGAATCATGCCTTTTTTTTTGTCTTCTTCAGTCAGGGCAAGAGGCTTCTTTGAGTAGTTAACTTCGCCGGAGCAGAGTTTGCTTTTACAAGCTCCGCAAGCACCCATTCTGCAGCCTAATGTCAGCAGGACTCCATTTTTTTCAGCCGCTTGACTGATGGTCTCTCCATCCTCGGCCACAAAATTGATATTGGAATCTGCGATTTGAATTTTGTGAGACATATTAGTCACTTATCATGCAAAAATAAACGCTCTGGATTATACCAAAGCGTTTATTAGGTCCCCCGCTTGAACCGTCCGACTTGTGTCCTGAACCGAAGGTTCAGGGTGGACGCCTCTGACTAGTCTTAGGAGCAGCAGCGCGTGCCGCTCAACAGAGAGGAAGCCAAGTTAGCATCCATACGATTTAGTATTGGTTCAAAGAACAACCAGTCGCTAATCGTATTCCGCAGGGGATGGACTTATTGTATGAGTGAAACTTCTAGAAGTAAATAGATGAAGCCTCTAATTGAGCTTTTGATAATTTTTCGTTTCAGTATGACTGAGTTCGCTTAAGTGTATCCTGGCAGAAAATCAGCAGCGATTCCAGCTTCTTTTCAACATCAGGAGGCACTGCTGCAGAGGTTGAATCTCTTGAATAAATGAGTTGAAGGATGGCGTAAAGCAGGATGCGGGTTTGCTTATTGGGAGTAAGGATGAGGTCTTTGCCTTGGTTTACATTTCGAACTGCCTGATTAATTTCGTTTACAGCTTTTTCGATTAACGGCAGGTCTTCCGGTTCCAACTGCAGTGCGAGTTGGACACCTTGGATGTTGAATGTTTTAGGTACGGAACTCATGAGGTTTTCTTGGTTGACTCAATGATGGAATCGATCTTCTGAATGTTGGCATTGATATCCTGTACTGCAATATCGATCTTTTCCCGCAACGAGACTATCTCGTCATTTTGTTTTTGAATTTCGATACTCTGCCTCGCAGCCTTTTCAAATAGTCTTTGGTTTTCCAGCTGCAGCTGTTGGAGGCGGATAGCCATTTGGTGGATCGCCTCCTCCAGTTTCCGGACCGTGTCAGAAACCATCAGGATTAGTTATCCTTTAAGCCAAGAACGTCTGCCATGTTGTAGAGGCCGTTGTGCTTGCCGATTAAAAATGCTGCGGCTTTTAAGGCTCCTTGAGCGTAGCCTTCACGCGAAGCGGAAAGATGAGCTATTTCGATTCTTTCTCCTTTACCGGCAAAGATAACGCGGTGGTCACCTACCACATCGCCACCGCGAAGAACGGCAAATCCGATGGAGCCTTTAACACGCGGACCGGTGTGTCCATGGCGAGTCCATTCAGCAACATCTTCAAGTTTCTGTCCGCGGGCCTCCGCTATTACACGGCCCATTTCAACGGCAGTGCCGCTTGGCGCGTCTACCTTGCGGTTGTGATGCATTTCCACGATTTCACAATCGTAATCCGGCATGAGCTTAGCGGCTTCAGCAAGGAGTTTGAAAGTAACATTTACACCAGTGCTCATGTTCGGGGCAAAAGCGATTGGAATGACTTTAGCAGTTTCGTCGATCAGATTTTTTTGTTCAGCAGAAAAACCTGTGGTGCCGATAACCATTGCTATTTTGTCCTCACCGCAGACTTTGAGGTAACCGACGGTTCCTTCAGGTCGTGTGAAGTCAATCAGAACTTGAGCGCCGGAGACTTTAATGCAAGCTGTATCAGCGGTGATTTTTACGTTGCTTTCTTTTCCTAAGAAAGCAACGGCATCCTGTCCGATGGAAGAAGAGCCGGCATGATCCAATGCGGCGACAAGTTCAAATTCCGGATGATTCATGATCGCTTCAATGAGCATTTTGCCCATTTTTCCGCTGGCTCCTGAGATGGCTGTTTTAATCATTATTGAGCTTCCTTGTCAGTGGAGGAGACTGTAGAATTTTGTTCTTGAATTACAGGTTTTGCTTGAGCAGAGGTATCAGCAGAAGCCTCTTTTTCTTTTTTCATATCCTCGTTACGCTTGATGGAGCTTTCTCTGGCTCTTTCGCCTAAGATCATGAGGTCAACATCGGTTTCATCAGGCATTTTATCTGCCTTGAAGCTTTCGACTTTTCCATTGTCATCGAAATATACCTGGAGCTTGCGGATCTGGGTTTCTCCGATCCGCGGATTTAGGTAATAGATGTAGTCCCATTCATTTTTGTGGAAAGAGCTGATCAGGGTTGGTGTTCCAAGAAGAAAGATTACCTGATTTTTAGTCATACCCTCATGAAGAGACTCGAGCATTTCGCTAGTCACCACGTTTCCCTGATGAACGTCAGGGCGGTATGGTTTCAAATAACCCGGAAGGCTGTCAGTAGAGCAACCGCTAATTAAACATACGGATGAGATAGCCGCAACTGCAAAAAATCGTTTCATGAGTTGAATTTAATGGACAATATAGTAACAGGCTGTATGATAGCTAACTAAGGATAGAAATGGAAAGGCTAAATGATAAAGAAAACATTCAATCCGGCAAATCCCTTTGATCTTAAAGATCTAGGATTGAAGGCGACCGGGCCAAGATTAAAAATTTTAGATCTTTTTATTAAGAATGCAGACTCCGGTAAGAAACGTCATATGAGTGCCGAGGAGGTTTACCGTACTCTCGTTCAAGAAGGTGAAGATGTTGGTTTAGCAACGGTATACCGCGTACTAGCACAGTTCGAAGCTGCAGGTATTCTTGTACGCCGTACCTTTGATAAAGACAACGCTTTATTTGAGCTTAACGACAATCATCACCACGATCATTTGATTTGCGTCAGCTGCGGCAAAGTCGAAGAGTTTGTGGATCCAGAGATTGAAGAAAAGCAAAAAGAGATTAGCAAGAAACACGGTTTCAGTTTAGTCCATCATTCCATGGCTCTCTACGGACTATGTGCAGACTGCCAGAAAAAAGAAGCTAAGTAAAAAGCAAAAGACATTCTTTGATTTGCAGAAAGATTAGAGGAGCGGGAAGAAGCGAGAATTTTTCTAACCCGAACTTTATTGGTCCTAGACTATATTAGAGGTTAAAAAGAGAGGTGGTTTAGGATAGCCTAGCAAACCGATTAGTGCTCTATCTTTTTTTAGGTAGGGGCTTTTTCATTAAAGTCTCTGCGTAATGTTTTTGATTGATACATGGTATTAAGACAAATAATTTGAAAGCGACTCATTGTTAATTTAACAATGAGCCGCTGATTCCAAAGCTTACTTAATTAAAGCAGTGCCAAAACCTGCAATAGGTTTGTTTTTGGCTTCGGAATAAAGCCAAACATCATAAATAGCGCCTGGAAGCATGTCTTTGGCTACATCTTTAGCTGTGAAAGTAAAGACGATATCTTCAACGCCGTCACCGTTAACATCTTTGACTTCAGAAGAAGACGGCTTTGCCAGAGAAGTTAAGCTGACTTTGCCGCCAACGGAAGAACGTCCCGGACCTGCAACAGTCTTGGCAAGATTAACCTCTTTAACCTTGAGCTTCTTGTCGCCAAGCAACGCAATAGTTACGTTTTCGTCGCCTTTTGAATTGATTGAATCCGCAAGCACTAAGACTTCATGAGGAGAAAGTTTTTCGAAAGCTTCTTGCATGGCTTCCTGAGCTTTGTCAAATTTTTCAACATTCTTGGAATGAAGCCATTCCTGTGCCTTTTGAGGAGAAATCTTGGCCAACTCTTTTGCTGTCTCTAATTCTTTTGCAACTGTTTTGCCGAGTTCTTTTTCTAAAGAACGGACCTGCTTCATATTCTTTTCATATGCCTGATGAATGTATTCGATGGCATTGGAAGTATTGATGAAGGACCAGACAGGCCAATCCGGATTGTAGTTGAAGCTTTCCGGTTTGGCATTGAAATGCTGTTTTGTCGCTTCATCCCAGGTCAAGAAGGCTGTCGCCTGAGCCGGTTTTGCTACTGGATAAAGCGGAACATACGGTGTTTCGCTTGGTCTGGCCAACGTTTTGTATGCTTGGATGAAAAGCGGGTTGGAGTCCATCACATATACGACGGATTCGTGAGTTGTCGGTCTGGAAATGCCGAAGCCTTTTTCGTGGTACCACTCTCCGGCTTTTCCGTCTTCTTTGGAGTCGGCACGAAGAATTTTCTTCACGTCTTCAACGCCGAACTTCTTGTTCGGTACTACACTATAGGGGAACTCATCGGCGGAGTTGAAGGTCTTTCCTGTGATTTTCTTCCAAGCAATCTGGTTTCTGGAGAAATTGTATTGAGCTTCTCTCAGCTTGGCAGGCTGGTAGGCCTCACGGAAATTGAAGTCTGTCCATTGACCTTCTACCGCTGGTTTGTATTTGCCGTCTTTGATGGCTTTTTCCACTAAGCCCGGAGACACCATAACGCCGTCTTTGTCCGTGACGTCGACTTTGTTCATCATGAAATTGTTCGGAATATAGACGACTTCATTGTCTTTGACTTTGCGGGCAACCCATTTGTTGCCTTGGTGGATAGCCAATTGCCACACTTCTTTAGGATCCGCAATGGTGTAAGTACGTCCATTGGAAAAGTAGCCGTATTTGTCGAGCAGATCAGTGGCAATCTTGATAGCTTCTCTGGCTGTTGTCGCTCTTTCAGCCATAATTCTTCGAATGCCGTAGCCGACACCGCCGTCTTTAACTTTTTCTTTGTTTTCCGGGAAGATTTGAGAACAAGCGTTGGAAACGATAGTTACGCCTTTTTCATTGACAAAGCCGTCCGAGAAAGAAGCTCCTGTCGGTGAAAAGGTTTGAGTCCAATAGAAGCCGAGCGTTTTTTCTGCCTGAGGAATTTCAGCGGCAGATTTTTCGAACTTAATCATCTCGCCGGCTTTGTGTGTTTGAGCCGGCACCCAATGCTGCTGAGCAATGATTCGTCCGCCGTTGTCTTCGTTATGTCCGATAATCACGGTGCCGGTTTTACTAACGTCTTTTCCGACGATGATAGTAGAGCAGGCGAGAGCATTAGCACCGAAGGCAATAGCTGCTGATGCGATCGCAACTGATAGTAAAGACTTTGAAAACATAGTTCCTCCTTGAGATTGAAGTGATTTGATGGAAATTCTTTGATTTCCAATGAGCGAAGGATCCCTATTTTCAATCCTCCATTCACACGCTCATCCTACCGCTTCTCGAGAAAATTAGGAAGGAAAATTCGACACCGAGAAATATATTGCCTTTCGACCAAATATCAGATATGTCGAAAGTAGAATTGGATAGTCTAAGAATTGTTTGATTCTGGGTTTTGTCTTTTCTTCGCTTGGAAATGACGAGAACAGGAAATGCCAAAAAAGAAAGATGCCGTCTGAAGAATCTTCAAACCGGCATCCATCAATTCTTTTTACTGCAAAAGAGCAGAAGAATCAGTCAATTATCCTTGATGGAGCATTTCCTTCGCATGCTCGCGAGTCACTTCCGTAATCTTCAAGCCGCCCATCATTCTGGATATTTCTTCGACTCTTTCTTCCGGAGTCAGCAAAGTAATTCGAGAAGAGGGTGCTTTGTCCTTATCAGATTGAACTTTTTCAATCCTGAAATGATTCTCTGCGCATCCCGCAACTTGCGAAAGATGCGTTACGCACAATACTTGTTGATGAGAACCCAGAGTCTTCAGCAGTCTGCCAACGGTTTCTGCGACAGCCCCGCCTATGCCGGTATCAACTTCGTCAAAAATCAAAGTATCAACGGTTGCCGTACTGGAGTCGGTAACGGCAATCGCTAAGCTGATGCGAGCAAGTTCACCGCCGGAGGCAACTTTAATTAAAGGACGCGGAGCCACGCCCGCATGGCCGGCTACTAAAAATTCAACGGAGTCAGTTCCGTTAGGACCAGGATGTTCTGTGTTCTGTACTGAAATTTCGAATTTTCCGCCTTCCATTGCCAGTGTTTGCATGGCTTTTGTAATCTGTCTTTCCATGCTTTGCGCACCTTTTTTACGGTATTTTGAAAGTTCTGCAGCCAAGGCATCATAGATTTCTTTGGCTTCTTTAACCTTTTGTTCCAGAGCTGTTAAATCACCAAGTTCTTCGAATTCGTGAGCTTTCTTTTTAGCTGACAGGTATTCGTTGTAAAGTTGTTCCGGTTCCAGATGGTACTTAGATGCCATCCTGATGTAGTCGGAAAGACGTGTATCTAATTCTGCAAATCTGGATTCGTCAAAGTCTGTGCGGGAAAGATAATGTTCAATATCGTCTGACGCAGAATCAATAATTTCTCGGGCATCTGTCAGAGCGTTGTAAATCTTTTCCAGTTTTTGATCAGTGTCGATAACCTCACCGAGCCTGTCTAAGGCCGTGTCAATCATACTGAGGACGCTGGAGTCTTCTTCAGTCAACAGTCCTCGGCTGCTCTGACAAGCTTCCAAAATATCTGTTGCCCTCGACAGACGTGTGTGTTCTTCATTAATCGAGGCCCATTCATTTTTGGAAGGGCCAAGGTCTTTCATGTCTTCCAAGAACCAGCGGATTCTTTCCAGTCGTTCCGCATTCAAAGAAGCTTCTTCTTTGGCTTTTCTTAACTTTGCTTGGGCAGTAGAAAGTTCATCCCAAGCACGTCTTATCTTGATGAGTTTGGGACCGAGCTTGCAGTAGCCGTCAAGCATTTGAAGCTGAGCGCCGCGTCTTAGCAGTGATTGGTGAGCATGCTGACCATGGATAAGTACAAGCAGGCTACTCAAATCTTTGAGCTGAGCCAGCGTAGAAGGATAACCGTTAATCCATGCTCTGCTTTTGCCGGAAATATCCAAAGTCCGGCGAATAATTAATTCTTCTTCACCGTTATCGAGTTCTCTGTCATCCAACCATTCTTTGATTTCCGGTGAAACGGAGAAAGAGGCCGAAAGATCACTTTTATCACATCCCTGACGAATGAACTCGGTGTCCGAACGAGCACCGAAAAGGAGCTGTAATGCATCTATCAAAATAGATTTTCCAGCTCCTGTTTGCCCTGTTAAGGCAGTGAACCCCATGGGAAGTTCAAGTTCTAAATGTTCGACAATTACAAAATTTCTTATATTCAGAGAGGTAATCATGACGGCGTGCGTGTGGTCGGCATCAAATTCCAGTGTAATTTTCTGTTAATTGTATCGAAGAAATTATGAGATCTGGGATGCAAAATATGGAGCGGATGTTCGTAAGGTTTGATGACGATTTTATCTCCGACTTTAACCTCGGTGAAGTCCTGCATATCGTAGTAAAGACCGGCATCTCGGATGTCAAGAATATCCAGCTCAATTAAAGATTCTTGAGCAAGAATCAAAGGGCGGTTGCTCAAAGTATGCGGGGCAACCGAAATCATCAGAATGCAGGGTACGGTAGGGGCAATCAGAGGCCCTCCGACGCTCAATGCATAAGCCGTAGAGCCTGTTGGTGTTGAGAAGATTATGCCGTCAGCACGCTGTGCACTTAATTGCAGTTTGTTGACAGCAACGGAAAAATCAATCATACCGCCGGAAATTCCACGGCTGACGCAGATTTCATTTAAAGCTATTCCGGAATAAATAGTCTCGCCGTTGCGAACCTGATCGGCTTTCAAAAAAATACGAGAGTCAATGAAGTAATGACCGTCCAGAACTTCCTTGATTTCTGACTCCATGTTGTCAAAGCAGATGTCAGTAATGAAACCCAAGTGCCCTGCATTGATGCCGATGACCGGAACTCGGTAAGAGACGAGCTTTCTGCAGATGCCGAGCATAGTACCGTCTCCGCCTAAGATTACGGCTAAATCTGCAAGTTTTCCGATTTCCGGGAGCGTGTAGCCTTTTTCAAATCCTAAAACTTCGGCAGCCTCATGTTCCAGAAGAACTTCTCTTCCGGTTTTTGTAAAGATTTCAGCCAATTTTTTCATTGGTTCAACAAGAACCTTTCCTCTGCGGCTGAAAATAGCAACTTTTTTAAATTCTGTGACTTGTTCTTCTGTGGAACCGCTATTCAATACTTGCTTCAACGTATGTGCCTTTCAGTAATCCAATCGTCTTTTCAGGAGTTCTAATCTCAGTCAGTACAGAGTTTAGAGCCGGACCCTGAACAGTGGCAAGCCAGTTATCCACTTGCCAAAAAGAGAGGGATTCATGGAGGGAAGCGCAAGAGCCTTCAACCATGAGAGTGTCTTCCGGACTAATCGTCAATCGGATCGTAGGATCATTTCTCTTAAATAGACAAATTTTTGCCGCCCACAATTGGCTGAAAGCGAGACGAGGATCAGGCTGCCTTTCAATCCAATTAAGAAAAAACGGCGGAAAACGGACTGTGCTGAGTTCTTCCCAGAAATGCGTATCTTTAAACAAAGTTAGGCAAATATTGATTGGAAGAATCGACAGGGCAAGAGCTACATATTTTTCTCTGATGTCGATGGAACAGTAGTTGTAAAAACCGCCTTCAAGGGTTAGAGAATTCGTGTAATTCTCAACAACCTTCAGAGTTCTGCCCATTGAGGGCTGAAATTGTTGGGTAACAGACTGAAGAATAAGTCTGCTCCATAAGAACGCCTTTGACTCCTCTTCCGGAAGCAACTCTGAATATTCAACAACATCAAGGGTCAAATACTTATGAGAGATATCTTCCGGTATCGGGACCTTATAGTCAGCAACGTAAATAATGGAGGGAGGCAGCAGAGCAGACATTTAGTGCCTAACTAAAAAATACTTCTTCTTGGGTGGCTAGTCAGAGAGGCAAGAGCAAAAATTACCCATGCCGCAATCATGAATCCGCCGCTGATAGGCGTAATCAGCGGGAACGGACGCCATTCAATCAGGACGAGAAGATAAAGGCTGACGGAAAAGCCTAAAGAACCAATCAAAAGGCAAAGCCCGGCCAGGTTAACGAGGCCTTCTCTGAAGTGATTAAGGCCCCAAGCAATGGCAAAAAAGCCAAGGCCGCTGATTAATTGATAAAGCACGGCATATTCAAATGCATCGATGGACCGCTGCACCGTGACCACATTATGTAACCCGTGTGCCCCGTAAGCTCCGAGAGCGACTCCAGAAGCCAGCATTAAAGCACCGATAAATGACCAAAAATGTTTCATATTATTCTCCAGCAACCGCAACGCCGATGGCATGGAAGCCGGCGTCTACGTAGAGGACATCGCCGGTAATGCCGGAAGCATAGTCAGAGAGGAGGAATGCAGCTGCATTGCCAACCTCATCGATAGTGACGGTTCTCCTAAGCGGGGAAATGTGTTCCATTTCTTTGAGAAGCTTGCCGAAATCTTTAATTCCGCTGGCAGCTAATGTTTTAATCGGGCCGGAAGAGATTGCGTTGGCACGAATGCCTTTTGGTCCCAAAGAAGCGGCCAAATAACGGGTAGAGGCTTCAAGAGCTGCTTTGGCCACGCCCATGGTGTTGTAGTTAGGAACCACTCTTTCACTGCCGATATAAGTTAAAGCGAGCAGGGAGGAAGAGCGGCCTTCCATCAACGGCAATAAGACCTTAGCCATCGCCGGGAAAGAATAAGCAGAGATATCTAAAGCAATTTTGAAAGATTCTCTGGATAAACCGTCTAAGAAATCGCCTTGAATAGCTTCGCGCGGTGCAAAACCGATAGAGTGAACGGCACCGTCAATGTAACCCCATTTTTCTTTGAGCGCTCCTGCCATCTGCTCCAATTGGCTGTCTTCTGCCACATCAAGCGGAATCACGATGTCGCTGTCAAATTCTTTGGCAAATTCTGTGATTCTGTCTAAAAATCTTTCATTCTGATAAGTGAAAGCTAATTGGGCACCTTCTCTATGGCAAGCCTTAGCAATACCGTAGGCAATAGAACGGTTTGAGAGGACGCCGGTAAGAAGAATCTTTTTGTCTTTTAATAAAGTCATAATCGGAAAAGATAAAAAAAACCAATTGTTAGATATTAAGCGAGTTTTGCAGTTTTGGCATGAATAGTTATTAGCGCAGTCTACTTAAGTCTTAATTTTTGTCCAATGGTTAAATTGTTGGAATGCAAGTTGTTTAAGGCTTTCAGCCTGTTGACCGAGATATTGGCCGAGCTTGCGATGGAAAACAGCGTATCTCCTTTTCTTACCCTATGGTAAGTCTGGTTGCTTAAAGGCCGTTGAACAACAGTCTTCTTCACAGAAGGAGGAAGTTTTTCCAGAACAACATTTCGTTTCGTCGGGGTACCTTCTTGGTTGATGGCAAGGCGGGTGCCTACAGAAAGATTATTACTTGTAAGGTTATTCGCAGCTTTTACGGCAGAAACCGGTACTCCGAACCTTGAGGCAATACTATAGAGGGTATCGCCTCTGCGGACAACATAAAAACGAGAAATGTTTGAAGTTGAAGATGCGGATTCAACCGGCTTTGACGGTTGGTGTTCAGCCATTTGACGATTTCTGATCGGTACATTGACAACCAAAGTTTGACCAACCCTTAATCTTCTTGATTTCAGTTTATTGCTCTTAACGATCGCTGTCGGACTTACGCCAAGACGTTTAGCAACGCGGGCCAAAGTATCGCCTTTACGGACACGGTAGGAGACTCTTCGGTAGTCCTGTGCCAAACTAAAAGTTGCACCGATGGTGTCAGAAGAGATGTCTTCGGCATCACCAATGCCGATAGCACGGCTGACCAAAAGGAGAGAACCGGGCTTAACGCGGCGTCCTGCAGGAATCTGGTTAGCTTCACGCAGCTCGGCTTCAGTCATATGAGCTTTCTGAGCAATCGCAGCTAAGCTCTCGTTCGGGCCTACACGGTAAGTGGTCCAACTGGAAAGCGGTTTGCCGGAAGTACGGAAGGCTACCAAGTTTTCAACGAAAGTATCGATCTTGTCTGAAGGCACCAGCATAGAATGGTGGTGAGAAGCCACGATGACGGGACGGTTGAAAGAAGGATTTAGTTCCGTGAACTCCTGTTCTTTCATTCCTGCCAGATGAGCGGCCCTTTTAACGTCGATATCCTGCTCTTTGAAGATCTGAATGAAAGAAGGTTCGTTATAGATGACCGGCAGCTTAATCCCGTATTTTTCGGGATTCATCACGATTTCCTTAATTGCCTGCAGTTTCGGATAGTAGTTTCTGGTTTCTGCGGGCATTTTCAATGACATATAGTCAGTTGGCTTTCCAGCTGCCTGGTTCTTTTTAATCTGACGACGAATATTGCCCTCGCCCCAGTTGTAGGCGGCTAACGCCAGCTGCCAATCACCGAACTCGTCATATAATCTTTGCAAGTAAGTCAGTGCTGCGCTCGTGCTTTCAAGAACGTCATAACGTTCGTCCTTCCACAAAGACTGGTCTAAGTCGTAGTGGCGTCCGGTGGCCGGCATAAACTGCCAAAGTCCGGCTGCCTTTGCTCGGGATTTTGCATTGGAGACGAAAGCGCTTTCCACAAAGGGAAGCAATGCGATTTCAGTCGGCATTCCTCTGGCATCGACTTCTTCGATGATGTGGTACAGGTACTGAGAAGAGCGGTTTGCCATTCGATGAATGTAGTCTGGCCGCTTCAAGTATTTCTGGAGATTTTCTTTAACGACAGGGTTGTCCATGTTGGGTATCTTGAACCCGTCGCGGATGCGGCTCCATACCGTATAAAAATCGTCATCTTGGGCCGCGGCGGTCTCTATAACGTCAGGCGCCTTCGGCTCTTGGGCATGACAGACGGCGGCCGTCATAAAGGACAACGCAAGAAGGGTTAGCTTAAACCGGGAGAACATTCTTATTTAAATCGACTCACATTAGAATAGCGAATACTTTAATGGAAATTACGCAAAGTTTTTGAATAACCGACTAGTCAGACCAGCAGGTATGGATGCGATATACGATTTAGATAGTTTTTATCGGACATCCCTTGGCCAGTATTGCTTGGCCTGGGAACAGAACGAATTTGACAAATTGGTCTCCGACTGTTTTGGGTACAATGCCCTGCAGCTCGGCGCTTCCAGCATCGACTTCCTGCGCAACAACAGGATTGCCTTGAAGATAGCAGGGGACAGAGAGATGAGAAATCTAACTCATGTTCCTGATGAAGCCTCGGCAAGAGTGAGGTTACAACCCGAAACATTGCCGTTTGAATCTGAGTCTATTGATCTTGTTTTGCTACCCCATACATTGGAACTAGCCGAAGATCCTCACAGTGTGCTCAGAGAAACCGCTCGTGTTTTAATTCCGGGCGGAAGAGTGATTTTGACGGGCTTTAATTTAGCCAGTCTTTGGGGACTAAGAGTCGGTATGCAGAAATTCGGTCTTCCCCAGTTCTTGCCTGCGCGTAACTTTATGACGGTTCCTCAGATCAGAGACTGGCTGCAGCTTTTGTCTTTCAATGTAGACCGAGGAGCATTCGGAAGATACGGATGGTATAAAACGAATAAATGCGTCCGACACTCGGCTTGGATAGAAAAAGCAGGCGACCGGTGGTGGCCGCAGTGCGGTTCTTTATTTGCTCTGAGTGCAGTGAAGACGGTTAACCGCGGTGTTTTTGTCGGAAAAGTATTAAAGAAGAATTATTTTTTTGCGGGAGCTAAAGCCGGCGTCAAAAGCAACAAACAGGCGGTAAAGGAATAATATGGAACAAGAAAAAGATCTGGTTGAAATTTGGACTGACGGTGCCAGCAAAGGGAATCCTGGTCCGGGAGGCTGGGGCGCTTTTTTGAAGTGGCAAGGAAAGACTCGAGTCTTTACAAAAGAGCTTTGCGGCGGCAACATCAGCTGCACCAACAACCAAATGGAATTAACCGCCCCGACGGAAGCTTTAAGGCTTTTGAAAAGGCCGTGCAAAGTCATTCTTCATACCGATTCTCAGTATGTTCAGAAAGGAATCACCATGTGGATTCACGGATGGAAAAAGAACAACTGGAGAACAAAAGCGGGAGAACCGGTAAAAAATGCGGAACTCTGGAAAGAATTAGAGAGGGAAACCCACGAACATGAAATCGAGTGGAAATGGGTCAAAGGTCATGCAGGCATTGAGGGCAATGAGATGGCAGATATGCTTGCTAACCGAGGTGTCGAAGAGGTTTTGAAAAAAGCGAGAAAATAATACTCGCCAAATTCCAATTCTCTAGTGTACAATCCTGACTTCTTCGCGCGGTTAGCTCAGGGGTAGAGCACTGCCTTCACACGGCAGGGGTCGCTGGTTCGAAACCAACACCGCGCACCAAACTTCCTCTTGAACCTTCTGTCATTTTTTCCGAAACTTAAAATTCTAAATAATAGGAACTGTCCTACAAATTCAATGGCAAATGCGGCTGTGAAAGTAATTAGCATTCTTATCCGCGGACAAGATTTATCCACTTTCTTTAACTCCGAAGACTTGTTTGTGCGCCCAGCAGAGAAGAGAAAGGAACTGCAATTATGAAGATTTTCGAGGAATATTTTGATAATCCTCAGGCAATTGAGGAACATTTGAAACAATTTCTCGGAAATTCATAAAAAGTCTGTGACTACGGTTGTCACACAGCGTTCGGCTTCATTCTTTACCAGATGAATAATCTTTTCTAAGTGGTATCTCCCCATCCTTTTGGACGGAAGTTTCTCGGCGAAAGAGCGAAAATTTTGAGTACCGTCAAGACGGAATGAGCTCTTTGCACAAAGCTCCGATTTTCGGCAGATCGTTCCAGCGGGTCGTATAGGCAACACTCAGCCGTTCTTTATTCCTACACCAAACTTTTTCTTCTAAACGAAAAGAGACAAAGTGTACTGTATTTTCCCATAACGCGTGTTAGGCGCGTCGGTCTGATAAAAATATTTTTCAATTCAATAAACGAATCTAGTCTTCTATTTGCTGTCGGTATATTTCACAGCTCGTGTGGTGGAGGAGCACTCCAACTAAAGGCCGGAAGGAATTTCTTGAATACAAAGAGGAGAACTAAGGTTTAAGACGGAAGTCTGACGTTTCCGGAGAAGACGTGTCATATAATTCCACGCCGAAAAATGCCCCGCATTTTGCGAGGCATTTTGCAAGGTTTTAGTGCTCTGCTAGACGATGGTCAGCGCCAGAACAATGACGCCGATAATCAATGGAATGCAGGTACGTTTTACTAACTGCATTGGAGGAACCATTGCTAAACCGGACAGCACAATTACAACGCCTGCAATCGGAGACATTGTGCGGCCCATCTGACCAGAGATTAACGCCATGGCACCGAGGTTAGGAATCTGCATACCGAAGGATGCGGCATGAGGTGTAACGGCTTCATTAAAGGCAAAAGTAGCAGCATCACCGGAGCCTGTAATCGCAGCCATGAGGAAAGGCCCGAAAGAACCGCCCCAGCGAGCGATTTCGTTTGAGCTCTTCAACACTTCGACGAAAGCATCAATCAAGCCTGTAGCTTTAAGACCGGCGGCGAAGACTCCGGCGGTAATGATGATGCCCATGACGGAACCGTAGCCTTCACCCATTCCTTTAAAAAAGTCTTTAGTGAACTGCTGCGGGTTGACCCATGAGACAATCAGGGCAAAGATTGCACCGATGACCATGGCCTGTGCTACGCCCATTTTGATGAACGGGACATAGGAATTGCCGAGAAGAAGAATAACTAACGGAACTAGCGGAGCAATCGCTTTAAGCGGATTGATATGCTGAAGTTCCTGAGATTTATCGGCAGTAGTGTAGTAGTCGTCCAATTCTTTTTGAGAGGGTTTATTGTCGCGGAGGATCAAGCAGACAATGGTTAAACCAACTGCACCGATAAGTACCATGCCGATAGAGTAAGGAGTGTGAAGGCTGATGAGATCCATCATGTCCATATTGGCAATTTTGGCAACAACACTGTTATGGCTGGTTCCCGGAGAAATGTTGGAACCGAAAGTGCCCATAAGGACGGCGGCGCCGGCAGCCGACGGACGAATGCCTGCACGAATCATGACAGGAATGAAAGTTGCACCTACAGCGGCAGCACATCCGGAAGCAGAAGGAATAGCTACATTAATGAAGGCGGTGATGATGGTAGTTGTCGGAATAAGGAGAATACCGAGCTTGTGAAGTGGAGCTGCGAGGAACTTAACGAGGTTCTTGTCGCATCCGGTAGTCGTCACAACATAAGCAAAGCCCATAGACGAACAAATCGCCATAATTAAGGATGCGTTGGCCATGCTCTTAGCAAACTGGTCAAGTGCAGCCATTGGACTCATGGCGATACAGCAGAGGAAGAGGCCGGCGGTAAAAAGCACTAAGCGCGTTTCATAACGCTTAATTAAGCAATAAACCGTGACCAAGATTACAGCAATGGCAATCCATGCGGTTGGTGTCATACATATACCTTTTTGAAACAAAAAAAGAAGGCCTAAGCCAACTGAAGTACCTATTATAAGTATTACTGCTTAATTGTTGTCACTTATGTTTCATGGATGATACGTTTCTCAAGAATTGCAATAACTTGTAACCTTTGGTTACATCGAGATAGGTCGTTGCTCACAATATAGCCGTTGAAACGGTAAGTTTTCGAACTTAACCTCTTTTTCCTAACTGCTGTAAACTTTGCGTATGCCAAAAAACTGGCCTATCAAATGGGATAAAAAAATGAAACTAGCAGAAGCATTGATAGAAAGAAAAGAATTACAAAGCCGGCTGAGCAGACTCAATCAACGTTTGCAGGCCAATGCTCTAGTGCAGGAAGGTGACGTTCCTTCAGAAGATCCTAAGGTTTTGATCAAAGATGTCGAGACTACAATCGATGAACTGACGACTTTGGTTGATCGCATCAACAAAACCAACGGAGTGGTTATTGTTGACGGGAAAACATTGTCAGAGATGATCACAAAACGTGATTTCATGGTTAAGAGAATCTCTATCATGCGTGAGTTTCTGCAAAAAGCTTCCAACAAGATTGAGCGATACTCTCGTAATGAGATCATGATAACCGCTACTGTGGATGTGAAACCTTATCAAAAGATCGTTGATAAGCTTTCTTATGAAGCACGGATGCTGGATGCAAAAATCCAATATACCAACTGGAATACAGAATTAATTTAATATCTGGTTTGTGTGTAGTGCAAAAGTCACTTGGGCGAAAACAAATTTCACGTACCTCCGAGTCCAAACGGCTCGGGGGACCTCAGAGGAAGGGAACCATTTTTCACAACTTTTCTCTCTGTACGGGTGTTAAGTTATAAATCACCGCTTATACATTACTACCATGTTTTGACAAGGACCTTTGTGCGAGGGTGGGTCGCGGGCAACTAAAAACATCCTGGCAAGCAATTTTCTGTAATGCTTGTCAGGTTAATTACTATCGATACTTTTACTTAATATTTCTTTTTTAGAATTTTATTTCTTCAAATAAACCAACTAGTTATAGTGGGATCAATGATTTCTTGCGAGTCTTTGAGTTCTTTCTTTTTATGGAAGTTCGGTTCACAATGTGGAATTAACTGTTAGAAAATATTTCATACCTCAAATCTTTAGACTTTCTTAAAACAATGGACTGGCTTGTCAATCTTTGGACTGACACTAACTCAATTGCTCACATCCTCATGGTATATGCCTTGGTGATCAGCGTTGGGATGTTGTTAGGACAAATTAAAATTTTCGGTATCTCGCTGGGCGTGACCTTTATTCTCTTTGTAGGACTGGCTTGCGGATATGTAGGCTTTACTGTCAATCCGACGGTATTGTCATTCGTCCGAGATTTCGGGCTTATTTTATTTGTGTTTTTTATTGGGCTGCAGGTCGGACCGTCCTTTTTCTCATCGTTTAAAAGCGGAGGACTGCGATTAAATTTACTGACTTTGCTTACGGTTATTCTCAGCTTGGTGGTCACCATCGTCCTTTTCTTTATGTTCAAAGCAAAGGTCTCGTTGGCGACTATGCTCGGCGTCTATTTCGGAGCCGTAACAAATACTCCTGGTCTTGGTGCTACTCAAGAGGCACTGAAGATGATGGAATACACGGGAGAAGATATTGCGGTTGCGTATGCCTGTGCCTACCCGCTTGCCGTTGTAGCCATTATTGCCACTGCTATCGTATTAAGAATTGTATTTAGGATCGACCTGAAGGAAGAAGACAGACAATGGGAAGAAGCCCAGAAGGCCAATAACGAAGCACCAATCTTCTTCCATGCCAGGATTACCAATCCGGCCTTAGAGGGACGTACGATTCATCAAGTCAGAGACTTCGTAGGCCGACCATTTATCTGTTCCCGTGTCCTTCATAACGGTGTTATCACCTCTCCTTCAGCCGAGACCGTACTGCACACGGGAGACGTCTTAAGAATTGTCAGTGCCGAAGAAAATAAAGAGCCGGTAGTAGCTTTTTGCGGTAAGGAAGATAAGGAAATCGATTTGGTATTGGAATCTTCTCCGATTACTTCGAGAACCATCCGCATCACAAAACCGAAAGTAAACGGGTTAACCGTTCACGATTTGCATTTGAGCAAGTATGACGGCGTCAATATCACAAGAATTTTCCGTGCCGGTTTAACTCTTTTCCCTTACAACAATTTGCATTTGCAGCTCGGAGACCGCGTCTACTGCGTCGGTCCAGAAAGAGCAGTGGCACGCTTGGCTGAAACTCTGGGCAATCAAGAAAAGAAACTTTATCACCCGAATCTCGTGTCCATTTTCTTAGGTATTGTTGTGGGGATCATTTTCGGAAGTCTTCCTATAGCTATTCCTGGCTTGCCTGTGCCATTAAAGCTAGGTTTGGCAGGAGGCCCTCTTATTATTGCTATTTTGCTAGCTTATTATGGGCCGAACCTGCGTCTGATTACGTATACGACCGAGTCTGCAAATCTTATGCTTAGAGAGCTGGGTATTGCATTATTCCTTGCTAGTGTTGGATTAAATGCCGGCAAACCTTTCGTCGAAGCGTTGGGTAACGGGGAAGGCGTCCTATATGCATTCCTGGGCTTGTTTATCACTATTATTCCGCTGCTAATCGTCGGTACCATTGCTCGTAAGAAGTATAAGATGAACTACCACGCCAT
The DNA here is from genome assembly GCF_002221595.1 of Turicimonas muris. Classification (GTDB taxonomy): domain Bacteria; phylum Pseudomonadota; class Gammaproteobacteria; order Burkholderiales; family Burkholderiaceae_F; genus Turicimonas; species Turicimonas muris. The sequence goes on from NZ_NHMP01000001.1 coordinate 276,546, forward strand.
GATCGGTATGATGGCCGGGGCGACAACTGATCCACCCACTCTGGCCTATGCAGGAACTTTGTCTGAGAAAAACAGTTCCGTCATCGCGTATTCCACTGTTTATCCTTTGGCGATGTTCCTCAGAATTTTGTCAGGCCAGTTCGTTCTCCTCATCCTCTGGCAGTATGTCTGACAATCAAAGTTTTAGGATCTAAAATAATGGGCTTGACCGAAAGGCTAAGCCCTTTCTTTTACATAAAAATAACTTGGGAAAATTATGTTTAAAAAAGTTCGTACAAGAATTGCACCGAGCCCTACCGGGATGATGCACTTGGGTACAGCACGTACAGCCATTTATTGTTGGGCCGTTGCCCGCCATTTCGGCGGTGAATTCCTTTTAAGAATCGAGGATACTGACCAAGAGCGTTCCACTCCGGAGGCTACACAGGTCATTCTTGATGCGATGAAATGGCTCAATCTGAATTATGACAACGCCGGCCATGTGACTTATCAGATGAACCGTCTTAGCCGTTATAAAGAAGTTGTCGATCAGCTCATGGAAAAAGGGTTGGCATACAAATGCTATGCCACAAAAGAAGAACTGGAACAGATGAGAGAAGACCAAAAGGCCAGAGGTGAGAAGCCTCGCTATGACGGTCGCTGGCGTCCTGAAAACTGTGCCGGCAAGCCAATTCCTGAGGGCGTAACTCCCGTCATCCGCTTTAGAAATCCGGATGACGGCACCGTCACATGGAATGACGGCGTGTACGGTCCAATCGCTATCAATAACTCCGAGTTGGACGACCTCGTTATTATGCGCGGCGACGGCATCCCAACCTACAACTTCGCAGTCGTTGTTGACGATATGGATATGGAAATCAGCCATGTTATCCGCGGTGCTGACCACATTAATAATACTCCTCGTCAGATTAACCTTTACAAGGCTATCGGCGGAGAGATTCCGACATTTGCTCACTTGCCTTTAATTCACGGAGAAGACGGCCAGAAGCTTTCTAAGCGTCACGGTACGGTAAGTGTGTTGGCTTATGAAGAATTGGGTTTCTTACCGGAAGCTATTTTTAATTACTTGGCACGTTTGGGCTGGGCCCACGGAGATGCTGAAAAATTCAGCCGTGAGCAGCTTGCAGAATGGTTCAAGCTTGAAGACTGCAGTCGCTCCGCCGCTCAGTTCAACATGGATAAGCTGCGCTGGCTCAACCATGAATACATCAAAGAAGCCGATGACGAACGTTTAGCAAAGCTTATCGAACCTCGTTTAAAAGCTAAGGGTGCTGATTTAAGCAGAAACCTGGATTTAGTTGGCATTGTTGCATTGCTCAAGGAACGTGAAGCCACTTTAGTCGAACTGGCTGAAGGCGCCATGCTCTTCTACCGAGATAATCCAATTGATTTAGCCGTTCTTGACGAATGCATTAAAGATGCAGCGACCAGCCAGGAAGCTTGCCGGTTGTTCTTAGAACGCAGCAAAGATATGGAATGGAAGAGAGAAGACATCAATACTTTAATTCGTTCAATCATGAAAGAATTAAAAATTAAGATGCCTCACATAGCAATTCCTCTGAGAGTTTTAGTAACGGGAGAAAAACATACTCCGTCTATTGATGCGACCTTAGAACTCTTTGGAAAAGAACGAGTTAGAGGTAAATTAGAAGAAGGTTTGACCAACTGGATCAACCACACAAAATAATTTTGTTACATTTTAATTGCTGATTTTTTAGCAATTGCCTTGACGAGGAGGAAAATTTCCCATAAAATTCGCTCCTCGTTGTTTGGGGGTATAGCTCAGCTGGGAGAGCGCTTGCATGGCATGCAAGAGGTCAGCGGTTCGATCCCGCTTACCTCCACCAATGAAAGTCCTTGACGCTATCGTCTAGAGGCCTAGGACACGACCCTTTCACGGTCGGTACCGGGGTTCGAATCCCCGTAGCGTCGCCAAAATTTGTTATGATAGAGATTCTTCGGAATAGCTGTCGATTGGGGGTATAGCTCAGCTGGGAGAGCGCTTGCATGGCATGCAAGAGGTCAGCGGTTCGATCCCGCTTACCTCCACCAATGAAAGTCCTTGACGCTATCGTCTAGAGGCCTAGGACACGACCCTTTCACGGTCGGTACCGGGGTTCGAATCCCCGTAGCGTCGCCAAATTACTTAAGGTACTTCAAACTTGACGTGCCTGACGGACTGATAAAGATTCGTCGAAACCGTCCTTGACGCTATCGTCTAGAGGCCTAGGACACGACCCTTTCACGGTCGGTACCGGGGTTCGAATCCCCGTAGCGTCGCCAGTAATCTTAAATAATCATTCTTCTTTGTATCGGATTCGGTCTACAATCCTCTTGTAATTTTATTCCCGAGGCTTGTTATGACTATTGAATATACCGGTTCTATCAAAGGCTCCGTCCGTAAGCACACTGATGACTCTCTCAAAGCTACATTCGATCATGCTTACTGTGTTATTCCTAATCCAGGCGGTGCACCGATTGTCAGCGAATTATCCACACTTCCTCCTATCGAAGGCTTGTATCCTGTCGTTCTCTTCATGCACGGCAGCTCCGGCGTAAATGAACAAACAAGACTCTTAGGCAACTGGCTTGCTGACTCTCTAGGCGTTGCAATGGTTGTGCCTGACTCGATGCAGCTCGCAGACCGCATTACTTATTCTTCTCCCATTCCTCCGGAAGACTATGAAGATATCCATGCCATGAGACTCCAAGAGCTTGAATATGCTATGGCTCATATTTTTGATCTGTCGTTTAACGACGGTCGCGTATTTATTGCTGGTACAAGCGAAGGCGGCGTCTGCGTTGCGCGTTATGAAACACGCGAAGAATATCCTGAAGACGCCAGAATGATTTTCTCTTGGTCATGCGAAGACAATTATCACGTTAAAGCACACGGCACAAATATTCCTGACTATATGCCGGTTTTGAACATCATGAGCGCAGCAGATAAGTTCTTCAGTCAAAAGAACTCTTATTTGAACAATCCTAGCGCTCAAGGACACGCAGGAAAAGCTTTAGAGAACAATCCTAATGCAAGGATCCTTTTGTTGCCGACAGCGCCACATACGCTCTTTAATTTGCCTGTTGCACGAGCCGCAATCAAAAATTTTATTGATGAAGTATTGAAATACTAATTTCGAATTTGAACTGCTTAACAGCAAATTAGGCATTAAGCACGAACCTCCTTTGTGAAAACTCGAGGAGGTTGGTTTTTCTTTGGAGACAAGACAACACTCGTTATGGTAAAAATCTTAGGTTTGTCGGATATCTTTCGTATATGTATAACTTTTGAATCATAGGCCGCCAGTTTTGCTTGTTGATAATATGGCTGATTCTGGTTGGATACTGACTATCCCAGTATTTCTCTTACAGAAGAATGGAAGCGGAAGAGTCTGACCATTAAAACTTGCAATTACAGGAACGAAGTAAGATTGACAGCAGAAATGTTACCAAATACAAAGGCGGTACTTTTATTGACTGCGACTTTGATTCTTTCAAAGAATATTACTTAAAGGATTTCCTTCTTCGAAGTGAGTGTGTGCAAAGGAAAAGAAAACAGCCGCTGAACTCTATGAAAGAATTCAGCGGCTGCAGCTTATAGGAAAGCTAGATTAACCGAACAGCAGGCTGACGACAATCAGCATAGTGATATAACCGACTACGCAAGGAATCCACGTACGTCTTACAACTTGGAGCGGATTTACTTGTGCGAAACCTGCCACGATAATGATGACGCCGGCAACCGGAGAAATAGCACGGAGCATTTCGGAAGCTGTGTGCATCATGAGCATGATGGCGATACCGTCGGAGTTGAGGTGTTCTGCAACGCTCGGAATAACGTGTGCTAAGCTTGTGAAAGCGGCAACGCCCGAGCCTGTCAAGACAGTAACTAAACCGATGATGGCAGAAAGAACCACACCTGTACCTGTTACGCCTAAACCGCAGTTCTTAGCAACGTCGATGAGGTATGTAATCAAACCGACATTCTGTAAGCCTTTAGCGAAGAAGGCTGCAACGAAGATAAGACCGACAGTACTTGTCAGGATAGAGCCCATTCCTTTGAACATTGCAAAGGAGAGGTCGAAAGACTTCTTAGCGTCTCTTCTGTAAACAAGGTCAATCAAGAAGCAGACGAACCAAGACAAGAACATAGCTGTGGCAACGTTCATTGTGATTGTCTTGTAGACCATCTTGTTGAAGATCAAAAGAAGAACAAGCGGGAGAATCGGCATGAAAGCGTAAATAAGAGGAGTCTTTTCGATTTCTTTTCTCTTGGCTTCCAATTCAGCAAGATCTGCTACAACGCCTTTGTACCGTCTTTCTTATCGTAATAACGCTGAACGATAACATGAGTGAGGGCCATTACGAGTACAACAGGAGCGGCCATTGTGAGCTGATAGGAGACTAAGTATTGAACCGGGTCAAGGTGAACCAATTCGGCAGCCATCACGGCAACACCGGAAGCCGGAGCATAGCCCACGCACAGTACGCTCGCAACGACAGCGGCAGCCGCTAGCGGAGAGCATCCAACACTGATAATCAATGGATAGACTGTAACGATTAAGAGCATTGCCAAGCCGGCGGCAGAGGTGATAACTAAGCCTAAGCAGTGGCCGAGAATGAAGACGAAAGCTAAAATTAAGTACGGATTCTTAAGTAAGGAAATCGGTTTTGCACAAACCGTAACGAAGCGGTCAGAAGCACCGGTAACCTGCATGTAAGAAGCGAAGCCGCCTGAAACCAAGATGATGAAGCCTACACCGGCGATTTGTGTACGGCTAATGGCACGGAACAGTTCAAATAAATCAAAACCTAAGAGGCCGGTTGGCGTGGCGTTCTTAGGAAGAAAATCAGAAGTACCGTTAAAGAGAGCCAAAACATTCAAAAGGAAACCGGCCAAAAACAAGACCATGTTTACCTGATATTTTTTGATGATGGCCCATCCAGTAAGAAATACGATGGCTACAGCTAGCCAAAGAGAAATTGTCTGCATAGAATCTCCCGTAGGATGTGTAATAATTTGTAATACATTGTAGAACTTATCACACAAAAAACCTTAAATTGGCAGGTCTCTAAAGTTTTTTTCGGGTTATTCCTTACAAAGGCGCTTAAATCTTTTGTTCTTGTCGCTTAGTGACAATGGTTGCAGCAATCCCCGCTATAAGAATCAATACCATTCCTACAATGGTGTAAAAGCCCGGGATATTGTTGAACACAACGATGCTAATCAGTTCTGAGAATGGAATAGCAGAAAAGCCGAGGCAGGAGACTAAAAGCATATTGCCGCCAACCCAAGCTCGGGTTGCCGAAATAAGTCCTAAGGTGGCAAATCCTCCCATCGCCATCAGACATAAGAAGGACTGAGTATCGGGAACATGGAAGCCGTCTTCGAAGAGGAATACGCCGAAAAACGTTGCCAACGTGCAGAACAACGCAAAGTAGAAAACAATACGCCAGGACGGTTCTCCTTCTCTGCCTAGTTTTCTTACTTGCCAATAAATAGCTAAATCAAGACAGGCTACACATAAGCAGAGGAGGGCCGGAATTAGGTCTCCGTCGCGGAAAGATGGCTGCAGAATTGTTACGACTCCCGTAAAGCCTAAAACAATGGACCAAATGGCACCCCAAGGAATCGGCAGCTTACGGATAAGAGAGAGGATGATGAAGTTGGCTGACAGAAATAAAGAAGTTGTATATGTCAGCGTAATGTTGGTTCCGAGAGGAAGTTTTCCAAGAGTAAAGAACCAAATGGCAACTGAAGCAAAGCCAAGAGAGTCTCGAATAAGATGACCTTTAATCTTAGTAGTTTTGAGTGAATAGCCGTTCCAGAGGACAACTGCATAAATGGAGACAAGGGTAAATAGAGAGCGGTAAAAAACCAGCTCCAACGGCCCGAAGGTTGCATTGCAGAATTTAACGAAAGCCGCCATAGTCGAGAATGACGCGGCGGCTGCTAATGCCCAGAACGACTGAATCAGCATAAGAGGCTTTGCTCAGTATTTGGAAAGAGGTTTCTGATTAAGATTTGGTCTTGGACAATACTTGATCAATGGCAGAAATGACTTCATTAACTTCAGGCCACTGACCTTTTTTGCCGACAATCATATTCAAATCGCTCCACGGACTTGTTCTGTCAGTGTCAGTTACGCCGACAATGGTAATTTGCGGCGCATGAACGGCAGAAGCAATGTGGCTGACGCCGGAGTCGTTTGCAATGACGATAGAAGCGCGGGAGCATAAAGCTGCAAAATTGCCCAAAGAGGTTGGTTCATAAATAATGGCATCGGGAGCGGCGAGCTTAACGGCATCAATTTCGTCCTTTGCCGGGAAAACGACCGGGGTTAATCCTCTTTCTTTTAAGGGAGCGACCAATTCATTGAAGTGCTTCCAATATTTTTCTTTACCTTCATGGCGGCCCTTTGCGATAGGAGCCAGGATGGCAAATTTTTCAGGTAAGCTGATTTTAGAGATTAAGTTTCTGGCTCCTGCCTCATTTCTCTGGGCCAGTTTCATATTTAATCTCTTCGGCAGTTTGTCGTAAGCCGGTTTTACGCCCCAAGCCTCCAAGGCTTTATAGGCCACATTCCAGAATCTTTCTACTTCATGCATTCTCGAAGGTTTGGGAATAGCATGTTCAAGAAGAATCGAACGTCCGTCGGTGGCGTAGCCTGTACATTTAATACCAGCCGCGGTAAAGAGGAGAGCAGAACCCAAGGAGTTAGGCAACAGGAGTCCTTTCGGATTTTTAACGGAAGCGGCCAGTTCCTTAATTCGGCGGATATCTTCAAGGAGGTTGCCTTCAATCGGATCAAAACGGCGTAATGTTCCTTCGAATAATTCTCCTACGAAGGGCTTTCCAACGAGACAGAGATCGAAACCTGAGGCTTCCAGAAGGTCCAAAGCGGGCATAGACATACAGGCATCGCCAATATGATTGGGAAGGCGAACGAATAATTTGGACATACTTTTGTTTCTATAGCTGTGTAATCTGCTTAGTGTAATCAATTTAGAATAATACTTTTAATTTGTCTTTCAGAGGAAGCCTTGGACACGACAAAATTCCAGAAAGAGCCTTTACGGCGACTGTTTTCCTATCTGCCTCCATATAAGTGGCTTATTGGAGCGGCATTGATTTCCATGATTGTATCGGCCTCGACCTCTCCTTTGATGGCGATGCTTTTAGGAAAACTGACAGACTTGGGCTTCTACGAAAAGAACGGTTTGGTAGCCATTTGGGCTCCTTTAGCGCTGATTGGCATTTCTATTCTTCACGGGGCAGGTCAGTTCGGCAGCAACTATCTTCTGCAAAAAGTTTCTCAGTCCGTTCTTCTGCAAGTTCGTACGGAGATGTTTGAGAAAATGATTCATTGGCCCGATGAGACTGTTCAGAAAGAATCTTCAGGCCGAGTCATTTCGAGATACGTTAATGAAGCGAGCCAGGCCCTGAGCAGCGCCTCTGAAGTTCTGACAGTAATGATTCGCGACTCCCTGCAGGTTATCGGCTTGCTGTTCCTGCTTCTTTGGCACAACTGGCAGCTGACGGCTGTAACTTTGGTGGTCGGACCCTTCCTTATTCTTATTCTTAAAGCCGTCAGCACGAGAATGAAAAAACTGCAGACGACGAACCAACAGACTTTTGGCGTCATGATTTCTCTTCTGACGGAAATTTATCAGGCCGAGAGACTGGTTAAGATTTACAACGCTTACAAGTTCGAAGAAGAAAGATTTTCTCACGTCAACCGAATGCTTAAGGGTTTGGCCATTAAGAGCAAGGTTGTTCAAAGTCTTGGTACACCGCTGACACAGATTGTGAGCATGATAGGTGTTGCCGTGGTGGTATTCGTTGCGCTTATCCAGGCTCAGCAGAATATGCTCAGCTTCTCCGAGTTTGTTACTTATATTTCCGCCATGCTCTTAATGCTTCCTGCTATTAAGAAACTTGCCAACTTGAACGGCAACATTGCCAGAATGTCCGCTGCGGCAGCCAGCTTGTACGAAATGATGGATATTCCGACTGAAAAGAATCCGGGAGACAGAGAAATCGGCAGAATTAAAGGCGACGTTGAATTTAAGAATATTTCTTATAAGTATCCGAGCGCCGAGCAACCGTCATTGACTAACTTTAGTCTCAAAGTTAAAGCAGGCCAGATGGTTGCTTTAGTCGGAGCTTCCGGTGCCGGCAAGACAACGGTGATTAACCTTATTCCACGCTTTTTGGTTCCGAACCAGGGAGAAATTCTTTTTGACGGCATATCTCAAAATCAGCTGACATTAAAGAGCATCCGAGACCAGATTGCTTTGGTAACACAAGACGTTGTTTTATTTGACGACACCATTGCCGCCAACATTGCTTACGGAGCAGGAGAGAACGCAACCGAGGAGCAGATTATTCAGGCTGCAAAAGCTGCTTATCTGATGCCTTTGATTGAAAGTCTTCCTGAAGGATTAAACACGGTTATCGGTGAAAGAGGTTCTAAGCTCTCCGGCGGACAGAAACAAAGAGTCTCCATTGCCAGAGCTTTATTGAAGAACGCACCGATTCTGTTGTTAGACGAAGCTACCAGTGCGTTGGATACAGAAAGCGAAAAATATATTCAGGCGTCTCTGGAAGAGCTTCAGCAAGGCCGTACAAGCTTTGTTGTGGCTCACCGTCTTTCCACAATTGTTAATGCAGATATGATTGTTGTTTTGGACAACGGTGCGATTGTCGAATGCGGTACGCATTTCGAACTTTTAGAGAAGGGCGGACATTATGCTCATCTCTATAACATTCAATTCAATGACAAATCAGCTCATGACGCTTCAGCGAAGTCCAACGATTAATTTTCGTACTTTGTCTTAATGGATGAAAGCTGCTTCGGCGGCTTTCGTTATTTCCGCAGTCGGAGAAAGTTGTTCATGTAACGGAATGAAAATTCCGCAATGTGGAAGTAGAGATACGTAAATTGAAAATTTTTTCTTTTAAAATCCAAGAATTCTTGTTTTTTTGTGTATAAATACTGAAGTTGGTTTCATTAAGTTTCGCTTTGTTCAGAAACTTAACTGAATTTGTTGCTTCATTTTAAATCAGGAGCTCCTATGGAGAATACGACACAAATGGGTTCCTTTTCGAAAAATTCAAAAAGGTTCGCCCTTATATTTGCGCCGCTTCTTGCCCTGTTGTTGTACTTCGTGTTGCCTGACTCTTACGTAGACGGAGCAGGTAAGGTTGTTACAATTACCCATTCAGCAAAAGCATGTTTAGCCATTCTCTTGTGGATGGCTCTTTGGTGGTTTACCGAAACAGTCCCTATTGCTGTAACGGCTCTTCTGCCAATTATTCTTTATCCATTGTGCGACGTTACCACACTAGCGAAGACTTTAATTCCTTATGCCTCTGACACTATCTATCTCTTCTTAGGCGGCTTCCTTTTGGCTGCCGGTATTCAGCGTTGGGGCCTGGATAAGCGTATTGCGCTTAATACCATGCGAGTTGTCGGTACCTCTCCCGGTGCCATCGTCGCTGGTGTTATGCTCTCTACCGCTTTTATTTCCATGTGGGTTTCCAACACTGCAACTGCAGCGATGATGGTTCCTATCGCTATGGCCGTGATGAGCGTAATTCGTCAAGCTTCTGATTCTCCTACCATTACTAAAGACGAAAAGAACTTCGGTATTTGTATCCTCTTAGCTGTTGCTTACGGAGCTTCCATCGGCGGTATGGGTACTATTATCGGTTCTCCACCGAACGGTATCTTTGTTCGCTTCGTCACACAAACGTACGGCATGGAAGTGACCATTGTCGAATGGATGAAAGTCGGTATGCCAATTGTTCTTATCCTTCTCCCGTTGGCCTGGCTTCTCCTGACAAAGGTTTTGTTTAAAACACAAATCCAGGAAATCGCCGGCGGCAAGAAGTGGATTGCCCATGAGCTCGAAAGGCTCGGCAAGCTTTCCCCAGGAGAAAAGGCTGTATTGGTTGTATTCGTAATCACGGTTATTTTGTGGTGTTTCGGTTCTCCGATCCGCTCCTTTACCCTTGAAGACGGCTCCCGTCCGTTCAAGCAGGTCAGCGATGCCGTTATTGCGATGGCTGCAGGCGTGTCTCTGTTCTGTATTCCGACTAACTTCAAGAGAGGCGAAAGAGTTTTGGACTGGGAACACTGCGAAAACATTCCTTGGGACGTGCTGATCCTCTTCGGCGGCGGCTTGTCCATGGCAGCTGCTATTCAGTCTACGGGGGCAGCTTCTCTTATCGCCGCTCAAGCGACAGCTTTCGTCGGATTGCCGGTATGGCTCGTCCTCTTCGGTGTCTGTACTCTGGTTGTGTTCGCGACGGAATTTACCAGCAATACAGCGTTGGCCGCGACTATGCTTCCGCTTTTGGCAGCTGCTGCTCCGGTACTCGGTGTCCCAGTTGAGCAAGTTCTTCTTGTTACCACCATCGGTGCTTCCGCTGCATTTATGATGCCGGTTGCAACTCCGCCGAATGCGATTATTTTCGGTACCGGCCGTATCCAGATTGGTGAAATGATTAGAGCGGGTTTCTGGCTGAATGTTATCTCTATCATTGTGATTAGTTTGGTCTGTATTGCTCTTGGCGACGTTTTTAAACTGCCTGTGTAATCCTCTAAGTAAAACTTTAAGAAACGGCCTCTGATGCGAGTAGGATCAGAGGCCGTAACTATTTCTTCCGTCAATTTCGAATAAAAATGCAGTCCCTCTGGATGCTTGTAGCGGGCGTTTTTTACGCGCTCTATGGTGTATTCATTAAGTTAGCCGGTGAATGTTCTATTAATTCTTGGCAGATTCTTTTTTACCGATCTGTTTTCGGCGTAGTTGTCTTTTATATCCTGATGAGAGCTAAAGGCATTCGTGTGACTACATCTCATCCGGTTGAACATATTATTCGTTCATTAGCTGGCACTGCCTCAATTCTTGCCGGCATCTATTCCATGATGCATCTGAATCTTGGTCTAGCGATGACGCTGAACTTTACCGCTCCTTTGTTTTTGGGTGCCGGCGTAGTCGGTTTCTCTTTGTTCAGACACCAAAGCATCAATTGGGGATTGATTGCCTCTCTAGTGACCGGTTTTTTAGGCGTGGTTATCATGCTTGGACCTACGATTGGTCCGCATGAGTATTTTGCAGCCTGTGTAGGTTTATTTGCAGGGTTGTGTACTGCAACGGCATCCGGGTTCGTTAAACGTTTAGGCGTGCTTATGGAGCCGGAAACGAGGATCATTTTCTACCTAGTTTCAGTGGGTGCTGTGGCTGGTACGGTAGGCGTGGTGATGACAGGCGGATTTTCTGCTTGGACTTGGACCAGTGCTATCTACATTCTTGCATTGTGCTTGTGTGCCAATCTCGGACAGTTGTGCTTGACAATGGCTTTCAGCCGCGGAAATCTTGTTCTATCCAGTTCACTGCAGTATTCCGTGATTCTGTTTTCCACGATCTTCGGCGAAATTTTGTTTGCTGAACCTGTGACCGTTCCGGTCGTCGTCGGCATGATCATTATTGTGGCTTCGGGAATTTTTGCTAGTTATCTCGTCCGCAAAATTTCACTTAAAAAGAAAACCGCGGCATCATCTACAACGAGCGCTGCAGCCTCCGTGCAGACCATCGTGAAAGCATCGGCAGAGAATAGTGGAAACCGTGCTTGAGCAGACAACGGACAAGGAATAAATGGCAGATGTTCTGGCCTCGTTGAAGTTTTAAATGAGACTCTAGGTTCAGCAAAATCCGTCTTGGAAACAAATGGAATGACTGTTGGGAAACTTTGTCAGCGAGGGTCGACTTACGTAGATGAAACTAAAGAACTTCCTTTCCAAAAAATTAGAGCAAGTGAAGAGGATGATGAATATGTCACCGTTGCCAGTAAACGGTTCCAGGAGACAGGAACAATTCGTGTCAAGCTTGAGGTCCTCTAAAGGCAAAAAGAAAACGAGAAAGCAATTTGTTTATTTGCTCTCTCATTTGCTTAAGTAATTTTTTTATTCTGCAGAGCGTGAGATGAATAGAATTTACCAAGCGCTCTGCATGGAAGAGTTTTCGTCTTAATCAGCTACAAGGTTGCTTGGGACAATTTCTTTCTCTTGTTCGTCTTCTTCAGCGAAGAAGTTATTAAGAGAATCAACCACGGAGGCGGTATGAGCTTGTGGCTTGGTGACAAGAGATACTCCAAAGAAGATAGCTAAAGAAATCATCATTGACCAGAAAGCGCCTGATAAACCAAATGGAGCGATCTTGAAGATGAAGGTCATGCTGATCATGCAGACTTCACCAATGATGATTGAAGCTAAAGCAGCTTCTTTGGTTGCACGCTTCCAATAAAGTCCGCCTATAACAGTTGGAACTAAGACCGCAACACCGCCGTTGGATAGAACCAACAAGTCTGCAAGAGCTGTAGGACGAGTTAATGCAAAGACCACGGAGGCAAGACCAATAATCAGCACACCAACCTTAGCTGCGTTATAGAGAGTTTTTTCGTCGGATTTTTTGTTGATGTATTTCTTGTAGATGTCCGTGGCGACCATTGTGGAAGTTGCATGCAGCTGGGAGTCACCGGTGGACATTGCTGCCGCTAAAGCACCGCTGATGATGAGAGCTGCAAAGACAGCCGGCGTGTATTTAAGCAGCAATTCCGGGAAGATCGTATCCGGAGCACCAATATCCGGCATCAATAAACGGCCAATCATTCCGACGCATGGCGTAAATACATAAATCATAGTCAGATAGATTGAAGAGAATACCGCCGACCATTTCATAACATTTAGGCTCTTTCCTGCAAAGAAACGCAGGGTGACTTGCGGGAACATCATCATTCCGAAAGTGATTACTACCCAACGGGAAACCCAGTCTTGCGGGGTGACAACACCATTTGGTCCGGGCATCGTGAATAATTCCGGTGTATGAGCGTAAGCAGATTGATAGGCATCCGCGACAGACGGGAAGTTGGCGAGGATTACCCAAAGAGAGCCTCCAAGCAAGCCTGCAAACATGAAGACACCTTGCGCAGCATCGGTAATTGCCACGCCTTTCATTCCTCCGAGCCATACCAAAGCAATCATCAGAGCAAAGAAAATTAAGGCACCGACAGTGTAACTCAGCATACCTCCGGAGATTGTTTGGAAAATATAGCTGCAGCCGATGGCCTGTATAGCTACGTATGGAATGGTGAATACCATGGTGATCAAGGTTACCAGCAACCCAATGGTTTTAGATTGATAGACGTCAGAGGCGTAGTCAGAGATGGAAAGATAGCCGTAACGCTTGCCGAGATACCAAAATCTACGACCCCAAACCCAGAAGAGAACACCTGGCAGAACTGTCCATAAACCGTTGCACCACCAGCCGATACCGTTTTTATAAGCAAATCCGCCAGCTCCCATGAAGGCATAAGCACTATGGTAAGTGGCCGAGAAGGTCAGGGTGAGGATGAAGATTCCGAGTCCGCCTCCGGTGGCGAAGTCTTTAATGTTCTTCTTATCTTGCTTTGATGCGTAGAGTGCGATGCCAAGAAGCACCGCCAGATAGACAACAAGAATAACTAAACCTACATTCATGATTGGCTCCTACAGCTCGGGTCGGGCGACTTGTTCGATTGGACGGTTGTCTTGACGGCAGTTCCAAGCCTTAAGTTTCCATGCTGCCACGACAAAGTTGGCAATCATGACCAGGAACCAAAATTCCAACCATAAATACATAGTTGGCCAGCCGAAAGTCAAGGGGTGAGCAGTGCAGTAGTCATTGACCCAAAAGACGATAGGCGGATTGACCATCAACACACTCACAAACAAAATGGCGTAAAAGAGTTTGTGTCCTAGGCTTTTCATGGGTCCTCCCAGATTATGAGTTCTGCAAATCTTTGACTACCTTGACCAGGTTTTCAACTAAGTGGTCATGGTAGATTTGCCCGCGTTCGGCATCAGCTTTGCTTGGTTTGCCTGTGCACCCGCCGGACTTTTCCGCGGCTGCTTTTGCATGTTCTAAAGTGCTTGGAACATAGCAAAGCGTGTCGTGTTCATAAGTTGGATCAACCGAGTAAAGCGGAGTATCTTTAATCGGATTATCAACGGCTTTTTCAAGATGAACTAAGTCAGGATAGCGGGCCATCATATGAGAGGTTTCAATTTCTTCTGCATGACCAACGGGCCCGAATCCGAGTTTCTTCACAATGTCTTTGCTCATGTAGGCCGGATCAAAAATTTTGACGGTGCAGCCGAGTTCTGACTGAGCTTTTTGTGCGCACAGCTGCATCCAGACAACGTTGACAATACGGTGGCCGTTGATAAGGATAATTTTGTTTAAGCCGTGGGCTACTAAGGATTTGATGATGTCGTAAGTCAGTTCGGAGAGCACCTCCGGTCTGATTGTAAGTGTGCCGGGAAGCACCATATGGTGAGGGCTCCAGCCAAACCAAACCGGAGGTGTGAGAACGGCGCCTGTTTTTTCAGCGGCTTCTTCGCCAATTGTCATCGCAACGTAAGTATCGGTTCCGACAGGTAGATGATAGCTGTGTTGTTCAACACTTCCGATTGGGACGATTGCCACGCCTTTACTTTGTTTGATGGCTTCTTTGGCTTCTTCCCAGCTTTTTGTTTGTAGCCAGACGCTCATGTTTTTCTCCATTAATGGGATCGGTAGGATAAAAAAATTGTAGGAATTAATAATTCATAAATTCAAAATGGCAACATAGGAAAACCCTAACTTATTGACGGAAAAAGGATTTAATTCACTAGTGTCGAAAATAAATTTTCGCTGGTTTCTCTGAAAGCGAAAATTCCATAAGCAAACATGCCGGTCTCCTGATAACGTAGATTTTGAACCAAATACTTCAGAAAGGAGCCGGCATGCAGAGAGCAACAATCTATGTTTGCGCAACTTGTCCTTCATTGAACTGCAGGTTGGAATTTAATAATTTAGTTCAAAAACACGCTTCAGATCGTGGAGCTAAAGGCTTAACAAGCTGGAGTCAGTTTATAGCGATGCCTTTTGCTACCTTCTTATTGTCCAATCAGAAACTTGATGTTTCGGGGCAATGGCTGAACAAGACAATTTACTTGCCGAAACCTCTTGAAGCACTGTTTCTTTGAACTCCTTAGAGTATTTCAAAGATCGTTTGTCCATATTTCTTTCCTTTAATTTCTTTCGGGAAAGTATTATGACAACTTATGAAAGCGGTAAGACAGCTTGACAGTCAGATAGTCGAACGCAATCCTCGAATGCTTCTAATGGCTGTCCTTAAAGACCAAAACGCAATCTCAGATAAGGAAAACTCTTTGAAGAGAGAGCTAGAGGAGTCCGACGTACAATTTTCTCGGAGAACTGATGAGATTAGAAATGGTACAGGGAGAGAACTGCTGATTTTATGTGGACAGAATTGACTGGATGATGGAATTTTTATTACAGAGTCAGACAGTCAAAGACAATGGGAAATATAAATCGGCTCCGCGAGCTTTGTACTTGGCAAGCAGCGTCTATTACATGCACAACAGAGACCAGATACGTACATTTTTTGAAGATGCCAGAATATGCTCTCATACCAATGATGTTGAGAGGTCTCAGATCATTAATAATCCTCCGAAAGAATGCCGGCTTTGCCCAGTCCATCAAGGGAATAGAAGTGTTGTGTGGTCTTCAGGGCATTTAGGAAACCGGCAAACTCTATGGAATCGATGACATCGCAGGTTGGTTAATTGAATATGCTAAAAAACTTGCTGTCTACTGCAAGAGTAAAGCGTGGACGGAAGATGTTGAAAAAAGTAACGTAGTGGACAACTCTAGTCAATAATTACGGGTGGACTGGGAAAGACGATGAAAAAACTTGACTTCGGCTTTAACTATACAAGGTCTTTCCTCTGAAACTACCATTCTAAAAGAACTCGTAATTAAGATAACGCCCCTAATTTAGTAGGGGCTTGCCACTCGATAGTGTGTTTACATTTATTCGTAGGAAGATCAATCTTGTCGTTTGATATTCTTATCCTTAATGATTGAATACAGCCATTTTGCTATTCTTTTGGAGAAAGAATATCTGTAGCTGTCTTTAGGCGCAAAATTAAGAAAAAAACTTAGACAGTTGTCATAGCGTGAAATCTTTTTTTGATCATAGGCAGAAATTTGGATTTCTTTAATGTTAACTTTGGGTTGATAATTAGTTTCCGTTTGAAAGGAAACAAAGCTTTCCCAAAGTTCTATAAAACTATCGTTTCGTTGAGGTTTGGCTACACGAGCCTCTTCTATTTTGTGAATTAAGCTCATTAGTCCTTGAATGTGGCTTAGGTTGGAGGCGAGGTATGAACGATAGGCTTCTGAAGTTTTTTGAGAACAATCGTGTCTTTCAGTTTCGTTCGTTAAAAGTCTTAAAATTTCTTGACTAGCTTTCTCTACATGATGTCGGGGCACAGAAATGCAGCCTTTGTTATTTTTAATAAGTTCTAAGTAAGGCATTTCATACAGAACAGTTGGTACGCCATAACTCATAGCCTCAGAAAGAACCATGGGGAAGCATTCAAATGTTGACGTCATAAGATGAATGTCGGCGTACTTGAAACACTTGTCGGCCGAGGTTAAGAAGCCTTCATAAATGATTCGTTGTTCCAAATCATTATCTGAGATAAATTGCCGAACATATTTTTCTTCTAAGGGAGTTTCTCCCTTACCAATTATGTGACAAGTAACATCAGGTAAAGTCGAGCAGATGTTTTTAAATATCTCCATGGCTTCTATGTAGTTTTTCTGAATATTCTCTAGTCTTCCAATCCAAATAATGTGCTTCTTGTTCTTATCGAAGGAGGAGGGACGAGGTTCCAAATCGGAAGCTCCTTTTGCGCAAATTGGAGGAAAAAGTGGATTTGGTATTAAAAAAGAAGGAATTTCATAAGCAGAGAAAAGATCGCGTTCGACAGAAGTTAAAGTAATTAAGGCATCGACGGTTTTAAAGTAACTAGAGTATTTCCCCCAATGAGGGCTAAATAAAGAGATGGTTGAGGGCGCAAAATTATGACAAGTTACGATAAATGCAGAACCACAAGACCTAACGACGAGGTTGTCAAAAAACAAAGTAGGGGAGCACGGGGCGTGATATATGATGAGGTCTATTTTATTGTGCTGTAAGGCGCGAAAAAGTCCTTGTGCACGTCCATTCTGGAATTCTTTAGGAAGGCAGATCCTTTTAACTTCCGAAGGTAGGAAGTACTCCTGCTTCTTATCAATAATCTCTGTAATCAAAAAAATTTCGAAACCGTTCTCTATTAATAGCGGAATTTGGTGGAAGATAACTTTTTCAGTGCCGCCATTAAAGTAGCGATGATAAAAGATCCCTACTCTTTTTATTTTCTTTGGTTTGCCTTCAAAGATTCTGCTTTCGGAAATTTTTTCTGCAAGTTCGAGTTGGTTTGTTTGATATCGTCGGATTAATTGTTCAATAACTTCTTTTATTAATGACGGATTGAGAAGAAGTAAATCAAAAGCACTATTTGAATCAGGATATTGGACGAGGTCGAACCGGCTAATGGTGGCATCAATAAGGCGGAAGCTCAATGCAGATAACATAGCTTCGTATTTTGAAAGTTGTCGTTCTTTGGTCAGAAAATCTCGGAGGTAATTTGGAATAAAGAGTATCTTAGCTTGTTCTTTAAATTTGTCGAGATTTGTTTCAGAAGTGGAGATGCCTGAGCCGATCCTATAACTGTATAGGGGTTCAGTTTTGATGGACTTGAAGGTTGAGGAAAAATAAGAAATAAGAAACAGCTGATAACAATCAGTTCCGCAACAAAGAAAAGGTTCTTCAAGAAATGGGAGTGTTTTGTGGACCGTAGCGGTGCGATAGATTTTGTCAGCCATTCCCCAGCCAATTTGAGCTTTGTTGTAAATTGCGTCCAATATCAGATATGGAGAATGAATAGAACCTTGCCATTCTTTTCTAAAATTCAAATAATTTTTAATTTTTTCTGGAGTTGCTCCGAAACACTCCATGTCAAAACGAAGTATATCCACGTCATGATGGTTAGCTAACTTAACTTCAATTTCAAGAACTCTATTAAACGGCAGCTTATCATCAGCATCCAGACAGATGCACCATTTTCCCGTAGCGAGGGCGAAAGCTCTTTTTCGAGTTACTAAGGTTCCGGCTGGTTTCTGATGTATGACGACAAACCTTTTGTCGACCGCGGCGAAAGCATCGCAAATGGCGCCGCTTTTGTCATCGCTGCCGTCGTCTATAACGATAAACTCTGCTGCTTGATGTGTTTGTTCATGGAGAGTTTTTAAGCAAGCTTCTAAATATATCTCACTGTTATGAACCGGAACAATAACTGAAATATCCATAATATTTGTAATAAGAAAGATGATTTCTGATATGTTAGAGCTCGAAGATAAAAAAATTTTCTTTACGCCCTAAATTACGTGCAAATACTTAAGTTTCCCATATGCAGGACTTGTTAAACTAACTCCTGCACGATCAGTAAAGTGTCTTAATATTCAAAATTCATCAATTAAAATCTGCCTCTTCTAGGTGCTATGAGAAAAACTGTTCTCTGGGAAAATTTCCGATTAAGTTGGTTAAGCCCAGCCGGAGGCTTGGAAAAGGACAAACATGGCAAGCAATGAGTTTATATTAGTTGGAGCCGCAGGTTATATTGCTCCCAGGCATATGGCAGCAATTCAGTCTACAGGAAGTGAGCTTATTTATGCATGCGATACTTCAGATAGTGTAGGGGTTTTGGATCGTTACTTTCCTAATTGCAAATTTGTTTTATCGATGGAAGAGCTTGATAAGGCATTACAGGATCCTACCCTTTGTAACGTCAAAAATAGTTCTCTTGGATCGCGTTTTTTAACTATCTGTACACCTAATTATCTTCATGTTCCTCATATTTCATTTGGATTGTCCCATGGATTCAATGTGATTTGCGAAAAGCCTCTTGCGCTGACAACTAACGATTTGCTGGAGATAGAACGGTTGGAGAGAAAGTATGCACGTAAAGTCTATTGCATTCTCCAGCTTCGTCTTCATCCGCACATCCAAGAATTAAAGAAGAAATTAGATGGGCAATTTGCAGACGAGGAACTAAAGGAGAAGCTCAAGGTTTCTCTTACATATGTTACCTCCAGGGGACCCTGGTATAAAAAAAGTTGGAAATATGATGTAAGAAAAGCCGGGGGAATAGAAACTAATATAGGAATTCACTTCTTCGATATGCTCATTGAGCTCTTCGGCTTTCCGTCTTCTTACTCTATCGGGGAGAAAACGTCCGAAAGATTGCAGGGTTCGTTGATAACGCCTCGGGCGGAAGTTGATTTTTTTCTAAGCATTAAAAAAGAGGATCTTCCGGAGAAAACCAGAGAAGCCGGAGAAGTTTCTTATAGAGAAATGACGTTAAATGGTCATTCTGTGGACTTCACAAAAGGTTTTACAGACTTGCATACGAAAAGCTATGAAGAAATACTTGCAGGGCGCGGTTTCGGCTTGGAAGATGCTTGGGCAACGGTAAGTTTATGTGAAAGTATCCGTCTTGGTCATAATCTTGGGGAAATTTACGAAAAATGAATGTCCCCATATTTCGACCTGAGTGCGTATGTCACGGAGTGTCTGAAAAATTTAGACAACGTCTTGACAGTCTCATTTCTCGAGGAGCTTTTATACGAGGAGAGGAGGTGCATGAGTTAGAAAATACTCTCACGAACTATCTCGAAACTTATTCGGTACTGACAACGGCAAATGGGACGGATGCTCTAATGGCATCCTTGATGGCCCTAGATTTGAAGCCGGGGGATGAAGTTATCACGCCGGCATTTGGTTTTCCTGCAGCGGTTGAAATGATGTGCATCCTTAACATTAGACCAGTTCTTATTGATGTTAATTGGAACACATGCAATATGGAGCCAGCACTTTTAGCTGGCGCTTTATCTTCGAGGACAAAGGCGATACTTCCAATTCATCTATTTGGCTCGGCAGCTTCGATGAATGAAATTATGCAGTTTGCTGAGGCGAATGACTTGCCTGTGATCGAGGATGCAGCACAATCTTTCGGCAGTGAATGTTTCGTTGGAGGGAAAAGAAAAAAATTGGGGACGATAGGCGATCTTGGATGTACTTCGTTCTTTCCAACGAAAAATCTAGGATGCTGGGGCGATGGAGGGGCTATTTTTGTCAACAGAGAGGAAGATGAATTGGTTCTTAAAATTCGTCGTATTTTGAGTCACGGTCAGAGTAGAAAATATTTTCATGATGAAATTGGATTCAACTCTCGTCTTGACACTATTCAAGCATTGGTTTTGCTTCAGAATATGTCCACTCTAAATGCTGCATTCACAAAAAGAAAGGAGATCGCCCAACGTTACCTGTCGGAATTTCAAAAAATCTCAGAAATCGAATTGCTTTTAGATAGCGGAGGATTGGAAGTTCTTAACTTGTTCACAATAAAGGTTGACCAAAAACAGAGGGATGCTCTCAAAGATTACTTATTGTCTCATGGAATCAGCGCTCGGGTTTATTACCCGCAGGCAATTCATCGTCAATCGGCATATTCTTCTTTTATTAGAAAGGGCTCGGATCTGCATGTTTCTGAACAATTAGCTAATGTTGTTTTGTCGCTTCCATGTTTTCCTTCAATGACAGAGCTTGAACAGGAGAAAGTGATAGATACTGTCAAACATTTTTTTAGGTGTTAATGTGGCCTATGTAAAAATTCATCCTTCATCAGTTGTAGATAGGGGAGCAGAGATCGGGGAGGGGACTGTTATTTGGCATTTCTGTCATATATCAACAGGTTCAAAAATTGGTACGAACTGTTCATTAGGACAAAATGTCTTCGTGGCCCCAAATGTAAAAGTTGGCAATGGAGTAAAAATTCAGAACAATGTTTCACTTTTTTCGGGAGTTGAAATAGAAGACAATGTTTTTTTGGGTCCTTCTTGTGTTTTTACCAATATTCTTATCCCTCGTTCTGAGATTAATCGGAAACATGAGTTTAAAAAGACTCTTATCAAAACTGGAGCCTCGATAGGTGCGAATGCCGTAATTTTGTGTAATAACGAAATCGGGCGATATGCTCTTGTGGGTGCCGGTTCTGTAGTAACAAGATCTGTTAAAGATTTTGAGCTTGTTGCCGGAAATCCTGCCCGGCATAGAGGATGGGTAGATCGATTCGGCAATAAATTAGAATTTGATAATAACGGCTGGGCAAACTATCCAGATTGCACTCATAAGTATTTCTTAAAAGATAATTCAGTAGAAGAATATGCGAACTGAAGAGTTGATGTTAAAGACTAAGTGTTCTCCCAAAATAGCTGTAATAGGTTGTGGTTATGTTGGTCTTCCTTTGTTCATCGAATTTTCAAAAGTTTTAGATGACGTTGTGGGTTTCGATGTTGATCAGGGAAGAATAACAGCGTTACGGGGGGGGGTAGACTGTAATGGTGAGTTTGGTGACAAAATTCTTTTGAACCTGACTGGACGGCTAGAGTCAGATGCGAGTGAGCTTATGGATAGGGACGTTTATATCATTACTGTTCCGACTCCGGTGAATGAGAATAATAAGCCAGATTTGTCTTGTCTTTTATCTGCAACTAGGTTAGTCGGTGAAGTGATGAAAACCGGAACCTGCGTTGTTTATGAGTCAACGGTATATCCCGGATGCATTAGAGAAGTTTGTCTTCCTTTGTTAGAGCAGGTCTCGGGATTAAAAGTCGGAAGTGATTTTCTTCTTGGGTTTTCACCTGAACGGATCAACCCCGGAGATAAGCAGCATACGATATCTACCATCGTAAAGGTAGTTTCGGGCATTGACGAAAAAAGTCTTGTCAACATATCAAATCTCTACAAATTAATTGTTCGGGATGTATGTCTTTCATCATCAATAGAGGTAGCCGAAGCGGCTAAGCTGTTGGAAAATATTCAAAGGGATGTCAATATAGCCCTAATGAACGAGATATGGTCTTGCTTAACAAGACTGGATATTTCAACAGACGAAGTACTTCGTGTCGCTTCAACAAAATGGAACTTTATAAAATTTCATCCGGGGTTAGTTGGTGGACATTGTATAGCTGTTGATCCCTATTATCTAATAGAGAAAGCACAAGAGAAAGGTATTGTTCTTCCTTTAGTAAAACAGGCTCGCGTTACTAACGAAAGTATCATTTTCTCTCTCTATCGGAGAATTTTGCAAATTCTCCAATTTCCCTATGAAGGTAAAAGAGTTTTGATAAAAGGACTCTCCTTTAAACCGAACGTTACAGATTTGAGGAACAGTAAAGTTCCGGCTTTAAAAATTCTCCTTGAAGAAGTAGGGGTTCTAGTTGACGTTTACGATCCTCTAGTTTCTCGTGAACAAGCAAAAGAAGCTTTCAATATTGATCTATCGAGAATTGAAGAAGTATCTTCAGTTGATTATAACCTCGTCGTTTCTCCGTACGACCTGTCAATTACGACTAACCCATAAAAGACTTGATAAAAGGCCAAAAGCCAAAAAGTATAGGTATGCAACAATCTAATATGAATCACTAATGTCCAAAGTAAAATTGTAAGGTTCCCATGACTGTGATGAAGAGTTTTTGATGAAGGTGACAATAGGCTCATCAATCATTCACAAAGAATCTGCCATGAGCCAACCAGACTGTACTCTTCGCTTTCCCTCTACGACCATTGAGGCAGATCCCTGAGCCTTCAGCACTGCCATCGGTTGAAGAGTCCGTAATTCAACCAGATTTCTAGGGTTAGAATTGAAGGAGACAAAAACACCAATTTCGGCCGTTTAAGTGTCTCAAAAAAGGTGTGTTCATTTTGAGGGTAATTTACGTAGTCGCATAACATGCATTGAAAAAGGTGAATACTCAATAGCTTCAGAAATAAAATTTAAGCCGTTTTCGTTTGCTAGTACATGATTCTAAAAATTCGTTATCAATTACGTAAAGGCGTGCTCAATATCTTCTAGATTCCACTTCCACCTGTACACAATGGGATCATTGTTGATGTGTTCAAGCCATCTGGTTATATGTTCAGTCAGCTCTTCCTTTGACTTAACTCTAAGCCCTTTCAAACAGGTTCGAGCCATTTTCCCAAAGAAGGCCTCTACAAGGTTGAGCCACGAGGCGTGTTTGGGCGTAAATGTAAATTTAAATCTGTTAGGAACGGTCGCTAAATAAGCTAATGTTTCTTTCGAACGGTGAGCTGAATGATTATCTAATATGATATTAATGGTTTGAGCCTCAGGATAACGGGCGTCCATGGCCTTGAGGAAATCTATAAAATCCGATGATTTGTGAGATTCTTTAACCAGTCCATGCACCGTTCCGGTAATTAAGTCTATCCCTGCCAATAATGAGATTGTGCCGTGTCTAACGTATTCATAGTCTCGGCGAACAAAGCCATTATTTTTATTTGGACTGCGGTCCGGATGCAAATTTTCAATGGCCTGAATTCCCGACTTTTCGTCGTAAGAAATAAAAACCTCAGAACTCAAGAGTTCGCACTGCTCAGCGTGTCCATATCTTTTCGATAATTGCGTTATCCATTCGATTCTTTTATAGAGCAACAGAACCTTCTGAGCTTTATATTCAAATTCTTGGTCTTTCTTTTCAAGGTAGTATCTGATGTTATGCGGCTTTAATTCATTGGCATTTAACAAATACCAGATCGTTGAATCGGCGACAGTACGTAAACGGGGAAAGTTCATTTGTTCGCAGTGCTCCCGGACGTATTGAGACAATGCCGAATTTGACCATAGCTGCATGACCGGGCCGTCCGGTAAATCTTTAGGGTTAGTGCAGGCCAATCCCAAAATCCAAGCGCGCTCTTCTCGGCTGAGCTCTTTAGGGCGTCCGCTGCGTGCCGCATCACTAAGAGCTGCGTCGAGACCGGCTGAGGAAAAACGTTTAATAATTTTATTGACGACAGGACGGGTCACTTTCAGTTCTTCGCTAATTTGGGTGTTGATCTTGCCTTCTGCGGCTAAAAAAATCATTTGAGCCCTCTGGTAGGTTCTGAGTTCCTGTTTGCGGGAAGAAAGAATTTCACTCAAAGTTTTCCTGTCCAAGTCGCTTAGGGAACGTACTTTCGTCTTCTGCCAGCCATAAATAAACTCCATATTTATGACCAATTATAATCCATCGCCTAAAATAGATAACAGATTTTTAGAATTATGTATTAGATTAGCAATTTCTCCGCAATCCAAACGGCACTCCTTTCTTTTCTCCTCTTCAACTCGCTCTCTCCAGTAAGACTGTCCGTCATCTCTAATTAGCCGTTCAATATCAAGGTTCAACTTCTTTGACTCAAGATAGAGTTCAAGAATGCCTTTAGATAATCCTTTGAAAAAGTAAACAACGCTTAATGCCTGATGAACTGCTATATTCTGTTTATTCTCCTTACGGTTCTTCGTAATAATAAGATTGCTCGATTCCTTTAAAAATCATTTCCCGATCTTCCACATCTTCAGTTAACGCCTGTTGAAGAAGGAACCGAAGTTCCAAGTCATTAATCGGGCTTCGTTCCATCGCTTGAAGATAAAGTGTTTTATCAACCTTCTGCCAATCAATAACTTTTCCCAGACGCTTTTTCAAAATTTGGTCAAGCCATATGCGGGTTGATCGACCATTTCCCTCCATGAAGGGATGAGCAACATTCATTTCTACATACTTTGAAACTATCTCTTCAAATGACCCTTCCGGCATTGTTTCGATCTTTGACAAAGCTTCTACAAGGTACAAAGCATTAGCAAACCTGAACCCACCTTTAGAAATGTTCTGTTGTCTCACCTCTCCGGCAAAGTCGTATAGGCCTTCAAACAGATATTTATGGATCTCTTGCAAACCTTTGAAGGTTCCTACTTCTATTGTTTTTATTGCGCCCGTAGAAAACAGCAATTTAGCTTTCTCGAGACTGTTTCTATCAATTTCTCTCACGTAAATCCTCCAATTGGTGATGAGCCGCACTTTGAATCATTGCAGGAATTGCCGTTTTTAAAGTTTCTCTGGCTTCTTCTGCTATTTTCTTGCCTCTTCTGCACAGTGATACAAAGAAACGATCGCCTTTTACGTCTCGATCGGGGGAAGGGGGATTTTCACTCGGTACATGTCCTCGAAAGTGAAGCTTTCTCTGACACTTCTCCATGAATTAAACCTTGCGTAGCGATCAAACTCAGGCCGCTTAAATTACAGGAAAAGGTATTCGGGAAGAAGTCGAGTCCCTTTCTTTACCTTAAAAGTATAAATAAAAAATCCGAGCTTTCTACTCTCGGATTAAATCGGTTCTGGTGGGGCGGCGAGAATCGAACTAATCAATAATTATCGGCTTTAAAGTCTGTAAATTTGTTTGGAACCATCAAAAAGACCATCATAAAAATCTCACTAGGTACGTACCCTTAGTGCTTTGTCTAATTCTTATTCTGACATTTTTCCTAACTCGGCTGAAAAAGCCCCGCAAAACCCCGCAAAGCCCCACAGTATTCTTTAAATTCAATGAGTTACATTTTTATTGTTTTGAATAAATCTACTTCGCATCTTTTTTGCTTCAAAAAATACAATTCTCTCGTAAAAACAGATTGCAACTTAGCATTTGATGATTAATTTTGTACTTTCTAAAAAGCGCTTGATTTGAGTCCCATTTACTTTAAATCAACTACATTTCGTAGCAATTTCTCTCTATTATGGAGTTACTAAAGCTTTATTTAAGGATAAGCAAATGAAAAAGTGGCGGTCAACTACTCTTTGTCTTTCAGGATACTTTGTTTTGACATATTTCAACTTAAATCCAGTTGCCTTTGCTGCTCCGGACGTAACGATTGACAGTGGGAAGCTGGTTATGCACGGAACATCTGCATGGATGAGCCACAATAAAAATGACCCTTACTTTCCTTGGGGTTCCGACGGCAAAGCGACATATGTCGATTCTCTCAATCGACAAAAAACTTTAGTTGTCAATGTCTCGGGTGATAGTTCTACTCCGAGGTATGTCCTTTTAGGGCGCTGGGATACTGGTATTTCAACGGACGGTCAGGTTTCTCTTAATTTAGCAGGGAATTCTGTCTTGACGGCTTCTGTCTTTGCGGTTCGGAATGACAATCTCGATGCAAATAGTGGAATAGTTAGTATTAGCGGGGAAAGTGGAGCAGTCGTTTCAACAGAGATGGTTGTGGGAGGATTGGGCGGTCTCGGTTCTGACTTAAAGTTAAGTGCATGCGGTAATATCGTCTCGATAAGCGGATTAATAACCTTTAAAGGTACGAACGGAGATACTATTATTTCAGGCGCACAGGCTGCGAAGGTTCAAAACAATAGGCTAACAGTTGACTCAGCAATTTTTGACTTAAAAGATACAAGTGAGAGCAGTAAAATTTTCGGAGGCCAAGGGACAGAGTACGCTGATTCTAATAATTTAATTATTAAAGATTCAGGGAAAATTTCTGCTGATTTTTTAGTCGGAGGATATGCGACAAACATTTCCACTAGAAACGAAGTAAATATCATTAATTCCACTGTAGAAACAACAGTTGTAGGCGGTCAATCCAAGAATAAAATAGTTTCAGAAAATACTGTCAACTTAAGTAACTCTAAAATTACAGGAAACGTTTACGGAGGTTTATCTGTTCGCGGTTTAGCTAACTCTAACGTGGTTGAAATTCATGAGGGAACAGCGGTTACCGGCAACCTTTACGGAGGCTACTCAGGTGTAGGGGATGCTAATTCAAATACCGTCAAAATCTTTAGCAGTGCTAGTTTATCAGGAAGTGTCTATGGGGGATTCTCCGAGAACGGAGCCGCTTCATCAAATAAAATTCATATTTCCGGTTCACCTGAGAACATTAATTTATCAAAAGTTGCTCTTTACGGTGGTAATCGTGGAACGGATAACTCATTGGAGATTGAAAGATGGTCCGGTGTAGTCGAAGGGATTGACAATTTCAATCGTATATCAATAACTGATGTTGCATGGAGGAACGGCAACGCTGTCATTTTAGCTGACTTTGTACAAGATTTATCTGCAACTGATGTAATGGTAAAGATGCATAACGTTGACGGAAGTATGGTTTTTGATACTGCAATACCTAAAGGAAATTATCCAACTTTCATGTATCTAATTAGACCTAAGGATATAACAGCCTCTCCGGATTATAAAATTACTCAAAGAGGTTGGGTACAATCGCAGACTCTTTTAAAAAAACGAGCCGGAGTAATTACGGCGGGAAATGTTGCGCTTTTAGTTGTTGAACCGCAACCGGTTATGCCTGATCCGGTTCCTCCTGAAGGAGCGAATCCACGTCCTCCAGAAGTCACTAATCCAATTCCTCCTGAAGTTATTAATCCTCTTCCTCCGATAGACGAAATTTTTCCCGGCACGTCAGGAAATCGTCCTAATGAACAAGTCCATATATTGAACGATTCAAGAGAAGCTTCTCTGAGCTTTGTTAATCAGGGTAATGATCATATGCTTAGTGTCTTGGATTCATTTTCTCTACATGATAGCGAAGGTATACAAACTTTTTTATCAAGTTACGGACAAATCTCAAAATATAAAGGGAATGATTCTTTGCGAATAAAATCGGTTAGTGTCATAGCTGGGCTCGGAGATCATTGTCAAATTGACTTTGGAAGTATTCAGTGGGGAGCGTTTGCAGAGTTTGGTTTCGGCAGTTACAAAACACATAACTCGTTCAGACATACAGAGTTGAAAGGCAGCGGGCACATTAAGTATTCAGGCCTCGGCTTTTTGGTTCGCTGGCATGCTCAAACTGGTCCTTATTTGGAAGGAGCAATTAGAGGCGGCAAATTAAAAACAACATTAAAAAATGGGATTATAGACACAGACAATTCAGCACTTTCCTACGGGTCGGGTTCCTTTTATTTTTCCGGGGTATTAGGAGCGGGTTATAGACGTAAAGTCGAAGACAATACTTTTACTGCTGGCACTCGTTACATATATGGGGTGTTCGAAGCGGATGACTTAAATATTGGAGACAACAGCTATCATTTTGCTTCTGTTGACAGTCACAGAGTTCAACTTAATCTGAGCATTAGGCACGACTTCTCCGAAAAGCTCATAGGAAGGGCTACTTTGACGGCCGAACGGGAGTTTGCCGGCTATACTAAAAATTCTGTTGACAAGATAAGAAGCGATGGTCAAGGTTTACGAGGAAACACAGGAGCATTAAGCGTGGCTCTGCTAAACAAAGCCACTAAAAACTTTTCCATTGAGACACGTGTTCGGGGTTCTATTGGTAAGTGTGAAGGCATTAGTGCAAAAATTCAAGCAAATTACTATTGGTAGTTAGAATTCTATGGGAGTGCGGAAGAAGAGAGGCGATGCACCCAAATCTGGGGCGCTTAACGCCTTTGTAAAGTTAATCCATATCATTCAAAGGGGTGTAACTCAAGGCACTTTTTTCAAATTGAAGAATTGCGCTGCATAATCGCAAGACGTTGTCTTTTATTTTTCCCTTTCAATAGTTGGTGGGAAAGCCGAATTTTAATTTTGCGAGAGAACCAATAAATCGATTCATGTGTATAAGTAAAAATCTTGAGGTTAGTGTAATGAGAAAATCCTCCTTAGTTGCGCCCTTTGTTTCTCTACTGACATCGTGTGCATTTTACTCCCCTTCTGGGCCACGACTTATTGGCGAGAAATACTATATGATCGGCGGCGAAGACTGTGCGTTATACAATCAAACCGAGGAACAAAAAAACGGAGAAATTTCTTGCTATGCCCCTGATGGAAGATTTACAGAAGTTCGTCATCAAATGACTTTACGAGAAATACAGGCATGGGCATTAAAACAACAAGTTGAAATAGAAAGACAAAAGCTTCAACAAATGCACGAAATTGCTAACAAAGCGAGACAAACTAGTTGTGTTCGGGTTGGTCATTTGCATAAGAGTTCATCTCACTAGCCTTGAGTAGAAACTCTGAGCTTTCCCAGCAAGTTGGAAGAGAGACATGAGAATAAATATTGAGATACTCCCTCGACGCTTCTTTATAGAAGCTTCGCTGGGTAGATCTTCTTAGGTTCTATTCCTCTCGTTTTTTAATTTGATATTTTCCTAACTCGGCTGAAAAAGCCCCGCAAAGCCCTGCAAATTATAGCGGTCATAAAAATTGAAGCTAAAAAACTTGCTTCTTTAATTAAAATGACCTCTAACAATGACTGAGATAGTCTCAAGAGGTTTACATGTCCAAAATATATGAATCAGATTTTGAAGAGGCGATTGTAGAAAAGTTAAAACAAGAAGGCTGGATGCATAGCAGAGGAGATGATATTAATCGCGGACTGGATGAAGCCTTGCTTACCGAAGATTTGAGAGATTATCTGGCAACCCTTCCCTTGCTTTCTCCTCTTACAGAGTCGGAGATACAAAGGATTATTGCAAACCTCAGAAATACAGCCTCAACAACAGATTACTTAACCTCTCGAGCTGTGTTTCAGTTGATTCAAAACGGATTTACATTTGAGCGCGATGATACTTCTTTGCCTGCTATCCATATTGATTACTTGAATTTTGACCGCACGGAAGGAAATATTTTCAAAGTAATTAATCAGCTGACAATGAGGGAAAGAGGTCAGGAAAGAAGGCCAGATGTACTTTTATATGTGAATGGGATCCCCTTGTGTATTATGGAATTAAAGAACCCTTCGGATGAAGGGGCAACTGTTTTAAGTGCTTGGGAGCAAATACATATTCGATACAAAAGGGATATTCCTTCTTTGATGAAGTATTGTGCTTTGTCAGTCGTTAGCGATGGCGGGGCTTCTTTGTTGGGAACACCTTTTTCTCAATTGGAGTATTACTACGCATGGAAAAAAGTCTCAAATGAGGAAAAAGCCTCTAAGGGATTGAAAGAAATCGACACGCTTATTCGAGGAGCCTTGAGTCCTCAAAGAATTCTTTCTTTACTAAGAGATTTTCTATTTTTCCCTGACATTAAGGAGGCTCAGCAAAAAGAACTGGAATTTGTTTGCCGCTATCCTCAATATTTTGCTACGCAAAAGCTTTACGCCAATATCCTTGCTCATTTAAAGACGAAAGAAGGGGGAGACGGTAAAGGTGGAACATATTTTGGCGCCACTGGTTGCGGAAAAACAATGACGATGCTTTTTCTTGCCAGATAGTTAGCCAAACGCACAAATCTCAACCCTACCATCCTCATAATCGTAGATCGAGAAGATTTAGAGACCCAAACTGGTAAGCAGTTTATGGCTGCTACTGATTTTCTCGGCGATCAGTCAATAAGAGCAATCGCGAGCAGAGATGATTTAAAGAAGGAATTATCGGTAAGACAAAGCGGTGGAGTTTTTATTACAACAGTTCAGAAGTTTTGTGAGGAAACAGGTCTTTTGTCTGAACGCTCAAATATTATTTGTTTAAGTGATGAAGCTCATCGGACTCAGATAAGTTTAGGAAGGACTATTAAAGTCGATAAAGAGAAGAAAATAGTTTCAGAGCACAAGGGATTTGCCCAATTTCTTCATGACGCATTTCCTAATGCAACCTTTGTTGGTTTTTCCGGGACTCCCCTGGATGAAACTATTCAAGTATTTGGCGGCATCGTTGACAGCTATTCCATGCAGCAGTCTGTAGAAGACGGAATCACTGTTCCTCTTCATTATGAGGCTCGTTTAGCCCGAGTATTTCTCAATGAAAACCAAGTAAAAGAGATTGAAGATTATTACAGTGAATGTGCAGAGGATGGAGCAACGGAAGAGGCTATAGAGAAAAGCAAGCGTGCCATGTCAAGCATGGAATTAATTCTTGGAGATAAAGACAGATTAAAGAGACTGGCAGCAGATTTGACGACTCATTATGAAAACTTTATTTCTGAGAAACCCGATCTCGTTCAAAAAGCGATGATTCTTTGTTCGAATAGAACTATCGCATACGATCTTTACAAGGAGATCGCAAAGCTGAAACCTGATTGGATTACAGAACGACGGGCGCCGGATGAGCTAAAGTTTCAGACGCCTGAACAGAAAGCAGAATTAGAAACACTGGATGCAATACCAAAATTAAACCTTGTTGCTACCCGTTCTCCCAACGATCCTAAAGAGATGTTTGAACTTTTGGGCGATAAGAAGCACCGTCAGAAGTTGGATAGATTGTTTAAAAACCCGAAGTCTAATTTCCAAATAGCCATTGTCGTGGACATGTGGATTACGGGTTTTGATGTTCCTTGTTTAGCTGTTCTCTATAACGACAAACCACTAAAGCGTCATACGTTAATTCAGGCGATATCGAGAGTAAACAGAAAGTATCCGGGCAAAGAGTTTGGGCTGGTTGTCGATTACCTTGGTATTCGCAACAATATGAAAAAGGCGTTAAAAATATTCGACGATGGTAAAGAGATGGTCGACCCAGTGCGGCTCGACCCGATTGAAGAAGCAAAAGAGGCTTATAAGGTATTTGCAAACACGCTAATGACATTAAAGGAATTGTTCCACGAATTTGATGCTTCTAACTTCTTTAAGGAACAAGGCATTAAAAGGTTCGAGTGTTTACAGGAGGCAGAAGACTTTGTTCTCCAGCAGCCTCCAACCGGGGAGAAAGATTCTGATGGTAATGAGATAAGTTTTGTAAAGTTATTCTCTTCTTTAGTCAAGAGGCTCAGAGCATCTTATTCAATCTGCAAGAATTCGGAAGAACTAAGTGAGCAAGAGATCGACTGGGCCCACTTTTTTATGACCGTACTGAGTTTAATTGCAAAAACAACAGCAACCGGAATCAGCGTTGAAAAAATGAATAAGACGGTTGAATCGATGGTCCATGCTGCATTGCAATGTAATGGAGTTGAATCAGTTTTGAACGCAAAGAAAGCCGAGGAGATTTTTTCAGAGGGTTTTCTTAAAGAGCTCGAAGAACAAGTTAAACCCAACACCCGCTTTCAATTGCTGGTGAAAATGCTCCAAAAAGAGATTCGAGAGTACGGCAAAACGAATGGACTGAAAGCTAGAGAATTTTCTGAGCGCCTAAAAGAGATAGTGGAGCGTTATAACAACAGAGATCATCTGACCTTCGCCGGTGAAGTAGCTACCGACGTGATTAATGACGTAATTGCACTTGCGACAAAAGTTCAGGAAGACAGAGTTTCTTTCCAAAAGCTTGGAATCACATTTGAGGAGAAAGCGTTCTACGATATTTTGCAATCCCAGAGGGAAAAGCATAAGTTTGAGTACTCTGAAGAGAAGATGATTAAGTTAGCCAGAGAGATTAAAACACTCATTGAGTATGTTCCGACAGCTAATTGGCTGGACAACAACAATCTGAGAAATCAAGTTCAATTCGATCTGACTGCGCTTCTGTATGAGAACGGTTATCCCCCAGACTGGAACAGGGAAGTTTTTGAAAAGGTCATCGAGCAGGTCGAAAATTATAAGAAATATCAGTAAGAAATAAATGGCAGAGAAAGTAAAAAAGGTAAAAAAAACAAAGGTCGCAAAAGAGCTGAGCTTGGAAGATATTCTGTGGAACTGCCGTGATATATTGCGCAGTAAGGCTTCTCTAGCTACACGTAGAGACATCATTCTGACTTTGGTTTTTCTAAAGTTTGTCGGAGAGAAACGCAATCAGCAAAGAGAACTTATCTCTCAAGAGATAAGGGCCAGGAATGAAAAGAATAAAGTAATTGAGAGTAAGAGACC
The DNA here is from genome assembly GCF_002221595.1 of Turicimonas muris. Lineage (GTDB taxonomy): Bacteria > Pseudomonadota > Gammaproteobacteria > Burkholderiales > Burkholderiaceae_F > Turicimonas > Turicimonas muris. Next base: position 309,155 of record NZ_NHMP01000001.1, read on the forward strand.
TATCCCTGAGGAAGCTTTCCTAGAGGCTGATTTCAGCTACCTAAAAAACGGAGTCTTTTCTCTTCCGACTGAGTGCCGCTGGGAGACTATTCTGAACATTGAATCCAATCAGCTTGCTTTAGCACTTGACAACATAGTAGCAAAGCTTGACCGCGAGGAAAAATCTCTGCGCGGGGCACTTCCGCAGAAAATTTTTACAGACTCCCGCATTGAAGGTAAAGTCCTTAAGGCGTTAATTGATGAAATTAATAAGATTAGTTCCGAGAAATTTCATGAGAAGGACTTAATCGGACGAGTATACGAATATTTTCTCCAGGCTTTCTCAATTAATGCCGATAAAGAGGAAGGAGAGTTCTACACTCCGCACTCAATTGTTGAGTTGATATCTGCACTAATTGAACCCTATGACGGCACTATTTACGACCCATGCTGCGGGTCCGGGGGTATGTTTATTCAGGCCGCAAAGTTTGTTGAAGCTCACGGCGGCAGAAGAGAGCATGTGACAGTGTTCGGACAGGAGAGTCAGCCTGAGACTTATCGCTTAGCCAAAATGAACTTAGCTGTACGCGGGATATCCGCAAATCTAGGAGAACTGCCGGTTTCTACGTTTTCGAGCGACCAGCATAGAACGCTTAAAGCCGATTACATCATGGCAAATCCTCCTTTCAATCTAAAAAAATGGAGGGAGAAACAAGAACTGTTATCTGATGTGAGATGGTCCGGTTATGGTGTTCCTCCTGTGGGTAATGCCAACTATGCATGGATTCTTCACATGCTTTCTCATTTAGAGGTAACAAGAGGAGTAGCGGGGTTTCTTTTAGCTAACGGGGCATTAGGTGATGAAGACTCTTTAGAGATAAGAAAGAAGCTCATTGAGAACGACAAGATAGAAGCCATTATTATTCTCCCGCGTCAGATGTTCTACTCCACGGATATCAGTGTGACTTTATGGATTCTCAATCAAAATAAGAAAGGCGGAATTTATCACAAGCGAAATCTCAGGAATCGTGAAGGAGAAATTCTGTTTGTCGATCTTAGGACTTGGAATCAGAATAAGTACGAAAAGAACTTTGTCCAGTTTTCTGAGGACCAAATCCAAAAGATAGTAAGCATTTATCAGCAGTGGCAACAATACGGGTTGGACGATTCAAAAGAGTTTGCGGCGCCGGAGTTGTATCGCTCTGTTTCAAAGAAAGAAATCGAAGAAAACGGGTATTCCTTAGTGCCCAGTCGCTACATCGAATTTGTAGATCGTGACCAAGATATTGACTATCAATCCATAATGAAGGAGACCTCAATAAAGGTCTCCGAGCTTCTGTGCCGACAAGCTGAAAATCAGGATGCATTAGCGAAGGCGTTTAGGGAGCTTGGTTATGGAGAATGAATTTGATGTTCTAATGGAGTCTTTCCCCAAAAGGAAACTTCGAGATTTCATAGAGCCAATAAACAAAAGAAATAGTCATCTTCAGTATGGGCCTGAACTTATCGAAGGAGTAAATAATCTTGGAGAGTTTGTACCAACTAAGGCTCAAATTGAAAATGTTGATATGAGACCTTATAAATTGGTCGAAAAAGGAGATTTTGTATACAACCCCTCTCGATTGAGCATTGGTTCTTTGGCTTACAGAAGAAATGGGAAAAAATGTATAGTTTCCCACCTGTATGTTGTTTTCCGGATAAAGCCTGGGTTTTCGAATGTTTTACTTTCTGAATTTTTGTTGCTTTATTTCCGCAGAAACGAATTTAATAGAATGGTTGACTACCACAATTACGGAAGTCAAAGAGCTGAGTTTGGGTTTAAAGATATCGGAGAATTCAAAATCCCGCTGCCTCCGATCGAGGTGCAGAGGGCGTACGTTAAAGCCTATCAGGGGTTGACTACGCTCATTGAACAGAATGAATCATTGGTCAAAGAACTTGAAAAGACTGCTCAGGCTTGTATTGTTGAGTGCCGCGAAAAGTGGCCGATGGTGGAGATTCGTCCTTATCTATCAAGTTTTGAAAGAAAAAACACAGACGGACGTGATCTCCCTTTTATGGGTATAAATAGAGACAAAGAAATTGTTCCTACTACGGCAAATACAGAAGACATAAACCCAAAGAAATATTTGGTCCTAGAAAAGGGCGAGTTGGTATTTTCGGGGATGCAAACGGGTAGAGATATCTGCATTCGCATCGCTCTATCTAAGTTTAGTTCTCCCGTGCTCCTGTCTCCGGCATATACAACATTTAAAGTTAAAGAAGAGAAAGGCCTTCTCAGCGAATACTTATTTTTGAACTTTAAGTCGAACGAAATGGATAGATTAGGCTGGTTCAAAAGTGATTCAAGCGTTAGAGCAAACTTGGATTGGGAAAGGTTCTGCGAGATAAAAATCCCGCTGCCTCCGATCGAGGTGCAGAGGGCAATAGTTGCTTTATATAGATGCGCTGAAGAAGCCAGAAAAATCGCATCAGAAGCAAAGGAACTTCTAAAAAAAGCTTGTCCGGCAATGGTTCAAAGCGCTGCTCATCATAAAACAGGAGTGATTCAATGAGGGATTTAGACCGGAAAAGCCTTGAAAAGGCAAAAGAATTGTTCGCATCCGGCGCCATAAATAAGTTTGAAATTGGCTCTTTCAAAGGACTCCAACAGATTCATAAGTATTTATTTGACGGACTATACGATTTCGCAGGAGAGGTTAGACAGCAAAATATTTCCAAGAGTGGCTTTAGGTTTGCAAATGCGCTTTATCTTGTGGAGGCTCTTTCAAAGATTGAACTAATGCCGGAGAACTCTTTCGAAGAGATCATTTCCAAATACGTAGAAATGAATGTTGCTCATCCTTTTATGGAGGAAAATGGTCGCTCAACCCGCATATGGCTTGATCAAATTTTGAAAAAGCGTCTTGGAAAAGTTGTTGATTGGCAAAAGGTTAATAAAACGCTGTACCTTCAGGCGATGGAAAGAAGTCCGATTAATGATTTGGAATTAAGGTTCTTGCTTCAGCAGGCATTGACAGAAGATGTTGATAACAGAGAAATGATTTTTAAAGGCATCGAACAGTCTTACTACTACGAAGAACCGTAAGGAGGGGAGAAGATGGCAATTCAACAAACACTCAATGTAGTTAGTTTTTTCAAAAATCTTTCAGAAAATATGCTTGAGTTATTTATCAAGCGCAAAGGACTTGAGTTAGATATTCAAACTTTAAAAAGCGAAAATGGACAACAGTATTGGGAAGATTCTGTTGATGAAGATAAACGCAATGACTGTCGCTTGGATTGTGGTGAGATTGCAAAGCTATGCACAGAGAACGGCCCCACCTTTATAGTAGAGGCGATTAACTATTCAAGCCTTTCCAAAGAAGACAAAGAAAGTATCGAACGATCACTTGAGACGCTTGAAGCTATTCAAGATAAGGCAGTTTGGCTGTATTTAAACCATAGAGACCTCTTAGACAAAGCGGGAAAATTTTGTTTTGTTGATGAGATTCGTGACACTGCATGGAAAAGGCGTAAAGGTTTTGATACAAGAACGCCTTTAACGGATAAAGAATCTCAGAGATTGTTTTCAAAGGAACTTTCTGTTTATTTTCATGACAAAAAGAAGAAGGGAAGACACTGCGTAACTGAATTTCTAAAGCGTGACGGCACATATTTGTTCTTTGCTCATCAAGAGGATACAGCGGTCAGAGAAAATCAATTCGATGCTGACCGGATGTCTTCGGTAACGAGAAAACCTGAATATTTAGTCGTTTTTTCTTTTACTCCGCGGGAAGGTTTGCTGGAAGTTTGGGGAGAAAGTCTCGGGAAAAGTGTCGTGACGCTGTATAAAATTTTTGCACAGACACTCTTGGACCTCGAGAAATTGCCACCGGAAAACCCAGAAAGCAATTACGATCTTCAAAAAGTGATGACTCAAAGGCTTCAGTTCAATTTGATACGAGCTCGGAATTTGAGGAGCCTTGTTCTTACCGAGATTCAGTTGGTCAATATAGAGGATAGTCGCAGGTACATTTCGATTAAATCCAATCGAGATGAAAGCGCCCTTTATGAGGAATTTGATAAGAGAGTTCCGAGAGAAATCAGGGGTCTGTATGTAGTAGACGCTCCCGACTTTGACACCAGATTCATCAAGAAATCTGCGGGAACCTAGGCTCCATCGAGGTTCCCAGACTTTATAAAAATTACGTCTGTGTAGCTAAAGTTTTTGCAATCGGCAAATGTAATTTCCTTCTTAGAGAAGACGGAGTTTCCACTCGATTGAGAGCGTCCAGCCCAAATACGGTGGACATTCGGTCGAACAACCCAGCCTCATACAGTCTTAAATAAAGAGGCACCTGAGGGTTAATATCATCGTAAACAACACTGGCGGTTTTGATGCTCTCAAGCATCTTGTCGTGTGTGATTTCTTCTTTGCCTAACTCCCTTTTAAGCATGAAGAGCATGTATTTTTCAATGACCAGGCTTATAAAACAACTAAGGAAGTGTCCATAAATGTGAGGATCCGTCCACACGAAGCACTGACGTGTTTCCAGATGAGTTTTTGAGACTCTAAAACAATCTTCAATTTGCCAGAGTTTTCGATAAATACTGGTTGCTTCATGAGGCGAAATTTCAAGATTCGTACAAATAACGTAATAACCGTCCCACTTGGCCTGTTCTTCAATTTTGTCCCAATTTATACGAGGAGAACCGGTCCCTTTAGGGATCGTAATAAGGGATTTATACCCGCAGCTTCGAAGTCTGTTTGGATCATCGACCGCCTTCTTTGCCTTCTCAATGGCTCTGTCTCTATCGGCCTTATCTTTAGCCGCTCTTGCCGGGCTGTAAGAGACGATCCAATTTAGTTCCATGGTGCCTAGAACCTTTGGGCCCCGGTACCGGCGATGAGTAGTCGGACTTTCTTTCCTCTCGTGCAGTTCCTGAGTCACATTCAGTGTTTTATATTGACACTTAACCTCTCCGTCGTCTTTGCAAATAAACTCCTCCCAGTTGTCGGGATCCAGAATTTGAGTCTTTATTTGCGCCGCAGAGTTTTTAAACTTCTGAGCAATAACGAAGTCGCAGCCAATTTCTTTGAGAGCAAATAGGTTCTCAGCACAATTCAAGCCACGGTCAGCAACCACAATCAGCTGTTTGAGATGATAGGTATTTTTTATTTTCTTAATCAACGGCACCATCGTCCCGAATTCACTGGTGTTGCCTGCAAGGAGTTCATAGTCAATGGGGATGCCGTTCTCATCCATAACAAGTCCAAGCACGACCTGAACCTCGTTAACCTTATGATCTTTGCTTAGACCGAAATCCTTGTATTCAGAGACACTGTGGCTCTCAAAACTGTAGGTGGTCACATCGTAAAAGGCAGCCGTGACAGTCCTTTTTGTTCTTTTCTGGATTTCTTTATTTAAATGTCTGACGATGGTTTTCTTATCTTCTTGAAGCACATCGAGAACTTTATACAAATCTTCAAGATGATCGACTTGGCCGTGATCAATGATGCTATGAGCACGGTTATTAAAGCTTTTCAACTTACTTGAGGGATTTAAGAACCTCTGCTCAGTCAGAAGGTAAGCAGTCTGGTCATAGGGATATTGGATTTTTCTGCCTTTTTGAAGATGGCGGAACATCTCCGGCATTTTTAAATCTAACCACACCTTCCTTATAAGAGCCGAGCCAACATTGAGGCTCTTGAAATTGCCCGGTTTCTCGTTAAGACCTTTAGCAGAATCAGCCAACTTATCCATTCTTCTTTTGGCTTGATTTTCAAGTTCCAGAGATTTGTTCTGAGCTTCTAGAGCATTCTCCTTAGCAATGCGTTCTTTGAGTCTTTCCACATACTGAGGATCTTTTTCTAAAGCGGCATCAAGTCTGCCGTGGTTTTCAATTATTCGAGAACGAGGTTGTCCTTTTTCATTTCGATAACTCGAATAGACACGGATGTATTGATGATTTTTAACTTTAACCACTGAAACATGCAAAGGCATTTTTCCGACTCCGACTACTGTAAGGATATTATACCTGAATTTTTTAAAACACGCTACTTTTACGCTACAAAGACGGTAAATTTTTTTGCAGAGGAACCCAGAGCGCGTCTGGTCTCATCTGCAAAAATAGGTGTCAAACTCGGGTAGAGGATAGTCGCAGGTACATTTCGATTAAATCCAATCGAGATGAAAGCGCCCTTTATGAGGAATTTGATAAGAGAGTTCCGAGAGAAATCAGGGGTCTGTATGTAGTAGACGCTCTGAGATTCAAGGCGGTATTTGAGGCCAAAAAGATAAACGGACGCTCTAGACGTTTCTCACTCAAATTTCCCAATGAATGTACTTTGGGACTCGATAATGATGCAGAGGAATTGAAGAGAGTGCTTGTAGACAGTGGATTGGAATACAAGAAGGACAATGCCTGATCTTCTCTCTTTTCTCATTCAAAATTGTCTCCACGATCCAAGAGGAGACGCCAAAATAGATATTTCCTCAAAAGAGCTTGAAGAAAACTTTGAGCCGGCTCAGGTTACTTATCTAAAGGGACAGGGTTTATTAGAACCGGCGCCGGCTCCTGCTTTTTTGAGATGTTCTTACTGCGGCCGCTCTTGCACGGTAGATGTTATTAGAGATTCGGGAAGGTACATTCTATTTTGTGAAGATTACAGCTCTCCGCGAGAGTTAGAGAGCAAGGAAATAGAGAGGTGGAGATTATCTCTCTTAGGGCTTGGACGGTTCATTGCCGATAATCTCAGAAGTACTTTCGTAAATGCTCCTAACGAAAACGGAATAAAAATTTGCATATGCGGCGGCTATGAGTATCTTCTCGAAAAAGAAAAAACGAATTGGATATTGAGAATTGAATCAGCAAGGCTTTTGCTTCCTGACCTTTTCTTGTGGAAAGCCAAACGGTATCAAATCAACGAAAACAAGCTTAAACAGGCGTTGGAAGGACTTGTTGAATATAAAGTTCCCAAGATAAAATGGACGAAAGCGAGACTACAAGAACTGGTTGACCGAAAAACAGCACTACAGAGAAGTGGAGAGCGGGCCTTTCTTAAGGTCCTGTCTACTGAATACGGTATTTCTGTTACAGCAATTCAAAATGCTTTGAATAAAGCAAAAGAGAAAGGGATAAAACCTCAATTAGCTAACGCATTTAAAATATATTAAAAACAAATAGTTAATATACAACTTTACTTACAACTAGGTTGTACGCATCTAATTGACGTCATGTTCAACAGACTTCTAAAGGAGTCCAAACATGACTTTAAAGATATTAAGAGCTCCACAGGCTCAGCAAGTAACAGGGCTTCCTCGTTCAAGCTTCTATTCTCAGATCAATAAAGGCCTGCTTCCCCCATCGATTCAGCTTGGCCCCCGCAGTGTCGGATGGGTTGAAAGTGAAATCAATGCGGTCAATGCCGCCCGGATTCTGGGTAAAAACGACGAAGAAATCAAATCACTGGTCATGCGGTTAGTGAAAGAGCGTGTTCATTTGGCAGAAGGAGCGGCAAATGTCTAGTTCTGTCAATCCCCTTTCTCCTACCATTTTTTCTTCACAATCGATTGAGGTATCCAACCATGAATTTCTTGAAAGCATTTTTTTCAGCGCACCCGAACTTAATGGAACCGACTGTGCTCCTGTGTGCGTTTCTTTTAGCCGTTCTCCCGCAACTGCTCGTTCTGCTGATTGGTATGGCTTTGCTTGGAACAAGGTGAATGAGCCAAAGGATGTTAAGTGCAATTCGTACTTCTCTATCTCGGCTTTCCAGCCTGACGAAAACGGGGAGTACCGAAGAAAGAAAAGTCAGTTCGTCGGTCAATTCGTTGTCGCCTTTGACGATGTAGTCGCTCAAACGGTAGAGGGCAAAACCAAAGCTCAGATTCCGTGGAGCCAGATCAAGTTAGCTCCGTCATGGGTATTAGAGACTTCAAAAGGGAATTATCAAGTCGGATATATTTTGGATGAGCCGATTACTGACGTACGAACAGCGGACGCACTAAGCAAAGCGATTATTCGGAAAGGATTAAGTGACCCTGGCGCCGGCGGCCCGTCTACAAGGTTAATGCGTCTTCCCTATGCATCCAATACCAAAGCGGAACCGTCTTTCAGGTGTCAAATGAGACATTGGGCGCCTAAAACCAAATATAGCTTTAAGCAGTTTATGGACGCTTACGGCATCTCTCTGTCTGATGCTAAGAAAGCAAAAGCACCGCTGCCGGCCAAAGCAAAAACGGTGCACCTCGCTTATGACGGTAATGCAGTTTGGAAGCCAAAACCATCGATCAATATTGTAGTGGATTCTCTCGGGGAAAGAGGACTGATTAAGTCGGCGATAGAACAGGGAAAGTATGACATTACTTGTCCGTGGTGTGAAGAACACACCGATCAGGTTGATTCCGGCGCCTGCTATTGGGAGCCCGATGATGAACACCCTATCGGCTCATATAAGTGTCAGCACGCTCACTGTCAGAAAAAAAATATTTCCGACCTTTTAGAGTTTCTCGGAATTGAGGCGGAAGACGCATATATGAAGGATCGAATCTTTGTGAATCCGGGAGAAATAAATAGAATCGTGGAAGCCGGCGAAAGAATTCTTGCGCAAACCGGTTTGTTTTACCAAAGAGCCGGACGAGTAGTCACGATACATCAGCAGCAGGGAAGTCCGGTACTCAAGGAACTTAACATCCACGATCTTTCAATTGAGATGGCAAGGCTATCTCGTTGGCAGAGATACGACGGGAGAGTCAAGAAGAGTGTTCCGATTGACCCCTCTACTAAATGTCTGACAACCCTCCTTGAAAATCAAAAACATAGTTTTCTCGAAAGCATTGAGGGAATTACTCAACAACCGATTATTCGAAATGACGGCTCAGTCATTTTTGATACAGGCTATGACGAAGTAACAAAACTCTATGCTTGTTTTGACACAGAAAAATTCAAGGTAAAGGATAAGCCAATTTACACAGACGCACTGGAAGCAAAGAAGGAACTTGAAACTTTATTGGAGGAGTTCCAGTTTGAAGATGCTGTTGATGAATCAGCTGCACTCTGCGCAATGCTGACTGCTTCAATAAGGGCTCAGCTTCCGTATGCTCCGATGTTTTTAATAAAAGCTCATCAGCCGGGGACGGGAAAAGGAGTTTTGTCAGAGTTGATATCGTTATTTGCCACTTCTGCCAATCTTTCTCCGCTTCCTTTTCCAAAAGAATCAACAGAATGCGAAAAACTTTTGCTGGCGGAACTCCTTAAGGCGCCGGCCGTCCTGTTTTTCGACAATATTACGTCTGACTTGTATCCTCACAAGAGTCTCTGTTCTGCAATTACCTCTGAAACCCTGACCGGAAGAGTCTTGGGGGAATCAAGAACTGCAATGGTTGGAACTCGAACGCTTTTTCTTGCCAACGGCAATAATGTTGTTCCTGTCGGAGATATGACAAGGCGCACTATTCCGATTAATCTCGATGCAAGAGAAGAATTCCCTGCATCACGAGAGTTTAAGAATCCGGACTTAATTAACCAGTTAAAACAAAATAGACATCATTATGTCAGCTGTGCACTCACAATCATTTCGGCTTGGATCAAAGCAGGAAAACCAACTACGCAGTGCAAGACTTTGAATTCTTTTGCCCGATGGTCCGAACTATGCCGGCAGCCCTTGTTGTGGTTGGATATGGAAGATCCCGCAGGGAACGTTTTTTCGACAATGGCAGAAGACCCGGAAAGAGTTAATGCAGGAAGAGTCTTCAACGGCTTGGAGCGTGAATTCGGAGGGACCCCGTTCACAGTTAAAGATATTTTTCAGCGAGTTAATAGTTCTGTTGATTCAACAATCTTAAGAGAGCCACTTGAGGATGTAGGCTGTTTCGACGGCTATTCAATAAATCGCAGCCGCCTTGGTTGGTGGTTAAGGAAAAAAGTCGGCTGGACAGTTGATGGTATTCGATTAAATCTGGTCTCAGTAGATACTCACACCAAGCAACCTAAATATCAACTTTCTATCAACAAGCATCGGAAGTAAACAACTATGGAAAAGACATATCAACTAAGACGCTTAAACGCGGTTAAGCATGGCATTCTTTCTAAAGAAGCAGTCCTGCCGCATGAGTCCAGAGAAGAATTTGAAGACTTGTTGACTCAGTACGAAGCTGATTTTGTTCCTGCCAATGCTACCGAGAGAACTTTAGTAGAAGAGTTGGCAAGTATCGTATGGCGGAAGAAACGCCTTCTCAAGGCAGAAAACGCCAAAATTAACAACGGACTTTCAAACGTCTTGAATCTCTCTCAAAGGCTTTTAAATAGCTCGGTTCCCTTGTCTTTGCATATTGAGGATGAGAAAATCGAGGCAAGAGAATTTCTGAAGCTCTCAACAGAGGAGCTGGAAGAAAAACGTAAAGAGTTGGAAACCGAAGAGCAAAAGAGAAAGCAAGCAGAAGAAATTCTTTCGCAAGGCGGGAAAAACTGCACAAAAAGGGCGGCAGCGTGCCTCGGGGATTTTTTGCTTAATCTTTGGTATTCGGATGAATATGTTCAGCACGATAGGTACGGACTGACGGTGTTCCTATCAGGAAAAGCAAAAACGGCAATTGAAGAAATCCTGGTGGTTGCCAATCATGTCTCTGAAATCAAAGAACAGGCATTGGGAAATGCAATAAATCAAGTAAATTTTGATTCATTTGCCAGATATGAAGCTCATTTGGATCGTAAATATGAGCGGACACTGGCTATGCTTATCAAGTTAAAGAGTCTTTCCGGAAATACTCCTCCGACCCCGTAAACCAAGGCTTTGTGGTGTCTAAAGGAAAAATTGATTATGGAATTAACAAGAGATTTGGGAGAAAATCGGATGGGCGGATATGGAAGTGGTCGTGTCGGGGAGCGAGAACTGATTACAAATCTTCGCTTTTTAGATGTTCGCTGGATGAATAAGCACGGTTTATTGAAAAACAAAGGAGTTAAAACAATCAATTGGAGCCGTAATGGTAAACCATGGGGGAAAATGGAAATCCTGGTTGAAGCAGACAACATTCATCTGATTTACAAAGAAAGCCGCAATGACGGACCTTGGGAGGATAAGGACGTAGAAATCAAACTGCAGAAAACTCCGTGTCGTTATGGCGGCTTCCAGTATTGGTTTGAGTGTCCGGTCTGCCGGCACCGTGTCTGCTCGGTATACCTGTCTGATACTTGGTGTTGCAGGCACTGTGGACACTTAGCCTATCCATCAGAGAATGAGGATGAACTTGAGAGGTTACGCAGTAAGGCCCTTAAGCTCAAAGAAAAGCTGGGAAGCGAATACTGGATCAAGCCAAAGGGAATGCATCAGAAAACCTACGATCGTTTGAGAGAGACTCTTTTGGAGGCAGAAGTGAAAGCCGACGAAGCCTTTGATGAAAAAGTGAAGCGGTTAAATCAAAGGATAATGTCGTTTGGTAAAAACAACCCCTAGGGGCGGGTTAAAAGTAAAGAGGGAGTCACTCAAGACCGTGTGGCTCCTTAATTTTTTGTATGTGCAAAATTGAGATTTTCTAAAGGCAGAAAAAGTTGCGGGGTTTTCTACAAAAGCCCCATAATGTAACTCATTGAATTTAAAGAATACTGCGGGGCTTTGCGGGGAGTTGCGGGGCTTTTCCCGCAGGATTGGAAAAACTGTCAAAAAAACTGTTTTTATTATCAGTCACGATAAAAGTATCTTGACAGTTTTTTCATTTGGCTAAACAAAACCCTGCATCTCCCCGCAAGTGGATAAATTTTTCATTAAATCAAGGGGTTGTAATGCAGGGCTTTTAAAACCAAATCCCTGCAAAAACACAGAGAACTTGCCATTGCGGGAAGCGGGGCTATTTCTTCAATTGGCTGTAGCAGTACTTTCCCCAGCAATCCATGATGAAGCGTCGTTCTTTCTCTAATTTGGCACGGTCATAGGCTCCGTTATAAGCATCGTTCTTTGAATGCAGTAAACATAATTCGACAGCTTCCTGGTCAAATTTTCTATTATTGCCTAATTCATCGTCCTTTGCCCAAGTGCGGAATGTGGCCCGCGCGGTGCCGTGGACGGTGATAGTGCATGGACCTCCTGTCTTTTCTGTCTTGTGCGGATCTATCCAGCCGATACCGTCTTCAGCAAGCTTCTTTTCGTGAAGCCCTCGTAGAAACATATTGATTCCGCAGTCTGACAGATGAGAGCCCCTATTACTAGGGAAAACTAGTTCTGTATTGTTAAATCGAGGTAGATTTTTGAGTAGGTTCAAAGCTTGCTTAGAAAGGAAGATTGTTCGGTCCCTATTGGGTATTTTTATTTTGTCGTGTTCTATCGGGATTACCCAAATGCCTTTCTCCAATTCAAATTCATCCCAAAGGGCGAATCTAACCGCTTTAGAGCGGGTTGCAGTCAGAATAGAGAATTCACAAGCACGAGCAGAAATGGAGTTATAAGAATGAATCTCGGCCATTAGCTTAGGAATATCTTCAACAGGACATGAAGCATAATTTTGTCTTTCTTTCTTGTTCTTTTGTAAAGGTTCCAACAGGACGCCTAAGGTGCCGTCCATCTGCGCTGGATTTTCTTTGTCCTTCCTTTTTTTTAATGCGATAGCCCACTGAAAAATCTGTCGTAAATAAGTTTTCACTTTCTTAGCAGTGCTTGGCTTTGTTTGCCATATAGGTTCAAGGATTATCCTCACTATCTCGGGATTAATTTCTTCAATGTTTTTTTGTCCTATAAACGGATAGACGTTTCTTTCTAAGATTTGTATGGTGCACTTTGGTTCCCTGATATTATTAATCCAGTAGCCGTGACTTTCCCGATCTTCTATCCATTGCTTGGCAACATTCGAAAAAGTTAATTCTCGGCTTTCTTCCGCCTGTTTTTGATCTTCAATCGCTTTTTGTTTGTTTTTTCTCTCTTCTTTTCTTTCTCTGATCGGGTCTTTCCCAGAATCAATCTGCTGCCAAGTATCAAAAGCTTTTTTTCTGGCTTGAGCAAGGGAGAGTTGGGGATAGCAGCCAAGAGAGAAATCGTGGCGGCCATACTCATCGGAGTACCTTAAAAAAAATCGGCTTTGTGTGTCTGTCTTCTTAAAGTAAAGGCCTTTAACTCCTCCGACATTGTGCACTCCATTTTTTAAGTTTTTTAATTGTAATGCTGTTAATTCAGGAACCCTTTTAGGCATTGATCTGTCCTCTATTTATGATGGTCTTTTTGTATTTTACAACTTTGAACTCATAAAACCATCATAAAAACCATCACAAAAAGCAGGATTTAGTTAGATTTTCTTAGACAGTATTGGATAATAAAGCGTGACAACTACTTGATTTAAATAAAAATCCCAGTCATCTTTGGATGTCCTGGGAATTCAAATTGGTGGAGGCGGCGAGAATCGAACTCGCGTCCAGAAGTTATCAACAACAGCCTCTACGTGCGTGTCTAATTCATTTTAGTTCTCACTGTTATCTCTGCAAATTAGCGATGCCGGACAACAGCCAGTTGCTGAACTTCGCCAGCTTCGTCACAACTCCAAAACTGACTAGCTTTTATAGTATGTCGCTGCCGCTGCTTTCGCAGCCCGATCTAAAAGCGAACCGGTTGCAGCGTCTCGCCTAATTAAGCGGCGAGAGCGAAACGCTCATCGTTGGCGTTTAATTTTTCGTAAGTGGTTTAGCGAGGGACTCACACCTCGGCACGCGTCCAATCATCTCATGACCCCTGTCGAAACCAGGTCGCCCCCACGTGCTAATATTTCAGTATATTTCATGCGGGGGTATCTGTCAAGTTATTTTTATTGCTGGAGTTCGAGTTTAACGCCAGCAGTATTTCCGGCATTGTCAATGACATCACCGGCCACCACGAACAGACGGTCAGGTTTGATCTTTTCTTTGTTAATCAGATAATTTCTGACGGCTTCTGCTCTTCTTGTTGCTAATTCCTGCAGATCTTGCGTCGGTACTCTGATGTTCTGCATTAAGAAGTCCATCATTTCCTGAGGTTTATCTGTCTTCGGCTTATTCGGAGCATCACTTTCTTTGAAAAGATTCCTAATGGCTTGGTTCATTTGAACCGGCGTCAATTTCTTCGCATCCGTAGAACTTGTACTGTCACGGTAAATTGAGAAGATCATTTGTCTCATTAAGCGTTTTTCTTTGAGACCTTTTTCATCCAGAGCAGTATTGCCGATGCCGGTAATTTGAATCTTGATGCCTGGTCTTTCAGTCATGGCTTTGCCGACAACGGCAAGAGCTTTTTCAGTCTGATCGTTCAAACGGGCTGAGCCGGTTACGAAGGCAAGATTATTCAAATCAAGATTTTCTCCTCCGAACATCGAGCCGATAAGAGCAAACGGGGCCGTTACAGCTTTCGTAATTAAGTTGACGATTACCTTGACGATAATGCCGCCAACAGAGAATTCAGGATCATTCAACGAACCAGTGACCGGAAGGTTCAAATCAATTTGCCCGGATCTGTCCTGAAGCAGAGAGACAGCTAAGCCCACCGGCAAAGTTTCTTTTGCTTTCGGGCTGACGGCTCCGAATTCAAGTTTGTTAATTACGATGTTATTGGTGGATGTCAGTTCTCCATTGTCAATTTTATACGCCCCTTTGTATGTCACCTGGCCTTGTTTAATCGGATAGCCGGTAAATTCAACTGAGTAAGGCGAGAGGATCGGCATATTCAGAGAAGTGACCGAACCATCTAAGTTTAGAGATAACGATTTAGCAAACGGAGCAATGGAGCCTTTCGCACTCATCGGCGTTCCGTTAAGGTTACCGGTGACATCTAAATTAGCCGGTGTTCCTTTAGCAGTCGTAAAGTCTGTGAGACTTCCTTTAAGAGCTGATAAGTGAAGAGTGAATTCAGGTTCCATTGCGCTGTCTTTGTAGAAGACAGATCCATTGTTAATGGATATCTTGTCCAGGGTAATGCTGGGAAGTCCGGACGAAGTGCCTGAGGCTTTAGAATTGCTTGTCTTAATCGTCGCTTTTGCGGAAGACGCTGTTTTCACAGGAGCTTTGCTCTCTGACTTAACCAGAGTCTCGATATTGAATTTGCCCTTGGCACTCTTTGCAATATAGAAAGAAGGAGAAGATAAGGCAATGTTCTTAACGACAAGGGATAGCTTTGAGTCACTTGAGAAATTAATTCCCGTTACTTTTAGATCTTGCCACTTAGCAAAGGGTGTTCCTTGTGCATCCGTCAGGTTAATGGAAGTTGCTTCAGAATTTCCATTGAAAGTAATCTCTGGAGCTGATCCTCCTAATTTCACCGCAACATCACCTTGACTTGTCAATTGACCGTTGACGACGTGGGCATTTGTAAACTGCTTGATATAAGGAGTTAACTCAGCGAGATGGAGTCCTTTAACCGATTCCTTCAGGTTAAGTTTGAACGGAGATAGGTTGAAGGATCCGGATGCATTCAAGCTTCCGCCAAGAGCACCGAAAGATGCTGTAAAGGCTGAGGACGTGCCCGGCTGACTAGACAGTCCCGAAACCGTAGCTGCAAGGTTAGAAATGGTCTTGCTGAAGTTAACGGTCTGATCATTAAATTGGATCTGGCCGTTGGAGACCGTGGCTTTGCCAATATTCCAATAAACCGCAGGAGCGGGTTCGGCTTTAGCCGCAGTCTTAGGTGTAGCGGTTTGCGTAGTCGAGGATGCGCTCTTAGTCAGCTTGTCAAAATTAAACGTACCATCGGAGAATCTAATAACGTTCACAGATGGTCCTGCCAATGCGATATCTCCCAAAGCAACGGAAATATCCTTTCCGCTCTTCACGTCGATATTGCTGACATTCAAAGAATTCCATTTAGCGACCTGAGCATTGTTAGCATCAGCAACTGCCACGGAAGACGCCCCCGCGCTTCCTGTAAACGCAATGTTAGGCGTTGCCTGACTTAAATCAAGAGTAATCTTGCCTTGATTAGAAAGTTTGCCGTCATTAATCTTGGCCGCCACGAAGGGACTGATATACGGCATTACTTTAGGAATACTCAGATCTTTTGTGTTTTCTTCAATGTTGATTAGCAAAGGCGTGAGACCTACGTCACCTTTTGCTTCGATATTTCCATCAAGAACATTCAAATTAGCTTCAAAGTTAGCTTTGCTGCCTTTTTCTCCGTTAAGAGAAGAAATGGTTGCGTTGATATTAGAAAGGTTCTGTTGGAATTTAACCGTATTGTCAGTGAAGTTAACCGTTCCGTTTATAACTGCAATCTTATCGAAATTCCAATACCAACCGGGGGCGGCGGTTTCAGCAGTTTGAGCGTTTTCCTGTGGCTCAGAAGCTGGCTGCTCGGTTGCTTCAGCTGAGTTCAACGCAGGCTGATTGGAAGCCGATGGCGTTCCTGAGTCAGCAGGTTGTGCAGCGGGAACTGATTGTTCAACGTTTGTCTTGGCGACGGATTCTGCACCCTGTTGAATTCGCTGAGGAGCTGAGATGCTTTCTTCTGTTTTCTGAGTTGAGGTATCGGCCTGGCCTTCAGAAGGCAGCCCCGCAGGTTGAGCTGTCTGAGGAGCCGGGCTAGCAGCCTGAGTTTCCCCAGAAACCTTTGGTTCAGCTTCAGCGGTCTGTGTAGCTGGCTGCGAGGATGTATCCGGTTTATTGGCTTCCGACGCTGCAGGTGCAGTCGGAGAAGTTTCTACCTTTGACTTATCAGGTTCAAGTCCAGTTGGGGCCACCGCTGCAGGGTTAGATGTCTCAGCAACTTTTAACGGTTCTTCAGCGGCCGCAGGTTCAGCCTTGTCTGTTGTTTGAGCTGAGGCAGGACTCAACAGATAGTTAACTAGGTTCACAGCAGCAGAAGTGCTAGTCACGGATCCGGCTGATGCCTGAACCGATTCAATTCTGGCATATGAAGGAGCTGACTCAAGCTGAGAAAGCGGTGTGACCGTTTCTCTTATTTCTCCGGGCGGAATAAACGTTGCTCCGGGCACTACCGTTTCTTGTGCCGGCGTTGCTGCAGGTGTGTCCGGAGCCGGCTGAACTTGTGGCTGCGTTTGGACGGGGGTAGAGGTTCCCGGCAGAGCAGACTGCGGAATGTACTCAATTGTTTCTCTGATGACGTTGCTCTGAGGAGCGGGTGCCACAGATTCTGCTGCACTAACAACAGGCTGCGAAGGAGCTGTTTGCTTAGATGCAACTTTTGGAGCTGGTTTGGGTTCTTTCTTTGGAGAAGTCTTTACAGCAGGTTTTGGAGCCGATTTAATTGCTTTGTTTTGAACTGCAGAATTGTCGGCCTTTGCGGTGGCTTCTGCTTTTTGCATTGTCGGTTGGGTCGCTGTGACAGACTCAGTTGCAGCAGGTTCCTTAGCTGCCGGGATAGAAGTTCCCGTCTTCACAGGTTCAGCTGTTTTTGTGTCCTGCTTGCTTTCGGTCTTAGCTACACCATTGGAAGCCGGTTTTGGTTCCGTATCGGAAATAGCTTTTTGCTGTTCCTCAGAATTTGCTTTCTCAACAGCTTTGAAAATTGGTTCTGCTTTTTCTTGTGCTTCTAGCTTATTTTCACTAGCCGATTGAGTTTCACCAGATTCTTTACCAACATTAACCGAGGTTTCCTTCCTTTCGGCTTCAGAAGTTGGCTCAGTCTTAGGTTTGCTTTCTGGCTTAGCGTTATTGTCGGAAGCCGGTTGAGTTGTTAGATCAGAAGCTGGTGTTGCTTCGGCTTTTGTTGCTGGCTCTGCCTTCTCATTGACATTGGCAGGAACAGGAGGTGTTGCAGTTTCTGCAGTTTGTTTTGCTGTAGGAACATCAGCAGCTTTCATTGGGGCTTCGGCAACAGGTTTATCTCCCGGCTTAGCTTCCGCCTTGGTTGTATCTGCGGACTGTGTATCGGACTTATCTTGTGCAGTCTTTGTTTCTGACTTAGCAGCAGGTTCCGGTTTTTGTTCTGTTTCTTCCGAAGCTGCTTCAACCTTTTCTTTTTCTTGAACTTGAGTATCCGAAGTTAGTTTTGATGCTTCTGCTGTCTTTGCTGCAAGGGATGGTTCATTATTAGCGGTTGTCGCTGCAGGAGCTGCTGGTTCCTGTTTAGCTTGAGCCGTGACAGCTTCTTCAGCAGAAGCCTTGGATTCGAAATGATCTGTTTGAGCGGAAGCGGTTTCGTTGGATTCTTTTGCTGTTTCCTTGCTTGTGGAAGGTGTCCGATCTTGAGATTCAGACTTGACGGAACCGTCCTCCTTGATAATGTTCTGAGCCAAAATCGCGAGATTTAATCCGTCGGTATTTCTTGTCACTACAACATCCGGATCCGTAACCTTGATTTCTCCGAAATCGAGGCGTTGAGCAAAAAGCGCAAATTCTTTCAAGTTTGCGTCAATTCTCTTAACTTTCAAGACGTCGTACGGTTTATTAACATCGTCTTGAACGACGAGATTGTTGATTGTGATTTGACCTTTGAGCCGCAAGTGCTTAACTTCATGGATCTTGGCGTCTTCATTGGCAAAAGCTAAGTTAAGTTTGGCGTCTGCTGTGCCCCCAACGATATGTGCATTCAGCGGAACCGGGTTAAAGGAAGCGGCATTGGAAAGATTCAGCGACTTCAGTTCGAAATCAACACCGGTCTTCTTCGAAATCGAGAAAGGAAGACTCTTAGCATCGATGGATAAAGGTTCACCGTCAAATTTAAGAGACAATTTCGGAGTAATTGGGTTTTCTGCCTGAGTCTCGAAATTGGAAATTAAAGGGAGCGCAAATTGAAGATCTGTTATCTCGTCTACTTTTCCTCTGAATTTGTCGTCAAGTTTAACGCCGGAATTAATAATCTCGAAGTTATCAATACTGAACTTCTGAGTTTTTTTGTCTTTGTCTTCTTCCTTTGGTTCTTCGGGCTGATTAACAAATTTATCAATAATGTCCGAGAAATTAAAAGTTGCTAATCCGGTACGAACGATGTTGGCTTGAAGCTGGTTAACTTTAAAATGCTGAACCAGCGGAGCAAACTTGAAAAGTGAGCTCCATTTGAGCTTTGTATCGATTTCTTCGATGCGGAGAAGGGCGTCCGGGGTGCCTGATTTCTGAACATTGAGTCCTTTGACGTTCAAATGCAGAGTAAAAGGATTAAATTCCACCTTTTCTGTTGTGACCTCACGGTCAATCAAAGGATCAACGTATTTTTTGAGAGCCCAGTTAGTGCTTGCTGGAATGGCCCAGAAACCGCCGGCTACATAAACCAAAATTAAGCCGGCTGCTATACCCCCGGTAATATACAGTTTCTTGCCCATGACAACCCCTTATTATTTTTCTACCAAAAGATTGTCTTAAGTATGGCAAATTAGGGGATCTGAAAACGAATTAGCTCGCTCGGATTGCGCATGATTAAATCGGCTCCCCACTCTTCAATCGGATTGGTTTTTCCGAGATATCCCCATTGGGCGGCAATGCTAAAGCACTCAGCAGAGTTGGCTGCCGTAATATCGCGTTTATCGTCGCCGCAATAAATACCCTTGGTGATGTCTTTACCGACTTTTTCTGCCGCGTAAATCAAGGGCAGAGGAGAGGGTTTTCTTTCCGGAAGCGTGTCTCCGCACACGACCACATGAGGATGGATTCTCAATGCCTCGATAAGCGGATAAGTAAAACGTTCATGTTTGTTGGTAACCACACCCCAAACGATCGAATTATCGTCAAACCAGTTCAAAACTTCTTGCACTCCGGGGAAGAGGCCGCTGTGGTCAGCTAAATGATCCTGGTAGTAATCTAAAAACTCCTTGACTATCTCTTCATAATCCGGAGAGCCCGGATCCATGTCAAAGGCGGCTTTAATCAAACCTCTGGCTCCGCTGGAGGCGGTCACCTTGAGTTTATCGTAGGGGACGGGAGGGAGGCTTCTTACCAGGCGCAAATGATTGGCCGCTGCTGCAAGGTCAGGAGCAGAATCAACCAACGTACCGTCAAAGTCAAAAAGAAAGATTTCTGGAGTCATAAAAATAAAGGGACCCGGAGGTCCCTGTACGCATTAGTTATGCATTACTTTGCTGGACGTGTACCAACAACTTCGATAACAGCGCGGCGGTTAGGCTGCAAGCAGTTGATCAACTGTTGGAATGTCTTGATTTCGCCAGCCTTGGATGGGTTCGGGCAATCAACAACCGGATCAGCCTGACCTTTACCTTCAGCGTGGATGCGGGCAGCTGGAACACCGTTTTCAGCCAAGAAAGCCTTAACAGCGTTAGCACGGCGATCAGAGAGCTTCAAGTTGTAAGCAGCACCGCCGATACGGTCAGCATAGCCGTTGATCATAACAACGTCGAGGTTCAAACCAGCCATACGGCTTGTGAGTTCCTTGAGCATTGCCTTGCCTTCAGGTTTAAGAACAGCTTTGTCGAAAGCGAAGAGTGTGTCAGCAGAAAGGACAACTTTTTCAGCGCCGGCTTCACATTTGATGATGTCTGTATCGCAGTCGCAGTTCTGGCCGAGAGCGCCCTGAGCTTCAGCAAGAGCAGGTGTCCAGTAACCAGTGCGAACGCACAAACCGTAGGCTGTCTTCAATGTCTTGCCAGCGGCCTGAACGTAAGGATTTGCAGGCGCATCAGCTGAACAAACTACTCCGGAAGCAGCCATTGCGAGGGAAGCAATAAGCATTCCGATTTTTGTCTTTGTATTCATCATTTTCCTCTTTGATGCAGATAAAACAACATGATACGGCATTTTTATAGGGAACGGCCGTAATCAATATCGAGTGTACCAAACGGCGCACTAAATTAGCCGCCCATAGTATCTCACACTCACTATTTTGCCACGACATAGCGTTTCTTTCCGAGAGTCGCGCCTCCGTTCCGTGAATTTCGAAAATTACTGTTGTTTCTAAACAACAGTAAAATTTTCCATCCAAAACATCTTGTTTGTAATTGTGTACTAACGAAACATTTTGGATCTGCTTCGACCTCCAAAACGGGCAACGCTTGAGAAGCACCTATGCCGAAAACAAAAGAGTCAGCACTATTTTTGATGCCAACTAACGGAAACGGATTGTAACGCTTTTGGAAATTAAAAGTAGCAATTATGTTTGTTGGCAAATAGGAAGAAAAGTGATATTAGAGTCTTAATTCCTTGAATAGGAAGAAGATTCTTTCACAAAGAGCTGTTGTTGCGCCTAGTAAAGTTTTGCTTCCGAAAAACTGTTTCGAAAGTCCCTTTGCGAATAATTTCCACTTTATAAAAATGCTCGAATTGAAGGAATTCGATTCAATATTTGAAATCATTTAGGCGTCATAAGGCCGAATCTTTTCTATCTCTTCTTCCAATTTCTCTTTTGCTTTTTGAATGTCGTAGATCATTTGAGCTTGCAGCCAAAATGAGTCATCAAGCCGAAAGAATTTGGAAAGCCTTAAGCCTGTGTCTATAGAGATAGCTCTTTTGCCTTGAATAATCTCGCTGATTCTTGTCTGACTGATTTTTGTCTCTTTAGCCAGTCGGTAAGCCGTGATTTTGAGTGGTTCTAAGAAAGACTGCTTCAAAATAATTCCTGGGTGAACAATTCGACTATTCATAAATACTTACTCTTAACGATACTATCGTAAGACGATATTATAAAAATAAAATAATGCTATTTTTGAGCGATTTAAAGGCTTATCTAAATTAAAATCTACAGATTCACTATATCTGTATATAAGTTAGAAGGAATATTTAGATGGCCAAGTCACCTAAAGATAAAGACGATATCCGCGACATTCTCGAGACTCATTACGAGAAAGTAAATCTGACCGACGAGATGCAGACCTCGTATTTGGATTACGCCATGAGCGTGATCATGGGACGTGCTCTGCCGGATGTCAGAGACGGCTTAAAGCCGGTTCACCGCCGTGTGCTTTATGCCATGAGCGAGCTCGGCAATACTTACCGCAGTCCGTATAAAAAGTCAGCTCGTGTGGTCGGTGACGTCATCGGTAAATACCATCCTCACGGAGATGCAGCTGCGTACGAAACTATTGTCCGTATGGCTCAAGACTTCTCCATGCGCTACTGCACAGTCGACGGGCAAGGCAACTTCGGTTCGGTTGATGGTGACAGCCCGGCTGCTCAGCGTTATACCGAAGTCAGAATGACCCGCATCGCTTCCGATATGCTTGCGGGCATTGATCAAGAGACTGTTGACTTCGTGCCAAACTACGACGCCAGCGAAGTGGAGCCGACCGTTCTTCCGACCCGAGTGCCTACACTCTTGATTAACGGTTCTGCTGGTATTGCCGTTGGTATGGCCACCAACGTTCCTCCTCATAATATTGTTGAAGCCATTAATGCTTGTCTTTTAGTACTTGACCGTCCTGACTGTACCATCGATGAAATCATGGAATTGCTGCCGGCTCCTGACTTCCCGACAGGCGGCATCATTTACGGGTTAGGCGGCATCCGCGAGGCCTACAGAACCGGCCGTGGCAAAGCTATTATCCGTGCCAAGACGGAAATTGAAGAAATCGAAGGCACCGACAGAGAAGCCATCATCGTTAAAGAAATTCCGTATCAGGTTAATAAGAGTCAGATGTTGGAAAAAATCGCCCAGCTCGGTTCAGAAAAGAAGATTGAGGGCATTTCTTTCGTTCGTGATGAATCCGATAAAGACGGTATTCGTGGTGTTATCGAATTAAAGAGAGGCGCTAATACAGAAGTTGTCCTTAACAATCTGTACAAAATTACGGAATTGGAAAGCAGCTTCGGCATCAACTTAGTTGCCTTGGTCGACGGCCAACCTAAGCTTCTTAATATCAAAGAAATCATCGAGGCTTTCATCAACCACCGCTGGGAAGTTACGACCCGTGCGGCCTTGTTCCAGTTGAAGACGGCACGCTCCAAGATTTATCTCTTAGAAGGCCAGGCTGTTGCATTGGCAAACATTGATGAATTTATCGAGGTGATTAAGACAAGCGCTAACGGAGCCGAAGCCGAAGAACGATTGCTGTCTAGATCTTGGCCGTCTGCTTTGGTGGGAGAACTTATTTCCAGAACCAAACTCGAGCCGAAGTATTTCCGCCCGGAAGGCGAAGACTTAACCAAGGGGTTGCAGTCTGACGGCACATACTACTTAACCAGTGCGCAGGCCAAGAATATTCTGCAGTTAAGACTGCAGACTCTGACCGGCTTAGAACATGAACGCATCGAAAAAGATTACGCAGAATTGGCTGAAGAGATTCATCAATTGGTCACCTTGCTCAACAACCGCGATTTGATGCAGCAGAAGATTGCCGCTGATTTGCGTGAAGTTCAAGAAAGCTACGGAGATGCCCGCAGAAGCGAAATCGTTGCCGACGCCAAAGACTTCAAGACTAAAGATTTGATTCCGCTTCGCGAAATGGTCGTTACCATGACCGACACCGGCTATATCAAGAGTCAAGCTTCCGCCGAATACCGTGCTCAAAAAAGAGGCGGTCAGGGCAGAAAAGCTACCGAGGTTAAAGAAGGAGATATCATCAGCAAGCTCTTCGTTGCCACGACACACGATGTTCTTCTCTGCTTCACCGATAAGGGCAGAATGTTCTGGCTCAACGTTTGGGACTTGCCGGAAGGTTCTTCCAACTCCAAGGGCCGTCCTATCGTCAACCTTCTCGAACTTAACGACGAAAAAGTTTCCGTGGTTCTTCCGATTTCCGACGAGGACTTCCAAAAAGACTTGTATGTATTTATGGCAACAGCCAACGGTACAGTCAAGAAGACGCCGATCAGCGATTTCAAGAATCAGAGAAAGGCCGGCATTATCGCCGTCAACCTTGTTGAAGGCGACTATCTTATTGGGGCCGCTATCACCGACGGAGTTCATGATGTCATGCTGTTTAACGATGAAGGTAAGGCAGTGCGCTTTGCCGAAGAAG
Source organism: Turicimonas muris (assembly GCF_002221595.1). GTDB lineage: Bacteria > Pseudomonadota > Gammaproteobacteria > Burkholderiales > Burkholderiaceae_F > Turicimonas > Turicimonas muris. Next base: position 332,920 of record NZ_NHMP01000001.1, read on the forward strand.
ATGTCCGAAGCATGGGTAGAACCGCCACTGGCGTTCGCGGCATGAGATTGGAAGGGGACTCGAAGGTTATTGCCATGCTTGTTGCTCAAGAAGACGACGTAACTGTTTTGACTGTGACCGAAAACGGCTACGGCAAACGTACTCCTATCAATGACTACACCCGTCACGGCCGCGGAACTAAGGGGATGATTTCCATCCAAACCAGCGAAAGAAACGGTAAAGTCGTGTCCGCCTTGCTCGTCAACGACAATGATGAAATTATTCTGCTCAACTCTGCTGGCAAACTGGTCAGAACCAGAGTTAATGAAATCCGCGTGATGGGAAGAAACACTCAGGGTGTCCGCTTAATTTCCATGGATCAGGGCGTCACAGTTATCGGTGTAGAACGCGTCACGGAAAACGATGACGGCGCTGCTGAAGACGAAACTAAGCAGCTCGAAGCCGAAGCCGTTGCCGAAGAAAAAGAAAAGCAGGAAGAAATCCAGAAACGCGATGATGAGATCATTGCCGGTGAAATCATCGAAGAAATCGATGACGAGGAGAAAAAGGATGAATAGAGTTCTGAATTTTGCACCGGGGCCATCCCCGCTGCCTCTTGAAGTTTTGTTGGAAGTCCAAAAGGAACTTCCCGACTGGAACGGTACGGGCATTTCCGTTTTGGAGATGAGCCATCGGAGTAAAGATTTTATGGGTATTTATTATGAAACCGTAAAGAATCTGCGTGAACTCTACGGCATCTCTGATGAATACGAAGTTTTGTTTGTGCAGGGTGGAGGCCACATGGAATTTGCCATGGTTCCGCTGAATTTCAATTTCTACGGCACAGGCAACTATCTGGTCAACGGTGTTTGGTCTCAAAAGGCCTTCAAAGAAGCCGTTAAGCTCGGCAGTGCCGCTGAAGCTGCCCGCGTTGTCAACAGAGTGCCCAGACAAGATGAAATCGCGATGTCAGAAGAAGCAGGCTATCTTTATTACTGCTCCAACGAAACCGTCAACGGCATTCAATATCATTATGTGCCGCAGTCCGAGGCTATTTTAGTAAGCGACATGTCTAGCGACTTTTTGTCCAAGCCCGTCGATATTTCCAAGTACGGATTGATTTATGCCGGTGCACAAAAGAATTTCGGTCCGGCAGGTCTCACCGTAGTCATAGTTAAGAAAGATTTGTTGGGCAACTGTTCACCGACAACGCCCTCCATGCTGGATTACCTAACCTATGCTAATTCGGAGTCGATGTACAACACGCCGCCGACATTTGCAATTTATGTTTCCTGTTTGGTTTCCAGATGGCTTTTAGATCAGGGAGGCGTCCAAGAAATGCAGCGCCGCTCCGTTGTTAAGAGTTCCATGCTCTATGATGTGATCGATGGTTCGGCCGGTTTCTACACCAATAAAGTCGAAAAAGACAGCCGCTCTTTGATGAATGTAGTGTTTAATTTGGCTGATGAATCTCTCAATGATGAATTCCTCGCTAAGGCCAGAGAAAGAAACATCGTTAACATCAAAGGACACCGCATTGTCGGAGGCATGAGGGCTTCCTTGTACAACGCCGTGACGATTGAAGCGACTGAGAAATTGGCCGAGTTTATGAAAGATTTCAAGGCTTCTCACTAAGAGGTTCCAATGTCTCAAGAATCTCAATCTACTGATAAAGAAATCCAGCCCCTGAGGGAAGAAATCAATCAGATTGACGCTCGGATCGTTGAACTGCTGGATAAAAGAGCAAAGAACGCCAGAAAGATTGGAGAAATTAAGGGCAAAACCGACTCTCCCGTCTACCGTCCCGAGCGTGAAAATGAAGTCATTCTGATGGCTGTAAACCACAGTGATGGGACACTCAAGCCCGAAGGAATCTCCAGCATCTTCAAGGAGATTATGAGTGCATGCCGTTCTTTAGAAAAAAAGACGACCGTTGCTTTTTTGGGCCCTCGCGGAACTTTCAGCGAGATGGCGATGTTTAAGCAGTTCGGCCGTTCCATTCAAGGGATTGCCTGCGACCAGATTGAAGAAGTTTTCCGCGCAGTTGAAGCCGGTACCTCGCAGTTCGGCATCGTACCGATGGAAAACTCTACGGAAGGTTCGGTAAACCGTACCCTTGATGCTCTGCTGAGGACCAGCTTGTCAATTATCTCCGAAGTATCCGTCCCGGTTCATCATAACCTGCTGACAAAGTCCGGCACGCTCGAAGGCATCACCAGAATTTATTCTCATCCGCAGTCTTTAGGCCAATGCGTCGGATGGCTTAACAGCAATGTTCCAGATTTGCCGAGAATGTCTGCCTCAAGCAACGGAGAGGCTGCTAAAAAGGCATCGGAAGATCCGACCATTGCGGCCATTGCCGGTGAAACCGCAGCTGAAGCTTTTGGGTTGAAACCGGTCTTTGAACATATTCAGGACGATGCCGGCAACCGTACACGTTTTGTGGTATTGGCAAAGCAAGGAACCGAGCCTTCCAAGGCTCCGGTCAAAGACAAAACTTCGTTGATTATTTCCGTTCCTCATAAGGCCGGTGCGATTTACCATGCTTTAAAGCCACTTGATTATCACAATGTCTCGATGACCAAGTTCGAGAGCCGTCCGGCACGAAGCGGTACCTGGGAGTACTACTTCTATATTGATATTGAAGGACATTGCAAATCCCCGGACATCATCCGCGCCTTGGATGATTTGAAAGACGAATGCGCATTTTTTAAAAATTTAGGGTCTTATCCCATTGAACAGGATTTCGGACCGAAACACAATACCGGAGCAAAACTGTGACCACTATTGCAACTTCTACTCCTGCATGGGTTCAAGCTTTAGACAAGTATGTTGCCAGTAAGCCGATTGAAGAATTAGCTGCTGATTTAGGGCTTGAGCCAAAAGAAATCATCATGCTTGTGGCCAATGAAAATCCTTATGGGATGTCTCAAAAGGTCAAAGATAAGATTGCTCACGCCGCATTGAACTTAAACCGCTATCCGGATGCCGACTCCTGCTATCTGCAGAAAGCTTTGTCCAAGAAATACGGTCTGCCGCAAGACTGGTTTGTGGTTACCAGCGGTTCGAGCGAACTATTGGGTTTAACTGCTCAAACTGTTTTATCTGAAGGAAAGAATGCGATTATTCCGCAATACAGCTTTTCCTTGTATCCGATGGTTGCTAAACTTTGCGGGGCTGAGATCAGAGAGGTTCCGGCAACAAGTGATTACAATGCCGACTTGCAGAGAATTCTTGAACAAATCGACGAAAACACTCGATTAATCTTCCTAACTAACCCCAACAATCCGACGGGTACATATCTGTCTGAAAAAGAAATCATCGATTTCTTAGAAAAAGTTCCCTCTAATGTCGTCGTGCTCTTTGACGAAGCCTATGTTGAATTCTTGGAAAAAGAACTCCAGCCGGATTCATTGGAAATCGTTAAACGCTTCCCGAACGTGATTATTGCCAGAACCTTCTCTAAGGCTTATGGTCTGGCCGGCTGCCGCGTCGGTTACGGCATTGCTCAGCCGGAGTTGCTTGAGCTTATTAACCGTGTACGCCATCCGTTCAACGTGAACGATTTGTCTCAGCTTGCAGCTATCGCAGCCCTAGAAGATCAGGAGTTCTTGGAAACAACGCTGAAAAACAATAGAGAAGGAATTGCACAGCTTGCTAAAGCTTTTGATGAATTGGGACTCTCCTACATGGGACTTCATTCCAATTTCATCACGGTCAAAGTCGGAGACGGGGCTAAGATTGTGGGAGAGCTTCTAAAGAAGGGCATTATTGTCCGCAAGATGAACTCTTACGATTTGCCTGAATGGATCCGAGTAACAGTCGGGACCAAAGAGCAAAACGAAAGATTTTTAGAAGAGTTGAAAGAGCTTCTGTAAGCAAGGAATCGTAAAGAATGACAAAAATGGCAGTTATCGGCTTCGGTCTGATTGGCGGCTCAATGGCATTGAGCTGGAAGCAGGCCCGGTTGGTCGATGAAGTTATCGCTTGCGGACACCGGGAGGAAAGTCTGAAGCTGGCTAAGGAAATGGGAGCGGCCGACAGCTGGACCACTTCCATTCCGGAAGCCGTAAAAGACGCAGATATTGTTGTCGTGGCCGTGCCGGTCCAAGCGATGGAAAAGGTATTTTCTGATTTAGCAGACTATCTCAAGCCGGACGCAGTCGTCACCGATGTCGGTTCAACTCGCATGACGGTTATTGAGGCGGCCAGAAAAGGACTCAAAGAGAAGTTCTGCCAATATGCGCCGGGCCATCCTATTGCCGGCGGAGAACTGCCCGGCGTTGCTTACGCCACGAAGGATTTATTCAACGACAAGTGGGTCATTTCTACGCCGACCGATGAAATGGATCCGGAGAAGGTTAAATTTATTGAAGATGCATGGACCAAAGCGGGCGCAAAGATCAAAGTGATGTCGCCCGAACTTCACGATGCTATCTTCGCTTCGGTCAGCCATTTGCCGCACGTTCTTGCCTACGCATTGGTAGATATGATTAGCAAAGAAAAATATGCGAAAGAAAAGCTCGGTATGGCCGGGGCCGGATTCCGTGACTTCACCAGAATCGCTGCCAGTTCTCCGGCGATGTGGCGTGATATTTGCCTGAGCAACCGCACGGCGATATCCAAAGAGCTGAAGCGCTATAGACAAGGGCTTGAAGAACTTCAAGAAGCCATTGAAAACTCAGATGCGCAAAAGCTGGAAGCCTGCTTTGAAAACGCCATGAAGAACCGCAGAGGACTTGTGTTTTCTGCCAGTAAACAAGATCTAGGAAAAGACGATGGAAGAAGTAAGAGTCATTAAACCCATTAAGAAAGTCGGGGGTACGGTGAGTCTTCCCGGCTCAAAAAGCATTTCTAATCGTGCTCTTCTTTTAGCGGCACTGTCCAGAGGAACAACGCATTTAAAGAATCTGCTGGTTGCGGAAGACACCGACATGATGATCGGCGCGCTCAAAGAATTGGGAGTCAAGCTTGAGCAACACGGCGATGAAGTCATCGTTCAAGGCTGCGAGGGAAATTTTCCTGTTAAAAGGGCCGATTTGTTCTTAGGCAATTCCGGAACTTCTATGCGACCACTGGCTTCTGCCTTGGCATTTTCCGGCGGCGAGTACGTTTTAGACGGAGTTCAAAGAATGCGTGAAAGACCGATGGGACACTTGGTCGAAGCACTGAACTCCATCGGCGCCCAAATCGTTTGTCTGGGAGAACAAGGCTTTCCGCCGTTAAAGATTTATCCGAGCACACGAATTACGAGCGATGTAGTGCACGTTAAAGGAAACGTTTCCAGTCAGTTTGCCTCAGGACTTTTAATGGCCGCTCCGCTCGTGGCTCCCTCCCAAGGTCTCAATATCATCATTGACGGAGAGCTGGTCAGCTCTCCCTATGTCTCCTTGACATGCAAACTGATGGCTCGTTTCGGCGTTATCGTTTCAATCGACGTAGAAACCTATGTTGTTCCCTCTCATCCTTATATTTCTCCGGGTGAGATGATGGTAGAGGCAGATGCTTCGAGTGCATCCTACTTTCTTGCTTTAGGAGCTCTAGTCGGTCCGCTGACCGTCAAAGGCGTGGGTCGGGACAGTCTGCAGGGGGATGCGGCTTTTGTTGAGTATTTAGCAAAAACCGGTGCTTCGGTTATCCGGGGAGAAAACTGGATTAAGACAGCTCCTTCCATCTATGGTCCGAAGCTTCAAGGAATTGATGAAGATTTTCGGCAGATTCCGGATGCCGCGATGACAATTGCTGCTATCGCACCGATGTGCGAGGGTCCGACAACGTTGCGAGGTATCGCCAGCTGGCGCGTTAAAGAAACCGATCGTATTGAAGCGATGGCAAAAGAGCTGAGAAAGGTGGGATGTCAAATAACTTCCGGCTCAGACTGGCTGAGGATTGTGCCCCCTGAAAAACTGCAGGGCGCTACATTTGATACGTATAAAGATCACCGCATGGCGATGTGCATGTCTTTGATTGCAGCCGGAGGTGTTGAAGTAGAGATTCGCGATCCGGGCTGCGTAGCCAAGACATTCCCGGATTATTTTGAAAGACTGGCTTCGGTCATTAAGGAGTAAGCATGGAGCAGAACATTCCGATTATTACGATTGACGGACCGGTCGCTTCGGGCAAGGGCAGTGTCTCTGCCGGTGTTGCTAAAGTTTTAGGATTTAACGTTCTCGACAGCGGCTCACTTTATCGCTTGACGGCTTATGCGGCGTTACAGCAGCAGAAACCTCTGGAGGATGAAGAGCAGATTAAACAGACGGCTGTCAATTTGAAAGCGGTTTTCAAAGGCGGAAAGATTTTGCTCGAAGGGGAAGATGTCACCGATGCCATCCGTCAGGAAGAAGTGGGTTTGGCCGCAAGCAAAGTGGCAGTGCACCCCAAGGTGAGAAAAGCATTATTCAAGCTTCAGAGAGAATACGCGCAGGCTCCGGGGCTGGTGGCTGATGGCCGGGACATGGGAAGCGTGGTCTTTCCGGAAGCGACATTGAAAATTTTCCTCACAGCTTCTGCCGAAGCTAGAGCAAAAAGACGTTATAACCAGTTGAAAGAGAAAGGAATTCATAGTAACATTGCTGACCTTGTGAAGGATTTGAAAGAGCGGGACGAGCGTGATTTGAAGCGTTCGGTAGCTCCTTTAGTTCCCGCACCCGGTGCGAAGATCCTTGATTCATCGGACTTGACGCTGGAAGAAACGATTAACCAGGTTCTGGAGTGGTACCGCGGAACCGAGGCTTAAGCCTTAGAAGTGTGCCCCTGTATTTCGCGTTGGAATATGGGAATCTAACTAACCCGTTTTAAAGAACTTGTCTCTTTAAAACAACTTATTTATTTACATGACAGATAAACAAAACCAACCCGTAAAAGAATCCTTTGCCGATCTTTTTGAACAGAGCCTTGCTAAACAAGAAATGAAACAAGGCGAAGTCATCACTGCTGAAGTTGTTCGTGTTGACTATAACTTTGTTGTTGTTAACGCAGGCTTGAAGAGCGAATCCTTCATTCCTATCGAAGAGTTCAAAAACGATCGCGGTGAAGTTGACGTTCAACCGGGTGACTTCGTTTCCGTTGCTATCGAAAGTCTTGAAAACGGCTACGGCGACACAATTCTTTCCCGTGACAAAGCCAAGAGACTTGCTGCTTGGATGAATCTTGAAAAAGCTCTTGAATCCGGCGAACTAGTCACTGGTACAGTTACCGGCAAGGTCAAAGGCGGCTTGACTGTTATGACAAACGGCATCCGTGCTTTCCTTCCAGGTTCCTTGGTTGACACACGTCCGGTTAAGGACACTACTCCTTACGAAGGTCAGACACTGGAATTCAAGGTAATTAAACTTGACCGCAAGCGCAACAACGTTGTTGTCAGCCGCCGTGCCGTTGTTGAAGCCAACATGGGCGAAGAAAGAGCCAGACTTCTTGAAAACCTTCAGGAAGGTGCAGTTGTTAAGGGTATCGTCAAGAACATTACCGACTACGGTGCATTCGTTGACCTCGGCGGTATCGACGGTCTTCTTCACATCACCGACTTGGCCTGGAGACGCGTACGTCATCCGAGCGAAGTTCTTGAACAAGGTCAGGAAATCACAGCCAAGGTTCTTAAGTTCGATCAGGACAAGAACCGTGTTTCCCTCGGCATCAAACAGCTTGGTGAAGATCCATGGCTCGGTATTGCACGCCGCTACCCACAGAACACACGTTTGTTCGGTAAAGTTACCAACATCACTGAATACGGTGCTTTCGTTGAAATCGAAACAGGCATCGAAGGTCTTGTCCACGTTTCCGAAATGGATTGGACAAACAAGAATGTTGATCCGAAGAAAGTTGTTCAGCTCGGCGACGAAGTTGAAGTCATGGTTCTCGAAATCGACGAAGAACGCCGTCGTATTTCCCTTGGCATGAAACAGTGCAAACCAAATCCATGGGAAGAATTCGCAGCTTCTCACCAGAAGGGCGACAAAGTCAGCGGCCAGATCAAGTCCATCACTGACTTCGGTGTATTCATCGGCTTGCCAGGCGGCATCGACGGTTTGGTTCACCTCTCTGACCTTTCTTGGACAGAACCAGGCGAAGAAGCCAAGCGCAACTACAAGAAGGGCGACGAACTCGAAGCTACAGTTCTCTCCATCGACGTAGAACGCGAACGTATCTCTCTCGGCGTCAAGCAGATGACAGGCGACCCGTTCTCCAACTACACATCCACTCATGAAAAGGGTGCTGTTGTAACAGGTAAGGTTAAATCTGTTGATGCAAGAGGTGCAGTTATCGATCTCGGCAACGAAGCTGAAGGTTATCTCCGCGCCAGCGAAATCTCTCCGGACAGAGTTGAAGACGCCAGAAACGTTTTGAAGGAAGGCGACGAAGTTACAGCTGCCATCACCAACATTGACCGCAAGGCACGTACAATCCAGCTTTCCATCAAGGCTAAGGATCAGGCTGAAACTCGCGAAGCAATGGAAAAGATGACTGCTGACGCACAGTCCGGCACCACAAATCTCGGCGCTTTGTTGAAAGCAAAATTGGACCAATCCAAGTAAGAGGCACCTCACGTGGCAATGACTAAATCTGAATTGATAGCATTGCTTGCAGAGGATCCGCTTCTTGTCCAGGATCGCATGTCAGCAAAGGAAGTTGATGAAGCTGTAAATAAGATCATTAACGTGATGGCAGCGACCCTGGCGGAAGGGAACAGGATTGAGATTCGCGGATTTGGGAGCTTTGCTTTAAATTACAGACCTCCAAGAAAGGGACGTAACCCAAAAACCGGCGCCTCAGTTGAAGTTCCGGCCAAATATGCCCCTCACTTCAAAGCAGGCAAAGAGATGCGTGAAAGAGTAGATTCTGACGCTTGTAAATCTATTCCGTTATCTCAATAACTTTGCGATAAAAACACAAAAACCCGCTTTCGAGCGGGTTTTAGTGTTTTTGGAGACCTGAAAAATTTCTGAGGAATGTATTCTGCCTGAATTCCGGACCTCCTAGGTGATAAATCTAGGAGGTTCTTTGATTCCTATGGCTTCCAAAGTTAATCTTATTTTCTTTGGAATTAAGTCCCAATAAAAGAATTGATTGTTTTCTGATTTCCGGCTTGTGACATCTATCACACTCAGCCCTCTTAAGAAGTCGGGGACATCGTCAGGCAAAAATTTTGCTTTTTCTTCCTGACAGTTTTCTTCTTCTCTTGCCCGGTGGAAACGCATTTTTAAATTCATCAGCAAAATCAAGCTTAGAAATAGAACAAATACTTTTCCTTCTAAAGCGCTTTCCTGGCAACGCATGCGGCGTCCCGAACATCTCTCTTTGAGGTTATTGAAGTTCTTCTCCACGATGTCTCTTTGCCGGTAAATTCTCAAAGCTTCAGCTGCCGAAGATACTGAGCTGGACACCAATACGAATAGCCCTAGTAGTTTTTCATTTTGCTGCCACAGTTCTTTGTCGTAAGCCCATCCTAGAGAGCCCTTGATAAAGAACTGTTTACGCAAGTCTGCTTCCGGTTTATTTAAGGGAGATTTAGCTTTAATTTTTTTCTGCAGTTTTTTCAGCTTTTTCAACAATGTTTCTCTTTCTCCGGCGGCACGGAATGGGTCAAGATAAACATGGATATACAGTGGCTTCCTTTCACGATAACCTGTTGAAGGATCGTAGTAAGACCAAGTAGTTGAAGATGTTTTGGCTTGCAGTCCATATTCTTCTAAGAATGTATCCACGCCTCCTAACTGCAATTCCCTGGCAAAACTGTTAATAACCGATTTGCAGTAATTAAGGTTGGTCTTAGAGCCGCAGATAAATCCAAGATTGTTTTTATAAAGTTGGTCAAGCAAAGAAGGTGAGCTAAAGGCTCTATCCATGACTAAGCTAACGTTGGAGGTATCCAATTGAGCGGTGTCTACCAACAACTGCCTTAAAGCCAGAGGATCAGAAATTGAACCTTCCAGAACTTTGTAATACAGAGGTTCTCCGGAATTTTCGGAAACGATCAGACCCAAGTTTAACTGAGGCAGTTCTGGATTTTCTTTGCTGTAACCATAGGCAGTTTTTCGGATGGTTTCAGAGTAAGAAGAGATAGAGGTGGTGTCAAAGCTCCAATAAAGAGAATTCTGCTCGGAAGATTTAGAGTGTTGAATCCTTTTGTGAAGAAATCGCATGACTTCTGGATTTAAGATGCTTTGAAAAACTTCGGAGACTTCCTGAGAGCTCAAGGGAGAGCAAGGCAGCCAAGTGTGATGGCTGTAGATCTCAAATTCTGAGGCAACGGCGCCCGGATCGGAGGCAAAGAAAATAGCCAAAGACAGAAGAACTGCCGCACGGTTTTTCCCAAATACATCCTCAAGATCAGTCAGCAGATGGTTTTGTTGGGCTATTTGCCACAAGACATAGGAGGCTCCGGCAGAAAGTCGAGTGTTCTGATCGAGTTCATCAAAGAAAGCCTGACGTTGTTGAGCCATGGGCTCAAGAGGTGGAAGCACCGCAATATTTGGACCGGCAAGACGTATTGTTCTTCCAGATAAGGTGGCCTTGCAGTCCTTTAAAGCAGGAAACTGACTTAAGAATTTCTTTCCTAGCTCTACTGAGTCATCATCAAAAATTCTTCCTACCGTTTTCTGGAATTGTTTCTGGCAAGTGGAGCCTTCCCATTTATTTCTGTAGAAAATCGCATATCTAATCCCATGATTGTTCTTAATAAAAATGGGTGAGATAACTCCTGACTCAATGAAATAGTTTTCTTGAGCCGAAGGATCAAAATTTGTTTGAGAAGTATCGGTTTTCATAGGAGATAATTATCACCTATTAAATATATAAAAAAGCTGATTCGTAACTCAAAAAGAGCACTAAATCAGCAAGTTATTAAGAAAAAGCAAGAAATTGTTAAATATGCACCTAGATTAACGGGAATTCAGGATTCTGGCTTGTCCGGAGTTGAGTATTTAACTTTTTCGTTATCACGAAATTCAACTATCACAGTTTTTTATGGGACCTTGATCTGAACAAAGAAAAAGACATAAAAAATGAGTAAGCGATAACAAGAAAGACAGACAGGGAAGAGGGGGAATAGATTAATTCTTGCAAAATAGCCTGCCACTCTGACACCGTTGCCAAAAATCTCTTAACTGGCTACCAGGAAAACATCGTAAAAAAATACGAGTGACGATGGCGCTGGAACCAATGACGACGCCAGCGAGAATTCCTCAATTTTTCGAAAAACAACAAGCGGGGGAGGGCTTTTCAATTCCAAAGGAAACTAACTCGGAGGGAGTACCGGATGGACAGGAGGAAGTTTCTTTGGCTCGGTAATAGAGGGAGGGTGAATATAAAATTTTTCGAAATGTTTCAATTGTACAAACTTACAACCTTCAACTGAAACCGTTCTAACACTTACTCTTACGTGATATTTCCAGGTTTCAATTGTACAAACTTACAACCTTCAACTGAAACTACTTGTTATGAGAAAGCCAATAGAGATCTCTCTTAAGTTTCAATTGTACAAACTTACAACCTTCAACTGAAACGTTGCACTTAGGTCCGTATACATGGGAGCGAATACGTTTCAATTGTACAAACTTACAACCTTCAACTGAAACAGTCGTATTAGAGACATGCTCGATGTCGTAAAAGGTTTCAATTGTACAAACTTACAACCTTCAACTGAAACCATGGAAGAACAATAACAACATTGTTGACCCGGCTCGTTTCAATTGTACAAACTTACAACCTTCAACTGAAACTTTTTTGAGAAATAGCTTTGAGCGTCATTCCTCGTTTCAATTGTACAAACTTACATCCTTCAACTGAAACCAGACTGCCAGATACATTGCGGTTAAGGTTAATCCAGTTTCAATTATACAAACTTACATCCTTCAACTGAAACTCAACTGAAATACCGTGTTGGCGAGGGTTACAATTATTTTTTCACTCAGAGTGAAATTCTAAATTGAAGGGTTCAAAATTCAGAATAGCAGACCTTGTTTTCTAACACGCTATTCTAATAAAAATCGACATATTCTAACCTTCTATCAATTTGAATGTTAGAATAAAAGAACAGCATTTTTTTTGGTAGAGAGCTTTTGGCATTTTTGTCTAGCACTCAATCAAGATTTATAGAGCCAAGGAATTAGCTGTGTTAGATCTCTTTTGAACTGTCCGTTCAAGAATTCTATTGATTTCTGCTTGATCTCTTCATAGCCAAATATATGGCTGTTCTTTTTATGAATCAGCACGATTTTTCTTGTGATTACAGGAGAGGGCATCGGCAAAATATTAAGGCTGTTAACAAACTCTGAATGCTGAAGCAAGGTTGCAGGTCTTAAAAAACTCCATCCAATGCCTTTCTGAATAAGTCTCACCATTACACCACCTGTGTCGACCTGAAGCCGGTAAGGTAAATGGAGAGAAAGTGAGTTCAGCATGGATTCTGTTATCACATCTCCTCCGGATGAGCGGTTGTATCGTAAGAACGGAAGGCCACAATACTTAAGATTATCCCAGGTAGGATGGTCTGTTGGAAATTTCAAAGATTTCGGCGTTGCTAAAACGGAAGGTTCTTCAAAAAGAACCGTTTTCGAGAACTTAAGAGCATCCGGAGTGCGGCTTGTAATAGCCCAATCTATTTCATCATTTTCCAACAGGTGAATTAGTCTTTCTGAAGTTCCCGAAAGCATTTTCATATGTTGGCTCTTGGAGAAAAAACATTGTATAAGGTCAGTGCCCAAACTATAGGAAAGACTTTCGATGATGCCGAATCGGATAACGGGAGCGTGCAAGTTTTTTTGCTGCAGCTTTGATAAAAACTCCGTCAGGTGTCTTTGTTCGTAACTCAGCTCATCAAATAGTAATTTGCCTTCAGGTGTTAATGAAATTGGTTTTGTTCTCCGATCCAGCAGAGGAACGTTCAGTTCCTTTTCCAATTGGTTTAAGTGGTATGAGATGCTGGATTGTTTCATGCCAAGAACGTCCGAGGCTTTCACTACAGAAAGCTGTTCCGCAACTGTCAAAAATATTTGACCATGCTTGCTAAAGACTGAGGTTTGCTTCATGTCATAGCTCACTTGATTGATTCTTCAATAGCTTAATATAACTACGACAAAATAGAAATTTTCAAACTTAATAATCTAACTTTTTGAACTTTATTGAGTCTCTTAGGCTGGAGGAGCATATTTAGTTTTGCCTCATTCCAAAGACAATAAGGAGTTCAAAATGGACGAAAAGCATCGTGGCAAAATTTCTAAAAAGCCGTCTCCAGAAGTTGTGAAGTATTTAATAAATCCAGCTATCAAACAAGATCTGGAAAGAAGCTATCAGACGATATTGGATATCAACAAGGCACACGTCATCATGCTTGTTGAAGAGGGAATCATCACCAGAGAGGTTGGCTCAAAGATTCTTGCCTGCACTCAAGAAATTGCAAAAATGCAAGAGAATCCGGCTTTTGAAATCAATCCTAATGTTGAAGATTTGTATTTCAATTTAGAGCGTTACTTGATTGAGCAAACCGGACCTGAAATCGGCGGACAGCAGCATACCGCTCGCTCGCGTAATGATTTATTTGCTACTGAACAGAGGATGGATATTCGCGGATATTTTCTCAAACTTTGCGAATCTTTCAATGGCCTTCGCCAATCCATTCTTGAACTAGGACAGAGCTGTCCCGATGCCGTCATGAGCGGATATACGCATCTTCAGCCTTCTGAGCCGATTACATTTGCTCATTACTGTGCCGGCATGCTTGAGGCGTTAGAAAGAAGTTACTGGAGAATTGAACGCTGCTGGGACGCCTTGAATCTTTGTCCCTTGGGTGGCGGCTCCATGGGATCTACGACCTTCATGATCAATAGAAACCGCACAAGCGAGCTGTTAGGTTTCAATAAGCCTCTTCAAAACTCTATTGACTGTACCGCAAGCCGTGACTATTGCTTGGAAATCATCGCTGCTTTATCTATTGCTGCATGTACATTATCTAGATTTTGTTTTGACTTGTATGTTTGGAGCACACCGGAATACGGATATCTAGAAGTCGATGATTCCGTTGCCGGATGTTCTTCCATCATGCCTCAGAAGAAAAATGCGCTGACTTTGGAATGCTGTAAGGCTAAGGCAGCTCACTTAGAAGGCTTCTTTGTTTCCGTTTTCAGTTCATTGAAGAATATTCCATTCACTCACTGCCGTGACTCTTCAACAGAAGCCATGAGATTTGTTTGGACGGCGTTGAATGAATTTGAAGCACTTATAGCTTTGCTTGACGTTACTGTTAAGACTTTGACTCTAAAGAAAGACAGAATGCTTCAAGCGGCCGTCGGGAACTATTGTACCGTCACTGAATTGGCGAACTACTTCGTTCGCCATGACGGTATCTCCTTCAGAAGTGCTCATAACGTTGTTGCCCGTCTGGTCGGATACATGCAGCATCATGGCAAACTCGCCAATGAAATCACCCGAGAGGAAGTAGATCTCATTTGTCTTGAAGTCCTCGGTAAGTCAACGACTCTTACGGATGAATTGATTAAGCAAGCTTTAGATCCTGAACTCAATGCTCAAAGCAAAAGGACTATCGGCGGCTCAAACAAAGAAGAAGTGCTTCGTCAATTAACAGAATTGAAGAACCAGCTAGGAAAAGACGAAAGAATCCTTGCCGGTAGAGTTGAGCAAATCAACAATGCAAAAGCTCTTCTTGAAGAAACCACAAATTTCATGGCTCAAGGCCAATAAGAGTTTCTGTAGGGCCCAAAGCTTTTTTCGTAAAATTGTGTCAAGTTAATATTTGAGGCGGCTTCATTGCCGCCTTTCCAAGATGACAGTTACAGATTTTTTCGCGCTTTTTGTTAAGTTCTTCTTTCTGATGACGCCTCCGTTTGTGATTTCGGTTTTTTTGGCTGTAGCACAGAACTATTCTCCTCAAGAAAAAGCTTCTTTGGCTTTACGTATTACGGTTGCGACTTTGTTGGTCAGTACCGTCTTGCTTCTTTGCGGAGGTTATATCTTTTCAGTGTTCGGCATCACTATTAATGCTTTCAGGATAGGAACAGGTGCAATCCTCTTTTTGACATCAGTGAGTTTGGTAAGAGGAGAAGATTCTTCTTTAAAAGTAAAAGGCTCACTCCATTCAATCGCAGTAGTACCTATGGCGATCCCTATCACTGTTGGTCCGGCAACCGTCGGCGCATTAGTGGTGTACGGCGGTGAAATCAACGGTTTTGTTGAATGGATTGCGTCCTTTTGCTCTATCGCTTTGGCGATTTTGTGCATCGGTTTCCTTTTGTGGTCTTCAGCTTACATTGAAAAAGCCATTGGAAAGAACGGTCTTGTGGTTATGAGCAAACTTACCGGGCTCATTCTTGCGGCTCTCTCCTCACAAATGATATTTGATGGAGCGAAAGCGCTGCTGTTTTCCTAGATCACTCTGTTGCTTATATAGTCTAGCGGTGATGGCGATTTCGTGTTTGACATATCGATATCTGCAGATCCAGGAAGTTAAGAGGTAATTGAGGAGGCGGGAGGCAGCCGGCTTTTTCCTAACCTTCGAATCTGTCAAAAATCTGTTTAATTTTTCCGGAGCTGGAAAAAGCTAGGCCTCCTTTTCTAAACAAAAAGGAGGCATATTCAGACTGAGGCTAACTACAAACCGAAAGGAACATGAAACATCCGGCTTGAATTGACACCACTGTTTCTGCCCTTGTAGACAAACAACAGACAGGAAGAATCAGGCAGGAAAATCTGCCCAACTCTTTTAAGATGCTGTGTTGCCGGGTGCCTTCGGTATCTCCGGAGTGTCCTTAACCGGATTCGAACATAGCGCTTCATCCTTACGAATTGAAATGGTATGGCGCTTCTTGCGTAACGGAAGAACAATGATTTGCAGAGCATTGCTGTACGTGAGATAACTCAAGAACCAGTCCATAAATATAACGATTCGATTCTTTACACCAAGAATATAAAAGAGGTGTAAACCGAGCCATAAGAGCCAGCCTAGTATTCCACCGAAACAGAAATTGCCAATCTCTACAACAGCGTGGCTCTTGCCAATAGTAGCCATCTGACCCTTATCAAAGTATTTAAACTCTTTGAGAGGCTCGCTATTAATCATTTTCTTTAAGTTGTAGGCAATATTAGTTGCCTGCTGCATCGCCGGCTGAGCAACCTGGGGCAGCCCATTAGGATATTTTTGAGTCGGAAAGTACGCTGTGTCGCCGATGGCATAAATTCGATCAAACCCTTTAACTCTATTAAATTGGTCAACGATAAGACGATTACCCGGACCATAGAGCTCTTTATCAAAGCCTTCCAGAGAATTAGCACGTACGCCTGCCGCCCAAAAGACGTTATAGGTATGAATGTCTCCATTCTTTAACTTCAGGATGCCGTTCGAAAAATCTTCAACTCTGGTATTAAACAAAAGTTCGACTTTTCGAGAAGTCAGGTAATCTGCAGCCTCTTTAGAAGATTTTTCTTTAAAGGCCGGAAGCAGACAGCTGCTGGAGCTGACAACGACAATCCGCATGAGATTAGCGTCTAAGTCGGGGTAGTCTCGCGGGAGCACGAATTTCTTCATTTCCGCTAATGCCCCGGCAAGTTCCACACCGGTTGCACCGCTACCGACAACCACAAAAGTCATGAGTCTTTGTCTTTCTTCTGCGCTGTTGGTAGAAAGAGCCAGTTCAAAACTTTCTAGGATCTGATTGCGGTTATAAAGAGCTTCGGACGTTTTCTTCAGAGCCATTGTATAGAGGGCCAAGTTTTTATTGCCGAAGTAGTTTGTGTCCGCGCCGGTTGCTATGACCAAATGATCAAAGGTAAGTTTCCCGATAGTGGTGTAAAGAATGTTTTCTTTCGGGTCTACACGCAGTGCTTCGCAGGCACGAATGTGGAAACATTCTCTGCCGCGAAAGATGTTTCGAAAAGGAAACGAAATGGTGCTTGGTTCAATAGCAGCGGTAGAAACTTGATAAAGCAGCGGCTGAAAAACATGATGGTTGCTTTTATCAATTAAGACGATCTGGAAGTTCTCATCCTTGAGCTTGCGCGCCAGAGTCAGACCCCCAAAGCCGCCCCCGATAATGACGACGCGCTGGCGCCCACGTTTATCGGGAATGTTCATCCAAACATGTTCGTCCTTGTATGTTTCTTCGCAAGCGCAATCTTCAGATTCAATAAATTCACTCACTTTTCGCACCTCATATACCATTTGTGGAGGTATATCACACTGTGTTTCTTATGGTCTTTTTCAATCCAAAGCTTGAGCCTGCTCAGTTCGGTATCGAAAAAAGACATTCTTTCCTTTTGAGAAGGTGGAAAATCTTAGAAGCCGAAGGAAACGGAGACAATAAGAAGTATGAAAAAATTAGTGAAAAAATCATCCATTCTATATAAAAAATCATCCGTTTGTTCGAAATACTTCTTGCTTAAAATGGTGTGGAGGAAAGCCGGCCGTTTTTGTAGTAACAGCCGGCAAGTTGTCTAAACGCTAAGAAGTTTCAAAATTTCTTCCTTACTGAGCTTGCTCGACATATCTGCGCCTTCCAATAAGGCGTCAGCCAGAGAACGTTTGGTTAAATGAAGGTCGATAATTTTTTCTTCAATCGTGTTCTCTGTAATGAGCCTGTAAATCGTGACGGCTCTTTCTTGACCAATGCGGTAAGCTCGATCGGAAGCCTGATCTTCGATGGCAGGATTCCACCACGGATCCAGATGAATAACGTAGTCCGCTCCTGTCAAATTCAAACCAAGTCCTCCTGCCTTAAGGCTAATCAAAAAGATTGGAGTTAAGCCGGTTTGAAATTTCTCTACCAGGCCTTTTCTTTCGCTGGTTGGTGTGGAACCGTCCAAATACAAGTATTCGATTTTTGCTTCATCAAGAACTTGTTTAATCAAAGCAAGATGAGACGTGAACTGACTGAACACCAAGGCGCGGTGATTATTGGCAATCAAATCTTTAACCAACTCCAGGAAAACGGAAGCTTTGGATGATGGAATGTCCAGTTTGGCATCAACGAGCTTGGGATTACAGGCAGCCTGACGCAGTTTGGTCAAAGCTGCCATAGCCTGAATAGAATTAATTTCACCGGAAGCAAGGTTCTCCAGAGTGTTGTTTCTGAGATTTTCGTAAAGCGCGGTTTCTTCCGGAGACATCGAGACTTTAATAGTGATTTCCGTTTTTTGCGGCAGCTCTTCCAATACCTCCGCCTTCGTTCTTCTCAACAGGAACGGAGAAATCATTTTTTTAAGAAGGCGTTGTTGGTCTTTATCCTGATATTTCTCAATAGGAATGATGAATCGTTCGCTGAAATCCGGCAATGAGCCGAGCAGGCCTGGGTTCGCAAAATCAAATAGGTTCCAAATTTCACTTAAATGATTTTGGATCGGAGTACCCGTCAGCAAGACACGGGCTTTGCTCTTTAAAGAATGAACATTCTTTGATATCTGGGATGTTCTGTTCTTGATGGCGTGAGCTTCATCAAGTACTACAACATTCCATACCGGCTTAGACATGTTTTCAATTTCTGAGCTAAGAACGCCGTAGGTACAAAGCACAACATCGTTGTTGCCTGCGGTTTCTAAGATCTTTTTACGGTCTCCGGAATTAAAGATGTGAATATTCAGCGACGGGGCAAAGCGGGAGATTTCATCACGCCAGTTATAAAGAACGGAGCTCGGTGTCACGACAAGACTTGGGCCTTGCGAGGCTCTAAATAACAACAGTGTGATGGTTTGAATCGTTTTACCCAGACCCATATCATCAGCCAAAATGGCACCTGCGCCCCAGTGGGCCAATCTAGCTAACCACTCGAATCCGTCGATCTGGTAACTTCTTAGTTCTGCTTGTAAAGCCGACGGGACAGAGACGTTCAGGTTGTTTGCAGAATCAATCCGAGAGAGAAGATCTCGATACTCTTGGTCTGCATTTAAGCTGACTCCGGCATCTTCTAACTCTTTCAAAGAGCCGGCGTTAAAAGCAGAGATTTCCAGTTCTTTCTTCTTTTTATGAGTGACTTTGGCGATCTGCGAGAGAACTTTTTTGAGCTTATCGCTGATTGCTACGTACTCTGTGTCATCGAGTTTAATGAACCGGCCTTTGGCTTCGCGGATTTTATCGAGGAGCTCATCCATTTCTAAGGCCGTTTTGCCGTCAAGCTGAACTTTTCCTTGCATGGTCAGCCACGAGCCGATGCTGCGAATATTGAGATTTATGGAGTCAAATGTAATTGGCGGTTTATCAACTTTGAATTTAACTTCCTGCGGCCAAGCGATGTCGCAAATTCCCTTGTTTTCTCTTAATACTTCCATGAATTCCAAGACTTGCTCCGTGTTGAGGATCCAAGTGTCTGAATTTTCTTGGTAGTCAGAAAAGCTCAGAAGTTTATTTTCGATTTCTTCCCAATTTGTCTTTTCTTTCTTCAAATCTCGGCTGACCGAGACAAGCTCTTTATTGACGTTAACCGTGACAAATTGCAGGCCATGACCCGGCTCAAAAGCCATGGTTGAGCCCGGTACCGGCCGTACGACGGCGTGAACTGAATAACAGTTGTAATCTGTCGGCGAGAATTGAAAAGTAATTTTGCTTACAGCTTTAGCCGTCGGCTTCATCTCCTTATCGCTGACAAGATCAGAGAGTACCGGAATGTCCGTACTAATCTCTTTGATCATTTGGGTCAGCGGCTTAACGCTTCTTGCCGGAAATGATTTGACTTTGTTGAGCTGACCTAGGATCTGCTGTTCTTCATGGGAGAGATGGTAGATTTTTAATACTTCGGGAGACTCCCAAACGGACAGATAATCATATGTCAGCAGGGCGGCCTGCGAAAAATTTTCCAAATTATGATGAGGAACGATTTCTCCGTTCTTATTTTTAGTAAATGATAGTTCCAACGAACCTTTACATACCTCTATCCTCTGCGATAGATCTGTGTCCAAACGGTAGACGTAGGGATAGCCTATGAGGTGAGACATGGCCTCCGCGCCTCCCAGTCTGGAAGAGACAAAGCGTTCGCCTCCTTCGACCAAATTTCTAAGTGCATTTTCAACCGGGCCTGACGGAGAAGTTGATTTCTTAAAAGCAGAAAGAGTTAGGGACTTGCCTGACGTCCAGGATCCATTTTTAGTTCTTTTCTGGAGTCTTGGCCAAATCTCGAGCGTATCCTCGTCGATTTCATAGACGAAACGCTCAGAATCTTCAGTATCCGGTCTTCTGGTTCTGCCGTTTTGTATTTGGATAATCCGCTCTATTACTCGTTCCCATTCCGCTTGAACTTTAATGAGAGACATTAAGGGAGGAACGCCAAAATCGCAGGTCTTGTTGTCATAACTGAAAGTGGTTTCTCCGTTTTCATATTTTTCCGGGTTGAGAACAGCATCTGCTTCTCTTCGGAAGAACATGGGAAGTTCCGGAGCCTCTGAATAAGATTTTAGGTTGTCTCTCTGGGTGGACTCGGGCCTCAGCTTCGTGCAAAGGAGGGCCCACCAAAAGCTAAAAGATTCGGGATTGAAACCTTGCAAATAATATCTGACTGCGTTGTCCCATTCGGAGGATTCCGTATCTGTAATCCGACTGCAGAGTTCAAACAGAATTCCGCCGTCTCTTGGGATTTTTGTTTGTTTAAGTGATGCTAAAGAAACGGCTTTTTTAAATAAAGAAGGATCTTGCTTTCCAAGCAAAAGATAGATTCCCAAAAAAGTATTGAGGAAAGGATCATCTACCACACGCTTATTAGAAATTTCCTTGCATGCCTTCTGAATTGTAGCGACAGCTTCTTTGTAGTGTCCTTCAAAAGTATAAAAAAGAGATAAGAAGAAATAGGCCGGGATCTGGGCTACAACTTCGGCCGATATCTTGTGAAGATTTGCGCCGTTGAAACAATCAATATAGAAAAGGAAGAATTGACTTGGCGTAATTTCAGCGGCATCCAATACTCCTTCTTTTTCTTTGTCTAACAGGAAACTCTTGAGGTTTTCGCATAAATTTGCTGCCAAAACTATCGGTTCACGTCGAAAAACGGCCACAAATTGATCCCAGAAAGCCTCTAATACATTAGAAGGAAGAGAGCTCAAAAAGTTGGTTTTGCCGCTTAAGAAAGCCATCCACACGAGAACCGCCTGGATGTACCGAGACTCAACCATTCTTTGGTATTCTCGCTCGGAGAAGGTATTGCCTTTGGAGAGATTCTTTTTGAAGCAGCGAACAACTTTTGCGAGTAGGAGTGCTCCGCTTTTATCCGTAAAACAATACTTTTGGGAGATTTGGTCCGCAAATCCGGTGATAATTGTTTGAGAAACGTGCAAAAACAAAGAAGCCGCAAACAAAGGATTTACGCAAATGTCGTCCACGTCAGGATCCTTTGCCAACTTGTACCAATAATCTTCGTCAAACATCCAAGCAGGCACCGAAGAATCTACGAGGTACCAAGGCAGCCCGAGTATGCTTCGCATTTGTTGAATTGCGTAGGGATCTCCGTCGCCATTGGTGAGACAGACCAGTAAGCAAAACTCAATACTATCTGAAGTTTTTTCGTCGATAAAGTCTTGGATGCTTGGTAGGAGAAACATGATGTTCGGTTTCAACTTTTTAAAAATATTGATTTTAAGTGTCCGGTAGGACAAAATCTAAAGATTCAAGAGAGGAAAGGAAAAGATGCAGAATTTTGCGGCGATTGACTTTGAAACGGCCAATATGTACAGAACCAGCGTATGCAGCGTTGGTTTAGTCATTGTGCGAGACGGCATCATTGCGGATAAGTTCTACAGTCTTATTCGGCCTACACCTCACTTTTACACGTCTTTCAATACAAAGATTCACGGCATTTGCAAAGAAGATACTTTGAATGCGCCGTTATTTCCGGATGTTTGGATGCAAGCAGCCCCCCTTGTAGAGGGTCTGACGCTGGTTGCTCATAACAGTCCGTTTGACGAAGGATGTTTGAAGGCTGTGTTTGCTCATTATGAGATGCCGTATCCGGAATATCATTTTCTTTGTACCTGCCGAGCCTCCCGAAGAGTTATTGGAAACAGACTTCCGAACCATAAACTTCATACTGTCGCCCGTTATTGCGGCTACAACTTACTTAACCACCACCATGCATTAGCTGATGCTGAGGCCTGCGCCGAAATTGCGTTGAAGATCCTTTAATAATTCGGTGGAAAGCAAAACGAATACAGCGCAACTCGATTAAAAAGAGGTTTTGATTTAGAACCATCTATTCGCTGTTGCATAAGATTAAACACCAGGGTATACTGTTGCATATTGGTAAACGGAAAAATGATAAAAAGCTGGGCTCACAAAGGTTTGAAGAAGTTTTTTGAAACTGGATCTAAAGCAGGAATTCAACCAAAACACGCTGATCGGCTCAGTGAACTCCTTTTCGTCTTGGACTCAGCAACGGAAGTACAACAACTAAATCTTCCTGGTTACCGCCTCCATAGCTTATCAGGCGATCGACAAGGTACTTGGTCTTTGACTGTTTCAGGAGGATGGCGTATCACCTTTGAATTTCATGAAGGGGATGCGTATATCACAAATTACGAGGATTATCACTAATGGCAAAAATGTTTAACCCGCCACATCCGGGACGTATAGTTAAGTCAGCAATGGAAAGTCTGGGACTGAGTGCTCGTAAGTTTGCAGCTAATCTTGGTGTCTCTCCGGCTACTGTTACAAGGCTCGTAAAAGGAGAGATCGCCATTTCTCCGGAAATGGCCGTTAAGCTCAGTGCGGCAATTCCGGGACCCGATGCCGCTATGTGGCTGCGTATGCAGGCAACTTATGACGCTTGGCAGGCCGAACAGCGGATCGATGTGAGTTATATTCAACGTTATTCCATCAAAGGTACTGCCGCGCAGGATTTGTTTAACCAAGATAGTTAATGAGGACTTCCGCTGACCTCAGTCAGCGGAAGTCCCCATCCTTTTCTGATTTCAAGGAAGCCTTCGTTCCATGTCAGTTATTTGACGTTTGCAATATCGTCTGCTGCTGAATCGGCAGCCAGCTTACCTAAGATAACTCCAATAGAAACACCTTGGCCGTATTGAGCTGCAGCTTCTCCGCTGGCGTAAAGTCCCGGGATGACTTTGCCTTCAGGAGTTAATGCTCTTCCTTTTAGATCAATTTTGATGCCGCCGTATGTGGTCTGGCTTGCCGGACTGATCTTGGCACCGTAATACGGAGCTTTGTCGATTCGTGAGAAGCGAGAATCTTTACGTCCGAACTCTTCATCTACGCCTTTGTACATTCCTTGGCGGTAACGTTCTACCGTTTTTTCTAAATTTGCAGCGGAAATACCAAGTTTTGCCGCTAATTCGGGAACGGTAGCAGCTTCCACGAAATATCCGGCTTCCTTGTATTTTTTCATCAAGGCAGCTCTATCGATAGAAGCCTGATCAAAAATCAGATAGGCATGTCCGCCTTGTTGGTCTTTGATAGCTTTTCCCAGAATCGGAGTCAGTGCTAATTCATTAACGAAACGCTTTCCGTCTGTATTAACAAGAATGGCGCCGTTGTATCTGACATTGGTTAATGACACTGCTCCATGGCCGGTGTCATAAGCCACTGTTTGAGGTCCGGATTTTTCCATCTGAGCCAGACCAGCTCCGACTTTTTGAGCCATCTCTAAGCCGTCGCCTGTAGCGCCTCTGCTGGCAGTTGAAGGATAGCCGGCCCACATAGGTGTGTATTTTTCAACGAGTTTCGGATTGGACGCAAATCCGCCGGTGGCTAAAACGACTGCTTTGGCGTAAATGGTATAGGTGCCGTTATCGTTTTTAACTTTAACGCCCGCAACTCGGCCGTCTTTGACATAAAGTTCCTCGGCTTTTGTGGACACTCTCGGTTCTATTCCAAGACTATCCATCTTCTTTTTCATTACCGGAACAAGCATGGATCCAAGAGCGCCGCCATCTTTCGGCGTGTGCTGAGAGCCGTTAATAACACGGCCAAGATCAGCTCCCATATTAACGAGCCAGTCTGTGGTTGGCCCCGAGAGTTCTGCCAAATTCTTTAAGGAAGCATCATCCGGTCCTTTGCCTTTTAACTTTTTGTAATAGTCTTCCGCTGTATACGGTTTCTCAAGCGCCATCTGAACCTTGCTGCCGCCGGCGTTAAAGGCAGTGGAGGACAAGGCTGTTGTACCGCCAATCATCGGAAGCTTTTCTACAAGAATAACGTTAAGACCTCTTTCTTTTCCTTGGATGGCCGCTGCCATACCGCTGCCGCCGGCACCAACCACTACCAAATCCGTAGATTCATCTTTGTTTGGCACAGCATCTTGCTTATTTAGCGCAACCGGCTTCAAGTCTTTTTCACTTCCGCCGGCTTTGTCCAAAGCTTCTCTAACTGCGTTTTTGAGAGCGTTGCTGGTGTTTGTGGCTCCGGCTAAGCCGTCAATAGCTAAGGATTGCGAAGCGATGATTTTGGACGGCAGCTGCTGAATAGCTGTTTCGCCGATCATGGGCGTTTCGGAATTTTTAAGAACTTTGATGTCTTTGATTTGAGAATTTTCAATGGTTGTTTGAACGACAACCGGACCGTTATTTCCTTTTCCTGTAGTTTCATAAGTGCCGGAGGTCAGAGCACCGACGGCGGCAGAACTGGAAGTGAGGACGACAATAAGTGCAGCTGCTTTGTTTAATCTGAAAAATTTCATTTTTTCTCCTTGAGAATCAACTTATTTTTTTCAGAATAAACCTTGGTGTAACACACAGGTCAAGTGAGTTAATCGGTATTCTTTTCTATTCTCACTCGAATCAAAATGAAGAATTCAGTCTCTTTACCGTTTCCCTCAATAGCCAGCAGGCGTCCGGATGATTGATGAGAAAAGCGCACTCCAAGCCCCTCAGCTTTTTTGAATAAAGGCAAAAGGTCTTGTCTTGAGAGGTTGAATATATCCGGGACCTTCAAATAAATAATCAGAAAACGACCCGGCGGAATGGTTTCGATAGGAGGTGCAATTTCCAGCCGGAATTGTTCGGCGTATTTGTTGATTACGCCGAGGCCGAGGCTGACAGAGTAGGGGCCGGAAAAAGCCGGATTTTGCAGCTCTTCTTTTGGTATTTTGAGGGAGATATGCGTGAAAGGAAAGTGCTCAGCCCACAGTTTCGCAATTTGTTTTATCTCTTTGGAAGGAACCGCAGACCCGAAGGTATAGATATCGTGAATTGAATCTCTCTCCACCACTTCTACGGTAGGCACGCAACGGTTTGTTTTCTCCAAATATCCTTGGACTTCATGCAAACGCAGTTCCAGTTCTTGTAATTTCTCTATTTGTGCTCTTACTTGACGGGACTTCTCCGACAATATTTCTTTCTGATGAACAACTGAAGAATTGTTGTATTCCAGTACTTCAGGCAATGGAAGGCCGAGGCTGCGCAGGATTCTGGCGTTGGCGAGCTGAAGAAAGTCAAATTCGTCGTAGTACTTGTATTTGTTCTCAGAATTCGTTACAGGCGTGACGAGTTTGCATTCCGTATAGTGTCTTACAACATCTGATGTCACACCGAGTGCGTCTGCGATGGCCTTAACAGTTTGCATACTTAATAATCCTGCCGAACTTAACGGTTCTTTTTGAGTTTGGAAATGATGAAATAGCTGCTTACGGCACTCCCAACGATGAACACTATTCCAAGCATTTGGAAGGCTGTGGGCATTTCATTAAGAAACAACCATCCCAAGATTACAACAAAAGGCGCTCCTAGGAATAAATAAATGGAGTTGAGAGTGCTGTCTCCGTACTGCCAGGAAAAGGTCTTTGCTATTTGGAAAAGCAGCGTCAAAAGAACAGCTAAAAGCAAGAAAGGATCTGCAAAGAGATTCAATAGATTTTTGTCGTCGGTACAAAGGCTTCCTATCAGACCAACCATAGCGGAAGCAAGTGAAAAGTAGAAGGTTGTCACCAGTGTGGCTTCATGTTTCTCTCCAAGTTTTCTAAGGACCAGCATTCCTAGTGCCGCCAGAAGGCCGTATGCAACACAAATGGGAGTTAAAGGATTTGTCAAAATTTCACCGTTCATTTGAGGATTCAGAACGAGGAGAATTCCGCCGAAGCCTAGAAAGAGAGGAAAGAGAACGGCAATACTGAAACTGCGGGAGGAAAAACAAAGAGCCAAAACCACCCAAAAGGAGGCCGTGTAATTGAAGCTTTGAGCTACGGCGGCCGGCATATTAAAAATGAGAATGATGTTGGCGAGCACGGTCAGAACGCCAAAAAGACAGCGAAGAAAAATTAAGCCTGGATTTTTAGGTAGAAAACTTTGATGTTTGGCGGTCAACAGTACAGCTGTCAGCAGTGTTACCAACACGTATTTTGCGAACATGAATTCGAAAAAAGAAAAAGATTGTCCGCAAAGTTTGGTAGCAATGGTCAGACATGAAAAGAAAAATGCTGAGGCAATCAACCACAAGGAATTGGTAATTTTCAAACTCTCCTCCTATAGGACTTGAGGTTAAGGCGGTTTGGAAAACCTGTAAATGCGAGTTAATTCTTACGGCTCCGGTCATACTGTGAATTTCTCAAAAGCCAGATGTGTCCTTTACGACACTTGTAAGGACTTGTTATTGACCGGGTGTAGTGCCGCAGGTAGGATAGTTGCGTCACTTTTATTTTTCCTAAGGAGGTGCACATGCAATTAAAATTTTTAGCTGTTTTGGTCTCCAGCGCTGTTTGCTCTTCGCTGGCTTTGGCTGCTGTACCAAACGTTTCTGAAGCAACTAAAGCTTCAGCGGAAGCTATTAATTCCGATCCGGTAATGCAGAAAATCAAAAAAGAATTAGAAACACCGGAAGCTCAGAAATGGAGATTCAATACTCATATGGAAGTCGTCAGAATCGCTTCTCCTTCTCGTTCTGAATTGAGAAGACAAGAAGAGCTGATGAGAAGATTTGTTCAAGAATGGGGTATTGACGAAAAGAACGTCATGTCCAGAGTCGGCGGAAACTTGCCCGGAGCAGGACTCCAAAAAGTTGACGGACTTCCCGTTTACAACGCCTGCGTAAGAATTCCCGGAACTTATTCTCAGACTGCCGGCGCTCAAACTTATGCCGGTCAGGGTCCGAAAGTTTTGTTAGAAGGTCATATCGATACTGTTAATCCGCCGGTTCTTCCTCCGAAGGATAAACCCTACATGCCGATCAAACTTCAAAAAGCCGATTCTCCTCTGGTCAAAACACCTCAGGAATTAGCGGCTATTCCTGATGAACTGCATTTCGATAAGAACGGCAAAATCATTGAGGACGAAAACTATCAAAAAGCCTATAAGAGATATGCAAGCCTAGACGATGCCATTGCTAAAGGAGGCTATCGTCTCTACGTTCCGGGCTACAACGATGCAATGATTAATACCGCCGCGGTTATGCAGATCGCTCAGATCTTGACGAAATACAAAGTTAAGCCGGTCTATGACCTGTGGGTATGCGGGACCGCCGGTGAAGAAGGAAAAGGCAACTTGGCCGGTATGAAACAGTTATACGGCTACAGCCAAGACACCGGTAAGGGCAACAATGCATTGAACTTCGTGGCCAATATTTCCGCTGACAGTACACGCCCCGGTTCCGGTGCCGTTAACTATCTCGGCTCTTATCGTTTTGAAATTAAGTACATTGAGCCGAAAGGCGTTAAAGCCGGAGCACAGCAGCCATCCGCTTTGATGGCAATGAACCGTGCAGTTGCAGCCATTGCCGATCTCAAGACCCCTTACGATCTTGACAAGAATGCTGAAAGAACCACTTATACCGTTGGCGTCGGCGAATGTACAAAGGCTCCTGAAGGAGGCAGAAGCGAAGAGTGCACTTTGATGGTTGATATGAGAAGCCCGACCCCGGAACCTCTCTTAGCGATCAGATCGAAGATCGAACCTAAGTTCCAAGAAGCGATGGATGCAGAAAATGCAAAATTCGGCCTCAAGAAGGGAGATCCTAAAGCAGTCAAAATGGAATTGGTTTGGTTCGGCGACAGACCGGCTCACCGCAGAACAAACTACGATGATCCCGTCGTTCAGATTCATTGGCAGGCTGCAGACACAGTCGGCATTGACCAAAGAAAAGCACTTGCTGAAGGAGCTCCTTCTTTGAATGACAACGTTCCTGCTGCCGTTGGTGTTCCGACTATCAATATCAATGTGGGAACTCCGGCTGCGGGTGGCGGCGGACACACATGGTATGAATGGGGCATTCCGGGTGACGGAAGAGCCGAAGGAAACCGTGTATACCGCATGATTCTCATGGGATTGATGGCCGCAGGCTACAACACCGCTGACGGTAAAGTTGTTAAACCGTTGCTTGACCCGATGGGCAAGAGAACCACTGAAGAAGTTTATAAGTAGGAGGCAGAAATGAAGAAATTACTTTTAATTGGTTTGTTCGGTCTTTGTTCTGCCGCTAATGCAGCTGTTTTTGAAGTTGAAATGACCGGTCCGGGAGGCCACTCCAATGGCAACTACGGCAACGTTAATGCCGTTCATGCCGGAGCACGTGCAATTCTTGCATTGGAAAAAGCACTTCCTTGTGCTTCCGCCTATAACTTCAAGGGTGGCGCAACGGTAAATGCTATTGCCGGCGATGCCAGATTCTTGGTTAACACCGGCGTGTGCAAAGAAGACGCGGCTGCTCTTCAAGAAAAGATCACTGCAGCAGTAAAGCAGGGAGCTGATGAAGAAAATGCATTCCGTTCCGTGAAAGCAGGGGACCTTGTCAAAGGTTTTCCGGCCGAGATTCGTTTTTCTGTGAAACAAGTCGGCAAATAAACTTTGAGCAACTCAGCTTTTAAAGAAAAGGCTGAGGCTTAAAAATTAAGACATCCTTCTTCTTGTAATTTTGAGGAAGGATGTCAAATTTTTAGTCTAGAAACCTTTTTCTTCTTATTTCTCGAAGAAAGGCGAGGATTGGAAGTTCCTCGCTTATTTAGATTACGTTAGAAAACACTAGACCTTTCTGTAATTTTGATATTTGGCGAATAAAGCTTCCATCTTTTCAGGTTCTACCAAATTGTTGATATCAAAAAGTTCGTCGATGACTTCGTCAGGAAGGACTCCGGCCTTTTTTGCTGCTTCTTTGCAGGTGATATCTTCGTCGATAGCGATGTGGGCAATCTTAGTACCAACTTCATATCCAAAGAGAGCCGAGACCATCGTTGCTAATGAAGTGGATTTTTCAGTCATTGCTAAGCAATGCTCTCTATTTGCAGTTATACCTTTGATGCATTTGTCGGCGAAAACTCTCATTGTCCTACACAGCAAATCGCTGCTTTCAATGAAACTCTTGATTGGAACGCCGGAAGACGTTCCGAGTTCCAGCCAGCCGGAAAGAACGCCAGCAACTAAGCCTGCATGATTGGAACAGACTCTGTCTGTTGAGAGGAACACCATTTCCGGAATAACAGGGTTTACTTTGCCCGGCATGATAGAGGATCCCGGAGCCACGGCAGGCAGATTGATTTCTCCGAATCCGGCTCTAGGTCCTGAACCGAGAAGACGAATATCTCGCGCAACTTTCCATACTAAAGTTGCTAGGGCTTGCAGGTGAGCATGAGCTATGACCAAGCCATCTGTTGCCATCATTCCGTCAAACAAATCTTCTTCCGTATGGATTGGGCGACCGCAAACGTCTGACAGGTGTTTATCAATGACTGCTCTAAATCCCGGCATGCAACCCATGCCTGTGCCAACACAAGTACCGCCGATGCAGGATTGGTTCCATCTTGCTTGTTCCACGGCTATTCTCTTGGCCAATCGTTCGGCAGCATGAGCAAAAGCACCAAATTCTTGGCCGAGAGTCATAGGAACGGCATCTTGGAGGCAAGTACGTCCCATCTTGATGACATCCTTGAACTCTTCCTGTTTTTGGCGAAGAACCTGAGCAAAGTACTTCGTAGCTTCAACAACTTTTCCAAGTTCATCATGGACGACGATTTCTTTAGCCGTCGGAATCAGGTCATTGGTTGACTGACACATGTTGACGTGGGTGTTCGGATGAATGCCGCCTTTACTTTTATCTCCGGAAATTAATTCATTAGCTCTGTGGGCAATGACTTCATTGACAATCATGTTAGCCGGTGTGCCCGAGCCTCGGTAAATGTTGACAACGAAATTGCCTTTTAGTTTTCCCTCGACGATTTCCCAAGCGGCTTTCTCGATGTATTTTGCTTTTTCGGGATCCAAAGCGCCAATTTCTGCATTTGCACGTGCACATGCGATTTTGCAAAGAGCAACTGCACGCATGTAAGGCGCATAATCATCCAATGTCAGCGGTCCCACATCAAAAGCTTCTTTATTTCTTTCAGAAACTATGCCCCAGTAAGCTTCGTCAGGAAGCTCCATTGTGCCTAATCCGTCATGTTCTTGTCTCATTTGGTTTCTCCTAGTCGATTTTTCTGAGGCTCTTAAACTTATTGAACATTTCAATTGTGGCTTTTCTATCGGCCAGCTTTCTGACATCAAAGAGTTCTTCGGCTACTTTAGGCGGAATCAATCCTTCCTCCAAAGCAACTTCTTTGCACGATTTTCCTTCGTTCCAGGCTTGGTGAGCAATCTTTGTGCCGGTCGGATAGCCGTAAAGAGCAGAAACCATCGTTGCTAAAGAGGTACTCATTTCTGCATTCTGTCGTGCTTTTTCTGCGTTGACCTTTATACCTTTAATGCATCTGTCTGCTACCAGGCGGAAGCCTTTGTCAATGAGTTCGAGAGACTCCATTGCTCCTAAGAAACTGCCGCAAGTTGAAGAGCAAAGATCCAAGTCGGATTCGTTCACCGTCAAGGTTGCCATCATGTCATGCGAAATAATTTGCTGCATGATCTGGAGGAGTAACTCAGGCATGTAAGGATTGATTTTGCCCGGCATGATGGAGGATCCGGGAGCAATCGACGGAAGGATAATTTCGCCAATTCCTGTTCTCGGACCGGAACTGAATACATAGAGGTCATTGCCGATGCGGCCGCCTGCACATGCGATAGCCTTCAAGACACCCATCAAGTAGATGAATGAATCGTTGTTCTGAGAGCCGTCAAACAGAGCAGAGTCCTCGATAACTTCTTCAGCAAACTTAGCTTGCTTCATCTCAAAGCCAACGACTTTAGACAAATGCTTATAAACTGTTTCGTTATATCCCGGAAGTTCGCCCATGCCGCTGCCGAGTACAGTGGCGCCAAGGATGGTTTCTTGATATTCCGGCAGCAAATTCTCCAGCCGTTTTCTATTTCGGGCGATGAGGCTATGCCAAGCACCGAAAACTTGACCAAAAGTCATCGGCACTGCATCTTGCATACAGGTTCTGCCTAAACGGGGAACATCTTTAAGCTCCTTGGCTTTTTCCGCGAGAGCATCTTCAAAATACTTCACGGATTTCAATGTTTTGGCAATCATCCGGTACAGAACGATTGCTTCGGCTGCAGGATAGATATCGTTTGAGGATTGACACATATTCACGTGTGTGTTCGGATGAACCGCATCGTATCCTTTTTTTCCGGTAAGGATTTCATTGGCTCGGTTGGCAATGACTTCGTTAACGTTCATATTGACGCCCGTGCCATGGCTTCTCCAAATATTTACCGGAAATTGATCAGCAAATTTACCGTCAATGATTTCCTGACAAGCCTGCACAATAGCCTTTGCTTTTTCCGGCTCAAGGGCGCCTATTTCTTCATTGGCAAGGGCAGCGGCCATTTTGACTTCAGCAACAGCTTTAATTACGTGAGGTAATTCATTGAAGGTATGGTCGGTGACGTCATAATTCTGGGCACAGCGGACAGTTTGGATGCCGAAGTAGGCATCATCCGGAACCGGCAAAGAGCCTAATGAATCTTTTTCAATACGCATTTTTAGTTCCTTTTAGAATACAAAGTAAGAGATAACAAGACCGATAAAGATTGAGCTAATGCAGGTGACAAATCCAGGAAGTTGGAAGCTGTGGTTTAAGACATAGCTGCCGATCTTGGTCGTCCCCGAACGGTCGAAGGTGATTGCAGAAATTGCACTGCCGGTTGCGGGGAAGAAGAACAGACCATTGACGGCGGGTGCAAAAGCTACCAAAGAGCCGAGCGGCAAACCAAGGGAGACGCCTAGAGGCATAATTGAACGGGTTGTAGCACCTTGGCTCAGGAGCAAAGCAGACATAACGAAAATCATAACGGCGAAAAGGATCGGGAATTCGCGAACGATTCCGCCGAGATTATCAATAATCATGGCTTTATGGGCTAAGAAGAAAGTATCCGTCATCCATGCGATACCGAAGATTGCAATCACACCGGTTATACCTGCAGAGAATACACTGCTCTTAGCGATATTTGAAGGTTTGAGGCCGCAGGCGAAGACTATTAAGAAGGAAGTAAAGAAGGCAATGATTTCAATTGCATTGGGAATTGAAAGATATGTGTCCTTGCCGTTTATCATCCAATGCGGCATTAAGGATTTAACGCTGCCGAGAAGAACGATGGAAGCAACACCGAGAGCAAAAAGTGTGACGGAAATTAAGGCTTCTTTTGTTGGTTTGTATTCCCGAGAGGCTCCTTTTCCTAAAGTAATTTCACCCGATTCAATAAGCTTTTTGAATTCCGGATCGTTTTCCAGTTCGAGGCCTTTCTTGTAGACACTGACAGCACCAATCATGATACCTAGGAAAATGGCAGGTACTAAAACCAGCATAATCTGACCAAGAGAAACCCCTTGAGCCGCAAGAACAGCAAGAAGGGCAGCTGTGGAAGCTGAAACCGGGGAGGCGGAAATTCCGTGTTGGCTAGCAATCAAAGCGATTGACATGGGCCGTTCAACTCTGATCTTGGCTTCTAAAGCAACTTCGCAGATCACCGGATAAACAGCCAGCGCAACGTAACTGGTTCCGG
This sequence comes from Turicimonas muris, assembly GCF_002221595.1. Classification (GTDB taxonomy): domain Bacteria; phylum Pseudomonadota; class Gammaproteobacteria; order Burkholderiales; family Burkholderiaceae_F; genus Turicimonas; species Turicimonas muris. The sequence goes on from NZ_NHMP01000001.1 coordinate 365,689, forward strand.
TAAATACCGTGAAAAGGAAAGTAACTATTGGAGCCATGAAGGTGATTCGGTTGGGATTTCTTCTGAGAAGTTTTTCGGCCAAATGTACCAATAAGTCAAGGCCTCCGGCGACTTGCAGGCAAGCGGCCATAGACGATACTGCAATAATGATAAGTAAGACATTAACAGGAGGCGAGGCAGGTCGCAGGCCGAAAATAAAAACAAGTATGAAAAGACCGACACCGCCCGCAAAACCCATGGCGACGCCGCTCTTTCTCGCGCCGATCATAATGCACGCCAATATGACTAAAGCTTGAATCCAAAACATAGACAGCTCCTTATCAGGTTGAGGTTTATTCTTGTATAACTTTGCAGCAATGGTGGTAAAGTGTGAAAGAACATGCTTCCAAAGAATGGAAAACATTCCCGTGCAAACTCATAGCACACCGGAATATTGACGGAAAGACCTTTGCCCACGGAGGTTTTAAGAATATGACTGATATTTCTAACGCATCCGATTTGTTTCTGAACAAAGCAGCACAAATTTTTTTGAAGGCAGCCCAAACGAGCAGTTTTACAGAGGCCGGGGAGAGGTTCGGAATGACTCAGAGTGCGGTTTCCCGAATAATCAAGCATTGGGAAGACGAGTGGAGAGTGCCTCTCTTTGAAAGGAACAGCCGCCCGGTCAGACTTACCCCGGAGGGACAAGTCCTGAAGCAAGAACTGGAAAAGTATGTGCTTTCTTTCGGAAACCTAGCTCAAAACATTCGGCAAGAAAACAAACTCAAGCCTCTTATTAGGATTGGATGCATTGAAAGCCTTAGCGTTGATCTTCTGCCGAAACTCATCATTCGGCTCCGGAATAAAACCAGACAGTTGGTATCAGTAGTCGGTACTTCAGATGTCCTCCATCAAAAGCTTTTAAGCGGAGAGCTTGACGTGATTTTCTCGAGTGATTCAACGGTGGATTTAGCAAATTTGAAGCGGCAGAAAATTTTTCAGGAAGGAAGCCTGCTGGTTTTTCCAAGAAAAATGGAAAACTCGAAGTGTTGGAAGTCTTGGGACTCTCTTAAATTTTGCGGTTTGCCTTTCCTCAAATACCATCACTCCAGCGGGGGAGGAAAACTTAATGAAGTTTTTTTAGATACCTCGGGAATATCTTTCCCTCATCAACTTGAGGTTGACAGCAACAGTACAATGCTCGCCTTGATCAGTGAAGGAGTCGGCTGGACAGTGTCCAGGGCGTCGACGATTCTTCAGAACAAAAATTTTATGGATAAGGTGACCTATCGCCCAATGCCGGCGCCCCTTCTTTCAAGGAAAGTCTATGTGCTTGCTAGAAGAAATGAGCCGGAGATTCTAATGAACACTTTTATTGAAGAGGCATGCCGAATTCTCCGGGAAGATATTTTGAAAGAGTTGGTTGATATTGCTCCATGGATGAAACAAGAAATCTTTGTGTTGGATCCTGAGTCAAAGCTGTTGAAAAACATTCAGGGAAAACCTTTGAAGGATTCATAGATGGAATGTTAGGCATTCTGTTTGCTCACTTCTGTTAGCAAAAAACATAACGTTAAAAGAGAATTCCTTTCTAAGAGAAGAAGGAAGAATTTCAAGGGAAAGGAAGAAAATGAGATTATCAGGCCCTCTTTTTGTTTTGATTGGTGCCTTGTGCTTCAGTTTTTCGGGAACGATCCAGAGTTTTGCACCGGAAGCAGCAACACCATTTACTGTTACTGAAGCTAGAATGGTTATAGGAACTTTAGGTCTAGCGGCTTTCTGCTGGGCTGTTAAAAAATTTCCGAACTCTTGGTCCTCTTTTAATTTTAAATTTCTCGTATTAGTGGCTTTGTGTTTATATGGCTTCCAACTATTGTTCTTCTCGTCACTTCCAAAGACGGGCGTAGCCGTCGGAACCATTGCTGCTATTGGCTCAACGCCTATCTGGACGGCGATCATTGAGAAGATCGTTTACGGTAAAAATCCTTCAAAGATTTGGTATTTCTCGACCGTGACAGCGATTGTCGGCATTGTTTTATTGAATTTAGAGAATTTCAATTCGACCATCCATTGGATTTATTTGCTTCTTCCTCTGTTGGCCGGGCTATGTTATGCCGGCGAAATTGTAGCCGCGCCGAAGGCGATGGAAGGCGTCTCTTCAGAATCGGCCATGGTAGTGGTCATGGGTTTGGTGGCTCTCATCAATGCACCCATGCTGATGTTTTTCCCTATATCTTGGATCGCTACGGCACAAGGGCTTAGCTGTGCAGTCGCACTTGGTTTAGTAACGGCATCTTTGGCGTTTGCCTTTTTCTTTACCGGTGTTCGGCATACCAAAGCAAGCGTTGCTTCTACTCTCGGTCTAGCTGAGCCGATGGGAGCGGCCTGCTGGGGGATTTTCCTGCTTCATGAACCTTATTCTGCTTGGACTTTGCTGGGTATCGGATTAATTCTGGTTTCTATTTTGGTGTTGAGTTTGAAGAGCGAATAATTGCAGAATAAGTTCGGATTTAACGACGAGGTGGAGAGAATTTGATAAGACCCAGGAGACACTTTTATTGTTTTTGTTGAGGTTCTATGATTTTTCCGAAAGGGATTACAAAAATTAGACACTGAAGAAATTCGGCCATATTTCTAATTTTTTGAGAGAGCGGTGTAGAAGTGTCTTCGTGCTCCTATAACTACTTTTTTTCATATGAAATAGCATACGTTTTCAATCACAGCAACTAAGAGTTGAATTCTCTGCATTTTGTTGGAGTTTTTCTCTTTATCTCTCAATAATTCCTCTATATCCTTCCCATATCTTTAAGGAGTTTGTATGCGTCTAGAGAAAGATTCTCTGGGAGAATTAGAGGTTCCTGATGAGGCATATTACGGTATACAAACCGTCCGAACCTCAAATAACTACAGGGTGAGTAACCATACTTACAATGAATACCCCGAGGTAATTGCGGCTGTTGCAGAAATAAAGAAAGCATGCGCAATAACAAACGCACAAATAGGGGCGTTAAATGAAGAAAAAGCCAGAGCAATATGCAAAGCTTGCGATGAAGTTATCAGTGGAAAATTCGCAGGTCATTTTCCAGTGAACGTGTGGCGGTCGCAAGGAACGGGCGTTAATATGAATGTCAATGAGGTATTGGCCAACAGAGCAAACGAGATTTTAACGGGAAAAGTATCTTATGAGGCAATTCATCCCAATACCCATGTAAATATGTGCCAGTCTTCGAATGATGTTTTCCCAACTGCGGAAGCCATCGTCATTTTTCGTTTAATCGAACCTGTTTTAAAAGAAGCTAGAGAAATTGAATCAACTCTCCTGATCAAGGCTAATGAGTTCAAAGAAGTAGTTCGACTAGGAAGAACTGGCCTTCAAGATGCCGTCCCTATGACTTGGGGGCAAGTTTTTGCTGGATGGCTTAGATCTGTTTCCCGGGTTAGAAAGGAACTAGAAAATCTTAGACCTATTTTTCAATTTGGTGTAATGGGTGGGACTGCCGTAGGGACGGGGATGGGGGTTCTGCCTGGTTATCCGGAACTTATATATCCGAATCTCTCGAAAGTAATTGGTTTTGAGATGAAGCAAAGGATGTATGAAGATGAGGTAGTAAAGAATAGCGGGATTTTTGACGGGATGAGAAACACAGACCACCATTCGATTTTAATGGAGGTAATAAAAGAGCTTGTCGCCGCAATAACGAGAATAGCTAATGATTTGATCTTGTACTCTTCAGGTCCGAGAGCCGGGATTAAAGAAGTTGTGCTTTCCTATATCGCTGAAGGTACTACAGGGTATGAATCTGAGAACACGGCATATTTATGTGAACTAATGACGGATGTGCTCGGTGAAATGGTTATAGCCGAGGAGATGGCTTTTTACTCTTCTAATGAGGGTCAACTGGACCATGGGTCGATAAACTCAGGCGGATTTATAACGGTGGTGAATGCTTTGAAATTGGCAGCTTCTTCATTAAGGTTATTTAATGAAGAGTGTCTAAAAGAAGTTCAGATTAACGAAGAAGTGGTGAGAGGTTACGCTGAATTATCCACTTCATTGTCCACGATGGTAAGTTCTTTGTTCGGCTATCCGACTGGAGTTAAAGTGGCTAAAAAAGCCATAGAAACTAATCGATCGTGTAAAGAGGTTGCAAAACAGGAAAAAATTCTCTCTTCAGAAGTGTGTGAAGAAATTTTTGATGTTCTTGCACTTACTGACAGGGACAAAACTGTTGAACTTTTCAGAAAGTATAAATCTATTAGAAAAATCGACTGAAAAAGGTTTAAAAATGAGTTTCTTTGCTAATGAATCACTTACCAAAGCACCATTGTGTTTTGGTCACGAAAAACTAAATGAATTTCCCGAATATGTAAATGCCGTTGTGAAAATACGGAAAGCTTCTGCCTTGGCTAATAGAGAGTTAGGATATCTTTCAAAAGAAAAGGCGGCAGAAATTTCTCGGGTTTGTGACGGTCTAATAAATGTATCTGAGCCATTGACTTGTTTTGAACAAACTATACTTAGATTTATCGGTATGCCGGCAAACAAAATTATTAATGAACAAATACAGATAAAGGCTGAGATACCAATTAGTTTGGATGAGATTTCTTTAAATCAATGGACAAATGATGTTACCGTGACAGCAGAAGCTATTGCAATTCGTTCAGATCTGTCTTTGTTGTCTAAAAACTTAAGGATCTTATGCAACGAGTTAGGAAGAAAGGCAAAAGAATTTGAAGGGGTGGTGAAATGCGGCCGATTGGGTTTAAGGGATTCTTTTCCCATAAGGCTCGGAGACGAATTCAAATCTCATAAAACCATAATTGAAGCTATCATCGGAGAATTACAGGAAGAAGAGAAATTTTGGACATTTAGTGTCTTAGGGGCAGGCGATCTAGGAACCGGACTCGGAGTGCTTCCTTCATTTTCTAGTAAGGTAACTCAGCTTTTAAGTGAAGAGTTAGGCTACAAATTATCTCTTAAGGAAGAAGAGTTCCAGCCTTCATTAAACAATCGGTATAGATTCATAATTGCTCATTCAAAGATCCAGGCCGCCGCAGTTGCACTATGGAAATTGGCCAGAGATCTTACTATCATGGCTTCCGGTCCGCGTGCTGGAATTAGGGAGATCGTTTTGCCAGCAGTTGCCCCTGGCTCTTCTATCATGCCTGGCAAGATTAATCCAACAGTTGCAGAATTGATTATGAATATCTGTGATAAGGTCTTTGCTAACTCGTCAGGGTTGAATGTGGGGGTTCACGCAGGATGGCTTGAAAACGATTCAAATTCCTCATTGCCATTGAAAGCAATTCTTGACTCTTGCCAATTGCTTAGTCGTGGAGCTATGGTCTTAGTAGAAAAGGTTGTGAAAGGAATAACGTCTAATTCTGAACGTTGTTTAGAACAGGCGCAAATGAGCTTGGCTCCTGCTTTATTTCTTCAAAAGATTATTGGTAAAAATGAAACCAAGAAAGTTCTTGAGTTTGCATTAATCAATAATATTTCGTTAGCGGATTCCTATAGAAAGCTCATTGGAGAAATAGAAAAAGGTTCTCTTCTTGAGGATCTATTCGACGTCTACCTTCTTTCTCGAAAAGAAGGTGCAAAAAATTTCATGAATAAATTGAGATTATTTACCCAATAAGGCAAGATTCAAAATTCAGAATTCCAGAAATTGAAATTAAAGATGCCCTGGCGCATAAGACTTTAGAAAGGCATGAAAATGGAAATGTTTCAATGTGATTACACAGGAGGTTGTCATCCTGCAATACTTGATCTTTTGAAAAAATCAAATGAACTTGTGCAGCTAGGCTACTGTGAAGATGAGTTCTGCAAAAAAGCAGAAAAAGAAATATTAAAAACATGCCATTTATCCTCATCTTTAGCTAGGGTATTTTGGGTTGCTAGCGGAACAATGGCCAATCTGGTGACGATTGATACTGCTCTCTCAAGTAACGAAGCTGTGCTGGCGGCTGACTCCTCCCATATTGCCACCGCAGAGGCAGGTGCAATTGAAGCATGTGGAGGAAAAATCCTTTCCCTAAATAATAAGTTAGGAAAAATATCATCTTCTCAAATTGACGAGATTTGTGAGGATTACTATAGCCGCGAAGAAGTAGAACGCTCCCACCTCTCTCGGCCAGCAGCGGTCTATATTTCTTTTCCTACAGAATTCGGAACTCTCTATTCTTTGGATGAATTAGAAAATATTTCGAAGTCCTGCAAAAAATACGATCTAATCTTTTATATAGATGGAGCAAGATTAGCCTATGGATTAGCCGCTTCCAATATATCGTTGGCTCAAATAGCAAAGGTTGCCGATGTCTTTTATATCGGAGGTACGAAATGCGGAAGCTTGATAGGGGAAGCTCTGGTTGTAAATAATTCCAAGATTTCTAAGAGATTACTTGGAGTTTTGAGAATGCGCGGGGGCTTAATAGCTAAAGGCCGACTTCTTGGCTGCAGTTTTTTAGCTTTGTTTGAGAACAATTTATATCTTTCGATCGGAGAGAGAGCGGTTAAGCAGGCTCAAGTCATTAGCGAAGCCTTTGAAAATGCCGGCTTTCCGCTCCTGGTGCCAACCATGACAAATCAGGTTTTCCCGGTCGTAGATGCTTCTACTCTGGAGAAACTGCAGAAAAAGTTTAAACTAAGAGTCCTAAGGAAGACAGACGATGAACATTATTTACTGCGTTTGTGTACTTCATGGTCCACTTCTGAAAACCAAATTCAAACAATAGTCGCCTTTCTTAAGAAAATCTAAAAGGAGAACAGTATGCTCGAGGATGCTGTTTATACCCACGAGTGGCTGCTGTTTATTTCTCTATGTGAGACTGGTTCGATGAAAGAATCAGCGGAATTATTTTCGCTTAGTACATCGGCTGCATCGAGAGCGTTAAAAAGGCTGGAGGACACACTAGAGGTCACTCTTTTTGATCGTTGTTCCAAGCCGATGACCCCGACACCAGACGGAAAAATTCTGTACTCTAGAGTCAAGACTGCAATGAAGAGTACTAGAGAGGCATTAGAGAATGTGAGAGAAAAAAATTCATTGCATTCAGAATTAAAAATTGGTTTCTTAGAAAGTATGTCCTTGTCTATAGTCCCCCAATTTTTATCAAATTTTAAGACAAGAGTAGGAACTATTACTTGTCTGACGGGGAGTTCAGACAGACTGATTGAAAGACTCAAAAAGCACGATGTAGATATTATTGTCTCTTCCGATCCGGCTCTAAAAAATACAGATTGGAAAAGAATTTTGATGATTCGAGAACCTTCTGTTGCTCTCTTCCCTAAAGGTATCTATTTAGGGGAGGGAAGAAAAAACCTTAGCTGGAACCAGCTTTCCCTATGCAACTTGCCATTCATCAATTCTTATGGAAAGAGCGGCAGAGGAAAACTGGTAAATAACTTTTTAATAACCTATGGAATTCAGTTAGTTGGCCGGATTAAAGTCGACAATCTTGCGATCAAACTTTCCATGGTGGCAAATAACAGCGGTTGGACCATTACTAGCCCCTTGAGTCTTTTAAACTATCCTGCGTTTACGAAAGATATTGATGCAATCCCTCTTCCAGCTCCAGGAATGGAAAGACGGATTTATTTGATAGCAAACGAGCTCTTTCCCCAAGATTTGTTTGAGGACATCGCAAAAGAAGTTTGCAAACTATATTCCGCTTCAGTTCTGCCCTCTCTCAAAACTCTATGTCACCAAAATATTGGTGAATTTCACATTCGACAGGCCACCTTTTAATGCCGCCTTGAGTTACTGGGCTGTCTTTTTTTACCTTTTGTCTGCATTAAAAAATCTCTAAATTTATCCCGGAAAAAATAATTGATACTCTGGAAATACAAAGAGGTAGTGGCTACTTTTTTATCCTTTTAAGGAGTTTTTGCATATTTAAGTTGCAGCCTGAGCAACTAAGATGACAATCCTGCTTGTTAGCAAGAAGATAAAAAAACAAAAAATTTAAACCTCCCAAGGAGAATAATCATGGATGTCTTTTTGCAAGCAGTAGTAGTACTTGGTGCAGTTATTATCGGCGTCAGATTCGGGAGCATAGGGCTCGGAATATGTGGTGGCGGCGGTTTGATGATCTTAAATCAGGTTTTTGGGTTAAGGCCTACAGGAGCACCGGTTGATGTAATTCTTATTATTTTGGCAGTCGTCATTGCAGCATCTGCGATGCAAGCAGCTGGTGGAATTGATTTTATGGTTCGAATTGCAGAACGAATCATTCGTGCAAATCCAAAAAGAATAGTATTTATTGCTCCATTAGTAACCTGGTTTTTTTCCTTTTTGGCAGGTACTGCAAACATTGTTCAGGCTCTGCAACCGGTTATTTATGAAGTTTCGTATTCTTCGAGAGTGCGCCCGGAACGTTCTATGACGGTCTCTGCCATTGCAGCGCAACAGTCATTAGTTGCTTCTCCTGTTGCAGCTTGTACGGCGGCATTGCTTGGGTTACTTGGCTCAAGCGGATCTAATATGACCTTGGGTCAAATTATGATGGTGACTGTTCCTTCTACACTGATTGCGGTCCTTATCACCTCTTGTGTTATGTCTTTTTACGGGAAAGAGTTGGATAACGATCCAGAATATCTCCAACGACTCAAAGATGGATTAGTGCTGCCTCCGAAACCGATCGAACATAAAGAATTGCCTAAGACAGCAGCGTGGTCCGCTATCATTTTTGTTCTTGGAGTTGTTTTCGCCGTTGTGGCCGGATTCTTCCCTGAGATGCGAACTCCAAGTACCGGAAAACCTATTGGTATGGGTGTTTTCTTACAAATGTCTATGTTGGCAGCCGCTTTTCTTATTCTGATCATCTGCAGACCTCAGATGAAAAAAGCTCTAGAATCCTCTGTCCTTAGAGCAGGAATTTCCGCAATCATTGTTATTTTTGGACTTGCGTGGATGGCTGATACATTCATTTCCGCCCATAAAGCCGCATGGATTGCTTCTATGGGACAGTACCTCCAAAATTACCCGATTCTTTTCGCAGTTATTTGTTTCTTTGCTTCTTCCTTCTTGGCTTCTCAGGCAGCAACAGTTAGAGCAATTATGCCAATTGGGATTGCGCTTGGTTTAACGCCTGCAACCTTGGTTGGTTTATACCCAAGTGTTAATGGAACCTCTTTTTTCCCAGCTAGCGGCCCTGTTATTTCAACGATGCAGTTTGACCAATCCGGGACTATTAAGATTGGGAACTACGTATTAAATCATTCTTTTATGGTTCCAATGTTGGTAGCCACTACTTCTGCAACCTTAATTGCATTCGCTTTTTCGAGAATCGTTCTCTAACTTTTTTTCGGAAGACTTAAAAATTTGAGACAGGACTTGGGGAGCTGAACCCAGGTCCTTTTAAAATTACTTTGCTCTTAAGATTTGTTTTGAGCTTCAAGAACTGACTCCAAAATTGTATTTACAAGTTTGGATTGAATAGTAGGATTCCTCAATGTTGATGATTCATTGGAAAAGTCAATAAAACTTAACTTTGAATTTTTTATTTGGGAGATTTTTTTGTATTCCGAGGGTTGAACCCTTTCTCTATCACTGAATAACACGAGAGTTGGTAAGGAAGCTTGGCTTAGGAATGCAGAAGGCTCAATCATTCCGGGAATAAAAGAACTTATGACGTGTCCGATACCGGGGCCATATCTTGATATCAGATAAGTCTTAAATTCATAAAAGCAATTTTCGACGATCACTAGGTTAGGAGCTTTTTTCAACTGAGAGGCGATTGCCAATGTGGGCAAAGAGCCGATAAATTTCCCGTAGAGAATGAAAGGGGAAAAGCTAAAATTTTGAGAGGCGTAGCCGATGGCTTCTTTAGAAAGTTCCATGAAGATCTCTAAATTTAATTCACCCTCATATTTTCCAAAACCCGGAATATCGTAAAGAATGACTTTCAGGCCGAGATCGCAGAGCCATAAAACCTGTGGTAAATGAGCTGACATATTTTTAGAACCGTCTGTGGTAAAAATTACGGTTCCTATTTCCCCTTTTGACGGCTCAATTATGAGAAAGTTTGTAGGAGGATGCCCGACAATCGTAGTTTGGCTTGCTTCCTCAAAATGATAGCCTAAAATATCCGGACGCCAGTAACTCCGTTCATCAGGCTCGAAGAATAAACCTTCGGATAAACGTTGGATAAAAGTTAAGCTCTTCATGCTAATCAGAAACAGAGCTGAAAGAGATCTTTTTTTCGTTATCAAGATCCACTGTAAATATTTCTTCTTCTAACCAAGGAGCAATTTCAATAGTTTCTTTGGCTAATTTTTTCTGAGTAATTCTGGTCAAGGCTTCAAATATGGTCTGAAAGAGGCTAAATGGAACAGAGTTTCTTGAAACTAAAAATACTTCTCTTGATAAAGTAGGTGCAGGCATTGCTCTTAACTGGATGTTTGGCAGGTACTTTACATGTTGAAGCACTCCGGAAGGTCTGGAGATTGTCCATCCTAGACCCGCATCAACTAATTCTAGAAGAACAGAGTTGTTGTCAACATTGTACTTTTGCAAGATTGGAATGTCATGGGAGACTAAAAAGTTTTGGAAGAGTTTCCCGCCTCCGGTGGCTTTGCTTAAGCCAATGTAAGGTAAGCCGCATAATCTTAAGTTGGACCAGGTCAAGCTTTGATTTTCTAAGGGGAAAGAATTAGGTAAAACTAAAAGAGAGGGCTCCCCATAGAAAAACTTTTTCCTCATGTCTTTTAGCTCAATACTTGGATCGGATGAAATAAAGATATCGATTTCATCTTTTAAAAAACGACTATATAGATGATCGCTTGTCCCGGAAAGAATTGTGCAATGTGTTATTTGTTTATTTATGGTTGAGATGAGAGAACTCGTTATCACTCGAGTAAAACTATCGAGCACGCCGATTCTCAAATCAATTCTCAAATGATTTTTTGTTCTTAGTGATTCGATTAGTTCCGGGACAGAATTAAGGAAAGGCCTACAGGTTTCTAATACTTCTTTACCGTCCGCTGTTAAATTTACTGGTCTAGTCGAACGGTCAACTAATGTCGTTTTCAAAGCATTTTCAAAGGCCACAAGTTTTCTCGAGGCAACTGACTGGGATACTCCTAAGTTCTGAGCTGCCTCCGTAAAAGATTGAGTTCTATGGATCTGGAACAGCAGTTCCACCGCTTCTGAGACAAAAAAAGAGCGAGGAGATTGGGACGCAGGCATATTTTTCTCTGAGGCAAAATTATTATGCTTATTATGAATATTTTTAGACGTTTTTTCGCAATTGTGAAAAATTAATACTCAGGAGTTCTTGATTTGAATAACAAGAATATTCATTGATTTTGACCAAGGAGAAAAAATGTCTCAAAAGAAACCTGATTTTTCCAGAGGGAAAATCTCCAAGCCATTGGCTCAGGAGATCATTAAATATATTAACGATCCGATTGCCAGAGCAGATTTCGAACAATCCTATGACACGATGCTGGATATTAATCGTGCGCATGTGCTTATGCTGTGCAAACAAGGGATCATTGAAAAGGCCGTTGCTCAAAAAATATTGAAAGCAACTGATGAAATTCAAAAAGATAGAGTCCTTCCTGACTTTAGTGAGAATATTGAAGATTTGTATACCAACCTCGAGGGTCGACTTATCAAAATGGTCGGAATGGAAGTCGGGGGACAACAGCATACAGCTCGTTCTCGCAATGACTTAGGGGCAACGGTAATACGAATGGATACTAGAAAGTATTACCTTCAGCTTGCCACCTTGTTTAATAAGATGCGAAAAACAATTTTGGCTCTTGCTAGACAAAATTATGATGCAGTTTTTTCTGGTTACACCCATATGCAGCCGTCTGAGCCAGTTTCTTTTGCCCATTACCTTTCTGGAGTTCTTTCTGGTCTTTCAAGAGATTACCAACGATATGCAAATGTTTGGGAGTCTTTGAATCTCTGTCCATTGGGCGGCGGATCTATGGGATCCACTTCTTATGACATCGATAGAAAATATACGGCTAAGCTTTTAGGATTTAACGGTCCTATTCAAAACTCAATTGATTGTGTCGCTTCTCGTGATTATGCTTTAGAAACTGTCATGACATTGGCAATGGCTAGCGACACAATGAGCCGGTTGGCCTTTGACCTCTATATCTGGTCGACTCCAGAATATGGATATATCGAAGTTGATGATTCTTGCGCTGTATGCTCTTCAATTATGCCTCAGAAAAAGAATCCGTTCACTCTAGAGCATATGAAAGGATTGGCAGGACATATGGAAGGCTTTGTGGTAGGTATTTATTCCTGCATGAAGAATATCATTTACTCCCACTGCAAAGACACAAGTGTTGAATCTACCCGATATCTGCATGAAGCCATGCATGACATGGAAATCGACTTTACTTTGGCAAATATTACAATCGGCACACTTGCCGTAAAGAAAGATAAGATGCGCGATAAGGCTCTTAAGAATTTCTGCACCGTCACTGAATTAGCTAATTATTTAGTTCGCTACGATGGAATTCCGTTCAGAGAAGCACATCATGTGGTAGCAGGAGTTGTTGGAAAACTTTGTGAAGAAGGTTTGGATAGTTCTAAGATCGACCGAGCTTTAGTCAATGAGATTGCAGAAGAGCATTTTGGATTTGAAACTAAGTTAACCGACAAGTTAATCAAAGAGGCGCTTGATCCAACAAGAATTGCCGAGGCTAAAAAATGCCTAGGCGGAACAGCTATGGCTGAAGTTAAACGCCAGCTTGACCTTCTTGAAGATCAAATTGAAAAAGATGAAAAGATATTAGCGGATCGAGTAGTTCAAATTGAAAACGCCGCTCTTAATCTGAGAGCCTCCGTGAAAGAACTTGAGGAGGCATAGAGCTCGTCTTTTGTGTTGATAGAAACCATTCTTCGAAGGTCATCTTCCTATCTGACTATTATGATGAATAGCATTCTTTTTTCAAAACGCTCTTTGAATAGTTATCCTCTTTTTATTCAAAGTTATGCCGAAATCAAAAAAGCCGCAGCTAAGGCGAATAAGGATTTAGGTTGTATTACGGAAGAAGCAGCCGGGAAAATCATATCCTGCTGTGACAAACTCAAAGAGAGTCCTCAATCAAAAATTTTTGAGACTCAGGCCTGGTGTATAGACGGAGTGGACTTTAATTTTCTATTTAATTCCTTTATTTCGGCTGAAACTGGAGTTCAGGTCGACTTGGTTAACAAAAACCAGATCGCTAATGATGTGCTCCAGACTGCCCAGAACTTGACGGTTTTAAAATATCTTGATGTTCACATGTTTGGGGTTGAAACCCTTATAAGGGCACTGAGAGAAAAATCTATTGAGTTCCAAGACACGCTTCATATTGGAAGATCTCACATGCAGGAGTCTTTGCCGGTCACATGGGGAGGCGTCTTCGGAGCAATGGCTCTATCAATACAAAAAGCGCTTGAAGAAATAAATAACGTTAGAGAGGTCTTTCTTGAGGTTTATCTAGGGGCGACGCCTATTGATCAGTTTGCGGTTTGTGCTCCGGGGTTCTCGTCGTTGGCAATTGAGTATCTTAGAAGGTATAGTCATTTTGGATTAAGAAAACCTAAAATTGACTTTTCGGATCAGCCCAATACTTATTACATAGCCTCGATCGAGGGAAACGACAAGTTTGTCCGACTATTGGGCTTTTTGCGATTGCTGGCTTTAAACATAGCTCGAATCAGCAATGACCTATATTTATATTCTTCGGGGCCAAGATGTGGTATTTCTGAACTTTCTCTTCCCGCAATTGCTCCAGGTTCCACAATCATGCCCGGGAAAATTAATCCAAGTATGCCGGAACTGATGCTGCAGGTTTTTCACCAAACAATGTCAATAGATCAAATGGCCTGTTTTTCTTATGTAGAAGAAGATATTGATTTGGAGCCAACGAATAATCCCGTATTTTTTGATTCCTTAGAAATAATAGAGGTAATAGGGAGAGGATCCTCTAAATTTGTAGAAAAGTGTGTTCAAGGGATTTCTCTAAAACCCTTTGAAAACAGTGAACATCTAAGGAACTCGGCTTCCTTAATAGCTATTGTTAAGCACATTTTCGGAAATAAAACCGCATCTCAAGTGGCTGAGTATTGTCTTGACAGGGAGGTTTCTGTTATAGAACTTGGTTTTGCTAACTCTAACAATGTCTCAACAATATTAGGGCTGGAAAAGTTCAAAAATCCACAAGAAGTGAAAGCATTTCTAGCAGAGAACGGTTATAAGGATTAAAACATGAGAAAAGAACATGACGCTCTTGGTTTCTTAGAAGTTCCGGATGAAGTGTATTACGGGATTCAAACAGAAAGAAACCACATTGCTTTTGATATTAGTCCGTTGCTGTTAGAAGATTATCCGGCTTTTATTGAAGCAGTAACAAAAATAAAAATTGCCTGTGCAAGGACAAATTTGGAAATTGGCGCGCTGGATAAAAGAAGGGCAGAAGCTATAGAGCAGGCAGCTAGAGAAATCCTTGAGAAAAAGTTCTCGCTGGATTTTCCCGTCAATATTTATCGTGGTTCAGGGACTCCTTTAAATGCAGGTATTAACGAGATAGTCGCACATAGAGCAAATGAAATTTTAAGTGGCTCCAAAACTGAGGGAGGAGTTCATCCAAGTACCCACGTAAATATGGCGCAGTCAAGTAACGATGTTGTTCCCACAGCAAAAAAATAGTAATGTGGGAACAAGTTACGAAGATTTTAAAGAGTCTTAACTCATTGATACAGGAGCTGGAGCGTAAAGGCGAAGAGTTCTCCGATGTCATCAAGATGGGCAGGACCGGTATTCAGGATGCTGTGCCTATTACACTGGGCCAACAATTAAATGCCTTTGCTCAAGGAATGAAAAGATCTAAACAAAGGCTTACGCAGGAACTTCACAACTGTAATCATTCTTGTTTGGGTGGAACCGCTGTAGGAACCGGTATGGGGTGCTTGCCCGGCTTTCGTGCAAAAGTGAATAAACACCTTTCAGATGTTTTGGGAAGAAAGATAGAAAGTTATGACGATTTAGTTGACGGGATGATGGCAATTGATGATTTGATTGCTTGTCACGGGATAATTGTTGCGCTAAGTGCCCAGGTTTGGAAACTGGCTAGAGACTTGAGATTAATGTCTAGCGGCCCAGAGTCGGGATTATGTGAGATTAGTTTTAAAACTGATAAGAACTGTCGAACCCCGCTATATCCTCAACGTTATGCTTCAAATTCATTAGAATCAGTAATTGCGGCTTGTAACCATGTTGCTGCAAATAATTCAGGTGTTCTTTACGGTTTGAAGAACGGTTGGTTGGATTTAGGAGCATGCTCAAGTATCCCTTTGCGTTCGATAATTGACAGCTCGGATCAGTTAGTGGCGGCTATGGATACTTTGACAAAGAAAGTTCTTCCGTCAATCGTTCCTAATAAAGAATTTTGCAAAAGAATGGCGGAAAGTTCTGTTTCTAACTCGACTATGATAAGTACAATTTTCGGCTATGAGGTGGGTGGCAAGGTAGCCCATTTGGCACTAGAAAAAAATATTTCTTGTCAGGAAGCAGCAAAAGAGCTAAACATATTGCCGGAGGAAATCATTAACGAGCTTTTTGATGTTTCCAACCTCACTAATCCTGACAATATGGAAAGACTTTTTGAAAAATATAAGTCCTATCGAAAAGTTTAGTCCTGGGAGTTGATAAAAGTCAGTAAGAGTCTATAAGGATAAGAAGGGGATGGGTAGCTTACAACTGTTTTGATCCCCAGTGATGTTGTGGATGACAGGCGCCTAAGAGCTAAGCAGTGCATTAGCTCTTGGCTTGGATGATCTGCTAAAACCAGAGGGTTAAGGCGTTCCTACTTTGTTTTTGTGGTGCAGGAGCAAATAGCCAAAAAATGGCACTCCTAGCGAGTGGAGAGAAACCAAAATCATGAAAAGGAATAGGAGGTTGGAAGGGTTTACGGATGGGACTCGAGTACGACAGTTCACATTTTGGATTTGTTACTAGAAAAATTTTATAAACAAAATCTAAATTTGGTCAAAAATAAAAATGGAAATAATTTTCAGACTTCCCATTAAAAAACGGCTCTTTTTTCTTATTTTTGAGATTTTGAAGTTATTCGATAATGTGAAAAGTTAAGTTTTAATATATTCCATAGAGCAGATATTCTTTGTAGGATCGCTTAATTTCTACCTTCTCTGAGGGAAGGAAATTTTATTTGTTTTAAGAATTTAACCATGGGTAAAAAATTGGATCCAAATTGGTGGAAAAACACAGGTTTCTTAAAATTTCCTCAAGCACAGAAATTGGATTCTATAGCTCGATCTTGTGGATTCGTGCCATCAAGTAAAGGCCACACCAAAAAAGTGAGGAGATTTATTCATATGGATAATGACTTGCCGCTTGATGTGGAACCAACCAAGTATGGAGCCAATATTTGGACTTATATTTTTGATGCTCCGGAAGGATCGTTTGTGTGCAGTAACTACCTTCCTCATGAAGGGAGAAATAGTAATCTACAGACTCTGCTAAATCACGAATCTATTCCAGAAGACAAGGAAGGTGTCTCCGCTTGGAAAATGGATGAATGCAATGATTCCTCCTTAAGAGATTTTGAAAATCTTCTTCAGGCCTATATAGCATGGGGAAATCAAAAATATCCTATGTTTTCTAGCAAAAAAGAAAAAATAGAGAATAAAACATCACAGATTGGAACCGAGGGTTCTAGTCTTGATGTTGCTTCTTCTCTTAAAAAAAAGTTGGAATTTCTAGAGAAGGAAGACCTCCAGTCTGAAGAAATCCGAGAAGCTAAACAGAGAAAATATCAGAACCAGTTGAGAGAGTTTTTGTTGGATGCACGAAAACACTGTGCAGTTTCCTGAGTCCAAACTAAAGAGCTTCTAGTAGCCTCTCACATAAAACCTTGGAAAGACTGTAGAGATCGCGAAAAATATGATCCTGATAATTTACTTCTTCTTTCGGCTCATTTCGACAAGCTCTTTGATAGAGGTTTAATTAGTTTTCATAACAATGGAAAAATTTTGATATCTCCTCTCTTAAGTAAGGCAGAACGAGAAAGGCTGAACCTCTGTGGAAATGAAAAGCTTGAGAACGTGCCATCTTCAAAAATGTGTGATTATCTTAAGTTCCATAGAAAAATGCACGGATTTAAGTGAAGTTTTCAGGTATGAGAGGGGGCGGTAATTCGATTTTCAACTATAAGTGGGTCAGACATTGCGAATCTGTTTGTTCTGTGTAAATCGTTTTTTTTTATGGTTTCACGTCGCTCAACAGGTTGAAAAAAGCTTCAGACTTATTCCATGACCCGAAGCTTTTGTCTCAAAAATAAAACTTATTTTTGTAATTTTTGGGAAATACCATCACTAGCAAGCTTGGCATTTGTTGCCACCTATGCATATTGGATGGGAGAGCTGACTCGTCCCTGTGGATGCTGTTGCCGGCTTTGCTGACGCTTTAAAGATTAGGTAGAGATCATCTAATTATTGCGTTTATCCCAGGACGCTAGAAGTAAGAAGCTTTAGCCGAAATAAGAATTCGCTGTCACAATTGGTTTGGTTTATGTGAAAATTTTAAGAATACAATCCAAATTTTTATATTTTTAATAAAAATTTGGATTGTATTCCACTAATTATTATTTTTAAGTAAAATATGGAATATGATCCAAAGAAATGTTGTATGAGAAAAAAGGTAGTGTTGGAAAGGGAGCCTTATCTAGCAGAGCTAGATAAGTGGAAGGATCTTCCGTTCATTAAAATTGTCACGGGTGTCCGTCGATGCGGTAAGTCGACTTTATTAAAGATTTTTGCTCAGCGTCTTTTGAAGAGTGGGGTCCGGCCAGAACAAATCATTGAAATTAATTTAGAGGATCTAGCCAACCAAAGACTTACTGATTATCAGGAGTTGCATCGGTATATCCTCGAGAGAGCTTCTAATTCTGGCGAATACTATATTTTTCTGGATGAAATTCAACAAGTTGAGAATTTTCAAAAAGCTGTCGACAGTCTTTTTCTTCACGATAACTTCGATATCTATCTCACAGGTTCCAACAGTCATATTTTGTCCGGAGAGTTGGCTACTCTTTTAACGGGTCGATATGTTCAAATAGAAATGCTGCCGCTCTCTTTGAAAGAATTTAAGAAAGCCTTCCCCGATAAAAGTGCTGAGGAGCTGTACAAGTTATATTTGTCCACTACGTCTTTTCCTTTTATTCTAGAAGTTCCTTCCGAATCTGAATTTTTAGATAGGATTCTTGACGGGCTATACAACACTGTAGTTGTGAAGGACATTCTGTCCAGAGTTCAGCTCCGTGAGCCGACAGTATTGACAAAGCTAACAAGGTTTTGCTTTGATTCCGTCGGGAATCGAGTTTCTGTGGCAAAACTTGCAAACTCGATGACCTCTGCGGGGACCAAAACCGATAATAAAACAGTAGAGAAGTACCTTCGCGGTCTGATTGATGCTTTTGTTCTCTACGAGGTTGATCGATGGGATCTAAAAGGAAAAGAACTCTTGAAGAGTCTCAAAAAGTATTACGCTGTGGACTTGGGCCTCAGAAGAACTCTGTTAGGTAGCGGCTCTCTGGCCGACGTAGGTCATCTCTTGGAGAACGTAGTATTTCTGGAGTTGAAGCGGAGAGGCTATAAAGTCTTCACGGGAAAACTTGACGAATTTGAAGTTGATTTTGTATGTACTAACGGTCAAGAAAAAATTTACATTCAAGTTGCAGCTTCGGTGCGAGACGAAGAGGTTTTGCGTCGAGAATTGCGTCCTTTGCTTCGAATTCAGGATAATTTCCCCAAGTATCTTTTAACATTAGACAATGATCCGAAGGCAAGTATCGATGGTGTTCACAAGATTAACGCTCTGGACTGGCTCCTTTCCGAGTAAGCAGTTATACGTAAGATTGAAAAAAGTTCGGATGATAAATCCGGTCAGTAGAGTTTTTAAGGAAGTCTAAGAAAATCATAAATACCCAACCAGATAAATGCTGTTCATATTTATTTTTCTTTGGTTTATACTTAGCAATATAGCTAAATATAAAATTAGCTAATTTCTAATCTCTTTTCCCCAAGGAAAACCTCTTATGAAACTTACAAGAAGAGTATTTATACAGCTTACCGGCAGCGCTGCTTTGATGGTTTCTGCACCAACAGTGCTGGCCCAAGGCCTCTCAGTAAAAAGACTCCCACTTCCGTGCAGGCCAGCTGAAGGCAAATGGATTGGATCGGCTTGTCAGGGATGCACTCAATACTGTGCTATCGAAGTTTTTAATCAGAATGGGCGAGCCACAAGAGTACGCGGAAATCAAAATTCGAAAGGTAATCATGGATTCTGCTGCCCAAGAGGACATTTGCTCCCTCAAGAAAATTATGATCCGGATCGTATTAAACAGCCTCTTAAGAGAACAAATCCTCAGAAAGGACGCGGGATCGATCCAAAATGGATTCCTATTTCTTGGGATGAAGCTCTGGATATAGTAGCCGACAAGATGGTTGAACTTCGAAATGCAGGCGAACCGGAAAGACTTCTTTATCTCAAAGGAAGATACGGCAATACTTCCCATGCTCTTCTTTATGGTACTCTGACAAAACTCTTCGGTTCTCCGAATAATTTCTCAACCTCTGCTCTTTGTGCCGAAACAGAAAAAATGGGGCCCGGTTACACACAGGGGTTGTTCTCTTACAGAGATTATGACCTTGGAAATTCAAAGTGCGTTGTGTTCTGGGGTACGGATCCTTTTGCCTCCAACAGGCAGGTTCCTAACGTTATTTCAAAACTAGGGGAGCTTCAGAAAAAAGGTATCTTAATTACTGTCGATCCGAGACTATCTACTGCGGCCGCTAAATCTAAAGAATGGCTTCCGATACTTCCGGGAACTGACGGAGCTCTTGCTAATGCTATAGCTCATGTGCTTCTTACCGAAGGACTATGGAATAAAGATTTTGTCGGAGACTTTGCTGACGGTAAGAACTTGTTTGTTCCGGGAAAGACGGTAGATCCTCAGACCTTTAAAGAAAACAACACCCTCGGACTGATTACATATTGGAATGAGGAGGCTAAAGACTGGACTCCCGAAAGAGCCGCAAAAGAATGCCGTTTGGATGCGGAACAAATTAGACGGGTAGCTAAGGCTATGGGGCAGGCCGCCCCGAACGTGATCGTGTGGATGGGGCCCGGTGTTTGTATGAATCCGAGAGGTACGTACACGGCAATGGTGGTTCATGCGCTCAACGGCATTTTAGGCTCAGTTGATAACGTTGGAGGAACCCACGATCCTGTCAAATCTCTCAGCGGCAAGTATCCGTCAATGGATAAATATATTGACGAACTCGCCAAGGCTCATGGTAAAGGGAAGAAAATCGATGGCCGTGGAGACCTGGATATGCCGGCGGCTATGAAGGCCAAACTGGGCAGTGGCGTTGTGACCAACAATATTGCCAACTATATGCTCGAGAATCCAGATTTCGTGAAAGTTATGATTAGTTCGTGGACTAACACTCCTTTTGCTGCAGCCGACGGCAAACGCTGGGAAAAAGCTTTGGCTAAGGTACCGTTCTTTGTACATATGGTTCCGTTCCCATCAGAAATGACTCAGTTTGCTGATATTGTTCTTCCTTCTACCTTTAATGCAGCTGAAGGGATGGGCGCAGTAACAGGTTTCGGATCCATGCATGCCTGGACCTCGTTGCAGCAACCAACATGCGATAGGATTTGGGATGTAAAACAGGAAGAAAATGAAGTCACATGGCTTTTGGCAGAAAAACTAGCTAAGAAAGGCTGGCCGACACTGCTGAACTATTACTCAACAGAATTTGTCGATCCTGAGACAGGTGCTAGACCAACTAATGAAAAAGAGTTCCAGCTTATCACTACCAAGATAGCCTCTGCACCATGCTGGATCCGTACGTCGAAGCCGATTCCGGGCGATCAAATCAATGGTTGGGAAGACTTCAGGAAGAGAGGAATGCATAATTCCGCTCATCAGGTTTACAAGAAACATTGGGGCGGAAAGTTCCCAACACCGAGCGGTAAATTTGAGTTTGTTTCCGGAGATCTAAAAAAGGTCTTAGAAGCTCACGCAGCTAAATACAACACAACTCCTGACAAGATTCTTGATGCTTGCCATTATCAAGCTAAAGGGATCAAAGGGTGGATGCCTCACTATGAAGAACCTTTGCGTCATGGTGAAGAGAAGCAATATCCGTTCTTGTTTATTGATCACAAGAGCCGCTTGAACCGTGAAGGTCGCTCTGCCAATCTTCCTTGGATGCAGGAATTCAAGAAATGTGATGCCGGGGATCGTTCATGGGGAGATGTCCTTAAGATTAATCCGATCGATGCTAAAGCTCTGGGTATTCAGGATAATGACATCGTCGAAATTTCTTCTCCGGTCGGAACCATTGTCACTGAAGTGAAACTTTGGGAAGGTGTAGGTCCAGGTACGGTTGCAAAAGCCTATGGTCAGGGTCACTGGGCATATGGCCAGATTGCTGCAAAAGAATACAGAAAAACACCCCGGGGCGGCAATAACAATGAAATTCTAGTGGACGACTACGACCGCTTATCGGGTACTTCCTGCAGAAATGGCGGATTTACCAGAGTCAACATTAAGAAAAATTCTCAAAAACTTTAAGCCAGGAGAAAGAAATGAGATTTGGAATGATCATTGATTTGAATTTATGTTCTTCCTGTGGTGCCTGCGCCCTGGCTTGCAAAGCTGAGAATAACACAAGAACCCGAGGAGAAGGCCAGTCATTTAATTGGGCAGATTTCATTCAAGAAACCAGAGGGGTATTCCCAAATACAACACAGATTGCCATTCCTGTCATGTGCAACCATTGCGAAAATCCGCAGTGCGTTAAAGTCTGTCCGACAGGCGCCATGTTTGTCAGCCCCGAAGGAGTTGTTCTTCACAATGACGAGACATGCGTAGGATGCCGTCTGTGTCAGAATGCGTGCCCTTACTCTTCTGCTGAGTTAGGACCCGAAAGCTTGGACGGTAAGACTTACTCTGTCATCAGCTTCAATCCTAAAGGAGTTGATCCGAGAGGAGATGCTGCAACCCGACCTGCTCTTATCAGAGGAGCCACAGGCGATGCTCAGGAACTTGGCCAAAAGGCCGGTGCTGTTCCAGCATATGCCAATCTATTTAAGGCAGGCGATTCCGCCGCTCAAAGAAAGGAGGGCGTAGTAGAAAAATGCAACTTCTGCTACCACCGTACTTCCAACGGAATGAATCCTGCCTGTGTGGATGCCTGTCCTGCCGGGGCTAGGATATTTGGTGATTTAGATGATCCAACCTCTACTATTTCTGCAAAATTGAAGACGGGAAAAGTCCAAAGACTTCAAGAAGAAAAGGGAACTAATCCAAAGGTCTTCTACATGGGACAGTTCTCTCCGAGAGAGTGATCTGTTAACCTATTAACACGGAAGGGGCTTAGGCCTCTTCCTTGCCGCGAAATGTATTTATGAGGAAAAGACCTCTTAATCTTGTTTTGCTCGGTTTATTTGAACCCAGTCAGGAACTTAGAGATATGCATGTTTTTTTGAAAGCTGCAGAATCTTTGGATGGGAAATTAGCAGAAAAGGCCCGTCGTCTGGACGATTTGTACACTCAAGGGACCGAAGATGCAAAATCTTTTGAAGCAATGCTTTTGGACTACACACGGCTTTTTTTAAGTCCTGGTAGCCCTCCTGCCAAGAATTATCTTACTTGCTGGAAAGATAAGTTGGGCGACAAGATTCTAGACGAATATTTATCTTACCTAGGAAGCAGGGGTTTTGAAGTAGAAAGAGACATAAAAGAGCCGCCCGAGCATATTGTTCCAGTCCTCGAGATATACGAGCTTTTAGAACCAGAAGAAAAAGCCGAATTTTTTGAAAGATTTCTCAGTAAATTCGTCCTAGAATGGTCTCTGCTGTTAGAAACAGAAGCCAAGCACGAATTTTATAAAGAATTAGGAAGATTTTTTGCTGAGTGGAGTAAGTGGGAGTCTAAAGAGAATGGCAGAATTTCCTGAAGTTTACGAAGAGCAAGCGAAAATATTTAAAGCTCTCGGCCATCCGGCTCGCTTAATGATGGTAGAGGCGATGCTTGAAAATCCTAAAACAGTTACTGAGCTCACAAACATGGTTCAGTTGGAAATGCCTACTGTTTCCCGACATTTAGCAGTTTTGAAAGAAGCTCAAGTCGTTAAGGCACAAAAGAAAGCTAATTCCATTATTTACTCGATTGAGATGACTTGTCTGAAGGGCTTCCTTCAATGTTCGAGAAATACAGTAACAATGAAAAGAATCAAAAGAATGATATAACGGATTCCGAAATATCCGCTTTTCTACATTCTTACAACTTTTAAGAAGCATGCAGGCTCTAGCTTGCAGATGAGTTCTTATTATCTTTATTTGGGATCAAGATGCCTTCTTTTCTGCTTGAATTTTTAAAACTTACTTTTGAGCTTATCGGATTATTTTTTGTGATTTCGTTTTTAGTCGGAGTCGGTCAATTTTTCATCAATCCGAAGAGCAAAATTTTCACGTTTTCGAGAAACAATAAATTTTTATCTGCAAGCTGTGGGGCTCTCCTCGGAGGCGTTACTCCGTTTTGCTCCTGCTCAACTATTCCGTTATTTGTAGGCTTCGTTAAGTCAAAGGCACCCTTCTCCACTTCTATTGCTTTTCTTTTAGCATCTCCGATTATAAACCCTGCGATCCTCACCCTAATGGGAGTATTTTTCGGGATTAAAACAGCAATCTTATATGGTTTATGTACTTTTATCTTTGCCGTTTTATTCGGACTGGTTCTGGAGAAATTTGGGTTTGAAAAAGAGATTTATGACATTAGTATCACCGGAGGAAAGGAAGAGTCACAGATGTGGTCGGAATTAACCGGTACGTTTGGAATGAGGTTAAAAACTGTTATTCAAACGTCAATCTTCAATTCTCTTTTGCTCTTGAGAAAAGTATTTCCTTACCTTCTTGTCGGTACTGCGATCGGAGCTCTTATTCATGGTCTCCTACCGGTTTCCGTTGTTCAAAAAGTTGCAGGGATCCCAGCGTGGTTTAGTGTTCCAGCTGCAGCGCTTATTGGAATTCCCCTGTACATAAGGACGGAAACTATTATTCCAATGGCTACGGTTCTTCAGAGTGTAGGGTTAGGGCCTGGTGTTTTAGTTTCGCTAATGATTGGGGGCGGAGGCGCAAGCCTCCCCGAAGTTTCATTGCTCAGCTCCATTTTTACCAAGAAGATGCTGGCAGCCTTTCTTATCTCAGTTTTTACCGTCGCTTGCGCAACAGGCTTTATTTTTAACTCGTTATTAGGATAGTTCATTATGAAAGACTTAAAGAGCATATTCAAAAAAATCTTTATTACCCCTGAAAAGGAATGTTGCTGCAAGGTAAAAATTGCTAGAGAGAAGAATGACAAAAAAGAAAGTTCCAGCAGATCTTCGGACATCCAGAAAACTAAAACGGAATAAAACGTCATCTAATCTGGAGCTTTTTTTCAAAGATGGGCGGCTCAATTGGGGTGAATAAGTATTTTTATGCTCATTTGATTGAAAGGATTTTGATTCATATCTCCTAAGACGGTTTCATATAGCATCTTTCGTAGACTTCAATTAGGTCATTCGGAGTTCGCAGATTTTTGAGTTCATCTTCTAAGAAAAATTCTTCCCTGATTGCTCCAGTAGTTTGATTCTGCATAAACCTTTGAGCATTAGGCGTAAGAGTATGAATAGGACATTGATTGATCACAAAGTTCCATTGCTCAAGGAGAGGTAAATTGTCTTTTTCAAGAAAAACGAGCGGATCTTGAAACTCCTTTTCGGATTTCGATGACATTACAGCGGTAGGAATTCCCAAAGATGCAGCTTCAAGCGGAACTTGGCCAATTCCAGCGATGAACAGATATTGTCCAGCGGAATGTCTGAGGTAAGAATTAGAGGACACCGGTCCGATGAATTCAGCATCGTTTAGTTCAAGAGAAGAAAGAAAACGACGTTGCCACGGTAGCCGTGGCCAATCGGAAGCAATATGAAAATCTAGTCCATGTCTTCGACAGAAATCGACAAATCTAGAGATGTGGATCCTTTTGTCTTTCGAGAGACGAGAAATTAATAGTGCTTTCTTCTGATTTTTGTAGCTCCAGAACGAATTTGACTTCGAGGCATCGATCCAGTTTCGAATGACTTTAGTTTTCGGTACAAAGGCCAATTGGGAGGAAACAATGTAATGACAATATTCAAACTGTTGTTTCAGTTCCTTCGTCAATGCGAAGAGGTTATGGATTTGAGCTCCTAACATTATTTTGTCTTTCCAATCAAACAACGGAAGGTCGTAAAGTACCCGTGGATTTTTGACATGGAATTCAATGCCGTGGATGAGTCCTTCGTCAATCCATTTACCAATGACCGTACCAAGGTGCGGATCTCGATAATCCAAAATTAAATTGGGAAATTTTTGAGAAGCGGTATGTGCGTTATGTTGGCACAGGATCATGGGAACAAAGTTAAGTTCAGATAAAAGATCAGCAGTTCTTACGATCCTGGTTTCGGCGCCTCCGACTGAGGCCAGATGGTCGGTCATGAGGAGAATGACTTTTCGTTTGAGGAAGCTCTTATATTCATTGAGGTCCGGTGTCAGAGATTCCGGAGGCATAGATGTCTTAGTTTTTGATTGTTGTCGAAGTGTCTCTCTGTTTTGACGAGAAAAGACTGAGTTAATCATTGAAGCTTGGGAGAAAGCTAAAGGAAGCGGACGCACAAAAATCTTTCTCCCAAAGAGATAAAACTCTTCTCGATTGAAAGTTCTCACCAGAGAGAAAATGTGAATCGTTAAAATCTGACCTGTCAGGACTTTTCCAAAAAAGCCGTACCGTGTAACTTTGAAAATGGACATCAATATCTTGTTCTCTACTCACTCAAAGGTTGGTGTCAAAGGTGATGATTTTTTTAGGATTGAATGAGTTTAGAGGATGGCACTCTTTTGATGTTGCGGTTTTGACGTAAACACTTAATCCGTTAACTTTTCAAAGGGTTTTTAAGTTCTAAAGTTTGCAAGGTTGGGAGAACCGGAGGAATAAATCAAACATTGGATTGGCATCGCCGGTTTCGTAGAACCTTCCCAGCGTTTCATGAAAAATTCGAGTATTGCGCGGATGTATTGAAATTGCAAAGAATCCGCTTTTCATCAATAAGCCATTCATCAGTAAAGACGCGGTTCGTTTGTTTGCATCGTAGAACGGCTGATTTCTAGCCACAAACAGAAAAGTTGCAATGGCTTTTTCTACCGGATTGGAAATGCAATCTTCCAAGTAGCGGAAACCATTGCTGATGATTTGGAGGAGATTAGCAGTGGGGGGACAAAATTTGATATTTCTGAGAGTGACGGGAGCAGTCCGGAGGCAGCCCCATTGAAGAGCTTCGTTTTTACCAACTCTGCTATGGAGATTACAGGCAAGGGACACCGAAAGGTCAAACTTTTGTTCTTTTACAAGGTTCAATAAGAACTCAGCACCGGATGCAAAATTCTTGACCTGCATGGCATCAAAAGGATTTAAGTCATTGCATCTCTTACCTTCCAACACGGCTGCTGTTTGACTAAGTGAAGCAGGATTGTTTTCGAGCAGACTCAGCCAACACCAGGTTAGATGATTCAGATTTGCCTGGAAAGACTTGCAGATTTCATTCGTTTTCGCAGAACATAGGAGGTTCATTTCGAAAGCTCCTGTATTCCAAAAAATACCGTTTAAATGTTCTTTCATCGATGAGATTTGTGAAGCATCTAAGTGTTGAGTTGGTCTAGGAAGAAATCATATCTTGAAATTTGTAGAAAAGAAGGAATCGAGATTTTTTTGTTAAGCAAAAGGGAAATTGAGAGTAACTTCCTACGGGATTTTGAGAGTAGTTTCCTAGGCGATTCTGAGAGCTTATTCCAGGGCGAAATTGGGAGTTTTACCAAAGCGAAAATGGGAGTTAGGCGGTCTTTATTGACTTATTCTTGTGCTTTTTAGAGGTTTTAAATGGTCAAAAAAGAACGTTAAGCATCCCTCGATTAATGAACTGGTTGCTGTATTTACTGAGTACCGAGCCGGGCTGATCACCTGTAAGCAAGCACTGACTCAGTTAAAAATGCCTGAGTCAACCTTTTTCAGGAAGTTAAACAAGTTTTCATTACAAGGAGCCGAAGGCTTAGAACATGGTAATCGGGGGCGTTCACCTGTAAACAAACTGGACAAGGACCTAAGAGAAAGAATAGACAACTTGCTCCAAACCAAGTACGCTGGCTTCCAAGCTGCTTTGGCAAGGAAATACCTGAAGAATTGCGAACAAATTGAAGTATCCGAAGAATTTATCCGGCAACGTCTTCTTGAACTTTATCCCAGAGAAAAGAAAGCAGAGAGTAAAGGCCATCCATTACGTCGACGTCGCAGCCGGTTCGGAGAATTGATCCAAATTGATGGATCCCGACATCGTTGGTTCGGAGAGGATGAGCCTTTTTGTGTCGTTCACGCCTTTATTGATGATGCAACAGGAACCATTACTGCGGCGTGCCTGCGGCCTACAGAAGTAGGAGAGGCCTATCGAGAGCTCATTATGGGGCATGTCTTTAAATACGGCATACCAGCGGCTTTCTATAGCGATAGATACAGCATTTTTAAACCGACGACCTCGGGGCCACTAACCTCTGAAGACCAAGACGGAACTCAGTACCAACGCATCTGCAATATGCTTGGAATTGAGTACATCTATGCAAAAACTCCCGAAGCAAAAGGAAGGATTGAACGCCTAAATCAAACTTTGCAAGGACGTTGGCCTAAAGAGTTCAAGCTCCGAGGCATAAAGGATATTAACACCGCTAATTTGCACATAGAGGAGTTTGTCAACGAGTACAACGAAGAGTTTGCAATTAAGCCTTTTTACCAAGAAGATGCTCATGTACCGCTCTTGGCAACAGAAGAGGAGTTAAAGAGGATCTGTGCTACCTGGCACGAACGACATTTATCTAAAAATCTTAGTTGTAGTTTCAAAAATCAAATCATTCAGGCTCTTGGGGTTGAGAACCGTCATGGCTTGATTGGAAAGGAGGTTTCTATCGTAGAGTACCCGGATGGAAAGATCGAGATGCTATGGGGATTGAGAGTAATAC
This sequence comes from Turicimonas muris, assembly GCF_002221595.1. GTDB lineage: Bacteria > Pseudomonadota > Gammaproteobacteria > Burkholderiales > Burkholderiaceae_F > Turicimonas > Turicimonas muris. The sequence goes on from NZ_NHMP01000001.1 coordinate 393,802, forward strand.
CCATAAAAATTATTCCTAAGGTAGGTTGTCCTAAATTTGAAGAATACACAGAAACGGCTAAAACCATTGATGCTCGTGTCGACGAAATCATGGCGAAAGAAAATCAACGAAGACAACTGTGGCTTAATAAGCGAGCTGCCAAAGTAAGAGAAGTACTAAACATGAGAGAACTAGTGATCGAGGCTGCTGAAGAGATAATAAAGGAAGACAGCGAAAAGGATAAGCACTAAGCGCATTGCGATGAAAGGGGGTATTAACTCAGGTTCGCTACGCTTACCTGAGTTAATACCCCCTTTCATTGCAATTAAAAGCCACAGAATTTGCAAGACTTTCACTTAAAAATTGGCTCTCTCAAAATCGTGTTGTTTTCTGACTCTCAAAATCGCCTTGGCTTAACAAGGAATCGAGATTTTTTAGAAGAATTACTTGGCTCATTCTTCAAAAGAAAAGGAACCGGTGAGAGAACCATTTCAGATATTTCTTGATTTTTTCAGCTCTTACTTATGCCCCGAAAGAGAGAATATGGATCTTAGGCAGAACTGGATTTATCCAAAGGAGTAGTAGTTGAGGTAAGTAGGTTAACTGAGCGTGCTTTGAACTCCTCTGAATCAAGACATAACCGGGCCGGCATGATTGTAAGGCAGATTGGTTCAATTTTTTGAGTTACTCCATGAAGAGAGAAGGCTTGAGAAAAGCTGACACTTTTATAATTGTGATGTAAGGAGAAGGAATTCCTATGAATACGGAACTATTGCGACATCTGCCTTTAGGTAAATCATCATTTGAGAAGTTAAGACAACTGGGCCAAATCTATGTTGATAAGACGGAGAAGGTCTACTCTCTAGCCTGTCGCAATGGAAAGTACTTTCTGGCTCGTCCGAGAAGATTTGGAAAATCGTTGTTAATTTCCACGTTTGAATCTTTATTCAAGTATGGACTGAGAGACTTTCATGGTCTCGAGATTGAAAAACTTTGGAAAGAGGACAAAGAATTTTTGGTGGTGAAACTAGATTTCTCTGAAGCAAAAAGTTTCCGTAATTTGAAAGAGTTTGAGCTCCAATTTCACGATTTAATAGTTGATGCTTTTGCACCTTACGGATTTCGTTTTGAACTTCACGGTACCTCACTCATGAGTCAATTGTCTACTTGGTTCAAGAAGCAAGCCGTGAGTTCTGTAGTGTTGTTGATAGATGAGTATGATGCGCCGCTGACGTCTTGCTTTGATAATTTCAAGCTTTTTGAGCAGGTTCGTCGACAACTATCAAGATTTTATGCAGTCATTAAATCAAATGATGGTCCGTTACGTTTTTTGTTCGTTACGGGGATAACGAAATTTCACAATTCCAGTATTTTTTCGGAGCTAAACAATTTATCTGATATTTCACTTTCGGCAGAGTATGGCTCGCTTTTAGGATTTACGTATGAAGAGGTGAAGAAGTACTTTTCCGAGTACTTGATTTCTGCTTCGGAAACGTTAGGAACTACGCAGGATGAACTTTTCAAAGAACTGACGGAACACTATGACGGTTTTTGTTTTGAAGAGACAGCAAAACAAAAGGTATTTGCTCCTTGGTCTTTGTTGCATTTTTTCTCATCACCTGAAAGAGGCTTGAAGGATTATTGGTTTGAAAGCGGCGGAAAACCGAGTCCATTGGTTAAGTATCTTCAGTCTCACTTATTAAGAAATCCGGAAGAATACGATAAGGAACAAAGTTTGTCGTTATACGTCTTACGCGGTTCATCGGATATTGAAAATTTGTCAGATGTCGAATTGTTGACACTCTCAGGTTATCTAACTATTAAATCTGTAGAGTATGGCGATACGGTATTCCTACGATATCCGAATAAGGAAGCTAAAAAGCTATCGCTCAGCTATATTTGCAGCAACAGCTCAATGGCCAAGTACTAGGGCAGGTCGGAGCCGGTCTATCGTAAAAATCTTAACGGAGGCGGTCTTTTATATATTGAATCGATTGTTTGCTGCCATTGATTATGTTCGTTATCCAATTGAAGATGAGTTTTCGCTGAGATCATTTGTTCAAGTCTACTTGTCTGGAGCCGGTCTGAATTCACGTATTGAGCATCATAATGCGCATGGTCGTACCGATCTCGAGGTGGAGATAGGAGAGAGGACGGGGTATTTGAATTTAAAGTTTTCAGAGAAGGAGAAAGCTCGGAATCCAAACTGCAAGAAGCGTTAACTCAAATACAGGCAAGGAGGTATGGGGCTGACAATGCGAGTAAAGTTCATTACCGGACGGCTCTGGTATTCGGGTTAAAAGAAAAAACTTTCGTAAAGTGGGCTTGCAGTTAAAGTAGAACAATAATGAGCACAAGTGGATAATCAAAGTAGCTTTTTCCCCCGAATGGCACAGAAATACACCCAAGCACGTCCATTCATGCATCGAAGTCTAGATCTTCCTACGAAAAAGTTTTGGAAGAAAGGTTCGGGCTTCAAAGCATTGATAGCGGTTTTATTTCGATTCTTCTCTAATGAGAGCCCGCATGCAGAAGCGAAGTGTCTAATTTCTTTTGGAATGTCCTGAGGAGAGCAATTCCTCAAAAGAGTTGATTTTCTTCACAACGTTATCTAAACACCAATTCCAGAAATCAGGCCTTTGAGGACTTAATTTAAAGTACTTCTGGATGCATTCATCAAAACTTTGCGAACCGCAATCTAGTAAAAACTTAGGATAAATTGATTTGAATCTATCGGGTGTCTCGGAAAGGATATTGCTAAATCCTTGGGCGGTTAAGTAGCCAACCGCATAAGGATAGTTATAGAAGAATTGGTCCGGTTTATAAAAGTGCTGCTTGTACGCCCAAAGGAAACGATCGCAGCCGTCTACTTCATCTCCATACCATTTCTCCCAACTTTTTTCCATGGATTTGTTGAGATCCAAAGCGGTCAGGTTTCCTCTCTTTTTAGAACTGAGTAAGTTCTTTTCAAACTCAAATCGTACAGGGATGTTAAGGAGGTAGTTTGTTGCATATTTCATTTGCTGCCATAAAAAATAAAACTTGTCTTCCTGGCTTTCAGACTTATTCAGCAAAAAAGACAGCAATTGTTCACCCATGAGGATGCCGGCTACTTCCGTTAAACTCATTGGAATTAAACTTCTGTGCTCGGGATAATCTTTCAATTGCCATGCATGCCAAGCGTGCCCAAGCATCAGAGCAAGTTGATACTCTGATGACAAATTATTGAAATAGGTTGAAAAAATTCGAGGCTGTTTTAAAGTTTTTAAAAAAACATAAAAGGCTCCCCCGGCCTTGACCGATGAAAAACGAGCCTCGATCCATTTTTTCTCAATCATTAAGTCAACAAAGTCAGGAAATGTATCGCTAATATTTTTCCCTGCCTCTTTGATATTTTGAATACTGTCGTAAAAATTCGTCTTTTTATTTATGAGTGATGGCGAGAGGGGAGCAGGAGAATATAGGTTGTATACCTTTAGCTTACTTCCTACGGCTTTAGAACGAAGACTGATAGTGCGGCGAATATCTGAAATCCTATTCTCACAGCAACTAAGCATCTGTTCTACAGCCTCTCTGCTGATACGATTCTGTTGAAGCGAATAGGAAAGAACTTCCGAATTTCCAGAATCATTGTACGATGTAATACGAAAGCCGGCGAGCAAATTAAGAAGCTGAGCGTACATAGAACCATGTTCGTTGTAGAACATATTCATCGCATCAAAGGTTGTTCGGCGCAACTCTTCGTCTTCTTCTCCTTTAAGAACTCCGATGCTTTTCATATAGCCTTGAACTTGATCAAAGCCGTCTAGGTTTTTAACGCGCAGTCTCATTCCTTTATTTAATAAATGAAAGCTTTGTCTGACATGAAGATTGATTTGGTATTGAAATTGCGAGATGACGCTTCTTGCATCTTCGTTCAGCTTATCGTTGAAATGAGGAAGACTTTTGAGGTAAACATACCATTCTTGGATTTCTTCGTCTTCCCAAATAGGATCGTCATCCGAGAGACTCCGAAGAAAAGAAATCACGGGTGCGATAGCGGAATCTAGTTTGCTGCCGATGCTATTAACTTCAGCTTGTTTTTTAAGGGCGCATCTTTTAACGCATCTATGGATGTTTCGCATCTTAAAAAAGCATTTAAGGTGTGTAAGCTTGCCAAAGACTGTTCGTAAAGAGACAGAACTATGCGAATAGACTTCAACTTCCTTAGCTAGCCGTGCACTGCCGTCTATGGCCGCTATGAGAGTTTTCAAGCGCGCTAGCTCCAACCGAAATTTTGAGCTCGTAGAGCTTTCAAAAGCATCTTTAAGAGTCCACTGAGGAGGATTCTGAGTTCTGCTATTCAATCTATCCATTTTAGTTCTTCTCAATTAAAGCATCTGCATAATATTTCGTTGAGTCCCAAAGGACAAGGGCTAATATTTCTTAAAAGGCAATCGTCTGCAAAGGTTATTATTTTTCAATTGCAAGTCCTTCGTGTCAACAAAACCTATAACGAAGTGGTATTTAAGGGCTTAAAAATCGATTTATTTTTTTACTTTGCGAGAGAAGAATATCTCCAAAAGGCATGAATGGGATGGCTCATGAATACCTGAATTCCAAAACTTCACGCGTGGTAAATTAGCCGTTAATACTTTTTGAAGTTGCCTTTGGTTCCGGAGCTTAGCGTGAAATAATTGGTCGTTTACTCTTTTGGATTCTAGAAAAAAGGAGCCTGTTCAAGAGAAAAGTTTCAGCTTGAAAGACTCCGTCTTTCCGGATCAGATTTCTAAATTAGAACTTGTGGCTAAGTCCCAGGGCAAAAGAAAAATTATCTGTCACGGAGTTGGTGGCAACCGTTTTGTGAACTTTTCTGACGTGCCAATAGCTAAACACTGTGTAAACACTGGTTCTCTTACTCAAAGGATACAGGTAACCCAACGAGCTTTGTACAGCCTCATAATCTCCATATGATGCGGTTTTACCTTTATCCTCGCCGTCAGCATAAGCAACTGCCGCTTTAAGATCTCCGCCGTATAACTTAACATTAGCACCAAGGCTAAGAGCATACCCATCAAGTCCTTTTTCTCCTCGTTTACCGGAAGCGGTCATTACGGTACCTGCGGCTTCTGCACCATGCAGCAGCTGAGCAGCGGTATAGAGTTTCCAAGTTCCAAAGTCATATGAAACGCTGGTTGCTGCCATCAGAGCATTTTTCTGTCGTTGTGTTGCGCTGTTGTCCTTTACAACTCCATCAGTCAGTTTTTTACTGATGCCAGTATCTCTCCACTGGACACCTCCAACAACCTTAAGAGGACCGGAAATGTAAGTAGCTGCTACACTGGCCATTTCACTGTTATCGCGCCATGTCTCATACTCTGGGCCATCTGCATTAAATGAATACTGAGCATAGAGGGTTAAATTATTAAAGGTCGGAGATTTGTAGGCAATTGTGTTGTCGTAGCGGTTGTTGCCAGTAAACAGTAAGTTATATTTAGCGTCGGACCAGGCAGCCGCAAACGGTGAGGAATTTGTTCCCATCAAACCATAGGTTCCCATGCCTGAGAGCAGACCTCCCATTCTTCCCATTCCAATCGTACCGTATGGAGTGTGGAAATTTAGAGTTGCTTCTCGACCGAACATGCGTCCTTCCGGTGCCGCTGCAGAGGCTTGATCCATTTCACCGTTATCAAGCTTGAAGCCATTCTCCAATTTGAAAGAAACAGTATATCCGTTTCCCAAATCTTCGCTTCCTCTCAAACCCCAACGAGAGCCGGATTTGCGGCCTGAATCAATACCAATCGTTGTATCTTTACCGCTAGTTTTCTTAACGTAGAGGCCGCCGTCAACGATTCCGTACAATTCGACTTGCGAGGCAGCCATCAAAAGAGGTGCAGCCAAAAGCAGAGGTAATGAAGTTGCGATCTTAAGTAGTTTCACAGTTTTCTCCTTTTATAGGGTAGGGGTTTGAACAATTGATTTGAATTTAGTTAGATGAGAAAGTGCTTCGTCTATGCAGCCATCCCAAAATTGCTGCGTGGCCGGATCTAAGCCAAGATGTTTCCTGACTAATTCATCGAAGGTCATACGGCCGGTATCTCTCAGCATGGATTTGTAGAAAGGCAAAAATGAGTTTCCTCTCAAGCGTTTTTCGCGCATTAATCCTTGGGAAAGAAGGTAACCAACAGCGTACGGATAGTTGTAGATGTATTGGTCAGTCTTATAGAAGTGCAGCTTGTGGGCCCAAAGGTATTGATCGATATCTTCTGTAGAATCGCCGTACCAACGTCTCCAGGCTTTTTCCATTAACTCATTTATAGTTTTAACTTCCACATTTCCATTAAGTCTTTCTTTAAGGAAAGCGCACTCAAAGTCATAGCGCACGGGTACATTGAGTAAGAAATTGGCAATACTTTTTAGCTCCTGCCAAAGCATGCTGACTGCGGCTTGAGGATCTTTTTGGATTAGATACTGCTTAACAACTGTTTCATTAAAAGTACTTGAAGTTTCCGTCAGAGTCATGGGGAACTCGGTTTCTATAACAGGAAGATCTCTCAAAATCCAGTAATGCCATGCGTGGCCGAGTTCATGTGCTTGCTGGAGAACTGAAGCAATAGTTCCCACATATGAGGAAAAGACCCGAGTTTGATGCAGTTCGTTAAAGCGTGAGTAGAACGCGCCACCTGCTTTGCACGGAAGCAAACGAGCTTCAATCCAATTCTTCTCAAGCATCATGTCAATGAATTTAGGATATTCTTCACCGACAGTACTAAGAGCTTCTTTAACAAGCCGGATCCCTTCTGGATAAGAGAAGGTTTCTGCCACCGCCGTTAAGCTGCCGGGAGCAGGAGCCATTAAGTCGCAGCAAGCAAGTTTTCTTGAACCTAAGATTTCGGCTCGTAAGCTCACGCTTTCTCTAATTTGATCTACTCGGCTTTCAATTGCCTTGAGCATCGATTCGATGGCCGCACGGCTAATACGGTTTTGTTCAAAGCTCGGAGTCAGGATGTCTACTCCGGCAGCTTGTTGCTCTTTCAAGCGAAAACCGTGGAGCTTATTGAGTAGGTCGGCTTTTTCTTCCGCATGTTTTGCCATGTACTCTTGAAGAGCGTTGAAGGTTGTTTCTCTCAGAGTTTTGTCAGGAATTCCTTTTAGAGCGGCAACAGTAGCTGAAGTATTGAAAGTTTTATTTCTTCCTTCAGAGTCCGTTACGGTAAGCTGCATTCTTTTTTGCAGTTTTGAGAATTCGGTTCCCAGAGGATAAAAATCTTGTAAAGCCTGTTGTTGAAGAAGGGCTCTTTCTTTCGGAGGGATTTTTTCTCTCCAGGAATTCCTTCTTTCCTCCGTTATAAATTTCCAAGGCCGTAACCTCGTGTCCTCCCAAAGGGTGTTAGAAGGATCAAGGGCTGCAAGTTCTTTAAAAAGAATCTGGGCACAGTTTTCCAGCTTGACTTTAACGGCTTGAATGCTGCTTAGAGTCTGAGCGGAATCCGGATTCGAAGTGTCCATGCTGGAAAAACAGCGCCAAAAAGACTCTAAAGAGGAAATAATTTCAAAAGCTTTTTGATATTCTTCTATATGCGCTGTAAGATTCTTTTCATTGCAATCTTCTTGCAACGTCATACGCAGCGAGTCAACGATGTCTCGAGAGGCGTCAACGCGCTTTAAGAATCTCTCATCAGTAAAAGAGCCGTAGGCGTCTTCAAGAGTCCAGGCTGGAGCTTGAAATTCATTAATATTGTCAGACATATTTTTCTCTTAGACGGCTAAACAGAAAACAAGGACGTGATGGACAATTAAGCCGACGATGCAAGGAACGGAACTTCTCTTGATTAATTCCAACGGATTCATCTTTAACATTCCGGCAATTGCAATGACGACGCCTGCCACAGGAGATAATGGACGAGCAATGGTTGATGCTTGATGCATCGGGAGTACTAAAGAAACGGGATTTACACCCATGTCTTTTGCAATTTTTGGAATCATTTCAACGATTGGGTAGAAAGAGGCTCCGTTGGATCCAGCGATGATCGTTACCAATACGGTAATAACGACGAACATAATGGACATGCCGAGTGCACCAAAACCGAAATCAGTAGCCAGACCTACAATAGCGTCAAGCATTCCTAGTGCTTTGAAGCCTTCTGCGAAAACTCCGGCGGCAATAACCAGAGCCACCACTCCGCTCATTGCCTTACCCATGGCCTGAAGGAAGACCTTTAGTCCTTCAGAAAGTTTTTTGAAGTCTCCTTTCCAGCGGACTGCCTCAAACATCATGGCTACGACAACACACAATAAGATGAGCGCGGAGATATCTAATTTGATGCTGCTCAATACATATCGAGAGAACACAACGACAAGGATCATCGGCAGGAACGGCAATAAAGCGTAGATCATCGGAGCTGCAGAGGAGGGCGCTTTGACTTCGCCTTCAAATATGAGCTTGTCTCCGATGTGATCCTTGCAGACCCAGCCTTCTTTTCTGTCTAAGTATCTTTGCCAAAACGCGTGAGCTATGCCCATTGCCAGGCAAGTCGGCAAGCCGGCTGGAATTTTATAAAGGAAGACATAATCGAGAATGCTGAGACCGCTGGCAGCGGAAGCAGCTGCTGTAGAACCGCCTATTAAAACCAGAGATGCGGCGCCACTTGTGACGAAAACTGCGCCGATTGACTTTTTGTTCATTCCTAAGGCAGCCAGTGCGGGGCCCATCAAAGCGAGACACAAGACACCTAATCCAACGGCCGAAGTAATCACCATACTTACCAATTTGCCTAGTAAGAATGCAATGAAAACCATGACGTACGGATTTTTAATAAGACCTAACGGTTTGATAGCGATTCGAACAAACGCATCGTTTGCCCCGATATGAGTCATGTATGAGGCGAAACCGACCATGACCATAATCAAAAGACCTAATCCCGCCAATCTTGTAGAGAACATGTACCGAATAAATTCGATGATGTTCAAATAGTCATTGCCCGTAGGAAGAGCTTTCTTGGGCATAAATGTGCCTGTGTCAAACATCACAGAACACAGCAGCATTATTGCGCCGCTAAGAAACAGCACGAGTGGAGCATATTTTCCTTTTAGGATTGCCCACCCAACGACAATTAGAGTGATGATTCCAATGGATACGCCAAGCATAAAAATAGAGATGAAAAGTTAAACACTGATTGCATTATTGCTTTTCATTAAAAATCAATGAAGTAGAGCCTAGGGTTAGTCCTTTATTTGCTTTGGAACTGAGTAGGAAGGTTGAATAATTGTCTATATGGTCGATGTTGTTAATAAAATTTGTAAGGGTTTCTATGTAATTAACGGGGACTAATTAAAGGAAAACCCGTATTGGTTTGAGTAGCTGGCTACTTTTTAATCGAATAAAAGAGTTGTTTAACAAGTAACTCTAGGATGAGCTAAGGATTTCCCTAAGAACAACAGTTGGGAAAAATATGAGCTGCCACAATCAATAAGAAGATCAATGCGGTATTCTGGATTTAAACGACAACTTTTGCTGTGTAGAATTGCGTGACGCTCTCGCAGATTGGCGGCTCCAACACCGATAGTAGGAATATTTCTAGTTAATGCTATCAAGGGTGCGGCGGGAAGGCCCGCAGAACTTCCAATCCTACTTTTCCGGCTAAATTGTGCTTTGAGTTCATGAGAGGCCGAATTCGAGTTTTGGAATTATCCAACCTATTGATTTTTTGGCGGTTTGTAAAGGATGACAAGATCGCTTCCTTGTATCTTCCCTGCCAAATTGATGCTTTTATTTTCTAAGGGGTTGAACGATGCGACGCTAAAGGAAAAATCTCTTTTGGGAGCTCGGATGAATCATTACGTTTCTGATTTAAATTATGAAGAGCTCAGTGTTATTAAGTCAAAGAGATAATTTTTCGAAAATTTCGGTACTTTTCATGCAGTTTGAACTGTTTCGAAGAATTCCTCAGCTAACTATAAATAAAATTTAAAAATTTCATACGGTTAGCTGAGAGTTTCAATTGCACAAACTTACATCTTTCAACTGAAACGTGGCTTTCGCTTCTATTGCTGTTGCTGTACGCTGTTTCAATTGCACAAACTTACATCTTTCAACTGAAACGTTGCGATTAATTCATCAATCAAAGAACTTGTTAAAGTTTCAATTGCACAAACTTACATCTTTCAACTGAAACATTCTGAAAAAGATTATGAGCAGTGCATCGAACAGTTTCAATTGCACAAACTTACATCTTTCAACTGAAACCTTTACCTTTCAAGTTTCTGCTGACTCGTTTAATAGTTTCAATTGCACAAACTTACATCTTTCAACTGAAACCTTTGGCGCATCGCTTCTTCAATGATTTTTCCCAGTTTCAATTGCACAAACTTACGTCTTTCAACTGAAACGAGAGTTGTCGTTTCATATCTTCTTTTGCTCTTCGTTTCAATTGTACAAACTTTCATCCTTCAACCGAAACCGAAGTTGGCCCTTCGAGACTTTGAGAAATTTTTCGTTTCAATTGTATAAACTCACATCCTTCAACTGAAACGCTTAGGTGGCTCATATCGATAAATCGGTTTTATCTTAGTTCAAGTACAAGCTCTTTTCCAAGAGCTTTAAATGCGTTTTGCAATGTGTCTATTTTGGTTGAGTGCTTAATATCGGTGATGCGTGTAACTTCTTGCGGTTTAATATGCATTTTGCGTGCGAGGTCAGCGGGTCTTATGTGGGCTTGAACCATAGTGTTCAACAGCAAAACCTTAGCAACTACAGACGCAGGTAAATCAACAGCCATATCTCCGGTTTGCAACTCAGAAGGGGCGGGGAATTTTCTTCCGTCCTCAATATAAAAATCAATAGCGGTAATAAGTGCGTCGAGTGCGTCTTCTTTTAATTCGTCCAAGCTCCAAGACTCGGTAACAGCCTCTGGAACGTCACGAAAACAGGCGATAAATCCACCTTCTCCGTTTGACTCGACGGTCATAGGATATTGATAGCGTGCCATTTTAGATTCCTTTTTTGTGCATAACATGGTTTAACTTAAGGCGGGAGTACTTCCGCCTATCGATTAGTTAATTCCTAGTTGTCGTTTTATCAATGACATATATTGCTTAGAGTAGTCTTGAGTAGGATGCCTTTTTACCACCGTCTGCTTACCGTTGAAGTAAGCTTTGTAGTGTCTTTTACCGTCCTCTAAAACGACTCCTAAGCCTTTTAGCTCATCGATAAATTCTTTGTGCTTCATTTCCTCAAACCCTGTAATTTATCGATATGAATATTTTAAACAAAAAAGTTTATAAAAACAAACAAAAACGTTTATTCGTTTGATCGAAAAGGCACGACCAAAAAGGCCCAAAAATTTAAAAGATCAATGGGCCTTAAGGTTTTTTACGAGAGGTAATGATGAAATCTTCCTCCGATTTTTGAGGACCTCCAGTCAAATCAGAGTTCTCTTGAGTTTTTCTAAATGAATCACCAAAGACGCAAGTGAGATTAAAAAAATCTTTTTAGTCCTAATTCATCGGACTTTTATAGCCAAGCCCACCAGCTAAGCTCACTGCTAGGACTGTGCTTAATCCTTTTTGGTCTAGATGGTACCTTTCAACTGCGTTGTTCACTCCTCGCTCTTGTTCTTTCGCATTATCTTCTAAGTTAGTTTTAGTGTTGTCGATGGTTTGAGCCTGATTTCTAACGGAATCAATAAAAGCTTTATTGCGTTCAGGTTCGGTATTTTGTTTTCGACTTTCTTCTTGAATTTGATTTCTGAATTGTTGATTTTGCTCTAGAACTTCTTGTTCGTTCTTTTGGAAGTTCTGTTTGATCATTGCCTTTCCGAGAGCTTTATCAAACTTTCGCGGTGCGTCAATCTGACCCGTGCCAAAGGTTTCTTTGCCCTTTGCCGCGATCTTGGCTTGGGCGGCACGATCAAAACCAACTTGCTCTCGGACTTCTGTTTGGTGAAAGATCTCTTCCAATGAAGACTCTGCGCTTTTGCCGTTATGTAGAAGTCGGTTCATCACTAAGACATCATTGTTGACTGAAGTTGAATCAGAACCCGTTTCTGCCGCAGATCTTGCTTCCGATGCTCCTTCCGCAGTATTGAACTGTTTGCTTCTTTGAAGAGCAATGTGATGAGCTTTGTCTAAAGAAGCTACGAAATTCTCAGCAGCGTTCTTAATGCGCGACTCAGAAGTAGAAGCAGCGATTTGCTGGGCAGCAGATCTGACCTGAGAATATGCCTGACTTCTTTGTTCGGCTGTTGCACTAGATTTAGTTCCGGTGGCCGTATCAATAAGATTTTGAGCCGTAGTAGTTTTCAGCCCGGCTTCTAGTCCGGCTAATTCGCCTACAGCAGAACCTGCGGAGTTGATTGCGTTCAATATTGAGTTTTTCTTGGCAGCAGAGGGGTCGCTGGCAGTCGCATTTTGAACCGATGCGTTTGGATTCAGGGGCAGTTGTTGTCCACCCGGATTGTTTGCAGACCCCTCCGCTTCTCCGGAGGCAGCGCCGACTTTAACTCCGGCCCCCGTGCTAAAGCTGAGATTTTGACTTGTTGTCAGGCCGGAAGAACCTGTGGAAGACTGCACGTAGGAATTAGAGCTGTTATAAGAGCTCTGGTCTGACAGATTCTGAGAGCTCGAGTGTGACTGATCCAGCTGATGAGAAAGAGCCTTCGCAAAACTAACAGATCCGGAATCCGAAGAAGTAGCTGAGTTGGACAGAGATAAGTTTGTCATATCCGAAGTCGTCAACGAAGTTGAAGACATTGAAGATGCCGTAACTGATCTTGACTGCTGAATTGTTGAGAAAGAAGAAATTCCAAGATCAATTCCTGAACGAACCATCCCAGTGACGTGATTGTCGCCATCTCGCGTTACCGTACCGTACGCTGTCGAAATTTTGCTCGTATAAGGGTCTGCAAATGATGAAGAAGTATCGTTTTTATTGGCGTTAATGGAATTAGAAGAAACATTGCCAATGGAGATGTTTCCTGAGGAAAAGTTTCCGGAAGAGAGCTGTCCTGAAAGGCCTTGGGAAGCTGATTGAGCCGGTCCCATTAAACCTCCTACCAGGGCAGCGGCGGCATAGTCGCTTCCTTTAGCAATGGCAAGAGCCAACATAGGAATAGCAAGCATTAAATATCCAGCCATTGCCTGAGAGCTTGCTCCTGTCTGCCTGATTAAATCGACTGCCATTAAAGAATTTCCGCCATACTCGGCAATAATTCTGTTCATCGGATTCGAATCAACCGAGATAAGAAGATAGTTTGCAACGGCATATAACGGTGCCCAAAGCTGAACCCAAATCAGCAGCACAAAAAAGGAACGAAAGATGAGACCCGCATTACTTCCGGCGGCAATGATGAGAATGAAAACCAATGGAAAGGCAGCAATGATGACAAATTCAATGCAGTTTCTAATCTTAGGCAAAGAGACCTTCGCGATCTCGCTCATGGTGCGATAACTGATTTCGCTTGCCAAATTACCTTGGGCTTTCGCAAGATTTACCGCCAGACTCAGAGGAGAACCTGAAAGTTGAGCAATGGAAGAAACACCCTCCGGAATAGCTTGAAGCATAATGGAGTGCTTTAGGGATGAATCGAGAGAACGGGAGAGGCCGAGCAAAAGACTTTCTGCATGAGGCAGACTTGTCATAATGGCATGAGCAGGATCCGCTCTGTCCGGCGTTAGAAGTGCTCCTAGTTTTTTCTTGATTTCGTCTAGTTCTGAGCCGTTTAAGAAAGTCTCCAGTTCAACAGCTGCTTCATCACAGCGTTTTACTTCCCCGTTTTCGTTTAGGGTGCTTCTGGCTGGATTTAGCCAACCGCTAGCCGTGACGGTTGCCCAGAGATCCGAGCTTTGAGCGAGCGCGTTAACTTTTGCAGGATTATCGGTCAGTTCAGGGGTTAAACAGTCGGCCACAAAGCGGTTGACTTTACGCCGTCCTAGAGGAGTTACCGTACCGATTCCCTGCAAAACAGAAACAGCTCTTTGAGGATAGACCATGCCGAATTTAGAAAACTTTTCTGCATCAGGAAGAGCAAAAGCACTTTCAAATCCTGTGGTTAGAAAATGCCCGATTCTTGAAGTGACAGAAGCAAAAAAGCCGATGCCGAAAGGCACATTCTGGACGACATGTACCGTTCCGGCTCTTTCATCGTGAATGGAAAGGTCAGTTTTTGGGATTAATAAGAGGGAATAAAAGAGGACGACCGCAAATAAGAAAGTTTTTGCAGCCATTCCTTGCCATCTAAAAAGTGCTGTAGTGAGCGTCACAAGAAAGCCGGCAAGAACCGCACTTTTAATTAGGCCTTGATAAGAAGGGCCGGAAGTAATTGCAACAACAGCTTCGAAAAGATCTCTTAATTGAGCGCCGTTCCAATAGGCAAAGTAGTCTAGAACCATCAGTTCTTATCTCCGAAGGATAAATTCGCAGCTAAGTCAGCAGCCAATGCTCCTTTGACGCTCTTTTCCAAATGTTCGATTTGCGTCACGAAGCTGTGGGCCCGGCTCATCTGCTGAAAAACGGTATCGCTTCTTCGGGAAAGATCTGCGCGGACCTCAGAAATACGGGCTTCAATTTGTTTGAGGTGCTCTTCGGCGATTCGGCCGGTTTGTGAGGCTGAAGAGGAAGCGGCCGCCGCTTTAATATCTAAGGATAAAGCATCCATGGCTCGAATAATTGCTTCATAAGCCGCCGCTTCCACATAGACGGCAAGCAAATCTTGAGAAAACCCAAGAAAACGCTTTGATGCCGTGGTGTTGATCAATCGAATTAGCGGGATGGTGGTGGAAGTGGCTAACAACATCAGGTCATCTTCCGAGACCAAGTAAGGATTTCTTTCGAGGATGGAGAGGCGGTAGTTGGAAGCTGCCTGCATAAACATAAAGGGAAGGTTAATATCGTCTAAAGCGGTTTTTGTGACGGTAAGGCAAAGTTCTTCGTCTCCTTTCTGGCAACGGAGACGAAAAGCTTCGGTCTCTAAGCTCGGCGCATCGGTTCTGCCGAACATAAAGCCGACCAGGTCTTGTCCCGCAATCGGAATAGCTCGAGTGACAGTATCTTCTCCGGCACCTTCATTGATGTAAATGACGGTGCCTACCAAGGTCATCATCAGCTCTCTAAGTTCTTGGTTGTATTTTGTAGAAAATGATCCGCCTGAGAGTAAAGCCCAAGTGAGATTAAGTTCAGGCGCATCAATGACGGAACCACCGGAATCCTTTTGTGCCGGAGCGTTGCTGACAACCGCGGAGCCGTCGGTTCTGGTTTTAGCGTTAGCTTCGGACTCATCGGAGACGATACCTGTAGAACGGAGATAGCTTCTTGCTTCGAAGGCTGATTTTTCTAAGAATTGCTGTGCGCCTGTCATTTTGAGAAGGTTTTGGCTTGCAGTGCACGAGTCGGAAAACATATTGGTGTACTGGCGAATCAAATCTCGGAAACTGGTGACTTGTTCATTTAGATCAGGAGCCAAGGACTGAAGTGCTAATTGAAAAGCCAGACCCGGAAGTGCGGTGCCGATGTTTCTTAAGAACGCTACGAATTCTTCTCGGCTCGGTATGCCGAAAGCTCCTAAGAAAATATCGATGCCTCCGCATCCGGCAGACAATGAAGGAGGCGTGAAATAGAACGCATTGAAATCTTTTCTGGGAGCTCTGTAGACAAAACCGCCTCCGGTGATGGTATTCATTGAGTTGGACTGATAGATGCCTGCAGATGTAATGTTGCCCTGATAAGAACCGGCCGAGGCGTAGAAGTCTTTCATAAAGCTGGCTTGGGCCGGTAAAGCAATACAGGCGCACACGGCTAAAGAAGTTAGGGTTTTTGTAAATTTCATCGTTGTTATTCTTGATTTAACGGGTTAGAGGCGGATGGATAGGCTGTGTCTTTGAGAGATTCGCCTCCGAATAAAGAAGCTCCCGGCTCTTTAGTACCGAGCAATGCAATGCGGGAGAGAATATCTTCGAGCGCAACAACGCCGGAAGAGACAAGATAGCTCTTGGTCTGTTCCCGGTTGACCATAAAGAGCGCCGGAACTTGTTGGATGCCTTGTCCTTTAGTCAACAAAGAACCGATGCCGTTATCGGGCAAAGATTCCGGAAAATGCTCATTGGCCGAGCCGTCTAATGAGACGGCAATGACTTCAAAACCGTAGTCCGTGGAAAGCTTTTTAATTAACGGGCTTTGAAGATGACAGAACCGACAATTGTCTTTGAAGAAATAGACCAGACCCCATTCTTTTGAGAGTGTTCCGAGCTCCAGAGCCTTTTGTTTGTTGCGTTCATTTTTTAAGTCAACCTGGGCAAAGTTTGCGGCAGGATTTCTGGCTGAGAAGTCGTATTCCGGATTCTGCCAAGCGACTCTTCTCCATTGGTCGGCGAAGAGGGCAGATTTTTCTTGAACGAAGTGATTGGCCTCTAAATAGAGCTTCATGTTTTCTTCGGTTGGATTCATGACGGCTGTATTGAGCCGCCTTTCTCTTTCTTCTCTTAAGCCTTCAATTGTCGGAATGCTTTTAAGGTCTAAGGGAGCCGGTTTTACTTCTTTAGGTTTATCGGAAGGGTAGTAAAGGAATCCGCGTTCATCGGATTTCCAGACATCTTCTGTCCAGAAGTTGTTCTCTTGGGCTGCAGACAATGAAGTCATGAAGCCCAAGAGGAAGGTGAGTATCGGTTTAAGAGACATATTTCAGGAATTCAGTGATTATTTTTTCTTAGGAGGCAAAGATGGCTTGCCGGTAAAGTCGGGATTGACCACACCGGAGGTTCCTTGATTGGGAGCAACGTATCCGCCGAGGTTTTCGTTGACAAGACGGTTGAAGTGGGCTTGACCGCGGTCCGCTGCAGCTTCTTTATTGAGTTCGGCTTTGGCTTTGATTTCCGCTTCAAACTCAGATAAATCCATGGCTTCAAAATCCAATGTTTCGAACTCTTCTAAAGTAAAGCCGGAACAATCCGGATTTTTAGCAGAACCCCAGGATTTGCCGGTTTGTTTACGGCCTTCCTCTTGAATGATTCTGGCTAGACGAGAATTGAAACAGCAATAAGATTCCGAACGTTCGATGCAGCCGAACTTTTCTCCTTTGGAGCAGTAAGTGCCGACATAATGACAAAGGTTTTGGCCTTTTTTCAGCATTAAAGCCTGTTCGGAAGGTTCACACTGAAGAAAGTCCATAGCAATCTGGAAAGCAACCGTAACGGCAAACGAAGTAGGATCAAACGTGAAGTACATGGTGCCTCCCTGCAGCGTCATCCCGAATCCATAGAAAGACAGCGAGGGGTTATAAACTCCTGATGACGCATTACCGTACAAAGCCGTCAGCAAGCCGGAAGTGGCTTCAGAGGCAGAGAGAACATCGTAAACATAAGGACTGCCGACATATTTAATAGCTTCGACGGTGGCGTCACCTGCAAAGGTCAACGCTTTACCGAAAGCATCCGAGTTGGAGGAGCCGGATTTAACTTTGGTGTCGCAGCAAGAAAATCCAAGAACCTTCTTGGAGCATTTATCGCTTTCGCCTTTAAAGAATTGATTGCCGTCGAAGTCGCCGTAAACGGCGCCTTCGCGGGCCACTTCCAGAATACTTAAAACCCACGCGAAATCTTTATCGGCAGGGACAGGTTCTCCGCAAAGGCCGTCAAGGCATTCTGCCAGCCGGCAAATAACTTCAGTGACGGTAGAAGATTCTTTTTCTTCGCACTTGTAAATATGAGAATAAGTCAAACACTTACCGACATCATCCTCGAAAAGACAGACGGAATCTACTTTGACGCATTTCTTATTTTGTTCTAAGGAAGTGCAGTTGGAAGAAGGGCCGTTTGAAGCACCGCAGACGTAAGTGGTTTCGTACTTCCAGCAGTCTTTGGTGATCAATTCTCCGTTGATTTCTTTTGTTCCTCCGGGCTCCGTACAGACGGTATTTAAAACGCTGCAGTCGGGATTGTTGTCCAAAGGCTGACAAGTCTCAGACCAAGTTAATCCCGAAATCACGATGTCGGATGTAATTTCTTGCGCCGGCCCCGGGTCAATAGCTTCATTGGTTTGGCAGAGGATTTCTTTTTCCATCGCATAACAGCGCAAACCGACTTTATCGATGCATTTGGAAGACTGTTCTTTACAGGCAGCAATCTTTTCTAGGGCTTCGCAAGAGTTTTCATTGACGGTTTCTATGCAGCGGTACTCTTGGGTTTGTTCCCAGCAGTCGGTCTCAATTTCCACACCGTCGATGATTTTGATGCCTCCGACTTCCGTACAAGAAGAACTCTGAAGAGTACAGCTCATGCCGGCAGTGGCGTTTTGACAACTCAAGGTATCAAAGCCCGGCAGCGTGGGGGATCCGTCCGGCGTGATATCAGGTCCTTCGATAAGGCCGGTGTTGACGCAGCGGTAAGTTTTCTGCCATTGGGCGCATCCCGTCTCGTCTTCTTTGATACAAACCGGATCACCGACTGCCGTGCAGCCGGAGGCTGCTTCCAAAGTTTGGCACGAATTAGAAACACCGGAAGAGGCGCAAGCGTAATCTCTTTCGTAGCGCCAACAGTCTTTGTAGACAGCAACCCCGTTAATGACGCGAGTCTCTCCGGGTTCAATGCATCGCTGAGCCGCGACATAACATTCTTTGTTATCAATAAAGGATTGGCACTGATTGTTCTGCTCGGAGGAGGAAACGGTATGGCTGTAGTCTAAGAGTTCCACATTTTCTTCCGGAGGGATTTCTTCCGAGCAAGAAAATCTTTGTTCCCATCTAAGACAAGTTCCGGAAAGATCTGCGGAGACGCAGACTTTATTAACAAGCTTACAGGCAGGCGTTTGTTCTAAGGCAGCGCAATAGTTGACTTCAGCGGCTTCATTACAAGATCGTCTGAATTGATAATTCCAGCATTCTCTATAGACTTCTACGCCGTCAACGTATTTAGAACCGGGGCCGTCAACGCAGACGTATTCTCCGTCCGCACACGCTGCATGAATATCAGCAAAGACCAATGAGGAAAGAAGCAAGCTGAGGAAAGTTTTTATCATTGGTACTCCACAGTTGAGCTCTCTTCCAAGACGCAGGACATGGTCCATTGATCGATTTCGGCTCCATGAGAATAAGTCTGATAGCCGAAAACTTTAGAGAGACTGCCGGAGCGGACGAACTGATTTTTCTTTTTATAGTAGACATCCATTTTGACTTCGGTAGTGCAGGAGCTGCCGACACAGCGAGTTTTACCGGTCCAACGGCCTTTGCAGTTAGAGAATTCTCTTTCTTCATCAAAATCCAGAGCTTTAACTTCGAAGCCGAAGTTAGCCGAGTTTTTCACATTGGTTTCGATTCGAATGGAGGGGATTTCGTCTTTAGAGCAAGCGTATTTAAGACTGACGATATCGCCGCCGTTGCACTCGTCGGTTCCTAAGCCTGAATGGTCTTCGGCTTGAGCCTGCTGCATTTTGCCAATTTCGCAGCCCGGGGTAGCCACAACGGAAAGAACTTTATTACATCGGTAAGTTTTTGCCTGGATAAGCTGTTTAGAGCATTGATAGACGTACTCAGACTCAACATCGATATTGATGCCGATCTGACAAGATTGTCTGGGGGCTTCTAAGCAGGTGTAGTTTTGAACGGAAGAAACATAGGGGTTGGTGCAGGTAATGTTTTTTACGTTTCCGGTTCGATTAATACACTTGAATAAAGAAGTGATTTCCAATTGCTCTGTCCAACCGGAGAAACATTGTTCGGTGATTACCCCGGTTGTTTCTTCGCAAGCGGTGTATTCATACTGAGGCGGCGTGGTTGTGGTGATAGTCTCGCAAATTATTTCATTCGAGTCGCTGATGTCCGGGTGAGGCTTTTGCGCTCCTGCAAGAACGTGGTCTCGGTCACCTAAAATTTGATCAAAGTCAGATTCCGGCCAAGAGGGATGAGAGTTGGTGTCATAGATAACTTGGACGGCACGGCAATCCATAGAAGATTTATCAAGACAGCAGTCAGCTTTGATTTGGCCGGGGCCGAGTAAATTCCCTTGTCCTTTATTAAACAAGTTCTTAAGTTCCGAGACGTCTGAACCGTAACCAGGAACGGTTTGGGTGGAAGACCCAGTGGTTAGGATGTTTTTGATAGAGACCCCGGCAGCTGCGTCTTTAGCTGCATTCATGGCATCTTCTTTGTTCATTTTGCTGTTAGCAGATACATATGAAGAGTCGGTTCGAGAAGAGGTGCCCGTGGTTTCTGCGGCTGATGAGCTTGCTGTTGCCTGGAAAGCCAAGGACAAGGCGGTTAGGAGTACGGCGGAAAGGGCAAAGGAGAAAGTTTTCATGACTACGGGCGCTCTCCGAGTTTTTGGCGAAGACGTTGAGCTTCTTTGCCGATTTCATCTTGTCTGTCCGTGAGCGTATCGAGCATGTATCCCAGAGTCACATCTCCTAAGACGAGAGCTGCGTTTTGTGCTGCGTCTGCATCTTGATTTCCGCAAGAGCCAGAGGATTCGGGAGACTTTTGTTGATGCTTACGAATTATCAGCATGGGAACTTCGGTGACGCCGAATTCTTTAAATATTTCCGGATTGAGTTCCACGGAAGCTCCTAACTCCACTAAGAAGTTAAAAGCTTGGAGACTTTGAGGATTTAAAAGAGGCTTATTTGCAGGGGCTTTCGGGTCAACGGGAACACCTCTGAAAACCAAAGGAACGCCGGCATCTTTTGCGTCAGCGGCTAATCTTTTAAGAGAAGCTTCGGGCATGGAGAGGGAGACCAAAAGCAGGGCCTCCATGCGGTTTTGATTGAGCATTTCAGTTTGGATGGTCTGAGCATTGTCAAGGATATCGTCAATGGTTAACGGCAAGGACTGCTCGGAGGCCGAGTTACCGGCCGAGACACTTGCAGAGGCAGCATGAGAAAGGCTAAAGGACAACGCAATAGCCACTATTAGGAGAGAACGTTTGAACATGATTTAAATTCCGGTAATTCCGGATCCTTGGCAGCAGTCGCGTTTACGGTAAATAAGATAGGCAGCGTCTTCGCCTCCGGAAGCCCAAGTTTTACCGGAGGACCAAAGGGCGGTTGAAGCTCCAATCGGATAACAGCAGCGGCCGTCAACTTTGTCGGTTGTACGGGCCGGATACACCATTTGGGTGCGATAAACGGATTTATCCATGATGGGTTCAAGATAAGGTCCGCATTGTCCTTTCTTGCCGTAAGCCGCCCATTGAAGACCTTGACGGTGAAGCTTCATCAGAAAACGAGAAACTAATAGGGAAGAGGCCTGCGGTAAATGAACGTGAGAAGCAATCCATCCTGTGAGAGGAAAAATGTTTCCGCTGCATCCCCCGCACCAATAAAGCTCAGAGACCGGTAAGCTCGTGGTGCTGGCCACGCAGTCGGCTGCGCATGCGGCTTGAGCGGGCAGGTTTGCAAATAAACTGACATCCGGATTTAAAAAGAAGGTGGTCACCGAGTCATCCCAAAGGGGATCGAGTTCGGTCATGTAAGCTAAATCCCAAGCGGATTGTTCTAAACAATCGGTATCGAGCAAGACTTCCAGAACAAAGAGCCAAGGCGTGAAATACCAATGTACTTGATAAAAGGAAGTTCGCCCGGAAGCAGCAGTTTTAGAAGGAGTTCTGCCGTGGGCCGGAGCACGAATGCCGACATCTAAATCCAATCCGCCGAGTGACGGGAAGCAGTAAGGCTGACGGACGATTTCTGCCGTTCTTAACGGCTCCCAGAAGGACATATTCATGCCGACTTTGATATTGGCGCCGGAGGTGCAGGCACAAAAGGTGTTTGCCCCGGTATTTGGGTCCGGATTCTTGCCGGAAGCCAGAGTAATGCCTCCTAACTTAATCGGGAAAATACAGCTCCAGCAGACATCGGTCACGGGATTAATGATCTTGCCGCGGCAAGCGGCTTCTGCAGAAGAGCTCAGCAGACCGCAAAAAAGCGTAAAGATGAAGAGGAAGGTTTTCATAAGCAGGCTTAGAGGGAGTTAGACAGTACGGATTGAACTTCTTGGGGCGGGAACTCCATTCCGCTCGGGCCGTCCGTACCGTTAAAGAGGATCGCCGGCGTAGCATGGATGCCGAAAAGACGCGTTAAAGAGCCGCCTTGGTCAAAAAATATTCTTCTATTAAGGGTGCGGCTTGCTTCACCAATGCTGCCGTTGACGAGAACGATTCTGGAGTCAGGCCTTTTTTCGGCGATGGCTTTGGCTGCGTTTAATTCTTCTTTGTCGGTTCCGTCAATAAAAATCAACTCCCGAGAAATCCTCGGCATCTCAACGGAGGCAGCCTGACGAAGAAGGCTTTCGGGTAAGGTTTCAGGGATGGAAGCTTCTAAAGGCCAAATTCTGATTTCTTGTGCCTTAGCAAGACCAACAACAGCCGGAGGATTACGCATGAGTTCAGCGATTTTTTGTTTTTCTTGGTCAAAACGTTTTTGGTACTGACCGGAAGATTTAAGTTGGTTGATTCTTTCCATAAAAAGCTCCAACAAATCAGGCTCAGCAATTGGATAGATCGGACCGAGGGCCTGAAGCTTTTCTTTTGCAGCAGGGTTTTCTTTTACGGTTACTGCCTTATGGTCTTTAAGAATTGAAGAACCGGCACTATCTTTTGCGAATTTGGCAGGAGCCGCAGAAATGCCGAGGCCGCGGATTTCTAAGCCGGCATGGGTAAATCCCGCCAAGGCTCCTACTGAAGCCAAAAGACAGCAAGCTAAAAGAAGATGAGAGGTTTTCATGGAAGGGCGATAATTAAAAAATAGGGTAAGCCTTGCCGATAAAACGGCAGCGGTTAATCGGTCCGAAGTTCGAGTATCGAGAATCAAAAGAGTCCGGATGGGTTCCCAAGACAAAGTAATCGTCTTCGCCGAGGAGTTGGTCTTGAATCTTCTGCAAGGGCTCTCCTTTGAGCGAGACTTTCTTCGCTACCGCAACTGGCTTGTCTTCACAAAAGATTTGCTGGCCATAGGTGCGGATTCTTTCTCCGGGCAGACAGACCACTTTCTTAACAAAGGGCATCTCATTGCCGGCGGTTGCGCTTTTGGGAGGATAGAAAGCCACATAGTCTCCTCGCTCAACATCCTTTTGTCCCAGCTGAATCGCAAACAACGTTTGGGGCAAAGAGTTGGTGTAGTTGTAAGCCAATTTCCAGTGATGGGTAAGAATGACCACAATCAATAAAGCGAGCATCCAAATCCATCCGTAGCGAGAGTAATGGCGTGAAATGCCCAAAAAGAATCTCACGGCGTTATGAGCTAAATTCATTTGAAGGCCTTGGAGAAATTAGATTGAAGGGCTTTCATACGCTCGGCGACTAAGATTTCCGATTTAGCGATTTTGTCGGGTGTAAAGCCGAGCTTTTGCAGCAAAGGTTCGGTGTAATCCGGCAGCTTAGTCGGTGAGATCACTGCAGAAGAAACCAATAAGGTGCAATTGCATTCTTTTTGAAGGTTTTCTATTTCGGTTTTCATGCGGTGTGCAAAGATTTTGGCTTCAACGGCTAACTCTTCAGGTTTTAATCCTTTAGAAGCCAGAATGGTTTCGTTGACTTGAACTACCTTGTTGAGGTTCAGTACCGCAAAAGCAGGGGCCTCTTTAATTTGTCTCTGCAGCATGAAGAAGGCAGCACTTGCAAGAACGGCGAGAGCCATGACTGCGACGGCTAAGACTTTAGAAAGCAGAGAAGGTGACCTTACGGCAACGTGCGGCCGAGTGTTTTCATTCCTCATGTTGTTTGTGGAAGGCTTCGTCATTTGCTTCGATCCTTAAGAACAAATTCAATTGCCTGATGCATGGACAAGCCCTGCTGAAGATAATGATTAATGGCTTCGATATCGTTTGGATGAGTACTGGTCATGAGCTGAGAGTAAGGATCCAAAAGCAAGCGGTTTACGGAAGGCGGTTGATCTCCGATTCTGATAAAAACTTCCGAGTAAGCTCCTGCAACAGTCGTTAAAGACTCCAGCATTTGAATCTGATGGTCATCCATCGCAATATGACCTTTGCGTTTGAGCTGCTCTAAGGCTTCCTGTTTTTGTCGAAGGATAAATAAACAGTCAGAGTTTTCTAAAGCCGAACGGGCAGTTTCGCTTTTCCAATAGTCAGAGGGAGACTGTGTAGCGGTAAAGAAAGAGCCGTTGTATTTTCTGGCGCGGCGGTAGCCTTCCTCAATAAACTTGCCGGAATGGCCTTCGCCCATTAAGTCCCAGGCCTCATCAATAATGACTAGCTTGGCTTCTTTACGGGAGCCCTGTTTCATTTCTTGGTCAATAAGACACATCAGCAGCATGAGGATGACGGACTGAAGGGACTTCTTGTTTTTGAGCTGTTCCAGCTCTAAGACAACAAACTTGTTGTCAAAACGGATATTGGCTTCGCCGTTAAAAAAGGTTTCGTAAGCGCCTCCTTTGCAGAAAGGACTTAACTGAATGCCGAGGTCGGAAATTCTCGGGTCGTTTAAATGTTCCTGCTCTGCTCGAGTAAGAGATTGGTAATGCGCTGCCCAATGTTCATCATCGATTTGAGGTTTAGTACCGCCGATTCTTCCGTTATGGATCAAGGACTCAGCTAAGTCAGTGACCGTCGGAATTCTTCCTTCTTTGACGGCTTTAACCCAAGTACTCTTGAAGTGGACGGCCAAGTGCGAAAGACGCAGGTCGTCCAAGGGCATAGAAGGAGAAACCATCTGAGCGATGACCGGCAAAAAGAAACTTAAATCTTTGTCGATATCTTCAATCAGGGAGAAGGGATTAAGACAGTCAAAGCTGCCGTCAGCGCGAGGAAGATCGGAGAATTCAATGTATTGGCCCTGCAGAACGGAACAAAGCTTCTGGAAGCTGCGTCCGTGGTCAATAATCCAAACTCTTCCGCCGGTTCTTAA
Organism: Turicimonas muris; assembly: GCF_002221595.1. Classification (GTDB taxonomy): domain Bacteria; phylum Pseudomonadota; class Gammaproteobacteria; order Burkholderiales; family Burkholderiaceae_F; genus Turicimonas; species Turicimonas muris. Next base: position 418,600 of record NZ_NHMP01000001.1, read on the forward strand.
GACGCCGGTTGCAATTTCATTTAAGAGTACACTCTTGCCGGAGCCGGAAGCACCGATAATCGCGCCGTTGTAGTTTCCGTTCGGATTAGCAAAAGGATTAACGGAAAGAATTTGGCCTCTTCTGCTGACAAGATTAATGACCGGCGTCGGCAGCTGCTTTCCTGCTAAGGGAGGAGAACCTTTCCAATCGGCAATCAGAGGCAGCATATTAGCGGCGTTGCCCGTGGTTTTAGTGGTTGAGCGCTGAGCCGCTTTAATGTCGGCCGCTAAAAGCGGTCCTCCGGTCATCGGCAAAGAGGCCAACAAGCCTTGAAGCTGCATAAAGTCGTCCACCACGAGATCTAAGCCTGCGGTTTGGTAAATCGAGCGCGCGGTTTCTACGGCAGTGTGCTGATTGCCGCTTTCCGGAAACAACAGGATTTGGTTGGACATATGAAGAAGTCCTTCACCGTTTTCAAAAGCTTCAACGGCTAAGCGCCAGTCTTCGGCCTCTTTACGCATAACCGGCATAAACTTGACGATTTCCGTGGAGGCGATTTGCTCGGCTCGTGCGCTTTTAAGCTGCGTCTGTGCCTTGGCCGATTCGTAGCTCTTGGTAGAAAGACAGGTGGTAATGAGATACGGACAAGGATAAGGGGCTTTATCGCCTTGAGGAGAACCTGTCAGTTTATTTACGTTATCCAAAGAAAAGGCTTCCGGATAATTGCGTACGCTCATGGAAACGGCAGCTACTCGTTTTTGTCGATATAAAGAGTGAAAATCAATGAAGTTCGGTTCAATATTGATTCTGGTATCGGCGAGGACGCACTGGGTTCTCGGTTCACGATCGGGATCGTGAACGGTAGGAGTCCAAGCATTCTCTAAAAACAAATGAGGATTTAACAGTTGAGAAAGCGTATTGATGAGGACGGACTCGTTCCAAGACCAAGGGCTTAAATGCCATTGGCGAAGGAGAGCCATATGTCCTTCCCGAATCTTTTTAACTTTATCGCGAACGGCAAGATTAAAAGGATCGGAAGTCGGAATGACTACACTCATCCATGAGCGGAAATTGCATAGTCTTCCGGTTATTCCGGGTTTAGGATCTTGATAAGAGCCTTTTAATAAGAAGTCGGCACGGGCTTTGGAAAGCCCCTTCATGAGCTCAAGCTGCTCAACGCGTAAAGGATCATCTTTAGATGAGGGTTCAACGGCTGAAGAAAGAATTAAATCCGTCAAAGGCTTAACGTACGGAGAAGCAAACAAGCAGAACTGAATGCCGGTTCCTTCCGGAATTCCTTGACCGAAGAGATGCTTGAGGCTTTTAGCCATGACCGGAGTACATCCGGTTTGCGGAACAATCTCAATTACGTAGCCCAGGCCTTCAAAAGAATTGAAGTTAGGAGCGGCAATAGCGCATAAGTTATCTTCTTCGCTGAAATGAGCGTAAGGAAGAAGGTTGGAGAATCTGTCGATAAGCATAGGAGAGCCGGTTCTCGGCTCCATTTCTGAATCTTTCATGGATAAATTGGAGACAAAAGACATTCCGAACTTGGAAGAAAGTTTTGTTTTAAGGTTCTTCAAAAGAGAAGCTTTTAATTGCCTGGTCACGAAGTTCTTCCTTTAAGGACATCTAAAGGGTTAGGTTTCTTTGTCGAGGGCTCCGGTGTTTTATCTTGAGAGAGCGGGTAGACTGGGCGATAAGGACTTCTCGGCTTAGCCATTTCATCAATTGTCGGGACTGACCAGCCGGCGTTCAGCACTTTGACGTACATATAACGCTGGTCATGAAGGTCCCCTTCAGTGTCGGTAAAAGGCGCCATCCAAACTCTAAAAATGGTTTCGGGGCTTCTCCAAGGCGACGCCGGAGAAATTACGGCAAAGTTCGGGCTGGTGATGGGACTGACCGCTGAGGCTGCTTGCCGTTCTGCCTTGAGCAGGGCTTCTTCGGGAGAAGGGGCGGAAGCTGAGCCCTTAGCCGCTTGCTCTCGGTTCGGCTCAAAATACGGTTGGACAAATTCCAGCTCCTCCGCTTGGGCTGCGAAGGCCGCAGGCACCTGAAGGTTCTGCGCGTCTTCAGCTTCTTTTTGTGTTTGGGCATAGACATCCGAAATATTTCTGCAAGACGGCTTGCCGGTTAAATCGCCGCAGGAAAAGTCCGTCTGAGCATTGGAGAAGCCGGTCAAGGAGCCGCAGCCTGTTAAAAGAACTGCCGGAAGCAGACAAGTTAAAAGTGCAGTGGTTCTCATGATTTTGTCTTTTTATTGCCTTGATTGATGAATTCTTCGAGCTTTTCAAGAGGAAGGGCTCCGGCCGTTCGGTCGCCTGCGGCGTTAATCAGGGTCGGCGTGCCTCCGATGCCAAGCTCTGCGGCCAGCTTTAGAGTAGATTCGACCGGAGAAGTGCAAATCGGATTGTTAGCTACCGACTTAACCGTCTCTCCGTTTAAAGCTTTAGCCAGCTCTTTAACACTGTCGGCTGCACACCAGACGGCATCGCTTTTAGCTTTAGCTTCCGGATGGATAGAAACTAAAGGAAAAAGAAACGTATAGACAGTCACATCGGTAACTTTCTCTAAAGTTTTAGCGAGTTTTCTGGAATAAGGACAATCAACATCGGTAAAGATAATCAAGGTTCGGGAGCCGTTTCCTTTAACTTCTTTAACGGCTTTATCTAAAGGAAGCTTTTTAATGTCAATGCGGCGAATATCTTTAAGTCTTCGGTCGGTTAAGTCCTGACCTTTTTCCATATCCAAGAGACGGCCGGAAAACAGAAATCTCGCTGTTTTATCAAAGTAAATGACTTCTTTACCGACGGCGGCTTCAAAGATTCCGGGAACGGGCGTTAAAGAAAATTCATTTACTTTGGTTTTTGGATAACGCTCGGCAAATCTTTCGGAAGCTTCTTTTAAGTTCGCGGACGGATCCACAATGACCGGTGCTGTTTTATCCGAGGCATTTGCAGACTTAACGGAAGCGGCTTTGACGACAGCTGCGGTCTTAACGGCGCCCGGAGATGGATTAGTGCAAGCTCCGGAGGCATGAACCGAGGAAGCCGCAAAGGCTGCTGCAATGAATAAAAAGAGAAGAGATTTTTGCATAGGAGAATTTCTTATTTATTTAAACGTTCAATAGATAAGCCTTGAGAAATCACGATTTCTACGTCACGGCCGGAATCCACTTCAAGGACCGGGAACATATCGCTGGCAAGTTTTAAGTAGTAATCGGTAATGCGGTCCATGGCATGGGACGTTCCTTCGCCGAGACCGGCTCGCCACGGATTTTTAACGCTTTTTGAAACCGTTCCGGTAATGGATGTGGTGGAGTCTTCGGCGGCTAAAGAGACGGCTTTGCCAAGGCCCGATAAGGTTCCGGTAAAGAGTGCATTGGCGATTGCCTGTCCGGATTTGGTTACCAATCGAGCGCGAAGACCGGTTTTACCGTCTTCGCCGGAAACGTATCCTTGAAGTTTGGTGTCAACGGCTCCGCCGTTTTCGTCAATACAAGAAAGACGGTCTAAGCGGATCAGAACTCGTTCGCTGGCAAGTTCACCGGTGGCGTTAGCGGTCACAAAACATCTTTTAATGCCGGAACGATAAAGGTTAGGCATAACGGCGGCATCAGTGAGCTCCATTAAGATTGGAACAGGGTTGCCGCTTCCCTGACCGCGGGTAGGAGCAATGGTGCCGTTAAGCAGCCTTGCTTTAGCAAAGGTTCCGCTCGGAAGGTATGTCAAGGCAGAAGGTTTGCTTTGCTGCTGCGGCAGTTTGCCAAGCACGGAAGAAGATTCTTTCTTTTGCGAAAGATCCGTAATAACCAAGCGAGGCAAACGCTGGGATGCCTGCTGCTCAGCCGCTTGTCTTTGGCGGGAGGTTTGCCCGGAAGAAAATCCTTGTCTGTTTGAGTGCGGGGCATTCTTGCCGAGGATTTGACCGGTTTGTCCTCCGGTAATCGCTTCAGCCGGAGGCCAGCCGTCCTGAGAATAATTGGAAACGGCTTTTGGTGCACGGATTTCTTCCGCTTGTTTTTTATGGAGTTCTTCCTTTAAGCGCTCTAATTCTTTAGTAAAGTGCTTTTCTCGTGCAGAGGCTTCTTTTAAAGAACCTTCGAGGTTCTGAAGTCTTTCATCGTAAAGTGCCTTGTAGCGTTCCACGTCTGTTTCGTTCGGCGTGATTTCAAATTTGGTCGGTGTTTCTTTACGCTCTTTAGGAACGGAATCTTTTCCGGTGAAATGCATAAAAAGAAAGACGACGAGCCCACAGCCGATGAGAGCAAGAGCAAGCACTTTCCATTGCTTAAAAAGCGTTTTGCGAGCTGCTGCGCTTTGAGGTGTATAGCCAATCATTGGAAATCTCCCATGCGGACAATCCAAAGATCTGTTTTTTCTTTGGAAGAAAGAGAGGCTTTATCTACGCCAATAGCCGCGACATTCTTTTGCCAGAAGCTGGACTCTTCAATCGGAGCCGGGGCAGAGTTGATGTTCTCCAGCGTCCAGAGTTCCAGTCTGAGTCCGGCAGTATCCCAATAACGAACGGGCACGGCCGTTAAAGAATCACGAATCATTTTGGATGCAGAGAGTTTTTTAGAAGGCTCGTTGACTATGGTGGTGAGTCCTCTAAAAAGCTTTTGGATTCTTTCTTCTGCCGGATGAGAAGTTCCGGCTGCCGCGTTAGAAGAAGAGGTCAAGCTGCGGGCTTCTTCGATTTCTAAGTTTTGACCGGAAAGTTTTTCCGTGGGCGTCAGCACTAAAGAATGTGTTTGACCGGATTCGGTCATTACAAACAAGTTTGTGCTTTCTCTGGTCAAAGGAACGGCAAACAAAGATCCGGTCGGTTCGTCATGTTTAATGTCAATGACTTGAGGATCAGAGACATAGCGGAGGATTCTGCCGTTTTTAACGGAGATTCTGTTTGCCTGACGCATAGAAATCGGAGCATAGCGGGCATCTCCAAGATTCTTGAGCTTGGTAGATGCTTGTGCCGTGCTCGGCACGCTCTCATCAAAGTCAAAGCCCGGCGGAATTTCTTTAGCGGCCAGCACCTGTAAAGACAATGCTGCAGTAAAGGCTAAGGCAAGTTTTAACGTAGTTTTAGTCATGTTTAAGCCTCCTTCTTAGAAGAATTCTCAAAAGGCTTTTTGCAGTTGGTTTCATGCATGCTTTGAACCCAAAGACGAGTTCCTGCATAACGGAACTGAAGCGTCCAGCATTTCTGCGTGGTGGAGGTAAGCACATTGCCGATGAACTGACGGACATTGCCGGAGACGGCAACTTTCATGGAGCGGGGAAGAACTTCAACCGACTGCGGAATAAAGGAAGTCGATGAGTTGGAGCTTTTCATTTGACGTCCCTGTTTTAACAGCATGAGTTCAATATCGCCGCGTTTTTCGGGGTCCGCGTATTTAAGAAGCTGAGTCATGTTGTGCTCAAAAGTTTCCGGAGAATTGTTAAGAGCCAACTGGACTAAGTAAGAACTCATTTGTTCGAGGTATTCGGGAGAAACGGTTTTATCATCCATCCAAAAGGATTTAGAAGGTTCGGCCGGAAGCACGACGACCCGGCTTTTATCTTCCATTGCTACGATGCCTCCGGCCAAGATGAGGTTGACTCCGAGGCTTGCGGCAAAGGCGTAGATAAAGAACTTTCTGACGGCCAAACGGCTCGCAAGCTCGGATGTGTATTCATGGATGTTCATAACAAATTAACCAATAAATGTTCTGCGGGCAGAAGCCGGCATACGTTTAAACGGATTCATGGGCAGATGCCAATAAAGGAAGTGGAATCCGTAAGCCGGATGTCTTCCCGCTTTTGTTCTTACCCATGCCCAAACAAAAGCAATGGAAAAGAGAAGTCCTAAGGGCATATTGTTGGCAATAATGCCGATGCCTATACCGGCAAAGCCGGCAGCGACCGTGTCAAAGTCCCATAAGAGAAATCGAGGCGGGGCATCAAGCCTTTTAGGAATCAAGTGAGATTTATTTTCTGAGTAATGCATATGAGTGGGGATGACCCAAGGAGGCGTAGGCGCCTCCCGGGTTTATTAGATTAATCCGGTGAAGATGTTGTCGATGATGTCAGGTCCGATGAACAAAGCCATGGCTGCGGCAACGCAGACAACAGCGCCCATGATGGAGCCGCGGATAACACCGACGCCAAGGCCAACCAATAAGAACATCAAAGATATAGAACGGCCCAACGTACCTTGGGACCAGCTTTGAAGCTTGGTGTAAAGGTCTTGGAAGTCAGTGTCGCCGTTAGCTGCAAAAGCAGCGGAAGCGGCGAAGAAGAGGGCGCAGGCGCCGACGGATTTCAATGTTGCTGTGTTAAGTTTTTTCATGAAGAAAACTCCTTAGATAGTGAATTAACAGGATTTTTAGAAAAAGCTTCCCTAAGGGCGCCCCTGTTAAAGCGTCCTGAGAAGAGAAAAACTGGTAAATGGGGTTTTAAGAAGCGATGGCTTTAAGCTTCTCCCGAGTCTTGTCGTCTAAAGACTGAAGATTTTTAAAAACTCTCCAGGCATACTTTTGTCTGGCATCCGTACAGTCTTGGCCTTTGAGTCTGGAACAGCCGGCGTTATAAGCTCCGACCGCTTCCCAAGGATTTTCAAAACGCATCAAGTTGTCTTTTAAAATTCGGGCGCCGACTTCAATGTTTAAGCAAGCGTTACTCAGCAGTTCCGATTTCGACAGGTTCCATTTAGAAAGCCATTGAGAATTAATTTGCATCAAACCTATATCCTGAGAACATTTAGGCCCGGCGAGTGCAGACGGATTGCCGGAAGACTCCGTGATAGCAATTGCGCGAAGAAGGTCGGGTGCTACGCCGAAGTTTCGGCCGTGGATGTCAAAGCAATCGGCAAAGACCGGCTGAAATGCACAGATTAAAAAGCCGACTAACGCGGATGCAATTTTGTGAGTCAAAGGAATCATCAAATCAAACAAAATTCAGTTAGTTAGTTAAATTTATGGAAATTGGCTGTGACCGTATGCAGAGCAATCAGAAACACGACAAAAGCGCCTTGAATCAGCCAGACGTACGCCGGGTAAGGCCAAATCAGCGATAAGGCAAAGAAACCGCCTAAATAAATCGGAGCCGAAAGCGCAACTTTGTAGAGAACCGGATGCGGGGCAGCTGTGGCTTCAAATTTGAGCTTTCTTTCAAAGAAGCCGTCAACGAGGACTGCCAATGGAGCCGGCAACAAAACCAGAACCCAAACCAAGGCAATGAATAAACGGAAAACTGCTAATTTAGTCAGAGCTCTCAGACTTTGGAAATATGGAATATTCCAAATGTTGTCGCGTTTTTCTTCAAATAAAGCTTCACTTTCATCTCTGATTTTGCTTTCCGGAAAAACCGTTGTCTCTTTAAGTGACGTGAGCTTTAATGCATTGTGCGTTACCCAATCCCTCAAATCTTTGTGAAGAACGGTACTGACCTGGCGGACTTCTGCAGAAAGTTTGGATTCGAAATGAACTGAATCAAAGTGAAGTGGCATCCACATATACACGAAGATGAAGCTCAGGATGAAAAGAAGGGCGGCTTTGGAGTTCATGCTTGCTCCTTCTTTTCTTCTGCATCCTGCTCAAGCAGTTCGAGTGCTTCACGGATTTCCTCGTCAGCGGTTTTAGCCGGTTTGGCCGAGTCCTTTTCAGAGGCAGTTTCCTTATAATCATTCTCATCGATCAGAATCGGAGAACGCAGCTTATAGAGCTTGCCGCCGCTGACGTTCGCAAAGAACTGACAGTTAGGAAGCATGCTGTAATACTCGCCGGGAATAATATCTTCACGTTTAGAAGAGCTCTTGTGAGAGGCTCCGGCGTTATAAGACGGTATGCCGCTGTAGTTATCCGCGTGAGTAGACAAAGAAGTATCGACATGCTTGATATAGGTCTTGCCCATAGTTTCGGTAAAGACGTCTCTGGTTAATCCGTCTTTAGTACGCAGAGCTACCATGTTGTTCAAGTTGCCGATAACCTTACGGGCTGCAGCAACACTGCCGAGGCGTTCTTCTAAGTCAGCCATTGTCTGCATGGCAACTGTCGTGTATATGCCTCCTTCTGCGCCTTTATTTAGGATTTCAATAAGCGGTGCGTTGACAACATTACTGACTTCATCAACGAACAAGCAGATTCTGACACCGCCTTTCTTGAGCTTATAGCGATGACCGGCAACGGATGCTAAGTCCGCAAGCATCATGGAAGCCGCTGCGGTTGCTACGTCTGCGTTCTGCATGGAGCCTAAAGCAATGTAAAGAACTTGCTTTTGTTCAATTACGTCTGGCAAAGAAATGATGGGACGAAGATCTTTCGGATCATTTCTGTCCGGAGAGATAATCTTCTGCATATCGCCGTTATTGAGCAATGCAAAGACCGGAATCAAAGAAGCCGTAATCTTGGCATAGTGTTCTGCGCTATGGTGATAGACCTTTAAAGCACTCTCAATCGGACGAATGTGATGAGTTTTATCGAGAAAGTTTTCGTACCAAGAAATTTTGAGTTTTAACGGGTCAACGTTTTCTAATTCCTTTTTGCTGCCTTTAATGAAGGCCAAAGCCTTTTGTCTCCATTCGGGACAGGCTTTGTTTTCGATAAGCTTATCCAACATTAAACCCAGTAATTCATTGATGCCGTTATTGATATGCGTTTCAATCGTGCGGACGGAAGGACTGATATTAAGCTCTATCAAAGCTTGTGCGACGGTATCAACGGCAGCCCAGGCAAATGCGCGGAAAGTGCCGTCAGAACTCGGGGGCATGACGGAAATAATGCGGGTGGCAATTTCTCCGGAGGAGCCGTAGGTGTAAAGCGGATCTAAACGGACGGAACCGGGATCATTGTCGGTGGTAAAAATCAACGGTTCATCACGGCCGACGATAGCGCAAGTTTTACGGATAACGTTTTCCATCCGTCCGCCGCCTTTCGGGTCAATGGTAATAACCACATCACCCCGGATAATTGCTTGTGCAATAGCTGTACCTAAGAACACACCTTTACCGGCTTGGGTTGTGCCGACGATACATAAACCGCCTTCAAAGTTTTTAAGGGGACGATAGATATCGGTTTCTCCGCAGTTAAGACCATGAAGGGCAGCTAAACCTTGATCGTCATCGGACATGACGGATTTGCTTCTGCCGGTCAGCCACAAAGCGAGCTTATTGAGGCGCCAATGCTTAGCACTGTACTTTGATAAGTCATAAAGCTTCTGAGAATGGTCAGGCGTCCATTCAAAACCAAGGCCGAGCCATAAATGATCTGGATTTGTTTTCTTGATTAAGGTCTGAATACTCATAAAAGCGGTTCCATAACCGTGAAGATAACTGCGTGCAACCAAAATGCTCCAGCCTTCATAAAGGCGCCAAAAGAACATGGCTCCGCAAAGGCCGAATACAATTACAGCTAAGTTTCGGTCAATAATTTTCAATTGAAAAAGACCGAAGAAATAAACGGCACAGAGCATCCAGCCTATGGCTGAGCATAATTCCCATGCGTTGCGGTAGGGCTGCTTAAACCGGCGGAAGTAAGTTGAATCAGCTCTCATTTCATCTCCGGCTTAGGAAAGTAAGCAAAATCGAATACTTCTTCCGGGATATATTTGTTTCGGAAGTTGTACCAGTAGGTTTCGTTGTAGACGCCTTTATAGGGTTTAAGCTTCGGACAGCCGATGTACTGCAATCCTTTGGCTCGAAAATATTCCTTCCATCTTTGAACTTGTTCATTGAAATACAGAGCTCGGGCTTCCGTGTTGGCTCCAACCGTAGCTTTCCAGCGGGCGCGGCGGCGCATAAACAAAATTTCAGATGAAGAAAAAGTTCTGAAAGCTCTCTCGATTAATTTCTTTTGTTCTTTTTTAAGCTGACGGTCACTTATGCCCATCTTCTTGACTTCTCTCTTCACTAAATCGAATACGTAATCGTTTTTCCATTGACGTCTATGAGGACGGTTAGCTTTGTAAAGCTGTTCGAATTCTTCATGGGAGTAACGCATATTGCCGACATGAAGCAGTTCGTTTGAAGCTCTTGATTGGCGGTAAGCCGCACGGCAGTCGGCCAAGAAGTGCCAATACTTTTGGTCTAAATCTTCCAAGGTTCTATAACCGCCTTCGCCGTAGCTCGGCTGATACTCGGGGCGGAGGATTCTTCTGGCGGTTTTATAAACAACCTGACCGTAAGCGTTTACTTTGCTTTTAACTCTGTCTCTCTTAATAGGCTGTATGCGGTTTGCCACGGCGGTAATCACCATGCCCTGGCCGTAGAGAACGCAAGTTCTGGCCAAGTTGGATAGTTGTCTTTTCTGCATCCCGTTAAGGACCGGCAATTCTTTATCTGTTGTCATGTTTTAGTCTTTTAGGCGTTATTACTTCAATCCGAATCTGCTTACGAACAAGCTCACACCCAGGTGTGAAATTTTGCTGGGGAGCGGTGCCGGCGGTTCAGATTTCTTACTGTTCTTGCGACCGGGTTTCTGTGCTTTTCCTTTGACCTCTTTTTTGGCTTGCCCTCGAATAGTTGCCAATTGAGCTTCATTGATTTTCTGGGCGCGCGTTTTCTTGCCGGTATGCTGTTTATCCGGTTCTTTATTCTCCGGATTTGTCAGCTTGACAACGTCGGCTCTGATGGTCAGTATTCCGCTTTGGTATTCTCTTCCGGCGGAAGAAGACCCAAACATATGAGTACGCGTGATTACGCATTGATCTCCTAAAGTGGGGGCAACGGACGTTTTTGCAGAAGGGTGCTTAACTTTGCATGCTCCTTCCGGTAATTTGTTAGAGCCGGAAGTTGAGCCTGGTTGGACTTTAGAGCTTGTAGCCTTTGCAGAATGGTTTGAGCGAAGTTCTGCGTCATCTGATATCTCATCGTCCGAAACAGAATAAATAAACTGAGCTCCTTTAGCTACCAACGGATTATTCGGATCCGAGATGAATTCTTTGATTGCTTTTGCCACAGCAGGTGAGCTGGATTGCCTTTTAGCAGGTCGGCTTAAATTAGCCTTCGCTTCCGAATCTTCAGAAAAGAAATCCTTCACATCCATGGAAAACAATTGAGCCAGTCCCTCTTCAAGAGAAATCTTGTCTGAATCAGACTCGACATCAGCTTCTTGACTGTCGACGGCGCATTTTTGTTCTGCAATGGAAACAGATGCCGGAGCACAAAGAAGCAAAGGCTTCGAAGGCAACTGAAGTTCGGTGACTTGAGGGCAGATAAATTTTTTCTTTACTACGTTCTTGTCGGATACGATGTCCGTACGAGAAGAGGGCTTTTCTTCCTTTTGAGTCTGAGTATTGCAAACTTCTTCCTGTTCTCCTGCTCGAGATGATTCTTCTAAAGAAGGGGAGAGGAGGTAAGAGGGGGAGAGGAGTTTTGCCTCCTCAGAAGAAATAGGAAGACCTACGCCGGCAGTATGCTTCTCCTTGAAAAGGGGAGAAAGCAGAAGGAGGACTTCGCCTACCGTAGAGTTGCCTTCTAAAGAAGTAGGCAAGACTTCAGGAGAAGAATTTTCTTGAGAAGGTGTCTTCTCCTCGGCTATCTTCTTCGCTGCCGACTTCTCTGCGAGCGGCTTCTCTGGATCCTTCTCTCCTAGGGTTGTCTCCTTTAATGTCTTCTCTTCCGCGGAAGTCTTCTTTTCCTCTTTATTGGAATTGATAAAAGCTGTAGGCACCGGTTCCACCAAGGCAGGCTCATCCTCGGAAGGGAGGCTTGTCGAAGTAAGTATGCGCTTAGCGGGAGATGATTGTTTCTCTGGAGAAACTTCTTCGCCTGGGGAGATGTTCTCGGTAGACGCCCCCTCCTGAGTAGGGGACTCCTTCTTCTGAGTAGGAGCCCTATCTCCCGCGGGGATGGTCGGAGAAGATGTACAGGAGGCCGGAGAAGGGGAGGCAGACTCTGCGGAAACCGTTTCTCGTGAAAGGAGATGTTCCTTAGAAGATGGCTTCTGTTCAGGAGACGATTCCTGTTGAGAGGACAAGTTTTCCGCAGGAGACAGCGAGGAGGGAGAAACTTGATTAGCAACTTTCTGGCTTGCGTTCGTCTTCTTTGCAGAAGAAGACTTCTGAGGAGAATGACTTCCAGTAGGGGAGTTTTCAGTGGCCTTCTCTTCAGTAGTTGGTTTTTGAGTAGGTGTCTTCTGAGGAGACGACTTCTCAGGAGACGACGTCTTAATAGTCTTCTTCTGGGTAGACAACTTCTGGGAAGACAGGTCTTTGCCTCCTGAAGTGATTTTTTCTTCTCCTGCCTTCTTCTTGACAGTTGAAGTAGATACTTTTCCTTTTTCGGAGGAGACAGAAGTTTTGCTGGAAGATGCCTTTGGCTGATTCTTCTTAGTTGAAGAAGATAATTGACTTTCGGTCTTTTTCTGTTTGGAAGCTCCATTCGAAGCGGAGGACGCAGCCACAGATTCGCTCTTTGACTTTTTAGCCCCGGTAATTGGAGTCAAACCTTGGAGTTCTGCTTTAGGTTTACCGGCAACGGCAAGAATGTCGTTAACTCTCTTGTTTTCTTTTCTTGCGGCAGCGGCTTTTTCTTTATTGTGCTGTTTTACGGCTTCATTACGAATGTCGGTTCTTGTTTGGCCTTCAGAATTTGTTCCTTCGCTGCTAATCGGCTTGGATTTAGCAGTTGAGGAGGTCGCTTTTTCAGAATTCTTTTTGTTTGCAACATCTTGCGAAGGCTTACTGTCTTTAGCTCCTGTCATTTGAGTCTCAGATTTCTTCTGAGCAGAAGCTCCGTGTGCATTTACGGTTTGATTCTTAGTGTTTGAGTTTAGCTTGTGTGAAGCCTGTCCAGACGCAATGACAGAATCTGCTTTCTTATTAGAAACTGACTTAGCAGAAACGGATTTAACCTGGCTTTGAGCCTTGGTAGCATTTTCAGCCTTATTTGTCTTGGCGGATTTGTTGGGAGAAGAATTCTTAGTTGTTGCGCCAGTAGTGGGCACTTGCTTAGTATTTTCTTGTTTAGAGGACTTCTTGGCCTCAGAGGATAATTTGTTTGAGTTCTTTTCTTTAGTCGAAGATGTCTTTAATTGGGCTGTTTGTTCCTTTGACTGCTTGTTGTTTGGAGAGGAACCGGAGGAATCCTGTACTCCATTGTTATTTGCAGTTTTAGCGCTTCCTTCTAAGGAGCATGAGCCGGAAACAGGCTTCACATCCTTAGATGCTTTGGCGGCTTTTACGTTTTCTTTTTGTTCTTCTTTAAATTCAGAAGAGATTGCTCCTTTCGGACTTACATCCTTTGAGGAAGCGGAGCTTTTCGATAATTCAGAAGGTAGAACTTCTGCTTTCGGTCTAATTTCTTCTGTTTTAGCCTTATTTTGTGAGGGCTGGTCAGACTGTTTCCGGACGGTTTGCTCAGTAGCTTCTTCAACTGTAGAAGCCGGTGTGTTCGAAGATTTTGAATGGTCTTCTACACTGCTTTCTGCTGAAGAAACTTCTGTAGCTACCAGGGAGGTGAGTGATTCTTTACTTGGTTCTAAAGAATCGGCAGAAGCGGAATTTTCTTGGCCAGCAGTACTGGTTTCAGGAGATTTTGGTTCCAACGATTTTTGGGAGCCTAAGGAGCCCGTCTGCTCCTGAGTTGAATGAACAGAGTCTTCTTCGGAAGAGAAGTTTTTTTCGGTTTCGGTTAAGGGCTGAGAAAGCTCCGCTTTCTCAGAAAGGTTTGCAATGGAAGAAGCACCAATTGAAACGGTCTCCTGTTTGAGAGGTTCCGCTTCTTTCATAGAAACTGGAGAAGCCTTGGTTTCGGAAGAATTCTCAGGAGCTTCGTGCACTGTCGGCTCTGCTGAAGCAACCTTTATTTCTTCTGTAGAAGAAACTTTGTCTTTAGAAGCAGCTTCAGTGGGGGAAACATAGTAAACATCATCTTCAGCCGAGACATTATCGCCTGTTGGGACACTTAAAGAAGCTTCTTTCGAAAATTCAAAAATCTTGACCTTCTTAATAGACGCAATAACTCCTTGAAGCTTTGAAGTAAAGCTCCTTCCAAAACCTTTTAAGCGGTTGCTTAAAGAAATGCCCGCAGCCTCAGAAGTGTTGATTTCGATCGGTCTATTATCCGGTGCATTTGAAGATTCACCGGTAATCGAATCTTGCTCGGTGGAGAACATGGCGGCATCTCGAGAAGGCTTCTTCGGGGAAGACGGCACTACATCGGTTTCTTCGGATCTTGTTGAGGCCTGTGCAACGGGAGCCGGCTTGGTGGCAGCGGCCTTTTTGTCAGCGTAAGGATAAACATTCTCATCGGAGAGCTGAGTTTTGATTTCTTCCGTTTTTTGATTAACTAAGGAATCTTTTCGGGATCGTTTGGCCTTAATCACGGCAAGTTCTGCCGGAGATTTCGGCTCGGAGTCTTTATTTATTTTGCTCTTCGCATCCGCATCCCTTTTAAGAGCCGGAAAAATAGCATCAAACAGCTTAGAAAAGCCTTTACTTCTTTCTGTCTGCTTTCCGGAAGAGTCATTAGAAGAGATAACATATTCGGCGACACAGGTTTCTGCTTCGAGTACGCTTAAACCATTTTCTCCATACTCAATCTTTTCTTTTATGAGACGGGAAAGATTATTTTTAACACGGTCTTGGTCGTGATACTCGCGTGTTTTGGTTCCCTCTGCTAAATACTGGGATGGGTTGGAAAGGGCAACGGCATCAGCTTGAACGGTAACCGCTTTAGTCTTCTGTACCGGAAGTTCTGGCTCTTCAACAAATTTGAGCTTTATCATCAAAGAATTGGATTCTTGTTCAACCATACGGCTTTTGGTCATATAGGAGAGAATCTTCTTCGGGTTGATGGGAATATGAGAATCTGCCCAGCGGCTGTCAAGCCTTTCTTCAATGTGAGAAAAGGCCTCAGGGTAACGAAGGTAAACTTTGCCTGCATGGAAAAGAACCATGCTGTTGCGCAGGGCTCCGCCCGTATCAATAGACCATTCGTTCTTAAAGAGTTCCGAAAGAATTAATGAGAGCTCTCTCTTAAGAGTCGGAGCTGTACGATCATCCAGATAACCGGAATTCAATAAATGGTTTCTGTCCGAGATTTTCTTTTTAGCTCTTAAAAGGCAGTCGAATAAAATCGGGTCAAGGCTTTGGGCATCCTTCATTCTGTTTTCTACAAAGGCACAGACAAAACCGTACAAAGAGGAAAATTCATGGTCAGGAATCTTATCCAGAACTTTCTTTCCTGCTTCGTGAAGAATTCGGGAGGCATAAGACTGATAAAGATGAAAATCCGGCTCTGTTTTTTTCCATAGGCGAACTCTTACGTGATCTTTTTCGAAGAATCGGGCTAAGGGAAGGCAAGGTGTCTTAGTGGTGCGGTTATCGTCCGCATCAAAGCCGTCAATGCGGTAGCGGACATCGCCGTCGGCAATGTTGCTGAATAAAGCGCAAAGGACAATGGAAAAGAAAACTCGTTCTTTTTGTTCTTCTCTTTTTACCAATGGCAAGTCCATATGAACGGGAATGCCTTTAAGCAGAACAAGAGCTTCGTTAGCTAAATCCAAAGCGGAGTGCATTGCTCCTTCTTCACGGTCGTAATCTGAAGCTTCGTGAAGGGGCAGACGCTGATGGTGCGCCTGCACTTCTCGAACGACATGAAGTACCTCTGAGAACTTGGATCCATAAGGCCAATTTCTCTTAAGTGCATTCAAGCGGTCCTTATTTTTCTGAACGAATTCAGAAAAAGGACGCGGGCGGACAAAATCCGCTGCGTGAATGTGCTGGGAGGTAGAAGGGGAAAGCATTTGTATTTAACAGTGGTAAGGAGTATTCAAAATGAAAGAAGTTAAATGTTTGCCGCTGGCACCTTGGTATTGGCTGTATTTAGTATCGTTTGTTTCTTCCTGTTCCCCTTTGGCTTTTATTTCGGAGAATTTCTCAAGTTCTGAGTCGTCCAGATAATTTTGGGCAAAGTTGGCAAACGACCAATAAAGATATTTCTGGGAACCATACTTTGGGGAGAGATGCATTAAGAATGAACAAACTCTTTGCTTGGTCAAGTAAAGTGTGTAAACGGCCGAGTCTCTCTTACAGAAACTGAAATTGGTGCGCCCCCATTTAAAAACAGTCATGATATCGCACAAGAAACGGATCACTTTGCAGTGACATTTACGTCCGGATTGTCTACATGCCACAGGTGTGTTTTCTGCTTGGAATTCTTTGTCGTTTTGGATCTCTCCTATCCACTCTCCTTCAGTTATATAGGACGGAAAAAGTTTTAACTTGGCAGCAATTTTATAAATGCATTTTTCCCAATTTTCTGTTGTTTTAGGAAGAGCCAATTTGTTCCCATAGGCATCAGTAATGGCATCGGAAAACACTTCTTTAAAGATGTCGTGATCCCAGGTCGGGTCTTTCTCTTTAGTTTTCAATTTTTTAAAAAATTTTTCGACGATGGGCCGAGTCGCTATACGATAAGACTTGCAAGACGCTACCATCCAAAGATGTTCGTCAACTGTTCCATTAAGGTTCAGTCTTTCATCTTTTTTTCTTAAACCTCCGGCGAGTTGATAAGGCAAAGGAACTTCCTCATTTTTGAGGACATAATCCTGCAAACTCTGAAAATGTCCCTTAGGAAGAGCAAATAGCTTCTTGCTCAAGGGAATATCGGCAATGACTCCTTTACGGAATTCGTTAAGGAATACATATTTCAAAACCGCTTGCCAACAATCTTTGCTATTGAAACTCGGAAGATATCTGAGTAATTTCTTTTCTGCTGCAGCAATCCTTTCTATATCTATTGCCAGCATGCTGTTAACGGCTTCTTCAATTAATGCAATGGAAGGAAGCCGGGCGGAGACGCCGGTTTTGCGCTTCTTAATGTCCGGAGCAGCCACGACAGAATAGGGTACACGGTAAGCAAATGTGCACATTGCTTCAGTCAGGTCTTTCTGGGGCAGACCTGACTGAGATAGGATGTCTTTTTGAAACATATACGTCATCGTGATTGCGAATCGGTTAATTGAAAAAATAAATGGCAATGGTTGTTGGCAAAAAGTTTCCGAGGAAATCTTTTTAGAACTAATGTTTGTTTCTTTCATAGCAACCTCTTGAAGGTGAACTTGACCGGTACTCCCGGGGCCCCAACGAAAGTTGGGGGTTTATCCTACCTATGAGAGCTTAGCTTTACCCCTAGGGTAATTCAAGAGCTAAGAAAGATTTAGCCGCCTAATTTGGTCTTCTTTACTCCAGTAATTACTTAGGAGCTGAAAGACTTTAGGAGCAAGTTGATTTACTTCAGTGATTGTCTCTTGATACTTAAACAAGCGTTCAACATCGTCGCCGATATTGATGCAAAGAATCTCAAACCCTTTCTTCTCTAGGAGAGAAGCGGTCTTTTCTATCTTGTCTGCCTCCGGACAAAGTCCGTCGGTGATGATAAAAATGATTTTCTTTGCCTCAGGGCGAATGGATAGCTGAACGGCTGCCGTATTGAGACTCTCAACGACGGGCGTGAATCCGAATGCTTTGACAGAAGCAAAACGGGACACGGTTCTTCTGCACGTATCGTTAAAGTTTTTAACTTCCAGCAGTGTTTTTCTGGTTAAGCCGGGAAAGGCATAACATGAAGAAACACAACCTTCCAAAGACTCAAACATTTCTGCAACGGAATAAGCACAGAGTTTTGCTTTTTCAAGCATCTCTTGAGTCATTGAACCGCTTCTGTCTAATAAAACAGCACAGGCAGCAGATTCTTGAATCTCAAAGTTTTCTTTCTTGAATACACGGCTGTCACCCACATTAATGCGGCTGAGAACCGGATAGTCAATACAGCTTCCCGTTCTTCCTCTTAAAGAATTAGTTAACGTTTTAGCCTGAAAGAATCTTCTGAGCTTATTGGAGTGCAGGCCGCAAAGTTCTCTGGCTTCCGTCAGAAAATTTCCCGGATTCTCACTCATAAATTCATCCCTCTTTACGGTCCATACGGCAAAGCCGTAAGGTTCTTCGGAAGAAAAGTCTTCTGCGCATTGTTTGGAATCCAACAACTGCTCGCAGTTCTTGCCCAGATCAAGATCATGGCAATCTGCAAAAGCAGCCTCCAGAAATTTTTCCGCTTTCTTTTCGGCAAATTTCTGTTCCACCGGAGAGAGCCGAGGATTCGTTCCCATCGAAGCGATTTCTTTAGGAGCGCTCGGACATCCGGCAGGAACAAATTTAGCCAAAATTTTGCGGGCGATCTCAATGATTTCAGCCGTGCATGAAGCATTAACAGTAGGTTCTGCCATGGTGCATAAACGAGTAAATAATGCCCGTCCATACTTTTTGCAGAACACTTGTTCTGTCTGCTGAATCGGAAGATTCTCCAAATGAAAACAATGCACCTTGTCAACTAAATGCCAGTAAAGCGCTAAACACAGCAGTCTCAGCGGAGAATCTTCTTCTTTTGCAAGAGGAAGTTTGCCGAGTTTGGCAAATGTTTCGTAAAGATCCCGGCGCATGAGATAAGAACCCGGGCAGCGGTCTGCCATGACTTTATCAATGCGGATATCTTCTAAAACATTTACCAGCGGTTTAAACGCTTTACAGTCTTCCAAGCATTCAAACTCGGAATAAAGTACATGAGCAATTTCATGAACCGCATGGCCGAACAGAATGGTTGTCGCTGCAGCGTCTTTCGGATTTACATTAGGCAGGTGAATCGTATTGCCGTCTGTAGAAGCGTGTTCCGCACCGAAATTTAGATTGACCGGTTTATTGGCATTCACACCGGTAAAATTTGCAATGCTGTTTTGAATCTCCGCAAGAGTTAAAAAGTTTTTATCAATAGCCATTAGAATTCTCCTTCGAAGATGACCCGGAGAAGAAAATCTTCTCCGGAATCCGCTTCAGGGCGTTGTTAACCAATAAAGAGGCTTCGGCCTCGTGCTAAGACAGAATCCACGGAACACGTCCATTTCTTCACGGGCTCTTCATCTTTTCCCAAAGATGAAGAGTCATTTCCCTCCGAAGCATTTCTCAAAGCGATGCCTTGATAAGCAGAATTTGCTTCTGAGGTAAGTGCTGTCTCGGCTATTGCCGGACAGTCATCGGTGTTCTCTTGGCCAGTATTGCCTGCCGGCTCAGTCGAATCCGATTGAAAAGAAGGTATATCCGTGCCGTGAACATTGACCTGCACTCTTCCGTTTACGGTGTCCTCTGCAGGACATTGGCCCTTGCCGAAAAAATCAATTGATTCCAGACGAGTAATCGAATCCAGCGCATCAATAATCCTTTCGGAAGTTTGCATAGCCTTAGGTCTCTGGGCAGTTACGATGTAGGCACCCTTTAATTTGACAGCGGCAGTGCCGATGTTAGGGTGGGAACGCCTCCATGTATCAAGCTTTTCACTCAGTTCTAAGCACCGGTAGAGCAGGGCATCCGGAATCTCGAGAGATTCCTTCAGCAAAGCCTCAATATCCTGAGCTTCGTTTGACATCCGCTGACAGAAGTCAGTTAGGAAAGATTCATACGAAGAAGAATGTCCGTGTTTAAAACTTGCCAGAGAAAATGCGTCATAGTTGAAACGAATATGCCCAAGGACATATTTGAGGGAAGGGACGGATACCAGATCCGAACAGCCCCGAGGAATAATTCCTTGAGCCCGTGCTTCCCGCATTTTTTCGTATGCATGAGCAAAGTGTTCATCCCGTTGTTTAATAAACGACGCTCTGATTTCCTTTAACTCATCCAAAGCCATCCGGGCGCAGTCAGCAGGCATTACATATCCGTTGAGATAGGTTTCGCCGTGCTGCTTGCAGAACCGTTTGGCTCTATTACGCAAATCCGTAAACGGTTTCAAAATCTCGCTAGGAACAATTCTTTTGCGGAGCATGCTCTCAGAGCCGTCCTCCACAGATAATTGTTCGGTTGTGGTTCCCGTCCAGACCGAAATCCGGAAACAAACCATCACTAACGATTGTTTGAAATTTGCTGCTTCCTTTTTATCGGTTGAAGCAACATCCTTTGGCTCCTCATGAAGGAGACCGTCAAATAAAGTATTTGTCATAAGACCATTCTTAAATAAAAAAGGGGCCTTACGACCCTCGTTAACGGGACATAAAGCCCCGTTAACGAGGTGGTGAAAATCTTTTGTAAGTTTTTCACCGGAAGTGAAATTCGTATGCAGTCTCTCGGAAGCCTAAAAGGCTTCCGAAGAAATTAAGGCGCTGCCAAATGCGTGCAGATATCACCGAGTTCTGCTTCAACAATTTTTTCGATTGTTAAAGCACTGGTTCTATCGACCGCTTCAGTCAGTGCAATCCGGAGGGCCCAGTTAAGGGCCTCTCTGACGCTGAGTCTCCCGGATCTTCCTGAAATAATTAGAAGATCTTTGAGGCGCAGTAAAACTCGCGTAGAGATGGTTGCTTCAATCGGCTGAACACCGGGAGTCCCGTTGTAAGCCTCCCGCACTTTGGCGGCGGCTTTTCTGAGCCGAAGAGCGAACTCTTTTTTCCAGCTTTGCAAAGTCATACCGTGAACTTCTATATCAGGGATTTGGCTCTCAATGAGCTTCATCTCTGCAGAAGCATCGATATACTCCATCCTTAATTTCCAACAGCGATCCATTACTGCCGGATCCTGCAGGTGTCTTCCAAGATAAAGACCGCTGCTGTCGTCGGTCATACCTCTGATATTGTCTGTCATTACAATCCGCGCCCGAGGGTGCTTCTTGATGACTTCCCCGGTTGCTTCTATAAATAGAGGCGAACCTTCAAGAAGTTCATTGACTGACAGCCAAAGATCAGCAGGCGCCGCTGACATTTCATTGATTAAAAAGACCATGCCGTATCTCCAAGCCCTGGTTAAAGGACCGTCGACAAAGCGCATGCTCTTGTCTTTATCAATGATGTAGTGGCCGATGAGATCTGTTCTATCGAGCCGGGAGCGAGCCGTTAATGAAACAACGGGCGCACCGACCCGGGCGCAAAACTGGTTTACAAAACTAGTTTTGCCGGAACCGTGAGGACCGCTTATGAACAAAGGTTCATCTGGTGCTGCTTCCCACCAAATCGTCATGATGCCGAGCTGCTGAGGCTGAAAGACATAATGCGGATTACGTTCGGGAATGAGGGCCAAGACGGACTGGTCCGCATTGCCGTTCGAAAATCCCAAGACAGAGCCCGGCTTGCGCAAACCAAATTCCGTCATGGCGACTTCTTTGTCATAAACCATATTCAACATAAGATAACTCCTTAGTAAAGAAAATTAAAAAGGGGCACCCCATGTGACCGGGGCGAAAGCCCCGGAGGGATAGGAAAGAAAGCCGTCTAGCGTCTTTCACGAATTTTTTGTGTTCTTACGAACACGGGTTCTCTGATACTGCAGGCGCAGCTTTGTCTATGTGACGAAGCTTTCAGAGGAGCTTGAGGTATTTCAAACGAAGTTTGATCTACCGCTTTGAAGAGAGAAGTACATCATTCCAATCTGAATCGACTTCAGGTGGGATGACGACCGAGATCTTCAAAGACTTGTATTTTTGAGCAAGGACGGAAGCTGCGGTGAACGCTTCTTTCTGTCCGACGAAGTTGGAATCGTTATCAGCGAAGATAAACAATTCTTTTACTTTTTTAGGAGGAACGAAGTTTTTAAAGTTGAAGGCCGAGATAACCGACCACACGGGCATTTCGTGAAGAATGCACGCGGACATTGCTGTCTCAACTCCTTCCGCTAATCCAAGCCGGCCGTCGTCAGGGTTGATTTCTCCAAGCTTGATGAAGCCGCCGGAGATTTCTTTTCCAAAGACTTTCTTTGGTGCCTTGACTTTGGCTTTTTGACCGTTGTCTAAGTAAATCCGAAGGATATTGAAGCATTCTTCTTCAGAGGAATCTATCCGGCAGAGGATACCTTCATAGTACTTCTCCTCCCAGGAAGATCCATCTTTAGACTTTTCTGCGTAACGCAAATGATCAAAGAAACGAAGTGATTGGAAGTTTCGGCCATTTAATCCTCTTGAAGAAAGATAACGATCCGGGGATGTATCTTTTTCAATTTGAGAGCCTAAATTCCATAAGTCTTTCGAGGTAAAAGTTTTACGGGACTTAGCTTTCTTCGGTTTCGGTTCTGAAGGAACTTCGGCTGGGATTCCAAGTTGAGCTCCCAATGAAACGATTACTTCTGAGAAGTTCTTATGGGTTAAATCCATAATCACTTTAATGCCGTCTCGATGACCGCAATGGCGGCAATAACAATCTCCGTTGCCGAACTTGTCGGTAAAAGAGAAGCGATCGCTGCCTCCGCAGAACGGACAAGGCTGATTTGGTTTAGCTAATACTTCTGCGCCTAAATGCTGCTCCAGAACGCTTTTCCAGTTTCCTTTGAGCTGAGCTTTAACAAGCTGCTGAAACTCAGCAGAAGGTTGGATTGAATTTTGCATGATTAAAAATCCTTAAAAATTCGACGTTCTGTTACCGCACAGCGGAAAGGGAATCCGCCGATTGGTGAATTGATGATCCATCCGAAGATGGGCTTTTGAGAAAACAGAAAATTCTTAACGGTTTTTCTCGGAGCCGGTCGATTAAGGTCGACAACCATTGGGTGCGAACTGTACAGGAGCCCAAAAAATAAAAAAAGACGACCAACTCGAGGTGATTTGCGGATATTTGCAAAAAAATGGAAATTCATTCAAGACGGTTAACTATTTATACTCCCTGGGAGGCAGTTATTGTTTTCGATGGGTGAATAATTTTGACAGAGGGGTAATTAAATAGCGGGTGGTTTTACGAACATTTTCTTTTATCGGAATTTTAAAGCTTAAAGCCCAGCTTTCAAAGCTAAAGCGAAGACTTAAGTTTTTCATTCGGACTAGATAATGGAGCCGTTAAGAGAGAAAAAGGTCGTTTAAAACTAGTTGTTCTTAACATCTTAATCCTTTGTTTTTAAGAAAGATTTCTAGGAAAATAGTTGAATGCTCGAAAAGGAAAAGGTGACTGTGTTAGAGAGAGGGAAAACCCTTAGTTCCTAATAAAAAAAAAAAAAAAAATAGAAATTTCTTTAAATAATGCGTAGACTCGGAAAAAATTAAAAAGCTCAGGCTGGGAGGGGAACTTGCGCAACAGACGCATTCAATAGGCATAGAAAAAGGAATTTTTCCCTTTATTTCTTATGAAAAGGCTTTGTTCTGTCTAAGAATCTTACATGTAAAGTTCTTTAGGTATAGCAAAGGGTTTGTAAAAATATTGATGCTCCTTCTACTAGCATTACGTTCCCCAACCGACCGATCCATACAAGGTTTCTGGATTTTTATTTATTTTGAATATCTCAATGAAGACAATATGTATAAAGGTAATAAAGTAGCAATTGGAGTCCCTTGTTACAACGAAGCTGTTGCTCTCCCAAAAGTTCTTGAAGACATCACTAAGTATTTTCCGGAAGGTGAAGTCTATGTTTTTGACAACAACTCTACTGATGACACTTTCCAAGTTGCAGAAAATTATTTTTCATCCTCTAAACAGATTTTAAGAACTGAAGAATATGGACTTTTAATGGGGGGGGTATTCAAGGTCAAAGCTAAAGGAAAAGGCAACGTAGTCACCCAATTTTTTTCCATAATCGAGGCTGATATATACGTTATTGTAGACGGAGATGCAACATATGATATTGCGTCATTGAGGTCGATGATTGACATTCTTCTCCAAAAGAGGTTGGACATGGTAGTTGGAAGAAGAGTTGAAATTGACAGTGATCCGGGGAATAAAGTTTACAGAAAAGGGCATAGGTTTGGAAATAAAGTTATAACTAGTGCTATTGCCTACGTTTTTGATCAAAAATCTTCGAAAAGAATTTTCCGAGACATGCTCTCTGGCTTTAGAGTTTTTTCAAGACGTTACGTTAAATCATTCCCTTCTCTATCCCAAGGTTTTGAAATTGAAACTCAATTGAATGTCCATGCGCTTCAATTAAAAATGAGATGTGAAGAAATTCCAACCCCGTATTACAAGAGACCTGACGGAAGTGAGAGTAAGTTATCGACTTACAAGGACGGGGTCAGAATTGCCTGGACTATTTTTAAGATTTATGCAACTGAAAAGCCTCTGTTTTTTTATTCAGTTTTGGCAATTTTTTTCGGATTTTTATCGATCATCTTAGCCGTTCCCATATTAGTCACTTACCTAAATACTGGAATGGTTCCACGCCTACCTACCGCAGTGCTTTCTACTGGGTTGATGATCTTTGCTTTCCTAAGTTTTGTGGCTGGTATTATTTTGCAAACGGTCACTAAAGGAAGAATTGAATTTAAACGTCTTTTATATCTTTCCTATCCGGTCCCTCATGAAAAGAAGTAGTACATACTTTCAATTTATCAAATTCTCAGTTGTGGGCACTTTTGGATTTGGTGTTGATGTTTGTGTTTTCTACCTTTTTACCCAAATTTGTAACCTAGGTTTGGCCCGAATAATCGCTTTTTTGGTTGCTGTGATTTTTACGTTTTTGCTGAATCGGAGTTTTACATTTTTGGTAGAGAAAAAAACTGGCTTCTTACCAGAATTTATTAAGTATTTTTTCTCAATGATTCTAGGAGGTTTAGCTAACTTAGCTACATCGTTATATTTGTTGTATCAAATCAAATTTTTTGAGAATTATCAATTCATTCCTCTCGCTTTGGGCAGCGTGGCTGGATTGCTAATAAATTTTTCTCTTTCCAAGAAGATTTTTTCTTAATCTTGTTCCCGTAAATGGTAAGACTGAGAGGATGCCTGAAAAGCTGGTTAACTTTTGAAATTTTGTATATCTCTTAGATGAATCATGAGTAGTTTGTTTTTTTTTAGTAGATTAATTATTAGTTTGGGAACGTTTTTGGCCTTAACTTTAAATGCAGTTCCTAGACCTCATGGCTCTCAACTATTTCCCAGGATTGAATCGCTTCCTGACAGCTATGGGGCCTTAGGGCTTTTCCTTTGTGCAATTATTTTGCTGGTGGTTTTCTCTGGCCTTGATCTTAAGATCACAAAAAAAGACTTTCCCTGTCTTTTAGCCTCTTCTCTTATTACTTTTTTAGCATTAATTTCAGATAGTTTTGCTCAATATTCAAGTTTCAGAGGAATAACTTTTTCTTTCAGCACGATTTTAATTTTTTTTCTGAAATTTGGAGTATTTGCTTTTTGGGGTACTATTTTTGTAAAAGCGGCACTCCGATTTAGTAAAAGTTTTTTTGAAATGGAGAATCTGCAGGGTACGTCAGTTTCTAAAGAATTAGTGAAATACTTTGTATTCTCTTTCTTAATAATCTTTTTGGCATGGTTGCCTTACTATATAGTTTTTTTCCCAGGAACCCCAACTTGGGACGGCTTAACTATGATCAATTCAGCCGCTGGTTTTTGGCCTCCTTCTAATCATCACCCTTATTTTTTCTCATGTTTTTTCGCATTAGTTCTTAAACTTCGGTTTTGGATAGGAGATGAAAATAGTTTCGCTTGTTTATCTGGAATCCTGTTTCTCTTCGAGATCCTGCTTTATACAATCAGTTGTTTATTAATAAGAATCTCCGTCCCTACACTGCGACAATGGGTATATTTTCTCTTTCCCCTCTTCTTTGCTCTTGTTCCCCAGTTTCCACTTTATGCCCAAGCGATTATGAAAGATGGTCTTTATGCTTCTTCATTTGCCTTATTTTCTTCTACGCTTCTGGCTTTAGTCATGGTAACTAAAAGACAGAAAAATAATAACGTAGGGTTGATAGTATTGTTTTTTATTAGTGCGTTCTTTCTTTGTTTTATAAGGCACAATGGAATATTTGTGGTCGTCCCTACTGCTTTGTTCTTGATAGGATATCTCGGTCTGCAAAAATCAAAAAGTTGTAAACCCCTTGTAATGAGTTTTTGTTTGTTGTTATTTCTTGTCCTGTCTTCAAATTATTATCTTAAAAATGTTCTTCATGTTAAGCCCTCTCCAACAAGAGAAACTTTTGCGTTGCTGGGGCAACCCATTGCTAAGGCTTGGATGGAAAATAAGCATTCCTTCGACGCGAGTATGCTAAAGGAAATGGAAAAGGTTTTTTATGACAGTGAAAAAATTTTAACGGACTATAACCCTCAACTTTATGATCCAGTTAAACATCAGATCAGGAAGGAAGCTTCTCCAAAAGACGTAGCACAATTAGCTTTTAAGGTATGTAAACAATTTCCCAAATCTTGCATAAAAGGTCTGATAAGTCATAGTTATTTATATTTTTACCCCTTTGCAAATAATAATGTAATGGCACCTTTTTATTGGTGGATAGAAACTGGAGCACCAAATATTGGTAAATTTAAACTACAATATACTTTTTCCTCCAGGTGGAGAGAAAGAGTGACCAATTACGGTTATATATGGGTTGAAAAGATGCCTTTCTCATTTGTAACTCGACCTTATTTACCCACCTATTTAGCTATTCTTCTTGGTGTTTTAATCATTTTTAGAAGATCTGCTGCGGGCATGATCCTGGTTCTTCCAATATTTTTAACACTTACTTTGAATATTTTATCGCCAGTAAATGGTGACTTTAGGTACCAACTTCCTTTATTGGCCGTGGTGCCAATGATGATTTTATGGCTCGTAATGTTTGGACAAGAAGGAAGTACAAAGGTTCAGAAAAAGATATTGTTAACAAGGGCGTAGATAGTCAAGATACTTTCTCTAGCAGATTGGGGGAAAAAATGCTAAATAAACGATATGAGTTTTTTTCACGCCCTAATGAATGAAAGTTTCTTTCGCGAATTGGAACCGACAGTATGTGGAGTTTTTGCCGGCGCCGTCTGCGGTTCCAATTCGCTCGTTCCCGCATCTCCAGCATTTCCAGCATCGTCCGCATTATCAATAATCCTCGAAGACTCCAACTTCCGTTATCCCCAAACTTTGTTAGCCCTAGACTATATCAGTCGGGCTTAAAAAGGCGAGGGGGTTTAAGACAGCCCAACAAACTGATGAGGTCCCTATCTTTTTTAGGTAGGGGCTTTTTCATTATCCAGTTTGTTCCAGACGGGGCTCTTACGGCTTTATGCCGGCTTAAAGAAGCAAATGCCATACGCAGTGAATCGCCGGGCAACTTCACCTTGCGTCTCTCAGTCTCTGATAAATCGACCTTATTCTGCTTTCTCTGTTCCTGACAGTACTTTTCAATCTCCGGCAAAGGCTGCGCGAAGTTTCTAACATTCATCAGAAAGATATTGCGCAGCGGCTGAGCTAGCGACAGCAAAAAGAGTTTGCCCTCATAGGTTGCTTTCGTGCTGTAGAGCCTGTCGCCGGAATTTTCTACCTTAAATCCTCTAAAGGCTTCTTCTATAACATTTCTCTGTCTGCTTATTCTGACAGCGGCACTCGGGTCTTCTATGCAATTTGTTCTTATCGCCCAGGCGCCCTTAAGACATCTGACACTATCGAGCGCTTTAGTCTTTTTTATCCAAACTTTTCGCTTCTCATCTTCTTTAATATAGGGCGATGCCTGCGTATACAAGCTATGTTCCACGGTCAGTCCTTTATTTTTCTTTTCCAGCACCTCAGCAACGACAGCTTCTAATTGTTTCATCTGAGCAGTTTGGAGTTCCGGATTCACATACAAGTGAAGATACTGAGTAGTGGTAAAAGTTTGCTCTGTCACCGGCATTTTTTGTTGCCAAGACTCTGTAAAAGTTCTGCAATAGAGTCCAACGTCGGGAAGATAAAAAGCAGAACTAGAGAAGGAAGCTTTGTATTTTCTGAATTTCTCCTTTATCCCTTCCTCAGAAAGAGGCACTCCCGTGAGGTAGCCGAGCTCAGAATTAATGAGCTGCTGCACGTTATGGAGGCTATGGTAGCCTCTGTCGGTAACGAATACAGTATCGGTCAGGTCAAAGTTAGCGTTGAGCATATCGGCAATCACAGTAGAGTACAGGGCCTTATCGTTAATAGAGCCTTCACTTTCTAAGGCGTAGACCGTCTCTCCGGTTAAGTAGTCAATTCCTAGGGTGTAATTAATTTGTTTTAAATCCGGTCGCTGTTTTGCATGTCCAAAGGCAGCGTCTTCAATGGTTTCCGAGTAACTGTGAACGCATGTGGAATCCAAAGCCAGGAGGTGGCGGACGTTGGAAGCTAAAGTTTTTTGTTCAGCCAATTTCTCATAGAAGTTACGAACCCGATCGAATCTAAGCTTGAAGTATTTTTTAATAGTCTCATCGGTTATTTTGGCAAGAAGCCTGCTTATCTGGGCAGAATCAAGTAGTTGTGCGCTGGGAAGCCATTGTTGCGGCAACCATTGCTGATAAATCTGTAAGGCCCCGTTGGAAGAAAGAAAAACATAAACCGCCAGTTTGAGAAAATTGTCTGCATCCTCCGGTTCTAAAACCTCTTTCAAATCTTTAAGGATGTGATGTTCCAGGGCAGTGTGCCAGCAGATCCAGCTGCCGAGCGGAGAAACAATGTCATCTAGGCAGGAACTGCTTCTTTGTTCTTCTAAGGCTTCGGTTTCCTCTTCAGTCTTTGTTACCAATTCATTGCTTTCGTAAAAGTAGAGTTGGCCGGCAAACTCAGGATATTTTTCAAGGAACTTCTTGCTGAAAGAGACCTTGCCTGTGGATGTGTTCAGAGAGCCTACGTAAATACGTTCCTTAGGCTCGGAGCGCTTCTTTTCTTTATTCCATTCATTCCTATAGCGAACGACATAAGTAGTTCCGTTGGCGTTATGGCAGGTCGTGTATCGAAAGTGGCCGTCGGGGTAAATTTTAGTACGTCCCATGATTTAATAGACCCGCTGTGTATTATATAGTCTATTATAGTACAAAAAAAGAAAAACTTGGGAAAATTTTTAACTTTTCTCAATTTTTCCAAGTAGTTATTCCCTGAATTCCCGTTAATCTAGGTGCATATTTAACAATTTCTTGCTTTTTCTTAATAACTTGCTGATTTAGTGCTCTTTTTGAGTTACGAATCAGCTTTTTTATATATTTAATAGGTGATAATTATCTCCTATGAAAACCGATACTTCTCAAACAAATTTTGATCCTTCGGCTCAAGAAAACTATTTCATTGAGTCAGGAGTTATCTCACCCATTTTTATTAAGAACAATCATGGGATTAGATATGCGATTTTCTACAGAAATAAATGGGAAGGCTCCACTTGCCAGAAACAATTCCAGAAAACGGTAGGAAGAATTTTTGATGATGACTCAGTAGAGCTAGGAAAGAAATTCTTAAGTCAGTTTCCTGCTTTAAAGGACTGCAAGGCCACCTTATCTGGAAGAACAATACGTCTTGCCGGTCCAAATATTGCGGTGCTTCCACCTCTTGAGCCCATGGCTCAACAACGTCAGGCTTTCTTTGATGAACTCGATCAGAACACTCGACTTTCTGCCGGAGCCTCCTATGTCTTGTGGCAAATAGCCCAACAAAACCATCTGCTGACTGATCTTGAGGATGTATTTGGGAAAAACCGTGCGGCAGTTCTTCTGTCTTTGGCTATTTTCTTTGCCTCCGATCCGGGCGCCGTTGCCTCAGAATTTGAGATCTACAGCCATCACACTTGGCTGCCTTGCTCTCCCTTGAGCTCTCAGGAAGTCTCCGAAGTTTTTCAAAGCATCTTAAATCCAGAAGTCATGCGATTTCTTCACAAAAGGATTCAACACTCTAAATCTTCCGAGCAGAATTCTCTTTATTGGAGCTTTGACACCACCTCTATCTCTTCTTACTCTGAAACCATCCGAAAAACTGCCTATGGTTACAGCAAAGAAAATCCAGAACTGCCTCAGTTAAACTTGGGTCTGATCGTTTCCGAAAATTCCGGAGAACCTCTGTATTACAAAGTTCTGGAAGGTTCAATTTCTGATCCTCTGGCTTTAAGGCAGTTGTTGGTAGACACCGCTCAATTGGATACCTCCAACGTTAGCTTAGTCATGGATAGAGCCTTTAGCTCACCTTCTTTGCTTGACCAACTTTATAAAAACAATCTTGGATTTATCTGCGGCTCTAAGACCAACCTTAATTACTGCAAATCGGTTATTAACAGTTTTGCCAGGGAATTGCAGTTAGGAGGCGTGGATACATTCTTAGAAGAATATGGACTGCAAGCCAAAACATCTTCAACTACTTGGTCTTACTACGATCCTTCAACAGGTTATCGTGAAAGGAAGCCACTGTATATCCATGTTTATCTTGACCCATTCCGTGCCGCCGGAGAAAGAGAAACATTGTTGAAAAAGCTGAAAAAACTGCAGAAAAAAATTAAAGCTAAATCTCCCTTAAATAAACCGGAAGCAGACTTGCGTAAACAGTTCTTTATCAAGGGCTCTCTAGGATGGGCTTACGACAAAGAACTGTGGCAGCAAAATGAAAAACTACTAGGGCTATTCGTATTGGTGTCCAGCTCAGTATCTTCGGCAGCTGAAGCTTTGAGAATTTACCGGCAAAGAGACATCGTGGAGAAGAACTTCAATAACCTCAAAGAGAGATGTTCGGGACGCCGCATGCGTTGCCAGGAAAGCGCTTTAGAAGGAAAAGTATTTGTTCTATTTCTAAGCTTGATTTTGCTGATGAATTTAAAAATGCGTTTCCACCGGGCAAGAGAAGAAGAAAACTGTCAGGAAGAAAAAGCAAAATTTTTGCCTGACGATGTCCCCGACTTCTTAAGAGGGCTGAGTGTGATAGATGTCACAAGCCGGAAATCAGAAAACAATCAATTCTTTTATTGGGACTTAATTCCAAAGAAAATAAGATTAACTTTGGAAGCCATAGGAATCAAAGAACCTCCTAGATTTATCACCTAGGAGGTCCGGAATTCAGGTTATTCGTGGATTATAGTCTAATTTACAAAATTTACATTTTTTGTGTTTCTATAATTCTGCAAGGTTTGGGTTGTTTGCTCGAAAAACTCAACTTTAACGGATGTACATGTCGCTTTTTTGTTATTTGTTGTTGCCTGATGTCAAGGGATGCAGGCGGAAATGGAGGGGACCCGCTTGCGGGGAGCAGGCCGTTTAAGAGCCGTAATGCCCTTGACAGAAGAATGCAACAACCTTCACGCTATTAGTCGGCCCCTCCGACATACATGGCGGAGGGGCCGACGTCAGATGGCGAATCGCTTCCCCCTTTTCTAAAAGGGGGACGGGAGGGGGCTTGGTGAAATAACGAATTTGCTTGGATATGTCAAATTTCCCACTAATCCGGGAAGAACCAGATATTTATGTTTATCTATTTGTTTAAAAAAGATTTTAAAGATTTTTTTTGTTATTTTCTTAGATAAATGAATGCGTCCGCCCTGGTTGAAGGATACGTCCACAACCGGCTCCAGATAAGGGTTCGTGTAAAAACAGGAAAGAGTCTTTATTAGGCTATAGTTTAATTTTTGGGGAAATTGTTAATTAATTCAATAAAATAACTTGAGATTATTCTTTTTGCTCGTCCTATACCAAATTTCTTTAATCGATAGAAAAGATAAATAAGGTTCCAAACTGTTTTGGAAGGATTGTTTTTTTTGGCCTTCATAATCCAGTTTAGTCCACTGTAATATCTTGGTTTTCTCTGGGCAATTTCTTCCCAAGGAACTTCCGAGAATGTTTTTAAAAGATCATCAAATCTATAGTCTGCTCCCTTCACAGCCCACAATAAAAAATCTGCCGCCCACTCTTCAAAACCTTGATTAACATTAACGTATCTTTCTTTCAAAAAAATCTTCATTAGTTGGACAGCTTTGTAATAGTCTTGTTCCTCTTCTGTAAGAGAGTTGCTTAAGGAAGATAGTCGGTTTACCCTATGGTAAATGCTGCATTTTCCAGTATGAAGGATCTTTCTTGCCAATATCAAGGAGCTATAAACAAATACTAAATCTTCAGAATTTCTTAAATGGGGAAAGAGCAACTTATTGTCTTTTATAAATTGTGTTTTAAACGCTTTGTCCCATGCCCAACCCATATATGAATAAAAAATAGAGTCTTTATCTCCCGGGTTTTTCTGTGGACGATTACTCCAACCAATTTTGTTTATAAAGCCACTTTTATGGTCTAGCTCATAAGATCCGCAAATTCCTACATCTGGATTTTGAAGCAATACTGGATAAAAAGATTCAAAATAATCTCTACTTAAAATATCGTCTCCGTCTAAAACAAAAAAATAATCGGTCCATATTTTTTCTATACCAATATTTCTGAGCGAACTTACTCCTTGATGCACCATTCCGTAGAAGTGCCAACTTTCATTATTTCTACAAAAAGTTTCCACGATTTCCTTTGTTCCGTCCGAAGAGCCATCATCAAAGATTAATACCTCATCCGGCGGAAAGCTCTGCTCTTTCAAACTCGTCAACATTTCTTCGATGCAATCTGACATGTTCCAAGTGGTTAGAACTACAGAAAAAGTAATTGCTCGCTTGTGTTCACATTTATTCATTTTTTAACTCGTTCTTTTTTCGTTGGGACTTTAGCCATTAAAACTAAAAGAGATTGTCGCAAGAATTCATTAAATAATAGTTTCGCAAATTTTTAAACGCCAGATCCAACTGCCAAACGAAAGCCAGGTAGACCGAGACTGCATCCGATCGCGGACCCAACTCCTAAGAGAAGAATCGATAGGCCCAAAAAAACAAATCAACAGAAAACTGACATTGAGAAAGCTTCAAACGGTTAATAGATTGCTATAGTGCAGAAAGTTGAGAAAGTTTTAATGCAAAGATTTGTAAATAAGTTCAAATTAACGAGAAAGTCGCTTGACAATCATCGATTATGCTCAAATTCATCGGTACTCACTTTCAAAGGCGAATTTAAAAGCAAAAGTTGTGTTAACCTTCACAAAAATCCGCATATTGTGTAGAGAAGTAACATGCGTAATATTTATTCTTTTGAAAAAAGAAGGTGAAATTGTGGAGAAGAAGGTTCTCGTTTTTGTTGGCACGCGACCAGAAGCTATCAAAATGGCTCCTGTTTACAAAGAATTGAAGTTGAGGAAAGGTTTTAATCCAATTCTCGTGTCATCTGGGCAACATAAAGAAATGCTTGCACAGGCTCTTACTTCATTTGACTTAGCTCCAGATATTGACTTGAAAGTTATGACGTCAGGCCAGTCACTTAGCGGGATGAGTGCACGCCTTTTTGAGGCCATAGACGGTCTTCTTGAGAAGGAAGAGCCGGATTGCATTTTGGTTCAGGGTGACACAACTACAGTTCAAGTAGCTAGTTTAGTTGCTTTTTATCGTCGTATTCCTGTAGGACACGTTGAAGCTGGACTCAGAAGCCACAATATTTACTCTCCTTTTCCTGAGGAGCTGAATAGGAAAATAACTGGATTAGTTGCAACTTGGCACTTTGCACCGACATCGTTGTCTAAAAATAATCTATTGTCGGAGGGTATCCCGGAAGACAAAATCCTTGTAAGTGGCAATACGGTAATTGATTCTTTGAAATGGATGTGTGCAAAGTTAGAGAAAGAACCCCCCAAGCTACCTCTAGAGATTGAAGACGCTATATCACAAAATAGACGAATCATTTTAGTGACTGCCCACAGAAGGGAGAGTTTCGGGGACGGCTTTGAACATATTTGTGCGGCAATTGAAAAACTTTCAGCGGCTTTCCCTGAAGATAGAATAGTTTATCCGGTCCATTTAAATCCAAATGTGAGGAAAGTGGTATTTGCTCACTTAAATAATCATAAAGGGATTATTCTTATTGATCCTTTGGATTATGAGACCTTTGTTTATCTTGTAAATAAATCATATCTTGTCCTTACTGACTCAGGAGGAATACAGGAGGAAGCTCCATCTCTTGGAAAGCCTGTGTTGGTTATGCGAGATGTTACCGAACGTCCTGAAGGGGTTGAGGCAGGGGTCAATCTTCTTGTAGGAACAGATGCCAGTAGAATCTTTAGTACGGCCAATAAATTTTTGGTTGACTTAAAAGAGCATGCGAGGATAGCAGCCATTCCAAGTCCTTTTGGCGATGGGACTGCCTCTAAACAGATCGTAAATTTCCTAGAGAAACACATTAGATCATAGTTAATGAAAAGTATTAGTGCCAGAAAGATTTCTCACGCCTATCGTCAGGTTAAAAGAAGATACGATAGGTATGGGATATCTATAATTCAAGTTGCGTTTAATCGTCTTGTGCTAAGACTAAGGACTGCTCTGGATAATTTGTGTTATCCATTTTTTTTTAATAAGGAAGACTTAGAGTCATTATTCTCTTCCAGATATGAATTCGTTGATTATTCTGCTGGTAAGCTCGAATGGAATGGAAGACTGGTGCAGCGGTATCGGCAGATCGCTACAGAGTTTTCTAAATTGGACGGCTTAGTTATATCGGGATCTTTGCCTCAGGTAGATAATGTGCGATTCGTAAGAAAGATTTCACCTCACCATATCTTAATTAACCCATATATTCGACCATTAGTAAAAGATATTGAAAAATTATGTTCGGCGCAAACTAAAAAGGTAATAGTTAGATTGCAATCCACCGATTTTACTTTTTCAATTGAAGATGTGAACAGATTCAAAGAAATGGGTTTTTCAATATTATATGAATATATTGATCCGTTTCATGAAAATATTTCGGGGGATATTCCAGAAAAGATTTATGAACGGCATAAAAGGATTCTTCAAGATGAAGGTATCTTTGTTTGCTGTACTGCTGATGCGCTAAAAAAAGAAGTAAGTATTAATAGAGCAAATGTGTTGCTGTCACCAAATGGTGTGAATTTGGAGCATTGGAAAAGCTCTGACAAACCTAATAAAAATTCAGCTTTTTATAAAGAGTTAAAAGGTAGAAATTCGCATAATTTGCCGGTTATTGGATATCATGGCGCCTTGGCAAAATGGATAGATTATGACTTGTTAAAGAAGATCTCAAAAACCGGTGACTACTTTTTGTTGATAATAGGCCAACAATATGATGATTCTTTAAAAAAAAGCGGACTCTTATCTTCTCAGAATGTATTCTATGCCGGACCTGTGGATTACGATTTTCTCCCTCAAGCGGCACAGGCTTATGACATTTCTATTATTCCCTTTGAACAGTCTGAGTTGTCAAATTGTGTTTCCCCTATAAAACTCTTTGAATACATGGCACTTGGAAAACCGATAGTTTCAACAGAAACATCAGAAGTTTTGAAATATAGGTCGTGTTTGGTTTCTCAAACTCATGACGGATTTATAAAAAAGCTTGAATATGCACTTCAACTTAAAAATGAACTGTGGTATCGCAAAATATTGAATGAAGAAGCTCGATGCAATAGTTGGAACGCAAGAGCCAAGCAACTTCTTGCTTTTTTGAAAGAAGAGCAATTCAAAGTGTAAGCTTTTTAACTGCTGCAAAATTTATAGAATAAGTAATCTTTCCGAAGCTATCTTTAATTATTCTTAAAAACTTCGAGGAAACTTATAGGCTAACAAAAGCATCCAAAATCAATGATATAAGGTCATATTTAGATTATTCAAATAAAGAAAAAAGGTTCAACGATGAAGCAATTGATTGCTAAAAGTATTCGTACAGTGCGAACTGGAGGTTTCCCACTTCTTGCTCGAAAAGGGAAAAATTATATAAAAAAACAAATCGCTAAGAGAATTTTAGAGGACGGGCAAAGGATCGAGGAGCTGCCAAAACTTCCTGAGAATGTTCTGCACCCGAAAGATTTTTTCAATTTGACAAACCTTATTCAGATGCTTCATACCGGCAACTACAGAGGGGTGTATGTTCAAGGTTCCCAATGCATTGGATGGTTTGATTGTGTAAAACAAAGAAGCCATCATATAGCAGAATACTTTATGGAGAAGGGATATCTAGTTTTATGTGGAGCTAATCAAGCTTTCTCTGGAGACACAACTTCCTCTTTAAAGTTCATTAACAAAAATTTAGTTCTCTTTAATGTAGATTCTCGAGCTTTCGTAAAAGAATTGTTGGAAATAGTTGCTCAGGAGTTTAATGGATTTAAGTTCTATCAGATTATTGCAACAGAGCCAGGAATGACATTAGAGGAAATTAGTTTTATTAAGGAGCTAGGATTTGAGTTCATGTACGAGATGCATGATGAACTTTCTCCAGAAATTTTTCACTCTATTAATCAGACTATCTTAGACAGGCATAGCCAGATTCTCAAGGATGAGGACGTTATAGTTCTTACGACGGCTGATTTGCTGTATGAAAAAGTGAAAGAAAGAAGGAAAGGTAATGTTATTTTATCTCCAAACGCGGCAAAAATAGAGGATTGGGAGGTAAATAACGAAACCTTGAAGGTATTACCTCAGGAGATTGCCTCTTTGGTCAAAGAAAAAAGACCCATTGTCGGTTTTTATGGAGGTTTTGCTTCGTGGTTAGATTATGAGTTAATCCGTAAAGTCGCAACGAATTTTCCAGAATGTCAAGTTGTGATGATCGGCTACGATTATGAGCAAGGGCATGGAGCGTTCGCAAAAAGCAAAGTTTCAGAGATCAAAAATGTGACGATTGTCCCTGCTCAAAAGTATTCAAATTTGAAATACTTTAGTCAGTATTTTGCCGTGGCTATCGTTCCTTTTAGGGATTATGAATTATCCAAGACTGTTTCACCTGTGAAAATGTTTGAGCATATGGCTCAAGGAATTCCTGTGGTTGCGTCTGGCTTACCTGAGTGCGAAAAGTATCCACCTGTTTTTGTCTCTTACAGCCATGAACAATTCTTAAAGGATGTTGAGAAGGCATTGAGTTTGTCAAAAGATAGTGACTTTAAGAATAAACTAAAGGAGTGTGCGGCCGCGAACTCGTGGAGGAGCAGGGGCGCCGAAATCATGGAGCTCTTCGAAAAGAGATATAGAGAAAGTTTCCCTTTATCTTTAGAGCAACCACTTCTTTCGATTGTGATTCCTACTTATAACATGGATAAGTACATTACACGGAGCTTGGATGTTCTTGCCCATCCGTGTTTCGCTAAATTGATAGAAATTATTGCGGTTAATGATGGTTCTAAGGATTACACCCCGGAAATTCTTAAAGGACAACTTCAAAGGTTCGATAATCTAAAGGTTATAACAAAAGAAAATGGTGGCCATGGATCTTGTATAAATGCAGGGATTGCAGCATCAACAGGTAAATTTTTCAAACTCGTAGATGCGGATGATTTTTTGTCACCAATCTCTCTACTTCAGCATTTACTTTTTCTATATAAATCGGATGCCGATTTAATTGTGACAAACTATCGGAGGTTTGATGAATCTGGAAACGTCACATTAGGTGTTTCTTACAGTGAGAGACTTGAAGAAGGCAAGACTTACGAAAGTTCTGATTTTTACAATAGCATGCTTTCATTGTTAGGCTTTACCTCTTACGCACATATGCACTCAATTACTTATAGAACAGAAATTCTCAAAAAAATGGGTAGAAAAATTTCTGAGAATTCTTTTTATGTGGATCAGGAATTTATTACATATCCTCTACATAATGTAAAAAAAGTTCAATATCAGAATATATTTCTTTATGACTATCTTGTTGGACGTCCGGGGCAGAGCGTGGATATCACAGTTGCGAAAAAAAGAGCCAACATGAATTTGACGATTCTGAAAAAGATAAGAGAATACTATTCGTTGCAAAACAACGAAGTTCTAAAGAAATACTTGAATAACATATTGTATGAGCAGTCTTATTTCTGGTTTTCTCTTACAGAAGATAAAAGCGAAGCTCAAGATCTTCTATCTTGGTGGAAGAGAAATAACCTAAATTCTTATGATTTTAAAGATTTTGAAAATATGGTTGCTCGTATAAAATAAGAGTATTGGGTATAGTCTCAATTTTTAGAGATGTGTCGGCCAAACTGTGTAACTCATAACATTTAGCCATCGTTTTCAAAACAATTAAGATGGCTTTTTGGGCGTTTTTTTGCAATGGCGAAGGACGCCCATCCGATTTAAAGGCCTCTCTCATTGGGAGAGGTAGAATGTGCGCTTTACTGGTAATCTTTTTTTATAACTGCTAATGATCAAATTAAATGCTAACCGAGAGGGCAAAATAGATATTTTGGCTGCCATCAAGAACATCTATTTGCCTCTTTATTTGGCGAAATCCGATATTCGTCAGAGGTACAGAAGATCTACTTTGGGTCCTTTTTGGATTACTATTTCTACAGGAGTTATGATTGCCTGTCTTGGGAGTATTTTTGGAACGATTTTTAAAACTCCCTTATACGATTTCTTGCCCTTCTTATCGGCTGGATTAATTTTATGGGGATTCATTTCATCAACCTTAACTGAGGCGACTACGGTTTTTTCTAGCTCAGAGCCAATCATTAAACAGCTTCCTATCCCACTGTTTACGCATGTAATAAGAATGGTGGCGAGAAACTTTTATATCTTTTTGCATAATTTGATCATTTTCCCAATAGTTTTAATTTGTGTTCAACGTCCTTTAACTTGGGAGTCTTTGTATTTAATTCCAGGCTTAGCAATTTTATTGCTAAATCTGCTTTGGGCGTCTCTGAGCATTGGAATCATTTGTTCGCGCTATCGCGATCTGACACAGATTATGACAAGCATTCTCCAAATTTTCTTTTATGTAACACCAATTATTTGGATGCCTTCAGCTTTGCCTGCGCGTGCAAGTCTGATGGTTTTGGATCCAAATCCGTTTTATCATTTCATGCAGATACTTAGGTGTCCGCTACTAGGAGAATCGCCGACTTCCTTGAATTGGGGCATCACTCTTTTAATAACTATTGTGGGTTGGGTTTTTGCAGGAATTCTTTTTGATAAGTATCGCTCTCGAATTGCGTATTGGTTGTAAATGATGGGAAAGATTATATTGAAGAAAGTGTGTGTAGATATTCCTGTCTACAATTCGCAGGGAAGATCTCTAAAAAAAACAATGATGGGGATCGCTACTGGTGGAAGAATAGGATTGACGGAAGCGGGAAAAACCGTTATTCGTTCATTAGACAACATTGATTTGCAGATTGCTCCATTGGAAAGAGTGGGAATTATTGGTCATAATGGTTCTGGGAAAAGTACTCTTTTAAGAGTTCTTGGTAAGGTCTATGCTCCATCTAGCGGAGAAATTAAAATAGATGGAAAAATAGGTTCTCTTATCGATATTTCTCTAGGTATAGATGGAGAAGCTACTGGAATTGAAAACATATATCTTCGTGCTGCCCTTCTAGGAGTGCCTAAAAAACAGGTAGATCGCGACTTACAATCTTTAATTGAATTTACAGAGTTAGGAGATTTTATCAATATGCCCGTTCGGACTTATTCTACGGGTATGCATTTACGCCTCGCTTTTGCGGTATCTACAATGATATCTCCCGAAATATTATTGATGGATGAATGGCTTTCCGTTGGAGATAACAATTTCCAAGCAAGGGCAGAAGAAAGACTTAACAAACTCATCCAACGGACCAATATACTTGTAATTGCAAGTCACTCTCGAGCTTTGATTGAGAGATGCTGTACTAGGGTAATTTGGCTCG
The DNA here is from genome assembly GCF_002221595.1 of Turicimonas muris. Classification (GTDB taxonomy): domain Bacteria; phylum Pseudomonadota; class Gammaproteobacteria; order Burkholderiales; family Burkholderiaceae_F; genus Turicimonas; species Turicimonas muris. The sequence continues at coordinate 457,894 of NZ_NHMP01000001.1, forward strand.
AGCATGGTAAAATCAAAATGGATGGAGTCCCCTCAGAGATTTGTCCTTTGTATTTCAATTATTAATAAAGAATTTGACGAGCCATTTATTTTATTGAATTTCGATATTTTTAGTAGCTAAAGCTTTTAGTAAGCTAAATTTAAGTCGAATTCTCACACTAACTTTAAAAGACAAAATCTCAAATCTTGTTAAGTACAAATGAATTCAACCTTAAAGAAGTTTCTTCGAATTGAAAAAATAGAAACAGTTCTTAGCCGAATCATTAAAGAAGAATTGCTTCTATCTCATCAAAATGTGATAGCCGAAAATGATAAATTGAGAGCTGATTTTTTTCAAATGGTTGGTAAATTAGATTCACTCTCAGATGAATTCCGAATTTTAGAGGAAAAATTAGATAGAACGCAACAAGAGTTAGAGAAGGAGAGGAGACGTAGAGAAGAGGCTGAGGTTGAGAATTTAAAAAACGTTTCTTTCCAAATTTCCTCCCACGTCTCTTCTCAAGTTCAGAGGTTAGAAAACTCTCTGTCCTGTCTTTTTCAAAGAGTTTCGGTTCCCGCAGAACGGAAAAGAATTGTATTTCTCATTCATAACGTTGCAGCTATAGATGCAATTCTTCCAATTATTTATGAAGCTCAAAGAAGGGAGCATCGGGTAGTTGTTATTGCTATCAGAAACAAATTCTCGTCCTCTCAGACTAATGTTGAAAGTCAGCATATCGCCCTTCAAAGTCTAGGAATCGAGCATTTGCGTTTCGAAAAGCTAAATCCAGGAGAAGGTCTGGATTATTTAAAATCTATATATCCAGACGTTATCTTTAGACAATCTCCTTGGGAACGAGACATAGATGAAGAATTCAGTATTGAGAGGTTGAGATTTAGCAAGGTTTGCTATGCTCCTTACTACGGAATTCAATTTTTAAGACATTTTACTCCTGAAGATCCGGTCGACTACCACTGTGATCAAGAGTTTCATAGAAAAGCATGGGCAATTTTTGTGGAAGATGCTACCGAAGTTTTTGATAATTTTAAAAATTCTTCTTTAATGAGAGGAATAAATATTGTTCCGACCGGGCTTCCTAAATACGAGCATCTGACTGGCCAGCTCAGTGCTTCGTCAAGACCAGAAAAGAATATTAAGACGATTCTTTGGGCTCCTCACCATAGCTTTGACAAGAACTGGTTGGGTTTTGCTACCTTTATCGAAACACACAACGAAATATTAAAATTTTTGGAAGAGAATAAGGACACATTCAATATCATTTTTCGTCCACATCCCTTGTTCAAGACAAATCTTGTTTCAAGTGGAAAGATGACAAATGAACAATATGAAAGTGTTATGAATAGATTTAAAGAGTTGCCAAACTTTTCTTTTTCAACACATTCTTCTCCGCATTATGATTTTGATGCTAGCGATCTCTTACTAACAGACGGAATAAGCTTTTTGGCTTCTTATTTAGTTACGCATAAGCCAATTGTTTGGTTGGATTCAAATCATCATATGGAGTTTACTACTTTGGGTGCAAAGGTCGCGTCCGGTAGTTATCGCTTATCTATTGAAAATTTACCTTCCCTACAAACGGTTATTCGAACAATTTTGGTGGATGGTAAAGACCCTTTATTTGAAGAGAGAGAAAAGCTTAGAAAGATTCTTCTCGGGAAAGGAAGACCATCAGAAAATATCTTGAATTACATTGAGCAAAATGTCTAGTCGTTTTTTGGGATGGTTCTGATTTGTTCAGAAGTCAACCGCTTTTGAGAGCATTTTGATAATTCATAAAAACATATTAAAAAAGGATTGGTAATGAAATTTTTATTAGTAGGAGCAGGGATTTCGAATATCGCACTTGCTCGGAAGATGGCAGAGGCTGGAAATTCTGTCGTGGTAATTGACCAGCGAGCGGAGCTAGGTGGGAATTGTTACGACTTCTGGGATCAAAATGGAATAGATATCCATAAATATGGCACGCATATCTTTCATACAGAAAACGAAGAAGTATGGAAATTTTTGTCTCAATTTACTCAGTGGTATCCTTATCAACATGAGGTAAAAGCACTCATTGATGGCCAGCTTGTTCCCGTTCCTTTTAACTTTAATTCAATTGAGCAGTTGTTTCCTCAAAAAATGGCTCAGTCTCTTATCGAGGCTTTGCTGAACGAGTTTCCATTCAACAAGAAAGTTCCAATTCTTAAGTTAAGAGAAAGCAAGGATAAAGATTTGCAATTCTTAGCAGAGTACGTATACGAAAAAGTTTTCCTGCACTACACTGTCAAGCAATGGGGAGTTAAGCCAGAGGATTTGGATCCTTTAGTGACTGGACGCGTACCGGTATTTGTCGGTCGTGATAATCGGTACTTCCAAGCTAAGTATCAGGGAATTCCACTTCATGGCTATACGGCGATGTTTGAAAAAATGTTGGATCATCCCAACATTGAAGTCCGGCTCAACACGCCATTTGATAAATCAATGCTTAAAGATTTCGACCATTGTTTCTTTACCGGCGCAATTGATGAGTTCTTTGACTATCAGTATGGGGAATTACCGTATAGAAGTTTAAAGTTTGATTTCCTGACATTCGATCGTCCATATTTTCAAAGTAACTCAGTGGTTAACTACCCGTGCAACTACGACTTCACTCGTATTGGTGAATACAAGTATTTCTTGGGAACACAGAGTAACTCTACCGTTGTTTCTTACGAATATCCGGAACCGTTTGTTTTAGGAAAGAATGAACGTTACTACCCGATCATCAATGAAGAAAACAAGGCCTTATATGCCAAGTATCTGGCCCTTGCAGACAAATTAGAAAATGTCACGTTCCTTGGCCGTTTGGGAGATTACAAATACTACGATATGGATCAGGCTGTCGGAAGGGTTTTAAAATTGGCCGAAAACTTTACTGCTTAACCCAAAGGCATATACAACATCACCTCTGAAAACCTTAAATTCGTGTTTAACTAACCTAAACAAATTCGGGAGGTAGCTTTAAACCAGCGTCTCCCGTCTCTGTCTTTCATTCAGGTCATTATCTGCCTGAACAAAAGAATTCTTTACTGCACCGAGTTACTTGCCTGCAATACTGTCGATGGCAATGCGGCCAAAGCAAATAGCTTTTCCGAACGCTGTTCCGGTCATGTATGCAGCACCGTGCACGCCTCCGGTCAATTCGCCGGCTGCATGCAAAGCAGGTATGACTTCACCGAATACATTAATGACCTGAGCCTTTTCATTAATCTTCAGACCACAGTACGTCCCGATCAAAGCGGCAGTAGTCGGCATGATGTAGAACGGTCCTTTTTCTAACGGAACCGGTTTCCCAAAACCGCTGGTCAGTGAAGTGCGGCCGAATTCATCTTTACCTTCCTTGATGCCTTTGTTGTACTTTTCAACGGTTTCTTTAACCTGTTTCGGATCTAAACCGGCTTTCTTTGCAGCCTCTTCAATAGTTTCGCCGAAATAAACCCATTTCTGACCGGCAGGATCGTTGGTTAAGGCTGTCATCATTTCAACGCCTTGCGTATCATTCTTGAGGTCATAATCAAGAATGTTCTTATCAAACACCTGATATGAGTACCCGTCGGTCTGCGCTAAGGAAGCATCCCCTTGAAGCTTGTAGGATTGAGATTCATCAGTAAAGCGTTTGCCTTCCTTGTTAATCATGATGGCGCCGCTATAGGTAATAAGGCTCATATCTTGAATGATTGTAGGTTTGAGCTTGAATCCGTAAGAGGCTTTAATGTAGGTAGTATCAAGCGTATCCGCACCGATTGCCTGAGCCATTAAGATGCCGTCGCCTTGAGTGCCGCCGCCTGAAATCGCATCGGCCTTAGCCATGATAGGATTAAATTTAGCAAGCAATTCCGGATTTCTGGAAAATCCGCCTGCAGCAAGAACAACCCCTTTGGTAGCGCCGAGAACCACATCTTTCTTGTTAATGGTGGCCTTGACTCCGATTACTCTTCCGGTTCCGCATTCAGTAACTAAGCGGTTGGCTTTAGCGTTAAGAACAATTTCAACTCCTCGATCTTTTGCATACTTGGTCAAAGCTTTGATAACTTCCGGAGGGTTGAAAGTATGGGAGCGTGGAACACTCATGCCGGAGGCGGCCATGACGCCTCTAGGATGAACGTCTAACGTCTTAGTTAAAAAGTCATATTGAATCTTTGACATATTCACAAAAGCTCGGACGACTTTCGGATCGTTCTTGCCTTTGCCGGTCTTAATCATGTCGTTGTAGAAAATATCGGCCGTATCAGTTTTGCCTTTGGCTTTTTGAAGATCTGTTCCGAAAGTAGAGAACTGACCGCCGCATAAGAGGCTTGAACCGCCGAGCAAGCCGGTCTTTTCCAATACGATGGCTTTCAAACCTAATTCGCCGGCTCTGCATGCTGCTGAGAGACCCGCACCGCCGCCTCCAACGATGACTACGTCATATTCTTTGTCAAAGCCGGCTGCATTAGCCTGCACAGAAGGAAGGGTGGCTAAAGTGCCTAAGCCGACTGTCTTCAAAAGATTTCTGCGAGATAGTGTCATAAGGTTCTCCTTGTTCAGCTTAAATGGAGCTCAGAGAAGATAACTCGTTGTTTTCTTACCTCTCTAAGTAAGATTCAGTCTAGAAAGCGAAATACGTAAGTATGTTGATCTAGATCAAACTTTTGCACGGAAAATACATTGGGTTGTTTTAAAGGACGTGATGAGGCTATCCTTTCTTAATCTGATAAAAATTTAAAAAGACTTCCAAGGAAAAATCCAGATGCTGAGAAGAACTGTTCTCGCCTTACCATGCTTATTCTTAAGCCCGACCTCGGCTGACAGGTTGTTATCCTCAGCTGATGCTTCGGAATTCATAAAGAAAGAAACTTCTCAGCTTCCCGGGGAAGTGGAGTTACTAATAATTGGCTCCGGAGCTGCCGGGTTATCGTGTGCTGTCCGAGCAGCCGAACTCGGCGTCAAATCTATTTTGCTTGTAGAAAAAGAACCTCTCATAGGAGGTTCAAGCAAGATGTGCGGAGGACATTTTTCCGTAGCCGACACTGAGTATCAGAGACTTAATCATGTAACAGATAGTCCGGAACTTTTCTATAGAGATTTGATCCAAGCCGGCGGAGGTAAAAATGATCCAAGCTTGGTGCAGAAATTCGTAGAGGCGGGAAGGGCGCAATTTGACTTTCTTTATAAGAACAATATTAAGCCGATGAGTTTGTGGGCTTCCGGAGGCTCCGATATTCCGAGAGGACACGTTTTTAATCCGCATGAAATTGTTTTCTTCCTATTAGATAAGGCCCGTAACGCAAACGTCCGAATTGTTCCTTCCGTAAGAGCTGTGGAAATTGAATTAAGTCCTGTTTCTCAAAAAATGACTGTCACCTTAGAGTATTTGGGACAAAGATTAGAAGTCAGGACGGCAGTGACAGTGTTGGCATCGGGCGGTTTCGCAAATAATCGGAAGATGCTTCAGGAGTATCTAAACGATCTAGAGAACATTCAAGTCTTCTCCGGAAACGGCAATACCGGTGACGGTCATAAGATCGGTTTGGAATTGGGCGGTCAACTTATAGATACGGAATTTATTAAACCTTCTTACGGATTCATCAAAAATGCCGCCGATCCGAATGACTTCACCATGATCTTCTATGGAGGCGCTGTAATTCTCAATCAGGACGGCCATAGATTCGTGAATGAATCTATTTCGTATAAGGACATCGGCCTGATAGCCTTACAGCAGACTAATGGAAGAAGTTTCATTGTCTTTGATGAAAATATTCGCATAAGACAGTTAGAAAGCCGACCTCCGGAAGCTAAGCTTTGGGAAAATTTAAATAAGCATTCTTCATATGTTTTTTTTGCTGACACAATTGCAGAGGCGGCTCGCAGAGCCGGGCTTCATCCTATTAATACGGAAAAAACGATACGCGACTACAACGAAATGGTAGAAAAAGGAGAGGGACTGCCCTTTGGTCGTAAGTCTTTATCCGGAGGTTTCGGGAAGCCGGTAAAAATTGAAAGACCTCCTTTTTATGTCATGCCCGCATCCTCTGGAATTATGGGAACTTATTGCGGCTTGAAAGTAAATGATAAGACTCAATTATTAAGGAGCGATGGACAAATCATCCCTAATGTTTTGGCCGCTGGTGAAATCATGGGAGGTGTCCACGGAGAAAATTTCACTCCGGGATGCGGATTCGGAAAAGCTTTAGCTTTTGGAAGAGTTGCTGGTGAAACTGCCTATTCATTGATTCAGCCATGAAGAAGACACTTTTCTTTCTATTTCTTTACTTTTTCCTGACAGTTCATGCCATGGCCATGAATAGTTTACGGCTAGGCATTGAAGAATCGATTCTTCTTGGAAGAGAGGAAACTCTCGTAAAAGAAACGGTTGCGGCTTTGAACAAGAGGTTGGAAAGAGAGATTATTGTCAATGTCTTTTCAACTGAAAACTTGAAGACGGCTGTAGAAAACAATGAAGTAGATTTATTCATTTCATCAGCCTCCTTCTTTTCTTCAATGGGCAAAAGCGGAGTTAAAGATTTGGCTACGGCGGTGTCGGACAGGGCTTTAGATCCGAATTATGGTAAAAGTACTGCGGTGTTCATCAGAGCCAAAGGCAGCAATCTTTCTCATTTGAAAGATCTGAAGGAAAGAAAAGTTTTCTTCAATCCTAACTATGGAGAAGAAAATCTCTTCCTGTTATTCGGAGAATTCGGGGAAAAGAAAAACAACTTAGCCGAAGAATATGAGATATTCAAGAAAGGCTTAATTAAAAAAAGACATTAGTCTTGACAGGCAAATCGAAGGACTTCTCCTTGGAGATTGGGACGCAGTGATTCTTCCGGGTTGCCAATTAGAAACCGAATCGGAAAAATTACCCATTTCCTCATTAGAGATAGACGTTCTTCTTCCCAAGATCCACTCAAATTTTCGATGTGTTCACTCCACAGCCCTCTATCCGAATATTACGATTGGTACCTTACCTTCAGTGTCTGCTAGTTTGTCTCGGCAGCTGAGTATTATTCTTTTGAGTCTGCCTCCGACCAAGCAAGGAATGTTGTGGGGAACGGCCTCTGATTTTTCTCAAATAGATAAGGTTCTTAGGTTAATTGACAGAGATGCAAATGCGTCTGATCGGAAGTGGTCCTTCTCAAGGGTTTTAGCCGAATATTGGTTTGTCTTTTTAGGAGCACTAGGTCTTGTAATTGGCCTTCTTCTGCATTCGGTTCGATCCGAACATTTAGTGCAAAAACGCACTGCCCAGCTTACAGCTTCTCTTAAAAAGCAAGAACAGCTGAAGAAACAAGCGGTACTAACGGAAGAGAAGTTAGGAAAGCTGCAGAGGCTGGGAACAATTAGTCAGATGAGCAGTCTATTCGCGCATGAACTACGTCAGCCTTTGAATGCAATCAGGTGCTATACCTTCAGCTTGAGCCGGTTGATCAAAAAAGAAAAAGTGGATCCGGAAAAATTTCAAAGAGGACTGAAGGAAATTACGGAGCAAGTAATCAGAGCTGACGATATTATTCAGAAAGTTAGAGACTATGTAAAAAATAAAACTTCTTGCCCCCAGCTCTTTCATTTGAAACCTTTGCTTGTTCATACGATTAAAATTTTTGAAATTTCCCATAAAGAATGCAAATTCGATCTGACGGAGGTTCAAGATACTGAACTCTATGGTGAACCTTTAGAAGTCGAATTGATTTTTTCGAACTTAATAAAAAATGCTTATGAGGCGGTAAGTCCAACACAGATTCCTGCCGTTTTTATATCAGCTCAGCCTCAATCGTCAGGCTTCTTAGAAATTAAGGTCTGGGACAACGGCCCGTGGATACCGGATGATAAGTTTCAAACTTTTGAGCAGGGGTTTAAATCTACGAAAGCGGATGGACTCGGCTTAGGTCTTTCAATTGTTAGGACGTTTGTTGAGAAATCGGGAGGAAATTTAGCTTTATCGAGAAGTGATTTGGGCGGATTGTTGGTAACCTTCACATTACCTATTGCAAAGAAGAGTTAAGAGATAAGCATGAACACAAAAATCAGAGATATCGCGGTTATTAGAGTTGTTGACGATGACGAAGATGTCCAAAAAGCTATTCGTTTTTTGCTAGAGAATGAGGACTGGAAGGTTCAAGTTTATTCCAGCGGTGAGCAGTTTTTGATTGATGAGGCCTCCTCGGTTCCCGGTTGCATTATCTTGGACATTCAAATGGAGGGGATGAGTGGATTGGAGGTTCAAAGAGAGTTGGTCGTTAGAGGTTCTTCGGTACCCGTGATTTTCTTAACCGCCCACGGAGACGTTCCGATGGCGGTTGAAGCGATGAAGTCAGGGGCATGCGATTTTTTGCAGAAACCTTTAGATCCGGAGAAGTTACTAGATTTGATAGAAATTCTGGTTGCTAGAGATGTCTCTGAAAGAGAGTTAAAAATTCCTTATCCGGAGGCCAAAAGAAGGTTCGACAGTCTTACTAACAGAGAAAAACAAATTCTTTCTTTAGCCTTAAAAGAGTTAAGCAATAGAGAAATTGCTGAGGCACTCGACTTAAGTAAACGGACTGTAGAGACCCATAGGCAAACGGCATATAGAAAACTTGGAGTCTCAAACGTAAAAGAGCTGGCACTTGCGGTGGAGAACTTTATGTAGGGTAGGTAGCTGTTGTAACAGTAAAGTATTCTGGGGAGTTTTCAGTTACTGTGGGGTTCTTGCTGATGTTGCTGTTGGGGGTTTATGAACCTTCGTCAGGGGTGCTTTTCCCGAGAGCCTCTGGAATCTGCAAAGGCTCCCGCAAGGAGATTGTGGACAAGAACGAGAAAAGGGCGAAAAAATAGCTAAGTTCCTGGCATGCCTCTAAATCTGTTAAAATAGTCGGGTTCGGTTTCTCTCCGTATCCGTCTTGTCAGCCCATTGGGCTGACAAGACTCATATATCTCTTCAAAGCAGGGAAGTCATTCCTACTTCGATATTCGATGACGAAGACGTGCAGAGGCAGTCTCAATCCCTTCAAAACAGGGGAATCATTCCGACGCGGAAGTAAAGACTTCTATCTTTAAGAAGTCTTAATCCCTTCAGAGCAGGAAAGCTATTCTGTCTACATCGAAGCGGGTTTACCGAATATAACAGGGTCACAATCCCTTCAAACAGGGAAATCATTCCTACCCTTCCTGGATTATTTTTAATTTTAAAATCATTGGGTTAAGAAGAAAAAAAGACCATAAGAAAATAAAAATAAAGAAAACCTAGAAAATTGCTAATTTTACCCCCTTCTCAATATTAAGAATGCCATATCAAAAAGGTATTAAGTTCCGGGTGCGTGAATAGTGAACAAAAATTTAAAGAACAAAACGATCTGAATGAAACCTACTCAAGGCTTGTTCTGACCTATATGACCAATAAGTCTATAAGAAAATTTATAGCGTAGTCAAAGTCCTTTTCAAAGTAAAAGTTCCAAGACATAGATGAGCCAAAAGCCCAGGTGGCTCAGAATTTCTCTATGTCAATTTAGAGGAAAAAGTAATGTCTCGTCACCCTTGGAAACAGATTATTAGTGAGTACCATATATCGGGACTTACCAAAGGCAAGTTTTTTCAATACAACCAGGCTCACCCGGAAGCCAAACTTTGTCGTACTACTTTCTTCAATAAATAAGCCCTGTTTGAAAAGTTATTGAGAAAAGGAGAAACTCCAATTCGCTTCCGGAAATAGCTCAATGTGCTTTAAAAATCCTTAGGTTGGAGAAAACTTTTCATTTACTCGACTTTGGACAGCTCTGAATAAAACTGTTGAGTTACATGATCGTGGACCATTTGGTCCAGCAACGTTTTAGATGTTTGTTCATGTTCTTTTCCTTTAATTTCTTTCGGGAAAGTATTATGACCACCTATGGATGGACTCCTAATCCTTATCCCTCTATTAAGAAGGTGACAATCCAGAGTGTAATATGTCTGTAGCTAAAATTTCAAAAGAAATCAACAAGTTGTGTCTCTTCTATAGATTGAAAGATGGGATAGAGTTATCGGAATGTCTTTACGATACGCTCGAGGAAACGAGGGAATTCTGCTTCAATCACTCGATAAACTGAGATAACTAAGAACAAAACTGTCAGCAGTGCGAGAGAAAAAAGATAAACCACGCAGCCTACTTTAAAAGCTAAAGCGATAAGAGTCACCCGAGTTTGACACCTATTTTTGCAGATGAGACCAGACGCGCTCTGGGTTCCTCTGCAAAAAAATTTACCGTCTTTGTAGCGTAAAAGTAGCGTGTTTTAAAAAATTCAGGTATAATATCCTTACAGTAGTCGGAGTCGGAAAAATGCCTTTGCATGTTTCAGTGGTTAAAGTTAAAAATCATCAATACATCCGTGTCTATTCGAGTTATCGAAATGAAAAAGGACAACCTCGTTCTCGAATAATTGAAAACCACGGCAGACTTGATGCCGCTTTAGAAAAAGATCCTCAGTATGTGGAAAGACTCAAAGAACGCATTGCTAAGGAGAATGCTCTAGAAGCTCAGAACAAATCTCTGGAACTTGAAAATCAAGCCAAAAGAAGAATGGATAAGTTGGCTGATTCTGCTAAAGGTCTTAACGAGAAACCGGGCAATTTCAAGAGCCTCAATGTTGGCTCGGCTCTTATAAGGAAGGTGTGGTTAGATTTAAAAATGCCGGAGATGTTCCGCCATCTTCAAAAAGGCAGAAAAATCCAATATCCCTATGACCAGACTGCTTACCTTCTGACTGAGCAGAGGTTCTTAAATCCCTCAAGTAAGTTGAAAAGCTTTAATAACCGTGCTCATAGCATCATTGATCACGGCCAAGTCGATCATCTTGAAGATTTGTATAAAGTTCTCGATGTGCTTCAAGAAGATAAGAAAACCATCGTCAGACATTTAAATAAAGAAATCCAGAAAAGAACAAAAAGGACTGTCACGGCTGCCTTTTACGATGTGACCACCTACAGTTTTGAGAGCCACAGTGTCTCTGAATACAAGGATTTCGGTCTAAGCAAAGATCATAAGGTTAACGAGGTTCAGGTCGTGCTTGGACTTGTTATGGATGAGAACGGCATCCCCATTGACTATGAACTCCTTGCAGGCAACACCAGTGAATTCGGGACGATGGTGCCGTTGATTAAGAAAATAAAAAATACCTATCATCTCAAACAGCTGATTGTGGTTGCTGACCGTGGCTTGAATTGTGCTGAGAACCTATTTGCTCTCAAAGAAATTGGCTGCGACTTCGTTATTGCTCAGAAGTTTAAAAACTCTGCGGCGCAAATAAAGACTCAAATTCTGGATCCCGACAACTGGGAGGAGTATATTTGCAAAGACGACGGAGAGGTTAAGTGTCAATATAAAACACTGAATGTGACTCAGGAACTGCACGAGAGGAAAGAAAGTCCGACTACTCATCGCCGGTACCGGGGCCCAAAGGTTCTAGGCACCATGGAACTAAATTGGATCGTCTCTTACAGCCCGGCAAGAGCGGCTAAAGATAAGGCCGATAGAGACAGAGCCATTGAGAAGGCAAAGAAGGCGGTCGATGATCCAAACAGACTTCGAAGCTGCGGGTATAAATCCCTTATTACGATCCCTAAAGGGACCGGTTCTCCTCGTATAAATTGGGACAAAATTGAAGAACAGGCCAAGTGGGACGGTTATTACGTTATTTGTACGAATCTTGAAATTTCGCCTCATGAAGCAACCAGTATTTATCGAAAACTCTGGCAAATTGAAGATTGTTTTAGAGTCTCAAAAACTCATCTGGAAACACGTCAGTGCTTCGTGTGGACGGATCCTCACATTTATGGACACTTCCTTAGTTGTTTTATAAGCCTGGTCATTGAAAAATACATGCTCTTCATGCTTAAAAGGGAGTTAGGCAAAGAAGAAATCACACACGACAAGATGCTTGAGAGCATCAAAACCGCCAGTGTTGTTTACGATGATATTAACCCTCAGGTGCCTCTTTATTTAAGACTGTATGAGGCTGGGTTGTTCGACCGAATGTCCACCGTATTTGGGCTGGACGCTCTCAATCGAGTGGAAACTCCGTCTTCTCTAAGAAGGAAATTACATTTGCCGATTGCAAAAACTTTAGCTACACAGACGTAATTTTTATAAAGTCTGGGAACCTCGATGGAGCCTAGGTTCCCGCAGATTTCTTGATGAATCTGGTGTCAAAGTCGGGAAAAAAGATAAACCACGCAGCCTACTTTAAAAGCTAAAGCGATAAGAGTCATGAACATTACTCCTTAAAACTGCGTGGTTTATATTGGAGGAAAGCCTGGAACCCTCTCCTCCTTGGATAACATTGATAGAGCTAGTTTGTTATGGTTTTAAAAGATTCCGCAGACGGCAAACCCTAAAGCAACGGAAAATACAATTGCTAATACGCCTGGAATAAAGAACGAGTGATTAAATACCCATTTGCCAATGCGTGTTGTACCGGTATCGTCCATCTGAACAGCACCTAAAAGTGTCGGGTATGTCGGAAGCACGAACAGGGCTGAAACAGCTGCAAAGGAAGCGACTAGCATATACGCATTATCCGGATTTGCAGCGGAGATTCCTAATGCGGCGACCACTGTCGGAGTGATAGCTTTAGCAGTAGCGGCCTGCGAATAAAGCAGCATAGCGGCTAGGAAGAAAACGACAGCAAGAAGGGCAGGGTACTGACTGATGGTCTGAGATGCAAAATCTTTGATTTCTTTAGTGTGACCTGACACAAAAGTATCACCCAGCCAAGCCACGCCGAGCACACAAATGCAAGCAACCATACCTGATTTAAAAACAGAAGTGGAAGCAATATCTCCGAGCTTAACATTGCAGAGTGTTGTAATTAAAGCACCGACCAACAACATCAAGCTGATGATGGCAGCATCACGAGGAACGACAACTTGTTTGATAAGGCCCACAGCTGGAGAAATGGCAGATGCGTAGAGTACAACGCAAACAACTCCGATTAAGAAAACCCAGACAGAACGCTTAGCAGCTGGTGTAATTTTCATTTCCTTCAAACCGACAGGTGGTTTAACCAAACCTTCTTTCAAGCGTTCTTGATAGATTGGATCGGTAGCTAAATCCATCTTGCTGATAAGAGTCATTATGAACGCTGTAATCATGCACCCGGCAAACGTTGTTAGCAGCCATACGCCTAATAGTGTCGGATAACTCCAGCCAAACGGTTCGAGAACACCGGTCATGTAAATAACTGCGGCAGAAACCGGAGAGGCGGTGATAGCGATCTGGGAAGCGACTACCGCGATAGAAAGCGGAACGGAAGGACGAATGTTTTCGCCTTTAGCCACTTCCACGATAACCGGAATCATAGAGAAAGCGGTATGGCCTGTACCAGCAAAAATCGTTAAAACATAAGTAACTAACGGAGCGAGATAGTTAATATATTTGGGGTTCTTGTACAGAATCTTTTCTGCAATGTAAACCAAATAATCCAGTCCTCCGGCTAATTGCATGGCAGAAATTGCTGCAATGACCGAGGCAATGATCAGGATTACGTCCCAAGGAATATTGCCTGGTTTCATGCCTAAACATAAACCTAAAATAAGAACGCCGGCGCCACCGGCATATCCGATGCCGATGCCGCCTAATCTGACACCGACAAAGATTGCACCTAACAGCACAACTATTTGTAATGCGACTATGAAGTCCATATAACCTCCAAAGCTATTAACTAGAGGTAATAGCTCGTTTGAAATTTATAAGTTCTTTTGTGAGGGTAATGTGCAGAGAACAATAAAGATATTGTTCTCTGCCTTAGAGTAGGCCTCAAGCATTGAATCCTACTCGTCAACTTTTAAAGATCTTTCAAATCGATTAAAAAGCAATCTTCAAAGTTGCGCCGACCCCATTAGATTTAATTTTGCTGCCGTAGGCTCCATAATAAGAGACTCCTAAGGCGACTCGTTTGCCCAACTGAGCTTCAACACCCAGACCAACTGAAGCAACTGCAGAGAGTTTTTCACTCTGGATCTTAGCAGTGGCGCCGTTACCAAATTTCAGAGTAGATTTTCCTCTGGTGTCGCCCATGAATTGGGTCCAGTTCACATCTGCAACCGCTTTAAACTTGGCTGACCCAACATCAAAAGGAACTTTAGCTCTAACTCCTACATTGGAGACGGCTAAGTTTTGCTTGTCAAAGTCTGTTTTAACTTGACCGCCTGCATAGTTTTCGCTGAATCCGTCGGCAGACAGATGCATCCATGCCAAACCGACATAAGGTTCAACTTCGACAGAGCCAAGGTTCAAACCGGTGTAAGCAGCTTCTGCAAAGATTTGTGCAACGCTGGCGTTGTAGCTCGGGGAAGAACCAAATGTTTGGTTCTTATAGATTAAGCTTCTAGCTGAGTCTCTATCCTGATGAGTGTAGGCAAATCCATAGTTCAAGCGAACCGGATTAAGTTTTGACTGGCCATAGATACCGAAGTGTAGATCGTTGGAGTCAATCTTTCCATCGCTGTGAGCTTTAAATTTAGTCTTGCCGGCTCCAAAGAATACACCAACTTTATTGTTGAGGTTGATGTCAGCCTCTAAACCTACCAAACCGGTATAGAAGTCAGCATCCATCTTTGAAGAGGCAGTGCGATCCATCTTGGACCAGTTGCCTACGGCAGACATCCAAAGACGTGCGCGACCTTCGTCAACATCTGCAACTCTGGCGGCGCCGTCGATACCGATTGCTTGATCTTTGACCGAGCGGATGAGCGATTGCCCGTTGGCAATCGTCATCGCATTAGCTGTAGCATGGATGTCATTAGCCAAAGAAGCTATGGTGTTTCTAGCCTCTTCTTTTGTAGCACTGGTTAGACCAGCCAGCAGTGTTGAATCAGCTGTAAGTGCGTTAGCTACTGATTTTCCGTTTGCATTGAGAGCATAATCGGCAAGAGTCTTATCGCCTTTTTCCAATGTACCGGTAATGGTGTTTCCATTCAATGTAACGGTATGATTTACTAACGCATAATCAGGAGAAACGATAGCATTGTTAAAGCCTTCAATGTTTTCGGCCGTAACGGTACCGGTCTGAGGGTTCCCGTTATACGCTTCTTCGAAAACATTCTTTGTCAAAGAATCAACACCGATCTGTGCACCCGGGTTAAACGTCAGGTTTCCAACCTGAACATTTTGATCTGCAACAATAGCATATGTGCCGCCGTTATTAACAACAACATTTGCTTTATTGACGGCAGCTCTAGTCACTCCTGCAGCCGTATTTAACAGACCTTTTTGTGTGAAGGTATCGTTGTAGCTTTCAAGCACACCGAATGTGCCTCCGTTTACATTAACTGTACCGGTTCCAAAGGATTCCGTGAAACCGTAAAGGGCACCTTCTTTAACAGTTGTTCCGCCGGTGTAACTATTGTTGCCTGTCATCACCAAAGTACCGGATCCTGATTTGATTAATGCGCCTTTATATAAGCCATTATCAATCTTATTCTGGATGTACGCAGCACGAGCGGCATAGTATTCTTTACGCCACTGTTCAGCTTGTTCTGGAGAAACAGCATTGTCATAGAAATCTAAGTTTCCATCCAAAACTACTAAGTCGTCTCCAAGAGTGTAAGCACCTCCTGCAGCTGGATCTGTGCCATTCTTGGTTGCTTCCATCCAAGCAAGATCTTCCTTTTCTCTCTGCTGTAAACCAGCCTCGATGATGTCATTGCTCCAAACGTCTAGTGGCTCATTAAGACGATACTCAAAGTGATCCAAGAACTGACCGGGACCGTACATGCCTTTTTCTAGATCAGGCATACCCCAACCGTAGATCACATCGGGAGTGCCTTCAGCAGCAGTCCAGTTTGTAAACGGTTGACCATTCGGTCCAACATGGCTCGCTGTCGTGTACATGACATCTTTTACCTGGATGGCTGTCATGCTTGGATAACGAGACTGCAAAACAGTAAAAGCACCGGAGATTTGAGGATCTGATGCGGAAGTACCATTAAATCCTGTTGTAGTCAGACGACCGTCTGCGAGCTGAGTGGTGACATAAGTAGTTCCGATTCCAGGGTATGCGGTTGGACCGGACATCGACCACCACTTGGCCAAACCGGCTTTACAGTATGTTGCCTGCATATATTGGTCATTATCTCCGCGAGTCTGCATGACGCCGACTGCATTTAACCAATTCTTTTCGGCTTCCGGATGGAAGTATGGGTAAAGACCCTTAAGATAAGGTGTTCCTCTATCTTGGTTACCAGCGGCCCAAGAGAGAATAACGTTAGTGCCTTTTACTGCATCATATGCGCCGTCTAAGAAACTGGGTTTGTCACCATATTTCAATTTGAAATACATGTATTCCCATTCAAATGCAGACGGGTTCTTTGAGTATTGATCAGCACCGGGGACGTCATTTAACCCTAAGAAACTATAGTCACCGGAGAAAGTAACTGCATAGGCAGCGGCGGCGGTGTCGTAAGTCCCTTTACCATCTAAAAGGTCCTGCATTTCATCCGGAGTTAAGATATAACCGCCTGAACTGTAAATCTTCGTATTAGTGCCGTACGAGTTATTGATCATGCCGCCGCGATAAGCTCCGTTGGCGTCGATAATTGCATCGGCAAGTGCCTTATAACCTTTGTTATAGAAGGTGTAGTCTTGGAAAGGACCGTAATTATTGTTGTCGTTTGCTCCTGTATTCCCAACAATGACATCAGCTTTAAATGCAACACCATGGCCCCATTCTCCATTTCTTTCGGCGCCAATAACACCAGTTACCTGTGTTCCATGTGCATCATTAATTGGAATTGTGTAATTGCCTGTAACGTCAAATTCTTCCCCTTCTGTAAAGGGTTGACCTGCTCCAGGGGTCGGAGTTTGACCTTTAGTAATTTTTGAGTAAATGCTTTGAGGATAGCGGTTTCCGCTTGAACCGTAAGTACCTGTTACATGTGTAACCGTGATACGCGGTGTATTCAAATCAGGATTTCCGAGCCAAGCAGCAGAATCCATTACACCGGTCATTGTGTTTTGGCCGAAATAGCCAAGGGCGTAGGCAGAAGAGGCATTCATTGCTCCTAAGCCCCAATTGTAGTTATATTCTGTGGTCTCCCAGGAAGCTTTATCGCCAATTACTCCGGGTTCAACATACGCAGCAACTGAATTACCCCCCCCCTGTTGTCAGCAGGATAAGTCCAGTCAGAGCAACAGCTGCTACTGATTTAGTCCTTTTGCCGCGTGATGTTTGCAACTCGCTTGTGGTAACAAATGTCTGAGTAACATCGTTCCATATTGCTTTAAAGATTTTATTCATTGAAATTCTCCATTTTCTTTGAGAAAGAGAAATCTAAGTTCGCTAACGTCGTTCCTCAATTAACAGTCAGCGGTCTTCATAAAAGACCTTTACACTTTAAAACAATATGTAAAAAAATGAATGAGCAACAACCCTTATAAAAATTACCGAAATATCTTTCTTTTGCCTCTGCTGTTCAAAATAATTTCAAAGCAAATTCAAGAGGTTGATTTTATCGGTTTTCGCTATCATGTTGTTCTTTCCCCAAAACAGGCCTTTCTGTCCGGAGAGTCCTATCTGTAGAGGCGGAGGTCTACGTTTTCCGGTTGCTGCCCGTATATCCGGATTCAATGGTCACTGCACTAAGTTCTTTCAGGTCATTAAATAAGGCCTGAAATATTGCGCTCAGCGATAGATTTGCCATTTATTATATGAGGCTCTGCGCCTTGATAACTCTAAGATTAGAACAGCCATGGGAGCTCTTTGGTTAAGGGTTTCGGAGTATAAAACTCTCACCATTGCCTCAGAGCCAGTAACGATAACCTGTATTCTGAACCTTTGTTTAGGATCTTAAAATACATTGGCTTTTTCCTTTAGCCTCTTCATCGAGGCATTCACATGGTTGCTCCTGATAATAGATACTGTGCAGAGACGTAGAAATCTTGAGAAGATGGGAAATCATTATTCCGCAAGTTCGCAAGAATAACCTTCAAGATGGATTTCAGGGAAACTTATGAAGTTCAGGTAGCCGGAACAGGTTTCTGGATCCTAAAAAAATCCTCTGTCTCAGACGTCATGATCTGTCGAAATGACTTTATGGCAAGTGTGGAAGGTGTAAGTAGTAACGGACCGCAGCGGCATTAAAGTCGAGAACACTTTACATAAAAGTCATGAGACATACGCTTTGGTTCTTTGGCTATGGAGAACGAGTTGGAAAAGACTCTCAAGCCAAGTGGAGCTGAATGCCTAGGAGACGGGGCACGGAGCGTCCCCAAGCAAAAATGCTTAAATAGTATTTGTATGCAATGAAATAGAAGACCTATCTTACAATAATTGCATCTTGAGCTCGAAGCAAAAGGCTGCCCCAAAATTTTCAGAGCAGCCTTGCCTTGCTTACAGACGGTGTTTAACTACTTTTCTATCTTAACGGTATCCATGGCTATCACTGGTTCACCCTCAATTTTCGTCCACAGATACAACTGAGTCATTACACCAGGGAAAGTTTGAGCCACAGCAGCTTTAACAGGGAAAGAAAGGATCGCATCCTTTTTCCCGTCCCCGTTAACATCTTTGAATTCAACAGATGTCGGGTTAGTCAGTTGCAAGTTCCGATTCAAGCTTCCATCGGGATATCCGTCCCCAAAGAAAGTTTGCTTTGGATCAATTCCTTCAGCGTTGATATCTTTGGAAGAGAAAAGAGTGACAGTGACATTGCCTTTGTCATTGATAGAAAGCTTGCTTGCACCAATCGCAATCGTAGCCTTGTAGTTCTGCGCTACTTCGGATGCCGTTGCTCCCAGAACTTTATCGAAGCTTTCAACGTTGAACTGATGCATATGGTCTACTGTTTTTTCTTTGCTTACCGTGGAGAGCTGAAGGGCTCGCTCGTAAGCTATTGCAAAATCCTGTTCTGCTTGTGCCTCGAAGACTTTTTGTTTGTCCGCAAATTTTCTGAATGCCAGATTATCCCAATCTAAGAAGTTTTGATGATTAATAAACGTGAAAACCGTTCGGTCAGGAGAGTAGTCAAAGTCATTCGGTACACTTCTAAACTGTGCCTTTGTGGCTTGCTCCGGCGTTAAATAAGACTGAATGTCCGCTGGTTTTCCAAGCATGAATTGCGGATAAGAAAACTGGGAATCGGGACGCCCGGAGGTTCTCCAACTGTAAGATATCAGAGGATTCTTGGTCAGAACGTACACTGCGCTGTCAAAAGTGCCCGAATTAGAGGTTTCGTTGAACATCTCATGCTTCCAACCGGACTTGTTGGTGTACCAAGGATTGTTTTGTCTTAGAAGTCCGCGGACGTCCGCAACCGACATCTTTCTTTCCGGTTTGATACTCATAGACTCGGGATAATTGTATGGCTGTACCATGTCTTTGCCGGTGAGTCGATAAAGGACGGCGCGTACTCGCTCAGTGTTAGCGGGTCTGTCGATTCGAGCCCGAAGTTGATAGGCCTCGCGGAAATTAAAGTCTGAATAATCTCCGGCTTTTGCTGGCTTATAAGTACCCTTCTCTATAGCATGCTGTACTAAATCAGGAGAGGCGATGACATTTTCTTTGTCTTTCAAATCGACCTGACCAAGCGAAAAGGCATTGCTCATTACGGTCATTTCATTGTCGCCGACGCGTCTGGCTAAATAACGGCCGCCCTTTAATAAAGCAAGCTGCCAAGCCTCTTTTGAGTCAGCAATGGTATAAGTTCTTCCTTGATGGCGGTAACCGTACTTAGTTACCAAATCAATAGCAATCTTGACGCCGTCTCTGGCTGATGTAGCGCGTTCAGCGAGCAATCGACGAATACCGTAACCAATACCTCCGTCCTTGACTTTTTCATCCTTTTCAATGGTCAGATCACAGTTGTTAGAAGTTATGAGAACTCCGGCTTCATTGTAAAAACCGTCGGAAAAAGCGTAACCGTCCGGGTGTAATGTTTGTTGCCACCAGAAGCCTAGAGTTTTTTCTACCTGAGGTATTTGAGCGGTATTGGGTTCATACTGAAGCATCTCTCCTGTTTTGTGTACAGCCGGAGGGACCCAGTACTGATTACTCATTACCCGGCCGTCGTTATCCTCGTTATGGCCAACAATAATGTTTCCATCGGCACTGACGTTTTTACCCACGATAATAGTGAAGCAGGCATTCGCAGGACTCATCGTACCAACAGCTGCGGCTACTAAAACGGCAGACCAAGCGGCTTTAAATCTCATTTGAACACTCCTTAAATGAAAATGTACATCAACGGCTATAATTCTAAGCGTCACGGAATAAGTCATCAAGGCGTTTTTAGCAAACCTGGGTTAACCCTATGAATCCAAATTCTTCTTCTCCACTTCATGCGCTTCGGCTGGACACTTGGCATTTAGTCAGGCGCGTTGCTCAGCTAGGCTCTATGAACAAAACCGCAGCTGATGCCGGATTGGACGTAGGAAGGATTAGCTCAAAGATCCGAGCTTTGGAAGCAGAACTTGGTTTTGAGATTTTTCGCCGTAACCCACATAGCGTCGCGCTTACTGCAAGAGGCACCGCCATGCTCACAGAAATTTCTCCTTTGCTAGACCAATTTGAGAGGTGCTTGCAAAAATTTTCTACTTCATCAGATTCGATAAAGCGTACCCTCAAAATTAAGGTGCCAAATGGAACAATTCCTGTCTTTATTCGCTGGTTCAAAGCTTTTAGAGAAGAGTTCCCTGACTTTGATATTGAATTAACGGACAACAAATCAATTGATTTAGGGTCTCAGATGGGTTTTGATGTGGCAGTCTTTTGTAATCTCAACCAAAAGCCGCCGGGCCCAATAGAGAGGCTTGGTGACGTTCCTACCTTTCTTGTTGCCTCACCAAAATACTTGGAAACTCACCAAAAAATCATTTCGCCGGGGGACCTTGATTCGCATTGTCTGATTTCTTGCTTCAACTGGAATACGTCTCTCAGGTGCTTGTACGGACCTGACGGAGCGACCATATCGGTTAAAGCGCAGCATTTCTTTTGCGTTGACTGTTCTCAGAGCTGCCTGCAAGCTGCATTGGAAGGAATTGGTATTGGCTGGGGCGTTCCATTAATTCTTTGTCGCGATGCTTTAAGCCGCGGAGATTTAATCCGCTTGTTGCATCCATTTGAGACGGTCGGTCTTTCGTACTATCTATCCGAGACTAAACCAGTAAGCCTTCCTTCGGGAAAGACTTTGGGAGAGTGGATTGCTAATCATTGGCAAATGGAGTTCGGACACTTAACACGGTTGTCTCCGGCGTTTGCTTTGGACTGATAAGGGAAATAGAGGTTTTTGAAGAGACAAGACAATTTACCCACCAAAACGTTTTGAAGTACTTCAGTATCCTCCAAGATCTTTTATCCATGTTCTTTATTTTAATTTCTCTAGAGAAAGTATTATGACAACATATGCGTCGATTTCAATCAAGATCGTACTCAATGTAAAAATGCCAACTATATTCAAAATAGAACGCTGCTTAATAAGACAACTTTGGCAATAATTAGGAATGCCCAAGAACATGAAATTGAACTAACCGGAAAAGAGCCAATAACAGTTAAGCGCTTTATGGAAAAGTTCTCGGTTTTAGATAAGGCCTTAGAAGTATTGCCGACTGCAATTAAATAATTTTCATGCGTAGGCCCTGAACTTATTTTAATAAAATATAAGTTATAAGATAGCCTTAATAATGTGCGGGATAGCGTAGGGTTATTAAAATTTTGATGATGAAGAGAGCTGCCTATGATTTTTTCTCCTGAGAGGAGGATCTTCTAATGACAAATTTAAAAAACAATGCTTCGCGCTCAACAGAAGGAATTATTTACCAATTTTTAGCGGCTCTGAATGCATGTTTCGATCTGGCCCCAGATGAAGAAATTTACATAGAACGCTTTGGGGATGTAACTGTATCTCATGATTCTCAAACAGAAGTAAAGACAACGGCGGGTAATCTAACTGAGAAAAGTGAAAATCTTTGGAAAACTCTGAATAACTGGTTACAAGAAAAATTTGAGGTTGGTCATTACAACTCATTGTTTTTGCTAATAACTCAAAAGATCTCAAAAAAAAGTAGCTTGGCCGAATGGAATGAAAAATCTCCTCACCAAAAACTAGCAATTCTCAAGGCGGCCGGGGGCGACTATAAAAGTAAAGGGAAAAGTGAAAGTATTTTACGACTGATAAAGGAGGTACTAGCTGAGGATAAAGAAAAGAAATTGCTTTTGGTTCTTGGGAAGTTTCAAATTCTGTCGCGTGCGCCTTCTTCAAAAGATCTTTATAACCATATTCTCGCTACTAGGCTTATGTCGATTCCGGACAAAAATAAAAAAGTAGTCGCTGATGCTCTTTTTGGATACGTATGCTCTAAAAATGACAGGCCTGGGGATGGATGGGTAATCACATATAAGGACTTTGCTGAGGTTTTAGGTAATCTTACTCAAACGTATTGTCCAAAGAATTTTCAATTTCCAAATATTGAAATCTCGGATCCTGAACCAGCGAATTTTGAAGAGCGTAATTTTGTAAAGAAAATTAGAGAAATTGAATGTGAAGAAGAGATACTGGACGCGATCAAAGATTACCTAAAGACAAACGAAGCAATAACCCAATTTTTTCAACATTATTCATGTTCCCCGGATGATTTGAGCACTTATTCAAACGAACTATTACAATTATTTAGGAGAAAATATAGAAGTAAGGTACGGCGGCTGGATAGGGAGAACCCTATAGATTTGTCCCAAGATTTTTACTCTGAGATGACTACTACGGTTCCAAGCTCAAAGATTTCAGTTGATTGGCCAGACACTCCTATGTATTTTCGCAATGGTACGCTGCATGAGTTGACTGATTCCGATGAGCATGATTTAAGGTGGTTGGTGTGTGAATGCATGAATACATAAAGAATAGTTACTTTGTTTTTAACAATCCATTTTTGCTGACACCTGTCTTAGTTTCTTTCTTTCAGAATTACACTGGAAGAGAGGATAATTTCCTTCTATCTTATCTGGTGCTTCCTCTTTCGTTACCTAAGGAGGGGAAAGCCGTTCTAGGGCATATAAATTCGAGAAGCACGTTAAATAAATTGCAAGAAAACAATAACGTTCTAATTTTTCGATTGAATTCTCGCTTAACTGAATACAGAGAATTAACCAATCATTGTATTCAATATAGTCTGGATAATGATTTTTTAGTTTTGAATGGGCTGAGCCTTACAGTAGGAAAGAATGTGCCTCCCCCAAGTCGGAACTCCTCAATAAAGGATTCCGCAAAAGTGTCTGCGAACCTAGGGAAACTCCTGTCTAAATACCGAGTCGTTGATATTTTCCGTTTTTTAGGGGTTAAAGGTTTATGAAAGCGTTTGTAAAAAAATTGGCTTAATTAGCAAAGCCAATATTGAACACTCAGTCAGCTTTGAACAGGGAGTCAATATAGTTACTGGAAGATCTTCAACTGGAAAAAGTGCTCTAATTGAAATATTCAATTATTGCTTTGGTAGTTCTCAAAACAACGTTCCCGTCGGAGTAATAAAAGAAAACGCTCAACTTTATTTTGTTGTTTTTCAGTTCGAAGATTTTTGTCTCTTATTGGGTAGGTATCCCGACCAATCAAAAGCTTTTCTTCAAAGAACTGATAAAGAAACAGATGATCTTAGAGTTGAAGATTTCCCTCTTGAGTTATTCACTCCTCTAAAAGTCTTTAAGCAAAATTTGGCAAAAAATTTTGGATTAAAAGTCAAAGATGTTGAAGAGAACCTAGAAGCCTTAAATTTTAGAAAGAGAAAAAACCCACCGTCTGTGAGATTATTTCTACCATATATGATTCAAAATCAAACTCTGGTGGCGTCAAAAGATTCTCTTTTTTATGGTTTTCAAGATTCAATTAAAAAGGACCTGACGATTGAACAATTCAGTATCGTATCTGGGTTTGTGGACCAAGAATATTTTTATAAACTGCAGGAAATTAATAAATTAAAAAAAGAACAAAAGCTTTTGATTGGCAAAAAAAAGTATCTCGAAGAAAGAGCTGTTGCAAAAAGGTCACTTTTGGAATCTCTCTCGCGACAATATGAATTGTTGACGGGGCAAACGGTTGAATTGAACAATTCTACAGAGTTTCTAAGTACAGCAGAGGAGATTGTTTCTAGAAAAGAGCCATTATTAACTTCAATCGAAGATGAGGCTCAGAGATCGATCAAAGAATTAAATGATATAGACAGGAAAATAAATTTAGAAAATGCTGAAATCAGGGATAGACAACAAAAAATAAATGATATAGAAAAAACCAAATTAATCCCGAAAAAAATAGAGGAGAACTTTGCACCCGCTAAAGTTTCAGGTCAAGATTATCCAGTATATAAGAGTAAGTGTCCATTTTGTTCGAATGTTACAGACGGGGTTCTCCGCCAGGCTAACAAATTGGCAGAGGCTATTGCTTATCTGAATCAAGAGCTAAGTTCAATCCCAGCATTAGAAGATTCTTTTGACAAAGAGCTTCATGAATTAAAAGAAGAATTAATAGAACATCGTAAAAAACTAAAGATTCTCCAATCTGAGAAGCAAAAAATTTTAGCGGTTTCCGATAATTTAAGAAAAAATTATTCTTTAAACGATCAAGCTTACCGCCTTCTTTTTAAACTCCAAATTGTTTCAGAAGAGCTTGAAAATAATGGTGAAGATTTTAAGAAATCCCTGAAGGAGTTGACCAATCAAATAAAAAAACTAGAAGAGGAGTTAATTTCGAATTACCCTTTGGAGAAGGAGATGGAAAAGGCCTCAGAATACATTAGTGATCAAATTAATGAAATTGCCAATAAGTTGGATTTTGAAGAATCATATAAACCATTAAATTTTAAGTTTGATCTCAAAAAATTCGAGCTTTTAACTAAGGTTCAAGATGAAAGGGTGCAAGTCAGGCAAATGGGAAGTGGCGCAAATTGGTTGTATTGTCACTTGAGTTTGTTCATGGCTTTTACTAGATTTTTTTCTTATCATATAAAGTCAGCGCTTATACCTCCCATTTTATTTTTAGATCAACCAAGCCAGGTCTACTTTCCTTCTTCTGACGAGAAATCCAATTTTGAGGGGATTCAAGAAGAAGAAAACCCTAATACAAAAGTTCAAGATTCTGAGGTGAAGGAGAACAGGAGAAAAGACGATCTGGAAGAAGTAAAAAATTTTTTTAATCAGATAGTAATATTTAATAAGAATACTTTGAAATTTACTGGCTATGAACCCCAAATAATTATTACCGAGCATGCAGATCACCTAGAACTCAATGCGTGCAATTTCGAATCATTGGTTCGAGCTCGATGGAGAGAACCGGGGCTCGGGTTAGTCGACCTTCGTGCGAATGAAGACGTAGTCCTAAATCCTACGGGAGATGGTAATGTAGAGTCAAAAAATATTCCAGAGAATCCTTCTGAGAAGTAAGGTACGCGTCTTTTCACGTAGTATCTAAATAACGGTCGCACTAGCGAAATGAAGTCTCCAGATAATCAACGGAGACTTTTATGTCAGATGTGCTTAAACTCATGATTCTTGAAGCCAGCCGCCGTTGCAAAAAGCCGTCTCAAATACAAAAATTCGTATTTAAAAATTACGGCTACAACGTAAGCTTCCCATGGCTCGATAAGAGCTGTGGATTTTCCGGCATTAGCTCTCTGCTTGCAATTGTTTGTAGGTAGACGGAAGCCATGGCTTGAGGTCGTAATCTTCCAGTCCGTGCTTGAAGTCCAAGGAACCTATCTTCTTGGTTTTATCGTGTCCGTCTTTTAACGCTTCCGTCCAAGCCTTATCGAGGACGTGACCATAGACGCTCCGACAGTACTTTTTCAAATATTCCACTGGGGCTATGCCGTTGAGTTCGAACGTCTTAAAGATAGAGTAGATGTCGCACATATCCACCGCATACTCAACCGATTGTTTATACCAAATGTTTTTCCTCAGAACTGTCACCGGCCTCAAGCGGCTTTCTACCAGATTAGAGTCAGCCGGTACTTTGAAGTCATCGATAAAGACCTTAAATTCATTGCGCAAATTCATATAGTAAGCGCATGCCGCTGAGTACAACCCGCCTCCGACTCCTTTCTTATATAAACCCGATTGAGTTTTTATACAGATTTTGTCGGCTTGATAGGACATTATTTTGTCTACCGCCGTTAATAAAGAGTCCTGGCGCCTGCGGTATTCCTCCTGCTTCCTCTGCGAGACTTCCTTCGATATTGCCTCTTGCAGGTTATACAGCTTTGATAGTGCCTCAACACAGATAAGCACGCAGCTGCCCGGCTCAGCCTGTTGGACTCTTGTCTTCATCTGCTTGAGCTTTTCTTTTTCACCGAGCGCTGATTGATGAAGTTCTTTTAAAAGACTGCTGCTTAACAGAGCACTGAGAAGTTTGCGCCGGTAGTGGATTAAACAGCTTTGATGCTTTCTTTCCCCGCCTAGTGCCTGAAGAACTGTTTCATAGGCGCTATAGCCATCGGTTACTAAAGTATTGAACTGGAAGTCTGATGTGATTTGTGAGCCAATTGCTTGAGCGCTTCGGCTTGGTAAATACTTAAGGATAAATATTTGTTCAGGCGCTGAAGCTGCTGTTGTCAGAGCCAGAAGATAATTCTGTTTGCGCAGCTTAGACTCATTCATGCACTCCTTGGCACACTTTCCTCTTCCCTGAGCTTCAAGCACCGGAAATACAGTTTCATCTGCGATTAGTACATCGGCTTTCTTTAAAGAGGATTCATAAAGCAGAGCAAGAGGATGCAGGTAAAAGCGGGCTAAATCATGCAAGTTGTACGAGACGGTGTCATGGCCCAAGAAAAGCTTTTGCTGCAGCTCCTTAATCTGTCTGTGCAGCGGTATTCCGCTGTAAAGTCCCATAGCTAGCTCAACTAGCATCGATGTACCGACTGTGCGTGCGCAGTTAACCGGATGCTCTGCATCGACCGGGAGCCTGACATGTGCTTGTCCGCATTTGGGACATACATAAACATCTTGCCGCTGAGAGAGCGCCTCAAGATTGTCCAGTTTCGGCAGTGCCTTTCTTCTTATTGTTTCTACAAAGCTAGAGAGCTTTATCATCTCTTCCGTGCAGCCTTTACAGTGAGGAACTTTGTCGGAAGCAGGAACAACGGTGCGCTCCCTTACCTTTGGATTTACCTTTTGGCGCCCAAGGCTCGGTTTCTTTTCTAAAGCGGCAATCGAAGCAGCAGGCTCATTGACGATGCTTTTAAATTCTCCGGCTAACGGAGTGTTTTCCGGCAACGATTTAACGACTTGATCGACGATGCGTGTGGCCTCTATGAGTTCTTTGCTGCCGTTAACCCACGAGCCTTTGTTTTCTTTGAGTTCTTTATCAACCTCAGCCCTGCCAATTTTTTCCGATCCTTTTCCCAGTAAAGCTTGAAATTGACTCGAACTATTTTCAGCCAAGACTCTGAGCGATTCAAGCATATGGCTGATCTGCTGTTCAATGGCTAGCTCCATCCATTTATCTTCGGCAATCAGATAGTTGTCGGCTAATAAGGCTACTTCTTTACAGTTGTGAAATGCGTTGATGACAATTGTGGAGAGCCCGCGAAATCGTGCCTGTATTTCTTTTTTTTCTTTTTCCGTTTTAAGCACAAGCTCAATGAGTTCTTCTTGTGACAAATTTTTGAGCTGCTTCTTGTTGAACACTTTGCTCTCCGGTTGGGAATGCCGAACACTGTTCATTATGAAGCAACTGAAAGCAGATTAAAATCGGCCTTAGCAGTCCCCTCCAAAGCTCTCAAATACCATGGCTAAAAGTCTTGGTGATCAAGGTTTATAGGATGGATTTTTTTAACGCTGGTTATCAAACAAAGTGTTACAACTTATTGTTCCTTAAAGTAGTTTTTGCGGGCTCCTTCAATGCGTTTTCCATTTAAAAAGGATACGAGCTGTTCAGCTGTTAGGCTTCTTTTAGCCGGGCTGTCAAGAAAACTCATTAGCTGTTGGAAACTCCCGTGATGCAGCCGTCTGGTTATCAAAGTCATTCCCGACTGATCAGCTGCGATAATCTTGGCCAGCGCCCGTGTACGAGATAAAAACACAACACAATGATGGCCCGAGCAGATGTCTATATTAAGAGTGCTTCTAGCAAAGGCTTCTAGTCTAAAGTAACCGGCTCGTAGATCAGTGGCAGTGGTGACGACCGTAATCTTGCAGCCTTTAAAGTTCAGAAAACTCATGGCTCCACTCCGAGAAGCATCTTTATCAAACCTCTGACTTCAAGACTAGGATCCGCCGTTTCATAGCTGACAGTAACCTCCGATCTTACAGAAACGGTAATTTGCTTCGAGGCTGGACTTAATTCTGCCGGCTTTTCCACTGCGGCCGGCTCGATTTCAAATATCTCAACTTCGTCTTCTTGCATATCTTGCTCGGCTGCCTCAAGTTCGTTGTGAACAACTGTTGGGCTCGGATTGGCTTCCACTGTAACGGAAGGAAAGGAAAGAACGTAGTCGGCTTGGCTCATGTAAAACTCCTCTCGGTTGTTCAATAAGCCAATTTTTCACCTTCGCTAGAAAATATTCATCACAGTCATGGGAACCTTACGCTACAACGTCAGCCGGGAACACATTGCCTCTACCCTGCTGGAAAGCACTGGCCTTAGGAAAGCAAAAACCAATCGCTTTGTTCACTACTTTCTTCCCCGTGTTCATCCATGCCCGGATATAGTTAATGTCTTCGAGCTTGATCTCTGCGATGATGATTTTTTTTGGGGGTATCTGTACTGAAACCGGTTCCATCACGGTTTCCGTAGGAGGAACTACGGTAGAGCTCCAGTCAGAACACTTAGCTGACAAGATAGTTTATTTGCTTCAAGAAGCTGGGGTTCAATTATGAGAATTAATTTTCAAGACTATCGGGTCACTCTTATTGTGACTGCGACGGATTTGCGCTGCGGCTGTTCCCGGCTCTGTGCTATTGCACAGGAAAAACTTAACATCAATGTCTATCGGGGAGAGGACATTGTGGTGTTTATCTCCAAGAGTTCTGCTATTTGCAAATTGGTGTGCGCAGATGCCAAAGGAACTTCGATGCTGACCAGGACTCTGCACGCCGGAAGATTTGAAAAGATGCTGGTAAAAAGAGATGAAGATGGGAAAATTAATTTAACGCTAAAGGAATTAGAGTCATTTTTAAATGGCGAGAAAATATTTGAAAAAAGATCTAATTTCTATCCGAGAAAACAAAACATAAAACATTCATCTCTTAGTTTTAGTGGCCGTTAAGACCATTTTTATGGCTTTAAAAACATTGATTCTCAAGGATTAAATATGATAGTTAAAATAATAAAATTATTAAATTATTATAAAAAAACAATATAAAAATACTTTCCTGGGATATAATAAAACACATGATAAAACTTAAATTAAGAGAAGAAAGATGCCTGAAAATTACCTCGACAAAGACGAAGAGATACGGTTTCTCAGGGCATTACTGGAAGAAGAAAAACTTAAAAGAAAATCTGCTGAAAGCAAAATAAAAGAAGAACAAAATAAACGATTAAAAGCCGAAGATAATTTTCAAACTGAAAAAAATAAAAGAACTGCAGCTGAGGGAAATTTATCGGCAGAAAAAGCCAAAAGACAGGAGGCGGAGGAAAAACTAGTTAATACCGAAAAAGCGTTTGTGGCTGTATTTAAGTTGGTTCCTAAAGCGTTAGAAAACGCTGAGGTGCTCCAAAAGGAAATTTCTGCCGTTACTTCTCTAACTTAGACGGTGCAGCCAACGAAGCTTATGAGGCATTCTTGAATTTTATGGCTGAGGTCCAGCG
The DNA here is from genome assembly GCF_002221595.1 of Turicimonas muris. Classification (GTDB taxonomy): domain Bacteria; phylum Pseudomonadota; class Gammaproteobacteria; order Burkholderiales; family Burkholderiaceae_F; genus Turicimonas; species Turicimonas muris. The sequence goes on from NZ_NHMP01000001.1 coordinate 487,630, forward strand.
TCTTATCGGCACTAAAGCTAAACTGCAAGGCATGCTCTTTGTTGAAGGTAATGAAAAAATTGATCCCGATAAAGCCCAAGAAGCTGCCGATGATCTTAACAATTTATGCCGAGGAACAAACCTGGAAACAAAGAGCTTCGGCGCCTATATACAGCCTTTGACAGACTTGGGCTGAAAGGCTCTCTTGACAAAGACGAGCTTCTGAAGTCTCTGGCCGATGTTACGAAGAAAATCAAACGTTACGAAAGTAATTCTGAAGCCAAGAAACCGACTCACCGAGGCAAAGTCAATAACAAATCTGAACTGTCGAAACGACGCGTAGCCCCAATTCATGGGCCAGTTGCTTCTGAATGTCCTCAATGCCATGGCACCAACCTAGTCAGTCTGGGAGACAAAAGCGAAGAGATAAAGACGGCAATGTATCTGTGTATAGATAAAGCTGTTCAGACCGTAGTGAAAAAACATGGCCATCAGATAGACTTCTGTCCCCAGTGCGGAAAGTTTGTTGCTCACTTCCATGAAGGAGACGACCAGCCAATTTATCCGGGCAGAGAAATCAGTACCAACACTGTCATCGATTTAACTCAAATGATGGTATTAGGCTTACCAATTGACAGAGCAGCAAAGAACTTCGAGAGGTTGGCAAAGCTGGGCTCCAACACCGTCAGCTACAGTGTTCATCAGTACACGCAGACTTATCTAAAGCAGCTTTACAACGCGCTTATGAGCACCTTGAAGAAGCAGTCCATGATTTACAGCGACGAGACCACGTGGAACTGTCTTCAAGATCAAGGCAGAGGAAAGATGGCCAAGGCAGCTAAGAGCTCCGAAGGCCGCTCCAAAAACTTTATCCTCTCGCTGGGCACTGCCGGAGCCTGCCAGCATAAGGTCAACCTTTACCACTACCTCAAGACCCGCTCTGCTGAAAATATCTCCTCGGTTATTCGCTCTGATTTTGAATTCGACGTTCTGATAACGGACGCTTATTCTGCTTACCAAACTGTGATGAAGCAGCATCCGAATGCAAAACTGCAGAACTGTCTGGTTCACTTCAGAAGAATCTTGCTCGAAGCGGTCAGACTCGATAAGTTCGTAAAGGAAAGCGCAGAACTCAGTGAAGAAGCCATTGAAGAGCGAATCCTCTCAGCCCTCAAGTCACTAAACCCGGCAACCCAGCTAACTACTTCTCTTTACGCTCTGTCAAAAATCTTCACTTGTGAGCATCTCAAAAAACAGAAGGCACCAGGGTCGACAGACTACTTTGAACTTCACCAACTTCAGAATCAACTCTTTGACATTATCGATGCTGAAATAAAGAACGCAGCTAAAGACCGGTTGATTGAAAAGGGCGCCAAACAAACCAGTCCAATAGGAGACCTCATCGCAAAGGCACGCGTCTACTATCTCAACAACAAAGAATTTCTCAGGACCTTCTTATTGGACCCGGTAATCCCGATAGATACAAATCCGGTAGAAAGGCTCATCCGTGCAATCGCCAGTTATCGCAAGACTTGCCCATATAAGCACTCTGCGGAGTACACTCAATCGATGTGCATCATCATGAGTGTATATGCCACGCTCTCGGCCAATGGAATTGAAGACCCAGCCAACTGGCTTAGGATTTACAGCACCAAGTTATACAAGCACATGCTGGAGAATGCACTGTACCTGGCTAGCAAAGCCAATAATCCTGACGACAAAACCGAATTATTAAAGAAGAGGATTAGAAAAGAGAACAAAGTCGGTTCCTCGGCAGATAAGAGCTGTGCACTAACCGAAGAAAATCTTGTAGCCGGCTTCGACTTTGAAAGGTATGCTACCTCAATCTTCTCTGTAATCTAACCACAATCTGAATTTTATAGGGGATCCTTATCAGCCTCTATGGGCTGATAAGACGCGTACGAAACAAGACAATTTACCTACCAAAACGTCTTGAAGTACTTCAGTATCTCCAAGATCTTTTATCCATATTTCTTTCCCATAATTTCTCTGGGGAAAGTATTATGACAACCTATGGAACCTCCTAGATTTATCACCTGAGAGGTCCGGAATTCAGGATGAATGAGTTGAAGATATACCTTACAGGCGATCGTCAATTTTTAAAGTTTTCAATATTTTGTTTGCCAAGTATCGGGAAGTTATGCCGCGATATACAGTTTCTTGAATACCGTTGCAGGACCAGATTTCATGATCGCCTTTCGCTTGCCGGACGAAAAACTCCGTTTCCTTTGATTGTGGCAATGTGGAACTTGTAAATGCCTCTCATTGAAGAGTAACCAAGTCAAAACTTGGAATAACGGTATTAGTCTCTTTCTTTTTGAAAGCTTCCTCGAGAGCTTCAGCAAAGAGACCGGCTAGTTTTTCTTTTAGTTGCTCGGGTGTTTCTGCTTCCGTGGCAATCCCCAAAAAGGGAAGGAAATCCTCACAAGTAGCTTCATAGACCTGTGCTTCCTTGTCGTACATGACTTCCACTTTGGGTTTGAGCAAACAGCCGGCTCGGGTAGCTAACTTCCACCCTGGGCTGCCCACTCTATATACAAACATTTAAATTCCCTCGATGAGTTAGAGACTTAAAATCCATGATTGGAATTCTAGTGGAATTTTATTAAAGTTAGTCTAAATAAGTGAAATGCAAAAAAAGTTACTGTCCCACAATGAACGAAAGCAAATCAAAGCGCCTTGGCCTCTAATCCTATTGTTTTTAAAATGATAATTTTATTATTTTAATTATCGTATTTAAGCCGTGAGTATCAAGGTTTTTTAAGCTATGAAAAATGGCCTCAACGGCTACTAAAACTAAGAGATGAATGTTTTATGTTTTATTTTCTCGGATAGAAATTAGATCTGTTTTCAAATATTTTCTCGTCATTTAAAAATGACACTAACTCCTTTAGCCTCAAATTAATTTTCCCATCTTCATCTCTTCTTATAACATCTTTTCAAATCTTCCAGCGAGCAGAGTCCTGGTCAGCATCGAAGTTCCTTTGGCATCTGCGCACACCAATTTGCAAATAGCAGAACTCTTAGAGATGAACAACACAATGTCCCCTCCCCGATAGATATTAATGTTAAGTTTTTCCTGTGCAATAGCACAGAACCGGGAACAGCCGCAACGCAATTCCGTCGGAGTTACAATAAGGGTGCTCCGATAGTCTTAAAATTAATTCTCATAATTGAAAACCAGCTTCTTGAAGTAATCTTGTCGGCCAAGTGTTCTGACTGGAGCTCTACCATAGTTCCTCCTACGGAAACCGTAACGGAACAGGTTTCGGTGCAGATGCTCTTCAAATCATCATCGCAAGGATCAAGCTCCAGGACCTTAACTGTATCTGGGCATGGATGAACGTAGGGAAGAAATTAGTTAACAAAGCGATTGGTTTTTGCTTTCTTAAGGCCCGAGCTTTCTAGCAGGGTACAGGCAATGTGTTCACGGCTGACGTTGCAGCCGTAATTCTTAAATGCGAATTTTTGTATTTTGGACGGCTTTTTGCAATGGCGGCTGACTCCAAGAATCATGGGTTTAAAAGTCCTCGTTGATTTTCTGGAGACTTCATTTTGCTAGTGGACCGTTATTTAGATACTACGTGAAAAGACGCATACCTTTCTCGACAATTTTCATCCCTCTTTGATTATTAAGTTGTTGCGCCCTGGAAAGACAGGGAAACTCAAAATCAACTAAACCCGACTAAATCAAACTAAAATAGTCACAAGGAAAAATCATGTAAGAAATTCTTAAGAATCTTTTGCTATATGTGAATGCCGCCAGAACTTGGTTGGTTAACTTATCTGTTGTTCCTTAGCCATTGGCTTGTTATTTAAACAAGTTTAAATAGAGGAATAGAAGGAGACTGGAGAAAGCGATGGACGTCGGTAGCTATATAGTGCCTTCGCGGAACTCTGTACGAAAAGCTGGAAAAGCCTTGGTTCAGAGCTCCGATTACAAAGACAAAGAGGAAGCACTTAAAATTTTAAGTAATTGGAGAGCTGTTCATGCAGTTCCAATAAACACTCTACAATCCTTTTTGAGAACTAAACTGAAGAGCTTAAAATTCTCCTCACCTATCGTCGCTCAAAGACTAAAAAGGACTCCTTCAATAATTAGCAAACTCACAAGATTTCCTTCAATGGACCTTGACAGAATGCAAGATATTGGAGGGATCAGAGTAATAGTAAATACTATCCAAGATGTCAACAAACTCTACAATGAACTTAATAGTAGTAATTTTAAACATCAATTAGTATTGCCCCCAAATGATTATATTAAGAGTCCCAAACCGGATGGTTATAGAAGTCTTCATCAAGTTGTTAAATATAAAAATTTGAAACAGCCAAAGTTTGATGATCTTCGTATTGAGATTCAAATCAGAACAAAGCTACAACACTCTTGGGCCACTGCTGTTGAAACTCTTGGAATGTTAGAAAAATGTTCCCTAAAAAGCGGCGAAGGCGATGAAAAAGTAAAGACTTTTTTTAAGATAGCCAGCGCTCTATTTTCTATGCAAGAAAATAGTCCAATAGTAGAAGAGTTAGAAAACTTCAGCAAAGAAAAACTAGTTGAAAAGTTTAAAGCTCTTGAAAAAGAACTTTCGATTTTAAGAAAACTTGAAGGTATAGCTGTTTCGGCTAAACATATACAAACAGTAAATCCAAAGTTTTCTGGATATCATGTTATTCAGCTCTTTGCTGATGTTGGCAAAGTTCGTCTTATCGCATTTGATGACTTGTCTGACGCAGAAAGTTTTTACTCAATCAAGGAACAAGAAACAAAAGACAATCAAAATATTGATGTGGTTTTAATGTCGGCAGGTGCACTAAAAGATATAAAAAGAGCATATCCAAATTACTTTTTAGATACCAAAGACTTCTTGAAAAACATTAAGAATATTACAAGTTGAAAACATCTCTATGATTTTGCTAGCTTGCTTCGTCAGCTTTTTTATGGTACGCCCTGCAGGGTACTTTTTTATAGGGAACAAATCTCGAATCTGTCCGGTGAGGGGAAGGGTTAGAGATTCGGCAAAGGTTTAACCGCGACGTTAAGTCTGAAGGAACCTGGTAGCAGAATGCATGTTCAACGAGCAGGAAGCGGATATGTGGCGGTCTAAGCGTTTTTTGGGAAGGGGTGGTATATCCAACGCCCAATACTCATACAGGACCCTAAGACGTATATCCGCTGGACAGGCGGAAAAGAGACCGGAAGTTAAATTAGAAGTCAGCCTAGGTCATAGTAGAGGTAACTCGAGGGATCGAACATTAACGATGTAAGTAGAGGTGACTAATTTCATGACTATCGCAGGAACTCATGCCAGCGCTCTCAGAGAGCCTGCTTCAATATATGGCGAGCAGACCAGCGAGGTGCGGTAGACAGCCGAAGCAAGAGGTTTTGGTTATGGCGAAATCACAATGGACGAAAGTAGAACCTAAAGGAACTCCCCTAAACGAGATTGTAAGTTTAGTTCTCGAAGAAACGGCCCAGGAAGTGATAAGAAATAAGGGTGCGGCCGGCGTTGACGACATTACTTTTGAGAACTTGCGGCTATTTCAGGAGTGTGTCGGAACTAAAAAACTGAACGTTTTTTCAAGTTCGGCTAAAATATTCTTCATCACAGAACGGCTCTAGTTTTTAGCTTTTTTCTCATAACTCCGACAACCTTTTCTACCTACACCAACATTTCATTTCATCGCCGACACTTCTAGCTTCCGGAGGACTAAATTATTTCTTTACACCGGCATTGCTTTTCATATCTCCGACTCCTTAGTTCAGTCTAAGACATTTAGAGACTTATCATTTTGGGGCACCTTATGCTTGACTTTCGGAAATGTGAAATCTCGATGGAAGACTTGCCGTAAATGAGATAGGGAGTTGTGATGTTTGCTACTTACGGGAAGATGTATATTTACTAATTTTGATTGTCTAGGTTAAAATCGTCCCCATCTAACTTAGGAGAGAATTATGCGGGAGACTCCTGAAAACCATTTTTTTAAATATGATAGTGCTTTTGATGAAAAGGTGAATGGCTTTTTTGAGAAAAACTCGATCACAACTAAAAAGACAGATCGGTCTGGACAATTCCCTAGTGGCATTATTGATTCATTTAAACCTTGCATGCAAAAAAAACAAGAATTTACTTTTAGAGCGGAAACTTCTTTGACAAATAAGGGATAGGGTATGGCAAGCTGGTCGGAAGTTTTGAAAGAAGTAAATGGTGAGAGTGAGTCGAGATTAGATTTTTTAAGGAAGAAGTATCTAAAGGCTATCGCTTCTCATACAAAAAGGAATGTTATTTCTTTTTATTCTGGATGGTTACAGGTGCCAGAGCTTTCCCCGTATTTTGTCTCTATTAATGATAGTGACAAAACAGGACTCATGAACTGTTGTAAGGGGGTTGATAAGGCTAAAGGCTTAGATCTTATCCTCCACACTCCTGGAGGAGATTTGGCTGCGACCGAATCTATCATTGACTACCTTCATTCATTTTATAATGGCGACATTAGGGCCTTTGTTCCACAAATTGCTATGTCTGGGGGGACCCTTATTGCTACGGCTTGCAAAGAAATATGGATGGGTAGACAATCGTCTATTGGTCCGGTAGATCCTCAGTTCGGTCCATTAGCTGCTATTGGCTTGTTAGACGAATTTGAGATGATATATAAGGAAATAAAACAGGATCCTGCTAAGATCTCTATCTGGAAGCCAATTTTAGAGAAATTAGGGCCTACAGATATTATTAGATGCAAACGAGCTGTGGAATGGTCACAAGAAATTTTAGAGACAAACCTCAAGAGAGGTATGCTTAAAAATTCAGATTCCCAGGAGCAAAAAACAAAGATAAAAAAAATATCTGATTTGTTAGGACAACAAAAGAATTCAAAAGCGCACGCTCGTCACATCAATGCAGATAGGGCAGCATCTTGTGGGCTTACAATAAAACTCCTGGAAGATGACAACACTCTCCAAGATAAGGTACTTTCGTTTCACCATCTCATGTGTATAACCTTTGATTCATTAAAAGCGGCAAAAATAATTGCAAATGACTCAGGGGCGGTTTATTACTTGAGATCACGCCCGGCTAAATAGAAAGGGTTATTCTCAGCATTCTGTCATTCTTTAGAAGTTGATAATGAGGGTACCTCGCTCCAAAAACTCTATCCTCTCGCTTGGCACTGCTAGAGCGAGACCAAGAGGGTTAGCCTTTACGATCACAGGTTGTCATAATACTTTCCCGAGAGAAATTAAAAGACAAAAGATCTTTGTACGCGTCTTATCACCCTCTATGGGCGGATAAGACGTGTACATGGTTTCCGAAAGATTTACTGCCTATTTATCGTTGCTAGGATACTTTTGACTGGCTTCCGAAGAAGCCTGGGAAAAATTCAAGTGGCGATTTGTTTGGAAAAAATGACAACACCGGCAGGAGTTCCACGATAAAGTTAAGGAGTTGAACCATTTGTCTTCATTTTTCTTGTAATTGACCTCAGAATCTTGTCTGTCAATTCTTTTTGTAAAGTTCTTTTGTCCTCCGGCAAAGTGTCAGCTAAAGACCAAGCTTCCGTTACTTGAAAAAAGACCGGCGGTGCGTTTTTTGTTTGAGAATCCGGAAGTGCTAAAAGTTCAGATAAAAAACTAGAGAACAATGTGACAAGAGCATCGAATTCGATACTGTAATGCCAAAACTCTTGCCGAGAATAGTCTATATAGGGGCAATCTTTGGGAGGAATTCTCCAAAGTTCATAATGTTTTCGATTGTTGAGCTTAGAAAGCGAAATGCCCGGCTGAATAAGAGTCTCAGGAGGAAGACGCCATTCCCCTCTCTCATGTTTAAAACAATTGTCTAGATCCCTGATAAGATTTAAAAAATTTAAGTATCTTCCAATAGGAGGAAGAAATTCAAAGGAAGAGTCTTTTTTCGAGTCTATCACCGTCCCGAAATCTTCAATTTCGTACTGGTTAAGTTTGAGTTCAATTTCAAGGTAAGGAACAAGAAGAATTAAAAGAATTCTTCGCATAGTGGCAATGATTTTTCTGGCCAGAGCTTGGTGGTGGATCAGATGAAAGGGAGAGGTGAAAGAGTTTGGGTCATTCTCCTTTTTCGGGAGCCGGTCGTGAGATAGATAAAAAAGTTGAAGATCTAAATTCAAACTTTTAAGCTCCAGCAACGCCATCATCCCTGTTCCAATTTGACTCGGGTCCTTCTCGGTTTTTTCTCTTACTGCTAGTATTAATGGACAAACTGCGCTTATCCAAGGCTCCTCATTTTTAACATAATCTGGCAATACCAGCGGTCTCGAATGGAACCTTGAAGTTGGGTGAAACATGCACACCACTTGATAACTTGGAGTAACTCTGCGCCTAGGGACTATTGTCCATTGCTTGGTACTTTCATCAAAAAAAGGCCAATCTCCAATTTCTCTCGAAGGAGGGTAAGGCATAGAAGTCGTTCCTAACTCAGCTTCTTCACTTCTCAAGCAATTGATTAAAAGGGCCCCGTCGCTTTTTCTGTAATGATGTTGATTAAGAGTAAGAGGTTGGGTCATTTTCTGTTTCTTTCCTATGGTTTGACGGAATAATCAAATGGCATGGAGAGCTGAATGGAAATTGCTGGAAGTGAAACTTTTTCCCGGTCTCCGCAGTAGGTGGATATGACATCACGTCTAATGGATTTGAGCCCTCCATCTGCAGAAAAAGTAAGAAGAGGGAGAAGACTAAAATTTAAGAAGCAAGAATTGCCTTTTTTATAGAAATCCAGAAGCTGTTGGCCCCGAACAGGAAGAGAGTAGTCGGCTAGGAGGTCAATAATTCTCTTTAGCTTGTTAGAGTCTATTTCGGAGAGCTCTGTAACTTTCATCCCGCTTTCTTTGATATCGCTTATTGTCAATAAACTGTTATGGGGTAAGTCATTTTCTAAGAAGAGAGTGAGAAGATTTTCTATCGTCTTTTCAGACAACTTTTTTTTCTTAAGTCTTTCTAAGAGTGCACTTTTTATTTGATTTCTTGCTCTTAGAGCTTGGGCCATGACTATAGGGTCAGTGTTTTTATAGAGGGAGAGTAGAGAAGCGGCCTTCTCCTCATACGAACAATTTTGAGAAAGAATAGCAATAATGTCCGAAACAGACACTGTTGGTGTTTTTGGGTTTGTAAAGTTATTAACTCTGGGATCAAATGGGCTAAAGACAGAATCCTTAGAGCCAATTAACTCGTCACCCATTAAAGCCAACAAGGATGCAGCACTGAGAGCTTTGCCGGGAACAATAATAGAAAAGCGCTCACAGTTTTCTTTAATCAACTTGACAATATTCAAAACTGTTGGAAAGTTTCCTCCCTTGCTAGAAAGAAGGATGCCTAATTGGGAAATCTTTTCTTCATTAGAAAGACCTTTTCCTTCTTTGATTTTTTTGAGTTGTTCCGCAATAAAATATTCCGCTGGATAGCTTATTTCTCCGGACAGTTCATCAGAAGAAGGGGAGAAAAGGGCGATGATCGGCATTCCGAGGCTTTCTTCCGTTTCTTCAATTTCCTTTCTCACTTCTATGAGAAGAGGATCGATGATGTTCTGAGGATTTTTTTCTTCCTTCATAATTGATTGCTCTTTTTCTCTAATTTTCTAAGCTCGCTGCTTTGTTCCTTAGTGATGAGATTTATCGAAAGTCCGACTTTTTTGAGATCTGTGAAATAAGCGCAAGAATCAAAACTTCCTAATTCTTTTAAAAAGTAGTCAGGCAACTGCTCACAAGCCTTGTATGTGGGGTTTGTAATTAAAAGCAATTCTTGTCTTAAGAAAGCAAGGTGTTTCTTCGCCTTTTCCCTTGATTCCAAAGAAAATGCTTGAATTTGCAAATGTTCAATAAACTCTTTTACTGCTTGGGAACTATTTTCGAAAATCTTGTTGACGAATTTCACCCAAGGCTGAAACTCATAGGGGTTCAAGTGCCACGGTTGTCCGTTGTGGACCACTAAAGGAAATCCATGCATATAAAAAGTAGGATCGATAGCAGCTAAAGACCCGTAGGGTGAGATGTAGACTTGTTCGGCGCCAAGGGCTAACACGGTTGCTAGACTTCCTGCTTTAGAACGAATCCATAAGTTATAACTAATGTGAAGCGATTTCAAATATTTAATGGTTTGGATAGCGCTCGCAATATCGAAAGAAAAGCTATCGATAACGAGCTCTATTCTTCGAATATCCGTTCTTTTGGTTGTCTTTTTAACTTCTGTTAAAAGTCCCGATTTTCTTTGGCTAAAAAAGGTCATCTCTTCTTTAAGAAAAAGATAACTCAAGAGACCATTTCCATCATTTGCGGGGGTTGAGAATTCGTTCAAGCAGGGCATAACAGTTGGTACCTTTCTCGGGAAGCTCATTTAAGAATTCTGGGACATTATCTTTTTTAGCTTCCGAGATAGCGTGGTGTATAGAGTCAATATTTAAGATTTCCTTCGGGATGATTGGTTTTTTATAGTTAGGAAAAAGTTTATTCATTTTATCCATGCATTCCGTTGAAGTTTGAATCCTTGCTCCGACTCCTTTATGCAGTACGAGCCAATATTCAAACTGAGGAGCACTGAATATCAGAAGGCACCTGTCCTTTTCCTGAAATTCAAGTAAAGGTTTCAGTTGTTTCTCATTCCAGTTATCTTTATCGCAGACAATTGCTACAAGACTGCCGTGAGGAAACTTCTTAAGCCGATCTGTAGCTTTTCCGAGCAGTGAAATCGGATCACTTTTGTTGTTGCTGCATTCAACTTCGATATGCCAATTTGAACATAACCCTTTAATAGCGCAGAAGTAAGCCCGCTCTGTCTTTCCCTCACATACGATCGAGATGATAGGCTTTAAGGTTCTCCCGGGTCGCTTTCTTCTTCTTTGGCTTAGCATCGTTATAACTCAGAGAGAAAAAATTTAATCGGAGTCTGACAAGGAGTTTGCTCTACTTCTCTGAGATTTGTGAAGGAAATCAAAGAGCAAGAAATGGTCTTCGGAAACACAGGCTCTAAAAAATTTTCATTATGCTCAGCACGTGAGGCCAAGAGTCTAGGCAGTCCTCCCATTATCCCTTGCAGGTAACTTTTTTGAATATCTTTGTCTACTCGCAAGTCTTTAAAGTCTGTAATAGCATAGAGTTCCGATGACCCGTCCTCAGCTCTTTCGCAAATCCATAGTTCGTCTCTTCTAAAGAGTCCTTGATCGATTAATTGGACATCGTGGGTGGTAAAAATTAGTTGCTTCCGAGAGTCTTCATTGCATTCCTCCGTGTATCTAGCAATAAGATGACTCGTGAGCTTAGTATGTAAACTTCTGTCAAGTTCGTCTATGACATACGTTAAGGTCTCATTAGCAGAATTCAATTTATCAAATGCTGGTTTTAGATCAAAGAGCCTCAAAGAACCATCGGATTCATCCGTAAAAGAGAAAAGCTCCTCGTCTCCTTGAGTATTCTTGTGGACAGCCATGAGCTTCTCAACTTTTATCCCTCTGTTTTCATCCTCGCGACTAATTCTTAAGGCGCCCAACCTAGGATCTCTGACATTTAAAACAGAACCGGAAGGTAAGTCCGAACTGAGACGTCTAATGTCTTCCGGAAGTTCTTCAGAGAAAGGAGTGGCTTTTATCGAACAAATTCCTGTTCCAAGGTCTGAAAGATCATCCTCTGCATTCTTTTCAAATTTTGTTATGGAGATGGAGTCGGGGGTAATTATTCGTAGTGAGTCCCTAAACCAGTTATAAACAGGAAGAATTTTTTTTATCTTTGCCTCTCCTAGAAGACTTAAGGCAGTATAGTTTTTCTGCAAAAAAGGAGTTATGAATTTGATAGAGTCGGTAGAAACCTCTTTTTTTAAGAGTTTGCCGGGGGTTAATTCTGCACCTTCTCTTTGAAACAAAATCTTCTCAGAGCTTGTGTTTTTGAACGAAAGCCTCTCGTTTAATATCTTTTGCTTATTTAGCACTAAAGAATAACTGTAAACACTATCATTAAGCCATAAATCAACACCTAATTCAGTAGGTTGATTTTTGGTTTCAGGGTCAAGGCGGAATCCAAATGGTTCAGTCGACAAGAAGACTCTGTTTGGGTCGACAATGAGATTCTGAAGAAAAGAGAAGGCTTTGACGAAGTTCGATTTACCCGAAGCATTTGGTCCGAAGATGGCAGCGATGGGTAAAAGGTTTAATCTAAATTTTTTTAATTTAACAACTGTTTCAGAGTGATTCTTCTCTCTGCCAGCTTCCATTGTGAAAGAGACTTGGTTTTTGAAAGATTTCCAATTTTTAATAGAAATGGCAATTAACATCTTATGGCCTCATTGTCTTTTGAAATTATTATACCAGTTAAGAGAAAAAATCACTCGATACGTATAAAAATTATTATATTTAACTATTTTTTTATCTTAAGGGGAGAACTTTTAGTGTTAATATCCTTTGCGTCCAGGCTGTTAGAATTGTTGTATTCAAGATTTGTTCGATGCTTCACCAAATCTCATTCGTAGGGATTGTCCTTGTCAGAAGGGGAGGGTGCTATTGGCCGTGGTAGGCGAATCTTCTCTTACTTTGTTAATTCGCTTTCTTCCTGGAGTGCTCATCCAAACTTAATGCTTACTATGATTTTCGCGAGGAACAAGTTTTTTTCGACTTCTCAAAAACGGAAATGGGGGAGGGTAAGAAAAAAAAGACAATTTACCCGCCAAAACGTTTTGAAGTACTTCAGTATCTCCAAGATATTTTATCCATGTTTCTTTCCTATAATTTCTCTCGGGAAAGTATTATGACAACCTATGCCTCTCCCTCTGAATTATCTTCTATCCTTATATACCTTACTTAAGGAAATGAATATGGATATCATCAGATTAAATTGGAAAGAGGAAGAATATCCGAAAGAATTATTAGAGCGATTTCAAAAAGAGAAGCATGGGTACTGGAAAATAAATTGTAATCAAATCAAAAGGGGTCAGAATTTTCTTTTGTACAGCACCCAAAAAAACTATATTCAAGGAATTATTGGCTTTGGAAAGTTTGCACGCGACAAAATTCATATTCCTGATAAAGAAGAAATAAAAAAATATCGACTGGATTTAGTAACGGAAGATCTCAAAACGAAATTCGCGGAACTCAATTTAATTTACTTGAACCTTAATTCTCCGCTTGTAAGCGTGGAAGAAATTATCCAACGGTTTGAAAAATTAAATAATTTTGCACAACAAGGCTCTAAGGCAATCAATAAAAAGTACCAAGTTGAAGCCTGTCGACTTTATCAAGAGCTTGACGCTAGATACAATACTGAAGATATTACAAAAAAAATTTCTGAACTTGAAAAAAAACTTGAACTACTCCACTTAGATACAGAGACAATCCGAAAAACAACTCAAAGAATTGGTCAGAAGTGGTTAAGAGAAAAATTAATCTCTCTTCATAACGGTAAATGCCAAATAAGCGGTGAAAGCAACAGCGAACTTCTTGTTTGTTCTCACATTGTACCGTGGAGACTTGGCCCCGAGAATCGGCTAAATCTAAATAATGTGCTTTTACTTGCTTTTAATTATGACTTTCTTTTTGATAAGGGGTATATATCTTTTAATGATGACGGTACAATTATAACTTCCAGTAAAATAAAAGATAAGTTCGGAATACAGTCTGGACTTAAATTAAACGGACTACAAGAAGAAAGTAAAAATTTTCTCAAATACCATAGAGAAAAGATATTCAAAAAGTAAGCTCACTATCTAACGCGTCTTATCAGCCCATAGAGGCTGATAAGTGTACAAGAACAACTTAGTTTGTAACTAATAAACTACCCACTAACTTAAATTGTTCTTGGAGGCTCTCGCATTTTGATAATCTGTTTCATGAAATCGGTTCCATCTATGGCACATAAACTTATGCTGATGTAACGGATTAATTCTTTAAAACAGTTTCTTGATTTTCCATTGGTCCACACCCACTTTCCCCAGACGATTTCCGGATATCTTTTCTCACAAAGTTCTTTTATATGGCTTTTTACGTACTACGGGAAATGGTAGCGTATTCTATAAGCCAGGCTTTAGGACACCCTAGCAGGACAATTCATGAAGAGCAAAAAATCCTCCCAGCCCACAGGATAAGACATGAGAGGATTAAGCTTTACGCTAGTTTGAAAACAAGCTTAGAAGTTGTGTTAAATATCTCTCTGGCTCTTGAACTTTTGTATTAAATCATGCAGCAAATTGACGTCAGTAAGAAGAAGAGGATCAAATAATTTTTCGGCTTCTTCTTCCGTGAGTCTCCCGCTTTTAATAGCTGTTTCTTTTACCGTTTGATTTTTCTCAATTGACTCCAACGCAAGCTTCAAGGCCTGTTTGTAGCCATGAAGCATGCTGTATGACGTAACCAGAGCTGTAGACCTTTCCGCGTCATGTTTCGTTTTTTCTTCATTAACCTTAAGCCCGTTAATGCAATGGTGAATGAGGATGGGAATGCCTCGGCGCAAAAGATTAATGGAATCAAGAAGCGTCTTAAGAAGAATTTGATCAGCGATATTCAGTTCCAATTCGCCTTTTTCCACAGCCATTGTGATAGTAGTGTCGTTGCCGCAAATCTGTTGAGCAATCTGAACCATTAACTCAGGAACTGCCGGATTAACTTTTCCCGGCATGATGGAAGATCCCGCTTGGACTGTTGGTAGGATAAGTTCACCAAAGCCGGCAAAAGGACCGGAGCCCATGAGTTTAAGGTCGTAGCAGATTTTACTGAGAACAACTGCCAGACATTTCACAATGCCCGAGAGATACAAATAGGAATCGGCATTCTGCATACCGTCAAACAGATTGGCTTCCTGGCGGATAAGCGGATTCACATCTTGTTTTAGGATCTCGTACAGTTTTTCTGTGTAGCCTGGCATTGTGCCTACGCCTGTGCCTATGGCGGTGCCCCCAAGAGTAAGACTAAGCCAGTCTTCCAAGGCTTTTTCCAAGCGTACTCTCTGTCTTTCAATTCCTTTCTGATAACCTGAAAATTCTTGCTCAAAAGTCATAGGCAATGCGTCATTCAAGCAAGTGCGCCCGAGCTTAATCTTTCCCTTAAATTCCGCAGCCTTCTTTTCTAAAGCCTTTTCAAGTTCTTTGACGGCACTGATTAATCCCTTTGCTGCCTCATAGGATACGATCTTCATGGCGCTAGGCACGACGTCATTCGTAGATTGACACATGTTGACGTGTGTATTTGGGTGTACTTTGTCGTAGCCTTTATGACCTGTGAGAATCTCGTTAGCTCGGTTGGCAATAATTTCATTGACAACCATGTTGATGGCAATGGCTCCGCCCCCGTTGTACATATCCACAAATATTTGGTCATTGAACTTTCCCTGTTCCATTTCTTCAGCGGCTTGAACAATGGCGGCGGCTGCTTTGGCATCTAGAGCATGGATTTGCTCGTTAGCTTTTGCACAGGCCTTCTTTATTTTGGCCATTGTTTTGATGATCTCCGGATAGTGATTTAGTTTGACGGAGCTAACATCACCTACCGGTAGGGCTCTCATCGTATGAATACCATAATAGAGATCATCTGGGATTTCCATTGAACCAATTAAGTCTGAATCTTGTCTCATTTATTTTTCTCCGATTACATAACGATCTGGATCATGCCGAAGGCAATAATTAAAGAAGTCACCAATGTGATGAGGCCCGGACGCATAAAGCTGTGATTAAGGATGTAGTTGCCGATCTTGGTAGTTCCTGTGCGGTCAAAGGCAACACAAGCAATAGTTAATCCTCCGGTTGGAATAAAGAAGTAGCCGCTGGTTGCTGTCAGCATGGCTATAAGGTTGTTCGGAGAAATTCCAAGTGTTAAGCCAAGAGGCATAATGGCGCGAACTGTTGCACCGTGACTGAAGAAAATTGAAGAGAAGAAGAAAAGCACTGCCGCAAATAAGAAGGGGTACTGAGCAACGACTCCGGAAAGGGCATCAATAAACAACTGTCTGTTGGCAGTAAAGAATGTATCCATCATCCAGGCAATACCGAAAACTGAGACCACGCCCATCATGCCGGATTGGAATACCGAGTTCTTGATTACATTTGCCGGAGAAATTTTGCAGCATAAAACCATGATGCAGGAAGCCAAGAGCATGAGAATTTCAAGAATTTCCGGGATGCTGAGAGAGACTTTCTTGCCGTCAATCATCCAAGAAGGAGAAAGGTCTCTGAAGGAACCGAAAAGAACAATAGCAGCGATGAAGAAACAGAAAATGATGACGGATAATTTAGCGCTCTTCGTGATTTTTCTTTCGGTGAATTTTCCGGGTTCAATTTTTTGAATTTCGCCGTTGGCAACTTTCTTCTGATATTCAGGATCGTCTAAAAGTTCTTTTCCTTTGTTGTAAACAGACAATGCTCCGATAAAGCAGCCGATGATAGTGGCGGGTAAAGTTACGGAGAGGATAGTTCCTAACGTTATTCCGAATGGTGCCATTACAACAAGCATGGCCGCAACGGCTGCCGAAAGAGGGCTTGCGGTGATAGCTTGTTGATTGGCTACTAGAGCAATCGACATTGGTCTTTCAGGACGAATGCCTGCTTCTGTTGCAACTTCGGCGATAACAGGATACAGACAAAGACTGACATACCCGGTTCCGCAGAAGATAGTGCTGAGATAAGTAACAATAGGCGCTAGAAAGGTGATGTGTTTTGGGTGCTTTCTTAAAAGCTTCTCAGCTAAATTGACTAAAAGATCTAGTCCGCCTCCGGCTTGAAGTGTTGCGGCGGCAGTCACAACTGCGGTGATGATCAGCATGACATCAATCGGGGGCGCGGCAGGTTTCAGTCCAAACACAAAAGTTAAAACGAACAAGCCAGCGCCGCCGGCTATTCCTAATCCGGCTCCGCCAAGTTTTGCACCGATTACGATAGCAATTGCGACTACAATAACCTGCATGAAGAACATTTCTGACATGTCTCCTCCTTGAGATAATGGAAAATATTTTTCATAAATAAGTAACAACGAAAATTTTCCTCCATTGATTTGAATTTTGCAAGTGTTTTATGGTTTTGCTCGAAAATATCCGTGAAAATCTGAAGTCGTATTCCAGCCAGCAGAGGAAGCTTGCTTCGTACATTCTTGAGAATTACAAAGCCGTGGCTTTTATGACTACTACAGAGTTATCTTTGAAGAGCGGCGTTAGCAATACAACGATTAACCGTTTCTGTGTTTCATTAGGATTCAAGGGATACTCAGATTTTCAGAGTGTTTTTCAGGAAGTTTTACAGTCAGAGTTGACTGCTGTGGACCGAGTACAACAAACACCTGTCGAAGAAGACACCTTAGATTTAGTTTTTAATAAAGAGGCAGAACAGCTTGCTAAGGCCGTTAAGTCGATAGGTAAAAAAGACTATACGCAGGCGTTGGCTTTTCTTTTAAATGCAAGAAAGATTATTATCGTCGGGCAGCAAGCTAGCGAACCGGTCGCTTTGTACGGTGCTTATTCCCTAGGCAAGATTAGGCCGAATGTAGAGTATATGAGCTTGAGCTCTTTGGATGCGGTAGGGCGGCTCCAAACCTTAGGGGAAGATGATGTAACATTGTTTTTTGGAATGCCCCGATATCCGAAGCTCTCTTTAGATCTTTTGACGCTTTTGGAAAAACAGCAATGCAAAATCATTTTAGTAACCCATAGTGAATTTTCGCCGTTATTAAAACATGCCGGTGTTTCGTTGATAGTACCTATCACTTATCACAGGTTCACAGACGGTCTTTCGCCGCTGATCTGCCTGATTAATTCATTTGCTTTAGATATCTACAATGCTAATGAAGCCCGAGGTCAAAAAAGTCTGGCATTTTTTGAGGAAATGGCTGATTTGCTTTTTTCAGAAAAAAGTAAATAGCAGACCATCAGAGAACTAGCATTCTTCTTTTTAAATCAGTTGGTTGAGTTGAGTTCTCTTGGCAGATATAGATTCAATAAGTCCCATTTTTTTTACATATGTTTAATCGGACCGCAGAGGCTGATTAGACATTTTTGCGGTAAAGCTACGGCATTCTGTCTTGCAGGTCATTGGCTTACAATCGAAAGAATGACGTTTGGTAATGCTGCACATATAGCACGAAATTCCGATTCTAATTCGGCCAATGCTGACATTATTTCTGCCGCTGAAGTCAAAACCGGCGGTAAATAATCTTTTAACGGTTGGGATGTTTTCTGTTTGGAGGTATCTTCCCGGTAAATGACTTAGGCTTACCCTTAGCTTCTTCTGTAAATTCTTTTCGCTTTACCCTTAGTGATCATTTTGTTGCGATGGTCGCACATCTTCTCGATTGGACTTTTCTTCATGGTACTCGTCTGGTCCAGTGTGTTCTGAAAGAAATGGTGCTGAAGCCTTATTCTTTTCTACCTCTGGGTTCGGAGAATAGATAAAAGTTAGTTCATCCAACTTAGTTTGCTCTTCGGTGGCCAGTGTCTGCTCTCCCGCCATTGGGACCTTGGTAGAAGAGTGTTTCAGTCATTTCTTAGTCGTTTTATATCTTCTATGGCAGAAATGCCTAACTTTTTATAAGCATTGAATCTGTGGCTTTCGATTGTTCTTTCGCTTAGATTTAACCTTTCAGCAATCTGATAATTCATTAATCCTTGCATGGCTAACTCGATAACTTGTCTTTCTCTTTGAGACAATAAGCTCCATCTATTATCGAAGTTGGAATAACGGCTCTCGCTTCTCGCATTTTTATCTTTTGCGGTGGCTTCTTCTATGGTTTGAAGAAGCGTGAGAGGATCAACTGGTTTCTTCAATAAGTGAAAGGCCCCTTTGGTAAAGACGGAAATTGCCATATCCAAGTCTGCATGAGCAGTCAGAAATATTACGGGCTGAGAAAAACCTTTGTCTTTTAATTGTTTCTGAAGTTCCACTCCATTCACTTTTGGCATTAGGTAGTCAAGGATAAGGCAGCCGGGAACTTCCGGATCATCTAGGGTTAGAAATGAGTCGGCATTTGGATAGGTTTTAACCTGCCATCCTTCTTCTTCGAGCATATAGGCTAACCCTTCAAGAAGATCGAGATCGTCATCGATAATTCTGACTGTAGGTTTTTCAGTTTTGTTTGTTTTCATGGATTAAAGGGAGAGAAAGGGTTGCGATTGCTCCATTGCCGGCTTTTCGCGCCTCGAGTTTAAATGTTCCGCCGTGTTTTCTCGCGATTGATTTCACTATTAGCAGCCCAAGTCCAAGACCTTCTTCCTTAGAACTGGTGAGGAGGGTGCTTTCATCAGCTTGCTTAGGAGAAAAATTTCCGTTATCCGAGACGGAAAGAACCGCATTATCACCAATTTGTTCGAGCTTTATATCAATTTTTGGATGGCTTGCGCTTGTTGCTGTGATTGATTCGGCAGCATTTTTTAGAAGATTATTGAGAAGTAATTCTATTTCTAAGGCCGAGCCGTTGACTTTAAGACCATGCTGGATTTCTTTTTTTAATTCTCCATGGAAATTACCGCAGTCCACAAAATTTTCTATGGCAGCTTTAGCGGCTTCTCCCAAATCAAAGATCTTCAGCTCGGGTTGTTTACGCTTTGCGTAGGAGCGCACATGATCCACAATGCCTTCAAGTTTGTCAGTCTGTTTTTGTATCTTTTGAAGAATTTCTAGAAACTGTTCGTTCGATAAAGCATTTTTTTGAGCTTTTCTTTGGGCACCGAATATAAATGCTTTGATGGTTGTGAACGGCTGACGAAGCTCGTGGGCAAGAATTGAGCTCATTTGTTCAACAATTCCAAGTTTTTCGAGTGACGCAGCCCTTTCCAGTGCTTTTTGGGCCTTCCGTTGAAGTATTTTCTGTTTTTCGAGAGAGTCGCTGAGGGATTTGGTTCTTCTTTTCACAAGTTTGCTTAAAACAAAAGAAGTTCCGGCAAACAAGACAAGGAGAAGAAGGACCAAAGCGATCCAAGAGGAATAATGGTTCCAAAGCTCTTGAGAAAACCATTCGTTTAAGAAGCCGAAAGGGCCCAATTGAAGTGACTTAAATAATTCGTCGGATCTGGTTGAGTCTGTGCCTATGCTCCAACTGTATCCGCCGGGTACTCTTGGCATCGTTAAAAGTGCGAGTATTGCTTTTTTGGCTACTTCCGGAGATGCCCCCGGCATGGAGGAAAATGACCAGTTGGGATACAGCTTTGTAGAAGACATGCAGACGGTCGACTCTGGTTTTAATCCTATTGGCTTAATTTGTTGCCAGACCTTATCTCCCTTCGGATAAGTATCTTCTAAAAAGCATGTCGAAAGAAGACCAATATCGGTTTTCCCGGAAATCACGGCCTTTACGACATTTCTTAGATCTCGCCCGACGAACTCCGTTCTGCCAAAGAAATGATGTGGGTCGTAGCCTCTGTCTGCCAGTTCTCCTAAACCAATTTGATGTCCGTAGAACCCTCCTTTTAAGTTGATCGCTACTGATTTGTTTCTCATATCTTCGACGGTGAGGATAGAGCTGTCGGCCCGCGTAATAAACAACGTGCCATATGCTTTATTAGGATCGGGAAGGCGATCTGAAACCATTGTGGTCAATTCTTTGGCACCTTTCTGAGTCATTCTCCTAGAAAGGCCGGAAGTAGAGAGAAAAAGGTCAGCTTTACCACTTTCAAGACATTCTTCTAAGGCAGGAAGCGGAAGTCTAAGAATCTCTAGATTATCTTTACCGAAAGTATTCTTCAATGCTTGAATTGTTGGTTCAATGATCTTGACGTTGTTGTCCTGAGGTGGGTCCAGGCTGACGGCAAGAACGACTTTTTCATTTGCCCAAGTCAATGAAAAACAGAAGGTAGCCAACAAAAAGATGACGATTCTTAACATGCACACCTCTTCTTTATAACAAAGTCTAAGAGTTTTGCTACTTAAGTACTGAATTTCTTAAATTATGAATATCTCAAGTCGTATTAACAAGGAGACTGCCATGTTAAAAATTCATCCTAAAATGCTGGCACTGTGCGTATGCGCGGCCTCGTTTGGTTTTGCTTCCGCATCGGAAGTTGCCTTTAACCCCGGGACCTATGAAGGGGTAGCCACTGGAAGAAATGGTCCGATTAAGGTAGAAGTAACGGTAGACAATCATAAAATTTCAGCCGTCAAAGTCATAAGTCATAAAGAGTCTGCCGGATTGTCAGATGCTCCGATGGAAAAAATTCCAAATGAAATAATATCTAACCAAACCCTTAAGGTAGACAACATTTCAGGAGCAACTTTCAGCAGCCAAGGTTTAATCAATGCCTGTAAAGATGCGTTGAGCAAGGCTTCTAAGGATATCTCTCCGCTTTTAGTTGCTCCTGCAGTAGCCAAGAACTCCCAAAAACCAAAAGACGAAAAAGTGGATGTTGTCGTAATTGGTTCGGGCATTGCTGGGCTGACATCGGCGATAGCTGCGCATGAAGGAGGTGCTAAGGTCCTTGTCTTGGAAAAACAAGGAATGCTCGGGGCCGGCGATTCCATGAATATTTCTACCGGGATCACAGCTGGAGGCACGAAATTAATTAAAGAAAAAGGAATTCAAGGAAAAACTACACAAGATTACGTAGATTTGCTGATGAAGCAGGCTAAGGATAAAAACGTTCCTATTAATAAGGAAAATGTTGAAACTTACGCTCGGAGAGGTGGAGAAGTTATCGACTGGTTGATGGATCTCGGAGTTCCGTTTGGAAGATTCCAAGAAGATAAATATTTCCATATCATCAAGGACGGCAGTGCTCCTGGGCCTCACATTATCAAGGCACTTAGTAAGGAGGTAAAGAAGGACAATATTCCTTATCGCCTTAACAGCAAAGTTGTGGAAATTTTGTCTGATAACGGCAGAGCATCCGGCGTTAAGGTCTCTACTCCCGACGGTGACTATAATGTTCTAGCCAAGGCTGCCATTGTTGCTACCGGTGGCTTCTCAGCCAGCCCTGAATTATTGAAGCGTTATGCTCCGGAGTGGATGAACCGTCCGACAACCGGTGCCGCTTCATTGACCGGCGACGGAGTCAAAATGGCTCAGAAGTTAGGAGCAGCGACCGCATCAATGGAACAAATCAAGGTGAATTACCTTTGTCATCCGCTTACTGCTAAGGACGGTGTTTCCCTTACGGCTATCACTCCTTACACTATATTGGTTAACAAAGACGGAAAAAGATTTGTCGATGAGAATCATGCGTCTATCAACTTCAAGAGTAAAGCTATGATGAAGCAGCCGGAGCATATTGCATATGCTGTTGTAGATCAAACTGCAATGGATAATTTGAAGTTGATGAGAAACTATGTGGAAGCAGGGTATTTTGTAAAAGCCGATACCATCCCTGAATTGGCAAAGAAACTCGATGTCAATCAGGAACAGTTCATCTCTACAGTCGATAAATATATAGCAGATTGCAAGGCTGGCCTTAAGAACGACAAAGAATTCAACAGAAAGATCCAATATCCAATGATTAAGCCGCCATACTATGCTGCATTGGTTACTCCTTCCATGCAGTCAACTTATGGAGGACTTAAGACTAATACAAAGGCAGAAGTATTGGATCAAAAAGGAAAGGTTATTCCTGGGTTGTATGCCGCTGGAGCCGCGTCAGGACATGAAGCTTATGCTAACGAGGTTGGTTTTGCCGCGATTATTGGTTTGACATACGGAAAGATTGCCGGTGAAAATGCAGCTGCTTCTTTGAAGTAATTTTTAGAGAGGTTCTAAAAGATTTAAGCCTCTAAAGTGTGTTCTATAGCTTTAGAGGCTTTGAATTACAGAGGCTGTCAAAATACTTCCTCTAGATTAATTAAGAGAACTTTTCGGTGGTAACAGTACTCAAGTTTTCCTCATGTTAAGTGTTTAAGTCATGAGTCGAAAGGTATAGAGCAGACCCTCAGTAAAGGTAACGGTACTTGACTGCGGGCAGAGAGATTCACCGCCTCAGAAGTTTAAGAAGAGATTCTAAAGAGTTTTCAGGCCACGTATTGGAGAGTTTTCAGCACTGCCGTGAAGTAATGGAGGCGGGTGAAAGTTTCCCATTTAAAGGAGCTCGGATTTATCGTTACTTAACTCAAACTTTCGGGATAGTTAGCTGACAAATATCGATCTTCGATTTTCCTATAAATTGCTTAGAAGTTTAACTATGCCCTAAACGATCTGTTAAATCAGACAAGACCTAAAATTATTTACATCCTTAAATTCAAAAATACTCTAATCTCACTAACATAAATCTAAGAAAAGTTGCTCCATCTTCTTTGGATTTTCAGCTCCGGCGTTTATGGAGTTAGTATATTCCTGCGGTACATGTTCTTTGAAATCTTTCTGAGTTATTAAAAAACAATTTCTCCGACTTCTGGATATGGCGACGTATAGCTTATGAAGAGTCGTGGCAGATAAGCCTAAGAAATTATCTTTGGCCTTTAGAGAGTTAGATGCGGAAGTAGTCAAAATGATACAAACGTCATTAAAATTATCAACTCCTTTTACTTCACCCCAATTCTTAAACTTATCCCCAAATTGATGGCTGTCCTTGTACATAAGCTTTACGATGAGGGGATCTGCCAATAGCCTGGAAATTTTTTCGTGTTCTGTTACGAGTCCTATCATCCCGTTTCTAGAGTTAGGACAAAGAGAGGAAATTTTGATACCTAACTTATCCTGAATAAATTGACAAATATGTGGGGGGCAACGATAACTTCCTGATAATGTTTCTCTATCTATTTGAAATCCTTGTTTCTTAAAACGCATTACATAGTTGTCAATGTTCTTATGAAGATTCTTGTTTTTATTACCAACCCTGCTTGTGTCATAAGTGTGTTGGTAAAAGTCTCCTACATAGCAACAATCGATTGTTTCTGCAATATCTATGATGAAATCGTAATCAAAGCCTCCAAAGTCCTGTATTTCGTCAATGAAGAGGTTGTCATAAAATTCTTGAATTCTTTGATGGACTAGGTTGTGAACTTCATCAAAAGAAATGAGTAACTTAGCTAACAAATTCGCCTTTAGTTTTCTGTTTTTAGTCATATAGTACGAAATCAATGTATCCATACCAGAATTATTGAAAGTCAGTGAAGGTGCTTTTTCGGACTGTGCGGAGCGGGATTCTTGCTGATCAAAAAACAAGCCGGTGTCTTTGTATTTGTCTCCTAAAAAAGGCCTATAGCAGAAGGAATAAAGAAAACGGAAATAGGTCAACAAAGTAACGTTGGAGGGAAAGGTGCCTCCAAATTTTTGACTAATCCTTGAGAAAAGATTTTGATAATTTTCCTCGGTATACGTCAAAATTAAGGAGCGTTTTTCTTTACTTAACGAATTAATAATATGGGTTGTTTTTCCTGATCCGGCAACGGCAAAAATTATTTTTTTTCCATAGTATTCTTATGCTTCTCCAGTTGGCTTAATAACGAGAATGATGAAAGATACGAAAGGAAAGCTCTATCGAAGCCGTTGGGCTTTATTCTGCAGAGATCCAGTTAATGGCACGTACTATGTAGGAAGGTGTCCGGAGTTCTTCACCATGAGAGGTTAATAAACGGTATGCGGCTTCGGTTTTGTTTTTAAGCATGTAATCTAATGTATTATGATGCGTCGTGAAGCAGTTATTACATAATTCTTCATTTGCCTTATAGACAGTTACTTCAAAAGTAAAGTCCTCTTTAGTATCTCCACAAAAAACACAAATGTCTTTGTTCTCAGTGTATTTTTCATACCGTTCTTCGCAATTGGTCTGAATATCCCCATCATTATCGGTAATCACGGCAACTTTGGATTTTAGTTTCAATGCTATGTCAAGATACCTTTTGAAGCAGATTCCACCAACGCTGATGATGATGACTTGATCATTATCCGGAGAAGAACCTCTGACTTTTTTATAAAATAAAGGAAGGAGTAAGTACTCAGAAGGTCCTTCAACCAGGATTACTTTCTTCGCCAACGCAAATTCAATAAGATTGTTAGACGGGGCCTTCTTGAAAAAATCTGCGGTTTCCTCTTCAGCTAGTTCTTCTAATTTCACTGGTTGTTCTTTTCCAGAAGAGGGCAAAAGATGCATATTATTTAAAGCAAGCCCAGTAGCTATTTGGCTGCTGTGGGTTGTTATAAAAAGTTGAGAGTCTATATTCTGAGAAAGGTTGCTTATTAGTTTTTTTAATAAGTCCGGAGCTAAATGATTTTCTGGCTCCTCTATTAAAATTAGATTAAAGTTTTCTTTTGATTTAGATAAGGCAAATTCAGTTTTGATGAACGATTGAAGACCCATTCCATGTTCATCAAGTGGAATATCTTTTTTATATACCATTAAATCATTCTCAAACTCTTTCTGAGATTTTGTTGAGAGACTTAATCTCATATCTGTTACGGTCATGGTGGCACCGGCTATCGGCGCTGTAAGTGAGTGCAAATTCTTATTTGAGAACTCTTCTCTGATTTTTCTGTATTCTTGGGAGTGTCTGGCTTTTGTTTGGAGATGGTTTTCTCCGAGACTGGCTAAATATATTCGGTTAATAAAGTCCCTGTTTGCGGAAAGACTGCTAATGTTTGAGTTGTCAATCAGAATAGAGCTGACTTTTTTCTTAAAAGGGGAGAGTTGTTGGTCTGCAAATGTAGTAAATCGAACTCGATAATATTCGAAAGGAAAGACAGTTAACCCCTCGTTTAAAATCTGCTGAAGCTCCGAAAAGAGCTCAGGATTTGGATCGATAAGTAACCGTATACCAAAGTCATTTTGTTTTAGAAGATTGTTAGTCCCTTTAAATTCTTCAGAATCAATGTTTGCTAAGAATAAATCCACTTCTAATTGAGGAAGTTGAGCAATGCTTGGGTGATTTGTAAGATTCCGGCTATCTATTGTCTCCTTGCAGAATATCTTTTCTAAACCGAGGGCCTCGATTCTTTTGACGTTCCCGTTAATTACGAGGTCAATGGCTTCAAGAAGAGACGATTTTCCAGACTCATTGGAGCCAGCAATAATATTCGTTTTTTCATTAGGAGTGAAAGTAAAGGCTTTAAATTTTCTAAAATTTTTAATCTTTACTAATTTGATATAGGGTCTACTTTTTTTATCTTGGCTCATAAGAGGTTTTTATACTAAATCTTAAAGTTATTTTTTATTTTATTCCAGGAAGTTAGAACCCTTGCGAACTTTCGGTTTCCCTTGTTATTTATCTCACGATTACGACACTTTTCATTATTGGCAACAGACGGATTCTATTGGTTGATAAAATTTTTTCTAAAGATTTTTATTAAGGTCTTGCATTGAACTGTAGGACAATGATTCGTGGTGGTTATTCTCGGAGGCTTTCTTCTACCTCCGTGGCCTTCGGTTGAACTTTTCAAGAAAAATCTTCCTTTCATCCTTAGAAGAGTTCCAAGCTGTAATATATCTTCGTAGTAACCTGGTTTGTTAGTTCTGAGAGCCCTAAACATAAGAAAAAATAGCACGCATCTTGGACAGTATGAAACAGATCGGATTGAGAACAAGCCTCGAATTAGCGCCCTGTCTAAAGCTCTTGCTTGAGCACTGGTTTCTGCCTAACGGCTGAGCAACGAGTCATCTGAGTCGAAATACAAGGAAGATAAATATGCAATTTATTAAAAATGGTCCGGATATTCCGAATGAACTTCTGCAGGCTCATGAAGAAGGCAGTGTCGTGTTTTTTTGTGGTGCTGGCATTTCGATTCCAGCGGGCTTACCCGGCTTCGAGGCGTTTGTAGAAAAAATCTATGAATTGAATGGAGAAATTAAATCTAAAAGTGAGGAAGAGGCATTTAAGACCAAGCAATTCGACATCACCCTTGATCAATTTGAACGTCGGCTTACTGGGGGCAGGGAAAAACTAAGAGAGGTTATTCCAGAGATCTTGACCCCTACTCCTAGTAAAAGAGGGGCGACCAAAACCCACCAGGCTCTTTTACAGCTAGGTCTGTCCCGTGACGGTCATTTAAGGTTGGTAACCACAAATTACGATCGTCTGTTTCATTTAGCGGCTAAAAAAATAAAGATGCCGTTAAAAGAGTATGGGGCTCCATCCTTACCGATCCCTAAAACGAGTCGTTGGGACGGATTGGTCTTTCTTCACGGTGTGTTGCCTAAAGATGTTATACAAAACTCAGACTTGAACAGTTTAGTAATGACAAGTGGGGATTTTGGATTAGCCTACTTAACTGAACGTTGGGCTGCTCGGTTCGTAACCGAACTTTTTCGAAATTGGGTTGTCATCTTTGTAGGATACGGTATTAATGACCCTGTTATGCGCTATATGATGGATGCACTGGCTGCCGATAGGAGATTGGGAGAGAGGACTCCTCAAGCTTGGGTATTTGCTGGCTACTCTCCGGGAAAAGAAGATGAGGAGAAAAGTAAATGGGAAGCCAAAGGGGTAAGACCAATTCTTTACTATTCGGGGACAAGAGGAGATAAACATATTGGACTGCATAAGTCCTTGCAAGCCTGGGCGGCTGCTTATACAAGCGGAATTGGAGCTAAAGAGAGCCTTGTTCTTCAGCTAAGTTTAGCGCATCCTCAAAACAGTACACCCCAGGATGACTTCGTCGGTAGAATGCTATGGGCTCTATCTGATCCTTCTGGATTGCCGGCAAAACGTTTCGCCGAGTCAAAGCCTACTCCCCCTCTCGACTGGTTTTTTGATGTATTTACTCAGAATAATTTTTCTAGCAAAGACCTTCCCAGATTTGGAATAACCTCCCGAAACGAGAAAGATTCATCACTTAAGTTCAGTATGTTTAATAGACCTGCGTCCTATGAGTTTGGCGCATGGATGAATCTTACCGGTTTCCCAGTTACTAAATGGGATAACGTGTTCTACGAATTGGCTCACTGGCTAACTTTCTACTTAAATGACCCTCGGTTAATATTGTGGTTCTCAGCGCAGGGAGGTTGTATCTCTCCTCGACTTAACTTTTTGTTTACATATACATTAAATCGATACAGCTCCTTTTCGAAAACTCAAGCTGAGAATTTTAAAAAGGAGCATCCATTTTCAATTCCCAGTTCACGGATGGAAAAACTCTGGCGAGCACTTCTCACAGGACGGATGAGAAGTCTACGTGAAGATTATTGGCCCAATAGTTTAAAAATAAAAGGAATGAGTTCGATAGCCCGAGTTGATCTTCGAAGAAGACTATCACCGGTTGTAGTTTTACGTAAAACTTTCAGCGCAGAGAATACTCCCGATAAACGCGACTGGGTGAGGTGTGAGCTTACTCTGAAGGATACTGAAGCAATAAAAACAATAAAAAATGCTCTTTCGAATATTACAAAAGAAGATTTGTTGTTGCTAGTTTCTGAGTTAGAACTAGTCCTAAAAGATGCCTTAGATTTATTTCTTGAACTCAACGATTATGACCCGTGGCCAGATATTTCTTATCTTGATCTTCCTTCTGTTGAGGAACATCCACAGAACCCGAGATTCGACGGTTGGACTCTTCTTGTTCAACTGCTAAGAGATTGTTGGCTGAGACTTCTTGATATTGACGTGGCCCGAGCCACTCAGCGGGTATTAGACTGGTTTGAACAATCTCAAATTACTTTTAAACGCTTAGCGCTTTTCGCTGGAAGTAAAAATAAAGACATTCCTCCAAAAATTTGGGTTGCGTGGTTATTGGCAAATGGCGCTTTCTGTTTGTGGGCGGTAGAAACACAAAGGGAGACATGTCGATTATTAGTCCTTCAGGGTAGCCAATTAAAGTTACGAACTCAACGACAATTAGAGTCTGAAATTTTACAAGGGCCTCCGAGAGATATGTATTCTGAGAGTCTTCAACCTGCACGGTGGAATGAAATAAAAGAACATGAAATTTGGCTGCGCCTCATTAAACTAAAACTTTCAGGTCTTCCTTTAAGTAAGAAAGCCGCTTCACGTCTTGAAAAAATTTCTGAAAGTCATCCAGAATGGACGACATATCAAATGGAAAGAGAGGAATTCACACGGTGGTTATCTTTCCCAGGAGATCCAGGCTTTAAGGAGTTTTCTGCACTTGAAGTCCCTCCTGCAAATTTGAATGATCTTATTGAGTGGCTAAGAAGAAACAAGAACGTCCAAAGATTATTCTTCCGAAGTAAGTGGATAGAGGTTTGCCGAAGTTCTTATGAAGTTTGTATGCAGGCATTAATTTCCCTAGCTCGCCAAAATAAATGGCCTGAAGGTGCATGGCAGGCGGCTTTACAGACATGGAGCCAAAAAGGAATCGCAGAGAAATCTTGGAAAGATCTGGCTCCTATCGTAATTTCGAAAGAGGTAATTATCCCTGAGGCTCTTCTTCCTTCATTCAGTTCGTGGCTTGAGTCCAGCTCTCAAATTTCTGTTGTTCCAGAAAAAGAAATCCTTGACTGTTGCCGAATACTTCTCGAAACCTTACAAAACTCCAAGGTCGATTCTTTATTAAAGAATATTTATGAGTCTGAAGATGCAGTTACTTCAGCAATCACCAAACCCGCAGGAAATTTAGCTTCTTCGATTATTAACCAAATCAACAAAAGAAAGTTTAGTGATAAAGAATGTATTCCCCTCGAGTACAGAGAATTTTTAGATATGTTCTGCAACCGCAAATTTTCTTTGTTTGCCCCAGCCAGGGTCATTCTTGCCTCGAACACGATTAACCTATTTAGAATTGATCCGGAATGGACTAAAAAGCATTTGATCCCATTTTTTGATTGGGAGAATCCAAGGGAAGCTAGTTGCGTCTGGCAAGGTTTTTTATGGTCTCCTCGTCTTTACATTCCTCTGTTTTCTCCTGTAAAAGAACAATGGTTTGAAACGGCAAAACATATTGAACAGCTAGGAAGGTATAGGGAGCAATATGCGACGTTTCTCACGTATCTAGCGTTGATGCTGCCTGAAGGGGTTACAAACAGGAACTTGATTAATGCTTTCAGAGAATTCAAAAAAGAGGACTTGGAAAAAGCCTCTCAAGCGCTACTTCAAGCATTTCAAAGTACGGATGCTAAAAAAGAAATTTACTGGCGATCACGAGTTCGGCCTTTTATTCAAAAGATTTGGCCTAAATCAAAGGACTTAGTTTCTCCCCGGATAGCCAAGGATTTTGCGAAAGTTGCTTTAGCTAGTGGTAAAAGATTTCCTGAGTCCTTAAGGATCGTGCATCCTTGGATCTCGAGTATTGAGGAGATATCGGTTGTGATAAATATGCTTCGAGAATCTACCCTTTGCGAACAATTCCCAGATGAGAGTTTATCCATGTTGGACACTATGATCTCCGAAAAGCCAAATCAGTATCGATTTTTGGATATCGGTGACTTAACAGAATGCTTAGACCAGATCTCTGTTCATCTACCTAACATTCGGGAAGATAAGAGGTTTAAAAAATTGGAAGAATTTCTTAGAAGGAGAAGCGTCTAATCACTGAATTTCTGATGTGAAAGTCGATCTCCTTCCAATTCATGGTGGTATCGCCACTAGTTCGGTGCCATCGTTAGATACGTTTTCATTTTGGCCCCTTGGGAAGCTTGTCCGCGGGATTTGTCAGTGAAAAGAGTCATCGGCGGCTGTGGAGAACTTTATGTAGAGGCGGAATCGGAGGTGTTTAACAGGATTCTGCGAGGAAGGGAGATCCTGCGCAGAAAACCACAGATAATTAGCTAAGCCAGATCTTTTCGCTTTCCCAGTTCAAAGGGAAACCAAGCTCTGATTGTTCTTTTTGGTTTAGAAAATCTAGAACGAGTTCTTTAACTCTTAGTTTCCAGGTGGATGTTGGATTTAACGTGCTCATTATGTGGGATAAAATCAGAAGTTCGTTATAAATCCTGTTGTCAGCTTCGTTTTTTCCTTTCGGGTTCTTAACCATAGGAGAGGTTAAATGTTTCTCTATGAGGGGGAGTCTTGTATTAAATTTTCGATCCCAAAGACGATTGTGGTGGGCGCATATATTTCTTAATGTCTGAAAGTTGCGCATGATCCCTTTAAAAAGATCAATGTTCGGCACCCCTACGGAGTTTTACGGGGGTACTCTTTGTGTTCTTAATCCAGCGTAGAAGTTCGCCGAAATTCATACAAGATGTGACCATCCAAATTGGTGGAATAGGCGGAGTCGAATAGTTATCAAAATAATGCTTGATTTCAGTAGACGAAGTTCGTGTGGGTGATACTTCCTTAATTAATAAATTGAGACTTTCTTGATATTAGTTGAAATCTTCAAACAGTGTCCAGTCCATGTGAGCATGGGATCCATTAAACTCAGACATTTTGTGAGCTCATGAAGATCGTAAAGACACCTCGATTCGTTCTATAGCCTCCATAACAAGCAATCTTAATTTTTGATCGAAAACATAAAATCTCATAGCGTCATCGAATGTTGCGCCTTTACAGAATTTGTGGCTCCTTGAACCATCTGAATTCTTTTCTTCTAGAAAAAAGAAATAGGAGCTTAGTCGGTAGTATCCAATCGTCTCCAGTTGTTTTTCCGCTTTAGTTGTATCTAAAACTGTGAGACCTCTTTCCCTGAGTTTGTCAACTTGCTCAGCAAATGTTGTGTGAGGCTTATTAAATTTCTTTTCTGGCTTAGACTTCATCTTGGTGTTGTAAGAAAAAGAAATCCCGCGGAGTGAGCATCATCCTCAGATGAACTGAAGAGCTAAGCTTGCGGGATGTTGTTACTGATATGCTAACCAAAAGAAATTGAAAAGTAAACAAACCGTACATAAAAAGATACAGAAACAGCCCGATGGAGGGAAAATACGGAACTCATTTTACTTTTCCTACTCCGATAAACACCGCAATCGACGGCCTCTCCGGGGAAAACAAACTACGCTATGAAATTAGGGCAGACACAAAATTCCAGACACTTCTCTTTTTGCGTTTGACGATCAATACGTAATGTTTTCTGGAGCCAAGTATAAGATAACCATCGTCATCCCAGGGAAAGAAGTGCTAATTGTTGTTAGAGGTAAATTAGTCCTATTCGGTCTTCAATCTTGTCCCTCTCCGCTTCCCAAACCGCATCTTTTTGGTACTCTCGGCTTAACGTCATATAGACAGAATCGGCGACGAAAGGATAGCTCTCTTTTATCAATTCTCCTTGATATTGATACCGTTCTGCAAGTTCTCTTTCTTGAATTCCTCCCGGCTCCCTGGAGTACACACCTCTGGAATTGAAAAGTCCGGTTCTTACTCCTATACTGATTTTTTCGGAATGTAATTCTTCCATTATGTCTAGCAGGGTTGTTTTTATATCGGAACTTTGATACAACAAAGCTGAAGCAAATAATTCTCCCAGTTTTTCGTCTGTTACCCCAATCCTATCAAGTGTTCTGGATTGCTCCCTTATAGTGCTTATCCATCCCATTAGATATTGATACAGCAGGTTCCTTTTACCATTGTTTTTTTCAGGTACTCCATGTAAATGTTCCAATAATAGGTAATATTTTCTGGCAATGTTTGGATTTTTTGGTCGTTGCATTATTTCCGGAGGATCTTCTCCTCCGTGCTTTCTTTTAAAGACACCAACTACGGCCTCAACGAAGATTTCTGGATGAGCCCATACATATTGTTCTAGACTTGGAAGCTGTGGTTCTTTTTGCCAGCGAGGTAGTTTGGTAAGAAATTCTATATATTGAAATTCAAGTATGGCTCTTTCTTCAAGAGGAATTGTGGAGTCCGAAGAAATCAACGCTAATGCTTCAACAACGTTATCGGGAACCAAAGGGCCTTCATTCAACGTTCCTACTTCTTCTTCCAACATAGCTCTCATAATCTTCAGAAGAACTTTTGTATCAATTTTTTGGAGTTGGAATTGAACTGAAAGGAAAGCCGCTTTTGCCCTTTTTACACTGATCAGTTTGTTGATGCTCTCTACGGCCTCTTCTTGAGTTTTCAAGAGTGGGAGACAAGACACATTTTTCCAATAGCGGTCAGACGCTTTATCTGAAAGAGAATTTAATAAATTCCAAGTTTTTTGGCGGTATGGGAAAAGCAGCAATAAATCCACTGCAAGTGTTTCTTCAATTTTCGGAGCTATACGCTTAAATAATGAACATTTTTGGTCGTCATTAAAGTTGTATGAAGCACCTCTGGCTAACTCAAGGAATTCCTGATTTTTAAGACAATAAATGAAAAAATCTTCAAGCTCCTCGGATTTGACTACACTCTTGATTGCGATCTCACCAATTAAACTTTGACATTTAGCTATTTTTGCAAAATGAAAAATTCCCTCAAGTCCATAGCAAGACGTGATTTCAGAGAGAGCTTCGACACGAAACTGAAGAAGTTTCTCTCCTTGGTCTAGTAGATCCCACTCTTCTGGCTTGTCACTCTCAGAGGAAATGTCAACCAAGCCAAAATTAAATAACCACATGTGTGTTTGGTAAATGTCAGTGGGTTGAAGTTTTTTATAAAAGATTCTCGCTTGTTCTTTGGAATAAGAGAATCCCACGTCATGAATGCGGTGGACGAATCCGTGAGAATTAAAAAACCTTAGTCGGATCTCCTCCCTGACTTTGGCGAGCTCATCTTGAGTTGGTTTCTCCTTTACCCATTTATCTAATACAGACCAAAAATTGCTTTGCTGTTCTTCAGAGAATCTCGGGAGACGCCAAATTAAGTCGCAAAACATTTGAGAGTTATAGCTAGATTGAGATAATGCTAAATCAATTAAATGTCTCCTGAAGTTATTTGCTGGGATGATGTCTTCAAGAGGATTCCCGTAACCGACAGCGTCTGTTCGCCATAGGGGTTTTCGTGTGAAGTTCCCAACTTCTTGATGGAGGTACTCAATCAATTGACAAAATACCTTCCATGCAGCTTCCGGATTATCTTTGAAAAGTCTTCCAATAGTAGAGACTCTTAACTTTAAATCTGCACTTGTCTGGGGCATCCACGGTTTTAGAATTGAGCAAAGAGAATGCAGAGGGGAAGACGAGCCGTTGCCCATCACTGACACAGACAGTTTTGCAAGGAGCTGGATTATGGTTGGAAAAATATCTGGATTCCAAGCAAGGATTTCTAGTGCGGAGAGAAGGCCAGAAGAATAGCAAGGAGAAAAGAGCGTAGTGGGGCGGGGTTTGAATAATTCAAAAACCGCCGGCTTTTCTTGCTCAAGGTCATCCTTAATTATTTTAATAAAAGCTCTTGGAGCTGCTTCTGCATAGTAGCTTAAACAATCGGCTTGGGCCTCAAGTTTTCTGAGTGTCAAGGGATTCAGTATTTTGCAAATAATTCTAGCGACTTCAAATTCAGCATCAAAATATGCAAGATGGCTGAAAAGCTCGTTTCCATAAACGGAAATCAAAATAAGCGACTCGGCAATGCTTTTTCGCATTGCACTGGAGCAATGCCGTGTTTTGCCATGGCTGGAAGCGAGCCATCTCTTATCAACTGGAAGGTCAAGGCTTGGGTCGTCTTCCGAGAGAACTTCAAACGCCACATCGAGAAAGTTGAAAAGTTCTGATTTTGTAATAAAAGGAGCAATGGCAAAAAGGGCATCAAACACAGAAACCATTCCTTGGTATTCTCCGATCGACCAGATGGGCGAATCACTGAGAAACATATAGGCTCTGATTTGTTTCTCTAGCTCTTCATAAGAGCATTTACATAATTTTGTTAACAGCCTTTTGTCATTTTCGTCTTCAGTGCACCAGACGCCGATTAAAGTAAGAGGAATGATGGGGGAAGAAGGATTTATCTCACGTGCCCACTGAGGGTATCGAAGGGCAATATTTGGAGAGAGCTGACGGCGGAGGACAGTTAAAGAGTGACCGCTTTTTTTCTCGAGTCTTTTAATCTCGTCTTCTTCAATGCCCATCTTCTTTAAAGATTTGGAGAGTCTCCCAGAAGTAAGAGGATGTAGGATGATATCGGCTTTAGTATGAACCGCATTTTTGGTATAGATGCCAATGTGCTTAAGTTTTGAAGAGAACGGCGCAACTTCCAGTTCGACTTCTTTATGATAGGTCACAGCAATGAAATCGAGATTTGCTTGAGCTAGCCTTGGAAGAGTGCCTGTCTTATCAAAAACTAAAGTTTTATCGGCGGCTTCTTGAAAAGATGAAAACGAGATTGATTGATGTAAAAAGGCTAGAGCCTCTTCGATAGAATCGGCTGAGACTTTTAGTGATTTGTTATCAGGATCGGATAAAAAAGTTTCTATCTTTTGTTTCCAGGTTTCTTTTGCCTGATCGAAAAGAGAAGAGTCAAGCTCTGGATTTGTTGAGTCCGCCCAATCGTGCCAGCATCTTTCTAAAGTTCGAATGTTTTCGGAGGGACGAGAGGTTTCTTCCGAGAACCATACTTGCGCTGACGGAGATTGCTCAATCCACTGCTCTAAATCACTGGCATCATAGGCTCTGACATCTCGCCATAGTTTTAATTTCTGTTTTTCCTCGACCCAAGCATCTTTTCCGGGCCACCTGCGAGTAGTCACAAAAACAAAAGTTACATTCTCTGGACTTTTATGCCGAAAAGCGTTAATGCTTTTTTGAAAATCCTCTTCGGCTTTCGTTTTGAAGTCTTTCTTTGTTCCTAATTCCCAAGTAGAGGTTCCTGCGGGGATCCATGGCGTGCAGCCTTCAGCCACGATAATTCCGTCACTACCGCGTCTTTCTCCATCATCGTTTCCTGGAAAATCTACCTTTTGCAGGCCTTTTCCGGTTGAGTGAACTAGCGTTCTAAGCAAAACAGGAAGGTGCGTTCTGGAAGAAATTGTATCGCTCCAAGTAACAATATCCTTTGCCAGAATCTTTAAAAAAGGCGGCACATAGGGACGAGTCTCTGAGGTAACGGCCTGTAGTGATAACCGGGCCATGTTAAACGAAGTTTGTAATTCCAACAATTTTGCAGCGGGTACTCCGAAGGCGGCTTCCAACTTTGCAGCCATCTCAGGAGAGGTTGAAATTTTACCGTTTAGAAAGTTAGACAGATTTGGTCGGCTTATTCCAATTATTTCAGCTGCTTTCGTTACTGTTAGATTTCGCGGATTAAGGTAATGTTCACGAATAAATAGTCCGG
Source organism: Turicimonas muris (assembly GCF_002221595.1). Lineage (GTDB taxonomy): Bacteria > Pseudomonadota > Gammaproteobacteria > Burkholderiales > Burkholderiaceae_F > Turicimonas > Turicimonas muris. Next base: position 523,535 of record NZ_NHMP01000001.1, read on the forward strand.
GATGGATCGGAGAAGATTGGTTCTCGTTCATAGCAATACCTGTTAACTGTAAAGTTACGCTTTACAGGAAGTATACTACGAATGAACTGAATAACTAATTGATTTCTTGAAAGTATTTTTCTTTCTTATTTGAAATACAAAAAATACTTGCCTATGTGAAAAAACTATTCCGATTTTCCTTTTCATTCAAGTGTTCTATAAGAAATAACATTTCTTAAGATAGTTAAAATTTTGTAGCAACCGGCAGTACGTTTTGTTCGCCCGTTGCAGCCCTAAGGCCAGACCAAACACAAAGTGGAGGAGAATTTTTTTCCCTACATAGAGGAAGAAGATGCGTTGTTAGGTTCACTATTCGTAAAAGGAGCAGTTTTTATAACCTGGCTCTCCGTCTTTGAACGCAGCCACCGCACTGCCAGCATGTTTGGAGGGGACGGATTCGCAACGACGGCACGAATCCTACCACTTGAAATTTATTCGAAACTGTGTGACTTTCTTCTCTGAAACCTAAAACTTAAAAGGGCCGATACCACTATTAAGCATATTCCTATTAATTCTGTTAAGCCGGGAAGTTCCTGCAAGAACAGATAGCCCAAGGCAATGACAAATGGTACTCCAGTGAATAAAAGACAAGAGTTAATGAAAGGATTGCCAAATTCCCAACCGATTGTTCGGGTGATTTGATAAAGCAGAGCAAAAATTACAATGAGATAAAGCAGAGGATCCGAAAAAATCAGGCCAAGGTTTTGAGAGTTACATGCTGCGCAAAATCCCGCGCCTAACAGTAAGCAAGATATTCCGAAATAAAAAGTAACCAGTAAAGGGGATTCGTTGTGCTTGCCAAGTTCTCTTAAAAAGATTGAAGCTAATGCCGAGCTTAAGCCATATGCAACTGCAATCCCGATGCTAACGTCTGAGAACTTATCTAGATTTGGATTGAAGATAATAAAGATTCCTGCAAGTCCGATAATTACCGGGACGAAAGAACCGACAAAGCTTTTTGTTGAGAAGGAAACCGTTCTTCCCGTCTTTAGCTTGTAAAAATAAAACAAAACTCTCTTAATTCAGAGAGTTATATAATTTTTGAAGCAGACAAAAGTCACTTATATTGGCAATCTAACTCCGAGACGCTTCGTAATATCAACCACGGTGGTGAGTGTTGGAAGCGGCTCAACTCCAAAGACAGCCATCACTTTTTCCGCTTCTTGGTTTAGATCCACGCTCTTCGAGCAGCTGCTTTCCGGTTTCTCCAGCTCTTGTTCTCCTGTTTTAAGGTACAGCTTCACTTTGTTTTTTACCCCTTCAATCGGAGAGACTGTCGGAGACATCAGCAGTTCAACCATCATCTCCGCAGAGTACTCTATGCCTTGCTCTCGCAGCTTAAATGCCATGAACCTCTCCAAAGCCAGTGCCAGAACACAAACGACAAAGTGACCTCGGATATGTGCTTCTGTTCTTACATAAATCGGTCTCGTACACAGTACTGATTTCATTACTCGGAAGCAGTTCTCTATCTTCCATAATTCTCTTAGTCTCGAGTAAATCTCCTCATCACTCAAGTCTTCGCAGCAAGTAATCAAACCGTAATAACCTGCAAACCTTATTTTTCGTTCATAAAGCTCACGGTTTAATTCATAACGCTCCTCCGGCGCCTTTTCATCTGGATCTGACTGCTTTACTCTTTTCAAAAATTGTCTCGAGCCTCGTTTAAAAGAGGCATCAATTCTGCCGGTGCCGGCACTTACCATTTTTTTGGCTTGCTCCCATTGCAAATTTAATTCCTTCATGTCATGGGCATACCGCTTAGCCGACCAAGTCACTATCAAACGCGGTTTAACAGCTTCTTGTGATTCTTCTTGCTTAACCGCATCAGGACAGTCCATTGTCTTCATCTTCCATGACATCTCTCCTGTTTCTGAATCAAATTTATATTTCCAGCCGTCCTCGCTAAACAAGCTTCCCAACTCTTTGCTGCTGAGCCGCTGAAGACTGTGCGCCACGATAAAAGCACAGTCGTTTTTAATCAGTTTGGAGAGATTGTCTTTGCTGTTGAGTCCTCTGTCGGCTACAACAATGGGTTTGCCCTGCGGACATTTTTCTCGGAACGACTCAACAACTTTCATTAAAGTTTTAACTTCTGCCGTATTGCCGCGGTAGATTTCATAGTCGAGAGGAATGCCGCAACGATCAATTAATAAACCGAGCAGAACCTGTGTCTCATGAGTCCGGTGTTCTTTACTCATGCCTCTTTCACGTAAACAATCAGGTTCAAAGCTCTCAAAGTAAAAAGTGGTTACGTCATAAAAGACTAAGGAACAGTCCCGCGAAATTTCTTTGCATACGGCTTCATCAAGTTTTTTGATAATAGTCGGTTTAGAAGCAGCCAGAATGTCTAAAGCTTCGTAGTGATGATCCAGTGAGACAGAGTCAAACTTGAACAAATGACGGGGACATTGACGCCTCATTCCTCGCCGGCTCAAGGGACTGAGAATACGGCTGGCCACTTGATAGAACACGGCTAAATCTAAATCCCAGGAAAGTTTTCTGTTGTATCCGGCCTTACGGAACCACGCGTTTAATCCAAGCTTTTCCCAGACTTTTCGTATGGGCGCCATTCCGTAATGGAGCCGAGGAGATGAGGCGTCTGCCGAAGAATTAAAAACCGCGGGCGCAATCCGCCGAACCGCAGCCTCTTGGAGCTGTTCTGCACGTGAGGCATCCGAGCGCAGAGCTGTGACTCTGTCTTTTAAAGATTGAAGGTAGTTCGGATCCTCCTTCATTTTTTCAGAAATATCTCCTAAAGCTTCCAAAGTCCGAGAAGAGTTCTTACGGGTAACCGGGTCTCGAAAGGTTTCGATGATGCTGGCGTAATAGTGCGATCCTCGTTTGTAGTGCTGCAGAGCAATAGTAGGCATATCCTCTCCAGAATCTAATTTTTATTAATTATACCACAAAAGTAAAAACTAAGTATAATATAAATCAAATATAAGTTAAATTTGTCTTCTATAAAAAGTGGGAACAATTAAGCATTCACAAGGGTTGGAGAAGAATTTACATGGCTAAAGACGGGGGGATTCGTTGTGCTTGCCAAGTTCTCTTAAAAAGATTGAAGCTAATGCCGAGCTTAAGCCATATGCAACTGCAATCCCGATGCTAACGTCTGAGAACTTATCTAGATTTGGATTGAAGATAATAAAGATTCCTGCAAGTCCGATAATTACCGGGACGAAAGAACCGACAAAGCTTTTTGTTGAGAAGGAAACCGTTATTAAACTTAAAATCAAAACTATCCAGACTGAAGATGTGTAGTTAACGGCTTGAGAAAGTGCCGCCGGAACATTCAGAATAAGAATGGTATTGGCGACAGCAGAGCCGACACCAAATAAGCACCTCAACATCAAAAGTTTCGGATTGTGCGGGAAAAAAGATTCTTTTCGGTAAATCAGAAGAAAGCCTGTAATCAGAGAAATAAACAGGTACTTCCCCACCATAATTTCAAAAAATTGGTATTGACCTCCGGTTAATCTGGTGGTGACGGTGACGCATGATGTGAAAAATGCTGCTGCGAGGAGCCAAAAAGAATTTTTAATCACTTTTCTTGCCTCTGGCTGCCACAAAAGCAAGAAATCTATCAGCGGCTTTACTGACCGGATAATATTTGTTTTTTACTAGAACAACGGATCTGAGGGGAAACGAGCTTTCAAAATTTATAGCCTTAATTCTTTTGCCTTCCTGACAGACTCTGGAGAAAACTTTATCAGTAACCCAACCAATGCCAAGTCCTAGTTCAGTAAATTCAACAACAAGGTCAAGATTGTCACACTCCAGTGCGGTTTTCAGATCGTATCCGGCCTTTGCCATTAATTCTTTCTGATACCGGTGAGTTAGGGAATTCTTTCCTAATGTGATGATAGGGAGGGTAGAAAGAGTATGCCAATTTAATGGCTTTGTCGTATCTAAAGGAAAGCGGTCTGCGGCAATAAACTGATCTGTGAAGGTAAAAAGTTCAATGAACTCTAGTGAATTATCCAGGTTCTCTGGGACGGGAGAAGTGATGAATCCAAAATCCACTTCTCCGTTCTTGATTAACTCTAAAGTCTCTTTTTTTGAACTTGATTGAATCCTTAATTTTGTTTTTGGGTTTTGTTCGACGAATGATTTGAGAGAGTCGAAAAGAAAGTATTTAACAATTGTTTGAGTGGCACTAAAGGAAAAGCTTTCCGAACTATTTTGTTTACTCAGATCAATTTCATTTTCTACCTGATCGAGTTCAGAAAAAATTTTCCTGCAGCTATTGAATAGAATTTCTCCTTGTTTTGTCAGCTGCAAAGATTTTCTTACCCTCAGAAACAACGAGCACCCTAAAGTATCCTCTAATTCTTTGATGGAGTGGCTGACAGCCGGCTGAGTCAAACAAAGTTCTGCTGCGGCTTTAGTCATTTTTTCATTAATAGCTACCGCATAGAAGACTCTAAGTTGTTTGAGATAGGAGGCAAGTTTCATAAATTAATTTTATGTATTTATAGATTTTTATCAATTTTAATAATAGTCATTGAACCTTAGAATGTTTTCATTAGAAAGCCTCAAATCAAACTCCTTAGGAGAAGCTCTATGAAAAACAAAATTAAGTTGGTTGCTTTGTCAATTCTTCTTGCATTTGGTTCTGTGCAAGCTCAGTCGATGGATGAAAACGCTAATAAACAAGAATACGTTCAAGGTCAAAAATCAACTTACCTAGCCGGTTATCATCAAAATAAAATGGGGGTAAATTGTTCGACATGCCACCCGACAGACAAAGTGACTGATTCAGAAAGAGAGATTGATGTTTCTTGTCAAAGTTGTCACGGAAGTTATAGATCCTTAGGAGAGAAGGACACACAAAGAGGAAAACCGATATCGGCGCATAAAGGACATTTATCCATATCTTCCTGCACAACCTGTCACCAAGGTCATCAGGAAAGCTTCGCCTATTGTAATAACTGTCATATATTTGATATGCCGATGAAATTTGGCCGGCAAAAGATTCCTTATCTTCCAGAAGACCTCGGACAGTATGACAATGCCGCTCCGGCTTTTACGGAAGGCTCTGTTCAGAGTAAGTATTGATATTAGTTGTCGCGCCTCCATTTAAGGGGTATTTTTAAGTTAAGGAGGTACCCTATGTTTACCACAGCAGTAGATAAGCTCCTTTCGCAGTTTTTTGCCTTAAGCGCTGAAGAAAGATCTTGCATTCTGGAAGTTCTCGTTGATAGCCAACCCATTAACAACTCCGATGGAGTCGAAAGCTTTCTAAGCAAGAGGCTCGATGTCAGCCGGTCAGGTCGGCCCGCCTGTCCGCACTGCAGCTCATTAAAAGTTGTAAAAAACGGCAGACACTGTGGGACTCAACGCTTTATATGTCGAGATTGCAGCAAAAGCTTTGGTTGGAGCAGCGGGTCCTTTTTCAACCATTGCAAGAAAGAAATTTCTCAATGGTTCAAATACGTCCAGTGCTTCATGGACCGGCTTCCTCTCAGAGAGTGCGCACGAAGGTGCGGAATTTCCTTGGATACCTCTTTCAAGTGGCGCCATCGGCTGCTAGACGGCTTACAAAAGATACACAACTCGGTAAAACTGACAGGCGTCGTCGAAGCTGACGAGGTCTACTTTTCGATCAGCTACAAAGGATCAAGAAAATTTTCGGCTCAGCCCGCCGGCAGAGAACCGAAAAAAAGAGGAATGCGTTCCACGAAAAGAGGCCTGTCTGATGAGAAAGTTTGCGTGCCGACAGCCGTAAACCTAGAGGGAAAGAGCACAGGCGTGGTTTGCAATCTTGGGAAACCCACAACCGCGAATCTCAAAACTGCTTTAGGGTGCAAGATTCTTCCCGGTTCCACTCTTGTAACGGACAGTCTTGGAGGTTACCCCTTGCTAGCCGAATCTTGCAAGGCTAAACATGTTCAAATTCCGTCAAAGAAACACAAGAAAGGAATCTTCAATATCCAGCTGATTAATTATTACCACTCCGCCCTCAAGGCAATGACAAATATCCGGTTTAGAGGGGTTGCCACTAAGTATCTCAACAACTACATCGTTTACAACAACTTTGTGACCTTTGCCAAAGAGAGTTTCATGGAAAAAATTAAGATCCTGAAGAATGAAATTTTTACTATCGGAGTTGAGGAAAGAAGTTTTTCGGTAAATATCTCTAAACGGGATCCATTGCCGTTACTCAAAGATCAATACTTACTCTGAACAGAGCCTTACGGAAAAGACCGATGTAGTTATTGTCGGTGGAGGCGGAGCCGGAATGGTGGCTGCGATTGAACTGCAAAAGGCAGGAAAAAACGTTATCCTTCTCGAGAAAATGCCGATTCTAGGAGGCTCCTCTTTGTTGGCTACAGGTGGCATGAATGTGGTCAGATCAGATTTACAGGAGAAGAATGGTGTTGCCGATAATGTTGATACTTTCGTGAAGGATTCTCTGCACATTGGCAAAGGTGCTAACGACAAAGACTTAATTCGCATACTTGGAGAAAATTCCAAAGATGCGTACCAGTGGTTTAAGGATCTTGGTGGTCATTTAGAACTGCAGAAAGGTAGAACCGGCGGTACGACCTATCCTCGTCAGCTTTATACCCCAACCGGTGGGATCGGCAGATACATGGTTGATATTATTGAGCCGGCTCTCGTACAGTCCGGGGCCGACGTCAGAGTGAATTCAAAAGTGGTTAAGCTGCTTCAAGATCCAAATGGAAATGTTAAGGGCGTTCTGGTAAAAGGAAAACATAACGGCATTTATGCGATTGAAGCTAACGCTGTAATTCTGGCTACTGGTAGTTACGCCAATAACGGCGAACTAATAGCACAGAAGTTGCCTCAGTTCAAAGGCATTATCACTACAGCTCAGCCTGGTTCTCATGGTGACGGCCTTCAATTGGCTTCTAAGGCTGGAGCACAAGTTAATCATTTGGAGAGAGTACAAATCCATCCGAATGCCGCAGCCGGCACCACAATCATGATCACACAGGCTATTCGAAATAATGGAGGTATTCTGGTAAACCGTTCAGGAAAACGCTTTGTCGATGACCAAGCCCCTAGAAATAAATTAGGACCTGAAATTCTCAAGCAAGAAGGCGGTTCTGCGTTTTTAATTTACAACGATCAAGTTGTCCAAAAACGCAAGAAAGTCCATGAAGGGTACGTCAAACTGGGTTTTGTGAATACAGCTTCTGATGCCAAAGAAATGGCGCAAAAATTAGGGTTGCCGGAAAAGGATTTTGTTCAGACTATTGAAACCTATGGAAAATATGCTGACGAACAAAAAGATCCCGATTTTGGCAGAAAGGAATTAATGAGCGATATGCGTGGAACTTTATACGCCATCGAAGTTATACCGGGCATCGGAGGAACACTTGGTGGCTTAAAGGCAGATGCCGATATGCATGTGCTTGACAAGAACGGTAAACCTATAAACAATTTACTAGCGGCAGGTGAGGTTGTTGGCGAGTGGCACGGTATGGATCGATATGGCGGTAACGCAGTGACCGGCAATATCGTATTTGGTAAAAAAGCAGCTCAAACAGCTATCCAAGAAATGAGATAACAAGTTAAAAAATCCAAATTCTCTTGGCTTTGGACTGACCCTTATGCCTCCCGGACGTCAAATCCGGAAGGTTCGTATTTGAAAGCGTCTTATCTGTCCGTAGAGGCCGATAAGACGCTCAATGTGAAATAAAAAAGTTACGCCTTGTTATACCGGTTGATGAAAAAAACTCCCTCAGAATTTAATAACTAAACACGGAAGGACGCTAGCCTCGTTAACAAAAACTAAGCTGGAAGAAGGTGGCTCTGTATGAAGTTAAAAGATAGAGCAAAGGACCTTAGCATTGGTAAATAAATTCATTCGTGCTTTTCATAAGAATTTCTCCACTGATACATAGATGAGTTCTTATCCTTACTGAATGGAAAGAAAGCCCAGACTTTCCTTTCCTCGCCAGATACCTCCAGTCCGTTAGCTATCCTTTTAATCTTTTGAACTGTTAAAGGACTAAAGATCAGGAAACCAAAAGAGGAAAGCAACTAAATTTTTGCCAGAATGAGGTATCAATCTTTTCGCTCTCTCATCATCCATAGGGCACTTGCCTCGGTGGTCACAAGTATAGTTATACCGGTAAGTTCAGAAGAGGAAAGACTTTCTTCGAAAATTACTAGTCCAATGAATATGGCGCAAGGAACACCAAAAAATTGAAAAACACAATTTAAGAGAGTTGACCCTCGTCCCCAGCCCAGGGTTACCGTCAATTGTTGCAGTAGAGTGAACAAAAATAAAGCCCAGCTAATTGGAGAGAAGAAGCCGGCAAGCAGATCTGTCTTCTGTATAGCGTTGATAATAATTCCGGTTAAGGTGCATGCGCTGGCAAAATAAAAAATCGTTCTGAGCGGGGATTCTTTGAGAGCCCCGAGCTTCTTGAGAGATAAGCTGGCACAGGAGAGAAAAAAAGCACTCGCAAATCCTAAACTAATGTATGGCAGTTCTGACGATATTAAGTGAGGTTTATTAATTAGGAATACTCCTCCTAAGCAGATCGGTATTAACGGCAGGATTCTTAATGCGACAGGGTTCCCTTTTCTAAGGGAAACCCAGCAAAAGAGAATAGCCGTGAAAAGAGGAGAGCAATAGAATAAGGCTTGCGCTGTGGCTACGGGGATTTTTTGCGCGGCTAGTGTAAAAAAGACTACCGCTAGAATGCCGGAAATGGATCGAGCGCTTGAGTATGCTGGGCAAGAAGTTTTGAGTCCAATTCCTTTGATTAAAAGGCAGGCTAAAGAAAGTACAGCAAGCGGAAAATAACGAACAAACAATATTTGTCCGAGCTCTAAGGTCCCGTCAGTTAATTTAATAGAGCAGGTGACACAAGCCGAGAAAAAGCCGGACAGTAATACAAACAAACTGTAGTTCGGTGTTTTGTTCCGGCTTTTCATATGAGAACAGTATTAAAACTTATGATTGACTCCCAAAGCCACCTGCCAAGCATTTACCAAATTGGCTTTGAATGGAAGACCGCTTGCCTTAAGCGAAGCAGATGAAGATAAAAGTTTACCTCCATCAGCATACCCCGCCATCCCGTAAACATAAGTGCGTTTGCTCAATGGATATTCATAGGCGGCATTAATATTCCACGAGTTGTACTTACTCTCTTGACCGCTCTTTACGGCTTTTCCGTCAAGTTTTCCAAACAGTATCTTTCCGCCGAATTTTAAGATGCCCCCGCCTAATGGTGTCGCAGAAGAAAGAAGAAGTACGTGCTGATGTCGTTTATCTTCCTGAGTTCCGTACTGATAGCCGGCAAAAATTTTAGTGATGCCGAAGTTGTACGAACCGCCGGCGGTTACAACGTACGCAGGCTTTAGAGCTGCTGAAGATTTATTGTCAATAGCCTCAAAAATCACTTCTGCATTTAATTTGCCTTGGTCGAACATACCTCCGATGCCATAGTAATGATTGTTTTTCGACCATTTCTCTTCATCCGTCGTTGTTCCATTCGAGTACATTGCACTAAGTTTGAGACCACTTAGGGACGGACTGACATAGACAATAGCGTTGTTAAGACGGCTCTGATTGAATGTATAAGCTAAGAAAGAAGCGGTTCCATACCCAATGCCAAACACACTGAACTTCGAAAGGTTAAAGTCGCCCGTACCTCCGGAAAGGGAGACAAGTCTTCCGAAAGCGACTTTCCCGAATGGTCCCGTGATGTCTAGGTAACTTTGCCGGTTAAAAGCGCCGTTTTGTACAACCCCGTCTTTGCTCCAAGTATTGAATTGGGCACCGGTGTCTAGAAGAAATCCTTGCTCCAGATCAAATCCAATAGAGTAGCCGTTGCCTAAATCTTCTCTGCCTCTAATACCCACTCGGTTTCCCATGGAGAAGCCGGAGGTGGAGTCAAACATGGTATCTTGGCCCTTAGCTTTGTAAGAAGTAATTGCGGCATCGATAACACCATAGATCTGTACGTTGCTTGGTGTGGCAATTGCTATGGCCGGCAGCAAACATACTCCCCATAAAATCTTTCTCATAATCTTGCTCCGTGATAACAGGCGGAAGCAGTCATTAGATGCTTCCTCCGAATATTAATTAATCCCAGTACAGAGAATGACGGGTTGCAATGCCGCACATATTATTGGGCTGAAGCATGAAGTATCTGTTCCAGTTGGGTTGGACACTTACATAGTTTTTCCCGTTGGAATCCACACCTGTGTAAGTAATCATGTACCTGTCTGGCATGTTTTCGGCTTTGCTGGGATCTTCCCAGTAAATAGCCTGCCGTTTGCCGTTTGCTTCCTTAGCGAGTTTCTCGGCCTCAGCCTTAGTGACCATCTTCCCGCCGCCGTTGTACATTTTTTCAATTTTCTCTAAAGCTGAGGTAAGTGGTTTTGCACCTTGCTGAGGATGAGACTGTCCGAAAACCTGCTGATTTTTGTGAGAAACTAACCTGTTAATCAAATTGTCCGGGGAGGAAGCAGGATGCTTGGCATCTAAGAAAGGATATGCAGCTCGGCCTTGCTGGCTGACTGTGAATGCACAGTTTGTATCTCTTAAAGCTTTTTGATATCCGGGAGCTTCTTCAAGTTTAAATCCTGGCTTGGAAGAATCAATGCCGTAATCGCCATAGACAAATGCATTCTTTGGATTAACCATTAATGGTCGGTAGAAGTAGCCGATGATGATCATCTTCTTAGGATCTACAACATATACGTCCTCATAAGACATAAAATCTCTGATAGCTTGTTCTTTCGCTTTGGCAAGTTCTTTAGGGCTTAGTTTTGGATCAAATTGCCATAACAGGTTCCACTCCTTAATAGTTGTTAAGGACTTGCTCATGATGTTTTCTAAACGTTTGAGAGCGGCGGCATCTTTCTCAGGATCTCCGGTGTTTATGGATTTTGAGGTAAGGACTTCAACAGGACCATCAAATTGGACACCATAGCTATCGTAGTAGTTGTAACCATGATCTTTGATCTCGCTTTCTCTGAGTTGTTTAACCCATGCAACTGAAACTCCGGTACCTGATTTGCTTGCGCGAAGGATTTTGCCACTGTCTTTTGCAGTTGTACCGTAGAAAATAAATTTACCGGTCTTTGGGTTGTAATCGGTAGTTAATTCAGCCGTAATGTTTTCAGGACGGTTGCCATACGATGTAGCAATGGCATACATATTTCTTCCGCCGCTGATCTTCTTTCCGTCAAAAGTGCTGGGTCCTGTATACAGAAAGTCCGCGGCCATATCTGCCAATAACTTCTTGCCTTCAGGAGTTTTTGTCAGAACGAATGCTCCGGAAGTGGCTTCACGTTTTTGAGTTGCGCCTGAGATTGCTTCAACCTGTTGAGAGGCAGAGACGACTGCCTCAGGAGAGGACGTCTTAGCATAGGAAAGGGAACAAAAGGCTAAAAAAACCGAAGCAGAAAGTAAAGATAAGGGCAAGGCTTTAATTGTCATAGTTGACTCCTAGAAAGGATGAGTGAGAGGTTTTATCTAATTGTATGAATAATTGTTACAATAGAAAATAGCAAACGTCACAAGACCAGAATTGCGTTTTTTGTTAAGTCGCTATGTCAAAAAGAGATGATCCTTTTAATTCCCGTCACGTATTGTTTCTTTTATCAATTTCTGAAACTGGCGCTATCGCAAAAAGCGGTGAAAAGTTTGATTTATCTCCATCAGCAGCTAGTCGACTGTTGGAGAAATATCGGAAATACTTCGCGGATCCGCTTTTCGTGATATCTAAAGGAGTCCTTCTTCCAACTTCATATTTTTTGAGAATCAAACCTCGCTTGGAAGAATTTCTTCATTTATCAGAAAACATTAGGAATAAAGAGTTCGACTTAGCAGGATGCCAAAAACATTTCAAGTTTTCTTGCTCTCCTGGATTTGCTCCCTCATTAATGGCTTATGTTCTTCCAAGGATGATGAAGGAAGCTCCTCTCTGTTCTATTGAGCATGTCAGCATTGCTGACAATCCTTTATCCGTTCTCATGGCAGGAGAAATTGACTTGTTAATTGGAAGAGCCATTGGCCTTCCTCCACAGGCTCACTTCTCGGATTTGGGAACTGGGAAAAGATGCATCCTCTTAAGAAAACAACACCCTTTGGTAAAGAAAAATCAATTGGAAGTACTAACTGTTGACGACTTAGCAGAGTTCCGGCGTGTTTCTCTTTCTTCCGGAAGAAAACAAGACTGGCTCTCTCCGGATGACGAAATATTTTCAGGAAGAAATAAAAACTCAAACATATTCTTTAAAACCGACCGGCCGGACATGGCTTGGAAAGCGATGACGGAAAGTGATTTGTTTCTTATTTGTACCACAGGAAGTGCGGATATTGCTTGTTCTTTGTATCCTGGTTTGACAACACTGCCTCTGCCTAAAGGACTCAAACTTAACGGCCCCAAAATGGCCATTATTTGGTCCGATCTGAGACATAGAGATCCTGCTCATAAATGGTTTAGAGATCTGTTCTTAGAATGGACAAAAGGGCAGGAATTAAAAACAAAAGAACCTTGAGAAGGGTAGAGCGGGACCAGTATTTAAAGGGGTAAGAGTTCACGTTCCTATGAGAAAAGCACGCTTAAAACCAGCGAAAATTTTTAAATCATGTAAGGCACAAAACTATTTACATCCTCAACTATCTCCATCTCACCAAACAGAACCATTGCGAAGTTTCTATTTTTACTGGATCCGAAAATTTGTTGTTTATGGGGGATTTAAACTAGTCGCTTGACACAGATTAGATTTTCAAAAGATTGCATATCCTGCAAAAAGGCTTTTCCATATCAGCATACTCATTTAGCTTCCTTGGCTTCATAATGTCCATTATTTCTCTAATCCTGAGGAAGTGAACATGACCAAAGTTTTTCGATTTTCTGCTCTCGCAGCATCTTTCCTTCTTATTGCCTCTTCTGTTTGCGCTCTTGAGACAAGCGTTAAACCAGCGATAACCAGCATGGAGGCGCCTACTTCTTATATGACAGTGGGCAATTCCTATACTTACTACTCCAGTGGATTGAACGGTGCCATTAATGGATTAATCAAAGCCGCGGGCATTAAAGTTAAACGCAACCGTATGGTGACAATCGGAGCCGCCGATCTTGGATGGTTTAACGTTTGGGAGCTGGTAAGACCGTCCGGAATGGCTTCAACTTATGTAGACCATAGTGACGGCGGCAAAATTAAAAAATTTGACTTCACTAAGGAAAAAGTTTTTGACGCTGTTATTCTTCAGGACAACAGTACAGGTCCTATCCATCCGCAAAGAAAAGAAGTCTTCGAAAAATACGCCAAGCAGCATGCTTATGATTTGAGATGTTTCGGCATTCAGCCTCTCATCATGATGACTTGGGCTAGAAAGAATAAACCGGAAATGACAGCCCAGCTTGCCGATGCGACGACGAAAGTTGCTAATGAAGCTAATGCCATGGTTATTCCTGTTGGTTTAGCGTTTGCCGAGGCTATTAAGGCGGATCCTTCGCTTGAACTTTATCGTGCGGATAAAACTCATCCTTCGCCGGAAGGTACCTATTTGGAGGCGTGCGTAACCTTTTCTACTATGTTCCATCGTTCCCCTGTAGGACTCAAATATTACGGAATCGAAAAAGTCGATCCAAAAACAGCTGAATTCCTCCAGACGGTAGCTTGGCAAACGGTATGTGAATTTTTCGGATGGCAGAAGTAAACCGAAATTACTTAGAACTAGTCTTTCTTAATTGAGCTTGAAGAAAGATTTGAAAACTGGTTGGCGGGAAGGGCGTTTTTGTGAGTTCTTCCTGCCGGCCTTGTGGAAAAACAAGGTCAACACTTTTTAGAAGTAAGTCTAGTATCTTCTACACTCTTACCTCGATCTTCCTATTTCCTCATTTGTTAGAAGTTACTCGAAGAAATTGAGTTCGCGGTCTTCTAATTTGTCCGCTCGAAAAGAAAAATTTGAATCCTCCGCAGACGTTATCCTAAGAGGCGTAGGTGAAGTTTAGTAACTGCCGCTACTATCGCCATTACCGCCATGATTACTGTTGCTGACCATGAATCTTTGGCTATCATTTAAAAAAAAAACAGACATTTGCTGCTTTGAGCTTTATCTTGTGAACGATCAGATTGTTCGGAAAAGGAAAGAAAGCTCCTATACGATTGCGAAGCATTCATTAAAGGATTTCCTCCTTGAACTCAGTCAATCATCTGAAGTGCCATCCAAATGCTCATTAGCTCTTTAAAACTAAGGAAGTTGACATGTTCAAGCTTTTTCAATTCTCTGTTCTTTCGGCCTCTTTTCTTTTAATTGCATCTTCCGTTTCAGCTCTTGAAACCAGTGTGAAATCTGCGGTAACAAGCATGGAAGCTCCTTCTTCATATATGCTGGTTGGCAACTCCTACACTTATTACTCCGGCGGATTAAATGGAGTCATTAACGGTCTAATCGAAGCGGCTGGCATTAAAGTTAAGCGCGATCGAATGGTGACAATAGGAGGAGCAGGTCTTGGATGGTTCAATGTTTGGGATCTGGTCAGGCCGTCAGGAATGGCATCAACTTATGTAGATCATAGTGACGGCGGAAAAATTAAGAACTTTGACTTTACGAAGGAAAAAGTATTTGACGCTGTTATTCTCCAGGACAATAGCCGGGGTTTTATTCAACCTCAAAGGCAACAAGTTCTTAAAATATACGTAAAGCAGCATGCCTATGATTTGAGATGTTTTGGCATTCAGCCTCTAATCATGATGACTTGGGCGAGAAAGAATAAACCGGAAATGACCGCACAGCTTGCCGAGGCTACGACGAAAGTAGCCAATGAAGCTAATGCCATGGTTGTTCCTGTTGGTTTAGCTTTTGCTGAAGCAATCAAGGCAGATTCTTCGGTTGAGCTTCATCGCACAGATACAACTCATCCTTCGCCGGAGGGCACTTATTTAGCAGCTTGTGTGACTTTTGCCACTATGTTTCATCGTTCTCCGGTAGGACTCAAATATTACGGAATCGAAAAAGTCGATCCGAAAACAGCAGAATTTCTCCAGAAGGTTGCTTGGCACACCGTATGTGAATTTTTCGGATGGCAAAAGTAAACCAAAATTCTTTGGAAGCAATCTTTCTTAATAGAACTTAGAGAAAGACATAAGCACTGTCTGAAGGAATGTTCTTGTGTGAGTTTTTCCGTCTTTGAAATGATTCTTCATTTGCAATATTTCGTCTTCGGTAAAGCGAAATCATGTCAAATAAGGAAATGAAATCATGTCAAATAAGGAAATGAAAACGTATAACTCATTGAAATTTAAAATTTTTAAGGGATTTTCTTTTTCGGTAAGAATTATAAAAATTAAAGGCCTTTAGACAGACCTGCAACGACAAAATTTTTGAGGTGTTTTTTCGCATACCATCTGAATTCGAAAGCTGACTGCGCCAGATAATCTTGGCCACTGTAAAATTCATTTTTTCGTGAGCAACTGAAATGATTGATAGAAGAGCTTTTGTATTTGCATTAGGCACTTGTGTTGTGTCCCCGTCCGTTTTTGCTTCCTATCCTAAAGAATGGACCGATGAGGCAGAGACAGCTCTCAAAGATTATGTGTACGGTCTTGTGAGTCAGCCTTATCTGAAGGAACTTTTTAACGGAACTTTATCAAAGGCGAGCTTCAATTATTATCTTGAGCAGAACGTGTTCTATTTAAAGGCTTACGCAAGATCTTTGAGTCTGCTGGCCTCCAGATTTTCCACAGAAGATGAAATCCGTTTCTTCTCTCATCACGCGTCCGTGACTATTGATTTGATTTCCTACAGTAGAGAGACTTATCAAAAAGTCAACCAAAAAGATATGCCGGTCTTAGCAAAACCAGAGAAAACGGTTCTCGATTACGTTAATTTTGAAGCGGCTCATTGCGCCTTCTCAGATCTAGCGGTGGCAGCTTCGGCCATGTATCCATGTTTTTGGATGTATTGGCAAATAGGAATGTGGTATAGAGAAATGAAAAAAGCAACGGAAAACAATCCTTATTCCGATTGGCTGGCAGGTTACTCAGATACCGCTTATGACGAGCAAGTTAAAAAATTTGGAAGTATTTTGAATCGATTGGCCGACAGCTCTTCTCCTGCGACACGAAAGGAGATGCTCGCAGCTTTTGTTTCCGGATGCCGTTTTGAAAAATCCTTTTTTGAGGCGTGTTACAAGGTTCGGTAGTTGGCGACTTCGCCGCACTAAAATGTGGAACCGTTCCGGGCAGTTTCTTCCCGGAACCGAACGCTCTGATATTGATTAAAATTTACCTCCGGCAGCAGTGAAAAACAGGTGATAATTAAAAATGTTTCTTGGCGTCCTTTTCGGTGTGCTCGGATGTGCGCTATGGGGTCTTATCTATATTGTTCCGCTTTTGCTCCCGGATTACTCTCCAACGACTATCGCCATGGGACGTTTTGCTGTCTACGGTGCATGCAGTCTCGTTCTTTGTTGGTACTATAGACGAGAGTTATCTACGCTGAAGGCTTCTGACTGGTTGAAAGCATTTTGCCTTGGTTTTTTCGGCAACGCCGTCTACTATATTTTTCTTACGCAAGGTATTCGCTGGGCAGGCGTCCCTACCTCGGGGATGCTGATGGCGCTTATTCCGCTTAATGTAGCACTTTTGACAAATCGGCCCGGCGCAAGGACAAGTGTCGTGGTTCCTTGGCGCCGTCTATGGCTTCCGCTTCTCGTGATTCTCCTCGGTTTGTGGATTGGCAATATTGACGAATTTTCTGAAATTTCTTCTCAAACTTCTTCTAAAGAGTATTGGCTTGGATTCTTTTGTAGTTTCACTGCGATGGCACTTTGGACATGGTTTCCGATCCGCAATAGTCAGTGGCTAATTGCGCATCCTAAGGTCTCACCGGTGGTTTGGACTTGTGCTCAGGGAGGTTCAATTTTCCCGGCAGCAGTTCTTTGCTTTTCAGCCGTTAATTTGGACTCTTGGATGAATGGAGCTTCATTTTTTGGTCCCGACCCTGTTGTGTTTATCTGTGTAATGTTGATCGCGGGACTTGCCTGTGGCTGGGGAGGAATGGCACTGTGGAACATGATGAGCGCTCGGCTTCCGGTTGCCCTAAGCGGTCAGATGATTGTTTTCGAGACGAACTTCTCGGTCATTTACGCGCTTATTTATAAACAACAAGCACCCGGATGGACGCTTGTCGTCGGAATATGTCTTTTATTAAGCGGAGTGTCCATCTCCCTAAAAGTCTTTCAGGACGCTTCGCGTCCGCACTAATTGGGTATTCTGATTCACCTATTTTTTGTGGGCGAAGTAGATAGTCACAGCGGTCATTGCAAGAAAGACTCCTACACCCACACCCAATGTAGCCATCCAAAGCCAAAAGTTCATTTTAGACATCTATCATTAACGAATACACAAAGAAGTGTATAAGGCAAAAATCCTAGACCGACGGAAGCTCTCAACTATCTCTCCTGATACTTCGGGGAGCGAACTGACCCAGGAAAACTACAATTTTCACTAGAACTGTAATCAACTATACCGTAACTCTCTTTAAAGAGAAACTTGGTAAACAATCAAGAAGCTTAATTTTGAGCTTTCTCAGAATTTCAGTTGCACCATCCTGGGAGCTAGGATCTATATGACGTTGCTTCTCCGGTCTTCTGCTCTGATTGCGTCCAAATTGTAGGGTGGGTGTCAGAAGGTATATTTTAAAAGTAACTATCTGGAATTCTCTAATAGTTGAAATTCCTTCGAACTTGGCTAAATCAAATTGTATTTTGAATGATTATTTATTCATCGCACTTAACAGGATAGTAGGGCGACGGTCGCCCGCATTTAAGTGTTCTTCCGTTCTTGTCTTGTATTGTGAATTCATATAACGGATCTTTCGCCAAGTTCTCCTCCCTTTGTCGGCGATGGAATGCCGCCCAGTCGGCATAAGCATCTTCTACACTGATGGCATTCTTTACCTGAGCTTTAGTGCGGTAACGACATTCGACTTGACATTCCTCTGCTGCGGCATTTTTGGGCCTTTTGCACTGTTTGGCTTCTGGATGATCTTCTTTAAAGCTTCTGGATTGTTCGAGATAGCCCAACAAACTCTGAAGTTCGGAACAGTCTCCCGGTGCATCTTTATAAAAAAGAAAGCGAGTAGAGACGGGTGCCCAACTTTTCAGCTGAAAGGTATCCATGATCTGTTCAATCCAAGATTTTTCTCCCATCTCCTCTTCACGGACAATGACTAAAGGACATTTTTTTGATGAAAGGTCGTAAACATAGGTGGTTTTCTTTTCTTCTTTGATGAGTTTTGAAGGCGTAACTTCAAATACTTTCATTATCTCGTGAAGGTAATCGGGTGAAAGAGAATAACATCTGATTATTTCTTTCGGTCGAAAATTATCTGCATGGCATGGTGGCAGGGGCATTGAATGAGGGGCTCCCCAAGGAGGATTCACGTACAAGGCCTTCATCAAATCCTTACGAAAATATCTTGCTTTATCGTTAGGAGCTTCGGGAGAGAAAGCTTCAAACGGATCAGGCGCGGCGCAGGAAGTGCATAGCAAAAGACACGCGCTCATTAGAACGTATTTTTTTAACATATCAGTTAATTATTTCACTCATTCCTAAAAATTATAGAGGGAGGTATGATTTGGCTCTACGGAGACAACACTGACTAAAAGATCCTTCTTCTCCTCTAGGAAGTGCCCAGTAGCTCAATGTTAGGAACGCCATCTTGCTCAGCTCAAAAACTGTTTCGATAAATTTGAATACGAAGAAAGTGGCTGTGTTTTAAGAGTCCGTGAAAATAGTTCCGTCGCCTGCTTCTATCAGAATACTCAACAAACTATGGGGCATTTTTATTGTCTTCAATAGTTATATCTTCAGAGACAGAAAAGAGCTTGCCTTTTATATTTTTCTGCTTTGACCAAAAACGAAATGCCTTAACACCAAAGATGGTTAAGGCATTTCCAAACTATCATTAATCATTTAGGAAGAAGGAGAGGAGATGAACTGGGGTCACAATTTCTTCTCTCTCAGATTATTCTCCTCATTGATGACCAGATAAGTATTTCTAGAAACCGGCTTATTTAAGAGTATTACTTCTCGCAATTCTGACGGCTCTATTGACTAGTTCTGATGCCTGTCCTAAATAATTAGTTGGTTCGAGGGCATGCTCAATCTCTTTCTCATTCATATATTTTTTGATTTCTGGATCATTAACTAATACAGTCCGGAAGTCTGTATCTTTTGGAGCTTTCTTAATAGCTTGGACTACAAGACTATGAGCTTGTCCCAATCCTACTTTTGAAGCCAGAGACTGTTGGACAGCCTCGGCCATCACGAACTGTTTAGAGTCATTGAACCGAGCCTTCATAACTTCCGGTTTGACAATGATTTTGTCAAATAAACGATTTGCTCGATCCAGTGCTGTACTTGTAGTCATAAACATTTCCGGAATTGTTGACCATTCAGAAATCCAAGGAGCCCCCTGGCGTGTTTCTGATTGATTAAGCATTTCAAGTGCTCCGGAAGCACGAATCCGAGACATCGCAGCTAATCCTCCTAAGAACTCGCTTGCCCTCGGATTACGCTTCTGAGGCATAGTTGAGCTGGCGCCTCCCTCTCCTTCATTGACGCTGTTGTCCGCAGTGCGCGACCATAAATTGATATCTGTTGCAACTCTGCCTAATGTCCCGTTGATCAATGCTAAAACCTGAACTACCTCTGCATAATTATCTCGACTTGCGTTCCATGACATATCGGGAACCTTTAGTCCGAGATTTTTAAGAGCAGATTTTTGAATCTCCAAGGCCTTTGGTCCTAAAGAGCTTAAGGTTCCGACGGCTGATCCTAATTGGCCTACACGAGAGCGTTCTTTAGCTTCACGCATCCGGCTTAAATTTCTGTTCAATTCCGCCATGTAGGAAGCTGTAAGCATCCCAAACGTTGTGGGTATTGCATCTTGACCGTTGGTTCTAGAAACCATCGGAGTTGATTTATATTTTTCCGATAGGTCCGCCAACCTCAGAATAAGTTTAGTTAACTGTTTTTCTATTACGTCAATAGCATCCATCATCTGCAGAACGGTGGCGGTATCCATGACGTCCTGAGTCGTGCTGCCTAAATGAATATAGGCTTTAACTGTCGGATTCAAAGCTCTTAATTGTTTGACTAACCCGTCAACCGGGCGGCCAACTTTCCTTGTTGCCTCAGTTAATTTTTGAATATCTACGTTATCTAAAACACAGGCTTTAGAAATTTCTTGTGCCGCTTCTTCCGGAATCAATCCGTGTTTTGCTTGGGCGTTTGCTAATGCAGCCTCGAATTTCAACCAATAAGAAATAAGCCTCTGATCGTTATAAATTTCTCTCATTTCCTTTGTTCCGAACAGGCCTTCATAAATTTTTGAGTCAAACACACTCATGGTGTTTGAGGAAGAGCTTTGAGCCGTTGGCAAAGAAGGAGTTTCTGCGAAAGCCATGGAACTTAAAGCAATTGAAAACATAAGGGAAGAGATAAGTTTTAATTTCATGGTAAATCTCCAAATGATTGAGGATGATTTACTCTAAACTGACAAATAACATTCATAAAGTTCAATTCCTGAAGGATATGATTCCAAAATGGAACTAAAACCCAAACATCTTTCCGTCTTTTGTGCCGTCATTGAAACTGGGAGTATTGTTGCTGCGGCAGATAAAGTAGCTATGACTCCTTCCGCGGTCAGCCGAGTTATTGCCGACATCGAAGATAAAATAGGCAGTTCTCTTTTCAATAGAGTCAAAAAGCGTTTGGTTCCGAACTTTACAGGTTTGCACTTTTATAGAAAAGCAAGGGAAGGATTAAGTCTTTGGAAAGAATTGGAGTCTTTTTCGCCGAACAATCAAGCAGAAGAACCAATAAGGGTGGCGATTTTGGCCAGACACGCAGCGCCTTTAATTCCACTATTAGTTAAAGAATTTAAAAAGTCCTATCCTGATTTTGAATCTTGTCGTTTACATTTCGATGTTCACAATCATCGGGATTTTTATTTCTCAAAAATGAGCCATCCTTTTGATATAGGGTTCGGATGTTTGATTGGACAACATTCTGACCTCGAAATTTTACCTTTGGCTCATATTGGTCTTTATGCCTGGGGAACAAGAGAAATCTTTGAAGGGATAGATACTGAAGAAATAACCCCGGAGGAAGTCTATGACCGAAAGCCGATTCTTCTTCCATCCGACACAAAAATTGGATCTTTTTGCTTGAATGCTTTGCCGGATATCAAAGGCTCGTCCTCAACTTTAACGGTATCGAATACTGACCTGGCCTTATCAATGGCCGCAGAAGGTTTAGGTATTCATGTCACAGATGCCTTGGCAGGAAATGAGGCTATTGGGCTGGTCAGAAAGAAACTAAGAAGCTCATTGACAATTCCTTTTTCCTCTTTTACTCCCAAAGATTCAGATAAGAGCGAAATTGTCGAAGGCCTGCTTAATGCAATGAAAGCCGTCATACGTGTAAAGCTGGCGTGAATAGAGATTTTCTCCGAGAATCCGTTACAAGAATAAGATGAGTCGATTGTTATTGTCGTTTTACAAGGTTTGCACTTTTCTAAATTGAATATCGTTGGCGTAGCGGTCGCGGTTTAGAGGTTTAATCAGAACGGTAGTCCTCTGACACGTCCCTCTACTAATTAGTCATACAGATAGCTTTCCTTAAGTCGGATGCAAGATGCTGTTAAATTCGGCAAACCTCCAAACCTTCCTTGCAAATAACTTCTTTGAAGGTCTCTCTG
Source organism: Turicimonas muris (assembly GCF_002221595.1). Taxonomy (GTDB): domain Bacteria; phylum Pseudomonadota; class Gammaproteobacteria; order Burkholderiales; family Burkholderiaceae_F; genus Turicimonas; species Turicimonas muris. The sequence continues at coordinate 545,298 of NZ_NHMP01000001.1, forward strand.
CTCCTAGACCTTTGAAATCAGTGACAGGATAAAGAGTCGTGGAGCCGTCAGATGCTCTGTCACAAATCCAAAACTCATCGCGTCTGAGAAGATCTTCATTAACTAATTGGACATCGTGTGCCGTGAAAATTAATTGTTTTCGAGACAGTTCATCACATCCTTCTAAGAATTGAGCGATTAAGGACGATGTGAGTTTGGTGTGAAGACTTCTATCAATATCATCAATTACAAAGGTGATGGAATCGTCAGAAGGATTCGACTTGTCTAACATATTGATTAAATTGAAGAGTCTTTTGGTGCCTGCAGACTCATCAGTAAACGAGAAAAGCTCTTCTTCTCCGCGGCAATTTTTATGAAGGGCGAAATAATTTCTCTGCTTTGATTCCGGCACTTGATGTGTTGCTTATCCTCATAGCGCCTTCTTTAGGATCCATGATGACCATGGAAGAATCCTCGCTTATGCTTTGGGCAAGGCGCTCCACATTTTTAGAGAGGGGGCGGGAGAATGGGAGGGCTTTAATGGAACAAATTCCGGTGCCAAGCCCGTAAAGTCTTTCTTTAACTGAAGTTTCCTCTGTTTCTAATCTAGAAATGAAAGGAGAGTCCGACCTGATAATTTTCAGCGAATTTGAGAACCAATTGAAGACTGATACTACTTTGCCAATATTCGCGGCGCCCAGAAGATTTAGTGCTGGATAATTCTTAAGAAGAAAAGGAGTTAAGAACTTGATTGCATCTTCAGAGAGACGTCTTTCTTCAAAGAGTCTCCTGGTGTCAATCTTTCAGCTTTTCTCTCAAATAAGATCTTTTCTGTTCTTGTATTTTGAAAAGAAAGTTTTTCTTCCAAAATTTTCTGCCGGTTAAAAAGGATGGCATAGGAGTAGATACCGTTTTGCAGCATAAGGTTTACTGCAAATTTAGTAGGTTCTGATTTAGTGGCTGGATCCAGTCGGAAACTATCAGGCTCAGATGACATAAAGTTTCTGCTTGGATCAACAATTAAGTTCTGAAGAAAAGAGAGGGCTTTTACGAAGTTAGATTTTCCGGAAGCGTTCGGGCCAAAGATTCCCGTTATTGGTAAAAGATTGAGTCCAAATTTATTAAACTTTGCGACGGTGTCGGAATGGTTTCTTTCTTTACCGGCTTCCATGGTGAAGCAGACTTCATCTCTGAAAGACTTCCAATTTTTAATTGAAAAAGCGATAAGCATTCTTTTACCTCGGAACTTATCTCCTCATTTTGCCTTTAAATAAAGAGTTTCCGAAAGAGAAGAATTGAGTATTGATTTTTTCAATTATAAGGGGGTTGAATTTGGAGCTTTCAGCTACAAAGCCTCTTTCGCACAACTTCACCAACGAAAGGCCCTGGCTCTAGATTTTTCTTACTCTACTATCTCAGACAATTTCCCTTGTTTCGGTATTGGATTTGTCTTTGGTAGCACAGGGCGCCTACATCCTTCGGCTGAGATTTCGCTCTATTTTTCTCTTTTAGGACACAAATAAAAGCGACGTTCCTCAATTTTTTAATTAGAAAATTTGTCTGATCTATAAAGTTTTGAAGAAAATCTTCAAGGTGAAAGCCGTCCACGACAAGTCATGTAAGGCTGCCGTTCGAATTTTCGCTGTCAATAAAACTTTTGAAGTCTATTCATTAAAAGTCTCAGTTATCTTTTTCAGGTAGAGCCGAAATGAGGGCAGGGTGAAGATGCCGCCTAAACACAGCTTCTCTTCGACAAAAAAGTTCAAAAACATTGACTTTAACAAAACTTGATTTAATAATTAACGTACTAACCAAGGAGTTCAAAATGACTGTTCTATCTCGCCGTAATTTTATGGTTGGTTCTTCAATAGCACTTTGTTCTTTACCTACTATGGCAGCATCTGGAGAAGATAAATTTGATGCTTCGGCTGACGTTGTTGTGGTTGGATTAGGAGGTGCTGGTGCTGCTGCGGCAATCACAGCTGCTGATAACAATGCTTCGGTAATCATACTTGAGAAGCAGCCTTTATCTTCTTTGCGTTCGAATACCAGAATGTCGGGCGGATGGGTTCACTGTCCCGATAAAGATGGAAATAAAGAAGAACTAAGGAAATACTTCCGAGCTTTGTTTTCTGCAAAATATGATGATAAACCGTCAGTTGGTGAGGAGGACGATGTTTCTAACGGTATGGCGGAATATTGGGTTCAATATACGCCTGAGCTGGTAACTTGGCTTCAGTCTCTTGACCCAGAACTGAAAGGAAAGAAATTCAGCGGTCCGGCTCAGTATGTCAATTTCCCGGGCGCTAAAACTAGCTCCTATGCCTCTTTCCATCTAATGTATCCGGAAAGGATAGGAAAAACTCCATCGTATAACAAACCTAAGAACGAAGCGACAGAAGGAGAAGCTCTTTGGCGTGCTTTGGAAAAAGGCATTGCTGATCGACAAGCAAAGATAAAAATCATGGACAGCACACCGGCAGCCGAGCTCATTACTGCTCCGGATGGAAGAGTGATTGGAGTAATCGCCGAAAAAGATGGGAAACCTATTCGAGTTCAAGCGAAAAAAGGAGTGATCCTTGCTTCAGGTGGATATGAGTATAGTGCCGAAATGAGAAAAGCTTTCTTACCGGGACCATCTGTGGAAGGATTTGCTTTCTACGGTACACCTTACAACGAAGGCGATGGTATACGCATGGGATTGAAAGCCGGCGCAGCGCTATCGAAGGTTTCTTCATGTGCGGCACGCATGATTTGGGCTCCTCCCGTTTATCACAAGGGCATGAGAATCGGTGTCACAACAGCCGGAGTGGGGTCGCCGGGTTCATTTGTTGTTAATGCTCTCGGGGATAGATTTATCGCTGAAAACAAGATCATGGGCGGTATTACCAATAACAGTGTCTACGAAAAAGCCTCTCAGCAGAATCTGGATACCATGACCTATGACAATATGCCGGCTTGGCAGATATTTGAAGAAAATATCTTCAAATCACGTCCGCTGGCAAATTTGACCCGTTCAACTGTCGGATACGGATTTGTTGATTACGGAGCTCCCGATAACAGCGATGCCTTGAAAAAAGGATGGATCTTGCAGGCTGATTCTATAGAGGACCTAGCCAAAAAGATCGCCGATACTCCGGAAAATAAAGGCAGAATGAATCCGGAGAAACTAGGCAATGCCTTAAAGCGTTTCAACGAAATTAGCGCAGCGGGAAAGGACGAAGATTTTGGAAGAAATCCAAAGTCACTTAAACCGCTTGAAGGGCAAAAATTTTATGCCATCCCATTATTTGCCGGCGGTTCTAATACCAAGGGAGGTCTCAAGACAAATGCTGAGCACCAAGTCATGGGTTGGGATAATAAGCCGATTAAAGGTTTATACGCTGCCGGTGAAATTGCTTGCGGCCTCAATAGAGGCGGAGCAATGCTGACCGATGCTTTGGTTTTTGGTCAAGTTGTTGGAAAAGAAGTCGCTCAGCAATAACAAGTTCTGTTTAGTTTTGCAACTTGCCAGCAGCATTCCAAGAAGCTACTTAAACAGGATCACCTAGTCCCTTACGAGGAAAGGTCTGCAAGGTCAGCTTGGACCTTTCTTCTTAAAACATCATAAGAAGGAGTGGTAGATTCGGAAGAACTCTGCTAGACAACTCAACCTCGTTAAATTAGTTTATTTAATAGTTTTTTAAGTTGGAAAGAAATTCGTATCTCCTTTAGCACCTGAAAAAAGACCCGAACTAATGAAAGAGGTTAAGTTTTGGCTATTTCCACAAATACTGTGAACAGAATTCTCAAGTTTCGGGATTGCCAAAGCTCCAAAGAATATTCTTTTCTAATTCTTCTATGAACAGCTTTTTGACAGCTCCCTATGCTTTCTTTATTGCGGCTCCGTTTCAGTCGCTTTCATTTCAGACTTTGGCAATTACCTCTTGGAGATTTATACTATACCCCTCTAACTCTTTTGTCTCAGACACATAAGCGTCCGCTTTTGATGTAGCATCAAATCAGGAACCCTTGAATTCGTGCCTCCAGGCACGAGGCATAGACTTCTAAAATTTTGAAGATAATTTTGGTGAAGTTTTCTTTCTAAATATTCCGCGGGTTGAAGGTAAAAATGTTCACCGGAGCTCTTAAAAGCGAAAGTGAAATCAAAAAGTCTCCACTGACCAGATTATTTGCTTTTCCGATGACTGGAACGTTGCACAAGACCGTCGACAGTGTATCTATGTGTCCTATGATGCAACCATAAAACTGCAATGCCGGCGACATTGACATCTTTGAATACGGGAAGGCAAAAAATGATAAAGGGATGTCTATTTTTAATTTTGCTGATTGAGAGATTATTAAGTCAAACTTCTGGGCTGGTCCGAGACGAGAATATAAGCAAGCAGAATTTCTTATTGAAGACCATACTGATATTGAGTTGTTTACCCAAATCGGAGTAAAAAATCAAAAAATATATAACGAAGTAAAGCACATTCTGGAAAAAAGGCAATCCTCTTTATCAGTAACAATTAGAAAAGATTGGTATTACAATGATTAAGACTGTAAAGGGCAACTTGCTTGAACAAGATGTTCAGGCATTAGTGAATACGGTAAATTGCGTAGGTGTTATGGGTAGAGGAATTGCTCTGCAGTTCAAGAACGCCTTCCCCGAAAATTACAGTTTCTATCATGAGGCTTGTAAAAATAAAACGGTTAGTCCTGGAAAAGTATTAGTTTTTGAACGGCAAGATCTTTTGTCTAATCCCCAGTATATTATCAATTTCCCAACAAAACTCCACTGGAGAGAGAAGAGCAAACTTTCGTACATAACCGAAGGTCTAGATGATTTGGCCCATGCGATAGAAAAGCTCAAAATCACCTCCATCGCAGTTCCTCCTTTGGGCTGTGGATTAGGAGGACTGGAATGGGATATCGTAAAAAAAGAAATTATTAATAGGTTAGGTAATCTGGATTCCCAAATACTTATTTTTGAGCCAGCCTCGAAGTCAGAAGTTTTTGAAACCATTTCCCGGAAGGGGCTTAAAATTACGCCGGCTATTAATCTAGTTCTGTGGTTAATGGAAACTTATCAGAGAGGTTTATTGGATCCAATGATAAGTTTGTTAGAGCTCCAAAAAATGGTTTATTTCGCCACACGACTTGGAATAGAACCTAAATTTACTTTTGAGGCATGTACCTCCGGGCCTTATTGTAAGGATTTAAGATTTGTTCTAAATAGAATTGAAGGGAATTACGTTAAAAGATATGCCGACGCCGGAGATTCTCCAGATAAGTGTCTAACTCTTATAAAGACTGACGACTCTGAGGAGGGCCAAGAATTAAGAAACTCTTTCCAAGGCCAGATGAGCCAATTAAAACAATTGATTGATGGGTTCGAGTCTCCTAAAGGCATGGAGATTCTATCAACAGTGGATTTGCTAATGAATCAAAATAAGGAGTTTTCAGAGAAGCAATTAGTCGCTAGAGTGCACAATTGGAATGTGCACAAGGCTCAATTTACCGAAAAACAGATACTTCTCGCAAGAGAAAGATTAACTTCATGTTTTAATTATCAATAGCTCACAGTGGGTCGTGGATACGCCTTGACAAGGTTTTGCGAACGAAGTGGGTACGGCCTTCACAATGTGCGTTTACACGGAGGAAGGACGTAAGGAGTGCAGCAGCGCCAAAAAAGACTGTTCAAATAGGACGGTTAGCAACCGTAATTCAACTTACATTAACCAGATAATCATTTGACAGTCCTCCGCTCAAAGAATAACGATTGACTCAAGTGGAACGTATGCGAGTTAAAATTTTCTTACCATGAGATTTATTTATGATTCCGGTTCCTAGCACAAATAATTTTGACAAGCGTTTCAGTTGGTATCGATGGTCCGCGCCAATCTATGAGAATTCCGAAGAAGTTCTGGAAGCTATAAAAAAATCCGCAGTCATTGGCAAAAGGCTCAAATCCGTAAGAATTATCGGAGAAGCCACTCCGAGCTTCTTCATCGAAAAATCGCAACAAGTACCCGGTGAAGGAATGAAGGTAAATTCTTTCGTAGCTCAGGAACCATTTATTTTTGAATTTGAGGACGGGACTTCGTTGGAATTTTTGCCTCATTTGGAAAAGTACGCTCGCTTAGCATGTTCCACCATTCCAGACGATATTAAAGACGGCCTCTCTCCATGTTCACCTCTTTCTCAGGAATACTTTGTAGAGATCTTTGGAGAGCGTTGGCGGTGATACGCACTTAAAAACGTGGAGGTCGTCAATATTGACCATAGTAAAATAACGTTTCCTCTTAGGGCGCAACCAGAAGAAAACCAAGAATGCGAAATTTTGTATCGCTTTAAATTCGAAAATGATTGCTGTTTTGAGTTTAGGTGCGGAACAAGAAGGAGAAAGTACGAGGTCTTTTTTAAGCGGAACTGGGAAGGCTCAATCCTTTATTCGCAACTCAAAACAAAACCGGTAAATCACATAAGCTGGGAGATTGATTCCTTTGGTGGTGCCGTCAATCTTTATCCATATGTTCATGAAGACATCAATGAGTCGGATTTCTCGCCTACCTCCTCCTTAGAGACCTTTATTCTGGATAATTGGTGGGGAGGAGAGGTGTGTGTTGACGGAGAAGCTCTCCCGATGTGCTTGTGTGAACTTTTTGACAAACACCTAGATAAAGTGCTTAATCAGGAATCATGGACTGACGCCGAGCCGGTATTTGAGTTTTATGGGCAAAATTTATTTCCATATGAAAATATGCGCCGAGTGGTTTCAGACGTACGTGATTGCATCGAAAAGCTCAATTCCAACACATTAACTGCAGAGGAGAAGAAAGAAGTATTGCAGTGGGCCGTCCGAGCTTTTTACCATAAAGTAGAAGTGACAGAGAACGAATCTCAAAGATTATTAAAAGATTTCTTGGAAGTTTTCTGCGAATCCGTTGAAGGCATGATGAATCTTTGTCCTCATGCCGATGGCATCTGTGTAATGGGACCTTGAGGAAATGGTGTAATCCCGTTACTCTTTAGCCGAGGCGTTATATGTGCCGTCCTCTATTTTCTGTTTTAATGAAAAATGCTTGTAGAAAAGCTTCGTGACATATGGTGTCAGAAGTTGCTTCTCAATGAATTCTTCTTTGAGGCAGCCTTCATACTTAACCAGAATGTCTCGGTAAAGCTCAGGACTCAGTTCAAAAGCCTTTACACATCTTTCAATCAGGTAATCCGATGATGGCGTCGCTTTCTTTTGAATTTCGTAATAATTGAGAAATCCCAACAGAGCGGGATTATGAATTTGGCCGTCTTTATTCAGGAACCAAATCAGCATAAATACAGCACCTTTGGAATCAATCTGAAAATACTCCCTCAGCCAGCAAAGTAAAAGAGTAGGGGCCGAGCTCAATGTTGCCAAGGGATGCGCCAGTCTTTTGACGAGTCCTTGTGCGGCTTCTTTTCCTACCGGTTCAAATCCTCCGGCATAGACGCCGGTGACGTCTTTTCTGTAGTGGCCTAATGCTAAAGAAACGCTTTCGTGCATTTCTTCAGCCGACAGTTTTTTGAAGCTGACGTCAGCCTCAGCAACGGCTCTAAGAAAAGTTTGAGCAAAAGAATGCCGAAAACTGTAAACAGAGCCGTTAAAGTCTGCATTACAGATGCCGCAGCTTCTTGCGTTGGTAATAAGCTTGCGTGTTGCCGTCTCAAGATTATCTTCATTGGACTTTAGAGTGCGGAGTTCATTGATGGAAGCAAATTGCTGAATAATCTGTGCACACATAACTTGTGTTTCTTCATGAAGCAGAATGGTTCTCGGCCGTCCTCCCTTAGAACCGGACTTTGCTTTTATTTCCACTTTCCCGAGTGCGTCAAGATCTCGATGAAGGTATTGTTTAAGATGAATACAATGATGAGGATCAAGTCCGCAGACCTCCTTATCTCGTAATCCAAAAGCGGCCATCGCCAGCAGTTGAATACCAAACATTAAGTCACGGGTGAAGGCTCTTTTCAGGACATCAAAAATTTGCTCCGAATTCATAACGGTATTTCGGCTCATCGGAGGTTTGCCTCTGACGACATCCGGAGCGAGTAAGGTTAAATAAGCGCCGGAAGATCTAACCATTCCTTTTTTGCCGATCCATAACTCAAAAAATTTCAGCATGGAAACGGAGTTTTCAACGTAGCGCACGATGGAACCGTGAGGTTCTTCTGATTCTTTTCTGGCCTGGATTTTTTCGTTAAGAAACCAGTGGATGTGTTTAGGTTTGAGATTCCTTGGATCAGCACCGAACTGCTCATTAATCGCCTGAAAGAACTCGCGATAAAAAGACTTTCTTTTCTTGCTCGTTAAAACGGAACAATTCTTAGATTTAACTGCATGAAAAGAGTTGTAATAGGAGCAAAGTTCTTCGATGATGGTTTCCCAACGGTCCTTGCCTCTGGTAATACCCGGAAGACAGGATTGGTTTGGCGGAAAAAATCCTTTCCACTTTCTCCTGTGGTACTGATGAGTTTGAGTTCTTCGGTTGTTTTGTCTCTGCTGTTCTAAAAAATTCGGGTTCGTCATAAAAGATGGTGAGAGGCTCCGCCTCCCACGAAGCATTAGTTTGCACCGTCTGTGCGGCAATAATTTAAGTGAGTTTTCTCCGCTGTCAGCTCAACTAAGTTATCTGAACAGCTTTATCCGTGTATTTCTACTATCGGGGAAGAAGTAAGTACCGAATAAAGTCCCGGTACCGCTCGGCCCTATACTCAGTTCATTGTCCGATGAGTGTATAGCGAAGCATGAATCGATCTCGTCAAGGCAGGCTTTGACAATCCGTCTGATCGAAGAAGAAGCGGCTTTCCCGCTTACAGACTAATAAGGGGTGGAATATAAACGAAAAATTTCAGTCAGCTTCGGAAAAATAGTTAAAGGAATTTGCTGCCTGCTAGTTTTTTGTTTCTCAATTGCTAGCGCTGTTTATTAGAGCCAGGGCATGCTGAAACGTGGGCTGCGATGAAAATATTGCGCAGACGAAGCGGGGATATACCACTGTATGCTCTGGCCGAGAAAGGATTTTAGATGCTGAGGATGCAGTAGCAACGAGGCTTCGAAGTGCCTAAAGCACCACCGTTTTCGTTCAAGACTCAACTTTATGAAAGCGAAGTGGGGAAGAACGACTTGTGATTTTTGCAAGGATCAAGTTTTTCAACTCTGCAAAAACGGTAAAACGGATGCTTATCTCTCTCAGCTGGCAGAAGACGGCTGAGCGCAGACCGTGAGGTCAATTCCTAAAGTATTGAGGACAGCGATAACTGTTTGAAGTGTGGGATTGCCTTTGTCACTTAAAGAGCGGTACAGGCTTTCTCGACTTAAAGAGGTCTGGCGAGCAATGTCGCTCATGCCTTTGGCTTTAGCCGCGATTCCGATTGCATCGGCAATATGCTGTGGATCGCGACTTGAAAAAGCTTCAGAGAGAAAAGCAAGAATTGCTTCGTCACTTTTTAAGTATTCAGCAGGATCAAAAGGAGCGAATGTAATGGTCATGGTAATTCCTTTATTAATTCTTTTGGTCCTTCATCAATTTGCGTGTTGGATTCTCAAGGAAAGAAGAACTTTCACAGAGTCTAACAAACAAAAATAGCACTTTCGTTTAATCTAAAAGCTACGAAACCAAAGAAAAAACTCAGTGCTATGGGCTCCATTTTATCGCTAAACCACCCTGCCGTTGAACAATATTTTCAACAACTGTATCCGAATTATTCAGTAAAACGCATTGAATGTACTCAAGGGCAAGGCAATACTTATTTGGAGCCTGTAACGGAGGCGATTTGTCCGGATTTTGGAAGAGAATGCTCCAAAGTCCATCAACGGATACCTCGGTCAATAAGGGAAGTGCCACTGCCGGGGCAACTCTACAGCACGGTTCATGTTGATATCCGCGGAGTTAAATGCACTCATTGCGGAGGCCGAAAGCAAGAGCGGTTGGATTGGGTTGCAAACATGACTTGCCTGACCAAACGCTTTGCCATCTATCTGCAGGCTCAGTTAAGAGTCTCAGGGACAACCAATTCCTCCTTGGCCTTGAAACACAATCTTCCTTGGACAACAATAAAAAATCTAGATAAGCAACAACTTGAATATTACTTTGACGGTATAGACCTTCAGAAGTTCGCTATCTTGCCATTGATGAATTCTTTATTAAGAAAGGTCATGCCTATGCCACTGCTTTTATGTATTTAGAAACCGGAAGAATTATTCACGTCTGCGAAGGACGCACAGTAGAGAAAGTCTGTCATTTCTTTGAGCATCTAATCAATAAAGGACTCGAGGGCCAGATTCAAATGGTCTGTGTGGATATGCATGCCGGTTACCATTCATTAGTCAAAGAATATCTGCCGCAGGCGGTAGTTATCTATGACCTCTTCCATGTTATGCAGCACTTTGGACAAGATGTCCTCAAAGCTGCTGTTAGTTCATGCGCCCGCAGCTTTAGCCAAAATCACCAACAGAAGTTGGTCCGTGGCTACAGAAGACAATTGAGAAAGTCATCCTGGTTTATTCTGGCTAGTGATTCTTCCCTTTTAAAACACGCCGACAGTAAAACATACTATGAAGAAATAATCAGAGATAACGAACTGCTGTTTATGCTGCAGCCAATTGCAGATTTATTGAGAGGGATTTGGCAAGCAGAAAATGAGATCGAAGCGTCCAATAGGCTTGATGGCGTAGCTGGACTGCTCGATGAGGCCCAAAAGAAATTTAAATTTCCAGCTGCCGATAAGTTTAAAAGGATGTTAACTAAAAGAGCTAAAGAGATTGTCATGGCCTGTTTATTCAAAGGATTTGGAACCAAACGTTTGGAGAGGGCCACTGCGACAATTAAGAAAAGAATATAAAAAGATCTGGCTGTGGCTTCCGAGACATGAAGTATTTGTTCTTAAAGGTTAAAGGCGCCCTGTCTGGAGACGACATCGACTCGTGGAACTATTTAACAGATGAGATGGGGATTTTGACAGGAAAAGTTCAGACCTGCACCATAACCGGGAGGTTTGCTTCCTCGGGATAATCCCCAGTCTTTAACACGCAATTTAAAGAAGAGCCGAATTATCTATCAGAAACTGCGGTAGGGAAGATTTATGCCTTCCAGCCGTAATGAAGTTCTCTTTTCTTGTTCTTCTAAATTGTATTAGTCGAAACAATTAAGAAACCCCCTGAGCGAGTTCTTTTTTCAAGAACTCTATGCTCAAGGGGAATGTTTCTAAAGACAATGAGAGACGTTGGGAAACTCTCCCATTGCAGCATAACAAATGCTTGTACTTAAATTAGAAGTTGTAACGAAGTCCGGCAGAAACATTCCAAGGCGCACGAACCGGAGAGCCTGCGCTAGTAGATACTTCAGCATAAGCAGACAGGTTCTTGGTAGGATTGTATGTTGCTCCAACTCCAAATTCTCCCCATGTTCCGTCTAGCTTCTTTTCAAAGGTGTTGGTGTTGGAGTCTTTACTCATCGTTCCTTTGATTTTGGCAGACCAGTCATGCAGTACAGATGCCTTTAAGTAAGCATCTCCCTTCTTTTCCGGGAAGGAATAGCCAACAGCAACGCCAAGACGTCCGACAGTGGAGTTTGCAGATTTTTGTTTGATGCTTACGCCGTTATCGGTCCTAAACGAGCCAGATTCAAGATGACCGAAGGAGAACTCCGTTTGTGGTTCAACGAAGTAGCCGCGATTACTTGAAAGCCTCCAACCGGCCTCAATGGAGAAAGAAGTCGCCCAATTGTTATAAGAACCTTTGATTCTCTCGCCGCCTGTGTAGTGCAGATTGAAGTCGTTATTAAAACGCATGCGTTTAATAACAACGTCTACGAATTGACCTTTAGATCCAAGCCAGCCGCCGTACAGACCGAAGTTCCAATAATCATTTTTGGAACTGCCGTTGTTAAGGTTCCCTTTTCCATCCGTATATCCGAACAATGCGCCGACATACCAATCGTTAATGCGGTGGTCAAAACCCATCTGGAAACCGTTGTGCTTATATTTTATACCGTCGTATCGTTGCTGACCGCCTATATAACGAGCCCATAATCCATTCAAGCCTTCATAAGAGCGGAGGTCACCCAAACGTTTAGAAACGTCATTCATAGTCGAACGCATAGAAAGGAAGGTAATTCCTGAAATATCTTTCAACGATTCCTTAACTGTATTTGATTCAAAGTGAATTGGGGATACGAATGAAACATCACCTGTTTGCCCGTCCTGGTTCATCTCAAGGACCATAGCATCATTTACCGAGCCTTCGGCAATGGTGAACTCGGCTGTGCCTCCAAGTATCTGAACACTGTCCTTGGCTAACTCTGTAAACTGCGTTGGGGAGATATTATCCGAATTAATTCCTGCTCCAGTGTATGAAACGTTCAAAAACGCACCTTTTGCACCATCCGGATTGGCAACATAGTTTTCTGTATGATTTTCTGTCGGGATTGTGACAGCGGTACTAGCATCATTTGCTAGAGCCATGGGTTCAGAGCTAACAGCACGGAGAGAATTTTCTCCTTCTGGGGTGACCAATAGGGCCGGATCTTTTCTTGTTCCTACGATGAACCTTGCAGAGGTCAGCTTGCCTTCCTGAAGTTCAGCTGCAAGTTGAAGCTTTCCTTTTCCGGAAAGTTTATTGACCAAAAGCATATCATTAGGATTGGAGATAACAATGTTTCCGTTGTCCAAAGCGAGGGATGAGACGGCAATCGGAAATGCTCCCTCCAGCACTCCGGAACGTTCCTGGTCTTGCCATGGATCGGCCGGATTGTAGGTAAACGTAGCCCCGTTTGAAAGATTAATTTGGGCTCCAGTGACTTTCAGAGAACTTTCCTCGACATCTTTTAACTCATCTTTTGTCACGCCAAAATAAGACATAACGAAGTCTCCCTCCCACTTAGACTCAGGGTTGCTTAGGTAGACAGTAATGTTGCCGTTAGGATTTGAGCCATTTGCTTTACCGTTGAACATGAAACTCATGTTGCCTTTTAGTTTAACCGTCCTATTTTTTGACGGATTCACTAAAATAGTCGAGTTCCCGGCAGTTGTGAAAACTTCATTGGCGGTAATTGTTGTATCGCCATTAAATGTTATTTTCCCTCTATTCGATGCTATTGCTCCGTAGCTACCGTTTTCATTATTGCCTTCGCGATCAATACCGGAAATAAAAGAAAAGTTCCCATTAACATTGATTTCAGCGATTTCGGTGCCATTTCGATCTGCTTCTGCCCACAGTCCTACAGGAGTATTGCCAGAACTGTTCTGATCATAAAGAGACAGAGTAATATTTCCAGCATTCAGATTGAGTTTGGAGCCGTCTCCAAGGGAGGAAAAAGCAACAAGCTCTTGAGTATTGTGAGAAGAAACATTGATGTTAATCGTAGAAGATTTGTCGCCGATTTCTAGCGAACCTCCAGGGCCGGCTCCAAAAAGAAAATCTCCAAAATCTTGAAATTCTGTCGTTTCTGGGAGGTTGATAGATAAATTACCATTAATTGTGGCTTTGCCTAACGAGTAAACACCACCGATTCTGAGAGGGAAATTATGTTCATAATCAATGGGTGTATTGAACTCGATGAATTTTGTTACCTCAAAACCATTAAATGTTTTTGTTTCATCGGCAACAACGATGACTGGTTCAGCAGCTTGTGCTGTTATTGGGGGGGGGTAAAAAAGTTAAAGCAGCCAACATCACTTGGGATAAAGTGAGTCGGGTGAAGTTTTTATAGGACATTTGAAGACACTCCGATTTAACTAGTTAAATGTAATTCGGGTTAACTATGAACCATAAACAGAGTTAACCCGCAGGAAGTTTAACTTTTAATCATTTACTCTTCTATCAAAACTAACCCTTAGAAAAATCCTTGTTTTTGGTATTAAAAATAGAAGTTTTCCCTCAGAAAAAAGCTTAAGACCGCTTTACTAATGAATTCTAAGCTTTGGTTCATAAACTTATCTTTAGTGGTAAAACCATCATAAAAATAGCTTTACGAAAATTTTCCTTTATGACAGGTTGATTCTCTTGGATTTGTATAATCCTATTGGTACAGAATTCTGAAATAGAAAAAGTTACAGACTTAAAGAGGAGCCTGTTGCACAAGAGAGGGCATTATAAAGGTGTGAGTAGATCTTGTAAAAAAAGCAAATTTGGTAATTTTTGTAGATGAGACCTCATCATTCAAATTCAATACGCTTGCCTTTAATCGCTTTGTGTTTTTTGCAAACGAATTACGGCTTTTCAAAAATGCCAGTATCGGCCTAATGAAGTTTTTTTAGTTAGCATTTGAAGTTGCTTTATTGCTCGTTGCTACATATCCTATTCCAAGCTCAAGTCCGAAGGAAGAAACAGCAAGAGGTCCCAAAGGACCTCTTGAGTAAGGCTATATTAGGAGACTACAGTTTAGAAACCTGAATACCGCAAAGTCTGCCGAAGGTGAAGATATCGCAGATAGCATTTCCGCCGAGTCGGTTGGTTCCATGAATGCCGCCGGTCACTTCACCGACTGCATATAAGCCGTCAATCGGTTTGCCGTATCTGTCAATTACTTGGCTGTGCGGATTGATGACAACGCCGCCCATGGTATGGTGAACGCTCATGCCTGAATAACCGGCCCAGAACGGAGCTTTTTCAATCTTAGTCAGGTTGCGCGGAGCTTTGCCTAACTTGTCTTTCTGAGCATCGACACCGGCATTAAATTCATCAATTGTTGCTCTCAAAGCCTTAGGATCTACGCCCATTTTCTGAGCCAACTCTTCAATAGTATTGGCTGTCCAAGCATCGCCCGTTTCCAGACCTTTCTTGGCCATGTCTTGGTGTCCTGGGTTCAAATCGCCGAAGCCTCTGGAGTCAACGATGGCATAGCCGGTTTGTTTCGGAAGGCCGAGAACGGCGTCACGAATATTGTCGCGTCTTTCGTCTTCACGAATAAATCTCTTGCCGTCCGGACCAACCATAATGAAGTTCTTTGCATACAAGTGAAGAATGATTCTCTGTTTTCTTCCCGGAGGGCAGCCTGGATTGCACTGGATGAAATCCATACCAACGGTGTCGGCACCGATATCTTGCATCAACGGAATCAAATCGCCGGTAGAGCATGGCAGGTTGGTTGTTGTGAGATTCAGCATGCGAGGATCATATTTGGCACGCATCTGAGGATTTGCACCGTAACCTCCGGTGGCAACGACAACAGCCTTGTTAGCTTTGACTGTCTTGTGGTTTCCGTCTTTGTCAACATATTCTGCGCCGATAACTTTGCCTGACAGTTGGTTTTCACGGAATAAGCGGACAACTCGGGAATTTGTAAGGATCTGAACACCTGCTTTGTCGCACTGAGGTTTGAGAACTTTGATGTAGTCACTGCCTAAAGAACCGAAAGGTGCGTGGCAGCGTGGATAAAGACCGCCGTAAATTTGGTAGACGTCATCTTTGAACTTCATACCCATGTCCTGAAGCCACTTAACGGCGTCATAGGAGTTTGCGGTCATGGTCTTAACGAGTTCCGGATTGGCGCGTCCGTCGCCGCCGGCTAAAGTTTGTTCGGCATGCAGTTCTGGGCTGTCCTGAATATTCTGTTTCTTCTGACGAATAGGGTCTACGGAGTTGAAACCGCCGCCGGAAATAGAAGTATTGCCTCCTACGAACGGCATTTTTTCAAGAATAAGAATGTTCTTGACGCCGTTTTGAGATGCGGATACAGCTGTGGCTAAGCCTGCACCGCCTGCACCGATAACTAAAAGGTCGGCGGTCTGATCCCATTTCTGAGGGGCTGCATCAGCTGCATGAACAGCAGAGGGCAAAGCAATTGAAGTAAGAAGACCGGCTGCGGTGCTTCCTAAAAAACTTCTGCGTGATAATTTTGACATTTGTTTTCTCCTTGGAAGGTTTGATACCTTAAGGAGAATGCTACAGAATAGCTTTTCTTCCGTTGACACCTCATGTGGTATTGATTTTTGAATTAGTTTGTGCTAATAGCTGATTCTGCTGCGATCATTCCATAAGTTAATGCATCACAAATGCCGTTGCCGCCGATTCGATTGTTTCCGTGAATTCCTCCGGTGCATTCTCCTGCCGCATAAAGACCAGAAATAACTTCTCCTTGCGCGTCAAGACATTGCGCCCTTGAATTGATTTTCAGGCCGCCCATGGTGTAATGAATTGACATGGAGGTTCGAGCCGCCCAGAAAGGCGGCTGGATAATCGGGTGATTGACGGTACCTTCAATAGCTTTATTGTAGGCGTTGACTGCGTTTTTTAGATTTTCCCCGGGAACACCCATTTTTAAAGCCAGCTCGTCAAGAGTTTCACCTTTAAAGGCGTCTCCTGTTTCAATTCCTCGAATGGCATCCCTTCTCATCAGAAGGTCATAGGATTCAAAACCATCGTTGTCGATGACGGAAAAACACATTTTTCCGGGTTGCGCGAGCACAGCTTCTTTAAGGAGATCTCGTCTGGCGCCTTCATCAGTAAATCGATTGCCTTCGGAATTGACTAAGATGAAGCGGGAGACATCATTATGAAATCTGACTCGTATTTTGCCTGTCGGATGGACGCCCGGCAGACATTGGATATTTTCCATCTGGATGAGTTCGCATCCGACTTTCTCGGCTGCTAATAAAAGCTCTCCTGTTGAACCGGGTCCCGTGTTATGGGTTAGATGGGATAGGCGTGGGTCATATTTTGTGACGAGGTCTGGATTAGAGCCGAATCCTCCTCCGGAAAGAATAACGGCATTCTTGACCCGAAGAGTGACCAGTTTGTTGTTTGCGTCAAGATACTGCAGTCCCGAGAGTCTCCCGCTTTTGTCGCGAATGAGTGCGGTTACTTGACAGTTTTTTCTAATTTCCGCTCCTCGTTCCATAGCTTTTTCACTGAGCGTATTGATGTAGCCAAGTCCGTTGGGAAGGCTTGGGATATGACATCTTGGAAAGTGAGAGCCATAGATTTCAATGACGGAATTCTGAAATTGGACACCTTGGGACTCAATCCATTTCAACATTCTCGGAGCATTTCTAACCAGAGTTCGGATAAGTTCCGGATCTCCTCGACAATCTCCTTTAACGTAAATGTCTTGAAAGTGTTTTTCCTCACTGTCGATAATCTGAAGAGGTGTTTGTCTTTTCGGATCAACTACTCCCAAGTAGCCGCCGCTAATTAAGGTGTTGCCGCCGATTTTGCTCTGCTTTTCCAGAACAATGATTTTTCCCTTATAAAGTTCGGAGGCACGGGCGGCCGCTGCCAGTCCTGCTCCTCCGGCACCGACAATGACGATGCCTGCTTCTTCTGTTCTATTGAAGAAAGAGGCAAAGGAAGAAGCGGGAAGGAAGGGAGAGACTGCGCCTAATGCGTAAAGGAACTTTCTTCTAATCATTTCACGGAATCCTTTCCGATTTGACGTAAAAAATCGGTGAGTTCAACGATAGTCCGAACCTGAAGTTTTTCTAAGATGGAAGAACGGTATTTCTTAACGGAGTTCTCAGAAATATCTAAGTCAATGGCAATGACTTTATTGGCTGTTCCGTTTGCAACCATCGGAGCTATATCTTTTTCCCGTTCTGTCAATTGTTCGTATAGTTCCAGCATATTGTCATGCTCGATATTCTTTTGTCGGGAAAGAATATTCTTCTCAACTGCATTCTTGACAGCTTCCTGAAGTCTTTCGTCATTAGCCGGCTTAACTAAAAAATCTACTGCTCCTTTCTTTAAGGCGGATACCGCCATATCAATATCGCCGTGGCCGGTTAAGAATATGATCGGCAGATCAATATTCTTTTCCATCATTAATGACTGAAGTTCCATTCCGTTGAGTCCGGGCATACGGATATCCAAAATGATGCATCCTGGTCTTTCCGAGTCATCTTTAGAGAGAAATTCTTCAGCAGAAAGATATTGTGCTGTTTGCCAGCCTTCCATTCTCAACAGAAAGCTTTCGCTTCCCAGGACCATCTCGTCATCATCGATAAGACGTATTAACGGTGTGAGCTTTTTATAGGTTTTCATTTTTGTTGCTTGGGAAAAGTTATAAAGATCTGAAGGCCTTGAAGTTCAAGCTGTTCAAAATCGATTCTGGCTCGGTATTTTTCAGCGATGGCCAGGATAATGCTGAGTCCTAGTCCAAGCCCGTCCGGTTTCACGGATTCTTGGAGAGCAGATTTCATTTTTTCTAATTGCTCGGAGGAAATTCGAGGACCGTTATCCTTTACCGATACGATTGCTTGAGTCTCCGAATTTTCGACGGTGCATATGATACTTCCGTTCTCACCTAATGATTCTGCTGCTTCGGCGGCATTCTTAAGCAGATTGAATATGAGTAATTCAATTTCTAAAGGATCGGCTTCGATCTGCGGATTTGAATTGAGATTAGAGGAAATCTTAAGCTGGCTCGGTGCAAAAGCCTTGATGGAATCAATTGCTTTTTGGGCGCAATCTTTGAGCGAAATAACAGAGAGCTGATCTTTCGAGGACTTGCTGTAGCTTCTGACTTTTTCGACGATATCTCCAGCGCGTCTGATCCCGCGGTCTATTTCTCTGACTGCCTCGTGAAGGATCTCATCCGAATTATTGGTCTTGCTTAGGTATTTTGAGAGACCTTTAGCGTAGTTGGCAACTGAAGAAATGGGCTGTTTAAGTTCATGAGCAAGAACTGAAGATATTTGAGAGACCATGCCTCTTTTCTCTAATTGCGTTAACCTTTTCAGCCGTTTCTTGGCAATTTCTGACATGGCATCACGCTGGGAAATAGCAGTGCGAAGTTCTTCCGTGCGTTTGAACACCAATTGGTTGACACGAATGATATGGAAAAGCAGTCCGCAGATAAGCAGAAATACCAGAAACAGCTCTTTTTGAAAGCGTTTCGCTAAGGCTAGCAGAGAGACTTCCTTGTCGGAGTAAGGACCCAGTTTTAAATTTTCAAACAGCTTTTGAACGCCAAGAAAGTCACTGGCAATGCTCCAATCTGATTTGGTTAATTCTTTCGGCATTGTAAGGAGTGAGATCGTGAGAGTTCTTACTATCTCCGGCTCTGCCTTCGGGAAAGATGAAAAGACAACGTCCGGAAATAACTCTGTAGATGTTTTACATGCAAAATCCGTTGGTTTGAGTCCTATTAACTTGAAGTTGTCAGGATTAATGCGCCGATTCTTTGCCAATTGTTCAAATTCGCAGGTCGGAATAATAGCGACATCCGCCTTGTGGCTTAACAAGTAACTCAATGGTCCAGGGGAACTGTAATTGGTAAAAAGAATCTCTGAAAAGAACTTTTCTGTGTTGAAGCCATGGGAAGTAATTTCATGAAGGCCGCTGAGCCAACCGGCTAAAGCAGAACTCTCATAGGAAACCGCTTTTCTCCCCAAGAGAGAACCGACATCATTTCCTGGAAAGTTTTTGGTTGTCACAAAAAGAGAGCCGACGGAACGTGATGGATTCTTAGAAAACTCCGGTTTCCGAGTAACGATTTGTCTTAGTCCCGTTGGAAGCATATGAGCCGCAAAGAAACCGCTGGGAGATATAAGAAAATCAAATGGCTTTTTGTTTAAGTCTTCGGGTGAAATATTGAGATTAATTTCTTCAGTAGAAAATCGAATTTCCGGGTGTTTTTTGCGCAGGTATTCCATGGTTGGGCCGAAACAGTCCAAATAGAAGAAAGGATCCTCTAGTTGAACTACTCCTATTTTGACATGCTGTTTACTTACAGCGTCAGAAGGGCGAGCTTCAGAACAGACCAAGACAGTGCTGCAGAGGATAGCAGCCGCAAAAAACATCAATTTTCTCAGAAAAGCGTCTGGAAGCATCTTGTTGTCTACGGATTTTAGTCTTGGGAATTGTGGTTAAGTCCATGACTATAAGTGTAGTGGAGGTTCCATGAACAGATATAGCCTTATTGGAATAATTCCGTAGAGTCCGGTAGGTTTTACGGAAATCAATTGGTTAGAGTGATTTCCTTGTTTCTTCTTTTGTCAATCAAAGTTTTTTACCTATATTGTTAATACACAAATAAATAAAGTTTGCTTTTAAATGCGCCATTCAAAAAAATGGCATTTTTGCCAACTTTTTGGAATGAGAGGTTTTACAGGGAAGCGCTAAAAAAATTTTGCGGGTTAATCTCGAAAATCTCTATCAAAAAGACAGGCGGTTATTTGATTTAGCTGGTGTGCTTTGGATTAAACCCAGCTCGTTTTTCCATTGATTAGGTTTCTATAGCGTCTCGAGAAGATGGAGTTTTCCTCTTTGAGAATGAATCTCCAGAAGCTCTGAAATTTCTTCTATAAAAGAATTTTCATCCAAAGTTAACTAATTTTTCTTTTATAAAAGAAAAATTAACTATGCTCATCGTAACATTTCACCGCAACTTCGATTCCTTTTTCATTTCTGATTTTCTAGTGCCTTTTTGGGCTTCAGTCAGTAATGGAGCTCCTCTTCTTAGCAAGAAACCTTTCTCCAGACCAATCCTCTTCTCTTCACTAATGAAAAACTTTTCGAAGGGATCTGGTTTTTGAGGTTCAATTTTTTCTATAGAGTTTCTTTCAAGAGGCCGGAGGTTCAATCTCCTTGTCTGTGCGTCATCTTAAAAATAAAGGGTTCCTAGCAGCTATTTGTTTTTTGACAATCGAAGGACCGTTACAATAAGCTCAACACTCAAACCCAAATTCCTTAATCCAACCTTACGCGCTCATACTATCGGGATGCCAAGTAAAAATAGAACAACAGACAGAGCATGTCTTTGGAAGCAGCCTATTGTTTCCTTTCTTTTGTTGTTTTTTGTTTGTCCAGTAAACGCCGTTACTGTAGATGCCCAAGTGGTCGATGAGGATAAAAGTATCGTCGAGACGATTGCAACGACCTTAGACCATTTGCGGGAAGAAATTTCTCAAGAGTACTTTGAATTACGTTATCTTAGCCGAGAGGAGTTGATTGGGAGGAAGGATAATCCGGCTTTCTTTTTTATCACCGATGCTGCTACTTTTGCGTCCTTGATTGACTATGGAGCCTGGGCTGTAGGTGCAATGAAAAATCCTCTTGCTATTGATTCCTCCCATACAAGCGGTGCGGCTTTTGTTGCGCGAAAGGAGCGTTCAGACATAACTTCTTTAATGGACATCAAGGACAAAACGATTATAGGAATGTCCCAAGCAGCCTCTTTAAGCACTCTCATAGGCTTAAAAGAGCTTCAAAGATTGTTTGGATCCTCTTTTAGTCCAAATGATGTTAAATACACTGGCGCACCGGTTGAAAAAGTTATTCATCAAATAATTGCCGGAAAAGGGGATGTGGGGATAGTTGATGCCTGTCTTCTGGAAAGAATGGAGAAAGATGGTAACATTCCTCAAGGAGCCTTAAAGGTTATTAGTGCGAAAGACAGTAAAGATCTTAAGTGCAAACATTCAACTGAGTTGTATCCCGGATGGGTTTTAGCGGCTTCAAAGCCGTCTAATCTATTAACCGCAAAAGAAAGAGACTTAATTCTTCAAGTGACTTCTGCTCTCCAAACCGTCCCCAAGCTTCCGGGCTTAATGGAGTGGACGGAACCCGCAGATAATTCAGTTGTCATGACTCTGCTAAATGATGTTGAAGAACAAAATAAGGGCAAAGAGCACTGGGAAAATTTTTTGAGAAAGTATTTCCCTTGGTTTATAGGGTTCCTGGGTTTTCTTGTCCTTATACTTGTCCATAGTTTTTACGTTTCTTGGTTAGTAAGAAAAAGAACCTCCCAATTAACTGCTTCTATGAAAAAAGCTCATGATTTACAGCAGGAAGTTAATTCGGAGCAAGAAAAAATTTCATCTATGGAACGAGCTGGCATAGCGGCCCAGCTCTCAAGCCTTATTGCTCATGAACTGCAGCAGCCCTTGAATGCTATTACAAATTTTTCACGCGGTTTGCGTATCAGGGAGGAAAGAGGAAATCTCAGGGAAGATGTGCTCAGAGAGACTCTCATTAAAATCACTGAACAAAGCGAGACAGCGGCTAAAATTGTGGGCAAAGTAAGAAACTATGCTAAACAAAGACAAAGTGAACATAAGATTCTGGGAGTCCTTTCTCAGCTAAAAGCTTCCATACAAAAATTCCAACAAATTAAAGGAAAAGAAATTCCGATTGTGCTTTCGGGTAAAGAAGAGTACCTGGTTGAAGCCGATGCTATGGAACTGGATTTGGTTTTTTATAACTTGCTAAAAAATGCCTGGGAAGCGTGTAAGGATCAGAATGAACCTCAAATCAATATTAATGTTTCAGCCTCAGGCCGGAATGTCTTTATTCGCTTTACTGATAACGGTCCTAGAGTAAATCAGGGGCTGGTAGAGTCCATGTTTGTTCCGGGAATTTCTACGAAATCAGATGGGTTGGGTTTGGGCTTGTCTATATGCAGAGGACTAGCGGAAGCCCATGGCGGAAACCTTAAAGCTTTTCTTGATGAAGAGAATCGTCTCGTGATGGAGTTAGAACTCCCTAAAATTTCGGAAATCAAAGAGAGAGGAGAATGACCTTGGGAGAATGTATATACATCGTCGATGATAATGAGATGACCTCACAATCCTTGGCTTTCTTTTGCGAATCTTTGGGATATGAAACCAAAGTTTGGAATGATCCTGAAGAATTCTTAGAGACGTACCCGACTTTGGATAAGATAGGCTGCATTGTTTTAGACGTACGCATGCCTAAAAAAAACGGGTTGGAAGTATTTGCGGAGTTAAAGGAACAAAAAAATAAATTGCCAGTGATTTTTCTTACCGGCCATGGAGAGGTTCGGATGGCGGTTCATGCATTGAAAGACGGAGCGTTTGATTTCTTATTAAAGTCGCCGGAAGAAAAAGAGTTGATTGACGTTATCGAAAGAGCTTTGCGCCTGTCTTCGGATTTAAAGTTCAAAGACGACCAAATGGCCTACGATCAAAAGCGGTTTGATTCGTTAACCGAAAGAGAAAAAGATGTCGTGGTACTCGTCGGTAAAGGAATGATGAATAAGAATATTGCCGATGTTCTTCAAATATCTGAAAAGACAGTTCAGCAGCACAGAGGGTCGGCTTGCCGAAAGTTAAACCTGATAAATGCTGTTGAGATAGCTGATTTTTTAAGGAAATTAAAAGGAAATCAACGATGATGTTTTCCAGAAAGGATTTTCTTAAGAGACTGCTTCTTTTGATCGCTTTTCCCTTGTTTAGCTCTGTGGCTAAGGCCGAAAATCAACCAAACCCTCGGGAAGAAGATTTTGACGTCATCGTTATTGGGTCGGGAGCTGCTGGTTTGACTGCGGCTATTTTTGCGGCAAAGAAAGGAGCCCGAGTCGCAGTTCTAGAAAAAATGGCCGTAATAGGAGGAAATACTTTAATCTCCAGCGGAATTTTGAATGCTCCTGATCCCCAGCGTCAAAAGAAGCAAGGGATATCGGATTCGGAAGAGCTGTTTTATGAACAGTCTCTCCAAGCGGGTCAAAATAAATCAGATCCCGAACTATTAAAGACTCTTGTTCAGAATGCCAAGCCGACGCTTGATTGGCTGGAAAGCATAGGCGTTAAATTTAAAAAGAGAGTTTTTCAGGTTTACGGCGGCCTTTGGCCAAGGAGTCACTATCCCTCTATTTCTCACGGAAGAGGATACGTTGCTGCTCTTTCTGAAGAATGTCGGAAACTAAACATTCCTATCATTACTAATGCACAAGTGACGGAGATAGTAAAGGACGGCGACAAAGTGGTAGGTGTAAAAACGCTCCACAAAGGAAAAGAAGAGACATTCTTTGCAAAGAAGGCCGTAATTATTGCAAGCGGAGGTTTTACTGCCAATCTTGAGATGTGTTCTGCATTAGATCCGAGATTGGCGGGCATGAAATACACAGGAAGTCCGAGTGCAACGGGAGAAATGCTGAAAATCGCTCAGCAAGCTGGGGCTAAGTTAGCCGGACTTGAGGATATCCAATGTAATTTAGGGCCCGACATCGGATACGTACATCGGTCTGGTTTTCATTTGGACGTTACCAGACATATTCTCGTCAACAACCAGGGTGAACGCTTCGTGGCGGAGGATGATACTCGAGATCACATAAGAGATGCGGTACTCAGTCAACCCGATAAGGTGGTCTTTTCCGTAGTGGATAAGGAAGGTTTTCAAAACTTAAGTTCTTTATTTCAACAGGCAGGTATCTTGGGCGAAAGAGAAGGTGAGCATTTTTCTGCTGGCACTCTTGAGGAATTAGCACAAAAAATGAAAGTGCCGGTTGATAATCTTTTGAAGTCAGTTCGCCTTTACAACGAAGCTGTTGATACTAAAAAGGATAGCTTTGGGAGAGAGAGCTGGATGCTGGTACAAAAGATTCAGAATCCTCCTTTTTATGCTGCTCGGGTGAAGATGGCAGTTCACTACACCATGGGAGGAATAGCTATCAATCCACAGGCCCAAGTGTTAGATACTTCTAATCATCCGATCCCAGGACTGTATGCGGCAGGAGAGGTAACCACCGGAGTGCATGGGACCAACAGAGTTGGAGGAAACGGGCTGCTCGATGCTTTCGTATTTGGAAGAATTGCCGGTGAAATGGCTGCACGATAATAACCATCCGATATTCATCTGATATGGAGGGAAACCCGCTCTAGTTATCATTTTCATAACAAGTCCGTTTTATGAACCTCAAAAAAGGAGATGTTATGAGTAAGTTAACTCTTTCAAGACGCGGTTTGCTTTCTGCTGGTGTAGTGCTTTCCGTTTCTCCGATTGTTTCCGGTGCAAATGCGCAAGAAAAGAAAACAGGTCTGGTGCCTGAAAAGTGGGATTTGACAACCGAGGTTTTGGTTGTTGGTTCAGGTGGTGCCGGATTAGCTTCTGCAGTCTCTGCTGCTGAAGCTGGGGCCAAAGTAACAGTCATAGAAAAATTAGCCTTTGTTGGCGGTAATACTATGATTTCCAGCGGTTACTTTAATGCTGTTGACCCGGAACGCCAGAAGAAACAAGGCATTGAAGATAGCATTGAAAAGCATATTCAGCAGACTTTGGCTGGCGGCGATGGAAGGGCGGATCCCGAATTAGTGAGAATTCTCTGTACCAATGCACTTGGAACATTGCATTGGCTCGAAGGAATGGGACTTAAATTCCGTCCAGACGTGATGCAAGTTTATGGGGCACTTTGGCCGCGCTCACATTTGGCAACTGAACCTAAAGGAACTGGCTTTATTCGCGTTCTCTCTGATAAGTGCAAAGCTCTTGGCGTTGACATTCTCACCGGAACAAAATTAGAAAAGATCATCCGTGAAAACTTTGATGAAGGCAGAGCTCTGGGGGTTCTTGCAATAAGAAATGGTAAACCTTTCTACATCAGAGCAACTAAAGGTATTGTATTGGCAGCTGGCGGATTTGCAGCAAATCCAAAACTTCGTGCATTGCATGATCCACGCATGTTAACGTTGACTACAACTAATAATAGTGCCTGTTCAACCGGAGAAGTGATGCTGGCCGCTAACGAGGCTGGAGCCTATCTCCTTGGCTTGGACTACATCCAGTGCAACCCTGGCTGCCCTCCGGGACATACTTCCCGGCAGGCTCTCCATCTTGACGTGGCTCGCTATATTTTCGTGGATAAGAGAGGTAAGAGATTTGTCTCCGAAGATGCCCGCAGAGATGTCCTTCGAGATGCCATTCTTAATCTTCCGGAAAAATTCGGCTATGCCATTGTCGATAGTGACGGATTTAATAGCTACAACCAAATTGTTCGTGATGATGCAATGAAAGGCCTGAAGACAGGAGATGCTTTCACCGCTGATACTTTGGATGAACTGGCTAAGAAAATGGATGTTCCTGCAGATCAGCTCAAGAAGACAGTGGCTGAATACAATGCCATGGTGGATAAGCAGAAGGATCCTGACTTCGGAAAAGCTCCTAGAAATTTGACGCATAAGATTGGAAAGGCTCCTTATTGGGCAGCATTGTCCAGTATGGCGGTTCACCATACTATGGGCGGTGTGAGAATCGATCCGGAAACTAGAGTGCTTGATAGACAAGGCAACGTAATTCCTGGTCTTTATGCCGCCGGAGAAATTACAGGTGGTATTCACGGAACCAATCGTCTTGGCGGAAATGCTATCGCTGATATCTTTACTTTCGGAAGAATTGCGGGAAATTCCGCGGCAAAACAAAAGTAATTAATTTTTAAGTAGAAATATAGGGTTGCCCAGCAGTGGACAGCCCTTCTTTTTTGAAGACCATAATCTTTTACAGTGCCAGCTTTATTTCTGCTGTCAGGTTGTAATCTATGTGTGGAGCAACGCTGATTGTTCCTCTCAATATTTCTTTGTACGCTTTACCCCGTACTTTTATAATAGGAGTGAAACGTAAGGAACCTCCATGAAAACTAACCTGATGAAACGCTTGCCTCTTGGCACATCCTCATTTGCGAAGTTAAGAGGGGTAGGACAGATCTATGTTGACAAAACCGATAAGGTTTATGATTTGGCAAGCCAGGTTGGAAATTTTTTCCTTGCTCGGCCGAGACGATTTGGCAAGTCCTTATTAATTTCTACGTTCGAATCCTTATTCAAGTACGGGCTGAGAGACTTCGAAGGTTTAAAAATTTCGAAGCTTTGGAAGGATGAAAAGAAATATCAGGTCGTCCGGTTGGATTTTTCAGAAATAAAAAACTTTTCCTCAATTCAAAAGTTTAATGCTGAGTTGGATTCTCTCTTAATAGGCAATTTCTCATCAGTTGGATTTTCTTACACGGAAAGTAAAACTATTCTTTGTTCTACTCAAATTTCGACTTGGTTGAAGACTCTACCGAGCTGTTCTCTTGTACTGTTAATAGATGAATATGATGCGCCGTTGTCAGCGTGTTTGGATGAGCCTAAGCTGTTTGAGAAGGTGCGGCAAAAACTTTCTGAGTTCTATTCGGTTATCAAGGCTAACGATGCGGCTTTCAGGTTCTTATTTATAACCGGCTTAACCACTTTCAATAAGATGACTGTATTTTCCGATCTGAATAACTTATCGGACATTTCGCTGTCACCGGTGTTTGGTTCCTTGCTAGGTTATACACATGAAGAGGTGCAAGACTATTTTTCTGAGTATCTGTCATGTGCGTCTAAAAAGCTTGGAATTGAGAAAGAAAAGCTTTTTAAAGAATTGACGGAGCACTACGATGGCTTTTGTTTTGAGGAAACGGCAAAACAAAAAGTATTTGCTCCATGGTCATTACTGCATTTTTTCTTTGCTCCGGAACGAGGTTTGAAGGATTATTGGTTAGAAGGTCTCGGTAAACCAACCGTTATAGTTAAATTTCTAAACTCTCACGCACTTAGACGGGCCGAGGATTATGACGGTGGAAAATCTATTGCTTTAAGTACCTTGAGCGAACCTTCGGATATTGAGAATTTGTCGGATGTTGAGCTTCTAACACAAACAGGATATCTGACGCTGAAAAGAATACAAGGAACTACTGTCTATGTCGGCTATCCGAACCTTGAAGTAAGAGCAGCGGTGGCTCAGCTCTATCAAGAACAAACGTTAAAAGAAAAGCTGGTAGATGGCACAAGATAGTACACAGTTATCTTTTCCAGAAAAATTTTTTGCGCATCCAATCATTGGCCCTCTGATAAGGCTCGGTTTCCTCAAAGATCTTGTCCATCACGTACAAGACAATTATGAAGTGAAGATAGGTCTTACAAATTAGATCTCTTGGAGAAGGTGTTTCTGAAACAAAAATTGATTTTGGGTACGGTTACCGTATTTATTACACTATACGCATGAATGTGGTTGTTATTCTTTTGTGCGGAGGCAACAAAAAACTCAACAA
This sequence comes from Turicimonas muris, assembly GCF_002221595.1. GTDB lineage: Bacteria > Pseudomonadota > Gammaproteobacteria > Burkholderiales > Burkholderiaceae_F > Turicimonas > Turicimonas muris. The sequence continues at coordinate 573,041 of NZ_NHMP01000001.1, forward strand.
AGAGATATTGATATGGCAAAGAACCTTGGAAAATCTTCCTGAGGAATTTGACTAAGGAGCAACAATAATGACAACTAAACTTGGTAAAGAGCTCTATATTCAAGATTACCTTATCAATCGAGAAACGGATCTAGGTGCCTTTTACATGGCTTGTATTCAAGAAGATCCCGGTGATGGCTCTCTGGTAGGAAGATGCCTTTATGAGCTGGTTAAAGCCAAAGGTATGACAGTTCTCGCCAAAGAAACAGGCTTGATTCGCCAATGCCTTTACAAGCCTTTGAGACCTGATGGTCGTCTCACATTTGAGACTATTTTTCGAATTAGCAGAGCATTGCAGGTTAAACCGCCAATTGCGACGAAATAAATTAATTTTTTCTCCTAAGAAAAAGAGAAGCTCTACGAGCCGGAGACGTGACAGGTCATCTTGCTTACCAAAGATAGGGAGAAGAAGCTAATAGAAGCGGAATTCCAAATGGTGGAACGAGGTTACGGCTCATCCGAAGACCGTCTTGAATTGAAACGAATGGCAGCAGTATTTTCTGTAGAAAAACGAGAATTCGTTAAATGGTCGGAAGTGGTATAGACCTATGGAGTCTGCGAAAATAGTTTAAGAAATATCTTGATACAGATCAAAGGAATAGGCTTCCCTAGGGACAGATAGTTCCCGATAAATGCTTGTCCATCTTCTCCTAGCTTCTCCTGCTTCATTGGCTTTGAACCATTTGATGAATGTTTGAAGTTCTGGCCACTCTGAATTGTCTTTGCGGGAGACCAAGTTTCGAATCCACGGTTTTCTTCTCCAACCTTTTAAAACGGGAACGAGTTCTCCTGAGAGAAGTTCCTTTTCAATGAAACTGAGAGGTAAATCCACTGCGATTCCGGTACCGGTTTTGGCGCCAATATATCCATTTTGATCTCCTACGTAGACTTTTTCTATCTTCCCGGGACTATTGACTTTGTTAAGGCTTAGAATTTTGCCGTTATTTAATTGTTCATACCAGTGACCCGAAAACAAGTCGTATGTTTGATTCTTGAAGTAGAGAGCTTCTGCCTCGGGATAAAACTCTTTTCTTTTTAGTAATAACGTATGCCCTTCTTCTTTTAAGTCCGTGACTTTTTTGGGCTCACCTCTTTTGGCAAGGTACTCTGGGGAAGCAACCAATAGGTTAAGGCAAGCTCCAATAGTGCGTACTTCAAGATTGTCCTCTTCCGGAATGTAGGGAACGATAGCTACATCAACTTCTCCGGTAAGGACAGCTTTATGGGCCCGATCAGGGATTACCTCGACTTTAATATCAGGGTAGAGAAGAGAGAATTCTTCTATTTGAGCAAGAATAGGATGACTGAGGGAGCTTGTGGTCAGGCTGAATCGAATAGTCCTTTTTTCCGTCTTTTGTGCTTGTTCAGCAGAGGCATACAGCTCATCCGTAAGTCTAATAATCCTTCTAATCAGCGGTAGGTGACTGACTGTAAAGTAAGAGAGCTGAACTGGTTTTTTACTTCTATTAAGTAGGGCCACCCCTAACTCTTTTTCTAAACCGGAAAGAAGTCTGGATACAGTAGTGGGCTCGCAGTCGTTTTCAATGCAGGCATTGGTCAAAGAACCGGTGCGAGCAATACTTTCTAATATTTTGAGCAGGAAAAGATTGTGTTTGTAGGAAGTCTTTTGCTGGATTTTCATCTTTTCTAACCTGTAAATCTGCAGGATAAGCTGCATTCATCTTGTTGTTTCGTTAATCCTAGCAGACTATTCTGGAATTCAATTTACCAAAGGAGACAAAAGCTATGCAAAGAAGAACTTTCATACAACTCTGCTCTGGGCTTTCAATCGCAGCCTTTTCTTACTCTCCCTTATTAGCAATAGCTGGAGAAACTAAAACCGGAGTTTTAGTTTTGGGAGGCGGAATGGCTGGACTGTGCGCCGCCATTTCTGCAAAACAGAACGGAGCCAAAGAAGTCACGTTAGTTGAGAAGGGCGGTTTTCTGGGAGGTCACTCAATTCTCTCTGGCTCGGGCTATTGGATCGGCGGAACAAAAATTCAAGAAAAAGCCGGAATAGACGACTCTGTAGAAATCAACTGGGAGGATTCTCTGGAAAGAGGACTGAAACTGAATCGCTTCTTGAAACGGAATCCCGAAGTTGCTCGGCAAGTATATGAAAAAGGACCAAAAGATTTGGATTGGCTGGAGAGTTTGGGCGTTAAATTTACTGATCAGCCGGCTCAAGCTATCGGAAACAGAAAACGTGTTCATTATTTTGCTCCAGGTTATAGAGTAGGCTCTCCGCAAGCAATTAAGAGTCTTCAAAAGAAAGCTGAAGAATTGGGAGTAAATATTGTTGTTAATACTAAGTTAGTCTCTTTGATTACTGACAGTGATAAGAGGGATGCTGCGGTAGTAGGAGCGATTCTAGAAAAAAGAGGAGGTGAAAAATTTGCTCTTTATGCTAAGAACGGAGTAGTGTTGGCGACCGGAGGTTTTGCGAACGGCCCTGAAATGGTTGAGAAGTATCATCCTTACCTCAAAGGCGTTAAATCCCACGGTTCAAAACTTAATGTCGGAGAAGGCATTAAGGCTGCTGTAGCGATCGGTGCCAATGTTATCGTGGAACATTATGGATTCGGTATGAATATGCTTTTTGTTGGTACACATAGCAATGTTTCTATCGGTCAGCCGCTTGTTGAAGTTCCTTTGATCGTGGTTAATAAGGAAGGCGAAAGATTCCAGGATGAGACACGCGGATACTTGGCGGTCAACCATAAGATGGTAGAGAAGAAGTTCAAACTTGCTTATTGGATCTTGGATTCGAAGTCCGTTGATAAATATAAAGATACAAGTTTAAAAATCTGGTTTGAAAAGCAGAAAGTTAATAAATATTCAACGACAAAAGAATTGGCTGAAGCCGAGGGAATTTCCTACAAAAATTTGGAAAAAACCATAAGGATTTATAACGAGGATGTTGCTAAAGGAAAAGATAGTGAGTATGGAAGAACTAAATTATTGCAGACCATAGATACGGCGCCTTATTACGCCTTTGAGTGTGAACCTCAGATCTATACTTCCTATTCAGGCCTTGAAATTAATAAGAAAGCACAAGTTCTTAATGAGGCTGGCGTTCCGATTAAGGGGCTCTATGCTGCAGGAGACGTAACAGGTCACCTGGCTTATCAGTCAGGTTTGGGCGGCGGCGGAATCTCAGGCCTGGTAATGGCAACTGTCTATGGCAAAATTGCCGGAGAAGAAGCTGCTAAAAATTAATTCAATGATCTAACTAAAGGTCGGCGAGCATTTTTGTGGCCGGCCTCCCGAGTTTGACACCTATTTTTGCAGATGAGACCAGACGCGCTCTGGGTTCCTCTGCAAAAAAATTTACCGTCTTTGTAGCGTAAAAGTAGCGTGTTTTAAAAAATTCAGGTATAATATCCTTACAGTAGTCGGAGTCGGAAAAATGCCTTTGCATGTTTCAGTGGTTAAAGTTAAAAATCATCAATACATCCGTGTCTATTCGAGTTATCGAAATGAAAAAGGACAACCTCGTTCTCGAATAATTGAAAACCACGGCAGACTTGATGCCGCTTTAGAAAAAGATCCTCAGTATGTGGAAAGACTCAAAGAACGCATTGCTAAGGAGAATGCTCTAGAAGCTCAGAACAAATCTCTGGAACTTGAAAATCAAGCCAAAAGAAGAATGGATAAGTTGGCTGATTCTGCTAAAGGTCTTAACGAGAAACCGGGCAATTTCAAGAGCCTCAATGTTGGCTCGGCTCTTATAAGGAAGGTGTGGTTAGATTTAAAAATGCCGGAGATGTTCCGCCATCTTCAAAAAGGCAGAAAAATCCAATATCCCTATGACCAGACTGCTTACCTTCTGACTGAGCAGAGGTTCTTAAATCCCTCAAGTAAGTTGAAAAGCTTTAATAACCGTGCTCATAGCATCATTGATCACGGCCAAGTCGATCATCTTGAAGATTTGTATAAAGTTCTCGATGTGCTTCAAGAAGATAAGAAAACCATCGTCAGACATTTAAATAAAGAAATCCAGAAAAGAACAAAAAGGACTGTCACGGCTGCCTTTTACGATGTGACCACCTACAGTTTTGAGAGCCACAGTGTCTCTGAATACAAGGATTTCGGTCTAAGCAAAGATCATAAGGTTAACGAGGTTCAGGTCGTGCTTGGACTTGTTATGGATGAGAACGGCATCCCCATTGACTATGAACTCCTTGCAGGCAACACCAGTGAATTCGGGACGATGGTGCCGTTGATTAAGAAAATAAAAAATACCTATCATCTCAAACAGCTGATTGTGGTTGCTGACCGTGGCTTGAATTGTGCTGAGAACCTATTTGCTCTCAAAGAAATTGGCTGCGACTTCGTTATTGCTCAGAAGTTTAAAAACTCTGCGGCGCAAATAAAGACTCAAATTCTGGATCCCGACAACTGGGAGGAGTTTATTTGCAAAGACGACGGAGAGGTTAAGTGTCAATATAAAACACTGAATGTGACTCAGGAACTGCACGAGAGGAAAGAAAGTCCGACTACTCATCGCCGGTACCGGGGCCCAAAGGTTCTAGGCACCATGGAACTAAATTGGATCGTCTCTTACAGCCCGGCAAGAGCGGCTAAAGATAAGGCCGATAGAGACAGAGCCATTGAGAAGGCAAAGAAGGCGGTCGATGATCCAAACAGACTTCGAAGCTGCGGGTATAAATCCCTTATTACGATCCCTAAAGGGACCGGTTCTCCTCGTATAAATTGGGACAAAATTGAAGAACAGGCCAAGTGGGACGGTTATTACGTTATTTGTACGAATCTTGAAATTTCGCCTCATGAAGCAACCAGTATTTATCGAAAACTCTGGCAAATTGAAGATTGTTTTAGAGTCTCAAAAACTCATCTGGAAACACGTCAGTGCTTCGTGTGGACGGATCCTCACATTTATGGACACTTCCTTAGTTGTTTTATAAGCCTGGTCATTGAAAAATACATGCTCTTCATGCTTAAAAGGGAGTTAGGCAAAGAAGAAATCACACACGACAAGATGCTTGAGAGCATCAAAACCGCCAGTGTTGTTTACGATGATATTAACCCTCAGGTGCCTCTTTATTTAAGACTGTATGAGGCTGGGTTGTTCGACCGAATGTCCACCGTATTTGGGCTGGACGCTCTCAATCGAGTGGAAACTCCGTCTTCTCTAAGAAGGAAATTACATTTGCCGATTGCAAAAACTTTAGCTACACAGACGTAATTTTTATAAAGTCTGGGAACCTCGATGGAGCCTAGGTTCCCGCAGATTTCTTGATGAATCTGGTGTCAAAGTCGGGAATATTCAACGACAAAAGAATTGGCTGAAGCCGAGGGAATTTCCTACAAAAATTTGGAAAAAACCATAAGGATTTATAACGAGGATGTTGCTAAAGGAAAAGATAGTGAGTATGGAAGAACTAAATTATTGCAGACCATAGATACGGCGCCTTATTACGCCTTTGAGTGTGAACCTCAGATCTATACTTCCTATTCAGGCCTTGAAATTAATAAGAAAGCACAAGTTCTTAATGAGGCTGGCGTTCCGATTAAGGGGCTCTATGCTGCAGGAGACGTAACAGGTCACCTGGCTTATCAGTCAGGTTTGGGCGGCGGCGGAATCTCAGGCCTGGTAATGGCAACTGTCTATGGCAAAATTGCCGGAGAAGAAGCTGCTAAAAATTAATTCAATGATCTAACTAAAGGTCGGCGAGCATTTTTGTGACCGGCCTTTTTTCTTGGGTGTGTTAGAGAGAGGAAGGCTTGCCTTCAATCATGGCTTTGAGAATTTTGCAGGACTCCTCAACACTCTTCTTGTTTAGGGCTGCAAGCAGGGAATCACAAAGTTCGGCTCGTTTTTCGTAATACTCTTTGGGCAAATCTTTAATTAAATGTTGAGTTGACTGAAAGTAGGTTCGTACCACTCCGGCGAAGACTTCCATGACACGGTTGCCGCAGCTCCTTAGCATTAACAGATGGAACTCCATTAAGTAGGCGTCAGCTTTTGTAGGTTCAGATGCATGAGTTCTGATGCTTTGAGCTAAAGATCTCATCTGAGCCTGTATGGCAGGTGTGAGTCTTTGAATAACAAAAGGAATAACCGAAAGTTCAATCATAAGTCGTGCTTCGTTGAACTCCAATTCATCGAACCCTGCGAGCTTCAGTTGCTCCAGAATATTCTGCGTCATGTCATGGGTGGCTTGACGTTTGAAGAAAGTTCCTCGTTTTTTTTGACGATCTAATACCCCCATTTGAACCAGTAGATCGAGTGCTTGTCTGGTTTTATAACGAGTAAGGCCAAGCGCTTCTATAAGTTCGTCTTCGCCGGCAACTTTGTCTCCCGGTTCAGGATGATTCCGAAAAAGATAACTCTGGACTTTTAAGAATTCTTCTGATGTAGTTGTCAAGGGCATGGCTTTCTCCTTGTTCGTATTCTAAACACGAAAAAGGACCGATGCTTTAAGCTATCGGCCCTGTATCGTTTTTCTTAGAAAACAAACTTAGCGATGACGTAACCAATCACCAACTGACTTAAAGTTGTAACAATGCCTGGAAGCATGTAGCTGTGATTGAATACGAATTTGCCGATTTGTGTGGTTCCGGTTCTGTCAAAGGCTACGCAGCCGATAATTGCGCCGCCGGCAGGAATGACAAAGTATCCGCTTACCGCCGGGAACATCCAGACCAAATCAGCAGGAGCGATGCCTAGACCGATGCCCATGGGAACTAATGCTGTTACTGTGGCTCCTTGAGAAAAGAGAACGCCGGAAAGAATGAAGAGAGCGACTGCGAAGAGGATCGGTGCAGAGGCAATCATGTTTCCGAACTCAGAGACAAACATCGGTTTATAGAAATTAAAGAATGTCGCTGTCAGCCAAGACACTCCATAAACCGCAACCATACCGATCAAACCGGATCTGAAAACGGAACCGTCAGCCAGTTTTTTAGGCTCAACGTTAGCAATGACCATGATGAGACCTGCACAGCAGAGCATCACGATTTGAACCATATTTGGAATGGAGAGTCTGGACACTTTTCCTGCGGTTTCCCAAGAAGGAAGCAAATTCGGGAAAGAGCCGAAGAAGACAACGGCCAAGATGCCCAATGCGAATACTACGACACCTCGTTTTGCGTTGGGAGAAAAACTCTTGCTGTCAGTGCTGATTTCTTTATCCTGGAACTCACCACTCATTACTCGGCGTTGGAATTCAGGGTCATCGGCTAATTCTTTCCCTTTCTTGAACATGAATGCACAGCCGATTAATACTCCGATTAAGCAGGCCGGGATGGAAACGGCAAAAATTTGAAGCGGTGTAACTCCTTTAACAGCTAAGAGAGCAATCATGGCGCCGGTAGCGGCAGACATCGGAGATCCTGTGATGCCGGATTGTGCTCCGATGACTGACATGGTTAACGGCCGTTCCGGTCTTACTCTAGCGCCGATTGCAACTTCAGCGATTACCGGGTACACGGAGAAAGCAACATAGGCTGTTCCACAGAAAAGAGTGAATAAATAGCAGACCAAGGGGCCCATGAAGGTAATGTTCTTCGGATTACGCCTCAGAAGTTTTTCTGCAATACTGACCAGAAAATCCAGACCTCCGGAGCCCTGCAGGATTGAAGCACAGGTAATGACGGCGGTGATGATTAACAAAACACTGACCGGTGGCGCACCTGGTTTCATTCCGAATACGAATACTAATACGGCAAGGCCGATGCCGCCGCCTGCACCCAGACCGGCTCCGCCCCATTTGGCACCAATGAAGATGGCGATAATGACGACGGCTAATTCCATCCAAAACATCATGTCCATCATGCTTCTCCTATAAAGAGGTTTTGAGATTAAAAATGTTAAAAAGCTCTTTCCTGTTCGGTATCACAATGCCCATGATTAACAGAATCATTCCTACGATTCTGAATGTGGGTATTTGCTCGCCAAGCAGCAAAGCGGCAAAACTAATTGTGAAAATGGGTTCAAACGAGCAGAAGATTCCGGCCTGAGTTGCTCCTAAAAGCTGTACCGCTCTGGAAACAAAAATGGTAGAAAAGACTGTTGAAATGAGTCCGTATCCTCCGGTTACTGCGAGTTGGGTTCCGTTGAAATCCAAAATGTTGAGAGGATTGTGGAAAAAGGAAAGACCGATTGTTGCAAATAAAAGAGTTAGAAAAGTAATTTGATATGCGGAAACATTGACCGCCAGCTGCTGAAGAGACAGCAAGTAAACCGCATACATCACTGTCGATAAGAATCCTATAGCTAGCGCTGTAAGCGTGATGTGCAATTCAAAAGCATCTGAAAAAATACAAACACAAGCCAGCAGGATAAAGATGATGGAAATTAGTTGACTGGCTTGAATTTGCTTGTGAAAAACCACGCTGTTTACGCTAAGAATGATCAGCGGATAAACGTAAGTTATCAAACTCATCATGGAGGCGGGAATATCTTTCAGCGCGTAAACATATAGAAGGTTTAGCGGCAGAAGAATGCCTAGTCCGATAAAGAGTGAACTTTTAATTAACGATTTGCTGAAGCGGAAGAACCTTGGCTGAAGGAACGGGCCTATCAACGCAAGAGCAATAACTGCAAAGATGAAACGGCCATGCAGTATTTCTATGCCTTGAAGCTGGGAAGCATATCCAAGTTTTGCAAACACAGGATTAAGGCCGTAAGTTATTGCACTAAGCAATGAAAAAAGAATGCCCGCTCCAATTGTGTTGGACGTAATGTCCCGTACGTTGAATTGCTTTCTCATGGTCTACACCAGAACTAAGACAAGAGTTCTTCCACTAGTTGATTAAGTTATTTATCCGAGTTTTTGATGGACTTTATCCAAGAATTCTTCGGCATGTTCGAGCTGGACTTTGACAGCTTCCGGCGAAGTTCCTCCGTAGGATTTGCGGGCGCCAACGGAATGCTCCAAAGAAATTTCTTTAAAGATATCTTCAGTAAACAAATTGGATTGCTGTTGAAATTCTTCCAACGTTAAGTCATCGAAAGTTTTATCTTTTTCAACGCAATACCTAACAGTTTGACCCACAACTCGATGAGCATCTCTGAAAGGCATGCCTTTCTTAACCAAATAATCAGCCATGTCCGTAGCGGTGGAGAATCCATGAGACGCGGCTTGATAAGTGCGTTTGGCATTGATCTTCATCTTACGGATCATCGGAGCCATTACCTTCATGGTGTTTTGCCACAAATCGATGGTTTCGTAAGACAAGAACTTGTCTTCCTGCATGTCTTTGTCATAGGCAAGCGGAATGCCTTTCATCATGGTCAGCATTGCCTGGAGATAACCGTACATACGACCGGTTCTTCCCTTGATGAGCTCGGCAAAGTCACAATTCTTTTTCTGCGGCATGATGGAAGAGCCGGTTGTGAAATCATCCGAGAGCTCAATGAACTTATATTCTTGACTGGCAAAAATGATAATTTCTTCGCATAGACGCGACATATGCATGTAACTCAAGGCAGCGATAGAAGCAAATTCAATGCAATAGTCTCTGTCGGCTACGGTATCGATGCTGTTTTCGGTGGGTTTTTCAAAACCTAATTGTTTTGCGGTAGACCAACGGTCGATAGGAAAATCAGTGCCTGCTAAGGCGGCTGCGCCTAAAGGACATTCGACTAAGCGGTCTAAGAAGCTTTGAAGTCTGTCAAAGTCTCTCTTGAACATCCAAAAATATGCCATCAGCCAATGGCTGGTTAACACTGGTTGGGCAACTTGAAGATGAGTAAATCCAGGCTGAATAGTGCCGAAATTTTTCTCAGCTTGTTCATAAAGGCTTTTCTGGATTTCCAGTAAGAGCTTCTGGCATTCTTTGGCGGCATCACGGAAGTAGAGATAGCTGTCTACACAGCATTGATCGTTTCTGCTTCTGCCGGTATGAAGTCTTCCACCGGCTGAGCCAATCAACTCAGTCAGTCTCTTTTCAATTGCCATATGAATATCTTCGTCTTCAGCATTGAATTGGAACTTCCCGTCTTTAATCTCTTGACCTACTTGGTGAAGGCCGGCTTTAATTTTCTCAACATCTTCTTGAGCAATAATGCCTGTTTCACCAAGCATTGTTACGTGAGCAAGGCTTCCTTGGATATCATACGGGCAGAGTCTGGTTTCAACTTTAATAACGGCACCAAACTCTTCGACAAATTTTGCAGGGACTTCCGAAAACCTTCCGCCCCACATCTTGTTAGACATAACAGTCCTCCTTGGTAAATTAAAAAGTTTCCAATTCAAAGAAAACTAACTGCGATAAGGAAATTTTAAAATGTTGCTTTTATCGATAAATTTGTTATTTTCCTGTGGGGTTTTTGAACAATATTGTTATTGGATTTATTGATAAATATTTGAATATATAAATGTATATTTATTTATAAAGAATATTGATTTATCGATAAATAAGTAAGAACAGCGCTGTAAAACAGCATATCTGCTCTCTAAATCTTTACGAAAATTTTTCTTTTTTGATGTCTTGTTGTAGAGAACATTGATAGGTCTACGCAAAAAGGTAAATGAGTGCTGAATCGGATAAAGAAGCAGTAAGTTTTTACATTGCTCATGCTTCTCTAAAGATAAAGGCATTGTTCTTCTGTTAATTTGACTGAGTTCCGACTTTGTAGGATAAATACGCTTTGAATGAAAGCAGGAATAGTCTGCGAAGAGGATTATTTTGTACGTAGAACACAAGAAGTTGCGGAAAGGAACGCTGAATAAATGAGTCGGAACTTATTAGTGACAGGAGGAGCAGGATTTATCGGCTCTTGCTTTGTTTCCCGGCAAATAACCGCAGGGGAACGAGTCCTGGTTCTGGATAACCTCACCTATGCCGGTCATCTTGTTAATTTGGAGCAGGTCTTGCATTCTGCAGATTTCTCTTTTGTTCACGGTGATATTGGCGATGCAGAGGTGGTTGCACGTTGTCTCAAAGAATTCCATCCGGATGCAATCGTGAACTTTGCAGCGGAAAGCCATGTTGATCGTTCTATTCACAGTGCCGAGGATTTTGTTAGAACCAATGTCTTGGGAACTGAACAACTTCTTAGAACGACAAAAGATTGGTGGCAGGGACTGAAACCCGAAGTTAGGAAAGATTTTCGATTCCTTCATATTTCTACTGACGAAGTCTACGGCTCGCTCGATAAAAATTCGGCTCCTTTCACAGAAAACTCTTCTTATGCCCCGAACAGTCCTTATTCCGCCTCAAAAGCTTCTTCAGATTTTTTCGTGAGGTCTTATTTCAAAACTTATGGTCTTCCAACGTTAATTTCGAATTGCTCAAATAATTACGGGCCAAGGCAGTATCCGGAAAAGCTAATTCCGTTAATGGTCTTGAATGCCGTTTCAAATAAGCCGCTGCCGATTTATGGAACCGGCTTAAATATTCGCGATTGGATTTACGTAGAAGACCATTGCGCGGCGTTGGATCTCATTCTCTCCGGAGGAAGGATAGGGGAGGCCTACAACATTGGAGGCGAATGCGAAAAATCTAACCTTGAGATCGTCCAGTCGATTTACAAAATACTTGACGAAGTTAAGCCTAAGTCAGATGGAACTTCCTACGGCACGCAGATAAAGTTTGTCGCCGATAGACCGGGGCATGATTTCAGATATGCCATTGATTCGGCCAAGATAAAAAAGGAACTAGGTTGGAGGCCGAGACACTGTTTCTCGGAAGCTTTAAGAAAGACCGTTCTGTGGTATTTGGACAATTCGGAATGGACAAGGCAGATCATGGATGAGGATTATCGCAAATGGCTTCATCAGCAATACCAAGATTTCGATAGCTCAAAACCTCTCGAACAAAAGGACTAAAAATGCAAGTTGAAGAACTTCCTATCAAAGGCGTGCTGAAGCTGACTCCAAAAATCTACAAAGATAACCGCGGTCTTTTTCTGGAGACTTGGCAAAAGAAAAGATACGAAGAATTCGGCGTTCCAACAGAATTTGTTCAAGATAATCTTTCTATTTCTTCCAAGAATGTACTAAGAGGCTTGCATTTCCAGAAAGAACATCCGCAAGGTAAATTAATTACTCTGCTCAAAGGAAAAATTTTCGACGTAGTCGTGGATTTTCGCAAATATTCTCCAACTTTCGGTCAGTGGGCCGGTACCTATCTTTCAGCAGAAAATTTCGAACAGCTTTGGATTCCGCCCGGGCTAGCTCACGGATTTCTTGTTTGCTCTGACGAAGCGCTGTTTAACTACAAATGCACCGAATACTACTATCCGCAGGATGAGAAGACTATCCTCTGGAATGATCCGACCTTAGAGATTGAGTGGCCCTTGTCGGCTTCACCGATTTTAAGTGCTAAAGATGAGTGCGGGACATCCTTTGAGGCAGAAGCTAAGTAAAGAAAAAAAGGAGGAGGAAAAAGTCGGGAATGTGCCTCCTCCCGTAGTACAAATGATCTAATAAAGATTCAATAGGTTAAACGGCCTCTGCCAACGTCTCTTTAGTTGCAGCGGCTTTAATAGCCTTTCTTCTCTTCAACAAAGAATGCATAACGGAATACAGAATCAAACCGATCATGATGAGGCAGATTGGACTTGTCATGATGCCGGTTGTTAATCTGAAAATGTCTCCTTGGACCAGAGCTAAAGCCCTTGCCAGTTCGCTCTCAGCCATGGTGCCGAGAACGAGTCCCAGAACTAACGGCTCGCGGGGCAAATTGAAGTACTTCATGAAGTTGCCCAAGGCACCGAACGCAATCATGACCCAAACCTCTACCATGGAACCGTTGACGGCATAGGAACCAATAACTGACAAACCAATTACCAAAGCTGCCATGATTTCTTTAGGCATTTGAAGCAGCTTGACGCAGTATTTGGCGCAGAAAATGCCGATTGGTATGAAGGCAATGTTGGCAATGAATAAACTGAAAATGAAGCTGTAGACGATTTCCGAATTATCTGCAAATAAGCTCGGTCCCGGCTGAATTCCATGAATCATCAGGCCGGAGATTAATACTGCGGAAACAGCATTACCCGGGATGCCTAAGGTGAAGGCGGGAACTAAAGAGCCTCCGACGACGGCGTTATTAGAGACTTCGGAGGCAATCACGCCTTCAGGACATCCGGTCCCGAATTCTTCTGGTTTTTTTGAGCTTTTTCTGGCATCGTCATAGGCGATGAACGAAGCAATCGACTGACCTGCACCGGGAACAATTCCGATGATGATGCCGATGATAGACGCTCTGAGAGTCAGCATCTTGTAGTGCAAAAGCTCCTTCATCGAAGAAAATATCCCTGATACTTCTACTTTTCCGCTTGAAGCGGCGGCTCCTTTTTCTTTGAGCATGCTCACCACTTCCGGAAGAGAGTACAGACCAATAAGAGCCGTCACCAAAGATAGTCCGTTAAACAATTCCGGTAAATCAAAAGTAAATCGTGCTTCTCCCGTAATCGGATGCATGCCGACAATAGAAAGGAGTAAACCGAAGATGCCGGCAATAACGCCTTTGATTAAATTTTTTTCAGAAAGAGTCGCAATAATGGCAACCCCGAAGAGCGCCATGACGAAGTATTCTTGCGGTCCGAACTCTAAAGCTAGAATGGCTAAAGGAGGAGCAAGAAAAAGAAGAGCAAAGACGGAAATCAAACCTCCGATCGCTGACCCGATGGTCGAAAGAGCTATAGCTCTTGAGGCTTGACCTTTCTTGGTCATCGGGTAACCGTCAAGCAGCGTGCAGCAGTTCGATGGGGTTCCGGGAATGTTCAGCAAAATGGCACTGATGGAGCCGGCATAGCTCGATGAGGCATAAATTGCGCCTAATAAGGCTAAGCCCATGGCAGGATTCATGCCGAAGGTAAACGGAACTAGGAGCGCAACTCCCATCGTGCTTGTTAAGCCCGGCAAAGACCCGACAATGACGCCGAGAACTGTGCCGACAAGAACCATGACAAGCATGCCTGGCTCAAAGGCCTGTCCCAAAGAAGAAGCAATGACAGAGAAATTCATGGCGGCCTCCTACAGACCGAAGAGCTCGCCCATCGGAAGACGAGTGCCGAGCACAACCGAGAAAAACAGATAGACGATGCCTAGGAAGACAGCTGCCGCCAGCAAGTACTGTTTTGCGCTTTTCTTCCAATAGCCGAATGTCAGCATGAATATTAAAAGAAATAGACAGGTGGCCGGATAGTAGCCGATCCAAGGAATCGATAAGGTGTAAAGACTCACGAAAGCAAGAACGAGAAGAGGAAGGAAGCTTTTCTTCTCGAACTTGTCGGAAATCAAAGAAAGCTTGCTGAATAACGGAACTACTCGAACAAAGTTAATGGCGGAGAAAAGCATGAACAGCCAGCCGAGGAATACCGGAAATTGTCGTGATTCCGGCTCGTAGCTATACGCTTGCCATAGAACTAAACCGCCAGTTGCTAAAAGCAGAACCGCCAAAGTGCACTCTTTCTTGATTTCTTTTGCTTCCATGACTTCGTCTCACACTGTGTTAAAACAACTCTTTGTTTTCAGCGACAAGCTTGGATGTTTGGTTCACGATAGCTTGTGTTTCTTTGGAGCCTTTGAACCCGATATCAAGTTTCATTTTCTTCGCCTCAGCTAAGAATTCCGGGTCTTCGCAGATCTTCTTGATGCCGGCTTCAAGTTTGGCTTTGGCATCAGCCGGCAAGCCTTTAGGTGCGCAGATGCCGCGGATGGCAGCTCCGACCGGAGCAATTGGTTTTCCGAAGGCTTCGGCAGCTGTCGGAATGTTACCGACTTTCTGATCGGAGAATACCACCAGTATTCTTAAGCCGTTGGCAAGCTGTTTATCCGCGGCAGAAAGCGTGGAAGCACATAAATCTACTTTGCCGCCCATTAAGGCAGTCAATGCTTTTCCGGAGCCGTTAAACGGCACAAAGTTTGTCTTAAATCCGCCGTCTTTTTCTGCAAGAAGATGCTGTAGCTGAACATTGGACTGAGGACCGTCTCCGGCAACATTTAATACTTTTGTTTTAGCTGCTTTAACAACGTCTGCGGCTGATTTGAATGGGCTGTCGTCCTTAACGACCCAAACAATCGGGTCGGTTTGTACCGCTGCAATAAAATCAAAATCATCCATCGCAAAAGGTACGTTCTTGCGCAGTTCTTTGATCATGATCATGGAGGGCAGGGAGGCCGCGCCGATAGTATATCCGTCCGGTTTAGCTTTAGCCAGCAGTGTCCAACCGATTTGACCGCCGGCGCCAGGTTTGTTGTCAATTGTCAAAGTCTGCCCAAGATGCTTCTGAGCATACTTGCCCATGACGCGCAGAAGAATGTCGTTTCCGCCGCCGGCACCAAACGGCACGATGGTTAAGATTGGTTTGGCAGGATAAGCATCCGCAGCCACGGAAACTGACTCGAAGCAAGTCAAAGAAAGAAGAGAAGCAGCCAAGAGGCTTGCGGTAATTGTTCTGCGTTTCATTTGTATAGTCCTTGAAGAGTTACGGTATAGGTGAAGATTTAGTTAAATGAGAGGTTTGTCTTTGTCGAAAATGACTTTGCCGTCAGCCACAATGGTCGGATGCCACATGATGAGGTCGTAATGGCACGGAGCTTTTGTTACGCCCCCCAATGTCAGGCTTGTACCGATGCCGATATGGCACGTGCCGAGGACCCCTTCGTCTTCGAGCATGATTCCGCACATCCTGCATTTGGGATTGAGGCCGATCCCAAGCTCTGCAATGTTGTAGCTGTTTTTATCGCCGTGGCTGGCAAGATCCTTTTTAAGGATTTCTGCAGCTCTGCCGCCTTTGATGTCGGTAATAAAGCCTTTTTCTACTTTGCAGATTACCGGTTCGTCAACTAAGCCGATGCCAAGATAAGGAATGGACGCATCGCAAACGATGACGCCTTCTGCAGTTCCTTCAATAGGCGTTGTGTTGGCTTCAATAGTCGGAATAGTAGAGAATTGACCTTTTTCTACAACGCAATACAAAGCGTTCCCGCGTCTTCCTCCGGTCTTGAACGTGAGGTCCGTACCTCCCGGAGAGGTCACATGAATCTCGTTTGCGTCTTCCAAGGCTTTTGCAACGGCAATGCAAGTCGGTTTAATTTGGTCAAAATTCGCCTCAATGCCGCCGTGCATCATGACTTCAGGAGTGAAATCGGTCATGACGATAATGCGTGCGCCAGCTGCCGCCGCGTCTTTAACCGCATGAGTGTGTGTGATGGAATAGCTGACCGGAACAATAACAACGTCGGCTTTTTTCATGGCCGCTGCAACGGCTGCCGGAGGCTCTTCTCCTGCACGTTTTCTAGGCTTCATAGACATCACCATGACTTCGCCGCCTCGGTCGCAGGCGACGGATGCTACAGCCTTTGCAATATCAGTTTTTGCATAGTCTGTAACGATCAGAACTTGTTCGCCGGTCTGAACTTTTGTGGCGACATCGACTAAGGTTTTTGCGCCTTTCAACATCAGAAGATCTTTCATTTCTTTTCCTTAAGATTGAACAGATTTGGTGCAAAGTGCACTAAAGAGGTGCAGATAATTCACCAACTTGAATAATTTTTTGGTGCGTATTACTAATTTTTGATTGAGAAGCTGGCCTGCAGAGTCCTTGTGGGACTAATCACGACAAATATCAGGTTTGCTTCCTATAAAGGATTAAGCAATTTGTATGCCAATTATTTGGGATCGTGGAAAGTTCTAGTGGGGAGATTTGATTAATTGTTTAATTTTTAGGGACCTTTTTGATAACACCTAATCTTGAACCGGCTTCAAAAGTTTGCATTTTTCGTTTGCCGCGAACAGAACAGAAGACGAAAGCTGTCCTTTGCTTTTATCTCATTGATAAAGAAAGTTTTTGCTCCATCGAATAGATCTTCGTCCAAAGAAGGCTCTCTCGCAAGTAAAGAAGAAAACGGATTTTTGGTCGTTGTTTTTCGACAGCTTCTCAAACTTCAAGTTTAGAAATTGTTAAATAATGTCCATATCTTTGCAGATGCAAGAAAAGAGAGCGCCGCAAAATCTTAAATAGATTCTGCGGCGTGTCTGAATAAATCTTGTGTGAGATTATTCTTGTTCGTATGTACCGGCTTCAACAGCTTCTACTGTAGCTTCTTTAAGTTCTTTTGCTTCTTCAACTTTCGGGTCTACCGGTTTTTCTTCAGGTTTCTTGTCTTTTTCTTTGTCTGTAGAGCAGCAGCAATTGCATCCCATGGTTGTCTCCTTTTATAGATTATGGGTGAATCCCATTTGTTAACAAGCTAAGTGTATCTCAGTATTAATACCAAGAAAAATTACCCTTCCCAAATTAGGAAGAATTGCACCGTTCGTCTCTGAGACGCATGATTTTGAACTAGGCCTCTAAGTATTATGTTTTTTAAGTAAAGCAAGAGACATCGATGAAAATAAGACCGCAAGCCAGCTTAAAAAGCTTTCATTAAGCTTGACCGCCTATTTGTTCAAGATAAAAAATAGTTTTTCATCAGTAAGGTCCACACCGGTAAAGTCAGCATAGAGAGCAGCGTTTGAGAGCTTGTGAGATCGGCAACTGCAGCACCGTTTCCTTTCATTTTTGAGGTCATAACATAACAGCTTTGAGCAGTTGGAAGAGCCGCAAATAGAATCAGCACGCAAGCTTCAATTGGATTTGGCAATAGGAAGAAAGCAAGAGAAATAGCCAAGCATGGAACCAAAACCAATCTCTCCAAAGTGCACCAGCCAATGAGGTTCCTATATTTTTTTACGTCTTCGAATGTTAATCCGGCACCGATGCACAACAGTCCTAACGCCAGAGCCGCACTGCTTAAGTAACCGATAAAAATATTGATGATTTGAGGCAATGGAATACTCAAGAGGTTGAATAGTAATCCGGTAACAGTGGCGATAATAAGAGGATTTTTTGCAACATCCTTTAATCGATTGAAAGCATTAAAACTTGGTTCCGAGTTAGTTGCAAAGGAAAGCGTCATAACGGCGATCGTGTTGCTTATCGGAACCCAAATGGCAATGAGCAAGGAAAGGAGTGCAAAACCCTCGTTGCCTAGAAGCGGCTGGCAGATGGCAAATCCTATATAGGTATTGAATCTAAAACCGCAATGAAAAACCGACCATTTTGTCCAAGAAGATTCTTTGTAGAATTGATTGACTAGCCAGGAGAGTAATACGGCGCCCAGCATGCAGGAGACGGCAACGCAAAGAAACCGCGCTGAGGTCTCGAGGTTGAACTTACTTTCGTAGACGGAGTTAAAGAGGAGGGGCGGAAAGAGGACGTAAAATACCAGCGCTTCCAAACCAGACCAAAAAGAGGCGGAAAAAGGTTTGAACCTCCGCAAACTTGTTCCGAAAAGGATTAATAGAAATTGAGGCAAAATTATTGTGATCAAAGAGGCCATAATTAAGTTTACTCATCAGTTTTTTTAGAAAATTTAAACTTTGCTTCTTTGAATCCCAAGAACCAAAAGCATCGCTTATCAAATCCCATAACTGAATCTCGGAATATGAACTTACAAGACCTTCAGCCATCAGCATTTTTGACCTTCATTAAGGTTGCCGAGCGTGGAAGTTTTACTGCGGCATCCAAAGAATTAGGAGTGTCGCAGTCGGCCGTATCACAAACCGTGGAGAAATTGGAGGAAAAATTAGGCAGGCCGTTGCTTGAAAGAGGTTCGCGCCCTTTGGTCTTAACGGGAGCGGGGAGAGAAGTTCTGCGTTGTGCGCGTCGTTTTGTCGAAGAGGCACGGCTGATGCAGAATTCACTCAATCTCCAAGAAAACCGAGAAGTGAAGTCTTTAAGAATAGGTTTGTCGGAAGTAGTTAATGGATTTTTTTCGGATAAGTTAGAGCAGTTTTTGATTCCGAAGCTTCAATCGCTGGAAGTACAAACCGGCTTGATACCTCAAATTCTGGAAGACTTTGAAAATGGTCTGCTTGACATTGCGATAGCTCCCGACATTTCGGATCGTCCGGCCCGAATACGGCATCTGATTTTGAAAGAATCCTATTTTGTCGTCTGTAATAATAGATTTTGCAAAGAGTTGCGGAATTTTGAAAAAGATGCCTTCAGAGGAGTGGAACTTCCTTTTATTTCTTACCGTTCCAACTCTGCCGATCGGCGCAAAGCCCAAAGTTTCCTGAGAAGAATTGGTCTGAACTCGACAGTCAGTTACGAGTTAGAGAATACGAGGTCGGTCATAAGAGCAGTCGAAAACGGATTAGGCTGGACAATTCTTCCGCCGTTAAACATTCTCCTTGGAGACGATACTTCTCTTCTTTCTGTCCGAAAGATAGACGATCCGGGTCTTAAAAAGCGTCTTTTCATTGCAACCGATCGCCCGATGCTTAAACCTATGGTTGAAGAGTTGGAAGCATTGTTTTTCGAAACCTTTGATTTTCTATGCGGTTACGATAACTCCGAGGTGTTCCGGACACTAAAAACAGGAATGAAATTGCCGGAACTAATCTCTTGACATCGTTTGATGGAGATACATAACAAATCGGGCCGGCAAATTAATTTTTAAGCTTCTTCGAAAAAGTAAAAATTCCGTTGACTCCATGTCATCCGCTCGTAATTTTTTTCAAAACGCCCGACTTAATGAGCTGCTGTTCTTGACAGTGCTTCGACGGTGATATAGTGAATAAATGTTAATAATGATTTCTGTTTTGTAACCGGAAAAACAGCGTCAGCTCTTAATTTTCTAAGCTGAAATTGTCTTTGCGGTTGCAGAAGATTTCATCGTACTTAGATAACAGTAAACAATATTTTTAAATAACGCTGTGGAAGAAGACATCTCGCAAGTTAACTTTGTCGTTCAGAAGGTGCGTACAAGCAGGTACGTCTACGAATACAAGAACGTTTGGGATCCTGTTAATAAGCGGTCTAAACCGCTTTACAGAATTCCTGTGGGTAAAGTCATCGGAGACAAGATTGTTCTAAATGATGAGTATCTCCAAAAACGCCCTAACTTAAAGCAGGGCGATATTGTTCTTGCGGGAACGAAAGCGGTTCTTGCCAGCCGTCTTACCCAATCAATTCAGGACTTATTCGAATTTAAAGAATTCCTGGGCAATATCGTTTGGGTTGAGGATGTGGATCATTTCGCGATGTTTTACCGTAAGCTGGGTGCGGAAATCAAAGCTGCCGAAGACGGCTTAGATATTAAGCTCTGCGGCATGAGGCTTCGAGTTATGCAAAGAACATCCGGCCCTCAGCCGTTCGAAGACTCCAAACCATGCTCTTTTTACTTCGATATCGCAACGGAAAGCAATATTTTGGCCTTAAGCTGTCAGTTACATGCTAAAGGACTACATAACGAATTAATCGAAATTCTTATCCCGGGAGGCGAGGCAGTTAGAGCTGTTTTGCTCAAAGATCCGGCTAACAATCAAATTATTCTAAAGAAACAAAACTATGTCAGATAATTCAATACTCGCTGCATCTTATTTGTATAAGGTATTCGTCAAGAGACTGATTCTTGGCAGCATTTGTTGGGCAATGGTTGTCGTAGCCGTTCTTGCTCTCGTTCGGTACGCTACACCCTCTGATTTTTGGGCAGGGATTCTTCTCTTGGTAGCTGCTGCCGGCTTTTATCTTTGGAATTTCGTCTATGCCGTCTCTTCTATCGTTGTAAGTATTACGTCTTCTGTTTCCAAGTGGTTGAAGACGGGGATTATCTTGTTCTGCTTAGTGGATTTATGTTGCCTATTTTTGGGATTGCTCCTCTTAATCCATAAGCTCTTCATCAATTAATACAAGCAAATGGCAATAATCTGTAAAAAATCCTATAAATTATTACTGAAGTCTAAACATTGACGAAAGTTGGAAGGACTTGTTTTTAACCCATCGAGATCAAAAGAAATGGCATTGATTGTTCAAAAATACGGCGGTACTTCTGTGGGCAGCGTTGAGCGTATCAAGAATGTCGCACGAAGAATCGCTAAATGGCAAAACGCCGGACATCAGGTTGTCGTTGTTGTCTCTGCAATGAGCGGAGAAACTAACCGCCTGATTGGTTTGGCAAAGGAAATTCAAAAAAATCCTGACCCTAGAGAGCTGGACGTTGTGGCCTCTACCGGTGAACAGGTTACCATCGGTCTTCTTTCCATGGCTCTCAAGGCTATCGGTAAAAAAGCTAAAAGCTACACAGGTCCGCAAGTTAAAGTTTTGACCGACAGCGCTTTCACAAAAGCCAGAATTAAAGAAATCGATGCTCACCGTATTCTTTCTGATCTGGAAGAAGGCAATGCCGTTATCGTCGCCGGTTTCCAAGGCTGCGATGAAGAGGGAAACATTACTACATTGGGCCGCGGCGGTTCCGATACTTCCGCTGTTGCTATCGCAGCTGCTTTGAAAGCTGACGAATGCTTAATCTTTACCGATGTAGACGGTATTTACACAACTGACCCGCGCGTGGTTAGTGATGCAAGAAGAATGGATGTAGTGGCTTTTGAAGAAATTCTTGAAATGGCTTCTTTAGGCTCTAAAGTTCTTCAAATTCGAAGCGTTGAATTCGCTGGTAAGTACAAGGTTCCGACTAGAGTTCTCTCTAGCCTTACAGATCCTGATATTCCAGTCGAAGAAGAAGCAAACTCTGGCACCCTAATCACTTTTGAGGAAGATCCGAAAATGGAAAAAGTTGTTGTTTCCGGCATCGCATTCAGCCGCGATGAAGCAAAAATCACACTCCCGCACGTACCTGATATCCCCGGCATCGCTTATAAGATTTTAGGAAGTGTTGCTGAAGCAAACATCGAAGTTGACATGATCGTTCAGAACGCCGCTAAGAACGGCTTAACCGACTTCAGCTTCACAGTTAACCGCAACGATCTTGATAAAGCTATCCGCGTTATTGAAAGCGAAGTTAGCCCGTACCTTGAAGAAGACGGCATCCTTACTGACGCTTCCATCGCTAAGATTTCTTGCGTTGGTATCGGTATGAGAAGTCATGCCGGTGTCGCAGCTAAGATGTTCAAAGTATTGGCAGAAGAAAACATCAACATCAAGATGATTTCTACTTCCGAAATCCGCACATCTATCGTTGTTGACGAAAAAGACATGGAGCTTGCCGTTAGAGCTCTTCATAAAGCATTCGGCTTAGATAAGGCTCCAACCGCCATGGAATAATTCTTTTTTAAAGAGCCGGGACTGCTCGAGGATCTTCTTAAAAAGACTTCTCCGCAGTCCTTTTTCATATCTGTAAAGAAATGGACAAGCTTTTTTCTCTGCAATCTCTGGACCACTTTGTTCTTACCACGGCTCAACCCAACGAGATGGAGGCTTTCTATTCAAAATTGGGATTTGAAGTTCGTAAAGACGGTGCAAGATATGAAATTCTTGCGCCTGCTTTCAAAATCAATCTTCATATCAAAGGTCATGAATTAGAACCAAAGGCAGTTTTGGCCGAGCCAGGAACCGGAGATTTTTGCATTGAAATCTCGACAGATAAGTCATTGCAAAAAATTGAAGAAGAACTCAGGATCCAAGGCTTGAACGTTGTTTCCTGTCCTGTTGAAAGACATGGGAGAAGAGGTACTATGACCTCTATCTACCTCAGAGATCCTGATAAAAATCTTGTGGAACTGGCGTTGTATCCTAGGTCAAGTAACAAAAGATAAGCTGTCGAAGATTTTGGGAAAAGACAGAACCAGGTACCTAAACTTGAAGGCATAAGTTCTGTACCTTCAATACTTTTGTTTTGAAGGTATGACGCCTCGAACGCCGCCGCGAGGATTTGCGACGTCTCCTTTGTATCTCGGGATCAGATGTACATGGACATGAAAAACTGACTGCCCTGCAGGCTCTCCTACATTAACTCCCACGTTGTATCCGTCTGGATGAAATTTTTCATCAACTTGTTTTTTCATGATAACAAGCAGATCTTGGATCGCTGCGAGCTCGTCAGAAGTTAAATCGAAGTAATTAGCCACATGCCGTTTTGGTATTACCAACACATGCGCCGGACTTACCGGAAAACCGTCATAGACGGCAAATGCCAAATCATTTTCCGCTTGAATCGGAAGATTTTTCGGCAGATTACAGAAAAGACATGGATTATTAACGTCTATTGCCATAATTGGAATCCCATGTTTATTGCCGTTTTAGCCAAAGGATCGACATGCTCCTTGTACTTGTCGATAATGAATGTATCAGAAGCCGAAACAAAATCCGCAATGCTTATTCCAAAGAAATTTTCATACTCCTCAAAGAAATCTTTAGATTTGTTCGGGTCTGTGCGGTAGTGGTATTTAACAAGACTTTGATGCTGACGCGCTAAGGGAGCAACAAAAGTTTCATCAGGAATCAAATCGCTTTTCGAGGAGTTGAGACTCTTCTCTATTGGAGTTAAGTTCCAGATTTGATTGTGGACGACGAACGTCCACGGTAAGTAGTGATCCAGAGCAAAACTGTCGGCGGTGAAGTCGTGACCATAGATGTCCGTAGTAACTTGTTCTGAATTCAGGTAAGAAAGCCAAAATTTTCTCTGCGAATCAAGACTTAATCTGGAAGCTGGAAGTTCAAATTTTTTAACGAGGCCCGGTACCGCTGTATTTCTGGCTTGGAGGAAGTCAGCGAAGTTCCAATAGGTAAAGTCTTTCAGGAGCGAATAATTCTCTCGAAAAAACGCTGCCCATTGGCTTGGTACTTCAATGGAATTCCAATTTCCGTTGGGAAAAGAATAGGGATCACCGTGTGTAGCACCTCTAATAGATTCTGTCAGAGTGCTTGCGTTTTTCGAATGCCAAGCATTCAAAAAACGAAAGGACACTTCCTGAATCAATGGATTAAAAATAATTTTTTGAAAGTTTTTAGGATTAAGTTTGGCGAATATCTGAAGAGCCTTTAGGGCCTCAGCTTCCTTGTACTTCACGCTGAATGGAAAACCGTTCACAGGATTTTTCAGCGCCTCAATGACTTTAGTAATACTATCCCAACACCCGAAAGACAATTTAAAGTGCTGAGTCGGGAGCCAAGATTTTGCGACCATTCTGGCGCAGATGTCTTGAGTGGAAAATACTAGATTACGGGAGGCTGTTGGTTCCGATTCTTTAACCAAATCTAAGATGGCTAAGAACCAGAGGAACTTGTAGGTAGCAGTCGTTCTTTTGAAAACTTTTTGAAGAGGTTGAGTGTTCAGCGAACCTGCTGACGCAAATAGCGGCAAAGGAAGCTTACTCATCACCATTTCTTCTCCATTGAATTACCCAATAATTGTAGTCAATTCTTCGTTGCTTGGGGTTAATGAGATCTCCGGGAAGGCCGCAGAAGATAAGAGTGAGCTCTGGCTTCCGTCGAGTTGAGTCAGTTAGTAGTGAATTCTGATAATGTACCAGCGCCTGGATGTCTGAAATTGGAGAAGCCAGGAGAGGCCGGGAAGTTCGATTTGGACGGGAAATTCTAAACAATCATGCTCAAAAGAAAAAACGCCGAGAGGTCCAACTGAACGGCGTTTTCCCGATGAAAGGTTGTTGGCCTTAGATCACATTAACCAAAGACCTTTTTTAAATGCTCCTTAAAGCGTTTTGTATCTTCTTCCAGCGTAGGATTCTTCAATACATCATTAGCCATGAAGCTTGGAAGAGGCTTCATTCCTAAGAATTGGAACGCTTTATGAACCGGTAAGAAAACGCCGTCGATCCCAACGCCGCCGAAGAAATCATCTTTCTCATCAAAGGCAGCTTTTGGAGCATTCCATGTTGAGCTCAGCATGTACTTCTTATCGGTAAGAATGCCGCCCGTACCATAACCAACGGAGGGATCGCCGTGATGGCGGCCGTCGGTACCGACAATTCCCGGCTGAACAAAAACTTCGTCTTGATATTTCTTGAATTGCCAGGGTGTACTCATCCACCAGCCGGGGGTTTGAACGATTATTACATTGGCCCATTGAATTTTTTCAACTTCGGCAGCAATTTCCCATGAACCGCCGATGAGTGAGATCTGAACTTCGTGGCCCATCTTCTCAAGCTCTTTCATTGCTAAATCAGAGTAGTAATGATTGAGCTTTCCGCCTTGGTCAAAATTTTGGCATCCGCAATCAAGAATAAGAACTTTTTTCTTTGACATCTTCAACGCTCCTTTGATTTGAAAACTTTAATCCAATCCCCCGGAAAGTCAATCCGGAAAAGAAACTTGTTTAATGCTTCAATCGTATTGATACCAAAATAAGGTGTAGCGGCATTTGCCGGTGAGCCTTGAATGGGTACCTCAAGCGTTCTAAATTCTCCAAGATTCAAAGCAGGACAAGGTGCTCTGAGATTTAAGAAGATCAAATCATGGGAGCCGGACTTACGCCCGTCGGCTCCCATGTCCTCAATCTTAAAAGTTAAAGGAAGACAAAAGAGGCAGCTATTGAAACCATTGTGCCAACAATCATTGGAGGAATTGTTCTTGCTACCGCTGCAAAGGGCGAAACATTCGCAATTTTTGCGACGGAAATCGTAACGCCGGCAATTGGAGACATAGAACGAGCAATCCCGGCAACCAGTTGAACAGGACAAGCCATTACGAGGATATCCCATCCAACAGACTTGGCGGCTGTCGGAAGAAGGGAAGAGAATGCGAAGAATGCCGCATTTCCGGATCCGGTAACAAAGGAAGCCAGAATCATAATGCCGCACATGACTAGCAGCATAATCATTCCACCGGTTCCTTCCATTGAGGCTGCAGCGTTAATAATTGTAGTAATGCCTCCTGTGGCTTTCAGGCCGTCAGCAAAGACGCCTGCGCAGATAATCAAGGATACGGTAGAGGCGAACACTCTTCCCATGCCCGAGAAGAAAGACTTTATATTTTCACATGATTTTCTGAAATTACGCGTGTAGAGGCAATCAACTAAGAATGAAAACAGGGTACATGTCATCATGGCAGTAGCCAACTCTACTCTGTATCCGCTGTACACAAACTTGGAGAAAATGAAGAGCAAAACAATAGGAAGGACGGGGAAGAGTGCGTAAATCTTAGGAGCGGACTTTCGCTCGTCCTTGACTTCAAATTCACTGTGCAATTCAAAGTCTTTCGCTGTTAATTTGCCCGAGGCAAGATCTCTTTTATCCATGAATTTCTGGTAAAAGAAGTGAGTTGCTGCTACTGCTATAACTGTAACGATAGCCACAGGAATTTGTCCGTCAACAAAGTACTCCATCGGAGAAATCGAGGCAAGTTTTGCTGTGAGGATTGAGTTAGCTGAAGCGGGTCCTAAATCAAGGGCTGACATTGTAATAATGCAAGCTACGGCTGCCACATTGGAGCATCCTACAGAGATGAGAAGCGGATAAACCATCAGCATCATCAAGACCCCTAAGCCCACTGCAGAAGGAATAAATACGTTAATTAATTGCCCTAACGCATAGGCTAACGCCAGTAGAAGATAAGGAGACTTTACATAACTTAAGGGCTTCGCGGCTATCTCAACCATCGACCGAGTTGCTCCGATCTTGTCCAAATAATCAGCGAAACCGGAAATAATCATGATGTTGAGACCTAACCCAACCAAGATGCTTTTAGATTGATTCGTGAAATATTGGATTACATCAAAAAAAGCACTTTTTGTTGCTGATTTTGCCCCGTGAAGTAAGGGTTCGGGAGAAATCGTTGCCATCACGGCCAATAAAATAATACCGACTAAAAACAGCGACCACGGCGCATAATATCTTTTGACAATAAGAAATCCGACCAATATGACGCCGAGAAGGACACATATAATTCCAAACATAAGCAATCTCCTTTGGGTGTAAGTATTTTTTTTTTCTATGGGATAAAACGATTCTCAATTCTTTGAAGAGAAATCCTCTCGGCAATCGAGAACGGAATTTTTCTTTTACTTAGATAATCTTTTCCTCTTTCATCACAGATAAGTCTCGTACCTTTCCCGAAAACACGGCCGTCCTTCATGATCACTTCTCCGTTTGTTACTGTGGCAAAGGCTTTTTCTTTTTCTAAATCGAGAACGGTGATGTCGGCGTCAGCTCCTATGCCCAAATGACCTTTATTAGGCAATCCAAGAGCATTGGCGGCGTTCAGGCTTGATTTAACAACGAACTCAGGCAGAGAGAGGGCTCCAAACTTAACCAAGAGCAAACCTTTTTCCACAATGACATTTCGCGGATAACAGCCTCCGTCAGTTGAGAAGGAATCAACGACAAAAGTTCCGTTGTTTCTCCTGGCAGTAGCCAAAAGGAATCTGCTAGCAGAAGGATTCACAGAAAAAGAACCTGCAACTTTCGTCCCCACGGACTCCCAATACTCCACTCCTTCTGAGCCGCTAACTAGCTCGCCGACTATACCGTTATCTTTCAGAACCCCAACCTCACCGTCGAGGATGCATTTCTTCATTCCTTCATAAGTGGGCTCGTATCCTTTTTTTCGCAGACACGTGATGGTAACTTTGCTCAGAGGGACGCCGTTTTCGATAATAAGCCGCGTCCCGTTTAAGTCTGACAGATATGACTCTGAAAACAGATTGGGACTTCTTTTTAACAACTCAATGGCTTCTAATGCTTCGGAGATTTCGTCGCTAATTTGGGCTCTGCAGTAACTGTTAACGTGGGCAATATGAAGAAAGTGTTTGGCGGCAGCATCGACCGCATCTCTGAGCCCTTTAATATTAGAGCCGTGAAGAGTATTTCCGACATGCCATGCTACCCAGGCACTCTCTTCGCTGCAATCCTCAATAAATGCCTGAGAAATATCCACATCCATAGGAAAATGGCCGCCCAGAAGCTTTATGCCTAACGCCCCTTTCTCTAAACATTGTCTGATGAATTCGATTCGTTGAGATTTTTCTGGACGATTTGTACTAAGGCTCTGAGGATAGCTCGCTGCCTCCAATATCGCCATGTTTATTCCGGCGCCGCTTTTTTCAATGCTGTCAAGAATGTTATCGATAGGGCCGGCTAAATCAAAAGCCGTGCATACGCCGGCGAGCGCAACCATACGTTGAGCATGTGGATGTCCAAATAACGTCCTCATGTGAGTATGCATGTCAATAATTCCGGGGATAACTATTTTCCCCTCTGCATTCAATTCTTGCTTTGTTGATGTCGAGGAAAAGTTCGAGATCTCTATAACTTTTCCGTCTTCGATGAAAATATCTGCGATGCCAAAAAAATGATTCTTAGGATCAATAATTTTCCCGCCGCGTATGACTAGATCTGCCATCCCTTATCTCCGTTATCCAAGATCTTGAATTAATGTTAAACACAACTAATAACAATTTCTATAATATCTAGTAAAATTGGAAATCTAGTTTGGCAATTTGGAAAACTTAGACAATGGCAGACGATATAGAAAGCTGGGAGATTTTTGTCTCTTTGTATAAAACAGGTTCTATCGGGTTAACTGCTCAAGAGCTCAATGTCGACGCTCCGACCGTTTCGAAGAAAATTTCCGTTCTAGAGAAAAAAATAGGGAGATGTTTATTTGATCGCAGATCAAGGCCGTTTGCTCCCACAGTTGATGCGGTAGAAATTTATGACAATGCGCGAGAGATAGTAAATCACAGAAAAAAAATTTCTGCCTTTATTTCCGATAAACAAAATGAAAATGGTGCCATCATCCGAGTGATGCAGGGGAACAGCTATAGAAGGTACGCTGCCGCCCTAGCATTTAACTACCAAAGAGAACATCCCAATCTAAGATTTAACTTTGTTTCTCCCATAGACATTCAGGACTTTCTTGATAGAAAAGCAGATCTCATCGCTATCTCCGGTGAAATTAATCTGCCTAATTGCGTCTTTTTATCCCGTGGAAGAATGATTTTTATTCCAGTTGCTTCCCCCAATTATCTAAAAGAGAGCGGGCCGTTGGACCATCCTAAAGATCTAACTAATCATTATGTGTTTAGCAACGGTTTTATAGATCGTTTCACTTCGCACCTGTCTTATCCATTTAAAAAGAAGGATCGTCTTTGGACTATGACAGTCACTGATCGGATACGATGCTCGAACGTCGAATTTTCAAAAACCGCTGCTCTTCAGGGGCTTGGAGTTTGTCCTTCTCTTCCTCTGTTTTGTTGCATCGATGAGCTGGAAGCAGGGACACTGGTGCCTATTCTTGATGGCTGGCATCGTCCCTCTGTACCTAATTATGTTGTATGCCGAAGAGAAGATTGGAAGCTGAGATATTTTAGAGAGTTTGCAACATGGTATGCGGATCAACAGAAAGATATTCAATGCAAATGCGAAGAGCGACTCGTTAAAGTTTTCGGCCAGGATTTTTTAGATAATCTGGCCGAAAACTAGGAAACTTTTAGACTCCGTTCTTCTTTTGAGCAAAACGGGTGAACACTTCAAAGCCCATTGGCATCGATTCAGTATCTTGAAGATCAAAATCTCCTTTGTGATGGCCACGATGATTGCATCCCCATCTGAAGAGGGCTCCTTGACCTCCTTTCTCTACCACCCGCTTAATCATAAGGGTGAAGTCCTCTCCGCCCACAGGGGCATTAAGATCAATAATTTCCTTTACTTCCGGTATTTGCTTGCCTACATCTCTTAACTCTTCAAGTAAATCAGGACATTCTATTAATGTGGTCGAGTAACCGGCTCGTTCGATTTTGGATTCGACATCATAAGAGACGGAATTTCCTTTAACTATTTTTTCAACATTCTCGGAAAGATAGTTGAGAACCTCTTCGGTCTGTCCTCGAATCTCGCATTCGATCTTGGCGTGTACAGGTGTGATATTTCTGCCTTCTCCGGCGTGAAGGGTGCCTACAGCCACGCGAGATACTCCCCTGTCTTTAATACTTTTTATTTAGTCTGATCCGTTTTGAACCCCGATGGGTTCTTTATTTTTGCCTAAATTTATTTTCTAATAATATGTATTAACTGTAGTATAATTAGCTTAATGATAAATCTTGGGGGTCCTATGCGTTATAGGTTGGGGTTTAGTTCTAACAAAGACAGTTCTAGTGTTTATATCGAGTGTTCTATTCGAAAGCCAGGTGTCAAACATCCCGTTCGAGAAATCATTAAACGCTTTGGAAAGAAAAAAGACCTCTTAGCTAAAGACCCTGCGGCACTACAAAAGATCCAAGAAGAGGTTGACCGGATGAACCTCAACTGTGAGGGTAGGAAACTGCTTTCCACTCCCACTTCTCTTGAGTTACTTTCTAAAGATTTATCCGAGCTTCTTCAACGACAAACTTTGGATCCTAGTGCCGTTTTTTGTACTCGTAGTGCCGGCTATCTTATCTTGCGCCGCCTCTATGATGAACTTAAATTGGATGCTAAGTTCGATTACATTGCAACGAAAGGCTCTTTCAAGTATGACTTAGCAGAAATTGCCAAGGAACTAATTTTGCTCAGAATTCTTGCCCCGTCCTCCAAGAGACGTTCCTCAATCGAAGGACCCGAGCGTTATCTTGGCATGGAGTTTGATAATCTAAATCAAATCTACAAAGCTCTGGATGTACTCTGTGCGAATAAAAGCGACATCATCCGATACTGGAATCGTCAAATCAGCAAGCTGGTTCCCGACAGGGATACTTCGATTTGTCTTTATGACATAACTACATATGCCTTTGAGAGTACCGATCAAGATGCGCTAAGAGATTTTGGCTATTCCAAGGACAAGAAATTTAATGAAGTCCAAGTAGTTATGGGATTAGCTACGGACAAACAAGGCTTGCCCCTCGACTATGGTCTCTACAGAGGCAATCAGGCTGAGGGGGCTACTATGGTGCCCTTTGTTAGTGAACTAAAGAAGAAATTTAATGTTAAAAGCTTCACGGTAGTTGCCGATAGAGGTCTGAACAGCCAAGCTAATATCGACGCTCTGATAAAACTCGGAGATAACTACGTTCTAGCCTCCAAGATAAGAGGCGCAAGCAGCGATATACAAAGAGAAGTTCTCTCTGAGGAAGGCAGAGTTCCAATACAGAAAGTCTCCGAAGACGGGGAAATCTTAGACTTCGGCTGGTACAAAGAAATTCAATTGAACGGTCCTATCAGCTACGAGTCGCCGGAATACGTCTTTGAAGACGGTGACAAAGAGAAAGAAAAGCAACTTGAGAAAAACTTAAACCATACAAAAACGAAATCTGGGAAATACGTAAATAGCCAATTAAAACGCAGACTCATCGTTACCTGGACCGATGCGAGAGCCAGAAAAGACAGAAAAGACCGAGAAAGGTTAATCAAGAAAGCTCAGGAGCTAGTTGGAAAACCTTCTAAGATCAAGACCTCATTCAAAAGAGGAGGAAGAAGTTTTATTCTCTTAGATATGGATTTGGAGACTGCAAGAATAAATGAATCACTAATTGCAGCACAGGAGCAATTTGATGGAATTCATGTTATCGAAACATCATTGAGTTCACCTGCTTCAGAAGTGGTAAGAATCTATAAAAACTTATGGAGAATTGAAGATAGTTTCCGCCATTTAAAAAGTACTTTTGAGGCAAGACCAGTATATTTACGGCTGCCGGATCATGTGCGCGGACACTTCCTAATCTGCTTTTTAGCTTTATGCGTCCATCGTTATTTGGAATATAAACTTCGGGCAAATAATACTCCGGCCACGACCGATGGAATTATCAGAGGACTGAACCGAGCCACGATATCATTGATTAATCCAACCTCCGGGATTGAGTTTTACGGCACCGCTGGCTTTGACTCTACAGTACGAAACATTATGAATCTAGTTGGCTTGACGCCTCCAAATACTTACGAAGACCCAAGCGCTTTGAGGAAGAAAATGCGACTCTACACTTCTGTCAAAGATTTATTCTCTTCTACTACAATAAGTTTAGAAAATTAAGAAAAAGAGAAACTAGAGCTGACGGGGCCTCACAGGCCCTTTTTTAATTCGTAGGCATAAAAGACGGGATAAGAGACGGAATTTCCTTTAACTATTTTTTCAACATTCTCGGAAAGATAGTTGAGAACCTCTTCGGTCTGTCCTCGAATCTCGCATTCGATCTTGGCGTGTACAGGTGTGATATTTCTGCCTTCTCCGGCGTGAAGGGTGCCTACAGCCACGCGAGATACTCCGTTTCCGTGACGAGGAATTCCTACTAGCATCATGGCTGTTGCGCAGGCTGCCATAAGAGCGCTGTGCCCGAGATGCGGGTTGCTTCCGGCATGAGAAGGTGTGCCTTTAAAGCTAATGTCGTATTTAATACTTGCTAGAACGCCCCCGTGCACTAATGCCATTTGGCCTAGTTTAGCAAGTCCTCCACAATGCGAGCCGACGATAAAGTTCACATCATCAAGGATTCCAGACCCAACGATGGCTGCAGCACCGCGGACGCCTTCTTCGGCCGGTTGGAAAATAATTTTAAATGTACCTTTCAGTTCTTCCTTGTGTTGAATCAACCATTTTGCAATAGCTAGTCCGAGAGCGGCGTGCCCGTCGTGCCCGCATGCGTGCATCCTCCCAGGGCGTTTTGATGCGAATCCAAACTTTACCGGCAAATGGTTTGGATCTTCGGATTCCATCACGAGTAATCCGTCAATATCAAATCTAAATGCAGTTGTTGGGCCCTCTCGTCCTGTATCCAAAATCGCAATAGCACCTGTGTATCCATCACAAGATTCAATGAAATCAAGAGGAACTCCGTCTTTTACTGATCTATCGATTGCTTCTCGAACCTTGGCTTTATCTCTTCCCATTACTGTCTGAGGATTGATTATTTGTTTCCCTGTCAAGATGGTTTCGTATCCCATCTGTTTTAATTTACTGACGATGAAGTAAGTGGTTTCAAACTCGGTCCAACCTTCCTCTGGAAATTGATGAAACTTTCGTCTGTATGAAATCATCTCCTCTAAATGTTTGGGGTCCATATATGCTCCTCGGTAGTGATGCTTTGTTAAAAAAGTAAGGGTTAAAGTTATTAAAAGGCATGGGCTGTTTACATTTCAACAATTTTGAAAAGTTGAAAAACTGATCCGCAAAAATCACTTTTTCTATCCCGCTTTTCTCCCATAATGTGGTACCTCGCAGGAAAGCGGATGCGCATAAGCCACTCCCTTTCTCTCTTGATGTTAAACACAACTAATCACAATTTCTATAAGACCTAGTAAAACTAGAAATCTAGTTTGGCAATTTGGAAATCCAAGAAAATGTAGGCAATATAAAAACCTGGGAAATTTGATTTCTTTGTATAAAACAGGCTTTACTCGGAAAAACTGTTAAAGATCTTAATGTCGACACACCAACCTGATAGAGCCTTCTCGCTGTAAAAACTCAAAAGGCACTATCAGAATTAAATATAAAGGAGAACGGCAAGTTCAGTAACAAAAGGAGAACGAAGATTTAAGAAAAATTTATCTAAGCTAGGGACATGAGCCGCTCAAGACAAAAAATAGAGTTCCTAAGAAGAGAGCTTACAGTCTTTAAGAATTATTTTGATTGTTTCACCGACTGAACAGGAAGGATTTTCTTCGTAGAAGCTATAGCCACAAGTTTTTTTCTCTATTAAGTTAAGTTCGCACTGTTCTACGATCTTCTCATAATTGTCCATTGCCGTTTGAACATCAGAAAAATTTAAAGAGTTGAGAACAGAGTTGAAGAGTATGTAAGCAATTTTGTGTCTTGTCCGATTTAACAATTTTCCTTTGTTTGGAGAGTAGTTAAACTTCTAAGCAAGGGATTGGAGAATCAAAGATGGCAAGAAGAGTAAAGCAACCTCTCAGTGAGGCCGACGCTTTTTTAACGAAGTACATTGATCAAACCTTAGCTAACACTGGCAAAATCGGCTGGAGCTCAGAAGAAGTAAGCGGCATGGTTCAAGAGGTAATGAAACGGTTTCTTGAAAGATGCCTGGAAAGCGAAATGGATTTTCATCTCAAAAACGGAGAAATTGTTCCTGTCTCAAAAGAAGCAAAGGATGAACCTGAGCCGGTCAATAAGAGAAATGGGACAAGCAGTAAGACGGTCATCACCGACAATGCCCAAGTTCGTATAGAAGTTCCTCGAGACAGACTAAGCAGTTTTGAACCGATCTCCGTTCCCAAATACGAAAGACACTTAAAAGGGTTGGATGACAAAATCATCAGCATGTACGCAAGGGGTATGAGCAATCGTGAGATCTCTGCCCATATGAAGGAAATTTACGGAGTTGGAGTAAGTGCAGAATTCATAAGCAGAGTGACCGACGAGGTGTTAGAGGACGTGCGTGCATGGAGGAGTCGGCCTCTGCAAGACTTTTATCCGGTGGTCTTTTTTGATGCTCTGAGAGTAAAAGTAAAAAACGGCAATACCATTACGCCCAAAGCCCTGTATCTTGCCTTGGCCGTTAGAGCCGACGGCTCCCGTGAAGTTCTCGGGATGTGGCTGTCAGACAATGAAGGGGCCGCATACTGGACAAGCGTATTCAATGAAATCAAAGCTCGCGGCTGCAATGACATTTTGATAGCAGTAACAGATGGTCTTAAAGGAATGACAAAGGCCATAGAAACCGTATACCCAAAGACGATACATCAGACTCGTATTGTGCATTTGCTGAGAAATTCAACGGCTTTTGTCTCCTATAAGGACTTGAAAGGAGTGCTGAGTCAACTCAAGGGAATATATGGGGCAGCTGATGCGGAGGAGGCAAGAAACAGACTTGAAGATTTTGCCGAATCTACGCTTGGTAAACGCTACAGTGTCATCAAGGGGATGTGGCTGAATCAATGGGAACAAGTTATTCCCTTGTTTAACTTTCCTCCGGAAATTAGAAAGCTGATCTATACAACCAACAGTATTGAAGCGTTGAATCGTTCGATTAGGAAGGTAATCAAAACCAGAACAATGTTCCCGAGGGATGATTCAGTTTACAAACTGGTATTTTTAGCAATAAAGAATGCCACCAAAGACTGGAACAAATCAGTATTTAGATGGCGTCAGGCAATGCTCCAGTTCGTTGTGATGTTTGGAGATCGCTTCAAACAAGGATAAAATGGATGGGATGGGCGAAGCCCTCGGGAAGGCAGTTCGCTTGTTCCACTACGTTCCACAAGCGAACTGCCTTCCCGGGAAAACAAACTACATTATGAAATTGGGACAGACACAAAATTTCGGACACTCCTGGGAAAAAAGTTCCGGCTTCCAGTCCTCTTTTTATAAGCCACTCATCAATGTACTTATCTAAATTCTTTGGTAGATAAACCCGCCTCTCTTTGTTTCCTTTGCCGATAAAAGAAAAACTTCTATCAATACAATTCCAGTTCGCAAGTTTCAAGGAGACGACTTCGGCCCTGCGCAGCCCGCAGCCCATCATTACGGCAAAAATGGCTCGGTCACGGAAGCCTTTTGTGGTGCCGTTGAAACAAGACTCTAAGAGCCTTCTTCCTTCTTCCAAGTCTAAACTGCGGCCCTTGGGAAGTCTTTCAAATTTCAAACTTTTCAGACTACTGATTTTCAGATAAGCCGACTGCGGAAGCAAATCATTAGACCATGCCTCCTTAGCCACTTCTTTAAACACAGTTAAGTAAAGATTTTTAGTTGAAGGTGAGCACCCTTTCTCTTCAAGAGCACCCAAAATTTTTTGCCAGTGACTCCTTCTAAGTTTGGACCATTCAACTCTGTCATAGGAAGAGTGCCCCAAGATTTTTGCAATGTTTTGAACACAATTTTCTACGGTTGTCTGAGAACGTTTCGATCCCAAAGTTTTTACATATGAATCAGCCGGATTAAATAAATTTGATCGGCAGGAAGGAAGGGACAGTACATTTTCTGATTCGCTCATTTGGTTCTCCGGGAGGAAGAAAAAGAAGAAAGTCTATAAAACTCAAAGACAACAAACTTTGATTTGAATGCTTCCATCAAATCGGCTGCCTGCGTCTGCGTCAGATTGACGCCGGTAACGATGACTTTTCCGCCGGTAAATTTGGCGTGGACAATCAGATTCTGAGCAACGCTTCCGGGAACATAGTGACGGAATAAATCAGTCAGTGCCGTTTTTGTTTCTTCCGGAAATTGCGCATTTATACTGACGGTTGTTAATGCTGTCTGACCTTGGCTTCCTAAGGAGTCAAATACGTTGGAAGCGTTATTTGTTTGAATAGTGCCGGATGAATTCAGTTTTCCGTTAGAAGCAAAAGTAAAACCATTCTGGAAGTTGATTGCTCCGGTGTTGTTGAGATTGCCGGCAATAGTGAATGCATTAGTTTCCGTCCAGCTGCCACGGTTATTTAGCGTTCCTGCCGAAGACAAGTTTCCTCTGCTGATGACATTACCGGTAAAATTTAACGTTCCGCTGGAGGTCAATGAGCCGTATAAATCAGCATTGCCCAGGCTCAGGTTCCCGGTGTTAGAAGCAGAACCTCCTGACTGATTAAATTGAGTAATTTCTAAAGTGCCAGCATTGGTAAGAGAGTCGTTACTCTTATTCAACGTACCGAAGTCATAACTGCCGCCTGTTATGTTGATATTTCCAGCTATCTGAGTTAATAAATTTCTGTTGGTTAAATTACCGCCCCCTAAAGTAAGCGAATTACCAACAGAAAATTGACCGCTCTTTCCTCCTACTACCAGCGAAGATTCGTTAGAAAGGGTGCCTCCTAAAACTGATAATGAATTGGAAGCATAGGTTTGGATGTTATTTGTTTGATTAAAAGTACCGCCACGTACAAAAAGATTTTCTGTACTTATTGATCCGTCTTTGATTCTCGTTAGATCTAGAATTCCTTCAGAATCAATTGTTTTGGAATACACATTGATATGCGTATTACGGTAATCGCGATGAACATCAACAAAACCTGTTTGGGTTATTTTCCAAGTATTGCCCACGTTGAGATTGGAAATGCTTGAATCTTTGTCGCCTTCATTTCCGCTGCCTAAAGCTAATTCACCGCTAACATTTAAATTGCCACCAACGTTTACGGTTCCGTTTAATTGAGCTCCGCCATCCCCGTTATGACTTACAGTTAATTTGCCGCCATTATCAATATGAAGATTGCCTTGAACAGTCAGGACTTGATTGTTGTTGGTATAGTCCTTTGAGGTCCAAACTACCGATCCATATGATCCATTGCCTACGGTTAGATCACCTGTAACTATGTAATCCGAAGCCATAATGTGATGCTTGGAGTAAATCATCTCATCGAAGCTATGATTTCCTTCCAAGGTGACTGCGGCATGAGTAGTTAGAGGCAGAAGTAAACTTGAAATTCCGATTATGGTTGGTTTTCCTGCTCTTTGGCAGGCAGAAGACACTGCTTCGGATACTGCAACAAAGCACCCTCTAGCCTTATTCCAAATCTTTTTATAAATTTTGTTCATGATTTTTAATATACAATTACAGTGTTATGACAAATTAACTACATTAAAACTATGAGTACAGTTACAGACACCCAGATTCAAGTTCGGCTGACACAAGACTTGAAAGAACAAGCTTCGGTTCTCTTTGAAAAGATGGGTATGAGCCTTTCCGAAGCTGTCAGAACATTTTTGAGTCAAGCGGTTGCAGAACAAGGAATGCCATTCAGAGCGCATATTCCTAACAAGGAGACCATAACTGCTATTAAGGAAGTGGAGGCAGGAGGCGGAACCAAGTACAAAAATCCAGAGGCTTTTTTTAAAGAGATGGATATTTAACTCATGAAAGAGTTTGTCGCATCCTCTAGGTTGAAAAAGGACATAAAACTTGCGAAAAAAAGACATAAGGATTTGACTCTTTTCAAAGAGATAGTTCGATTGTTGATGTCTGAGCAACCACTTCCCGCCTCTGTCAAAGACCATCTCCTTATTGGAAATTGGGCAGGCTGTCGGGAGTTGCATCTTGAGCCTGACTTTCTTTTTATTTATGAAAATCGCCCCGAGCAGATCTATGGAATACGTCTTGGATCCCACTCGGATCTCTTCTAATTCGTCTCTGACAGATAGCGAATTGTTCTGGCTCATAGGTTTTCTCCTGAAAGAAATACAGAAACTTCAGTTAGCACTCTTGTGGAAAAGTGCTGGCGGAAATTTCTGTTGGAAGGAGAAAAAACTTTGATTTGAATGCTTTTGTCAAATCAGCTGCCTGCGTCTGCGTCAGATTTACTCCGCTAACGATTAGTTTTCCGCCGGTAAATTTGGCGTGGTCAACCAAATTCTGAGCAACAGTTCCGGGAACGTAATGACGGAATAAGTCAGTCAATGCAGTCTTCGCTTCTTCCGGCAATTGGGCATCCAGGCTGACAGTCGTCAATGTTGTCTGGCCTTGGCTGCCTAAAGAGTCAAAGATATTTGAGGCATTGTTGGTTTGAATAGTGCCCGAGGAATTCAGCTTTCCGTTAGAAGCAAAAGTAAAACCATTCTGGAAGTTGATTGCTCCTGTGTTGTTGAGATTGCCGGTAATAGTGAATGCATCAGTTTCCGTCCAGCTGCCACGGTTATTTAGCGTTCCTGTCGAAGACAAGTTGCCTCTGCTGATGACATTACCGGTAAGAGCTAACGTTCCACTTGAAGTCAATGAACCGTATAGATCAGCATTGCCAATTGTCAGGTTTCCTGTGTTAGAAGCAGAACCGCCAGACTGGTTGAATTGAGTCACAGTTAAAGTGCCGGCGTTGCTAAGAGTACCGTTGCTCTTATTGAAAGTACCGAAGGAGTATGTAAGCAATTTTGTGTCTTGTCCGATTTAACAATTTTCCTTTGTTTGGAGAGTAGTTAAACTTCTAAGCAAGGGATTGGAGAATCAAAGATGGCAAGAAGGGTAAAGCAACCTCTCAGTGAGGCCGACGCTTTTTTAACGAAGTACATTGATCAAACCTTAGCTAACACAGGCAAAATCGGCTGGAGCTCAGAAGAAGTAACCGGCATGGTTCAAGAGGTAATGAAACGGTTTCTTGAAAGATGCCTGGAAAGCGAAATGGATTTTCATCTCAAAAACGGAGAAATTGTTCCTGTCTCAAAAGAAGCAAAGGATGAACCTGAGCCGGTCAATAAGAGAAATGGGACAAGCAGTAAGACGGTCATCACCGACAATGCCCAAGTTCGTATAGAAGTTCCTCGAGACAGACTAAGCAGTTTTGAACCGAACTCCGTTCCCAAATACGAAAGACACTTAAAAGGGTTGGATGACAAAATCATCAGCATGTACGCAAGGGGTATGAGCAATCGTGAGATCTCTGCCCATATGAAGGAAATTTACGGAGTTGGAGTAAGTGCAGAATTCATAAGCAGAGTGACCGACGAGGTGTTAGAGGACGTGCGTGCATGGAGGAGTCGGCCTCTGCAAGACTTTTATCCGGTGGTCTTTTTTGATGCTCTGAGAGTAAAAGTAAAAAACGGCAATACCATTACGCCCAAAGCCCTGTATCTTGCCTTGGCCGTTAGAGCCGACGGCTCCCGTGAAGTTCTCGGGATGTGGCTGTCAGACAATGAAGGGGCCGCATACTGGACAAGCGTATTCAATGAAATCAAAGCTCGCGGCTGCAATGACATTTTGATAGCAGTAACAGATGGTCTTAAAGGAATGACAAAGGCCACAGAAACCGTATACCCAAAGACGATACATCAGACTTGTATTGTGCATTTGCTGAGAAATTCAACGGCTTTTGTCTCCTATAAGGACTTGAAAGGAGTGATAAGTCAACTCAAGGGAATATATGGGGCAGCTGATGCGGAGGAGGCAAGAAACAGACTTGAAGATTTTGCCGAATCTACGCTTGGTAAACGCTACAGTGTCATCAAGGGGATGTGGCTGAATCAATGGGAACAAGTTATTCCCTTGTTTAACTTTCCTCCGGAAATTAGAAAGCTGATCTATACAACCAACAGTATTGAAGCGTTGAATCGTTCGATTAGGAAGGTAATCAAAACCAGAACAATGTTCCCGACGGATGATTCAGTTTACAAACTGGTATTTTTAGCAATAAAGAATGCCACCAAAGACTGGAACAAATCAGTATTTAGATGGCGTCAGGCAATGCTCCAGTTCGTTGTGATGTTTGGAGATCGCTTCAAACAAGGATAAAATGGATGGGATGGGCGAAGCCCTCGGGAAGGCAGTTCGCTTGTTCCACTACGTTCCACAAGCG
Organism: Turicimonas muris; assembly: GCF_002221595.1. Taxonomy (GTDB): domain Bacteria; phylum Pseudomonadota; class Gammaproteobacteria; order Burkholderiales; family Burkholderiaceae_F; genus Turicimonas; species Turicimonas muris. The sequence continues at coordinate 612,941 of NZ_NHMP01000001.1, forward strand.
AACTGCCTTCCCGGGAAAACAAACTACATTATGAAATTGGGACAGACACAAAATTTCGGACACTCCCAGAACTCCTCCGCTTCGGACTTCTTTCTCTTTGCCGAAAGACAAGATTTTGTTTATCGGACCTAAGAGCTAGAGGTAGAAAACCGAAATTTTCTACCTCGGATTAAACCGCTCAATAGTTGCTTTCCATCTCTCGGACTTTTTGCAGAATTTTCTCATTAACTGGAGTTGGAACTCCAAGCTCTTTGCCTAATGCAACAACAGTTCCTGCAAACATCTCAACCTCGCTTCGCCGTTTGTTGACGCCGTCCTGTCGCATAGAGGGCATGCCTTCGGGATTCAATTTGTCGATAATTCCTAAATATTGGAGATATTCATCCTCAGTCAAACAGACGCCGTTCTTCTGGCTGAGTGCAAGAACCTCTCTCATGGCGGCTTTCATCGTCTCTCTCGGAGCACCTTCTTGATGAACCGTTCTGAATTTTCCTTCATTAATCATGACGGCTTGATTGACGCCGACATTAAGCATCCACTTGCACCACATCCGATGAATAATGTCTTCCTCGGAAACATACGGCAGAGAAATAGAATCAAAAAAGTCTTCTGTCCTTCTAAGTGCTGCTTCTAATTTAGGGTTTTGATTGTTTTTCGGAATGCCGATGCAAAGTTCACCTAAATCTCGATAAATAACCTTCGAACCTTGTTTTAGAGCATCCATTTTTTGCCCGATGCAGTACAGTACATTGGCCTGGGGAAATGCCTTCTTCAAAATCTCTTCGCTGGAAATGCCGTTAAGCAAAGAGATAATGACGGTATTCTCATTAACTAGAGGAGCAGCAGTTTTAATGGCGTCATCTAAAGCCGTTCCTTTTACGGAAAAAAATAAAAAGTCCGCCGGGGCGCTGCTTTCATCCGGCGTAACAAAATTGAAGAAGCATCTTTGATCGTTTAAATAAATTTCTTCTTGTTTGTAGCGTTCGCAGCGTTTTTTATCAGCGGCAAAAGTAACGCTGTGCTTTCCTAAAGCATTTTCAATGGCTTTGGCATAGAGAATGCCTAAGGCACCAAGACCGATAAAGTAGACGGAAGGAGCAGGAGATTTGTTCATAGCTGGAGATATAAGAAAACCGGCCGAAGCCGGCATATCGTTTACGAAAATTAGTCATCGTACCCTGGTACAGGCAGGCGCTTGCCGAGACGATAGAACATGGCGCCCCCGAAGTTCGGCAGGATGCTGAAGTCAGCATCCAGATTTTCAAATTGCGGATGTCCGTCTTTAATCACTCTCTCGTCATAGAAGGCTTGAACGATTTGGCCTAAGAAAAGGTCATATTTTTTCTGGATTTCCGTTTCAGGAAGAACTTTGCACACTGCCCAGGCGACACATCCTTTTGGCAACGGGAAACGGCAGTCATCGACTTTGTAAAACTCGATTTTGCTGTCCTCAATCTTGGAAGAAAGGGAGTTCTTCGAGTTGGAGCCTAAGAACATTAATTTTTCGATGATTTTGGCAGTCGGCAAGGCTAATAAGAAATAGCCGTCTTTTTCAACTAATTTGCGGGTGTAGTGGCTGCTGTCGATGACAACGCTTAATTTGTCGTAGTCGAGCGGGCAGCTCCAGCTGGCAGGCATGATATCGAGATCATCGCCGCTTTGGGCTTCAACTAAAACGGTGCCCCCTAAATTAAAAAGTTTCCAAACTTCGCTAACGCTGATGGTTTTAATGTTCGCAGTCATTACTGTATCTCCAAAAGATTTTCTGCCTATTGTATGACTATTCTAAAAAAGACGTTAGAACACCAAAAAAATGCACAAAGAAAGTGCATAAAAAAGTAGGCGCACCAAATAGGTGAAATAAATATGCTGATTTTTGGTGAGGAACCGGCTTTTACTTCGCGAACCGAATATTTAGTGCGTTAAAAACTTGGCACGGTTTTTGCTTAATAAAAATTATTCGAAATTCTTATCAAGATTTTCGCCGTCTTGGTGATAAACGGATCTCCCGAGAGTCACGCAAGACAGAAACAATTAAGGTCAAGAGCCAAGAAACACTTTCAGAAATTCTCAATTCTATTTGGAGGCTTTTCAAATGCTGATCAAAAAACTTCTCCCAGTTGCTTTTGCTGCTTCACTTGCTTTCGCCGGCTCTGCTGCCTTAGCTGCCGGTCAGACATTCGTCACAATCGGTACCGGCGGCATTACCGGTGTTTACTACCCGACAGGCGGTGCTATCGCTAAAATCATCAACGCCAAGAAAAAAGAATACGGTATCCGTGCTTCTGTTGAATCTACCGGCGGTTCTAAGTTCAACATCAACGCTATCGACTCTAAAGATTTGGACTTCGGTATCGCTCAGGCCGATACACAGTACCTTGCTTACAACGGCAAAGGTCCATGGGAAGGTAAGCCCGTCAGCAAGCTTCGCGCTGTTTTCGCTCTTGCTCCTGAAGCCGTCACATTCGTTGCTGCTGAAGATTCCGGAATCAAGTCCATCAATGACGTTAAAGGAAAGACAATTAACTTAGGCGATCCTGGCTCAGGCAACCGCGTTAACTCTACTGACATCTTCAAATATGCCGGTATTGTTCCAGGCAAGGACTTCCGCGATGAAAAACTTAAACCGGCCGATGCTCCTCGCGTTCTCCAGGACGGTCGTATCGACGGCTTCTTCTACACTGTCGGCCATCCGAACGGCAACATTAAAGAAGCGACAGCAGGCAAGAGAAAAGTTCGCATCGTTCCTATTACTGAAGTCGGTGATTTGCTCAAAGACGCTCCTTACTACGCTATGACGGAGATCCCGATGGCTCAGTATCCGGACGCCGTTAACTCCAAGGATAAAGTCAAGACTGTCGGCATGCTTGCCACACTGGTGACTTCCGCCGATACACCTGATGATGTCGTTTACGCCATCACTAAGGAAGTCATGACAAACCTTGACGACTTCAAGAAGCTGCATCCGGCTTTGGCAGGTCTGACTAAACAGTCCATGCTCGAAGGTTTGACCGCTCCAATTCATCCGGGCGCTTTGAAGTACTACAAAGAAGTCGGCTTAGTCAAATAATCAAGCCTTAAGTACCACCTAGCCGTGCCCGGGACGCTCTCCCGGGTATAGGCGTAAATAATAAAAAGGAATCTTCATGTCAAATAGCCAGAATGAGAAAATTCTTCTCCCGCAGGCAGGTATTCCTGGTTTTGTTCTAACTCCAAGGAAGAATTCTTCCGAAGATATTGTGGGAGAGTACCGAGAAGAGGTAGTACACGGAGACAGAGGATTAGCGGGAGATAAAACCGGCATTTCCGCCAAGATTACTTTTGTAGTTGCGTTATGCTGGGCTTTCTTTCAGATGTCCACAGCCAGCTGGCTGCTTTTGGACTCTTTGCAGGTGAAAGCTATTCACTTGGCTTTTGCTTTGTCTTTGATTTACTTGAACCTTCCGACTCTTAAATCGGAAACTAAATCTCGCTGGGACTTGCGAATTCTCCTGGCGATGAAAAAAGTTACCATCGTTGACTGGATGATTGGCCTTGTCGGCGTCATTGCTGCCCTCTATATCGTTATTGACTATGCCGGAATCTCCGAGAGACCGGGTCAGCCGATCGGCCGCGATTTGATTATGGGCGTAACTCTCGTTGCTCTTATGCTTGAAGCAACACGCCGCGTACTCGGGCCGGCGCTTCCGGTTATTGCTGGAGCCTTTATGGCCTATGTGTTCTTAGGGCCATACTTGCCCGACGTAATTGCTTTCAAAGGTGCGACTTTAACGCGCTTCATCTCTCAGATGACCATGGATACACAGGGCATTTACGGTGTACCGCTGCATGTGTCGGCCACCGTCGTGTTCTTATTTGTGATGTTCGGAACAATGCTCGATAGAGCCGGGGGCGGAGCCTTCTTTACCCGTTTGGCTATTTCCGGGTTAGGACAATATCGAGGCGGTGCTGCTAAAGCCGCTGTCGTCAGTTCAGCTCTCTCCGGCACCGTTTCCGGATCATCCATCGCAAACGTCGTAACTACCGGAACATTTACAATTCCTTTAATGAAACGGCTCGGTTATCCGGCTAAAAAAGCGGCGGCTATTGAAGTTGCTTCTTCCGTTAATGGTCAGTTGGCTCCTCCGGTCATGGGCGCAGCCGCCTTCATTATTGCCGAGTATGTCAACGTACCTTACATCGAGGTGGCGAAGGCGGCAGCAGTCCCGGCTTTTGTCTCTTATGTCGGTTTGCTGTGGATTACCCACATTGAAGCCTGCAAGTTGGGTCTTAAAGGCTTGCCTAAGTCTGAGCTTCCCAGATTCTGGACCGAACTGAAGAACGGTTTGCATTATCTTCTCCCGCTGTTCGTTCTCATTTGGGAACTTGTGGTGGAAATGCATTCTGCTGAAATGTCCGTCTTCAGAGCCATCTTAGTGCTGGCTTTCCTGATGGTTTTCCAACCTGTAGTCATTGCTAAGGTTCACAATGCGGACATGTGGGCTGCCTTTAAGTTCGGCGTAAAGAATGCATTAAGCTCTATGGCTGCCGGTGCCAACAACATGGCCGGCGTTGCTTTAGCAACCGCTTCTGCCGGTATCATCGTAGGCTGCGTCTCCTTAGGTCTAGGACAGCAGATTACTTCCTTTGTTGAAGCTCTTTCGATGGGCAACATCTTCCTTATGATCTTTATCACCGCGCTTGCCAGTCTGCTCTTAGGCATGGGTTTGCCGACCACGGCTAACTACATCATAATGGCATCTTTGACAGCCCCTGTGATTGTTGAATTGGCTACGGGGATGTCTCTTCATGGTCAGGAAATCGTTATTCCTCTGATCGCTGCTCACTTGTTCTGTTTCTACTTCGGGATTTTGGCCGACGATACCCCTCCGGTTGGATTGGCAGCATATGCAGGTGCGGCGATTGCTAAGGAAAATCCGATTGCCGTGGGCGTGCAGGGCTTCTTATATGACATTCGTACGGTGATCATTCCGGTATTCTTCCTGTTCAACTCCGACATCCTCTTGCTTGGTATTGATACCTGGACTGAAGGACTCTTTATCTTCGGTATGACTTCTATCGGCATGATTGCCTTTACCTGTGCTACACAAGGTTGGGTTCTGACCCGTGCCAACATCATTGAACGTGCATTACTGCTTGTGGTTACCGTCATCATGATGTTCCCGGCAACATTAACAGGCTTCTTCATGGATTACAGCCAAAGATACTGGGGCTATGCAGCCGGTATCGCACTCTTCGGTGTTGTTGTCCTGATGCAGAAGATGAAAGGACAGCCTGCCAAGGTTGACAGTTTAGAAATGCCTAAAGATCTGGAGGCTCAGGTCTAAAACAAATTAGTTTGTCTTTCAGGCTGCTCGATATTAATGGATGGGAGATTCGAGCCGCCTTTTTTTATTTGCTTATAGCGCTGAGCTTCATATGCGGCATTTGAAGAGGTCACACTGTAACTGACGGAATTCTGCCGAAATAAGTGAGCGAATCTACTGGGTCAGAAATTTTGTCGTCAAACCTCAAAAAACTGTTCCGAAAGTTAATCAAAGAAAGCCGCCGCTGTAAGGACTTGCAGTTATTTTCAAATAGATCTCTGATAGAAATGATCTACAGCAAAGGGTGGTGAATTTGGAAGATTTATTGAGCGGCTGAGCTTTGGCAGCCGCTCAATCGCCGAGGAAAAGTTAAGTTAAACAAACAGTTTTGGTTGGTTCTCCAAGGCCACTTCTAAAAGGCTCAGACGAATGAACAACATCTGAGGTCCCCAGTGTACCAGAGCATGTCATACGATAGGAGTACAGAATTTCTCTCTCAGTGCAAATGCCAATTTGGAGCATATTCACGTGATTCAAATGCTTCCATGAAGACGGGAGTTTTTTGGAAATCTGTAGACGGGATTATTTCTTTGGGCTAAAAGTTTTGATTATGAGACCTGCTTCGACAGGTCTCATATAAGTTGATTTAATTAGTGAGCAGAACGGCTAAGAATACCAAGGCAATAATTGCCATCGTGAGCGTAATTTCCTGGCGCTTGCCGGATAAGACTTTGAGAATCACAAAACTAATGACGCCGAATCCAAGACCTGTTGCGATGTTGAATGTAAACGGCATCATGAAGATTGTTAAGAAGTATGGAACATCGGTCGAGATCTCTTTGAAATTGATGCGTGTTACGCTTTCTTGAAGCATCAGATAGCTAAAACGCAAGAGGTTGCAAAAGCCGGAACCAACGTCAAAATCGGTGTAATAAACAAGGTCAGGAAGCAGAAGAGTCTCAAAAATAATGCGCACAGACCGGTTCTGGCTCTGGATTCGATACCAACGGCACTTTCTAAGATGGCCGTAGCAGTTGAAGTACCAATCATGTCGGCGCCGATAGTGGCCACGGAGTCGCTGATTAAGGCCTTGTCGAGATTTGGAATGTGGCCATTTTTCTGCATGAAGCCTGCTCTGAATGACAATCCAATCAACGTGGACATATTGTCAAAGAGGTCGACCATCGTAATGGAGAACAAAACACCGACGATGCCGATTGTCATCATGCTCTTGAAATCGAATTGGAAGATGGTTTCAGTCGGGAAGAATTTGAAGTTGTTGGAGAATAGGTCTTGCAAGCCGTCCAACGGTGTAGCGCCTAAGATAAATAACTCCGAGAGCAGCAACTAAAAGAATGGCTATCAGCATCGCTAAGCGAACGCCTTTTGCAGAGAGAACTGCCGCTGTCAGAATACCGAGAATTGTCAGATAGGCTTCCGGTTTTGTTAAATCTCCAAGTCCGATTAAGGTTGCAGGATTGGCAACCACGATCCCGGCATTCTTTAAACCGATGATAGCAATAAAGGCACCGATACCGGCCACAATAGCAAGTTTTAAATCCAAAGGAATGGCTTTAATAATGGATTGTCGGATGCGTGCTACGGTTAATAGGAAGAACACTAATCCGGAAACAATGACGGCAGCACAGGCTGCCTGCCAACTAAGCCCCAGAAATCCGCAGACGTAATAGGCAAAGTAAGCACTGATGCCGAGTCCGGGTGCTACTACAATCGGATAGTTGACGATGAAAGCGATCATCAGTGTCCCAAGGATGGATGTCCAAATGACGGCAACGGTTACATCTGCAAGCGGCATACCGGCATCTTTCAGCATTCCCGGGACGACAATGAAGAGATAACAAATCGCTAGATAAGCAGAAACGGCACCTAGAAATTCTGTTTTAACGGTGAAGCTTCTTTCTGTGATTTTGAAGAAACGGTCTATAGCGTTCACAGTATTCTCGGAGAGTATTTAACAATTTGTAAGATTTTAGCTAGATGATTGTTCTGCAACTCTCTGAGTGCATATTGTGAGCGTAAATATCCTTAGTGCCATTAAAGAAAAAATTGGACTTTTGAGAGTGTGGACAGGAGCATTCATAGGTATTCAAACTTCAAAAAAACGACTTTCGCCTGAAGAGGAGTAGACCTTCTGTTGGGAGTTTGCGGTTTGCTTTAATCGTCATTGGTTTTGTAGCAACAAGTGCTACAAAACCCTGATTTCGGTAGAAGGTGTTAATTGTTAGTATATGCAAAATCATATTTCTTAAAATCAATGAGGTAATAATGACTCCTCTTCTTAAAAAAGGGCCAAAAATTCATTTGCATGAAGACCGCAGTGATATTATTCTAAAGCTACCCCCCCCCAATCGTTTATTCAACGCTTAAATAGGTCTTTTCTTACATTTGTTCAGAGACAGTATTCTCAGTTCTTTGATTTAAATGAACAACAGAATTTAAATTCTTTTTCGAACCTAAGTCTCCGAGATAAATTTTCAGAACCGTCTGATATCAAGGAGAAAATTCCCTCAAATTTTTCTCAGTGTTATTTTGCGATTTTATTATCCTTGAGTTGTGTCGGATATTTGCCTTTAACAATTGCAGCTACGACAGAAAGTGACTCGTCCGATTTAACATTAGATGAAACCATCACAGGTAACTATTCTTTAGGTAATGTGAACTCTTTAACAGGAGAGTTAACAAATGGATTATTTTTCTCCACCTCAGGAAATAATCAAATTATCAATCTTGAAGCAGTTACTCAAGTCAGGGGTACTAAATTGTCAAATGCGAAAGGAGTAAGTAGGGTGGGACTTTTTTCAGCTAAGAATATAAGCACTGCCTCTGGACCAACAATCCAAATGATAAATCTCAAAGCGGAGACTCTTATTTCTTCAAATGGAACAGTTTTTTCTAGCACTTCGTATGAGGGCTCTTTTGAATCAAAAAAAATTACAGAACAACATATTAATTTATTTGTAGATTCAATATCGGCTGGAGTAGGTACCCTTCCTGATTTAACGTTTAATACGCAAAAGCTTTACCAGACTAGCGCAGCTTTTTACGCATATGACGCTAGACAATTGATTAAAGGTTATGTTGGAGAGTTAACGACTTCTAGCTCTGGAAGAGGTGTGGCCTTAGGACTTTTTAACTCTGCTAACAGTAAGGCACAATTTGCAGAACAAATTTTTGAAGGAGAAATTGGTCAAATAGGAACAGAATTGGTTCCTTTTTGGATTGGAGTTTTCGCTCAACGCGGTGGAAACCAGATGGTAGATAAAATAGGGACGATTTACGGAACCTATGCTGGAATAGCCACTGGTGTAAATGATGTTAGGTCTTCCATCCAAGAAATAAAAAGCGTAGATAAGATAATCGTTAAAAACAGCGAGGCCCGTAGTCCTCTCTTCTTTGCCTATGGTATTGAGAATTGGTCACAGGTGGGCAATTGGGATTTCTATGGGTCACAAATTGTCGGTATTACTGATTCAATTTCTGTTAATTCTAAATCGGGACAAGCAATTGCAATTCACAATAAAGGCGGTAAACAGACAATACGTTCCCTTTCTTTATACAACGAAGATAATGATGAACTGGGAGTGAGGGTATCTTCTACAGCAAAACAGTCTCCCGTAGGACTGAGAATTCGGCCGTTCTTATACGATGACAAGTTTTATACAGAGAGCGTCACCTTACTGGAAGGTCCCTTCAATTTTGTAGATAATTCACTTCAAGTTATGGAGCCTATTCATGCCACTACCGGAAAACTCGTTTCCTATGGAAGGTCTGAACTTTGGCTTAAACCAAGTGAATACGGTTCTGTCTTGACTTTGGCAGAAGGTCAGGGGATCACTGTTCAATACGATGCCAAAACCAATCCGAGCGATACCATCAATACTCGTTTGCGACTCGGACACGGAGCTGATCCATACACCATTCGCTTTACTAACAGCAATAAGATCCGGGACTTAGGAATGTTTTCGGGTAACGGTGTAATCCGTTTCGAAGCTGCATATTTAAGCGAAAAACACGTAGATGAAGCCAACAAGCCCAATATAAAAGATCCGAACGAAGAAGACCCGAAGGATCCGGGCGATGATTCCGGAGAAGATCCGAAACAGCCCGACAATCCGGATACTCCAAACCCTGACGAACCTAATCCGGCGCCTGAAACTCCTTCATCAAGAATGACAAGTTTCGGAAACACTTCGGAAACAACATTGAATCTGGCAGTGAATTATTCGGTTTTAAGACGTGCAGCGGATGGTACTGGCGATTCCGGAGATTCCGGTACTACTGACCCAACTGATCCGACTAACCCGACAGATCCTTCCGAAGGCGATGATAAAGAACCTGAGACTCCGCAGCCTTACAACGACTACAAATATCCATACGGAATTAATGGACCGTATGCGAAATATTGGGCCGTAGGCGGAAAGACTGGACAAGCTCCTTACGTTTTTCTCAATCATATTGACACAGCCGATGGAAATCCTATCGCCGCCGATCGTTCCAATGCATCGAAATTAGATTTGGTGGTTAAGGCATATGTTTATGAAAACGGCAAGAACACCGGCGTCTTAATTAACTCCGATAATTTGTGCAGCGGAGGTAAATGCGAAGGTGAAAGCCATTATCCCGGATATCCCGGTGCTAGAGATGACGCGAAGCTGGCAAATATATTCTGGCTCCTCAGAAGTGCCGCTAACAGCATTTTCGCTAACGAAGGCATTGAGAACATGGGAAGCCAGGGAGCCATCATGATCAAAGATGACTACAAGGAGGGCTACTTCGGTTTATCTCAAGGCACGACATGGCATAAGTTGACCGATGAAGACGGCAATGAATTGAAGGATGACAATGGTGACCCAATCATAAGACGCTGGGATCCGAAAGATCCGAATGCTCAGTTTGCTAAGGCTGCCGGTTGGGTTTACCTGCCAGAAGGTGTGGTCAATGAAGCATACAGAGCCCAATGGTATTTCGAGGATGTTTCTTTGGTTGGTGAAACAGCTACTGACCTGGCTGAATACACAACCCTAGGAGTTCCTGCCGATGTTAAGTATCGCGGCGAGATCATTGACCTGACGCCGACTATTCCTTGGAAGCCTTTGGAACCTGGATTCACACATCCTATTCCTTTGATTCCGGCTACTCCTATTCCTCAGCCGAAGCCAAAACCAACTCCAACCATGAAGTCTATTGAATCCGTCTCTCTAAGCCACTATTTCACATGGCGCCAAGAGATTGATACTCTCCATCAGAGACTGGGTGAGATTAGAGATAATAACGAGTTGGAAGGTTTGTGGGCCAGAGGATATGCCGGACGCAACAGGTTCAGCCATAACGGTTATTCTTTCAAAGATAATTACCGTGGAATTCAAATCGGCTTAGATAGAAATTACTATGAATTTTCTGATAAGTATCGCTGTAGAGAAAAAGACGGAGAAAATTTCCCGTGCAAACGTGAAAAATCCATCGAATGGATATATGGAACCGGCCTTTCTTACACTGAAGGCGATCTGAAGTTAAGCCGAGGTGGAACTGCCGATAACTGGATGGCCAGCTGGTGGCTTTACGGTGTCAGAAAGTTTTCTAATGGCGGATATCTTGACTTGGTAGGTAAGGTCAGCCGCTTCTCCAACAAATTCTCGGCATGGAGCAGCGATAGGCTTCTCAACACCAAAGGCCGCGATCATACTTGGGGCTATACATTAAGCGCTGAGTACGGCAACAAGCATTACATTAGAGATAAGAAGGACTGGTACCTAGATCCGCAGTTGCAAATTGTTTACGGAAGAATCTTTGGTTCAAGTTTCAGAACTAATAACCAAGTTAACGTTAAGCATAAGGCTCTTAATAGCTTAATCGGCCGAGTTGGCGTGGCTTTGGGATATGAAGCTAAGAAAGGTTCGGCGTTTGTAAAAGTCGACGGCTTACGAGAGTTTGCCGGAAAACTTGATACCACCTACAAACTTGATGATGGTACATCCAACCGTTCTAGATTCAATCTCAAAGAAACTTGGGGAGAAGTCTCCGCTGGCGGAACCTATACGTTCTCTGAAAAGAAAGATAAGTTTGCTCACTTCTACGTGAAGAGAAGCTTTGCTTCCAAACTTAAAACTGATTACCGAGTCGATATAGGTTTTGAATACTTGTTCTAAAAAAAGGGAGGGCCGGAGGAAAGCTCCGGCTCTTGAAATGGTCTATGAAAAAATTAAAAATTTTGACTATCTCAGCTTTGTTTTGTTCGGGTCTTCTTGCCGGATGTTCTTCCATAGTGACTCATGAGACTCAAGAGCTTGAAGTACTTACCAATCCTGAAACTTGCTCTATCACCATTACTGATGATAAAGGCAACAAAGTTTTTGAAGGATACACACCGGCCAAGGTGGAATTAAATAAGGATCATGGGTATTTTGAAGGCTGTGTTTATGACATTCATCTGGAAAAAGGAGGCTTCCAGCCACAGGACTTAGTAGTGAAATCGAAGAACACTTCCTGGTACGTCTTTGGAAATACGTTGAATGTATTTATTCCCGGTTGGATTAGTGTCGATCCGAAGATGAGAAGGATGCATGAACTTATGCCAGCCAAGGTTGAAGTCCAAATGGTACCAATGGAATAGGATTAAGGAGGTGAATATGAGAAGTACATTGTTGACAATCATTTTGGCATGTGGTTTTTTCCTGCTTACCTCGTGTGCCACAGTTCCTCCGGAGCCGGTTATTGAAGAGCTGCAAGACGGCAGTTTCAGAATATCTGTAATCTATGAAACTGAATGGTCCGGTCAATTTCTTACCAATAAGTTGATTAAGAAAGCTGAAATTTTTTGTGAGGAGCGTCAACAACAATTTGAAAAGGTTCAGTTTACGGTAAAAGATGACGGACGCTTTAATTACGCTAAATCTGAAGTCATATTTAAATGTATAAAGGCTAAGTAAAAGCTTAGAACTCAGAGCTAAGTAACCAATATCTTTTTTCGTAGAGAGTTCTTCAATCAAAAAACTGCCTCCTAGTTTTTTTCGGAGGCAGTAGTTCTTTCAGTCTTTCCTTAGAAGAAGGACAAAAATCTTCCTAAGTAAGCTTCCCATGGCTCGATAAGAGCCGTGGGAAGCTTACACTCAGCAAGGGGAACTTCCCTAAAGACGACGATAGAAAGAATAACTCCTGTCCTCAGGGGTTGGAGGAACTACTATCGTCTTGATACCAGGAAGCAGTACTGGAGTGAAATGGACGAAAGAATTCGCCACCATCTCCGTAAACTTATCTGGATTGCTTGGAAGAGACCGAAGACAAGAGAACGGAACCTGATCAAACTAGGTCTGGACCCGGAGACCGCCTGGAAAAGTTCGGTAAATGGCAGAGGTGCATGGTGGAACTCGGGCCAGGCTCACATGAACCTGACCATCAAGAACGCCCGTTTCGCCAGATTAGGGTTATATTCTCTCCGCTTTATGGCGATTCGTTAATGAAGCGCCCACTACGGACCCGTACGGTGGGTGCTGTGAGAGGGGGACGGGGCAACCCAACCCTCTACTCGATCAGAAGGAATTAAATGAAGCCTTTCTGACGGAATTCTTTAAGCTTCTGAACGAAGTATTTCATTTCGTCCGGCGTACCTAAAGAAACACGGCACCACTGTGTGGCTGGCGGGAAGGGCCGCCCCACAAGGATGTGTTCTTCTTTCATGCGGTCGGCAAACGGTTTCAGAGGAACCTTCAAGTCCATGAATACGAAGTTTGTTTCGCTTGGCAGGTAAGGAATGTGAAGTTCATCCAATGTTGCAAGAAGAATCTTCCTGGATTCGTCATTCATTGCCTTAGATTTAGCCAAGAATTCTTTGTCTTTTAATTCTGCGGTGGCGGCGGCAAGTGTCGCCTGGTTCATCATAACTTCATAGGCAACATGGTTTTCGATATTGTCGATAACTGCCGGGGCTGCATATGCAAAACCTAAGCGCATGCCCGCCATTGCAAAGATTTTAGAGAATGTCTTGAGAACAACCAGGTTGTTGTAGCCTTCTTTAATCAATTCTCCGGCGGACTTGAAGGACGGATCGTTAACGAATTCTGCGTATGCTTCATCCAAGATGAAGAAAGTATTTTTTGGTTTAGTTTTGATCCAGTCGAACAAAGCTTGTGTGTTGACGATAGTCGATGTCGGGTTGTTCGGATTGACGATATAGACAATCACATGCTTGCTCTTAGCCTGCTGAGCAGCAAGTTTGCGGAGAGCGGCAAGATCGATGCTCCAGTTCGGACCCATCTTAACTGTCTTAACCGGAATATGATTGCGCTTGGCAACGTCGGCACCATCGCTGTAAGTCAATTCCGGGTATACAAAAACGGTTTTGCCCGGAACGTTGTAGGCTTCGACGGAAGCACGAATCGCTTCTGCCGAGCCGTGAGTAAGAAGAAGGTTATCCGGCTGAGTACCCATGTATTGGGCCAATTCTTTTTTAATAGCGCCTACTTGAGCAAACGGATAACGTGAGGCTCGTGATGTAGATTCTTCGATAGCTTTTTTAGCACCATCGCTCAGACCGAGAGGGTTTTCATTGAAGCACAACAGCATAGGTTTCTTGGCTGTCGGAGGAGTGAACTCCGGTTCTGCAGCAACGGTTGCATCCATTGCAGAGCCGAATAACATGGCCCCGAGGGAAGAACCCGCGAATTTAAAAAGACTGCGTCTTTGCAATTTATTTCTCCTAAAAAATTTTGGCTGCAAAATAATTATTAATCCAAAAAGTGCCTTGTAAGAAGAATCTTTTCAGAATTTTTCTGTTCTTGACTATTTTGAGCGTTATGCGACTTGCGTATTGCCGAAAGGAAAAAAAATGGACTTTCTGAAGTGGGAATCTTTTTCTCAGTAGTCTTGAGGAATTCCTATAAGAAAGGAAGTTCCAAGCTAGTTGTTGGTTGATGGTTCTTTTGGCAAACCTCAACTAAAATGAAAAGATAAAGCCAATTCAGAGATGCGACGATGGACGAGAGAAAAATAAAAGATTTACCGCTAGGAACATCTGATTTCATAGCCTTGAGAATGGCGGACCAGCTTTATGTCGACAAAACTGACCTGGTCTACAAAATTGCCTCGGTAAGAAGAAAGTATTTTTTTTTCTCGTCCGAGAAGATTTGGTAAATCTTTGCTTATTTCTACATTCGAAGCTTTATTCAAATATGGAGTCAAGTACTTTGAAGGTCTGGCGATTGAGAAACTCTGGAAAGAGCACAAGGAGTACAAGATCGTTAGATTGGACTTCTCTGAGATCAAGCCTCTTTTCGGATTAAATAAATTTTGTAAAGATCTTACGGGCCTGATTATTGATAAATTTTCATCTTTGGGTTTCGAATATAAATCTTCCGAACTTTCTCTCTTCAGACAATTGTCTTCTTGGATGGAAGAACAGGAACCTTCTTCTCTAGTCATTCTCATCGATGAATACGATGCTCCTTTAACGTCGTGCCTGAATGATCCCATTCTATTTGAGCAGATCAGAAGTCTTTTGGCAGAGTTTTATTCGGTCATTAAGGCAAATGACAGTTCGCTGCGTTTTGTTTTTATTACCGGTAATACGAAGTTCAATAAGACGAGCATTTTCTCTGAGCTGAACAACCTTAAAGATCTAACGCTGGATGTTGGATTTGGAACGTTGTTAGGTTATACGCATGACGAAATTCAACGGTATTTCTTACCTTATTTACATGAGGCGGCATCAACGTTGAATATCAGCGACAAAGAATTATTGGAAAAACTTACTCGGCAATACGACGGTTTTTGTTTTGAAAGAACAGCAAGCAAACATGTTTTTGCTCCGTGGTTATTGCTGAATTTCTTTTCTTATCCTGAGAACGGTCTGGTTGATTATTGGTTTGAAAGCGGAGGAAAGCCTTCCGTATTAGTGGAATATCTGAAGTCTCACGCCTTACGACATCCGGAAGAATATAGTCGGGAGAAGACAATTTCTCTTTCGGAATTGTCTGGTTCAGCCGATATCCAAACTGTTTCAGATTTGGGATTGTTAGTGCAGGCTGGCTATTTAACAATCAAGTCCGTTGAGTACGGAGATACGGTTTACCTCGATTATCCAAATCTTGAAGTGCGCCGTGCCATGGCCAGGCTATATTTGGAAAGACTTTTGAGCGGTAGAGTTGCAGGCCAAGTGGGAGCCGGTCCTATTGTGAAGGTTCTAAGTGAGGAAAATACAGAATCTTTGTTCCACATTCTTAACCGCCTTTTTTCTTCAATTGATTATTACAAATATCCGGTAAGAGACGAGGCCTCCCTGCGAGCCTATGTTCAGGTGTATATGGCTGGTGCAGGTCTTGAGCCGAAGATAGAGCATCACAATGCCTTTGGAAGAAGTGATTTAGAAGTCAGAGCCGGTGAAAGACACTGGATTCTAGAACTTAAGATTGATCGAGGGGAAGAGAGCTCCAAAGAAAAGCTGAGAGAAGGTGTTGCTCAAATGCTCAGCAGACATTATGGGGATGAGGCCGTCTCAAAAGAAAAGATAAGAGCAGTACCCGTTTATTCCATCGAGAAAAAGCAATTTGTGAAGTGGCAGGAAGTGTCATCATAAAAATAATCAACGGTTGACATCTTTTCGGCTTATCTTTCCTTACGATCGGCTGACTAGGAGGAGTTGATTTTTCTGGATGCAGTTGTGTTGCTCGTTTCTCATCGACTTTTTCTTAGAATTCTATATTTCAAGCGGCTGATGAAACAGCTTGGAGGATTTTGTCCGAATTATTCGAATCGGAACTACAATTGTTTAATACTAAAAACCGAAAAAGCCGAATAATAAGGAAAACAAATGCACCTCCCATCCGAGTTGAGAACTAAATTGTCGTCTGTAAAAAGCAAAATTTTGATCCGTGCTCTTTATGTACTCATTATTGTTTATACAGTTTTTGTGACGATAAGTATGTGGAGAGCAAATCAGCATACGGTTGATATGTTTGAATATCCGTATCAAGTCACTCGGAGCGTCAGCGAAATCCAAGCTCGTCTTAATGAAATGGGCCACACCATTCCATTTATTATGGGCAATACGGACTCCTTCGAAGATATTGTGGAAGTGCTGAAAATGCAGGAAGAAGAACAAAACCGTTCTTTGGAGTTCTTGGAACACCACTTCCGCGGAGATCCGAAAGAATATCAGCAGCTGATGCAGGACTTCTCCAACATTAAAGAACAAAGACGCAAATTAGCCCTCGAAACCGTGGGCAAAAATAAGGACGAAGTTCTTAGGATGTATCAAGAACAGGTTGCCCCGTATTTTGATGTTTTGGATAAGACCCTCAGTAAGGTCAGTGCAAATGCCGATGCAAGAAGTGCGGAAATTAAAGCCCAGGCTCAGCGTCTAATCGATTCCGTTATCATCACAACTTGCTTATTCGGACTTCTTCTCGTTGGATTTCTTTGGTATGTTCTGAACTCCGAAGAAAGAGCTCATAAAGCAATTCGCCATCGAGAACAGCTTTTTAATATTCTTTCCCATACCGTTGATGAAGTATTCATCATTTTTAATAAGAAGCTCAAACCCGAGTTCATCAGCTCCAACAGCGAGCGAGTCTTAGGAACCAAATCAAATGATCTGCTCCGTAGTAAAGGCGACTTTGCTGTCCGTTTAATGGAAGATATAACCGCCTCACTAAGCGATCAGATCAATCTCGAAGAAGCTTTTCAAATCAGAGAAAAAGATTTTCAATGCGAAGGAATTAACCGTCAGTTTAAGATACGCTTCTATCCAATCCTGGAAGCTTCCGGTGAAGCAGGCTACATCGTAGTAGTATCTGATGAAACCGAAGCCCAGGAGCAGAAGCGGATTCTGAGTGATTCTTTGAATAATGCCTTGTCGGCAAGTGTTGCTAAGAGCCGCTTCCTTTCTCACGTTTCTCATGAAATCCGTACCCCGATGAATGCCATTATTGGTATGGCTACCATCGCACTGGCAAAAATTAATGACAAACCGAAGGTAGAAGACTGCTTGTTGAAGATATCTCAGTCATCTCGTCACTTGTTGGGACTCATCAACGATATTCTTGATATGTCGAAGATCGAGGAAAACAAACTGACGATCGCTGCCGATGAATTCAAGTTCAGTGAAGCAGTCACATCCGTCGTGAATTTAATTGCCCCGCAGGCAAGCGAAAAAAATATTAAATTCGACGTAGTTTTCAATGACGAGATTGAAGAGACTTTGATTGGCGATGCAATGAGGCTTAATCAGGTTCTTATCAACATTTTGTCCAATGCCGTAAAGTTCACGCCTGAAGGCGGAGAAGTCAAGCTCATTGTCAACAGACTTTGGATAAAGCAGAACACAGTTTATTTGCAATTCATTGTTAAAGACAACGGTATCGGAATGAGTCCGGAATTCCAAAAGAAAGTGTTTGATCCGTTTGAGCAGGCTTCCGTGAAAATTTCTTCTATTTACGGAGGTACTGGTCTTGGTCTCTCCATTACCCGCAACTTAGTCTTGTTGATGGGAGGCTCTATCTCCGTTCAAAGTCAGGAAGGTCTCGGGTCAGAGTTCTCCGTCGAGCTTCCGTTCGGCTTTACTAATGAAGAGAATACCGCCCCTCATGGCCTCGGTGAATTCAAAGTGCTTGTCGTGGATGATGATATTGGCACCTGTGAGCACGCATGCTTGATTTTGAAGCGCTTGGGCCAGAACACTGAGTTTGCTCTTGACGGTTATAAAGCCGTTGAAATGGTTAAAGAGTCCCGCGATGAAGGACATCCTTACGATGTGGTCTTTATCGACTGGAAGATGCCGGGAATTGATGGAGAAGAAACCGCAAGAAGAATCAGAAAGCTCGAGGGGCTAAACCTGTTAATTATCATCATGAGCGCTTACGATTGGGCGCCAATTGAAGAAAGCGCCCGAGAGGCCGGTGTTAACAGCTTTGTTGCCAAACCGTTCTTTGCTAATTCGCTGAAGGCAGCATTGATGTCGGTTGATAAAGAGGTGCAGACCAAGACGGCCTTGGCAGCCCCCGATATGTACGATTTCACCGGTAAGAGGGTCTTACTGGTGGAAGATAATGTATTCAATCAAGAAGTGGCTCAAGAATTCTTGTCAATGGCTCATGTGGAAACAGACACGGCTGAAAACGGCCAAATCGCAGTTAAGAAGTTCTTCGAGTCTCCTGTAGGATACTACGATGCGATTTTGATGGATATTCAAATGCCTGTAATGAACGGATACGAGGCCACCAAAAAAATCCGTGCATCTTCCCATCCGGATGCCGTGTCGGTTCCAATCATTGCCATGACGGCAAACGCCTTTACTGAGGACGTCTCGTTGTCCTTAAGTGCAGGGATGAATGCTCACTTATCAAAACCGTTGGATATGCTGTGCATCTATAAACTTTTGGAACAAACCTTCAAGGGTAAAGAGAAGACAAGTTCCAACGACAAAAATTTTGAAAAAGGCGCGAAGTCAGAGTAAACAAGAAAATTAAAGCGGCTGGCAACCATCAGGTTTTCAGCCGTTGCTCTTAAACGATTCCTTTAGTTGATAGAGTTTTTCTTTTCATCAATATCGAGCGGCGAAAGATCGTCCGGATTTTCTCCAATTTGCTCGATAAGCTGCTGCATCATGCGGGCGATTTTGTCTTGATCTTTGATGCCTTCAAGCTTTGCCTTTTCAAATTCGGTAAGGGAGTCATTTAAGGTTTTCAGAGAGGCCGTCTTCTTTTCCTCCGGCATCTTAGGGAGGCTGGTGGTAAGGTAGTTGGTAAACAGACGGACGCCGAAAGCAATTGCCATGAAAAATGGCAGAGGCACTAATGCTCGGGAAGTGGATTTCTCACTCTGACGTTTCGGATCTCTGGCAATCTCGATGTCTTTTAGCCCCATTTGGCCTTGCTCAAGGATGGAATGAGAGATGAAGATTGTTTCCGAACGCATGAGAGGATCATCAATATATTTAATCGAGTCTTCCATCACTCTTCCTGCATCAACGATAGCAGCAAAGGTATCAATTGAAAGCGGAACCTGGATAGGAAGAGATTCAAACTCTGTTGTTTTCTTAGATCTTCTTGTTGCCATAGTATTGCCTTCGTTGAACGATTAATACGTGCGATAGAAAATAGTTTTGCTCGGTGTGACAATCACGAACTCAGGATTGTCATAGATAATTTTAACTAGTAAACAAAACCCGCCGTTGAGCAGTCAAGAGCGGGTTGGGAACAATCCTATATTATTTCTTCTCAGGTTCGACATAACCTTCTGGATGGGCTACACCTTCACCAAAGAAGTGAGCTTCGATCTGTTCCAAAAGCCATTTGCGGGCTTTCGGATCAGCCATGGAAAGTCTGTTTTCATTGACTAACATGGTCTGAAGTCTTTTCCACTGTTCCCAAGCTTCCTTGGAAACATTCAAGTAGATTTTTTTTCCTAATTCGCCTGGAAGCGGAGGCAGTTCCAAACCTTCAGCTTCTCTTCCTAACTTTACGCACTGAACCATACGGGCCATGAGCCTTCTCCTTTAAATTTTTCAAGTAGTCTAAACTAATCAGGCTGAAATCTTCAACTTAAATCCATTTTCAAAATTTAACAGTTTGTTTGACTTCCTTATTTTCTTGTACTTGCCAAGCTTTATCAGGCGCTGTTTTTACACTTTTCTGAGAAGCTCGTGCAGAAACGAGTTTTTCCTCGAATAGGACGCAAGCGAATTAGCTAAATTTTCTTCTATTATCACGGGCAGATTTTGAGAAAAAAGCTGCCGAAGAGCACCGCTTTTGGCAGTTAAAAAGAAAGGAACAGAAATGACAAAAATCAAATTGGCTGTAGCTTTAGCCATTTTGGCAGCCTTGGGAGGCTGCGCATCTGCAGATAAGGCGGTCGATTCGCAAAACCAATTGAGCAGATCGTCTGCGGTTAACGGAACTTGGAACTTAGAATCCTACTTAATTGATGGTCAAACAACAAATTTCGATGCTACGGCTCAATTCAAGTTGAGATTTGATGCCGCCAACCAAGTCTTCAGCATGCGGACGGATTGCAACACGATTAACGGCATGTACCAAGTCATTAACGGCAAAATTCTTTTCCACAATGCACTGGTTACGGGAATGGCATGCGACAAAGAAATCGTCGAGCTCAATCTTCGTCGGCTCCTCAACGCTCCTAAGGCTTTTGGTGTTGTTGCTGGATCAATCTTCAAGCTCACTTCACCGAATATTGGATCGGCAAATTTCGTAAAACGAAATGACGATAAGAATCAGGCAGAGCTGCAAATTGTTTCTCGAGAAGAAGACAGGCGTTTGCAAGATTTATTAGTCGGCAAAACTTTTATCGGTGACGGTAAAGGAGGGGGTTTAGCCGTAAAATTAACGCTTCATTTCAAGAAAAACCGTGCTCTTGAATGCTCTTCCGACTTCTATCAAGCCTTTCCAAAACCTGTAAAGACAATCGGCTATTACAAGGTTGAAGACCAAGTCATCACCGTTGGATGTCATCCTCAGGAGTTTGAGAAGCCAATAGTCTGGGACTTCACGGTTAAAAACAATGGTGATGAACTTTTCTTCAATCACTCGAACCTTGAAGCCGAAGGCTCCATGAAAGATAACTGGATGTCTTTGAAGAAACAGTAAAAACAAATTGAGCGTAACGGAGAATCATCATTATGCTCAATTTACAAGTAATTACGTTTAACTGGCACTTAAAGGTCTTTGATAAAAATCTGAGATCTTCTCTGCCAGTTGTAAAGGTCTCGCTTTTTGAGCGGAAGTTCTTCTAACGACGCGGTTCTGAAGCCTTTCTTCAAAAACCAGTGAGCGGTTCGGGTTGTTAAGACAAATAAACGGGTAAGACCTTCTTTCCTGGCTTGTTTTTCAATTTGTCTTAAAAGCTTATCGGCTTCGCCTTTACCTTGATAGTCGGGATGGACGGTCAAGGCTCCCATTTCACCGATTTTCTCTTCCGGGAAGGCATATAAAGCGGCGCTGCCGTAAATAATGCCGTCGTGTTCGAGAACAATAAATTTGGAAATATCAGCTTCCAATTTTTCCCTCGGACGCTTAACTAAAGTACCGTCTTCTTCCAACGGTTGAAGAAGCTTAATGAGACCTTGAAGATCGTCAATGGTTGCGGTTTTCATGGATTCCATATGTTCTTCAGTGATCAGGGTGCCTACTCCGTCATGCGTAAACAGCTCTCCGAGAATGCCCCCGTCGAGGAAGTACGGAATAATGTGCACGCGGTCCACGCCTTTTTTGATGGCTTTTAAGGCATAACCGAGATTGTAGATGTCCTCTTGATCAACCAGGCCTTTCTCTACAAACTCTTCGGCTTGTTCAGCGGTCAGTTCGCTGATGACCTCTCCGAAGCGTCTTACTCCGTCAACATCGGAGAGGAGAACCAGCTTGTCAGCTTTAATTGCACCCGCAATGGAAGATGCAACATCTTCCAAAGTAAGGTTAAAGGCCTCTCCGGTCGGAGAAAAACCTAAAGGTGCAACAAGTACGATATTCTTGTTATTAAGCTGCTGATGAATGGCTTCGGAATCAACTTTGCGGACAATCCCCGTTAATTTGAAATCTATGCCGTCGATAATTCCGAGAGGGCGGGCAATAACGAAATTGCCGCTGACGACTCTCACATGACTGTGCGCCATCGGAGTGTTTGGCAGACCCTGAGAAAAAGCAGCTTCAATGTCTAGGCGCACTTCGCCGGCGGCTTCTTTGACGCAGGAAAGCGTTTCCGGATCCGTAATACGAATGTTGTTGGAAAGGGAAGGCCGGATATTCTGCAGCTTTAAGAGTCTTTCTACTTGCGGACGTACACCGTAAACTAAGACTAGTTTGGAGCCGAGAGCGGAAATAACGCTGACATCATGAATAAAACTTTCCAGCTTGCCTCGTTCAATCATTTCTCCGGAAACGGCGATAACGATAGTCTGATTTTTAATAGAGTGGATATGCGGAGCAACTCCTCTGAACCATTGCACCCAGGGAGCAATGGACTCTTCCTCTTCTTGGAGCTCCTCTTGTTCTAAGTTTTTCTCTTCTTGTGTGTCCGTCATGAGTCTTTCTCAAAAAAGATTGCCGAATTCAAATAATTATAATGAGCTCGTTATGAGAAAAATTAAAGCAATGAGTTCTTCACTCCAAGATTTAAAAGATAAATGGCAGGAAGTTAAAGCAAAACAGCCTGAAATTGAGGCAGCGGCTTCTGCTCAAGAAACGAATTTCACGAAGAAGAAAAAACTACAGCCTAAGATGGTAGTTTCCGGCGCAAAGCAGGCTACATCCGAACAGCTCAAAGAATTAATGGCTTTTGCAGGCAGAAATAAACCTGCCGCCGCCAAGGGAAGGGGACAGGCGCCGAGCAAGCAGCCCCTCCCGCAAGAAGATTCGGATCTTAAAAAGCAAGAAAAGACCCAGAAATCTGAAGTTCGGCAAGAAAAAAAGAAAACAAAGCCGGTTCCCGGCCAAGAAAAAGGGAAAAAGTTAACTTCTCTAGCTGATTTAAAGAAAATCGAGGTCAAGAAGACCGGTCCGGTTAAACCGGATAAGCCCGAAACAGAGAACAAATCGAGACGCGTACGAGTAAGGGGAGAAAAAGAAACCAGTGAAATCTTCCGAAACGTCCCTGCAAAATTAGAGTTGGCAGAAAACCTTCCTGTTTCTGAAAGGGCCGATGACATCCGTGAAGCCATCAAGAATAATCAGATTGTGATTGTTTCCGGAGAAACCGGTTCGGGTAAGACCACACAGCTTCCTAAAATCTGTCTTCAGCTGGGAAGAGGACAAAAGGGACTTATCGGCCATACGCAGCCGAGAAGAATTGCTGCCGTATCTATCGCAAAAAGAATTGCCGAAGAAACCGGAACAAAAGTTGGTGAGGTCGCCGGATATCAAATCCGTTTTAAAGACGAGATGGAAGCCGGTGCCAGCATTAAGCTCATGACCGACGGTATTTTGCTTGCGGAGACACAAACCGATCCTCTTCTTAAAAAATACGACACCATCATCATTGATGAAGCCCACGAAAGAAGTCTCAATATTGACTTCCTGCTGGGCTATCTTCGTCAAATTCTGCCGAAGCGTCCCGATTTAAAGGTCATTATTACTTCTGCCACTATCGATTCGGAACGTTTCGCGAAGCACTTTGATCAAGTCAACGGCGGCAAGCCCGTTCCCGTTATCAATGTCTCGGGAAGACTGTATCCCGTGCAAATCCGCTATCGTCCGGTTATCGAAGAAGACGAAAACGATGACCGTACCTTAATGGAGGCTATTGCGGATGCATGTGACGAACTGCTTCACTCAGGTCCCGGAGATATCTTGGTATTTCTGCCCGGAGAACGGGAAATTCGAGAGGCGGCAGATGTATTAGGCAGAAATTCTAAGCCCGGCTTGGAGATTCTTCCTTTGTTTTCTCGCCTGAGCATTGAAGAGCAAGACAGGATTTTTCGTCCGAGCGGAGCTCGAAGGATTGTGCTCGCTACCAATATTGCCGAGACTTCAATTACGGTTCCGGGCATCCGCTATGTGGTGGACTCCGGCCTTGGCCGAGTAAAGCGTTATTCCTACCGTAATAAAGTAGAACAACTTCAAGTCGAACCAATCAGCCAAGCAGCTGCTCAGCAGAGAGCGGGCCGCTGCGGCCGCGTCTCCAACGGTATTTGTATTCGTCTGTATGACGAACAGGATTTTGACAAGCGCTCCAAATACACCGATCCTGAAATCTTAAGAAGCTCCTTAGCTACGGTCATTCTGCGAATGAAGTCTCTGCATCTTTCTGATGTCCGGGAATTTCCTTTTGTAGAACCGCCGATGCCAAAAGCTATTACCGACGGCTACGATTTGCTGATCGAATTAAACGCCGTAACGGCTCGCGAAGGGGAGTTGACAAAGGTCGGCAGAGAATTGGCAAAGCTTCCCGTCGATGCCAAAGTAGCCCGTATGCTTCAGGCTGCTCAAGATAATCAAGCATTATCTGAAGTCCTGATCATCGCTTCGGCGATCAGTGTTCAGGACCCGAGAGAACGTCCGTTAGATAAACAGACGCAGGCTGACCAGGCCCATAAGAAATTTTCAGACGATAAGAGTGATTTCTTGAGTTATCTCAAGATTTGGAACTATGCACAGGATGCAATAGCAAATAAAAAGAGTAATCGTTTGCTGGAAAGACAGTTTCAGACGAACTTCTTGTCTGCTAGAAGACTGCGCGAATGGAGAGACGTGTACCGTCAGCTCAAAGAAATGGTCACCGAGCTCGGCTGGAGATTAAATACTGCGCCCGCAACCTATGAACAGCTTCATAAAGCGTTATTAAGCGGTTTGCTCGGCAGTATCGGGAATCGGATTGTTGAGCCCGATTGGAGAAGCCCTCCCTTTGCCGGTGCCCGGGGAATCAAGTTTTGGCCATGGCCCGGTTCTGCACTGGCTAAAAAAGCCGGTAAGTGGATTATGGCTTCTGAAATCGTTGAGACTTCCCGTTTGTATGCCCGTACCATAGCTAATATAGAACCCGAGTGGCTGGAAAAAGTCGGTGCACATTTAATCAAGAAATCTTGGTCGGATCCCCATTGGGAGAAAAACGCCGGAAACGTGATTGCCTTTGAGAAAGGCACGTTATACGGTTTGCCTGTTTACGGACAGAGACGAGTGAACTTTGCGCCTAAAGATGCGAAGTTAGCCAGGGAAATTTTCATTAGAGAGGCTTTGGTCAATGAAGATTTTGATTCTCAGGCGCCTTTCTGGCAGCACAACAAATCTCTTATCAAAGACATCCGAGACATGGAACATAAATCTCGCCGTCCGGATGTTTTGGTCGATGACGAGCAGATTTTTGCTTTTTATGACTCTCGTCTCGGTGCAGAGGTTTGTAGTGTTTCTACGTTAGAAAAGTGGAGAAAAGAAAACGAAGCTAAAGAGCCGAAACTGCTTTTCCTCTCTAAGAAGGATTTGATGAGACATGATGCTTCGGGCATCACTATCGAATACTTCCCTAAGAAGATTGAGGCTGCAGGCATTCCTATGGCCGTCAGCTACAACTTCGATCCTGGCTCTCCCAGAGACGGTGTGACCTTAACGGTTCCTCTCTACGCTCTGAACCAAATCAGCGAAGAGCAGATGGAATGGCTGGTGCCGGGAATGGTCAAAGAAAAAACGGCTGCTCTTTTAAAAGGGCTTCCGCAAAGACTGCGCCGTCACTTTGTTCCGATTCCTGATTGGGCAAAGAGTTTTGCGCAGGCTCATGAAACCCCGGAGGGCGGTCTTCTTGAGGCCATCAGCCGGGAGGCGGCAGAGCAATTCCGGATTGAAATCAATAAGACAGATTTCAAGGTAGAAAATCTTCCGCCTCATCTAAGGATGAATTACAAAGTTGTAGATGAGCACGGCCGGCAAGTTGGAATGGATAGAAGTCTTCCGAAGCTTAGAAGTGAATTCAGCCAGCAAGCCAAGGATTATTTCCAGCAAGTGGCTTCCATGGATTCCAGAGTAGCTGAAGACTTGCAGGAAGAAATTGTGGACTGGACTTTCGGAGAGCTTCCCGAAGTGATGGAAATCCGAAGAAAGGGCGTTTCCTTGATTGGACATCCTGCTATTGCTGATCGCGGTGATTATTGCTCCATTGAAGTGTTTGATGAACCGGAAGAAGCCAAAGAAGTTCATAAAAAAGGCATCAGAAAACTTATCCGTTTCCAGCTTAAAGAGCAAATCAAGTATTTAGATAAGAGTTTGAAGTCTCTCCAGTCTGCCCAGATTGTCGGTTCAAGTTTGCCATTTGCAAAACAAGCTTTTGAAAGCTTTGAAAATTTAAAGTCTCAAGTAATCAATGCGGCCATTGAACAAAGTTGCTTACTAGGGAAATTGCCTATTAATCAACAAGAATTTGGGGTTATTTGCCAGGAAAGTAAGGGTAAATTGAACCTTATAGCCATGGAGATTTCGCGATTAATTGAACAGATCGTTAATCAAGCCGCAGGGGTAAACCAGAAATTAAATGCTTTTAAAAATATTAAAGAATTAAATGAAAATATTAATTCCCAATTAAAAGAAATGTTTTTTAAGAATTTTATAGAAAACAAGTCAATTAATATTTTGAGAAATTATCCGAGATATTTAAAAGCGGTTGAAGTTCGTTTAGAAAAGTACAGAAAAGATCCTTCAAAAGATGCGGAAAAAGCAGAAGAGATTAATAAGCTAACTATAAAGCTCAATCGAGAAAAAGCTGCGAGAAGGGGTGTAGAGGATCCGCGCCTGGATGAATTTGAGAACTTACTTCAAGAGCTAAGAGTTTCTCTTTTTGCTCAAGAACTTAGAACTCCCATGCCGGTAAGTGTTAAAAGACTGAACAAAGTTTGGGACTCGTTAATCGGTTCTTCTCGAGGCTTTTAATATTATTAATTTTTCGGCTGGAATTTATTAATAAATTAATATTTCCAGCCGTTACACTATTTTCTAGGTGTTTCTACCAAGTAATAACTATTTTGGTTTTATTTTCTTAAGGGAAAGTTCTCTTTTTAAGAAATAGTTTTATCCATTTTTGTAATTTTTTATATGGAGTTTAGTTAAGTAAATATAAAAGATGTCAAAATAAAAAAAGGAAACAAATAACTCGGTTCGGGAGAATATGTAAATGCGCACATGGGCGTCCTTTTTTTGTTCAGTTTTTTTAGCCTTTTCTCTAGCGCTTTCTCCCACTGCCGACGCGGCACCTCAAAAATCCAAGGCAACGGCAACTAAGACAGTCAAGAAAAAATCAGCAAAAGCAGTTAAGACAAAGAAGGTCTCTGCAAAGAAGAATGTTCGTAAAAAAGCCGTGGTAGCTGCTTCTAACAAGTCAGTAAGAAAGACTGCCGGTAAGACAACAACAAGCAGAAAGTTTGCTGCTTCCAAGAAAGTTTCCAAAAAGAGATATGCCGTACGCAAAGTTAGAGGTCCTTCTTACGCTCAGCTTCATGGACTCAGAGGATCTTCCGATCCGTTGGGACTTCAAACGACTGCGGTTCTTGCTTATGACATGGACAGCAATGAAGTCCTCTACGAAAAAAATGCCGATGAAAGACTTCCGATTGCTTCAATTACAAAATTAATGACAGCATTGGTCATCGTAGAATCCGGTGTTTCCTTAGACGAAAAATTCAAAGTAACCAAAGAAGACTTTGTTAGATCCAGTGCCCGAAGCAAATTGAGAAACGGTATGTATCTTTCCCGCAAGCAGGCGTTGCATCTAGCTTTGATGAGTTCTGATAATCGCGCAGCTCACTTTTTGGCGAGAACCTTCCCGGGTGGAAAAGCACGTTTTATTCGCGACATGAATACCAAAGCTGCCATGATTGGCATGTTTGATTCCGTTTTTTATGATTCCATCGGTTTGAACAATGAAAACAAGTCTTCTGCACTTGACCTTTCAAGATTGTTAGCAAGCGCAGGTGAGTATGACCTTATCCGCGAGCTTTCTACAACCCCGATGGCTCAGATTCCTGTCGGACGCCGTTTGGTGACGAGCCGCACTACCAACAGTTTCGTGGCTAACGACAATTGGGACGTTTCTTTGCAGAAGACAGGGCTGACCACAGCAGCAGGTTACTGCTTGGCAATGGAAACTGAGATTGGCGGCAAAACTGTAGCCATTATCTTCTTAGATTCTCCTAATAAAGCAGCAAGAAACCAAGATGCAGAAAAGCTTAAGGCCTGGCTGAGCGGTCAGTTCATGACAGCATCTGCCTCTGAGGATTCTAACTAGTCAGAGACAAAAAACAAAAAATTGCCCAGAATTTAGTGTTCCTGGGCTTTTTTGATCTCTTAAATAAAACTGATAGGCTAGCGGTAAGGGAGGCGGCTGCTATGAAGCATCAATGAAGAAGCCTCTCGCCTGGCCTCCATAAGCAACTCTCTCCCAAGTGCATTGAATGCTGACTATAGAGTATCGATTTTTGTATCGTGGACGGCCTGAATCACATTCTGGATCCTAGGATGTCTGATATTCATGCGTTGTGCAAGCTCTGTCCAATAGACGAATTGTTTGATCTTTCGGGTTAATCTAAAAACTTATTAATATATTTTTATCTATCTATCAATCGATTAATATATATCAACAAAATTGACTGATTTTGATAGATTGTGACATCCTGTAGTTCTAATATGTTGCTCTATTTATCAAAGGAGCCTTATATCACCGTCCTATAGGCGGTGTTTTGCTGACCTGTTTGATAAAAAACAGTGTGAGAATTATTTTCATGTGGAGAGTGTATTCTTGGTTTGGTTAGAGAAACTTAATATTTTCTCCAACGTCGGCTTGTATAGTTTGATAATCGGATTCCTAATTTCCTCAGGAGGCTCTTCGATTCTATTAGCCGACTCTGCTAATGAGAAGGTTCATTGAGATTGGAAGCGTGTCATCCGAATCATAAAGACTATCGATTCAAGCGGGCACATGCGCTAAGGAACAGATCTCGCTGACTTATGCACGTCCGTTGTGTGAAGTCACTGCTGGAATTTGACCAATAGGTCTACTGAAAAATCTTCGTAGAAGGTCTAAACTCGCTGTTTCTGAAAAGTTATTTCCTACTGGAGCTTAAAGCGTGGAAGAACCGGCATACGTGCGAGAAATTTGTTTTGATACTGAAACCACAGGGTTTAGAGCTAAAGAGGGCGACCGTCTGATCGAAATCGGCTGCGTCGAACTTTCCCGTTACGGTATCTCTGAAAATAAATTTCATCGCTTCATCAATCCTCAAAGAGATATTCCTGAAGAAGCCATTCGAATCCATAACATTACTAATGAAATGGTGGCCGATAAGCCAACATTCGAAGAAATCGCTGATGAATTCTTGGAGTTTATCAAAGGTGCGAAGTTAATCGCTCATAATTCTCCCTTCGATGAGTCTTTCTTGGATCAGGAATTGACCAGAATCGGAAAGGGCAAACTCCGAGATCATTGCGTAGATGTTATTGACTCTTTGGAAATCAGCCGTAAGGTGTTTCCTCAGCAGCAAAACTCTCTTGACGCTTTGTGTAAACGTTTAGGCGTCGATTTAACTTCTCGTAATGACGGCCACGGCGCATTAATCGATGCTCAGCTTCTTGCCCAGGTCTATTTAGTCCTCAAGCAGGATCAGGAGTCAATGGATATTGACAGTCTGACTCTGTCCGGTAAAAAACTCGATGATATTGAAGATACTCACATCGTCATCAAGGCCAGCGAGGAAGATTTGAAGGCTCACGAAGCATTTTTGGAACTTTTAGCAAAAAAATGCAAAGGCACTCCGCTTTATAAAATGGAAGACGAAGAGTTCAAAGCCCTACGCGAAAAAGAACAAGAGTCTATTAATTCTAAAAAAGCCAAAATGGAACAATTTATCGCTAGTCTCTAAGGAAATAGTCCGATTTAGAGACTTCAAGCAGACACAATGCGCAAAAGACAGCGATAATCAGAAAATTAATAAAAAGATTCAACTGTTAGGAAAACATTAAATGGCATTTCAAAACAAAGGCCGCAGAACTCCTTTTAGGCCTAAACAGACGGCAAAATCAGCTGGCTCCTCAGGTATTAAAACTAGAAGTCCGCGTCCGGCAGGTTTTAAATCAAGCCAGGACGGAGAAACCGCCGATTTGCACCTGCCTGCCACCGCTTTTAGTCCTTCTGCTTCTAAAGGTCCGCGCGTCCCGGCTCAGGACTCTGCTCCTGCAGTAAGCGAAAAACTTCATAAAGTTCTTGCTGATGCCGGCCTTGGTTCCCGCAGAGACATGGAAGAGCTAATTACGCAAGGCCGCGTCTCCGTCAACGGCGAACCCGCTTTTATCGGACAACGCGTACTTCCGACGGATTTGGTCCGCGTAAACGGCAAGCCGGTCAGACGTGCAATGAAGCATGCTGAGAGCGTTCCTCAAGTTTTGATTTACCACAAACCGGCAGGAGAAATTGTCTCCAAAGACGATCCGGAGGGCAGGCCAACGGTTTTTGATCATCTTCCTCGTGCAAGAAACGGCAGATGGATCGCTGTCGGCCGTTTGGACTTCAATACCGAGGGTTTATTGCTCTTTACGACTGACGGAGAATTGGCTAACCGCTTGATGCATCCGAAGTACGAAATCGAAAGAGAGTACGCTGTCAGAATTCAAGGAGAGCTCTCTAAGGAAGATAAAGAAAAGCTTCTGACCAAGGTTATGCTCGATGACGGCCCGGCAAAATTTACTTCCTTAGAAGAAATCGGCGGTAAAGGATTCAATCGTTGGTATCAGGTTAAGCTCTCTGAAGGAAGAAACAGAGAGGTCCGCCGTATGTTCGAAGCTGTAGGTATGCCGGTGTCCCGCTTGATCCGTACTCGTTACGGCTCAATCAATTTGCCTTCCAACTTAACTCGCGGCAAATTCGAAAGACTCTCGAAAGAAGTTGTTGAAGCATGGATTAAAGAATCCGGTTTGGATAAAGAGCCGGTTTCCAAACTGATTCCTTCCCGTCCTAAAGCCGGCCCCGCCGGCGGAACACGCAGAACGGGATCAAGTCCTAGAGCAGCTTCAGGGGCACCAGGAAGAAGACCTCCCGCCGGAAACAGACCTGCTGCAAAAGCTCCGAGAAGCGGAAGAAAGCCTGCATCCGGCACGCCGAGAGCCGGAAGATAGCGGATTTTCCGGTAAACTCAGCAGAGGCCTCAAAATGAGTCAGTTTTTAAGGTCTTTTCCATGCTTTGTATAAGCGAAATGGATAACTTTATGTTTAGTAAGGGAAATTTACCGCTTGACAAATAATAAAAAACTTTAGGAAAGAAGTGGTTTTTTATCCATTTTTACAAAAACTTCCGTTTTTTTAATAAGTTAGGAGTACAATGCTTGCAAATTTCTGGCAGATTATAAAAATTTGCCGGGTATTTCTGTATCTTTGGTATGGGAATACACCTGTCAAGGGTTGTAAATAGATGGGCTTAGCGCCCGTTTTTTTTTGGTTTAGTTAAGAGGTTGCAGCAGAATGGCGGTTCCATCTCAGGTTTTCGAATTAATTGAGTCGACCGTGGAAGGTCTCGGTTACGAATTGGTTGACGTCGAACGTCTTCCAAGAGGTCTTATCCGCGTCACTATTGATAAAGAAGGCGGCATTACGTTGGACGATTGCGAAAAAGTCAGCAATCTTTTGAATCCCGCTTTAACCGTGGACAACGTGGATTTCGATCGTCTTGAAGTCTCTTCCCCGGGTGTGGATCGTCCTCTCAGACGCGCTAATGACTTCGTTCGTTTTGTCGGCAGCAACGTTCATATCGAGCTCTATACACCGATGACAGGCGAAGGTTTGCCTGCCAACGGCAGAAGAAGAATGGACGGTAAGCTTCTTGCCGTAGAAGGCGAGGAAGCCAGCCCGACCATCACGCTCGAGCTCATTACTGAAAGATTGGGCCGCACCCCGAGCGAAATTGCCAAAGCTAAAGCTAAAGCCAAAAAATCAGGAGAAGCTCAGGCCGCTCCTGTCATCCTCAATATTCCATTTAAAGACATTGAACGCGCCTCTTTATTGGCCGATTTAGATTTTAGAGGTTCAAAATAAATGAATAAGAATCTGCTTGACTACGTAGAACTCCTTGCAAATGAAAAAAGTGTCGATAAGGAGCTAGTACTGATGGCACTTGAGAGTGCTATCGCCAGTGCTGTTAAGAAATCCGAGTTTCCGGGCGAAGACGCGGATATCGCAGTAAAAGTAGACCCTAAGACCGGTGATTACCAAGTTTGGCGCCAATGGCTCGTCGTTCCTGATGACCAGGGACTTCAGGAGCCTGATCGTCAGATTCTTCAGTGGGAAGCCAAGGAGGATTATTCTGACCAGGGCGAAATGAATGTCGGCGATTATGTCCGTCAGGAACTCAAAGATTACAGCGTGACAGGCCGTAGATTCGCTACTGATGCCCGGCAGGTCATTCTCCAGAAATTGAGAGAAGCCGAAAGAATTAAAAATCTTGAAGAATTCAAGAACCTCTACAAAGATCAGAAAATTGTTCACGGTCAAATTCGTAAGAACGTCGGGGGAGACTGGATTGTTGAAATCGGTAAGGTCGAAGCAAGACTGCCAAAGAGCGAATGCATCCCTCATGAATTACTGAGAACCAATGACCGTATCCGTGCCTATGTTTCCAAGATTGATCCGGCTTCAAGACAGCAGCAGGTGACTTTGAGCCGTGCCTGTAACGAATTCTTGATTGAACTCTTGAAGTTGGAAGTTCCTGAAATCAACGAAGGCCTGCTTGAAATTAAGAATGTAGCCAGAGAACCGGGCCAGAGAGCCAAGATTGCCGTCCAGGTCAAGGATAAGAGAATCGACCCAATCGGTACTTGCGTCGGTGTCAAAGGCAGCCGTGTTCAAAACGTTACTAAAGAATTAAATAACGAACGTATTGATATTGTTCGCTGGTCCGACCAGCCTGTTGAGTATGTCGTCAGTGCTTTGGCCCCGGCCACTGTTACCTCCGTTGTTGTACACGCAGACGCGGGCAAAATGGACGTTGTGGTTGACCAGGAAAACAAAAAAGGAGCTGTTGGTGCTTCCGGCCAAAACGTGAAGCTTGCTTCTAAGCTCACCGGTTGGGATATCAACGTGATGACTGCTGAAGAAGCTGCTGAAGAGAAAGAAAAAGAAATCGGAGAGATCCGCAGCAAGCTTATGCAGTACCTTGAAGTAGACGAAGAAGTGGCAGAAGCCTTGATCGAAAACGGCATCGACACTCTTGAAAACCTTGCCTACGGTCCGGAAGATGAACTCTTCGCAATGGAAGATTTTGACGAAGACACTATCCGTGAACTTCGCTCCAGAGCCCGTACAGGTCTGATTACTCAGGCTCTTGAAAGAGAAGAATTGTTAAAAACAGCTGACCCTAAACTTTTAGAACTTCCAGGAATGGAACACGATCTTGTGGCCCTGCTGAGCAAGAAGGGCGTAAAGACATTAGATGATTTGGCTGATTTGTCCACTGCCGAATTGGTGGAAATGACAAATATGGAAGAGCAGGATGCACAGAAATTAATCGTTGCAGCCCGCGCTCATTGGGACAACTAATCAATACGGTAATAGGAGAAAAAGAACTATATGACACAAAATACTGTATCTAGTTTAGCGGCAGATCTGAAATTACCGATTGAAGAAATTTTGGCTCAGCTCAAAAGTGCAGGTCGTCCGCAGAGAAAGGCCGATGATGAAATCAATGACATTGACAGACAGATACTGCTTGATTCATTGAAAGCAGCACGCGGAAGCACCAGTACCGGAAAGACAAAGATCACCCTGACTAGGAAAGAAAAGAAAGTGATTACTCAACCTGCATCAGGCGGTCGTACTCACTCCATCCAGGTCGAGGTCAGAAGAAAGAAAGTACTTGTTAAGCGTTCTGACATCGAGGCTAAGGCCCGCGAGGAAGCAGAAAAAGCAGCAGCTGAAATCCTGAGACAGAAAGAACAGGAAGCATTGGCCAAGGCCGCCGCTGAAAAAGCAGCTGCGGAGGCAAAAGCTAAGGCAGAAGCTGAACAAAAAGCTAGGGAAGCTGCTGCTCGCGCAGCTGAAGAAGCTAGAAAAGCCGAAGAAGAAAGAAAGGTTAGAGAAGCAGAAGCTCAGAAATTGGCTAAGGAAGAAAGCTTGAAGAAAGAACAGGCTGAAAAATCCGCACGTGAAGCCGCTAAACGCGCTGAAGAAGCCCGTAAGCGCGCTGCTGCTGAGAAAGCAGCTGCCGAAGCTGCCGCTAAGGCTAAAGAAGAAAGCAAGCGTTTGGCTGAAGAACGTGAAAAAGCCCGTAAGAAAGCTGAGGCTGAAGCCAGAGCTATTCGCGAAATGATGTCTGCCCCGAAACGTGTTTTAACTGCTAAAGCCGAAGAAAGCAAAGATGCTAAAGAAGGCCAGAAGAAACAGCATAAGAACAGCGTTAAGAAAGAAAACAAGGCTCAGAAAGACAACCGCCGCTCTGAAAACTGGGGAGACGAAAACCAGCATAAGAGAACCATGAAGATCAAAGGCGGAGAAAACAACGACGAAGGCAGCGGCTGGAAGTCTGACCGCAGAAACAAACGCGGCAAGCAGCAGAAGAACAATGTGCCGCAAAGACAGCAGCCTGCTGTCCAAGAACCTATTATCCGTGATGTTGTGGTTCCTGAAACCATTACTGTCGCTGAATTGGCCCACAAGATGAGCGTCAAGGCAACCGAAGTCATTAAGCAAATGATGAAGCTTGGTCAGATGGTTACGATCAACCAGATGCTCGACCAAGACACTGCCATGATTGTTGTTGAAGAAATGGGACACCGTGCAACAGCCGCTAAAGCTGATGATCCGGAAGCCTTCTTGGAAGAAGAAGCAAGCGCATTGGCTGAAGTACCCAAGGTGCCGAGACCGCCGGTTGTTACTATCATGGGCCACGTTGACCATGGTAAGACTTCTCTTCTTGACTACATCAGAAGAACCAAGGTCGCTGCAGGCGAAGCTGGCGGCATTACACAGCATATCGGTGCTTACCACGTTGAGACTCCCAGAGGCATCATTACTTTCTTGGATACTCCGGGCCACGAAGCCTTTACGGCTATGCGTGCCCGCGGTGCTCAGGCAACCGATATCGTAATTTTGGTGGTTGCTGCTGACGACGGTGTTATGCCACAGACCAAAGAGGCTATTTCTCACGCCAAAGCCGGCAACGTGCCTTTGGTTGTAGCTATCAACAAGATAGATAAGCCGGATGCCAATCCCGAAAGAGTTAAGCAGGAATTGGTGGCCAATGAGGTCATGCCGGAAGAATACGGCGGCGATGTTCCGTTTATTCCTGTTTCTGCTAAGACCGGTCAGGGTATCGACGATCTTCTCGAAAACGTTCTTTTGCAGGCGGAAATCCTTGAGCTCCAAGCTCCGGTTGACGCTCCTGCTAAAGGCGTGGTTATCGAATCCAGATTGGATAAAGGTAAGGGTGCCGTTGCGTCCGTCCTTATTCAGTCCGGTACTTTGAAGAAAGGAGATATCGTTTTGGCCGGTGCTACATACGGCCGCGTCAGAGCCCTCTTGGACGAAAACGGCAAGGCCGTGACTTCCGCAGGTCCTTCCATTCCGGTGGAAATTCAGGGCTTGTCCGATGTTCCGGCAGCCGGTGACGAAATCATTGTCATTAATGACGAAAGAAAAGCCAGAGAGTTGGCCAACTACCGTCAAGGCAAATACCGTGACGTTAAGCTTGCCCGCCAGCAGGCCGCTAAGCTTGACAACCTGTTCAAAGACGGGGATGAAGGTCAGAAGTCCTTGTCCTTGGTCATTAAGAGTGACGTTCAAGGTTCTCAGGAAGCCTTGGTCCACGCCCTTACCAAGCTTTCCAACAAGGAAGTTAAGGTCTCTGTGGTTCACGCAGCCGTCGGCGGCATCAGCGAATCCGATATCAACTTGGCTATCGCCAGCAATGCAGTAGTTATCGGCTTTAACGTTCGTGCTGATTCTCAGGCTCGCAAGCTTGCGGAAAACAACGGCATTGACATTCGTTACTACAACATTATTTACGACGCTGTAGATGACGTTAAGGCAGCCATGAGCGGTATGTTGGCTCCGGAACGCCGTGAAAACCACGTCGGTCTTGTCGAAATCCGTCAAGTCATTCGCGTTCCCAAAGTGGGAACCGTTGCCGGTTGTATGGTGCTCGAAGGAGTGGTTAAACGTAATTCACATGTACGTCTTTTAAGAGACAATGTGATCATTTGGACAGGAGAGATTAACTCTCTGAGACGTTTCAAAGATGACGTCAAAGAAGTTAAGGCCGGTGCCGAATGCGGTATTTCTTTGAAGAATTATGACGATATTCAAGTCAATGACAGACTTGAAATCTTCGAAGTAGAAGAGGTCGCAAGAACGATTGAATAATCCTTCTTAGAAGTCGAAAGCAGAAGGGCCGGCGGGCTCTTTTGCTTTTTAAATGAATGGAGAACAATGATGATTAAACCAAGCAAACCGGGTCGTGCAAACCGTATCGAAGAACAAATCCAAAGAGATTTGGCGACAATGATTCCGAAAGAATTAAGCGATAAGAGAATTGGTCTTGTTACGATTACAGGCGTTAAAATCACGCCGGATTATGTCCATGCCACAGTGTATTTCACTTCCATCGGCTCCACTCCGGAAGCCTCCGAAGAAGCTCTTAACAGTGCCTCTCCGATTCTTTATCCGAGAATCTTCAAACTGTTGAAGATCCACACCGTTCCTCAGCTTCACTTCGTCTACGACAAGAGCGTTGAAGACGGCTTTGAAATGGATCAGCTCATTAAGCAGGCCCGCGCTGAGGACGCAGAAAAAATTAAGGAGTAAATTTTGTCCCGCAGAAAAAAAGGAGACAAGATTGACGGTGTTTTAATGCTGGATAAACCAGTCGGTCTTTCCAGCAACACCGCACTGCAAAAAGCCCGAAGAGCTTTAAATGCTCAAAAAGCAGGTCATACGGGAACCTTAGATCCTTTTGCATCGGGGCTGTTGCCGTTGTGCTTCGGAGAGGCTACAAAATTCAGTGCTGATTTGCTTCACGCCGATAAAGAATATGTTGCCTCTATAAAGTTCGGAGAAACAACTACGACAGCCGATGTAGAAGGAGAGATTATTGAAACCAGACCGGTTGACTTCACTGAAGAACAGCTCCATAAGGCTCTGGAATCCCTTACCGGTGAGATTGACCAAATTCCGCCGATGTATTCCGCGTTAAAAAAGGACGGTGTCCGGTTATACGAATTAGCACGTCAGGGACAAGAGATCGAAAGAGAGCCCAGACGCGTCACTGTTTACGAGCTTGAACTTTTAAGTTTTAACAAACCTGAAGCGTTGGTTAGAGTTAAATGCTCCAAAGGCACGTATGTGCGTGTGCTTGGCGAAGATATCGGCAAGATTCTCGGATGCGGAGCGCATTTAACGGCTTTGAGAAGAACAAAAATTGCAGATATCGACATTTCTGAAGCTGTCAGCCTACAGGATTTTGAAGAAGCCGATATTGCTCAAAGACTTGATATGCTCGACCCTCCGGACAGACTTCTTAGTCAATTAGAACCTATTGAATTAAAAGAAGAGTTAGCTGTTCGTTTTTTGCATGGTCAAAGTATTAGGATAACGAGATCTGAAAATTCAGAGAAAAAAGTAAAAGTTTACAGACTGTCAGACGGTAAGCGTGAGCTGCTTGGATGCGCTCGGCTGAGTACTGACGGCGTTCTTTCCGCGGAAAGATTAATTTCGAATAGTAGTAATTAAAGTAAATATATGAATCGCTCAATTAGAAATGTGGCAATTATTGCTCACGTGGACCATGGTAAAACAACCTTAGTCGACAAGCTTCTCCAACAGTCCGGAACATTCCGTGAGAACCAAGCAGTTGCAGAAAGAGTCATGGACAGTAATGACATCGAGCGTGAACGCGGCATTACCATTCTCGCAAAAAATTGTGCGGTTGATTACAACGGTACTCACATCAACATTGTTGATACCCCGGGACACGCTGACTTCGGCGGTGAAGTAGAACGGGTTTTGTCTATGGTTGACGGCGTTCTTCTGCTGGTTGACGCTGTTGAGGGCCCGATGCCTCAAACACGTTTCGTGACTAAAAAAGCTCTTGCACAAGGCTTGCGTCCGATCGTTGTGATTAACAAGATCGATCGTCCGGGTGCCCGTCCTGAATGGGTTATCAACCAGACTTTCGATTTGTTTGACAAACTTGGTGCAACAGACGAACAGTTAGACTTTCCGGTCATTTACGCTTCCGCTTTAGGCGGTTATGCCGGCTTTACCGAAGATGTTGAAGAACTCAAGAAAATCGGCAACATGAAGGCGATTTTCGATACTATCCTTGATCACGTCCCGGTCAGAGACGATGATCCTGATGGTCCTTTGCAGCTGCAGATTTCCTCTTTGGATTACTCAAGCTACGTTGGCAAGATCGGTATCGGCCGCATCAAAAGAGGCAAAATCAAACCTCTCCAGGAAGTTGTCATTATGAACGGTCCTGATTCTGTTCCTAAGAGAGCCAAAGTCAATCAGGTCTTGAAGTTCCAAGGTTTGGAAAGAAAGGTTGTTGATGAAGCTCAGGCAGGAGATATCGTTCTTATCAACGGTATTGAAGACATCGGTATCGGTACGACGCTTTGCGATCCTGCTGCACCGGAAGCCCTCCCGCTGCTTCATGTTGACGAGCCGACTTTGACAATGAACTTCCACGTCAATACTTCTCCGTTGGCCGGTAAAGAAGGCAAATACGTTACAAGCCGTCAGATTCGTGAAAGACTTGAAAGAGAACTCAAGAGCAACGTGGCTATGCGCATGAAGCCGACTGACAACGAAGGTGTTTTCGAAGTTGCCGGCCGCGGCGAATTGCACTTGACCATTCTCATTGAAAATATGAGACGCGAAGGCTATGAATTGGCAGTTTCCAGACCACGCGTACTTTATAAAGAAGTTGACGGCGTGAAGATGGAACCGTACGAAAGCTTGACAGTCGACGTTGAAGAAAATCACCAAGGCCCGGTTATGGAAGAATTAGGCCGCAGAAAGGGTGATCTTCAGGATATGCAGCCGGACGGTAAAGGTCGCGTTAGACTCGAATACAAGATCCCGGCACGCGGTTTGATCGGCTTCCAGAACGATTTCTTGACAATGACTCGCGGTACCGGCGTTATGAGCCATGTATTTGACGAATATGCACCTGTTAAATCCGGTGACTTAGGCGATAGAAGAAACGGTGCCATCATCAGCCAAGATGACGGTACTTCGGTTGCTTACGCGTTGTGGAAGATTCAGGAAAGAGGTCGTCTGTTCATTGGTCCGGGAGAACCGATTTACGAAGGTATGGTTATCGGTATCCACTCCAGAGACAATGATATTGTCGTTACACCGATTAAAGGCAAGCAGCTGACCAACATTCGTGCTTCCGGTACAGACGAAGCTATTCGTTTGGTTCCTCCGATTCAGCTTACCCTTGAAAGCGCCGTTGAATTTATTAACGATGACGAGCTTGCGGAAATTACGCCGAAGAGCATCAGAATTCGTAAGCGCTGGCTGAAAGAATTCGAACGCAGAAGAGCTGCCCGCGGAGACGAAAGAGTTGGCCCGGGAATCTAAACCCAGCGATATGTGTCCTTGCGGCAGCGGGAAACTCTATTCCGACTGCTGCGGACGCTTTCATGACGGAAAAGCTGTTCCTGAAACGCCGGAACAGCTGATGCGTTCCAGATATTCTGCTTTTGTCGTGAAGAAGCCAATGTATCTTCTCGACACTTGGCATCCTTCAACGCGACCGTCTGAGCTTAATTTGGATGACCCGGTTAAATGGCTTTCTTTGAAGATAAAAAGCACCGGTTTCAATTCACCCGATGAAGGCTTAGTTCATTTCATTGCCCGCGGCTTGATTGCAGGACGCGGATTTAAGCAGGAAGAAAAGAGTCGATTCTTGAAAGAAAACGGACGATGGTTTTATGTTGACGGGATCCTATCCTAATTTTTGAAGTTGCCTTCTGGCAGCTTTTTTTAGTTTTATGAACAGTAAAGATTCTTGGAAATTCTGTGTAGCTCCGATGCTGGACTGGACAGACAGACATTGCAGATATTTTCATCGTCAGTTGTCAAAAGACGCCCGTTTGTATACGGAAATGGTGACAACCGGCGCATTGATATACGGCGACAGGCCTAGACATTTGGACTTTAATAAAGAAGAGCATCCGGTTGCCTTGCAGCTTGGAGGATCTGATCCGAAAGACATGGCAGCCTGTGCAAAATTAGCTCAGGATTGGGGCTATGACGAAGTTAACATTAATTGCGGATGTCCGAGTGAGCGTGTTCAAAAAGGATCTTTCGGTGCTTGCCTAATGTCGGAACCGGCCCTGGTTGCCGATTGTATAAAGGCGATGAGAGATGCCGTAGATATCCCTGTCACGGTTAAGCATAGAATCGGTATCGATAAAATTGAAAACTATGACTTCGTCCGAGATTTTGTTGGGACGGTATCCGAAGCAGGGACAAATGTTTTCATTGTTCATACAAGAAACGCTTGGCTCAAAGGTCTTTCTCCAAAAGAAAACCGCGAAATTCCTCCTCTCAAAAGAGAGTTTGCATATCAGCTTAAAAAAGATTTCCCTGAATTAATCTTTGTGATCAACGGGGCAATTCAAGATTTAGGCCAAGTCGAAGAACAGCTCAAGTTTGTGGATGGAGTGATGGTAGGCCGTGCTGCTTACAACACTCCTTGGCTTTTAAGCGATGTAGATGACAGAATTTACGGCGACAGTCATGAGCCGATTACTCGAGAAAAAGTAATTGAGGTCATGACTGAATACTTGAAGACGGTAGGGTCTGATCAAAGAGCGGTAAGGGCGGTTTGCCGCCATATGCACGGCCTGCTTACAGGATTGGCCGGTGCAAAGGCTTGGAGAAGGACATTGAGTGATTCAGCCGCCATCGAGCATGAAGGCTCAAATATTCTCAACTATGCCTATGCTAAAGCCGGTTGGTCGGACATAGAAAGATATTGGGACGCGGACGACGATAATTTCGGCTAGAGCTTTTTATAGTTCTATGACTGAACCGCATCCGGCCCAATCTACATCATCAAAATATTTGGCCATTGCAGCGGCGGCTTTGAAGCCGGTGCAATGGTTCAGTCTCCAGCGTTTTACCTTAAATTCACTGAGCTTTTCCGCCCACAAAGGATATTCTCTCGGTGCAGCAGCGCAAAGATGAGAACCTCCGACGACGGTATCAAATACTTCAATATTGAGCTCTTCAGAGATATATCTCATGATGTTGGGCAGACCGGCATGAGAACAGCCTAAAAGCAGCGACCAGCCTTTATTTCCTTTAACGGCGACTGAAACATCATCTTCAAAGTTGTCGGTCTCAACGGAGCCGTTTTCGTTAACTTCCCAAAGATTTCTGCAGCATACATAGTGCGGATTTCTTCTTGCTTTTGGAACGGTGAAAGCAAAGACGTCCGGAGCTACTTCCGTTATGCCTTCAATCGGACGGAATTGTCTTAAGCTTTGGATTGGAAATCCGCCGCTCAAACGTTTTGCGTCCGCATCTCCTCTTTTTTCAATAGAGACTGCCGGGGAGGCATACACATTAACCTGCGGCTGAATCCGCAGAATGTCCATTAGTCCGGAGATATGGTCGAAGTGACCGTGAGAAAGAATTACCGACGAGAGTTTTGTTGGATCCAAGTTCAAGAAATTCAGGTTGTGCGTTAGCACGTGGCAAATTCCGGCTGTGTCCAAAAGAATGTTGGTATCTTTTGTTTCCAGCCAAGAAGAGTAACCCCATTCAGCGAGTAAACCTTGTTTTTGGCAGAAATTATCTACAACAACGGTAAGTTTCATTTTTGTTCCTTGGATTCTTTACTGCCTTATTTTAATCCAGAGGTTTCTTCTCTTTCTCATAAAAATAGTGAAGATCAATTTATAAAAGAGCTTAAATTTCAAAATAGGATTTTGAAATTTCTGGATATAATTATATGAGACATCACTGGAAGGAAAAAGAATGTACATACAGAGAGAGGAACAGGTTGTTGTAAATAAAGTAGGCGGACAATTTAAAACCTTGTTGGTTACTGGGCCTAGACAAGTTGGAAAAAGTACTATGCTAAAGCACGTAGCACCGGGCCGTCCTTACATCTCTTTAGATTTAATCACTGCCCGCGAGCTTGCAGACTCAGATCCGAGTCTTTTTCTCCAACGCTACAAACCACCTGTTCTTATAGATGAAATTCAGTACGCTCCAACCCTTTTTCCTGCTATTAAGTCAATTGTTGATCAAGATGAAAATAACGGTCTCTTTTGGCTTACAGGTTCTCAGCAATTCCATCTCATGCAGCATGTTTCAGAAAGTCTAGCTGGTCGCATAGCAATTCTTAGACTTCTTGGACTTTCTCAGAGAGAACTACAGGGATGGTTAAAACAAAAGCCTTTCCTACCTACAGAGAATTACCTGGAAAGTTGCCGAAAACGCACGTCAATTGCGTTAGATAAGGTTTTTCATTTTATATGGAAAGGCAGTTATCCCATGTTATGGACGGCAGATGTAGATTGGGAGATTTTTTATAACTCCTACTTTCAAACTTATCTTCAGCGTGACGTTCGTAACTTGACGAAAGTATCTAATGAAATGGATTTTGTTAGATTTGTAAGAGCAGTAGCAGGTCGGATTGGGCAACAAATCAACTTTAACTCTTTGGCAAATGATGTTGGTATAAGTCAACCTACTGCTAAAGCATGGCTTTCAGTTTTGGAGGCTTCAGGGCTCGTATATTTTCTCCCGCCATATTTTAATAATCGTCTTAAACGTTTAGTCAAATCACCAAAGCTCTATTTTACGGATACTGGACTGGCATCTTTTTTAAGCGGCTGGCTTACTGAGCAAGCAATAGAGGCGGGAACGATGAGTGGAGCTTTTCTGGAGAATTATGCAATCATTGAAATTTTGAAAGGCTATCGCAACATTGGACGAGAACCAAGCCTTTTTTATTATCGGGATACTGATGGCAGAGAAATTGACCTTATTATTGAAGAGGCAGGGATGCTTTATCCCATAGAGATAAAAAAAACAAGTTCTCCACGAGCTTCTATGGTCAAAAGTTTTGACGTTTTGCCAAAGGAGGTTAGAGGAAAAGGAGCACTTCTTAGTTTTGTAAATGAAGACGTTCCTCTTTCTGCAAATGTTTCGGCAGTTCCGTTTTTTTATCTTTGAGTATTCCAATAGGAGGAAGTTGGACTTGAATAGGTTACTTGAAATCTTTTCATATCTTCGCCGGCATCTTCAAAAAGAAAAGATTAGTAGGCATAAGAGAAGCCGCTTCAGCACTGGATGGCTCAATCACAACCTATGTATGATGAAAAACAATCATTTGCCTAGAGCTATTTCCGACATGAGTTTCTAGCCAACTGTAGTGCAAGACGGCGATAAGGTGGGGGGGGGATATGTTAAAGTTGGGAACAGATTTTTCCCGAGCAGCAAGAGTTTCTCTATTTGCGGATATAAGTCTGAATTGTTGCCATTGTCGGCTCACAAATGGAAGTGCTCCAGTTGCGCGACAGTCCAGGTCTTAGAGCGGAAATTAATTTGAAGAATATGGCGCTGAATTCCATCGTGGCAGCTTGTGGAGAGGCAGGTTCCCGCTCGAGCCGCAAAATTCGAGTGAAACCGGCCTTGGAGAAGAAGGA
Source organism: Turicimonas muris (assembly GCF_002221595.1). GTDB lineage: Bacteria > Pseudomonadota > Gammaproteobacteria > Burkholderiales > Burkholderiaceae_F > Turicimonas > Turicimonas muris. The sequence goes on from NZ_NHMP01000001.1 coordinate 656,394, forward strand.
AGTAAGCTGCACGAAGAGGCCATCTTTGTTGAAAGTAACAGAAAAGCCTCTGTTCACAGTTTAGAGTCCAAAGTCTTATGGCTCACACCTGAATCGTTCTCTTCTTGTATGAAGATTATTTTATAGGAAGAGACTGAGGAAGATATATTGGAGTGCAGAGAAAAATTGATGACGGCAAAACTAATCTGAAAAGATTCGTCTCATAATCTTTGCCTCTGAAACTTTTTTCATTCAAAGATGGTGTGCTTAAGTATTCCCTCAAATGTAATGAAGGACTCTCATAATTTCTCCAAAAAGAAAGAAGTCATACTCAATTAAATCAAGGGTCTTCGCTAATCTGTACTTTTTGTTTGAAAATATCCTCTTTTCTTCTTAGCTTAGAAACCACGGAATCTTTATACATCAGATAGCGGGAGTGCTCAGATACGGAAGAAGATCCTTCTTGGTGCTTCCTTACCTGAGAAAACCATTCTGAATCAAAAATATCGTCAGCAAGGACATATCGGATTGCTTTTCCACGGTAGCCAATTTCAAAATACATGAAGCCTTCTGCGGCAGAAGCCGGTGCAGCTGGTGCATTGCTCCGTGCCTTATCGGGATCGTAAAGGTAACGCCTTTCGCTGACCGCTCGTGTCAAGTATTCAAAACCGTCTTTGACACCCGGCCCAGAATGGCCCGAGATGACGGTGAAGTCCTTGCGGCATGGAATTTCATTTGGAGACAAATCTTTTATAGCCTCTTTCATCAAACGAAAAACTAACGCACTGGCAATCAAAGCACGCGGGCCGGCAAAACGATAAAGATCATCTTCACGATATCCAATGATGCCTTCTGGTTCTTTGAAGATTAGAAAATCTTTGATATTGGAATACATTTTTATTTCAGAGCTGAAGGAAGGACTAAGGATTTAACATCAACTTTCTTTTCCATCATTTTGTTGTCGAATAAGAAATCTTGGTCTTTTTGAAGGCCCTCGATATCTTTCTCACTTAAGGTGTTGTAATAGTTAGACCAGGAAGCAAGTTTGCGGGCATCATCCATATCTATACCATGCTCTTTAGCTCCTAAACCGATAGCTTCTTCAGGATTCTTTTTAATCCAGTCCAAAGCTTCTCTCTGAACCTTTACTACTGTATCGAGAACCTCAGGATACTTCTTTGCAAAATCTTCTGTAACGGTGGTAACAAGGTTCACGTTAACCAAATCTTTTGCCGTTGTAATGACTTTGGTTCCGGATTTTTCGGCTTTGATAACGCCGCTTGCAGCTAATAATGCAGCATCCACCCTACCTGCCAGCAACGCGGCCAGAGCCGTTGGTTGATCCATAGAAATAAACTCAACATCTTTGATGCTCATTCCTTCCTTATTTAAGGCGGCAACGAGCAGCTGATGAAGCACAGTACCTTTTGGTCCTACGATTTTCTTACCTTTGAGATCTTTGATGGATTGGATGGCTTCTGGTTTTCCAACAATCGCGAAAGTGTCGGCCGGATGTGAAACACCGGTAGCAATTAATATTTTATTGCCGACACCATTAGCCATTAATAGAGAGGAAGTATTCATCACAGCGGAAATATCAATAGATTTTCCAGCCATAGCTTGAGTTTGTTTAGAGCCGGAGGTAATTGTTTTCCAATTTATCTTAATGTTGTCCTTTTCAAATGCTTTTTCAAGCATTCCTTTCTCTTTCATAACAATATTCTGTAGGTTGAAAGGAGCTTTGACATAAACGATATTGATTTCCTTTGGCAAATCGGCAGCGAAACAAAGGGAAGCAGAGAATAATCCTGCAAAAAGTACAGACAAAGAAGTTCTAAACATGGCTAATAAAACAATAAATGAAAATGATAATGATTATCATATCAATTATTTGAATAATTTCATATAGTAAAAAGACTACAGGGTTATTTCAAAAGAAACAGAAAGTTACGCTAGCTAACGGAAAGAGTCTTAAAAGGAAGGATGACGGTAGTGAGGAAAAAAGAAGCCGAGTTAGGAAGTATAGGCTATAACAAAAAGCCTCGCGGTCGGCGAGGCTTCAATGAAGGACGGAATGTTACAGTCCAAGAGCTTTTGTAGCAGCGTCAGCGGCTACATTGTTGAATAAATAGTTCTGACCTTGAACTGCTGCACCTTTGGCATAGTAACGGCCTGGTCTGAATACATGGTCGCCTTTAGCCGGTGCAATGAAGGCAATCTTAGCAACCCCGTTTTCATGAATCTTGAGGCCGCAGTCTCGCGGATCAACATTGGACGGAAGTGTTAAAACAACAGCAGAGGAGTTCTTGGTTGTGACAGCATTCCAGTTTCCGCTGGCAACAGCTGGTTCTCCTGTCGGCTTGCAGAAAATAGTGTCTCTTCTGACCGGAAGAATCTTGTATGTACCTGTTGTAGCTTTTGGAGCAGACGGGTCAAAGACGATGCCGTAGGCGTGAGAATCCATTCTGGATTCGTAGTTCAAACAGTAAGGAACAGTTCTGAAGTTCTCAATGATTTCTCGTGAGGCCTTAGCATTAGTAAAGGATTCGTTTACAGGAAGAACCATTTCACCATTTACGAATTTAGTAACGGCCTGGTAAGCAATTGAGCCTTCCGGGAATTTAGAGTTTCCAACTTTTTCAGAATCATTGCTGGTTTTGCCGTCGCGGGTCTTGAGATAGTCTGCAATTTTTTGACCGCTGACGTCAATGGCACGAAGATTCAAGTCAATAATGACAGGTGTCTTTGGATGACCGAAAGTGAATTGAGCATCTCCGTTTTTAAGGAATGTAACTCCAGCGGCTTTATCCAAGGCAACTTTGCCGTTTTTGGTAACCACGTTGCCGGCATCGAGTTGGCTTCCAAATAAAGTGCCGGTACCTTCTTTCTGGACCAAGTTATAGCGTGTGCCCCGCTTAGTGGAGACTGGCACAACTTCCCAAGCAGAGACTTTACGTCCATCGATCGAATAAACTTCTTTTTGAAGAATCTGAGAAGTAGTCAACGGCAAAACGGCCGGTTCTTTAGCAGAGGAACCAAAAAGGTCGGAAAGAAAGTCAGCATGACTGGCTGGTGCGACTGCGAGCATGGCAGCTGCAATACCGGCTTGACAGGTAAGAACTTTAAACTTCATGAGTCATTCCTTATTCGTGTTGTAAAAGTGAGACTTTTTTATTCTGGCAATAATACTCTTTAGAAAGCTTCGCAGAAGCTTTTAAGAAAGAGCCGGCGGGCTATGACTGACTAAAATGGTTTTGAGGGTCAAGGTTATAAAGAGAAAATAACCCTTTTATGTAATAAATTTGTCATATTGGATATCTAACATAGGGTGGTTAAGTTATTTCTAAAATTATTACTATATGGACACTTTTTTAACAGGCATTATGCTGTTCTTAATGCTTCTTGCCTCGTTTAACCTATTTGTGGGGGTAAGTAATGATGCGGTTAACTTTTTAAGTTCCGCATTAGGATCGAGAGCAGCTTCTTTCAATAGAGTAATGTTCGTCGCTGCCGCCGGTGTGCTTTTAGGCTGTACATTCTCAAGCGGAATGATGGAAATCGCACGAAGCGGTATCTTTAATCCGACAATGTTTACCTTCTACGACGTCATGATAGTTTTCTTTGCTGTTATGATGACCGACGTACTTCTCCTTGACACCTTTAATTCTCTTGGACTTCCAACCTCAACCACAGTTTCCATTGTTTTCGAATTGCTCGGCGGCTCTGTCATTACAGCTAGCTACAAACTTTGGATTACAACGGGATCTTTAGGAGGTTTAGGAGCCTATATCAATAATGAAAAAGCACTGAGTATCATCATCGGTATTCTTTCTTCTGTCATTATTGCTTTTACCTGCGGCGTCATTATCCAATGGATCGTCCGCATGGTATTCTCCTTTAAATTCCAGAAGGTATACCGTTATATCGGCGGTATTTATTCCGGTTTCTGTTTAACAGCTATTTTCTACTTCCTTGTCGTGAAGGGTGCAAAAGGTGCTTCTTTCATGACTCCGGAACTTTTGACCTGGATTAATGCTAATACTTTCGATATTCTTCTTTACACCTTCTTAGGCACGACAGTTGTCATTCAGTGCCTCATCTGGTTCTTTAATTACAATGCACTTCGTCTTGTAATTTTGGCCGGCACATTCTCACTGGCTTTCGCTTTCGCAGGCAACGACTTGGTGAACTTCGTTGGTGTGCCTCTTGCAGCTTTGCAGAGCGTACAGATAGCTGACGCGGCTCATGCTTTGAACGGAGCCCTTACTCCTGAAACTTTTTATATGGGCGGGTTAAAGGAGAGTGTTCAAACTCCGACCATCTATCTTGTTATTTCCGGCTTAATTATGGTTGGAACCTTGTGGTTCAGCCCGAAGGCACGACGAGTTGTGCAGACAGCTATTAACTTGTCTGCCAGCGACAGAAACGAGAAAGAGCAGTTCGGCGCCACTGTAACAGGCCGTGTCATTGTTCGCTCAGCCTTGAGCGTCAATAAGATTGTTAATCAAATTCTTCCTCGTTCCGTCCTAACAGCAATTGATAACAGACTAGAAAAGCCTCGTTTGCAAAAGGGTGAGATCCCATTGCCTTTTGATCAGGTCAGAGCGTCTGTTAACTTGGTGCTGGCCAGTATTTTGATTGCAACGGCTACCTCCCTCAAGCTGCCTTTGTCAACTACCTACGTCACGTTTATGGTAGCCATGGGAAGCTCTTTGGCTGACGGTGCTTGGGATAGAGAAACAGCAGTTTATCGTATTTCCGGTGTCTTAGCCGTTATCAGCGGATGGTTCTTGACAGCCTTTACCGCCTTTATTTCCTGCGGTATTGCTGCTCTTCTTTGCTTATGGCTCGGTGCGTGGTTCATGATTCCTGCGGGTTTAGTAGTTGTTACTTTGTTAATTCGTTCTAACTTCTTGGCTGGTTCCAAGAAAGAACAGCAAGCAGAAGAGTTTCTTGACGAAAATATGACCCGTGAAGAGATTAGAAATCGTCTTAACAATGCTATTGGAAAAAACCTCGAACAGACTATCAACATCTTCTCGGATGCCGTTAAGGCCTTGTTAGCAGAAGATTTGTCTGAGCTTGGACAATGCAAGAGCCGTTCTCAGGCTTTGCTGGATCATATCGTGCGTATGAGAAGTCAATACTATCTGATGATTATTCATGGTAAAGATGGTGATTACGATGCCCGAAACTATTACTACCGTACGTTCTCCAACATGAAGGACGTGGCTCAGCTTTTAACAAAGGTAGTGAGCCAGATGGACGATCACATTGCTAACTCCCACTCTGTCTTCAAGGGTGTGTTGAGAAACAATCTTCTTAAGTCCATTAGTGATTTGAAGAGTCTTCAGAAGACTCTGGATAACTTTATCCTTTCAGGCTCAACCTCTGACGAAGTATTGCTGAGGTTATCCAATACTAACTTAGAAGAGGTCAATCTTTATCAGCTTGAATTGATGAAGCAGATTGATATCAATCAAATGCCTTTGCACCGCTCTGAGCTCTACTTGGCCCTCCTACAGTTCTACAGAGAAGTCGTGAACCGTTATACCGTTATTGTTCTGCTTCAGAGAGAACTAAACCATATGCTGCAGGATGAAGGTAAAGGAAATATTTCTTCTCTAACTAATCCTGAAACGACCTAATTAACTCATTAGGAAAAACAAGCCGGCAGTTAAAACCTGCTGGCTTTATTTTAGTGCGCCCAGCAGGGCATCTCTCCATAGGGTGCAAATCCCGAACCTGCCCGGTGAGGGGAAAGGTTAGCGACTCGGCAAGGGTTCAACGATGACGTTAAATCTGAAGGAAGCTGACAGCAAAACGCATGTTCAACGGACAGGAAGCGGATATGAGGCGGTCTAGGCGTTTTTTTTTGAGGGGAGGGGGCTAAAGTACCCAACGCCCAATACTCATACAAGACCCTAGGACGTAGATCCGATGGACAGGCGGGAAAGAACGGCGTCATACCTGGGGAGGTCTGATTTAATGCTACCGGCTACAGAACTCGAGAGGGAACTGGATGTTAAATCAGAAGTCAGCCGAGGTCATAGTAGAGACAACTCGAAGGACTGAATATTAACATTGCGAGTAGAGGTGATTATTCTCACGACTGTTGCAGGAACTCAGACCAACGCTCTCAGAGCGTCTGTTACAACACAAGGCGGGCAGAACTGCGCAGTGCTGTAGACAGCCGAAGCAAGAGAAGCTAGTTATGGCGAAATCGCAATGACGGCTTAATGACAAGCAGTCAAATTCAGGAAGAAATAGTTCTTCGCTTCTTTTGGCTAGAACTTCTTTCCAATAAATAGATTGGCACCAATGTTGCGAGCTTTTCCGGAAGCAGCTCCCCAAGCTTCAAGTCCGCCGTAGACGCCAGTCTTTTGTTCTAAACTGACTCTTAAAGAGCCTTCCATGGAATCTTTTTGGAAACTGTCAGTTCCGGCAAAAAATCTCGGAGAAGCGTCGGCAAATTTTGTGCCAATCTTGGCCTCGCTCGTTGAATAGCTATGGCGCCAGCCGAGCCATATATCGGAAGTTATCGATGTTTGGATAATTTGAGTGCTGCCTTGAAATTTAAGGCCGATCAAGCTTGAAATGTTTCCTCTATGGTGTGATGCGATGGATTGCGGAATGCCCGAGCCTTTCTCTGTGAAAGAAGGTGTCCGTAGCCAACTGTAATCAACCAATGCAAAAGGACCTGCTTTGATAGTTTCTGATCCGGCTAAGAATTCCGCTCCTGCTTGAGTACTGAAACCAAAACCTGTCCAGTGGCCTTTATAAGCACTGCCGACTGATTTTCTAGTTGCTTTGGCATCATTAACGCCGACAAACATAGAGCCAAAAACTGTTAATCCATCAATTTTTTGGGGCAAGTATCTCGCTTCTGCTCCAATCAAAAATCTTGTTGAATCGTATTTGCTCCCGCTATTCTTTTCCTTCAGATTTAATTGAGCAGCACCGATAAATAGTCCGGATTTGACTTGGTCAGAAACTTTGGTTCTGTATCCTCCTAACACGCCGTACTGATAAGTCCGATAGCCGTTGAGATAAGTCGAGTTAGCGGTAGAGCCTCGAGTGCCTAAAACCTTAGTCCAATAACCGTTCTCGGTCTGAGCCGAGAAGAGAAGGTTATTAATAGTTCGAAGCTGTTCTAAGTCCGCTTTCTGAGCATTCAGGTATAAATTTGGCAGCGTGTCTTGGAGAATATTGGATACCTCATTGTTTCTGGGATCGGAAAAATCTACTAACTCGATTAAATTATTCAAACCGTTGCTTAAGGAACTCTGCGACGCAACGGCATATAACGCATTTCCCAAAGAAAACTGAGCTGGTGTCTGGGCATATTGCGTGTAACTGTCGGGCAATCTCAAAATTTTTAAAAAGATGGAGTTTCCTTTTCTTTCTAATTCAGCGTCTAAAGTTCCTGAATTTTTAAAAAACTTAATAGCTTCCAAATCTAAGGATAATTTTGAGGGATCGCTTACTTCGATAAGTTCCTGAAGCTGGATTTGATGAAGACTATCATTGACGTGAAAGCCTCTTTCTAAACCAAGTAAGATCTTGCCTTCTAATTTGGCTTCGTCAAGCACTTTCAGACTGTTGTGCTCGCCCTCATTACTTACAAAGAAAATGAGATTTCCCGACGGACTTTGAACGTAATGTCCAACCGTGAAAGGAGCCACAAAATCACCGGGAATAAAAGTACCATGATTTATTACTTTGTTGTTAACTGTGCCGTTGCCTAAAAGCGCACCTTCGTTTTGAACTAAGATGGAACTATGCACCAGCGTTCCACCGGAACCGTCGGCTCGTTTGCTAATGTCTAAAACGCCCCCTTCAACAACTGTCGGTGCGGAGTACGTGTTCGTTCCGGTTAAGACTAAAACGCCGCTTCCTTCCTTAATCAATCCGGGCTTTAACCCGGTGAAAGTTGTCGCCGCTCTATAAACACCTTCTTTGTATTCTTCGTGGTGGTACTTGTCATTCCAAAGGCTTTCGGAAATATCGTTGTTAAAGAAGGCTGTTTTTCCTTGGGTGTTAAATCTTTCAAAAGCAAACTTTTCGTTTCCGAATTCAGCATAGGATCGAATGTCTTCTGCCTTCATTCGGTTGACGTCTAAGCGTGCAATACCGTTCACAGCTTTGCCAACGTCAAGCATGCCTTGGCCAAACACTTCTTCTTTGGTGACTTTAACAAGTCTTACATACTTATCGTCGAACTTTTCTGTGCCGTCTTTTTCGTAATGGTCTTTGACGAAAAGGTCAATAAGAGTATTAAGAGAATAAGTTGGCCACGCAGCAGGATCGGCTTGGTATGTTTTGGTGATAGCCTGAATTAGTTGCTCTTGGGAGGGTCTGTCATTGGAAAAGTAATAAAAGACGAGAACTGAAGCAACCGAATTATCAAAACCGACAAGAATGTCCGGACATTCAATATTGCTGTTAGCCGTTGTGAGAAGCGTATCGGCTAGTTGCTTTCCTGTCATCCACGGAAAAGCTTGAGCTACTAGGGCGGCAGCTCCCGAAACCTGAGGCGCAGCCATAGAGGTGCCGGATTTTAAGACGTACTTTCCGTCAATTACATTTGCGGCCAAAATATTGCTTCCGGGCGCGGTGATAGAAAACAGTTCTGCACCGCGAGCTACATTAGAAAACAAAGAAAGGCCTGTTGGGCCGAAGACAATTTTTCCGTTTTCTCGACGCGTATCGAGAGGATTAGCTGAGACAACGGTAATCCAGTTTCCAAGTTCGGAACCGTAATAGCGAGGGAGCATTCCGGTAAAAGAAGGATGGACCCAACCGTCGTTGGCCGCGGCAATGACCGCGAGACTGTTAGGATTGTTTAGAGCCCAGTTGACGAGACTGCCTGAATGCGGACGCTCACCCATTAACTTGGAAAGCTTTTTCGCTTCGTTTATGCTGTACAGCTCACCTGTTGGAAGCTGATCTTTATTGAGCTCAGGTGAGGTCCAACTGTTGTTGAGAATTTTAATCTCAGGATGTTTTTGAAAGAAATTTTCGTTATCCGGATAATAAAATTCTTGAAGTCCAATGTAGACCTGTCCGACAACATTCGAATCAAAAGCAACACCGTGCATTCCGTTATCGTCTTTTTTTGCAGCCATGATGGAGGCAACATGGGTTCCGTGACTCACGGATACGTCCCAGACCGTTGGGAGAGGAAGTCTGTTTCCGTCCTTGTCAAAAGCTTGAACGACTTCAAACTTCTCGGATAATTCCGGATGATATGACTGCATCTCAGTATCTAATAAACCAATCAACACGCCTTTTCCAGTGAATCCCTGCGCATAAGCAGGAGCTGCATTGATTAAATCCAGCCCGTTCGAAGCGTAATACTCCGGCGTTTTAAAGTCTTGTTCAGTTGCGGCCAATGCGGCTAAAGGAACAAACAAAGCAGAAAAGAGTGCCAATACTTGGCGCTTTAATAAAGGAGACTTCTTATGTAAGAAAAAAAACTTAACAGAATGAGGTTTTGAACGGAAGATAGAGACTTCCTTTTTTTTATTCTTTTTTTGCATATAACGTGCCTTGGAAAAAGAGCGATTCTCCACTTAATCACCCATAGGTCGGTAACTGTAATGCTATCTAAAGATCCCTTGTTGCACCTTCAGGAATTTCCCGATGGAATATAAAGTAGGTATCTCCGTGACGGAGGATTAGGACATTTAAGGAAACTAGATTCATTGCGCGCCCAGCTTGAAGTTTTCAGATAGCTAGCGAAGAAATGCGAGAACATGATTAATCTGATGATTAAAATAAATCTGGCTTAAGAGGTGACAAGCAGGAACCACCTGTCCGGGTTCTCTCTGATAGAGAAATGAAGCTTTTCGATGGATTGCTGCTATTAGAAGATGCGAACTTATCCTGAACCTCTCAATGTCAGGAAAAATCCAAAACCATGTCATTGAAATTTAGGACTAGTTTGATTATTTGAGTAACCTCATGAAGACAGATGTTTTGAGAAAGGCGGGCACTTCTATAATGGTGAGAATAAAGTGAAGGGACTCTTATGAATACGGAATTATTGAAACGATTGCCTTTAGGCACATCTTCCTTTGAAGCTCTTCGAGAGTCGGATGAAATTTATGTAGATAAAACAAGTTATATCTACCGTTTGGCCTCCAATAGAGGAAAGTATTTCTTAGCTCGTCCAAGAAGGTTCGGAAAATCATTGTTAATTTCCGCCTTTGAGTCTTTGTTTAAACATGGTTTGAGAGACTTTAAGGGTCTGGAAATTGAAAAGCTTTGGAAGGACGAAAAGAACTATCGAGTGGTGAGGCTGGACTTTGCCAGAGTAAAGCCAGAAGGAACTTTCAAAGAATTCCAAGAATATTTTGATGATTATTTGGATACGCAATTTCAAAAGATAGGGTTTAAGAAAAGTGGGTCCAATTTTTTTACCAATCAGTTGGAAGCCTTTTTAGACGGATTGCCAGCTTCGTCGTTGGTATTATTGATCGATGAATACGATACCCCGTTAACAGAGTGTCTAGATGATCCTAAATTGTTTTTACAAGTTAGGAATTACCTTTCAAAGTTTTACTCGATCCTTAAATCTAACGATACAGCATTACGTTTTTTATTTATTACTGGAATAACGAAATTTAGCAAGACAAATATTTTTTCAGCATTAAATAATTTAACGGATATTTCGCTTTCGACAGAATACGGCTCCCTATTAGGATATACGCATAAAGAAGTAGAAGAGTATTTTTCCAAGTATTTGTCATGTGCTTCAGAAACTCTGAAAGTGGAGCGGGAGGAACTTCTGAACCAGTTAACTGCTCATTATGACGGCTTTTGTTTTGAAGAAAACGCAAAACAAAAGGTCCTTGCTCCCTGGTCTTTATTACATTTTTTCTCCTCTCCAGAGAGAGGATTGAAGGATTATTGGTTTGAAAGCGGTGGAAAACCTAGTGTTTTAGCCAAATACTTACAATCTCATACGTTACGGGATCCGATGTACTATGGAAAAGAGAAGGCCCTAGCGTTGAACATATTGAGCGGTTCTTCTGATGTTGAAAATTTGTCAGATGTAGGGCTTCTTACGCAAGCCGGTTACTTGACAATAAAAAGAATTCAGGGCACGACAGCGTATGTGGATTATCCGAACCTTGAAGTAAGAACAGCAATGGCTCAGCTTTATCTAGAGCAAATGTTAAGAGGCCGAACTGTAGAACAAATAGGTGCAGGCAACATTGCATATCTTTTGGCAAATGAGAATGCCGAGTCGGTTTATCACAATCTTAATCACTTCTTGAGAGGAATTGATTATCGGGCTTACAAAGACTTTAAAGAGTCCAGTATTCAGTCTTTCATACAAATATATTGCGCAGGCGCAGGTTTGAGAGCCAGAACCGAAGTCCATAATAACAAGGGCCGGAGTGATTTAGAGGTGAGGTCCGGTTTCCGTCATTGGGTGTTCGAATTCAAGCTAGTCAAAGATGGGGAGAGTCCGGAGAAAAAGCTTAGGGAAGCGGAAATACAAATGAAGGAACGCAGTTACGGCTTATCTGAAACTCATTTGGAAATTAAACGGATGGCCTTAGTTTTTTCTTTAAAAGATAGAGAATTCGTTAAGTGGGCAGAGATTTTGTAAGGATGAGAAGGGGAAAGGATGTAAAGGCATTGGAGTTTCCGGAGCCGAGGGTTCCGGGAGGGGGTATAAAAAGAGAAACGAACTTAAATATAAAACTTGGAGAGGAATTTACTGAGGCAGTAAGTGTCCAAGATTTTGTCCGCAGGTCCACTGTCGGAGCGTCTATGGTCACGTCCTCGATAAGGCTTGGACGGAAGCGTTAAAAGACGGACACGATAAAACCAAGAAGATAGGTTCCTTGGACTTCAAGCACGGACTGGAAGATTACGGCCTCAAGCCATGGCTTCCGTCTACCTACAAACAATTGCAAGCAGAGAGCTAATGCCGGAAAATCTGCGGCTCTTATCGAGCCATGGGAACCTTACCAAACAGCAGATCGACTAAGCAAAAATTAGAGCCCGCGAAGAGCGGGCTCCAAGGTGCTTTTTGAGTTTCGGACAGACTATTATTTAGCTGTTGTCTGGACTTGTTCTAAAACGAACGGTTCGTCAGAAACTGTTTTCTTGATTCTCTTTCTGCCTAATTTTGGTTTCTGAACCTCAACAGTAGGTTCATCAGTTACTTTGGTAGAGACGAGCTCAAGTTTTGGTTCTGCAGATGCTCCAGCTTTCTTTGCCGGCTTAGCAGCTGGCTTTTCTTCGGCTGTTTTTGCCGGAGTGGGAGCTTGTACCGGGACAGTGGCCACTACAGGAGTGAGTGCTGCAGGAGCTTTTACCGGTTCCTGTTTAACTTCAGCCGCTTGTTTCGGTTCTTCCTTAACTGGTTCAGCCGGGATGGAAGATTCTGCCTTGAAGCTGATTTCATGCGCTGGTTTCTGAATTTCCTTCAAAGAAGGTACTTCAGGCTGCGGGGCCGGCGTAGCTTCTGCGGGTTTTGCTTCAGCAACCGGTTGCGCCTGTTCAGTGCTCTTCTCTGCTTGCTGCTTTCTTTCGCCTCTGCCTCTGCGGGTTCTGTAAGGGTTGTGTCTGAATTGCTTTTCAGGCTTTTCTTCGAGAGAAAGGTCGGCAACATTAACAGCCGGAACTTCTGCGGAAGGTGCGGAAACGGTAGCTGCTTCTTGATGCGGAACAAAAGCATTCACCTGATCCATAACGGCTACTTCAACTGCGGCAGTTACCGGAGCTACGGCAACCGGCGGTTTCGGAGTTTCAACCTGGTCAAAAAGTCCTTCTTTTTCTTTTCTGGAGCGTCTTGGCTTTCTGACCGGAGCTGTTTCAGCTGCAGGAGCAGAGACCTTGATGTTCTTGTCAGCTTCAGCAGCGTCAGGGGCCGGAACGGAAACGTCAATAGTTTCAGTTTGAGGTTTAACGGCTTCGGCTAATGGAGCTGCTTTAACTTCTGTTTCATCGTTGGCCGGAGCAATAGCAGGAACTTTAGCGGTTTCTCTGGAGCGTTTTGTCGGTTGAGCCTCTTTCTCAGCACGTCTCTGAGATTTGACTTCTTCCGGTTTGCTTTCTGCTGCAGTCTGCTGTGGAACCGCCTCGGCTTTCTTAGAAGTGCGTCTGTCTTCAGTTCTGTCTCTCTTGCCTTCGGCTTTTGAGGCGGAACGGGACGGCTTTTCGGTTTTTTCGGAGCGTTCGGCTCTTTCTTGCTTTGCCTGATCTCTGCCTTTGCCGGCGTTCTTTCTTTCGGCTCTGGAAGGTTTAGCTTTTCTTTCCTGACCTTTGGCAGCCTTCTGCTCTTTGCGGGTTTTAGCTTTTTCTTTCTTAACTTGTTCTTCAGTAACTTCCTCGCTTCCGGTAAAGAAACTGATGAGTTTCTGCCAGAACGATTGTTTATTTTCTTTCGGTTGAGCTTTGCTCTTGGAGTCAACATGCTTCGGAGCTTCTTCACGTGCAGGAAGTCCTTTAATAACAGGAACTTGCTTTGGTCTGTCCGAAGTATGCTGTTGAGGAGCTCTGGAATAGGGCTCATTGGTTTCGGCTTCAAAGCTTTCTACTCTTTCGTAGCTTGGAAGAACGGAATCAAGTCTTTCATCATCAGGACGAATTCTTTCGATTTGATAATGGGGAGTTTCTAAGTTCTTGTTAGGAATCAAGAAGATCTTGATCTTATGACGAGATTCAATCTTGGCAATATCGTTTCTCTTTTCATTGAGAAGGAATGTGCCGACATCAACCGGTACCTGAGCCTGCATAGCGGCTGTCCCATCTTTGAGAGCTTCTTCCTGAAGGATACGGAGAACTTGAATGGCACTGGATTCTGTGTCGCGGATAACACCGACGCCGTTGCATCTCGGGCAGGTAATGTGGCTGCCTTCATACAATGTGGGACGCAGTCTTTGACGGGAAATTTCCATTAAGCCGAAGCGGGAAATCTTGGCAGCTTGTACGCGGGCTCTGTCGTTTTTGAGCTCCTCCTTCATCTTCTGCTCAAGCTCTCTCTGATTGTTCGGATTCTCCATATCAATGAAGTCGATAACAATTAAACCGCCGAGGTCGCGCAGCCTCATCTGGCGGGCAACTTCTTCAGCAGCTTCCATATTGGTCTTGAAAGCTGTCTCTTCAATATCGGCCCCTCTGGTGGACTTGGCCGAGTTAACGTCAATAGCCACCAAAGCTTCCGTATGGTCGATAACAATGGCACCGCCGGAGGGAAGGGGAACTGTGCGGGAATAAGCTGTTTCAATCTGTTTTTCCACCAAAAAGCGGGTAAACAGAGGAATGTCGTCGTGATATCTCTTGACTCTGTCGACCATATCCGGCATGACATGGCTCATAAATTGACGGGCCTGTTCATAGATTTCGTCGGTATCAATGAGGATTTCGCTGATTTCCGGCTGGAAGTAGTCGCGGATGGCGCGAATAACCAGATTGCTTTCTTCAACGATCAAGAAAGGAGCCGGATTGACCCTCTTCAAAGGTCTGCCGTTGATGGTAGCGGTGTCGACTATGTTGCCTTTGCCGTCATCGTACTGCGGCTTAGCTGCGTCATCGATCGCTTCCCACAGTTTAAGAAGATAATCCAAGTCCCATTGAAGCTCTTCAACGCTTCTGCCGATACCGGCGGTACGAGCGATAAGGCTCATGCCTTTCGGATACTGAAGCTTGCTGAGGTTTTCTTTGAGCTCTTCTCTTTCTTCGCCTTCAATGCGGCGGCTGACGCCGCCTCCGCGAGGATTGTTGGGCATTAAGACAAGATAGCGGCCTGCTAAAGAAATGAAGGTCGTCAGAGCAGCGCCCTTGTTTCCTCTTTCTTCTTTTTCAACTTGAACGATGAGTTCCATGCCTTCGGAAACAGCTTCCTTGATAGTGGCTGTTCTGTAGTCGACTCCCTCGTTGAAATAGGCTTTAGAGATTTCTTTAAAAGGCAAAAAGCCGTGTCTTTCTTCTCCGTAGTCTACGAAGCAGGCCTCCAGAGAGGGTTCAACACGAGTAATAATACCTTTGTAGATGTTGGACTTTCTTTGTTCGCGGGCAGACGACTCCAGATCCATGTCGATCAGTTGTTGGCTGTCAACGATACAGACACGCAGCTCCTCAGGATGCGTGGCATTAAATAACATGCGCTTCATTGGGCACTCCTCGATCACTGACGCGGATCACAGGCGTGCTGAAAGAATATGTCTCTAGGTGAAAGATTGATGAGGACGTTTAGTTAAAAGGTAAGCTAGTAATTTGTGGGCATCCGCTGAGCCTTCCGTTTCAGATTTTATGCACGGGGAGATTGGCCTCCGAAGGATTCTTCGATCCCGGACCGTAAGTTCTCCTCTGTTGGAAACGCTCAATTACTTTCCTCTACCAGTTAAAAAACAATAACAACAACTACAACTTCTAGTTCTTCTCTGCCTGCAGCATCAACCGGACGCTGCACAGCAAAATAAAAAATATTCTTTTCAGCAAGACGTTCTAATAAAAGAAACGCCACCGAAGATCCACTGAGAAATTGTTCTCGAATCTCTCGGATTTATGTTCAACATTTTGCGCGATGAGCTGTTTGGGATCTCAATTTCCTAGCAGGCGGAAATTAAGGCTGTCCGAAAAGGCTACAATCAACGCTTACGAGCGACGAAAATTATTAGTGACAACAACGTGTCATATATCGAGCTTTGAGGCCTAAGCACAAGGACTTTAATAGTCTTGGCGGCACCTTCAAACGGCTAATAATTTGTCTCGGTGAGGATTTTAAAACAAATGAGCACAGAGCGCCATCCGCAAAAAAACGCAACGGACAAAGAAGTTACGAATAGAAAACGGCCTGAGGCAAAAGGTCGGACAAGAAAAGGTAAGGATATCTTGGAACAAATCCGTTCTGCCCAGAAGGAGCAGAAGCCGAGTGTCCAAAAACAAGAAAAAGCCCGCCGGTTGCCTAAACCAGAACCTCAAAATTTGAAAGCTCGTTTAGTGACCGTTTCAGCGGCCAATGAGGGGCAGCGTTTGGACAACTTCCTGATTACTTTGTTAAAAGGCGTACCGAAATCTCATATCTACCGTATGGTCAGGAACGGAGAAGTCCGAATCAATAAGGGCCGTGTAAAGGTGGAAGCTCGACTAAAAGCTGGTGATTTGGTTCGTATTCCTCCGATTCGTGTGGAAGAAAAGCCAAATAGCTACGTTCCGCCGATTAAGTCGGAAGACATGCCCAATATTCTTTTCGAAGATAAAGATCTTCTGATTGTGGAAAAACCGGCTGGTATGGCTTGTCACGGGGGAAGCGGTATCTCTTACGGCTTAATCGAAAGAATGAGAACGACTTTCGGATCGGACCAATTTTTAGAATTGGCTCACAGGCTCGACAGAGATACTTCAGGCGTCATTATTCTTGCTAAATCCAGAAGAGCTCTTGTCCGTCTCCATGAAATGATGCGTGAAGGCGAGGTTCAAAAGGTTTACCTTACCTTAGTCAAAGGGGACTGGGTAAACGACAGACAGCACGTCAAACTTCCATTACATAAATTTCTAACGGCCTCCGGAGAAAGAAGAGTCAAGGTCGATAAAGAAGAAGGTTTACCGAGCCACAGCATCTTTACTTTGATTGAAAGATTCGGGCAGGTTTCTTATTTGGAAGTTGAACTGAAGACAGGACGTACTCATCAAATTCGAGTCCATGCTCAAGCGTCAGGCTTTCCGTTGGTAGGCGATGACAAATACGGAGATTTTGACTTTAACGCCAAGGTCGAGCAAGGACTTTTGGGTGTGCCGTTTAAGAGAATGTTTCTTCACGCGCATCGACTGACATTAAATCATCCAATCTCCGGAGACAAACTTATCATTGAAAGTCCGCTTCCGGCAGAATGCAAACAACTTATTGAAGTATTAGAGAAAAATGCAAAATAAGAAAAAACTCCTTATTTTTGATTTTGACGGAACACTTTTTGATTCCATTAGATATTTGTCCGAGGCGGAAGTAAATGCCGTTAATGAAATGGGCTGGAACCCAATAACATTAGATTTTGCCCGCAAAACTATCGGTCTCAGTCTCTCAGTTATCTACGAGCAGGTATCGGGCGACAAGTCTCTTTCTAAACTGCAGGAATTCACAGACAGATTCAATAAGTATTTCTTCGCTCGGGCAAAAGAAGCAGGTTATTTCGATGGAATTGAAGAAATGCTTGCCTCTCTTAAAGAGAAAGGTTTTATTTTGACCATTGCGACGGGAAAGGGCAGAGCCAGCCTTGATCGTTTGGATGAGATGCTTGGTTTTGATAAATACTTTGATTTCAATATCTGTCCGTCAGAATCTGAACCAAAGCCATCTCCGCAGATGGTCAACAAATTGCTGAGGAAATATGACTTAAGGCCGGAAGATGCCGTTGTGATTGGCGATTCTGAGCATGATTTAAAGATGGCTCAGAATGCCGGAGTAGATACCGTTGCCGTTTCCTACGGTGCAATGAGCAGAAAAGAGCTGGCACAGTACCATCCGACTAAGATTGTGGACACCGTTCAAGAACTTCAGCAGACACTTGAAGTATTGTAGTAGCAAAGGTGCGCCTGTATCGCTAATAAATACAGGCTAACGGCTTCGTCCGGTCCGTTTCTGAGGCCCGAGGATCCCAAAAATTGAAGGCAATTTTGGAAGTTCAGGGTTTTCTTTTTTCCACTGTTCTACGGTTCTGGTTTTAATAAATTCTTCCGGGCCTGTAATGTCCATTGCTACGAGAACTCGCGTCTGGAGACTGCAGAAGGTCAGAAGATCTTTGAGCATTTGATTATTCCTATACGGTGTCTCAATAAAGAGCTGAGTCTCCCCGGATCCTAATGTACTTATTTTATCTAACTCTTTAATAGCTCTAGATCTTTCGGGTTCTTTTATCGGCAGATAACCGCTGAATCTGAAATTTTGACCGTCCATACCGGAAGCCATTAAAGCCAAAATCATTGAGCAGGGACCTACCAATGGACGGACCGGATAATTCATTTCCTGAGCTTTTTGTGCAACTTGCGCTCCCGGATCGGCAATCCCGGGGCAGCCCGCTTCGCTGACAATTCCAATATCATGGCCTGCGGCCAGGGTGCAAGCCAGCTTTTAACCTGAGCAGGATCGGGCCGGTGGCCAATCTCTACGATGCTCAATTCCGCAATAGGTTTTGGATGTCCGATTTTCTTTAAGAATGCGCGGGCAGACTTGGCGTTCTCAGCCAAAAAATAATCCAAACGTTTTGCCGTTTCGATTGTTAGTGCGGGCAGAGATTCCTTTGCGGGGCTATCTGAAATCGGAACGGGAAGCATAAAGAGGCAGCCGGCCATGAGAGATTTCCTTATTTAAGTCCGGGGAGAACCTCGATGCCGCATTTTTCCAGCATAGAGGTCAATTCAATTAGACCTAAACCAATAATAGCTGTTGGGTCGTCAGACTGGAAAGAGGAGATCAAGCAGATCCCGAGTTTTTCTAGTTTAGCGGAACCGGCGCAGTTGAAGGGTTTTTCGAGATCAACGTAGGCTTCAATCGTTTCTCTCTTGAGCTTTTTCATCTTGATGGTAGTATCGACAACAGCAGAGTGGCCTAAACCACTTGCATCGATCACTGTCATTGCTGTATGGAAAATTAAGGTTTTACCAGCCATCTCCTCGAGCTGTTTGATGCAGTTTTCTCTGTTGCCTGGTTTGCCGACACATTTTCCTTCCAGATCCAGGACTTGGTCAGAACCGATGACGACACATCCCGGATGTTTTTGTGCAACGGCACGAGCTTTTAGGCGGGATAGACGCAAAGACAAATCTCTTGGAGTCTCCTCTTTGAGCGGAGTTTCATCCACTTGTGGGGAGTCAGTGGTAAATTTCACATGTAATCTTTCCAGCAATTCTTTGCGGTACGGAGAGCTGGAGCCAAGAATTAAAGAGGGTTTTGAAGTCATAGTTAGGTCGTTTGTTGTAAACAGGCCTTATTTTAAAACCGGAAAAATCGAAAAAAGGAACGCAAATGACAGAGTTACTCAAGTCGACCGACTATGTAGACGTATACAGAATGTCCAGGGATAAAAGAAAGATCGAAGGCAAAGTCAAAGTCGGCGATATGAAGAGATTGGCGGAGACTGCATCTAATCATGATGATATTTTTGATTACGTTATTACCGGTATGACAGGTAAGTTAGGCTGGTCCGGGGCAATTATGGAACTTCACGGAAAAGTCGCCGTTCCATGCAACCGCTGCAACAATCCTGTTGATGTTCCTATTGATAGAGAAGTAGTCTTTAGATTTGCTAAATCAGAGGAAGAAGCCGACACCATTCCTATTGAAGAAGATGACGATACCGAAGTTGTTGTAGGAAGCGAAAAACTTAATGTGATGGACTGGATTGAAGAAGAAATTATTCTTTCTATTCCGTTGGTTCCATCTCATGATTATGCATGCCTTGATAAGGAGAAGTTGAATAAAGATGATGAACCGCTAGAAAAGGAAAATCCTTTTGCAAAATTAAAAGGCATGAAATTTAACAAGTAATCTTCAGAAAATTTTCTTTTTTGTCGCAGGCTCAATTAGTGGGCCTTTTTTACGTGAAAAATCAGGTAGTCCGAAACTTAAGATTGGCAGCGAGTTGATAAATATGTCAAGAAACTGACCATGCTTTTAATTGTGCATTTCGCAACTCACAAGGATGAAGAAAGGATAAGCAAGAATACTGATTCGAATTTGAATCTGAACCAATTTTTGTATTAGGCAACAAAAATGCAAATGTGAAGCGGAAAAGTCTTTTGGCTAGATAGAGGTTTTACATTTTCATCAATTGCGAAAAGTTGCTTTAAAACAACTTTATAAAATTTGATTTGTCCGTTAAGCAAAATGACATTTCATTCAAATTTGTACCCCCTATAGGAACAATTTTTTATACAAATAATTTTGCATTTTTCCTAAAAAATAAGGAGATTTAATTTTTTGAATTTTATAAATAATTCCCCAGAATTCTCTTAAGCGAGATTGTTGAAGAAAAATTAAGGTAAAGACTAAAAGAAAATTCTTTTAATTTGTAAGATTGGTTCGATGAATAGGTCTCAATTGTCATACAAATATTAGGGATTATACAAAATTTTGGACAAAACCCGAATTACATCTTGCAACGTCTACACCATAATGGGTATGAAAAATAAAAGACTTATACCGTCTGAAATCTGAGGAATAGTTATGTCATTAGAAAAATCATTGCTCCCTTTGGATGGAAGACTCCCCTTTGATGAAATAAGATACAGGGGGGTATTCTAAATTATTCGCAGCTGTTTTAAGCGCAGCTTGTTTTCTTACACCTTCCTTTACACAAGCCGCAAATAAAGTAGATATTAGCGTAGGCGGCACAAAATCCGAAATAATTAGTCAAGCCAGCGACCCGCTTTACTGGGTCGGCAGCAAACGCCCTAATAACGGGAATGCAGAGTTTTATTCAACAATTCCTCTCAAACTTATCGTTTCCGATTACCACTCAAGCTTGGGGTCAGTTTTTCACATGGGAAACTCCTATAACAGTGACCCATGGAATGCCAGCGAAGTTTCTTCGTCCCTATATCAAAAGATCTATGGCTTAAAAGACGGAGTAGAGGGAAACTTAGAGGTCGCCGATATTTACACTCCTCACGGTTTTGAGGCCAGGATTAATGGAAGCAAAGGCGATAAAAAAATTCTTATACCCAAAATGCGCATGTAAAGATCGGAAATCTTTATGCCAGTGACTCAGGAGTTCATCTGACATATGACATGTCTGCAGACCCCCTTTCTTCTCCAAGTGGAGACGTCTCTCAACAGATTTTTGATCATATAGAAAATTTAATAACGAATACTTATTACTTTGATAAAGAAGTAGACATGTCCGGCGTTGGTACGATGATGGTGCTGGCCTCGGCTCCGCATACAAAAACAGACGGCTCCAGAGCTGCAGTTGCTCAATTTGTCGAGTCTATCGGAAAAATTGGAAGTTATGCCGAACGTTCTTCTGAACCTCATACCCAATTGGCTTTAAGGGGAGCGGCTTTTCATCCTACATTGTCAGACTGGAGGGGAGATATGGACACTCCGATCATTGTTCAGCATCTTGGCAATGTCGGAGAGATTAATGCTATCGAAGCCGGCGTGTTGCATGCCGAAGGAAGGACAGCGGGTGTTCAGCTTCTAAGCAATGTGGGACAAATCAATATTGTTGGAGCGGGTTATACGATTCGCGGATCCGACACACCAAGGTTCTTAAACCATGCTTTTGGCGTGTACAACTGGGGAACGGCAGGTTACACCATTAAAAACAAAGTAAAAAATCTTCCCGTCCAGCAACAGGTTATTTTGACAAAAGGTATTTCCGTACGGGCCGCGCTTGGAAGTGAGACTGAGATAGGAAATTTTCAAAGCGAAGGCGGTCTTGACTATCTCTTGAATAAATCCGGTAGAGACGTCATCTGGGGTAATTTTAAAAATTATGAAAAATTCAATTCACAAAAACCTCAAGAGGGAGACCGAGAAAAAGCTGTTGCAGCCGCGATATACAACAGAGGCGGCGTGCAGGAAATATGGTCCGAAGCGTTTGATGGCGTAGTTATTTCCACGGAAGAAGATAAGTCTCTCGTCGATGGGAAGTACCAAAAACAACTCCAAAATGCGCAAGTTTTTTCTGTTCTTGTTTCTCCGGAGTTTAGACGAGAAAGTGGTATCTGGACATCGGGCGGAAAGGATAAGCCCCTTTCTTGGGATGGCATCAGAGAATATTCTGTTGAGAATGGTTTTGGGCTAGCCGCTTGGCAAGATCTTACGACAAAAACCGAGCTGTCCGGAAACTTTAGATTTGCTGCCGGTGACATTGTCGTTCAGCCTCACCAGCAGTTTGATAACATGGTGAAACTTACCTCTCACCAAGACTCTATCGACTACGTCAAAAATACCTTCGGCCAGGAGCTGCGTGCGGATGTGGTCCTGCAGTTTGCTGCCGCACGAGAAAAAGTGCCAGTTTATATGGATAACAAAAACAAAGAGGATGAACCATTAAGCGGAATTTGGTACTACGAAAAAGGAGATCTTAAAAAAGGTGAAAACGGAGAAATTTTTAATACTACCTGGCTTAATGATGAAGTAAACATCAAAGTATTCCCTGCTGTTGGATACTACGATGAAGCCGGTAAGGTTGCCTCTTTCGAAAAATCAAAACACTACTTTTTGCTCGGAGATTCGACAAAGGCTGACGATCCAGGCTACAACATTCACCTTGGTAAAAGAAGCGAAATTAATGTTAAGGGTACATATAGCGGGAACGGTACACTTTGGTTCGGCGTTGATATCAACAAAGAAAATTTAACCGTAGAAGCGATTGACAACCAAGGAAACAGCGTTCATGGATTAAACGGGGCCATTTCTGTAAACCGAAATCCTATTGTTCTGGATGACGTGGTTAGAGGATCTAGCCTGAATTTAGTTGTTAACCTTAGCAACAACCAAGCAGGCGTTTCTGCTCAACAGCTCAAGAATTATTTCAAATATGATGCATCTGGACGCGCTGGTCAGCTTTTGCAACAGGCCGCTAATAATGTGTTCATCGGAGACTTCATTGAGAAGGCTACGGGTCCCGGAACTTTAAATACACATGCAGGATTAGAGATAACAGCGGAGGACTTAGCTGACTTCCAAGCAAAACTTCAGGCGTCTGGGAATGCCCAAAATATAGAAATTACTGCCGATAAGACATTCGCACAAGGTATGAAGAATGAAGACATCTCGGTTAAATACGTTTGGCAACTTAATCAGCTTAAACAATGGGTCCAGGTACCGATTACTGAGAAAAAGATAACGGATGTCAGCGGCAAGATGGTTGCAGGCAAGGTTTCTATATATCTGGATGAAACATTATTAGAGCCGGCAGAGACTTTCTCGACGATTTACTACATTGAAAATTCTGAATGGGTTGCTAATCCAAATGATATTTCGGACTCACTAGCAACTGAGGATCGCGAACGCAATGAAGAGATAGCCTCTGATGATACTCAAGGTACGGGCAAAGCTCGCGCATATGCTCTTGCAGCAGCTGAACCTCAGAACGAACAAAAGGAAAACTCTGAAGAAGATCGTAAAGCTCATCAGTCCAACTTGGGAGAAGGAACAATTTTTGCACGTCCGGAGGAGCCGGATCCTACGCCCGTAATTCATGACCGGCCAGATGACTCAAGTTCAACCGTTAAGACTCTCAATTCTGCATCCATCATTAATTATTTCCTATGGAGGCAAGAGAATGAAACACTTTATCAACGTATGGGTGAAGTCAGAGACAATGCTAACTTGGAAGGTCTCTGGTTCAGAGGACTAGCAGGAAAGAATACATACGACAAAAATAAGTATTACTACAGAAACAAATACTACGGAATCCAGTTGGGTATTGACCACCTCTTGAAAAAAGAAAAGGGAGGAACGTGGTTGCTTGGGCTTGGCCTTACCTACACAAAGGGGGATAGCAAGTTAGGCAATGGAGGAAAAGATGACAACTGGATTGGAACTATAAGTGCGTATGCAACTAGACAATGGAATAACGGTGCCTACGTCGATTTCATTGTCAAAGGGAGCCGCTTAAATAATGACTTCACTGCTATTAGTGATTTGCTCTCAGACGGGTCACGCTACATCTCAAAGGGAAAATTCCACACTTACGGTCTCCAAGCAAGTGCAGAAGTTGGTAAGAAATATATGTTTGGCAAAGGATGGTATCTCGATCCTGAACTTCAACTGACTTATGGACACCTTCGTGCTGCCAAGTATCTAACTGATACAGGGGTTACTGCCAGGATCAAAAGCTCCAATAGTTTGATCGGAAGAGCTGGAGTCGGTTTTGGCAAGGAAGGAAAGAGCGGAAGTGCCTTTGTAAAAGTTGATGCATTAAGGGAATTCACAAACCAATTTAAGGCGCATTACACCTCAAATGACGGTGGCGAAGCTTCTAGTCGAATCAATATGAAGGATACCTGGGGAGAGATTACAGTAGGCGGTACCTATAACTTCAAAAAGAATGTTTATGGCTTTGCTCAGGCAAAACGGTCCTTCGCCGCTGATATTAAACAGGATTACCGGTTTGACGCAGGTATCCGCATCATCTTCTAGTTTTTACTACCTCTTTG
Organism: Turicimonas muris; assembly: GCF_002221595.1. Classification (GTDB taxonomy): domain Bacteria; phylum Pseudomonadota; class Gammaproteobacteria; order Burkholderiales; family Burkholderiaceae_F; genus Turicimonas; species Turicimonas muris. Next base: position 680,505 of record NZ_NHMP01000001.1, read on the forward strand.
TTTAAGCCCTTAATGAAGGTGGATGAAGGATGGTTACTATGTCAAAAAATGAATTTTTTACTCTTAATAAACTCACAGCTAGCGTACATTTGATCTGTTTGATAGGATTTCTATCTTCATCTACTTTGGTGAAGGCCGAAACAATAATTTCTAACCCTTCGGCGCGTAATCCAACGTCTGAGGAAATGAGTAGTGACGGAGTATTCACAAGACAGTGGTCTTATCAAATAAGCGATCCTGCGGATAGCACAATAAAAACAACGGATTTCATATCGACCACTCTTCCGTTTTTAGGTCGTAATGAACGCTCAGAGATTACAATTAGTAAGGACGGGGTTTTATCCGGGATCAATAAAATCAGTGCCTCTGGCGGCGGTTTTCTTATGCAAAAGCAGGCAGTTGCAAACGCCGGCTCTTCAGATGTTAAAGAATACCGACAAAACTTTGATTTTGGGCCCAACACAATTCATGAAATTTATTTGGACAATGTGAAGAATGACAGTAGCACTCTAGGGAGTTATAAGGTGTCTCACGGAGTTTCTACAGTCTTTCTTCTCGATGGCTATGCGTTTGTTAATGGAACCAACTATAAGATATACCAAGGCAATGTTTTTCAAGAGGTTGGATCAGAAGGTTCTACCATTGAGAAATTATCTACGGGAAAAAATGGACTTGGCTATGGGATAGCCTTTAGAGAAGGTCAGGGTCAATTTGAGTCAAAGAAAGATGATCAGATCAAATCCCAAACAATTAATAGCGTGATTAAACAAATCGGAGATTCTGATTTTAGATTTAATATAGGCGTGCAAGCTCAATTTGATGAAGCCGCTGCAATTGGGAATAAGAATATAAAGGCGCAGCAGCATGTCAAGGAGATAGGAGATATTTTTGCGACAGAAGCAGGAATCGTAATCAGTCGAGGAAGAGGTTCTTTTTTTACTACTCAGTTGATCGACAAGGTAAATAACATCTTCATTAACAGTGATAATCAGACAGTTAGAGAGTTGGCGACAATAGCAGGCATTAGCACACAGTCCTCGTCTATTGGTGTAGTAGGTACTCTATCAAAAGATCCGGACTCCATGAAAGAAACTTTAGATAATTGGAGTTCAGATAACAATTTCGCCCAACAGGTAGGTATATCAGGAAAAATTGAAGTTAAAGGAAGTGTAAAACTCCAAAACCCACAATACGTTTTTATCACTTCAAATGGGAAAAAACCACTTTCATTCCGGGCTGCCATCGCTAACCTAGGAGGAACTCAAGAAATCACATCACTTGCCCAGCAAGTTACACTTGATGTGGGAGAGGGGACAACAAAGGACTTTGCGGTTTTGGTTTACCCCGAGTTTAATAGACTTCAGCAGTTACGTTTTCCTCCGGATGGTACAACTGTAACATTCGATAAAATTTCGAGTTTACGCAGTCTACCTGTTGTTACAACATTGAATGGAAATTTTGATGCAGTTCAAGGTCATGTAGCCGTTCTTGGGTTGATGACAGGAAATTATTCGGACCGTTATCAAAATCTTAAAGTTGCGTTAAATCTAAGGGCGAATTCCGGTCTAGGAACATTTAATTTTAACGATAAGGGTAAATTGCTCGTTACGAATAGAGCTTGGGATATTGACAAAGGCAGCATGCAGAGCAATTCAGTCAATTCCCGCGCGATTTTTTCTATGGGTTTAGGAGATTCTTCTCTAGATAACTATACAGTTCATCTTCCCTCGGAAGGAAATGCGGTCTATGTGGACGGAGAATTTAATGGAAATGGGACTTTCCTTTTAGGGTCTAGTTGGAAGAACAATCAAATTATCGTTAATTCCACGCCTATCATAATTAAAACGATAACAAAGCAAGGTGACGGAAGAGCTTCTCATCTGAATCTTCAAGTCGATGTTACGTCAGCCTTAGATGGCGCGGGCAAAACTTCAGATATCTTTAATTCAAATACAAGTACCGTGCTTCATATCATGAATCAGGCTGTTCAGAATTTAATTGTGGGGAGTGTCGAAGAAGGCGCCTTGGCTCTGGGAGGACTTGATGTGGCAGAGGCTATGGAAGTTGGTGCCAAGATGGACACTGAAAAGAATTTAGCTCTAAAGAATCCAGACTTAACCCAAGTTTCCTCCTCTATGAGGAAAGCAGCTGGTTATGTCACCCTTTCCTATAAAGAGGGCCTGATTACACCGGAAAATACTCTTTTTGCTAAATACTATTTTGATGACAAAGACGGCACAGGTCGCGATGTGAGTCAAGAAGTGGCTAAAGCAGAAGATATCCTGAAAGAAGTGGCCCAAAGTCTTCACTCTGATGCAGTAACATTGGCAGACGAAGATGTAGACCCAACAATATCTGCCTCTTACACTAATTCTGGTGTTGGTAGTGTGGTAAGTGACAAGGAACTTTCTCAAAACTTCGCTGCTGTAGACAATCCTCCTGGACCCGAGAACCCGGACGATCCTGCTGATCCTTCTAACCCTGCTAACCCTGCTAACCCATCTGGTCCTGGCGAAAACAAGCCGCAGAAAACCACCTCGACTATGGATTCAATCGACTCACTGGGTATGGCAAATTACTTCATCTGGCGTCAAGAAAACGAAACGCTTTATCAGCGCTTAGGCGAGGTTAGAGATGACTCAAGTGCCAGAGGACTTTGGGTGAAAGTACGCGGAGGAAGAAATAAATATTCCGAGGCAGGCAATTACTTTAAGAATCAGTACTACGGAGTTCAGCTGGGCCTAGACCGACCCTTGGATGAAGAGTGGACTTTGGGTGCGGCAGCTTCCTATACCTACGGGGACGGCAAACTTACTAACGGCGGTAAGGATGACAACTGGATTGCCAGCGGATCCATTTACGCTTTGGGCGCATTTGATGACGGTAGTTATCTGGATGTAGTACTTCGTGCTTCTCGAATTCATAATGATTTCACTGTTGTCAGTGATCAGGCAAGGTACATCACTAAAGGTAAACGCTCCGGCAATGCTTATTCTGCTTCCGTTGAATATGGACAAAAGATTCCTTTGAATCCTAATTGGTATGTGGATCCTCAAATTCAGGTGACATACGGACATATCCAAGGGTTGAGCTTTACTACTAAAAACGGAGTTAAGGTCAATACGGATCGAGTTAATTCCTTGATTGGCCGTGTAGGCGTTGGGGTTGGCTATGAAAATGCTAAAGGAGGAGTTTTCGTCCGAGCCGACGTTTTGCGTGATTTTACGGCTCAATACAAGACTAACTACGCTCTGGAAAAAGCCAAAAACAACAGCGATATCGATCTCAGAAGCACATGGGGTGAAATCAGTGTGGGAGGAAATTATCAATTCGATAAAAACCTTCACGGATATGCACAAGCAAAACGAAGTGTGGGCGGGAAGTTAAAGCAAGATTACCGCCTCGACTTTGGTCTTCGTTACGTTTTCTAAAAATTAATTTAATTCAGGCTCCCGGAAGGGAGCCGAAGAGGGGAACCCATGCTTAAAGTTAAAACTTCTTTGATTTTGCTTGGCCTATCTTTGACTACTACGATGGCTGCCGCAGCATACGTTCAAAAAGAGCCGCCGGCTTTAAAACCAATCCCAGAGGATAGAGTTCTTTACAGAGAAACGTCGGGAACGCCGATCCAATTAGAGACCTATCAAGTTACTGGAAAATGCGGGATGAGCTTGTGGATTGATAAGAAATTAGCGTTCATTATCAAGAAGGATGAAAAGACAAGTTTCTTGCTTCCAAAAGGTCGGCATGAAATAAGACTGACATACGAGCCTCTTCCGAAGGAACCTCGAAATGAAGAGGAAAAGGAAAGGTACAAATACTGCTACAAGGAAGAGCCTCAAAAACTCGGATATGTTAAAGAGGTCGAAATAAAAGAAGACACTCCTTACCTGCTTCATGTTAGGACAAATCGCGGAAATTTATTCCGTTTCCGTCTCTACGAAAATGCTCCTCAGCCGGAGAAAAAATATCCGTTCTACTGATTAATTCGTTTTACCCTCTTGGGGTGGCAACTGAGGAGAAATGTTAGAGAACACTTGTTCTTCCCTCCCTCTTCCAGCTTTGCACCCAAAGTATCTGTGGACCTGTAAATGGATTTTTGCAGATCCTGGTCTGCAGATACTTCCTTTTTTTTATTTAGAGGGTCTGCTTTGTTGTATCGTAAGGTTCCCATGACTGTGATGAATATTTTCTAGCGAAGGTGAAAAATTGGCTTATTGAACAACCGAGAGGAGTTTTACATGAGCCAAGCCGACTACGTTCTTTCCTTTCCATCCGTTACAGTGGAAGCCAATCCGAGCCCAACAGTTGTCCCCGACGAACTTGAGGCAGCCGAGCAAGATATGCAAGAAGACGAGGTTGAGATATTTGAAATCGAGCCGGCCGCAGTAGAAAAGCCGGCAGAATTAGGACCAGCCTCGAAGCAAATTACCGTTTCTGTAAGATCGGAGGTTACTGTGAGCTATGAAACGGCGGATCCTAGCCTTGAAGCCAGAGGTTTGATAAAGATGCTTCTCGGAGTGCAGTCATGAGTTTTCTGAACTTTAAAGGCTGCAAGATTACGGTCGTCACCACTGCCACTGATCTACGAGCCGGTTACTTTAGACTGGAAGCCTTTGCTAGAAGCACTCTTAATATAGACATCTGCTCGGGCAATCATTGTGTTGTGTTTTTATCTCGTACACGGGCGCTGGCCAAGATTATCGCAGCTGACCAGTCGGGAATGACTTTGATAACCAGACGGCTGCATCATGGGAGCTTCCAACAGCTAATGAGTCTTCTTGACAGCCCGGCTAAAAGAAGCCTAACAGCTGAACAGCTCGTATCCTTTTTAAATGGAAAACGCATTGAAGGAGCCCGCAAAAACTACTTTAAGGAACAATAAGTTGTAACACTTTGTTTGATAACGAACGTTAAAAAAATCCATCCTATAAACCTTGATCACCAAGGCTTTTAGCCATGGTATTTGAGAGCTTTGGAGGGGACTGCTAAGGCCGGTTTTAATCTGCTTTCAGTTGCTTCATAATGAACAGTGTTCGGCATTCCCAACCGGAGAGCAAAGTGTTCAACAAGAAGCAGCTCAAAAATTTGTCACAAGAAGAACTCATTGAGCTTGTGCTTAAAACGGAAAAAGAAAAAGAAGAAATACAGGCGCGATTTCGCGGGCTCTCCACAATTGTCATCAACGCATTTCACAACTGTAAAGAAGTGGCCTTATTAGCCGACAAATATCTGATTGCCGAAGATAAATGGATGGGGCTAGCCATTGAACAGCAGATCAGCCATATGCTTGAATCGCTCAGAGTCTTGGCTGAAAATAGTTCGAGTCAATTTCAAGCGTTACTGGGAAAAGGATCGGAAAAAATTGGTAGGGCAGAGGTTGATAAAGAACTCAAAGAAAACAAAGGTTCGTGGGTTAACGGCAGCAAAGAACTGATAGAGGCCACACGCATCGTTGATCAAGTCGTTAAATCGTTGCCGGAGAACACTCCGTTAGCCGGAGAATTTAAAAGCATCGTCAATGAGCCTGCTGCTTCGATTGCCGCTTTAGAAAAGAAACCGAGCCTTGGGCGCCAAAAGGTAAATCCAAAGGTAAGAGAGCGCACCGTTGTTCCTGCTTCCGACAAAGTTCCTCACTGCAAAGGCTGCACGGAAGAGATGGTAAAGCTCTCTAGCTTTGTAGAAACAATAAGAAGAAAGACACTGCCGAAACTGAACAATCTTGAGGCGCTCTCTCAGCGGCAAGATGTTTATGTATGTCCCAAATGCGGACAAGCACATGTCAGGCTCCCGGTCGATGCAGAGCATCCGGTTAACTGCGCACGTACAGTCGGTACATCGATGCTGCTTGAGCTAGCTATGGGACTTTACAGCGGAATACCGCTGTACAGACAGATTAAGGAGCTGCAGCAAAAGCTTTGCTTGGGCCATGACACCGTCTCGTACAACTTGCATGATTTAGCCCGCTTTTACCTGCATCCTCTTGCTCTGCTTTATGAATCCTCTTTAAAGAAAGCCGATGTACTAATTGCAGATGAAACTGTATTTCCGGTGCTTGAAGCTCAGGGAAGAGGAAAGTGTGCCAAGGAGCGCATGAATGAGTCTAAGCTGCGCAAACAGAATTATCTTCTGGCTCTGACAACAGCAGCTTCAGCGCCTGAACAAATATTTATCCTTAAGTATTTACCAAGCCGAAGCGCTCAAGCAATTGGCTCACAAATCACATCAGACTTCCAGTTCAATACTTTAGTAACCGATGGCTATAGCGCCTATGAAACAGTTCTTCAGGCACTAGGCGGGGAAAGAAAGCATCAAAGCTGTTTAATTCACTACCGGCGCAAACTTCTCAGTGCTCTGTTAAGCAGCAGTCTTTTAAAAGAACTTCATCAATCAGCGCTCGGTGAAAAAGAAAAGCTCAAGCAGATGAAGATAAGAGTCCAACAGGCTGAGCCGGGCAGCTGCGTGCTTATCTGTGTTGAGGCACTATCAAAGCTGTATAACCTGCAAGAGGCAATATCGAAGGAAGTCTCGCAGAGGAAGCAGGAGGAATACCGCAGGCGCCAGAACTCTTTATTAACGGCGGTAGACAAAATAATGTCCTACCAAGCCGACAAAATCTGTATAAAAACTCAATCGGGTTTATATAAGAAAGGAGTCGGAGGCGGGTTGTACTCAGCGGCATTCGCTTATTATATGAATTTGCGCAATGAATTTAAGGTCTTTATCGATGACTTCAAAGTACCGGCTGACTCTAATCTGGTAGAAAGCCGCTTGAGGCCGGTGACAGTTCTGAGGAAAAACATTTGGTATAAACAATCGGTTGAGTATGCGGTGGATATGTGCGACATCTCCTCTATCTTTAAGACGCTCGAACTCAACGGCATAGCCCCAGTGGAATATTTGAAAAAGTACTGTCGGAGCGTCTATGGTCACGTCCTCGATAAGGCTTGGACGGAAGCGTTAAAAGACGGACACGATAAAACCAAGAAGATAGGTTCCTTGGACTTCAAGCACGGACTGGAAGATTACGACCTCAAGCCATGGCTTCCGTCTACCTACAAACAATTGCAAGCAGAGAGCTAATGCCGGAAAATCCGCGGCTCTTATCGAGCCATGGGAACCTTACGTTGTATCTGAGAAGCTTAAATTTGTTGCTTGAGGTTCTTCTCACTTATGAGTTTAAAAACTTAGTTACCGCTAACTAAATGTGTTTCAGCAGCTACTGTTGAATTAAAAGGACTTTCTTCTTTTTGCAGAAAATATTTCGACTCATTAACTATTCTGAATATTAAGTTGTTTAAAAGCTATTTTTGATGTAAAATCCGCAACTTTCGTACGGGCGAAAAAGGTTTTCTTTACTCGCTTAAAAATTATTTTTAATTCGTGGGGTTTAACCATGGCTGTTCAGCAAAATAAAAAGTCAACAAACAAGCGCGGAAATCATCGTGCACATGATTTCCTTACAAATCCTCCACTGGCTGTCGAACCGACAACTGGTGAAGTTCATCGTCGTCATCACATCTCTGCCACAGGTTTCTACCGTGGTAAGAAAGTAGTTGCAACTAAGGCTGGCGACGAAGAATAAGTTCCTTAATTAGCACTCGCTCGGCCCCACGTCGGAGAGTTTGAGACTCATTGAGTTAAGCTAATTAACTGAAAAAGTGGCAGTAGTAGAAGATCTTCTACTACTGCCATTAGTTTATTTCGGCTTTCTTGGGCACTGTGCTCTTCGACGAAAAATGTCTAGCAAGGTAGAAATAAGTCAAACAAGTGACTCCAATTGCTCTACTAAAGGATGAGCTTTGAAGAGGTAGAGATATCTCGTCACAGACGGATATTTCTGTCTGTTATCGGCTTTGTTACTTTATTTAGCAATTTAAATTTAGCGACTTTTAGGCCGTTTTGCGAAGTTATAGTCAAGTTAGCAACAGCTGCACTAATTTAACGTTAACTTCTCTCAATTGTTTGAGTGCAATGGCAAATTGGGCTTTTTGAGCTTCTTTTCAGGGCAAAGATTGTTGTAACCTTACGGCCAACGATTTAATAGGATTTCCAAATTGGAACAAACAGTTTTTTCAAGAATTCTTTCTACCGGCAGCGCTCTGCCTAAGCAATGCGTGTCTAATAAAGAACTCGCTGAAAGATTAAATGCCGAAGGTGTCGAAACAAGCGACGAGTGGATTAAAACTCGTACCGGAATTGAACAGCGCTACCTCGTCTCTGAGGGAGAAACGACGGTAACTCTTGCGGTCGAAGCTGCAAAGTTAGCGTTGTCTAGAACAAGTCTTTCTCCTGAAGATATCGATTTAGTCATAGTTGCTACGACAACCCCGGATAATATCTTTCCGAGTTGTGCTTGCCAGGTTCAAGCGGCTCTCGGATGCACTAATGCCGCCGCTTTTGATTTGCAGGCTGTCTGCTCCGGGTTCGCTTATTCTCTCTGCACTGCAGATTCCATGATTAAAAGTGGGAACTTCAAAAAAGTCTTGGTTATCGGTTCCGAATCTTTATCTCGTATCTTGGATTGGCAGGACCGTACTACATGCGTCCTGTTCGGTGACGGAGCAGGTGCAGTTATTTTGGAAGCCTCCTCTGAACCGGGGATCCTTTCTTACACTATGAAGGCCGACGGTGTCCTGGGAGAAAAAGTTCTCCGCGCAGACGGGAGAATTGAAAACGGAAAACTCGTTGGAAATCCGTACATTTTCATGAACGGTAAAGCCGTCTTTAAGGCTGCCGTCGAAAAAATGACCGAAAGCGGTAGGGAAGTACTGGAAAAAGTGGGTTTAAAGCCGGCAGATGTCTCTCTGTTCGTCCCTCATCAGGCTAACTTGAGAATCATGAGCATGGTTACCGATAAGCTGGGAATCAACTCTGAGAATATGATGGTGAGCGTCAATTCTCATGGAAACACTTCCGCAGCCAGCATCCCGTTAGCTTTAGATAAAGCTGCTTCCTCAGGCAGAATCAAGAGAGGCGACATTCTGTTGCTTCAAGGCGTTGGCGGCGGATTTACTTGGGCCAGCGTTCTGTTGAAATACTAAGGAGAATAACTTGAGTACAAAATTTGCATTTGTATTCCCGGGACAGGGAAGTCAAGCAGTGGGAATGTTGGATTCCTTAAAGGACGAACCTGTCGTCCAAGAAACTATGCAGGAAGCTAACGAGGCCCTCGGATTTGATTTGAACAAATTAATCGCAGAAGGACCTGCTGAAGATTTAAATTTAACCGTCAATACGCAGCCTGCTCTTTTAGCCGCAAGTATTGCAATGTACCGTTATTATTTGTCCTTGGGCGGCAAAAAGCCTGAAGTAATGGCCGGACACAGCCTCGGTGAATACACTGCTCTTGTTGCAGCCGGTGCTTTGGATTTCAAAGAAGCTCTGAAATTGGTTCGCTACCGCGCAGAACAAATGCAGAAAGCTGTTCCGGTCGGACAAGGTTCTATGGCCGCCGTTCTGGGATTGGCCGATGAAGTAGTTAAAGATATCTGCGCAAAAGCTTCTGACCTCGGCGTTGTCGAAGCGGTCAACTTCAATACACCGGGCCAGGTTGTTATTGCGGGCGAAATCGAAGCTCTTAAAAAAGCTATGCAGCTTGCGGCCGAAGTCGGTGCAAGACGTGCGCTTCAATTGAAAGTTTCCGGACCATTCCATTCTAGCCTGATGAAACCGGCTGCCGATGCGCTCAAAGCTCGCTTGGAAGAAGTGAAAGTAAAGGCTCCGAGTATTCCGGTTTTGCACAATATTGACGTTAAAACAAGAGCTGAAGCAAAAGACATAAAAGAAGCTTTGGCAGCGCAAACTGCTAGCGCCGTTCTCTGGGCTGAAACCGTCAGAGAAATGGCGAAAATGGGAGTCACTATGGTTTATGAGTGCGGTCCCGGCGCTGCTTTGAGCGGCATGGTCAAGAGAATTACTCCTGACGTCAAGGCAATGGCTTTAAACAGCCAAAAGGCCTTGGCTGAAGCAGCAGAACAAACAAAGGAACAAAACTAAAATGACAAAATCTATTTTTACACCCAATGCATTAGAAGGGGAAACGGTCGTAATAACCGGTGCTTCCAGAGGTATCGGAGCTGCAATTTTTGAAGCTTGCCTGAAAGCGGGAGCTACCGTTATTGGGACCGCGACATCCGAACCCGGAGCTGAAAAGATCACCGCCAAAGCCAAAGAGCTTGGATTAAAGGGCTGCGGTAAGGTTTTAAATATTGCCGATAGAGTCCAAACCGATGCCTTTGCTGCCGAAGTCGAAAAAGAATTCGGCGCGGTCAGCGTGCTTATCAATAATGCCGGTATTACCAGAGACACTCTTGCCCTTAGAATGAAAGACGAACAGTGGGATGCCGTTATCGAAACGAATCTTACCGGCACTTTCCGTCTGACCCGCTGCTTCTTGAAAGGCATGATGAAGGCCCGTAAAGGCAAGATTATTAACCTCTCTTCTATCGTCGGCATGATGGGCAATGCCGGACAGGCTAACTATGCCGCTGCAAAAGCCGGCTTGATAGCTATGAGTAAGTCTATCGCTCGTGAGCTCGGTGCCCGCGGCATTACCGTCAATTGCATTGCTCCGGGATTTATCGCCACCGATATGACCGACGCCCTTTCTGACGATCAGAAGAAAGCTTTGTCTGCACAGATTCCTTTGAGCAGACTCGGATCGGTCGGTGATATCGCTAATGCAGCCGTTTTTCTCGCTTCTGATGCCGCTTCCTATATTACCGGACAAGTGATTGAAGTTAACGGCGGAATGCGCATGTAAAAAATTTAAAGAATCCGGCGCCTGTGGTCTGGCCGTACCCGATTTCGTAAAAGGATGGTTGTAATTGCAGAAAGGCCGATCGGTGTGTAAACAAGAATGGCCTTTTTGAGTAGTACAAAGCTAAATAGGCTCTGGTAAAATAACAAAATTAGGCCTTATGAAGGCAAACCATATTTTTTTTATAAACCAATAGAGGTAAAAAATGGACAATATCGAACAACAAGTCAAAAAAGTCGTTGCAGAACAGTTGAGCATTAACGAAGCAGACATCAAAGATGACAGCGCTTTCATCGCTGACCTCGGTGCTGACTCTCTCGACACAGTTGAACTCGTTATGGCTTTGGAAGACAACTTCGGTATCGAAATCCCTGACGAACAACAAGAAAAAATCCAGACAGTTCAAGACGCTATTGACTTCATCAAGGCCAACAAGAAGGCCTAATTATTAGAAGCACCTCAAGGAGAGTTGAATGCGTAGAGTTGTCGTAACCGGCATCGGCATGGTCAGCCCGCTGGGAAATGATGCAAAAACCAGCTGGGAAAATGCTCTTGCCGGAAAATCCGGCGTTTCAAAGATCACTCAATTTGATGCCTCCGCTTTCGGCTCTCAGATTGCCGGTGAAGTTAAAGGCTTTGAAGTAGAAAAATACCTTCCCGCAAAGGAAGCAAGACGTTTCGACAGATTCATTCATTTCGGCGTTGCTGCCGGTTTGATGGCTCTTGAAGACAGCGGACTTGTTATCGACGATGAGTTGGCTTTGCGGGCCGGATGTGCTATTGGCAGCGGAATCGGTGGTTTGCCGGAAATCTGCCGCAACTATCAGATGTACATTGATAGAGGCGCCAGAAGAATTTCCCCGTTCCTGATTACCGGCAGTATCGCTAATATGGTCTCCGGGCAGCTTTCCATCATGAAGAACTTGAAGGGCCCGAGCGTAGCTTACTCTACAGCTTGCACCACCGGTCTTCATAGTATCGGAGAGGCAGCCTGGATGATTAAGCGCGGAGATGCCGATGTCATGATCGCCGGCGGCGCCGAATCTACCGTTTGTGTATTAGGAGTCGGCGGTTTCGATTCCATGCATGCCTTATCCAGAAGAAATGACAGCCCTGAAACGGCTTCCAGACCTTTTGATAAGGATAGAGACGGTTTTGTCCTCGGTGAAGGTGCCGGTGTGGTGGTTCTTGAAGATTACGAATCTGCTAAGAAACGCGGTGCAGCTATCTACGGTGAAATTTTAGGCTACGGCCTCACCGCAGATGCTCACCATATCACCACGCCAAGCTCCGACGGTCCTCGCCGCTGCATGCTCAACGCCATTAAACAAGCCGGTGTTAATCCCGATGAAATTGATTACTTGAACGCTCACGGTACTTCTACCGTGGTGGGAGATATCAACGAAACAAAGGCGATTAAGGAAGCTTTCGGTGACCACGCTAAGAACATGGTTGTCAATTCGACAAAATCCATGACCGGTCACCTTCTCGGAGGTGCTGGCGGGATTGAAACCGTATTTTCTTTGCTCGCGCTGAAAAATCAGGTTTCTCCTCCGACAATTAATATTTTTGAGCAGGATCCTGAGTGCGATTTGGATTATTGCGCTAATACGGCTCGAGATATGAAGATCCGTTATGCCATGAAAAATTCTTTCGGATTTGGTGGAACGAATGGTTCTTTGGTGCTTGGTTCCGTATAACTTAATTACAAAAATGTAGTTTGTTGGGGTACGTTTTTACGACGTACCCTTTCGCATTTTTCGAACAACTTGTCCATATGGATTCAATCCGTTTTGGAGCCATCCGGACAAGTGGCTCAACCGAATAGAGAGATATGCAAAATATTAGAAATTTTTCCATCATTGCTCATATCGACCATGGGAAATCTACACTGGCTGACCGCTTAATCCAGCGATGCGGCGGACTCTCAGACAGAGAGATGGAATCTCAGGTTCTCGACTCGATGGACCTGGAAAAAGAACGTGGAATTACGATTAAAGCTCAAACGGCTTCGTTAAATTACAAAGCTAAAGACGGCAATACTTATCAGCTAAACCTGATTGATACCCCGGGACACGTTGACTTCAGCTATGAGGTCAGCAGATCCTTGTCTGCTTGTGAAGGCGCTTTATTGGTGGTGGATGCTACCCAAGGCGTGGAAGCTCAGACCGTAGCTAACTGCTACACCGCCATTGAACTCGGTGTTGAAGTTTTGCCGATCCTCAACAAGATGGATTTGCAAAGTGCGAATCCTGACGAGGCAAAAGAAGAAATCGAAGAAGTGATCGGTCTCGATGCTACTGATGCCGTTGAGGCTTCGGCTAAAACCGGCATGGGTATCGATGAAATCTTAGAAAGAATTGTCGAGAGAGTACCTGCTCCTAAGGGCGACCCGGAAGCTCCTTTACAGGCTTTGATTATCGACTCCTGGTATGACAGTTACGTCGGTGTGGTTATGCTAGTCCGAGTCGTTAACGGCACAATTAAACCTAAGGATAAAATCAACTTGATGGCTACTAACGCTAATCACTTGGTTGAACAGGTCGGTGTTTTCACTCCGAAGTCTCAGACAAAAAGTGAATTGACGGCAGGGCAGGTAGGTTTTGTTATTGCTGGCATCAAAGAGCTGAAAGATGCCCGTGTGGGTGATACCGTGACGTTGACTCAAAAACCGGCTTCTGCGCCTCTTCCTGGCTTTAAAGAAGTCAAGAGCCAGGTGTTTGCCGGTCTCTATCCTGTTGAATCCAATCAATACGAAGCTTTGCGCGATGCATTGACCAAACTTCAGCTCAATGATGCTGCTTTGCATTTTGAGCCTGAGGTTTCTCAGGCTTTGGGGTTCGGCTTCCGCGCAGGTTTCTTGGGCTTGCTGCACATGGATATTGTGCAGGAGAGATTGGAGCGCGAGTACAATATGGATCTCATCACAACGGCGCCTAGCGTAGTCTACGAGGTACTGATGAGAAACGGCGACGTTATCCACGTTGAAAACCCGTCCAAGCTGCCCCCTGTAGAAAAAATTGCTGAAATCCGTGAGCCAATCGATGCTGTCACGATTTTTGTGCCGGATGAATACGTGGGTCCTGTGATGACTCTTTGCAACCAAAAGAGAGGTGTTCAGCTCGATTTGGCCTACCACGGTAGACAAGTGCATCTTCATTACGATTTGCCTTTGGCAGAAATCGTCCTCGATTTCTTCGATAAGCTCAAATCCTTGACCCGCGGTTACGCTTCCATGGACTATGAGTTCAAGGAGTACCGTGCGGCAGACGTTGTGAAGATTGATATTTTGATTAATGGAGACAAAGTCGATGCGTTGTCCTCCATCGTTCATCGAGCCAACTCGGTGGCCAGAGGCCGTGAAATCGTTTCCAAGATGCGCAGCATCATTCCTCGTCAGATGTATGACGTGGCAATTCAAGCTGTCATCGGTGTTAATGTCATTGCCCGTGAGAATGTTAAAGCTCTAAGAAAGAATGTGTTGGCTAAGTGCTACGGTGGCGATATTACCCGTAAGCGTAAATTGCTTGAAAAGCAGAAAGCCGGTAAGAAACGTATGAAGCAGGTCGGTACGGTGGAAATTCCACAGGAAGCCTTCCTTGCCATCCTTCAACAAGACGACAAATAGTAAGAGTTAAGAAATGAATTTTGCGTTGATTTTATTTGTTTTGACAGTAGTCACTGGCTGCTTCTGGTTGCTTGACGTATTCGTACTGGCTCCGACCAGAAAAAAAGAGGCTCAGGACGAATTGAGAGCTTTTGATGCTGATAATGCTGAGGCCTTAAGAAGAGGTGAAAAAACGGTAGAGGCTGCAAGAAATGCGATTTTGATTCGCGCCAAGGAACGTCCTCGCTGGTTGGAATACACAGCAGGATTTTTCCCGATTATTTTCTTTATTTTTGTCCTCCGTTCTTTCCTCTTTGAACCGTTCAGAATCCCGAGCGGCTCCATGATGCCGACACTGGAAACAGGAGATATGATTCTGGTCAACAAATACACCTACGGTCTGCGTATTCCTGTCCTGAATACCAAGATTTTGGACGTGGGTGAACCACAGAGAGGCGATGTCGTCGTGTTCAAGTATCCGCCTAACCCGGATATTGACTACATCAAGCGTGTAGTCGGCTTGCCCGGCGATAAGATTTCTTATATCAACAAAAAATTGGAAGTCAACGGTGTTCCCGTTCCATTGAAGGATGACGGTACATATTTTGACGAACATAAGATGCAGGAACTTATCCAGAGCGAAGAGAAGCTCGGAGAGACAACACATAAGATTCTGACAGACAAATACACGCCGTCAGGTGCCTACGCTCTTCCGACCCATACTGATCCGAAGGCTTGCGAGTATGTCCCGGGTGGATTGGTCTGTACCGTACCTAAAGACAAGTACTTTGTCTTGGGCGATAACCGAGATAATTCTGAGGACAGCCGTTATTGGGGCTTTGTACCGGAAAAAAATCTCGTAGGTAAAGCCTTTATAGTTTGGCTCAATGTTTCTAAACCAAGCAGAATTGGATTCTTTGACTAAGGAGGAAGAAAATGCTTCCATTAGAAGAATTGGAAAAGAGAATTGGGTATACGTTCAAAAATAAAAAATACTTGAAACGGGCAGTAACCCATCGCTCCTTTTCCTCCGAACACAATGAAAGGCTGGAGTTTTTAGGAGATTCTGTTCTTGGATGCGTCATTGGTTATGCGCTTTTTCAGAAAGAGGATCACTTCAATGAAGGTTCTCTCTCAAGGGTTAGAGCCAATTTAGTCAAAATGCAGACCCTAGCCGAAATCGGAGAGAAAATCGGTGTCTGGGAATTCCTCTGCGTAGGCGAGGGTGAAATGCACCAAGGAGGAAACAGACGTCCGTCAACCATGTCTGACGCAGTTGAGGCCATATTTGGGGCAATATTCATCGACGGGGGCTTCGAACAGGCGCAAACTGTCATTATTCGATTGTATGAGCCGATGTTAAGCCAATTAACTGCAGCGACTCTCGGTAAAGATGCGAAGACAATGCTTCAGGAGGTTTTGCAAAGCAAGCATCTTGGTCTTCCTTCATACGAAGTCGTTGATGTCAAAGGCGCAGCCCACGAACAGGAATTTGTGGTTGAGGCTGTGATTTCCAAGCTGGGCGTTGTTACTACCGGAGTGGGAAGATCACGTCGCCAAGCAGAACAGGAGGCCGCCCAGAAAGCTCTAACGACCGAAGCTATTAAAAATTTATAAAGGCTTTAAGTTATGACAGAAAAAATTGAAGACTTTCGCAGTGGATATGTTGCAGTAATCGGACGCCCAAATGTCGGCAAGAGTACTTTAATTAACGCTCTTGTCGGTGAGAAGGTCAGCATTACAAGCAAGAAACCTCAGACCACCAGAGACAGAATTATGGGTGTTCTGACCACGGAAGATGCCCAGTACATCTTCGTGGATACGCCGGGATTTCAGACCAAGCATTCTTCCGAACTTCTCGACAGAATGAATAAGTCTGTTAAGAGCAGCTTGTCCGACGTTGATGCAGTTGTCATGGTCATTGAATCTACCGGCTGGAGACCGGAAGATGAAGAAGTTTTGAAGTTGCTTCCGCACGATGCTAAGAATGTAATCCTTGCCATTAACAAGACCGATGAAGTCAAGGAAAGCGAAGTGATTTTGCCATTGATTCAAGAGTCAATGAAGAAATTCGCCTTCGCTGACGTCGTTCCTGTTAGCGCTGAAAAGAATCACCAGCTCGATGTTCTTCTTCAAGTCATTAGGAAATTCCTCCCGGAAGGCGATAAGCTCTTCGAAGACGATATCTATACCGATAAGTCCCCACGCTTCTTGGCGGCTGAAATTATTCGTGAAAAGGCTTTCCGTTTGCTCGGCGATGAACTTCCTTACGGTGTTGCCGTCATGATCGATAAGTGGGAAGAAAACGATCAAGGTGCAAGAATCTTCGCTACGTTGATCGTTAACCGTGAAAGCCACAAGGGCATCGTCATTGGAGAAAAAGGCTCCAAACTTAGGGAAATTTCCAGACTTGCCAGAGAAGACATTTCTGCAATGTTAGGTAAAAAGGTATATCTTGAAGTATGGGTGCGCGTCCGCAAAGGTTGGGGTGACGACGCAGCCGTACTGAAATCATTGGGATATGAATAATCAAAGAGAGCCGGATAATCGAGTCAGCCATCAGCCTGCGTTTGTTCTCCACACTTACCCGTGGAAGGAGACTAGTTTAATTGTTGATGTTCTGACCAGAGATTACGGCCGGCTTTCTTTAGTGGCCAGAGGGGCAAAAAGACCTATGTCGCAATATCGCGGTATGTTGTGTCCTTTTTGCCCTCTTGCTGTTTCTTTCAGCGGAAAAGGCGATATTAAAATATTGACGAAGTGCGAGTGGCACGGGACGCTTATGCTTCCGGACACTGTTTTGATGTCGGCTTTCTACATGAATGAAATTCTTGTGCGTCTTCTGCCCAAGAGGGAACCGGTTCCAAAGCTGTTTCATTCTTATTTCACAACCTTAAGGAACTTAGCGGACAAAAATAAACCGCATGTGAGTCTGCGAATTTTTGAGCTGGATTTGTTGGAAACTCTAGGCTACGGAGTACCTGAGCTTAGGGAAGGCACTAATTACCAGTTTGTCCGCGGCGATTGGATTCAAAACACGCAAACCCCTGAGTCTACAGGGGTTGCATGGTATACGCTGGCAGCAATGCGGGAACGCAGGATTAAAGAAGGAGCCCAAGAAAAAGAAGTTAAGGGTATTATTCGGGACGTGATTTCTTTTTACTTAGACGATAAACCCGTAAATACTCGCAAAATATTAAGCGAGCTGAAGAAGTTTTAAATTTATGCGTAACCCGACTCCCGGAAAAAATCCATTTGAACTTGGTTCTTACATTGACCGTTTCCCTTTAGTTTTTCAATGGCTCTACATCGATCTCAACCGTGATTTCTTTAAATTAAAAGGACGCACTGGTGTCTCTCGCTTCTGGGCGATGTATATCTTTTCGTTTATTTTTCTAGGCATCGTTTACTGGATTTGCGAAAAACTTGCCACGACAGTTATCGTGTATTTTTCGCTTCTCCTTATCGGCTGGCTTTACGTCGCGATTCCCTGTGTTTCTATTGGCGTCAGACGCCTTCACGATATGGGTAAGCCCGGCTTTTTGTCTGTATTTCCTCAGTTCGGCACTTTCTTTATGACCATTTGCGTGGCATTCCAAGAAATTCCGGCGCTTCCGATTACTTTGGCCGTGGTGGCAATGTCCGTTATTCCGTTGATCTTTATGTCGTTGCCGGGCGAGAAAAAAGCAAATAAATACGGTAACCCGTGCAATGACAGCATGGATGTGCTGAAGGAGTTCAATTGATAACCGGCATTGGATGTGATGTTGTGGAACTTGAAAGGATTGAGAAAGTTCTGCAAAGACACGAAAAGGCTTTCTTAGATAAGGTCCTTAGCTTTTCCGAGCTTGAGACCTACCATAAAAGAAAGGCCGGAAATTCCAAGAGAGGTTTGGCTTTTGCTGCTTCCCGTTGGGCTGCAAAAGAAGCCTTTTCCAAAGCTCTGGGTACGGGGATACGTGACCAGGTTAGGCTCACGGACATTTCTGTAAAGAATAACGAACTCGGCGCTCCTTATTTGGTTTTCTCAGGAGAGCTTAAAGAGTTAGTGCAGAAAATGGGGCTCGACTGCTTCATTTCGCTCAGTGATACTGATAAAGTCTGCATGGCTGTCGCCGTGTGTGAAAGGAAAAATAATGGATAAAATTGAAAGACCGTTAGGTCCGTTAGTGGTCGATATCAGCGGAACGACGCTGACTAACGATGAAATTAAAACACTTCAGCACCCTCTTGTCGGGATGGTCATTCTATTTACCCGTAACTTTGAAAATATCGAGCAGCTTCGAACTTTAACCCATGATATTCATGCTTTAAGAAATCCTCCACTGTTGATTGGAGTGGATCATGAAGGAGGAAGAATCCAACGATTCCGTCAAGGATTTACTCAGATTCCGTCCATGAAGTCTTTAGGTGAGCTCTATGATACCGATTCGCAAAGAGCCCATGCATTGACAGGTGCCTGCGGTCTGGTTATGGCAGCTGAACTTCGTGCATGCGAAGTTGACTTCACTTTTGCTCCATGTTTGGATTTGGACTACGGACAAAGCACCGTTATCGGCAACCGTTCTTTCCACAGAAATCCGAAGGTTGTTTCCATTCTTTCCACGGCTTTGATTTGCGGCATGGCAGAAGCCGGCATGGCTAATTGCGGCAAGCATTTCCCGGGCCACGGCTATGCAAAAGCCGATTCCCACATTGAATTGCCTGAAGACGATAGACCTCTTTCCGATATCAGAAGCAACGACGAAGCTCCTTATCAGTCTTTAGGTACGCTTTTGACTTCCGTTATGCCGGCACATGTGGTGTATCCGCAAGTAGATTCTTCGCCTGCGGGTTTCTCTAAGAAATGGCTCAAAGACGAGTTAAGAGGGAGATTAGGCTTTAATGGATTGATTTTCAGCGATGACCTTTCCATGAAGGGGGCTGCAGAAGTCGGAGATATTACGGCGCGCTGTGAAGCTGCTTTATCTGCCGGATGCGATATGGTTCTTATCTGCAATGACCCGGAAGGTGTTTCTAAGGTGCTCAATAACCAGCGTTGGATTAGAACCAAGCTCTTCGATGAAAGACTCGGACGCCTGCAGCCTAAAGGTAAGTTCCCAAGCAGAGAGGGGTTGGTACTGAGCTCTAACTATCAGGCTTGCGTAAAACTTATCAATGACTTTAACGCTGAATTAGCCAAGAAAGATTCAAATCAATCAATCTGACAAGTTACGGAAAGTTGTGAATTCATCAGGCCTCCTAAACTTCATTCTTAGTTTGGAGGCTTTTCTTCGAAGTTTCAGAATATCTTTGTCTTTGCTGATGAGATAACTCGGAGCAACCGAGCTTGCCAAGTCAATGAACTTTTGATCTAAAGGATCACGGCACTTTAGTGTGGATGGTGAAGGTGATTCAAAATTAATACTGTTGGCAGACCAACTGTCCAAGATTTCTTCCTGGAAAGCAGTTCCTTTGGAAAATTCCTCTCTATCTAAGACGTGTTTGAGCTCGTTAAAAGTGGCAGAGGTTCGGTAGAAACTAGCTCCGGCTTTTTTCAGTTGATGAAATAAACTGACAGCGGTTTCGTTCTTAAAGAAGTAAACATCCAGAATAAAGTTTGAGTCTAAAACTACATTCATTTTGTTTCTGCCTTTATTGAAATCCTCATCAACAATAAAGCCCGGGCTGAGCCGGGCTTCGTGACAAGATACTAATTAAGCTTTGGCGATGAGCTCGTCTACAACGGCTCTTTCTGCTTCAAGAGCTTTAACGTTCTGAAGGATATGTTCACGTTCGAAGTCTGTCAATTCGAGACCTTTCACAACTTCGTAGTCACCGTTGTTGCAAGTAACAGGCATTCCGAAGCACAAGCCTTCCGGAATACCGTATTCGCCGTTGGACGGAACAGCCATCGTCTGCCATTTGTCACCTGTGCCTAAAACCCAGTCATGGATATGGTCGATAGCGGCATTAGCGGCGGAAGCTGCGGAAGAGTGACCGCGGGCTTCGATAATTGCGCTTCCTCTGGAAGCAACTGTCGGAATGAAGTAGTCAAGATACCAGTCTGTCGGGATCAAGTCTTCCGCTTTCTTGCCAGCGATCAATGTGTTAGTGATATCCGGGTACATGGTATTGCCATGGTTGCCCCAAACACAGAATTTTTCAATATCTGTAACCTTACAGCCGGTTTTTTGAGCCAACTGAGTCAAAGAGCGGTTGTGGTCCAATCTCATCATGGCTGTGAAGTTTTTCGGATTGATGTCCGGAGCGCACTTGCGGGCGATGTAGGCATTGGTATTAGCAGGATTGCCGACAACTAAAACTTTAATGTTTCTGTCAGCATAGTTGTTGATGGCTCGGCCTTGTTCAATAAAAATCTGAGCGTTGGCATTGAGAAGGTCGGAGCGGTTCATATCCTTAGTTCTAGGACGGGCGCCGACTAACAAAGCGATTTGGGCGTCTTTGAATGCTTTTTTAAGGTCAGGAGTTGAAGTAATGCTGTTAAGCAATGGAAAAGCACAGTCATCTAACTCCATCTTGACGCCCTTTGCGGCTTTCATAGAACTTTCTGTGTTTCTTTCAAGCATGCACAGATCAACTGGTTGATCCATACCGAGCATATCGCCGGCGCCGATTCTAAATAAAAGAGAGTAGCCAATTTGGCCGGCAGCACCGGTCACAACAACTTTGACAGGTTTTTTCATTTGTGAAGCATCCTTTTTCTTAAATTCGTTGGATAATCTATTAATAATAAAACGCAATCCGATCAAAAAAGAATGTTGAGATAAATTAATTAAGATGTTCTTCCAGTTTAGTGAATCGACCGTGTCTTATCCAATAAAACAAAACGACCTGAAGAAAATTAAGCTTCCCCTGTCTGGATTATTCAATTTACCATTTTTCAATAATGCTCAACTTTTTGGTAATAAATCGAATTTTCAGATATTAAGAAAAGGCGGGTAAGCACTGTCTTTGGAGAATGCATTTTGCTCTTTTTTGTTCCAAAGAAGGAATATAAGGCCGAAGTCAAGCTTCCTAAGGATTTTTGAATTCCGACCCAAAGTTAATTAGCTGTGTTGGAAAATGCACGCTTAATACTGCTTTTTAAAGGAGGTATGGGTCAAGCTACTTTGTGTTTGATTTAAGAGTCTTAATGATGTTGTGTCTCAAAGAGATCTGCATGACTTCCAGTACGCACTGCAATGATGCTCTCGGAGGTCTTTATGTATATCAGAAGCCAGTCAGATTGGATGTGAAGTTCGCGATGATTGATCCAATTGCCAATAAGTGCATGATCTTTAAACAGAGAGACGTCTTCCTCTTGAAGAAGTTTTTGAAAAACATAATCAAGCTTTTGAATATCTAAATTTCTTCGCCGGCAAGTTTTCAAATCTTTCTTGAAAGAATTGGTGATTTCCAGATTTAGCATTTTTCGTTTTCTAGTTCTTGGTCAACTTCATTAACTAAATCAGCAAACGAAGCGTATCGAGTAGTTTTTCCTTCCTCAGCGTCTTTCAATGCTTTAATCGTTTCTTTGTTAGGTTTTTCTATATCAAAAGGAATTTTTTGCTCTTTTACAAAAGTGACTAGGAACATCCTTACTGCATCGGAAATTGTAAAACCCATGCTCTTTGAGAGGTCGCTTGCCTCTTTTTTCAAATCTTCATCAAGACGCAATTTTAAAAAGGTAGAAGACATTATTTATCCCTCGATGGTCATTTTGTGTCCACAATTATAAAGGAGAAAGTAAGGAAGAATATTTGTAAAACCATATGAGGCATAATCTGAGGATGATTCACTAGAGAAGGCCTCTTAAAAGAGGCTGGAGAACGAAATATTAATCAAACATCTGTTCAACGAGCATCAATAAGCAAAAACCGACCATAATGCCGAATGTGGCCGACAGTTGCTGGCCGCTCTTATGTGTTTCCGGAATGACTTCGTGGGAAACCACAAAAATCATGGCTCCCGCAGAAAGAGCTAAGCCAAGTGGATAAACATAGCCGAGTTGAGAGGTGAGGCTTACTCCCAATAATGCTCCGATAGGCTCCATAAGCCCGGAGAGCACACCGACGCTGACAGCCTTGAGTCTGGAAATGCCGGTACGGCATAACGCAAGCACCACGGCAAGTCCCTCCGGCATATCTTGAAGAGCAATAGCCGCTGTAAACGGAATGCCGATATCGGTATCCTCAGCCGCAAAAGAAATACCTAAGGCCAGACCTTCCGGGACGTTGTGAATAATGATAGCGAGTACAAAAAGCCAGATCCCGGCGTTGACATTCATTTCAGGGCCTTCTTTGCCGGTAGTGAGATGCTCGTGAGGTGTGATTGCATGAATGCCTAAAAGCATAAAGACGCCCAGGAACATGCCGAAGATAACCCAAAGCATGGCAATCGTATGGTTTTGAAATAGCTTGTCGCTGGCTTCAATACTTGGAAGGAGAAGAGAAAAGATAGCCGCAGCCAGCATCATGCCTGCGGAAGTCCCGAGCATGACATTTTCTGTTTTTAGACTCAGCTTATTCAAAAAAAATCCGGGCAAAGAGCCGACGGATGTGGCAAGAAATCCTACCATTCCTGCAGTAAACGCATAAAGAACGGGTTTGGAATGTAGAAAAACCATCTGGTACAGTCCTTGAAGACAGAAAATCATCACAAGAACGGTTAAAAAGATGATGGTTGCCGCCCAAATTTTGTGCTTTTGTGCATATTCTCGGACTGTGAGCTGCTGAGACATTCCAAACTCCTCCTATCTTTGGAAATCATAATTTCTCAGGTTGATTGTGCGAGCAGGAAATCCGTATTCTGGGGATACGCTTGCAAACAAACAGAGAAATTAATGGATTGATTTTTAATAGTTCAAGGTTACCTAGATCCGAATAGCCGAGCGTTAAGTCATGAATAGGAAGAAACTATCTCTCAGACGGCTTTTTTAATTACGGCTACTTAAAGTCTTAGAACTTCTTTCTTTTCATCAAACAGGTTCTCTCAATGAAGTGGTTCCGTTCGAGCCTTCTATTTTGTAAGGTGCTGATGATGAGCTTAGACATGAGACTAATTGCCGGGGTTTCCGTATGAGTTTTGTTCTTCAAAAGCAAGATTCCAAGGTCAACGTCTCCTAAGAGAGTGGGAAGAATCTTTACTTGGCCTGATCTAATTTCTTCAGCGCAGCGCGACTCAAAAACATATGCAAAGCCGCAGTTATTCCTAAGCAGTGAAAGCACGGCCTCCGAACTTCCAACCTGCATCTGGTTCTCAAAAACAATGCCAAGCTGACTTAGATGTCTGAGAAAAAATTTCGATGGTCCGCCCGAAAGATCAGCAGAAATAAACGGAAGATTGATTTTGTTGTGTACGAGCTTAAAAGCGTTCTCTTCGATTTTTACGCTGCCTCCTACAGCAAGTACGAGAGGCTCGCTGTCCAGAGGATAAGTACTGAGCGGATGAGGATAGTCGCCGCAGTTAAACGAGATTGCTAAATCAAGTTCATTTTTTAGTACTTTATCCTTGAGTTCGTAAGCCGTGGAGGCACTTTCGGCGAGCAAAGTGACGTTGGGTGCGATTTTTTTTAAATTTTTGAAAAACGGCAGCTAACTTGTCATTGACCAGAGCATCGTTAAAGCCGACTTTTAAAGTACCAATCAATTCCTTTTCTTTGAATTTGAATTTTTCTAAAGAGGAATAGGCATCCAAAATCACTTTGATGTCCGGAAGGATTTCTTGAACTACCGCCGTCGGCCTTAAGTACCTTCCGGTCTTTTCAAAAAGCTGAACGCCTAGAAATTCTTCGAGATTTTTAATGTGAAAACTAACTGAAGATTGTGAGCAGTTATTTTCTTTTGAAGCAGCAAGAAAATTCCCGTTCCGTAGAACCGACTCGAAGATTTTTAAAGTCAAGAGGTTCATTGTTCAAATTTTTTGAAGTCAGATGTCAGAGAATTTACCTTTTGTTCTATCTCTCGCCAACCTATGATGAAAAGGCCTTAAGACCATCAACAAGGAGAACGAAATGAAATCAAAAATGATAGTTGGATTTGTAATGACAGCATTGTGCGTAAATTTGGCATTTGCAGTCGAAGATATCCATACGGGAACGGTGGTGGTAGGAAGCGGTATTTCGGGAATGAAGGCCGCAATTGACCTTAAAACTGCTAAAAAAGATGTCGTTGTTGTAGAAAAAATGCCGTTCATGGGCGGAACGACAAACTTGGCAGCTCAATATTTTGTTGTTGTCGAAACAGAACCGCAAACTAAAGCAGGTAAAACTCTTACCGTCGCTGATTATCTCAAACGAAAAGAAAAAACAGGTCTTTCCAAAGAAGCTCTTTTGCGTGAAGCTGAGCAGCTTTATGCAGCTGACGGTATCGTCAAGTGGCTGAACGATAACGGAGCAGAACTTACGCGTGTAGTCAGTGACTACCAGATTGGCATTGCCGGCGGCACTTCTCTCGGACCTCGTCTCATGCAAGTCATGAGCAAAAAGGCAAAAGAAGTCGGTGTGCCGGTCAAATTGAATACCAAAGCTGTCGCTTTGATTATTGAAGACGGCAAAGTCAAAGGTATAGAAGTTGAACAAGGCAAAGGTATAGAAGTTGAACAAGGCAAAGGTATAGAAGTTGAACAAGGCAAAGAGAAATACAAGATTTTTGCAGATAATGTTGTGCTGGCAACCGGGGGCTTTGCTAATAATCCGGCATTGATGGAAAGGTATGCTCCTGAATGGAAAGGACTTCCCACAACGACGGCCAAAGGTTCTACAGGTGACGCTATTATCTTAGGACAACCGCTTAAAGTTTTGGTTGAAGAGCCGGCAGAAGTTTACTTAAATCCTTCTATGCATTCTCAGGACGGAAACAATGTATCAATGAGCGCAGCACGCTTGGAAGGCGGCATCATCGTTAATCTCAAAGGTGAAAGGTTCTGTGATGACTACACGCCGAACTACACCACAATGTCTCGCCTAATGATGAAGCAGCCTGAAGGAAAAAGCTTCGTAATCATTGATGACAAATCCATGAAAGCTTCTAAGAGACTGCAAGGGTTTAAGCAGAAAGGCTACTTTGTCGAGGCTCCGACAGTTGCGGAATTGGCCAAGAAAATTGGTGTTCCGGCAGAAAACCTTGAGAAAACTATCAAGCGGTACTCCGAGTTCGTAAAAAATGGAAAAGATGAAGATTTCGGCCGCAAATACAACATGAAGACCGACTTCACCACACCTCCGTATTACGCAACTTCCACAACTCCTGGTGTGCAGACAACTCCGGGAGGTGTTAAGACAAACTCCTTTATGCAGGCTAGAACAACTGACGGAAAGATTATTCCTAATGTCTACGTTGTCGGCGAGGCCTCTAAAGGGACTGCTACGGTCTATGGAATGTGGTCAGGAACAAAAGCTGCGGAACACATCCTTTCTAAATAAATTGTTTTAGTCATAAAAACCTGAGGTTTCTTTTCTGCCTCAGGTTTCCTACGTTTGCAGTCTTGATTTAACGGCTGAAACACTTGTTCTCGGTCTCCGAAAAAGCTGTTTTCAGAAGTCATTCTTGTTCAAGACATCAGTTTTCTCCTTTAGTCTATTCTTTAGACAAATTCAAATTTCCTCCTTTGTCGTATTCTTCCTCTCAAAACAAGCTCAGCTTCTAACCTCTCAGGACAAATTTATGGGAGAGACGAATCATAAAAAAGTTTTCTCTAAATTACCTGACGTCTATAATTGATCGAATTTAGCAGGCCTTATTTCTCGTACCCAATGCACTTTTCTAAGTGCCTAAAAGGTGAAAAAATTGATAAAAGATTTACAAGAAACCTCGTATCTCTTTGGAAGCAACGCGCCGTATGTTGAAGAGCTCTACGAGAACTATCTCGAAGATCCTTCCTCCGTTGACGATAAATGGCGTCAATTCTTTGATAACTTGCAAAATTCTCCTGCTTCTGACGGCAAACTCGGGACCCATGATGTAGCCCATACACCTATCATCGCCGCTTTGGCTCGGAAACGAGTTTCCGGTGTTGTCGGCCATTCCGACGGTGAATTGGAAATCGCCCGTAAACAGGTTGCAGTTCAGTCTTTAATCAGTGCATATCGCTTTTTAGGTTCCAGAAGAGCCGTATTGGATCCGCTAAGAAGAAAAGAATTGCCGAAAGTTCCGGAATTGGAGCCGGCTTTTTACGGATTGACCGAAGCCGATATGAACGTCACTTTCTCCGCTGCTAATACTTTCTTCGGCTCCGAAAAGATGACGCTTCGCGAGATCTTGGATGCGCTGCGTCAAACCTACTGCGGTACGGTCGGTTACGAATTTATGTACGTTTCTGACCCTGCTATCAGACAGTGGTGGGAAGAAAGAATTGAAAATACTCGCTCTACTCCGAACTATCAGGCCCCGGAAAAGAAAAAGATTCTTGAAAAACTGACCGCTGCCGAAGGGTTGGAAAGATATCTCCATACCAAGTACGTCGGTCAGAAGCGCTTCTCCTTGGAAGGCGGTGAAAGCTTCATCGTGTCTATGGATGCTGTCGTTGAGCAAGCTGCTGAATACGGCATTGAAGAAATGGTTATTGGTATGGCTCACCGCGGCCGATTAAACGTTTTGGTCAACACACTCGGTAAGTCTCCCAAAGAACTTTTCTCAGAATTCGAAGGAAAATACGCCAGCGGCGATTTGACTGCAGGTGACGTGAAGTACCACAACGGCTTCTCCAGCAATGTCGTTACTAAGAACGGTCCGATTCATTTAGCCTTGGCTTTTAATCCTTCTCACTTGGAAATCGTGGATCCGGTTGCTATGGGAAGCGTTCGAGCCCGTCAAGACAGACTCAACGACCCGAAGGGCTTGAAAGTATTGGGCGTATTGGTTCATGGTGACGCTGCGTTCGCGGGCCAAGGCGTGGTCATGGAAACTTTGAACCTTGCTGATACTCGAGGTTACGGTACGGGCGGAACAATTCACTTGGTTATCAACAATCAGATTGGCTTTACAACATCCGATCCCCGCGACAAAGGTTCGATGACTTACTGTACTGACCCTGCTAAATTAATTGAAGCTCCGGTCATCCACGTCAACGGTGATGACGCGGAAGCTGTCGTGATGGCTACACGTCTTGCCATGGAATTTAGAAATACCTTCCATAAAGACGTATTCGTTGATATTGTTTGCTTCAGAAGATTGGGCCACAACGAACAAGATACTCCGTCACTGACCCAGCCTTTGATGTACAGCAAGGTGGCTGCACACCCAGGGACTAGGGCTGTTTACGCTGAAAAACTGATTGCTCAAGGCGTGATTACTGAAGACGACGCCAAAGCTTTTGCTGCTGATTACCGCAGACAGCTGGAAGAGGGAACAATCCAGGAATTTGCTCCTTCTATTTCTGCAAAAACATCTCATACCGTCAACTGGTCAAGATATAACGGTTCTTTGCAGGATCGTGTTCATACCGCTGTCCCGGTTCAAGAATTAAAGAGATTGGCGGAAATTATTACGACCGAACCGGAAAACTTCAAAGTTCATCCGCTTCTGGAAAAAGTTCTCACGGACCGCCGCTCTATGAAAGACGGATTAATTAACGTCGATTGGGGCTTGGCGGAGCATTTGGCTTTTGCCACATTGCTGACCGGCGGCTATTCCGTTCGTGTCTCCGGTGAAGATGCCGGAAGAAGTACTTTCATGCACCGCCACGCTGTTTGGCATGATCAAAACCGCGGTACTTGGGATACGGGTATTTGGATTCCGTTGGAACACTTGTCTCCGACCCAAGGCAGATTTACTGTTATCGACTCTATTTTGTCTGAAGAAGCTGTATTAGGCTTTGAATACGGTTATTCAGGTGCTGCTCCTGAATGTCTGACTATTTGGGAAGCACAGTTCGGTGATTTTGCAAACGGTGCTCAGGTTGTGATAGACCAATTCATCAGTTCCGGCGAAGCTAAGTGGGGTAGGAAATCAGGCTTGACAATGCTTCTTCCTCACGGATACGAAGGTCAAGGACCTGAACACTCATCTGCGCGTGTCGAAAGATATCTGCAGTTGGCAGCCGATGACAACATGGTTATCGCTCAGCCGACGACGGCTGCTCAGATTTTCCATTTGTTAAGACGTCAGATGGTCGGCAGAACACGTAAGCCTTTGGTCGTGTTCTCTCCGAAGAGTCTGCTGAGGAATAAAGCTGCTACCTCTCCGATGCAGGATCTGTCCGAGGGCAAATTCAAAGAAATTATCGGAGAAACCGAAGATCTGGATAGAAGTTCTGTCTCCCGCATCCTGCTTTGTACCGGCAAGGTTTATTATGAATTGGCAAAACGCCGTCAGGAACTTGCCGCCTACAACGTAGCGATTGTCAGAATAGAGCAGCTTTATCCGTTTAATCAGCTGGAACTCAACAGCCAATTCGAGAAATACCCGAATGTGAGCGAAGTTGTTTGGGTTCAGGATGAACCTCAGAATCAGGGTGCTTGGTCCTATATTCAGCAGAGAATTTTGGCAGCTATGAATGTCGGATGCCGTTTGGGCTATGCCGGTCGTCCGTCCTCTTCGTCCCCTGCTGTTGGTTACGCCAGCAAGCATATTGAGCAGCTTAAGACATTGCTCTCTGATGCTTTTGGACCTCTGAAAGGTCTTATCCAAATTAAATAGCGAACAGTTTTAAGAATTCCAGTTAGTGGAGAAATACTTATGGCCAT
Organism: Turicimonas muris; assembly: GCF_002221595.1. GTDB lineage: Bacteria > Pseudomonadota > Gammaproteobacteria > Burkholderiales > Burkholderiaceae_F > Turicimonas > Turicimonas muris. The sequence goes on from NZ_NHMP01000001.1 coordinate 709,539, forward strand.
TATTGAAGTAGTCGTTCCTGAACTTTCAGAGTCCGTTTCCGAAGCGAGTTTAATTGAATGGAAAAAGAAAGTAGGGGACCGCGTCAGCGCCGATGAAGTGCTGATTGAAATTGAAACAGACAAAATTGTGATGGAAGTTCCCGCACCGGAATCCGGCGTGCTCGTTTCCATTCAGCAAGGCAATGGAGCTTCCGTAACAGGCGGTCAGCTGCTGGCAACTATTGATACCTCTGCAGCTGCTTCCGCAGAAGTTTCTGCTCCGAAACAAGCTGCTCCTCAGCAGCCGGCACCGATCCAACATGCATCGGCTCCTCAGCCAACAGCACCCGCCGCAGCTGCAGTTGCTGCTGCAGCCGAAACTGCCGCACCGTCCGTTAAAGTAATGCCTTCCGCAGCCAAGATGATGGCAAATTTAGGCTTGAATCCGGCTGATGTTGTGGGTTCAGGTAAAGGCGGAAGAATTACCAAAGAAGACGTTCGAAACACACATCCGCAGCCTGCAGCTAAATCTGTGCAAGTGCAGGCTCCCGTTTTGCAAAGCATCGTCTCTGCTCAGCCTTCTTCTCTGCGTGAGGAAAAGCGCGTTCCGATGTCCAGACTTCGTGCCAGAGTTGCCGAGCGTTTGATTAAATCTCAGTCCGACGCTGCCATTCTGACGACATTCAATGAAGTTAATCTCGGGCCGGTAATGGCTCTCAGAGCAAAATACAAAGAAAGCTTTGAGAAAAAATACGGCATAAAACTCGGCTTCATGAGTTTCTTTGTCAAAGCTGCTGTTTACGCTCTTCAGCAGTACCCGATTATTAATGCTTCCGTTGAAGGCAGCGACATCATTTACCATAACTACATCGATATCGGTGTAGCCGTCGGTTCCCCGCGAGGATTGGTTGTCCCAGTCCTTAGAGACGCCGACCAATTGAGCTTTGCACAGATTGAACGTCAAATCGCTGATTTCGCCAAGCGTGCGGCCAGCGGTAAACTCGAGTTAAGTGAACTGACCGGAGGAACATTTACCATTTCTAACGGGGGCGTATTCGGTTCGCTTTTCTCAACTCCGATTATCAATCCTCCGCAATCAGCCATTCTTGGCATTCACGCCACTAAACAGCGTCCGGTCGTTGAAAACGGCGAGATTGTGATTCGCCCGATGAACTATTTTGCTCTGTCTTATGACCATAGAATTATCGACGGCAGAGAAGCCGTTTTGGCTTTGGTCGCTATGAAGGATGCATTGGAAGATCCTGCGCGATTACTGCTTGATATCTAAGGAGTTGGAGGTCTGAAATGAAAGTTTTTGATGTTGCCGTTATCGGCGCCGGTCCCGGCGGATACGTAGCAGCCATTCGTGCTGCTCAGCTCGGAATGACGGTCTGTGTCATTGACGAATGGAAAAAAGACGGAAAAGCTGCTCCCGGTGGTACTTGCACCAACGTTGGATGTATTCCGTCCAAGGCTTTGCTCGCAAGCAGCGGCTTGTTTGAAAAAATTAAAGAGGAAGCTGCAGTCCACGGTATTACGGTCAATGAACCCGCAATTGACGTAGCCAAGATGATGGCAAGAAAAGAAAAAGTAATTCGTCAGACCAATGACGGTATTCTTTATCTTTTCAAGAAGAACAAAGTCGAATTCTTCAATGCCAGAGGATCTTTCGTCAGCCAATGTGATGACGGATATATTCTTGCCGTTGGGGAACCGGTTAATGAGCGCGTAGTTGCACATAATGTCATTATTGCCACGGGCAGTGTTCCACGTCAGCTTCCCGATGTGCCATTTGATGAAAAACTTATTCTTTCGAATGAAGGTGCTCTGTCTTTGACGGAAGTTCCGAAGAACTTAGGTATTATCGGCGCCGGCGTGATAGGTTTGGAAATGGGAAGCGTCTGGAATCGCTTAGGTTCTGAAGTGCGTATCTTGGAAGCAGTTCCTTCCCTGCTTTCTATGGCAGATTCTGCTGTCTCTAAGGAAGCCTTGAAGATCTTCACCAAAGAAGGTCTCAAGATGCAGTTTGGTGTCCGCATTGAAAAAGTTGAAACCGAAGATAACCGAGTCAGCGTCACTTACAAAGATTCCGAAGGCAAGCTTCAGGAAATGTGGGTTGAAAAACTTATCGTTTCTATCGGACGTGTTCCGAATACCGCGGCTCTGGATGGACCGGCAGTTGGTTTGAAGTTAGACGACCGCGGTTTTATAGAGGTCGATGAAGAATGCAGAACCAATCTTCCGGGTGTCTGGGCCATCGGAGACGCCGTACGCGGCCCGATGCTTGCCCATAAAGCAGAAGAAGAAGGGGTGGCGGTAGCTGAACGCATTATCGGCCGAAAAGCACACGTTGATTTAACTCTGATTCCCTCCGTGATTTACACTGAACCGGAAATTGCTTGGATAGGCAAGACTGAACAGCAGCTCAAGAATGAAGGAAGAGAATACAAATCAGGTCAAGTGCCGTTTGCGGCAAATGGAAGAGCCCGAGCTTCCGATGAGACCGATGGTTTTGTTAAGATCTTGGCTGATGCAAAAACGGATGAGCTGTTAGGTGTTCATATTGTCGGCGTCTGCGCAGGTGAATTAATCGCCCAGGCTGCGCAAGCCATGGCTTTCCGTGCTGCTGCCGAAGATTTGGCCCTTATCTGTCAGGCACATCCTTCTTTCAGTGAGACAGTCAAGGAAGCGGCTCTTGCTGTAAATAAAGGTGCTATTAACCTATAAATAACATGAGACAGAAATTAATTATTTTTATTTTACTTGCAGGCTTATCCTCGGCCTCTTATGCGGTCGAACTCAATCCTGTCCCGTTCTCGGAACGTTTTCCGCCTCAGTCGATTACTTCTGAAGCTATCGCTGACGAGGTGATTGAGGCCTACAAAAAAGAACTGAAAGATCTGGATGCATGGAAAGAACAGGAAGATAAGCTTTGCTACCGTAAATTTTTTGTTAATTCCTGTCTCATTGACAACAGTCGTTTCGTCAGAGAAAAGAAGGTTGAAGCCAAATCCGTTTGGTTAACTGCTCGCGATTTCCTTCGAGTGAAAAAATCCAACGAAGCAAGAACTGCCCGTCTCGCCAAAGAAGAGCAGCGCAAAGAATGGGTCGCTCGACAGGAAGCCATTATCAAGAATCCTCGGGCCGCCAAGAAGGTTTCCGAAGATGCTGACAGTGATATCGATTTGTCCGGTGTTCAGACTGTTGACTCGAAGGTTGAGCGTCCGTTGCCCGACAGAAAGTCTTCAGGGCACGCTCCTACGGCTAAACCGAGAATAATTACACCGGAAGAGCAGCAGGCTAATGAACATGCTTTTGCTCAAAGAGAACAACAGCGTCAGGAGCGTATAGAAGAGCGTGAGGCAAATCAGCCGTCGCCTCCGTCTATGGATGAACAGGAAAGAGAAGCTGCTCGTGAAGAACGCCGTAAGGCCATCGAACAACGTAAACTTGAAAACGCTAAGAAGAGAGCCGAGAGGGCCAAAGAATACGAGCGTCAGTTAAAGCTTAGAGAAGAGCAAAATCAAAAAAGCCTTATGAACACTCTTAAGCCTTAGCATTCAAACAATTAAGAGCCGTGCTGACTAAATAAAATCCAAATTTCAGCATGGCTTTTTTGCTGTCAAAAACCGTGACAACTTCAGAAAATCCTCAATGTTAAAATTCCTCTCTTAGGAGACGTCCATGGATAAAACATTAAAAGCAGAAGTTGAAAAGGTCTTTGCTCCGGACGGTTGTCTTGCTCATGTTACTGAAGGATATACCCCCAGACAATCGCAAATCGAATTCTCTAAGGCCGTTGCAGATTCGTTGGAAAAAAAGCAAAGTCTGGTTGTGGAAGCCGGCACCGGAACCGGTAAGACTTTTGCATACCTTGTTCCCTGCATTATCCATGGAGGAAAAGTGCTGATTTCTACGGCCGGAAAAACGCTTCAGGACCAGCTTTTTGAGAAAGACGTTCCAGCCGTGCTGACAGCCCTCGGCGTGGGGGCAAAAATTGCCGTTTTAAAAGGCCGGGCCAACTATATTTGTCTCTCCCGTTTCGAACATGCGATGGTCGAAAACGCCAGCACGACAAGAGAAGAACTGGCGCATTTGCTCGAAATAAAAAAATTCGTGCAAATCACGAAAACCGGAGAAAGAAGCGACATTACAACGGTCCCGGAAAGCTCGGGAATTTGGCGCGCGGTTACTAGTACCTCCGAAAACTGTATCGGCAAAAACTGTCCGGACTACGAAAACTGTTTTGTGATGAAGGCCAGAGAAAAAGCTCGCGAAGCAGATGTTCTCATCATCAATCATCATTTGTTTCTAGCTGACATGGAGCTCAATGATCAAGACTTCGTGGACTTTCTTCCTGATTTCGATATGGTTATTTTTGACGAGGCTCACCAATTACCTAGCATCGCAACAAGTTTCTTCTCAGAAAGCATCTCAATGTCTGAAGTTAAGAACTTCGCCCAAGACGCCTATGTTACGGCAGCTCGTTTGGTGCCGAAGGGAGATGAGTGGAAAGACTATCAGACAAAAATCTTTAATCGCTGCAACGATGTTCGCTTAAAAGCGACCATACTTGGTGCGGAAGAAGAATCAAAGAAGTCTTTGGATGAATTTACCGATGCTTTTTTAATGGCCGAGCCTATCCAAAAATTAGCTTTAGGGCTTCAAGGATTTATTGAGGCGCTGAAAAAATTCGCTCAGGACAACGAAGAAATTACCTTAGCCGTAAAAACCGGAGAGGAGATTCTCGAGAAGCTTAATTATTGGGAAAAAGCCCTCAAAGAGACTGTTGAGAAAGATAGAAAGCCCGATGAGTTCTCTATCAAATGGTTCAATCTGACGCCCAAGAATGTGACTTTCTCAGATACCAAACTCTCTTATGCCGATAAGTTCAGACAGTACCGACAGGAGATGGACAGGCCATGGATTTTGACTTCTGCCACATTGTCCGTTGAAAACGATTTTCATCACTTCACGGACGACATGGGCTTAGAAGATGCGGAAACACACAGCTGGGAAAGTCCTTTCCACTACGCTTCTCAAGGCATGCTTTACGTCCCCACGGATATTCCCGAGCCGAATGCACCATATTTTTCCGATGAGGTAGCGGAAAAGATTTGGCCTCTGCTTCAGAAAAACCGAGGCCGAGCTTTTGTTCTTTGTACAACGCTTCGGGCAGTGCAGAAGATCTCGGATTCCTTAAAAGTTCAGGCTGAAAGGGCCAATGAAACCATTCCGATTCTGGTGCAAAACGATGCACCGAAGAACGAACTGATCCGCCAGTTCAAAGAGCACGGAAATGCGATTTTGGTTGGGTCTATGAGTTTCTGGGAAGGGGTGGACATTAAAGGCGAAGCACTTTCTATGGTCATCATTGATAAGATCCCGTTCCCGCCGCCGGATGATCCGGTCATTAAGGGAAAGACTAATTGGCTTAAGAGTCAGAATAAGAATCATTTCCGGGAACTTTTCCTCCCTGAAGCGATTACTCTGTTAAAGCAGGGTGCGGGGCGTCTTATTCGCGATCGGAACGACCGAGGTATGCTCATTATTTGCGATAAGCGTCTTCTGACTAAGAGTTATGGCGCAATGATTTGGAATAGTCTTCCTGATTTTGCCCGTACCGCAAGACTCGAAAACGCGCTTGCATTTCTCGAAGAAATGAGTCTGGAGAAACAGGACAAAATCGGTGAAGTTAAGTTTTAGGCTTTACTCTGGTTTTCCTTTGATTTGACAGCTTTTCCAACGTGCAGCCATGTCATCTGTCTTGGATTTGGCTGGATAAGTTTCGTAGCCGCAAAGAATACGGGCGGCTTTATCCTGAGGTCTTTGGCCTGTTAAATTGGCTTCAACCGTAAAAGGTTTATCGTTGGCGTCAGGATGCAGTTCGATGAAATGCAGAGTGATTTCTTTGGTCGGCTTTGGCTTCAGACATTCTCCAAGGACGGCTCGCACTTTGTATTCTTCCTGATGAGTATCTTTGGCAAAATAGCGGAGCATAACTAATTCTCCCCAGTCTTTGCCGGCATGATGAATGCGTCTGCGGCTCTCGTTTTTAATCCAATCAATGAACTCAGGTGTTTCGGAACAAGTACGCCAGTCTCCGGGATATTGGAGCTGTGAAAGAAAAAACGGCACACCTTTGGTTTCTACAGCTTCATCGGCAAGATAATTGAGATCCTCGCACGTCATGTCCTGAGAATTCTGCGGGACTGTTCGGCAGCCGGTCATGGCGACAGCTGCCGAAATGATAAAGGGAATAGAAATAAGGGCCTTGACGTTAACCTTCATCAACAATCCTAAAAGAAATTATTGCGGGGCCTCCACTTGCGGTGCTTGAATAATGTGCTGCACAGTCTTCTTGGAGGGACGATTTTGATTGGCTTCAATAATACGCTCAATGTCTTTGACTTTATCTTCCATTCCGAGTGCTTTGTAACTGTCTTTCATAATTTGTAATGCTTCTTCAGCTTGGTCGGTGCTCTGGAAGTCGTTTAGGACGGTTTGACAGCGGTTGATGGCCGCAATATATGCATCTCGCTTGTAGTAATACATAGCAGTATTGATTTCATACTGTGCCTGCGCATGGATCAATTCATACATGCGTTCTCTGGCATCATTGGCATAACGGCTATGCGGGAAACGTTCAACCAATTCTTTGAAGATATCGAACGCATCTCTGGCAGCTTGAGCATCTCTTTTAGAGAGATCTTGTTTTGTCAGCCAATTCATCCATCCGTCATCTTCGTCCAATGTGGCAACGCCCTTGATATACATTGCGTAAGGGGAGAGCGGATGATCAGGATACTGTCTGAGGAAACGATCGCAGGCAATAATGGCCTGAGACATTTCTCTTTCACGGAAATAAGAGTAAGCAGTCTCAATCTGAGCTTGCTGGGCATACTTGCCGAACGGGTAGCGGGCTTCCAATTTTTGGTAGTAGTCGCGGGCCGTTTCCCAGTTCCCTTCATTCAGATTGTCTCTGCCTTCAACATATAACTTGTCCGCAGACCAGCCTTCAGTCGGATCCTCAATGGAATTAAGCCAACTGCATGACGCAGTGGTTAGAATAACGGAACCCATCGCAATCGTTAAGAGAGTGCGCTTAAAAGTTGATTTTAAGGATGACATATGTCAGAACCACATAATAATTTTAGTTCCTTGGATTATAGCCAGTACGAGGAGGATGTCGAGGAGCTCGAACAAGAAACCGACAAAAAATTCTCTTTTGTCGTCTCTATAGAAGAAGACGGAGAACGTATTGATAAGGTTTTGAGTTCCCGCTATCCGGATTTTTCCCGCTCACGGCTTAAAACCGTCATCGAAGAAGGGGACGTTTTAGTTGACGGTGAAAGTGTTTCCAAGCCGAAACAAAAACTGCTTTTAGGCCAGCAGGTAGATGTTACGGTTAAAAGCCGTCCGGAGGACTGTCCGTTTACACCGACTCCGATGGATTTAGACATTGTCTACGAGGACGATTCCATCCTCGTCATCAATAAGCCGGCAGGTTTAGTTGTTCACCCGGCAACGGGCCATTGGAATGATACGCTGGTTAACGGCTTGCTCGCCTATAACGAATCTTTCTCTAAACTGCCGAGAGCCGGTGTAGTCCATCGTTTGGACAGAGAAACTTCCGGTTTGATGGTGGTTGCTAAAACTGAGCAAGCTCAGCTGAGCTTAGTTAAACAGCTTCAAGAAAGAACCGTAAAAAGAGAATATTGGGCTTTGACACGAGGCCGGGCCCCAGTCGATAAAATTATTGATGCTTCAATCGAACGAGACCCGCGAAACCCGATTAAGTTTATTGTCGGTAAGTCTGCACGGGCCAAGAACGCTCTTACCCGAGAAAAACTCGTTCAGTTCACTGAAGTCAACGGTAAGCCTTACTCTTGGGTTGCCTGCCGCCTGCAGACCGGCAGAACGCACCAAATCAGAGTTCATATGGAATCCATCGGGTTCCCGTTGATCGGAGATCCTTTGTATCGCAATAGACTTCCGGTTCCGAAAGATGATGGAACTAAGGTTTCGCAGTTTAATCGCCAAGCATTGCACGCCAGCAGATTAGGCCTTGTTCATCCGCTAACCGGAGAGGTGATGGAATGGTTTGCTGAGCCGCCACAGGACTTTACCGATGTTATGGATGAATTAGGATTTGGTCCTTGGGATAGACCGACGGAAGTTTTCGGCGATCCGGTTGTTGTCTTGGATTCCGAAGCCGATGACTTCGCACCGAACGAAGAAGCCGTAGGACGTATTTCCTCCTGGGATGATTTTGATTTCGGAGACGAAGAAGATTCAACTGATTATTCCGTCTGGAAAATAGAGAAGAGAAAGGATTAAAGCTCTATGAGTAATTTTCAAAAACCCTCGATTGAACTGATCGAACCGAATTGGCCCGCTCCGAAGAACGTTAAGGCTTTCTTTACTTCCAGAAACGGTGGAGTCTCTGCCGGTGCTTATGGCGGTGTTGACGGATTTAACGGTTTGAATTTAGGAAAACATGTCGGCGACAGCCCTTACTGTGTCAGAAAAAATCGTGAAATCGTAGAAAGTCTGGGATGCAAAGATCTGAGGTTCCTGAATCAAGTTCACTCCTCAAGAGTGTTGGAAGCTGATGAAATTATCTCTGATGCCGAAGATGCAGATGCAAGCTTTACAACTAAATCCAATGTCGGATGTGTAGTGATGACCGCGGATTGCTTGCCGATTCTTTTATGTTCAAAAGACGGAGAAATCGTTTGTGCCTGCCACGCCGGTTGGAAAGGATTGGCCGCAGGCGTGATTCAAGAATCCGTCAGAAAAATGAGAGAAAGGTTAAGTTCTTCCGCGGTCGAAATAATGGCTTGGATTGGCCCGTGTCTAGATGTCGAGAATTTTGTGGTGCAGCAAGATGTCAAAGATATCTTTTTTAGAAGCGAATTGGCTCCCTTTGCGGATAAATACTTTATTTCAGATCCAAAAGGTTTTCTTTTAAATTTCTCGGGTTTGGCCTCCGAAACCCTTAAACTTGCAGGCGTGAACGAAGTCTATGATTCGGGATTAAGCACTTACAGTGATCCTGCTAGATTTTATAGTTATAGGCGAGATAAAGTAACGGGAAGACATGGCGCAGTCATCTACAAACAATAAGGCCGCAAATCAGGAAGATTTTCAAGAATTTCAATGGTATTACGTTCAGCCTGCTTTTAAGCAGCTGAAATTTATTGACTGGGCTTTGGGTAGTGCAGCGTTTGCCGGTGCTGTGGCCTTTTTATATGCAGTCGATCCTGACCTAATGTTAGACAGTCCTTGGGTTCTTGTGATTTTGCCTTTTTTGGCATTTCTTATCTGCTCCATTATTTTGATCCTTAAGCCGCACCGTCAAATCTTTTATCGCATTGATAAATTCGGTGTTTACTCTGAATTCAGACAATCAACGTGCCCCCTCTATACTGAGATAGAGTTGGTATTGAGCCTTTTTTTATCTTTGTTCGGAGTTCGTCATAACTTTTATATGAACAAACACTCCTCTCGAAGCAGAGAATTCAAGTGGAAGGATATTGTTTCCGTCCGAGCAAATCCTAATCTCAATAAGATTGTCGTACAGGCTGGACTGAAGGGAAAGCTCTTTCTGTTTACGACCCAGAATGAATTTAAACAAGTGCTCACGTTAGTTGAGCAATACGTTGCACAAAGCAGGACTAGCTATGATTAAGAAATTATCAATTGTCTTATTTACACTTGGAATTTGTATGAGCGCACAGGCCGGAGAATATGTTTTGGATGTCAGATCTTTGCCTGAAGTTAATCAGACAGGAAAAATTGAAGGTGCTCTCGTCGATGACTACCACTCTCCTGATTTTTTACAGAAGTTTAAGAGTTTCAATATCAAGCCGGACGACACCGTCTTGGTTTACTGTCGATCCGGCAGGCGTGCTGAAGCTGTTAAGAGCATCCTCGAGAAGAATGGATACAAAAATGTTAAGAACTTAGGAGGTTATGAAGACGTCGCTAAGACCCTTAACAAACCATTGGTAAAGTAACTTGTAAATGATAAGAAAAAGAATTCCTCGCATTGGTTTTGTCTCTTTAGGTTGCCCTAAGAACTTGGTAGACAGCCAAAGAATTGTCACGGTCCTCCGCGCTGAAGGCTACGCTATTGGTTCCACTTATCAAGATTCTGATTTGGTAATCGTCAATACTTGCGGCTTTATTGATTCTGCGGTTCAAGAGTCCCTGGAAGCTATTCAAGAGGCTTTGGCGGAAAACGGTAAAGTTATCGTCACGGGCTGCTTAGGCAGTAAGAAAACCGAAGAAGGCAACTTTGTTGCGCTTAGGTTCCCTAAATTGTTGGGAGTAACGGGCCCGGAAGAAACCGACAAAGTGTTGGCTATGGTTCATGAAAACCTTCCTCCCCCGCATGAAGCGTTTGACAGTTTAGTTCCCGGCGGCGGAATTCTTTTAACGCCGAAGCATTATGCGTATTTGAAAATATCGGAAGGCTGCAATCACCATTGCTCTTTCTGCATCATCCCGTCTCTTCGCGGAAAATTAGTCTCCAGACCAATCGGCTCTATTCTTCGTGAGGCCGAGAATTTGGTTAAAGACGGCGTTAAAGAGTTAATTGTGATTGCTCAGGATACGGCTGCCTACGGGGTTGATGTCAAATATAAGTTGGACTTTATCGGCGGAAGAGCCGTTAAAACCAAAATTAATGTGCTTTTCGAAGAGCTTGCCAAGCTTGGAGTTTGGGTAAGGCCGCATTATGTTTATCCGTATCCTTCCGCAGATGAATGGGTTGGCTTGATGTCGGAAAAGAAAATTCTTCCTTATCTGGATGTTCCGTTCCAGCATGCCCATCCTCGCATACTGAAAGCGATGAAGAGACCGGGCAGCGAAAAGAACTTGGAAAGAATTGAAGTATGGAGAAAGATTTGTCCTGAAATAGCCATTCGTTCTACCTTCATTACCGGCTTTCCTGGAGAAACGGAAGAAGAGTTCGAGTATCTCCTCGATTTCTTAAAAGAAGCCAAGTTGGATTGTGTGGGGGCTTTTGCCTATTCACCGATTGAAGGAGCAGCCGCTAATGAGTTGCCCGGTGCTTTGCCGCAAGAAGTTAGAGAAGAAAGACGCGAAAGATTGATGGCGCTTCAAGCTGATATTTCTAGAGAAGTTCAGAAGAAACACGTTGGTCAGACACTTAAAGTCCTCGTAGATGAATACGATGAGGAAAACCATGTGGCTATCGCTCGTTCTGAGTTCCAAGCCCCGGAAATTGACGGCGTTACTTACATTGAAGGAAAGCCGGAAGTTAAACCAGGAGACATGGTTGAAGTCGTTGTCGAGGATTCGGATGATTTCGACTTGTACGCATCGTTGAAAAAATAAAGTATTCTCGAGTAGAAAGATTTCAGTGTGGCTTGTCTTTACCTTCGGCATCCCTCAGGGTGCCTAATCAGCCTCTAGCATTGTAAAAATCTTTTTTAGATACTCCGGCCTGCTTTGACATTGAAGAAACTAGAAACGCATCGAAAGGTTCTTCGTGTTGGGCTACCGTGACAACATACCGCTGCCCGTTAACGGTCTTAGACCATTTCTCATGAGACGTAGAGGTTCTTTTTCTTCGGACTGAACTCTAGGTTGGTTAGAATCCTTACGACATCTCTGCAGCTTAGGGGAGGAAAGACAGAGCTTATGCCGCCAGCTGAAAAGGTTGAACACAGGCGATTTTGTTTTTAAGGTGGCTTGTAACTGTTTTCTTGATATTAAACCAGTAGTATTTAACAAAAAATTCTAAGGGAGCTTTACGAGACAGAAGCTCTTTTTCAAACTCTTTATCTTCTCCCACAGTAGCGTCATAAATATATTCTTTAATCTGCTCATCAAGCCGTGAAAGGGCCTCTTCTACAGTTTTGCCTTGTGCGGCAACGCCAAAATCCAAAGACACTAAGGCCCAGTGGTCATTATGTTTTTCACCGTATATTCTTACTAAAAAGAGGCCGTCTCTAACCATTTTTGAAGTTCCTGTAGTTGAGCCGAGGATAACATCAGAGAAGAATGGTCAGGTGCTCTAAGATGTATTTCTGGGAGGGCCTGAGGGGGCATGAGGATTTAAGCATCTAAAAAAGCCATCAGTTCTTTTACAGTTGAAAAAGGACCATAGACATCTTCACTTCGAAGAGCTTTTTCGATTGTTTTCCTAGTTTCTTTATTAGGGGTATGTTTGCGCACGGCGTGAGTTTTAGTTTTTTGTAGTCCAGTAGGTTTTGTTCCAAAGACGGCTTTACGGAGCGGACGAATGCAGACACTCGGCTTTCTTACAGACGGAAAGCTCGCGCTTGTCTTAGAATGCATAGTCATATCTTTACTCACAAATCATCCTACTGGAACAGAATTAGACCGAAGGGCGTTACTTCAGCGGTTCTTTTTCTCCTCTAACTAGCTAACAAAAATTATACTAAAATCCCAAAAGCAAACGTATTTCCCTTAATACCGACCCCCGTTTCCTTTACCTATTAACTAAAAAATAAACTATATGAAAAATAAGCCCTTATACAAAAAAGGCAGATAAATGCCAGAGAAAGGTCCTCAATTCCTGAACTTTTTCCTACTTCTCTCTCCGTGGCGATGTTTGCTTTCAGCGAGGCGCTTCGCTGTACCCAAAAAATAATTGAGGACAAAGAATTCAAGTTAGGAGAGTTTGTTTCCGAGCTTGTCTTTGCCTAATTATTTCGGCTCCGTAAGTTAAATTATTTGCTTGAAAGAATAGTCTGTCCTTTGACCGTCTTCAAAGAGTACGGGCTGCTGATGACTTCGTAGTCGTTGCGGTAGGTTCTGGCTATCAAATAAGCAATAGTCAAATAAAATACCGTCAAGCCAAGTAAATGAAGCAAGTGCGGCATGATTTGACCTATTGAGGCACCGGCCTGTGAAGCTCTTAGCATGGCATGCACTGCCGGCGTAGACGGAATAAAGAAGGCGATTATGTTCATGTAATCAGGAATATTCTGCAGAGGGAACAAATCGCCGGTGATGAATACGCAAGGCAGAGATGTGAGAACAACGGTTTGTACGGCATAGTTCGCCCGTTTAAAGGCAAAAGCAATTACTAAAGCTAAAGCACATACCGCCATGGATAAAAAGACGCAGGTTGCCAATGTCGCCGGAATATTCTGGAACGAATTAATGCCATGCCACGCAAAGGAAGCACCTTCAATAAACAGCGTCCAGAAAAGCAGAATACAGAAAAACGGTAGATAAAGGGCAAACAAATAAGGAAGACTCTGGATGGCACGGACTAAAGGGAAGGGCATCTGCTTGGCGCAGAACCATTCATTAATGAGTGTTCCTACCCCGGCTAAAGTTACCGTTTGGAAAATAATGCAGAATACGATTGGTACTGCAAAGTTCAAGTATCCCGAGACCGTGTTGTACATTGGCTGAAATATCACGGCAGGCGGTTTATTTGCACTTGCTGCAATCGTGCTGATGGGTACTCCCTGTTTAATCAATTGGGCGGCAATCGCGGTAGAAGCTATCTCCTGCAAAGGACCTGCTGCGCCTGCTATAGAGGAGCGAGCCTTTACAATAAAAGCTCCGTTAGAAACTAATTCCAGGGCCGTAGGGACGCCGGTAATGGCGTCTTTCATAAAGCCGTTCGGAATGGTGATGAGAGTCGTAAATTTTCCGTTTTTTAAATCTCGAATAGCCGTATCTGGATTGTTGCTGACGCCTTTAACATCTATTTGAGAAACGGCTTGTAAACCTCGGATAAGTTCTCTCGAAATCGGAGTGTTGTCCAAATCCACTACCACTGTAGAGATATGATCCGGAAGCTGAGCCGTGTACGGCCAAGCATAGTAAAAAGAATAAAAGAAAATCGCGACTAAGAAGAACGAAAAGCAGGAGAGGTTGGTCAGACACTCCTTAACGGTCTCTAAAAAACAGTGGGTCCATCCGCAAGATTTCATGAGGACCTCTTCTTGTTAAATATCGAAAGAAGACTGACTGGATCAGCTTTGAGATTTTTTTCTTTACGAAAATATTTTCTTTTCAGCAAAGGGATGCCGAAAATCAATGGAATAATGATGAGTAATCCTAGGGAGCTAAAAATTTCACCCATGTCAAGGACATTAGCTCCCATTACCCATTGCTGAGATTGCCCTCTAATAAACCAAGTAAGCGGAAGAAGTTCGGCAAAGAATTGGACAACAGGGCTCATCGAGTCCGTCGGAATGGAAAATCCTGTAAACGGAAGAGCAGGGGCTGCATAACCGGAGGCAACGACCAATGCAAATCGCCAGGTCGGAGCAATGGCACAGATAAGAATGGCAGCGCCTAAGAAAGCAGCCAAGCACATTAAAGCCGAAGCAAACCATACAAATAAAGAACCGCTTGGAGCCCACCCTCCTTGGCCGGCAAACAAAGCCAGATACCAAAGAATAATGAGAGAATAAATGAAGTAATGAGGAGCAAGTTTTCCTACTAAAGCTGCTGTCATGCTGTTGTCTGCATTATCCAACCAGTCTTTGATGCTGTTTCGGTAATCTTCTCGGATAATGGCCGTCACAAAGCAAAACATGGAGCCGAGAAACAAAACACCTGGAATTAAGTTGCTCCCCAAGAAGGCGTTGAAGTTCATTCCCATGTTGCCGAGAGCATAGAAGTCGGAATGAACGACTTCAACTAAACGTCTCGCACCGGCAGGTCCGATTCCAGTGGCTAACGAAGACTTTGCAGTTTGCTGAAGCTTAAGAGCCGACATCAGGCCCGAAATATCACCTTGAATACCTCCGGCTACGGCATATCGATTTTCGTCCAAATAGACGGAGATTGAGGATCCTCGGCCGGAAAGAGTATCTTTCATATAGCCGAACGGAATAGAGATGATGCCATAAACCGTTCCTTTTTTCAGTTCTTCGAGGGCCTCAGCTTGGGTGTTGATGACTACAGGTTTGATGGCGCGGATAGAGGATAATTCCAAGGCAACTTGGCGTGATACGCTTGTGTTGTCGTTATCAACCATGGCAACCGGGACCTGTTCGATTACGCCTTTCCCCAAAAGTCCCCAGACCACAAGCATCCATACCAATGGGAAAACAAAAGTCACCAAGACTTCTCCGGGATTTTTAACAAGACACTTAATTTCTCGAAAAGTGGTGCGGGTTACGGCGTTAAGCCAGGCAATAGGAGAGCGCATAAGCGACTACTTTTGAACTAAAACACTCATGCCGGGACGAAGGCCGTCCACTTTTGTCATGGGACGGGCACGTACCTCAAACGTTCTCATATCGTAACCGGAGTCTTGGCGTGTACTTCTCCAAGTGGCATAGTTGGCTCGCGGACTGATGTAGTAGATCTTATAGGCAATCTTTTTATCGCCGAGAGCAGGGACGGTAGCCTGAAGAATTCTGCCGATTTCGATTCCCGGCATCTGCGCTTCACGGATATTGAATGTGGCATACTGGTCATTGAGATTAACTAAAGTAACGATTGGATAGCCGGCAGCGGCTAATTCTCCGTCAGTAAAGATAATCTTCTCAACTTGGGCGTCAATCGGAGAGTAAAGTGTCTTGCTCTCAGTCAAAGATTTTACTTGTTCAACGCCGGCTGCCGCTTCAGAAGTTAAATCGGCGACGGCATTCTTTTCTTGCTGACGGGCGCCGATTTCAGCAATTTCATATTGCTGTTTAGCAGCTAATGCTTGTTGAGTTGCAGCCGTCCAATTGGTTTTAACTTCATCATATCTCTGAGCCGATACTAAGCCGTCCTTATACAAAGCGGCGATGCGGTTGTAAGTCTTGCGGGCTAACTCTTCGGCAGCAACGGCTCTTTGCCATTGTGCCTTAGCGGCTTCTTTTTCTTGCGGTCTTGCACCTTCATCAACAAGACTTTGCTTTTGTTTTGCTGCCCGCTCTTGGGCTTCTACTTGAGCAAGTTTTGCTTCTAACTCGGGAAGATGCATTTCAACCACGGGCTGTCCGGCAGTGACAAAGTCCCCTTCCTGAATAAGAATTTTCTGTACTCTGCCTGGAACCTTGGAGGAGACGCTGACCGTGCGTGATTCCATCTGACCCTGGAGCGGAGGTTTGGGCGGGAAAGCCGCCTGATAAATGCCCCAAACAATAAAAGTAACTAAGGCAATTAATAGTACAAGGAGAAGAATGGTTCCGAAACGTAAAGATTTCTTTTCATCGGTTTCTATCTCCTGCTGAAAGTTGCTGGGAGGATTTTCTGCAGAAGCATTATTCTTGTTTTGTTCTGTCATGTTATTGCTCAACTATAACGTTCTTGTCGTTTACCGCATTCATAAAGTCTGCCATTTTTCCAGCGATTGCATGAAGCATTGCATAATTTGAGACAAATTCAAAGGCTGCGAGACGGCGTCCTACCTCGGCTTTAAGAAGCTGAGAGCGGGCCTCCGTCACATCAAGAGCTGTATTTAGGCCTTCATCAAAACCTTTATTTTTTAACTGCAGATTTTCTCTAGCCAATGTAACGGTGGAAGCACTGAGCTTGTATTGATCAATCGCATTTTGAGTCTTCAGCCAAGCAACTTCAATGGCTGTTCTGACGGCATTGACTGCTTCGGCTTTACCTGCTTCGGCTTGTTCTAAAGTGGCTTCTGCGCTTCTGACCGAGGCTCTTCTGTCTTTGGCATCCCAAAGTGTGAAATTGACTCCAACTCCGGCAATCCAATTCGGTTCCACTAATGTCTGGTAATGCTTAATAAAGTTATATTGACCGAAAGCAAAAACTTGTGGAGCCCAGGCACTCTTGGCGGCCTTAATTCCTTCGTTAGCTTGATTTGCCTGAGCTTGGATAACGGCCAGCTGAGGGTTGGAAGCCAGAGCAGTGTCAACCCAGTACTTGAGAGGTTTCATCGGTCCTTTGAGAACGAAGAGGGGTGTGGTCAATTTACCGAACTGTTCTTCTCTTAAAAGTCGTGAGAGCTGAAGCGTGGCGACTTTGACATTATCCTTTGCTTTTAGGTATTCTCGGTGTGTGTTGTCTCGAGAGACTTGAACTGACATTCTTTCAACTTTGCTGATCATGCCTTGCTTTTCGAATTTCATAGCTTTTTGAAGTTCTTTGTTTTGCTGGTCAAGCATGGCTTTCTGCAGTTTTTCTACAGAAACCGCTAGTTGGAGTCCGAAATAGTAACCCGCTAATTGTGCATCAAGTTCTTCGGAAGTCAGATGTTTATTAGCTATAGCTTCATCAATCGCATATTTGCTTGCTTCTTGTGCCGCAGTTATTTTGCCGCCTGTATAAATCGGCCAAGTTGCCGTTGCTGCGGCACGAGGACCGTTTAAAGAATACTTTTCGTCCAGGCCAATAGGAATGGAGCCGAGCATAGGCAAAGAAATATCTTTATGAATATCAATCTTCTTTTGGCCGGCGATTTGAACGGCCTGGACACTGACGGTCGGACCGCCTAGTGTTTTGATAGATTCTCGAGCTTCTTCTTTGCTTCGTACCGCGGCTGATCTTGCTTTAAGCTTGTCACTTCTCTCATATAACCAGGTTCTGGCCACTGGGAAACTTAGGGGAAGTTTCTCTTGGGCAAAAGAGCCGGCTGTAACGACAGTTCTCTCGGCAGTAAAAGCCGATTGCATAAAGGCAACAAGCAAAATGACTAATAATGAACGACGCATTTAAGGGATATCAGGGAAATCTCTAGTTGGCAAATAATATCATTTTTTACATTTCGGTGACAAAATTCCGTCAATTTTGAGCGTAAGTCATAAATAGCTGTGAAATAGCGGAAGTTAGCAGAAATAGATAGAAATTAATAGCTTTTAAATATTTAGCAAGACTAATGTTTGACATTTAGAGTTTGCCGAACGTATTCTTCCCAAGAAGTCCCAAGAAGTTGATTTTCCTATCAGGCTGTTATTCTCCTAATAACAAATCTCAAAGCTTCAAAGAAAATTTCTCGATTTAAAGAGTTCCCCAAAGCAAAAACCCCTGTTTTTCAAGACAGAGGCTAAGGACGGGTCGTCCCATCCTTTTAGGAAAATTTTAATGTTAACTCTAATTAAGAGCAAGAGTTGTCCATACTCTAAACAACGTATAGACAACTTATATGTCGCAGGCTGACTGTACAGCTCGCTTTGTTTACAACTGGCATTGAGCGAGTGAAAGAGGCAGTACGAAGCATGAAAGCAGGATAACTCTCTTCCCAAGCCATCACATGAAGCGCTGCGACAACACCTTATCAACATCAGCCGCTAACAATTTCTACTTACCTAAGTAATATTTAAAAAAAACAGGGGGGGGTGCAGGAAGCAAAGAAGAAAATCTCCTCGTGTTCATCCGTCCTGGTGACGGGGGATGAGCATAATGGGAAAACCCTATTCTCTTCCTAACGAGGAGACAGTGAAAATAAAAAGAACGGAGAATATGCCGCCGTGAGGAACCTCCCTCTCTCTACTTTAACGAGCTCGTCCACAGGGACGGTATACGGCTATGATGATCAACCAAAAAGTGATCGACTCCCCGCCCTATGCTGACATGATATCACCACAGAATAGACTGTCACAAACAAGTAAAGTTGGGAAAGGAGATCTGAAAATGGTAGGTACCATTCAGATAGTCCACCATGATGGCGTTACCTCGGAGTCGGATCGATTCTTCTCCGAACTCGCGATGAAAGCCCGAACGGTCAAGTTAGACAGGCCTATGAGCGAATTAAGACGGGAGGTTATCTACCGTCAAACGGGCTAGGGCAGAGTTTATCAAAAAGCAACATGGGAATAAATCGGGGAAAGGAAGGAGAAAACGCAGGTACCAGTCAGACAGTCCAGCACGATGGCGTTAGCTCTGAAGTGGATAGATTCTCTTTAGAACCGGCGAAGAAAAGCTAAAGAACCAGACAGCAGAGATTCTTGTGAGCCCCCCTGCCGATTACAAGAAGGCGTTTCCTTCTAAACTGGATTCTGGCTACACTTTATCACAAAGCACCGCGGGATAAATCTGGGGAAGAAAGGAGAAAACGCAGGTACCAGTCAGACAGTCCACCATGATGGCGTTACCTCGGAGGTGGATCGATTCTCCTCCAAACCTGCGAAGAAAGCCATCGGACGCACCAGGACGTTGGACCTTGATGCGAATGACAGACAGAGGGCTCCCAGGTCAAACGACGGCAAGAAAAGTCTATCACAAAGCAACCTGGGTGATTGGTTCCCGGATACCTAAACGATTGTCCGTTGGTTCATTGCTGAACAGTGCATGAAAGCGGGCATCTCTACCTCGACATACTGATTGATGTCAGTCGGAATCTGTTGGAAAAAGTAGACTTAAACGACGGGTAAAAGAGAGGTTAAAACCCAACGGCATCATCTCTCAAATGGGTGGGAGTATTCCATCGAGTCCTGGGACAAACTCCTTTTGAGCAAAGACATCCGATGCATGAGAAGTTTGTCCGTTATTTGAGGCCTATCTTCTTGATGGGAACGCTGTCCCCAAAAGTTTGCCTTCGCCATTTCGCCCATTCTCCCAGTGGGTTCGCTTCATTTACTCTATCGTCTCCCACACTTGCGGCGTAGAGATGAGCAACGATGTACGGGTTTTGTTTGCCCCCCCCCTTCTTTTACTTTTGCTGAACAGGTTCAAAAAGCCCGACACAGAAGAGGTAAGTTCAAGATGTTCTTAAGCTTTTCTGAGTCTGGTTTTACCGAAGAGGCTTGACTGAACTACGTTGAGTAGAGCAGAGAAACCGATGCTAGGGCTATTAAGTACATGAGAGCAAGAGGCATAACAGACAGGGCCAACATGGCTAAGCTCAGAGGAAAACATTAGATAAACTTTGACGAGCGACACGGTTACTCTGGTCCAGCTTTGCGTTGATGAGTCTGCTTGCCGTACTGAACTTGACCGGATGCGCGGTCAGCTCTCAGAGCTTGAACGAAAAGCTTAAAGCGAGCCAATCAAGAGCGTAATCGATGTCTCTTCCTCGTTTGGAGTCAGATTTCGGGACGCGCTCGAAAGAACTCTAAGAGTTGTTAAATTCTGCGCAGAAATCCACAGATGAGTAAGTGGTGCTTTTTGTAGAGCTTGTTTCTTGATTCTCTTATAAGCTCGCAATGTCAACATGTCATGGCCTCCCCAACAGGAATCGAACCTGTACTTCAGTCTTAGGAGGACCGCGTTGTATCCATTCAACTATGGGGAGCCAAGTCTCGCAATTCTAACCGAATTTCTAGGCCTCTGTAAATTTGATTTGCGAGGTAAAATAACAGGTTCGAAAGTAGTTGACCATAACCACTTCCTTTAAAGCATGGCAGAAGAAATTAATAAGACAAACCAAGATTATTCCGAGTCTTCCATTAGAGTTCTGAAGGGACTTGAGCCGGTAAAACAGCGGCCGGGAATGTATACCTTAACCGACAATCCGCTGCACATCATCCAGGAAGTTATTGATAACGCTAGTGATGAAGTGCTCGCCGGTTTCGGAACTAAGATTATTTTGACTCAGCACGCTGACGGTTCGGTTTCGGTAGAAGATGACGGCCGAGGAATTCCTATCGGTATCCACCCGGAAGAAAAATGTTCGGTAGTCGAAGTTGTCTTCACTCGCTTGCATGCTGGCGGTAAGTTCAATAAGACTAGCGGCGGAGCATACTCATTCTCCGGTGGTTTGCATGGTGTCGGTGTTTCCGTTACCAATGCTTTATCCGACAAGTTGGAAGTTACTGTCTGGCGTGAGGGACTCGAAAGCACGATAGTTTTCGAAAACGGATACGTTGTCCAAAGTCTTGTCAGCGTTAAATCTCCTCGACTAAAGAAAGAAACCGGAACCAGAGTGCGCTGCTGGCCGAACCCTAAATATTTTGATTCGGCAAAAATTCCCACGGAAGCCTTGGTCAGACTACTCAGAAGTAAAGCGGTTTTGCTTCCCGGCTGTGAGGTGGTCTACAACAACGAAGAAAAAGATATTCACCAGCGTTGGAAATATAACGACGGCTTAAGAGAATACCTCTTAGAGCAGCTTGATCAGTCCCCTGAAATTCGTCCCTTCGAAGCCGAAGGATTTGCTGCAGACGATGATGAAAACTTCTCCGCCGGCGAAGGTGCCAGCTGGGTCGTGGTGTGGACCGAAGAAGGTCGCTTAGAAAGAGAAAGCTTTGTCAACTTGATTCCAACCCCGCAGGGCGGAACTCATGAAGCAGGTCTCAAGGACGGTATCTTTCAAGCCTTGAAGTCCTTTATCGAACAGCATGGCCTCTCTCAGAAGGGTGTAAAACTCATCGGCGACGATATTTTCACGCGTGCAAGTTTTGTATTGAACGCTAAGGTCTTGGATCCGCAATTCCAAGGTCAGGTTAAGGAAAAGTTAATCAGCCGTGATGCACTAAAGCTCGTTTCTGCTTTCGTCCGTCCTCAAATGGAATTCTGGCTTAACAGCCACATTGAAGACGGCAAGAAGTTAGCTGAGTTGGTTATTAAACAAGCTCAGGTTCGTCAAAAGTCCATCACTAAAGTCGCTAAGAGAAAAGGCTCTTCAGTGGCAGTTCTTCCCGGCAAACTGACTGATTGCTTGAGTGAAGACATTTCTCGAAATGAACTTTTCCTGGTGGAAGGTGATTCCGCCGGCGGTTCGGCTAAAAAGGCTCGCGATAAAGAGTTCCAAGCGATTTTGCCTTTAAGAGGAAAGGTTTTAAATACGTGGGAAGTAGATCGTAATCTTCTTTTCGGCAATAAAGAAATTCATGATATTTCAGTGGCCATCGGAGTTGATCCTCACGGTCCGGACGACACTCCGAATTTGTCTTCTCTGAGATACGGCAAAATCTGCTTCATGGCCGATGCGGACGTTGACGGATCTCACATTGAAGTTTTGCTGACGGCTCTTTTCTATAAGCATTTTCCGAAACTTATTGATGAAGGACATGTGTATATCGCAGTCTCGCCGCTCTTTAAAGTTATCGTTCCGAAGATTGGGAGGCAGAAAGAGAGAAGAATTTATTGCTTGGACGAGGCAGAGTTAAATAAGACTTTAGAGAAGCTCAAGAAAGAAAAGGTTCCTGAAAGCAAAATCGAAATTTCCCGCTTTAAAGGTTTGGGCGAAATGAACGAAAAAGAGCTCAAGGAAACGTCTCTGGATCCTGAAACCAGACGCCTGTTGCCCTTGAGTCTGGGTGGCATCAGCAGAGAGCTCACAACATCTGCCATGAATATTCTGATGGCAGCAAAAGAGGCTGAATCCAGAAGACGCTGGATTGAACGCCATGGTGATCAATTTGAACCGGATATTTAATCATGGCATCGACAGATAAAAATAATTCAAAGAGCAAAAAGAAGGCTGATAAAGAGCTGATAGCCAATGTCATTGAGGTTAAGGAAGAAGACATTCCGGACAATGGAAGCGGTTTTCTCTTCGATTTCGAAGATGAAGCTGAACATCCTGAAACTGAGCCTCAAGAGTCTCAGACAGCCGTTGAAGAAGTAGCCCAAGAGATACCAGTCATCGAAGAAGAAATGACCAAGGAAGAAGAAAAAACAGGAGAAGTGCAGTCTCTCAAGGAAGATATTAAAGAAACGGAAATCTCCTCGGCAGACGGCACTGAAGAACTCAAAGACTTCGAAGCCGAAACCTCTGACCCCGAAGTTTTGGAAGAAATCGATAAGACTCTCGGAGAGGTTTCTATTGTCCCGACAAATGATCCGACGGATATTGTCGAGCAAGCTTTAACCAATGATGACGATGGCGGCGACAAATTAACGGTAGCTTATTTTGCCAGCCGCGCTTACTTGGAATACGCTATTTCCGTGGTTAAAGGCAGAGCTCTTCCTGAAGTTTCCGACGGACAAAAGCCGGTGCAGAGAAGAATTCTCTATGCCATGAGAAGAATGGGACTCGTAGCCGAAGCTAAGCAAGTTAAGAGTGCTCGTATCGTAGGTGACGTTCTCGGTAAATTTCATCCTCACGGCGACGTGGCAGCATACGATGCTATGGTCCGTATGGCCCAGGATTTCACCATGCGTTACCCGTTGGTCCACGGCGAAGGAAACTTCGGTTCGCAGGATGGCGACAGCCCGGCTCATATGCGTTATACGGAAGCAAAACTGAGTAAGTACTCGGAGCTGCTTCTTGAAGAAATTGATGAGGGAGGAACTAAGTTTGTTCCGAACTATGACGGTGCCTTTAAAGAACCGGTTACTTTGCCGGCTCGTCTGCCGTTCATTTTGCTTAACGGTGCCAGCGGTATTGCCGTTGGTATGGCCACGGAAATTCCTCCGCATAACTTGGTTGAAGTTGCTAATGCGGCTGAAGCCGTTATTAAGAATCCGAAGATTACTTTGGATGAATTGATGCAGTTTATCCCCGGGCCTGATTTCCCAGGGGGCGCCCAAATTATTTCTTCTGAAAAAGATATCAAGAGTGCTTATTCCACCGGCTACGGTTCTCTTCTTCTGCGAGCACGCTATGAGTTCGAAGAACTTGCCCGAGGCCAATGGCAATTAGTCGTAACCGAACTGCCTTATAAGGTAGGCGCAGCTAAGGTTCTTGCAGAACTCGATTCTTTGACAAATCCGAAAGCCCCGGCGGGCAAAAAGACACTGTCGGCTAAACAGCAGCAGGATAAAGCTCTCCTCTTGAGTATCTTAGATACCGTAAGAGATGAATCCGATACGGATAATCCGGTAAGAATCGTATTTGAACCGAAATCCAAGGCAGTCGACAGAAATGAGTTCGTCAACATCTTATTCTCCAAGACAAGTCTCGAGTGCGGATGTAAATTCAACTTGGTTGCTATCGGTATTGACGGTAAGCCAAGACAAAAAGGATTGGTTGAAATACTTTCCGAATGGTGCACCTTCAGGCTCGGAACCGTTCTCAAACGTTCTCAGACACGCTTGGACGATGTCCAAGGCAGAATTCATGTCTTAGAAGGCCGAATGCTGATTATCGTCAATATCGAAGAGGTCATTCGACTGATTCGTGAGGCAAAAGATCCTAAAGCGGCCTTGATGAAGACCTTTGGTTTGACGGATGCTCAAGCCGAAGACATCTTGGAATTGAAATTAAGACAGTTGGCAAATCTTGATGAAATTAAGCTTCAAAAAGAAATTGATCAGCTGAAGTCTGAAGAAGCCGCCTTGTTGGATGTCATCAATAATGATTCCAAACTTAGGGCTTTGGTCTGCAAAGAAATCAGAAGCGATGCCAAGAAGTACGGAGATGAAAGAAGAACCTTAATTGAACAGGCTCAAACTGCAACTCTCATCAAGAAAGTTGCCGATGAACCCGTCACTGTCATCATTAGTGAAAAAGGTTTCTTGAGAGCTCGAACAGGCCACGGTTGTGATGCTGCTAATCTCTCGTTCAAACTTGGAGATTCTCTGAAGGCGTCTTTCGAATGCCGTACTGTTGATAATTTGATTGTGATGGCTCACAGCGGACGAGTTTATTCCGTACCGGTGTCTCAGCTGCCTAACGGCCGAGGAGACGGTGTGCATGTGAGTGCTTTTGTCCAGTTCCAGGATAAAGATGCCCCCTTCAGCTATGTCTGCGGAGATTCTGATTTCAAAGTTCTTTTGGCTAGCAGTGACGGTTATGGGTTCTGGTGCAAACTTGGAGACATGGTTTCTCGTCAGAAGAGCGGCAAGACGTTCTTTACGCTCAATGACGAAACAGTCAAGCCTCTGCCGTTGAGAATGTTTACCGACGCACAGACTTTAGTTTCCGTTTTGACTCAAGCCGGAAGATTCTTAGATTTCGAAATCGATGAATTGAGAAGTTTACCCAACGGCGGCCGAGGTGTTGCTCTTATTTCTTTGGCAGAAGGCGACCGCTTGGCTGCTGCTTTACCGTCTTCTTCTAAGGGAGTGATTGCTTGCGGCTTAGGCCGAGGAAACAAAGAACAAACTTATCCGATCGGACCTCGCTTAATTGAGACCTTCAAGATGAAGCGGGCAAGAAAAGGAAAACAACTCCCGAACAAGTGGAATTACTACGATCTGCTTCCTTCTAAGTTTGACGAGAAGCTAGAGGTTCCGGGTGCCAACGAAGGCGAGGGCGGCGTTTCCGAGAACACCGACACTAGAGCCGATGAGAAACCGACTGTATCTGCTGACTCAAATTCACAGACTATTTCTGGAAAAGAGCAGAAGGAAACAGGCAAAACTGACGCTGATAAACAGCTCGATGATTTTGTTTTGACTTCTGAAGAACAAGGAAACACCGGTCTTTTGTTCTAACACGGTTAACTCAAATATTTTTAATAAGAAAATGGGCAAGAGGAAAAACTTCTTGCCCATTCATATTCAGCCTATGGTGCTAATTAACTTCCGGTTGCTGCATTTTCTCCTGCAATTCTTCCGAATGTAAAGATATCAGCAATGGCATTTCCGCCGACACGGTTAGACCCGTGAATTCCGCCGGTAATTTCACCGGCTGCATAAAGACCCGGTATCACTTGACCGTCGCGGTCGATTACCTGAGCTTTAGTGTTAATCTTGGCGCCGCCCATAGTGTGGTGTCTGCACATGCCGATAGGACCTGCGTAGAACGGTGCTTTTACAATCTTGTGGCTCAGCATTAACTCGCTTCTGCCGAGAGGATCTTTCTTGGAATCAACCATTTCATTGTATTCCTTAATGGTCTGAGCCATTTCCTTCGGAGGCAAGTTAATAAGCTTAGCCAGTTCTTCGATAGTATCGGCTTTGAAAAGAGTACCGTTTTCTAATGCGCGGTGATTCATCTCGTTGTAATACTCATTGTTCTTGTCGAAACCATCTGCGTCGCAGACCGGAAAAACGGTTTGATCTGTTTGGGCCAAAGTTGCATCTCTGATCACGTCTCGGCGAGCATCTTCAGCAACGTAACGTTTTCCTTCTTTATTGAGGAAGACAGTGTATTCGATAGCCTGGAAGATGTCGGCGGTGTGCTTGTACCCCGGTGCGGTCCAAGGGATACACTGGATGTAGTCCATTCCGACCGCTAAACCATTGATGCCTTGAATTGCTTTAAGGACTTCGCCGGTTGAACCGGGTTGATTTGTTGTATTCAGCTTTGTTAATCTCGGATCAAAGAAAGCGCACATTTCCGGATTTGCTGCAAAGCCGCCGGCAGCTGCAACTACACCTTTGTTAGCTTTCCAGTATTCTTTTTTACCATTCCCTAAGTCAACTTCCACACCAAGGACTCGGCCGGAGTCAGGTTTTTCACGAATAATCGAAGTGACCTTATGAGAAGTTAGGATTGGCAGGCCAATCTTCTTGGCATACTGTGTACAGGCTTTAATATAATCACCGCCGCTTTGACCGACCGGATTTCTGCAGCGCGGCCAGAGACCGCCGTAGATCTGGTAAATACCGGGTTTAAATTGAACGCCGACTTTTTGTGTGCTCGGCATGAGTGCAATCTAAAGGGTGAAAGTCCCGAGCTCGCCCGCTAGTGGGAAGAGCTAGCGAATCTGCAAGGTGTGTGCAGTGATGTACAGGCTGAAAGAAGCAGATAGCAAA
>NZ_NHMP01000020.1 GCF_002221595.1 Turicimonas muris
GCACCTTTATTTCTTATCACCTTCTGGGCCGCTTCCTCGAGAACTAAACATACAATCTCGATTAGCGGAAGTCCTTTAGGTTCTGCTTTCGTCCATTGTGATTTCGCCATGACTAGCTCCTCTTGCTGCGGCTGTCTACCGCACCGCGCAGTTCTGCCCGCCTTGTGTTTTAACAGACGCTCTGAGAGCGTTGGTCTGAGTTCCTGCAATAGTCATGAGATTAATCACCTCTACTTACATCGTTAATGTTCGGTCCTTCGAGTTGCCTCTACTATGACCTCGGCTGACTTCTAATTTAACATCCAGTTCCCTCTCGAGCCCTGTAGCCAGTGGCATTAAATCAGATCTCCCCAGGTATGACGTCGCTCTTTCCTGCCTGTCCATCGGATCTACGTCCTAGGGTCCTGTATGAGTATTGGGCGTTGGGTAGTGTGGCCCCCAAACCCGCCTAGACCGCCTCCTATCCGCTTCCTGTTCGTTGAACATGCATTTTGCTATCAGCTTCCTTCAGACTCAACGTCGCCGTTGAACCCTTGCCGAGTCGCTAACCTTTCCCCTCATCGGGCAGGTTCGGGATTTGCACCCTACAGAAAGACGCCCTGCTGGGCGCACCACAATCGAGTAGGGCCGGTTATTACCCGTCCCTCTCACACCACCTGGCATGCCGTTCGGCACCAAGGCGGTTCCAGTAAACATCCCTACGTTCCAGATGCGGTTCGCAGGGCCTTTTCTAAACTGTACC
>NZ_NHMP01000002.1 GCF_002221595.1 Turicimonas muris
ACACGATAAAACCAAGAAGATAGGTTCCTTGGACTTCAAGCACGGACTGGAAGATTACGACCTCAAGCCATGGCTTCCGTCTACCTACAAACAATTGCAAGCAGAGAGCTAATGCCGGAAAATCCACGGCTCTTATCGAGCCATGGGAACCTTACGATGCTACTCACTTTCGGTGTGAGAGTTTAAAAATTCATCGAGTGAAAAAAGCCTCCATAAAAATGGAGGCTCTTGGTTTCAGTCAAGTATTACTGAACTTTAATTTCGACATCGACGCCAGCAGGCAAGTCGAGTTTCATCAAAGCGTCAACTGTTTTGTCAGTCGGATCGATGATGTCCATCAATCTTTGATGAGTTCTGATTTCAAGCTGATCACGGCTTGTCTTGTTGACGTGCGGGCTGCGGAGAATATCAAAGCGCTGAATTCTTGTAGGAAGAGGAACTGGACCTCTAACTAAAGCGCCTGTTCTCTTAGCAGTGTCAACAATCTCAAGAGCGGATTGATCGATCAACTTGTAATCAAATGCCTTGAGGCGAATACGAATGCGTTGGCTTTGCATTATTTATCCTTTAAAGAGCGAGGGGTCAGAAGCCATTTCTGACCCGCGAAATTACTTGACTAAATTAACCTTCGATCTTGGAGACAACACCAGCACCAACTGTGTGGCCGCCTTCACGAATAGCGAAACGAAGACCTTCTTCCATAGCGATCGGAGCGATCAACTGAACGTCCATGCGGATGTTGTCGCCTGGCATAACCATTTCAACGCCTTCCGGCAATTGGATTGTGCCTGTTACGTCTGTTGTACGGAAGTAGAACTGTGGACGATAGCCTTTGAAGAACGGTGTGTGACGGCCGCCTTCTTCCTTGCTCAATACGTACACTTCTGCCTGGAATTCAGTATGAGGTGTGATTGTGCCCGGTTTAGCCAATACCTGTCCGCGTTCAACTTCTTCACGCTTTGTACCGCGGAGAAGAATACCGACGTTGTCGCCTGCCTGACCCTGGTCAAGAAGCTTACGGAACATTTCAACGCCTGTGCATGTTGTCTTAGCTGTCGGACGAAGACCAACGATTTCGATTTCGTCGCCAACTTTGATTACACCGCGTTCTACACGGCCGGTAACAACTGTACCGCGGCCGGAGATGGAGAATACGTCTTCAACCGGCATAAGGAACGGCTGATCGATAGCACGTTCCGGTGTCGGAATGTAGCTGTCAAGTGTGTCAGCCAACTTAAGAATGGACTGTTCGCCCATCGGACCTTTGTCGCCGTCGAGAGCCATACGAGCAGAACCTTTGATGATTGGAATGTCATCGCCTGGGAAGTCGTAGTTGCTCAACAATTCGCGAACTTCCATTTCAACCAATTCGAGAAGTTCTTCATCGTCAACCAAGTCGCACTTGTTCATGTAAACGATGATGTAAGGTACACCTACCTGACGGGCAAGAAGGATGTGTTCACGTGTCTGAGGCATAGGACCGTCAGCTGCGGAAACAACCAAAATAGCGCCGTCCATCTGAGCAGCACCGGTAATCATGTTCTTAACATAGTCAGCGTGGCCCGGGCAGTCTACGTGAGCGTAGTGACGATGTTCTGTTTCGTATTCAACGTGAGCTGTGTTAATAGTAATACCACGAGCTTTTTCTTCAGGAGCAGCATCGATCTGGTCGTATGCTTTTGCTTCACCGCCGAACTTCTGAGAAAGAACGGAAGTAATAGCAGCTGTAAGAGTTGTCTTACCATGGTCAACGTGACCAATAGTACCAACGTTTACGTGGGGCTTGGTACGTTCATACTTTTCTTTTGCCATTTCTGGATCCTTTTAAATCAAATCTAGATTAAAACTTAATTACTTAGCTTTTGCTTCAATAACTGCTTCGGCAACTGTCTTAGGAGCTTCAGCGTAGTGCTTGAATTCCATAGTGTAGGAAGCACGGCCTTGTGTCAAGGAACGCAACTGAGTTGCATAACCGAACATTTCGGACAGTGGAACTTCTGCCTTAACAGCTTTTCCGCCGCCAGGAAGATCTTCCATACCCTGAATCATGCCACGGCGGGAGGACAAGTCGCCCATAACGTCGCCCATCTTTTCTTCAGGAGTTTCAACTTCAACAGCCATAATTGGTTCAAGAAGAACTGGCTGAGCTTGTCTCATACCTTCCTTGAATGCCATGGAGCCAGCCATCTTAAATGCATTTTCGTTGGAGTCCACTTCGTGGTAAGAACCGAAATGCAATGTGGCTTTAACGTCAACAACCGGGTAACCAGCGAGAACACCAGACTTCATTGTGTCTTCGATACCCTTTTCAACAGCTGGGATGTATTCGCGTGGAACAACACCGCCCTTGATGGCGTCAACGAATTCGTAGCCCTTGCCAGGATTTGGTTCGAGCTTAAGAACAACGTGACCATACTGACCACGGCCGCCGGACTGTTTAACGAACTTAGCTTCAGCGTTTTCTGCGACACCGCGGATTGTTTCACGGTAGGCAACCTGTGGTTTGCCGACTGTAGCTTCAACGTTGAATTCTCTGCGCATACGGTCTACGAGAATATCCAAGTGAAGTTCGCCCATACCAGAAATAATGGTCTGGCCGCTTTCTTCGTCTGTCTTAACTCTGAAGGAAGGATCTTCCTGAGCCAAACGATTCAAAGCAAGACCCATTTTTTCCTGGTCAGCTTTAGTCTTGGGTTCAACAGCCTGAGAAATAACCGGTTCCGGGAACTCCATTCTTTCGAGAATAATTGGATGTTCGATAGAGCACAGTGTATCGCCTGTTGTAACTTCTTTAAGACCAACAGCAGCAGCGATGTCGCCAGAAAGAACTTCTTTGATTTCTTTACGTTCGTTAGCGTGCATCTGAAGCAAACGGCCGATTCTTTCTTTCTTGTTCTTGACGGAGTTAAGAACTGTATCGCCGGAGTTAACAACGCCGGAGTAAACACGCAAGAAGGTGAGCTGGCCGACATACGGGTCAGTCATGATCTTGAATGCTAAACAAGAGAACGGAGCTTTGTCGTCAGCTTTTCTGGTAGCAGGCTCGTCTGTATCCGGATCAATACCTTCAACATCGGGAATATCAACCGGGCTTGGAAGCAGTTCAATAACAGCGTCTAGCATTCTCTGAACGCCTTTGTTCTTGAAAGCTGTACCGCAAAGCATCGGCTGAATTTCACCGGCGATTGTACGAGTTCTCAAGCCTTTAATGATGTCAGCTTCAGAGAGGTCACCGTCATTGAGGTACTTATCCATCAATTCTTCGCTAGATTCAGCAGCTGCTTCAACCATGTAGCTGCGCCACTTTTCGGCTTCTTCCTTCAATTCTTCAGGAATTTCTTCGAAAGCGAACTTCATACCTTGGGAAGATTCGTCCCAAATGATGGCTTTCATCTTGGCCAAATCGATAACGCCTTTGAAAGTGTCTTCAGCACCGATTGGAATAACGATAGGTACAGGATTGCCTTTAAGGCGCGACTTCATCTGGTCAAATACTTTGTAGAAATTCGCACCGGTGCGGTCCATCTTGTTTACGAAAGCAAGACGTGGAACTTTGTACTTGTTGGCCTGACGCCAAACGGTTTCAGACTGAGGCTGTACACCGCCTACAGCGCAGTAAACCATGCAGGCACCGTCAAGAACACGCATGGAACGTTCAACTTCAACTGTGAAGTCAACGTGTCCCGGGGTATCAATGATGTTGATACGGTGTTCTGGATGGTTCATGTCCATACCACGCCAGAAGGCTGTTGTAGCAGCAGATGTAATGGTGATACCACGTTCCTGTTCCTGCTCCATCCAGTCCATGGTAGCGGCTCCATCATGAACTTCGCCGATCTTATGGTTTACACCGGTGTAGAACAAAATACGTTCAGTAGTGGTTGTTTTTCCTGCGTCAATGTGGGCGGAAATACCGATGTTGCGATAGCGCTCAATCGGAGTTTTACGAGCCATGTTATCTACCTCTAATTAGGGGAAGGGTACCCTCCCCCAGTTACTAAAATTAGTTAAAACGGAAATGAGAGAAGGCCTTGTTGGCTTCAGCCATACGATGGACTTCTTCACGTTTCTTCATAGCGCCGCCACGGCCTTCGGAAGCGTCGATGAGCTCGCCAGCCAAACGCTGCGGCATGGATTTTTCGCTTCTGCCTTTAGCGGCTTCGCGCAACCAGCGCATAGCCAAAGCTAAACGGCGAACAGGGCGAACTTCAACCGGGACCTGGTAGTTAGCACCGCCAACACGGCGGGACTTAACTTCAACCAACGGACGAACATTGTTCAGGGCGGTTGTAAAAACTTCTAATGGATCTTTTCCAGACTTTGTCTGAATTTCTTCTAAAGCGCCATACACGATTCTTTCTGCAACGGCCTTCTTGCCATCAAGCATAATCATGTTGACGAATTTTGTGATTTCTACAGAACCAAACTTTGGATCTGGTAATACTTCACGTTTTGGTACTTCGCGACGACGGGGCATTTTTACCTCAATTCTGTCTTCAGTCAGTTAAAAAATATTGCAATTCCAATGAACTGCGACTTACTCGGTCATAAAAAGTGACCGTATCCCGGGTGCGAGCCGGTTAAGCCTTCTTGGGGCGCTTTGCGCCATACTTGGAGCGAGATTGCTTACGATCCTTGACACCTTGTGTATCAAGAGAACCGCGTACAACGTGGTAACGAACACCTGGCAAGTCTTTCACACGGCCGCCACGAATAAGAACAACACTGTGTTCCTGGAGGTTGTGGCCTTCACCGCCGATGTAAGAAATGACTTCGATACCGTTGGTCAAACGTACCTTAGCAACTTTACGAAGAGCGGAGTTTGGCTTCTTCGGAGTTGTTGTGTATACACGGGTGCAAACGCCGCGCTTCTGCGGGCAGTTTTTGAGCGCAGGGCTCTTGCTCTTCTCGATAGCTCTCTCGCGAGGCTTACGCACTAATTGGTTAATGGTCGGCATATAGTCCGTAACGATTAGAAAAACCACTCAAGGAGTGGGGGTTAGTAAAAACACTTTTAGGGGAGCTGCGCCGGATCGCGCATTTAGAACTGGCAGAGAAGCCTATCAAAGAACGCGGATCCCGTCGCGGGTTTCCAAAAAAGTGCTGTATTTTCACTCTTTTTTTTTGAAAAGTCAAATGAATTCAAAGAGGAATTTCACGATTCAGAATTTTTTACAAAATTACAGAGTGTTCTTTTTCCAAAAATACGAAAGCCGGGCTCATCACCCGGCTCTCTTCTTAGCCTACGGTTTTACTAATTACTTAGTAAGTGTATGGTCAATAGCATTCGCTGGTTCGGCTCTCTTAACCAAATTTTCCTTAGGATCTTCGTACATTCTGTCATGATTTACGATTTCATTATCGAATGGGAAAGGATCCTTCTGGTGACGTGCCTTGTGATATGCAAGACCAGTACCGGCAGGAATCAGGCGGCCGACGATAACGTTTTCTTTCAGGCCTCTGAGTTCATCGCGTTTGCCCATAATAGCGGCTTCTGTAAGAACACGAGTTGTTTCCTGGAAGGAAGCGGCGGAAATGAACGAATCGGTAGACAAGCTGGCCTTTGTAATACCCAAGAGGAGATTATCGTAGGCAGCCGGACGTTTGCCTTCGGCAAGCATCTTTTCATTTTCATCGAGCATTTCACTGCGTTCGACCTGTTCACCGTTGATGAATTTGGTATCGCCTGAAGCAGTAATGATGACTCTTCTAAGCATCTGACGAACAATAACTTCGATGTGCTTATCACTAATCTTCACACCTTGCAGACGATAAACGTCCTGAACTTCATCAACAACGTAACGAGCCAAAGCTTCGATACCGTTCAAGCGAAGGATATCATGCGGATCGGCAGGACCGTCGACAATGACTTCACCCTTATGAACAACTTGACCGTCGTGAACAAGAATTGTCTTGTCCTTCGGAATAAGGAATTCATGTTCCTTACCTTCAGTATCGGTAATGATGAGGCGCTGTTTGCCCTTGGTTTCCTTACCGAAAGTAACGGTACCGCTGGCTTCAGCCAACACACCGGCATCCTTCGGAGAACGAGCTTCGAACAACTCAGCAACACGCGGCAGACCGCCGGTAATATCACGAGTCTTCTGGCTTTCTGTCGGAATTCTGGCTAAAACGTCACCGACGCTGGCTTTATCGCCGTCATGAACGGTAATAAGAGCACCTACCGGCAATTGAATACTTACTGGGTGTTCTGTTCCAGGAATCTTAACGAGTTCACCGTTTTCGTCCAACAACTGAATCATCGGACGTCCAATCTTACTGGAGGCAGAGTGTTTTCCTTCGATAACAACCAAAGAGCTCAAGCCTGTAACTTCATCAACCTGGCTCTTAACCGTTACGTTGTCGATAACGTTAGCAAATCTAACGACACCGGCATATTCAGTAACGATCGGACGTGTCAACGGATCCCAGTTGGCCAATTCAGTACCAACCTTAACTTCTTGTCCGTCAATAGCGAGCAAGTTGGCGCCGTAAGGAATCTTATGACGTTCTTTTTCGCGGCCGTTAACACCTTCAATAACGATTTCACCGGAGCGGGAAATAACAACCTTATTTCCTTTTTCGCCCGTCACATATCTCATAGAGCTTGTGAAACGGACAGTACCGGCAGACTTGGTTTCAACGTTACTGGCAACAGCGGTACGGGAAGCGGCACCACCAATGTGGAAGGTACGCATTGTCAACTGAGTTCCCGGTTCACCAATTGACTGGGCAGCGATAACCCCAACAGCCTCACCGGTGTTAACCAATGTACCGCGGCCAAGGTCACGTCCGTAGCACTTAGCGCAAAGACCATAGCGAGTTTCGCAGGTAAGCGGTGTGCGGACCATCATTTCATCGATGCCGAGCTTAGTAATTGTTTCGACGTCGTCTTCAGTAATGAGATGACCGGCTTCGAATACCAGTTCCTGTGTATCCGGGTTATGAACGTCCTGTGCAACAACACGTCCTAAAACACGATCACCCAAAGCTTCAACAACGTCACCGCCTTCAACCAGGGCTTTCATGATCACGCCATGGTGAGTTCCGCAATCGTCTTCCGTAACAACCAAATCTTGAGTAACGTCGACGAGACGACGTGTCAAGTAACCGGAGTTAGCGGTCTTCAAAGCGGTATCAGCCAAACCTTTACGTGCACCGTGGGTTGATACGAAGTACTGCAAAACGTTCAAACCTTCACGGAAGTTCGCGGTAATCGGAGTTTCAATAATGGAACCGTCCGGTTTAGCCATCAAACCACGCATACCGGCCAACTGACGAATCTGAGCAGCAGAACCACGAGCACCGGAGTCAGCCATCATGTAGATGGAGTTGAAAGACTCTTGTGTTGTCTTGTTGCCGTGACGGTCGATAACCGGTTCTTTGGAAATTTCTTCCATCATAACCTTACCGACTTGGTCGGAAGTACGACCCCAAATATCAACGACCTTGTTATAACGTTCGCCGGAAGTAACAAGACCGGAAGTGTACTGAGCTTCGATTTCTTTAACTTCTTGTTCTGCTTCGTGAACGAGCTTGTTCTTAGCTTCCGGAACAATCATGTCACCGATAGCGATAGACAAGCCGCCGATAGTAGCCAAGTGGTAGCCTCTCTGCATAAGCTTGTCAGCAAAGATAACTGTCTCTCTCAAGCCGCAGCGGCGGAAAGCCATATTAATCAACTTGGCGATTTCTTTCTTCTTCAAAGTCTTGTTGAGGACAGAGAAAGAAAGACCCGGAGGAAGAATTTCTGAAAGTAAAGCACGGCCGGCTGTAGTTTCATAACGAACTATACGCGGTGTCTTTGTTCCGTCTTCAGCAACATCGAATTCTTTAATTCTGACTGTGCAGCGTGTCTGAAGTTCAATAACCTTGTTGGCTAAAGCTCTCTCAACTTCTCCGATATCAGCAAAGAACATACCCTCACCCTTCGCATTGATGCGGGAGCGAGTAGAGTAATAAAGACCAAGCACGATATCCTGAGATGGGACGATGGATGGATCGCCGTTAGCCGGGAACAACACGTTGTTGGAGGCCAACATCAAAGAACGAGCTTCTAATTGAGCTTCTAAAGAAAGCGGTACGTGAACAGCCATCTGGTCACCGTCGAAGTCAGCGTTGAACGCTGCGCAGACAAGCGGATGAAGTTGGATAGCTTTACCTTCAATCAAAAGCGGTTCGAAAGCTTGAATACCGAGTCTGTGAAGAGTCGGAGCACGGTTAAGCATAACCGGGTGCTCATAAATGACCTCTTCAAGAATATCCCAAACTACCGGTTCTTGGTTTTCAACCATCTTCTTAGCTGCTTTGATGGTTGTAGCTAAACCGCGGCTTTCCAACTTATTGAAGATGAACGGCTTGAATAATTCAAGAGCCATCAGCTTCGGAAGACCGCATTGGTGCAGTTTGAGGTACGGACCGACGGTAATAACGGAACGTCCGGAGTAGTCAACACGTTTACCTAACAAGTTCTGACGGAAGCGGCCGCCTTTACCCTTGATCATGTCAGCCAAGGATTTAAGCGGACGCTTAGACGGGCCGGACATAGCCTTGCCGCGTCTGCCGTTATCAAGCAAAGAGTCAACAGCTTCCTGAAGCATACGCTTTTCGTTGCGGACGATAATATCCGGAGCTTTGAGCTCGAGAAGCTTCTTCAAGCGGTTATTACGGTTGATAACTCTTCTGTAGAGATCGTTCAAATCACTGGTAGCGAATCTGCCGCCGTCCAATGGAACCAACGGACGAAGATCCGGAGGAAGAACCGGGAGAACTTCCATAACCATCCATTCCGGTTTGATGCCGGAACGTTGGAATCCTTCCAAAACCTTCAAACGCTTAGCAATCTTCTTGAGCTTAGCTTCAGAAGTTGTTTCCTGCAGTTCCTGACGAAGGGTATGAACTTCTTCATCGATGTTGATGGAAGAAAGCAATTCACGGATAGCTTCAGCTCCCATCATCGCCTTGAATTCATCACCGTATTCTTCAGTCTTTGCGAAGTAGTCGTCTTCAGTCATCAACTGGCCGCGTTTGAGCTCAGTCATGCCTGGATCAACAACGATATAAGCTTCGAAGTAAAGTACTCTTTCGATATCTCTCAATGGAATATCGAGAACCATACCCATACGGGAAGGCAAGCTCTTTAAAAACCAAATGTGAGCAACGGGGCTGGCCAATTCGATATGGCCCATGCGCTCACGTCTAACTTTAGACAATGTGACTTCAACGCCGCATTTTTCACAGATGACGCCTTGATGCTTAAGTCTCTTGTATTTTCCGCATAGACATTCGTAGTCTTTTACCGGCCCGAAAATCTTTGCGCAGAACAAACCGTCGCGTTCCGGTTTGAAAGTTCTATAGTTAATTGTTTCGGGTTTTTTGACTTCACCATAGGACCAGGAACGAATCTTTTCAGGAGACGCAATACCAATTTTGATTGCGTCAAAAGGTTCGTCCTGTTCAACTTTGCTGAATAGAGAATGTAAAGGTATTGTCATTTACTTTGTATCCTTGTCTCGGTGAAGATCGATGTCGATACCGAGTGAACGAATTTCTTTAACCAACACATTGAAAGATTCCGGCATTCCGGCATCAATTACTTGGTCACCCTTAACAATGTTTTCGTAAAGTTTTGTACGGCCTGTGACGTCGTCAGACTTCACAGTCAGCATTTCCTGCAGAACATAGCTGGCACCGTAAGCCTCCAAAGCCCAGACTTCCATTTCACCAAATCTCTGACCACCGAACTGTGCCTTACCGCCTAACGGCTGTTGTGTAACCAAAGAGTAAGGTCCGGTTGAACGAGCATGCATCTTATCGTCAACCAAGTGGTGCAGCTTGAGATAGTGCATAACACCGACGGTAACCGGTCTGTCAAACGGTTCGCCTGTTCTGCCGTCAAACAACTGAGCCTGTGTTTTGGATGGGGTCAGCTGCAATTTCTTAGCAGTTTCATCCGGGAAAGCTAAGTTCAGCATTTCCTTAATATCTTCTTCGCTGGCACCGTCGAAAACCGGGGTTGCGAATGGAACGCCCTTTCTTAAATGCTTAGCAAGATTGATGATTTCGTCATCCGTTAAGGAATCCAAATCTTCCTTCTTACCGCTGCGGTTGTAAATTTCAGCCAAGAATTCTCTTAACTGACCAACCTGCTTGGTTCTTTCCTGCTTGAGCATTTCTTCAATTCTCCAGCCCAAGCCGAAAGCTGCCCAACCCAAGTGGACTTCAAGAACCTGACCGATATTCATACGGGAAGGAACGCCCAAGGGGTTCAAAACGATGTCGACAGGACGCCCGTCGGCCATGTACGGCATATCTTCAACGCGGGTAATACGAGAAACCACACCCTTATTTCCGTGACGGCCAGCCATCTTATCGCCAGGCTGCAGTCTGCGTTTGACAGCGATGTAAACCTTAACCATCTTCTGAACGCCGGCTGGAAGCTCATCACCTTGTGTGAGTTTCTTCTTCTTTTCTTCGAAAGCAGCGTTGAATTCTTTTCTCTTTTCATCAAGAGAAACACGAACGTCTTCGAGAACTTTCTGGAGTTCGCCGTCGGCTAAGCGAATATCGAACCACAAATGCGGATTTGTGTTGTCAAGATATTCTTGGGTGATCTTCTTGTTCTTGGTCAAACCGTTAGCACCGCCCTGAGCAACTGCGCCGACCAACTGACGGCTCAAACGTTCGAATGCATCGTTTTCAACGATACGAAGCTGATCGTTCAAGTTTGTTCTATAACGCTTCAATGCTTCGTCAATAATTGACTGAGCGCGTTTGTCTCTTTCGATGCCTTCTCTTGTGAAGACTTGAACGTCGATAACGGTACCAACCATGCCGCTTGGAACACGCAAAGACGTATCTTTAACATCGCTGGCTTTTTCACCGAAGATCGCCTTCAAGAGTTTTTCTTCAGCGGTAAGTGTGGTCTCACCCTTCGGTGTTACCTTACCAACCAACACATCACCTGCCTTAACTTCAGCTCCGATATAAACGATGCCGGATTCGTCAAGGCGGTTAATTTGGTTTTCACTCAAGTTGGAAATATCGCGAGTGATTTCTTCGTTGCCGAGCTTAGTGTCACGAGCGGAAACTGTGAGTTCTTCGATATGGATGGAAGAATATCTATCGTCTGCAACAACCTTTTCGCTGACCATCACAGAGTCTTCGTAGTTGTAGCCGTTCCATGGCATAAAGGCGACAATCATGTTCTGACCGAGAGCAAGTTCACCTAAGTCAGTAGAAGCACCGTCAGCGATTACGTCACCCTTGGAAATTTTATCGCCGGGGTTGACTATAGGACGCTGATTAATGTTAGTCCCTTGGTTTGAACGGGTGAATTTCTGCAAGTTGTAGATATCAACACCTACTCTGCCTACAACGTTTTCATCGTCATTGACACGGACAACAATACGATTAGCATCAACGGAATCAACGATACCGCCTCTTTCTGCGCGAACGGTTGTTCCGGAATCGACGGCTACTGTTCTTTCAATACCAGTACCGACAACCGGTTTTTCAGGACGCAAGCAAGGCACACCCTGACGCTGCATGTTGGAACCCATCAAAGCGCGGTTTGCGTCATCGTGTTCAAGGAACGGAATTAAAGAAGCAGCAACGGAAACGATCTGAGCCGGGGCAACGTCCATATACTGGACTCTTTCCGGACGCATCAGAACGAATTCACCTTTGTCTCGGCAGCTGACGAGTTCGTCAGTCAAATTGCCTTCGGAATCCAAAGATGCGTTAGCCTGAGCAATAATGTAGTTGCCTTCGTCGATTGCAGATAAGTAAGCGATTTCGTTTGTTACTTTGCCGTCAATCACCTTGCGGTACGGGGTTTCTAAGAAACCATAATCGTTCAATCTCGCATAAAGAGCCAGAGAGTTGATCAAACCAATGTTCGGACCTTCAGGGGTTTCAATTGGGCAAACACGACCGTAGTGGGTCGGATGAACGTCTCGAACTTCGAAGCCTGCTCTTTCACGTGTCAAACCGCCGGGGCCTAAAGCGGAAATTCTTCTCTTATGAGTGATTTCAGACAATGGATTTGTCTGATCCATAAACTGACTCAACTGAGAAGAGCCAAAGAATTCACGAATGGAGGCGCTGATTGGTTTACTGTTGATCAAGTCATGCGGCATTAAATTATCGGATTCGGCTTGACCCAATCTTTCCTTAACGGCACGTTCAACTCTAACCAAACCGGCTCTGAATTGGTTTTCTGTCAATTCACCGACGCAGCGGACACGGCGATTTCCCAAGTGATCGATATCGTCGACCGTGCCTTCACCGTTACGGAGCTTAACAATAAGCTTCATTGTGTCGATAATGTCTTCCGGTTCCAATGTCATAGGACCTTGTTCAGTTCCGCGTTCGAAACGGGAATTGATCTTCATACGGCCGACTTTGGACAAATCGTATGTTTCGTTATCGAAGAACAAGCGGCGGAAGAGTGTTTCAACAGCCTCTTCTGTCGGTGGTTCGCCCGGACGCATCATTCTGTAGATAGCAACTCTGGCAGAAAGCTGATCCGGTGTTTCGTCTAAACGAAGAGTATCGGAAATGTATGGACCGCGATTCAACTCGTTGATATAGAGAGTTTCGAAATCGAGGATTCCTTTTTCTTTGAAAACTTCGAGAAGCTTCTCGGTAATTTCTTCGTTGGCATTTGCAATAATTTCACCGGTATCCTCATCGTAAATGTTCTTAGCAAGAACTTTGCCGATCAAGAAATCTTCCGGAACCTGAAGTTCAGTAATGCCTAATTTTTCGATATCTCTGACGTGCTTAGCGTTGATTCGTTTATCTTTAGCAACGACAACCTTGCCGTCTTTGTCTGTGATGTCGAAACGAGCGACTTCGCCGCGAAGACGGGAAGGAACGATAGCCATAGCGTAACCGCCCGGAGTCATACGGAACTTATCAAAGTCGTAGAACTGGGCTAAAATGCTTTCCGGTGTCATACCGAGTGCCTTGAGCATAATGGTGCCAGGCATCTTGCGTCTGCGGTCGATACGGAAATGCAGAATGTCTTTAGCGTCGAATTCGAAGTCTAACCAAGAACCACGGTAGGGGATAATCCGAGCACTAAATAATTTTTTACCCGAACTATGTGTTTTACCTTTATCATGTTCAAAGAACACTCCGGGAGAACGGTGCAACTGAGAAACGATAACACGTTCGGTACCGTTGATGATGAAAGAGCCTTTGTTCGTCATCAATGGGATTTCGCCCATGTAAACTTCGGACTCTCTGACTTCCTTTACAGAACTTTGTTTAGGAGAATCTCTGTCGAAGATGACTAAGCGAACTTTTGCGCGAAGTCTTGAGCAATAATTTAAGCCACGAAGCTGGCATTCTGCGACGTCAAAAATAGGTTCATCGAGAACGTATTCTTGGAATTCAAGCCTTGCCAAACCATTGTGGCTAGTGATAGGGAAAATGGAAGTGAAAGCTCCTTGCAAGCCTTCATCACGACGCTCAGCAGCCGGTACATCCTGCTGAAGGAACTCGCGATAGGAATGCAATTGAGTTTCAAGCAAAGAGGGCACTTCAAGCACGCTCGGACGCTTTGCAAAGCTTTTCCGGATGCGCTTCTTTTCAGTGAACGAGTACGACATGAACACTCCGTTCGGAAGAGACAGTAAAATTCCTAAATCCGTAAACACAAGACACGAATAGCCACGCCGAGTCCCATTATTGGGACTCTCTGCGCGGCAATATTCAATTTGTCTTGTAACTACAGTCTTTAGAAGACTTCGTATATATCTTTAAAATCAGACACATACGAAGGATTCTAAACTCCGACCCCGTAAAATCAACGGAGTCGGATATTATATATGAAGAATTACTTCAATTCAACCTTAGCACCAGCTGCTTCGAGTTTCTTCTTAGCTTCTTCAGCTTCAGCCTTTGGCAAGCCTTCCTTAACAGCCTTAGGAGCGGATTCTACGAGTTCTTTAGCTTCTTTCAAGCCAAGACCTGTCAATTCACGAACGGCCTTAATTGTAGCGACCTTGTTGGAACCGATTTCAGAAAGAACTACGTCGAATTCAGTCTTTTCTTCTGCAGGAGCAGCAGCGCCAGCAGCAGGAGCAGCAACTGCAACAGCGGCAGCAGCAGCGGAAACACCGAACTTGTCTTCCATCATTTTGATGAGTTCGGAAACTTCGAGAACGGACATGGACGCAATTGCGTCAAGGATTTCTTCTTTGGACAAAGCCATTTTTAACTCCAAATACGTTGTGTATAAATAAAAAATTTAATTCAAAATCAGGCAGCGGCCTGTTTGGCATCGCGCACTGCAGCAACTGTTCTTGTCAAACGTGCAGGTACTTCATTGAGTGTACGTACGAACTTAGCAACAGGTTCGTTCATAGTGGCCATCAACTTAGCCAAGAGTTCTTCTCTGCTCGGCATAGAGGCCAACTGCTTAACACCTTCAACATCAAGGACGCTGTTAGGCATTGCACCGGCTTTGATGACAAGCTTTTGATTTGTCTTAGCAAAGTCAGACATCACTTTGGCAGCTGAAACTGGATCAGCAGAGAAACCATAAACGAGAGGACCGACGAATTGATCGGCAAGTCCTTCGAAAGGAGTTCCCTGAACAGCTCTTCTAGCCAGAGTGTTCTTAAGTACACGCAACTTCACACCTTTTTTACGTGCTTCAGCACGTAATTGAGTAGCTGCATCTACGGTCAGCCCACGGAATTCAGCAATAACAAGACCCTCAGTATCAGCTACGATTTCGCTGATTTCTTTGATCATGTCAGCCTTTTCTTGTCTATTAAGACCCATGGTCTGCTCCACTCAGAGGTGCTGAATAAATCAGCACCGGTTCAACATAACCGGCTCGCTCCGAGAGCCTAACAATTCTGCCTCCTACGGAGGACACAACGCAGAATCTCTCTTCGGTTGCCATCTGCGCCGGACAACTAATGTTATTTAAGGGTTGACACCTTCCGGCGGTCTTTGATAGCTACAGTCTCCTGAGAGACTGTAACCCAA
The DNA here is from genome assembly GCF_002221595.1 of Turicimonas muris. Taxonomy (GTDB): domain Bacteria; phylum Pseudomonadota; class Gammaproteobacteria; order Burkholderiales; family Burkholderiaceae_F; genus Turicimonas; species Turicimonas muris. The sequence continues at coordinate 15,010 of NZ_NHMP01000002.1, forward strand.
AGTTCTTTACTTAAAAAGTGAATACCTATTAAGCAAGTGTCTGAACATCAACCTTGACGCCAGGGCCCATGGTTGAAGAGACAGCAAGCTTACGGAGGTAAACACCCTTAGATGAAGCTGGTTTAGCTTTGTTCAAAGCTTCGATAAGAGCCTTGACGTTAACCAACAATTTGTCGGCTTCAAAAGAAGCACGGCCGATTGGGGCATGGATAATACCAGCTTTATCAGCTCTAAACTGTACCTGACCTGCTTTAGCATTCTTAACAGCTTGAGCAACATTCGGTGTTACGGTTCCGACTTTCGGGTTAGGCATCAATCCGCGTGGACCGAGGATCTGACCTAACTGACCGACAAAGCGCATAGCACTTGGTTCAGCAATAACAACGTCGAAGTCGAGATTACCACCTTTAACGGAAGCAACAAGATCTTCCAAACCGACAACATCGGCCCCGGCTTCTTTTGCAGCTTCAGCAGCAGCACCAGCAGCAAAAACAGCAACTCTTACTGTCTTGCCTGTACCGGCAGGCATAACAACTGCACCGCGAACAGCCTGGTCGCTCTTACGAGGATCGATACCGAGCTGAACGGCAACATCAACGGATTCATCGAACTTAGCGTTAGCAAGAGCCTTAACTAATTCGAGAGCTTCGTTGATGGAATAGAATTTCTGAGCTTCAACTTTGGAGTTGTTCTCTTTTTCACGCTTTCCAAGTTTTGCCATTATTTCACTCCTTCAACCGTAATACCCATTGAACGTGCGCTTCCAGCGATTGTACGCACAGCGGCGTCCATATCAGCAGCGGTCAAGTCAGGCATCTTTGTCTTAGCGATTTCTTCTGCCTGTGCACGAGTGATTTTGCCAACTTTGTCAGTATGAGGGCGTGCGGAACCCTTTTGAATCTTAGCAGCTTTCTTGATCAAGATAGTGGCCGGAGGAGTCTTCATAATGAATGTGAAGCTCTTATCGGCATAAGCTGTGATCACAACTGGAATTGGGAGACCAGGTTCAACACCTTGGGTCTTGGCATTAAATGCCTTGCAGAATTCCATAATGTTGAGGCCACGCTGACCTAAAGCCGGACCAATCGGAGGAGAAGGATTAGCCTTTCCTGCCGGCACTTGAAGCTTAATAAAGCCTACAATTTTCTTTGCCATTTATTTTCCTTACGGGTAAGACGCTCTGATAAGCTCCCCGAGGTAAAGTCCACAAAAACGTATTTATTCCCGGACTAAGAAATAAATACTAGGAGATCTTTTCAACTTCGTTAAAAGCCAATTCAACAGGCGTATCACGGCTGAAGATTGAAACAATAACAACAAGTTTGTTTTTCTCGTAGCTGACTTCGTCGATATAGCCTTCGAAATCAGCAAACGGACCGCTAGTGATTCGAACTTCTTCACCAACCTCAAACTGAAAGCGAGGTCTTGGCGTATCGGTTCTATCTTCCATTCTCTTCTTGATTTCTTCAATCTCTTTAGTAGGAAGCGGAGTAGGTCTGTTTGCAGAACCACCGAGAAAGCCCGTTATTCTAGGCGTATTTTTGACTAAATGCCAAGTCTCGTCGTTCATTAACATGTTAACAAATATGTATCCGGAGTACATACGACGTGTAGACACACGTTTTTTTCCGTCTTTTACTTCGGAAACATCTTCGGTCGGGACTAGGATTTCATCAAAAGCGTCTTCTAAACCAGCCCTTTTGATTCTGTCTCTAAGTGCGGTTTCAGCACTTTTTTCCATTCCAGAGTACGTATGAATAACGTACCACTTTTTATCGCCTGTCATCTTTGTCTCCTAGATAAGCAAACGGAGAGCCAAATCGATAAGAGAATCAACCAAGAAAAGGAAGAAAGCAACAACGACAACGAAAGCACATACGATACCTGTTGTGTTCACTGTTTCTTTCCTGGTTGGCCAGACTACTCTGCGCAGTTCTTCGTAAGAGGCTTTGCAGTAAGCTGCGAACTCTTTACCAGGTGCGCTAAACCAACCAATAACTGCACCGACGAGAATGCAGCCAAGAAGAACACCAACTCTGACTAAAGCCGGTTGATCAGCAAGAAGAGCAAAAGCGAAAACACCGCTTAATGCAATGACAATTGCCACTGCCATTAAAGCAATTCCACTCTTGGACTCTACCGGCTTTGCGTTTTGCATACTCATTCTTTATCTCTCACCGGTTTCCCGGTAAACAAACCGCGATCCACTAAGGGATCGCGGTGTTTTTTAGTGGCAGGGGCAGAAGGAATCGAACCCTCAACCTACGGTTTTGGAGACCGTCGCTCTGCCAATTGAGCTATACCCCTAATATTTTGTTATTAACCTTCGATCTTGGAGACAACACCAGCACCAACTGTGTGGCCGCCTTCACGAATAGCGAAACGAAGACCTTCTTCCATAGCGATCGGAGCGATCAACTGAACGTCCATGCGGATGTTGTCGCCTGGCATAACCATTTCAACGCCTTCCGGCAATTGGATTGTGCCTGTTACGTCTGTTGTACGGAAGTAGAACTGTGGACGATAGCCTTTGAAGAACGGTGTGTGACGGCCGCCTTCTTCCTTGCTCAATACGTACACTTCTGCCTGGAATTCAGTATGAGGTGTGATTGTGCCCGGTTTAGCCAATACCTGTCCGCGTTCAACTTCTTCACGCTTTGTACCGCGGAGAAGAATACCGACGTTGTCGCCTGCCTGACCCTGGTCAAGAAGCTTACGGAACATTTCAACGCCTGTGCATGTTGTCTTAGCTGTCGGACGAAGACCAACGATTTCGATTTCGTCGCCAACTTTGATTACACCGCGTTCTACACGGCCGGTAACAACTGTACCGCGGCCGGAGATGGAGAATACGTCTTCAACCGGCATAAGGAACGGCTGATCGATAGCACGTTCCGGTGTCGGAATGTAGCTGTCAAGTGTGTCAGCCAACTTAAGAATGGACTGTTCGCCCATCGGACCTTTGTCGCCGTCGAGAGCCATACGAGCAGAACCTTTGATGATTGGAATGTCATCGCCTGGGAAGTCGTAGTTGCTCAACAATTCGCGAACTTCCATTTCAACCAATTCGAGAAGTTCTTCATCGTCAACCAAGTCGCACTTGTTCATGTAAACGATGATGTAAGGTACACCTACCTGACGGGCAAGAAGGATGTGTTCACGTGTCTGAGGCATAGGACCGTCAGCTGCGGAAACAACCAAAATAGCGCCGTCCATCTGAGCAGCACCGGTAATCATGTTCTTAACATAGTCAGCGTGGCCCGGGCAGTCTACGTGAGCGTAGTGACGATGTTCTGTTTCGTATTCAACGTGAGCTGTGTTAATAGTAATACCACGAGCTTTTTCTTCAGGAGCAGCATCGATCTGGTCGTATGCTTTTGCTTCACCGCCGAACTTCTGAGAAAGAACGGAAGTAATAGCAGCTGTAAGAGTTGTCTTACCATGGTCAACGTGACCGATGGTGCCTACGTTAACATGAGGCTTGGTACGCTCATATTTTTCTTTTGCCATGTGTAGCTCCTGAATTCTGCCTTTGCAGATGTATTAAAAAATCTCGTATATAAATCTGGTGCCCATGACGCGGATTGAACGCGTGACCTCTCCCTTACCAAGGGAGTGCTCTACCACTGAGCCACATGGGCGATGGAGCGGGTGAAGGGAATCGAACCCTCGTCGTAAGCTTGGAAGGCTTCTGCTCTACCATTGAGCTACACCCGCGAAACTACAACCGAAGTTACTTTAGTTTCAACTCAGAATACTGGTGGAGAGGGATGGATTCGAACCATCGTAGGCGTGCGCCAACAGATTTACAGTCTGCCCCCTTTAGCCACTCGGGCACCCCTCCATGTATCAGAGAGTCGGAGATTTTAACAAGTTTTTAGGACTTGTCAAGTCAAGCGTTAATTTTTTGAAATATTTTGTTTCCTATTGGTGGAGGGGGATGGATTCGAACCATCGTAGGCGTGCGCCAACAGATTTACAGTCTGCCCCCTTTAGCCACTCGGGCACCCCTCCGAAAAGGAAACTGCCATTCTAACACAGGTTTCTTTACATTAGCAACTCAATCGCAATTCCGGCAAACATCAAACCCCAACCTACTGCAGAAATTCTTCCGAGCCAGGGCTTCCTAGTTTTTTCATTTTCAACTAAGGCTCTAATGACTTTATCCTTCTGCTCAGGGTCTTTAATGTAGGCGTAGGCTGCGATTTGTTCCCCTCTTGTGCTCAGAACAAGGAAAACTAGAGTCAGTCCAAAATCATTCAGAGCCCCACCCCAAATTTTTGAAGAGAGGCTAACCAATCCGTCGGCAAATGTCACCGCCGACAGGATATAAAGTACTAGATTCCAATAGTAGGCAATCCTCGTATCTTTAAGACGGATTTTCTTATTGGAATTAAAGGATTCGTTTTGTTTTTCCATTTCTAAATTAAATTATCTTCTGCCGTTTATTTCGTCTTTAATGACTTCGGCGTCTTCTATCTCTTGTCTCGTTCTGCCGATTCTGGCAGGTCTGCGGGAACCACGGTTTGAAGAGTGATCCTGATAATTGGTGTCGTATCTATCTTCTTCTGGCTCATTTTTATTAAAAACTCCCGCAATCCAACGAGAAGCTGCCAACAAAGCACAAACTCCGAAGAATCCCAGAAGCAGAGCACTGATAACCGGAATAACAAACATAGCTAACAGCACAATTACTGCCACGGCCGCCGCTACCCAGATAATTTTTTTTATCGGATAGTTCATCACGTTCCTTGTAAATTAATTGTCAACTCATGACTGATTGTTAATCTACGTCACTTTACAGGAAAATTTCAAAAGTTTTTTTGTTAAAAAATCCGTCTACCTTCGGATGAACCCAAAGATCCTCGATTATGAAAAAAGTTCACTCTCGATTCAAGGTATACTTGACAACTATCTTTGTTTTGGTACGGGTCTTTCCAGACCTTTTGAGGAAAAAATGACAAGTAATGATTTGATGGTCCTTCCGGACGTTCAATCCTCTCTCGACCGCCGTAATATTCCTATTGAAAAAGTTGGGGTCAAAGGGATCAAAACCCCGATTTTAGTTAAGACTGTTCTGGGTTCCCAGCACACTGTAGCCGATGTAGAAATGTACGTTTCTTTGCCGGCAGACAAAAAAGGCACCCATATGTCCCGCTTCTGGACATTACTCGAAAGCATTAATAAGCCTTTTTGCCCTACTCTTTTAACTGATGTAATGGCACAGATGCTTTCCTCTCTAAAAGCTGATGGCGGTTATATCAGTCTTACCTTTCCGTTCTTTATGGAAAAAGCCGCCCCGGTTTCTGAACTTCACAGCACAATGAACTATCAGGTTCGATTAGTTGCCGAGGCCAAAAACGGCCATATCAAAATTAATCAGAAAGTTGAAGCTCCGGTAACAAGTTTGTGCCCATGCAGCAAAGAAATCAGTAAGTATGGTGCACATAACCAGCGTTCTTTAGTTTCTATCAATGCGGAGCTCGAAACCAATTTTGCAATTGAAAAGCAAATTGAGATGATTGAATCTTCAGCTTCCTGTCCTGTTTGGGGTCTTTTGAAACGTTCTGACGAAAAATATGTTACTGAACATGCTTACGAAAATCCGAAGTTCGTTGAAGACTTAGTCAGAGATGTCGCCATCCTTTGCCAAGACGAACCGGCAATTCTCTCCTTCACAGTGGAAGCAGAAAACTTTGAGTCTATTCATAATCACTCTGCTTTTGCCTCGATCACTTTTTCTAAGAAAGCTGAAGAATAAGAGAGCGTCTTCAAAAAATGCTTAATACTCAGAAAGACTATATCTCGAGCCTCTTCACAGAGGCCCTGAAAGAAATTGGTGCTCCAGAAACTGCAAGGGTTATCCTGGAGAAGCCGAAGCAAGCTGCTCATGGCGATGTGGCCTGCACTGTGGCATTACAGTGCGCCAAAGCTATGAAGAAAGCACCTCGTGATATCGCCGCACAGCTTGTTGAAAAGATCAATGCACAGCCCGGTACCAAGACATTCTTTAAAAATATAGAAATTGCCGGTCCGGGCTTCATCAACATGACTTTGTCCGATCACGCAAAGCAGGAAGTCGTGAAGGTTGTTTTGGAAGAAGGAGCCAAATTCGGCTGTCTTCCAACCGACAAAGATAAAACTATTCTTATTGAGTTTGTTTCTGCGAATCCAACCGGTCCTCTTCACTTAGGTCACGCTCGCCAGGGTGCCCTCGGTGATGTGTTGACCAATTTGTTTAAGTCTCAAGGATGGGTTGTCAGCCGCGAGTTCTATTACAACGATGCTGGTGTTCAGATCCAGAAATTAACCGACAGCGTCCAGGCTCGAGCAAAAGAAATTTTGGGTAAAGATGTCAAATTCCCAGGAGACGGCTATCAAGGCGAATATATTCGCGATATCGCCCAGAAATATCTGGATAAAGAAAGCTTCACTGCATTCGACGGTGAACCAATTCACAGCAGCGGTAATATCGACGATCTAGAAAACATTCGTAAGTACGCTGTTGCTTATCTGAGAAACGAACAATACAACGATCTCCAAGCTTTCGGCGTCTCCTTTGATAACTATTTCTTAGAAAGCTCTTTATATAGAGACGGGAGAGTTCAGAACGCGGTTGCAGCCATCGATAAAGCCGGCAAGCTTTACGAGAAAGACGGTGCACTGTGGTTTAAATCCACAGATTTCGGCGATGATAAGGACCGTGTCGTAAAGAAGACTGACGGCACTTACACATATTTCGTTCCTGATGTGGCTTATCACCTCAACAAGTTTGAACGAGGATTCAAGAAAGCTTTGAACATTCAAGGCACAGACCACTTCGGTACAGTAGCACGTGTCCGTGCCGGCATTCAGGCGGCGGCCCCTGCTTTCAACTTTGAAGTTCCAAAAGATTTCCCTGCATATCTTCTTCATACGATGCTTCACGTCATCAAAGACGGTCAAGAAGTAAAGATGAGTAAGAGAGCCGGAACCTATGTAACTTTGCGTGATCTGATAACCTGGATTGGAAAAGACGCTGCCCGTTTGTTCTTAGTTAACAGAAAGAGCGACGCAGAATTCAATCTGGATATCGATTTGGCCCAAAGTCAGTCTGATGAAAATCCGGTGTATTACCTTCAATACGCTCATGCCCGCATTTGCTCCATTTTTGCGCAAGCTGCGGAAAAAGGATTCAAGGTTCCGAGCGAACAGCAGGCCTCAAGCTTCGATCTAAGCGTTTTAACAGCTCCTTCCGAGCTTGCTTTGATGAATTTGCTCTCTGACTACCCGAATGTTCTTGCCTCGTCCGCAAACGAACTTGCACCTCACAGCTTAGTTGCGTATTTGTCTGATCTGGCATCCAAGTTCCATTCTTTCTACAATTCTGAAAGAGTACTCGTTGAGGATGAGAAGACAAGAAACGCTCGTCTCGCTTTATTGTTGGCAGTCCAGCAAGTCTTCAAAAACGGCCTCGGAATCTTGGGAGTGTCAGCTCCGGAAAGATTGGACAGAGCCGATAAGGAGCAATAGAAATGGCAGGCAGATCCGGTTTTGGAACGTGGTTTTATGGATTTTTAGTCGGGGGTGTCGTAGGTGTTGGTGCCTGCGCAGCGGCTGCTCTTTTCATTACCAATGCACCGATTCCTTTTATCAATAAAGTGAACCAGGCCAGTGAGAAAATCAACCCTATCGCTAACGGTGCAATTCCGGATCCGAATGCTGCGCTTAACGGAACCGGAGACTCACCAGCCAACGCGCCCAAAAGCAAAGTTGTAACTGTAGAGCCTCAATATCCTAACTCTGCCGATACCGCCAACACCAAAGAAGAGGTTAAGCAGCCGGCTGAAGAAACTTACCGTTATGTTGTCCAAGCAGGTGCTTTCAAAGGAGAAGCGGAAGCAGAAAACCTGAGAGCAGAGCTCGGCCTTCTCGGCTTTGAATCCCGCATCATTAAGAGAGTTGAAAACGGAACAACATGGTACAGAGTCCGTCTCGGACCTTACGGGACCAATCAAGAAGCCAATGATGTCAAAACCCGCTTAATGCAGAACTCGTTCCAGGCAACAGTAGGACGAGTGAAATAAACATCTTCAGTAGTATCCGATACGCAGTCTTTTGACTGCGTATTGTTATTTAATTTCTCCTTCAGTTCAATTTACTAGCATTTTTGAATATTTAATTTATTAGGTTTAACTATGCTCAGACGTTCAATACTTGCTGCAGCTATCGCAGCTTTTATGCCTCTGACAGTTTTTGCATCTGCGGATAAACCAGTTGCCGGAACTGATTACGTTGCTTTAAAAACTCCGGTTCAAACTTCCAATCCAAAGAAAATCGAAGTTCTTACATTTTTTGCTTATACCTGTCCGCACTGCTACACCTATGAAAAATCAGTAGAGCCTTGGGCAGCCCAGCTTCCGAATGATGTTGTTTTCAAGAGAATCCCGGTGGCATGGTCTGATAAAACCAAGCACTTCACTCAGACCTATTACGCGCTTGAAGCACTCAATAAGCTCGATCCGTACCACGACATGATGTTCAATGCCGTTATTAAAGAAGGCAGAGAAATGCCGGACCTTAACAGCGTTGCTGATTATTTAGCCTCCAATGGGCTGAATAAGGAAGAGTTCTTAAAGGCCGCTAATTCTTTCTCCACAAGGATGAACACTGAAAAGGCCCGCAAAACATGGATGGCTTATGACATCGACGGCACTCCTTGCAATGCAGTCAACGGTAAATACATCACCGCTCCTCATATGGTCGGGACACGCGAGGGTGCAATCCAGGTGATGGATTTCCTGATCAATAAAGAAAGAGAAAATAACAAATAATTTTCTCTTCTGCGAACAAGCTCCTTAATGTTCTACTTTAAGGGGCTTTTTTTCCATTCGCAGCCTGCAGGAATCCCGACTGCACGATTAAAATAATCTTTTTATTGCGGTTTTGTACGCTTTCACGGAAATTAAATAAATGAACATTTTTCTCACAGGAGCTTCCAGCGGAATCGGGGAAGCGCTCGCAAAAGAATTTGCCGCTAAGGGCGCTACTCTCGGACTTGTTGCCAGAAGAAAAGAAAAACTCGATGAGATTATCTCCCGCCTTCCACACTCTCATTTGCATAAAGCCATTGTCTGCGATGTAACTGATAGAGAAAAACTGATTGAAGAAGCCCGTAAGTTCGATAAAGAATGCGGCGGCGTGGATGTGGCAATCGCCTGTGCAGGTGTCTCTATCGGAGTCAAAACACAATTCAAAGAGGACTTGGAAGTATTTGACCAAGTATTCGAAACCAATGTGTTATCCATGGCTTCCACTTTCCACGCTTTTGAAGCACCGATGATGGAAAGAAAAAGAGGAACGTTGGTTGGTATTGCCAGCGTAGCCGGCATCCGCGGCTTACCGGGGAGCGAAGCGTACTGCGCAAGCAAGTCAGCAGTCATCACTTACTGCGAAAGTCTGCGCGTGGAAATGAAAAAGCACGGCGTGGACGTCGTGACCATTTCTCCGGGATTTGTGAAGACACCTTTAACCGCCAAAAATCCCTACAAGATGCCTTTCCTTCTGACACCAGAAGAATTTGCCAAAGAGGCTGTTAAAGCTATCTTTGAGAAAAAATCTTATGTGACGATTCCTTGGCAAATGGGCGTGCTCTCTAAAGTTCTGAGGATCATTCCAAACTGCTTGTTCGATAAGATTTTGGCTTCAAGAAAGCAGAAACCAAGAAAAACCTCAACACAGAACTAACAAAATGGCGCTTCTGGCGCCTTTTCTTTCTTCGTTAAGGTGTTTCCTTTCGCAGTGCTTCAAAACCTCTCTGAAGGTCTTTTATAAGGTCCTCTGAATCTTCCAGCCCGATAGACAACCGAAGCATCTTTTCAAAAGCGGTTGAGTCGTCTTTGCTTCGCTTTCCGTAACTTCGGATAAGCAAACTTTCATACCCGCCCCACGAATATCCAAGTCCAAAGAGTTTCAGATTGTCTAAGAAACTATCCAAAGCGGCATCAGGAATGCTGTCTTTCAACTTGACAGCGAACAAAGCGGATGCGCCCGTGAAATCTCTTTTCCAAATCGGATAACCGGGATCTTTTTCGTGAGCAGGCCACAAAATCTTCTCGACCTCGGGCTGCTGTTCTAACCAATGAATAATTCTCTGCGCCGATTTGAACTGTGCCTCCATTCTGACTTTCATCGTCCGAATGCCGCGATGGGCCAAATAAATAGTGTCTGCCGGAACTAATTGTCCCATCGTAGTGCTGACGGCCTTTACCAAAAGCCACGCCTTGGCATTGCAGGTTGCCGTTGACATCAGCAAATCAGAATGGCCTCCTATATATTTCGTCACAGCATGTATGACAACATCGACACCGACTTTCAACGGCTGGAAATACATTGGGCTAGCCCAAGTGTTGTCGATCATGGTCCAGACGTTATGTTTTTGAGCAACACGAACAATCGCCGGGACATCCTGCATCTCAAAGGAGTGACTTCCAGGGCTCTCCATGTAAATCAAGCGCGTGTTCGAACGTATGAGCTCTTCGATTCCCTCACCTATCGTCGGAATATAAAACTCAACCTCAATTCCTAGTCCTCGTAGAATCGTTTCACAAAACTGTCGTGTAGGTCCGTAGACGGAGTCTGTAACCAACACATGGTCGCCTGCCTTCACAAAAGCAAAAAAAGGAATCACGCAGCCGGCAAGTCCGGTGGAATAGGCCCAAGTACCAACCCCGCCTTCCAGTTCGTTCATCAATTGATAGAAAGCATCGTGTGTAGGGCCACCCTCGGTCCCATAAGTCAGAACTTCCTCTCCGTTCATTTGACGGCGTGTCCTTTCTTTCATATCTGCGGAAGAATGATGCAAAACCGTAGAGCCATTAAACGGTGGAATATTGACAAAACCTTGGCTCACGCCTGTGTTTCTACCAACATGAACCAGCTTAGTTGAAATACTTGAAGAAAAGTCACTCATACTCGGCTCCCGTGTGTTCTTCGGCTAGGGCGAAAATTGTATACCAGCCGTTATCCTTAAACAATCACCTTAGATTGGAGCGGAGTTATTTCGCGTCGGCCAAAAAGAAACCCGAGCGTCAAGGCCCGGGCTTCTCTTCTGAAACAACCTGTTACTTCATTGGTTTCCTATTAATGCGCATAATCTGATGCGGTCTGATAAGAAACAATGGCGTGAAGTATCCGCTCCAGATGTGAGCCAGTCTGGTAAAAGGAACGACCAAGAAAACCAACAAACCGATGAAGATATGCCATTTCTGAGGTTCAGGAACCTGCAGCATGTATGTCCAGGCGTTCGGGTCGAAAGTAAGTAAACCGTGAACCCAGGAGCGGAACAATACGATGGTTGCGCCGGAGTGGTCATACAGATAAGACTCAATGACGGAAGCGCATCCGAAGAGCAGTACAGCAATCAGGAGAATCAAAACCAGGTAGTCGCTTGGTCTTGATGCTGTTCTGACTCTGTCATTGAAACAACGGCGGAAGAACAGAATAAAGATGCCAAGGACTGCTACAACGGCAAAGGTGCCTCCTACAAAGACTTCAACCAACTGGTGAACGGCAGGAGTCATTCCCATCATGTCGAGGATTGCGCTCGGTGTAAAGAGGCCGAAGACGTGACCGAAGAACACGATGATGACACCGATGTGGAACAAATTTGCACCCCACATCAAGTCTTTTTTATCGATGAGTTCGCTGCTTTGGCTCTTCCAGGAAAACGGGCTAATCAGATACCTGGCAAAGCTGCCGAGAAGCAGGATTGCCAAGATCGCATAAGGCATCACTTGGAAGATCACGAAATTTAAGGTTAGATAGAGATCATTCATCATTAGCCTCCCACCTTATCGGTACTGCGTTCATACTCTTCGAAAAGAGGGATGACCTTTCGGTTCATTGGACCGCCGAAGATAACCGACGCTCTGCGGCGCATATCAGCACCGCCGCCCAAGTTAATTCCTTGAGAACCCTGAGACAGCATACTTGCCATATGGTTGCGGTTGGCTGACGGCACGACAAAGCGATCTTTATAGTCGGCAATAGCAAAGAGGTTATGCATGTCGCAAACATCCTGCAATGTCAGTCCCAAAGAATCCAGAAGCTTAACGTCCGGACTATTCTTGAGCTCTTCAGGGAACACTTCACAAGTCAGGAACTGAGATATTCCGGCGCCGTTGCTGTAAGAACGAAGGATCTTTCTTTCAGCCAACAGGCGTCCTAGAGCATCCAGAACCGGTTTTGTATTGCCTGCGGTAAACAGATTTGCCAAGTACTGGACAGGAATACGCAGACTTTCTACATCCGGAAGATCGCCCTTCAAAGAAAGCTTACCGGCATCGACTGCCTGAGCAATCGGAGAAAGCGGCGGAACATACCAAACCATAGGCAGAGTTCTGAATTCCGGATGCAGCGGAAGCGCTACGCCCCATTTGCAGATCATCTTGTAGATCGGAGATTTCTTCGCGGCCTCGATCCAGTCGTGAGAAATTCCGGCTTCAAGCGCCTGAGCCTCAACATTCGGATCGTTAGGATCCAAGAAAATGGACTTCTGGGCTGCGTAAAGATCTTCTTCGTTTGGTATAGAAGCGAGCTCTTTAACGCGGTCCGCATCGTAAAGCATTACGCCCATGTAACGAATACGCCCGACGCAGGTTTCAGCGCAAACGGTCGGCTGGCCGCTTTCTACACGCGGATAACAGAAAATACATTTTTCTGCTTTCCCGGTAGACCAGTTGTAATAAACCTTCTTGTACGGGCAGCCGGAGACGCACATTCTCCATCCGCGGCACTTGTTCTGGTCGACCAAGACAATGCCGTCTTCTTCACGCTTATAGATGGAACCGGACGGACAGCTGGCTACGCAGGCTGGGTTCAAGCAGTGTTCGCATAGACGCGGCAGATAGTACAAGAAAGTGTTCTTGTACTGTGCGTAAATTTCGCGCTCTACGTTAGCTAAGTTGACGTCCGGGGTAGTCATCAGATCGGTACCGCCGAGGTTATCATCCCATGCAGCACTGTTAACAATCTTCTTCATCTTCTTTCCGGTCAGATAAGAGATTGGCTGTGCCGTCACAGAAGTCTTCATACGAGGAGCTTTCTGCAGGTTCTGATAATCGAAGGTATACGGCTCGTAGTACTCATCAATTCCCGGAAGCTTGCCGTTGGCAAAAATTCCGGCGAGTACGCCGAGTTTGCTGCCGCGGCGAAGGCGAAGAGTACCGTTTTTAAGTTCCCAGCCGCCCAGCCACTTCTTCTGGTTTTCCCATTGTTTCGGATAACCGATGCCCGGCTTTGTTTCAACGTTGTTGAACCAAACATATTCGGTGCCGGGGCGGTTAGTCCACACATTCTTACAGGTAACGGAACAAGTATGACAACCGATGCATTTATCGAGGTTTAATACCATCCCTATTTGTGCACGGATTTTCATAAATTACCTCCTTTGCTCGGAGCTTCTTCTTCCATCCAGTCGATATCATTCATCTTTCTCATCCACACGAAGTCATCTCTGTTTGGAGCGATAGTTCCGTAATAATTGAAGGCATAAGAGAGGTGAGCGTAACCGCCGATCATATGAGTCGGATTGACGATAACTCTTGTCGGGGAGTTATGGTCGCCGCCTCTCATGTGGTTAATCTCAGATCCCGGTGTATTAACTGTCTTTTCAGTAGCGTGCTGCATGATGCACAGGCCTTCCGGCATTCTTGAAGAGACAATGGCTCTGGCAACAACTGAACCGTTGCAATTCCAGCATTCGATCCAATCGTTATCAACGATGCCGGCGTTAGCCGCATCGAGGTTGCTCATCCAAACTACTGGGCCTCCTCTGGACAGCGCAAGCATTCTTTCGTTGTCGTAATAAGTGGAGTGAATACCCCATTTCTGGTGGGCGGTCATAAAGTTCAACATGATGACTTTATTGCCGTTCGCCGCAATATCCTTATAACCCTCCAACGATCTCTGGAATGCAGGCGGACGATACTGAGCGAATTCCTGACCAAAAGCTCTCATCCAGCTATGGTCTTGATAGAACTGCTGTCGTCCTGTCAGAGTACGCCACGGAAGTTTAACAAACACGTTCTGCCAGAATGCGACATACGGAGTTTCCGGAGTAATTGTGCCAGACCAGTCCGGAGCAGTGAATGTCTTTACGGGACGATGAGCCAAATCGTCGAAGGTAATCTTGTCTTCGATATGACCTTCGGACATCCAGCGGCATTTAACACCGCATTGGTTTTCAACGAATGTCCAGCTGCGGTATGACAAAGCACCGTTAGTTTCCGGAGAAACTCTCATAATGAAGTTTGCTGCATTGATGTCGGTAAGCATCTTCGGACGGCCTTTGGCGACACCTTCGGTGACCGTACCGTTCAACTGTTTTAACTCTTCAATTTCCGGATCCAGGTTCCATTTGATGCCGCGATTGCCGCCTCCCTTTGTACTGAGCAAAGGTCCGACAGACGTGTACTTATCGTAAATAGTGCGGTAGTCTCTCGGAACTGCGTGAATCAACGGAGCCGTCTTGCCTGGAATCAAATCGCATTCGCCCTTATACCAGGCCTTAACATCCAAAGCTTGACCCAATTCATGAGGAGAATCGTGACCGAGCGGCGTCATAACCATGTCAACGACGTTGCCGAATTTATCCGGATACATCGCGGCGATTTCAGAAAGTTTTTTGGCGATATCCTTATAAGTATCCCAGTCGCAGCGGCCTTCCCAAGAACATTGAACGGCTTTAACGAACGGATGGATGAAACTGTGCATATCCGTTGTGTTGATATCGTTCTTTTCGTAGAAAGTAGCTGTCGGAAGAATGATGTCGGAGTAAATGGACGTTGTACTCATACGGAAGTCCATATTGACCAACAGATCCAATTTACCTGTGACAGGGGGACGCCATTTAACCATCTGCGGAAGCAGCGTGCCGTCCTTTTCTGTTAATTCCCCGCCAAGAATACCGCTCTGAGTTCCCATTAAATGTCTAAGGAAGTATTCCTGACCTTTACCGGAAGAACCGAGCAGGTTCGAACGCCAAACAAATAAGTTTCTCGGCCAGTTTTCTTCAGCATCCAAATCTTGGCAGCTGAACTGAATCTTCTTGGTCTTGAGCTGATCGATCAAATACTGAGTTGGATCCTCGTTGGCCTTCTGAGCAAGCGAAGCAATTTTTGTTGGGTTGACGTTGAGCTGAGGAGCAGAAGGCAACCAGCCCATCATTTCGGACTTAACGTTATAGTCGACGTAAGTACCGTTATAAACTTTGGTATCTGCTAGAGGAGACAACATATCCGAAAGAGGAATTCTTTCGTAACGCCACTGGTCGGTATGTTCATAGAAGTAGCTAGTCGCATTCATATGGCGGCTGGCGGGCTCCCAGTCTTTAGCAAAGGAGTATTCGGACCATCCGGCTTCCGGACGAATCTTTTCCTGACCCACATAGTGGCACCAGCCTCCGCCGACGACACCGCAAGTACCGCACATCAACAGAAGATAAATAATCGTACGGTAAGTGTTATCGGTCTGGAACCACTGGTTAACGCCTGCGCCCATCAGAACGCAGGCACGGCCTTTGGTCTTAGAAGCAGCTTTTGCAAACTCACGAGCTACAGTGATTGCATATTCGGGTTCAACGCCGGTAATGACAGACTGCCATGCCGGTGTAAACGGCACGTTATCTTCGTAGCTGTGAGCAACTTCACCGCCCAAGCCTCTGTCGACGCCAAGGTAACTGCCGAACAAATCGAACACTGTAGCAACCAAGTATTCTTTTCCGTCAACTTTAATTGTCTTGGCAGGAACTTTTCTAACGATAACATCGGAAGTCTGTTCGTTCGGAGTGAACATCGGGCGTTCTCTTCCGCCGAAATACGGGAAGGAAACATCGACTACTTCCGGCGAATCCTTCAAGAAAGATAGCTGCGGCTTAATTTCTTTGCCGGTACGTCCGTCTACGGAGTTCAAATTCCATTTGCCGAGATCCTGTCCTTCTTTTTGACCCCAACGGTAACCCATTGAGCCCTGCGGAACGGCCACATCTTTTGTCAGTTCGTCATAGACGACGGTCTTCCATTCCGGATTGTTTTCTCCGGCCGGAGCGCCGATATCGCATTCACGAAGCAGACGTCCCGGAACATATCCGCCCTTCTCATTCTTGTCGAGCATGACAAGCATTGGGAAGTCGGTATAGTTTCTAACGTATTCGGTGAAGTACGGATCCGGATTTTCATAGTGGAACTCTTTGAAGATGACGTGAGCCATAGACAAAGCCAAAGCAGCATCGGTTGCCTGCTTCGGATGGATCCACATATCGGCGTCTTTCGTTACTTCCACATAATCCGGGCAGACATTTACAACCTTGGTACCGTTATAACGGGCTTCAATCAGGAAGTGTGCGTCCGGAGAACGGGTCATAGAAATATTCGTACCCCAAACAATGATGTAACTGGAGTAGTACCAAGCTTCCGATTCTGGAACGTCAGTTTGTTCGCCCCATGTCTGGGGAGATGACGGCGGCAAATCGCAGTACCAGTCATAGAAAGAGAGAGGCGTACCGCCGATTAAGCACAGATACCGAGTACCTGCACCGTAGGAGACCATAGAGTAGCCTGGAATCGGTGAGAAACCGGCGATTCTATCAGGACCGTACTTGTCAATCGTGTAGAGGTTGGCAGTAGCGATAATTTCCAGAGCGGTATTCCAGGAAGTTCTAACCAATCCGCCCATACCGCGGGCTTCGCAATAGGCCTTCTTCTTTTGCGGATCTTCAACAATGCTCTTCCAAGCAGCTAGCGGATCCATTGTCTTCCGAGCTTCTTCCCAATAGTTTAGAAGTTCTGCTCTGATTAACGGATGTTTAATTCTGGAGGCACTGTAGAGATACCAAGAGTAACTTGCTCCTCTAGGACAGCCGCGAGGTTCGTGATTCGGAACTCCGGGAGGCGTTGGGGGGTAGTCAGTTTCTTGGGTTTCCCATGTGACAATACCGTCCTTAACGTATACCTTCCAGCTGCAGGAGCCGGTACAGTTAACGCCGTGGGTAGAACGGACGATTTTGTCATGTGCCCATCTGTCTCTGTAAGCCTGTTCCCAACCGCGGTCAGCGTTTACAACTTCACCCCAACCATCTGAATAGGAACCGACCTTCTTTGAGAAGAACAGAGAACTTTTCATCATTCCAGGCATATAGGTTCTCCCTTTTTTATTTATTTGTTCGACGAATTAGCAAAGATCCGGGGCATCTTTACGGTCGTAGTAATAAATATTGATTAATAAGATAGCGATAAAGATTGCTGTTGTTACGGCAAACATTGTTGCTGCATTGGTTTCAGCCAAGAGGACGCCGATAGTGAAAGGACCATAAGCACCGATTGCGGAAGTCCAGCCAACGACTGCACCTCCCTGAAGCGGCGGAAACAGAACAGCCATCTGTTCAGTAGTGGAAGCATTGCCGACACCGGTCCAGAAGAATACCCAGAACATAAAGCCTAACCAAATCCAGCATCCCATTACAGAATCTGGTTTGTAGAGCCACAACCCGAGCAAGCCGATGATATTGCAGACAGCCATAATCGTGGTGACGCGGCCGCCGCGGATGGAGTCAGCAACCTTACCGGCACCGACTCTTGACAAAGCACCGATGACAGGGCCTAACCAAGCTAAAGCAACGACGTTAGGAGCGTTTTCGATATGAGCAAATTCGTGAGTTCCCAACAAAGCCAACTGAGCACCGAGACCGGCGAATGTAGCGAATGTCCCGTAATAGAACAAGGTCATAAACCAGGTGTGTTTATTGCCGAAAATAGACCACTGCTTCTTGATATTTGCGGTTACGGGAACTGAACGCAAGCAAAGCCAAGACAGAATAGTAATAATGACGACGAACGGAATCCAAATCCAGGCTGCATTCTGAAGCCAGTATTGAACCGTCTTGCCGTCAGCCAAGTGAGCGACCTGAGGAGCGCCAAGTGCTGCAAAAGCGCTGAAGCCGATTACTAATGGTGTGACAAACTGAACTAAACCGGTACCGAAGTCAGACAGGCCGCCCTGGACGCCCAAAGCAAATCCTCTCTGCTTTTTCGGGAAGTAGTAGTTAGTACTTGCCATCAAGCCAGAGAATGTACCGCCGCCAATACCACTGAACAAAGAGAACAGCAACAAGACCCAATACGGTGTACCAGGGTTCATTACTGCGTATACCCAGCAGAACAGCGGGATCAACAGCAAAGCCGTTGAAAAAGTTACTAAAATTCTTGTTCCCAAAATCGGGGGTAAGAAGGTCCAAATAATTCTTAAAGTTCCGGCGGAAAGGCCTACCATAGCCACCAACCAATACAATTGGCGATGGTCAAGCTGAAAGCCGACCTCATTTAATCTAGGAGCCAAAGAAGGTACCAAGAACCAGGCACAAAAGCCCAATGTCAAACTGAAGGTACTTAACCAAACTGTTGTCCATGCTAATGTTTTATTCCATTGGGCAGGATTTTCAGGGTTCCAAACCTTAATATCTGCACGCATAATGCGCTCCTTTAATTTATGGATTATCTTCTTGAAGTGTAGGAGTTATCCCCTACTACCCCTTTGAAAATCTTCCATTTTGGGCTTATCTCCCCGATCTTTATCACTGAAATAAGCATTTACAATTATCGATTTGGGTATTCACACCGCCCCCTGGAGTTGTTAGCGTACTTATCTTTTGTATGATCTCTATGTGTAGAGATAACCCTTAATTAGGGGGTAAATAATGAATATTGAATTAAAGGCCATGGCTTGTCTGCTTGTTTACCCGAGGCAGCAATTATTTGATGAACTAGATGAGATTTCTTCGTCGATTCAAAATGCGCCTACTCTCAGTCACAAAGTCAAGGAGAATTTGTCCAAGATGATTGAACACTTTTCTTCATCATCTTTAGCAAATCTGCAAGGAATTTATGTCTCCACTTTCGATTTAGGTAAGAAAGCCAGTTTGAATTTATTCGAACATCTGCATGGTGATTCCCGCGGCAGAGGTTCTGCAATGCTCAATCTTCTGCGCCTGTATGAGGATCATGGTCTGAAGTTTGAGAGCAATGAACTACCAGATTTCCTTCCGGCGATCTTGGAGTTCCTATCCGGACTCAAATTTGCTGATGCTCAGATGTGGCTTGCAAGTGCCGCGCCGCTTATTCAATCCATCAACCGTGAGCTTAAGCTAATGAATAGTCCGTGGCTTCCGGTCACCGAAGCTTTATTATCGATTGCCAATGTGAAACCGGAGAAAGCGGAGCTTACTCAAGACGATTTAACTCCGACTTTAGATGCCGAATGGCAGGATCAGCCCGTTACCTTCGGAGGCGGTGCCAATCCGGTTGAACAGCTTATCCGATTTGTGAAAAAGTAAGTTTTTTTCGAAGTATTCAAATAGAAAACAAGGAATCCAACTTTAGCTGTTGGAGTCCTTTTTTACTTTCTGAGGTTCAATTTTCCGATTTACCGGAATAAAAATTGCCTGCCTTCATCATTCAAACGGAGGCAGGCAAAAGATTTCTTTATGAACTCGGAAGGTTCAGATTAGTGAACACTTGCTTCTTTTCTTTGATTGTATTCGCAAGCCGCTGCTGTGAACAGAACGTCTGTTGAAGAGTTCAAAGCAGTTTCTGCAGAATCTTGTAAGACACCGATTACGAAGCCCACGGCAACAACCTGCATAGCAACGTTCTGTTCAATACCGAA
The DNA here is from genome assembly GCF_002221595.1 of Turicimonas muris. Lineage (GTDB taxonomy): Bacteria > Pseudomonadota > Gammaproteobacteria > Burkholderiales > Burkholderiaceae_F > Turicimonas > Turicimonas muris. The sequence continues at coordinate 34,708 of NZ_NHMP01000002.1, forward strand.
CAAGCCGCAAGCCAATGGAATAAGGAGAAGAGAACCGCCAGGTACACCGGATGCGCCGCACGCACAAACGGTAGCAACCAAGGAAAGCAAGAGAGCCGTTCCGATATCAACATGAACGTTCAGTGTAGTAGCGGCAGCCAAAGTCAAAACTGTAATAGTGACAGCAGCGCCGGCCATGTTAATAGTTGCGCCAACCGGGATGGAAATAGCGTAAACGTTCTCGTCGAGGTTGAGTTTACGGCAAAGATTCATATTGACCGGAATGTTAGCGGCAGATGAACGGGTGAAGAAAGCTGTAACGCCGCTTTCCCTCAAGCACATCCAAACCAGAGGGAACGGGTTCTTGCGTGTATAGAACCAAACCAGCAACGGATTGACAACCAAAGCGATGAAGATCATGCAGCCAATCAAAACGACAAGCAGTTTGACGTAGCTGAGCATTCCTTCCAGGCCGGTTGTAGCAATAACGCCGGCAACCAAGCCAAACACACCGATGGGAGCAAGTCGAATAACCAAACGCACGATGTACTCAACGCTGTTGCATAAGTCAGCAACGATTTTCTTGGTTTCATCGCTCGAATGACGAAGAGCAATACCCAAGCTAACAGCCCAAGCCAAAATGCCGATGTAGTTTGCATTAGCCAAAGCTTTTACAGGATTATCCACAAGATTGAAAACCAAGTTTCGGATAACTTCAGTAATTCCGCCAGGTGCAGTGACTGCGTCTTTAACTTCAACTAACGCAATCGGAGTCGGGAACATAAAGCTTGCAATAACAGCTACCAATGCAGCAGAAAAGGTTCCTAAGATATAGAGGAAGAGAACCGATTTAATTTTGCCGCCGCTTCCGGTGTCTTGATTAGCGATAGAAGCAGCAACCAGAACAAACACTAAAACCGGGGCTACTGCCTTCAAAGCAGAGACGAAGAAACTTCCTAAAACCTCCAAGGAGGAAGCACCGCTCGGCCATAAAACCCCAACAGCGATACCAAGGATCAAAGCCACAATAATCTGCTTGACCAGCGATCCCTGTCGAACCAGTGAAAGTAGAAAAGGTAGGGTACGTTTCATTTATTCAATTCCTATTGTCAAAAGTTGTTACTAAATTTTAGATAGGAAACAGCGGCCAAATCGAAAAACTTAGAAGTAATTCCACTAGACAAAATTATTTTTTTATGTCCGATTAAGAAGTTTTACGTACCTTTATTTACGTAAAAGTAAAAATCTTCTTCTCAATTAAGACAGGATAAAAATTGAATAAATAGATTGGAGCCGAATTGATTCATAGAGATTCGAGCTGGCTAATGCGTCATAAATTAACGCTTTAAATATCACAATAGAACAAGATTAAAGGAGCACAAAATATGCCTAAAAATCTCAGTGTTGTTTTGAGCTTTACAGGTGCTTGTGAAGAAAGCATAGCTGGCGTTGACTATTGGATTACCAGGATTTTAGTGGAGCGAGGCGGCTGGTTCAAGTTGGAAAAAAACTATGAAAGAAGAAGACCAGGTTCTTGGCGCAGAGAAGGATATGACGTTTTACCTGGCACTGAAGTTGGAACGGTCATTACCGATCTTCTTTCTGGGCTGGTTCAAGAGGTTATTGAATCGGGAAACTTTGAGGACGACGAAGAGCCTAAAACTTTTGAAGAGATCGAGAACGATCTTCCTGAACAAGTATCCCGTGCCTACAAAGAACTCAGAAAAAAACTAAGAAAAGGAGGTGAAGGTATTCCTCAGGAACTTTCAGACTTCTATCAATCGATATCAGACAAAGTCAAAACAGCCGGTCTCTTTCCAGAGAAAATGCAAAAGAATGCAGCAGTGCTGCAGGAATGTTTGTGTCTTTCAAGCTTTGAAACTGATATTTTATTTTTTCTTCTTCTTATTCAAGCCAATCCCCTGCTCAAGGAAGTCATCAATTTCTTTGACTTCACTAATAAAGGCATACATCTGCTGGGAGATATTATGGCGTGGCTTTTCGATGTCTCGAGTACTGAAGTCATGAAAGTCATTTCTCCGGAAGGAAAATTAGTTAACTGCGGCGTCCTGACACTCAATTGCTATTCTTCTACGGATGCGGAAGATCTGTTCGAAGTTTTCCACAACAATGATCTGAACCAATATATTTGGGGAACTGTTACCAAACAGAAGCTCTTTTCTCAATACCTGATTCAAACAGAATCGAGTATTTTATCTTTAAAAGACTTTAATTATCTTCCGGCTATTCCGGACATAATTCTTCCATTTCTAAAGCAGAATGCCTCAAATCCCAGGAAAGGTGTAAACATTCTCTTGTATGGACCACCTGGAACAGGAAAAACCGAGTTAAGTCGCTTATTAGCTAAAGAATCCGGACTAAAAACTTTTGAACCTTCTCTTTCTACATCCGGCTCTAAATCATCCGAGTCCACGAGCCGTTGGGAAAACTGGCAAGTTGCTTCTTCCCTGTTGAGTTCCTCCAGCGACTCTCTTCTTGCCGTCGATGAGGCTGCGGATCTCTTCAACGAAGGAATTCAGAAGTCTTACACCTTTCGTACTAACAAGGCCTTCATCAACAAGTGTCTGGAAGAAAACCAAACTCCAACAATATGGATGACAAATTCTATTGCAGGCCTCGATCCTGCGATGATTCGAAGATTTACTTTTGTTCTAGAGATAGCAAATCCTCCTTTGAGAGTCCTCAAGGACTTAACACATCGGAAACTAGGGAAATTTCTCGACGAAAAAGAATTAACTCGACTTACAAAAAGCAACTTTCTTTCCCCGGGGATTATCGCCCAGGCAGCCGAAATTTTAGAGATATTGTCTATGAGTTCATTGAAACTCTCTTCCAAAGTTGCCATGGAGATCATTACAGAAAAACTCAAAGCCCAAGGTCTTCCCAAGCTTCCTCCTATCGAAAATAATCAAAGCTACTTGTATGATCCGGATTTAACCAATTCCACGCTCGCTCTCAAAAAGATCGCAGAAGGCGTTAAACGTGCCGGGAGTGCAAAAATTTGCATTTATGGACCTCCCGGGACCGGGAAAACTGCCTATGCCAAGTGGCTGGCAAAATACCTTGAAAAACCACTCATCGTTCGAAAAGCTTCTGACTTATTGAACTGCTATCTTGGGGAAACGGAAAAGATTATTGCCCAAGCCTTTGAAGACGCACAGAGAGATGATGCCGTTCTGTTGCTTGACGAGATCGATTCTTTCTTGAGAGACAGAACCTTAAGCAGTCACTCCTGGGAAGTCACACAAGTCAATGAGCTGCTGACACAAATTGAGAACTTCGAAGGGGTGTTTATTGCAACCACCAATTTAATGGATCTTCTTGATCCGGCAGCTTTACGCCGCTTTGACCTCAAAACAAAATTCGACTTCTTAAAACTTGAACAAGCTAAAAAACTATTCAAAAAGTATTCTTCTCAACTTCGGCTTCAAGGTTCGTTAGCAGAAGTTTTGGCTGAACTTGAAAACCTCGAAAAACTAACCCCCGGTGATTTTGCCGCCGTCTATCGTCAATTCAAATTCAGAACCGAGAAAACGAAAAAAACTTTCTTAGAGGCCCTTAAAGACGAGGTACGAATCAAAGGAAACGGAGGCGCCGTCCGAAAAATTGGTTTTTCTTAACCCGACATAACGACTACATCTTTGACCTCTTCGAACTCAACTTTCCGAAGAGGTCTTTGACTTTTCAAACACATCTCTCTCAAACCGAATTGAGAACTCCTTAAACATTCAAGAAGGCAGGCACTTTTTGAAGTTTTTGAACAGCAATTTATTTTTATGACACTTTTTAGTACACAATTAGTGTATAATAAAATTCAATTAAGGAGGAGAGGATGGAAAGCGACAAAAAATTTCGTCTAGAAGATCTCGCTGAACTCACTGGAATACCAAGAAGGACGATTCGGTTCTACATTCAAAAAGGGTATGTAGCACCCCCATTGGGTCAAAAACGTGGGTCCTACTACACCAATGAACATCTAGAAGAGCTGCTCAAGATCAAGAGACTATCTCATAAGAATGTTCGGTTAAAAGAAATCACTTCTTATGACGAAGATTCAATCGCACTCCCAGAACCGGAAGTCGGAACAATTTCTTGGTGTTCTCACATTTTTCTTGGTTCAGGAATGACCTTGGTTCTAGATAACCGAAAGGCAGAAATTAAGGCAGAAGCTCTTCCGGAGATGACAGAAAAAATTATTGAACTTGTTCAAGAATACAAACAGAATAAAGGAAAGAACAATGAGTAATCACGTAAAAGCCAACATTCCTTTGAAATCCATTCAATGGAAAGGTGAAGTGGACGGTCCTCTTTTCAGATATCAGTCTGTTCAAAACTATGAGAACAGCACGGACGATACCATTGAAATCAGCTACAGCTTTCCGCTGCCTTATGGCAAGAGTGTGATTACTTCTTTCTCGGCTGAAATAAACGGTGTTGTTCGTCATGCTTGCGCACTTCTAAAGAAGAAGGCAGAAGAGACTTATGAAGATGCCATGGAATCCGGCGACTCTCCGGTAATGCTCAAGATCGAAGAGCAGGACTTTTGCACTGCTTCACTCGGCAATCTGAAGCCGGGTGAAAAGGCCAAAATAACTGTCGAGTATATGCAGCTATTAGAGTTTCACGGCAAAAAAGTCCGCATCACTATCCCGATGGTATTGGATGAGCGCTATGCCGCCAGCGAAGAATCCTATCCATCACCTCTCGCCGGAGTTGAAGCGAATATTTTTGCGGATTACGCCTGTTCCGGAGAGCTTCTAGTTAAGAAGCCGTTCGATGAGGGGACTGTCTACTCTCCTTCTCATGCTATCAGATGTTCCTACTCCCAAAAAGGTCTAAAGGTTAGCGCCGTCGGCAAAGCAGACCGAGATTTTGTCGTTGACCTTGAAGTTGAGAACTCAGGTGTTCTGTGTCTCGCACAAGACGGCAAAGAGTGGGCTGCCTTGGCATCTTTTATTCCGCAGATTGCTCCTAAAAAAGCACCCTTAGATCTCTGTGTCTTACTTGATTGCTCCGGATCAATGGATGGAAGCCGAATTGAGTGGGCAAAAGAGACTCTGTCAAAAATTGTGGGAGGGTTAGATCCACAGGATCAAGTTACCCTGTATCGTTTCGGATCTGATCTGAGACTGGAAAAAATTGCAGAAAATGCCATCATTCCGAAGTGCAACTCAAGAATTAAGGGATGGCTTACAAGACCATGGGAAGAAGTCATTAATAACATTCAGGCCGATTTAGGAGGAACTGAGCTTGAAGGCGCCCTGAACGGATGTAGAGACCTGTGCCGAGGGGAAAGTGAGAATAGCGCCATTCTCTTAATTACCGACGGAGAAGTTTGGGACAATAAGAGCGTAAAAAAAGCTGCTAAAAAGACAGGCCGAAGAATCTTCACCTTAGGAATCGGCATGGCTCCTTACGGCAGTCTTTTGACTGAAATTTCTGAGTCCACAGGCGGAGTGTATGAGTCGGTTTACAGCTACTCTGACATCGAGGATGCTGCAAACAGTGTAATTGTCCGCCTTCAGGCACCACTGTTGAAGTCAGTTAGCATTCACTGGCCTCAAGATGCAATTTGGACCTCTAGGGCCCCGAGGACTGCTTACTCGGCTGACTCTTGTTCATCAGCTGCTTTCCTGAGAGAGCCGATTGATGAATTAAGAATGTCTTTTTTAGAAGATGGACAGAAGCAAGAAATAACCATAAAACGGTTAGACCAAGAATTTGGAAAAGCCCTTGTGCAACTTGTTGCTAATATGCGCATGGTTGCCAGCAAAGATGCCGAAGAACAAGAATATTTAGGTATTCGCTACAACTTGGCGGGGCCCCGCACCAACTTCCTCCTCGTAGTCGAACGTGCAGAAGAAGATAAAGTAGCAGACTTTGCAAAATTGAGTGTGGTGCCTCAAATGCCGGTTGTCGACAGGATGTGCAACGCTCCCTTTGGAGACCTGGAGGGACCGGGAGACATCTCCTATTGCATGAGCGAACCTATCAGAAAGTGCTCCAGAGCATCTCACCTAGGCCACTGGCATGCAAGCAGGGCCACACGCCGTTTAGATGATCCTTTGGAAATGATGATTGATGAGGATTTTGAGGAAGAGGATCCCGATGGAGTTAACAGTACGTTCTTCTCCGGTGAGACGGAAGAAATAGCAAAACAATTAATTGACACTAAACATCTAGTTGAATTGTGGGAAATTGCTCAGAAGAATGATGAGCTAAAGAAAAAGAATTGCAGAAAGCTACTTCAAAAACTGGAAGAACTGGCTGACTCAAGTGCCCTCGACTGGTATCAGATAGGCAAACAGCTGTCTTTCCTTATAGAGCTTTATCACTTTATGGAAATTCCAGGGAAACAAACACTCAGTCTCTTCAACGAATTAAGAATAGCTGATGAAAGATTGAATGAACGTTGGCCTGATCTCAGAGACTTTGCTAAGTATATGAGAAAAGAACATGCAAGCTGGCTGACTGAACAGTTCCGACTCTTTAAAACCGAACGGCATGTTCCAGAAGCCCTCGCAGACATTGTTGAGATACCAGCACTGCAAGAGTGGGACAATACGGACGAGAGAAACTTTGTCAATGCTATCTTGACAATGCTTTTCGTTGTGAACTTCGTTTTAGATTCCAACAACAAAGAGGAGCAAAAAGAACTCTAACGAGATATTGAGGAAGAAAAAAATTAAGCAACGATCGGAACAGAGCAACTGATTCCGCTCAAGATTTCTTCCCAACCTTTACGAAGTAGCCTTGTCGGCATTTCGCCGACAAGGTCTTTTTTTGAAGGACTTATTTACATTCTCATTGGCCTTGTCGCCATCTTAAGTGTTTTCCTCAGGTGTGGATAAAATTCATGTGTTAGATTTTCGGACTTATTCGTGCCGAGGACATATGAAGAGAAGTTTCCATCCGGGCCTGCCATTTATTTTGGTATGTGTTCTATTAGACATTTTAGGGATAGGCTTGATTATTCCCGTCCTTCCCCAACTTGTGGGTAAGCTCGCCGGCAACTCTGCCTCACAGGCCTGGTGGCTTGGTGCAATGCTCGTCAGCTACGGCCTGATGCAATTTTGCTTTGCTCCCACTCTCGGTGCTTTATCTGATAGATACGGTCGGCGCCCTCTGATGCTTTTAGGAATCTTCGGCCTAAGTATCATGTTTTTAGTTCCGGCCCTGAGTATGTCTTTGCCAGTAATTTTGGCCTCGCGCTTTGTAGGAGGAATGTTCTCGGCCAACGTAGCGGTAGCTCAGGCTTATATCGCCGACATAACGGCTAAAGAAAAAAGAGCGGCAGCCTTCGGCATGCTCGGCGCGTGTTTCGGCATCGGTTTTATCTTGGGGCCTCTTATCGGCGGAATCCTCGGAGAACACGATTTGCGGTATCCGTTTTTCCTGGCCGCCGCCCTATCAGGACTTAACTTCTTATACGGCTTATTTGTTCTTCCTGAATCCTTAAGTCTTAGTCTTCGTACTCCCTTCTCTCTGAGAAGATGCAATCCCCTCAGCACTCTTGTTAATTTGTCCAGGCTGAAGAAAATCGGTCTACTCATCGCAGTTATCGCCGTTTCTTCCTTCGCCCAGTCCATGCTTCACTCTACTTGGACTCTTTATACCGATTACCGCTACGGGTGGACTCCATTTGACATCGGCATTTCTTTAGTTTGTATCGGTGCCGTCAGCGTTGTAATGCAAGGATTCCTGATGAGAGTGTTCATCCGCAGGATCGGTGAAAAGAAAGTAGTCCTTTGCGGGCTGCTAACCGGCGCATTAGCTTATTTAGGTTTTGGCCTGGTTACTCAAGGTTCTTGGCTCTACGTCATTATCTTCTTAAATTTTATGTCTGTTGCCGTCCCTCCGACACTAAACGGCATGGTCTCAGAAAATATCAGTGCCAACGACCAAGGTATCAGCCTCGGAGCTATTTCTTCTCTGAACAGTCTTATCGGTGTTATCGCTCCACTTATCGGAACCCCTCTTCTTGTACATACTGTCCACCAGGATCCTCAATCCATGCTGTCAGGTCTTGTTTATTTCATTTGTGCCGGACTTTTGTTAATGGCCTTCTTTATCGCCCTTGTTCAGTTCCGCTCATTAGGAAGCAGTCAAAAAGTTTAGGCGCAGGCTGTCTAGCTACGCTTCATAACCGAGACGTTGAAATCAAAAGCCTCAATCCACCTTCTGTACGCTAGGCTCACTGAAACCAGTTTGAGGAATTAAGGCTATTTTTGAGTTATTCAATACCCCAAAAACTTTTCTCCTCTTTTTTGATGATTAGACTGACAAAACAATTTGTCAGGAGAAAAAAATGAGAAAAATCGGTGTTATCGGCCTTGGACACGTTGGATCAACTGTCGCCTACACACTAGTAACCAAGGGTATCGCAGATGAGCTAGTCCTTATCGACAACAACGATGCCAAATGCACTGCTGAGTTCTATGACTATATGGACTCTTTGCCAAGACTCGATACCAGCACGAAGATACTGAAACAGAATTATAGCGACCTTGCCGATGCTGATGTTATCGTTACTTCATTCGGCGACATTAAAGCTCTTGCGCAAGGCGGCGATAGATTCTTGGAGTATGAATTCAACTGCAAGCAAGCTAAGGAAGTCGGAATTAAATTGCATGAAGTTGGCTTTAAAGGTGTACTGATTAATATTTCCAATCCCTGCGATGTCATTACAGGATTGCTTCGGTACTATACGGGTTTAAATCGTCGGCAAGTGTTCGGCACAGGCACCTTCTTGGATACTGCAAGAATGCAGAGAGCTGTTGGAATGGCTCTTAATCAGAATCCGCATAACATTTCCGGCTACGTTCTCGGAGAGCACGGTGAATCTCAATTTACCGCTTGGTCGACAGTCTGCGTTCAAGGCAAACCAATTGAAGAGCTCGCTGAAGAAGTCGGACTGAACCTTGGTGAACTCGACAACGCAGCCCGCGGAGGCGGCTGGCTCGTATTTAACGGTAAGAAGTACACTTGTTATGCGATTGCAACATGTGCCGTTAAGCTTGTTCAGGCAGTATTTTCAGATTCTCGCCTAGTCTGCCCCGCTTCGGTATACGTTGATGAATTCAAATGCTATGTCGGTTATCCTGCAATCATCACTAAATCCGGCGCGGAAATGGCCATGCCTTTGCCGCTTAGCGCAGAAGAAAAAGAAAAGCTCACTGCGTCAGCCAAGATGATTAGAACCAAAACGGAAGAAGGAAAAGGTCGACAGCGTTAAAATTACCAGCATCACTGCTTTTAACAACTCCGGACGGCCTTATGAAAACCTACCTGAAAGCACTTCTTTTTACACTACCAATTTGTCTAGCCGGCTGTTCTACGATTGGAGACAATCTCAGTAGCCTAATACCAGGGACCGGAGGTGTGCCTTCAAAGCTCACACCGCCAACAGGAAAACCTATTCTTACCCTGCAGGCAAAGGGCGTCCAGGTTTTCAGATGTACAGTGGACTCAAAGGGCCCTTATTACCGTTTCGAGCGTCCGGATGCCGCTTTGTATGAAGGCTCGGAAAAAGTCGGTACTTTGTCTGGTCCGATGTCTGCTATTTCTTACAAGGACGGCTCTTCGATTATCTCAACACGAGTATCCGCTTGGGCTAATCCGTCTGATTCTAAAAAAGATCTAGTTTTAGCCCTTCTTTCAGCTGTCCCGAATGACAAGCCTGGAGCGCTGGAAGGCGTCAGGTATATTCAAAGGTTGGACACAAAGGGAGGCATTCCACAGTCAAACTGTTCCCAAACAGAAGCGGGAAAACTTCTAAAGGTTCCGTTTACGGCCGAATTCGTATTTTGGAAGTGAGAGATTGGCTGAAAGTGCCTCTTGAAAACCAAAACAATTGAGCCAAACGACTTTTGTTCTTTATCAAAAATTGCCTGACTAAAAATATCAGGCAATTTTTATTATTGATTAGAAAGACTGTAGGTATCAGCTCTTGAAAGGCCAGCCGCCACTGACCTCAGAAAATAATCTAGGGACTCCTGCCGGCAAAAACAATTTGAGGCTGGAAAACCAGCCTCTTTTGTGAGTTAGCCGAGATATATCAGCCGCTTAACAACTGGCATTTTGCAATTTACAAGTATTTTCTCGGGAGGAACGTACCTTCAAAATTCCCGCCAAGAGAACTCCGAGAGAGGCAAGGCAAATTCCAGCCAAGTAAGAATAGTAGAAGTCTCCGTTATTAGATAGAGCATTCATGAGCCATGGACCAACAGCACCGGACAAAGCAAACCCGCAGAACATAATGCCGTAATTGGTTCCATTGAATCTTGTTCCGAAAGCTGCAGCAGTATATCCGGGAAAGATGCCTAAGAAAGCACCGAACGGAAAACCGATAATAGTCAAAGCCACGTAGAACAGGACGTCGGAGCCTTGCGTACAAGTAATCAGAATCGCTAAACCGCAGATAGTAAGAATACAAGCACCTAAAAGGCTCAACGGCTGCCCGAGCTTGTCAGAGATCACACCGGCAGCCAATCTTCCGAAAGTATTAATCAAAGCAAGGAAAGCCACTGCACCGGTTGCCGCGGTAACGCTCATTCCAACCTGATTAACTGCAATGCCGACAGCCTGAGAGAAGATCATCATGCCGGTAATCGCGCCGCACAACAGAAGTGCAATCATGAGCCAGAAGTTAGTGGTTCTGACCATTTCCGACCAGTTGTAGTTGACTGCCGCTTTAACACTGCGGGGAGAATCTTTGCGGCCTGTTGTCATAAATCCCTGCGGGCACTTCTGGCTTAGAAGTCCGCCAATAACAATTACGGTACCGAAAACAACGCCGAGAATCTGGAAAGCTGCCGTGATGCCAAACTGCTGAATTAAAACATGAGCTACAGGTGGAACACCGACGGAACAGAATCCGTAAGCAGCTGTAGTTAAACCGCCGGCTAGACCCGGATGATCGGGAAAAAACTTAACGGAAGTGTTAACAGTAGCGCTGTAGGTTAAGCCGACACCCAGACAGAAGATGAACCCGTAGGAAAAGAAAAGAGTAAAGAGAGACTCGGAAGCTCCGGCCCAGCAAAGACCGATAGCTACTAGCAAACCGCCTAAAACAATCTGAATCTTCGGGCCGGCTTTGTCATTTAAATAGCCGCCTAAAAGCATTGGGATCGGAGCCAGACCATTTCCTAAAGAGAAAGCCAAAGAGAGATCGCCAGCGGTAATGGTCTGACCTAAAATCTGTGACAATTGCTCAGCCTTCGGACCCGCAAATACGCTCCATGCGTAAATAGAACCGGCGCAAAGATTAATAACGCAGGCAATCGCCAGCAAGTACCATCTTTTTATCAAAACGTCCATCTAGTATTTACTCCTTTGCTTAGTTAATGATTAGATAATTAATTTCCCTGATAAAAGGCTGCCGGCTCGTTTTTTGAAATTCTTAGAAATTGATTTTCTAAACGGAAAGTCTGCGAAGAATACACGTTCCGTCTAGGTTTGTCTCAGTAAAGAGCAGTTCAAGAAGCAGATTTCACATCAATGGGAAGGTCTTCGTTAGCCATCATTAAAACTCCTTTCAGCGTGTAAACTTCTCTAAGTCATATAAATGACATAGAACTAGATCCTTACACCCCCTCCTGAGGAATAAAAAATGAAGCGTTCTAATATTATTCGCATGCCGGTCTATGCGCAGATCAAAGAGGCCATTCTTCAAAAACTTTCTTCGCGAGAATGGAAGTTCGACCAGCCGCTGCCCTCAGAATCAAAAATGGCTGAAGACTTTGGTGTATCCATCGGATCGGTTCGTCATGCCGTGGCTGACCTGGAAGATGCGGGAATATTGGTAAAACGCCAAGGAGTCGGAACTTTTGTGCGAAGCTACAAAGGCACCGGAGTCTGGAACAGATTCCAGAAGTTTATTCGCAAAGACGGCCGTTTACCTGTCTTTGAGAGCAAACCGATAAAATTTGAAATCATCCCGGCACCGGAAGAGGTAGCCGCAAAAATGAAAATCGTCTCCGGAGATCCGGTAATCCATATCTTAAGAGCCATGAGCGACAATGGAGTACACACGGGAGTTGACGAATCCTTCTTAGATTTAGATACTTTCCGCGACTTAAAAATTGAAGATTTAGAGGCGGTAAAAGGTAACCTCTACAAACTTTATGAAGAAAAACTCGGCATCTATATCGCCGATGTAACCGACCTTCTGGAATTTCTAATTGTCGATGAAGCTTTAAATAAGCTGACTCTTCTTCCTCTCGGCAGCCCGATGTTCGTGGTAACCCGCCAGGGAAGATTATTAAATAAAAAGACGGTAGAACTGCGCTATGAACACTGCACCGCCGTCAACTATCTGCTTCGAATTTAAAAATAGGTGATTTACCGTTTTGCTCTTAGCAGTAAATCACCTTTTAATCAACTGTCAAAATGAGATTCAACAGCCTTAGGAGGAAGAAATTCCGATGTTAATTTAGATTAGAGGATAAGAAGAGCAGCTACTAACATTCCGAACATGACCGGACCAGTTCTCTTAACAACTTCCATTGGGGAGACACCTGCGATACCGGCAACAAGAATCAAGCCGCCGCAGAGAGGAGAGGACAGACGGCCTAAACCACCGCCAATCGCTGCGAGGTAACCCAAGTTTTCAATTGTCATACCGAACTTAGCAGCATGAGGTGTAACGGCTTCGTTGAAGGCAAATGCGGCAGCGTCACCGGATCCTGTAAGGATGCCGAGAAGGTACGGACCAACTGCACCGCCGATCTTTGCAGCACCCTGGGTTTGTGTAAGGAAGGCAACGAAAGCGTCAACAACACCGGCAGCCCTTAAACCAGCGGCGAACACACCGGCAGCAATGATGATACCGAGAATGTTTGCATAACCTTTGCCCATGCCGTTGAAGAATTCTTTTGTGACTTTTTCCGGACTTGTGCGAGTAACAACCATGGCGTATACGGCACCAATGAGCATGGCGGTTGCCACAGACATTTTAATGGACGGAACCCAGAGGGAGAAGATAATCAAAAGAACAACCGGAACCAGCGGAGCAAGAGCGTAAACGACGTTCGGATGTTCCGGAAGTTCCGGAAGATTAGCGTTAGTAGAGTTTTCTTGTCTGGACAGATCTGCTTCGCCAACGTTCTTCTTATAATCCTTGTAAAAGAAACATATAACTGTAAGCAAAACAATACCGAATGCGGACAACCCAAGAGTGTACTTGGAGAAGATACCAAGGAACTGCATAACTTCCATGGATGCTAACTTAGCCACGAAGACGTTATGAGAAATGCCTGGGTTTACAAGTGCAGGTGTAACACTGCCGACAACTGCAGCCGCAGCGACAGCCGGTTTAAAACCAGCTCTAATCATTAATGGGATCAGCGTTGGGCCAACAGCAGCGCAGCAGCCTGCTGTGGAAGGAATAGCGATGGAAACAAGACCGGTAACGGCACAGCATGCCGGAAGCAAGAAAATACCAAATTGTTTCAAAGGCTTTGTCAACAAGGAAACCAAATGAAGGTCGCACTTGGTGATGGAAATAACGCTTGCGAAACCGATTGCCGAGCAGATTGCGATAATCAAAGCTGCGGCGGTCATGGACTTGTCAAACTGTTGGAAAGCCATCATTGGCTTCATGGACAACAGTGCCATTAAGAAACCGGCGGTTAAAAGTACTAACCGAGTTTCATAACGTTTAATCAAGGCGTAAATCGTAGCTATAACAACGGCGGTTGCCATCCAAATTGTCCAGCTCATATATTTCTCCGAAGGTTTAAGTTAGGTAATAAGAGTTATGGCTAAAGAAGAAGTTTTTCCAAATTAGATTAGTTATTAGTAATTCCGTTTGTCTGTCTGACCAAGTTCTGACAAAGTTGGATTGCCGGAGGCATGGTGTTGACGTCCTGGAGATCGAAGTCTGCGCGATGATGTCCTTTGTTATTTACGCCCCACATGAAGAATGCACCGTCGGCACCATGTTCGACAGCACGTTTGAATAACAAGGAAACGTCTTCGCTGCCGCCGATGGAGTTATAAATATCAACGGTTTTATAACCTTCCACGGTTTCTGCGGCTCTCTTCAGAAGTTCAACTCCCGAGTTTGACACCTATTTTTGCAGATGAGACCAGACGCGCTCTGGGTTCCTCTGCAAAAAATTTACCGTCTTTGTAGCGTAAAAGTAGCATGTTTTAAAAAATTCAGGTATAATATCCTTACAGTAGTCGGAGTCGGAAAAATGCCTTTGCATGTTTCAGTGGTTAAAGTTAAAAATCATCAATACATCCGTGTCTATTCGAGTTATCGAAATGAAAAAGGACAACCTCGTTCTCGAATAATTGAAAACCACGGCAGACTTGATGCCGCTTTAGAAAAAGATCCTCAGTATGTGGAAAGACTCAAAGAACGCATTGCTAAGGAGAATGCTCTAGAAGCTCAGAACAAATCTCTGGAACTTGAAAATCAAGCCAAAAGAAGAATGGATAAGTTGGCTGATTCTGCTAAAGGTCTTAACGAGAAACCGGGCAATTTCAAGAGCCTCAATGTTGGCTCGGCTCTTATAAGGAAGGTGTGGTTAGATTTAAAAATGCCGGAGATGTTCCGCCATCTTCAAAAAGGCAGAAAAATCCAATATCCCTATGACCAGACTGCTTACCTTCTGACTGAGCAGAGGTTCTTAAATCCCTCAAGTAAGTTGAAAAGCTTTAATAACCGTGCTCATAGCATCATTGATCACGGCCAAGTCGATCATCTCGAAGATTTGTATAAAGTTCTCGATGTGCTTCAAGAAGATAAGAAAACCATCGTCAGACATTTAAATAAAGAAATCCAGAAAAGAACAAAAAGGACTGTCACGGCTGCCTTTTACGATGTGACCACCTACAGTTTTGAGAGCCGGAGTGTCTCTGGATACAAGGATTTCGGTCTAAGCAAAGATCATAAGGTTAACGAGGTTCAGGGCGTGCTTGGACTTGTTATGGATGAGAACGGCATCCACATTGACTATGAACTCTTTGCAGGCAACACCAGTGAATTCGAGACGATGGTGCCGTTGATTAAGAAAATAAAAAATACCTATCATCTCAAACAGCTGATTGTGGTTGCTGACCGTGGTTTGAATTGCGCTGAGAACCTATTTGCTCTCAAAGAAATTGGCTGCGACTTCGTTATTGCTCAGAAATTTAAAAACTCTGCAGCGGAAATAAAGGCTCAAATTTTGGATCCTGACAACTGGGAGGAGTTTATTTGCAAAGACGACGGAGAGGTTAAGTGTCAATATAAGACACTCAATGTGACTCAGGAACTGCACGAGAGGAAAGAAAGTCCGACTACTCATCGCCGGTACCGGGGCCCAAAGGTTCTAGGCACCATGGAACTAAATTGGATCGTCTCTTACAGCCCGGCAAGAGCGGCTAAAGATAAGGCCGATAGAGACAGAGCCATTGAGAAGGCAAAGAAGGCGGTCGATGATCCAAACAGACTTCGAAGCTGCGGGTATAAATCCCTTATTACGATCCCTAAAGGGACCGGTTCTCCTCGTATAAATTGGGACAAAATTGAAGAACAGGCCAAGTGGGACGGTTATTACGTTATTTGTACGAATCTTGAAATTTCGCCTCATGAAGCAACCAGTATTTATCGAAAACTCTGGCAAATTGAAGATTGTTTTAGAGTCTCAAAAACTCATCTGGAAACACGTCCGTGCTTCGTGTGGACGGATCCTCACATTTATGGACACTTCCTTAGTTGTTTTATAAGCCTGGTCATTGAAAAATACATGCTCTTCATGCTTAAAAGGGAGTTAGGCAAAGAAGAAATCACACACGACAAGATGCTTGAGAGCATCAAAACCGCCAGTGTTGTTTACGATGATATTAACCCTCAGGTGCCTCTTTATTTAAGACTGTATGAGGCTGGGTTGTTTGACCGAATGTCCACCGTATTTGGGCTGGACGCTCTCAATCGAGTGGAAACTCCGTCTTCTCTAAGAAGGAAATTACATTTGCCGATTGCAAAAACTTTAGCTACACAGACGTAATTTTTATAAAGTCTGGGAACCTCGATGGAGCCTAGGTTCCCGCAGATTTCTTGATGAATCTGGTGTCAAAGTCGGGAATAACAAGGAAACGTCTTCGCTGCCGCCGATGGAGTTATAAATATCAACGGTTTTATAACCTTCCACGGTTTCTGCGGCTCTCTTCAGAAGTTCAACTCCTTTAGGTGTTGTTGTCAGAGTAGTGGCATGGCCGACAAGCTTGATTTCATACTTGACTTCGTATGCTTCGGCTGCGCCTCTAACGATGTTCGTTACGTTCTTAACCAAGAAGTTGTTGACTTCTTCTGTTTCTCCGCGGGTTTCCAGCTGAATTGCAGCATGAACCGGAGTAACATTGCGGCCTTCCCCGGCATTCAGTTTGCCGATACTAACGCGAGTGTCGCCCTCGCTGTTGCGACTGATGCCCTGCATCATCATGACGGCAGAACAGGCTGCGGTCAACGCACTGCGGCCTCTTTCAGGATAAGCACCTGCGTGAGAAGGAATGCCGGTAAAACTGACATCTAATTTAGATGTGGCGAAGAACCCTTTAGCTCCGATCCCGAGCTGGCCCTGCTGGCAGTACATACCGCAGTGGCCGGCAAAGAAGAAATTAACATCATCGACCCAGCCTTTAGCAGCAATCGGACCTGCACCACGGGTGCCTTCCTCGGCCGGTTGGAAAATAAATACGAAAGAACCGCAAAGATCTTCTTTGTTCTCAACAATCCATCTTGCCAAGGCCAATCCTACGGCAGTGTGACCATCGTGGCCGCAAGCGTGCATCATGCCGGGAATTTGACTTGCAAAACCCTCTTTGACGGGAACGTGATTAGCGTCACTGGTTTCTTGTACCTGAACACAGTCCATATCGAAACGGAATGCTGTACGAGGACCTTGTCTGCCGGTATCAAATGTTCCGACAACGCCGGTATAACCTTGAGTGCTTTCTAAGAAAGCTGCAGGAACTCCCTGCTTTGCTGCTCTCTCAATGGCTTTTTCTACTAATTCCGGATTTCTGCCCAGTACTTCTTCCGGTACCAAGGCATCGAGGCCGATATAAACTTGCCAGCCAAGACTCTTCAATCGTTCGGAAACAAGATAAGAAGTTTCGAACTCGGTCCATCCTTCTTCAGGACGGGAGTGAATCTTTCTTCTGGTTTGAATGGCTTCTTCCAAAATATTCATTTGTCGTTCCTTGGATTCTTTATTGACTAAAGCGAATACCGCCATTAAAAACCGAATAGAGTCTCAAAATTTCTTAACTCATGTATATGACATATAACCAATTTTTTAAGGCCATATCCTCTTCTAATTTCAGGTAACAATTAATTCTTTAAAAGTACAGACCAAGCTCAACAAGAAGGCCAAAACCAGAGGACTTTGAACAATTTTCTTAAGGACGGTCGTGAGTGTTTCTCAATATTTGATATTTGTTTTTCCATGGGATATTCGGGAAAAACCACGAGTGATAGGGAGTTCCCGGATAGCGCCACCCTTGAATATTTCTTCAACGCTATTTTTAACTTCAGCAAAATTTCTCATTCATTAGATTTTTTATCTCGAGAAGAAATTAGCTTGCTAAGAAAATATCCATTTAACTACTCTCTTTATTTTTTGAGTCCAATTAGGAAAAACATTAGTCATGTATAAGACATAAGACTTGGCAGATCTCTTGGCGGCAAAAGTTTTTTAATAAAAAAAAGAAATTCCCAATTTCACCTCTTTTCTCACCAAGGATAAGAAATGACAAAACTCAAATTAACTGCCCTGCTCGCTTGTATGCTCTCTTCTGTCGCTTATGCCGACACCGATGTCAAGCTCTACGGAAAAGTAGACTTGGCTATGCAGTACATGAAGGCCCCCGGAAAGTCTGCTGTCGTCAGCATGGAAAACCAAACCTCCCGTTGGGGCTTAATGATCAAGGAGCAGCTCAATGCTGATTGGGCAGTCAAAGCCTATTTAGAAGCCGGCTTCAGTGCAGATACCGGCGCTGAATCTACCGCAGGAGTTGCTTTTGCACGCCGCAGTATTCTTGCTATCTACAACGACAAAATCGGTGAAATCGGTTTCGGCAGAATGGGAACCGTTCAGTCCATCAGCTCTCCATACGGAATAGGTCTCCCAAATATCGATCCTTTCAGAACAGCCTATGGCCCAGCCTATGAGATCGAAGGTTCTATCGCCGGAGATGGACGCGTCAATAACGCTATTGCTTGGCTCTCTAACAAGATGAACGGCCTGCGTATCGGCGTCAGCTACTCTTTAGGAACTGATTCAGATGACCGCACTGTTCCGCAAAACAACCGCGCCATTTCTCTCGCCGTCAACTACGAGGTTGGTCCTCTCTTGATTGACTTTGGCGGTTCTCAGTTCCGTTGGGGCAAACTTCCTGCCTCCAGCTTCAGCAAAACAATGTCCAAAGCTGATGCAGCCAAACTCGGAAATAGAAAGAATTCCGAAGAATACTTCGCCGGTTTCCGTTTGAACGCTACCGACAGCACAACACTTTATTTCGCTGCGCAATACATGAAGAATTGGCGCACTTTCTATTACTGGATGCCTAAAAACGAAGCTGTCAAAGGCGACAGCACAACAGCAGGTAATCAGAATGGCGTTGATGGATGGGGTCTTAACCTGGGCTTCCGTCAAAAACTTTCCGGGAACCTCACATGGGTCGGTGCCGCAGGCTACACAGACGCAAGCTTGAAGACTGCTCAGGGTGTTAAGGAAAACGGCGAAAGATTAAGATTTGCTACTGCCTTAGAATATTCTTTAACTAAACGTACCAGCGTATATGCTACAGCCGCATACGGCCGAAACTACGGTCAGCTGATTAAATACAGCGGCGGCAAGAACCTTTACACCGGCATGGTCGGAATGGCCCACTGGTTCTAATCCGCTCTTTGTTAATTTCTAGCGTTTAGGCTGTCTATGGCATGAGAGACAGCGGAAAAGCGGACAGGCAGTTTTGTCCGCTTTCTTTTTGCCCATCACAAGTAAGGAAGATATAAAGATGAGTACAAAATTCGTAGCCAGCGGAGATTGCTTCATTACTAGAAGCATTCCTGAAAACGGTTATCCGGGATTCAAAGAAATCAAAGAGCTAATCGAAACGGCAGATGTCCGCTTCACGAATTTAGAGATGACTTTCCATGATCAGGAAGGATATCCGGCAGCTGCGAGCGGCGGTACATGGGCCATGGCAGCTCCAAAACTGATTGATGATGTCTGCAAATACGGCTTCAATTTATTCAATACGGCCAACAACCACTCGGGAGATTTCGGTCAAGAAGGTGTCATGGCAACAATTCGCCATTTGAAGGAAAGAAAGCTTATCTTTGCCGGCTCCGGCGAAAATCTTAGAGAGGCTGCAAGAGCCGTTTATCTCGATACTAAAGAAGCAAGAGTCGCATTGATCGGTATTACGTCTTCTTTTGATCCGGCAGCTGCCGCCGGTGGACCGAGCATTGATATGATGGGCAGACCAGGTCTGAATCCTCTCAGATTCAAGACCATCCACCACGTCAACGCAAAACACTTTGAAATGGCCAAAGAGCTTGCTGAGGTATCCGAAGCCAACAATTTGAGAACACTCAAAACACAAGCCGGTTACCTTCCCCCTCTTCCAAACGATATTTTTCCGTTCGGGAAACTGACTTTCAAACTGAGTGATGGAGAAGAAAGAAATGAAACAGTTCCTCATCCGGCAGATGTCGAAAGAACTATTCGGGAGATCAAAGAAGCTAAAAGACAAGCTGACATTGTTTTAGTAAGTGTTCATGCTCATGAATTCCTCGACCTAGATATGGACAAACCGGCAGAATTCTTAAGAACTTTTTCCAGGAAGTGTATTGATGCCGGTGCTTCCGTTGTAATTGGGCATGGTCCCCATGAACTTAGAGGCATTGAAAAGTATGGGGACGGTTTGATTTTTTACAGTCTTGGCAACTTTATTTTTCAAACAGAAACCATCGAAAGACAGCCGGTTGAGGCTTATACAAACATGGGCATGCCGTCTAACTCACAAGTCGGCGACTTAATGGATAAGAGATCCGGCAACGGTACCCGCGGCTTTGCAGCACAAAAAACAATTTGGTCCGCAGTCCTTCCTGTTTGGGAAACGGAGGATGGAAAAATCACTTCTGTCACTCTCCATCCCATCGATCTTCATCAGCATGCTCCTCGTTCAAGAAAGGGGTCTCCCATTCTTACCGACTCGGAAGAAGTTCTCCATCAACTGAAGAAACTCTCCAAAGAGTTTGGAACCGAGATTCAGATCAAAAACGGTAAAGGTTACATTGATATGACAGCTGAAGCTTAATTCAGTTGCTTATCTTCCTGTTGCTTGCATCCTCCTAGGCCGGACTCTAGGAGGATTTTTTCAGTTCTCGTTTGAAAGAAAAAGTCTGTAGGAGAAAAGTCGCTAATTCAGTTTTTTCTGCCAATATCTTTACTTTCAAACACTGGCAGGATAGCGCCTCCTCCCAATGCTTTCTCAAAGATTCTTTTTGTAGAAATCCACGATCTTCTGCCACGGAATAAACTTGTCGTTATCGTATAAGTCAACATGATTGGCTCCGGAAACGATCACTAACTCTTTATTGTCACCCGTCAGCTTTTTAAATGCGTCTTGACTGAAATATAAAGAATGAGCTTTTTCTCCATGCATCATCATTACCGGACTCCGGATTTCATCGCTGTAAGCCAATATCGGCATATTCATGAATGACAGCTGGGAGGTTTTTGTCCATCCCTCGTTTGAATTCAGAGATCTTGGATGGTAACCGCGAGACTGCTTGTAGTACTCCCAGTACTGTTTAACAAACAACGGCTCATCCCCGTTAAGCTTATCCGGAAGGCCGCCGGCTCTTTCAGGCGTACCCGTTAAGGCATCCTTGGTTCTTTGCTTATTTAAGGCCTCTCTGAGCTGTTGTCTATCCTCAACCGTCATCGAATCAAAATAGCCTTTAGACAGCACTCTCGCCATGTCATACATAGTTGAAGTAACTGTGGCTTTAATGCGCGGATCATTGGCTGCCGCATTTAGAGCAAAACCACCGAAACCGCATACCCCAAGGATCCCGATTTTATTGGGATCCACATCTTTTCTTGTAGACAAATAATCAACTGCGGCACTGAAGTCCTCGGTATTGATGTCAGGAGAAGCCACTGCTCTGGCCTCACCTCCGCTTTCGCCTGTAAATGACGGATCAAAAGCCAAAGTAATAAATCCGTTTTCAGCCAGCCTCTGAGCATACCTTCCTGAAGCCTGTTCCTTCACAGCTCCAAATGGTCCGGACACAGCAACCGCGGGCAACTGAGTTTTGTTGCTCTTTGGAATATACAGGTCTCCAACTAGCGGAACACCATAACGATTTTTAAAACTGACCTTAACACACTCAACTTTGTCACTTTGAGGAAAGGTCTTATCCCATTTATCTGCCGTGTTCAACAATGTCACTTTCTTATCCTCTGCATAAGCTAATGAACCAAGAGCCGCAGTAGCTAAAGAAGCAACTATCAGATCTCGTCTAAACATCTCAAACCTCAAAAAATTTTTCTAAAATTTTAAGAACGATTAAAATTTATATCCAATACTTATTTATTTGATAGAGATATAAGAAAAAGGCATATCAATGGACATTCGGGCTTTGAAGTATTTTGTAAAAGTTGCAGATGAGAAGAGTTTTCTGAGAGCATCCGAAAAATTATTTACTACTCAGCCGAATGTCTCCCGAACTATTAAGCAGCTTGAAGAAGAATTGAATGTACAGCTATTTATTCGGCACGGAAAAGGAGTCTCATTATCCCAGGCAGGCATTTCATTGCTTAAACGAGCTAAAGTTATCGTTGAGTTGACCGATAAAGCGAAAGCAGAGCTCGCATCCGAAACTATTCCTCAAATTAGCATTGCTGCTGGTGAGACAACCGCCATCGGCCCACTCGGAACGGCCTTGAAACAACTCAGAAAACAATATCCCCAAGCACTCCTGCACATCTATAGCGGCAACGAGGAAGAAGTTTGTACCAAAATCGATGATAGAACCTCTGATCTAGGAATCATTTTTGATTCCAAACGTCTTCATTCCTACGACTACTACCGCCTCCCAAGACTAGAAAAATGGGCCTTGGTGATGAGAAACGACGCACCTTTGGCCAAGGAAAAATTTATTACGCCGGAAATGATCAAAGGTCTGCCGTTAATTCTGAGCAGGACTCTTCTTACCGTAAACATGCTTCCCGGTTGGCTAGGATATGGCATCGATCAGCTAAACATTGCTGCTACATTCAACCTTGCGACAACTCCAAAATTTCTTATCCCCACCACCGAATATTACATGTTAACTTTCGGTGATATCGTGGTCGGTCCGGAAGAGAAGAACTTGACGGCAGTTCCCTTGAAACCTCCTCTCGAAAGTCCGATGTTTCTAATTTGGTCTAAAGAACTTATTTTTAACAAACCTCTTAAACTTTTCTTGGACTGCTTGGTGAAAACATTTCACGAACAAACCAAAGAAACACAAGAGAAGCCATTTTCTGTTGGTTGACAACTTCATAAAATTAACGCTTATCACATGGGATCTTAAAATCTTAAGAAGAATTCTCTCACGGCTTTTGAACCTTCTCATTACGTTTAAATCCGTCAAAAAAATCGAGAAGGAACCTCCAAACATTAGAAGCTCATTCTCGACGGACGGCTATCCTCTATTTTTATTTATGGCACTCTGCACAGTTATTAACCGGTGCTTCATGCATGCGGTGGCATAAAATGCACTCGCCGTTATGAGACAGATTGTGAGGATTCACAGGTTTATTTAGATGTTTTGTTTTTTCTATCAACTGCTCTCTAGGATGGCACTGCAGACAAACTTTATCGGTCGGCTCCTTTGGCTTATTCATATCTGCGCCGTGGCAAATCACGCATTGCACGCCTTTTTGAACATGTTTATCCGCACCAAAGTCAGCTGCTTGAACCGTCGTTACCGTGCAAAGAAGAGCTAGCAAAGTCAAAACTTTTCTCACAGTTACTCTTTTTTCTAGGGTTGGGCACCTAAGATGCCCAAGCTAATCGATTATTTAGCTGTCTTAGCTGCATGTGCATGTTCGCCGGCAATCAAACCGCTGGCGACAACTTCACTGTGGCGAGATGTGGTACAACGCATCCTGCCCCAACCGCATAAAGGCCAGGAATAGGTTTATCGTCAGCGTACCTAAGAACCTGGGAATTTGGATTGACTTCCAATCCTCCTTCCGTCTTGTAGATTCCGATATAAGCCGGAGCGCTGATGTAGTAAGGAACCTTCAAAGGTTTAAAGAAAGAGTTTGCAGTTACTCTGTTCTCAAAGAAATTCCGGCTCTCGGCAATTTCTTTGAATGGCTGATGCTTAAACTCCAAGAGGCAGAAAACAATTTGTGGAAAACGGTCTACAGAGAGTGCGGAGAACGATTCCCAATTGACTCAGAAGAGAACTTTCAGCCTGTCTAAATACCTTTATTTTTGATGTCTTTTTCTGAGCTGGATGGTTTATGAAGCTTTACTCGGATTTCTCTTACGAAAGTTTGCTTTGCATCAGCAGCTTCCTTAACTGAGCAAGATTAGAGATTCCTAGTTTCCGATAAGCGTTGGCTCGATGGGTCTCTATCGTCCGTTCACTGAGATTTAATCGACTTGCCACTTGGCAATTCATCAACCCCATTGAAACCAGGTTAAGAACTTGTTTCTCACGCTGTGTAAGACATGAGATTTGTTTTTGAGCCGACTCTGCGCTGCCGGAGGAAGAACGGAGTAATTTTTGGTGTTTTTCTATTGTTTCGCCTACAGCTTGGAGAAGTTGGACGGCATCCACAGGCTTCTGGATTAAGTCATGAGCGCCGCCTTTAAAAATCTTGATGGCCATGTCCAAGTCTGCATGCGCAGTCAAAAAAATTGTCGGCGGAGTCAGCCCTCTCGCTTGCAGAAGCTCCAATAACTCAACGCCGTTGATTCCCGGCATCTTAAAGTCAAGGATAAGGCAGTCGCAGTCTTTTTCTCCGGTATTCAGATACTCTTCAGCTCGGAGATACATCTTAACTTGATAGCCTTCGTTTTCTAGAAGAAAGCGCAAGGCATCACAGTGGTCTGCATCATCATCAACAATACAAATAAGTTCTCTGTCGGGCATCTTATCTTTCCAAAATTCTTAAGGAGAGGACAGCCGTCACTCCGCCTTCCTTTCTAGCGTGCAGTACTAAGCTTCCTCCGTGATTTTCCATTATGTTGTTTACGAGAGAAAGTCCGATTCCCAGACCATTTTCTTTGTTGCTGCGAAGAGGAACGACAGCGGCCTGTAAATCAGCCTCAGAAACCTTAACTCCATTGTCTTTCACTTCGATTTCTGCAAAATCTCCGTTTCTTCGTACTGCCAGCTCTATTTTCGGGTCCTTGTGGTTTAACGACGCAAGAGAATCGGCAGAGTTTCGGAGCAAGTTCAAAATAGCGAGTTCAAACTCCATCGGATTAGCGAACAGCCTGATATCTTCTGCGATGGAGACGATGACATTTCGACGGAAACGGCCGCTTTGTTTAAAGGCGTATAAGGCGTTATTCACGATTTCTGTCAGGCAAATTTCCTGTTTCTCACTCCGTTTGCTTTTCGCATAATTTCTGACGCTCTGAACGATCTGCTCGGCTCTCTCGGCCTGAGTTACGATCTTGCTCAGAACTTCGCTAGATTGTTCAATGCTCCACTCGCCTCTTTCAAGCTTTCTTTGCAAGCCTTGAGCATAAAGCCGCAATGTAGAAAGAGGCTGCCTTAATTCATGAGCAATCATTGAGCTCATCTGGCCGATAATGCCTAACTTCTGAAGCGATTCAAACTTTGCTTCGGAATCTCTTGATCTTTTCTGAAGTACTTGCTGGTGCTTAATTGATCGTTGAAGCTGACGAGTTTTCTTTCTTACCAAATAATTCAACAGAGCACTGTAACCGGCTAAGCAAATCAACAGCACCGTCAAAGAGAAAAACCAATGCTTGTATTCTTTGAAAAATGTTTTCAAAGACCATTCATTAAGAATAATGTACATGCCTTCTTTTAAGTCTTTGTATAGCTGATCCGTTCCCGAGAAATTTGTAGCGATACTCCAGCGGTAGCCTTTCGAATCCGTAGGCATATCAAGAAGCGTCTTAAGGACATCTCGGGCCACCTCCGGGCTGGCACCCGGTGAAGAAGAAAAGGCCCAGTTCGGATAGGCAGGCGTCGAACGGACACAAGGCTTGCTTTCCAATACGTTAATCGGTTTTAGATCTTTTCGGAAAGGATGATCTTCTGGGTAGTTGTCTTCCAAAAAACAGCTTGGTACCGTAGCCACATCGCCTTCTCCCCGCAGTAAAGAAGCCAGGACGTTGTGACTGCCGGAGTCTAAGAAAATTTCTTTCGAAAAAAAATCCTTAGGTTTATATCCGTGCCGAGCTATCTCTCCGATTGGAACTACATAACCATAAAATCCTAAGGGTCGGTTGCCAACCAGAACCTTTTCTTGCATGTCGGCGATTGAAGATATTCTCGAGTCCTTTCTTGTAAGAAAAACTGAGCCGTAAGAGAGGTTCGGATTCGGAAAACGCTTAGAAGTCAAAGTTACCAAATCGCGCGCACCGT
Source organism: Turicimonas muris (assembly GCF_002221595.1). Classification (GTDB taxonomy): domain Bacteria; phylum Pseudomonadota; class Gammaproteobacteria; order Burkholderiales; family Burkholderiaceae_F; genus Turicimonas; species Turicimonas muris. Next base: position 60,344 of record NZ_NHMP01000002.1, read on the forward strand.
CTGCCTGGAGTCTCCGAGAAAGGCCGGTGGTTGAGATGAAAAAATTAACCTCTCCGGAAAAGATTTTCGAAACCAATTGATTGACGTGGATTAGGTCGAAAGAGACATTTTCTTTGCCGAATTTTTTTATCAATGCATCTCTTGTCTCATCGAAAACCTGAGTGTGCTCTTTTTCGTGTCCTCCTTCCGTCATTCCTACGCGAATAAGAGGTTCTGCTCCTTGCGCAATTAAGGAGTAAACCAATAGAAACAAGAAAAAGAGCCGGAGGATCATATCGGTCAGTTCGTAATTTTTTTTCTAGTCTATGAGGAGATTGTACTTAAGTACTGAATACTTACGTAATGGCACTCATACAATCAAAACTACTCACCATGGAGAATGCTCATGAACAACAAATTAGTCTTGCCTCTTGCCGCAGCGCTTGCTTTGGCTCTCCCTACCCTTCAAGCTGCACCTGCAGACGGCACCTACTCTGCCAAAGTTAACGGGCACAATGCTCCGATGACAGTTACCGTCAAAATCGTTAATCACAAAATCGACAGCATCGATACTTCTAAAAATCTTGAAACTATCGGAGTTGGTAAGCTTGCTCTCGACAAACTCTCAAAACGTATGGTGGAGACTCAGTCAGTTAACGTTGACAACGTGACCGGTGCCACTCTTTCATCCTTTGCTATTAAGAAAGGCGTTCGAGACTGCCTCACACAAGCTGGTACAGCTAAGAACGAATTCAACAAAAAAGTCGATACGTATCCAACCAAAAATGAAACTATCGATACTCAGGTTGTCGTGATCGGCGGCGGCGGAGCTGGTTTGGCAGCTGCGGTATCTGCCGTCCAAAACGGCGCCAAAGTTGTTGTTTTAGAAAAACTCGGCTATCTTGGAGGCTCAACTAACGTCTCTGGAGGTGCTTTTAACGCTGTCGACCCAAAACGTCAAAAAGCAATGGGTATTGAAGACTCTGAAGACAAATTCTACGACCAGACCATGAAAGGCGGGCACAATGTGGGAAATCCGGAATTGGTCCGTTACCTTACCAGCAATGCCATGAGCTCTATTGAATGGCTTGAATCCTTAGGTTCTCCATTCAAAGATAAAATCGGCACAGCTACAGGAGCTCTCTGGCAAAGAAGCCACTACGGTACTACCCCCTCAGGCAACCATTACATACGTACTCTTGAAAACTTCTTGGCGGAGCACAAAGACAGTGCAACGATTATTACCGATGCCAACGTTAAGAGCCTCATCAAAGATAAAGACGGACGGGTCATCGGTGCTGTCGCAGAAAACCACGGCAGGAAGATTACCGTAATAGCCAGCAAGGGAGTTGTTATTACCACCGGCGGATTCGGGGCAAACGTTGAACTGAGAAGAAGAGTGAACACAGGTGTCTGGAAAGAAGTTGATCTTGGCAAAGGAATCGGTGCTTCAACAATTCAGAAAGCAGCCCAAGGTGATGGCATTGCCATGGGTAAAAAAGTTGGAGCTGAGGTCATCGGCATGTCCGACATTCAGCTGCATCCATGCGGAACCCCCGGAACCGGATTGATGGAACACATCAGAACTTCCGGCAGAAACCGTCTGTTCATCAATGAAAACGGCGACCGTTTCGTTAACGAAGGTGCGGCCCGCGACACATTGTGTAAAGCTATTTTTGCCCAACCGCATTCCACCTACTGGCTGGTCGTCAACCATCTAAGATACCCGACCCGCGATACGCCTGATAAAGACGGCTCTACTATTGCCAATATGGCCTCTCTTGGGGCGGTTATTGAAGGCGCAACACTTGACGACTTAGCCAAGAAGACAGGAATGGATCCAGCAAAGCTTAAGGCTTCCGTTGATGAATATAACAAAGTAGCAAGCGGCAAAATTGAAAAAGATAAATACGGCTTTGTTGCTAACAACAAAGAAGATAAACCTATGACTGAAGGTCCTTGGTATGCCGTTAAGAAGGTTCCTACTGTCCACCACACCATGGGCGGCCTGAAGATCAATACACAGACTCAGGTTCTTGATATAGCCGGAAAACCAATTCCAGGACTTTATGCAGCCGGCGAAGTCACAGGCGGTATTCACGGAGCTAACCGTCTTGGCGGAAATGCTATTGCCGACATCTTTACCTTCGGACGACAAGCAGGTAAAGTAGCAGCAACTGCACAATAAAAGCAATAGTTACCTAGATTTGATTTGAGTTATTTTGGCGCCCAAGAGAAATCTTGGGCGTTTTTTCTTAGAAAACCGTGCCAAAATAAATCAATCAGATATATTGAAAGACTCACGCCTTTGAAAAATGAATTTTCTGGAAATTCGCCATCCAAATTCTTCACAAATTTGCATCACAACGGCCGGAAATTGTTTTAAAAATTTCGATTTCTTTTCGATGAGTTGCAAAAAATCATCTATGCATAACTTTTACGGTGAGAATCCCTTGAGAAGACCGAACAATCGGCGCCCCAGCTCAAATCGTAAAAAACCGTTTTAGATAAATGAGTTATAATGATAGTTTGTCTAAAGATATGTCGTTCATGGAGGAATTTAATGGAGCTCAAAGCCACGACTGTAGGAGGTTATCTTAGAGAATTACCTGCCGATCGGCGTGTTGCCATGGCTCGCGTCTGCAGTATGATTAGACGTTCGGCTAGAGGCGTCCGCGAAAGCATGAGATATGGGCTCGCTTTTTATGAACTTCATGGTCCTCTTTTCGCCCTTGAATCAACAGAAAAAACAATGACTCTCTTCATTGCCGAGCCTTCTGTTGTTGAAAACTATAAAGACAACGTTAAGGGGGTTTTGACTGACCGCAGTGCCATTTGTTTTGACGACCTTAACCGTATCCCGCTCGACAGCCTCGAAAAAATTGTTCGTGATTCCGTCGCTGCCAGAAGAGAACGCGTAAAAACTACCCCGGCGCCGACACAAAAAGAACTTCTTGAACTCTGGAAAATCACCGAGGAAGAAGCTAAGGCTCCTCCTCCCATTGTTCGTATTCCAATGGGCAAAGATGAGGAAGAAGTTCAGCAGGAAGTTAAGGTCGAGGTTGAAGAACCAGAAAAGCCTGTTGAAATCTTGAGAGCCCCGACCTTCAAGGATCCGGCAATGACCGCGAGTTCTCAGCCGAAGAACCCGGCTCTTAAAAAAGTTGCTGCTCCGGCAAAAAATCCTATTCGCAGAAGAGCCCCTAGAAAAGCTGCTGCGGCCGAAGACACAACACCAAAACCAAAGAGAACCAGAAGAACAAAAGCGAAGACAGATGAAGAATAAAAAGTTGCATACTTTTTAAGCTTAAAAACTCTCGATTTCCCAAGGTAAGTTCGAACGGAAATCGAGAGTTTTTTTATTGTGTATATTCTTTTCCTCATGGAACAATGGGGTAAGTGTCCGTTGTACTATTCACGTCTCTTTTTGTACTTTTTTTAATTCGTTTGTATTTACTATGGACTCTCGAGAAAAGAAAAAACTCTGGAAGTGGCTCGTTGTCGCTGTGGCCTTGATTTTCTTTGCCTTTATGGCATTATTGCCCCTTCCTTGGGAGGAGGGCGATGATGTTCCGGCACCGAATCCGAATATCACAAGTCCATGATCCCATTCAGAACATTTTTTCCTATTAGACTTATTGCAATAGGTAATATAACGAATTGAAATTCATTGTTACATTGGAACCTGTTTTTACCGCTTTATGAAAAAGAACGATAAAAAGCTTATATGGGAGCTTTCTGCAGTCATCGGCTGCAAGCTTGCTATTATTGCCGCGATATGTTTTGTCTTCTTCGGGCCTGATACCAAAACCGAGCAGACTCCTGAAGCCGTAAGCGCAGGTATTCTTTCCAGAAATACTTCTACTAACACTTCTTTAATTAATAACGAAAAAGGAGAGGGAATATGCTCTCAACAGAACTAGTGGATCTGTCGCGCCTGCAGTTCGCGGCGACCGCGATGTATCACTACCTTTTTGTCCCACTAACCTTGGGTCTCTCGATGATTTTGGTAGCAATGGAAGCCTGCTACCTAAAGACCGGGAAACAAGTCTACAAAGACATGGTGAAATTCTGGGGCAAGTTATTTGGTATTAACTTTGCCTTGGGTGTCACAACCGGTATTACCATGGAGTTCCAATTTGGTACTAACTGGTCATACTATTCTCACTATGTAGGAGACATTTTCGGTGCTCCTCTTGCTATTGAAGGCTTAATGGCTTTCTTCTTAGAGTCCACTTTCATCGGCCTATTCTTCTTCGGATGGGATAAGGTTAAGAAAGGTACTCACTTCTTATGCACAATCCTCATGGCATTAGGCTCCAACCTTTCCGCCTTGTGGATTCTCGTTGCTAACGGCTGGATGCAGTATCCTGCCGGTGCCAGCTTCTCTTATCAAACGATGCGTATGGAAATGAATGACTTCTTCGCAGTCATTCTTAGCCCATGGGCTCAAACAAAGTTCTTCCATACCATTACTGCCGGCTACGCTACCGGTGCTGCTTTCGTTTTGGCAATCTCCGCATGGTACTTGCTCAAAGGCCGTGACATTGACTTCGCAAAACGCAGCTTCCGTGTTGCTGCCTGCTTTGGCTTCTGTGCTTCATTGCTTGCCGCTTGGCAAGGTGACGAATCCGGCTATTTAGCAGCCCAAGACCAGCCGGCTAAGTTAGCCGCCATGGAAGGTATGTGGGAAACTGAACCTGCTCCGGCGGCAATGGCTTTAGTCGCTTTTGCTGATCCGGAAAAGCAAGAAAATACTTTTGAAATCAAAGTTCCTTATCTCGCCGGTATTCTTGCAACCCGCAGCTTCGATAAGACAGTTCCGGGCCTTAAAGAAATCATCGCGGAAAACAAGGCTAAGGTTGCTAGCGGCGTAATCGCTGTCGGCGCTCTTGAGCAGCTCAGAAAAGATCCGAATAACGCTGAAGTCAAAGCTCTCTTTGAACAGCACAAGAAAGATCTTGGCTTCGGACTCTTGACTAAGAAATATCAGAACGACCCCGCTAAGGTTACTGAAGCAGATATACAAAAAGCTGCTAACGATTCCATCCCATACTCTATCGACGCAATGTTCTATGCATTCCGTTTGATGGCTGGTGTCGGCGTTGCTTTGATTTTCATCTTCGGTCTCTCTCTTTGGTATGCATACAAGAGAGTTATCGATAAGAAGCATTGGCTTCTTAAATTGGCCGTCATCTCCGTTCCATTACCCTGGCTTGCTTGCGAAGCAGGTTGGTTCGTTGCTGAATACGGCAGACAGCCATGGACAATTTGGGAAATTCTCCCGACCCACTTGTCGGTTTCTTCCTTATCTGTGGGTTCAGTCTGGGGTTCGTTAGCCAGCTTGGTTATTCTTTATACCGGCTTGCTCATTGTTGAAGCTTGGTTGATGATTCGTTTCGCTAAATTAGGTCCTAGCTCTTTGGGAACAGGTGCCTATCACCACGAACAAGCTGCCAAGGCTGCCAAGTAAGGAGGGTACATAAATGTTAGATTATGAAGTACTAAAAGTTATATGGTGGTTGTTTATCGGGGTTCTCCTTGCCGGTTTCGCCATTATGGACGGCCAGGATATGGGTATCGGTACCTTATTGCCGTTCCTCGGAAAAAACGACGATGAAAAACGCATCATGATTAATGCCGTTGCCCCTCACTGGGACGGCAACCAGGTTTGGTTCATTACCGGCGGCGGTGCTATTTTTGCTGCATGGCCGTTGATTTACGCAACATCCTTCTCCGGTTTCTACTGGGCAATGTTGTTGGTTCTCTTTGCTCTGTTCTTCAGACCAGTCGGTTTTGACTACAGAAGCAAAGTGGAAAACACCACTTGGAGAAGCACTTGGGACTGGTTGTTGTTCGTCGGCAGCGTTGTACCTCCTATCGTTTGCGGTGTGGCTTTCGGCAACCTCCTTCAGGGCGTTCCATTCCACTTCGACGATAACCTGCGCAGTTTCTATACAGGTTCTTTCTGGGCTCTTCTTAATCCGTTCGCTCTTCTCTGCGGCATTGTCTCTATCTGCATCTTCATTTCTCAGGGTGCAAATTACCTTGTCTTGAGATCAGTAGGAGATTTGCAAAGTAAAGCAGCCAAGTGCTCTCAGATTGCAGGTTTCCTCTATGCAGTCCTGTTCATCTTGGCAGGTATTTGGGTCTACTTCGGAATCAAGGGTTATGTCATCACATCCGCCATTGATCCTGCAATGCTCCCAAATCCCCTCAACAAGACCGTTGAAATTCAAGACGGTGCCTGGTTTGCCAACTTTGCTAAGTATCCTGTGCTCTGGGTCCTTCCTGTTCTTGCTGTTGCAGGCGGTGTTCTCTCCTCCCTGTTTATCAGCGGCAAGAAAGCTGGTTGGGCCATCATCTGCTCTTCTTTAGCAATGATCGGTACAGTATTTACCCCGCTCGCAGCAATGTTCCCGTTCTTGATGCCGTCCTCAACAAACCTGGCTTCTTCTTTGACAGCCTGGGACTGCACAAGCTCTCATACAACACTGTTCGTCATGTTCTGCGTTACTTTGATTTTCCTGCCGATTGTTCTTCTTTACACCGGCTGGGCTTACAAAGTATTGAGCGGCAAGCTTACACCGAAGGTTATCCAAGATAACTCTAAGAACTTGTACTAATTAAGGGGCGAGCCCTTCGGGGCTCTCGAAGGAGTAAATAATGATCTACTTTTTATGGTTGGCTTGCTTAGTTCTCATGATCTGGGGCTCAGCAAACTTCGCAACAAAGATCGATAACGATAAATAATTTGAAACGGGCCCGGTGCAAACCGGGCATTATTTTCTTTTTCAGATAAGAATGAGAATACTTTCTTTTTTACTTGCATTAGCCATTGCCGGCACCATCATCGTATTTCCAAGAATCATTTCAACGGATATGCACTCGGTTCCTCACGGCTGGTTGGTAGGCCTGATGTTAGGCATGAGCTTCTGCTTCGTCTACGGAGTTGGCTTTGTTCCAAACAACCGAATTCTAAGAGTGATTTTTTCTCCCTTAGTCGCCTGGCCTCTGGTAATCATTTGCGGAGGAGTTATCTTGGCTCAAAGTCCGATGAAGTTTTTCTAGATACTTTCTGAACAAACAGCTGGCTGGAAAATCCTAAATCAATAGAATTCGAAAGCTCAATACACGATGGCCGATTGGTAGCTACTACCAACCGACCAATTTTTCAATCTTTGATGCGTTTAAGTAAGTAACTGCTTACTAGTATATTGGCATCGGCAGGCCATCCGACAATCTCAACCAGCCACGTATAATGCGGTAGCATACCCAAATACCCAGGACAATAAAACCGATGAACCATACGGCTAATCCAACAAGGATGAAAGCTAAGAAAAAGCCGACAACCCATACAAAGATAATCCACCAGAACGCATACCAGAACGTTCTAATCTGCCAAGTAAAGTGACTGGCCAAGTAAGTACCTTGCACGTCACTTCTTTTGACGTAGTTAATGATGACAGCAATAATGGACGGCCAACCGAATACGAATGCAGTGGCAATAGAGGCTCCGGAAAAAACTCCGAGCACAATGGAAAGGCCGTGCAGAAAATATACTATCTGCGTAACGGTAACTAAATTGCGAGGAACCTGATTAACCGGAAAATTCGGCTGCTGTTGGTCCATCACTTGATAATCGGACATGGTTTACTCCATTAAATTCCAGGGTTCATTAAACACCAAAAATATCACTTGCTTTCTTTTGGAAGGTATTTTTAGGAACGTGATTTTATTGACTCTGGAAAAGTTCGGAAATTGAATTAAATCAAAACATCCTCTCACAAAAACTGCGTCTGTCCCCGTCTTCAATGATTCGTAGCTGGGCGCCATTGTAGGCCTTATTTTTATTAATTCCTCCTGAGTTTCAGAGAATAAATTGAGGAAATTTTGTTATATCTATTGGGCCTCAATGTATCTCTAATTTTTCATTTTTTTATTCCTCGTAGTAGTAGTTCACTCGATAGAGAAGTAACTGTTCAAATCTCCGGATAGCCCCAGTTTCCTTCTCAAGGTTGCTGCGGTTTCATAGTCCTCTAGCACCGGCATAGATACGGCTTTGCAGATGTTTTTTACATCGTCTGAAATCCCTGTAGTTGCATAGACCGCCGGCAGTCTCTCTAATTTGATTCTTGTCGTCCTTAGTCCGTTGAGACTTTCCACGATCTTCTCTATGGAAATTGGGGTCTGGTTGGATTTGAGCTTGTACTCGAGCAAACGCGAAATTACTAATGCGATATAACAACAAAGAAAATGACCGCGGATGTGTTGCTCAGTGCGCACATACACCGGTCGTGCTTCTAATTGACTTTTCAAGAGGCGGAAATTGCTCTCTATGTGCCAGAGCTCTCTGTAGATGCTTAGGATTTCCTCTACAGGATCTTCCAGTGAAGTCTCTATCACATGCATTCCATCGAACTTCTCCTGCTCAACGATCTTTTCCTCGTCTAAACTCAAACTCTCTTTATCAATCTCAACGCGAACTAATCCCTTGCCTCCTTTTTTCATTTCCGCTGTGAAGGTAGAGGGACGGGTAACTAGCCCTATTGCTTTATCAATAAACTTTTGTCTATCGTGTCTGTCTTTATCAAAGCGCTTTTTAGAGAATGTAACGATGTACCTGCGCTTGAGCGTTCCTTTTTTTCTCTTATTTTTAGCTCGAGTTTCATAGGGCTTTAATATCTTCTCCAGCCGTTCTATCTCTGCAGGATTATCATGCTCCTTTGCAAACTCCGGATAACGATAGTTAACTTTGGTTTCAAGCGTGACCTCTTTGTACCAGTTTTCTTCCACAACCCCGTCATCATCGACCACGGTATATGAGATTCTTCCTTCCGGGCAAAGGGCAGCGGCCTTGACTTCCTCGGAAGCGCTTCTAATCTTCGATGAGAATACATAGTCGTGACCAAGCTCGACCAGGCAGTGAATGTTGGCCGTGTTGTTAAGGCCCCTATCGGCCACGACTACAAGTTTTTCAACCCCATAAGTTTTTTTCAATTCTTCTACAAAAGGAATCATCGTCGGAGATTCTCCCTGATTGCCTTTATAGAGTTTATAGCTGACTGGCAGTCCGTCTTTGTCAGCAGCTAAGGCCATAACTACCTGAACTTCATTAAATTTTTTATCTTTTGAGTAACCGAATTCTCGAAGACTGTCGGCTCGAATGCTTTCAAAGGCGTAAGTAGTAATGTCATAGAGGCACACTCGCGTGTCTCGTTGAGGATTTTGTTCTAAAAGCTTTTTATTCAGATATTTGATAATGGCTTCTTTATTATCGCTGAGCAGATCTAAGCAATTGTAGTAATCGGAAAGGTTCTGCGGCCTAGCACCGAGATATGTGACTGGTACTAAGCGTTTGGTTTTAGCCTTTGACCAAGGGGATAAAATTCTTGTAAGACACAGTTGGCGGACAACTTCAGAAAAATCGAACTGAACGTTCGTACCATTTTTAAGATAAGTGAGCTTGTAAGGCAGTTTAAGTTCATTCCAAAGCCGACTTAAAACCACCAACCCAAGACCTCGTAACGCCGGCTTTTCTCCTTTTAAGCTCAGGCCGTCCTTAGCTTCTTTGAGAAGTTGATCTTTAATATTTTTATTTAAAACCATCCTTTGGTTTAGATCAGTTGCTGCAGCCTCACGATTAAGAGCTTCAACCTCGGCTTTAATTTTTTGTATAGCAAGAGGGTCTGCCGCAAGCAGCATCTTCTCATTTCCACATTTGCGATAAATATTTTTCCGGGCTTGTCCTTTTTCATTTCTGTAGGAGGAAGCGATATAGACACTTCGATTCCCCTCTTTATTAGAACTGTACATGACGTGGTAACGCATAAACCCCTCTCTATACTATTACCATTATTTTACTACATATAACCAAAAAAAGTCAAGAGAGATTTTCCTTTTATTTTCAGATAGTAATTATGAAAATAAGGGGGTTTCGGTATCAAACTCAGGAACAAGGATGAAAGCTAAGAAAAAGCCGACAACCCATACAAAGATAATCCACCAGAACGCATACCAGAACGTTCTAATCTGCCAAGTAAAGTGACTGGCCAAGTAAGTACCTTGCACGTCACTTCTTTTGACGTAGTTAATGATGACAGCAATAATGGACGGCCAACCGAATACGAATGCAGTGGCAATAGAGGCTCCGGAAAAAACTCCGAGCACAATGGAAAGGCCGTGCAGAAAATATACTATCTGCGTAACGGTAACTAAATTGCGAGGAACCTGATTAACCGGAAAATTCGGCTGCTGTTGGTCCATCACTTGATAATCGGACATGGTTTACTCCATTAAATTCCAGGGTTCATTAAACACCAAAAATATCACTTGCTTTCTTTTGGAAGGTATTTTTAGGAACGTGATTTTATTGACTCTGGAAAAGTTCGGAAATTGAATTAAATCAAAACATCCTCTCACAAAAACTGCGTCTGTCCCCGTCTTCAATGATTCGTAGCTGGGCGCCATTGTAGGCCTTATTTTTATTAATTCCTGGAAAGAACTTTCGAGATTCTTTCCTGATCTTTGTTTTCTTTGTTGACTCGTATTTTGTCCGCAACAAAATATAATTAATGCTTTCTCAATCGCAACTTAATATGAATATGGATACCCATATCTTCCTCATCATGAGATAATCCCGAGAAGATGTTTGGAGAAAACTATGCGCGTTCTATTGGTTGAAGACGATGAAATGATCGGTGAGGCCGTCGTCGACGGGCTCAAATCGGAAGGCTATGCCGTTGACTGGGTGAAGGACGGGGGCTCTGCAACTATCGCTCTGGATACCACTTCATTCGGAATCGTAATTCTTGATCTTGGTCTCCCGGGCAAGGACGGACTTAATGTCTTAAAAGACATGAGACGCAAGAAAAACCATACACCGGTTCTCATTACAACCGCCCGAGACACCGTTAATGACAAAATTGAAGGTCTCGATGCGGGAGCAGATGACTATCTTATTAAGCCTTATGATTTAGACGAATTAAATGCTCGTGTCAGAGCCCTTCTGAGGCGCTCTGCAGGACGTGCAGATCCAATCATCGAAAGAGGTCGTTTAACAATTAATCCAACTACTCGTGAAGTTTTATTTGACGGTCAATCCATCATCCTTTCAAGTAAAGAATATGCTCTGCTCTTTGCTCTGGCTGAAAGAAAAGGCATCGTTCTCTCGCGCGCTCAGTTGGAAGAAAAACTTTACAACTACGATTCCTTGATTGGCTCTAATGCTATTGAGGTTCATATCCACCACTTGCGGAAAAAACTCTCGGAAGACAGTATTAAAACTGTCAGAGGCGTTGGCTATATTCTGGAGACCTAATTGTTCTCCATCCGAAAACGGCTTCTAGCGTCCGTTATTGTCGTTCTTTTATTCAGCACCTTCTGTGAAGGTCTTGCTACCTATTTTGCCGTTCAGCAGCAGGTCGACAGGCTTCTGGACAATTCCTTAAAGCAGGTTGCGCTTTCGCTCAACTCCATCCACAGCGGAGAAATCCCTTTTCTAAAAAAAGGTGCTCTTCTACCTGCTGATGATAGTCTGGTGGTACAAATTCATGATCCCATCAGCGGAATAACCTTTATCTCCCGCAATATGGAGAAACTGCCGATAGCTGAACGAACCGGCTTTTCGGATATTCTCATCGACGGCCGACCCTGGAGGCTTTATACCTCTCAAAACTTTACAGGTCAGATTGTGGAAGTGGCTCAGCCAGCCGTTCTGAGAAGCGAGGTCGCCATTAAAACCGCCAAACCTATCCTTATTCCGCTGGTAGTAGCTGTTCCGGTGATCGCTTTGATTCTATGGATTTTCATCCGTCACGGATTCTCGAGCCTTGAGGGAGCTTCCCGGGCCATTGCCAGACGCTCTCCTACCTCCCTGCAGCCTCTTTCTATGAAAGGGATGCCTGTAGAGTTAGCCCCTTTGGTAAATTCTTTGAACGATTTGCTCGCTCGCCTATCCGACAGTTTCAAACTGCAAAGCCGTTTTGCCTCCGACGCTGCCCATGAATTAAGAACGCCTCTGACGGCCCTAAATCTTCAAATTCAACTGGCAGAAAGAGCTAAAACCGAAGAAGCCAAGGCAAAAGCATTCGGACGCTTAAAAGAAGGCATTAAAAGAGCAACCCGTCTTGTAACTCAGTTGCTGACGATGGCGCGTTTAGATCCGGACAATTCCGAAAAACCTATGGCGCCACTAGACCTTCATGCATTGGCAACAAGCATCCAAGATGAAATCAGCGTAGTCGCTGAACAAAAGGGCATTGAGATTTCGACCCTCGAAAAAAGCAAAGCGATTGTTTTCGGCAATAAAGATGCTTTACAGCTCATGATCACAAATCTGTGCGATAACGCCATTCGATATACGCCTAAAGGCGGCCACATCAGAATTGCGACCGGCATCGAGGACGGCAACGGTATTGTTGAAGTCTCAGACGACGGTCCCGGCATCCCGGAGTCCGAAAGAGCAAGAATTTTTGAAAGGTTCTATCGTGTCGAAGGAACAAAAACAATCCCGGGAACCGGCATCGGTCTGGCAATTGTCAGACGAGTTGCAGAACTGCACGGCGGCAAACCGTCGCTAGAAGACGGTCTGGACGGGAAAGGCATCACATTTAAGATTTCTTTTCCCGCGACCCAAAAACAGAGATCCGAAAATCAGGACGAAGCTGACGACGAATATTCTGATAACTAGTTCTAGAGTTTATTGGATACAGCAGTTGCGCCTTTATTGATTCCTTCTCCAGCGGCGGAGACGTCTTTACCAATACCTTTTACAGTATTGCACCCTGCGATAGCAAGAACGAATGCAACGAGAATTGCTGTAATTCCAAACTTTTTCATAATAATTCCTTTCGGATAAGTTAATTGTTCGGACTAAAACGCATTACATCTTATTTTGAACTGCTGTAGCAGCTGAATCTATATCACCGCCAACCGCAGAAACATCTTGGCCTACGCCCTTAACGGTATTGCAAGCGGTCAAACCTAGGCAAAGCATTGCTGCAGCCAGCAGACAAACAACTTTTTTCAATTTAAGCCTCTCATTAAAAATGTCTATATCTCGGATATTAATTTTTAGTTGCCTGCTAAAAAACTTTTTTCATCCAATACGGGGACATGTGTGCCTTGAGGAGAACTTGCAGACGGGTTTTACAGACAGTTTTGTATTTGCGCTAAAAGGCATAATTGCTTACAGAGATCTCAATTTTCTTAAGCCAAATTTAAGAAATTTTATTGATGATGAAACGATAGAACTTTTTACAAATTAGAAGAGTAAAACACTTATGACTTCTACTTCTCTTAAAAGATCACTCGTTGCTTCTGCTGTTGCATTCTCTTTTGTTTTTTCCTCAGCAGCGGCCCTAGGTACGTTTCTTCCTACTGCAAACGCTCAGGAAGTCAGTCCGACTCAACTCATTGCAGCTTTACCTGATTTCTCTAAGTTAGTGGAAGATAATGGCAAAGCAGTTGTCAGCATCGAAACACTGAAAAAAGCCAAAAAAGTTACAAAAAACAAACGTCCGAGAGGTCAAGATCCGTTCGAAGAACTAAGAAAATTCGGCTTCCCCTTCCCGTTCGGCGATGATTTCCCAAGCTTCGGCACTCCCGAAAGACACGGCCAGGGGTCAGGCTTCATTATTTCTCCTGACGGCTATATTCTGACCAACCATCACGTTGTTGACGGTGCGGATGAGCTCACCGTTCATCTCACAGATAAAAGGAAACTCAAGGCCAAAGTCATCGGCAGCGATCAAAAGACCGACGTAGCAGTCATCAAGATTGAAGCTAAAGACTTGCCCACAGTCAAAATCGGAAACTCCGATAAGGTAAAAGTCGGTGAATGGGTTGCCGCTATTGGAGCGCCATTCGGTTTAGACAACACCGTCACAGCCGGTATCGTTTCAGCCAAAAGCCGTAATCTGCCGGATGATCAGTTCGTCCCGTTTATTCAGACTGACGTGGCTGTTAACCCCGGAAACTCCGGCGGTCCGCTCTTCAATATGAAAGGTGAAGTCATCGGCATCAACTCTCAGATTTTCTCCACCTCGGGCGGCTTCATGGGCTTGTCTTTTGCGATTCCTATTGACTTAGCAATCCAAATCAAAGACCAGCTAATCAAAGACGGAAAGGTCTCCAGGGGCAGAATCGGCGTAATGATGCAAGCGATGACTCCTGAATTGGCTAAAAGCTTCGGATTGAAAGACGAAAAAGGTGCCTTAGTCGTTCAGATTGAAGAGAAAGGCCCTGCAGAAAAAGCCGGTATGAAAGAAGGAGATGTCATCATTGAATTCAACGGCCAGAAGATTGACGAAATGGCCAAGCTTTCTCAAGCTGTCGCCGCAACCAAGCCGGGTTCAAAGGTGAAGGTTATCGTCCTCCGAGAAGGGAAACCGACTGAATTAACAATGACTGTCGATGAAATGCCTGTAGACGGCAAACTTAACTTCAAGAACACAGCACCGTCTAACTCTTCCGTTGATCGTTTAGGACTGTCTACACGTCCGCTCAATGATCTGGAAAAGAAAAAGCATTCTTCCGGTATTGTTGTTGACACGGTTGAAGGCCCCGCTGCAGAAGCCGGTATTCAAACCGGAGATATCATTCTCAGCGCAGGCGGCAAGAAACTTAAAACCGCTGACGATTTAAAGAAAGTATTGGAAAAAGCCGGTACTTCCATTCCTCTTCTGATTGACAGAAAAGGTCAAAGAATCTTCGTTCCGGTTCCTCTTGAAACCGAGAAAAAATAAGCTGATACGATAGCGATAAGGCCTGTGGGATGCAGGCCTTATTTATTTTTGGCGGTGTAGTGAAGAACTTCAAAAGTCAGCCCTTCAAGAACCTCGGGTCTGCGGTTTAGTTTGCCGGAAGCATTAACAGGGAGCTGCCGGACCCAAGAAATAAGTCGAGGAGACTTGTAGGTTGCAAGTACGTTGGACAAACCAAAAACAATATCCTTTGCCTCGGGCTTACTGGCCTCATTCTCGGGAACTAGAAGTGCTGTAACGATAGCTCCCCAAGTTTCGTCCGGTTTGCCGAGAACCAAAGCCTGCTTAATACCCGGAATGTTCTCCAGTGCTTCTTCAACTTCCTGCGGATACACATTGTCCCCGCCGGAAAGGATAACGTCTTTTGCTCGTCCTTTGACGTAGACGTACCCTTCTTCGTCGATGTGTCCTAAATCTCCGGAATCAAACCATCCGTTTTCATCCTTAGTTTCTCTTCCCCAATAACCCTCAAGGAGCATCGGTCCTCTTATCAATACCCGGCCGTCAACGATTTTTATCTCGGCCCCGGGATTGATTTTGCCGTTGCCTTTGGTGATGGAGTATCTCATCTCAAAAGGCGTACTGACGACGTTACTCGCGGTCTCAGTCATGCCGTAAGTCATCACGAGAGGAAGATGACGTTCAAAAGCCAGTTTTCGTGATTTGTCAGAAGTTGCAGCTCCCCCAACCAAGAAGGTTTTAAAGTTTTTACTCGGGCGCCACTCAGGACAATCCTCCAGTACCTTTATCAGCATTGTAGGAACGATAGACGACAAAGTAACTCCGTCCCTATCCCAGCTCTCCGTATAGGCCTTAGCAGAGAATTTAGGAGCAAAAGAGATTGCGGTGCGGGCAATCAAACTGCGGCTGACAATAGAAAAACCTCCGATTCGAGCCGGGGCAATACTTAGCTGCCAAACATCACCTTCTTCCAAAGGAATATTCTTGGCACTTGACTGAGCACTGCTGATAAGAGCTTTTCTGGTCAGAATGGTCGCTTTGGGCTTCCCGGTTGTTCCGGAAGTAAAAACAATAATTGCAGTGTCTTCTGGAAGCGGATCGGTGAAAGTATCGACTTGAGCCAAGAACCTTTGCTTTTCCGTCTCGGTAAGAGACGGATGAAGGACAAGAATGGGAGTATGGAGCTCTAGCAGGGCATAAACCGAAACCAAGGAATCCGTATTAGGATGGACGACCAAAGGATAAATTTTGGTACGTCCTTCTTGTTCAATCTCAGCAATTCGTTGTTCGACTAATTCTGCCAGTTGAGAAAAAGACAAGTCTCCCCCTTCAGCGAGGCTCCTTCTAATAGCCAAACGCTGGGGGAATTCCTCTGCTGCTCTCCTGACAGATAAAAGGTCGAGTGTCATGAAACAGAGTTTACGGAAGACGAGGAAACTTCTTGAAGTTAGGACGGCGTTTTTCCAAGAAAGCTTCTTTACCTTCTTTACCTTCTTCGGTCATGTAGAAAAGCAATGTCGCATTTCCGGCCAACTCCTGCAAACCAGCCTGGCCGTCGCAGTCAGCATTCAAAGCAGACTTCAAGCAGCGGATGGCAAGCGGAGAATTGGCAAGAATTTCTCTGCACCACTGAACGGTTTCAGCTTCAAGATCTTCGTACGGAACAACCTTGTTGACCAACCCCATGTCCAAAGCTTCTTTAGCATCGTAGAAGCGGGCCAAGAACCAAATTTCACGAGCTTTCTTCTGCCCAACAATTCTAGCCATATAAGATGCGCCCCACCCTCCGTCAAAAGAGCCGACCTTAGGACCTGTCTGACCGAATCTGGCGTTGTCCGCTGCGATAGTCAGGTCGCAAATCATATGCAGAACATGACCGCCGCCTACGCACCATCCTGCAACCATCGCAATAACGGGTTTCGGACAAGTTCTGATTTGTCTTTGGAAATCTAAAACGTTCAAACGAGGTACCCCGTCGGAACCGACATAACCTCCGGTACTTCTAACCTTCTGGTCTCCGCCGGAACAGAACGCATCTTTGCCTTGACCGGTCAAAATGATCACGCCGACATTTTCATCGTCTCTGGCATCGGCCAAAGCCTGTTCCATTTCTCGGACGGTCAGAGGACGGAAAGCGTTTCTGACTTGGGGACGATTAATCGTGATCTTGGCAATGCCTTCATCACTTTTTTCGTAAATGATATCTTCGAAGTCTTTTACCTTTTTCCATTCAGGAATTTTCGGCAGTGAAGAAGTGTCTAATTGAGGCTGCATCTATTCAATCCTTTTTGATAGAACCAAGATATTAATCGTTATTTGCATGCAATTCCATCGATTGGATAGATCACTTCCCGAAAACTCGACATCTAAGTGTCAACATTTTTTTCTCTGCATTAACAATGACTTCCAACTAAGTTCTTCAATTATCGGATTGTGTGATTCAATTTACTCGGAGTCAGAGTAAAAAAAGATCACAACTCCAAACAATTGCAGCCCCTAACTCTTTGTTCTCAATTGCAAAAGGGCCAAGAACAAACATCCTCAGCCTTTGTGAAAAATTCTTTTTAGTGCTTCTTCGGTAAAGCACTAATCAAGGTCAATTAAGCTTCAAACTGCATAGATTTGACTGACTTATCAATGTCACCGCCGGCAGCCATAATGCCCGCTAAACGGCCGAATGTAAGGCAGCGGCCGTGGTTCATACCCGGACAGATTGTTGGGTAGTCGTCGGAACCGAAGTATTCGCCGGCTGCTGCACCGCAAACATACAAGCCTTCGATTGGTTTGTCGTTAACATCCAAGACCAACAGTGACGGATCAGTATGGAGGCCCCCGCTCATTGCCAATAAGGAGCTGGAAAGTTTGCCGGCATAGAACGGTGCCTTGAGGATTGGAGTCATCAAGACTTTGCGCTTACCGAAGTCTTCGTCAACGCCCTTTTCGCACAATTCGTTGTAACGGGCAACTGTCTTCTTCAAACCTTCAGCCGGAATTCCCATCTTCTGAGCTAGTTCGTCGAGAGAATTGGCTTTGCCGTCTTTGATGTGCTGGTCTTGAGTTGCTTTTTCAACGTCTTTATTCCAACCGGCACCGTTTTTGAGAAGTTGAAAAAACTTGATCATCGCGAGAATCATAAGCTTTTCTTCTCCCCTTCGCTCTCATTAAGTTGAGTCTTGCAGGAAAACGGTGGTGCCTGAGGCACTTCCAACCCGCGTTTGTACTGCACCATCAGCATCTCAAATACCTTGCCGGGCGGGGCGTACAGCGGTATCTCCCCGCTTCGTCTGCGTAATATTTCCTTCGCAGCACACGTATCAGCGTGGCCCTCATAGCCGCATTGACGGCACTTCACACGATCTGTCGAGACTCTGTTTTCTTTGGATGGGTAAAAACAAGCTGGACAAACTCGAGAGCTGTGACACGCATTTACCTGAGTAAGCCTGATGCCAAACTGTTTGCATTTCTGCTCAAGACACTGCCGGATATATCCTCGGGCCCAGCTTGACAGCCTTCGGTTCCAGTTTTTACTTCTTGTCTTCCCCATATGAGCAGAGAGCTTTTCTATGACGAGCTCTTTGACTTTTACGCCATCTAAGCCGTCTCCTTTGCCTTGCACAATGGAATTTATCGCTTTATTGATTTCTTGCTTGATTGAGTCTTGCGCTCTTCGATATTTCGCATTGTGTTTTTTGCGGCCAAGGTTATGTTTAAATATATTTTGTGCTTTTCTCCTATCTTTCTCTTTAGCCGAGCTTTCTAACTCTTTGGCTTTAGCCCAAAGTTTATTTCTCTTCTGACCTTTTTCCTTGCAGTAATCTGAATATCGGGTAAGTTTCTCTCCGAACTTTTGACCGATAAAAGCTCCGTTGCTTAAAGCTGCGACTTCCGTATAACCGGTATCGAAGCCAACAATCTCTCCTTCAGTCCTTTCCGGTTTGCATAAGGCTTCACGGCAAACTCTCAGTTCGTAAACGTCGAGTTTTTTAATGAGCTGAATAGTTCCTCTGAGTGCTCCTTTGCCAAGGATACGCAAAGCAATCAGCTGGCGCTTCTTAGCCCCTTCTGCATATGACATCAGCCTTAACTCATTCTGGTCTTTAGAATTTAATCTCCAGCAGCTGCTGTCAAAGTCTGCTCTGTTGGAAGTAAGCCGGCAGTGGGGAAGCCGTATCTTTTTACGAACTTTCTTAATTGCGCAATAGACCCGTTTGGCAACGGCATACCTCTTAACAGTTTCAATGTCTTTTTTCAGCTTCTCAAAGGCTGTCAGGCGCTTCCGGTATCTCTCCTCGGCATCTTTTTCTTTTGGATTGAGCTTAGGAGGTTGAGGATATGGAACTTTTCCTTGAGAAGCCATATAAAACTGCGGCTCAGTCTCTCTTAAAATCCAATTGATATAGATAAGTGTTTTAGGCTCGTTGGAATATCGGCCGAAAAACCTTCCCCATTGTCTTTTTAATTCTGCTTTTACAGTCTGCCAATAAGTTCGAAGTCCTTGGCTCGCCTCTTCTAAGCACAGTTTCCAATGACGGGCCTGCAGGTGAGGTCCTTCTGAGCTCTGCTGAGAACGCAGAAACTTCAAAAGTTCTGTTTGAGCTCGTTTCCCTTGCGCTTTGAGATCTTCAAGCAAAGTTTCGAACTTCGGCTGCGGAAGATTTAGGCAATAAACAATTTCATCTCTAAAGGCACGCCAGTTCCAAACTTTTTGTCTGAGCTCGTGAGTGCAGAAAGCCATTTGAAACTTCTGCAATGTTCTACCGTAAAGCTCACATAACAAATCCAACTCCGCCTGAGTCTCAGGAGGAATCGGTGCGAACAATCGCGTTACTGTCAATGGTAAAGAATTTACGGTCTTCATCCCCCCACTTTACACGAAACAGGGGGTATCTGTCGGTAAGGAGTTCATCTAATTGCCAATTGGCACAGAATTCGATTGAGTTTGTTCTAGAGCCCGTCGATTCTTCCAGCTTCTTTTGCCATAAAGACGGGCCGAGAACACAGTCATCAGCGTAATTACATCCTTAACCAGTTCAGTTTCAAAGGCTTCGCCTTCCGGGTCATCGAGAATCTGAATCGAGACATTAAACTGTTTGCACCGGTAGAAAACTAACTCCTTTCCGAACCGTAAAAGACGATCGGCATGCCTCAAAGTAAGAGAGCTCACAGTACGGCCCCAGATGGCCTCCAAAAGCTTCTTCAGTCCCGGCTTTTTGCAGTTTAATCCGGAGACGAGGTCAGAGATAACTTCATCGCAGCCACTGTCTTTAAGACGTTGAATTTGGGACTGAAGGTCAGATTTTTGATCGTGGCTGGAGACTCGGGCGTACCCGATGCTGCGGCGTTCCTCTTTTTTTATTAAATGAGAGAAAGAGCAAGAGGCAAAACGACGAAGGTTCCCGACAGTTCGGAGGGTCTCCGTCAATTTACCGGCACGGCACCAGCGGCGAATGGTTGCTGATGCAACACCTAATTTAGCTGCTAATTCTCCTACCGACAGGAGAGAAAAATCTAGACGCTTCATCTGAAAAGGTGGGTATTATCCTTGTTTGTACAAGATTACACAACAATTTCGTGGCTAGTTTTTAACCCTGAGCTTAATAGTCAGACAAAGTTTCTGTGAATAAAGTACGTTTGAAGTACGGGGTGTTATTTAGATGCTTGACTGAAGGAAAGTGAATATAAGGCCTATCCATTAACATGGTCGAAGTTCAAAATCCTATTCTTCCGGAATAGAAAGACCGACCTGATGAAGAAGTTGTAAATACGAGAAGAGGTTTCTCAAACATGTCGTGAGAAACCTTTTTATGGCAATCAAGAAATGGAGATCAACTCATCATTTCCAAAATTTAAATCGGAAAATTACTTAGCCTGGGAAATCGACTCAGCCAAGGTTTTCCATTTCTGAGCTTCGGCCTTAATAAATTCAGCAAATTCAGCACCATCAGAAAGAACCGGTTGTGCACCAAGCATCTTGATTCTTTCAATGACCTTTTGGTCGCTTCTGCACTTTACCAGCGCCTTGGAAAGCTGATCCTTGAGTTCTTTTGGAGCACCCTTTGGAACCACATAACCATCCCAAGCACAAAGTTCATAATCTTTAAGGCCGATTTCTTTCATAGTCGGAATATTTGGCAAGCTCTCTAACCTTTCTCCGGTTGTGACGGCGATTGCCTTTAAAGAGCCCTTCTTAACATGAGGCAACGCATTAGCTGCCACATCGATCATGAATGGAATTCTTCCAGCTAACACTTCTACCATAGCTGCTGCACCGCCGGCGTGAGGTACATGAGTAAGGTTTAAACCAGTCTGCATAGCAAAGAACTGCCCGGCGAGATGGCTCGTAGTACCGACACCGGATGAAGCAAAGAACATTTCTCCCGGATGAGATTTACTGTATTTAACCAAGGATTCGTAATCCTCGACGCCGGGAATAGCTTTGGTATTAAGAACCATCACAAGCCCAACCTTAGAAATCTGGCCCACCGGTTCAAGATCGGTAAGCGGATCAAACTTCATATTGTTATAAAGATAACGGTTGACGCACATAATGCCATTGGTGACATAACCGAAGCTGGCGTCTTTCTGAGGCTCGTCAATAAGGTAAGAAGTACCAATATTTCCGCCGGCACCCGGTCTGTTGAGAACCCAAATATCCTTTCCGAGATTTCTGGACAATGCGTCTAACGGGCTTCTGCCTAAAACATCTCCGCCGCCGCCGGCAGGAAATGGGATCACCAACTTAATACCGTTTGACGACTGCGCAAATGCTTTCCCACAAAGCATAGGAGCAACAAGTCCCGCCGTCATTGTTCCTAACAGAGCTCTTCTTTTCATTTGTTTTTTTCCTCAACAATTTTTAATACTGTATCGTACAGTACAGAATATTTTATAATTTTTGTAGTACTGTTCATTCTTAGAGATCAATTTTTAACAAACTCATGCCAGCATTACCGACAAAAAAAGGGAAGCAACGCCAAAAAGCCATCTTGGAATCGGCGATTGATGTCTTCATTGCTAACGGATATGAGGGAACTTCTCTCGATAAAATTCTGAAAATATCAGGCGGGTCCAGAACAACGATCTATAAAACTTACGGCTCCAAGCAAGGACTCTTTTTAGCTGCCCTTGAATCCATGGTTGAAGAGCTCTACTCGGAATACGCTGAACAGTACGACGAAAAGAGAACCTGGGAAGAAGAACTTGTTGTTTTTGGAAATATATTTCTTAAGGGAATTCTCTCGAGACGAGCTATAGGCGCAGCCAGGCTGATTTATTCAGAGAGCGCTAGATTTCCAGATATCGGCAAATGGTATTACGAGCAAGGGGCCCTTCTCAGCTACAGCTGTTTTGCCAAGGTACTGGAGAACCATATTGCTCTTGATTTTGAAGAACTTAAAGGCATTGCTCGAATTTATATTGAAATGTTGAAGAACAACATATACTTAAAAGCTCTCTGCCTTCCGGGCTTTGAGTCCGATGATGCCATGATTGCTCGGGATGTTGCCGAAAGTGCTGAAATTATCAAGACTCATATCAGAAAAAGAATTAGTGCAAAACCGGATTAATTGCTTTATAGTCAGTGAATCGTAACTTCAGGTCCTTAGTTAGAATCAGTTTCTACCCGCGACACCATAGCCATGGTTGAATCTCTATACCTTCAATATTTGTTTGGAGGATTTGTCTCACTGATTGTTATTACAAATCCTCTATCTAAGATCCCTCTCTATATCAGTTTGACCCAAGGCATGTCCATTGCTGAGCGCAAGAAGCAAGCAAACTGGGCATGTTATTACGCGGCAGCAATCATGCTCGTCAGTCTTGCGGCGGGCAACCTTCTCTTGGTATTTTTCGGCATCTCCTATGGCGCGCTGCGTATCTCCGGCGGCTTTGTAGTAGGTCTGATTGGCTATCAAATGCTGTTTGGCAGCAGAGACCAACAAGGAGCTCCGGTTGTCAGAAGAGACAAAACGGACTACTCCTTCTTCCCTTTAGCTATGCCGGGAATAAGCGGACCAGGTACCATCGCCGTTGTCATCGGTATTGCTTCCGAAATTGCGGAATTGCCGAACTGGATTGATATGGCCGGAGCTTTCTTTATGACCGGCGTCTCTATTCTGGCCTGCGCTTTTATTACTTGGATTGTTCTTCGGTGTTCAGAGTATATTTCAAGCAAACTTGGACCCTCGGGCACCCAGGTACTCACTAAGTTAATGGGTTTCTTGCTGATTTGTATTGGTGTTCAATTTATGGGTTCCGGTGTCAGAACGTTCATGGCTGGTTCTTAGAAAAACCTAAACTACTTCTAAAACGAGGATTCAAGACAAAATCTTGGCTCCTCGTTTTTGCTTATCCGCCTTTTCTTTTTTTGGGATAGAAGCCATAATTTTCCGAAAATAGCCTGAGGACACCTGATGATCTCATGGAAAATCGATCCCAACAGTACAGTACCGATTTATAAGCAACTAGTGAATCTAGTCCGAGCTTCGGTTGCTTGCGGTGAGCTTAGAAAAGGAGAAGTTCTCCCATCTCAACGGCAGTTAGCCAAGCTTCTCGGCCTGTCACGCGCAACCATAGTAAAAGCCATGACTGAAATGGCCGATGCAGGGCTTATTGATATTCAGGAAAGAAATCAGGCGGTCGTCTCCGACCTTTCTACCAAAGGCGTTCAATGGAATGTCTATTTCCGTCGCTCGGGACATCGATATTGCAATATCCAAAAGAGCAGCCGCATTGACAATGCGGAAATTAATCTCTCTCGTCTGAGTCTATCTTCTGAATTCAAAGAGTGCGAAAAAAACTTAAAAACACTTCAGCAAATCAAAGCGATTATCGGCGATCCATCAGACTTAAAGAGAGACTACATTCATGGCATAGAGTCGCTTCAAGATTCAATGTTAGAGTATCTCGCCGAGCACGGTGTAACCTGCACTCGAGAAGAACTTCTTTTGGTTGCTAGTCCTGTTCAAGCAATTTCTTTCGTCTCTGAATTACTTCTAGCTTCCGGCGTCCACCTTTACTACTCCACACCTAGTGATATCAATTATTTTGGCTTTTTAGAATCGTACGGGGCCCAGCTACATCCTCTGCCAAGCGACTCAGAGGGAATTGTTGTTGACTCTTTAATGAAAAAAGGAAATCCCAAAAACGACTCGGTGCTCTTCATTTGGTCCAGCTGTACTCCCCCAACGAATGTTTCTCTGAGCAAAAGCCGCAGAGACAAGATTCTCAATGTTTGTAAGACCCACAATATCCCAATCATCGATAATTGCATGCTGGAGGCCTACAATCTAGAAAGAGACGCCCCCAATTCTTTATTTCGTAAAGAATACTTTGAAGGCACCATACAGATTGGAGCTTTTCCAAGAGGAATGGCGGCTGGAACTTGGCTGGCTTGGATTGTGGCTCCCAAACCTGTAATTCTGCGATTAGAAGACATCAAGGAAAAACGCTTCCGTTCTTTAGATACGTTTTCTCAAACCATTCTGCAGCGTCTTCTTCAAACCAGGGAGCTGCAAAATTATCACGCTGCCGTACGAGAGAAGCTAAGAGAAGATACCTACACGAATAACTCATTAATCCAAAAGTATCTAGGAGATATAGCGAATTGGAACCGTAAAGCCAGCGGATGGTGCTTCTGGATTAAGTTTAAACCTCCTATCGATACAAAGGTACTGTTTGAATCGAGAAAAGGTATCTCTTTTAATCCGGGATTTTTCTACGATTCTGCGGATTCCTCGCATATTATGCTGAATCCTCCTTCACTTACAAAGGAGGATTTCGAAAAAGGTCTTAAAAAGCTTCGGGAAGAAATTCTCTACCTCTTTCCTGAAGCCTTTGAAGAAAAGTAGAGCAGCAGACTCTTTGAAGGACGAGTAGAAAGCTAAAAACTATGCTTGATTCCGCTGAAGAATTCCATAGCGCAGACGTTGTCTTCGCTATTGAATACCTTCTTCGTAGACTTGCCCCAATTGACTCCTCCGTACAAAGCGGTTCTCTTAGACAGCAGATACTCTTGCCCTACCGAAAATATCAATCGTCGAAGCTTATCTCTGTTTTCTGCACCTTTATTGCGTCCATGGAAATATTGGACTGCGAGCTTAAAAGTACCACCGAAAAGACTTATATCCGATCCGGTCACTACTGCAAAACCGTCAATTCCTTTTGTATTGGCCCCGGTTGCCTCAACGGCCTTAAAAACAGCCAGCGGCTTTTTGCCGACAGACAAAGAATTCTTCGCATATTGAAACGCAAAGTACGGCTTAAATCCGGAGAACTGCTTATTAACCGCAACACCATACGTTTGTCCGTCTTCGTAACCTTTACCTCCAACCGTCGGATTCATTCTCCAGCCGGCAAGAACTAAAAAGTTCAAACCTTTTTCCATATAGGCCATACCCCCGGAAAGGTATCGGGTATTATCAGCAAACGTTGCCGCTTCTGTGCCTAGCACATCAAGAGAATATTGAGCCATTAACTGCCAGCCATTTAGTTTGGGAGACTTCCAAGCAAAAGTGTTATTCATCCTTAAATAGTCTGACATTGTGGAACCAGAAGCAGCAATACCCCAGCCCGTGGCAAAAGGTCCGGAATTCGGTCCCCATGGATCCCAAGACCCCATACCTGACATAAAGTTTCCGATTCTTCCCAACCCAAACTTTCCAAAATCATTTTCATAGTTCAAGTTAGCTTCTCGCCCGAAGGCGTATTTGTCGCCTTGACTCGCTGCTCCGTTATTCGACTCGAATCCTTGCTCTAAGATAAAACTGACGGCACGCCCGTTACCCAAATCTTCACGGCCTTTAAAACCAAAACGGCTCGGCCTCATAAAACCTGTTTCTTGGTAAACCCTGGTTTGCCCGTCCACTCTAGAAACAGCTATCCCAGTATCAATCACACCATAGACTTCCACTTCCGATGCATATAAACATGTTGGAAGCAGCATGAGGCCGAGCATCTTAGTTATTAACTTAGCTTTGGTCATGTTTTTCTCCTTGTACTGCTTGAGGAGCAGAGCTCCTCAAGGGTCATCTATTTCGTCTTTACATCAAATGAGTGACAGTTATTGCAGTACATTTTGGGAGGTGCCTTATGAGCTGTATGACATACAGTGCATCTAACGGGGCCGGAATGACTGTCATGAATAGCAGCGGGACGTTCACGTCCGCTTTCCATATAGACTTTTGGAACGCCAAATCCGGAAGCGTCTAATTTTGTTCCGCGATAATGTCCTCCGCTATTGGCGTGACAGGCCAAACACTGCTTCTCATCCGGAGCTGCCATAGGGGCTTTAGTTCCATGACATTGTTCACAGGTAACTCCAAGTTTATCGTGTGCTTTCATCGAGGAAAGACCTTGAGCGCTAACCATGGAAGAACCGGCAAACACGAAGGCAAGAAAGAGAACTTTGAATTTGTTATTCGACATTGTTATCTCCTGAGATTATTTTTTAGATTCCTTGACTAAACGCATTGCATCCCTGCCTGCGATTAAACCGCCGGTCATACCAAAACCACTTGTAAATCCCGGATACTTGATATCGTAACTAGTGTCGTACAGACCACCCATATCCATTCCCACTGCGTATAGGCCAGGAATAACGTTGCCTTTCTTATCCATGGCCTGCATCTTCGAATTCATACGCACACCGCCCAAGGTCTGGAAGAAGGCTCTAAGTCCTCGCATGGCATAGTAAGGACCTTTGTCAGAGAACTTAAACAAAAATTGTTTAGGCCTGCCCAATAATTTATCTTCTCCGGCATCTGCCGCCGCGTTGATATCTTTAACCGTCTCCACAAGGTTTTGGACTGGTACTCCAATCTTTTCTGCCAATTCTTCGATTGTGTCTGCCTTAAAGGCGTAACCAGCTTTAATACCTCTTTCCAGCCCTTCATCCAAAGCGGTCATCGGTTCGCCTCTGATAACAATCTGATTGAAGTCGGTTAAAGGGCCCTCTTTAATGAGCTTATTCTTCATGTTCTCATCAAAAATAGAGAACATCACTCCGCCATTTGCAGTCATCGCATTGTGATTGTCGTTCCAATAACGACCATTGCCTTCGTTGTAAAAACGCTGTCCAAATTTGTTGACCCACAAGAATGGCTGACTCAAAGCTGCTCTAGATTCTTTAAGCCATTGAGGGCCATTAAATTGGAAGATGACAGGTTCATATTCAAGATATGGGCTGTTTCCTGCAATCGTATCCATACCAGCTAAATCAGCACCAATTTCCTTAGCCATGTTTATACCGTCACCGGTTCGTCCTTCAATCCCCGGACCGCGCAGCATGATTCTGGCCATACCTTCTTTGCCAATGTCCGGAACATATTTCTTAAGCATTTCCTGATTACCTGGGAAACCTCCAGTGGCAAGAATAACTGCTTTGGCTCGTACAGTAACTTTTTCGCCTTTATGGTTTTTAGCTTCTACCCCTACAACCTCACCTTTTTCATTTTGAATAAGTTTCTGCGCTGGGGTCTCTAAGAGAATAGTTCCTCCGTTCTTCTCAATATCACGGTAGAAAAGCTTTATAAACCCAGCACCAAAGCCGTCCGGAGCCATGTGGCGATCTTTTTTGCCACGTTTATTCAGCTTGAACTTGTAGCCTTTTGTCTCGATCCAGTCCATTGCAGGACCGCTCTCATTGATCAAAGTCCGAAGAACTACGGCATTGATTCTATAGTTATAGAACCTGACGACATCCTTGTACACTTGATCTGCTGTCGGCTCAGTCAGTCCATTTCTTCTCTTGTAGTCGGAGTCAGCTGCGAAAGCCCCTTCGAAATAGTTCCCTGCGCCGCCCAGTCCCGGAAGCTTTTCTAAAACCACCACCTTACCTCCGTGATCGAGAACGGACATAGCGGAACTTAATCCTGATATTCCGCCGCCAACCACGACAACATCTGTCGTTAACTCATGATCTTGGGCAAATCCGCTTAAACAGACACCTGCCAGCGCACATGTAACTGCCACCTTAATGATTGATATTTGATTCATTTTTTCTCCTTATTTGAGGCTGGGATTCAGGAGAAATATTAGAAATAAGCCCAAAAGCAAGAAATATCCAGTGGCTAGTCACTGACCTTACCAACTGGCAATAAAAGCAGTCCAGAAGAAAGAATTCTGCATACCAGTTTATTTGATGTAGGCAGTCTGTCGGCCTCAAGGGTATAGTGTGAGCATATATTTTACGTAGTAGCGAGAAGTTGCCTGCCTCTGGCTTCCAAAATCGCATATCTCAGCTACAAGTAGAAGATTAATTCCTTTCCGAACCGTAAAAGGCGTTCGACATGAGTCAAAGTAAGAGAGCTTACGGTACCGCTCCAAGTGGCTTCCAGCAGCTTCTTCAATCCTGGATTCTTATAGCTTAATCCTGAACCTAGTTCAGAAATAACTTCATCGAACCCATTGTCTTTGAAGCGTTGACTTTGAGATTAAAGATCTGATTTTTGATCGTGGCTGCAGACTCGGACTTAACTGATATCCCGGCGCTCTTTTGGTTTTCTCAAATGAGAGCAGGAAGAAGAGGAAAAATGTCGATGATTTCCAACAGTGCGCAGAGTCTCAGATAATTTACCAGCACTGCACCAGCGACGGATGGTTGCGGAACTAACACCCGATCTATCTGCTAGTTGCCCAACCGACAGGAGAGAGAAATCAACAGTTATCTAAAAAGGTAGGTATTATCATAATTTGTACAAGATTAAGGAGCAATTTGATGACTAGTTTTTAACCCTCCTTATGATTTTCCTAATTAACTAACATCCTACCTCGTCCCATAATAGCTGAACCACCACCTTTTATTACTCCATATAGAGCCGCCGAAGCGTCCCTATATGGACGTCTGAGCTATTCCACAGTAACGCTCTTAGCAAGGTTCCTTGGCTTATCGACATCGGTACCTCTTACTAATGCGGTGTGGTAAGCAAGAAGCTGCAAAGGAAGGACATGAAGAATAGGAGATAAGTCACCGTAGTTTTCCGGTAGCTTTATCACATGGATTCCGTCGGACGGCTCGATATTGGAGTCCGCATCAGAGAATACAAAAAGCACACCCTTTCTGGCTCTGACTTCCTGCATATTGCTCTTAAGCTTCTCGATCAATTCATCATTCGGAGCAACTGTAACGACGGGCATATTACCGTCTACTAAAGCTAAGGGTCCGTGCTTTAATTCACCTGCAGGATATCCTTCAGCGTGGATGTAGCTGATTTCTTTGAGCTTGAGAGCACCTTCCAAAGCGATTGGGTAATGAGCACCGCGGCCGAGGAACAATGCATTGTTCTTATCAGCAAAAAGCTCAGCCCACGTCTTAATTTCCGGTTCTTGTTTAAGAACAACGTCCATGCTCTTCGGCAAATGACGGAGCTCTCTAATGGCCTGCTCTTCTCTTTCCGGGGTAAGTCTGCCTTTTTCCTTGCAAATGGCAAGAGCCAGCAAATAAAGAGCTGCCAACTGGGTAGTAAAAGCCTTTGTAGAAGCAACGCCGATTTCAACACCGGCTCTGGTAATGTAGTGAGCCTTCGTTTCCTTGACCATTGCGCTCGTAGCTACATTGCAAATGGTCATGGTCATATCCATGCCGAGATCTTGAGCATGTCTCAAAGCAGCAAGCGTGTCTGCAGTCTCCCCCGACTGAGAAATAGTCAGCACGAGCGTGTCGAGATCGGGAACGGATTCTCTGTACCGGTATTCGCTGGCGATTTCAACGTCAACCGGAACCTTTGCAATAGATTCAATCCAATACTTTCCGATCATGCCGGCGTAATAGCTGGTACCGCAGGCAATAATCAAAACTCTCTTGAGTCTCTTGAACATTTCCGGAGCTTCAAAGCCGAAAATGGCCCCGGTAATACCTTGCACGCCTTCTAAAGTATCGGCAATGGCTCTCGGCTGTTCAAAAATTTCTTTTTGCATGTAGTGGTTGTAATTGCCGAGAGAAATTTCAGAAGAAAACTCGTGAATGATGGAAACCGGACGTTCGATGGTTTTGTATTCTTCTCCTTCTTTATGCCAAATGACAACTTTTTCCGGAGTAACGTCAACTACATCGCCGTCTTCAAGATAAATGAATTTGTCTGTCACGCCTGCCAATGCGATTGGGTCAGAGGCAACAAAGTTTTCGCCTTCTCCTAGAGCAGCCACTAACGGAGCGGCTTTCTTCGTAGCAACCACTCGGTTGGGTTCCTTAATGCAAGTGAGAGCGATGGCATAAGCACCTCTAAGACGCTGGACTGCCTTTTCAACGGCTTTAAGAAGGTCTCCTTCGTAGAGGCTGTGGACTAAGTGAACAATAACTTCAGTATCTGTTTGACTTAAGAATTCATAGCCTTTTTCGATCAGTTCTTCTCTGATTTCCTCATAGTTCTCGATGATGCCGTTATGAACTACAGCCATCATATTGTGAGAAAAATGAGGATGGGTATTGCAGATTTCCGGCGCACCATGAGTTGCCCATCTAGTATGAGCAATACCGGTGAGACCGCTAAGATTTTCAATCTTAGTCTGTTCAATTAGTGCATTAACTCTTTTTACTGTTCGAGTTCTTTTAAGCTTACTCTCGTCAACAATAGCAATACCGCAGGAGTCATAGCCGCGATACTCTAAACGTCTCAATCCCTCCGTGAGGATTGGAACGACATCTCTTTTACTGCTTGCTGCGACAATACCGCACATATTCTTTAACTCTCCAAATCTTTATTTTTTGGTTGGTCTCGGCCAACCTGGAATTGTCACAGGCTTCGCTCTGCGGACAAATAAACAATCTTCCGGCACATCTCTGGTCACTGTGGCTCCGGCGCCTACAGTGGAGTGTTTATGAACCGTTACCGGCGCTACTAATTGAGTATCGCTGCCGATGAAACAGTCATCTTCAATGACAGTGCGGAATTTATTAACGCCATCATAATTGCATGTAATGGTGCCTGCACCAATATTGACGTTAGAACCCATGTCGCAGTCGCCGATATAGGAAAGATGATTAACCTTGCTTCCTTTACCGATCACGCTCTTCTTAATTTCCACAAAGTTACCGACATGTACCTCTTCTGATAGTTCTGCACCCGGTCTAAGACGTGCAAACGGACCAATCTTCGCAGATTCTCCCACCACAGCTTTATCAAAGTGTGAGAATGCGTCTACGACGGTATCCGCACAGATTTTTGTAGAGCGAATGACACTGTAGGGGCCGATCCGGACATTGTCTTCGAGAACTACATCTCCTTCAAACACACAGCCGACATCGATAAAAACATCTTTTCCACATGTCAAAGAACCTCTGATATCAATCCGTTCAGCATCGGCCAAACCGACACCTTGAGCCATTAACTTCGCGGCTTGTTTTCTCTGCAAAGCTCTTTCAAGACGTTGGAGCTGAGTCTTGTCGTTGACTCCCTCAACCTCCCAATGATCTTTTGTCTTGAGAGTATGAATCTTGACGCCTTCTTTAGCTGCAAAGCCGATTAAATCCGTCAGGTAGTATTCGCTTTGCTTGTTGGTACATCCAACTTGAGACAGCCATCCCTTGATCTTATCTCCCGGGATAATCATGATGCCGGTATTGACTTCTTTGATCTTTCGCTGCTCATCTGAGGCGTCTTTTTCTTCAACGATCCCGATGACCTCACCTGTCTCATCTCTAAGGATTCGGCCGTAACCTGTCGGATTATCAAGCTCAACAGTCAGTAATCCCACTTCGTCTCCGGCCTGTTTAGAAAATTCTTCCAAAGTGGCCGGCGAAATGAGCGGGACGTCACCGTAAAGAACCAATACGGATTCATTGTTTTCCAGGCTTGGAATCGCTTGTGCAACAGCGTGAGCGGTTCCTTTCTGCTCGGCCTGAAGTGCAAACTTAACGGGACGATCGGCAAAGTATTCTCTTACCTGTTCAGCACCGTGACCAATTACAACAACAGGAGACTGTCCTTGTAAAAGAGTCTCGGCAGAATCTAAGACCCATTCCAGCATCGGCTTATTGCCTAGTCTTTGCAAAACCTTAGGCAAAAAAGAATTCATTCTCTTGCCTTTGCCGGCGGCTAAGATAACTACATTCATTGATTTTCCTTCTTACGCAGCAGCGTCATACAGATATTTGTCTTTGTTCTCTTCCCAGTTCTTCACACACTCTCTATTCATCTTCATTGGGATAAGGGAACCAACCACCTGTGCCAAACCGGCAGCAACAAAACCGCCGAGCAAAGCAGGGATTTCTTCGCCCATCGTGGTGAAGGTTAAGTAAGACCAAACCACAGTACCGACGAAGATAGAGAACCAGCAGCCGAAGGTTGTGGAACGCTTCCAATACAAACCTAATGTCAGCGGCCAGAAAGCCCCGATAACCGGGAACTGATAAGCCATCGCAGCCAATTCATAAATTGGTGTGCCTTCCATAGAGAGAGAGTATGCCAAAACACCCAACGCAAAGATAATCAAAGAGATTCTCATGGCCCTTAACTCTCTCTTATCACTCAACGGGATAATGTTTCTTAAAACGTTTTCCACGAAAGTTGTGGTCGGAGCGAGCATGGTTGCCGAGGCTGTGGACATCACTGCGGAAAGAACAGCACCAAAGAACAGAATCCTCAGCCACAGCGGCATGTGTTCTTTAATAAAGGTCGGCAGAATCTCTTGAGGATCAGTATTCATCAGTCCTGCAGCCATATCAGGAACGGCAACGGAAGCAGCAACAACAATAAACATTGGAATTGCAGCAAAAACCAGATAGAAAGATCCGCCGATGATTGGACCGATACACGCAATCCTTGCAGTCTTCGCAGACATAACACGCTGGAACACGTCCTGTTGCGGAATAGAGCCAATCATCATTGTGATAGCAGCCGAAATCCAGAAGAGCCAGCCCTTTACGGAATTTTCCGGAAAGAACCTGAACAAATCGTGATCCACAGCATAACTCGTGACATTCTGGACCCCGCCGGCCATGCTGGAAGCGAAAACCGCCACCAGGGCCAGGCCAATTACGATAATGATCATCTGGAAGAAATCGGTAAGAGCCACAGACCACATACCGCCGAAAACCGTGTAGATAAGCACCACGATTGTTCCAATAATCATTGCCACGCTCACGCTGATATAGCCTTCGGTCAGGATGTGCATAACCAAACCCAAAGCTGCCACTTGAGCCGCGACCCAGCCAAGGTAGGAGAGCACAACAAAGATGGAACAGACAAGTTCCACCGAGACCCCATACCGGCGTCTATAGAAGTCGCCCACCGTCAGCAGGCTCATCTTATAAAGCTTTCTCGCAAAGAAAACGCCGACCAGAATCAAAGCCATACTGGATCCAACAGGCTCTTCAACGACTCCCTCCAGACCATTTTTAATAAATTGGCCCGGAGTCCCCAACACGGACTCGCTTCCAAACCAGGTAGCAAATGTGGCTGTAACCACCATAACCAGAGGAAGAGAGCGACCTGCTAACGCATAGTCACTTGTACTCTTAACACGGGTGGCAGCATACAAACCGATGCCGACAGTACACAACAAGTACAAACCAACAAAAATCGCTAATTTCATTAGTTTTGTTTTTCCTTAAAAGAACGGAAACTGCCGGCTTTAATCGACAGGAGAAAAAACTTAGGTTTAATTGGATAATTTTAATTTAAAAACGTCAGATTCAAGCCAATAATTACCCAACGTTCATAAAAGCAAGAAAGTCTGTTGCAAAAAAAACGAAACCCACATCCAGATTTGAATGTGGGCAACGAAAATTTATTTATTTTTTAACTTATTCGGCCTGTTCAATGCCGGCTAACAACCAACCGGATTTACCTTCGCGAGGTTTAACAAGGTTCCAAATTTCTTTGACATCTGTCGGCTCACCGTTTTCATTGAGTTTGCCTTCGAAGAGAACAGAAGCAACGTACTCTGTCGGAGTTGTTTCGAACCCGGCCAGAGACGGTGTCAAGGACAGGATCATTGTGACGTTAGCGCCCTTAATTTCACGGCGTCTATGTGTTAACTCGATGAACATATCGTCCGTACAGTAATTAGACAGATTGTCCATATCGCCGCTGTCCCAAGCACCTTGGAGCATCTTGAAGTAAGAAGTAGACATCTGAAGGAAAGCCTCTTTATCGAATTCTGCAGGAACTTCAAAAGAAGAGTCGGAGTTTTGAGCGCCTGTGGAAGGAGAATCAGAGAACTCATCCATAGCAGAACCCGGTCTTGAAGCCATTCCGGAGAACGGATTAGAAGCTTCTTTCTGCATCGGCTCTGGTGCCGAATAAGGTTCAGGCTGAGAGGGGCGCTGGAAGATGTTTGTAGGATTCTGAGACGAATTACCCGCAGAGGAAGCAGCTTTCTTCGCAGCAAAGAACCTGAAGGCGAAGAGAGCAAGTGCCGCCAAAGCCAAGAACATGAGAATCTGGGCGAAGCCTTCACCGAGGCCAAGCATATTAGCAAGAGCCATAAAGCCGAGGGCTGTAGCAGCACCGATTAAGAGGCTGCGCCCGAGACCGCCTGATTTAGCCGCTGCGGCTGCACCGGCTGCAGGGGCAGCTGACGGACGTTTTGCGGTGGAAGGAGCTGCCTTTGGAAAAGACGGAGAGGCTTTGGGCACGGACATAGAACGGCCGAAGCTTGCACCGCCGCCAAGGCGAGCTGCTGATGCATCCAGCGTAAATGTGACCAGAGAGAGGCCAATCAGAAGAGCAGCAAGAAATTTTTTCATTCCATTTCCTTTATTAAGATTTTTCTTTATATCCAATATGGAGGGCTGTAATTCCAAAAGTTAAATTTGTCCAGGAGACATTTTTCATCCCGACATTTTGCATGATTGTAGCAAGAGTGAGCTGATCGGGGTGCATGCGGATCGACTCAACCAGGTAACGATAATTTTCTGCCTTACCGGTAATCTTAGCTGCAATCCAAGGCATTAATTTAAAAGAATAAAAGTCGTAAAACGGAGCAAGCCACTTTTCCGGTTTGGAGAACTCTAGAACCATCACTTTTCCACCGGGTTTACACACTCTGAGCATTTCTTTTAATGCTTTGTCTTTGTGGGTCATATTGCGCAAACCGAAAGCAACGGTAATAACGTCAAAATAATCGTCTGGGAACGGAAGAGCCTCTGCATCGCAAGTCGTATAGAAGGCGTCAAAATGATGTTGCTTCATGCGTTTCTTGCCGATTCTCAGCATGCTGAGATTAATATCCGTAAGCCAGAGCTTTCCGTCACCGATTTTATCGGCCATAGCAATTGAGAGATCTCCGGTTCCTCCGGCAATGTCGAGTACATTCATGCCGGGTTTAACGGCAGCTTTGTCAACGGTATATTTTTTCCACAGTCTATGCATGCCGAAGGAAAGCACGTCATTCATGATGTCGTACTTAGGAGCCACTTCATCGAAAACTTCTTTTACGTGACTCTCTTTTTCTTCTTCAGGAATGGTCTGATAACCAAAATCAGTCAAGCGTTCGTTTGTTTTTTTATCCGGCATTTGGCTGTTAACTTCTTTATTCATCGATTAATGGCCTGAGCACTTAGATTTTGGTTTTTCCTTGAATGGTTCATTAGCCGGATCATTAGGGTCACGGCTGGCACCTGCTGCCTTCAGATCTTCAAGATAAGCTGCCCAAAAAGCTTCTTTGTTTTTACCGAGATCTTCCAACCACTCCCAGCTGTAGATGCCCGAATCATGGCCGTCGGAGAAAGTTAATTTCAGAGCGTATTCTCCAACTGGAGCGACATCGACAATAGTCACGTCGCGCTTTCCGACCTGAAGTTTTGCTTGATCCGGAGTATGTCCTTGAACATCTGCGGAAGGAGAAAAAACACGCAGGAATTCGTAAGTCAGTTCGTAATCTCCGTCAGGGTAGGAGATATTCATAATCTTTGATTTATTGTGAAACTCAATATTTGTAGGTAACTTCACAGCGGTTCCTTAATAGTTGATTTGCGAATTTTAATATTAATTCGCATACCAAAATTGCCCATATCACGCACATTCAAAATAACTTTTCCTAGATAAGTAACTCAATGAAAGCCAGTGTAGGCAGATTGAAGACTTTCTGTACCATCGTTTATTAATCCAGGCTCAGTTCTCCAGCGCTCCTGAAAATACGAGTACAACTTCTTTGTCATTGGATTTTTGCCTTCCTGTGGTTTCCATACGCCCCAAACTACCGTCGGCTCCAATTTCCACTCCGGCAGAATCCTGATCAATTTTCCTGAGGCTAGTTCCTCTTTGATCGCCCACAGAGGAACACCGACTGCTACAGCATGTCCTAAAACTGCCGTATCAATCAAAGCATAAGAAGAGTTCACCAAAAATTGCGGACTGGTTTTGATACGCATTTTTTCGGTATTTGTACTCAGCAACTCTTCTTTTCCTTGTCTCATGGCCAAAGGAAACTCTAGAAGCTCTTCAGGAAATTTCGGAAGCCGTCGGTCCTTAAAGAGGTTCGGAGAGGCACAGATGCCTCTTTCTACTCCTCCCAATGTCCGCGCAATGATTCTTTCGTTGGGCAGTGTATCTTTGCAGATGAACAAATCGAAACTCCATAAATCGTAAGGTGAGTTTTCTACAAACTGGATAACTTCAATGGAGGCGGTCTCTCCCAACTCCTTTTCGAATTGTCCAATCCAATCCAAAAACAATCTTCCAATAGATACCGGAACTGCAACTCGCAAACTTGTTCTTTTTGCCGTCTTTTTTCGAAAGACTTCTTCAACCACACGAATGAGTTCTTTGGCTGCATTTAATCTCTTTTGACCGGCCCACGTTGGACGAACTCCTCGTTGGTTTCTTTCAAGCAGCGTCTCTCCCAAGGTCTCTTCTAATGCCTTGATCTGTTGACTAACTTCCGAAACCTCCATCTGGAGAACCTCTGAGGCCTTTAACATACTTCCGCAGCTTACGGCCTCTACAAAGCAACGCCACTGGATAATCGCTGTTCTTTTCTTAGTCATGTGTTAAATGAGGATGTGACTTCCATCTCTCCTCTATAAAATCCGCTAAAGTCCGTGAAGCCGAAGATAAGGTTTTGTTCTGGGGAAGCAGAAGAGACACCGGGCTCGGCTCTGGTTTCCACTCCGGAAGCACTTCACATAGTTGTCCTCTCCTAACATATTCCCAAGTATCGTATTGAAATGCATGTACTGAAATTCCTAATCCGCATATTGCGGCCGTACGAGCGGCCACATGATCTTTCAGCCTGAGCCTTGGGTAATACGGAACTGTAATCACCTCGTTTTTTGATCGCAAAACAAGTTTTGAATCTGCAATTAAGTCATTACCTCCTAGCAAATGATGTTGTTCCAAATCGAAAGGAGTTTTAGGCAGTCCTTTTTCAGAAAGATATTTTTCGGAAGCTACCATAGTTCGAAGCATGCAGCCTAGCGGCCTAGCAAGAACCCGTTCGCAAGGAAACAAACCGTGGTTGATTCGAATATCGCATTCCGGCGCAAGAATTCTTACCGGGCCAAGCGTCAGTGTTAAATCAATAATAATCTCCGGATAGATGTCCTGAAACTGTTTTATCCATCCAATTAAAAGTCCATTCCCAATTGCGCTAGGTGCCGAGATATAAACAGTTCCTTTTGGACTTGCTGACGAGCTCTCTGTCTGTTCGTTGAGTAATTCGTATTTCTTCTTAATGCGCAAAGCGTCCCTTAGGAACTTTGTTCCATGTTCGGTCAATCCGATTGGAGTAGAGTCCCGGATGAAAATAACTTCTCCCAGCTCTTTTTCCAACATCGTCATCCTACGAGACAAAGTCGACTTCGACACATTCAGCTCTTCAGCAGCTGACTGAAAGTTTCTATGTTTTTCCAAACACAAAAATGAATAAAGAATTTCAATGAAATCAACTCGTTTCATATTCTGTTCCGTAATAGCAAAAACAATGTAGCATATTTTGGGCTTACCGAAATCCACGCAGGCGTCAAAAATTCAGCTTATAAAATCTTAAGGAGAAATCTATGTCAATCACTGCTTGGATTGGAATAGCTGTCGTCCTCGTTACTGTTTGGGCGTTAATCAAACGATATGAGACTAAGCTGGTATTAATAACAGCAGGTCTATTCTTGGCCTGTATCTCTTTACAGCCTATGGGCGCGCTAGACGCATTTGCAAAGTCGATGACCAATAATGGCCTTATTCTTGCTATCTGCTCCTCGATGGGCTTTGCCATGGTCATTCAGATGACAGAGTGTGATGTCCATTTAGTTAAGCTTTTATCTGCACCTCTTTCAAAATTTGGCTTCCTTCTCGTCCCCGCCACCACTGCCCTTACGTACTTCATCTGTATTGCAATTCCTTCTGCTGCAGGGTGTGCAGCTGCGGTTGGTCCTACTCTAATTCCGCTTCTCCTGAGAGCAAAAGTCTCTCCTCAGGCCGCTGGTGCAGCAATCTTAGCGGGAACCTTTGGTTCAATGCTCTCACCCGGACTCTCTCACAATGCTTATGTTGCGAAGATCTCAGGATTAAGCGTCATGCAGACCATAGGCGTCCACATGAATTACACACTAGTGTGTGGCGCAATTGCTGTCATCGGTGTGACTGTCATGTGTTGGATTATGAAAGATTATGGAACTAACAGCACACAAGAACAAAAGTTGGTTGAAGAAGGAACTTCGATTCAAGAAATAAGTCTCTTTAAAGCGCTGGCTCCTTTAATTCCAGTTGCTATTCTGGTCATCGGCAACTTATGGGTCCCAGCACTGAAAACTGGTGTTGCCCAAGCCATGGTTATCGGCGCCATCTACACTCTGATAGTTTCTAGAGTCAATCCTCAAACCTTTTCAAAGAATTTCTTCGCAGGAATGGGAAAAGGCTATGGTCAAGTTTTGGGCATCATCATTTCCGCAGGCGTTTTTGCGGCGGGCCTAAAGACATGCGGTCTTATCGATGCTTTCATCAATGTACTTAAACAATCTAATGAAATTGCTCGCTGGGGCGGATCGATCGGTCCATTTGTAATGGGCGTCATCACAGGTTCCGGAGACGCTGCCGCATTTGCTTTCAATGAAGCAGTAACACCGCACGCAAAAGAATTCGGAATGGAAATTCCAACGCTTGGAATGATGGCGGCTCTTTCAGGCGCCTTAGGCAGAACGATGAGCCCTATCTCAGGCGTTGCTATCGTTATTTGCGGATTAGCTTCAATTAATCCTATTGATTTAACGAAACGGCTTTGGCTCCCGATGCTCATAGCTGTCATCTTTGTAGCCTTGACTATGGTTTAGAGGAGAACTTCAATGAACTATCAAGAAAATTTGGTTCGAATTCGTCGCGAACTCCACAAAATTCCGGAAATGGGATAGGGAGAGTTCAAAACAACGGCAAAAATTATCGAAACACTCGATCCTTTAGGATGGACTCTTCATACAGGAATCCAACAAGTTGGCTTAGATCAAGTGATGGGCCGAGATCCCGTTTTCGTAGAAAAAAGCATTCAAAGAGCCCGCGACTCAGGAGTAAGTGAAGAAACCTTAGATAGGATGCAAGGATACACAGGCTGCATAGCAGAATTTGACACCGGCAGAGCCGGCCCTGTCACGGCTTTACGCTTTGATATTGACTGTGTAGGGGTTGAAGAGACCGACAAGGAAGAGCATTTGCCAAATAAGGAAAAATTCCGTTCTTGTCATTCGGGAGAGATGCACTCGTGCGGTCACGACGGCCATACATCTATTGGCTTAAATCTTGCCCACTGGATAATAGAAAACAAAGACAAGCTAACCGGTAGAATTAAACTTATTTTCCAACCTGCAGAAGAGGGGGTGAGAGGCGGCGCAGCACAATCGGCCAGCGGACTGCTTGATGACGTCCAGTATCTATTAGGAGCTCATCTCGCAATGATGTGTCCAACGGGCGAAGTTTGCGTTTATCCCACCGGCCTGCTTTCGACGACCAAGCTCGACATTCATCTCAAAGGGGCCCCAGCCCATCCAACAATGAGTCCCCACCTCGGTCGTAATGCTCTTGCCTGCGCATGCACCACTGTAAGTGAACTTTTAGGAATGGCCCGTCATGGCAAAGGACTAGGCTGCATTAATGTCGGTTTAATGAAGGCTGGAGAATGCAGAAACGTCATCCCGGTTCATGCGACTATTCAAATGGAAGTCCGCGGAGAAAGCGATGAAATCAATAATTTCATGGTTGATCAGGCATGCAGAATCGTCAAAGGCACTGCGCTTGCTTACGATGTTCAATACGAAATTGAAAAAGTAGGTGAGGGCGGAGAACTCAGAAATGATGATGAGTTAGCTTCGCTCGTGGCGGAAGTTGCAAAATCAGTGCCATCTTGTCATAAAGTCGTTGAACGCAAGAAGATTGGGTGCTCAGAAGACTTCACCCTTCTTGCCTCTCGAGTACGCGCTAGAGGCGGAAAAACTGAGTTCTTTGTTGTCGGTGCAGACAGAACTGCAGCCCATCACCAGAGAGAATTTGATTTTGATGAAAAAGGCATGGAAACCGCATTCGATATCTTTAAAGGCTGCCTTCTGAAGCTTAACGGCACTGAATAGGCAATAATCAAAAAGGCTGCTTATAAACCGTTCCAGCAGCCTTTTCTTCCTTTCTCAAAGAGGAGCAAGCCGCCTCTTTGTTTTTTTCTTTTTTCAGTTTTTGGCGAAATCCGTCGTAGCCAAGTGACCGAAAGGAAATGCCTTACCAAATGCATTTCCTGTCGTATAAACGGCACCATGAATGCCTCGGGTCGCTTCTCCACAGGCTAAATGTCGGAAATCGGTCAGGTTCTCATCTCGCAAAAAGTTTAAAGAAGAAGTTCAATCTACTTCCGACAAGCAAGTCAAGTAGAAATTTGTGTTGGCTCTGTTTAAAGACACAAAAGTTGCCAAGCATTTGTCAACACCCTTTGACTCCAAAAGTTTTAACGAAGAGGTTATTCTTTTAAAGCGCTGTAAATTAGACCGCCTCCGAATACTCCAAATATTGCGCCACACGCACCGTCAATCCATTTTCCGGCACTCCTATAAATCCGCTTAGGTTTAGGCAGTCCTATTAACAGACCTACGAAAGAAAACCATAAAAAGGTCTCAGTAATTACTAAAAGAAAAATTGGAAAACTCTGAGTCCATTCCATATCTGGCCTAATAAATAAAGCAAACACTGAACTAAAGTAGACAAGAGCCTTCGCATTCGCAAGATTAGTGAACAATCCCGTCAAAAATGGCTTTGACTTAGCCTCTTGAGTACCAAGTGAGGAGTCTGCAGTTGCTGAAGTTGAGGCCTTTAATGAACTCTTCATAATCTTAAAGCCCATCCAGCCTAAGTAAATGCCGCCCATTAACATAATAGTCTTATGAAGCCACGCAAACTGATCAAAAAGCCACTGCAGTCCCAACAAGGACACAGCAGCCCAAGCCGCAACTCCAACAGTAATCCCCA
Organism: Turicimonas muris; assembly: GCF_002221595.1. Taxonomy (GTDB): domain Bacteria; phylum Pseudomonadota; class Gammaproteobacteria; order Burkholderiales; family Burkholderiaceae_F; genus Turicimonas; species Turicimonas muris. The sequence continues at coordinate 101,418 of NZ_NHMP01000002.1, forward strand.
CAACACACATCATGGCTTCTTTTCTAGACTTACTTGCAGCAGTTTGCATGACAATAAAGGTATCGGGACCAGGGGAAGCAAGTGCAATAATGTGCACTCCCGCGATAGTAACTAAAGTTGAGAACATAGCTTCGTCAGATCCTTCTTATATAAAAAATCCAAACTTCCGAGAGTAGTTAACCGGCAAATTATAAAAAAAAGTGTGCAAAATTCTCGCTTAATTCCTTCGGACACACTCTAGGAAACCAGTGTTGAAATACCTGGCATTTTTCTAAGGCAACGGCCAACTAAATGAAGACTGTTACTCAAATTTCTTTCAGGAAACAAGACTATTCGATACCCAGTGTGTCCAGTTCCGAGGTTTTATGTTTTTTCAGGAGACGCTCCGCTAGACAAGAATATGTACTAGATAGGAACTTGGTATAAAGATTACAGAATCTCAGACCCACTAAGATGCCACCTCGGAGGAGGTTAGATAAAAGAAAACTTCAAAAACTACACAAAGGGGAAAAGAAATGGCGCACCTGGCGGGAATCGAACCCACTACCCCTGCCTTCGGAGGGCAGTACTCTATCCAAGTGAGCTACAGGTGCGAGAAAGTGTAATTCTAATTGCCTGAGGAGGCTTTCGCAAACTTCTATCTATAAATCTTTCTCCTTTCAAGCTAGAGAACCGGCTTGAAATACGAATTTTTAACCCTCAATCTAAAAAGAAATAGCAAGTATTCACTTACTCTATGAGTATTAAGCTTGTAAAGATAAAAAACAGCCGTTCACTTCCTAACAAGAATAAGCGCTAAGAACAGCCGTTTTTTATAATCCTACAAAGCGTTAGTCTTACTTCAAAACATTGTCGAGCTCAACACTGCGGACAACATAAAGCTTGTCATTCTCCCTGATTTTCTCAGGAACCTTGCATGTGAAATGCTGACCTTTGATGACTTCATCCACTTGTTTCTGATCAACCCAAGGCTCATCCAAATTGAAATAAACAGCACCGGTTGTCGGACCCGTGACCAGCATTTTCTCGCCTTTCTTGATGTTTTCAGCCTGTACTAAAAACTCTGCAATACCGGGTTTAGCAAAATGTTTGATTCCCTTGCCAACGTAAACCTTACGTTCCGTGGCTTGAGAACCGTAACGGTTGCTCCACTCCCCTAGAGTCTGACCAAGATAATAGCCGTTCCAGAAGCCACGGTTGTAAACCGTCTTGAGTCGGTCATCCCAAGATTTGCTCAGTTCCTCATTCCATTTACCTTGCAGAATGCTTTCTAAAGCTTCGTTGTAGCACTCAACAACTGTTCTGACGTATTCGGGACCTCGGGCGCGACCTTCAATCTTGAAAACTCGAACACCTGCCTTAACCATCTGATCCAAGAATCCAATGGTCTTCAAATCCTTCGGGGACATGATGTATTGATTATCGATTTCGAGCTCAACATCTCTTTCTTTATCTTTGACGATATAAGCTCTGCGGCAGGTCTGCATGCATCCGCCTCTGTTGGCACTTCTGCCGACCGTATTCAAACTCAAATAGCACTTGCCGCTGACAGCCATGCAGAGTGCACCGTGACAGAACATCTCAATCCTGACTTTCTCTCCGTTTGGACCACAGATATTTTCAGATTGAATGCCCTCATAAATATGTCTAACTTGTTTTACGTTCAGCTCTCTCGCTAAAACTACTACTTCAGCAAACTGCGCATAAAACTTCAAAGCTTCCAAATTAGAAATGTTCAGCTGAGTTGAAAGGTGGACGGGAATTCCAATCTGATTGCAGTAATTCATAACCGCAACGTCGGAGGCAATAATGGCTGAAATATCTGCTTCTTTTGCCGTATCGATGTATTGACGCATCAGCTTCAAATCATCATCGTACATGATGGTATTAACCGTCAGATATGACTTCACGCCGGCGTCTTTGCAGACTCTGGCAATTTCCTTCAAATCATCAGGAGAGAACTGATTAGAAGAAGCCGAACGCATATTTAATGCACCGGCTCCGAAATAAACAGAATCAGCTCCGCCCTGAATGGCAGCAGACAAAGGCTCCCATGATCCTACGGGAGCCATAATTTCAAAATCTTCTCGCTTCAATTTTTTCTCAACAGTTAAGCGGATCAACGTCGATATAAACGTTGAACCTATTCATTTTTTCAAACAATATAGGAGCAAACACAGCTAAAAACTCCTGCATGACTTTCTTACTATCAGCCTCAAGCAGAAGTTGCCCTCTTTCAATATCCTGAATCCTCATAATCGACTGTGGAATCGGAGAATAAATGTGAATTCCCGGATATTGGAGAGAAAGCGCCGCTTGTTTTACCTCATCAAGGTACTTGAGTACCTCGTTAATCTTTTTTCCTTCCGCAATAACCAAAGCCTGTGCGGTAAACGGAGGCAGTCTCGTCTTCTCCCTTGAATTGAGTTCCTCCGTCGCAAAGTCACTGTAGTTCTGCCGGCTTAAATGGTGGAAAAGAGGATCTTGCGTGTACTGCGTCTGCAATAAAACCTTTCCAGGTATCTCTCCCCTTCCGGCTCTGCCGGAAACTTGCATCAGTACGGAAAAAAGTCTTTCTCTTGCCCTAAAGTCCGGCGACAATAACACCGGATCGGAATTAAGAATGACAACCAAAGAAACCTTCTTAAAATCGTGTCCTTTGGCCACAATCTGAGTTCCGAGAAGTATATCGACTTTTCCTTGGTGGACGCTTTCCAGTACTTCCTGAGCGCTTCCTTTGCGTCTTGTGCTGTCTTGGTCTAAGCGCATCACGTTTGCGTCAGGCCAAAGCTCTTTAATCTCTTCTTCGACTCTCTGCGTTCCGCGGCCTAGCGGCACAATTTCAACGGACCCACATTTAGGACAGTGCCTCGGAAGAGGCGTAGTCCATCCGCAGTAGTGACAGGTCAAGTTTCCGGTTGTCTTGTGATAAACCGCAAACGTTGAACAGTGAGGACAAGTTGAAACCCATCCGCAGCTGTTGCATGTCACCACCGGTGCATAACCTCTGCGGTTGAGGAAAATCAAAACCTGCTCTTTCTTTTCAAGGGTTTTAGTAATCTCATCTCTTACCTGAGCACCTAGAGCCGCACCTTTTACTCTGTCTTTGGAGATGTCGATAAGTTCCAATTCCGGAAGATGAGCATCCTGAACGGCTCTCTTAGTCATTTTGAAGAGCTGATAATCGCCGCTAAGAGCTCTTTGGAACGATTCAAAAGATGGGGTAGCAGAACCTAAGAGAATCGGAATGTTCTCGATCTGTGCCCTTTTAATGGCCAAATCTCGGGAAGAATAACGAACCCCTTCGAGTGCCTTATAAGAGCTGTCATGCTCCTCATCAATGAGAATCATGGAAAGCTTAGGCAGACTGGCAAAAACGGAAAGACGAGTACCAACCAAAATATTCAGTCGGCCTTCATGAGCTGCAAGCCAAGTAGCTGCCTTTTCTCCTTCCGACATTTTAGAGTTCCAGCTGCCGACAGCATGGTTTGGAAATCTTTTGGCTACTCTCTCCACAAGTTGTGGCGTTAAATTGATTTCCGGCACCATCAGCAGAATCTGTGCTTCCGGATCTTTATCAAAAACTTTTTGGATAAGCCGAAGATAGACTTCCGTCTTACCGCTCCCGGTAATACCGTAAAGCAAACTTACCCCGAACTTGCTTTGAACAAAATTATCCAGAACATACTTTTGCTCTTCATTCAGAACCGGAAGTTCTTGATCCGGTGCGCTAAGTACAAAGTTGGTTTTTCTAAGTCTGTTCAAGGAAGAATCATGCCGCTGACCGGGAGGTCTTCGAAAAAACTTCGGCAATGAGGGAACCGCAGTTTCTCCCCACGGAGAAAGATAATATTTCGAGGCAAATTTAGTAAACCGAAGCCAGTTAGAGCTAAGAGGAGACAGACGGTCAATTCGTCCGATAATCTTTTTCAGCCGGTCTTGCGGAAAACTGCTGGTTTGAGAAAAGCCAACGACAATACCCACACAAGTTCGTCTCCCAACGGGAACAAGACATCTCTCGCCGACTTTTAGATTCTCAGCAGGCACATTCAAATAATCGAGAGGCTCCCATAAAGGAGTATCGACGATTACTTTGATTATCTTCTGATCCATTGCTTCCGTTAGAACTAACTACCTGACATTTCAAGAATTATAGGAAAAAAGGAGCGCCTCATAAGGCTTGCAATAGTTACCTTGTATGTCCTACAAATCTTTTTTGGGTTTCCGCAGAAACCTCTCTTCCAATAACTAAAAATTATTATCCGTGCCAATTACTATTTAAAAATTTGAAAGAATTATCTAATTTTTTGTAAGTATTAATACCTATATTAGGTAGAACTTATCTGTTAAATTTTGAAAAAATAAGTGATTATTAGGCCTCTTATTGAAGGAAACCATGATATATCTTGAAATTGCTATATTATTCGGCTGCATTATATATGCTGCAAAACTCGGAGGGGTAGGTGTCGGCATGGCCGGCGGCTTAGGGATGGCGATAGCGGTTTTCGGCCTGGGTTTAAAACCGGGCGAAATTCCGGTTGATGTCATTCTTATTATTCTTACCGTGATTTTTGCCATCAGCTGTATGCAGCTCGCAGGCGGAATGGATTACATGGTTAAAATTTCCGCACGGCTTCTGCGCGGGAATCCTAAATACATCAACTTCCTCGCTCCGGCTATTACCTTTCTCTTGACAGTTCTTGGAGGTACCGGCTTTACCGCCATGAGCGTTTTAAACGTTATTCAAGAGGTAGCAAAGGAAAACGGTGTCCGTCCTTCTCAACCGTTGACCAGCGCGGTTATCGCCAGCCAAATTGCCATTACGGCTTCTCCTATTTCTGCAGCTACCGCAGCTATGTACGTTGTGGTTGAAAAAATGGGTGTTTCTTTCGGCCAAGCTCTTGCCGTTATCGTTCCGGCGGCTATCGCCGGCTCCATCGTAGCCGTCATCATCTCAAGCTACCAAGGTGTTGATCTCGAAAAAGATCCGATCTTCCAGCAGCGTCTTAAGGAAGGCTTAGTGGTTCTTAAGTCCAAACAGAAAGATGAACAACCAACCACAGCCAAAGCAAAGCTGTCCGTCGGCATCTTCTTACTTGCCGTTTTATTTATCGTCGGCATGCTTCTTTTCAAAACACAAATTGGTCATACTCTCGGCAGCCGTGACATTATCATCATCGCAATGCTGATGAGCGGTCTTGTAACTTACTGGGTCTGCAAATTCCCGCTAAGCGGCATCAAAGACACACCGGTATTCGGCGGCGGTATGGAAAGCTTGATTGTGGTTCTCGGTATCGTCTGGATGTCCTCGACCATCATCGGTGCTCACATTCCGGAAATTAAGACCTCTGCCACCCACCTCTTGGAGCAATACCCTGCTTTGCTTGCCGTCGCATTCTTCTGTGTTTCTGCTTTGTTATTCAGTCAGGGCGCAACCTCAGCCCTTCTGGTTCCCGTAGCAGCCAGTTTGGGTGTCGATGCCGCAACCATTCTCGCCAGCTTCGTTGCCTGCTCTGCCCTGTTCATTACAACGGTGTATCCGACAACAGCTTTTGCGATCGCTTGTGACGATACCGGTTCTTATATGGACAGAAAGTGGAATGGCTCGTTTGTGATTAACCATCCGTTCTTTATTCCGGGAATTTTAGGTCTCGTGGCTGCTGTTCCTGTTGGATTCTTATTCGCAAAGATCGTTCTTTAATTTCTTCTAAGCTTCAAATAACTGCTGTTATGCCTTTAGGCGCAACAGCAGTTTTTGTTCCGGCAATATGGAAAAACCGTTGAAAAGGCAGCTTCCACTGCCTCTTGCAACGGTTTTTCTTCAAGGAGTTATTTTTTAGAGATGATATTTCTTACTGTAGTTGTGAACTTCATCAACAAGATACTGAACATTTTCCGGCGGAGTTGTCTTATCAATGCCGTGTCCTAAGTTGAATACGTGTCCACCGTTGCCAACCATGCCGAAATCATCAATCACGGCGCGAGCCTGCTCTCTGATAACTTTTTCGTCAGCAAAGAGGACGGAAGGATCAAGATTCCCTTGAAGAGCAACTTTGTCCTGAACTAGTTTTCTGGCTTCGCCTAAGCTTGCTGTCCAATCAAGACCCATAGCATTAGCTCCGATGGAAGCAATGTCGGTTACCCAAGGTGCAGAGCCCTTAGTGAATACAATAGAAGGAATTCTTTCTCCGTCTTGCTCTTTGATCAAGCCATCGACGACTTTCTTCATATAAGCTAAAGAGAACTCTTTATATTGCCTGTGGGCGAGAGACCCGCCCCAAGTATCAAATACCATCACGGCATTGACACCGGCCTCTATTTGAGCGTTTAAGTAAGCGGCGACTGCCTGAGCGTTAGTTTCCAAAATCTTATGAAAGAGATCAGGTCTCTGATACATCATTTTCTTAACGTTCTGGAAAGAAGAAGAGCTTCCGCCTTCAACCATGTAACATGCCAAAGTAAACGGGCTGCCAGAGAAGCCGATAAGCGGGATGCGGTTATTTAATGCTTTCTTGATTTCAACGACTGCATCCGTAACATATTTGAGTTTGCCACAAGGATCCGGAACGAATAAGGAATTGACTGTTTCTTCATCTCTGACTGCCTTTTCAAACTTCGGGCCCTCCCCGGCTTGAAAACTTAAACCTAAGCCCATAGCATCTGGAATTGTGAGAATGTCAGAAAACAAAATAGCAGCGTCTAACGGATATCTTTCCACCGGCTGCAATGTAACTTCACAAGCATAATGAGGATTCATTGCAAGATCCATAAAGCTGCCGGCCTCTGCTCTTGTTGCGCGATATTCTGGAAGATAGCGGCCAGCCTGTCTCATCAGCCAAATAGGAGTGTATTCAGTCTTTTCTTTTAATAATGCTCTTAAAAAAGTATCATTTGCTGGTCTCATTCGAAACAGGCTCCAACCGGAAATAATAGGAAGAATATGAGGTTAGCTCAAAAAACTGAAGGACTCCTTAGGAGTCCTTGTATATCTGGATTTATTGTTGATTAACGAACAACTAAAACAGGACGATCAGCTTTAGCCAAAACCTGCTGAGTTGAACTGCCGATAAAGAGGGAACCCAGAGTTCCTAAACCGCGGCTGGCCATCACAATAAAACGTACATCTCTTTCTTGAGCTGTCTTCAAAATTGAGTCCGGAACAGAAGTTCCGATAATCTCGGCTACTTCGCAAGGTGTCCCCGCTCTTTCGCAAACATCTTTGACATCATCTAGAGCTTTGATTGCAGACTCTGCACCCTTGGATTTGACAACAATAATTCCCAGGACGGAAGTATTGAGCTGCTTAGCCAATTTAGCTGCGGTATGAACTGCTTTGTCAGATAATTCTGTGCCGTCAGTAGAGACTAGGATCACTTTGAACTCCTATAAGGTTTCTAATAAATATAATGAAGTATCGTAATTATAAGAAATCCCGCTGAAGAAAGTAACCGAAAGTTACTCGTGATACAAGAATTTTATTGGGCCGTGTCTTGCATATACGACTGAACAGGTAAAAATAAACCCCGCTTTTTACGGCAGGGTTTTTTTGATGCTTGAGAAAATTATCTCTTGAGCTTCTGAAGGATACGCAGTTGTTCTGCAAGCATACTAATTTCAGCTTCGAGCTTAGCAACTTCAATCTGGCTTGAAGCATTCTTAGCGGCTTCCTTGGCTCGATCCATAGCTTCTTTAGCTTTGGCCTCATCCAAGTCTTTGCTGCGGATAGCGACGTCAGCAAGAACAATCACATTATTGGGTTGAACTTCTAATACGCCGCCGGCTACAAAGAACTCATCCTCACCTTCTTGACCCTCTTTGCGGATTCTGACGAGTCCGGGACGAATCAATGTGATGAGAGGAGTATGACCAGGCAATATGCCTAACTCACCTTCGATACCAGGAAGAGCAACGAACTCAGCTTCACCGCTGAAGAGAGACTCCTCAGCGTTGACTACGTCGACTTTAAGTTTTTTGCTCATTTAAATCTCCATGGTGCTGGCGGGTTTTACCCGCCAAAGATTACTTAAGTGTCTTGGCCTTTTCGAAGGCTTCGTCAATAGTACCGACCATGTAGAAAGCCTGTTCCGGAAGTTGATCGCATTCGCCGTCAACAATCATCTTGAAACCACGAATAGTTTCTTTGAGTGGAACATACTTACCAGGAGTACCGGTAAACACTTCAGCAACGTGGAAAGGCTGAGACAAGAAACGCTGAATCTTACGAGCTCTTGTAACGGAGAGTTTGTCTTCCGGAGAAAGTTCGTCCATACCAAGAATGGCGATAATGTCTCTCAATTCCTTGTAGCGCTGCAATGTAGCCTGAACACGGCGCGTAACGCTGTAATGTTCTTCACCGATGATATTCGGGTCGATCTGACGAGATGTGGAATCAAGCGGGTCAACAGCCGGATAAATACCCAAAGCAGCGATATCACGAGACAACACAACTGTAGCGTCCAAGTGGCCGAATGTTGTAGCCGGAGAAGGGTCAGTCAAGTCGTCAGCAGGAACGTAAACGGCCTGAATGGAAGTAATGGAACCAACCTTTGTGGAAGCAATACGTTCCTGGAGTTTACCCATTTCTTCAGCAAGTGTCGGCTGGTAGCCCACAGCAGAAGGCATACGGCCTAACAAAGCGGATACTTCAGTACCTGCCAATGTGTAACGGTAAATGTTATCAATGAACAGAAGAATGTCGCGACCTTCGTCACGGAATGCTTCAGCCATTGTCAAACCTGTCAAGGCAACTCTCAAACGGTTTCCTGGAGGCTCGTTCATCTGACCGAACACCATGGCAACTTTATCAAGAACCTTGGAGTCTTCCATTTCGTGATAGAAGTCATTACCTTCACGGGTTCTTTCACCAACACCAGCGAATACGGAATAACCACCGTAAGCTTTAGCGATGTTGTTGATGAGTTCCATCATGTTAACTGTCTTACCTACACCAGCACCGCCGAACAGACCAATCTTACCGCCTTTAGCGAACGGGCATACCAAGTCAATAACCTTAATACCTGTTTCCAAAAGATCAACAGATGGGCTCAACTCGTCAAATTTAGGAGCAGCACGGTGAATTGGCATTCTCTTTTCTTCACCAATAGGACCGGCTTCGTCGATTGGGCGACCCAGAACGTCCATAATACGGCCAAGAGTCTTAGGACCAACAGGAACTTCAATTCCGTGGCCTAAAGCCTTAACAGCCATACCTCTTTGGAGACCTTCAGAAGAGCCCATAGCAATAGTTCTAACTAAACCATCGCCTAATTGCTGCTGAACTTCGAAAGTTAAACCTTCTTCAGCAAGCGTATTTTTCTCATCCTTTTCAAGGACAAGGGCGTCGTAAACATTAGGCATCTTGTCGCGTGGGAATTCGATGTCAACCACAGCGCCAATAACCTGTACGATTTTTCCGTCACTCATGACTAATCCTCGTTCGAATTTCTTAATTAAGACACAGCGGCAGCACCGCCGACGATCTCAGTAATCTCTTTGGTAATACCTGCCTGGCGAGTCTTGTTGTAAACAAGCTGCAGGTCATCGATAAGCTTCTTAGCGTTATCAGAAGCGGCCTTCATAGCTACCATACGGGCACTTTGTTCGCTGGCCATATTTTCAGCTACTGCCTGGTAAATCAATGCTTCTACGTAGCGCTTGAGTAAGACCTTCAATACTTGCTCTGGACTCGGTTCGTAGATGTAGTCCCAGGAAACTGTTTTTTCATCAGCTTCAATGACTTTCTTTGGAAGCGGAAGGAGTTGTTCGATAACCGGTTCTTGCTTCATAGCGTTAATGAAGCGAGAGTAGGCCAAATAAACAACATCCACTTCGCCTTTCTGGAAAGCTTCAATCTGAACCTTGATAGCGCCTAAGAGGCGGTCAAGGTGAGGACGATCTCCTAACTGAGTTACTTGCGAAACAACCGGCACGCCAACTCGTTGGAGGAAACCTAAACCTTTATTACCGATTGCAGTAGCTTCGACTTTCTTACCTTCAGTTGCCCACTCATGAAGTCTATGAGCAAGCAATCTTTGAATATTAGTGTTCAAAGCACCGGCTAAGCCTTTGTCAGTAGTTACGCAAATGAGACCTATGGAGTCAATCTTGGTCGTTTTACGGAGGAAAGGATGAGTAATTTCAGTCGAAGCCTCAGCCAAATGACCAATCATGTTGCGGATCGTATCGCCGTAGGGACGAGCAGCCCTCATACGATCCTGTGCCTTCTTCATCTTAGAAGCGGCAACCATTTCCATAGCTTTAGTGATCTTTCTGGTGTTTTGAACCGATCGGATCTTTGCTCGAATTTCTTTTGTGCTAGGCATTAGGTTCCTCTAACGTAAATCTCGCCTTAATAAGCTCCGGATTTCTTGAACTCATTAACAGCAGCTGTGAGAAGTTGTTCGTCTTCTTTGCTCAAAGCCTTTTCTTTTTCGATACGGTCGATCAAATCAGCATGATTTACTTTCATGTAATCCTGCATGGCTTTTTCAACTTTCAATGCATCCTTAACTTCAACATCGTCGTAAGCACCCATGTTGATCGCGAAAAGAACCAAAGCTTCTTCCCAAACTTGGAGAGGCTGGTACTGAGGCTGTTTCATCAATTCTGTAACAACCTTACCGCGTTCGAGCTGTTTACGTGTTGCTTCGTCAAGGTCAGAAGCGAACTGAGCGAAAGCTGCCAATTCACGATACTGAGCCAAAGCCAAACGAACACCGCCGCCGAGCTTCTTAATAATCTTGGTTTGAGCTGCACCACCTACACGGGACACAGAAATACCAGGGTTAATAGCCGGACGGATACCTGCGTTGAACAAGTCGGTTTCCAAGAAGATCTGGCCGTCAGTAATGGAAATTACGTTGGTCGGAACGAAAGCTGTAACGTCACCGGCCTGGGTTTCAATAATCGGAAGAGCAGTCATAGAACCTGTCTTGCCTTTTACTGCACCCTTAGTCTTTCTTTCGACGTATTCCGGGTTGACACGAGCAGCTCTTTCAAGAAGACGGCTGTGCAAGTAGAAAACGTCGCCAGGATAAGCTTCACGTCCTGGTGGTCTGCGCAAAAGCAGAGAGATTTGACGATATGCCCAAGCCTGCTTGGTCAAGTCATCATAAACAATCAAGGAATCCTGACCGCGGTCTCTGAAGTATTCACCCATTGTTGCGCCGGAGTACGGAGCAATGTACTGCATAGCAGCAGATTCGGATGCAGATGCGGCAACAACGATGGTGTAATCCATTGCGCCGTATTCTTCCAATTTACGTACTACGTTGGCGATAGTAGAAGCCTTCTGACCGATAGCAACATAAATACAGATAAGGTCTTTACCTTTCTGGTTGATGATGGTATCGATAGCAACGGCTGTCTTACCGGTCTGACGGTCGCCAATGATCAACTCACGTTGGCCGCGTCCGATTGGAACCATGGAGTCAACTGACTTCAAACCTGTCTGAACCGGCTGGCTGACGGACTGTCTGTCGATAACGCCAGGAGCAACTTTTTCAACAACGTCGTACTCGTCGGTAACGATTGGGCCTTTTCCATCGATTGGCTGACCAAGAGCGTTAACAACGCGGCCAATCAAAGCCGGGCCGACTGGAACCTGAAGAATGCGGCCTGTTGTCTTAACGATGTCGCCTTCAGAAATATGTTCATAGCTACCCAGAATAACAGCACCGACTGAATCTCTTTCTAAGTTAAGAGCAAGACCGTAAGTGTTATTTGGGAATTCAAGCATTTCGCCCTGCATCACGTCAGAAAGACCGTGAACACGGCAAATACCGTCAGTCACAGAAACTACTGTGCCTTCCGTACGAAGGTTGGTATTAAGACCCATCCCTTCGATTCGCTGCTTAAGCAGCTCGCTAATTTCACTCGGATTGAGTTGCATAGCTTAAAACTCCGTTATTAACTTGTGAGGGCTGCATGCATTTCTGCAAGACGAGCCTTAACTGTTCCGTCAAGTACCTTATCTCCGACAGAGATTTTCACTCCACCAATAAGAGACTTGTCAATCTCGATCTTTGGAAGCAATTTCAAACCAGGGAACTTGTTGCCCAAGGCCTTAACTAAAGAATCGACCTCTTCCTGACTTAATGGGAAAGGAGTTTCGATCAATACTTCTGCTTCAGATCTGTCTTGATGAAGAAGGTTTTTGAATTGCTCGGTAATAGACGGTAACGCCTCAAGTCTGCCATTCTCTATCAAGAGTTTCAAAAGCCGGATAGCTTCAGAGGGAATCTCTTTAGGCAGCATGCCGCGCAATAAACTGTAGATTTGTTCAGAACCCACCTGAGGGTCATTGATTAAATCTTGCAATGCTGGATCAACAACTATCTGATCGAGAGTTTCTAGAGCAAGCAAGACTTTATCAGCCAGACCCTCTTCCTTACTGTCCATAACAGCTGCATTAAGAGCTTCTGCGTAGGGACGTGCAATAGTTGAGATTTCAGCCATGATTACAGTTTCGCCTTAAGTTGGTCTAGCAATTGCTGATGAGCCTTAGCATCGACTTCTTTACCTAAAATCTGAGAAGCACCGGTAACTGCTAAATGCGCAACTTGGTCCTTCAATTGCTCGCGGGCTTGTTGAATTTCTTGAGCAGCTTGGGCTCTAGCAGCGGCGATGATCTTGTCGGCTTCAACCTGTGCCTGAGCTTTAGCTTCGTCAATGATTGCCTGACCGCGTTTTTCGCCTTGAGCAACGATCACTTGAGATTGTTGGCGGGCTGTAGCTTCGATAGAAGCGCCTTGTTTCTTGGCTTCTTCGAGAGCGTGCTCACCGCGATCGGCTGCTGCAAGACCATCGGCAATCTTTTTCTGCCGCTCTTCGATTGCTCGATTGAGCGGTGGCCAAATGTATTTCATAGTGATCCAAGCACCAACGAAAAACACAGCCATCTGTACGAACAGTGTTGCATTAATGTTCATTTTTCGATCCCTTTAAGCAATTCTTTTACAGAACTGCAGTTTGTCTGGAAAACCTAAGCGCAAAGTAAAGCTGGTTAGCCGACAAAAGGATTTGCGAAAGCGAACATCATGGCGATACCAACACCGATCAAGAAAGCGGCGTCGATAAGACCGGCGAGAAGGAACATCTTGGTCTGCAATGTGTTGATAAGCTCTGGCTGGCGAGCAGAAGCTTCGAGGTACTTGCTACCCATGATAGCGATACCGATACAAGCACCAAAAGCACCGAAGCCAATGATAAGGCCACAAGCTAAGGCAACATAAGCGACGTTTGTCATAACGAACTCCTTGTTAAATATGACGTAAACAAATCAAAAGAAAGAAAAGAAAATTAATGTCCTTCATGGGCCTGACCAATGTAGACCAAAGTCAACATCATCATAATGAAGGCTTGAAGCAAAACAATCAAAATGTGGAAGAGCAACCAGCACAAACCGGCGACGAAATGTCCAACCACACCGAAAATACTTAACCCGTCAAAACCTGCCCACAAACCGCCAAGCAAAGCGATAAGGAAGAAAACTAACTCACCGGCATACATGTTTCCAAAAAGTCGCATGCCGAGAGAGACTGTTTTGGCTAAGTATTCGATCAAATTCAGAAGGAAGTTAAATGGCCACAAGAGCGGATGATTTCCGAATGGCGCTGTGAAGAGCTCTTTGTTAAATCCCTTGAGTCCCTTGACCTTGATTCCATAATAGATCATCAAAATCAATACACCGCAGGCAATGCCTAAAGAGCCGTTAAGGTCAGCGGTTGGAAGCGGACGAAGATAATGGATACCGAATGCACTGGCGATAGACGGGAACAAGTCAACCGGAATCAAGTCAATTGCATTCATAAATGCTACCCAGACAAAAACTGTCAAGGCTAAAGGAGCAATAAAGGTTCTGTCTCCATGGACAATGGACTTGGCTTGTTCAGAAACCATGTCAACAAGCATTTCTACTGCGCATTGGAATTTTCCCGGAACTCCTGGAGTTGCCTTACGGGCAGCCATATAGAGTAAACCGAGTGCTAACGCCATCATCAAAATAGAAAATACTGCGGTGTCAAAGTTGAAGACGGAGAAGTCAACAATACTTTGCTGCTTGACAGTGGATAGATGGGTTAAATGGTGCTGGATATATTCGGTAGCCGAGCCTGCCATGGTTATCAATCCTTCAATTACTTTCTGCTAGCTAAAGCAAAAACATGACTTAAAAGAACTGCTCCGCTGCTGATAATGAACGAGAGCCAGTCCAAATTCTTATAAAACATCGCCACAATCAAAAATCCGAAGATAATCATCGTGACTTTAAAAAACTCATACAAGAAGATCCCGAAAGGAGAGGCTGTTGCATTTCTCGTGACCCACATCATTAGGATCACAAGTAACGAAGGGAACGCACAAACCATCCCTCCGCATAAAGCAGATAAACCACTATTTCTTCCCGAGAAGATCCAGAAAAGTAACGAACAAGAAAGGCATACAAAAAACTGCCAAAATACAACACGCCTTAAAGCAAACATTTGGCAGAGATTTCAATTAATTCAGTTACGCTATTTTTCATTTGTGCGCATTGTAATGAACCCAATTCAGTTAGGCAACCTAGAAAACCGGGATATCATCCGTTTTAATGACCTCTTGGAAAATGGCCTAGTGAAAAATACTTAAAATTTTGTTGACTAAATAATCTATCCCTGAATTCTCTTTCTCATAGCTGCTATCGTTTGCCTTCAGAAGAACTATTCCAAATTTTATATATCCCCTGGACTTTAGAAGATTTTAAGAGTCTCAGGAGAGGGACAGATTGACTGCATCTTTCAGATTTTGTCAGCCTTATTAGCTCAGATTATTTCTTATTTAACTTTTTCAATAGAGCCATAAGCTCTTCTTTATTGGCGAAATTCAAGACGATTTTACCTTTTCCTTTTGCATTTGCTGACAATTTAACCGGAGTTCCGTAGAGCTTCCCTAGCTGTTTTTCGAATTTTGTGAAGTCCGGGAGTAAGATTTCCCCTTCTTCGGATGGTGTTTCGGGCTCTTCTTTCTGTTTTTTAATTCTCTCTACTAAGGCTTCGACCTGCCTTACCGATAAAGCCTTTTTGATGATTTCTTCAGCTAGCTTAATTTGTTCTACTTTTTCAAGAGGGAGCAGGGCACGCGCATGTCCCATATCTAGCTCCCCGTCTTTTAGAAAAGTTTGAATTTCTTCCGGCAGGCTAAGGAGACGAATTAAGTTGGAAACGGCTGAACGGGAACGACCGACTGCTTGAGCTGCTTGTTCATGGCTATAGTTGAATTCTTGGATCAGCCTCTGGACACCCCAAGCAGCATCGATCACATTGAGGTCTTCTCTTTGGAGGTTTTCTATAAGACCGATAATTAAGGCATCCTCATCACCTACCTCTAATATAGATACCGGTACTTCTTTTAGACCGATCAGAGTAGCAGCCCTAAATCTTCTTTCTCCGGCAAGAATCTCGTAAGAATTCTCTTCTATCTTACGGACAACAATCGGATTGATAATTCCTTTTTCCTGAATGGAATGAGCTAATTCCTGAATGCTTTCTTCAGGCAAAGTCTTTCTTGCCTGATATTTGCCAGGATGAAGTTTTGCTAAAAGAAGTTTCTGAACATCGCCGTTAGGAGTTTTGGGTTCCAAAACATCAGCAACTGATTTCACCCCAAACATACTAGGGAGGCCTTTACCAAGCCCTTTTGTTTTTCTAGGTGTCATATCAAGCTTCCTTCTTCTTTAAAGCTTTTCTCTTTTTCAAATTCTCTTTCTTTGCGAATTCTTCTGCAAAACTAGTATAAGCCTGTGCGCCTCTAGAGCTTGGTTCATACAGAACCCCGGGCAAACCGTAGCCCGGAGCTTCGGCAAGTCTGACATTTGTTGGAATAACGGTTCCGTAGACTCGTTTTCCAAAAAAGTTAATAAGCTCTTCGCTAACCTCTTTCTGGAGAGTGACTCTAGGATCAAATTTCACTCTAAGAAGTCCAGTGATTACTAAGTCACTATTAACCTGTTCTCTAACAGCTTTTACACTGATGACCAAGTCGGAGACCCCCTCCAAAGAAAAATATTCGCAAGTCATCGGAATAATCAAACCGTTGGATGCGCAGAAGGCATTGATCGTCAAAATAGAAAGGGTAGGAGGGCAGTCAATCAAAATCACATCGTACTGATCCTGAATTTGCTCTAATCCTTTCCGAAGCTTGAGTTCTTTGCCAGAACACTGGAGCAACTCTTCTTCTGCACCGGCTAATCTTCTATTCGAACCTAAAACAGAATAGCCGGCAGTTTCTGAATATTGAATTGCATCCGAGATAGAGGCATCTTCATTCAGAACGTCATAAACAGAAAGATTTAAGGTATTTTTTTCTAAACCACTACCGGTCGTTGCATTTCCTTGCGGGTCCAAATCAACAAGCAAAACTTTGTAGCCTAGCTTGCCAAGTGCGCCGGCTAGGTTGACGGTTGTAGTTGTTTTTCCGACGCCGCCTTTTTGGTTAGCGACGCTATAAATCTTTGCCATTTACCTTTTCCTGACCTCGTTTATGACCTAGTTGGGGATGACGTCCCGCAATCTGAAATTATTTAGTGTACTGTGTATGCACGGCTATTTTAAGTTAATTTAGAAAACTCGCAGAAGACAAGTATTACGATTCGAATATTTTGAGAACTCAATACTTGTTCGAGAACGGTAAGAAAAATGGATCAGACACTCGCTCATTCAAACGGCAGCGTGCAAACGTCAGTAGAGATTATGCTGCCTGCCGAACTGACAGCGGCTTGCTCTAATCAGTATTGGAGCAAAGTTCTTTCACCTTCTTCTAGATCTGTCGTATTCAACGCTCAAAATGTCAAGATTTGTGACGAGTCAGGCATTGCTCTGCTATTTCAGATTAATCACGCAGGCCCCAACGTTAAACTGATTAACATCCCACAAGACATACAGCAAGTGTATGTCACGATGACTAAAAATATGGTCGCCCAGGCTCCGGCTCCTAAAAAAAGAGAAGGATTTGTTGTTGCCTGTGGCGCATGGCTCAATACTTTCCTTCAGGGAACCAAGGCAAGTTTAACTTTCTTAGGAGAAAGTCTTTGCGCCATTTGCTCTCTATTCATACATCCTCGGCGCTTCCGTCTTAAAGAAATTCTCAGCGTCAGCGATGATACGGGAAGCAACGCTGTAGGAATTGTGTGCCTAATCGGCTTTTTAATGGGCGTGATTATTGCCTTTGAAACTGCTTTGGTCGCTCAGATTTTCGGTGCCGTTATTTTTGTGGTCAACGGAATCGGCATTGCTGTTACCCGCGAGCTCGGCCCTCTAATGACCGCCATTTTATTTGCCGGCCGTTCAGGCTCAGCCTTTGCGGCTCAGTTAGGAACTCAAAAGGTTAATGAAGAACTCAATGCCTTAACCACATTTGGTTTGGACCCAATGCATTTTTTAGTAGTTCCTCGCTTACTTGCCTCTTCCGCGGTAGTCCCCCTTTTGTCAGTTTTTGCCTCACTTACCGGAATTCTCGGAGGTGCGTTGGTCATGGGACTGTATGACATTACACCGATGCAGTTCTACGTTCAGTTGGTGGGTTCGATGTCCCTCGGAGACATCTTCTTTGGTTTGGGTAAAGCAGTTATTTTCGGTTATGTGATTGCCTTAATCGGATGCGAATGCGGTATGAATACGGGAGCCGGGGCAGCTGCCGTCGGTATCTCGACCACCAAAGCTGTGGTCCGCAGCATTGTGTGGATTGTGGTCATTGACGGCGTTGCAGCTTTGTTAGCAAACAGACTAGGTATCTGATGATGACAGAAAACAATAAAAAATCAGTTATTCGGGTCGAAAACCTGACCATGGGATGGCCAGGGAAGATTCTGTTGGAGAATGTCAGCTTCGATATTCTGCAAAATGAGATCGTTTTTATCATGGGTGGCTCGGGCTGCGGTAAATCCACTTTGATGAAAACAATTATCGGTCTGAACCCGCCGATGGCAGGCGACATCCTAATCAGAAGGGAAAGTATCATTCACTCTGATCAAGAAAAGATAGCTGAAATTCAAAGAGGCCTCGGGATCATGTATCAGAGCGGAGCTTTGTTTGGTTCACTAACAGTTTTAGAAAACGTCCGTTTTCCATTGGACCAATTTACTAAGCTTCCGATGCCGGCCAAGGACTTGACTTCTCAGATGCTTTTAGCAGCCCTAGAAATGCCTCATGCAGCCAACCTGATGCCCGGAGAACTTTCAGGGGGCATGATCAAAAGGGCAGGTATTGCCAGAGCGCTGGCGCTAGGAGCCACAATTCTGCTTCTAGATGAGCCGAGCGCGGGTCTGGATCCTATTACTGCTGCTAACCTTGATGAAACAATTCTTAGACTAAGAAAAAATTTGAACTGTACGTTTGTAATCGTCAGCCACGAGCTGAAAAGTATTTTCCGGATTGCCGACCGCTGCCTCATGCTGGATCCTGTCAGCAAATCCATCATTGCCGACGGTTCTCCTGAAGAATTGAGAGAACACTCACCCAATCCGAGAGTTCGTCAGTTCTTTAACGCACAACCTGACGGTGAGGAATAATCTATGAATAACAATACAAAATTATTTAGATTAGGGTTGTTTGTTATCGCCGCTATCCTATTGATTATTGCGGCTGTAGTCATTCTTGTGGGTCCTTCTCTTACTAAACCCAAGACCATCGCTGAAACTTACTTTAAATACTCTATCAGCGGATTAGAAGTCGGTTCTCCGGTTAAATTCCGCGGCATTCAGGTAGGAGAGGTAAAAGAGATTCTTCTATCCACGGAAGCGTACCCAAAGTCCGCACAAGACGTAATCTCCAATCTAAATTCAGTGGCCGTTGTCAGAATGCAGCTTAATTTGCCGGCTGACAGCGTCAACCAAGAACTAAACACCTATATAAAAGAGGGCCTGCGAACCCAAACTCAGTTAGCCGGTATCACAGGCTCTCTGTACATCTCTTTGGAATTTTTAGATCCTGAAAAGTATCCCGCTGACAGCATTCCTTTTACCTGGCACCCTGAATATTCATACATTCCATCGGCTCCAAGCTTAAGCAATGAAGTTATTGAAAACGTTAAAAATTTCCTGGCGGGTTTAGATGAGATGGATATCGAGAAATATGTTTCCAACACGCTGCCGGCAATTAATTCTCTTATCGTTAATTTAAACAGAATTGCAGAAAGCATCAATGCTACTACTGTTCAAGATATTGGAACCAACTTAAATACTCTGCTGACGAACACTGATACCAAGATTTCAGAAATCGACATTCAAAGTCTAAATGAGCTTATTGGTCAACTAGACGTTGCTGCCAAGAATTTCGGCGATATGGCCCAGAAGACCAATACACGCAAACTCGTCGACAGTCTTACGCAGCTTTCTCAACGACTTAACGGTTTGGTCGGCAACAATCAGTACGAAGTTCAGAAGATTATTGCCAATATCAACCGAATTACTCAAAATCTTCAGAGTCTTAGCCGTGAGTTGGTCAATGATCCGAGTGCTCTCTTTGTCCCACCGAAGAGCTCTACGGAAAAAGTGTTAAGAACAGGAGAGAAATAACAATGGTTAAAAAATTAACTTTAGCTGCCAGTTTTGCTTTTCTTGCCGGATGTTCAATTCTTCCGGACAGACCTCCATTAAATTATTACGATTTTTCAATTTCTCCCCCTGCGGAAACTGTCATTTCTTCTAAGAAGCTTCCGGCATCCGTCAGAGTCAACCTCCCGGATATTGCCACTCCTTACAATAGTCCTAAGCTATACATCAAGGGCAAGGACAATCGCTTTTATGCAACCAATATCAATAGGTTAGTGGCTTCTCCCAACGACATCATCGGAGATGACTTAAGACAATGGCTCGATAGGACAGGTCCGTGGAGTATGGTTTTAGCTCCAAACAGCCTTGCCTCTCCTGACTATCAGATGACCCTCTACATCTCTGAACTTTTTGCTAATGCTTCAGTTCAGCAGCCGGGAGATACAGTTATTTCGATGGATGTGTCAGTAACGAGAGCTTCAAACGACAAACTGGTATTCAACAAGCACTATCGGATAGTCACCCCGATCGAGCAGGAAAGCGTCCCCGCTTTGATTAAAAGCTATTCAGTTGGCTTTAACAACTTATTCGAGGAGCTCTCCAAAGACTTGAACAATAGATTTATCAAGTAACTCCGGCTAATTATCTTGGCCGCTCAATTTTTCGATTGGGCGGCTTTTTATATGTCAATTATCGATAAAAAAGTTTCTTTTCCTTCACTAGACACAACTACAGCCTAAAGAGTTTTGAATTTTGATAAAGAATGCTAGCGACATCGATTGTTTCTGCGTTTACTAGACTGCGGTTAAGGAAGAAGGGCTGGAGAGTTTTGCTTAGAGGCAACAAAAGGATTCTTCAAGTCCGGAAAAATCTGCAAATTTCTCAAAAATACCGGAGCGACTACGTTCTCCCTCTTTTGTAGGCATGGAAGTGACTATAGAATAACAGCATGTGACATTCTGCTTTTTTCAACTCTTAAAGAGGCTTCAATATGAAATTATTTAGTGTAGCAGCGTTGTCTGTTTGCTTCCTTGCTGGTTCCGTCAGCGCAGCAGAAACTCTCAACGCTTATTCCATCATGCCTGAGAAGTACGCATCCAAGGTATTTGCTGAATTCACTAAGGATACCGGAATCAAAGTTAACTTCCTGCGTTTCTCCTCAGGGGAAGCCTTGGCAAGATTGACGGCTGAAAAGGGCAACCCCCAGGTTGACGTTATGCTTGGCGGTCCTGCCGATACATATGCTGCTGGCGCTAAAGATCAGATTTTTGAATCTTACAGACCAAAAGATTCCGATGCTATCCCTGCAAATCTCAGAGACAAAGACAATCGCTGGACCGGTATCGGTATTATTCCTCTCTGCTTCTTAACAAATACTAAGTTCTTGGAAAAGAACAAGATGCAGGCTCCTACAAAGTGGGATGACCTCCTTGATCCGAAGTACAAAAACAACCTCCAGATGGCTGATGCCAGAACTTCCGGAACAGCGACGGAACGCATCTACTCTTTAGTTAAGGTTAAAGGCGAAGATCCTGCTTTTGAATATCAGAAGAAACTTAACGGCAACATCCAGATGTACACCAAGAGCGGTGCGGGCGGTGCCATGCCGATTGCTACCGGTCAATGCGCTTCCGGTATCTTCTACATTGTTGACGCTTTAGATATTAAGCAACAGGGTTATCCGGTTGTTATCACCTATCCAGAAGACGGTGTCTCCTACGGTATTGAAGCTACAGGTATCGTTAAGGGTGCTAAGAATCTGGACGCCGCCAAGAAGTTCGTTGACTGGGCAGCCAGCAAGAAATTCGCAGACTTCATCGTTGCCAACAAGATCAACTACGTTCCTACACGCAATGACGTTAAGACTTTCAATCCGCTTCTTGACCTCTCCAAGATCAACCTCAAAGACGTTGACACAACTTGGAAAGGTGAAAAGAGAAAAGAATATACAAACCGCTGGATCAACGAAGTCATTAAGTAATCAACTTATTGATTTACTTAATTCCTAAAACTAAGGCCTCTTCGGGGGCCCTTAAACATAGGCATCAAACCCATGGTCAAAAGTTCTGAAAAAAATGATCTGGTAACCAAATTTACTGTTTTTGCCTTATGGATGGCCATGGGTGTCTTTGTCGTCTACCCATTAGTCCGATTATTAGGGGTTACTTTCTGGGTTGACGGGCATTTTACCTTTGAAAACTTAAAACCTTTCTTGGACAACTGGTACGACAGAAGGGCCATCGTCAACAGTATTGTTTTAGCGACTGCGGTCGGTCTTACCGGAACCATCATCGGTTTTATTTTTGCTTTTGCGGTGACTCGGCTTTCCATGCCGGCTTGGTTAAAATTTGCGATTTCAGCGGTAACACTTCTTCCGCTTATTTCTCCTCCCTTCACCAGTTCCATCGCTTTAACTCTTTCCTTAGGCCCTAACGGCATTTTGCTTCAGTTCTTCGGCCTGGACAACTTTAACTTCTACGGCTTTTGGGGCACCTATATTTCAGAAACCCTGACTTATTTCCCGATTGCCTTCATGACACTGACGACAATTCTTCTAAGAATTGATCCGAATTTGGAAGATGCAGCATATTCATTAGGCTCCTCTTCATTTAATGTCTTTAGAACAGTCACATTCCCATTGGCAGCTCCCGGTTTAGCAAATGCCTTCCTGCTCGTCTTCTCGTGTTCACTAGCAGACTTCGCCACACCGCAGGTTTTGGGCGGACACTCATTCCCAGTTCTGCCGACACAAGCTTACTTGCAGATTACCGGTATGTATGACTTCAAGGGCGGTGCCGCATTGTCCTTCCTGCTCATTATTCCAGCTTTGATTGTTTACGGTCTGCAGAATTTCTGGGTCAGCCGTAGAAGCTTTGTTACCGTTACCGGTAAGGCAGGCGGAAGAAGCTCCATCAAAGGCCCGGGTCCGCTTATTACTGCCGTCGTTCTCGGCACCGTTACCTTTATTTCGGCTTTTGTTCTGTACCTTTATTCCATTATTCTCATCGGTTCACTCATCAAGGTTTGGGGCGTGGACAACTCTCTGACGTTCGAGAACTACCATTACGTCTTTACCTTCGGCAGCAAGGCAATTAAAGATACTTTGATTATTGCCTGCGTCGGCACTCCGATCGGCGGCTTGCTTGCCGTTTTAATCGGTTATGTCACCAAGTGGCTCAAAGTAAAAGGCCATAAGACGTTAGAAACGATTTCCCTGCTGAACTACACACTACCGGGTACGGTCGTCGGTATCGCTTACATCATTGCCTTTAACGACAAACCAATCGTGTTAACAGGTACTGTCTATATTCTTATCGCCGCCTATGTGTTCCGTTATTCATCAGCCGGTATCCGCAACGTGATTGCTTCTCTTACTCAGATTGATCCATCTATTGAAGAAGCTTCCACCAGCTTAGGAGCCTCTTCAGCCTATACATTCTGGAAAATTACCGTTCCTTTGGTCTTGCCGGCAGTAATGGCAGGTATGAAGTATTTGTTCATCCACTCCATGACCGCCATCAGCGCAACCATCTTCTTGGTCTCGGTGCACT
The DNA here is from genome assembly GCF_002221595.1 of Turicimonas muris. Classification (GTDB taxonomy): domain Bacteria; phylum Pseudomonadota; class Gammaproteobacteria; order Burkholderiales; family Burkholderiaceae_F; genus Turicimonas; species Turicimonas muris. The sequence goes on from NZ_NHMP01000002.1 coordinate 124,491, forward strand.
GGTCTCTTATCACGACCCGAATTCTTGAATGTATGACTGAGCTGCAATTTGCTCAGGCCTGTGCATTCTCTATCGTTCTCATTATTATTGTTTTCATTGCTTCAGGCGTTATGTCTTTAATTGCGAAGACTGTCTGCCCTGTAGGTAATTCAACCGGAGGTCTCCGCTAAATGTCAGTTGCCCTTTGTCTACAAAATATCTCCCGCCATTACATTAAAGACGGAAAAGATTTCACAGCGGTCTCTTCGGTTGACTTGGAAGTTCAGACCGGTGAATTCTTAACTTTCCTCGGGCCATCGGGATGCGGAAAAACGACAACACTTAGAATGATCGCCGGCTTCGAGACGCCCTCCAGCGGAGAAATTTTATTAGATGGTGAGAACATCACTAAAGTTCCAGCAAACGAAAGAGACATGGGATTCGTATTCCAGAACTATGCACTCTTTCCGCATATGAAGATTTTTGACAACGTTGCCTACGGCCTAAAGATCAGACGTGAGACCACAGACTCCATCAAGAAAAAAGTCCATGAAGCTTTAGCAATGGTCGGTCTTGAAAACGCAGAAGGGAACTATCCTAACCAGCTTTCAGGGGGCGAACAACAGCGCGTCGCTTTGGCTCGTGTATTGGTTCTCAGACCAAAAATAATTCTCATGGATGAACCGCTTTCTAACTTAGACGCTAAGTTAAGACTACACATGAGAACCGAGATCAGACGCATTCAGAGAGATCTTTCTCTGACGTGCCTCTACGTTACTCACGATCAGAAGGAAGCTCTGACCATGTCCGACCGCATCATGGTTATGCAACGCGGCCACATTGAACAGTTGGGTTCTCCGTTTGACCTCTATGACGATCCGGCTTCTCCTTTTGTTGCAGATTTCATTGGTCAGGCCAACCTCATCCCCGGCACTCTCGTCAGCAAGAACGGAGACTACGGCATTTTCAACGTTAACGGCAAAAATATTCAAGCCCGTCTAGGAAAGCAAAATCCTCCGGAAGTCGGCAAAGAAGCTTTATTAGTTGTTCGTCCGGAAAATCTTTCTTTTGCCTCCTGCTCTGAAAATGCTATTCCAGTAAAGATCGTGAATACTCTTTTTGAAGGCGACAAGATTGACTATCACGTTCAAGTTCAAGGCATTGCCGACAAGACTTATTCCATGGGCATTCCTTTCTTACCGGGCATGCAGATCTTAGACGTAGGTCTCGAACGGGAAGCATCTTTTGTTCCACAAGCCGGCGTCATTATTAGGAGGTAGATCTCATGCGTGAAATTATTGTTCCTAATTTACCGCCTCCGAACGGCCACTACTCTCATGCCGTAATTTCCAAAGGACAGCTCTATATGTCCGGAATTCTGCCGAACTTAGTAAAACCACAGGACTCATTAGACGATCAATTTGAAGCTGTTTTTAAGGTCATTAGAGAGGTTTTAGGGTTCAATGGTGTATCTCTTCAAGACGTTGTTAATTGCCGCGTCTACGTTGCAGATATCAACGATTGGCCTCGCATTAATGAGCTTTATGCTAAAGCGTTTGGAAACCATCGTCCGGCACGTGTTGTTGTTCCTGTAAAGGAACTTCATTTCGGCTACAAACTTGAGGTTGAACTCATGGCAGAAATGCCCCAGTAAACTTTTTGTTCTTTCCTTTAAAAGGCTTCTGAATTCTCGATTCAGAGGCCTTTTTCATTAGGCCATAGGAAAGAAATGTCTTAGCACGGTTACGGCTAACGGAATGGTGAAAGAACACATCACAGTCGTAATAATCATGGCATTAGCAATAATGTCGGCTGCAGCATGGAATTGCTTGCACATCAAATAGACATTGACGCCAATTGGTAAGCACCCAAGAAATACTACGGCAGTTGTTTCCACCGGCCCTAGGCCAATTAACCAAGCCAAACAGAAAATTAAAGCCGGGTGCACAAACAGCTTTATTCCGCTTAAAACAAAGCTTTTACGAATACCGCTTCCAAGGCCATATTCAGCCAACCCCATTCCCACAACAATTAAGCTGATGGCCGTTGCTGAATTACCGATAAGACGCAAAGGCTCATCGATGACATATGGAATCTTTATCCCGGTGCAGCTCCACAAAACGCCGGAGAAGATGGAGATAATGAGAGGATTCTTGAAAACGGTCAGCAACGTCTTAAGAAAGCTCTTCACGGTTAAATGACCGGTCTGTTGAGCAAACTCTACAGCAATAGAAACCAGAGTCCACAGAATCATGGCATTCATCGACAGAACTGCGGAAATTGAAGGTGTTACAATTTCACCCAGCATAGCAATAGCCAATGGAAGTCCAAGCAGTCCATTATTAGAAAATACACAGCCGGTACCGAAAATAGCAGAATCTACCGGAGGCATTGAGAGAACTCTCTTGGCAACAAGGCGTCCGATAAAAAATAAGATAATGCAAGCGCCGAAATAAGCCAAAAGCAGCCTTAAATCGGCGTGGTTCTCTTTTGTGAAGAGGTCGGAAAGAAGGCGAAACAACATTGCCGGCAACGCGATATTGAAAGCAAACCGAGCCAAGATATTTCCAGCCGCTTTACTAAAACCAAACCATTTAGCTAAAGCAAATCCTAAGAAGATCAGCAGAAACAACGGCGAACTTCTTTCAAACTGAAAGAGAAACTGGGAGAGGAGTTCGAGTTCCATTTTTCTTTTTATCCAATGATTCCGTTAAGTCTAAAACTTAGAAAAAATAGCTGTGGCTAAACAGATTAGGAAATTCCATGACTTTACGAGTTAGTAACATTTCTCAAAAGAAGGACTTTTTTCCTGCAAACATCAAAGATCCTCTTTAGACTTTGAGCTGTTTTTTTATTAAAACCGGACAGAAACAAGAAGGATAGGGCCGGTGATTTTGGCCTCACAAATAAATACTGATATGTGGCGACTGATTTTTCCGATTTTGGGAGCAATTCTATTTGCGGCCCATTTATATTTTTGGGGTAGTTATTTTTGGCTGGCTGTTCCGGTTATCTTGCTTATCCTGCTGATTATTCCTTTCCGTCCGGTTTGCTGGCTTTGGCAATTAAGTCTTATCGGCTTCGGTATTGAATGGTTTATATCGGCCTACAACCTTTACCTTCGCAGAATTACATCCGGCATGCCATTTGCTTTAGGCGTCTCAATTCTGATTGCTTGCGGACTTTTAACTATTCTGTCTTCAGTGGTGTTCTACAACGGCAGAATCAAAGAACATTATCCTCTTCACGTATGAAAAAGAGCTTTAGTTTTTCTCACTTTCATACTCAATTAGGCAGGAAGGAGACTAGGTTCATCCTCGGAGAATGCTGCGTGTCTCCTAACTGGTTATCAGATATCTTTGCAAACTATATTGTTAGACAATAGTTTATAAAATATCTTCTAATTCTTCAGATATGTTTTCAGTCGGTACCGGCAATACAAGGAAGATTTTTTGCTATTTTTTAATTCAAAAAGATTAGTTCGCCTTTTCACAGCGAAATTTTGAGCGCTTTTTTGTGTCACTCTTCGGTCAAATACAAAAAGAGGAGAGTCTTAAAAACGACGCCTCCTCTCCTTGTTTTAACCCTCTACCTTAAGTTGTTCATAATCAAATTCTTACCGTTCTCTATATCATCAGTAAAAATCCGATCTTCACCGACATACTTAACTGCTTGTCGATACCGCTTATATAACTCTTGTGAATCTTTGCCCATTGCGAACTGTCCTTTCAGCTTAGTTCTCAAATCTACTGCTTGGGCTGCATGGAGCAATTCCAGGCTATAGATATAGGCGGTGTTGTCCGCAATTTTTGCTAACCTTTCAGCAACCAAAGGAAGATTTGTGAAGGTATCTTCAATATCTCCAGCAACCGGAGTTCCCAAGAAAGAAACAGGATTTGCCAAAGTTTGATTCTCACTATGTAGAGCTACAAACGGCTTCTGAATAGCACCGAACGCGTGTCCTTTGTTTTTCGGATCCGACAAGAAGCGAGTGAGCCCAGTAAAATGCTCATCCGACAAATGAATGCTTCTCTGGACACTGTTGTGACTAAGATGCGTAAGAGCAATCCCAAGTCTTTGTGCGGCGATTGCTACTGGCAATGGTTCAAAATTAGCCGTAGGAACGATTGCTCCTTTTACATCCTTTCCTTCGACGAAATACATGGCTACTTGCTCGTGCTCACTGTATTTCTTATCCGCATTCAAAATTGTTCCGGGATTATCATCGGAAGAGTTCAACTGCACCTGCAGCTCTTCATCTAGATGGTTAAGTGCTTGATTAACTTCTCGCAAGACATAAACTGAGGTTCTGAACGAAAGCGGATCCTGCAGTGCACGCTCCTCATTCTTCTTCCATAAATATGAGCCGTCTAATGCATCTCTTATTCTAGAGGCTTCTTTTTCTAATCCAGTAAAAGGATGGACTGAAACTGCCTGTGGTAATACAGGTGCAATATTTCCATTTAACCCTTCCAAGCTTAGTGCAAACAACGCAGGAGAAAAATCAGCTAAGGTCTTTGCATCCTTCCTTGCTTTCATTACCTGAGCAACAGCCATTGCATTGGTTGAGAGAATTGCCAGCGCATCTTTTCCTTGAGGATCAAGCGGAGAAACTCCTTTAAGTTTCAAAGCTTCTGCGCCGCTAACAACTTTTCCATCAACTTTAGCTTTCCACTCTCCCATCATCACCGCTCCTACATGAGAGGACAGCGTAATATCAGCTTCTCCGACCGATCCTCTAGCTGGAATTTGCGGCGTAATTCCTTTATTTAGAAAGTCGCGATACAGCTCAGCAACTTTAGGCTGCGCACCAGTCTGACCGGCCAACAATGTATTGAGGCGGATAACCAGCTGCAGTCGAGCAATCACATCTTCAGCCATTGGACCAATTCCGGCAGAATGGCTTCTCAAAGCATTCCTATTGAATGCCTTGGAGGCTTCTCGAACCTCTTGAGATAACTCTCCATTGGCCGAAAAAAGAGACTTGTCTTTATTAAGGCCTACTCCAACGGTTAATCCGTAAACAGGAGTACCTCCTTTAGCAGCTAATTCAACAAGTTGATGAGATCTCTCTAGACGTTCGTAAGCTTCGGAAGATATTGCAACCGTATCTTTTCCTTCAGCGATTGACCAGGCTTGCTCTTGGGTCAGATGGTGACCGTCCAAAGTAATTACGCCCGCTTGGGCCGTTGCCGCCAACATAACCATAATTGAAAGTATTGAGTATTTCATTATCTTGCCCTTCATTCTATTCAAGGTTTCCTGTCTATAGGTCATTTCATTTGGTACTTAAACTCATGACAGTTGTTGCAGTAAACAACGCTGGGCTTATGTTCTTTATGGCAAGCCGTGCATTCAATTCCAGAACCATAGTGAGCGCTAGTATGGGGATTAGGTTCTCCCTTAATTTTGTTTTGAACCAACTTACCCAGGTCCTCATAACTTCCATGGCAGGACTGACAAGAAGCATTGTTCGGTTTAAAAAATTCGTTCCCTTTTACGGCATTTTCTTTTGTATGGCAGACAGAGCAATCTTTAATTATCTGATGATGCGGCTTCATTTGCTGCGCAGAAACTGAGACTGTTAATACTGTTAAACAAACAATGAGTAAAGCTTTAATCGTTTTCATATCTATTCCTTGGATTAGCTGAGATTCTGTGAAGGTTCGGCAGCTACTTGTGCACCTGCGGTTCTGCCTGTGACCAGGCCGTCAGCAATAGCACAGCCGCCTAAACGAGAAGCTCCGTGGGTTCCTCCGGTAACTTCCCCAGCGGCATAAAGTCCGGGAATCGGTTTAAGATCTCTGACGTTAAGAACCTGAGCTCTATTGTTGATCGCAACACTTCCCATGCAGTAATGAACTTTCGGCCATACTCGAGCGGCGTAGAAAGGTGCCTTGGTAATCTCAACAGCTAGCGCTAACGGACGATTGAACTGCTCATCTTTACCATTTCGAACGTACTCATTAAATTCATTTACCTGCTTAATCAAGTTATCCGTAGGGATGCCATACGCTTTGGCCAGTTCTTCCAACGTATCAAACTTCCTAATTACGCCGTACTTCAATCCGTTCTTTAAAGTTTGAGCTAATTTGACGCCTTCACTATCTACAAAACAAATCGGATACACAGGCTTTCCGTTTTCATCAATTTGATTCAAGATTGCATCGGATCTAGCTTTGCGATCGGCCAGTTCATCAACAAACCGACGTCCGGTCCGGCAATCAACCATAATGCCTTTTGGAAAACCTGCAATAGTATTGAACTGGGAAACGAGACCGAAACCTCTTTCATCGGGACTGGACCATGGGCCAAGCTGAATCTGATCCAACTGAATAGGCATCGCTCCGAGAGCAAGCATAGCCATCAGACATTCTCCGGTTGCGCCGGGATGGTTAGTTGACTCGAGTTTTTCATCTAATGACGGGTCGATAGCCTTTCTAAACTGAACATTTTGGGAAAAACCGCCGGATGCAATCACTATCCCTTTTCTTGCACCATAGTTCAGAACCAGACCTGAATCTTTCTGTAGAAAATTAAATTTTTCTCTCACAACTAAACCAATTACCCGACCGTTTTCATCTCGAATAAAGTCTTCCATTGCTGCACTAGTGTGAAGATCCACACCTTGTTTACGGGCTGCTTCGACTAACGGACGTGTGATACCGCCGCCTGTACTTTCAACAGTCTGCATAATTCTCGGGACGCTGTGGCCGCCAAAATGCTGAACAAACGGTTTGTATTTCACGCCGTATTTAACCGTGAAATCAAAAGCAGGCCGTGTTCCGTAAACAATGTTCTTCAATAAATCCACATGACTTAACCCACGTCCTGACTTAATCATGTCCTGAAGCATTAGTTCAGGAGAATCTTTGATGCCTTCTTTCTCTTGAAGGGGAGAACCGGCCACGGCGAAAGCACCGCCGTTAATTGCTGAGTTACCTCCAAAAACCGGCATCTTCTCCAGAAGAAGAACAGATGCTCCTTTTTCCGCTGCTTCGAGAGCGGCAGCTAATCCTGCAAATCCACTACCGACAACGATTACGTCAACAATCTTGTCAAATTTATGGTTAACTTTTCCTTGAGCGGTGACTCCCCCGGCACTTAAAGCACCGATAGCAGCCAAACCGGCCTTGATAAAATTTCTTCGTGAAGACTCTAAAGCTTGCATTTTTGCTCCTTGATTATTGGGTTTTAACTATTTATTGCAAGCTCTATACCAACTTTTTCTATCGTTTTTAACCGATTGTTTTATTTATATTTTCAAGAATAGATAGAAATCCTAATCAGAATAATTCACGAAATTTCGTATAATTTTTTTACGATATTTCGTGAATTACGATATTTAGTGAAAACCATGGAAGACATATCTCATCTGGTTGAAGTCCTCTGTTCCAGCCTCACTCTGGAAAAATCTCTTTTTCGGCTTTTTACTGTTCTGAATCAAAAACTTGATGCTGACGGCGTTTTCATTAATTTTTTCAATAGATCCAAGCAAGCCGTCTCTTTTCTAGGACATATCAATAGTGCCGGCATTCAACCGCTTCCGGCCCCAATCAAAGTCCCATGCTATTTCTTCCAAAAATAAAAAAAAGAAAAAGGCGGAGTTCTGTGCATCCAAGAAATTACCGATGATCCTTTCACTCAATACGTCTTATCTCAGGCGATCCCGGAGGTTAAGTCTTTCTTGATGCTAGACCTTTTTAAGGACGAAAAACATTTAGGTGTTGTTTGCTTCTACAGCCAATTCAGTCATCATTTCTGCGAAAAACAAGCCGAACTTCTCCAACGTCTTCATGATCCTTTGGCTTTAGTCACATGCAATGCGCTGAACACCTTTCTTCTTAAAGAAAATAGCGAGTTGGGAAAGGAGAAATCCAAGCTACTAGAGAGTCTGGAAATAGAAAAAAGAAAGCCTATCGTTAATTTCTTAAAGCATTCTCCTTCACTTTCGAGCATTGCCGGACAAATAGAAAAAATTGCACCCACAGAGGCCACCGTTTTAGTCCTTGGAGAGACGGGAACGGGCAAAGAAGTAATCGCAGATTTAATTCACTCTATGTCGTCCCGTTCCAATGGACCTCTAGTCAAAATTAATTGCGGCGCCATCCCCGACAATCTTCTTGACTCGGAACTATTCGGCTATGAAAAAGGCGCGTTCACTGATGCAAAACAGACAAGAAAAGGATTCTTTGAGCAAGCAGATAGCGGCACTTTGTTCCTTGATGAAATAGGTGAGTTAACGCCTAGTGCGCAAGTGCGCTTACTTAGAACTTTGCAGCAAAAAACAATCATCCGGGTAGGGGGTACTAAAGAAATTCGAGTTAATGTGCGTATTGTTGCTGCGACTCACCGTAATCTTCAACGGATGGTTGAAGACGGAACTTTCAGAGAAGATCTTTGGTTTCGTTTAAACGTTTATCCGATCTCAATACCACCGCTTCGTGAAAGAGGGGAGGATGCCGTACTTCTTTCAGAGCTGTTTTTAGAAAAACTTAAAGATAAATACGGACTAAAAATCAAGCCTGTACTTTCCTCGCATTCTATTGAATTCCTTCGCAATTACGCTTGGCCTGGGAATGTCCGTGAATTAGAAAACTCATTAGAACGAGCAGTGTTATCCAGTCAGAGTTCACAAATTGAACTTAAGCAAGTTTTATTAAATTCTTCTGCAATTCGTGCAAAGGAAGGGAATATTGGGTGTCCCTCAACTTCCTATGAAGATACTGTCCGACAGTATTTTTTATCTTTGCTTCATCAAGTAAAAGGCAAAATTTCAGGTCCAGGAGGAGCCGCTGAAATTGCAAAAATGCATCCGAATACATTAAGAAGCAAACTGAAAAAACTCAATATCCATTACTGATGACGAGGTCTCGATGCGGAATCAGTATCTTCTTTGTTTAGGCGCCAGCGGAACTCCTTTCTTGGATGCTTTTTTTACCGTTTCCGGCGGTTTTCTTCTTCTTTCTTTGGCACCTCAATTTAATTTAAGCACTTGGAGCGCAGGTGCCTATGGAACCAGTTACCTTTTCGGAGTAATGGCAGGTTCTTTTCTGGTTAGTGCCGTCAGCAAAAAACTCAAAACTGAAAATATTTATTTTTTAAGCCCACTGGCCATCTTTATTCTTCTTCTATCTCAAGTTTTATTCGATAGCTTTTTCTATCTCCTGGCAGCTCGTTTCTTGTTCGGATTCTTTATCGGAAGCGATTATCCAATCTCTCAGGTCTTTTTCTCCAGCCAATGCCATACATCCTTTAAAGCTAAAGGACTTACGCTATTAATGTCTAGCTGGTATTGGGGCGCAATTTTTGCCATTTTAGTTTTCTGGTTTGCGAGTTTGTTCTCGGTTTCGTCAGAAATTCTTTTAGCTGCACCGGCCTTAATTCCGTTGGTTGTTCTTTTAACAAGGCTTCCTTATTTTTCCAGCACGTCTAAAACCTCTCAAAAGAGCTCCAAAAACGTCTCTTCCTCTCCAATAAGCAAATCCTGGTCTAAAGAATCTTTGTTGAATCTAGGCTTTCTTTGTGCGTTCTGGACTTGTCAATGCATTCCTGTGACAGTCATACTTCTTTTCGGTCCTTCTATCATGGAAGCATTAGGTTTTTCAGGAAGCGGAAGTTTTTTCCAATTAAGCGTCACCTATATTTTCTTCTTCATCGGAAGTTCTTGCTCTTACTTGATTATTGACAAGTGCACCAGAAAATTTTTAGCCTTAATAACCTTCGCGCTCATGACGCTTTGTCTTATACCGCTCCTTTGGGCCGACTCTTTGTCTTTATTGATTATCGTCTTTGCATTTATAGGTTATGCAGCTTCATACGGGCTACAGACAACTTTAGATTATGTGTATCCAAACGAAATATTCGAAGTAAAAATTAGGGAGCAGGCCATTGGAGTTCTTACTTGTGTGACGCGTTTTGTTTCCGGACTCAGTGCTTTCTTCTTTCCTTATTTTCTTTCTAAATTCTCTATAACGTCCATAATTCTCGCAGCTGTTTTTATTCTTACCATTGGATTTTTCTCGACCTATTTATTTGCACCAGTCGATGCTTGTTCAAAAAATGATTAATCTTTTCAAAACAAACTTCCTCTGGAACACCAAACAATGCTTAAGAAATTTGATCAGGTTCCCAGCTTGATCGGCATTTTGTTTTGTTAAAAAAGAGGAACGACATAAACCTTCCCTCTTTAAAAATTGCTCAACTCGAATTAGATTTATTCAAAGATTTTCTTTTTGAGAATTACAATACATCGTGTCTCATTTAAGAAGGGAACTTTCAAATCTAAGATTTCTTCAATTTCTATGTCATCAGGAATTGCAGAAATTTCATTCTTTTCTAATTTTGCTTTCAAGGCCAACCATCTTCCATCTTCTTCCAAAAGGTCTCTAGTGAGCTCAACAAAATTTTCTAAGGAAGTGAAAGCCCGAGATGTGATTACTGAAAACTTATTACTTCGGGGTTCATCTTCTATACGTTCGTGCTTCGGAAAGACGTGTTTTAAACCTAAAAGTGTGCATACTTGGGTCACAAACATAATCTTTTTGCCAACAGAATCCACCAAAGTAAAGCTCAGATCCGGCGAGAACATAGAGCAGGGCAGGCTTGGAAGCCCGGCACCACATCCAACATCCAAAACCTTTTTATTGCCTTTTTCGGCTAATTTTTGAAGGATTTTGCAAACAGACAGTGAATCTAGAAGGTGTTTGACGATCACCTCCTCACTTGTCTTGATTGCTGTCAAGTTATAAGTTTTATTCCACTTCAAGATCAAATCTGAATATTGAAGCAACTTTTTTACCTGTACTTCATCAAACGTCAAACCTAAATCTGACAATCCTGATTCAAGAAGCGATCTAAGATCCTTTGACATTTTTACCTTTCTGCAGTTCGTAGCGCTTTAAGTAAACCAACAAAATAGAAATAGCCGCGGGAGTTACCCCGGAAATTGCTAACGCTTGTCCGATAGTTTCCGGTCTGACATTTTTTAGTTTCTGACAAATCTCAAAAGACAAACCCTTAACATCGTCGTAGTTGAAATCATTCGGAATAACGATTTCCATCTTATTCAGATTGTTCTGAACCTCGGCATACTGACGATCAATATATCCGGAATATTTCACTTGAGTTTCCAAAAGAGAAGATAGTTCCTTATCTTGAATCGGATCTTTCAAAAGCGGGTTTCCTTCCTTATCGACAAGTTGAGTCAGCTTTAAATAATTCATTTCCGGCCGCTTCAATAAGGAATACAACAAGCTTTCTTTTACCAATTCCTTGCCAAGAATTTCTTTTTCAACATTCGGTTCTATAACACCGGGATTGACCCAAGTAGATTTCAATTTCTCTTCTTCTTTCTGAAGAATATCCATCTTTCTGGAGAAAGCTTCCCATCTTTCTTGTCCAACCACACCAAGCTTATAACCGATTTCCGTAAGTCTTTGGTCAGCGTTATCTTCCCTTAGACTAAGGCGATATTCAGCTCGAGAAGTAAACATTCTATAAGGCTCATTAACGCCCTTTGTAATCAAATCATCGACCATCACTCCCAGATAAGCTTGGTCACGTCTTAGATGGAACGGCTCTTGCTCACGTGTATAAAGAACTGCATTGATGCCGACAAAAATACCCTGAGCAGCAGCCTCTTCATATCCGGTTGTGCCGTTTACCTGACCGGCCATAAATAATCCTTCAATATCTTTACTTTCCAAAGTAGATTTCAGAGAACGAGGATCATAGTAGTCATATTCAATAGCGTATCCGGGTCTCAAAATTTCTACATTTTCCAGTCCCGGAATTGAGTGAATAAATTTGATTTGAACATCAAAAGGAAGACTGGTTGAAATGCCGTTCGGATAATAAACATGAGTATTTAAACCTTCCGGTTCCAAAAATACATGATGTGAATCTTTGGAGGCAAAACGATGGATTTTATCTTCAATAGAAGGGCAGTATCTTGGACCAATACCTTCAATGATTCCAGTGTAGAGCGGAGAACGATCTAAACCGTTTCGAATAATGTCATGAGTAGTTGTGTTGGTATTTGTAATCCAACAAGGAATCTGTTCAGGATGTTGAGCCGCTGAACCTAAAAACGAAAATACCGGTGTCGGATCAGAATCTCCATATTGAATAGTGCACTTCGAAAAATCGATCGTTCTTCCATCCAAACGAGCAGGGGTTCCGGTTTTAAGTCTGCCCTTAGGGAGACCTAAACTCATTAAATCATTTCCTAAAGCAATTGCAGAAGGATCACCAACTCTACCGCCAGCATATGCTGACAAACCAACGAATATCTTTCCGTTCAAGAAAGTTCCGGCTGACAGAACAACCGCACTGCATCGGATAGCAATTTGTGAGTCAAGAATAACGCCGACAGCTTTTCCATTTTCGACAATAACATTGTCTACAGCGGCTTCCATAAGTGAAAGATTCGGAATATTTTCCACAATCTTTCTCATATGATTCTTATAGAGCGTTCTATCTATCTGGGCACGAGTTGCACGTACTGCTGCGCCTTTTGAAGCATTCAACAGCCTGAACTGAATACCTGAGAGATCAGTGACTTTAGCCATAACTCCATCTAAAGCATCCAATTCTCTTACCAAATGACTTTTACCAATTCCACCGATAGACGGATTGCAGGACTGTTGACCTAAAGTATCGAAATTATGCGTGATAAGAAGAGTTTTTGCCCCCATTCTTGCACTTGCAGCAGCAGCTTCAATGCCTGCATTTCCTCCGCCTACAACAACTACATCGTAGCTTTTCGGATAAAACTCCATTTTTTATTCTTTCCTAGTATGTTGTTTCACGTGAAACAAGTTTATTTACCAATACAAAAACCTTTAAAAATAAGCCCTAAAAGATCATCACTCGTTGTCTTTCCAACGATACTTCCCAAATCATCGTTAGCTAATCTCAACTCCTCAGCAAACAGCTCCAATTTCATATCGTTATAAGAAATTAGTTCTTGAGCTAGTTCAAGATGAGCTAAGGCAGCATTCAAACTGTCTAAGTGACGTTTCCGAGCAATAAAGACAGATTCTTTAGGTTTCCAACCCGCAGCCTTTAATAATGCGTTTCTTAGATCATTAATTCCTTCTCCTGTCAGAGCAGACGTTTTAATTTCTGTTTCACGTGAAACACTATCCTCAGAAAGAAGGTCAGACTTATTCAAGACTGTGAGTATTGGAATGTCTTCGTGAGTTAATTGTTTAACCAAACTTAGAATCTTTTCATCGTTCTTTGATTTTTCCGGATCGCCTCCGTCAAGGACTCGGACAACAATGTCGGACTTAGAAATCTCATTTTTAGCTCTTTCTATACCGATTTTCTCGACTTTGTCTGAGGTTTCTCTAATACCTGCGGTATCTGTGATATGGAAAGGAATGCCGTTCAGATGTATCAACGTTTGAATTTTATCTCTAGTTGTTCCAGCAACATCGGACACGATAGCAATTTCATCTCCGGCCAGTCTGTTCAAAATGCTGGATTTACCGGCATTTGTCTGACCAACAAGAGCAACTTTAAAACCATCTCGAAGAGTTTCTCCTTGCTGTGCAATTTCTAAAGTTTGTTTGATATCTCGGATAATTTCTTCAAGTCTTTCTTTGCAGTTGTACTCAGTAATGAAATCAATTTCCTCTTCAGGAAAATCGAGAATTGCCTCAACTTCAATGCGAAGACGAACAAGCAATTCCGAGACTTCATGAACATATTTAGAAAATTCGCCGTTTAAGGAGAGGGAAGCCGCACGCACAGCATTTCTCGAGCTGGCATCAATCAAATCAGCAACAGCTTCGGCTTGGACTAAGTCCATTTTCCCGTTCAAAAACGCTCTTTCAGTGAATTCTCCGGGATCTGCCAATCTCAACGAATACTTTTTGCCAACTTCTAAAACGATCTCAAGAATCCACGTAAGAAGAACTTGTCCACCATGAGACTGGACTTCAAGAACTGTTTCTCCGGTGTAAGAATTTGGCGCCTTAAAATAAAGAGTGATGACTTTGTCGACTTGTTCTTGATTTTGATCAACAAAAGAGAGCAACTGAGCCTTTCTATTTTCAGGCTTGAACTTAGGCAAAACTAATTTTGCTATTTCTTGGATTATCTCGTCCTTACCGGAAAGGCGGATGATTCCTATTCCTGAATTACCTGTCCCGGTAGCCAAAGCTACGATAGGGTCGTTAAAATTATCATTCATAAATTTTCGGGCTAGCTATGTCTCTAAAACAAAATAACCAAATAGGCTCTAACTTAATAGGTGGCGCAACCGCTGTTTTGTTGGCCATTCCTGTCGCAGCCTTTTTTGGTTCTATATTCGGCGATACTTATCAAGCAAGATCAACAGTTTATATTTTAATCCTCGCATGGGTGGTTGCAGGTGCGTTTGCGATTGGTTACGTCAGCAAAAAGGCACCCGAAAAGACCACATCAAGATTCTTCTTTTTATGGGTTATTAGTACTTGGCTTTGGCCTCTTCTATTATTCGTCTACTTCTCTAAACGAAAACAAAAATAATTTCTTTCTTAAGGCTGTTAAGAGTTTTCTGACTTAATTCTCAGCCTGCTTTCTGAAAAATGAGCTTCGTTTAAAGGCTCCTCACGTTTCCCGACAGAAACTAAGAAGAGCCTACACACGCTGCTATTTATCAAATTAGTGTGCCGCAAATTTCTCAAATAAGCGTTCCACTCTTTCAAGGTATTTTTGGAAGCGTCCTTCTCAAGTAAACGTCTGGTTTTTCAGCTCCTATACTGACTTCAAAAACGGCATCTAACAAATGCGCTTTACTGACGCAATAATTCTTTAATAAGTCCGAGCACTTTTTCTCTTTCTTCCGGAGTGGAATAGTCTAAGTTGTATAGAGAGAGCATAAAAAAGCCCTCTAGAGCGATCACTCCCAATGTGGTTTTAGCGTTATCTTCCACAGATTCACGGATTTTTTGGAAAAGATTTCGATACCACTGATGCAGCGGCTCCATCAAAGACATATCAAAAGACTGAACCGTAAAAATTGCGGCGCCCCAGTCTCGATTTTCAGGCGCAATACCATCTCTTCTCTTAAACCAATCTATGAAAGCATGGACAAGAGCATATGGCTTGTCTTGGTTTTTCTCAAGAGCCGTTTCTAATTCCTGATTTAAGTGGGCCACATATTGATCCATTAAGGCCATAATCAGTTTTTTCTTGCTCGGATAGTGATAGAGCACACCGCCTTTGCTGACTCCGGCCTGTTTGGCTACGGCCTCAATAGTAAGCTGTGCTACGCCGTCTTTAACGGCAATTTTTCTGGCTGCAGCAAGAATTATTTTTTTTGTTTCAGCCGCACTCCTCTTAGCGGTTTTCTCATTTTTTTGATTCATTCTTAAAACCCATTCTAATAATGCTTCTCAACTAAGTATTTGAATTTTAACCTAAGTGTAATTACCAATTTCAAACAATCTTTTTGCGTCCTAATATATTAACCGTCCAGACGGTATAGTAAGGAGAAAACATGAATAACTCAAATTTAGTGAAAAGGCGCAGTTTGCTTCAAGGGTTCGTAGCAGGCGGTTTGGCCGCTGCTTTCTCCGGTCCCTCTCACGCAGCTGAAGTGAATGGTTTTGATGAGGTCCATGACATCGTTATTGTCGGCAGCGGATTTGCCGGATTAGCCACCGCTTACTCTGCGGTAAAAGCCGGATTGAAAGACATCTTGATTCTTGAAAAGATGGAAGCTTTCGGCGGTAATTCCTGCCTTTGCGGAGGCCTTATGTCTCTGCCCTTGAGTCCTAAACAAAAGTCAAAAGGAATTAAGGATTCTGTCGAAATGATGATGGCAGATATGTATAAAGCAGGAAGAGGCTTTAACCATCCGGAATTAGCTCGTAAGTTTGCATCTGACGCACCCGGTGTTTGTGCAATGCTCGATGAATGCGGGGTTCAGCTCAAAGATAAAGTTATTCGTTTAGGCGGTCACAGCGCTCCTCGCGCTTTGGTCCCGGAAGCTGCTTCCGGCGGCGGCATCGTAATTCCAATTCATAAATGGCTCAAAGCACATGGAGTTAAATTCCAAAATCGAACTCAGGTAACCGAACTTGTACTTTCAGATGGTAAGGTTAAAGGCGTACAGTGCAATGTCGGCTACAACTGGAACGACGGAACGTCCGCCAAAACCGCCCGTATCGGCACACGCAGTGCTGTTGTCGTATGTACAGGGGGATGGGGCCAGGACAATGACTTTATTAAGACAACGATGCCTGCCTATGCACTTTTGGAATGCACTTCTCAGCCGGGTGCCACCGCTGAGATGCTGAGAGGTTTATTAAAAGCCGGTGCACTCCCCACAATGCTTGACATGTATCAGCTCGGCCCATGGGCTTCTCCTGATGAAAAGGGTGCCGGTCCGGGAAGTTTCTTTGCCGATTACGCATTTGCCGAAGGCATTTCCATTAATCCAAAAACCGGCCGCCGTTACATGAACGAGCTTGCCGACCGCAGAACCAGAGCTGAAGCAGAACTCAAGGTTTTAGGTGAAAGCGAAAAAGACAAAATCAATTATCCGATCGCATTCTGCTCTGAGAAGACCACTGAGCATGCCGAAGGATTTAAGGCTGCTTATCGTGACGGCTGCGTCTTTAGACACGCCACCGTTGAAGACTTGGCAAAAAACTACGAAATCCCTCTGCCAGCATTAAAACAGCAAATTGCAGAGTACAACGAAATTGTTGCCGGCAAGAGAAAAGATCCGTTTGAAAAGCCTCTGGATGTGAAACAGAAGCTTGAAGCTCCGTTCTACTCAATGAGACTAACACCGAAACTTCATTACTGCATGGGCGGTATTGCGATTACGCCGAAAGCTGAGGTCATTTCCGTTGAAACATTAAAACCGATTCCCGGTTTGTATGCTGCAGGCGAAGTTACAGGCGGCGTTCATGGGATGGATCGCCTCGGAGGCTGCTCTTCAGTAGATTGTTTAGTCTTTGGCCTTGAAGCCGGAAAAAATGCTGCCGCGCTCGTCGGAGCAAAGGAGTAAAAAAATGAGAAAAATTCTTTTTGCACTTACTGTTTTCGCTTGTATGGGAATGAACGCTGCATTTGCCGGGGACTTAGCCGGCATGCCCATGAAACACAAAATGGCTGCTCAGATGCAATGCGCCACATGTCATGGCAGCCAAGAATCGTTCACAAAACCGGCGAGCACACAATGCATTGCTTGCCACGGTCCGATGGCAAACATCCAGACAAAGGACAATCCCCAGGGTAAAAAGCCTCATCAGTCTGCACACTATGGGGATACTGTGGAGTGCTCGGTATGCCACTCTGAGCATAAACAGAGCAAAGACCTTTGCAGCAATTGCCATAAAGTCGAGTGGCAAAATTTCCGCTAAACAACTTGAAAACACAACTAGATTAAACCAAGGAGAACTTCATGAATTTCAAGCATCTTCTTCCATTAGCATTCGGTTTTGTGCTTACCGCTCCTGCGTTTGCAGCTATGCATGTTCTTGACGGAAAAACACTGACCGTCGATGAACTTTGGGAAATCTCTAAACCAGGAGAGACAGTCTCAGTTTCTGAAGACGGCTGGAAACGAATTAAAGCCTCTTATAAAGCCCCGATTGACGCCGCAACAGACGGAAGAGACATCTACGGTTTAACAGTCAACTATGGCGCTCTTAAAGAGAAAAAAGTAGCAGGGGCCACCGTTGAAGACGAACCAAATCGTTCTGCGTCTATTAAGTTTAATGAACGTCAGATGAGAATCCAGGCTGCCGGAATGGAACCATTTTTCGACGACCGCGTCTCTAAAATGGCAATGGTTATCCGTGTCAATCAAATGGCAGCAGGCTTTACCGGCATGAGCGAAACGGCTGCAAAAGCTTACATGGAATACATTAACAATGATGTCAATCCTCTTATTCCTTCAAGAGGATCGGAAGGCGCTAATGACCTGAGCATGGCAACACATATCGGCTTAGCTCTGATGGGCGAATGGGACGTGAACTACAAGGGAAAGAGAGTTCCGGCTGCACAGGTTCGCAAAGAACTTAAGTTAGCCGATTATCATCCTTTCGGTATGGACGGTATTTCCATCCTCTCTAACAGTAATGTTGCAGAAGCACAATCCGTCGCATCCGTTAAAAAAGCTGAACACTATCTGGTCAAACTTAGCCCGGTCATGATTGCGACAAGCTTGGAAGCTTTAAACGGCAACGTCTCTCCGTACCTTTGGCATACTGTCGAAACCAAAGGCTGGCCTCAAGGACATGAAGCAGCTGAAGCCGTTCTAGCTAACCTTAAAGGCTCTTATCTCTGGCAGAAAGACAACAAGCGTTATCTTCAGGATCCTTTGAGCTTTAGATCCGCCGGCTACATTCTCGCAGCTGCACAAGAAGAACTGCGCCAGGCTAAGGATCTTCTGAATTCGGCTATAAACCATACAACCGATAACCCAATCGTCAACACAGAAGCAAAAAATGATCTTTGGTACAGCAAGGCTGAAGTTCTTGATGAAATGAGAGCCGGGAAGCCCAATGTGTTCGTAAATTCCTGCGCCAACTTTGACAACACTCAACTTGCTCTCCAGCTTGAATCATTAACTAAAGCATTGATTCAGGTAATGCATACTTCTGCTTGGAGAACGACTCAGTTAGTAGATAATCACAGAACAGGACTGCCGACCTATTTGGTTGCTAATCAGAATAAAGGCGGCGATGGCTTTGCCAATCTCGCTCAATCAATGTCCGGCCTCTATGCGGAAGCCATGGGTTTAACTAACAGTGTCCTGGGATATGGCGTACCAACATCAATCGGAATTGAAGAAACATTCTCTAACGTCAATCTCACAGCGGATCGTCTCTCCAAAGCCGTTGACGTAGGCTATGATATCTATTCTTACGAAATACTTCACAACGCTCAGGCCATGGACATGAGAAAAGAAGGAGGCAAGAAGATGGGAGAGGGCACCGGAGCATTCCTTCAGTCCTATCGTAAAGCCGTTCCTTTTGTCGATAAAGACAGAGTCTTTACACCCGATGTAAATAACGGCGTCCAATTCCTGAAATCCTTCGGCGCTAACTAAATTAATAAATAGAATCGGGAGGACGGAGAACAAGATCAAAAGACTCCCTATCAAATAGATAGGCCAGTTCCTCCCGAATCAAGAAAACAACAAAACGCCTTTTAAGCTTTAAATTTGAATTTGTGGGAACTTAGATTTTTTTTTAACCTTTTTTACTTAACCGTCTAGACGGTATATTAATTAAAATTTGAAGGCTATGGTTCGAGCCTTCCCTGGAGCTCTGCGCCTCACTGATCAGCTCTAACTTTTACGAACCACCTCAATATTCATCTTCACTGGAGATACTAATGAAGCTGCGCACTTTAAAAATGTCCTTTCTGGCTTTAGGCGTTCTCGTTGCTTTTCCAACCTGGGCTGCAACACACGTCCTAACTGGTAATGACCTTACCGTTGATACTCTTTGGGAAATGTCAAAACCCGGAGAGAAAGTCACAATTTCGCCGGAAGGCTGGGATCGCATCAACAAGTCCTACCAGGCCATCCTGGATGCAACAAAGAATGGCATTTCCGTTTATGGCGTTTCCGTTAACTTCGGTGACTTAAAACACCAGAAAGTAGTTACCGGCGACGTAGAAAAAGAACCGAATCGTTCTGCTTCTATTAAATTCAATGAACGTCAGATGAGAATTCAAGCTGCCGGTCTCAAACCATGGCTTGATAACCGTCTGGTAAAAATGAGCATGATCATTCGCTTAAACCAGATGGCTTCCGGCATTACTGGTATGACAAAAGAGGCGGCGAATGCATACATGAACTACATCAACAATGATGTCTATCCGCTTATTCCAAGCCGTGGTTCTCAAGGCGTTAATGACTTGAACTGGCCCACACACATCGGCTTGGCTCTTCAGGAAGAGTGGGACGTAATTTACAACGGTCAGCGCATGCCTTCAAAAGAAGTACATAAGATAATCGGCATGAAAAAATACGAACCGTTCGGTCTTGACGGCATTGCCATTTTGTCCAACGGCAACGTCTCCGAAGCCATTGTTATTGACTCTTTAAAGAGAGCAGAACATCTTCTGAAGATGTCTCCGGCAATCGTAGCTGCCGGCTTAGACGCTTTGAATGGGAACGTCTCTCCGTTCCTCTGGCACTCAATTGAAACAAAAGGCTGGCCGAAAGCTCATGAAGTCTCAGAAAGCATTCTTGCTCAGCTTAAAGGTTCCTACCTTTGGGATGTAAACGACAAGCGTGAACTCCAAGATCCTCTTTCTTTCAGAAGCGCACAATGGACACTGGCTGCTGCCGAACGCGCATTGGATAACCTCAAAGACATTGTCAACACATCTTTGAACCACAGCTCCACAAACCCGGCTATTGCTATTAACGGCAGAAACGATCTTTGGTACAGCCAGCTTCCTGCAGTAAAACTTCTCGCCATCGATGACAAAGGCCGCTACATTAACTCCGTTGCAAACTTCGACTACACTCAAATGGCTCTTGAAGTTGAAGCTTTGACCAAAGCGATGGCTCACGTTCTACATAACTCCGCATGGCGTATGGTTCAAATCGTTGATGATAAGAGAACTAAGATGAAAAAGTACTTAGTTGCCAAAGAGAATGTCGGCGGAGATTGTTTTGCAAACGTTGCTCAGGCTGTCTCCGGTCTTTATGCCGAAGCCATGGGCTTAACAAACAACGTTACTATCTACGGTCTTCCGACTTCCATTTACATCGACGATACATTCAATAACGTTGCTCAAACTGCCGATAGACTTCGCCAGATGACAAACGTCGGCTATGAAATCTTTGCTTTTGAATTGATGCATCACTTGCAAGGTGCTGAAATGCGTCAGAAAGAGCAAGGTTATAAGTTAGGTGAAGGTACACAAAAACTCTTGAATCAATACCGCAAGGTTGTACCTTTTGTCAGCGAAGATAGAATCTTTACAGATGACGTCAATAACTCTGTCGAATTCTTAAAGAATCTTGATCCGGGAACTGTTGCAGTTAAGGTTGAATAATTAGTTTTTCTCCTTGGGAAACGAAGGCTGAGATCCTCTTAGGATCTCGGCTTTCGTTTTTTATATCTTCCCTTAATCTTTTTCGAGAAATTATCTGCCTTCAAAACATTGACCGGTAAAAAGGTGGGATCGAAGATGCAGGATCACGCAGATCACATAAACACGGCTTTTAGTGATTGTTAGTCGTTGAAACAGGCACACCATGTTTTTTTTCACCGCCTACAAGCAGAAGCAATGTACTTAATCCCAAAGCAATAGTGCAGATGATGAAACTCGTGAAAAGGATAGTTCCCCAGCTCACAATCGGGGAGACCAGTCCTCCGAAAATAAATCCCACAGCGCCGATCACTGCAGAAGCAGCCCCTGCGTATTTACGTCCGGCATTCATCGCAGTGGCTGTCGCTCCCGTAAAAATAAAACCGCAGAAAAAGAGCATTAAAAAGATAGAAGCCTCATAGATGTACATATCTTGGTGGAAGTAGCAGATACAGAGGCCGGCGGCAGCACAAAGAAAACCGATAAGGCTTCCGATAAAACTTGCCTTTTGTGTGGTTGAGACCTTAAGCGCGAGCATCGCCCCAATAGCAATTCCAACCGCATTGAGCGCGAAGATAAGTGAAAAAGTCAGTTGAGATACACCGAAAAAGTCTTGAAGAATAAAAGGGGTAGAGGAAATATAAGCAAAAAGAGCTGCCATTGAGAGACCGAATACTGTGCTGTAAATCCCGAAGCCGGGAGCCTCATACACCAAGAGAAAACCCTTAAAAGAAGTGAGGAGCGAACCTTGAATTCTTTTTGATTTAGGCAGCGTTTCTTTAACAGGGATAACCATTGCGGTAACGACAATGCCGATTCCGAGCAAGGCATAAAAAATTCCCCTCCACCCTATGAATTTTGCGCAAAAACCACCAATAACAGGCGCTGCGACCGGTGCGATACCGTTAACTGCGCCAACAATCGCGATCATTTTGGCTAATTGTCTGCCAGAGTAAAGATCGGTTGGACACGAGCGGGAGTAGACGATAGCACCCGAACCTCCCAGGCCCTGGAGGAATCTAGCAAAAGTAAAGAATTCAATACTTTCAGAAAGACAGCAAAGAAACGTAGCGGCAATGTACAGCAACAGAGAAAGATAGAGCACAGATTTGCGCCCGTACTTATCGCTCATAGGTCCTAAAAAGAGCTGTCCCACGGCTAAACCGACCATGCAGAAGGTAAGGCCAAGCTGGACGGAAGCAGTGGAACAATCAAATACTTGTGTCATCTCCGGCAGTGCCGGTAAATACATATCGATGACAAATGGCCCAAAGGCCGAAAGTATTCCTAAAACAAAAACGAGATAGGCGGTATTCATAAGCAATTCAATTTTAAACTGACGCCAGTCTAAAGGCCGAACCTAGAAGGATACGAGTGTGCGGACTCAATATGCGAAAGAAAAAACACTTGCTTTTCAAGAAGTTTTATGAGCAAAAAAAACAAACCCCTCGCAAAAGAGGGGTCATTAATTAGAACCAAAACATTCCCGCTCTGAGAGCGGGAATGTTCTTATTCATTGGCTAGTTCGATTGTCTTTTTAGCCTGTCTCTTTCAATCTGCTTGTTTACCGCGTATTGCTGAACAATAGAGAGAATGTTGTTGACGAGCCAGTAAAGAACCAGACCGGAAGCAAAGAAGATGAACATTGCACCGAAGATGAACGGCATGAAAGCCATCATTTTTGCTTGCATTGGATCTGGAGGAGTCGGGTTCAGTTTGAACTGAATAACCATAGAAATGATCATCAGAACAGGAAGAATGAACCATGGATCCGGGGCAGCTAAGTCAGTAACCCAAAGAATCCAGGGAGCATCCCGTAACTCAACGGAGGCCAGAAGTACCCAGTACAAGGCCAAGAAGACCGGTAATTGAAGAAGAATAGGAAGACATCCGCCGACCGGATTGATCTTCTCGGTCTTATACATTTCCATCATGGCCATGTTAAGACGCTGTTTGTCGTCACCATATTTTTCTTTCAAAGCTTTCATTCTCGGAGCAAGATCTTTCATCTTGGCCATAGAACGGTAGCCTGCCAAGGAAAGCGGGTACAGAATTGCTTTAACAATACATGTCAAAAGTACGATAGCCCAACCCCAGTTTCCAACGATAGAGTGAAGGAAGGAAAGGAGCCAGTAGATAGGCTTAGCCAGGAATGTAAGCCATCCATAGTCGACAACCAAGGAAAGTCCCGGAGCAATTTGTTCCAAACGTTCCTGATCCTGCGGACCGGAATAAAGAACTGCTTCGGCAGTTGCATTTGCTCCCGGGGCAATTGCATTCATTTCAGCAATAGAACCGATAGAGTAAAGGTTATCAGCCAACTTACGTGTGTAGTTTTCTCTGTTTACACCTTGAGTCGGAACCCAAGCGGAAACGAAGTAGTGCTGAATAATTCCAATCCAACCGTTGTCAGCATTGACTTGGTAATCTCTGTCGCCGTCAGCAATGTCACCGAATGAAACTTTCTGGAATTTTTCTTTTTCCGTGTAAACAGCTGTACCGGTGTAAGCATTGACCATTGTGCTTTCGCCCTCAGGTTTATCACCGTCTCTAGTCAACTGGTAATAAACGGAAGGTTTGATTTCATGACCGGTATTATTGAATACTTGATGAGAAACCTTGATGCCATAGTGGTTGCGCTCGAAAGTATAGGTCTTAACAACTTTTACTCCGCCTGCTTCACCTTCGAATTTAACTTCAAGAGTGTTCTTACCATCTTCCAACTTCAAAGGACCTGGAACTAATTTGAACTCAGTCTTGTGAGTAGGAAAGGCACCGCCAATCAACCCTGTCTGGGCAACATAAATCTTTTTGCCCTTATCAGTAAAGAGCTCGACATCTTTGGCCGGTTCCGGCTTGTTACCAAGAATCATTCCGACCAAGCCGACATCAGTCCAAGGTACCTGCTGCTTTTCTTTTAAGAGTTGAGAACCAGCAATAACGGCCCCGTTAGGATCAATAGACAACTTCACTAAATCTGTCTCGACGGTAATCAGATCTGCTTTCTTAACAGCTGGAGCTGCTTCCTGAGGGACCACGCCGGAACCGGTTGCAGTCGGCGGAGTTACAGAAGCATTAGAGGCAGTATTAGCTGGAGCAGTCTGTTCAGTGTCCGCTCCAATTAATGATGGATGTCCGTTATAGACCTGCCAACGGTCATAAAGCATGAACGCAGACAAGCCGAATAAAATCCATAAGAGGGCTCTTTGAATGTCACTTCCCATGATTGGATTGCTCTATAGTTGATTGCAAGAACGAGGGATTATTTTTGCCGGATGTGCAATCGTTACACCAGCAATTCCATTTAAATTTTTCGGGCACTTCATCAATGCCGCCCTTAGTAAAAGGACTGCACCGAAGCAAACGGCAGACCGTCAGATAAGTACCTTTGATTGCTCCATATTTTTCCAGAGCTGTCAGTGAGTATTGAGAACAGGTAGGCAGAAACTTACAGTTGTGCCCAACCCAGGGTGAGAAAAGGAACCTGTAGGACTTCACTGCGGCAATCAGGATGGTCTTAAGCATTACGACCCGCCTTTACAACACTGAGTCACTTTGTCGTACAGGTTCTTCATTAAAAGATCTGCATCAGCACGAATTTCTTGTTTAAGAGACTTCAAAGATTGAGCCGGAAAAACGTATTTTTTCTTCAATCTCAAGTTGATGTCCAAGCCGACCTTTTTCTCTTCAGCCAACGCCTCAAAAGCAGCTGAATTACTTCTGGCCGACTCTCTCAACAGTCTCTTAACAAGATTCCTATCTACTGAGCGAACAGCAAATTTTTTTCCTACAGTAAAGCCGTACCTAACCCGAGCATGCTCGAATTTAAATAGGGCTTTCGCCTCAAACCACTCAGAGTAGCACTTTGTGGCTTCAGGAAATCTAGCCTGTAGAATTCTTAAAAATTCTGAGGAACTTTTTATCCTTTTCTCAGGCCCTAGCGACGAATCTTTCAGCTTCGTCATCTCCAGCAAAATTAGAGAGCTAAAACGTGACGTCCTTTACGACGGCGTGCAGCTAAAACCTTGCGGCCGTGACGTGTTCTGCTGCGAACCAAGAAGCCGTGTGTACGAGCACGTTTAACTTTAGAAGGTTGGTATGTACGTTTTGTTGCCATCTCAAAATCCTTTAAATGAGTTTGCTTAGTTGCGTTAAACTCAAAAATCAATTACCTGTGCATAAGAGACAGGTGTCGTAAAATAAAAGTTCAGTATTATAAGCTCCAATTGGGTAGTCAGTGTCAAATTTCTCCTTAAAAGAAATTGTTACAACAAAATACTATTGAATTTAAAATCAAAATATCTAATTTCCCCCTCTAACAATTGCACTTCATAAATGAGCTTGGAGCGCTGGGTAAAAACATACGGGGAGGCCTGTAAATACGAGCATTCTGCCCTCAAGATTTATTATGATTTTTTCTCGGCTTGTCTCAAGGCATATTCCTGTTTCGCCACAGCAATAAATTTTCCTGACAATCCGCGAGGTTTACCTCTTTAAGCACAAGAAGAAGCCATTAAATAAAGGTAAAATGTCGGATTGTCCGGGATTGTCTTTATTCTGATCCAGATTATTTATTTTCTTTTATAACCCTTTGTAAATGAAGAATATTTGGGAAAAAGTTTTAACAGAGCTTCGGGGAAGTGTCTCATCTGACATTTATGCGACCTGGTTTAAGAAGATTGCTTATCACCAGTCCCCTGAAGAAGCGGAAGGTAAGCTCACTCTGACTGTACCCTCTCAGCCTCATCTTCAATATTTGAGAAAAAACTGGGCAGACCGTCTTCAGTCTCTTGCTTCTCAAGTTGCAGGACAACCTATAACCATAAAATTTTTGGTTGCCCAAACTGCCAATCCGATCATTCCGACAGAAATCGAACTTCCTTTGTTCGATCCACCGGGTGAGGAGATTAAGCCTGAAATTTCGATCGACCAGCTGGCAGAACAGTGCGGACTTCACCGCGGACTAACCTTTGATACATTCGTTACAGGTAAAGCTAACGAAGTTGCCAGAAGCAGTGCAGAGATTGTGAGCTCCCAGCCGGGTACTCAATTCAATCCATTTTTCATTTACGGCGGAGTCGGCTTAGGCAAAACCCATCTGATGCATGCAATCGGACGCAGGATTTTAGAAAACAATCCGAAGGCAAAGATTCGCTGTGTTTCTGCTGACGTATTCGTCAGAGAGGTCGTTGATCTTTCCAGCGGAGGTACCTTTTCCGATGCAAAGATCAAGAAGTTCGATGAAACCTACAGAACTTTAGATGTTCTCCTGATGGACGACGTGCAGCTGTTGGCCAAGAAAGGGGGTACCCAGAATCACTTATTCGGTATTTTCGAAAGTCTTCTGCCAAATAATAAGCAGATCATCATGACTTGCGATACTTATGCACGTCAGCTTTCCGACTTTGACGACCGACTTATTTCAAGACTGACAAAAGGCTTGTCCGTCGGTATTGAACCGGCCGAATTTGAACTGAGAGCGGCCATCTTGTTTAAAAAGGCAAAACAGCAGGGACTGGAACTTCCCGAAGATGTGGCTTATTACATTGCCAGACGCATGAATACCAACATTCGAGAACTCGAAGGCGCGCTTAATACCGTGATCATGAATGCAAAGGTTTACAACGCTCCAATCACTGTTGAACTTGCTACACGTGCTCTTCGCGGTATGACATCTACCGGTCCGATCTCGCTGGAAAACATTCAAAAAGAAACAGCTCAGCATTTCAACATCAAGATTGCTGATATGTACTCATCTTCCAGAAAAGCGAGCATTGTCAAACCAAGAATGATTGCTATGTACTTAGCCAAGGAATTGACTCAAAAATCTCTTATGGATATCGGCAGTTCCTTCGGAGGCAGAGATCACACTACGGTATTAAATGCAGTGAGAAAGATATCTAAAGAAAGAGCTGCAGATCCGGAGCTGAATCATACCCTCCATCTCATTGAGCAATCATTGAAAAACTGGGCTTAAAAAATACTATTAAAGGAAATTAGAAATGGCAGACACTTTGATTATCAAGGGTTTTAAAGCTGAGGTCGCTAAACCAATCATGGCCGTCAGCGGAGCAGTAGAGAAGAAAAATACCATTCCAATCCTGGCAAATATTTTGATTCGCAAAACAGGGCAGAAGGTCACCTTCACCGGTTCCGATGAACAGATTGAAGTAACGTCCGATGCAGCCATCGGAGTGGGCGATGAAGATTTTGCCACTACCGTTTCTGCTGCAAAGCTCTGCGGCATTCTCTCTACTATTGCCGATGACGCAGAAGTCTCCATCTTCTACTCTGATAATCACGTCATTATCAAATCCGGAAGAACCAAGTTCGATCTGCAGACTATCGATGCCGAGCAGTATCCAATTATGAAAGAGCAGATGGAATTCCAATATTCCTTCGCTATGCCATGCATGAAGTTTAAAAACATGCTGGCAATGGTTCAGTTTGCCGCAGCCGTCAACAACGTCCGTTATTTCTTAAACGGCGTCTATGTTTCTGCTGAAAACAATATCGTACGAACAGTTGGTACTGACGGTCACAGACTCTCCTTGTTCCAAAACGAATTGGATGAGCCGTTTGCAGGAAAATGCGAAGCCATTCTTCCGAAGAAAACAGCAAGAGAGCTTCTCCGTTTGATTCCTGATACAGAAGAAATGCTCAAAATCAGCATTTCCGAAAAACAGATTAAAGTTCATTTTGCCAATATTGATATTCTTTCCAAACTGATTGAAGGCAAATATCCGGATTACGAACGTGTTATTCCGACTAAGAACGATAAAGAATTCATGGTTGACAGAGAACAGCTGATTAAGACATTGCAAAGAGTGGCAATTCTTTCTATGGACAAGGTTAGAAATGTCCGCTGGACTCTTTCCGAAGATCGTCTGGTTCTTGCCACTACAAATGCCGATATGGAAGAAGCCATCGATGAAATTGAGATCGACTACAAAGGCGAGCCAATGGAAATTATCTTCAATATTTCCTATCTCCTTGATATGTTGGCAGTAGTCAAGACAGAAAAGATCAGATTCTCTTTAAGCGGCCCGCTCAGCTCAGGGTTGGTTCGTGTTCCTGACAGCGAAAACTTCAAGTTTGTCGTCATGCCAGTCAGGATCTAATGCAGTACAAATAAATTCAGTAAGTAGGTAAAGTAGTAATGAGCGACGTAGAACAAACAAACTTAGCTGAGGCCTATGGAAGTGATTCCATTCAGGTTTTAGAGGGCCTAGAAGCGGTCAGAAAGAGGCCGGGTATGTACATTGGAGATACTTCCGACGGTACCGGTCTGCACCACTTGGTCTTCGAGGTTGTGGACAACTCCATTGACGAGGCCTTGGCAGGTTTTGCTGATTCCGTCAACGTGACAATTAATTCTGACAATTCTATTTCTGTCGTAGACAACGGGCGCGGCATTCCTACGGACGTAAAACTCGACGACAAACATGAACCGAAGAGAAGTGCTGCGGAAATTGCTTTGACCGAGCTACATGCCGGCGGTAAATTCAACCAAAACAGCTACAAAGTCTCCGGTGGCCTTCACGGTGTCGGCGTCTCCTGCGTAAACGCACTGTCCACCTGGCTTCGCCTAATTGTCCGCAGAGAAGGGAAAGAACGTTATTTGGATTTTAAGAGAGGCGTTCTTCAAGATCGCTTGATTGAAAAAGTTCAAACTGCTAACGGAGAAGTTGAAGTTTCTCCGATGCGCACTTCCGGAGAAACCGAGAGAAGAGGAACCGAAGTCTGCTTCTTACCGGATGCAGAGATTTTCGGAAAAGTTGAATTCTCTTATGAAACACTTTCTACCCGTCTAAGAGAGCTTTCTTTCTTAAATAACGGCGTGAAGATTCATCTTGCTGATATGAGAACAGGAAAAGATGAAATTTTCCAATACGCCGGCGGTGTTCAAGGCTTTGTTGAATTTATCAATCAAGGCAAGACCAAGATTCATGACAACATCTTCTACATCAACAAGTCCATCGAGATTAATCCGGGTGAAGTGATTAATGTAGAAGTCTCCATGCAGTGGACAGACAGCTATTCTGAGAATTTCTTGGCTTACACCAACAACATTCCTCAGAAAGACGGCGGTACTCACGTTAATGGTTTGAGAAGCGCAATGACAAGCGTTTTGAAGAACTACATTAACGAGATGAATCCGAACAAGAAAGAGAAGGACAAGATCGAGCTGTCCGGTGAAGACACTCGTGAAGGTCTGACTTGTGTATTGTCCGTCAAAATGCCTGAGCCGAAGTTCAGCTCTCAGACAAAAGATAAGCTTGTTTCTTCAGAGGCTAGACCGGCAGTTGAGCAAATCGTCAGAGCCGGTTTAGAAAGCTTCCTTCAAGAAAATCCGAAAGACGCCAAGATTATCTGTCAGAAGATTATTGACGCCGGACGCGCCCGCGATGCTGCAAGGAAAGCCAGAGAAAACACACGCCGAAAAGGGCTTCTCAATACTGCCGGTCTCCCGGGCAAGTTAGCTGACTGCTCTGAACGAGACCGTGCGCTCTGTGAAGTGTTCCTGGTGGAGGGAGACTCCGCCGGCGGCTCCGCCAAACAAGGACGAGACAGAAGATTCCAAGCGATTCTTCCGCTTCGAGGCAAAGTCTTAAACGTTGAGAAAGCCCGTTTAGAGAAGCTTCTCAGCAGTGAACAGATTACAACGCTGATTACTGCTTTAGGAACCGGTATCGGTGAAGATTTCAACATCAACAACCTTCGCTATAACCGCGTCATTATCATGACCGATGCGGACGTTGACGGTGCACACATCAGAACGCTTCTTTTAACGTTGTTCTACAGACAAGTTCCGCAACTGATTGAACAGGGACATATTTTCATTGCACAGCCTCCTCTCTACAAAGTTACATTGCCTCCAAGCAAACTGAGCGGTGTAGAAATTCCTAAGGGAGCCGACGAGGACGGAAACGGCGAGGATAGCGACAACGGCGTTGTTACTAAGAAAGACAAAGGCAGGGATATTAAGATCTATCTGCAAGATGATGTTCAGCTCAATACATTCTTGGTCAATCTTGGTATCAAGAACTCCGTTCTATATGTTTCTGAAGAGGCCAGAGCAGCTAATCAGCCTATCGAAGGCGAAGAGTTGAAGAAACTCTTCTTGGAATACAGCGAAGCCCAGACCGTCATCAGTCACTTCTCCAGATTTATTGATCCGACTGCTTTGGAAGCCATCGCTGCCGGTGCCTCCGTTGAGTTTTCCGATGATGAAAAAGTCAATGAATCCGTCCAAGCTTTAAGACAGAGAGTCTTTGATCCGGCTGTATCAATTTCCGTTCAGAAAGACTCTGAAGGAACACCTTACATTCTTATTCAGAGAAAGAGCTTCAATAAGATAATTGAAACCAAGATTCTTCCTTCTTTCGTTTCCACAGACGACTTCAGAAAGCTAGAAGAAGCCGGTAAGGTATTCGGCACTTTGCTGAAACCAGGTGCCTGCGTTGTCAGCAAAAAAGGCAACAAAGACAATATTCAACCGGTCCAGAACTTCAGCCAAGCCTTGACAAAAGTCTTAGAAGAAGGGCGTTCTAATTTGAAAGGTATGTCCCGATTCAAAGGGCTGGGTGAAATGAACAAAGAAGAGTTGGCTGAAACGACTTTGATGCCGGGTCACAGAAAGCTTCTTAAGGTAGAAATCTCCGATGCAATTCTTGCCGATCAGACATTTACAAAGCTGATGGGCGATGAAGTAGAACCGAGAAGAAAGTTTATTGAAGACAATGCTCTTCTTGCCGGAAATATTGATACCTAATCCGAATATTTCCTTTATAGACCCGATGCAAGCCATCGGGCTTTTTATTTGACAAAGAACCGTGTCCTCCCTCTACGGCTCTCTAAAGCCGTCTAACTAGTAACAAAATAGGAAGAAACTAAACGGAAGGCTTCTTGGCCAGGGACTAAAAAAATAAAACTATAGTGTTACATTATCCTTTGACTATTGTGTCTCATAGTACTTTAGCAACAAAGAATTTTGTCATCGGCAACAAAATTATAGAACTCATAAAATAGAGTGATTTTCTTGAAAGAAAACTGGAAACTTTATTTCAAAATCAATATATAAATCAAACAATTACAATAAAACAAATAACAAAACCTTTGGCTCAAAAAGCATTTTCTTATTTTGTATGTTAAGAAAGTGTTGATAAATGATTACAATTATCATTATCTTTTATTTTTCTTTTTCTCATTTTTGAGTCAGAAACTCGTTGATTTTCCAAGGAGAATTTCGTGAAGTTCAAGGTTCTTACGGCCTCAGCGGCTCTCTTCTTTTCTTCAATTTCTTTTGCCTCTGCACCTATCTCTGAGCTAAACATCAGTTACGTTAAACCACCATTTGTTCTTCAGCTTCTGGTATTGAAGGACCATAAGCTTTTAGAGAAGGAATTCGAAAAAGACGGCATCAAAGTCAATTAGCACAACATGGGAACGAGTCCGGAAGCTGCTCGTGCGATGGGCGCAGGCGCTCTTGATATTGCCGGAAATATGAATACAGCCGCTTTGTTGATGATTAATGCGGAAGGACTGCCAATTCGAGTAGTGACAGGTTTAGCAAGACCAACATCGAATTTTGCACTTGTCTCTAAGCCTGGTACCAACTTCTCAATCAAAGACTTAAAAGGAAAGAAAGTCGTTGGTCCTAAAGGAACATTCCTTCATCAGCTTTTAGTAGCAGCTTTAGAAAAAGAAGGTCTTACAGAAAAAGACGTTCAGTTCGTAAGTATGGGCATTCCTAAAGCTCTCAGTACAATTCTTGCAGGTCAAGCCGATGCTGCTTTGGTTGCAAGCAGTGCACTAATTAAAGCCAACAAAGCGGGTGCTCCAACCATCGTCTCTGCTGAAGGTTTAGTGCAGCCGACATTGATCATGACAACAACGGAAAAATTTGCGAAAGAACATCCGGACATCGTGGCCCGCGTAAACAAAGTCTATAAACAGGCTCTTGACTGGATGAATAAGAATCTTGAAAAAACTGCAGAAATGGGAGCCAAAGAGCACGGTATTTCTGTAGAAAATTCAAAGACGCTCATTTCAAGAAGTCACTATTTCTCTGCCATGACAGCTCAAGATGTTAAAGATCTCGAGGTCAACAAAAAGTTTTTGAAAGAAAACAACATGATGAGAAAGGATGTCGATACAGCCAACCTCATTCTTCCTGTTGCCTTTGAATAACGTTTTACTTTTTTATTGAGTACTGAAATGCAAACTGAAGAAATCAAAGTTACCGAAAATGGAAAAACAATCACCACGCTTACGTTGGAGGATTGCGAAAAATACCATGGCCTAAAAAGATGCGGCGGTCTAGCATTGTGCTTCCGTATGCTGAAAATGGCTTTAGACGAATTAGTTCCTGAAGGTGAAGTTGCTCAGAGAAATCTCATTACGTTTAAAACTGCTTTTGCCGGTCCCGGTATTACTGATTCTGCAGAAATGATCGGAAGGTGCGTTACAAGAAAACGTTTCTTAGTTCTTCCAGACGAATTTGTTGATGCTCCGGAATGCATCTTTGGAAAACTCTATTTTGAGATTGGATATGGTTCCAAAGTAATGAAAATTACGGCCAAGGAAGGAGTAATCACACCTGAATTCTTAAAGGCTGGTAGAAAGTTCTATACCGGCACTGCTAATGAAGAAGAAGCTGAGGTATGGATTGGCTTTAAAGGCAAACTTTATGATGCCGTATTGAATTCTGAAATGAAAGATATCGTTAAGACTGAAATCGTTAATATTTAAAAACGCCTAAGCTGCCATTATTGATTTGTCCGCCAGGATTCTCTCTAAGGCAGCTTTTTGTTTATCCACGGAAATTCTTTGAACTACGTAGATCTTTTAAAAATTAAGATCTCAATAAAGTAATAGTAGAAGGGAAACTATTTTCTGTGGATAATTCTAAATAATTCAATTTTTTCAAATGGTTAGAATGGTTTACTCTGTTAAAAAATCCCTGATAACTTGGTATGTGTTTTGTGGATAATTTTCTTTTTCTCTGAAGCCAAGAGATATTCACAAAGAATCAAACAACAATTCACATCTTTTTGTGGATTATTAGCAGTCAATTTTTTTGATGAAATTTTTTCCAACCACAAAGTTCTGAGTTGACTACCAAGTAATTTCCGGGAATTTCCCAGCTTTAAGTCTTCTTTCTGTTGAACTAAAATGAAGAGCGCTTTTAAAAAGCTACAGTCATGGCTAGGTAGCACTCTGTGCCTCCTTTAACGTTTCGCCGTCGTCGTGATCCTTTAATCTTCGCCTCTAGGCGTCGCGTGAATGATCCGATTCCTGAGGCAATGCTAAATGGAGCTATCTATGGTTAAGTCAACGACTCTTCTTCTTTCCATCCTCTCTGCTATTTCATTTTCGGTTCATGCTGCTGATGCCGTTTCTTCAGCGTCTATTCCGAAGCCGACAACAGAAAATAAAAGCATCGACGCAATAACATCAGCTACGATTGTTCCCGAATCTCTTCGTGTTACAGCTATTTCTACAGGATTTACTGACAGTAAAGCCAAGAAAGTTTTATTTGTTGTTGGGGATCCGCGTTTCGAGAGCTCTTTAGAAGGTTTTTTGGTTAATTCAGCTATCAATTTTTTTAAACAAAAAGGATATGAGGTTGAAGTAAGAGACTTATACAAGCTTAAATTCAATCCGGTTCTCTCTCCGGAAACCTTTTACCACGCCAAAGATGGCTTTGGTCCTACTCCACAAGACATTGTTCCTGAGCAAAAATTTGTTTCTCAAGCTGACTACATTATCTTCTGTTATCCGAATTGGCACGATAGTCCAAACGCAATAACCAAAGGTTATATGGAGAGAGTTTTTTCTAAGCAGTTCGCTTATAAGGACACTCCCAAAGGCTTAGAAGGAATGCTCAAAGGAAAAGGCATCTATACTATTATGAATGCTGGTTGGCTTGGAGGCGGCCAAGGTACAGTGGGAGATGGTATCGGAAAATTGGATAAAGTATGGGATAAGTACTTGAATGCTTATAAGGTTGTTGATGATGACACCGCAGGTTTTTGAGGAGCAACTAATATAGGACGCTTCGTCAATGACCAAAGTCCGAAGAACACCGATCCCGAGTACAAAAAACAATTGGAGATTTTGGCAAAAGTATTAGAGGCTCGCCTCAATAGAGATTTTTTCAACAACAAATAAACTCTTCTCTAAACTAAGGATAGATAACGCGATCTGACAAAGATGAAGTATCAAGAGAATCTGCGAATCGTGCTTCATTTGACGGATCGCTTGTGAACTACCGCAGACTTATGTCTGCAGCTTCAACGGAGCGTGGTTCGGCTTCTAGCGATTTTCTTACCCAAATAGCAACTCCGTTGTTATTCACTTATTTAGCTTGTTCTACGTATATTTTGTCATTTATATAATTTTTATAAGGATGTAATAGTAGACATATTCTTTTTTGTGGGTAACTTAATTTGTTTGATTATTTTCAAAGAGTTATAAATGTTGTGAGTGTTGAAATCAAACTAATAACTTGGTAGAGAGTGTGTGAATAACTCAGGCAAAAGTTTTGTAATCTTAATATCCACAAGAAAGCCAATCGTTATCCACAGATTTTTGTGGATTATTCTGGCTTCAAACAGACTATATAGAAATCAGATTTTTGGCAAGTTTCTCTTCCAGTTATTATTGTCGGCTATAAGCTATTTCTTTCCGCCTCTTTGCTACCGATGCAATACAAAATCTTAACCAGGAAGACAGGATGTATTTTGATGTATTTCTATAAAGAAAATCTTTTATTAAATCAAATAATTAATAAAATTTGAGGGTTTTGATAACTAAATAACAGCTAAAAAATTTAGCTCAAAATCTTCAGAGAGCTTCATTCTCAAGAAGCAGGAAGGAAGAAAAGAATTATTGATTAGGTCTTGTTCGAGATTTGCTCAAAGATAGTTGTCTTTTCTTTTACACATTTCGGAAGGCAGCTTCTTTATCTCCTATATATATATTATCTATTAAATAGGTATAGAAGTGTTTAAATTTTTCGTTGATAACTTATAAAATTTATTTAATAACAATAGGTTAATATGAATTTGCATTGTGGATATTTATAAGAAATCAATGTAGACGAATTGTGGATAACTTTTTAAAAGTGGACTTATCCACAAAATTTATAAGTTACTCAAATATTATCAACAAATTACTGACATAAGTTGGAAGTTTTTTTCGCCTAAATCGGTTCTTCACCACTTCCAATAATTGAAATCAGACAATCCAAAAAGGAAATAATCGAGTAAAGTTACCAAGTGTTAAGTGAATAAAATGTTTTCTACACAAAGTAAAAAAGGTTATTGATGAAAAAACTTTTAGTATTGACATGTTTAACCTCTTCTTTGGTCCTTAGCGCCTGTGCCCCAGTACTTATCGGTTCGGCTGCCGTGGGTGGAACCGCCGTTGCAGTCGATAGACGCAGCGTTGGTGACGTAACTAATGACGGAGTAATTGAAACAAAGGCTAGCGTCCAGTTGGCTCAAGCAAATTTCTCTTCCAGTCATATTACGGTTACGGCCTACGAAGGAAGAGTATTGCTGACCGGCGAAGTCGGTTCTGAAGATGACAAAGAAAAGGCCGGCGAAATCGTTAAGTCTATTAACGGTGTAACTTCCGTCTATAACGAACTGGCAGTAATGAATAACGTTCCTTTTACTACAAGAATGAACGATTCGTTAACAGCAAGTAAAGTCAGAGCAGCTCTTCTGGATAATAAGGATGTTACGTTAACTTCTCTGAAAGTAACCGTCGACCGAGGAATCGCTTATTTGATGGGAACGGTAACTCAGCGCGAGGCAGATATCATCACTGCAGTGGCCGCTAAAGTCCCGGGAGTCGTCAAAGTTGTGACTCTGATGGAAATCATTACGCCGGAAGAATTGGAGAGAAGAAAGTTAATCAAAGAGAACCCCTCCGCAGTCACCGAAAAAACGGAAGTCCAGACCGGAGCAGAAACAATTCCTATAAATTAAAATAGTGAATTGATAATAATTCTCATTTAAAATAACAAAAATTTTTGAGGATTCCAAGTGAGTAAAAATGCTTTTAATTTGCTGATTGTTCCGGCGGTGATTTTGATCGTCTGGGCTTTCGTTGCACATTTAGGCATTTTTAACTCATTCTTGCTTCCTCCTCCGGAGCAGGTCTTAGAAAGTTTTGGGCAGCTCATCAAAGATGGGACCTTAGAAACCCATATTTTGGCGAGTTCCATGAGATCTTTGGGCGGTTTCTGCATCGCAGCTTTAATTGCGCTTCCGACTGCTTATATTTGCTATTACTCGACTAAAACCGAGAGCAGATTGAAGTTGGTAATGGAGGCCCTGCGATTCATCCCGCCCCTCTCATTAGTTCCTTTGCTTATTCTTTGGCTCGGTATCGGAGAGGCTTCAAAAGTCGCTATCGTAATTCTGGCTAGTTTCTTTCCTATCTACTTCAATGCCTTATCAGGCTTCAGACAGATAGATAAGAATTTCACTGAGCTGGCTACCGTCTTACGTCTTAATAAAAAAGAAAAATTTTTCCATGTAGAGCTTCCCGGATCCCTTCCCAGTGTTCTTACCGGACTTCGTTTGGGATTCGGTTATTCCTGGAGAGCGTTGGTCGGTGCCGAATTGATTGCCGCATCGTCCGGACTCGGATATCTGATTGGAGACGCGAGTGAAATGTCTCAAACCGATAAAGTGTTTGTGGGCATTTTCAGTATTGCTATTCTCGGCATTTTGGGAGATCAGTTATTTGTGTGGATTACTCATAAATTTTCTCCTTGGATGAAGAAATAATGGCTTCCGGAATCAAAATAGAAAACTTAAAGAAAAGTTTTAACTCTGCTAAAGGCGTTATCACTCCAATTGATAATTTCTCTTTGGATATCTCTGCCAATGAACTGACAACCGTTATCGGGAAAAGCGGCTGCGGTAAGACAACGCTTTTAAAGCTCATCAGCGGCATTGAAAAGGCCGACGAAGGAAAGGTCATTTTTTATGACAAAGACGGACAAGAAATTAAAGAACCGAGAATTTCATACGTGTTCCAAGAAGCTCGGCTTCTTCCTTGGAAAACGGTAGGACAGAATCTTGAGCTTCCCATTCGTCATGAAGAAGAAACAATTAGAAAAAAACTTGTTAAAGAAGCTCTCGAGTTAGTTTGTCTCGGTGATATTCAGGACTTGTATCCAAGTGAGCTTTCCGGGGGGATGGCTCAACGTGTTGGTTTGGCCCGTGGGGTTATATCTAAACCTGATATTCTCCTATTAGATGAACCTTTTAGTGCTCTGGATTTTATGACCAGAACTAAGTTGCAGTCTGATTTCTCCAGACTGCAAAAAGAACTATCGATGACGATGCTGATGATTACTCATGACATAAATGAAGCTGTTTTTCTTAGCCATCGAGTTATCTATCTGAATCATGGGAAGGCTGAAAAAGATTTAAAAATCGACGTAGAAACCCCTCGGCAAATTGGAGATTCCCGTCTTTTGAACTATCAAAATTACCTCTTACACTCTGTTTTTAAATAAGGATTATTAATAATGAAACTGAAATCAGTACTCTCTGTTCTCGTACTTTCCATGGCTGCTGCAAGCGTATTTGCTGCTCCTTCAGAAATCAATATTGCTTATGTTAAGGCCCCGTTCAATCTGCAGAACATGGTGATGAAGCATAACAATATGCTCGAGAACGAGTTCAAGAAAGACGGCATCAAAATCAAATGGCACGACATCACTTCCGGCGCTAAACAGACACAAGCCATGGCAGCCGGTTCCCTGGATGTCAGCGCCACAATGAACACAGCTTCATTATTAATGGCTAACTCTGCCGGTAATCCGGTCGTCGTCGCAACAGGCGTTGCTCACCCGACAAAAGTTTTTGCTATTGTCGGCAAGCCGGGCCCACAGATGACGGTTAAAGACTTGAAGGGTAAGACCGTTGTCGGTCCGAAAGGCACAGTTCTTCATCAGACATTAGTTGCCGCTTTGACAAAGAACGGCGTCGATCCGAAAGATGTCAACTTTATCTCCATGGATATTCCAAAGGGCATGACAGCCATGATGGCCGGTAAAGTTGACGCAGCTCTCTTGGCTGCCGGCGGCGTTATCAAAGCAAATGCAAACGGTGCAAAAACTATTGCTACTGCAGACGGCTATACAGAACCGAACCTCGTCATGACAGCTTCTAAGAAGTTTGCTGATGAAAATCCTGAAATCTTGAAGAGAATAGTTAAAGTCAACAGAGACGCTCTCGCTTGGATTAAGGCCCACCCGAAAGAAGCTTTAGAAATCGGTGCTAAAGAACACGGTATCTCTCTTAAAGACGCAGAAACTTTAAAGAACTGGAGCAACTACTACGATACTTTGACTGACGAAGATATCAAAGGCTTGGAAGCTGACCAGAAGTTCCTTAAGGAAAACGGCATGATGGAGAAAACCGTCAACGTTAAAGATCTCGTCTTACCAATGGCAATGCAGAAATGATGAATAGAGAAATCGTCAAGGTTGTTGAAAAGGGTGTTGAATTAGACATCCCGTTCCATGCTTGCGTTCTTTACCACGGAAAAGACAGCATCGGCGGTTTGTCCTTAGGATACCGCCTGATGTACTGGGCTCTTAACTATCTTTCTGAAGACGGAGAAATTCCGAGAAGAGAAGATATCAGCTTCAAAACTGCTTTTCCGGGTCCAGGGCTCAGAGACGCCGTAGAAATGATTTCTAGGGCCGTCACCGCCGGAAGGTATGAAGTACTTAAGGAGGCTCCTTTGTGCGCTCCTGAAGGCGTTTACGGCCATATGTACTTCGAAATTTCTTTAAGAGATAAAACTGTTAAGGTCGCACTCAAACCGGGAGTGATTGATGACGACTTTATTCAGACCGGCAGAAGTTTCAAAAAAGAAAATCTGACGCCGGAAGGACTCAGGCATTGGGAAGATCTGAAAAAGAATCTCGCGGAAAAAGTTTGGTCCGTTGAGAATTTATCAGATGTTCTGACCGTCATTAAGTAATTGATTGAATTCGGAAGCCTGCTCGGCAGCTCCGTAACTTGATCTGATTAATGCACCGCTTGCACAGCTGCTAAAGCCAAGTTCTTTAGCAGTCTGTGCATATTTTTTAAACGTATCCGGATCGACATACCTTTGCACAGGATGGTGATACTTGCTAGGAGCCAAGTACTGGCCGATCGTGACCATCTGAACATTGTTGGCTCTTAAGTCCTTAAGGACTTGGATGATTTCTTCATCGGTTTCTCCGAGACCTACCATCAAGCCGCTCTTTGTCGGACAATCCGGATAAATCTCCGACCATCTTTTTAACAAAGTCAAAGAGTGTTCGTAGTTTCCTCCGGGCTTAACCTCACGATACAAACGAGGAACCGTTTCAATATTGTGGTTGAGCACATCGGGCTTTATTTCTTTCAATACTTCAAGAGCTCGCTCTAATCTTCCTCGGAAATCAGGAATCAGGATTTCTACCTTTGCATCAGTTTCAGTTTGAATTTTTTTTACGCAATGCACAAAGTGAGAAGCACCGCCGTCTTTAAGATCATCCCTGTCGACGCTGGTAAGAACGACGAATTTAATGCCTAAAC
Organism: Turicimonas muris; assembly: GCF_002221595.1. Lineage (GTDB taxonomy): Bacteria > Pseudomonadota > Gammaproteobacteria > Burkholderiales > Burkholderiaceae_F > Turicimonas > Turicimonas muris. The sequence continues at coordinate 164,144 of NZ_NHMP01000002.1, forward strand.
GTTTGATGCTTTCGACGATATGGTCGGCTTCTTTCGGATCGAGAGGCAAAGGTTTACCATGCGCTACATCGCAGAAAGGACATCTTCGGGTACAAATCTGTCCCATTAGTAAAAAGGTAGCACGTTTCTTATTGAAGCACTCATTTAGGTTAGGGCAGTTTGCTTCCTGGCAAACAGTATGCATGCCTTTGTCAGCTAACAATTCTCTGACTTCTTTAACTTTGAGAGCATTGGCAGGAATCCGGACTTTAAGCCAGGAAGGTTTAGGCAGCTTGACTTCATTTAACCGATAAACTTCATACTGCTTTATTTTTTTAGTTGTTCTCTGTTCCTTGGGAATAAAGTCCGTCATGGAAATCCTACTTTAAAAAGGAATAGCGAAAATTGTTGAGGCAGAAAGGCTGCCGAGAGGCCATGTTAAGTAAAACACGCCAATTCCTGCGATTGTAAGCAAGAGAGCAAAAAGAACTTCGAGTTTGATGGTTCTAAGCATTAAGAACGTTATGTCAGCCTGCTGAGTTTTCTTAAGAATGGAGGGCAAGAAACTGGCTCTCGGAAGAGCAAGCAAAATAAACAAGAACGGCCAATAAGAATGGTTAGCAATACTTAACCAGCCAACGATGATAAACGGGATATAAATCATGCAGGAGTAGACGAACACGCCGACTTTTTTACCTACAACCGCTGCAAGCGTTCTGCGGCCGACCGATAAATCATGCTCAACATCACGGTAGTTATTGATAAAGAGCACGGCAGCACCAATTAAACCCAAAGCAGTGCCGGGAATAAGAACCAGAATATTGAAGCTCAAAGTCTGCAGCCAGAATGTACCGCCGACTGCAAATAATCCGTAGAAAAGAAAAACTAAAAATTCTCCGAACGGCGTGTAGGCAATTGGCTTTGGACCACCCATGTAGCAGTACCCGCAAAGAATGGAGAGAAAAGCGATTAGCGCAATAGCCCAGCCGCCGATGACAATAAGAGCAATACCAAAAAGGCAGGCAAGAACTATCATGGCTCCAATCATTTTTTTAGCAGCGTCCATGGAAATCCAGCCCTCCGTGGTGGCTCTCGGAATACCGACGCGATCGGAGCGTTCTGCTTTTCTGACGTTGTAAGCATAGTCATTGACCATATTTGACATAGCTTGAATGGTCATCGCACCTAGCAATGTCAGAAGAAAAATCCAAAAATTAAATTTACCGTCAAAAGCTAAAGCTAATCCGGTTCCTACTAAAACCGGAGCAGCAGCTATCCACAAGGTCTTAGGACGAAAAAATGCAAGCCAAGCTTCTAAGGAATGCGGTTTAATGTTTTTTTTCAATCAAGTACTCCGATAATTTTCTCTCAAGAATTTTAATTATTTCTTGTTTAGAACAAGCTGAGTTTAACGACTTAATATTGGCCGTCTTTAATCCTTTGTATCCGCAAGGATTGATTCTTTCAAAGAATGACAGGTCTGCATCGAAATTTAAAGAAAGGCCGTGGTAAGTGCAGTCATTGGAGATTCGAATGCCTATAGAGCAAATCTTCTTCGCACCGTTGAATGGACCGGAACAATCGGGGCCTTGTACGTAAACGCCGGGAGCCCCGGAGACTAAGAAGCCGATGATGCCGATTTCTTTCAATGTGTCGATAACCGCGCTTTCTAAAGCTTCAAGATAGGCTTTTGGGAGCAATCCTCTTTTACGTAAATGAATGAGTGGATAGACAACGATTTGTCCGGGACCATGATAAGTAACTTCACCTCCCCGATCTGTATGGACAACTGGTACATCTTGCGGATTTAAAAGGTGACTTGGGCTGCCTTGTCTGCCTACCGTAAATACAGAAGGATGCTCGCAAAACCAAATTTCGTCCAAATCGGCTGTGCGATCTTGGACGAAATTTTTCATTTTTTGCCAGGTCTCCAGATAATCAACGAGGCCTAGATGACGAAATACAAGCTGATTCAAAATTACAAAACAAATTTCGTATATTCATGATCAACTAACGCTTTGTATAAGTCGTCGAGTTGGTCTTGAGAGGTAGCTCTGACCACGACTCCTAAAGAGAGATAGTTGCCCTTCGCAGATTCTTTCAAATTTGCTTCAGCAGGATTGTAATCCGGGTCGTATTTCTTAATGACTTCAACAATTTTATCTTTGTAGTCATCAGCTTTGATTCCGACGATCTTGAGAGGAAAATCACATGGGAATTGAAGCAGCTTTGCAGGAAGCTCTTCTTCTGATTGTTCTTGTTTTTTGACGTCTTCAGACATTTTGATGACTCCTCAATCTAATCTATTATGGCATTTAACTTGTCGATGACTTTCTGCTTCACGCTAGGATAGACGTTTTCATTGGCCATCAATGGTACATTCTTAAGGGTTTGGCCGTTAAATACAATGCGTAAGGTACCAATTTGAGAACCGGAAATAATCGGCAGCTTCATTGGTTCATCTCTTTCGATGAGGAGTTCAACTTTATTGTGCCTAAGCTCTTGCAGATCAATTTTTTTTAAAGAGATAAAAATATCGTCCGGAGCAATCATCACTACCTGTTTTTTATCAGTGCCTTTCAAATCTACGGTTGAGATGATTTTACCTTTGGATATGATTTTCAAGGTCTCAAAATTATTAGCGGCATCAGAGAGTAAATTTGAAGAACGCTTAATGATTTGGCCGGCAGGCAGAGGGTTGTTTACCGTATTGATGACAAGAGAACCGGGTTCCTTTCTGGCGTTCTTCTTTTTAGGATGGTCAATGCGGGCTAAGGAGAGGACTGCTTTCGTGTCTTTGTCGATGAGCATAACGATGTTCGTCTTTTCACCTCTGCTGGCTTTTAGCTGAGAAGGGTAGCTAATGTCTCCGATGACGAATTCTTCATCAAAGGGATTGACGCCCATTTTTTCGAGTTCAAAAAATACGGTGCTCAGAGCATTAGTTAAGTCTTCAACCGAGCAGTCGATTTTTGAAGTTTTTAAATCGAATGCTCCATTTTTACCTACTTTAATCTTTGCATCGACAAAGTGATCAGTTAGGATTTTTTGCAAAGTCAGTCTGGCATCAGGAGATTTGAGAAACAGAAGAGCGGTAACTAGTTCTTTGATCTTTATTTTCTTTTCAGGATCCAAACGCAGAGATGCCTTAGTTGTCGGTGCCGAAGTCAGTTCTATCTCTTTAGCCGGATCAATTTTCTTTTCTTGTATTAAATGAATCAATCCGTAAGTCGACAATAGGTCAGAAAGAAGTTCGATATTGTCTATCTCAAGTTTGGAAAGATTCGTCTCAAAAGAATTACCGCTGAGTAAATCAAAGGAGACAAAAGAAGGCTCCTCTGACAGCAACTTGTGTTCTTGTTCGAGAGTTTCGGATTTGGCAGGTGCCTTACTGCACCAGGCAGGAGATGAGCCGAGAGCCAAAGCAGCAGTCAAAGATAATACAGTGAGAAATTTATAAGGGGTCATAGTGATTCATCCATGTAATAGCCCGCTTTATCATGGCCTGCAGCAGAGGTATTTGTTTTGAGAAGAAATGATCGGTATTAGGAATAACGGTGACAGCCTGGCCGAAACGTCCGGCCCATTCCAGCGCATCCTTCAAGGGGATCACTTCATCCTTTTCTCCGTGTATTAAAAATGTCGGAACAGCAGGTAAATCGAACTTCCATTTTTCCGCGGCGGTTCCGAGCAGTAGCAAGAAATCCGGGGCATTAGAAAAAGCTGCGTTGCAGCTCACATAAGTGCCAAAGGAGAATCCCGAAAAGCAAGTTTTCGGTTTAGAAGAAAAGAGTGCTTTGATTTCCGGCAGCTCTAAATAAAACTGTACCAAGGCTAAAAGATCCTCTGTTTCCCCTGCGCCGTTGTCATAAACTCCCTGACTTTTACCGACTCCGCGGAAGTTATGACGGACAGTGATCCAATTTTCCTGGAGGAAAGATTTATTTAGAGCATGGATAACTTTATTATTCATGTTTCCACCGAAGAGAGGATGGGGATGAGAAAGAAATGCAATTCCCTTAGGGGCACAGCCGGGGATGGAAAGTCTGGTTTCCAGATTTCCACTTTTCCCTCGAACTGTCATTTCTATCTCTTTTATGGCCATTTTTTCCTCGATGGTTCGAACCCCCCATTTTACCGAAGCATGTAACTTCAAATAAATTAGAAATTCTGCTGAAATGTTTAGTTCCAAAAATGTCTGATTACCTTTCAATTGAATCCGTTACTAAAAAGCTTTCTAAGCAAGGCATCACCTTTGAGTTTCTTCCGGAAGTTGATTCGACCAATGACTACCTCAAGAGGAAAGTTCTTGATGGAGCGGTGTGCGCTCCTTATGCGGTTGTGGCCGAGAAGCAAGTCAAAGGAAAAGGCACGAAGGGAAGAGCCTGGGTGGATAATTCGGAGAGCTGTCTGAAGTTTTCTATGGTCGTGGAACATTCGGGCAGTACTCGAGAACTAATGACTTTAAGTCCTCTCTTAGCCGTAAATCTTGCTGAAGAGTTCTCGAAGATTAATTCAAAGGTCAAGGTTAAGTGGCCTAATGATTTGATGACTTCGGAAGGAAAATTAAGCGGAATACTTATCGAGACGGTTAAGTATGCGGGCAGATTCTATCTAGTTTTTGGAATCGGTGTTAATTTATTTCCCAATTGCGAACTAGAAGAACAAATCAACCGGAATATTGCATTCCTTTTTGAGGAGCATTCTGATAAGGAGGCCAAAAGGGAAGATGTTATTAAGATTTTGGCAGATTCTGTACTCAAAATAACGAATCAAAGTATCGGGTTACAAGATACTTTTCTCCGAGAAAGATGGAAAAAATTTGACTATTTCTATCAAAAAACGTTGAGTTTTCGACTTCCTTCACAAGAAATCGTTGAAGGAACTGAGAATGGAATTAGTTCAGACGGAGAAATTCAGCTGATCATTGATGATTCTTTAAGAAAGTTTAATTCAGGAGAAATCCTTAAAAACGGTCGTGGTGGACAGGATTTTTAACGAAAAAGATCAAAATCGAGCACCTTCAAATGTGTCCGAGTATTTTTTTGAAGTTCTAGGTACATAATTGAGGCTCTTTTAGTTTTTCTTGTAGTTGGTTTCTATCTAGAAAAAAGGCGAAGGTAAGATGGCATCTATTCTTATTGATCTTGGTAACTCGGCTTTAAAGTGGTCCCTGTTAGATGATCCTGAAAATCCATTTACTTACGTCCACGAGTCCTCAGGTATTCTCGATGAAAAAATCAAAGATAAGTGGCAAGAACTCGGTGTAAAGAATGCCTACGGTTGTACGGTTGCTTCCGACTGGATTGCTCATAGTACAAAGAACTTTCTCAGCAGCATCGGAGCGCAATGCACATGGTTTACAGCCAAAAAAGAATTTACAGGGGATTTTATTCTTAAGAGCAACTACGACCATCCGGAACTGTTAGGCGCAGATAGGTGGTTCGCAGCCATTGGTTCTGTCGCACTTCATAAAGACGAACCTCTTTTAGTTTGTCATTTAGGGACTGCCAGTACTATTGACAGTGTTATTCCGACCGGCATTGGTGAGTATGTGTTTTTAGGTGGAAGAATTGCTCCGGGGCCGGCAATGATGCGCGAAGGTTTGGCAAGAGGGACATCGCATCTGCCACGAGCATTCGGAAGAAGAACGGATTTTCCCACCAATACTATCGATGCTATTACAACCGGAATTGTTGACTCTCAATTAGGTCTTATTGAAAGAGCGGTAAGAGAGATGGAAGGAATAGGAGCAACCCCAAAAATTCTTCTTGCAGGGGGTGCTTCTAAAGTTGTCGCTCCTTATATTCAGCAAGAATTTGATAATGTCGATATCCGCCACAATCTGGTTTTGCATGGCCTAGCCACGATGGTAAGAGAACAAAACCATTAAGCGAAAGTTCAAAAATTATTAATAGTCGGGAAGCCATGCTTCCTGAATGCTCCATTGGTCGACTGAGAAGTTGGTAGAATTTTTAAAAAATAGTACTCAATCCCCATGGGCCAGCGTTTTGTTCTTGTTCTGAAAAGTCTTTCAGTAATTCTGCTCTTCCTCATTGCTTTTGAGGTCAAGGGCAATGTAGATTTGTCGGAAAAAGAAACTATACGAATTGGGCTCCTAACCACACGAGATCCAAATTTCTTCATTGATACCTTCGGTCCGACTATTGCAGATCTCAGAAGAAAGTTTCGCAACACAAGATTTGTCACTCAAGAACTGAGTTTGGACAGCCTTATTTCAGAAATTAAACAGAATCAACTGGATTTCGTAATAGTACCGAGCGGCGTATATGCTTTTCTTGAAAGAACCTACGGAGCAAAGTTAGTAGCCAGTCGAGCAAGAAAAGAGGCACAGGATTGTAATTACTCTGCCGGTGCAGCGATTATTGCCAGGAAAAAAGATAAGAAAATTTCTTCTTTAGAGGATCTGAAAGGAGCCAAAATTGCCGCGTCCTCACCAGATAACTTTGATGATTGGCAAATTCCATTGGGAGAGCTAAAGAAAATAAATATTAGGGAAGAAGAATTAAGAAAACACACCATCTTTACAAATTTTGAAATTCCAGACGTTGCTACATTGGTTGCCACCGGTCATGCTGATGTCGGTTTCCTACCAGTTTGCGAATTAGAACAATTGATGGCCATGGGATTTTTCTCTCCTGATACTTTTAAAGTTATTAACAAGAAAGACAATGATGGCCTCTCCTGTGTTCATTCGACGGATCTTTTTCCAGGAATAGTGTTTGCTGCTCTTCCGACGGCTAAAAGTACTGATGTAAAGAAACTGACAATGGCTCTTCTATCAATGAGTTCCAAGAAAAGCAATAACAATGTCTGGGAGGTTGCAAATAAATTTGATGGAGTTACTAAGCTCTATGAGAGTCTTGGTATCAAACCTTTCGTCCGGGATTTAAGTTGGAAGGAGTTTTTTCTCAAGAATGCTTATTATTTTGCCGTTCTACTTCTGTGTATATTCTTTTTGATTGTTCATGTTCTCAGAACTGAAGTTTTGGTTAAAAAGAAAACGGCTCAGCTTAGAGATGCTTTGGCGAAGAAGATGGAACTCGAGAAACAATCGAAAGAGGCCCAAGAAAAACTTTTACAGTTAGAAAGAGGCGGAGTCGTTTCTCAGATGTCTGCGATGTTTGCACATGAAGTTCGTCAGCCTGTAGAGACGCTTCTGAATTATGCCGAAGGACTCCGGTACTACCTAGCGACGCTTGGTAAAGAAGATAAGATCGTCGGGGAAGCTATAGATGCCATTTCAATCGAAGCTAAACGTGTATCGCAGATCGTTGGACGGGTCAGAAGTTATGTACGAACTAACAAGCGGACTCGGCAGCCGTGTCGCATATCAGAAATTATTAATTCAGCATTGAAAACCTTCTCTCATTCTCCTAAGTCAATTAACGTTAAGTTTTCACTGGAAGTTCCTTCAGATCTTGTAGTCGAAGGAGATCCTTTGGAACTGGAGCTAGTTTTCATTAATCTTTTTCGAAACGCTTCGGATGCGATGAAAGAGCAGCAGGAGAAAAGAATAGTCGTCACTGCAGAGAAGAGAGGCGGTGACAAGGTGGCCTGTATCGTGGAAGACTTTGGTCCAAAATTAACAGCTGTAGAACTCGATAACTTAAACCATCCAATGAAGACGACAAAGAAAGATGGGTTAGGCCTTGGATTGGGACTGTGTAATCATATTGTTTTGGCTCATGGAGGCCACTTGGATTTCGAACCGAAAGAGAAGTGCGGATTACGTGCAGAGATCGTGCTTCCATTGGTTTCTGAAAAGGAGGCATTGTGCTAGATCCCGTAGTAAGAGTTGTTGATGATGAGGAGAGTGTACGAAATTCCAGGAAGTTCTTGCTGACGTTAGCCGGCTTTGAAGTGGTCTGTTATGAGAGCGGTGAGGACTTCTTGAGGTTGGATGATTTTGAACGTCCGGGATGCATCATTCTTGATTTAAAGATGAATGGATTATCGGGTCTTGAGGTTCAAGAGGAACTAAATCGAAGAAGTATTAATTTGCCGATTATCTTTGTCACCGGGCACGGTGAAGTAAACGCAGCAGTCCTGGCTCTAAAAAGAGGAGCTTTCGATTTCCTAGAGAAGCCCGTAGATCCTAAGAAACTTCAAGAGTATGTCGGGCGGTTAGTTAAATTCAGCGTGAAAAGTAATGAGCAAAAACAAGAAATTTCCCGGCTGAAGAAACTTTATAAGACGCTGTCTCCGCGCGAAAAGCAAGTTGCTGCGGAAGTAGCAAAAGGCGACCTTAATAAGGTGATTGCCGTGACGCTTGGTTTGGCAGAACAAACAGTAAAAATTCATCGTTCCAATATTTTCCACAAGCTGGAGTTGAAATCTAATGTGGATTTGGCGCTCTTTCTCCAAAAGTTAAATGAAGAAGAAAAAAATGCAGATGGTTTGAAGTCTTCCATTTTCATCAAAGAAGAAACTCATGAGAACTAAATCTTTATTGACTGCTGTTTGCATCTTCTGTAGCACGTATTCGTTTGCAGAAGAGCTTTTTGACGTGGTGGTTGTTGGAGGAGGGGCTGCAGGTTTGGCGGCCGCTGTCTCGGCAGCCGAAAATGGATCAAAAGTCATTCTTTTAGAAAAAGGTTTGCGAGTCGGAGGTAATGCATATTTTTCCGGCGGCTATTACAACGCCGTAGACCCGGAATTACAAAAGAAGGCCGGCATTCAAGACTCTGAAGAGTTATTTGTTAAACAGATGCTTGAAAGCGGCGCAGGAAAAAATGATCCTGAAATTGTTAAAACAATGGTGAAGGAAGCTCTTCCTACACTGAAGTGGCTGAAAAGCAAAGGACTAAAGTTTCAAGAAGGAATCACTGAGAGTTTTGGAGGAGAGTGGAGACGCTCTTTCAAGCCGATTTCACCGGACGGCCAAGGATATATCCAGGTTCTCCTAAATGATGCTCTGAAGAGAAATGTTGAAATTCGAACAAGTGCGGCGGTTCAAGAAATAACCAGAGATAACAAAGGAAAAGTGCGGCAAGTTCGCTATTTGGATAAGAAGAAAGAAAGACAAACTGTCGAAGCGCGAAAAGGAATTATTTTGGCTGCCGGAGGATTCGGTGCCAATTTAGAGCTGGTCGGAAAAATTTCACCAGACCTGGGAACTCTAGGCACAGATAACTTTGTCAAAAATACCGGTGAAGTGATGCTTTCAGCTCAAAAGATTGGTGCTAAATTAGTCAACCTTGAAGAAATAGAATGTCTACCAGGGGCTCGAGAGGAAGGGACAACGAGGAGCCGTCTACACGGAGACACTTCTCGATTTATTTTGATTAATGCCAAAGGAAAAAGATTTATTCGAGAAGATGCCAGCCGAAGCCAAATTAGAGACGCCGTGCTTCGGCTTCCGAAGAAAATGGCTTTCATTCTCGTAGATTCAGAAGGATTAAGGTCTTACAGTAAACTTGTGCAAAGGGATACGATTCGGTCTATTGAAGCCGGCGATGTAATCATGGGGGATACGTTAGATGAGATCGCGGAGAAAATGAATATTCCGGCCGAATCTCTGAAGAGAACAGTCACGGCCTACAATGAAAGTGTTGTGAATCAGATTGACCCCTTAGGAAAAGATCCTAAAAAACTTATCCACAGTTTAAAAGCACCTCCTTTTTATATTGGTTTTGCGCCGATGGCTATACATAACACATTAGGAGGTTTGGCTATTGATACCCGTGCCCGCGTATTAGACGAGAAAGGTTCTCCGATTCCCGGGTTATATGCTGCCGGAGAAATTACCGGACTGACCCATGGTGCAAATAGACTAGGTGGCAATGGTTTAACTGAAGCTTTAACTTTCGGAAGGTTGGCCGGTAGAAATTGTTCTCAAAATGATTAGCAGATTTTGAATTCAATGACTAGATACTTTCGTACTAGAACGAACGTATCTAGCTGAAGAGAAGACTCATCAGGATAATTGACAGCATAAGTTAATCCAAGGAGAACAAAATGATTAAACCTTTTGCTGTTTTCACGTTGTCCGCATTTGCTTTGGCGTGCACATCTGCTCTCGCTGCTACCGGTACTTACCAGGGAAAGGCGCTGGGGCACAATGCTGAAGTTGAAGTTGCTGTGACTTTGGACAACGATAAAATTACAAATGTCCAAATTCTCAAAAACTTTGAAACTCCTGCGGTATCTGAACTTCCGAAGAAAGTTATTCCTCAGATGATCGTTGATAATCAATCGCTGAAAGTCGACAGGATTTCAGGCGCTACATTCAGCAGCATGGCAATTCTGAATGCTGTCAAAGACGCTCTTAAAAAGGCCGGCGTAGATCCTCAAAAATATATGCAAGGATCTCGCATCGCCTACAAAGTTTCCGTCCCAACAAAGACTGACTCAGACGTGGTTGTTGTCGGCGGTGGCGGAGCCGGCTTATCTGCTGCCGTTGCAGCAGCAAGAAAAGGCGCAAAAGTCGTATTGATTGAAAAAATGTCCTTCCTTGGCGGCAACACTGTTTTAGCCGGCGGTGCGCTGAATGCTTCTGATCCTGCTTTGGAAGCTAAACAGAAGATGTCAGCCGGACAAAGAAAGATGGTCGAAGACCTTCTGAAGGAAGAACCTAAGAATGAACAGCAAGCTAAGCTTTTGGCTTCTTTGAAGAAACAATGGGACGAAGCCATCAAAAAAGATCCTGACATCCTATTTGATTGTCCTGAACTTCATGCTCTTCAAACTTACAAAGCCGGCGACTACGTAGCAGACTTGGCTTTGATTGATAAGTTGTCAAAACTTGCACCAGCTACAGTAGAACGTCTAGATAAGATGGGTTTAAAGTGGAATGACTTTTCCAGCCAATACGTAGGCGCTATCTGGCCTCGCTGCCACGATGCTGCTAACTACACCAGCGGACAAGGCTACATTGATACCTTCAGACATACTATCGAAAAGGAAAAGCTCCCTGTCACCATCCTGCTTCAAACAAAGGCTGATGAGCTGATTAAGAAAGACGGTAGAGTCGTCGGCGTTAAAGCTACAGGCCCCAACGGAGAAAAGGTGACTTTGAATGCTAAGAAAGGCGTCATCATGACTTCGGGCGGTTTCGGTGCCAACGTCGAAATGCGTCAGAAATACGATAAGCTCTGGGGAGGCAAGCTTGGCAAGAACATCGGCACAACAAACAGCCGTGCAATTACAGGTGAAGGCATCCTCATGGCTGAAAAAGCCGGTGCAGGTTTAGTTGATATGGGATACATCCAACTATTGCCGGTAACAGATCCTGAAAATGGAACCGTCAGCGGAATCTGCCAGGGTACAGCTATTTACGTCAATACTGAAGGCAAGCGTTTCGTTAATGAAATGGGAAGACGAGACGAACTTTCCAAGGCGGCTTTAGCTCAGCCGGGCGGTGTTTTCTACCGCATGTGCACTGTGAAGAATGCGCGTATCAACAAAGACGGTTTGACCACTCTCGGTATTCCTGTTGAAACCTTCCTAAAGAGCGGAAAGGTTATCAGAGGCGAAAACGTTGAAGATTTAGCCTCTAAGATTAAAGTTGATCCTAAGGTTCTCAAAGCAACTTTTGATAAGTTCAATGACTTCTGCAGAAGCCAAGGCGAGGACAAGGAATTCGGCCGTCCATCCTGCGCTCCGAATATTCCGATGTACGAAGGACCGTACTATGCGGAACTCAGGACACCGTCAGTTCACCATACTATGGGCGGCGTAAGAATCAATACAAACGCTCAGGTACTCGATACAGCCGGAAAACCAATTCCTGGTCTTTTCGCAGCCGGTGAAGTTACGGGCGGTATCCACGGAACTAACCGAGTTGGCGGTAATGCAATTGCTGACGCACTGACATACGGCAATGTCGCCGGAGAAAGCGCAGTTAAGTAATTCAGTGAACTTTTAAAGAGCGAGAGCCAGGTGAAGCCTGGCTCTTGCCGTTTTCAGAGGAAAGAGGATCCAAAGAGCGAGCTGTTTGGCTGAGTTTGAAACCTTCTCTTGGATGGTCTAAAAAAGTGAACAAAGTTTGATCTATATCAAACTACTCGAGCAGTTTTCGGGCAGAAAATTACGTCAGTTCAAGAAAAGAACAGATTCCCAAGGAGATTCATATGACAACTAGACGAAATTTTCTTAAGACTTCCTCTTTTGCTTCTTTAGGTTTATTAGGTGCTGCTGTTTCAACAGCTAGAGCTGCTGATGTTGCATCTTCTACTCTTCCATCCAAATGGGACGGAGAGACTGATGTGCTCGTCGCCGGTTCCGGTATCGCCGGCATGTCTGCCGCTATTTCTGCAATGGACAAAGGCGCTAAAGTTCTGGTTTTGGAAAAAGGCAAGAACTACGGAGGATGCGCAATTATTAACGGCGGCATCATTGCCTTAGGCGGCGGTACAAGAACTCAGAAAGAACATGGTGTAGAAGACAGTCCTGAACTTCTCTACAAAAAATTAACTAATCCGGCTCATCACGAATATCGCAAGAACACTCCGGAACTCGTGAAGAAATATTCTGAATGGTGTCCCGGAACACAGGTTTGGTTGGAAGAACATGGTGTACGTTTCCTCCCGACTTTCACAAAACCCGGCAAATATGATTCTCAGCATCATGAGTCCTACCATCATATCTGGTGGAAAGACTCCGGCGAAGGCGGAAGAAAACCTCAGCCTACAGGCGGTTTCATGACCGGCCGAGGCATCATGATGCCTTTCTATGAATATTTCACAGGTAAAGGAGGTCAGATTCTTCTCGAACAGAAATTGATTGATGTTTATGTTGATGGAAACGGAGCTGTTGTCGGTGCCAAAGTTCAAGGTCCGGATGGCAAGATCCAAAATATTAAAGCTAACAAAGGTGTAGTACTGGCAGGCGGAAGCTGGAAGGCAAATCCGGAACTCAGAAGACTTACTGATCCACGCTTTACAGAGAATATGATTTCTACCGGATATCCGTTCGTTGCTCCCGATGGTTCAGCTATTTTGGCTGGTGTGCGTGCAGGCGGTATATTGGTTGGTGACCGTTGCGAAGATACTCCTCACCTTCGCCGTAAGTTCGGTACAGCTCACTATGGCTTCCCGAAAGGAAGCAAATATGGTGCTCCCGGTCTCGGAATCAGCGGTCCTCGCTGGGCAGAGGTTATCTTTACAAACAAGAGCGGCGACAGATTCGTTAAAGAATTGGATAAAGCTAACTTAGGCGGATACACCTTCTATGACGCAGCATTGGCTCAGCCCGATCAGTTCCTCTGGACAGTATTTGACGATGCAACAGCTAAGAAGTACAAATGGGACACGAAGTATCCGACTTGCGAAGAAGGACATGCCTTCACAGCTGGCACATTAGCTGAATTAGCTAAATTGACAAATCAGCCGAATCTTGAAAAGACTGTAGCCCGTTACAACGGTTTTGTCGACACCAAGAAAGATGAAGATTTTGATAAGCCTGCAGAAAGTCTGACTAAGAAGATCGAACAAGGCCCATTCCATGCCGTTCGTCTGGTTCTTTGCGTACATAACCTTACAGGAGGTTTGGCGATCAACAATAATTCTCAAGTTCTTGGTCAAGACATGAAACCGATTAAAGGTCTCTATGCAGCCGGCGAAACAGCTGGAGGCCTTTATGTCGGTAATGGAATGCCGCGCGCAATTATGCCGGGTCGCTGGGCCGGTGAACATGCTGCAACTTCCAAATAATTATTTTAAATAAAACCTAATAGGCGAGGCATAGAGATGTCTCGCCTTGATCCCCAAGGAAATAACAATGAAAAAAGATCTTTATCTTTCCTTGCTGCTTTCCTTAAGTTTTTCTGCAGTTACTGTGGTTGCTCAGCAGCAGGCTCAAGAACCGATGAAGAAAGAACAGTGTCTGGCGTGCCATGGACCGACTTTCGATGATTTGATTAAAAAGAACGTTCAGGCTCAATCTGATTCGGGTCCTGTGAATCCTCACGTGTGGATTCCTCATGCCGGCGGCGATGAGAAAAATTTCTCGGAATGCATTGAATGTCACTCTCAGCATCCCATGCCACCTAAACCCGGATACAAGGATACCAGTGCTTCTCTTGAACCTTGCTATGCCTGCCACCATAATTATCAATTAAAGAAGTGCTCCTCTTGTCACGGCGCTAATAACGGATAATTGTTAATTTTTTATGAGAATAATAAGGTTCGTACTCATCCTGTTCCTTGCTTTCTGTTCCTGCTTCCTCCATGCAGAGGAGGGACAGAAGGTTATTAAGATTGGCCTTATTCATTTTTCTCCTCCCTTGAGCAAGGATATGGATTTCACTCCAACCTTGCATTATCTGCAGAAGGAGCTGGTTCCTTGGAAAGTTGAAGCGAAAGTCTATTCATCCGCAGATTTAGAAAAAGCTATTAAAGACGGCTCTATCGACTTCTTCTATGCCAGTGCCGGCTTTTTCTACCGCATGCTTCCTTTTGGCGTCCGAGATATCGCTACAGTCGTAACGGCCGAGAAGCCAGTTCCAAACTTTGGGACAGCCGGTGCTTTTATTACTCAGCGAGACAGAAAGGACATAAAAAGTATTGAGGACATGAAAGGCAAGTCGTTTGTCGCTAACTATGAGTCCGCTTTTCATGGTTATAGGATTGGCATGGCAGACCTTGCCTTCAGAGGTTATGACCCAGATAATTTTTTTAAGAGTAAACGATTTGTTGGTGAGTCAGCCGAAAAGCTCTTGAAAGAAATTGTGGAGAGAAAAGCTGATATTGGTTTTATACGTGCTTGCTGGCTTGAAGAGCATGAACTTCAAAATATCGCCGTCCTTGACAAGATTAAAGTCATTTCTCCCATTTCCGGTCCTGTTAAATGTCTGCACTCCACGCATTCCTATCCTAACAATACTTTTGCTTCCACTCGAGTCGTCAATCACGATGTGGCAAAGAAAGTATCGGCTGCCTTATTAAGCATGAAGCCAAGCGCAAGCGGCCAATATTGGTCTTTAGCCACTAACTTCAAACCAGTTGATGATTTATATCGTGTCCTGAAAGCCGGACCATATGAGTACATGAACCAATGGTCACTTCGTCGTTTTGTTTTGACTTACTGGCCGTTGCTTGCACTTTTGTTATTGACAGTAATAGGATTAGCGGCGCACAGCTGGCGTGCTCAGAGATTGGTGGATAAAGCAAAAGCCGAGCTGCTGGAAGCCGAAGAAAAAAAGAACAAGCTGCAAAAACAAGCTAACGAACTGACAGAAAAAATGGAAGCTCAACACAAATTGAACTTGGTCAGTCAGATATCTTCTATCTTTGCTCATGAGATGAATCAGCCTTTAGCAGCCTGCCAATACCTAGTGGACGGGCTCAAAGCATTAAACAAACGAAATCCGAAAAAAGTTAATCCGGAGATTTTGAGTTTTAGTCTTGAGAACTTTGAAAAGGAACTGAAGCGAGCAACTGCGATTGTCAATAAAGTTAGACAATATGCACGAAAGCAGGCTTGCAGGAATCAGAAAGTAGACTTTTCTGCTTGTCTTGCGGAAATTATCCAGACCATGAAGGTGAAGTACTCTGGGAAAGTCCATTTGCACGTTGACTTCACAAAAGACATTTTTATTGAAGGCGATCGAGTTGAGATTGAGATTCTTGTTTGGAATTTATTGAAGAATGCCATAGAGGGCGCATTGGAAGGAACAAATCCAACAGTTTGGATTTCTTTGAAAACCTGTAAAGATCAAGTAATGCTACAAGTAGCAAACAGCGGGAGAGTATTTTCTGCAAGTGAAGTTGAAGATATAGGCAAAAATTATTTGAAGAGCACCAAAGCCGAAGGTTTAGGAATTGGCCTTCAGGTTATCAAATCAATTCTGGAAGCCATGGGGACTTCAATGAAAATGCAAGCTAGGGAGGGCGGAGGTCTGGTGCAGTCAGTTCTCTTCGCTAAGTGGAGCGACAAAGATAATGACTGAATTAGCACAAGAGACGAAGGCAAGATTTCTGATCCGAGTGATAGATGACGATCCGGGAATACTTACCGGGTTGACCTTTTTATTGGGCTGTACCGGGTGGAAGTCGGTAGGCTATAGCTCTGCAGAAGAATTTCTGGAAAAAGACAACAAGATGATTCCAGGATGCATTCTCCTGGATATACGTATGCCGGGAATGACGGGAATCGAGCTTCAAACCGAACTAAAGAAACAACGAAATGAATTGCCAATCATCATTATTACCGGATATGCGGACGTTGATACGGCAGTCAGAACATTGAAGAAGGGAGCTTTTGATTTTCTGCAAAAGCCTGTGAATGCCGAGAAGTTGGAAGAAATATTGGCCGAGTGTATTCAGAACAAAATAGTTGAAGATGCCGGTAATAAAGAAATAGATGTTCTGAAGATTTTTGATTCACTGAGTAGACGGGAGCAAGAGGTATTCGAACTGATAGCCAACGGCTTAACGAGTAAATTAGTTGGTGAGAGACTGGGTTTGTCAGAGAGAACCGTCCAAGGCCATCGATTGAATATCTCAAAGAAATTCAATATTCACACCAAAAAAGAATTATTAGCCTGCTGGAATTTCATTGAAAAAAATAAATAAATGCAGAAATTTTTGAATCTTTTAGAAATGTTATAAATTTTTACATTTAACTTAACTAGTTGAAATTAATGTAAAAAATAGTATTTTACGCTAAATTCATAAAAAAATCTTCATCAAGAGGTTTGACAAGCTCAAAAAAGGTATTTATAGTTCGCACCTCGTTGTTGATGACGAACACGAAATCAGCGACGCAAGTTCTTTAAAAATTTATCGACGAACCGATAAGAGCGGGCACTTAAGTTTAAGAGCGAAAGCAAAGAGATTAAATTTAAGAAGCTCGCTTTGTGAGGCAAACGGAGTAGGAAATACTCCGTCAAAACCGAAACGAAGAGTAAGAGCGACAACAGAGATTAAACAAAAGAGTTTGATCCTGGCTCAGATTGAACGCTGGCGGAACGCTTTACACATGCAAGTCGAACGGTAACGAGGAGGAAAGCTTGCTTTCCTCTGTCGACGAGTGGCGAACGGGTGAGTAAGACATCGGAACGTATCCGCTCGTGGGGGACAACTTCCCGAAAGGGGAGCTAATACCGCATGAGATCCGAGGATGAAAGAGGGGGACCCGCGAGGGCCTCTCGCGAGCGGAGCGGCCGATGACTGATTAGCTAGTTGGTAAGGTAAAGGCTTACCAAGGCGACGATCAGTAGCTGGTCTGAGAGGACGACCAGCCACACTGGGACTGAGACACGGCCCAGACTCCTACGGGAGGCAGCAGTGGGGAATTTTGGACAATGGGCGCAAGCCTGATCCAGCTATTCCGCGTGTGGGAAGACGGCCTTCGGGTTGTAAACCACTTTTGTAGAGAACGAAAAGTCTGTTGATAATACCGATAGATGATGACGGTACTCTAAGAATAAGCACCGGCTAACTACGTGCCAGCAGCCGCGGTAATACGTAGGGTGCGAGCGTTAATCGGAATTACTGGGCGTAAAGGGTGTGCAGGCGGTTTTGCAAGATGGATGTGAAAGCCCCGGGCTTAACCTGGGAAAGCCATACATGACTGCAAGACTAGAGTGCGTCAGAGGGG
This sequence comes from Turicimonas muris, assembly GCF_002221595.1. Classification (GTDB taxonomy): domain Bacteria; phylum Pseudomonadota; class Gammaproteobacteria; order Burkholderiales; family Burkholderiaceae_F; genus Turicimonas; species Turicimonas muris. The sequence goes on from NZ_NHMP01000002.1 coordinate 181,688, forward strand.
GGTGGAATTCCAAGTGTAGCAGTGAAATGCGTAGATATTTGGAAGAACACCGATGGCGAAGGCAGCCCCCTGGGACGCAACTGACGCTCATACACGAAAGCGTGGGGAGCAAACAGGATTAGATACCCTGGTAGTCCACGCCCTAAACGATGTCAACTAGTTGTTGGGAGGTAAAACTTTCAGTAACGCAGCTAACGCGAGAAGTTGACCGCCTGGGAAGTACGGTCGCAAGACTAAAACTCAAAGGAATTGACGGGGACCCGCACAAGCGGTGGATGATGTGGATTAATTCGATGCAACGCGAAAAACCTTACCTACCCTTGACATGGCAGACAACTCCTTGTAATGAGGAGAGCTCGCAAGAGGATCTGCACACAGGTGCTGCATGGCTGTCGTCAGCTCGTGTCGTGAGATGTTGGGTTAAGTCCCGCAACGAGCGCAACCCTTGTCACTAGTTGCTACGAAAGGGCACTCTAGTGAGACTGCCGGTGACAAACCGGAGGAAGGTGGGGATGACGTCAAGTCCTCATGGCCCTTATGGGTAGGGCTTCACACGTCATACAATGGTCGGAACAGAGGGCAGCGAAGCCGAGAGGCGGAGCAAATCCCAGAAAACCGATCGTAGTCCGGATTGCAGTCTGCAACTCGACTGCATGAAGTCGGAATCGCTAGTAATCGCGGATCAGCATGCCGCGGTGAATACGTTCCCGGGTCTTGTACACACCGCCCGTCAAACAATGGGAGTGGTGTTTACCAGAAGTCGTTAGCCTAACCGCAAGGAGGGCGGCGACCACGGTGAGCACCGTGACTAATGTTAAGTCGTAACAAGGTAGCCGTACCGGAAGGTGCGGCTGGATCACCTCCTTTCAAGAGTTTTTGCTTGAAGATTTGAGTGTCCGCTCTTATCGGCAGTCGATAGATTGAAGAAGAGAATAGGCCAAAGGCTAAGGGTCTTTAGCTCAGCTGGTTAGAGCACCGTCTTGATAAGGCGGGGGTCGATGGTTCAAGTCCATCAAGACCCACCAAAGTCTTTCATGGGGGTATAGCTCAGCTGGGAGAGCACCTGCTTTGCAAGCAGGGGGTCAACGGTTCGATCCCGTTTACCTCCACCAGATTACTGAAATAAGTGCTTAGTGAGTATTTATTTCAGGCAATTTAGAGCCTGAAAATTTGTTCTTTAAAAAATCGGAAATTTGAATCAATTGAAAACGTTTATGGAAACGTAAACGGGTAAAGATTGACGAGTCATTAACAAAGCAAAACTTTGTGAGAAACTTGAAAGCGAAGACATAAACAGCGTAATGGGAACAGCGTTTAGCGGTTGCTTGTAACGCTGCCGGGCAATAGGCGGCAGGGTTATAGGATCAAGCGACTAAGTGCATGTGGTGGATGCCTTGGCGATCACAGGCGAAGAAAGACGTGGCAGCCTGCGAAAAGCTGCGGGGAGCTGGCAAACGAGCATAGATCCGCAGATATCTGAATGGGGGAACCCAGCCCGATAAGGGTTATCGCATGATGAATCCATAGTCATGCGAGGCGAACGAGGAGAACTGAAACATCTAAGTATCCTCAGGAAAAGAAATCAACCGAGATTCCGGCAGTAGCGGCGAGCGAACCCGGAGGAGCCTAGTTTTTGATAGTTTGGATAATAGAAGAATGAGATGGAAAGCTCAGCCAGAGAAGGTGATAGCCCTGTATTTAAAATTGTCCGAATGGTACTAAGGAAACGAGAAGTAAGGCGGGACACGAGGAATCCTGTCTGAAGAAGGGGGGACCATCCTCCAAGGCTAAATACTAGTGATCGACCGATAGTGAACCAGTACCGTGAGGGAAAGGCGAAAAGAACCCCGGGAGGGGAGTGAAATAGAACCTGAAACCGCATGCATACAAACAGTAGGAGCCTTTTTTTGAGGTGACTGCGTACCTTTTGCATAATGGGTCAGCGACTTACATTCTGTGGCGAGGTTAACCGAATAGGGAAGCCGAAGCGAAAGCGAGTTCGAATAGAGCGAAAAGTCGCAGGGTGTAGACCCGAAACCAGATGAGCTATCCATGGCCAGGTTGAAGGTGTGGTAACACACACTGGAGGACCGAACCGACTAGTGTTGCAAAATTAGCGGATGAGCTGTGGATAGGGGTGAAAGGCCAAACAAATCTGGAGATAGCTGGTTCTCCCCGAAAACTATTGAGGTAGTGCCTCGTGTGAAGGCTCCAGGGGGTAGAGCACTGTTTTGGCTAGGGGGACATGTAGTCTTACCAAACCAAGGCAAACTCCGAATACCTGGAAGCTATACACGGGAGACAGAGCACCGGGTGCTAACGTCCGGACTCAAAAGGGAAACAACCCAGACCGCCGGCTAAGGTCCCCAATAGCAGCTAAGTGGAAAACGAAGTGGAAAGGCCGTGACAACCAGGAAGTTGGCTTAGAAGCAGCCATCCTTCAAAGAAAGCGTAATAGCTCACTGGTCGAGTCTTTCTGCGCGGAAGATGTAACGGGGCTAAGCTGCTAACCGAAGCCGCGGATGCATGGAAAAATCCATGCGTGGTAGGGGAGCGTTCTGTAAGTCTGAGAAGGCGGATTGAGAAGTCTGCTGGAGATATCAGAAGTGCGAATGCTGACATGAGTAACGTTAAAGAGGGTGAAAAGCCCTCTCGCCGCAAGCCCAAGGTTTCCTGCTCTACGTTCATCGGAGCAGGGTGAGTCGGCCCCTAAGGTCAGGCCGAAAGGCGTAGCCGATGGGAACCGGGTTAATATTCCCGGACCGCTGTCAGATGCGAAGGGGTGACGGAGAGGCTAAGGTCATCCGAGTGTTGGACTACTCGGTACTTAGACGAGGACGGTTGGCAGGCAAATCCGCCAACGGATCGTCCGGATCGGAAGTGGTGCTCCCACGGGAGCGAAGTGATTGGAAACTCTTCCAGGAAAAACCTCTAAGCTACAGTCTGAGAGGACCGTACCGCAAACCGACACTGGTGGGCGAGCTGAATATGCTCAGGCGCTTGAGAGAACTCGGGAGAAGGAACTCGGCAAATTGACACCGTAACTTCGGAAGAAGGTGTGCCGCAGTAGCGTGAGAGGAGAGACACCTTGAGCGTGAGACGGTCTCAGAGAATAGGTGGCTGCGACTGTTTATTAAAAACACAGCACTCTGCAAAGTCGAAAGACGACGTATAGGGTGTGATGCCTGCCCGGTGCTGGAAGATTAATTGATGGGCTGAGAGGCCTTGATCGAAGTCCCAGTAAACGGCGGCCGTAACTATAACGGTCCTAAGGTAGCGAAATTCCTTGTCGGGTAAGTTCCGACCTGCACGAATGGCATAACGATGGCCACACTGTCTCCTCCCGAGACTCAGTGAAGTTGAAGTGTTTGTGATGATGCAATCTACCCGCGGCTAGACGGAAAGACCCCATGAACCTTTACTGCAGCTTTGCATTGAACTGTGAACCGATTTGTGTAGGATAGGTGGGAGACAGAGAAAGAGGAGCGCCAGCTCCTCTGGAGTCAACCTTGAAATACCACCCTGATTTGTTTGCGGTTCTAACCAAGACAGGACCACACTGTTTGGGACCGTGCATGGTAGGCAGTTTGACTGGGGCGGTCTCCTCCTAAAGGGTAACGGAGGAGTACGAAGGTACGCTAGGTACGGTCGGAAATCGTGCTGATAGTGCAATGGCAAAAGCGTGCTTGACTGCGAGAGCTACAACTCGAGCAGATGCGAAAGCAGGTCATAGTGATCCGGTGGCACTGAATGGAAGGGCCATCGCTCAACGGATAAAAGGTACTCTGGGGATAACAGGCTGATACCGCCCAAGAGTTCATATCGACGGCGGTGTTTGGCACCTCGATGTCGGCTCATCTCATCCTGGGGCTGAAGTCGGTCCCAAGGGTATGGCTGTTCGCCATTTAAAGAGGTACGTGAGCTGGGTTTAAAACGTCGTGAGACAGTTTGGTCCCTATCTGCCGTGGGCGTTGGAAGATTGACGGGGGCTGCTCCTAGTACGAGAGGACCGGAGTGGACGCACCTCTGGTGTACCGGTTGTCACGCCAGTGGCATAGCCGGGTAGCTAAGTGCGGAAGAGATAACCGCTGAAAGCATCTAAGCGGGAAACTTGCCTGAAGATGAGTCTTCCCGGAGGTAAAACCTCCCAAAAGAGTCGTTCGAGACCAGGACGTCGATAGGTCAGGTGTGTAAGTGCTGTAAGGCATTGAGCTAACTGATACTAATTGCTCGTGAGGCTTGATCCTATAACCGTGAAGCTTAAAGCCCGCGTTGGTTGTAGTAAGTAAAGTTAAACAAAGCAGAGCTTAAGAGCTCGTCAAGATTGATAAGAATTTCCGAGCATCGAAAGATGCAGAACAAGTTAAAGCCCGGAGGCCATAGCAGGGTGGAACCACTCCTTCCCATCCCGAACAGGACAGTGAAACGCCTCCACGCCGATGATAGTGAGTTGTATTTCTTGCGAAAGTAGGTAGCCTCCGGGCTCAATTATTTAAAACAGACCCTCGAAGTCATTACGGCTCCGAGGGTTTTGTCCTTCTTGAAGAACAATTATATTTTGCGTTTTCTCAGGATTTTTTGGATTTCATGCTTTTCTGTGTCAATCTTGTCCGGATTGGTTTTTGCACTTAAATCCTCTTTTTTCTTTTTGCCCAAGAAATAAGCGATTCTTTCAGCATTTGCGCCGGACGGATGTGGAATCTGAGGCAGCAAATTTTTTTCGTATTCGGTTCCTTTTAAGACTTTCTGAAGATAGTTGCTTACCTTTGGACCAAGAGGCAAAAGGAGAGCTTCTGGAGCCTTTTCTATTTCTTCAATGGTTAATGGTGCAGCAAAGCTGAAAAGTGAGGATTTCGGCTTTATATCGTTGCCAAAATTCGTTTCTTTTCCGTCTTGGATGAGGAAGGTTGGATATCGTATGGCGGAGGTCAGGTTTCCGAGATCTACATGTTTGTCAAATAAACCTGCAGTTGATTCAATTCCAAGATAATCGGCCAAACCTATATGGTCCATCATGGTCACCAAGTTTTTACGCATTCCGCCACTAAAACTTCCAATTGGCTTGCATTTCTTCTGAATTTCTTCATCGGATAAACCTAATCGGATAAGGCGTTTTGCTTCAATAAGCATATTTTCCATTTGTTGTTCGCCTGGCGTAATGCCGATGACGAATAATTTCGCTTTCGGATTTACGTAGTCAAATGGTGCATAGTAGATTCTCTGTCCACTACAATCTTTAACGAGAAGATTGTCTCTATCTTTAACATCGGTAAAGTTTGCGATTGCTTCTTTGTATTGAGAAAAGAGAGATTGTTTCATCTGAGGTCCTTATATTTCTTGAAGATGAGATGATTTTTTCATCTCTAACGCCATTTTTTGGCGCACCAATTCGTTAGGAAAAATATAGTTAATACTTCGGACGTCCTTTTTCTGATACTCTTTTAAAAAAGTCTGCTAGTTCATGAGGTTCTCTAGGGCCAATTTTTTTAGGGCTGCAGTGCGAATAACATCGACTGTTCTTTTAGAAATATTAAGCCTAGAGGCAATTAAAACAGATGTAAGTCCTTCTGCTACGAGTCTGCACACATCTTCCTCCCGAGGTGTTAGAGAGGCTAGGATGTGCCGTTCATGAATCATGTCCGTCGCCCCAGCCCTGGCTTGTCTATCTTTCTTTATTGCCCGTTCTATAGCTGGAAGAAAAGTTTCTTGTTTTATTGGTTTTTGAAGAAAGTCACAGGCCCCTTCTCTCATTGTTTGCACCGCCATGTCAATATCTCCATGTCCAGTAAGAAAAGACAAGGCATACCCAGCTCATTTAACCTTTCTTGAAGTTGAAGGTCTGACATCTTCGGCGTCTTTACGTCTAGTACAATGCAGCCGATGCGGCTAGGGGCATCCTCCATTAAAAACTCTTCTGCGCTTCCGGATTATTTAGCAGCAGAAGCTATGCGCAATTGACGGAGACCAGCCTATCGTTGCCGGAGAAAGCGCTGTGGCAGGAGTTGCGGCTCTCATTGAAATAATGACGGATCCTCGTTTTGAGAAGCAGTGTCAAGCGATGGGGCTTGATAAGAATGCAAAGGTGCTGTGCATTTCGACTGAAGGCGACACCGATAAGGCTAATTATCAAAGAATCATGGAAGGAGCATATCCAAGGCAAGAGTCGTAAACAACTTCAAAACTGAAAGTAGAGAGAAACCATTATCGGGAAGCATACTTCTGCTCGGAGTCAGGAAAATGCTTCTCGTTTTTTCTTTTGAATCTGCACCAATCGTTCAAATTCTACGTATCCGGGCATGATAAAGTCCGCAAAAAGTGCGGACCTTGTTAATCAGGCGTGTGAGGTGACCTTGAGTTTGCTTGAAGTGACGTAACAGCATACCAGCTGTACCAACCTTTCAAGAAGGTGTGGAGATTGGATTTCAATCAGGAGCCGAAGAGAGACACTACAAAGGTTATTGATTAGGCGTCTTTCTGCCGTCTTCTACTTCGACCACATTCTTACCGTTCGTAATTTCGACATCCGCTTAGTAGCCCCAGTGGTAGACGGCATCTGTTTCGCTTACTTTACCGTCACCGAACATTAAACGGACAGTACCGCGATACGGCGTGAAAATACCGAGGCCGAGGTAAGCATGAGCCATACCGAAAACAGCAATGAGAATAAAACACACTACGTGAGCGACCCTTGCCCAGACAATAGTAGAAGCACTCCACTCCACGGCCCATCACCCTTCCGGTAAGAAACCGGTGCGAGACATTGGATTTTTGAATTCAAAGTCGTACGTCCTGATGAAAGGGCAAAAATTAAATTAGCGGAAGCTCTAGAAGAAATTAAGTCGAGAAACTACGATTCGGATAACATCTATAGTCACGTCAGACGAGTTGCTCTTTTGTTTCAGTATAGGAAAGCGAGAATTTGTTGAACGGCAAGAGAGCTAAGTTTATAGGTCGAAGACATTCGAATCCCTCCGTGTTTCAGAGGCGTGTCCTTGAAGGACACGGAAAGAACCATTGCTTCGTCAACTTTGTATTCCTCATAGACTAGTCTTGGGTCGGTTGGCAACCTTCTCAAAAGGAAGTTATCTTCACAAAGGAGGCCTAATCAGAAGGCAGATGCTTATGTAGGTCTCTTGCACAGAACATTACCCTGATTACAGAGACTTGTTTAGCTCTAAGGTCTACAGTGTATAGAACTACGTATTTGTCTACTGGCATAATTCTGAGATTGAGTTTTTTCCATGATTCGTCATCAAATGCCCTGTAGCGCTCTGGGTTAGTATTAAGAGATGAAATTTTTTGCACCAGATGCTGTAATTGGCCAGCAGCTGCTTGAGGAGCCAACAGTCCACAAGAAATATATTCGTATATATCAGACAAGTCTTTTTGGGCCTCAGGAGAAATCTCAATATCAAAAATCATATTTTTTCCTGAGGTTTTCAAAAGCAATACTTGCAGGAATTCCTTTACCTTCCTGAATTTGTCTATAACCTTTTTCTAATTCAGCATTAAGTTGGTCTGCAGAAAGTTCTCCCATATCTAAAGGCCGTTTTGCTAGCTTTAACTCAAATGGAAGGCCATTGTGCAGAATAATCTGTTTGTAGAACATGGTAATAGCACTAGAGGCAGATATACCTAAGGCCGAAAGAATTGCTTCGGCATGCTCTTTGGTATCAGGTTCAATGCGAGTAAAGAGAGTTGCTGTTTTAGCCATCAGACAGTTCCTTCATAAATGGTTTTATTTCCCGATGCGTATTTTACCCGTATGTATATACATTGAATAGCGACCTGCATAAATTGACTGGCAAAATGAGCAATTGATAAGAACTCGGATAACCGGTTTTTAATGGAAGAGAACGCTGCAGAGCCAAATCTTTCCTCGATACTTGATGCGTTTTATAACCAGATGAATAGATTAAGAGAGGTCGCTTTGAGGAAGCGGCCTCTCTTAATAAATAATTTAGAAGAATCCTGGTGTAATGCCAAGCCACTTGAAGTAAGTAGCGCCGGCCAACAAAAGCCCAGCCCAGTACAGCAGAGACATTACAAAACCGTAGTAGAACGATTCCCCCATGGTGTATTTGTTAGTGCCGTACAGCATGGCATTTGGTTTTGCATTAAACGGCAGGCTCCAGCATACGTTGATGCAAAGAGCAACAGGAATTGCCAAGGATAAGATGTCAATCTTCAGCTCCTGTGCGATGCCAATCACGATAGGCATGAAGATGATGGTGCGCATATTCTTGCTTTGGAAAATAAAGTGACTGGCAATAAATATGCCGGTCAGAAGAGCATAAAGCGAGAAATAGCTCATGGAAGCAAGACCAAGCGTGTCCATCATGGCCTTAGTCAGCGTGTCCATTAACTTCGTTGTAGTTAAGCCTGCACCGAGAGCGTAAGCACCTGCCGAGAAAATCATCAGATGCCAAGGAACATCAACGTCATTCCAATTTAAGAGTTTGAATTGAGGAGTGAGCATGATGACTGCGCCGGCCATGGCAACGACAGTGGCATTAAGCCCGTGAATTTTATCGGTGGCCCACACTAAAAGCACTAATCCGAAAACAATGATGGCTTTGAGCTCATTGAGTTTAACCGGACCCAGATCCTCGTAGGCCTTCTTAAGAGACTCCATACCTCCTTCAAGTTTCGGAAGAGTATCCTCTTTCGAGACTGGAAAAATGAATCTCATGCCGAGAGCGTAGCCGATAATGCCAAAACCGATGACCAAAGGAAGGCCAGCCATCAACCAATCAAAATAATAAATTGTGCAGCCGGCACCAGCTAAGAGTGCAATTGCAAGCAGGTTAGCGCCTGAGCCTGTCATAAATGCATTGCAGCTGGCATTAATCATAACCAGGTTGTACAGCACTAAGTTTCTGGAGAAATTATTGGTTTTATCGGTGCCTGGAGCTCCGTAAACGGCAGAAATCACCATGAAGAGCGGCATCATCAAAGCGGCTTTAGCCGCGGTCGCATTAATGAAAGCTGCCAAGATCACATTGATTCCTAGAAATGTCAGGAATATTGCAGAAGCATTTTTTCCAAATCGGAGAATCAACCACAAAGCGACTCGCTTGACGAGCTGAGTTTTTACTAAAGCACTGGCTAAAATAAATGCCGCAACGTTCAACCAAATAACCGGATCGCCCAAGGTTGCCATTGCCGGCTTCGCTTTAAGTATTCCGGTTAGAACCAGTCCACAAATCAAGATCATGGAGGTGACATAGTTAGGAACCGTTTCGCTAATCCAGAGAAACAGCGATGTCGCAAAGAGGGCGAACATAATCTGTTGTTTGTCATTAAGGATTGGAATCGGAATGAAGTAAGCCAAAAGCACATATATGGCCACCGCAATAGGCAGCCCCCAACTCTTAAAGAATTCACCGACTTTTGTTAATTGTTTCTTCGGAAGCTTATTCAAAGAATAAGCATTCAAATCCAGAGGATCAAAGTTTTGCTGGCTGGTATTTGTAGTCATATTCTTTAAGGCGGTATTTCACCGCCTCCCTTTTCAGTCCACCCTAAACACGGAAGGTTCAGACCATTCCAAGTACTTGTTTAGCGGCCTTAAGATAGTTTGTATTCGGAAGTTCAGAGATTCCTAAAGCTTCCGAAGCTGTCTTCATGCTTTCGTAGTTCTCGCTTTCGCAGCAGGCGGTTTCAACCATTGCGCCGTTGAACCATACCTTGGCGTATTCGCAGATAACGCCGTTAACGGAAAAACCAAAGCGTTTCTTTTCGACCACAACTACAGCCAATTCGCTGTTCTTGCGGGCGATGTCTACGAATTCTTCAAGCGTGTATGTTTCTTGAGTAAGAGGAATTTCAACCTTCAGATGAGAAAGGATAACTTCGAGTTCTTCCTTTTTGACAGGGAAGCGGAACTTGCCGCGAGGTTGGAAGATTTCATAACCTTCCGGAGTTTCGCCGACCTTGGTCTTGATATCGAGCAAACCGTCACGGACTTTCACATTGGCATCATTGGTATTTCTTGACAAGAAATAGGTCTCAGCCGGCATAACGCGGGCGGCGTAAAGCGTAGCTTTGCACTGCCACATATGCTCTTGCACGCCTTTGATGATGTCTTTGCCAAAAACGCGGAACTCGGCTCTAGGAACGATCTTTGAAGCCTCTTCTGCACTAATTGCTTGATTCTTTTCATAAGGATTGACCATGACGTTCTCCTACTTGTCCCAAGTTGTGAAAGGATGTGCAACTAAGTTTGAGTTGAAATAGCGGGGATCGGAAGAGACTTCTTCGCCAAGCCAAGCCGGTTTTTCAAACGGTGTTTCTTCGGAAGGCAGTTCAATCTCAGCCACAACTAAACCTTCGTTGACGCCATGGAATTCGTCGATTTCCCAGGTCAAGCCATTTCCTGCAGGGATCTTGTATCGAGTTTTTTCAATGATGGGCTTTTCGGCTAAATCATCGAGCATTTTTACGCAATCGGCATGAGGAATGGGATATTCGAATTCAAGACGAGTGCAGCTGACGGTCAAACCCTTGATAGTGAGAAAAGCTTTGTCATCAATTGTGCGGATTCGGACGGTTCTTTCTTTTGCGCTGTTGAGATAACCTTGACGGTAAAGAGTTCCGACAGCACCTTTCTTCCATTCATCGCCGATAACTAAAAATTTTCTTTCAATCTCTTTTGCCACTTTTGTCTCCTTCGAGTGTCGGTGAGTTACTAAGTTTGGATAGGAACATTGTGGATCCTCAGTAGCAAAAAGGAAAATTATTAATTCATATAAGACCTATAAGCTAATCTTATGAAATGATAGCTAATCAGTTCTAGAAGTTTTGTTTTTTAACAATGAAATAAACTGAAAAGCTGCCGGAGATAAGTCTTGGTTTGGATTAATGCCCAGAAAATAGTCGGCTGTGACGGAAAAGTTCTTTACATGAACTTCTAACAATTTCTCTTGCTTGATTTCTTCTTTAACAGCGACCAGCGGAAAGGCCGCCATGCCGATTCCGCTTTGGATTAAATGTTTTGAACTCTCAAGACTATTGACTTCAATTAATGGTGCTGACAAGAATTCAGAAGCGCCCACTGATCCGAACCATTCTTCAATCTTGGAACGCATTCTGCTACCTCTTTGACGCATAACCAAATAGTTCTTGCCGAACTCTTCCGGAGTAATGGCTTTTTTAAGAGCTGCAAGAGGAAAAGTAGGTGAGCACACGCAAACGTATGGCTCTTTGGACAAAAGTTCCTGATGGCAGTTTTTGAGGCCTTCCACATGCCGTGATAAAGCCAAATCAGCCGCACCTTTCTCCACCAATTCCGTGACATAGGCCGAGTCTCCCATTTCTAACCGAATATTGATGAGAGGATACGTTTTGGAAAACTCAGCGATGATGTCAGGCAAAAAATAGTTGCCCATGACCGCACTTGCTGCGATCGTCAGCTCTCCGGTCTGCAGTTGATTGAGATCGTTGAAAACACTTTCAATTTCTTTAAATATACCGAATAGCCGTTGGGTGTGGTTAAAGAGAATTTTTCCTCTGGCAGTAAGGCGGATTTGGCGCTTGCCTCTGTCAAAAAGAGGATTCTTCAAAGCGTGTTCGAGGCCTTGTATTTGTTGAGATACCGCAGGTTGGCTCAGGAATAAAACTTTGGCGGCTTCGGTAAAACTTCCCAAACTAGCGACAACATGGAATGTTTTTAGATGCTCTAAATTCATCCGAGAAATGCCGGGAGCCGATTTAGCCATTTGGTTATGACCTCATAGTTGGGAGACACAGAAGCCGGACGTAGGTCTTGGGTATAAAACCAAGGAAAGAATGAGCGCGCATCTCAGTCTTTAGAATGATCGCTTCTGGTGGCGTTTCTAATTTTGCGTTTAATGTTCGGGCCGAGTCTTTCTAACGCATCAATAGTGTTGAATACGGTTGCTCTGCCTTTGAGAGAAAGTGTCCGGAACTTTTTAAGCAGAACGTCTTCTTCCACGCCGGGAATGTGGCGCTCATCAGCAATGATAAAAAGGATGTCGAAGCCGATGGCAAAAAGCCGCGGCATTCTGAAGATGCCGGGATCAGTTTCACCGGCCTCAAAACGTTGGTAGGTTTCGAGAGGAATACCGAGAAGCTGGGCAATCTGCAATTCTGTGTAGCCAAGTCTTTCTCTCTCGAAACGCAGCCGGTCTCCGATTTCTTTTTTCTGCTTGGTGCTGGTCAGCGCCATAAGAGTCTCTTAAACGTTAAATAAGAAGTTCATGACGTCGCCGTCCTGAACAACGTAGTCTTTACCTTCAACTCTTAATTTACCAGCTTCTTTGGCTCCATTTTCGCCTTTGAAGTTGATGTAATCGTTATAACTGATGGTTTGAGCACGGATAAACCCTCTTTCGAAGTCAGTGTGAATAACACCGGCCGCCTGAGGAGCGAGGTCGCCTTTATGAATTGTCCAAGCTCTGACTTCTTTTTCACCGGCGGTGAAATAAGTTTGCAAGCCTAGCAGTTGATAAGCAGCTCTAATGACTCGGTCTAAGCCCGGCTCATGCATGCCGAGGTCTTCCAAGAAGACCAGTTTGTCTTCTTCCAGAAGGTCGGAAATTTCCGCTTCAATCTTGGCGCAAACAGCAACGACGATGGAGTTTTCTTTGGCGGCATGTTCTTGGACCTGGTCAAGAAGCGGATTGTTTTCAAAACCGCCTTCTTCAACGTTGGCAACGTACATAGTCGGTTTCATTGTCAGAAGGAAGAGAGGCTTAATGACTTCTTTTTCTTCCGGAGTCAGCTCTACGCTTCTTGCAGGCTGGTTTTCATTGAGAGCCGGCTGAAGTTTTTCTAAGACCTTAACGAGCTTCAAAGCTTCTTTATCGCCGCCTGAACGAGCCTGCTTGGAGTATTTAGCTAACTGCTTTTCAACGGTGGCCAAATCAGCAAGAGCCAATTCTGTATTGATGACTTCGATATCTTCAAGCGGGTTGACGTGGTTGGCAACGTGAGTGATGTTTTCATCTTCAAAGCATCTGACGATGTGCGCAATAGCGTCGCATTCACGAATGTTGGCCAAGAATTTGTTTCCTAAGCCTTCACCTTGGCTTGCACCGGCTACCAAGCCGGCAATGTCAACAAATTCAACCGTTGCCGGAATGATTTTCTGCGGATTAACAATTTCAGCGAGCTTGGCAAGTCTCGGATCAGGAACTTCGACGATACCGACGTTTGGTTCGATCGTGCAGAACGGATAGTTTTCTGCGGCAATCCCTGCCTTTGTCAATGCATTAAAAAGAGTAGATTTGCCGACGTTAGGCAGTCCTACGATTCCACATTTCAAACCCATTTTTAGATTTCCTATTCTTTAAGCTTAATTTCTAACTTTTCCAATTCAGTTTCGTCAAAGACATCTATGCCGTTCTGCATAAGAAGCCGAGCAGTACAACCTGCACCGTCGCGCAGCCGGCCCGAAAAAGTACCGTCATAGATTCGGTCTTTTCCGCAAGAAGGACTTTTAGACTTTAAAACTGCTATTTTTATCTCGTTATTTTGGCAGTATTTTAAGGTGCTCTCAGCCCCTAATAAAAACTGTTTACTAACATCCGTTCCGCTTTTGTTTAATACTTTGTCAGTATGCTCATCTATTTCCGCCGGGATTCGCGGAACAGGAAGGCCCCCAAGCATTTCCGGACAAAGTTTGTGGACTTCGATGTCTTTATTTTTGAGAAAACTCAGCAACTCAAGGCACGGTTTTCCTGCACCGTCATAGCGGACTTTGTCTCCCAGTAAGCAGGCGCTTACTAAAATTTTGGAGACGGTCATGAATTGATTTTTTGCAAGGCGTCTTCAGTTTTTCCCTCTGCAATCAGAGGAAGAAACTCAATGCCTTTTGCGACGGCCTGAGAAATCAGGATTCGATCATCGGGGCTCGGACGACTTAAGACATAGTCGGCAACAGGTGTTTGAAGCTGCTTGTCCCTGGGATGGCCGATGCCGATACGCAGACGCTGAAAATTTTGAGATCCAATCAGAGAAGAAATGCTCTTTAAGCCATTATGGCCGGCGCATCCTCCGCCGATTTTGTATTTAATTGAGCCGGGAGGAAGGTCAAGTTCATCATGAACGACGAGGATCTCTTCCGGCTTGTACTTATAAAAAGAAATGACAGCAGAAACAGCTCTGCCCGATAAATTCATTAAGGTCGAGGGCTGCAATACGAGAATTGCGTCCCCCGAGATATGGGTAGTAGCCGTTTCTCCGAAAAAGCGTTTGTTCGGTTCAAAGAAGCCTCCAAATTTTGCCAGAACTTCATCAGTAAACTGAAATCCGACATTGTGTCTGGTTCCAACGTAAGGTTTACCAATATTTCCCAGCCCGACTATTAATTTAATCGGAGGCATCTTCACACCGCTCATTTACTTGCTCTTTCCTTTTTTCTTGTCCTTATCGGCAGTTCTCTTTGCTCTTTTACGAACAACAGGTTCTTCTGCGTCTAAGAAACCTCTTTCTTCAGGCGGACGATCATACCGCACTACACATTGTTTTCCTTTGATGTAAGCACTGCGTAATGCAAAAATAACGTTCTGAGCGATTTCTTCGTCAACTTCTACAAGTGAGTAGCGGTCAGCAATATCAATAGAACCAATCAGCTTGGAAGAAACACCAGCTTCGTTAGCAATGGCGCCGACCAAATCCTGCGGTCTGATGCCGGAATCTCTGCCGGTACCGATGAACAGACGAACCATTCCTTCAGATGTACGGCGCGGAGACTTAGACGGTTTTCTTGGCTTACGGCCTTCTTCCTTAACGCCAATCTGGCTCGGGATTTCAACGTCGTAGGAATCCTTCCAGTTGTTTTCGTTGGCCAGTTTGACGGCAGCGGCTGCAACATCCAAGACGTCGAAGTCATTGCTGAGAGTTTCAACAATAGAACGATAGCGTCCCAAATCGTTTTCGCCGACCAAAATTTCATGAACGGAGGCTCTTGTGAGATCCAGGCGTTTAGCGTGAACATCAGTTGCTGTCGGAACAGAAAGAATTTGGATCTTCTGTTTTGTCATGCGCTCAATGTTCTTAAGCAATCTGCTTTCTCTCGGTTCCAGAATTGTGATGGCTGTACCTTCACGTCCGGCACGGCCTGTGCGGCCGATACGATGAACGTAGGTTTCAGTTGTGGCCGGAATACCGTAGTTGATAACGTGAGTTAAGTGTTCGATATCGATACCGCGGGCAGCAACGTCAGTTGCAACAATAACGTCGACTTGTTCTGCTCTGGCTCTCTTCATGACACGGTCTCTTTGGGCCTGATCCAAGCCGCCGTGCAATGGTTCTACGCTGTAGCCTCTACCTCTCAGGCTTTCGGCCAGTTCATCAACTTCGTTTCTTGTACGGGCAAAGACGATAGCCAGCCTAGGGCTTTCAATATCTAAGATTCTGCCTAAAGCAGCAACTCTGTGGTTTCTGCCGACGATATAGGCAGACTGTCTGACTTTAGGTTGTTCTCCTTCGGGAACCTTTTCCTTCGGGATAAGAATGCGGTACGGATTGTTCAGCTGATTTTCAGCCATCTTTGTAATTCTGGCAGGCAATGTAGCTGAGAATAAAGCTGTTTGTCTTTCTTCAGGAAGTGTACTGAGAATTGCATCCAGATCTTCTGCAAATCCCATGTCAAGCATTTCGTCAGCTTCGTCGAGAACAACGGCTTGAATGTCTTGAAGACGGAGGGTACCTCTGCGAATGTGATCTAAGGCTCTGCCCGGTGTTGCAACAACAATGTGAACGCCTCTGTTAAGGGCTTTGATCTGACGACTGTAATCCTGACCGCCGTAAATCGGTGTTACATAAACACCGGAGTCTCTGCTGTAACTGAGAATAGCTTCAGAGACTTGAATACACAATTCACGTGTCGGGGTCAAAATCAATACTTTCGGATTCTTTGACTCACTGTTCAAACAGTATCTTTGAATCAACGGCAGAGAGAACGCGGCTGTTTTACCAGTACCAGTGGCTGCTTGACCTAAGACGTCTCGTCCTTCAAGAAGGGCTGGGATAGAATGTGTTTGGATTGGAGTCGGTTCTTCAAAACCCAACCTTGATAAAGCGCTGGCCAGCTTTTCGTCAAGGCCGAGTTTCATGAATAGATTTTCAGACATTAAATTCTCCAGTGCTGTGCTTGCACAGCAATTAATATTGTCTGCATTATGAATAAAAATGCCCTGCACCCGAATGGGTACAGGGCATTTTGAGTAAGTAACCTGTTGTTATTGCTCAGCAGACTTTTCAGCTGTTGCAGGAACAGCGTCAGCAGCAACTGCTGGTTCGGCCGGTGTATCAACTTCTTCAGAGATAACAACGGCAGAAGCAACTGTAGGATCTTCATCTGGTTTGAGAACAGCTGTTACGCCCTCAGGAAGAGCCAAGTTAGAAACGTGGATCGGTTCCTGAACGGTCAAGCCGGAAAGATCAACAGTGATGAATTCAGGAAGGTTGGCTGGCAAGCAGGCGACTTCGATTTCAGTAAGAGTGTGTGTAACGTTTGCTTTTTCAACAATAACGGCAGGAGACTTCTCTTCGCCGATGAAGTGAAGTGGAACGTGCATATGGATTGGTTCGTCAGCAGCAATACGTTGAAAATCGATGTGCAAAACTTGCGGTTTGTACGGATGCATCTGGAAAGCACGGAGAAGAACTTTTTCGTTCTGACCGTCTAATTCCATATCGAGAATGGAAGCATGGAATTTTTCCTTGCGGAGGGCGTGGAAAATTTCATTGTGATCGAGCTCGATAGGAGTAGCTGGAACCTTTCCGCCATAAACAATGCCAGGAAGTTTGTCAGCGCGGCGAAGGCGGCGGCTCGCACCCGTACCTTGAGCCTTACGTGTAGATGCAGTAAATTTCATTTAAAAACTCCAAAAACGAATCTACTGACCGCGACCAGTCAGTAGAGGGAAAAATTAATTTTTGCTTTTTTATTCGGCAAACAAGCTGCTTACCGAGGATTCGCAAGCAATGCGTGAGATTGTTTCACCAATCAATGAAGCGCATGTCAACTGTCTGATTTTCGGACAATTTAATGCGTCTTCGCGAAGCGGAATTGTATCAGTAACTACAACTTCATCGAGAGCTGAATTTGTAATTTTTTCAACCGCTGCACCGGAGAAAACAGGATGAGTTGCATAAGCCAAGACTCTCTTAGCGCCTCTTTCCTTAAGTGCATCAGCAGCATGACACAATGTTCCGGCAGTATCGACGATATCGTCAACAATAACGCAAGTTCTGTTTTCGATTTCACCGATAATATTCATTACTTCAGAGACGTTTGCTCTGGGACGGCGCTTATCGATAATGGCCAAATCCGTTTCCATTCTCTTAGCAACGGCTCTGGCTCTGACAACACCGCCGACGTCCGGAGAAACGACCACTAAGTCAGAGTAATTCTTCTTCCACAAATCACCGAGAAGAATCGGGCTGGCGTAGATGTTGTCAACTGGAACGTCGAAGAAACCTTGAATTTGGTCAGCGTGGAGGTCCATTGTCAAAACGCGGTCGATACCGGCAGCCTGAAGCATATTTGCTACGACTTTTGCACTGATAGCAACTCTGGTTGAACGAGGGCGTCTGTCCTGACGGGCATAACCATAGTAAGGAATGACAGCCGTGATGCGAGCTGCGGAAGCTCTGCGCAAGGCGTCAACCATAATGATCAATTCCATCAAATTATCATTAGTCGGTTGGCAGGTTGGCTGGACAACGAATACGTCCTTACCACGAACATTTTCAAGAAGTTCTACTTGAACCTCACCGTCAGAGAAACGGGAAACTTTGGCGCGACCAAGGGGAATATTTAAGTGATTGCCAACAGCTTCTGCAAGCTTCGGATTGGCATTACCTGAAAAAACCATCAGGTTGTCTGGGACCATTTGGACCATGATTTGTATGCTCAAATAAATAAGGGTAAGAACGGAAAGTAAAAGCCCAAAATAAATGGCAGGAGAGGAAGGACTCGAACCCTCGCATGCCGGGATCAAAACCCGGTGCCTTGACCAACTTGGCTACTCTCCTGCGACTATCTAATTTTTTGAACTTTTAACAAGTCCAACTCCATAACGGATGTTTCTTCAAACCTTTGACAGCCCACTGTCTCCAGTTCTCAGGAAGTGGTATTTTAACCGATTTTTTATCCAGATTTTTTTCAGCCACATAAACAGCTGAACCAGACCCGGACATTCTCGGATTTCCGAAAGGAGTCAGCAACTTAACGGCTTGTTCAATCGGAGCATACAAGGATCGGGCGACTGTTTCCAAGTCATTTCGACCCCAGGGTGACTGAACAAAATTGTGCAGTTGCTGTTTAAGGTTCGCTATTGTGCACAAATTCGTATTACGTGTCAAATCAGGGTGATTAAAGATTTCTGCCGTTGAAACACGCACTCCCGGGAAGATTATTTGGAATTGCATCTCTTCAGTTTCCACCGGCTGCAGAACTTCTCCGATGCCTTCTGCAAATGCTGTTTGACCAAAGACAAAGAAGGGGACATCGGCTCCGAGGCTTACGCCTAGTCCGCAGAGTTCCTGCCGAGTCAACCCGAGCCCCCACATTTGGTTCAAGCCGATGAGCACAGTCGCTGCGTCCGAGGACCCGCCGCCGAGACCGGCCCCGTCAGGAATATTCTTTCTGACGGTAATTCGTACGCCTTTGTCGGGGCATTTTTCTTGTAGAAGTTTGGCAGCTTTCCAGCAAAGATCGCTTTCGACAGACCAGTTGATATCGCCGGCTCTTTCGATTTTTCCGTCGGACAACTCTTCCAGATCGATGTAATCAAAAAGTGAAACTAATTGAAAAACTGACTGAAGAAGGTGGTAACCGTTGTCTGTTCTTCCAACAATATGTAGAAACAAATTAATCTTTGCCGGTGCCGGTAAATCGAAGTAATTCTTTAATTTCAGAGTGTTCCTAGAAGGATCTTGGAAAGTCATGTTATCTCCGCTCGTATTTTTGGTGATTCTATCTTTTTCCAAGTTTTCGAAACGGACGTTAATTCAAGGCTCTTAGTAATAATAAGATTGCTCGATTCCTCAAAGTTCATTTTCCGATTATCGACATTCTCGTTGGTGCCTGTTGCAAAAGGAGTCGTAACTCTAGATCATTAATTGATCTTCTCTCCATTGCTTGAAGGCATAACGTCTTATCAACCTTCCTCCAATCAACAACTTTGCCAAGAAGTTTCTTAAATACGTGTTGACCGTTCGTTTCTTTCCATGAAGAGGTGGGCTCCGTTTATTTTCGTATATTTCGAAAAGATCTCTTCGAAATTATTTCCGGCATAGTTTCGATTTTCTTTAGTGTCTCCACATGGGATGAAAGTAAGCATCTTCCAAGTTAAAGTTCATAAAGTTATTGTTAAGTTACCTTGTGAAAAAAGTCGAAATTGTCTACATCTCATTTTCCAAGGTTGAAGGTTGCTCTTTGGACATAATCGACACTTTTTCCTGTCCATCTCTGAAGAGAGTTAAGTTTTTGATCTTCGTTTTTTAATACTTACTCAGAAGCATGGAAAGAGCACATAGTTGTTGGAGGAGCTGAAGCTGAAGAATTCAAAATTTCTTTGAAACGCTTACAACGGTATTCGTTTTCAGGATCTTTCCGAGAAAATAATCTGTTATCTCGGAAGAAGAATAAGAGTTACGGCAGGCGTGTGGAAAGACTCTTGTCTTTTCATCACGATTCTCGTGAGTTTATTTTCACTATTTCTTTCAGCCGTCAATTCCCAACCGGAGGCGGCTAATTCTTTTTCTGATTGTTGAGCGTCTTTCTTGGCAGAGAGCCAATCTACCAAGTCAGTGAGGTCTAAAGGAGCGCCGATGACTCTTTCCGTAATTTCTCGGCTTCTACGGGCTTTAATCGGTTCTTCATTAGAAATGGCCAGAACCGCCCCGTCTGAGTTCTCTGTCAGTGTTGCTGCATTGGCTCCCAACGGGCCTTTCAGAATTAATTCTTTCTGCTCAGCAGAAGACGTCAGCAGGAAAGTTCCGGAATTCCTGTCAGCTTTACCGTCTTTCAAAAGAGTAATGGAAAAACGTCCGTGCCACTCTTCAACATCTGCAGTCTTTTGAATGGATGGCGTAGAACAGCCTGCTAAAACCAGCATCGCTGCAGTCAAAACGGAGAAACCAAATTTCTTCATTCTTTGATTCCGAGTCTTTTGATTAACGCTTCAGTGTCTTCTGAATCGGGCCAAAGTTCTTTGGCTCTCTTTAAAACCAGGCGAGCTTCGTCCTTTTGATCCGAAACCCAATAGGCTTCTGCAAGGTGAAGCATGATGTCTTCACTCTCTAGAAGCTGTAAAGCATCGTTGAGATATCCGATTGCTTCGGTGTATTTCTTCTCTTTAAAGCTTAGCCAACCCATGGAATCTAAAATATACGGATTAGATGGATCAAGCTGATACGCTTTGCGAATGTTTTCCCCTGCCTCTTTTAGACGGTTAGTTCTTTCAAGAAGTGTATAGCCTAAAGAGTTATAAGCATTAGCAAAGTTGGGGTCTATCTCTAAAGCTCTCTTTAAATAATTCTCAGCCATAGAAATGAGGTCCAAGCGCTCAGCGATCATGGCTGCTTCATAGAAGAGACTCTTAGATTCAGGATACTTTTGTAAATACTTTTCTAAGGTCTTGAGGGCCTCGGTATCTCCGTTAAGTTCAGCAATTAAACGGGATTCAACTGCTGCTACTTCTTCGGCGACGGCACTGTTGTCGCCGGGGTCGACTTGTTTGAGAACTTCAAGTGCTTCTTTATGTTTATCTTCATGAGAATAAACATTGGCTTTCTGAATCAGAGCGGCAGGCTTCATCGAGCCGACAACGCGATCAGCAAGCGCGAGAGCTTCCTCATATTTTTTGTTTTCTAAGGAAACTTCGCTCAGTAGCAAGAGAGCCTTCTGCGGGATAGTTCCATTCTCAGCATCGTCTTGAGGAAGCTTTGCTAATTTAGTAAGCAGGACCTCTGCTTCTGCTTCATGATTATTTTGAAGCAGAGAAACTGCAGTACTTAGTTCAAATTCGTAGTCGTTCGGATATTTTTTGACTAACTCAATTAGCTGGTTGTAGTCGGAAGAGAGCAGCAAAAGATGGGCATACGAATCTCGGATTCTTAAATCTTTAGGATTCTTTGCTAGATACTGGCTGAGAACCTGGCGGGCCTCTTTTTGACCTGCATTGGACTTCTTCTGCAACAAGACAGAAACCAGTGTCATTACGCTTTCCGGATTAGGTTTCTGTTTGTAGCTCTCTTTAGCAAACTTTTCCGCTGCTTTTTGGTTGCCGGCCAGCCCTTCTAATCGGGCTAAACCGAGTTTCGTTTCCGGAAGTCTCTTGAATTTCTCAGTAGCTTTGCGAAAGAACGTCAGAGCCTTTTTTCTGTCTTTTCCGATTAAAAGCTGGCTCTGCAATCCAAGAATGACTTTGCCCGGATCCTCTACCTGAGATAAGAAAGACTGTGTAGTCAACAAAATCTTGTTGTATTCCTGGTAGTGCAGGCCAATGCGAATGAGCATCTCCTGGGCATGTCTATTGCCGGGAGCCAGTTTATTCCAGAGCAGCACTGACCTCATGATTTCACGAGGAGCTTGGGCAACTTGTGCAATCTGAACGGCTCTTTCCGCTAGTCTTGGGTCACCTGTTTCCTCGGCTACATTCATGTAAGTGCTGTAAGCCGCACCTAATTCATTACGCTGCAAAGCAATTTCGCTAGCGATTAGTTGGAAAAGAAGTCCTCCGGTGAGTTCAATCTCAGGCAGGCTATCAGGAGAGAATTTTTTAGGTTTTGGCGGATCAAAGACCAGATTCAGCTCCTTCTTAGAAGCAGGCACAGCTGCTGCGTCAGCAGTCATAGGGATAGCGGTAAAAGCTATCGCCGCGGCGCATAAGCAACTAACTAATCTATTGAAACCCATATAAAAATTAACCTAAAAATCGATCCAAGAGTTTAGCCGAGTTATTAGTTAGTTTGCATTGTTACGGGATGAGTTTGAGCGTTCATCATTGTCAATGTTCTCGTTTGAGGAAATTTGCTTGGGCACAGCGAGAAATAACCAGATTTAAACCTTAGGAATCACCTGAGAGATAGCTTCTCATCGACGATTGCTGTTCCTATGAAGACTTAAGGAAGACGGAAACACTCTATTTCTTGGCCAATTCTTGTAGTTCTCTCTATCAAAAACAGACTCTCACGAGGCCAAAAAACAGTGTAGAGAAGGTCAGGTTAAATAATGCATGACATGGAGGGGATCATTCGGCAGATTCTTGGGTCTACATTGATAAAATATCAAAGTAATAAATTTGCGTTTAAGGAGGTGGGAGCGGAGGATTGAAGTGCCAAAATTTCTCCTTTAATTCTCTCTTTTAAGCGATCCTTTTGCAATCAGGACTAACCTTACTGGAAGCCCAAAAATGAAAAAAGAAGATAGCCTCCTTGCGTGGAGGGTGTTTGTTAACGCTCTTGAGACCGGTAACCTTACACAGACTAGCATTATGTTGGATATTGATCCGGCAGCCGCAAGCCGACATTTAGATAGCCTGGAGGCAGCGCTTAGGGTACAGCTGCTTTATCGCAACCGGCGCCCCTTTATCGCTACTGCGGAGGGAGACGATCTTTATGAAGATGCTCGCAAGCTTTTGGCTCTCCAGGAGCAAATGCTTCATCGAATTGGAAAAGCAGCGCGTCGTAAAACACGAGCAACACAGGCAGTTATCACTGTTTCTGCAGCCCAAGGATACGGCCACGGTTGGCTGATGCCGCGTCTGCTTGAATATATGAAATGTTATCCGGATATCACTTTCGACACTCTCACTGAAAGGAATTTGAAGGATTTGGCGGATGGAAAAATTGAAGTTCTTTTTGCCGTACACCGCTTCAATCGGCAGGGATTTGTTATTAAACCGTATGCGACGCTCCCATGCTTAGCTTTTGCCTCACCATCCTATATTCAACAATACGGTATGTTGGAAAATCCTCAGGACTCCGCTCTTCATGTGGGTCTCACGCGTTCCGGGAACAATTTCCCGATTTCCAAGGACTTGGTTACCAATGGGACGGATTTCAAGGCTCTTTCCTGGGGAAAGGAAATTAAGGCAGAAAATTCGATCCTCCTCAAAAAGCTTGCAGTTCAAGGAGTTGGCATTGTTTTTGACTTGCCTGTAGGTTTTTTCATCGATGAGTTGGAAAACGGACTTCTGGTCCCGGTTCTTAATAATTGGCGAAGAACGCCGTTTATGGCTTCGGTGGTGACGACCGAGAAGCTATATAAGTCAGATGAAAGAATTAAAACTTTTGTTGACTGGATGACGCTTTATGAAGGTAAAGCTTCAAACCAAAGAACGCTAAAGGCCTTGAGTTTGATGAATAAAAACCTTCGAGATGTCTTTACCGACGAGGAGGATTTCTATCATCCCGAGCAAGCTTTTTTTAAGTCAAAAAGAACAAAAAAGGCAGCAGTGTAACCCCTTATTTATTTTGATTAATTGTCAATTAAGGATTGAGAACCTTCTATTTCTCCGATGAAGCTGACTTTCTAGAATTTCTCCCAGATGCAGGAAAACGCATCAACCCAAATCAAAGGAGATAAAAAATGACTGTTCAGCTTTCTCGTCGAAATATTTTGAAATCCACAGCTCTTGCTGCCGCTGGTTTTATTCCGGCTGCAGCTGCTATTGCTCAAACAACTAAGATCCCGTCCCAATGGGATGAAACCACAGATATCATTATTGTTGGTTCCGGTTTTGCCGGTCTCTCAGCTGCCGTCGGCGCCAGCAACACAGGTGCCAAGGTAATCGTTCTTGAGAAGATGCCGACCATCGGCGGAAACTCTGTCATCAACGCCGGTGACATGTGCGCTGTAGGAACTCCTCAGCAGGCTGCAAAAAACGTTAAAGACTCTCCGGAACTGCTCGCTCAGGATATGCTCAGAAACGGTCTTTTCCTCAACGACCCGAAGAAAGTGAAGTTTGTCGCAGAACATGCCAATGACAACTACAAATGGCTCGTTGACGAAATCGGTGTTGAATTCATGCCGGTAGTTGGATTTACCGGCGGTCACAGCGTCCCCCGCGCTGTGACAACAACCGCAGGATCCGGATCAGGCATTATCATGCCGCTTGCTGCCTACCTAAAGAAAAAAGGTATTGAACCGAGAACTAGAAACTACGTTGAACGTATTTATCGTGATGACAACGGTAGAGTCGTTGGTCTGTGCGTGCGCGAAGGCTATCGTTTTGGTAAAGAAGGTTCCGGCAGACCTAAAAACATTCAGGCTACCAAAGCAGTTTTACTCGCCCATGGCGGTTTCGGTGCCGACGTAAAGTACAGAAGTCTTTTGGATCCGAAATTAACTGAAATTTTCAAAACAACGAATCAGCCGGGCGCCACTTCGGAAATGTGGAAGGAAGCAGCACGCATCGGAGGAATGATGATCCAGTCCGATTGGATTCAATGCACTCCATGGAATAATCCGCTTGAAAAAGGCATGGGCTACACCTGGAACTTCGGCCAGTACGTTGCCGGCGAGGCAGGTATTTGGGTTAATACAGAAGGCAAACGCTTCGTTAACGAAAATGCTAACCGAAAGGTTCGTGCCGATGCCATCCTTGTTGAACAAGGCAAAGGCCTCAAGGCAGTTGCCGTTGCCAATAAAGCAGCGACGGCTTCTCTTGAAGGTCGTCGTCCGGGATTCATGGATAAGGCCCTTAAGGATAACCTCATCAAACAGTATGATTCCTTGGATGCGTTAGCTGCCGATTGGAAGATGCCGGCCGATACTCTTAAAGCAAGTATTGCTCAGCTGAACGGGTATTTCAAGGACGGCAAAGATCCTCAATTTGGAAGAATCGTTAAGGATCTGAAGCCAATGGAAGAAGGTCCTTGGTATGCGATGGAAATGTCTCCTAAAGTTCACCACTGCATGGGCGGCTTGGCAACTACTATTGACGGCAAGGTACTGGATGTCTCAACTCTTGAACCTATCCCCGGACTTTACGCTGCAGGTGAGGCTACAGGCGGAACTCATGGCGCAGTTCGCATGGGTACAAACGCAATTCTTGACTGCTTAGTTATGGGAAGAGCTGCCGGTACAGCCGCTGCAACTCAAGGCTAATTTAAGGCTAGTAGGGGTGCTTAGGCGCCCCTAGCAGGAGAGGAACAATGAGAAATTCTTTACTCGTAAGCTGTTTGGTAAGTTTTTTGTTGGGTGCAGGATGTATGTGTGCTCAGGCGGCAGGTTTTGCGGATGCACATACATCAAAAGGCGTTCCTTGCGAAGCCTGTCATGTTTCCAAAGAAAAGCCGCAGATGCCGACTATCGACAACTGTGTCAAATGTCATGAACTTGAGGCTTTAACTGCAAAGACCGCCTCGGTTAAGCCGCAAAACCCGCATACATCCCCTCATTATCAAAATAAATTAGAGTGCAACAATTGCCATGTAGGCCATGAGCCTTCGGAAAACTTCTGCGGGCAGTGTCATAACTTTGAATATAAAGTCCCTTAATTCTATTTTCTTGATTGATTGGTACTTTTCTCCTTGAACTTTAGTTCGGCTGGCTTCCGTCAGTGAGGTCGGTTATTTTTTGAAGGCCTTAATGGTCCCAACTTATACGTTAAAGTCTGGTTGAAGACATGAAGTAAACAGCCGCTCATTACATTTGAGCGTGGCTTGCCGGAAACATTTATGCGCCTCAACACTCTGCGTCGTAAGGCGAAAGAGCTTGAATTCCCGGTTGATGAGAAAACGATTTTTGGAGTTTTATCTTCCCATCAAAACTTCCTGGACTCGGTTTGTTCACACGAGGATCCAATCGACTCTAAGTACAAGAGGTTCTGCACAATTTACGGCATTGTTATGGACCTAACCGCTCGCCGTCTATGGATTACAGACGGACGCCCGTGCGAAGGAAAGATTTCGACATACGCACTCTAGCAACAGCGTTTAGTGTTTTCTTAGTATTGAAATCATAATTTCACCACCTCTGAGTATCCTTGGAGGTGGTCTCATCTCACAAAATTTCTCCGCCTGTTTGGGACTCTAAAGATTTTTGTTTAGGCCAAGGATTTGCCAGAACCCAGCTTTAGTACCAACTCCTTAAACTCGGAAAGTAATGGATTGCTGAAACGGCGGATAACACGTTGTTTTTAGGTCTGAGGCTTGCTACGAAGTCTAACTTGTTGAAATACAAGTGATTTTTTATAGTCCTTAAAGGGCAGATAAAAGACTATTTGGGGATGCTGGAATTTATTGTTTGCATTATTGATTTGGTGAAAAATAATAAAACAGAATGAAAAAGCGGAAAGACCAAAGATCTTTCCGCATTCGAACCCGGTTACCGATTAAAGACTAGAGAGCAGTGATTCTCTCAATTTGCTTACCTGGGTCAACAACGATAGCTTTCATGCCGCGGGCTTCAATAGCGTCTTTACCGTGTTCAGTACAAATAACGGTTGCGCCTTTAGAAACCAATTCACCATTGAAGAGAATCTTCTTGCCGTCGACGAAAGAAGCAACCGGAGTTTGAGTTGCTAAATCGTAAACAGTGATATCGGCATCGGCTCCGACGGACAAGTGTCCTTTGTTTTCTAAACGAAGCATGCGAGCTGGGTTCAAAGAAGTCTTCTGAGCAAATTCGCTGAGAGACAGGATATCGAGCTTAACTAAGGACAAGCCTTGAGAAAGAATGACGTTGCGTGGAATGCATCCGCCGTCAGTAGAAATGGCGTCAACAACAAAGGCGCCGTCATCACGCTTAGCCTGAGCTAAGGCAATGCGTGGGAGCGGAGGATTGATATTGAAGCTGCCGCCAACGTTAGTCTTAGCTGCTTCCCATAATTTAAGGGCTTCTTCTCCGGTCATTAGATCAGAGTACCCGCCGGCATCATAGACAGCAAAAGCTTTACGGGCAAGAAGAGCTTTTCTGACGCCGTCGGCATCTTCTGTAAATCCAAAGGCTCTTAAGCAGTTGCCTGTAACCTTAGATTGGATGGTGCCGTCCGGATTGCAAGTCAAACGTGTGCCGTTCTTTGGAGAAACATAGCTTTCGCAGAAAATGTTCGGATTAGCTTTGAGTAAATCGATAGCAATTTTTGTTTCTTCCATTGCTTCATGGATAGCACCGCGGCAGTACGCATTAATGTGAGCCAGATGCATCGGATATCCGTCGGCCATCTTGACGGCTTCAATCATGCCGTTAATGTTGGAGCCGTTCTTAGTTGTGCCGGCATGCCAAGCAACATAAGCGCGCCTTTCAAGAGCCGTTCTGATGAGAAGAGCGGAAACTTCAGGATCCAAAGGATAATGTCCGCCAAGGAGCTTGACGCCTAAAGCACCGTCAGCGAGAGATTTGTCGATAAGGTCAATCATCTCTTGCTGACTCGGAGTGGAGTTTTTGAAAGTGAACGGAGGGGAGGCAAACTGAAGGATTGCCATGTTGATGCCAACGCCGTATTCCGGAACATTATCTAAGATGTCGTCGAGCGGACCTGCCATATCCAAGCAGGTAGTAACGCCGTTCATTGCAAGCATTCTCGGACCGAATGGGGAGCCCCACATCGTTCCGAGGTGAACGTGACTGTCGATGATGCCTGGCTGAAGAGTTTTACCGGTAAAGTCAATAACTTCTTTGGCTTCTTCCTGAATATCTCTTTGTACCTTAGCGATTTTCCCTTCCTGAATTGCAACGTCCGCAACACCATTGACGGAGTTGAGAGGATCGACTACCCAAGCGTTTTTAAGAAGTAAGTCGTACATTATGTTGTTCTCCATTGTGATTGAGATGAATGACTAAGCCTAGTAAGTTTGGAAAATTTTTTCAAGAACTTTCTGATTTCGTCCAAACCTGTGAAGTGCAAGTTGAAGAAGAATCCTGCATTTTTGGGCAGACAAGGTTCCTCCGGGAATCAATTGCATTTCCTGCCACTCAACTTTACCTTTAGTGACAGGCCCAGATCCGGTTCTGCTCGCCCTCACAACAGCAGGTTTATGCTCCGAACCTTGCAACACCTTCTCGGCAACTGCCGGGACGGTACTGTTTCCTGTTAGTTCCAGGATGATCCCATCCGGTCGGGAGGCCAAACAACGTTCGAGCTGGTGCCCGTCTTCATCAGCATGAGAAAGAATGATTTCGACTCGCGGAAAATCTTCAGGTTTGAAATTTTCTGAAATATGGAATTCAGAACTCAAAGTATGAGGTTTAACGGATTGAGTCAGGAAATCAATATCCTCTCCGATGATGTATCCAAGTTGGCCTGAAGAGGGTGAGCAAAAGGTCTCAACCGAAACCGTGTTGGTTTTGGAAACATCTCTTGCTCCGTGGATTTGACCGTTTAGCGAGACCAGGACGCCTTTGCCTCGAGCCTGTTTTGATGAGGCAAGTCGTACTGCATTCAGCAGATTAAGAGGACCGTCGGCTGAAATCGCCGTTGCAGGCCTCATAGATCCGGTTAAAACAACAGGCTTCTCGGTCTTAAGGGTCAGATTCAGGAAAAAAGCCGTTTCTTCCATGGTATCTGTGCCGTGAGTGATAACAAATCCATGGATATTGGGATCCTCAGCCAACTTGTTGATAGTGCAGGTAAGCTTTAGCCAATCTGAAAGCTTGATGTTGCTTGACCCAATGTTCAGAAGAGGCAGGGCATCAATGTTAGCGATTTCAGCCAAAGCAGGAACTGCAGAGATAATGCTGCGGACATCCAAACCTTGGATGCTGTATCCGGTCATTTGCGCCCCTGAGGTACCGGAACTGACAATGGTTCCACCGGTACCGATAATGACAATATGAGGTTTAGTCATAATGATGTAGGGGTTTAGTTAATTATTAACGCATAAAGATGGCAAGCAATACAACCGCAACAATCATTGGAACGAAAGTGCGTTTAGCTACATCGAAAGGATTTGCTTTAGCCAATCCTGCTACCAGAATGGTAATACCGGCGATTGGAGATGCTGTACGGCCAGCTGCGCCTGCCAAGAATGCAAGAGAGCCAAGACTGTGGATATTCATGCCGAACTCGGCAGCATGAGGTGTTACTGCAGAGTTGAAGGCCATCGCACCTGCGTCACCGCTTCCCATCAGGACGGAAAGAACAAACGGACCGATGGAGCCGCCCCATTGAGCGATTTCATTAGATTGAACCATTACGCTGATCAAACCTTTGATAAGGCCGGAGGCAGTTAAACCTGCAGCGAGCACACCTGCCGCAATGATAATGCCCATGATGGCGCCGTAAGAGTCTCCCATGCCTTTGAAGAATTCTTTAGAGAATTGCTGAGGCTTTTTGAAGCTGACGAGGAGGCAGACAATTGTACCAATGACCATGGCCTGAGCAACACCCATCTTAACGGTTGGAACCCAGAAGGTGAATACAAGCATTAAGACGATAGGAATCAATGGAACGAGGGCTTTAATTGGGCTTGGTTTGAAATCAGTGGTTGCTTCTTGCTGTTCTAATGCTTGGACTGATGTTTTTTCGCCCTTGTTGTCGCCGAGGAGCCAGCAAACAATGAAAAGGCCGATTGCACCGACAACACCGATCATCAAGGAGAACTTGCCGTGATAAGAAATGAGCTCCATGATGGTCATGTGAGCCATATCAGAAACATAGGCGTTGTGGGACAGGCCCGGAGAGAGCAAAGAACCTGTGGTTCCCATTAGAACGGCAGCTGCTGCAGCTGCGGGTTTAAATCCGGCTCTTAAGAGCAGGGGAATCATTGTCGTACCTACGACAGCGCCGACCCCAGCTGCTGATGGGATGGCAATATTGATGCCGAATGTCAGCAATGATGTGATTGGGATCATTAAAAGACCAACGTTTCTGATAGGGCGGGTCAGATAATGAACTAAAGAGCGGTCGCATTCAGTAAATGTAACGCAGTAGGCAAAACCGGTAGCGGAACAGATGGCTCCAATTAAGGCTGGATTAACCATGGTTTTTGCAAAAGCATTTAAACCTGCCATCGGGTCCAGGGCTAAGCAGCAGAGGAGGAAGCCGCCTCCAAAAAGGACTAGACGAGTTTCGTATTGTTTGATGAGAAGGTAACCCATGAGAATGAGCACCAGAATTGCAATCCATCCGGTAATGGGCATAAGAGTCTCCTTAGAAGGAAGTTGGGGAGGTCAGTTCTATATTCTTAGAACTTAAGGAAATTTTAAAACCCCTTGGGCAAGTCATTAGAATGCCAAGTATGACCAGTAGGAATAGTATTGCCCCAAGAACTCTGGAAAACCCGAGGAAAAATCCGAAAATAACTCTAAATAATTCTTAAAAGTGAGAAAAGGTCCTCAATTATCCTACTTTGAATCCGTCTTTGACCCATGGAGCAAAATCAAGAATCTGAGGAATAAGCTGCCGTTCTACATACCGCGTGCTGACGTCATAAATGATTCCTGATTCAATAAGAAACTCTTGTTCTCGGCCGATGAGAAATACTTCACGCGAAAACAGCGGAGGCTGCATTGGCCTAACAATTAGATTAGGTAATATATGAAGGTTCTGAAGGATTGTGGTCGGCCGTGAAAATCCCCAGCCGATGCCCTCGGAGATTAATTTAACCATTAAAGCGTTCGTATCCACTGAAATTCTATCCGGGAAGGTGAGCCCGTGAACTCTCATAAAGGTGTCATTAATTTCGCCGGCGCCGGTTTCGCTCCAATACCTCACTAACGGCAGTCCGCAAGTGGCAAGTCTTTGCCAACTCCAAGTTTGATCTTTTTCCTTTTCAAATTTTTTTGGAAGCATGAGGATAGAGGGCTCCGTAAAAATCCTTTTTGTGAAGATGTGCGGAGTTTCACTGGATACGACGTTGGTGATAATCAGATCCAGCTTGCGTTCAACGAGTCTTTGCATGAGGACATTCGCGCTTGCAGAAATCATCGTGATTTGCGAAAGATTCGGAAGCGCATGTTTGATAATCTCAAATCCCAGATGCAAATGAAGGCTTTCCAGTATTCCAACGCGAAGAATAGGTTTGATGTAATTTTTGCTCTGCAGTAAGGAAAGCGAGCGAAGCATTTCTCCTTTCAGCCCATGAAGGTTTTTATGCAGAAGACGAGCTTCGGGAGTTAATGCCAGAGGCCGAGAACTGCGGATGAAAAGCTCAAACCCAAGCTCTTTTTCGAATTTCTGCATAGTTTTGGAAACAGCTGACTGTGTTATGCCTAAAGCATGGGCAACAGCCGAAAAGTTCCGCATATCGCAGCACATCATGAACATGACCGCTGGCGCACTCAGTAGGGAATTGCTGATATGAGGTTTCATTGAGCAGACCTTCGAGGAAAGAGGTTGATAGTTTTAATTCGGCGAGAAAACCTCTGCTTCCGGTTTAGCCTCTGAGAGCTTTTTCAATGGGACGGTAATCTGCGGAGCTCCTTCTACCCAGGGTGCAACTTGGTAAGGCTGAAAATGAATAATAACTTTACCCGGAGCCAATTGGATTTCACTGAAATTTGCAAGCGTTGGGTAGGTTTCGTAGGTAATCATGTCTGCGTCGGCTTGCTCACCGATTTTTTCTTTAAGGGCCGAGGCACAATACTGAGACAGAAGCTTCAAGGCCACGGAAGGTTCTTCAAACAAATCTTGGAATTGCAATTCACGGTCAGTCTTTAGGTCAAAATTTAGAACTTCTTCGGAATAGTTGCCATGAGCGCCTCCCGAATAAGATTCAATGGTAAACACTACGCTCACAACGTCTTCAGAGGGTTGAGTGACCGTGAAGGTGCCGTTCATATCCCACTGAGCAAGCTTTCTGCTTTCTTCGTCCATAGCTTCAAAATTTTCATTTGCCATTTGCAGATAGGCGGCAGCTTGATTGTTGATGAAGAATTTAATGGCTTTATCAATATTTTTTTTACCGAAAACCGGATAGGAGATAGAAACGGAGGGCCGTTTTGCGTTTTCAATTTGAAGAGTACTGTTTTGGTATTCCGGAAGTTGTTGAGCTGGAACGGCACTTGCTGAGTAGGGAAGAACCAAAGTGCAAACAGCGATGAAGCATGCGATAGAAAGTTTGTAGTAATGCAATTCGAACCTCTTTTAATGTTCTAGAAGCCTGCCGGCATGATAGCACCGGACGTCAAAGAGGCCTTAGCAAATCTAGTGCCTTCACTTGAGATTCTTAATAGAAGTAAGGATAGGCTAGCCGGCAGCCGAAGAAAACAAGTGAAAACTCGGGCTTTGATGATCAAAAAACTATCCGAAAATCCAAAGAAAGCGTGCTCTGTCATCCATAATCTAATAACACTTTATTACAACTTATTCAGAAAAAGGATTTCCCATGTCGGCTGCTCTAAAAGCCGGCCCGATGCAGCAGGGGCCGGATATCAATAAAGGTTGGATTATTACGATTGTGGCCTACTTTGTCGCCATCGCATTGGGCGTTTGGGTGGGTGTTTGGGGAGGAGACGTCTCTAACAGTGTTGCAGTCTTCTTCAGCACTGTGTTCATTAAGTTATTTAAGTTCATCAGTATTCCGATTATTTCCGTTTCTATCATATCCACCCTGGCATCTTTGTCAGAGTCTCAGGATTCCGGAAGAATTTTTAAACACACCATCTTCTATACCTTGCTGACAACCTTGCTGGCTGCTGGTTTGGCTGCAATTCTCTATGTGCTCTTTTCTCCGGCCAATGTTGCCATGCCGGCTGAGACGGCGTCCGCAGTAGCCGGGATTGCTAAGCACTCTTATTTGGAATATGTTCAATCGGTTATTCCGGATAATTTTCTGACACCGTTCCAGACAGCAAACGTTCTTTCCGTTTTGTTGATTTCCCTGGCAGTCGGTATTGCTATTTCCAAGCTCCCGCAGAACTCCAAGCCCAAAGAAGTTATCTACAACTTCGTCGTAGCGTGCCAGCAAGTGCTTTTCATTATGGTCAAGTGGCTTATCGTCATTCTGCCGTTAGGTATTTTTGGTTTTGTGGCTTCTCTGGCCCAAGAGCTTTCTAGCGGTATCCAGTTAGGAGGCCTGGCAACTTACTTCATCGTAGTGGTCGCTGCAAACTTAATTCAGATGTTTATCGTGCTTCCGGCTTTCCTGCTGATCAAGGGCATCAATCCTCTCAAGGTCGCTAAAGGAATGTTTCCGGCTCTGGCTGTGGCATTCTTCTCTAAATCTTCTGCCGGTACGCTGCCTGTCACGATGGCGAGCGCAGAAAACAATCTTCGCATTCATCCGGAAGTATCCCGCTTTGTTCTGCCGATCTGCACCACAATCAACATGAATGGATGCGCTGCTTTTATTCTGATCACGGTGGTCTACCTCATGCAGAATGCAGGTATTGAAATTACACCGATGACATTGGTTATTTGGGTATTCATAGCCACCATTGCTGCTATCGGTAACGCTGGGGTTCCAATGGGCTGCTTCTTCCTCTCAGCAAGCTTGCTTGCCAGCATGAACGTTCCGATTCTGCTGATGGGCGTAATTCTTCCGTTCTATGCAGTTGTGGATATGATTGAAACCACCCTTAATGTTTGGTCGGATAGTAATGTCGCTACGGCGGTCAATAAGGATTTATTTAACCAAGCGCCTTAATCAGAGTTAAACCAGCGAAGCGGATCTCGGAAAAACCGGTTCCGCTTTCATTTTGGAGTTTTGAGTGGTAGGAGATGAAACCACACAGTGACCCTGTGTGGTTACATGAAACAATAGAAACTTAGCCGGAGCGCTGCCTTTCTTTAAAAGCGTCTATACGATTGAAAAAGGAGGCTAGCTGCATAGCTGTTTTGAAAGGTAATTTGCTCAGCGCCGAAGACCGAATATGATCGACGGTTCGTTTAGAAATCCCTAACCGTTCTCCAATTTGCTTATTGATGAGTCCGTCGGCTACTAAGCGGCAAACTTTCTCCTCTCGCGGCGTTAATTTGTTGAACATTAAAATTTCATCCTTGAGATCCACCGCCCCTCCTCTCCGGTCCAAATCGATCTGGACGGCTCGGGCTACTGAGCACAGAAGTTTTTCCGGCAATAACGGCTTTTGTTGAAAATCGACCGCTCCGTCAATCATAGTTCGCACAGCCATATCAATATCGCCGTGAGCGGTTAGGAAGATCACCGGCAGCATGTACTCTCTGCGGTTCAACTCACTCAAGAGCTCTTGCCCGGTCATCTCAGGCATTTGCTCATCGAGAATGAGACAGCCCGGCCGGCTGGGCACATCGGCACGAAGAAAAGTGGCTGCGCTAGAGTAGATGGAACATTCGTATCCTTCGCATTCCAGAAGGAAGGCGACGGAATTAAGTAAGTCGATATCATCATCGACCACTCGAATAAGGGTTTTACTGCTTTGTGCCATGGTTACTTCGCTTTCTCAAGAGGCAAAATCATTTTTGCGGTGATTCCGTTTGGGCTTCTTCGAGAGAAAATGAGTTTGCCTTTATGGTTGGAAATTATTTGCCGGATGATTGCCAGCCCGAGGCCTAGTCCTTCAATTTTTTTCGATTGTAGCGGTTCATTTAATTTTTCGAATTCTTCCTCTGTAAGAGCTTTACCTTCATCGGAAACCTCCAATGATGCGTAATTTTCGTAAGAACCTTCTTCAGTATTTACACAGACCTCAACACTTTGACCTTGGAGACTCGCTTCCTGTGCGTTTTTTATAAGGTTGACGATGCAAAGTTCAATCTCCAATGGATCCGCATTAATCAAAATCGGCTCCTTGCTCAAAACCGTCAAATTGACAGGAATATGCGATAACTTGGAATCCTTGATGGTTTTTATAGCTTCTGTCGAGGCTTGTGCGAGATTGATCGTTTTGCGGCCCGGCATCTCTCCTTTGGCATAAGCTCTTACCTTGGAGACGATCTTCTCAGCTTTTTCTGCTTGTGCCTGCATTCTCGAAATGCCTTCACTGATTAAGTCTGTATCAACGTCTTTTTCCTCAAGCTGCCTTTGGAGTCCGTGAGAATAGTTCATGATGGTTGCAAGAGGCTGTCTGAGCTCATGCGCGATGATTGATGATATTTGTCCCACCGCTCCGGCTTTTTGAAGTTCTTGAAGTTTGAACTGGGCACTTCTGGCTTTTTTCTCAGTTTCTCTTCTTCTTTGTAATGATCTTCGGAGTTGATTAGTTCTTTTTTTCACCAAATAGGATTCTCTCAAAGAGTGCCCGAAAATTCCGACCCCCGTCAACATTAAGAGGCTGACATAAATGCCGTACTCATCCCAAAACTTTTTCCATGTCCAATTCCGCAAATACGAATATGGGCCGAGTTTTAAGTTTTTATATAAATTGTCTGTTGAGCTGAAGTCCGATACGATGCTCCAATGAGGCTCTCCTTTTTTCTCAGGAAGAGACAAGAGAGTCAGAACTACTTTTCTGGCTTCCTCAGGATTAAGCCGAGGTGTGGCAAAAATCGTCCAGCCCGGATAAAGATCCGTGGAGGTTTTGCAATGGAAGCTGCGTCCGGCGATCGTCTTGTCCCCGATAACTTTGATGCCACTAAGATTCCATCCCATCTCTCCTAATTCTTCAATAAAGCAGGTTCTGACAATTCCAACGTCTGCTTTCCCGTCTCGGATGAAATTGATGACCTGACGCATATCGTGACCGGTGGATACTTGTTGGGAAAAGAATGAATCCGGATTAAATCCGCGGTTGGCAAGCTCTCCGAGAGCAACGTGGTATCCGGAAAAAGCGTTAGGTCCGGTGGTTGCAACAATTTTGTTTTTCAATGAAGCAATATCGGCGATATCCAGGCGATCTTTTAAGGTTATAAAAACGCTTCCTTCCGCATGGTTGGGATCGGGAAACTTATCGGACACAACAGAAGCTAAATCTCTGGCACCGATAAGTTTCATTCGTGTAAAGGTTCCGGCAGAGCTAAGGACCAAATCGGCATCTCCGATGTCGGACGTTTCTCCGGAGTAGACATTAACTTTCAGATGATCAGGGCCAAAAAGTTTTTTCAGAGCGTCAATAGTTTTTTCAACAATCGGATAGTTGCTGTTCGGATAAGCAAACTGAGTTACAAGCAAGGTGTACACACGAGAAGAAGAGCCGGAATTTGCTATTTGAGGCTCATAGAGCACGTCGCCTATCTTCGGAGGCTCTTCTGCAGTTGCTATGGCTGCAAATACATTCAAAGCAATTATCAGAACTGTTTTTACTATTTTGAGCATTGAGGAAACCAGCGAGGTTGAGGATACGCTTACGTTAATCTTAATAGAAATGCAGTTTTCTTGATCTGGATCAAGATGCCTAGGCATCGATCAGAAAAATAATTCTCCTCACGGACAAAACCCACTCTCAAAGGAGAAGAAATGATTAACAGACGCAACTGCATTAAAAGTTTGGCCGGATTATTCGGAGCTGCGGCAGCCGTGTCGGCAAACGCCACCGAAAAACCGAATAAGCAAACTAAAAAGGATGAATACGATGTCGTTATTTTAGGCGCCGGTACCGGTGGTCTCGTTACTGCGATTGAAGCTTATGATCTCGGCTTAAAACCAATTGTTCTAGAAAAGATGGATTACGCAGCTGGCAACTCTTTGTATGCCTCCGGCGGAATTGCGGCATGGGGTACTGCACAGCAGAAAGCGGAAGGTCATGAAGAATCAGAACAGAGTTTCCGCGAAGACATGATGAAGGTCTCTGAATATCGTGCGGATCCTGAACTAGTTGATACGTACGTTAAAAACATTGGTAAGGATCTGACCTGGCTGAAAGAACATATCGGCGTTAAATTTGCGAAAATCAAAAGAAAGCCATGGCCGTTAAATTACCGCATGCACAATGTTGACGGTCAAGGTCTCACCGGCGGCGGTCGTCTCATCCGTTATCTCTTGGCAGCCTGCGAACAAAGAAACATTCCTGTGGTTTTCAATACTAAGGCAATGCAGTTAATCACAAATGATGATTTCCGGGTTGTCGGCATCAAATGTGTTACCGATAACGGCGTCAAAGACTTCTATGCGGTTAAAGGTGTAGTAATTGCAACCGGCGGCTTCTCTGCAAACCGCGAAATGCTAAACCGCTATATGGGAGGTCCGCTGTCAAGGCTTGTGCTGCGCGGTTCTCCTTACACACAAGGAGAAAACATTAAGTTGACTGAGCCTTTGGGCGTTAAATTGGTTCACATGGATCAGTTCCACTGCGGTCCGATTGTGGAAGAGACGCATGCTAATCCGAATTTCGTCATTGATTGCGGATTAGGTATTGATGTCGATGTCAGAGGTAAACGTTTCATGGACGAAATTTTTACTTATACCCAGAAATCCATGGCTACCGCTCAGAGAACACCGGAAAATCTCGCTTATCACATCATTGACAGCAACTGGCCGCAAGCTACCTCAGCGGCTAAAAAGTTCATCGGCATGAAGACCAAGGTTCTCGTGGCTGACTCGATTGAAGAGCTTGCAAAGAAGATGGGTGCCGATCCCAAAGCCTTTGTTTCGCTTGTCAATGAATTTAACACAGCACTGAAGGGAGGCAAGCTCAAAGAAATGGATCCCCCGTGCTCCTTGCCGGAAGTGAAGCCTCTCGACAAAGCTCCATATTACGCATTCCCGTTCCAAGGCGGTATTACGGCGACTTTCGGAGGCCCCAAAATCAATAAATTTGCTCAGGTAGTCAACACAGAAGATGTGCCAATTAATGGACTGTATGCAGTTGGTAATGCTGCCGGCGGCTTGTTCTTTGGGAACTATATCGGCGGCACCCAGTTAGGTGGTGCAATTGTGTTCGGAAGAATCGCTGCCCAACATATGGCCGGCCAGAAATAAAAAGAGGAGACAGTTATGACAAAGACAATTATCGCATTGTTTGGTTTAGTCCTTGCAAGCTGTGCATGGGCAGCTGACACTGCAGCAACAACGGCTGATCGGCATCAGAAAATGGGTGTCCAGTGCGTTGCCTGCCATAAAGACGGAAACACTGCTCTGCCGGTGAGAAAGGCACAATGCCAGGCGTGCCACGGCAGCTACGAATCATTGGCTAAACGTACGGAAAAGGTAAATCCTAATCCGCACTACAACCACTTCGGAGACCGAGATTGCTCTACCTGTCACAAAGGTCATCAAAAGTCAGTAACTACTTGTGATACTTGCCATAAGTTCGATTTAAAAACGCCGTAAGGCAAAACTTTATCGTTGATGCTTCCTCCGTTAGGTGAATAGACGCAAAAGAGAAGGCGTCCTACGGAGAAGTAAAAAACATCTAACGAAGCATTCTTTTTATACTTTTAAGAAGAATGCTTCGATAATTCTTCTAGCCTACGCTTATTTTTCGGGCTTTTTCTCACATCATTAAAAAGCAAAACAATAGGGCATAGGATAAACGGATGTTCCCGGCACATTCAAAACCTTGAAAGGTTGTGTCCGGTTTGCGGCAGTCGGAAGCTTGCGGATCGCGGCTTCTATCCAATTCACTTAAGGAAGGTGACTATTTCTGTTTTTGCTGGTCAAAGATTTAGTTCTTACGCTTATAACTAATGATTATTCTCGATGTCAAATGAATGCCGAAATCTTAAAATGAAGTAGGAGATAATTACTTGTCTTTCTTGGTTAGTGCGTGGCTCTTTGGAATTGTCTTTCCAGGATGTCCGGCAAATTAGCTAAAAGCTTCGGACTTTCAGAAGTGCCGAATACTGAGAACTTTTCAACAAAACCAAGATATTCTTGGGAGTCAGCTGAAAAACAATGAGAGAACAAAGACATACGGTTTTAGTTTGGTCGCCCAAAGGACTAGCGGATCTTCGAAGTCAAGCCTACCTGGATAAAAAGCAAGAGTTCTTAAATGGCATTCTTTTGCTTCAACGGCTTAGTTCATTTAGACCGCGGGATGCTCTATCTGCGGAGAATCTCATTGCGCTCCTGGAGGAAACTGAAAAACTCAAAGAAACTTTAATGACCTGCTGCAAGGCGGCCGAAACAATCGCAGCAGCCGACAGCAAAATTTCAGCCGAAAAAGTCAGTGTGGTAGAAAAAGCTCTCATCCTGCGGAAGGTGTCCCAAGAAATACAGCATTACTTCCAAGAAGCATTGAATGGGCAGATATTCACGTCAGATACAGTCAAGAAATGGCTGGAAGAAAAAAGAAAAATAGGTTCCAAGTCGCCTCAAGGATTAGACGATAAAGTGGACATGCTCGTCTTGGAACCACTGTTTTCTCTTTACTTTCACATGAAAGGAAGCCTGCAGACTACGGTGATTTTTCCTGATGGATCCATTAAAAGAGCATCTCCTTCGGTCATTAACTTTTTGCTCAAGAATACCGCAGAGCCCGAGAAGCGAAAAAGGATATTTAATGCTCTTTCAGTCAGTTTTGCCCAAAATTCAACTGTTTTCTGCGATATCTTGAATTCTGTTTCAGGAGCGCATCTTCTGCACGCCTCCCGCAATAACTTAACGATTCTGGAATACGCTTTAGCTCAGGAGAACATGGGGAGGGCTGCATTTGATGCAGTCACTGTAGCGTACTGGGAAAAAATGCCCGAATTGCGGAAGATGATTAGATTCATAGGCTCGTGTCTTGAAAACGAAACTTCTCGTTCTCTTCCGGCAGCGTTGCTTGGGGCTGCACTTCCTCACTTAAGCTGTCCCGCTCATCTGCGTTCGTTTGAAGTGACCTTGCAGGTATTGGAGAAAGCTGTTCGAGATGTATTTCCGAACTTTTCAGAATTTATAGAAGAATGCCGAAAGGGACGCTGGATAGAAACTCACAATTATTCCGCTGGAGCCGGTGGTGCATGGTGCGCAGAGATACCTTCCAATCGGGCTGTCGCTGTTTATGTCGATTACGAAGCAAACATTCATCGGGCCTTCGAAACAGCTCATATCTTAGGTGACGCGTTTTTGCGTTGGACAACTTTCGAAGTTCCTTATCATCAGAGACGACTGTCGGAATTGCGCTGTGAATTTATAGGCCGGCTTTTTGAAGAGCTCCTCCTCAGACACCTTCTCACATGTGCTCAAAAGCCCGAAGATAAGTGCTCAATACTCTGGCATGGTCTTAGAAGACTTGCTATCAATTTGGTCCAAATACCATTTCGGTTTCGGCTTGTTGAACGTATTTATGCAGAGAGATCAAACGGTTATCTTTCAGTAGAGAAAATCAATGATTTGACAAGAACATGCTGGATCCACTTTTTCCAAGATACCGTGGAAGGCGTCGACCAATACATCTGGGCTCGAAAGCCTCATTTTTATAATCCTATGACGCCGCATCATGATTTTCAGTACACAATAGGATTCCTTTCAGCAAATCTTTTGATTGCATCTTTAAAGAACCAACAAGGAACCGAAGAGCTTGGAAAATCGATTTTAAAGGCCTGCGCCCTGCATCCTTACGAAGAAATTTTTAGACGATTTTTGAGTGCCGACATCGAGCAAAAAGAAATATGGAAGAAGGCCATCGACGAGGCGCTCCTTCCAATGCGGGAGATTAAATCTTATATGAGCTATATCTTTCCAAAGGAAAGCTCTTCTTACTCGTTGGATTAGAAATAGTGAGAAAGACCGAGTGTTCCGTAGAACGCCTTTGGTTTGATGGATTCGTTGGAAGATTTGTATTTGGCGCCTGATGCTCCAATGGCTGAATACAGCTTAGTGTTCTTAGAGAAAGCATACTGATAACCTAAGCCGACAAAACCGCCGTCAACTTTAAGTTTGGATGCATACTGATCTGTGTCTGCGTGTACATAGCCGGCTGCGCCTAAAAGATTGCCGCCGAGAACAGGAGTTGAGAAACCTAAGATGACGCTGCCGCCTTTAAGGCCGTCAATTATTTTGAGCTGTGCGGCAGAAATTTTGCCGATGCCATGGTCCTTCATGTCGCCGAAAGCCGGAGTTCCTACAGCGTCCGCATTTCTAAAGTATTGCAGAGAAAGATAGGTAGTGAAGCTTTGGAGTTTCCAGTTTCCACCGGCAGTTACTCTCCACATGTCTTTTGGATTTCTCTTCAAAGTCGTAAGTTTTTCATTAACTCTTTCGAAGAGGACAACACCTTCAGCCTGAGATCCCTTCCAAGTGACGCCTAAACCGAAATAATGATCGGAAGTTGAGCGGTTTTCATGATCCTCCTCACCCATGGAATATTGAGTTGTAAGCTGGAATCCTTTCATAACCGGAGAGCGGTAGATAACGGCATTGTCATTGCGGGAGGCAGGCAGTTTCGCATAGACGATGTTTTGGTTGCCAATTTCCCAGATGCCGGTTCCGAAAGGATTTACGTTTCCAAGAAGGTTAAAGGATCCACCGTCAGTTCCAAGGACGGAAGAGCGACCGGCTGCGAGGATGCCGTAAGGAGATTCAATTTGCAAAGTGGCTTCTCTGCTGAATGCAAGTCCTTCTGAGCCTTCTGCACCGGTGTCGGAGTCAAAGCCGTTTTCCAGCACGAATTTGACTTTATAACCGTTTCCGAGGTCTTCAGTTCC
Source organism: Turicimonas muris (assembly GCF_002221595.1). Lineage (GTDB taxonomy): Bacteria > Pseudomonadota > Gammaproteobacteria > Burkholderiales > Burkholderiaceae_F > Turicimonas > Turicimonas muris. Next base: position 223,042 of record NZ_NHMP01000002.1, read on the forward strand.
TTTGATGCCAATGCGGTTAGATGTACCGCCTCCGCTAATCATTTCAACATTGTTGACGGTAGAGCCCAGGCCGTTGTCAACGTGCGAGGCGCCGACTCCGACATCGATTCTTCCGTATACGGTTACTGAAGATTCTGCGTAAGCGGTTGCGGTAACTGAGAGTGCTGCTAGTAAGGCAATGGAAAGTTGTTTCATTTTGATTCTTTAGGTTGTTACATAAGGAAGATGGTAAGAACGATGGCGCCGAGGCTGACTAAAGCGGAACGTTTAATGACTTCGATTGGAGAGGTTCCGGCAATACCTGCAATCAGAATAACGCCTGCAGCCAACGGAGAAGAAACGCGGCCGAGAGTTGCAGAAAGACAGGTAAGGAAACCGAGGTCTTGGATCTTCATGCCGAAGTCAGCGGCGTGAGGCACGACAGATTCGCAGAAGGCGAAAGCTGCAGCGTTCCCGGATCCGGTCATAACGCCAAGAACATACGGGCCGAAAGAACCGCCAAGTTTTGCGATTTCTGAGGAATCCTTGAGGTATTCAATGAATCCGGCAACTACACCGCAGCTTCTCAATCCGGCAGCAAAAACACCGGCGGCGATAATTAAGCCGATAATGTTGCCGTAGCCTGAACCCATCCCGTCAAAGAATTTCTTAACTAATTCAGCAGGATTGCTTCTAGTAACAAAGATGACGTAGATAAAGCCGATTAACATGGCAGTAGCAACGCTCATCTTGATTTGAGGGAACCACAAAGAGATCACGAACAGAAGCACGACCGGAAGAAGAGGCGCAAAGGCTTTAAGGATGTTCGGATTAGCTGGAAGCTCAGGTAGAGGGCGGTTCAATTCCCCGGCCTTGGTAGTTCCTGCTTCTTGAAAAGTACCGTTTTTCTTGTAGTCGCCGAAAAGGAAACAGATAACTGTCAGTGCGATGACGCAGAAAACGAACAAAAGAAGGATTTTCCCGGAGATGTAGTTGATTTGATCCATTACAGCAATATTTGCAATTTGTGCTACGAGGATGTTGTCAGTTGAGCCGGGAGACCAATAATTAGGCAGAGTAGATGAAATAATCGCGGCTGCGGCAATTGCCGGACGGAAGCCTGCTCTAATCATAAGTGCGACAAGTGTTGGGCCGATGGCGGCACACAACCCGGCTAAGGAACCAATTGCCAAGGAAGCGACACCGGTTACCAGCATGCAGCATGGAAGAAGCAAAATGCCGAGTTTGTTTAAAGGCTTTGTTAAAAGGCTGACCAAATGAAGGTCGCATTTAGTCATCGTAACGCAAGCTGCAAAACCCATAGAAGAACAGATTGAGATAATCAGTGCCTTATTCGTCATTGATTTATCAAACTGCAGAAAAGCCTCCATGGGATCCATGGAGAGTACGCACATGGCTAAGCCCGCAAGAAGAAGTACCAGACGGGTCTCGTACCGCTTAATAAGGCCATAGATGGTTCCTATTACTGCCGCAATAGCAACCCAAACACTAAAAGTCATTTTTGTCTCGCAAAGTTGAAATGAACGGGCTCATGTTAGAGAGCAGAATTGATTTCAAAAATCAGGAGAACCAATTAAATCAATTAGGAATAACGCTATATTACGCAGATATTTATAAAATCAAGAATTAATAGTAACTTTATGAAAAATAATGAAAATTATAAATATATACCTATATGTGAGTAAGTAATTTCATGTATAACTATTTGATAGGTCCAAGTAAATAATGCCGAAAGTTCTTAATTATTTTTCAAAGAAAATGACTTCTAAAAAATTTCCGAACATCGTTCCTGAGTTTCTAAGTTATGTTCTTTATGAGACTCAGTCTTCAAGAGAGAGCATAGAAGAGCCTTCTACTCCCAACCAATTGCTTTTAGCCGAGGAGCTGGTCACAGAGCTGAAATCTTCCGGGTTGCAAGACGCACATATCGGGAAGGGCGGTGTAGTTTATGGCACGCTTCCTGCCACGCCGGGCTGTGAAGATTGCCCCGGACTTGGGCTGATCGCTCACATGGACACTTCTCCAGATGCTCCGGCAGTCAATATAAAGCCGCAGATCTTGGTATATGAAGGAAAGGACGTACTTCTGAATCCGGAGAAGGAGATTTATTTCAAAGAAGAATCCTTCCCGGAAATTAAGAAATATCTCAATCAGGAAATCATTTTTACCGACGGCACAACCCTGCTGGGCGCTGACGATAAAGCCGGAATTGCAGCGATTACTGCTTGCATGGATTATCTCAAAACTCATCCGGAAATTCCGCATGCAAAAATCTGCGTAGCCTTCACGCCGGATGAAGAAATCGCAAAAGGAACGGTTAATTTTGATATTGAGCATTTCGGAGCTCAATATGCCTATACTTTTGACGGCGGTGAGATTGGAACTTTAGAAACCGAGAACTTTAATGCAGCTACGGCTTTTGTTCAGATTGCCGGCGTTGTGGTTCATCCTGGTCTTTCTAAAGGAAAGATGGTTAACTCCTTAAAACTCGCTGCTAAGTTGATTAGCCGGCTTCCTGCAGATCAAGCCCCTGAAACAACCGAAGGCTATGAAGGCTTTATTCATCCCAATAAAGTTGAAGGAACGGTTGCATCAACCACTGTCCGTATTTTGATTCGTGATCACGACAAAGCTAAATTTGAGGCCAAGAAAGAACTTCTGAAAAAGCTGGTAGAAGAGATCCAAGAATCCGAACCAAGAGCAAAAGTAAGCTTGACGATCAAAGACAGCTACGAAAATATGCGTCCTTATTTGGATCAAGCTCCTAAGGTAATGGAAATTGTCCGTCAGGCGTATAGAGAAGCAGGAATCGAACCGATCGAAGAGCCGATTCGCGGAGGCACGGACGGTGCTCGCCTGTCCACTAGAGGCTTGCCTTGCCCGAACGTCTTTACCGGCGGAATGAATTACCACAGCGTCTACGAATGCATTCCTGTTAAATCACTGGAAGCTGCCGCGGACGTAGCACTGAGCCTTGTCCGTCTTTCCTCTCAGATTAAGAGCTTGAAATAAGAATTAGAAGAACAGAGCATTTTTTCGAAAATATAGTGATTTTTTCTTCCGTTGCTCTTTAAAAAGAGCAATTACTTGAAGCCAAAGCATCCGTGGACTTGTAAAAGAGGTTCACGGTTTTTTGTGTGCTCGGCATGAGTGCAATCTAAAGGGTGAAAGTCCCGAGCTCGCCCGCTAGTGGGAAGAGCTAGCGAATCTGCAAGGTGTGTGCAGTGATGTACAGGCTGAAAGAAGCAGATAGCAAAACCTTGAACTGACGAACAGAAATCGTCTATAGGCAGGCGCAGAGGATGAGAATGCAAAATAATTCGAAGTCCGAAAACTAGCCGGAATCTGCGAATGTAAAGACGGCAGTTACATGAGGTGAAAGAGTGCACTCTTACCCGAGGAGGTCTTGTCAGCTCCGACAGGGGTAGTAACAACGAATGGCAAGAAGTCAGCAGAGGTCATAGTACCCAAGAGTAAGGGGGAAGGACCGAACTAGTAAACCGTGAAAGGAGGAACGCTGCAAGGCAAGAATGGAAAAAAAGGAAGTACACCTAGGCTCTGAAGGATAGTGCGGAACACGAAAGTTAAGAGCAAAGGAGTTCGATGACACCAAGCAGACGGAACTTATGAGTAGCGAAACATTTGGAGAAATCACGCTCGAAAGGATACTCGCCAGAGGGAACCTAATGCAGGCTCTGAAGAAGGTGGAAGCAAATAAAGGTTCATGCGGTGTTGACGGCATGGAAACAAGTGAGCTGAGAGCCTACTTCAAATCAAACCCTGGGAAACTTACAGAGCAAATTCTTCAAGGTACTTTTAAGCCCTCGCCTATAAGGAGGGTTTACATCCCAAAAGACAACGGGGAGCAACGTCCCTTGGGGATACCCACGGTAATCGACCGCTTTGTGCAACAGGCAATAGCCTTAGTACTGAGCGAGGAATACGAAAAGATTTTTGTGGATCACAGCTATGGGTTCAGACCCAACAGGGACTGCCGGCAAGCCGTAAGGCGAGCTATGGAGCATATTCGAGAGGGATACGAATGGGTAATCGATATCGACCTACGTAAGTTCTTTGATACGGTTAACCATGATTTCCTAGTTCAACTCCTATCCAGAAGGATAAGGGACGGACGTGTAATCTCTCTAATCCATAAATTCCTTCGAGCGCCGATTAGCGAGGAAGGGAAAGTTGGGAAAGCGAATCGACTCGGCTGTCCACAAGGGGGTGTTATATCTCCCGTGTGTGCGAACGTAGTTCTTCATGAACTGGATATAAAACTCCGTGAGAAGAACATGAGAGCATGCAGATACGCCGACGACGCCGTCATCTTCTGCAAAAGCAGGAAAGCCGCGGAGAGAGCACTTAAGTGGATTAAGAAATTCATCGAGAGCAAGCTTCACCTCAGAGTCAACGAGGACAAGACAAAAATTCTAAAAGTAGGAAGCCCCGATGTTCAATTCCTAGGTTTTAGCTTCACGACTAAAGTCTCAAAGGCTAAAAAGATGAAATTCCCGCAATACCGATACTTCCCTACTGTGCACGTAAAGAAACGCAAGAAGCTCAAGGAATCCCTGAGAATATTGCTAGACAGACGTGCCCGAGGAGGGATAGACAGGATAAAGAGGAAATTGAGGCTGAAACTCAGAGGGTGGGCCAACTACTTTAAAAAGGCAGTTCCTATAAGCTGGGTTCAGGACCTAGACTCATGGATTAGGCGAAGGGTTCGGCAACTTCTGTGGAAACAGTGGAAGAAGCCGGCAAATCGATACCGTGAGCTGAAGCTAAGGTGGAACAAAGCTCCAAACGTAGAAAAATTTGCTTATTCCAGTAATCGATACTGGCACATCGTCACTTGCAGACCCCTACAAACCGGTCTAAGCAACAATGTGCTGGAATCAGAGGGATGGTGCAGTTTAGAAAAGGCCCTGCGAACCGCATCTGGAACGTAGGGATGTTTACTGGAACCGCCTTGGTGCCGAACGGCATGCCAGGTGGTGTGAGAGGGACGGGTAATAACCGGCCCTACTCGATTTACTTATTTTGCTATTGTTAACATTATTTCGAAGTGTTATAGAGGTAACCGATCTTAGATATTTATCTAATAGACTTTTTTCTTAATTTTTCCGATTTATCGAACACTTCTATAGAACTATTTTTGTATAACTCCAAAAATTCAGTATCTTTTCTTCAAAACCCTAGAGTTATTGGGGGTTCTCTTTACTTATAGCTATAAAAGTCAATAACGAATAGTATTTGTCGTCTTTAACAAAATTCAAGAAATGTACCCTTATTAATTCTAAGTTAAGAAATAAATTCAGTATAAATACTTACAACATTAGTCTTATTCTTCATCCGTTTTCCTTAACTTAAACTGAACTTGGTATTTTGATTCCCCACCTGTATCGAGTACCTACTTTATACCTACAGAGGCTGATTTATTTGTGAAAGATAAGCGTTCGCTAATCGTCGCGCCTCACAAGGAGAATTTAATGTTAAAAGAGACACGATTGATAAAAATTGGGCTTGGCATTGCAGCGACAATGACAGCATTTTGTGTCCATGCTGCTAACGGCCAGCCGCTCCCGGCTCCGAAAGTTAACGCGTTGACTCAGAAGGTCTGGGATAATCCTGACGTGACCGAGCAATCAAAAGGCATCCGGACATTGCAAGACTACATCGTCCAAGAAAAGGAAATGTGGGACTACATATTCGAGAATCACCCGATCTTTGCTACCTACGGCAAAGACGGACGTGTTATCGGTACTCCGGTGATTTCTACCCGCGGTTCTGAGTATTTGGGAGAAGGCAATGCCCAGAAGTATTCTGCACACCAGCCAGGCAACCGTCCAATGGCCTCTCAGTATCGTTTAGGCCAACGCTCAATTCTTGACTTCCCGAATAAATTCGTAGGTCCTGAAAAGTGCGGCGAATGTCACGCTATTCAGTACGAACAGTGGAAGCGTTCCCGTCATGCTAAGACCGTTAGATTCCCGGGAGAACATCCTGAAGTGGATAACGATCTGAAGAAAAAGCTGTACGGAACGGAAGCCTCTATTCTTCCTGACGGTATTACAGCAGATGTCATTTACGCTACCATCGGTACACCGCGTACTAAATACGGTTATATCGACGGATGGCTCGTTCGTGGCTCCTATCACGTTCGTGACGGTCTTCTGAAAGACGGTACTGGCAGCATCGTTGCCGGCGGCAACCAGATGTCCCGCGGGTGGGCCGAATGGCTGACACCAGCAAAGGCAAAAGAAATCCAGAAGCTTATTCCTGACTTCCCGACAGAGCTTAGCCAGTTCGGTCCGTCAGCTTCTCACCAATGGGGTATGACCTCCTACGGTTCTACCTATGAAGGCAAACTTTTAGTCCAGGCCGCTTCCTCTTACTGCGAAGTCTGTCACGCCTTCAAGTTTGACTTTAAGGATAAGAGAGAATTCTTTGCTGCTTTGGGTAATCCTAAAGAGCTTCAGAAGCACACAATTTCTCGCGGTATTGCTTGTGAAGAGTGCCACGGCGAGGGCGGCCACTTGGTTGGCAATACCAACAACATGAGCACTAACTGCGATCGCTGCCATCAGCGCTTGAATTTCGTCGAAGACGAAGTCGATCGCCCGGATGCTAAGGGTAAATTGGAAAGGGCTTTCAATGCTAAGACAAAATCTTCCTGCCCGTCTTGCGGTACAGAAGGCGCACAGTTGTTCATGTCCAAGCACTATGAAAAGGGTATGCGCTGCGTGACTTGCCACGATCCTCATGAAGTTACAAGCAACGACTGGACGTCCGGTACGACCCGTCCGGCTATTCGTCAGAATTGCCAAGACTGCCATAAGGTTCAGGCGGAAATGGCCTCCAAGGCTGATACCCACAGCAAGGTCGACTGCATTGCATGTCATATGCCGTTCACAATGAGCTGCGAAAACTTCACGGCCATTCAGCGTCCGGATATGGCTGGCTTTGACGCCGTCCGCCGTTCTCACCTCTTCAAGATCATGGTCGACCCAGAGAAGAAGATGATGAACCCTGGTCCTGGACAGTCCCGTGATGCAAGTTCTAAGGGCTGGCGTATTGCTCGTGACGAAGAAGGCCACGGTTACGTTGACTTGATGTGGAGTTGCGCAAGAACTTCTATCGCTGATTTCACAGTTACAGAAGGAAAAGGCTGCCATAGCCCATTCCAGTCCGAACTGGATCAAGGTCTCATTTACCAAGATCAGAAGGAAATCTATGGTGAAGTTATGAAGTGGCAGAATCCAATTAAGGAAAGCCATCAGAAGAACGTTGACGCCATGACACGTATTAACAAGTTGCTTGAAGTCACTAAGCTGACTCCGGAACAAAGAACTGAAGCTATGCTTCTTATTGACAAGGCCGGAGAAATTATTAAGCAAGTTGAAGAAGACGGTTCTTGGGGTGTCCATGCCTTCAACTACACAAAACAGCGTGTAGAAACAGCTGAGGCATATCTCACCAAAGCCCAGTCCATCATTGACAAGGGCGGCTACAAGGCCATCAAAGCTGAAAATACAGTGACAAAGTAATTTAAAACCCAGTGTCACATTTACTTCGGACCTTCGGGTCCGAAGTGAAAACGGGACAAAAAATGATAAACAAGTTATTAAAAATAGCCGCAGTTTCTTTTCTTTGCCTTTATTCGCAAGTCAATTTTGCGGGTGGCGGCGGGGAACCGGTGGAGGCGCCGGTTTACGATGAACTTCTGAATCAGATCTCGATGCGTGAAGCAGAGATGCTTTGGGAGTCCGGAGTTCCTTTCTTTGATGTAAATACGCTTGAGATTTGGACTCAGGGATACATTCCTGGTGCTAAGTTTTTTAATGTACGAAACTGGAAGGATCTTCTCCCGAAAGACAAAGGTAAAACCATTGTGTTTTATTGCGTCAACAGACTTTGTACTGCGAGTGAAATGGCAGCAAGAGAAGTGATGAAGCTTGGCTATACCGACGTCCGCCAGATGCCTGACGGAATTGAAGGTTGGAAACTTTCAGGCCGTAAGATTGAAAGACCGTAACTTGATAAACCACATTTCTAATCCCCCACCCAAAATTATTTGAAAGAAACACTATGTCAATTTTCACAAAATCTATTTTGTCTGCTGTTTTAGCCGTCGCATTTGTCGGAACAGCTGTTTCACAAGAGTTTTCCCAAGATGCAAAGGAGTCCTACAGCCTTGGTGCTTCGTTAGGTAACTATCTTTCTTCTCAGGCTTATAAACAGTCTGAACTCGGTGTTCCTGTCAACATGGACCAGGTAATGGAAGGTCTGACAGATGCTCTGAAAAACAAGTCTAAGCTTACTGAAGAAGAGATCATCGCAGCTTTAAATACTAGGGCTGAAAAGCTGAATAAGCTTCATGAAGCTAGAGTCAAGCAGGTAAAAGAGAAAAACAAAGCTGAAAGCGAAGCTTATTTAGCCAAAAATAAAGCTCGCAAAGGCGTAAAACAGCTTGAATCAGGTCTGCAATATGAAGAACTTCAGGCTGGTACAGGAGCTGCTCCGAAGGAAGAAGATATAGTGACGATGGACTATGTCGGCAAGCTCGTAGACGGAACTCCCTTCACCAATTCTGAAGGAAAGACCGTTGAGGAAAAAGATGTTGTTATGACTCTTATCCCGGGCTTTAAAGAAGGTCTGTATCAAATGAAAGAAGGCGGCAAAGCGATTTTTGTTATTCCGGCTAGCCTGGCTTATGGCGAAGAAGGAGCAGGGCCAGTTCCGCCGGAATCCGCTTTGATTTTCGAAGTGACATTGAAAAAGGTCGAAAAACCCGGAGCTAATAAATCTGCCGATGGGCAATTGCCGGCTGGACATCCTAAAGTTGAAGGAAACCGTCCGAAGATGGCATGGCCGCACGGCTAATGAAATTACTAAATCTAATGAAGGGAGCTTTCTCGACATTAAGTTTTAGAGGTTCTGAAGCAATCCATTTGCGTAAGCAGCTGGTATGAGTTTCAGAGCACTTAGCTCAAAAGAATTATTGACAGACCAATCTCGTCCGTTATGGAGAATCACCGTGAGTAAAAACATCGATAGAAGAACATTTCTAGCCGGTACAACCGCGGGTTCCTTAGTTTTGTTAACCCTGGGAGGCTGTAAACCCGGAGACGACAAAAAGGCAGCCAACACTGCAGTTCAGACTGCGGTAGCAGCAGAGTCAGGCAGTGTCCAGCCTCATCCAGTTTATGGAATGGTCTTTGACCAGAATAAATGTATTGGATGCGGCGAGTGTAAGGATGCATGTAACGAAGCCAACAATCTTCCTCCCGGAATTTCAAGGCTTTTGTTGGAGCGTCAGACCACCCATATTCCGGGGACAACTTGTCCGATTTGCGGAGGTCCCGGAGACTGCGACTGTGAACGCGTTTATGTTCGAGTTTCCTGCCAGCAGTGCCAGGATGCACCTTGCGTAAGAGTATGTCCTACCGGTGCAGCGCACCGCGATCCGAAGACAAATATCGTGACTATGGATCCGGATCGTTGCGTAGGCTGCAAATACTGCATTGCGGCATGCCCGTACAATGTCCGTTTCATCAATTCTCAAACTAAAGTTGCCGATAACTGCAACTTCTGTTTGGATACCAGGTTGAGTAAAGGGCTGGAGCCTGCATGCGTTAACGCATGCCGTCATGGCGCCTTATATTTTGGCGATCTAAATGACCCTCAAAGTATTATCAGCAGGTTGCTGCGTGTCAAGGATACGGTACGAATTCGTGCTCATTTGGGAACGGATCCGAACCTGAGATATGTCCCTGTCACTAAACAAGGAGTCTGATTATGCTGGATTTCACTATTGGTCTATCCGAAGGCGTAGCCTGGCCGTGGCCGATTGCCGTATATCTGTTTTTAGCAGGTATTTCCGGAGGTGCTGTAGCTATCGCTATTTGCTTAAATCTCTTCCGAGGAACACATCTAAATACTCCGATTATGAAAGCAGCCAGCTTGATCGGCTTTATTACGATCGTTCTCGGTATGATCTGTCTTGTCCTTGACTTGACTAATCCGCTCTTTTTCTGGCGTATTCTTGTTTACTACAACCCAACCTCAGTGATGAGTATCGGCGTGATGGCACTTCTTTTCTACATCCCGTTGGTATTCGTATTGATGTGTGTTTCTTTGCAAACAGAAATTACGTCATTTAGCTGGCTCAAGTGGCTTGACCCCATTATTAGTTTCTGTGCCAAATTTAGAGTTATCTTAGATTGGCTGGTTCTAATCTTGGCCATTGCAATTTGTGCCTATACCGGATTCTTGATTTCTGCTCTTATCAGATTCCCTCTGATCAACACTGCTGTTCTTCCTGCTTTGTTCGTTGCTTCCGGCTTTTCTGCCGGTTGTGCAGCTACCAAGGTTCTTGCAGCTTGGTTGTTTGTTGCAGATCGTCATGGAAAAGATCTTCATGTCCTTCACGCTGCTGAATGGCCGATTATGGCGGTCGAAGCAATGTGCTTGTTGATGATTATGGTTGCTCTGGTCAGCGGCAATGCTGCTGCTCAAGCTGCTTCCGTAGCCTTTACAACAGGTATTTGGTCACAGGTATTCTGGATTGGGGCCGTGGGCGTTGGTTTCCTCGTTCCATTGGCTCTGAGTTTCTTCGGAAGCAAAGCATTCAGAGACAGTGCGGGCGCTTTCTATACATCAGGCATTGCGGCTATCTGCGGCATGATGTGCTTGCGTCTCTTCATCATCTACGCCGGCCAGATCAACGGCATGTAATTAAAACAACTCTGTGCTTGGAACACTTTCTCAGCACAGAGTTCTTCTTTTGGAGACCTCTCTGCACCGTGTAATAGGTGAAAAGGGTTAGAAATAACTTATGAAAAAAATCTTTAGTCTTTTAGCCGCCGCTGCTTGTGTCTTAGTTATCGGAGGCTGTTCTTCAGAAAAAGATACCAAAACTTTTTCTCCTGCGGCTTTTACAAAACATGACCGTTGCCTTATTTGCGGCATGGTTATTCTCAACTATCCCGGAGCCAAGGCTCAGGTTTATGTAAAGGGTGAAAAAGAGCCGCTTAAGTTCTGCTCAGTAAAAGACGGTTTCGTTTATTCCTTGCAACCGGAAAATGCCAAAAAAGTAGAGGCTTTCTTCGTGAGTGATTTCGGAAATACCAAAGATGCTCCTTTACACGAAAAAATGCTCTTAGCTGAAAAAGCCGTCTATAACGCCGGCTCAGACGTCCGAGGAGCAATGGGTAAATCTATCCTGCCTTTCGCAAACAAAGAAGCAGTTGAAAAATTTACCAAAGAGCATGGCGGCAAAATCGTTAATTATTCTGAAGTTAACCTAGAACTTCTGAAGTCATTAAAAGGTCATTAATGACGTTAAGAGTTTTCGCTCTTATCCTTGCGCTTCTCGCATCAGCTGCCGGAAGCGCAGAATTGCAGGCGGATTCTGCAGCAAGCTTGGAAAAAGCTCTGAAATCGTCTGTGCCGGGAGATACTATCACTCTTGCTTCAGGTATTTATGAAGGCAATTTCTCGATCACCAAAAGCATTGTGTTAAAAGGAACCGAGAAAGCCGTAATTGATGGCGGCGACATAGGCTCTTGTCTGGTAGTTGAGGCTGATAACGTCACCCTTGAAAATCTGTCTCTGCAGAATTGCGGAAAAGATTTATATGAAAGACAGAGTGGTGTTCTTATAAAAGAAGGCTTCAGCGGCATCGATATTAAAAACTTGAAAATCAATACCGCTGGATTTGGAATTCGGGCTGATAAAGCTTCAGATATCAAAATCTCCGGATGCAAGATTCGTGGATACAAACGCCGTCATGTTTTAGATCGCGGAGACGGTGTTTATTTCAATTATGTTAAAAAAGCTAAGCTTGTAAACAACCGTGTCCTCTACACAAGAGACGGCTTTTACTTCGAAAATACAGATAACACAATATCCGAAGATAATTATTTTGCAGCTCTGCAGTATGGGATTCATTACATGTACACCCGAGGAGACTCGGCTTTTAACAATGAAGCAAAGGCGTGCATCGGCGGATATGCCGTTATGAGTTCGGAAAGAGTTCGAGTAGCTGACAATACCAGCAAGCGTACCGTTGAGTTCGGCATTCTTCTTAACGAAAGTGATAAATCGACGGTTGAAAATAATCATGTGACTAAAGTCAAAAATCCGCGAGGGAAGGCTTCATTGGATACCGAAGGAAAAGGCCTCTTTATCTATGGAGGAGGAACAAATATCGTTGATGGCAATACCTTCGAGGAATGCGAGATTGGGGTTGGAGTGGCCATGGGCGGAGAAGGAACGATTCTTTCCCGCAACCGCTTTATCCATAACCGTCAGCAGGTTCGCTATGTCGGCTCCGGTTCAGTTGAATGGAGCATTAACGGAGTAGGAAATTTTTGGAGCAACTATCAAGGCTGGGATTTAAATCAAGATGGAATTGGGGACCAAGCTTATCAGCCGAACGATTCTCTCGACAGGCTGTTTTGGATGTATCCGCAAGCTCGGTTCCTGATGAACAGTCCTTTGGCTTCTCTTCTTCGTTATTTGAATGCTCAGTTTCAATTAGATAAGGGAAAAGGGATCGTGGATTCAAATCCACTAATTCAAGATCCGTTAAAACCAAAAAAGGATTGGCCGGTAAGTTCCAATTAATGGGAACAAGCTGAGCCGGATGCCTCGATGAGAAAAATTCAGCTAAAACGTGGTTTAGAGCTTATTAAAACAAAAGTACTAAAAGAAGATGACAGCAATTGAATGCCAAGATATTTCATTAAAGCGCGGAAAGGTATGTATCTTCAAAGATATCTCTCTTTCAATCAAGAGGGGACAATTCGTGGCGCTAATCGGACACAATGGAGCCGGTAAATCTTCTTTAATAAAAATGTTATTAGGGCTCATTGCTCCTTCTTCCGGAAAACTCTCCGTTCTCGGAAATAAACCAGGATCTGCTGCTAAAAAAATTGGATATTTACCTGAGAATGTCAGTTTTTACGAAAACCTAACAGTTCAAGAAAACTTAAATTACTTTGCAGACCTCAAACAAGTTCCTAAGGCACGGGTTCAGGAACTTATTGAGACACTTCGACTTGCCAGAGTATCTAATCAGAAAGTTTCGTTGTGCTCCAAGGGGCAGCGTCAGCGCCTTGGCTTAGCCCAGGCCCTATTGACTAATCCGGAATTGTTGTTTTTAGATGAACCAACTGTTGGACTTGACCCCCTCGCCTCTGACTTGATGTATAGCGAGTTGGTCAAATTAAAGAATAGCGGCAGTACAGTGGTAGTGTGTACCCACGAACTTTTATTGGTTGAGGATTTTATCGACCGTGCGGTTATTCTATGCAACGGCGTTAAAGTGGCAGACGGCACTGTAAGAAGCTTGAGCGAACAATTTGATGTTCCCTACGAAATCGTTTCTTCCAAGGCAGTGGATGTAGCCCGTTCGGACAGTAAACTTTCTGCCTTTCTGAAAGAAAATCGTTTGTTTTGTCCTGCCAATAAGCTTGAGAAGGCCCAAGAGTATTTGGAGGGAAAATACGGCATCAAAAGTGTACGGGTGGTTTCTCCCTCGCTCCTAGATATATACAAGAAAGCCATAGGAAAGGGAAGACTGCAATGATGAAAAGAGCCTCTACTTGGGTTATCGCTTGTAAAGAATTTAAAGATACGGCACGTAGTTTCTGGCTTCTAGCCGGCTCCTGTCTCTTTGTTCTGACATCATTATCTGTTATATACGGAGTGGCTGCGTTAGGCGGAGATTTTACTTTCAGACCTCTGACTTCTGTAATGAATTCCTTGCTGATACTGGATGTCTTTCTTATTCCGCTTATCGCCGTTCTGATGGCTTACGATGCTTTTGTAGGAGAAAAGGAGCAAGGAACTCTGCTTTTGCTTCTAACTTATCCAGTTAGCCGAACCGCATTACTAGTCGGAAAACTCTTAGGACAAGGATTTGCCTTCGGTTTATGTTTTCTTGTCGGCTCTTCTGTGTTACCAATTTTGTCGGCAGCACATTTGCTTCCTTATGATTTGATAGAAGTGTGTAAACTGACCTTTGCTTTGGCTATTTCCGGTTGGCTTTTAGGTCTGGTTTTTATTTTAATTTCATACGCAATTAGTCTTTGCGTCTCTACTAAAGCTCAGGCGTTAGCGGCATTACTTTTAATTTGGCTGGTTTCAGTTCTTCTCTACGATTTGGGACTTTTGATTTTCACAATTGCCTTTGAAGGAAAAATCACAAATGAATTGATGAACATTTGTTTGATGATTAACCCTTCAACCCTGTTTAGATTGTTAAATCATGACCTAATTGAAGCTCAAGTTCCTAGTCGGAATGCTCTGCTGATGGGAATGTATTTGTGTATTTGGTTTGTTGTTTTCTTCTTGATTGATCGTTGGTTATTGGTAAGAAGAACGTACTAAAGGTTTTGAAAATGAAATTTTTACTTAAATCACTTTGCTTTGCTGCGGCCTTAACTTTCTCGTTATCTACCAACGCTCAGGCAATCTTTTCCCCCGGACTCTACAGCACCGGCGAAGCTCTGAAAAAACCAAGAGTCATGAAGCCATTTGTAGAGTTTTCCAAGGCACGGAAGATGCCGGAGCTTAAAATCAAGAACCTCAAAGGAGAGCCCATTAAGCTTGAATCTTTGAAAGGTAAGTTGGTTATCTTAAATGTATGGGCTACATGGTGTACTCCTTGTATTCGCGAAATCCCTCAACTGGCCGAGCTGCAGAAGAAGTTGGCCGGTACGAATATCGAACTCGTGGGTGTATCTATCGACGCTAATCCGGCGGAAGTCGAAGAGTTTCTGAAGAAACATAAACAGACGGACTTTAAAACTTGGTTTGATACGACAACTTCTGTAGAGGCTGTAATGCCGATGGAAGTTGTGCCAACAAATTTTCTTCTTGACGCAAAGGGAAACTTGATCGGCTATCTTCCAGGCTTTCTTCCTTGGGATGATGAAAATATCCTTCCCTTTCTTAAGGTGTTAGAAAAGAAGTACGTACCGGCCACAAAATAGTGAATTTCCCAATCCTGTGGATTGCTTTGTATTTAGTTAACTTTGAGACTGAAAAAGGCCTGCGTTTTGACAATAGTTTTCAAAAGTTAGGTTTCTCGGCAGGCTTTTGAAGGATAAGATAGAAAAAAGATAATAAGACGCAAGATTTGTTTTAAGGAAAATGGTTTTAAGGTTGAATAGAACAACGAATTTGGGGCGCTTAGTCCTTATTTTCTGCATAACTATTTTTTTTACTTCTATTTCCAAAGTTTCTTTTGCCCTTCCGGATGATGGTCCGGTTAAATTAGCGGTGGTAAATAGTTATGACGCCGGTATATCCGCTAAGCACTTCAGCAATACTGTTGCAGCCATCCGTGCTGCGATCGCACCTCGTCGTCTAGAAGTACATTTTTATGATCAAGATGACTTCTTAAAGGATGCCGCCGAGAAGAAATTCGATCTTTCAATTGCCTCGAGTGGCTTAACCGCTATGATGAAGGCCTCCAGCGGAGGAATCTCTCTTCTAACTGCTATCAATAAGTGGACTCCCGATCCGAATAGAGCTAATGCCGGCGTCATCATCACGCACAAAGATAGGACCGACATCAATAATCTTGCCGATTTAAAGGGCAAAAAAGTTGGAGTTTCCAGTACTAAAGCCTTTGCAGGCTTTCTTGCAATCATGGGAGAGATTGAAACGGAGGGGTTGAATCCCAATAAGTTATTCGGTTCAGTGACCACTACCCATAAGCCCATGACGGATCTAGTTAAAAGGGTTCTTAACAAAGAAATCGAAGTAGCATTTATCGCAAGCTGTATTCTGGAGAATATGGAGCGTAAAAACTTTGAGGGTGACCTAAGCTCTATCAAAGTTGTTAATGAAAAATTTGACAATAACTTCTATTGTCGTCACTCTACTCACCTTTATCCCGGCTGGATGTTCTCCATTCAGCCGACGTTGGACTCTCCAACTCTACGAGCAATTACCATAAGCTTGCTGCAGCTTCCCGTCGATAAAGATGAAGGTGCATATTGGACAGTAGCAAACGATTATGACCAGATGAATTTGCTCTTGGAGAAATCCCAAGTTAGATACTTAGAAGATAGAACTTTAGGTTGGCTTCTTCATTATTACCAGTGGTATTTCATCGCCGGCGCCGCTGTTTTGCTTCTGATCCTGCTTAACTCAGTCTACCTAGGACTTGCGATCCGGAGAAAGACTCATCAGCTGCAGAAGAAAAATCAAGAAAACGAGGAGTACGAGAGAGAGAATAGAAAAATTCAGGAAAGGATTGAAAATTTGGAAAAGACTAATTCCATTGCGATTATTTCTGCCATGGTTGCCCATGAGCTGAAGCAGCCTCTAGGGGCGATCAACAATTATTCCGAGGCGCTTCTTAGACAACTTAGTCGGAATAAAAGTCCGTCGGAGAAGATTTTGAAGGAGGCTCTTTCAGAGATCAAGAGTGAAAGCACCCGAGCTTCAGATATTATTGATTTCGTTCGAACGATTGGCCGCAAAGAGAGAAGGGAGAGAAAGCAATTTAATCTGGAGAGAACCGTCTCTAGGATTATTAGCTTAATGAAGAGGTTAGGAAGGCTCAATCTAAATTGTACTTTGAGCGGCGACAAGGATTTGATAGTCTATGCGGATCCTCTTAATGTTGACCTGGTTTTAATCAATCTATTGAAAAATGCAGAAGAAGCCGTGGCAGGCCAGCCTTCTCCAAAAATTCATGTTGAAATTAAAAAGGTTGGATCAACGGCTCAGGTGACAATCGAGGATAATGGACCGGAAATGAGTGATGAAAAATTGGCCTCTCTGAGCAATCTTGGCCATTCAAGTAAAAAAGATGGACTAGGATTAGGGTTGGCAATTGTTAGAGAACTTCTCGAGGCCAACGGCGGCTCACTTAAACTCTCGCGGGTTTCCACAGGGGGCCTTCTCTGTGTAGTAACGTTGCCATTAGCTTTGGAGGATGAGGATGAACTTAGATAAGCTGCAGGAAAGTGCCCTTATCAGAATTGTGGACGATGATGATGCAATGAGAAAATCTTGGAGATTCCTCATTGAAGGTGAAGGCTGGCACACGGTTTGTTATTCTTCTGCGCTTCGCTTTCTAGAGGAAGATAACCGCGAAGAGCCCGGCTGTGTTGTGTTAGATGTCAGAATGCCTGATATGAGCGGTATTGAGCTGCAGAGAGTCATGATGCTGCAAAAGAATGGCTTGCCTATTATCTTTGTATCGGCCCACGGTGATATCGATATGGCTGTTCAAGCTCTCAAGGACGGTGCCTCTGATTTTCTCCCAAAACCTGTGAGCGCTGACCGGCTTTTAGAGGCCATTGAGAAAGCGGTAAAAAAAGACTTAGAACGCCGGAAAGAAAAGAAACTGGCTGAAGAAACCCGACAAGCTTTCAATACGTTGACCGCTAGGGAAAAGATGGTAGCTCGAAAAGTTGCCCGCGGTTTACTAAACAAGCAAATCGCTGATGAGCTGAATATCAGTGAAAAAACTGTCCAAGTCCATAGAGGTGTAGTGTGCCGCAAACTTACTCTCGATAATCCACGAGGAAGATTCAAGCTCGGAAACTTTCCGTTAGCCCTCTTTATTAATACCGGACAAATGGTCGAAATAACCGGATAAAACAGGAAGAAATACGATTTTTAAAGCTTTTCCGGAAGCTGCTTCTAAAGAGCCTGCGTGTTCAATTTTCCTTATTAGAGAATCTGAGAGGGAAGCCCTATGACTTTCAGGGATGTGAACAGCAAGATAGGGTTCCCCTATTTCTCTGACACGAAAAGGTATCTCTGGTGACACTTCCCCCAGGATTTCCTGAATTCTTTGCTCAATTTTCTCGATTGAGTTGATTTGTTCTGTCGTGATCTCGAAGTTATAAGGAAACCTTGTAAGCAAACAAGGTTTAGATACTTGGTTAAAGTTATCCAATCCGATTTCTTTTCCAATGGTTCGAATTTCTGTCTTCGAAAGTCCTGCCTCTGCCAGAGGCGAGAGAACATTCAATTCCTTTAAGGCGCGAATGCCCGGGCGATAGCATTCCAAATCAGAGTGATTAGTACCGTCGCAGAGTTTATTAACACGTGTTAATAAAAATGAGAAAAGCCCTTTTTTACAGTGAAAGCAGCGGGTTCTTAAGTTGCATTTGACCTCCGGTACTTTCAGGGGATTTTGAACCAACACTTCTAACGGAAAGTCGTGATTTTTTGCCCATCTTTCCGCATCTTTGGTTTCTTGAAGGGAAAGATGCGGCCCGGAGATGTGGAACAGTCGGACTTTGAGCCCTAAATAGTCACAAGCATGCGCAAGAAACCGACTGTCCAGGCCTCCTGAAAAAGCTATGTTTACAGGTTCTTTTCCAAATTGTTCCGATAGAAAAGCTCTTAATCTTTCGAGTTTCGAATTAAACATAGCTTGTTCCGTAAACAAAAAGCGCTCCGTTAGGGACTTCGGGATAAGTGTAGGTGCCGTAAATCGTGCTTATTTTTTCAACTACTATCATCGGCCAGCCACCGAATGTAGGATTAAATGCTTTAAGAAGTGCTAATGCTGTCGGAGTGATTGTTTCTCCTTCGGCTCCAAAGGGGCGCACTGGTATTCCCGCAAGCAATGCTTGAACTGCCGGAGCTGGAGATGGAATAAAGCCGTGAGCGCAATGAATTACTCCGTCAGCTATCGGAAGAGGGCTGACCACGAAATAATCAGGATTTAATCTGACAAAAAGTTCGCAGGTGAGGCAGATGTCCAAAATACTGTCTAACGCACCTACTTCGTGAAAATGAACTTCTTCAATATTAAGACTGTGGACGGCGGCTTCAGCTTCAGCAACAAAAGAGAAGGCCGAGACGGCATAGGACTTTGCTTTTTCAGAAAGTTGTGCCTGAGAAATAATTTTAAAAATATCATCAAGGTTTCTATGCTGATGTTCGTGTGGCAGCTGAACTGAGCAATGCCAGCCTGCAATGTGATTAACCTCCTTTTTAACGAGCTGGACCGAACCTTTTAAGGCAGGGAAAATACCATTAAGGATGTTGTCGGTCTCTTGAGAAGAAAGTCCGAGTGTGCGGATAAGGCCGCACAAGAACATGTCACCTGAAAGTCCTGAGTGGGACCTGATGGTCAAGACTTTCTTTCCTGCCTTGAGTTTGTAGCCTTGTTCCGAATGCTTGCCGTGTTCATGATGATGGTGAGAGACTCCAATATTACAGTGAGATTGGTCGTGATGAGAATGGTGGTATTCGTTTGTCATTTAGTAGATCCTTTGCAGGACAGTAATGTTTTATATGCCATGCATGCTGCGCCGAAACCGTTATCAATATTTACTGCCGCAACACCCGGTGCACAGCAGGCAAGCATTGAATTTAATGCTGTCTGTCCTCCCTTGCAAACACCGTATCCGATCGAAGTGGGAACTCCAATGATAGGTTTGCTCGTTAGGCCGGCCAGAACACTGACAAGCGCAGCTTCCATTCCGGCAACGGTGATGATTATGTCAAAGGAATTGATTTGAGATAATTTCTCTTGCAGCCTCCATAAGCCACTGACTCCACAGTCTTCAAATACTTCACTTTTTACATTAAGGTAATCCAAAGTTCTTTTGGCTTCCCATGTTACGAAGCCGTCCGAAGTTCCGGCTGAGACAATAGCTACTCGCCCATTGACTTTTTTTGGTATCTGGTTCGAATAAGCAGTTTTGGCTAAAGCGTCAAAACTATATTTTGATTGGAATTCAGGACTGAGTCGTCTGAAGACGGAAGGGGATAACCGAGTAAACATAATTGGATGTTCGGTGTTTAAAGCGAAGTCCTCTAAAAGCTTAAGGACTATTGGTTCTTCTTTACCTTCAGCGTAAATGACTTCTGGAATACCGGTGCGGTTGGTCCGGCCGAAATCAAAATTTATATGTTCATTCATAAAGCTATAACCTTGGGAGGCTGTTAGTTTTGATCTGAAAGAGTTTCTACAATGTTTTTCAAAAGAATTTTTACTAGATATTTCACTAGAAACGAGATTATTCATTAATTCGGAAGAACTCTTAATATTTTTTGCCTAGGTAGGAAATAACCCTTAAAAATATGTTTTTATTCAACATATTTAAAATCATTGAGTTATTTAATAATAAGGGTTTTTCCTAATTAGTATTTACCCTAATATTTATTCAAAAAGTCGGCTCAACTCTTGTATCAATTCGTAAATTCGGTAATTATTCACGTTGTCCATATTTGACACATTTTTACAATTCATTCAGGAAGAAAATTATGGGTGCTATTTTTTGGTTTCAAGTTTTACTGCTTTTAGCATTCTTGTTCTTCGGAGCAAGAAAAGGTGGTATGTGTTTGGGCCTCTTGGGCGGTATTGGCCTTATCATTTTCGTTTTTGGCCCGAAGCCATGGCTTGGACTTCCACCAGGAAAACCTCCAGTTGACGTTATTCTGACTATTATCGCTGTAGTAGCCGCTGGCGCCACACTTCAGGCCTCCGGCGGTTTGGACTGCATGCTCCAGGTAGCTGAGAAAATTCTTCGTAATCGCCCGAAGATGGTTACCTTTCTCGCTCCATTGGTCACTTTCACATTGACCATTCTCTGCGGTACAGGCCACACTGTATACACAATGCTCCCGATTATTTATGACGTGGCTATTAAGACAGGGATTCGTCCGGAACGTCCGATGGCAGCTTCTTCAATTGCTGCACAGATGGGCGTTATTTGCTCCCCGGTTTCCGTAGCTTGCGTTTCTATGATCGCTTTGATGGCTGGTCATCCAATGGCAAACGGTACAGAAATCAACTTGTTGACATTGATGTCTCTGACAATTCCTGCCGGTTTGATCGGTTTGCTCGTCATGGCAACTTGGTCTAACTTCCGTGGTAAAGATTTGGATAAAGACCCGGAATTCCAGGCTCTTATTGCTGATCCGGAAGCTAAGAAGTATGTCTACGGCGAAACATTGACTCTCCTGGGTAAGAAGCTTCCTGCTAAGCAATGGACAGCTATGTGGATTTTCTTGGCCGTTGTTGCTGTCGTTGCAATGCTTGGTGCTGTTGCCGAATTTAGACCAATAGTCGGTAAGAAGCCGCTCTCCATGACATTAGTAATCCAGATGTTCATGTTTGCTTGCGGTGCCATCATTGTATTCGCGACAGGAACTGCTCCGAAGTCCATCGGCGCTACTCCTGTCTTCCGTTCAGGTATGGTTGCCGTGGTTTGCGTGTTCGGTGTTGCATGGATGTCCGATACAGTATTTAAAGCTCACTTGAATGATCTTAAGGAAGTCTTGGTTGAATACGTTAAGGTCTATCCATGGGCTTATGCTTTCGTTATCCTTCTGGTTTCTAAGTTGGTTAACTCTCAGGCGGCTGCAGTGGCTACAATCGTTCCGGTTGCCCTGGCTGTTGGTACGCCGGCGGGTGTTGTAGTCGGTTGCTCGGCTGCTTGCTACGGTTACTACATCATCCCGACTTATCCATCTGACTTAGCATCTATCGAATTCGACCGCTCTGGTACAACTAAGATTGGTAAGTTTGTTATTAACCATTCCTTTATCCTTCCGGGTTTGATTGGTGTGTGTACCGCTACGGTTGCCGGTTACTGCATGGCATACTTGCGCGGCTGGATCTAATTCACAAAACTAAAGTTCTTTTGAACTAAAAAGGGGCTGTTGCAAAATTCGATTTTTCGTCGGACTAGCGCATCCCCTTATTTTTGTAGCTTTTTTTGCTATCTCGTTGGGTTGAAGTTTTTCCCTCTTATTTATCCTATTTTCTATTTTTTTAGCTGATGGTTTTTTTAAAGTTTCGGGCTCTAAAGTTCGTTGAGCAGACCAATAAAAAGGCACTTTCTCTGACTCAACAAACTTAAGATACTTCCTTACATTTAGGCCCGTACTCGTCAGAGCAAATTCCACTGTTACCCTATGCGGGATCTTCGATGGAAGCGTGTGTATTCCATATTCTGTTTTATAGCTCCAAATACGCCTTCAACTTGGCAACTCCGGTTGACACGCATTTCAATTGCTTCCGGTGAAAGCAGCAAATCTCTAGCCTGTTGTTTTAATAGGGCGTAGCGCGGATGGATTTCAAACAATCTTGAGTTTTGAGATTTGTTTTTCAAATAACGTCTACAGTAGAGGCCGAAATTGCATCTACTGCAATCCTTAACGTAGAAGTAGGCAGAATTGGACTTATATCTATAGTTGGGCGGTGGCTCGACTCTTTGTTCTTTGCTCTCGCCCAAACATTGAAAGGTGTTCTCATCCACATACTCGTAAGTAGCAGGGTTCCGGACAGTCTTCTCTCTGTTCCAGGAGCCGTACTTTATGAAGGCTTTTATCCCTTTCTGGTCGCAATATTCGTAATTGGCCAAACTGCCGTAGCCAGCATCAGCACATAGTCTTTCCGGATAGGTTCCATACCAGCGGTAATATTGTTCCATTGCCGGCTGAAGTGTACGTATAGCCGTTCGATCCTGAGAAACGTAATAAGAGACGACAAAGCCGTTGCTGACTACGATCTGGGCGTTATATGCGGCATGCATTTGACTTCCAAGGCCACTGTAATAATCCTCCTTTAGACACGTGGCCGTTGCGTCATGATCGGTCTTGTAATACGAATTCCGATGCTCACCGCAGATGGCTTCCTTCTCCTCGTATTCCAAAGCTTTTAACAGGTACCCAGAGAGCTGTCTTCTCATCTTTGCAAGAGTATTCTGGCCTCCCTCAATGAGTGCGGGACTTACATTGTCTACGTCCGCCAGTTTTTCCATAATTATTTTCGAGGGAATAATCCCGGCTTCAGGAAGCCCTTTTTCTAAATGCATTAAACGGAGCAGGTTTGTAACCTTCTCACAAAGTCGAAGGTGAAAGATTGTTGGTCTCCAAACGAACCTGTGTTTATTGGCATTTGCTTCGAACTTGCTGCCATCTAAATAAACGGTATTCATGCTTTTAGAGCATTCCATAAAAACTCTTTTCATTAAGGCAACAAATATGAAAGAGATTTTGGGAACGAGGTCTGTGATGAAACGGGAGAAACTAGATCGGCTTGGCTGAGCCTCTCCTATGAGGTAAATGATCCGTAGATCTGTGAAGCAGGCCACTTCCATTTCTCGGAGAGAAGCCTTGCCAAGTACGAAGCAGTGAAGAACAGCGGCAAAGAGAAGGCATTGGTCAATTTTTGATCTGCCGGGCTCAATTTCTAGGTTTAGGTATTTCCATGTATTAGAATTCTCTGAAAGTAACAAATATGTGTCTAATTTTTTACGCTCTGAGAGCGGCAGAGGACACGCATAAAAAAGCATGTCCTCCTAAACGGTAAAATAGGTCATGGGAAGTGTCTTTACAAGAGATCACTTCACCATAGCATGCAGCGGGATTTCTTTCCTATGTTTGCTTTTAAATCAATGAGTTAATTCTAATATTTAGTTTTTTCAGTAATAGAAGAAGGGTTGGAAAATCCTTTCGTTTTGCGAGTGAATTTTGCAACGGCCCTTTTTTGTGGAAAGAAAGCGTAAAAATCATATACAAATAACTAAAATATCTAGGGTTTTTACCTAATATTTTTGGTTATTTCTGGGTAGAATGTTTGCTCCTTGCGCAAGATTATCCATAATTTAAAAACCCCTAATGAACAACTAGTGTAAGTAGGTGTCCCATGAATTATTCTGGCCTGCTGGTGGCTTGCAAACCCGGATGCTTTTCGCAAGCCTTGGAAGCTGTCTCTGCGATTTCCGGTGCAGAAGTTCACCAAAAACAAGAAGAAGCCAGTCGTTTTATTGTGGTGGTCGAGGCTCCGTCGGTCACTGAAGAGACAGAAATATTTAAATCGATTTCAGCCCTTGACTCCGTTATGGATGTTTCCCTTTTGGTCCATCATTTTGAAGAATCCGCTGAAATTAATCCTCTTGATAATTTTGAAAAGTTAACCCAATAACTTTGGTTTAGGAGAGCGTATGACGACTAATTTACCCCAAGTCAAGCGTCGTGAACTTTTAAAAGCAGGTATTGCTGCTTCAGCTGCAATGACAGTTGGCATTCCTGTTTCAGAAGTAGCTAAGGCTGCCGCCGGAGCTGCTGAAAATGGAATTGTTTGGACAAAAGGCGTCTGCCGCTTCTGCGGAACCGGATGCGGTTTGTCTGTCGGCGTAAAAGATGGCCGTGTAGTTGCAACGAAAGGAGACCCTGACGCTCCTGTCAATCGAGGTCTCAACTGCATTAAAGGTTATTTCAACGCCAAGATTTTGTATGGTAAAGACAGACTTACCAAGCCCTTGCTAAGAAAGACAAACGGAAAATACGACAAGAACGGCAAGTTTGAAGCTGTCTCATGGGAAGAAGCCCTTGATGTTATGGCGGATAAATTCCTTCAGACATACAAGGCTAAAGGTCCTACTGCTGTTGCTATCCTCGGTTCCGGTCAGTACACCATCCCTGAAGCTTACGCAGCAAGCAAGTTGGTAAAGGCCGGCTGGCGCTCTAACAACTTGGACCCAAATGCCCGTCTGTGTATGGCAAGCGCAGTGGTAGGTTTCTATCAGGTATTTGGTATTGACGAACCGGCTAATAACTATTCCGATATTGAAAAATGCAACACAATGGTTTTGTGGGGCAACAATATGGCGGAAGCTCATCCGGTTTTGTGGTCTCGAGTTGCCGACAGAAAATTGACCCACGCAGCCACTAAGATTATTAACGTGACTACCTATAAGAACATGAGTTCTAACTTGGCAGACACAACAATTATCTTCAAGCCGAATACTGATCTTGCTATTCTCAACTACATCTTGAGAGAAATCGTTAATCGTGGTGCCGTTGAGCAGGATTTCGTTAATAAACACTGTATTTTCGCAACCGGTAACGTTGACATCGGGTACGGAATGCGTCCTACCGATAAATTTGCATTCCCGGCAGAAAAAGATGTTCAAAAGAAACAAAATGAGATCGTCTTAGACAAGTGGGAAGCTATTGCCCAAGGCCGCAAAGAAGGTCAGGTTGTTAAGCAAGTTCAGCAGGGCGGTAAAGCCGGCGGTCACTGGTCCATTACTTTTGAAGAATTCAAGAAGGGGCTTGAACCGTATACTCTTGATTTCGTAGCTGAGCTCTCCAAGGGAGATCCTGACGAAAGCATGGAAGACTTCAAGAAGAAATTGGTCGCCCTTGCTGATACTTACATTGATAAGGCCAACGATATTCTCAGCTTCTGGTGTATGGGAGCTAACCAACATCAAAGAGGCGTATGGGTAAACGAACAGATTTATGCCGTTCATCTTTTGCTGGCTAAGCATGCACGTCCGGGTAATGGCGCTTTCTCCTTGACAGGTCAGCCGTCTGCTTGCGGTTCGGCTCGTGAAGTTGGTACTTTCTGCCATCGTCTGCCATCTGATCTGTTGGTAGCCGCTAAACCGGCACGCGTCAAATCTGAAAAGATTTGGGGCATCCCGGAAAAGACTATCAATCCGAAAGTCGGTAGAGCCTTTATGGAAATTCTGCGCGGTATGGAAGATGATTCCGTTAATTTCGTCTGGACACAGGTTGTTAATCCGTTCCAAGCTGCTCCTAACAGCAACCACTGGTTGAAGGCAGCCCGCCATCCAAACAACTTTATTGTTGTTGCCGACGCTTATCCGACATACAGCTGCCGCTATGCAGACTTGATTCTCCCTGCCGCTATGATCTTCGAGAAATGGGGCTTGTACGGCAACGCAGAAAGACGTACACAAGGCTGGCAGCAAATGGCAACTCCTCCGGGAGAAGCAAGAACCGACTTGTGGATGATGATGGAATTTGCTAAGCGCATCAAACTGAAAGATGTGTGGGGCGAACAGTCAGTTCCCGGTTTGAAGGTAGAAGGTTACGAAGACGGCAAGCTTCCGAGCGTTTTGGATGAAGCTCAGAAGATGGGCTACACACCTGAAACGACTCTTTATGAAGTGTTGTATGCCCGTAAGTCCAATACTAACGTTGCATGGCCTGATCCTGCCTTTGTCTGCAAGATTAACAGTACAGCGGCTCCGTCTAAACTTAACTGGTTCCCGGAAAAGGCTTTGTTCTCTGAATATCGCCAATTCACTTTGGGCGACGGTCACGACCTTGCGGATTTCGATACATATCTCAACTCCAAGACACGAGGTTTGATGTGGCCTGTTGTGAACGGAAAAGAAACACCGTATCGCTTTAATCAGGACTTCGACCCGTATGTTAAGGAAGGCGGATATGCTTTCTACGGCAAGCTCTTTAAAGCTATCCCGACTGGCAACCTTTGGGGCATCACAGATCCGAAGCCGGTTCCGTTGCCCAATAAAGCAAAAATTTTCTACCGTCCGTATGCAGCCCCGGTTGAACAACCGGATGCCAACTACGACTTGTGGCTTTGCACAGGTCGAATCCTTGAACATTGGCATACAGGTTCTATGACCATGAGAGTTCCTGAACTCTACAGAGCTCAGCCAAACGCTTTTGTTTACATGAACCCAGACGATGCTGCTAAGCGCGGCCTTAAGAACGGCGATGTGGCAACAGTTGAAAGCAGACGCGGAAAGATCAATGCGATCGTCCAGACAAATCAGCGCAACTTCATGCCTAAGGGTTCTTCTTGGCTCGCTTTCTTTGACGAAAAGGTTCAAACCAACCAGGTAGTTATCGACGCAACTGACCCGATTTCTGAAGAACCTGACTTCAAGAAATCTGCAGTCAAGATTTATAAGGCTCAATAACCATAGTATGCGGAGCCGAAAGGCTCCGTCCAAAGCATGACTGAGAAAAAGACATCAAGAAGAGATTTCGTTACTCGTTCCGTTCAGCTTGGAGCTGCAGGAGTAGGTGCAGGTCTGCTATGGAATCTTTTTCTTCAACAAAGTGCCCAAGCCAGAGGATTCATTCCGAGACCTCCGGGAGCACTCGAAGGCAAGGATTTTGATACAGCCTGCACCAAATGCGGTTTGTGCGTCAGAGCGTGTCCTTATGAAACTCTCAAACTGGCCAAGTTTGGTGATATCGCCGCGCCTGGGACTCCTTACTTTGAACCAAGAGAAATTCCGTGCTATATGTGCAGAGACCTTCCTTGTGTCAAAGCTTGTCCTTCAGGAGCGTTGGATCCGGATCTGACGGATATTACGAAAGCAAAGATGGGAATTGCTGCGATTGACCACAGCACATGTCTTTCTTGGCAAGGCCTGAGATGCGAAATCTGTTATCGCGATTGCCCTGAACAAAACAAGGCAATCATTATCGATACGCAGCCTCGTCAAATCAGTAAACACGGAATGTTTCTGCCCGTTATTCAGCCGGATCAGTGCACCGGATGTGGACTGTGCGTTCATAGCTGTCCAACTACGGTGCCCTGCATCAACATTGTTGATCCGGATAAATTCCTTGGCAGGATAGGCGATCATTATCGTCTCGGTTGGAAAGAAGCTGATGATGCCAGACCTATTCCTAACAGTCCAATGCTTGGAGAAGGCCCGACACACGAGCTTCCTCCAGGAGGATTGGATTATTTGAATTCGGAGGGGCCTAATGGCAAATAGGGAAATTAGACATTTGCCGCCTCCCAAGAACTTGAAGGAGCGGCTGTTCAGACTGCGGTATACCATTGCAAGGCGACTAGTCCAATTTACACTTATCGCTTTGTTTATCGGAACTTTCAGACTTGGATGGAACTTGTTGGGGGTTCCTCTGTTGGAAGGGGATTTGTCTTCCTCCCGAATTCTTTCCTTAGTTCCGCTCTCTGATCCGTTTGCAGCTTTAGAGAGAGTATTGGCGCAGTATTGGCTTTCTCCGGAAACTTTGCTTGGTGCCTTCATCATTCTGGCCTTCTATGCCCTTGTCAGCGGCAGAACATTTTGTTCTTGGGTCTGTCCTATGAATTTAGTCACGGACTTCGCTTTTTGGGTTAGAGAAAAGCTGCATATTAAATCTCAGATGCTTGCTGTCCCTTCAGCAATGCGTTATGTCTTGCTTGCAGTTTGCTTGGTGTTATGTATTCTTACAGGCGAAGCCGCATTTGAAGCAGTTAGTCCCCAAGGAATTATCTGGCGCGAGATGGTCTATGGCATCGGCTATGGATTCTTAAGCGCGGTTTTCGGGATCTTTGCGCTGGATTTGGCTATCACTAAGAGAGGCTGGTGTGGACATCTTTGTCCTCTGGGCGCCTTCTGGGCACTTTGGGGACGCTTCGGACAGCTGAAGGTCAGTTATGATGACAATACTTGTACACGTTGCGGTGATTGTCTTAAAGTCTGTCCTGAACCTCAGGTGATTAACTTTAAAGAAGCCGCCGAAGTCGGAAGATTTGCTTCCGGCGAGTGTGTTAACTGCGGAAAATGTATTTCAATTTGTCCTGAAAATAGTTTGAATTTTAAGTTGCGTTTTGTACCCCAGAAAAAGACTGAAAACGCAAAAATAGGAGACATTCATGAATAAACTCTTATTAGTCCCCCTGATGGCATTAAGCTTTGCTGCTTTCGCACAAGAACCGGCCGCCGATGCCGCCATCACAGATCAATTTACTCCTCCGATGATCCCGCATCCGGTAGCGGCTTATCTTCCGATTACTCCGACAAAGAACGCATGCTTGATGTGCCATCAGATTCCGAAACCCGGAATGCAGAAGATGAAAGGTATGCCGACTCCATTGCCGCCGAGCCATGTAACAGGAGATAAGGTTAATCCGAATCGCTATGAATGCATGCTCTGCCATGCTGAAGTACTTCCTGAGAAGAAGTAATCAGTAAGTCAGTTATGCTTCCTTAATAACAAAATGCCGGTTAAATACCGGCATTTTGGCAAAGAGATGAAGACCTCAAAGCTTGATATTGTTCTCACTCACCCAAATTGCGGCTTCCACACGGGAATGAAAATTTAACTTTTTCAAAATATGCTTTACATGAACTTTTACGGTTCCGTCTGAAATATTTAATTCTCGGGCGATGAGTTTGTTGCTCAGTCCCTGAGAAACTCCCTTAAGAACCATCAGTTCCTTTTCTGTGAGACCTTGAAGAGAACGTGACGATTCGTCTCTTTTTTCTTTAAGGGCCTCTGCTAAAGCATTGGTAAGAACAGGACTTAAAACAACCTGTCCCTCGATTGCTCGATTGATATTTTCCAGGATTTCTTCAGGCTCCAGATCTTTGAGCAGGTAACCGTCAGCTCCCGTTTTAATTGCTTGCAGCAAATCGTTAGGAGAGTCAGATACGGTCAGCATTACTACTTTTATAGAAGGGTCGTGTTTTTTGATGGCTGAGAGGATTTCGATACCGCTCGTTCCTTTCATGTTCAAGTCCAAAAGTACTAAATCCGGTTCTTTAGAGGTTATGCCGGCGACAGCAGCCTCAAAGGTCCCGGCCTCCCCAATAACTTGAAAATTTGGATTCAGCTGGAGAAGCTGAACAACACCCTTACGAAAAAGCGGATGATCGTCTACAACAAAGATTTTTGTTATTTCATTTTCGGCCATGACCAATATCCGTCCTCATTAACTTATTTTCTAATTTGCAGTCCTAAATCTAAAATTAACAATCAAGCCAGTAGGAGTATTGGGCAGGAAGTTAATTTCTGCGTCTAAAGCTTTTGCTCTCTCTTCCATAATGGAAAGTCCGAAATGGCCTTTCTTTTCACGCTCAGCCGGTTGCAAACCTTTTCCATTATCAGCAATACTAACATTAATGAAATTATCGGAGTCAATGGAAAGAGAAACATTGACCTTTGATGCTCGAGAATGTTTTTCAACATTAGTTAATGCTTCTTTAAGGATATGGATTAAGTGTACCTGCTTGTTGGCATTAATTTCAAAATCGAGAAGGTCGTTCTTCAGGTTGTATTCGATCCCCGAACGCTCATGGAATTCTTCCAATAATTTATGAATAGATTGACGAATGTCCGCGGAAGTGGGTTTAAGCCGGAAGGCCGTCAGTACCTCACGGAGCTGTGTGTAAGCGGTAGAGACACCGGTTCTAAGTTCGTTTACGATTTCCTGAAGTTGCTCTTTGGGAAGTTCTTCTTTTAGCCCTAAAGAAAGGCGTGTAAGCTGAATTTTAGAAAAGGCTAAGGACTGAGCAATAGAGTCGTGAAGTTCGCGGGCAATAGTTGAACGTTCCTCGTACAGAGCAAGGCGGTAACCTTCTTCTCTTTTACGAGCATTGATTAATGCTGTCGCAAAGATTTCACTGACGCTTTCGAATAACCGGTAATCTCTAGGTTCTTCCTGTGTTTCTTCGAAATGGATCACTAGGTATCCAACGAGTCTAGAGGCATCTTTGACTTGGATTCTGAGATAGTTTCCGCTTTCTTCGGCTAATTTATTTTGATTGGCCGAGGAGAATTGAGATTTTAAGTTTTGAAGGAATTCTTTCTTAGCTTTATCGTTTAACTGCGGATAGGCAGTAGAAAGACGGTAAGAGTCCAGGTCGTCGGATACTAGGAAAAGGGCAATTCTGTTTCCATGGATGTAATGCATCAACTCTGCTAGAGCTTTAGCTAAAGTGTCCCCTTGGAGAGTGGGCGAACTGCTGAAGATACTGCGTAAGGTAAACAGCAAATTTACTGTCTTGTTTCGTTGATCCAGATCTTTGGTTTTTCGTTTAACTTCCTCTTCCAGAGATTCGTAAAGTCTGGATAAGTCTTCAATCATGTAATTAAAGCTCCCTGCTAACACTCCAAGTTCGTTTTCTTTTTTGTAATTAGAGCGAACTGTGAAGTTGCCTTTTCTGACTGCAGAGGCAACATCTGCCAGAGCTTGCAATGGGAGGAAGAATACCCTTTGGAAGTATATTAAGAAGACGGCTCCCAAGAGGGGGACCAAAATACAAGTGGCTATCAGACCAATTCGAAGCCAAGTCATTTGTACAGCCAGACTTTGTTCAATATCAAAAACAAACTTGTCGACTTTAGAGACAAAAGATGGCACATAGTTAAGAAACTTGGCTTCTGTTGACGGATTTTCAATGACTTGTTCAGCCATGGGCTTTAGCATGCCGTAAAAGTCTGAATAGATTTCGTGGTAGAGGATTCGAAGCGAGTCGTTGGGTTTGTTTGGTATAGCTTTAACCAACCCGGGGCTGTTTAGCCTTCGCTCGAACTCATTGACTGCCCTCGTAATTGCCTTAGTTCTTTGCTCCTGTTCTCTAGTGGCATATTCAGCCACGGTTAGAGCAACTACGTAGCTCTGCATTCTCAATGAGCCGGAGATGTTGATGGCGCTTCCTTTATTTGACGACTGGCCAGTCAATAAGAAAATAGAGAAAAGCGTGAATGTAATGCCAAGAGAGAAAATAAGCATTAACAGTGCAAATTGAAAGAAAAGTTTCTTTCCTTGGAGAGTCTTAAGTAAGGTCATTACACGTGAGAATTCTGAGCTGTGAGACTAATTGTAGCAACAGGGAGAAAAAAATCGCCCCAAAAAGGTGGGGCGATTTTTTTGATAGTGATCTAAAGGTTACTTAATGCCTTCAATCGGGAAGTTCTTGACAGCATTCCAAAGAGCGTCGGCCCCTTGGATGAAGTCTTCAAGTTTCATCTTTTCATGAGGATTATGAGAACCATCTTGGTTTGCCACAAAAATCATAGCGGCAGGAATTCCCAAGTTACCGAAGATAACGGAGTCATGACCTGCACCGGAAGGCAGCTTGCGTACATTGAGGCCGGCTTCACGGGCACTCTTATCCAAATGATTCATAAGGTTTTCATGGATAGCAAGCGGTTCGCTGATGATAGTCTTGTCAAATTCAAACTTAACTCCGCGTTTCTTGCCGATTTCTTCAGCTTGCTGCAATAAGAGAGCATGGAACTGTTCAAGAGTTTCACGATGAAGAGATCTGATGTCGCAGCAGAAAGTGACTTCTCCCGGAACAATGGCAATAGCTGAAGTAGCAGCAGTATGGACAACACCGATCGTGAAAACTAAGTCTTTGCCGTCTTTGAGCCAATCATCCCATAAGCAGTCCATCTTGTAAGCGAGTTCAGCCATTGCCAACACAGCATCGTGACGGAATTGCTTATCAACAGCACCTGAGTGAGCTGTTTCACCGATGCATTTGATAGTTTTATGACGGAAGTTGCCGCGAATACCTGTCACAATGCCGACTCTTGTATCGGAAGAATCGAGAGTAGGCCCTTGTTCAATGTGAAGTTCGATGAAAGCTGCCATCTTAGCTAAATCAACGACAGGAACACCTGTAGTTAAGTCGTCCGGATTAAAACCGCAGGCCTTGATGGTTTCTTTTAATGTTTTGCCGGTGGAGCGATGCTTGAGAGCAAGGTCTTGTTCCGTGAGCTGTCCAGTCATACCCAGAGAGCCTACATAGCACTTGCCGAACCAAGAGCTTTCTTCCATTCTCATCATGAGAACTGTGTAATCTCTTTCGGGAACGTAGTTGATTTCTCTCATCCAGCGAGCAACAGTCAAAGCAGCGACTACTCCTGCCAGCCCGTCATAGTTGCCGCCTTGTGGTACGGAATCCACATGTGAGCCGCTGACAAGGGCGGGGAGGTTACGATTTTTACCCGGAATGGTCATCCAAACATTTCCGGCTTTATCGGTAGAAATTTCAAGATTAAGTTCGTTTCCGATTTTCTTAAAATATTCGAGAACCTGGGTTTCTACGGGAGAGTAGCCCTGACGGGATACGCCTTGACCATCTTTTGACATCTCGCGGATGTCGTCGAAGCATTTTTTAGCAAATTCTGATGATTTTTTTTGGAATTCAGAAGGCATTTTTAAGATTCTCCTTGGATTAAATCTGTTTATTTTAGAAGAACGAGACAGATGAAAATTAAATAACTATTCAAAAAAAATTGTAAATTACAGGGTTAGTACGGTTTACTAGATATTACAAGATGTGAAATAGTAAGGCATTCTCCGGAAGAGAATATCTTACGGGGATTACAAAAATTAGCTAGTTTGAAAGGTGTTATTCATGTCATTAACCGCTTGGATAGCAGTAGCTGTGGTTATCGTCACGGTCTATTGCTTAATTAAACGCTATGAGACCCGCTTGGTTCTCTTCACGGCAGGTTTGTTCCTTTGCTGCATTTCCATGAAGCCGATGATGGCTCTGGACCAGTTCGCAAAGAGCATGACAACTGCAACTCTTATCATGGCAATCTGCGGATCAATGGGGTTCGCATATGTCGTGACTCACACACAGTGTGATAAGCATTTAGTTTCTCTGTTAGCCGCTCCTCTGAAGAAAATTGGTATTCTTTTAATTCCAGCCGCTACAGCTGTTACTTTCTTCGTTAACATTGCACTTCCTTCAGCAGCCGGCTGTGCCGCTGCCGTAGGCGCAACTTTGATTCCTGTGATGATCCGCTCCGGTATCCGTCCAGCCGCTGCAGGCGCAGCTATTCTGATGGGTACTTATGGTTCCTGCTTGTCTCCAGGTATGAGCCATAATAACTTCGTAGCTAAGATCTCCAACATGGACGTTATGGACGTTATCGGTCTCCACACACCATTCACATTGATCATGATGGCTATCGGCCTTGTTGGTATCACAATCGTCTGCTTAGTCTTGCGCGATAACAAGCCAAGTCAAGAAGAACTTGATGCCTACTATGCTCAGGCTGGTCAGGCCGGCGAAATCGGTCGCATCAACATCCTCAAGGCTCTTGCTCCGCTTGTCCCATTGTGCATTTTGGTTGCCGGCAACCAATGGTTCCCAGCCATCAAGATGGGCGTGGCACAGGCCATGGTCTGCGGTGCTATCTACACATTGGCAGTCAGCTGGACAAATCCACAACAATTCTCCAAAGAATTCTTTAAAGGAATGGGTTCAGGTTACGGTTCTGTGATGGGTATCATCATTGCGGCCGGTGTCTTTGCTGCTGGCTTGAGAGCTGCCGGTTTGGTCGATGCATTCGTCGCAGGTCTTAAGGCTTCTAACGAAATTGCCCGTTGGGGCGGTTCTTTAGGACCATTCATCCTCGCTGTTATTACTGGCTCCGGCGACGCTGCTACATTCGCCTTCAATGAAGCTGTTACACCTCACGCTGCTGATTTTGGTATGCAGGTTCCTAACCTCGGTGCTTT
Organism: Turicimonas muris; assembly: GCF_002221595.1. GTDB lineage: Bacteria > Pseudomonadota > Gammaproteobacteria > Burkholderiales > Burkholderiaceae_F > Turicimonas > Turicimonas muris. Next base: position 257,066 of record NZ_NHMP01000002.1, read on the forward strand.
GGCTCTTATCTCTGGATCTTTGGGCAGAACAATGTCCCCGATCGCTGGTGTTGTGATCGTTGTTTCCGGTCTTGCTATGGTTCAGCCGATGCAATTGGTTAAGAGGACATTTATCCCAATGATTATTGCCGTGTTCACACTGGCATTGATTATGGTTTAATTCTTTGCTACCGAAAAAAAAAGGTCCTTTGGGACCTTTTTTAATGGGAATTTGTAAAAGATTGCTAGAAAAATTCCCAATAAAACGCTATGATCCAATAATTAATACAAACCCTAAAGAGGAGACACAATGTCAGATTATTCATCCCAGCTGATCGAACAAAGAAGAATTTTGCACCAATGGCCGGAAGAAGGGTGGACAGAGTTCTGGACTACTGCATACATTGTCGAGAAGCTGCGCAGTTTTGGATATGAAGTTCTTCTTGGAACAAAAATTATTAACCCAGAGCAAGTTTTCGGCAGAAATGTTGAATTAGTTGAAGAAGGTAAGAAAAACGCTTTGGCCCGTGGAGTTTCCGAAGAATTAATCGCGGAAATGGAAGGCTACACAGGTGCAGTAGGTTTGTTGGATACAGGTAAAGAAGGTCCTACAACGGCATTCCGTTTCGATATCGATTGTGTCTGCGTTCAGGAAACAGCAAATGCTGATCACAAGCCGAATAAAGAAGGGTTCCGCAGCCAGCACAACGGCTTTATGCATGCTTGCGGCCACGATACCCATACTTCTATTGGTCTGACATTGGCAAAATGGATTGCCGATCACAAGGACGAACTTAAAGGCAAATTCAAAATTGTTTTCCAACCTGCAGAAGAAGGTGTTCGCGGTGCTTCCGCTATCGCCGGCTCCGGTATTCTTGATGATGCCAATTATTTATTCGGCAGCCACATCTCCTTCATGGCTGACAGCGGTGAAATCGTCGTAGCCCCTTACGGTTTGCTCTGCACATCTAAATTTGACGTTAAATTTACAGGAAAACCGGCTCACGCAGGTAAAGAGCCAAATGCAGGCCGTAATGCTTTAGCAGCAGCTTGCAATGCTGTTGTACAAATGATGGGAATTCCACGTCACGGCGGCGGCATGACACGTATTAACGTCGGTACTCTCCGAGCCGGTGAAGGCCGTAACGTTATTCCTACACATGCTCATATGGCTCTAGAAGTTCGTGGCGAAACAAGCTCTATCAACGACTACATGACAGAACAAGTTATGAACATCGTTGAAGGTATTTCCAAAGGCTTTGACGTCACATATGAAGTATCTCAGATGGGCGCAGCCGTTGACTTTACGAACGACAAGGAATGCAGCGACATCATTGAAAATGTAGCTAAGACAGTTCCTAGCGTTAATAAGATTATTCCGGACGGCAATTTCGGCGGTTCTGAAGACTATTCTGTTTTAGGCAGAAGAGTACAGGCCAACGGAGGTAAGGCAGCATTCTTCATCTGCGGTGCTGACAGAGCAGCAGGCCACCATCAAGGAACCTTTGATATCGACGAAAATGCTTTGCAAACAGCATTTGATATGTACAAAGGCATTGTTGAAAAAGTAAATAAGTAAGCTGAATAGTTAGCTGAAATAGGCTGCTGAGGCTCGGATTGTTCGAGTTAAAGCAGCCTTAAATTTTTGCTTAAAAGAAGCGTTCTGGCGAAGGTTTGAGAGGAATGACTTAAGAGAGTACCAAATCCAATAATTTACCAATGGTGCAAAATCCAGTAATTTACGGGTGGCAATTCACAATTTCGAACAACCGTTACAGTAAGAGTGGTTTGTTGGCATAAACGGTTTCTCATCGGATAACTCCTTCAAATTAAATTGCGCAGACTTAATACCCATTTTTGAAGGCAAAAAAAAGAGGCTGGATAACCAGCCCCCTACGATATCTATATTACTTGTTAGTGAGAGATACCTTTGAGTCTCTCAGGCCACCAAGATGGATACGGCTGAGTCTGAGGTGTCTGGAGATAGCCAGGAACAAAGTGTGTCTTACCAAGTTCAGCTGCTTCCTTACCTGCATTGTAGTAACCCATGATTGTGAAGCTTCCGAGAGCAATCATGAAAATGATCAAGCCGATTGTAATCTTGCGGAGGAGAACGCGTGTAGCGTTGGAAGGACCGCACCACTTCATGCAGAGACGATACAAACCGATCATGCCGTGAACTTCAGTAACGATGAGGAACAGGTAAACAACCCACAACCAGGAATTGTAAACTTCGAGGCCGGAACCGTAAGGTCCGATTTCGCCCGGATTCATGAGCATTGGGAGCATGTGCGGGAAAACCAAAGCTGTAAGAACAACACCAGTCAAGAACTGGAACCACCACCAAGTTGTATCTCCGTGGCGGAGAAGTTTAACGTGGCCGCGCATAGTGCGGAGGGCTTTGTAGTTGGATGGGAATTTGCGAAGGGCAGTGATAGCGTGGATAACTACCAATACGAAAATAACTCCAACAAACAAGGAGTGCATCCAGAGGTGATCAACACCGTCAATAAAGTAGCCGCCTGTCAAGGAAACTAAGTTCCAGAAGGTGTCTTTACCAAGAAGGATGGAGCTTGTGAAAGCCATGTGGCAGAAGAGGAACAAACCAAGAATCAAGCCTGTTCCGCTCTGAAGCACGTCAACCCATGCGTATGCATGAGACTTGTGCTGAGTTTCTGTCAGATCAACACCGTCAATAATAGTTTTGGCGGTTGGAGTGACCTTATATAAATGGGAGATGTCCTTAAAATCGTCGGCCATAGTAAAACCTTAGTTCAATTAATAAAGCAATTTAACTGAGAAGGATCTTGCTCTTTAATCTTTCTTTAAGGAATAAAAAAATATCGAAAGAAAACGAGTTTCCTTCGATATTTTGAAAATTAAGTAAAAATTTAAGGGTTTTATCCTATTTATATCTATTTATGCACCTATTTGGTGCCAAATATTCTATCTCCGGCATCACCTAAACCTGGAATAATGTAGGCATCCTCATTCAAATGATCGTCAAGCGAGGCGACAAAAACTTTGATATCGGGATGTTTTTCTTGGAATGTCTGGACTCCCTCAGGAGCTGCAACCAAGGCTACGAAAACAATATCTTTTGCTTTAACACCGCGTTTGAGAAGAACATCTACTGCTGCAACTGCAGAGTATCCGGTGGCAAGCATCGGATCGACAACCAGGATCTTTCTATTCTTCAAATTGGAAGGGAGCTTAACTAAATATTCAACAGGACGATGGTCAGGCCCGCGGTACATTCCGATATGGCCGATACGCGCAGACGGCATTAAATCCAAAAGTCCGTCACTCATACCAAGGCCGGCTCTGAGAACCGGAACGATAACAAGTTTTTTACCGGAAAGATAATTTGTCTTGCATTTGCACAAAGGAGTCTCAATTTCACGAGTTTCTAACGGAAGATCTCGGGTTACTTCATAACCTAAAAGGTAAGATATTTCTCGAAGAAGCTGTCTGAAGGTATTAGATGGTGTACCTTTTTGACGCATTGTGCTGAGTTTATGTTGGATGAGTGGATGATCGACTATATAAAGGTTAGGAAATCTCGGATCTGTCTTCATTTAGAACTCCCATAAAAGTGTCTTAATTATCCTCCCACTGATAGGAAGTTTCCATGACTTCTCCTAAATTGTTTAAACTTGCAATAATAGATACAAATTAAAGGAAATTACATGCGCTATCTTGTACTTTTAGTTCTGCTTTTGTTAGGAGCAGGCTTTGTGTTCCTGAATTGGGATGCAGTATGCAGTCCGACTGAAGTCAATATGGTATTCACCAAAGCTCAAGCCCCTCTCGGGATGATGCTTTTAGTCTGGTTCGGTATCCTTTTTCTTGTTGTTTGCTATGGTCTGGTTAAGCAGCAAGCTACAGCATTAACTACAGCAAATAAGATGGCCAAAGAGTTAGAGGCTCAGAGAAAGTTGGCAGCTAATGCCGAAGACTCTCGTCTTACTAACGTTAAATCAGAATTTGATGCTAAATGGCAGAAGCTCGTTGACAGTCAAACTGCAATCCTGGAAGCCTCTGAAAAGAGAATCATGCAGGAACAAACTAATTTACTTGAATCTTTCAAAGAAGCACTCAAGAATAATGAGCAAAGCAATCAAGATTTAAGTAAGAACATTACAACGGCTTTAGATACGATGGACGATAAGATCACCAAAGTATTGATCGACGTTAAACAGGTTACGGCGTCTTCTAAGAGCGCCCCTGCATCGCAGACAGAGCAATAATTCTGAGCAGTACAAAAATGAAGGCCGGTTAAACCGGCCTTTAAAATATTTAAGTTAACTAGAATTTTTTGTGATATTCCTCAACGCGAGCGACTTCTTCTTTAGCTCCTAAGAATACCGGTACGCGTTGATGAAGTTTTTCCGGTTGAAGATCAAGAATAGCGCCTTTACCGGTGGAAGCAGCTCCGCCGGCTTGTTCAATTAAGAATGACATTGGATTAGCTTCATACATAAGACGAAGCTTACCAGGCTGCTCGGGCTTTCTGTTGTCCCATGGATACATAAAAATGCCTCCGCGGCAAAGAACACGGTGAACTTCCGCAACCATGGCGGCAACCCAGCGCATATTGTAGTTTTTGCCCAAAGGTCCGTCTTTTCCTGCTAATAAGTCTTTAACGTATTCTTTGACCGGAGCCGCCCAATGACGCATGTTGGACATATTGATTGCAAATTCTTCCGTAGTCGCTGGAATTTGGACGTTTTCTTTGGTAAGGATATAGTTGCCGGTATTCATGTTTAAAGTGAACATGACGACTCCTTTGCCGAACGAGAATGTCAAGATAGTTTGCGGAGAATACATGACGTAGCCCGCAGCAACTTGCTGTCGTCCCGGAATCAGAAAACTTTCGTTCGTGATTTCACCTTCCGGAGCCTTTGTGATTGAGAAGATTGTTCCGATAGGAGCATTAATGTCGATATTGCTGGAGCCGTCGAGGGGGTCAAAGGTAATGAGGTATTTGCCTCTCTTAAACTGAGAAGGAGTGACAAGACAGTCATCCATCTCTTCGCTAGCCATACCGGCAACAGAACCGGTCCATTCAACTCCGGAAACAAAGATCTCGTTGGAAATAACGTCCAATTTCTTTTGATGCTCTCCTTGGACGTTGTCAGTACCAGCCATTCCCAAAACGCCGGCCAGCGCACCATGAGTAACTTTATCGTTGATGTCTTTGCTTAACTGAGCAACGGCACTGATTAATGCGGATAATTCGCTGTCAATCAAATTGTTTTGAACGGCAGTTGTTAGATATTGAGAAAGAGTAATAGACACAACACTTCTCCGATTAAATGGGTTCGTTAATAGCTTTATCCACAATCTCTCTGAGATCTGCTGAGAGATTCTTTTGTTGACTTACGTATCTTAATGCTTTGTACATCATTGAAGACAGTCTCGGCTCATACCTTCTCCAATTTTCTAGTGTTCTGGCCAAGCGGGCAGAGACCTGCGGGTTAAAACTGTCGATATTAAGAACAGTTTCAATCCAGAGCTGATAACCGCTGCCGTCAAGAGTATGGAATTCAGGACCGCCTTTGGCAAAGAAAGTTCTTAACAGCGAGTAGACGTTATTCGGATTCTTAATGGAGAAAAGTGGATCCATCATCAAAGAGCGGATTTTGTTCACAACCGGCATCTCTCCGTGAACCGAGGTCGCTAAGGCTTGAACTTCGAGCCATTTGTTAATTAGGAGAGGCTCTGTTGCCCATGCGATAGAACTCTTGTTGAGCATTTCTTGACGAATGGGAAGACCGGAGTGTACAGCTATGCTTAAGGCGCCTAGTTTGTCCGTAATGTTGTTCCCTTTTTCAAAGAAGTTGCGGGTTTGCTGAACCCCCTTCGGATTACCGGAAGCGACAAGATAGGACAAAGAAAGGAACTTCAAAGCTCGTTTTCCGGCGAGATCCGGATCATATTTATATATTCCCTCGGTTGTGCAGGTTTTTACCTTATCCTCAAAGCTGGTCTTGAGTCTTTGCCCAATTTTCTTTTGCATCGCCTGACAAGCCGCACGAATTAAAGCCGGTTCAATAATGATTTGGCTTTCATAAATGGCTTGTTCGCTAGGCAGCTTTAAAATCTCTGCTCGGTAAGCCGGGGACAATCTTTCATCGTTAAGAATTTCTTCAAAAGTTGCTAAATAAGCTTCCATTGGAGAAAGAGAATTCGCATTTTGAGTTTTTCTTAATTCTTGGATGAAGGCGTCGATAGCTAAAATAGAAAGCTTCTCAAAGGCTTCAGCGCGGTTAAACAGATCCGAGTCGTTTTTGGCTAAGAAGACTAGTTGATCTCTGGTTAAATCCATGTCACAGATGACGGGAGCAGAGAAGCCTCTGCCTAAAGACAGAAGAGGTCTCCTGTCTACATTGACCAAAGTCCAAGTTTGTACGTCTTGATTTAAAAGAAGGACTCGAGTAGTTCCGACGGGCAGCGGTTCACCTTCCAGCTGCAAAGGAATATCTTCGCCTTTGTCATTGAGTACTCCGACAGCTAAAGGAATCATCAAAGGCTGTGGTTTCGGTTGACCAGGAAGGGTACGGTTGGACTGTCTTGTGGTAATAGTAAATGTCTTCTTGCTTTCGTCCCATTGAGTCTTCACCGAGACGCGAGGAGTACCGGCCTGGGAATACCAAAGAGCGAACTGAGAAAGATCAGCGTCGTTGGCTTCTGCCATCGCAGTACGGAAGTCGTCACAAGTCGCCGCAGACCCGTCGTATCTGCGCAGGTATTCGGCAAGCCCTTTCTTAAAACCTTCCTTCCCGAACATGGTTTGATACATACGGACAACTTCTGCACCTTTTTCGTAAACGGTCATGGTGTAGAAGTTGTTAATTTCGCTGTAGGAATCGGGACGAATCGGGTGGGCCATAGGACCGGAGTCTTCCGGAAACTGAGCGGTGCGCAAAGCCCGGACGTCTTTTATTCTTTTTACGACTTTTGCTGATTCAGAACCAAGCATATCGCTTGCGAACTCTTGTTCTCTGAAAACCGTCAAGCCTTCTTTCAAAGACAATTGGAACCAGTCTCTGCAAGTCACGCGATCACCGGTCCAGTTATGGAAGTATTCATGTCCGATAACGGATTCAATAGCAGCGTAATCGGAATCGGTCGCAACTCCGTCATCGGCAAGAACGTATTTGGCATTGAAAATATTCAATCCCTTGTTTTCCATTGCACCCATGTTGAAGTCGTTAGTGGCAACAATCATGAAGCGTTCCAGGTCTAAGGTAAGGCCGTAGCGGACCTCATCCCAGCGGATAGCTTTTTTAAGGCAATCCATAGCGTGGACGGTCTTATTCTCGTTTCCTGGTTCTGTATAAATTTGCAGAAGAGCGGTTTTGTCGTTGTTGAGTTCAATTTTGTCTTCGTTGACGGTGAAGTTGCCGGCAACAAGGGCGAACAGGTAAGAAGGTTTCGGGAAAGGATCGTGCCAGATTGCGTATTTGCGCCCGTCAGGAAGCACTCCTTGATCTACAAGGTTTCCGTTGGAAAGAAGAACTTTGCACTCTTTAGGAGCATGAAGCGTCACGGTGTACTTTGCCAATACGTCCGGGCGATTAGGGAAGTAAGTGATACGTCTGAAGCCTTCTGCTTCGCACTGTGTTATGAAGTTGTTGTTCGAAAGGTACAGACCGGAAAGCTCAAGGTTAGCTTTGGGATTGATTCGAGTAACAATTTCTATATCGGTGGGCTCTTTAATTGAGTGAAAAATCAATTTGCCGGCATTCATGGCATACTGATTCGTCAAGCTCGGCTGTCCGTTAATTTTTATTGAGACAAGCTGGAGACTTTCACCGTTTAATTCAAATTCGTCGCTTTCTCTGCCTTCTCTCGGGACGACATGCATGGTAGAGGTGACGATTGTTCTATCGGGAATTAAATCAAAAACGAGATTAATCGTTTCAACATCGTGGTTAGGTGCTTTGTAATCTTTACGGTAAACGACCGTTTGTCTGTTTGACATTGAAATCCTCGCGTAAAACTGTCCGATTATTCTAATTAATATCGAGGAAGTTATCAGAAATTACCAAATCGGAATAGACATCGAAATTCTGGAGCTTAAGCTCCAGAAACAAATAATCACCAAAAAATGTAGCTTCATAATTTTTCAATAGCTAGAATCCTTTCAAATATTTAACGGAGATTCCTATGTGCACAACAGTCATTGTTGGTGAAAAGGCCAGTTACGACGGCTCTTTTCTGATGGCCAGAAGCGCTGACAGCTCTGCTCTAAAGGCCCAACATTTTGTAATTCATCCGGCAAAAGAATATCCCGAAGGTGCGATGTACCGCACCAAGGACTACGATGGCGCCACAGACTTTTCTTATCCGTTGCCAAGACAGGCAATGCGCTACACAACGGTTCCTAACTGGAAAACAGGACTGCACGGTGCAGTAGGATTTAACTCCGAAGGTCTCGGCATCACCGGCACTGAATCTATCTTTGCTCGTGATGATGCTTTAGCTATTGACCCCTACAATAAGGAATCCGGCATTACTGAAGACGATATTCTTGACGTTCTTCTTCCACGCTGCAAAACAGCTCGCGAAGCAGTGGCCCTTCTTGGCAAGATTATCGAAACACAAGGCGCCGGAGAAGGTTTCGGTGTGGGTTTTGCCGACGACAAAGAAGTCTGGTATCTCGAGACCGGAACAGGTCATCAATGGATGGCTCAGCGTACTCCGGCCGAAGTCTACTTTGCATCCGGCAACCAAGGCAGATTGCGCTTCTTTGATCCGAAAGACGACACAATGATGGGTTCTCCTACATTGATTTCTTTCGCAGAAGAACACGGCTTCTACGATCCTAAGTCAGGCAAGTTTGATTTCGCTGCCGCTTACACCCGCAACGATGACAGAGATCGTATTTATAACGATCCGCGCGTTTGGGTAATGCAGAAGATTTTGAATCCGTCTTTAGAGCAAAAAGTTGCTGACGGAAGAAACTTTGATGTTTATCTCAAGCCTGAACAGCCCGTTACTCTTCAAAATCTGAAAGATATTATGCGCAACCACTTCGAAGGTTACGCTCACGACCCTTACAGTTTTGGATTAAACGGAAGCGAACCTTGGAGACCAATCAGCGTATTTAGAACTTATGAAGCTCATATTCTTCAAGTTCGTCCATGGATGCCGAGAGAAATCGGCGACGTGATTTACGTTGCGTTCGGTATGGCTTGCCTTTCTTGCTTCATGCCTTTCTACCAAGGTTTAGATCAGGTTCCTGTTGCGTTCGGCGAAGGAACTGATCATGCAGACGACAAGTCTATCTATTGGAAGTTCCGTAAGCTCCAAACGCTTGCTATGACAGACTTTCCGACTCTGGCTCCGATCGTTCAGAAGAAATTTGCTGAGCATGAAGCTGCTATGAGTGAAAAGCAGTCTGCTATGGAAAAAGAATACACCAGCTTGTATGCAACTGATAAGCAGGCAGCTCATGATCTGCTTCAGAAATTCAATTTGGAAGTTTTCGGAGAGACAGAAGAAGTCATTGATGGTTTGATGAATGAGCTCTTTACAGTTCTCACAGCAAAGATCGAGAAAGAAAACTTCTTCGCAAATAAGAAAATGAAAGACTAATCTTTCTTTTTTGAAAACCGCCTCCTATCTGGAAAGCTAGGAGGTATTTTTTGCATCCGAAAAGCTTCAGGCAGACAAAAGGCCTCCGAGGAGGCCTTATCCTGTGCATTACAGTTGGTTATTTAGCAGCGGCTTTCCATGCATCTTCAAGAGGAGGGAACTTCTTGTTTTCAGCGATGTAAGCATCAACTTCTTTGTAGTTGTGGCCGGCTGTCTTATGGCACTGTACGCAGTTGGTTGGTTTGTCTATAAAGCCCTTGTGGAACTGAGCAATCATCGGCTTCTTGGCATCGTACATTTCTTCCAGGTTATGGCAGCCGCGGCAGTTCTTGAAGTTGTTGCCGGTCATTGTGTCGATAACGCGTTTTTCGGTAACTTTACGTCTTTCAATCCATTTTTCCGGAGTGGAGTAGTTGCCCTTGATTTCGCCGATGAGAGAAACGAAACCGGCTTCAGCTTTTGCGAAAAGAAGCTGAGTATAGGCAACTGGGGTCAAAGGATGATTTGTTTCATTTAAAAGGTGGCAGTCAGAGCAACCTGCTGTTACGCCAGTCGGAGTTCTGGCATGCTGTCCTTGCTTCCATGCATAGGCTACGCCGTCCATGGAGTGACACCATGTCGTACAGAATTTGTCGGAACCAGCCCACTGTACAACGGAAACGGTGGAAGCAGAAATCACGATACCGACAACAATACCAATAACTAAGAGCCAAAAAACTCCCCATTTGCTTCTAGAGGACATATTCTTCTTCCTTGCTGTTGTTAGTTAGTCAAAATGTTCTGACTCTAAGGGTGAGTCGTGTCGCTCTATGCTTCTTCTGGAATGTACGAGAGAGCGACATGAACTAAGTTTATCTTAAGAAATAATTGGAAATAAAAAGAGGAAATAAAAAAAATATGGAACTAACCCTACTAATCCTGGGTTCTCCCCAATTCGAGGTAATCTTTTTGGGTCATCACATCAGGCCGATAATCACACTTGTTTGGTCGACTTCAAGGTAGGCGTCCGAACCGATAGTCAGTGTATGCGGGCTATGTACAAAACCGACAACATTAATTCCATTCGCTAGTCGTAGAGTAACTTCACCACCTTTATCTCTTTGGGGTAAGCGAGCAACCTGGCCTTTTAAGACTTCTTTGTCATAGTTCTCCGGGAGGGAGTCAAGAATTTTTGCTCCGGTAGCTTTAAACAAGGCTAATACAGTCATTCCTATCTTTAAACCGAGCAGCTGCTGACTTTCTGTCGTAATGCTGGCTTTTAAATAGGCGTGTTCAGCAACTTTTAAAACCACCTTGGATTGAGAAAGACCTCCATGAATTTCTTCAATCAGGCAAGGAATCACATTTCGTACGCTCATTTTGAGCGTACTGGCGGCTAGAGATGCAAGTTTTGAATGTTGTCCGTTCTCAATATCCATCAAAATTTGTGAGCGAACTTTGTTCAGAGAGGCGGATGCTTCCAGTACCAGTCTTCCGGCAGGAGTCAAGACTGCTCCGCCTCCGGAGGAGCCACCTACAGCTTTTTCAACCAGCGGTTCGCCGGCAAGATTACTCAGAGTTTCGATTGCCTGCCAAGCGGCTTTATAGCTGATTCCGGCTGAACGTGCTGCCTGAGAAATACTTCCCAGACTGTCGATTCTCTGAAGAATATCTATTCTTTTATCTACACTCTCTAATCCCAGGGCATCAAAGATGTTCATATCTTTACCAATTAATTATTTTACGTATACAATATCGTTATTCTAATCTAGAATAACGACAAGATAATTATTTCTTAAAAGAGCATCATGAAACAAAGTTTATTGCTTTTAGCTGTAGCAGCTATCTTCTCAACCTCAGCCGATGCCGCCGACATTAATATCGCAGTAGCCGCCAATTTTACCGCTCCTATGAAAGAGTTGGCCGCTATGTATGAAAAGGAAACCGGTAATAAGATTCTAGCTTCCTACGGCGCAACAGGTGCCTTTTACGCACAGATAAAAAACGGTGCTCCTTATCAGGTTCTTTTTGCCGCTGATGCAAAAACCCCAGCTAAGATTGTAAAGGAAGGTTTGGGTGCTGAAGGTACGAATAAGGTATATGCGTACGGTAAGTTAGTTTTGTGGAGCGCCGCACCTGACTTTGTAAAAGAAGATAAGAACTTTATTCTTTCTGACAAAGTTAAGAAGATTGCCGTTGCTAACCCCAAGTTAGCTCCATACGGAGAGGCTGCTTATCAAACAATGACAGCTTGGGGCAATCTGAAGAAAGCGGAACCCAAATTTGTAACCGGGGACAATATCGGTAAGACATTCCAGTATGCCAAGACAGCTAACGCGCAGGTTGGTTTCGTCGCTTTGTCTCAAGTATTCAAAGACGGAAAGATGACCTCCGGTTCCGGCTGGATTATTCCAACTGACTTGTATCAGCCTATTCGTCAGGACGTCGTTGTCTTGAAGCCGGGTAAAGGCAACAAAGAAGTTGCTGACTTCCTTAAGTTCGTTGAAACCAATCCTCAAGCTAAGAAGTTAATTGAGTCCTACGGATACGGACTGTAAGAGAGTTTTAGATGTTTACCGCTGAAGAATTACTGCCTATCCAACTAACTCTAGAGCTAGCTGCCATAACTACAGTGTTTCTTTTAATTGTCGCCACGCCACTGGCGTGGTGGCTCGCTAATACAAAGTCGAAGCTGAGATCCGCAGTGAGTTCAGTGGTGACATTACCTCTTGTTTTACCGCCCAGTGTATTAGGTTTTTATCTTTTAGTAGCCATGGGGCCAAATGGGCCTTTGGGTAAATTGACAGAAGCTTTAGGGGTAGGGCTTCTGACATTCACTTTTCCGGGGCTTGTAATCGGCAGCGTCGTATATTCGATGCCGTTTGCTGTGCAGCCGCTGCAGGGAGCGTTCGAATCTATCGGCAAAAGGCCGCTGGAGGTCGCTGCAACACTCCGGGCCGCGCCGTGGGATACTTTCTTCAATGTAATTCTACCACTAGCGAAGCCTGGCTTCGTAACTGCTTCTTTACTTACTTTTGCGCACACAATTGGCGAGTTCGGCGTTGTTCTGATGATTGGGGGCAATGTTCCCGGAAAAACTCAAGTTGTTTCCACAGAAATCTACAGCTATGTGGAAGCAATGGAATACTCAAAGGCCCATTGGCTGGCTGGCGGTATGGTCTTATTTAGTTTCTTTGTTCTACTCGGACTAACATTATTAAATAGAAAAAACGATCGCTTCTTGACCTAGGAGAATAAGTTGGAATCAATAAGTACAAGTGAAGTGAACTTATTCCTGGAAAGGAAAGGAGGTTTTAAGCTTGACTGCAGCGTTAAATTCCCCACAGAGGGAATTACTGTTGTTTTTGGAGAGTCGGGTTCCGGTAAGACAACATTTTTGAGATGCGTGGCGGGGCTTGAACGTGCACATGGCTATGTTCATGTCGGCAATGAACTCTGGCAGGATGACAAGAAGAATATCTTTTTACCGACTTGGCAGCGCCAGCTGGGTTATGTATTTCAAGAATCTTCTCTTTTTCCTCATCTTTCCGCGTTAAAAAATTTAGAGTTCGCTATCAAGAGAAGCAAAAGTCCCAACTCCAAAGAGAGAATGGAAACCGCTATTGAATTGTTAGGAATTCGAACGTTGCTTAACCGCATGCCTTCTCAGCTTTCGGGCGGAGAACGGCAAAGAGTGGCAATTGCCAGAGCCGTGGCGACGGATCCACATGTAATGCTCTTTGATGAGCCCCTAGCTTCTTTGGACTTTGCCAGAAAGGTTGAAATTCTCCCTTGGCTGGTAAAGCTTAAAGAAGAACTCAAAATACCAATGCTTTATGTGACTCACTCTACAAATGAAGTAGTGAAACTTGCCGATCACATCATTGTGCTTGAGAAAGGACTTTTGAAAGCCAGCGGCTCTCTGCAAAGCGTTTTATCCAACGTAGATCTTCCCGTTAAGCTCGAAGGAAAACTTGGAGTGGTTCTGCGCGGAAAAGTGATCAATAAGGACGCCCGCTGGAATTTATTGACAGTAAGAATCGAAAAGTTTGATATTACCGTCCCTGACGGAGGAGAAGGGGTTGGAGACTCCGTGAGTTTGCAGGTGTTGGCTAAAGACGTTTCTATTGCTGCAGCAAAGCCTGAATCGACCTCAATTTTAAATATCTTGCCGGGTATAGTCACCCAAATACGGCAAGAAGATAATCATATCGACAGCTTGGTTCAAATTGACTGCAACGGTCAGAAATTTTTGTCTTTGGTGACAAACAAATCTTTAAATTCTCTCTGTCTCCAAGAGGGCTCGAATGTTTGGGTTCAATTTAAATCGATGAGCTTAAGTTCCCAGTGATTTGCCTAAGACTTAAAAATTTTGCTGTGAAATACAAAAGGAGATCAAGTTTTTTAGACTGATCTCCTTTGAATTTTGGTCCAACCTGACTATTCCAAGACTTTAACCATAAAGTTCGAAGGTCTTCCTTCAGAATAGACAACAGGAATTTGAATCTTGACCGAGAGTCCTCCTTTGATGCTCTTCATATCCGGGATGACTGTGTATTCAGAAGGCGGATAAGTTTTTTGGAAGATAGTCTTATTGGTGTTGACAAAAGTGACTTGAAACTGAGGAAGTCTCTGAGTTCTCATATCCTGATTTTGTACTTGGAGCGAGACGTCCCAGGTGTCTCTGCCTGTGGCATTCATCTCCGAAGTCAGGATTCTCAGCGGCCTCATCGGAGGGCAGTAGAAGAACTTGCAGCTTCTTTCAGAAATTGAGTTAAGAGGATCCTGTTGCATGATGCTTGGCTGCAAGAATAAGGCAACTTGCCAGGTGCACAGGCAAACCACAATAAAGCAAATAAAAAGCATCACTGATCTCAGAACGCCAGATGGAGTCGGAGCTTCTTCGGGAGCTTCTAGATTTTCATCGGGAGGTTCCATGACGGCTTTAGGCTTTTGGCTTAAAGGCGTTGAGAGTTCCTCTAAATCCTTGGAAAGCGCAGCCATCATTTCACGAGGATCTTTGCGCTTAACTGAAGAGGGCTCAGCGGTTGAAGAAATGGGAGCCTGAGGAGTTTGTCCAGCGGGACAGCCGGTGGAAGTGCCTGCAGAAGAGGGTTCTGTAGGAGAGGGAGAAATTTTTGGAGTTTCAGTCTTGGCAGATGTCGGAACCGGAGAATTCAGTTCAGCGGGCACAATTCTCGGAATTAAATCTTCTTTTCGCTTTAAAGGTTGAGAAAGACTCGGTTCATAAGGAAATCTAAGACCTTTTGAATTGCCAGAGATTTTCGGCTCCATATTCTGCTCGCTCGGTTATTTCTTTTGTCCTGCTAAGCACACCCATCCTTCCGAAGTTTTCCAAATCTTCAGATCCAGAGTGGCACACAGCCCGTTGTAAAGTTCTATTAGCTCTTCAGCTTGTCTCTCTAATATACCCGATAAAACCAAGGATCCGCCTTCTTTTACGCGGGATATGAGCGCAGGAGCCAAGATTCGGAGGGGGTTGCTCAAAATATTAGCTACCACCACATTAAATTTTTCATCAGGCAATTTGGATGGGAGATAGAAGCCTGCCTCAACTCCATTCTGCTCGGCATTGTATTTAGCCGCTTCGATGGATTGCGGGTCGATGTCGGTGCCCATAACAATATCAGCACCAAGTTTCTTTGCGGCTACGGCAAGAATTCCAGAACCACAGCCGTAGTCGAGAACACTGCGGCCGCAAAGAGCATGCGAACTCAGCCATTCAAGACAAAGATGGGTTGTGGGATGAGTCCCTGTACCGAATGCAACGCCCGGATCAAGTCTGATATTGATTGCATTCGGATTAGGAGGTTCGTGCCAGGACGGAACAATCCATAGCTTTTCGGAAATTTGAGTCGGAGAAAATTGAGCTTGCGTGATGCGAACCCAATCGTTATCCGGAACGACTGTTTCCGCTTCAATTTCCGGTACTTTGAAATGCAGTTCGTCGCAGCATTTATTTAAAACCTTAGCAATAGGAAAGTCTGCGGGGACAAGAATTTTCAATCTGGAACGATTCCACGCCAGTCTCTCGGGCTCCAGCCCAGGCTCTCCGTAGAGCGGAGCCTCGTCTTCGCTATCAGCATCGGCATCTTCGATGCTGACTGAATAGACACCTTCGTCCATTAAGAAATCTGAAAGTTCTTCGGCTTCGTCTTTTTCGACCAAAATTGAAAATTCTTTGAGCATTTAGCAGCCTATGCGTGTTTACGGTTCATGTGCGAGAGTTTTTCTTCCAGATAGTGGATGCTTGGGCCTCCCTTTAAATAAGTTTGGTCAATCATCATTTCTCTGTGAAGAGGAATATTGGTTGAAATTCCTTCTACAACAGTTTCGGACAACGCGCATCTCATGCGGGCAATTGCTTGCTCACGTGTGTCCCCGTAAGAGATGAGCTTGCCGATCATTGAATCGTAGTGCGGAGGTACAAAGTATCCCGGGTAAATGTGGGAGTCAACGCGTATTCCTGGACCGCCAGGGGCATGGAAGGTCGAGATTCTTCCCGGGCTCGGTGTGAATCTAAACGGATCTTCAGCGTTAAGTCGGCATTCAATGGCGTGGCCTCTGATTTGAATATCTCTCTGGCGATAGCTTAAACGTTCGCCGGCAGCAATTTTGATCTGTTCTTGAACCAAATCGACGCCTGTAATTAATTCCGTGACAGGGTGTTCCACCTGAATACGAGTATTCATTTCGATGAAGTAGAATTCTCCGTTTTCGTACAAGAATTCAAAAGTGCCTGCGCCTCGATAACCTATCTTTCTGCATCCGTCTACACAGCGTTCGCCGATTTTTTCGATTTGACGGCGAGGGATACCGATAGCCGGAGCTTCTTCAATGACTTTCTGATTGCGTCTTTGTATAGAACAGTCTCTTTCGCCAAGCCAGATAGCATTTCTGAAAGAGTCGGAAAGTACTTGAATCTCAATGTGACGAGGATTTTCAAGGAATTTTTCAAGGTAGACGGTACCGTTGCCGAATGCGGCTTTAGCTTCTTGTCTTGTGGTATTGACCGCATTAATCAGAGCAGCTTCGGTATGAACGACTTTCATTCCTCGTCCGCCGCCGCCACCGGCTGCTTTAATAATGACCGGATAGCCGACTTCACGTGCCAGACGAATAATTTCTTTCGGGTCATCCGGAAGCGCGCCGCCTGAACCCGGAACGCAGGGAACGCCGGCTTCAATCATGGCTTGTTTGGCCGAAACTTTATCTCCCATTAAACGAATAGTTTCCGGGCGAGGTCCGATAAATACGAATCCGCTGGATTCAACCCGTTCAGCGAAGTCTGCATTTTCCGACAGAAAACCGTAACCCGGGTGAATAGCCTCGGCATCGGTGACTTCAGCCGCACTAATTAAAGCCGGGATATTCAAATAACTTTGGTGAACGGGAGCCGGTCCGATACAGACGGACTCATCTGCAAGCCTAACGTACTTGGCGTCAGTGTCTGCTAAAGAATGAGCAACCACCGTTTTAATGCCCATTTCTTTACAAGCACGCTGAATTCTAAGGGCAATTTCACCTCGGTTGGCAATTAAGATTTTTCCAAACATGGTTACTCAATAACAAAGAGGGCTTGTCCAAATTCAACAGGCTGAGCATTATCAACCAGAATTTCTTTTACGGTACCGCTGACTTCTGCTTCAATTTCATTAAGCAGTTTCATGGCTTCAATAATGCATAAGGTGTCGCCTTTCTTTACCTGAGAACCGACCTGAACGAAAGGATCGGCACCGGGGCTAGGGGCGCGGTAGAAAGTGCCGACCATCGGGCTTGTTACCTGAGTCCCGGACGGAGCAGCGGCCTTAGGGGCAGGAGTGGGTACTGACACTGGTGCAGCTACCGGCTCTGCCGGTCTGTAAACTGGCTGAGGAACTTCGACTACGGCTGGTTGTGCAGCAACAGATACCGGTTTGTTGACGATTCTGACTTTTTCGCCTTCTTCAGTAATTTCCAATTCGGAAACTCCTGAAGCCTGTACCAAATCAATAAGTGTTTTAAGTTTACGCAGATCCATGATGATCCTCTTCTCTAATTAGAATTAATTAAATATTCAGCCGCCAGCAGATACCCTTTATACCCTAAGCCAATAATGCATCCTCTAGCAATGTCGGATAGATAGGAATGATGTCTAAAAGGTTCCCTAGCAAAGATGTTTGTAAGATGCACTTCTATGAAAGGGATGTTGACTGACAAGAAGGCATCTCTAATGGCAATGCTTGTGTGAGTGTATGCGCCGGGATTGATGATGACTGCGTCGACTTCTTCTCTGGCGGCTTGATGAATTTTGTCAACAAGGTCTCCTTCGTGGTTGCTCTGATAGCAAATCAGTTCAACACCGTAAGAAGCACATTTTTGACTAAGTTCGTTTTCAATTTGTTCTAAGGTCACAGATCCATATTTTTCAGGCTCTCTTCTGCCTAAAAGATTTAGATTGGGGCCGTTAAGCAGCAAAATTTTGTTCATCACGTTCAGGGGAGGATGGCGGAAAATCTCTCAGCTCCCCTTAGAGTTATTTATTTCGTAAGTATAGTACTTAACTTTCCCTAAAAACATTAAGAAATCGGGCTATTTGTATCTATCTTGATGGATCTGTGAGGGGGAAAAAAGAGTTTTAAGCCCTTTATTAAAGCGTCAAAGACAAATGTAAAGATCGGCGAAGATACGCGAAAAAGGCAGAAAATGGCCTGGTTATTTAGTTTTATCAAGAATTTTTTTAAGATCTTCAATTGTGGCAAATTTGAAGCTTTCTTCTTCGATTTGCCATTGATCAGGAAGTTTGTTTTGCTTTTTCTTTCCTTGCTGGTGCCCGTCGTAGACGCGCAATACTACCCAGACAGAGATGTGTTGATCCCGAAGTACACCGTTTCTCAACGAAGGGGCTTCGACGATAAGTTCTTCAACCGGATCTCTTTTAGTTCTTCCTTCTATCGGATAAGACTCAAAATCAATATTTCTATCCAACAAGAATAACTCTACTTCTTTAGGATCGTCCGCAGCTAGATCGATATAAATATTAGAGAATTTATCTGCGCACCCGTTGAGAACACCTTTAGTTAAAAGCGGAGAGTATTGCTCTAACTCCTTCATGACCGTTAGAGCCATCAACCGAAGCTCCCTTAGACGCCCTTTATGTCCTTCCGGATCAAAAATTGCGTAATGTTCCCTTAGTGCCGTCTCGATTTGTTCATCGGACGGAAGCATAGAAGTGGAAAGATGCGGATTACTTTCAAGTATTTCGCTTCTGGCTTCGTTCCAAGGAAGCCCTTTTTCGGCGATTATGCCGGCAGCAAGGGCTGCATATTTATTAGGCTGAATCACGGTGTCCTTAGATTTCTATGAAAACGTAACAAATTCTAGGCGATCAGAATGCCGCAAAACCAAGAAAAAATTATTCTGAGCTGCCCGATGTCCAAATCGTTACTAAATTTCTTATGTATATTCTTGAGACTAAAGAGCGCCTCGATCTATAGTTCTCTGATTACGAGATAGATGTTCGGAGAAATTGTGCATATTCATATTGTTGGTATTTGCGGGACCTTTATGGGAGGAATCGCTCAGCTTGCCAAATCCTTAGATATAAAAGTCAGCGGCTGTGATGCAGCTGTCTATCCCCCAATGTCTGATCAGCTTAAAGAAGCTGGGATTGAACTGATCGAGGGCTACGATTCTGAGCAGTTAAAGTTAAATCCTGACTTGTATATTATCGGTAATGCTATCTCTCGAGGAAACCCTCTTCTTGAAGCTATTCTTAATTCAGGGGCTCCATACACTTCGGGACCACAGTGGCTCGCAGAAAACATTTTGTGGAAGAAGAAAGTCTTAGCTGTTGCGGGCACCCATGGCAAAACCACTACAAGTTCCATGCTGACATGGATTTTGGAAGAAGCTGGTTTGAACCCAAGCTTTTTAATCGGAGGAGTGCCCAATAATTACCATCGTTCTGCCCGTTTGACTGACTCAGAATACTTCGTTATTGAGGCAGATGAGTACGACACAGCATTCTTTGATAAGAGAAGCAAATTTGTTCATTACCGTCCTTGGGTGGCAATTCTGAATAACTTAGAGTATGACCATGCCGACATTTTTCCGAATATCCACGCAATTCAAAGACAGTTCCATCATTTAGTCAGAACTATTCCATCGCAGGGAAGAGTAATTTATAACGGCGAATCCGAAGCTCTTAAAGAAGTATTAGAAATGGGGCTTTGGACGCTGGCTGAATCCTTCGGTACTTCAGATTCGGACAACTGGCAATTAAAAGATCATGAGGATTCGCGATTGTTCTCCGGTTCCAAGGAAATCGGAGAAGTTTCTTCTCCGTTGCCCGGACATCATAACCGAATGAACACAATTGCCGCAGTAGCTGCGGCAGCAGCAATCGGAATTTCTGCTGTCGATGCTTTGCATCATATGGAATCCTTTGAAGGTGTAAAACGCAGACTGGAACTTAGAGGAACGGAAGACGGAGTCAAAGTTATTGATGATTTCGCCCATCATCCAACCGCCATTGAAGAGACTCTTAAGGCACAAAGAAGCGTCCAGAGGGAGGGAAGAATCATTGCGGTGCTTGAACCTCGGTCAAATACGATGAAACTTGGAAGCATGAAAGACAAACTTCCCGGATCATTGGAGTTGGCCGATGAAGTTGTCTGCTTTCAATCTCCTGCAGTGCATTGGGATGTGGCAGAAGCTCTCAAGCCGCTTGGGAATAAAGCTAAAGTCTTTAGTCATCTTGAGGAAGTTGCCGAAGCAGCAGTGAAGACTGCCGAGCCGGGAGATACAATTTTGGTAATGAGCAACGGAGGCTTCGGCAATATCCATGAAAAACTTCTGAATGTTCTCCGACAGAGGTCTATTAATGAATAGCACTACTATCTATATTCATGGATTTCTTTCTTCTCCGTATTCCAACAAAGGAAAGATTTTGGAGCAAAGGCATCTTCAAAGAGGAATTCCTTTTATTGCTCCGGAAATTTTTGTAGGACCGAAGAAAGCCGCCGAGATAATTATAGCTGCCGTAGATCAGGTTCAAACGGACGATTTTTGTTTTATCGGTTCATCGCTAGGCGGTTTTTATGCCACCTGGGCAGCGGAAAAGTTTAGTAGAAAGGCGGTTCTCTTAAATCCTGCCGTTCGTCCTTGGCTTTTTATGGAAGATAAGGTCGGGGTGCACTACGTGGAACAAACCGGCGACAAAATCGTTGTCTATCCGGAGTACGAAGAAGAATTAAAGGCATTAGCCGTTAACAGTCTTAAAGCTCCTTCTAATTACTTGACCATCTTGGGAGATAAGGATGAAGTGCTCAATTGGCACGATGGTGAGGAGTTTTACCATGGGACTAATGTCAAGATAGTGCACGGAGCGGACCATAGACTCTCAGGCTTTGATTCTCTTGCAGATGATGTTATGAATTTCCTTCATGGCAGGATCTCCAGGTAAGATCTGCTTTCTCAAAGAAAGGATGACAATGAATTTATTTTTCGAAGAAGACGGTGCTTTTAAGGCAGGAGTCATTCTGAACGCGACGGACGCTGCTTATCAGATCGAATTACCGACAGGAAAAAGAATAAAAGTTAAAAAATCACATAGTTTTTTTGAATTTTCCGCTCCCTCTCCTCTCGAATTTATTCAGCAGGCTCAGGCTGTAGCTGAAACTATTGATTTAGATTTGCTTTGGGAGTTCGCTGCAGCTGAAGAATTTACTTATCAGGATGCTGCAAAGGAATATTTCGGGGAAGAAGCCGGCAAGCTTGAACAGGCCGGAACTCTTTTCCGTCTTCATGCCTATCCCGTCTACTTTTATAGAAAAGGTCGAGGAAAATACAGAGCAGCTCCCGAAGAGACTCTCAAACTTGCTCTGGCGGCAATTGAAAGAAAGCGAAAGCTGGACGAACAAAAAGATGCTTACGTCAAGGAACTTCTCGAAGGCCGAGCTCCCGAGGCTATCGCTGCTCAGGCAATTCAGCTTTTGTCTAAGCCCGACAAAAACTCTATTGAGTGGAAAGCGCTGAAAGAAGCCACTGACATTAGAAGCTGTTCTCCTCTAAGACTGCTTTTAGAAGTAAAAGCGATTCCTAACGCATGGAGATACCACGTAGAGAATTTCTTTTCAATTAACTTTCCTAAAGGAAAGGAATTTCCGAAGACCTTTCCGGAACCTCAGAAGGAATGTTTTGAGGATCTTCCTCTTGCTGACGGCCAAGCTTTTTCGATTGACGATTCCAACACAACTGAAATTGATGATGCGGTTTCCGTGACACCCGTGGGAGACAACAGAACCAAGCTAGGTATTCACATTTCAGCGCCCGGTCTTGGAATCTTGACTGACTCTGAAGTAGATAAAGCTGCGCGAGAAAGAATGTCTACTGTGTATGCTCCCGGTCTGAAGACAACGATGCTGCCGAAAAGCTGGGTTAAAGCCTTTTCTTTGGATGAAGGAAACATTTGTCCGGTTTTATCTTTGTATGCTTTAGTAGATAACGAGACGTTCGAAGTAGTCGTGACGGAAACACGATTAGAGAGAATCAAAATCGCCGCCAACTTGTGGTACGACAAGATTGAAAGCCAAGTAACAGAAGAGGCTGTCCGAGACAATACTTTGGACATACCGTTCGGTAAGGAAATGTCCTGGGTGTGGCATTTTGCAAAACATCTTCAGCAAAAACGCGAAGAAGTTCGCGGGCGTCCTGAGCCGGTAGGAAAAATTGACTGGTATTTTGATCTGAAAGGTGAAGATGAAAACGCAACCGTTGAGCTGAAAGGCAGAAAACGCGGTGCTCCACTTGATTTATTGGTGGCCGAGGTAATGATTTTTGCCAATGCTTCTTGGGGTGAGTGGTTGGAGAAAAAGAAGGTTGCCGGCATCTACCGCAGTCAACGAATGGGCAAAGTGAAGATGACTTCCGTTCCGGGACCGCATGACGGAATCGGTGTTGAGTACTACGCTTGGTCGACTTCTCCGCTGCGGCGTTACGTCGACATGGTTAACCAACGTCAATTGATAGCTGCCGTCAGAGATGAGAAGCCTCCGTTTAAGGCTAATGATCTGGATTTGTTCAGCATTATTTCCAACTTCGATACGAAATACACCGCCTTTAATGACTTCCAGACTCGAATGAACCGTTATTGGTCTTTACGCTGGATTGAACAGGAAAAAATCGAAAATATAAAAGTCACCGTCGTTAAGGGGGATTTGGTTCGCTTGGAAGGTTTGCCAATGATGCAGAGAGTACCGGGACTTCCGGAGTACTCTCGAGGCCAGAACCTTCTTATGAAAGTAGTTGGCATCGATTACATTGAGCTTGTTCTCGAACTGCGTTTAGTTGAAGTTTTGGATCAGGAGGATGCCGAAGACTTATCGGAGGAAGAGCTCGTTGAAGTTGAAGAGCCACAAGAAAATCCAGCTCCTCAGACTAATTCCAGTGATTCGGAACAACCAAAATCTAATGAAGCAAGTTAAGAGATTTCTTCTTTTGGGAATTCAAAATGGTTTCTGAAAGAAATTTCTACATATTCAAAGTTATGTATTAAGGCTTCGTAAAGTAAAAAAGATTCGTTTTGCCCTTTGGGAATCAAGGGATAAGACCCGCAAAATGACCCCGCGGGTTTAATTTTGCGCGGAAGATCTTTTTTGCTCTCTGGGTATTAAATTTTTTATAAGAAAAATTAGCTATTGAGCCATCCCATGAGAGTGTTATTATTTGGAAAAAAGAAATTTTAAAAATTTTTAAGAAAGGGAAAAACATGGGTAAAGAATCGAAATACGCCGTAGTCGGTAACCCTGTGGCCCACAGTTTGTCACCGGAAATTCATGAAGCCTTTGCTAAACAGTTTGGCGACAATATTTCTTATGAAAAAATAGAAATTCCATTAGGAGAATTTGAAAGTTACATTGAAGATCTGATCTCAGAGGGATATAAGGGTGTCAATGTGACCATTCCTTTTAAGGTTGATGCTTATCGTTTTTCCACTAAAACGACGGCCTATGCAAGACAGGCAACCGCCGCTAACACTCTCAAATTTGAAGGAAATAAAGTTCTCGGAGAGAACACCGATGGGATTGGTTTTGTCCAGGATTTAAAAGGGCGCCTGAACTTTTCTTTGAAAAATAAGAATATTTTGATTTTAGGTGCCGGCGGAAGCGTTAGAGGACTGCTCCCAGTCATTCTTGACGAACTTCCTAAAAAGATTTCAGTTGCCAATCGTTCGGTTGCTCGGGCTCAGCAGCTGGCCGATGAATTCGGAATCCAAAGTATTTTGTACGATGAGACAGGCTCTGAACAATACGATCTTATTATTAACGCCACTCCCGCAAGCCTTCAGAATAAGGCTCCTCTAATTCCTGCAAATGCCTTTGAAGATTGTGAACTAGCTTTCGATCTGGTTTATGCTGCTGATCCGACACCGTTTATGCAAGTTGCAAAAGAAGGTGGGGCAAAAGTTACATCTGACGGCCTGGGAATGCTTGTCGAGCAGGCCGCTGATTCTTATAATTTCTGGCTTGGACATCGGCCCGAAACGACGCCGGTCTATGAATATATTAGGAAACTGTTAGCGAAAAAATAGAAAAGTGAGAGACAAGGTGTCTCTTTGAGGAGTGAAGCTTGAGTCTTCAAGAAAACACTATTGGCTTGGCCAAGGATGAAGAGATTTCAGCACGTGACCCCGAAGCAGCGGCACGTGCTTTGGCACTTGTCCAACAGTTAATCGAAGAAGGCGAAGAGGCCGAGGATAGAAAAGATCTGAAAGACAGAGAGGCCATCCGGCTTGATCTCCGAGATACTCTGTCTGAACTGCATCCTGCTGACGTTGCCTATATTCTGGAAGCTCTTCCTCTTGATGAACGTCTGATTGTCTGGGACTGTGTCAGGTCTAGTCAGGACGGTGAAATTCTTGTTGAGGTCAATGAAGCGGTTCGTGAAACCCTTATTGATGCGATGAACAAGGACGAGCTTGTCGATGCCGTTGAAAAGTTGGGCACCGACGAGATTGCTGATCTTGTTGAAGACTTGCCGCCGGATGTTGTTGCTGAGGTTCAGGAAGGTCTTTCCCACGAAGAGAGAGCACAGCTGCGGGCGGCAATGAGCTACCCGGAAGATTCCGTGGGTGCCCGTATGGACTTCGATATTGTCTCAATTCAGCAAGATGTTACGCTCGATGTCGTTCTTCGCTATTTACGCCGTTTAAAGAAACTCCCTGATCACACTGACCAAGTATTTGTAGTAGACCGAGACGAGAGGTTAATGGGAACTCTTCCGGTTGACCGAATTCTTACTCATGCTCCGGATCAGTTGGTTAAAAATGTGATGGTTGCAGACGTTTTGACACTTTCCCCTTTGGAAGATGTCGGAGATGCGGCTTCCGCCTTCGAACGTTATGACCTCGTTAGTGCACCAGTTATTAACGAAAGCGGACGATTGGTGGGCCGTTTGACCGTTAATGAAGTCGTTGACATTATTCGTGAAGAAAGTGATGAAGAAGCTTTCGGCGCCGTCGGTTTGGATGATGATCAGGACTTGTTCGAATCTATTTGGTCATCTGCAAAAGCCCGCTGGATTTGGCTTGGAATCAATTTATTTACAGCATTCTTTGCATCCCGCGTGATTTCTGCATTTGACGGGACAATCGAAAAGGTTGTGGCTTTGGCCGCTTTGATGCCGATTGTTGCAGGTATTGCTGGGAATTCCGGCAACCAGACATTAACTCTGCTGGTTCGTTCTTTAGCGACAGGCCAGATTACAGAATCAAACCAGTTGGACGTTATTAAGAAAGAAGTTTTAGTTGCTCTTATCAACGGATTTATCTGGGGAATTATTGCGGGGCTTTTTGCTTGGGCTCTTTACTACAACTCACCGGACGGTAAACTTCTCGGCTTGACTATGTTTATGGCGATGATGCTGAATATGCTGATGGGTGCCGTTGTAGCTATTCTTGTTCCGCTCACTCTTAAAAAATTAGGAAGGGATCCGGCGTTAGGTGGCTCGGTTCTTCTTACTTTTATCACAGATTCCGGCGGCTTCTTTATTTTCTTAGCCTTAGCTACTTATATTTTTAGCGTTTAGAGCCTTTTGCGGTGAGACTTGAATTTGTCTCCTACAAGAGGACGTTCAGAAAAGATAAAGCCTCCCGAAGGAGGTTGATGCGCTTTGCGCCTATTAATTCTCGCAGGTGAGAATTAATTACTCGTCTGTGCCGACCATAACGTTGGAAGCCTTGATTACGGCGTAGGCTTTTTTGCCGACTTCAAGGTTAAGAGACTTAGCAGAAGTAGAAGTGATAGAGGAGACAACCTGTGTGCCGCAGGCGAGTTCGATAGTAACTTCTGTGGAAACAGGGCCTTCTTTGATGGAAACAACTTTACCTTCTAAAACATTACGTGCAGATAATTTCATTTGAAACTCCAATGTGTTAATTCGAATAATTAAGCGAGAAAAATCTTAAGAAGTCTCACTTCATCAAACAACTTTTTGAGGCGTTATTTTGAAGGAGAATATTCCTCTCTGAGATAAAGTAAAAGAGCGTTATTCCATTAGGGAACTCTTGGGTATCAGTGTTTGCGTAAGAGAAGCTCGCTTTTGCAGGATTAGGAATTTGAATAACGGATTGACAGAAAAAGATGTAATGAGTCTGTTTGAAATAAATTGATACATTCTATTTTGGTTTCTAAGGGTCTTTGCCTAGGGTTTGGAACTAATGATTCATTTTCCGCTATTCGAAGCAAGAAAAACTTCTTAATTAGAAAGCTACTTGGTTGACTATTTCAGATTAACCGATTCGGTTAGTTTTAAACCGAAAACTGTTTTCCACGCTATATATTCATTTTATTAGCCTCCTGGAGTTGATGATGAATAAAAAGTGGCCCTATCTAGTTTCTGCGTTAGTTATATCCGTATGTAATTCAAGTTTTGCTCAAGAGCCGATTCCAGGGACACCGGTTTATGAAGAGCTAGAGAAAGTTGTAGTAGTTTCCAGACACGGAGTTCGGTCACCGACTCAGTCAGTTGAAACGCTTGCTTCATGGAGTCCTCGTCAATGGCCCGAGTGGGGAGTAGAAAAAGGGTATTTGACCCCAAGAGGATATGGATTGGTTAAGGGAACGTGGAAACAAAACAGCAGAATAAGCCCGTTCGTTTTTAGTCAATGTCCCAATCCGAATGAAGTTGAAATCATTGCCGACGTAGACGAACGGACAATTAAAACTGCTGAGGCTATAAGCGAAGGCTTATTCCCACAGTGCGGAATAAAGGTCAAAGTTACTTCTGCAAAACATTCGAAGCTGTTTTCACCGCTTAAAGCCA
This sequence comes from Turicimonas muris, assembly GCF_002221595.1. GTDB lineage: Bacteria > Pseudomonadota > Gammaproteobacteria > Burkholderiales > Burkholderiaceae_F > Turicimonas > Turicimonas muris. Next base: position 283,955 of record NZ_NHMP01000002.1, read on the forward strand.
AGGTTTGTAAGATTCGACATCCTGATTCTTTAGCCGAGAAATTGACTCAAAACTCTAGAGGCGTTTCTAAGGTCTACGCTCACGAGATATTTCTATTAAATAAAGTCACCGAAGGCAATTTTTCCGGCGAAATGGTAGGGCATGCAAGTAAACATAAAGTTGGTTTGAGCGGGGGGCCTTACTATGGTTCAAGCTTTACGGAAATTCTGGCCTTAGAGTGGGGCCAGTGGCCTGATCAAATCCCGGGCTGGGGCCAAATGCCATGGGCGGAAATTCTGAAAGTTATGCCTTTACGGGTTGGCGTTTTTTCAATTCTTAACCGGGATATGGAAGTGGCTCGGTATAAAGGATCGGCCCTAGGAGCGAAGATTATCGACTCATTAGAAAAAACAGACGGTCCTAAATATACTTTTTTGGTCGGACATGACACTAACTTGGCCAATCTTGGTGCTTTGTTTGACTTGAACTGGAAGCAGCCGGACAGAATGAGAAATGAGAATGTTCCGGGTGGCTATTTGACTTTCGAAAAATGGAAAGTAGGAGATAGAGAAGAAATTCGTGTTTCTTATTCAGCACTGAGTCCGGAACAAATGCATGCTTCCGAAGTAACGCTTCCTCCGGTAGAAACTCAGATCCTTCCTAAAGGGGTAGAGTTTTCTCAGTGGGTAAGACACTATCGCGGTCGATTAGATAGCCGGTGTATAGCGAACGACTGATTTTTTCAGCAACTCATGTAAAATCCTTCTCTCGATGTATATGGTTAAGTGGAGAATTTACGTTAGCGAGCTCCTTTGATGACCAGGTATTTGTCGTCGAGAGTTCCTTGTAGATAATTCAAAACATTATCAACGGCAGCGATGTTCATTTCAGCAGAATTTTCTACAGTAGAAGAAGCTGTATGAGGAGTGAGGACTGCCGTGGGACAGTCAGCAAGAGGTGAGTCCGTGCAAGGCTCGGAGGGAAATACATCCACTGCAGCGGCTCCAAGTTTTCCGGACTTTAATGCGTCTGTTACTGCAAATTCGTCGATAACGGGACCTCTGGCAATATTGATCAAAATCGAGCCTGTCTTCATCTGATCTAATTTATTCTTGTCGATTAGATGAAAAGTGGAATCCGTCAACGGAACATTCAGAGAAAGGAAGTCTCCCTCTCTAAGGAGGGTCTCTTCATCGACGTATTTGACACCATAAGTTTTTTCATCCTCGAGATTCGGATGACGGCAGTAGTAAATCACATTCATTTTGAAAGGAACGGCTCTTTTAGCAATCTCTTTTCCAATTCCTCCGAAGCCATAAAGAGCTAAAGTTTTTCCTTTGGCACCCGGTTCCAATGTTGGTTTCCAAACATGTTTATGCATCAATTTGTTTTGAGCATCAATTCTTCTGGCGAAATAAAGAACGTATGCCATAACATGTTCGGCTACGGCACCTTCAACAAAACCTGTAGTTCGGGTCAGACCGATACCGAGCTCTTTGAGAGCATTCAAATCTATTGCGTCGTATCCAATACCGTTTCGAGAGATGAATTTGAGTCTGTTCAGCCGTTTAAGAAGGTTCAGTGAATAAGTTTCCGTGCCTGCAATGATGATGTCGGCATCTTTAACTGCTTCATACAGAATATCTTCGCTTACGCCCGCACCCAAGGCAGGTCCGCTGTACTTCCATGCGTTAAGTCCTGCTTCTTTAAGCTTGCTGAGAGCCGTATCTGTGAAATTTACGGTTGTTATAACTACATTCATTTTTTATGGTTCTCCAGAGGTAAGGAAACGTTGTCCAAAAGATTACTTAACCCAATCGTACATGTTATCGAACAGTGAAGACATTACATACACAGTGCGGCCACTCTTTTTCAGAAGACCTTTAGACGTCCAATCCGAAAAGAGTCTGCTTACGGAGACACGAGTCAAATTTACGACGGAACCGTACTGCTCGTTCGTTAAGTCGAGAGGAATCCGAATCCAAGAATTTGGCGGGATCGGTTTTTCATAGCTGATGAGAAGAACTTTGAGTAAGCGCCTGAGCCGTTCCGCCGGTTCTAATGTGAAATTGGCAACCATCGCTTCTATTGAGCATTCTTGTTTGAAGACCACATGTTTGGCGTAATCAAGACTGAATTCCGAATGTTCAAGCATAAATTTGGAAATCAAATGGGGATGCATAGCCAAAACTTCGCAAGGGCCGATTGCGCGGGTCGTTACATTGACTTTGGTTTCAGTCAAAGCGGATAAATCACAGGCAGATCTGCCTGGAATTAATAGGTTGAGAACGCTTGGGTGACTTTTATATCTGTCAGCGATGTAGTAGGCGGCCGCTCCTTTCGTTATCAGGAATAGTTTGTTGTTTTCTCCGCGGCTTTTAAGCAGCTGACCTGACTTATAAGTGAGCGGAACGCCATACTGGGAGAACAGCTCAGCGACTTCTCGCGGTTCCTTCGGAGGGATCCAGGGAAGGGCATGAAAAATTTGACGCATTTGTTTCTTATTTCAATATTGGACGGGTCAATTTTTTCACGTGCACCAAGTTTTGAAAAGTCGGTATTACACCGTTCCAGCCAAAACGAAAGCCGCCCGAGGGCGGCTTCCGTTCAGTTCAGGAGAAACTATTTTTTATTTTTTGCCGATATTGTGATCTTTGACAGCGCTTTCTGCAGCGATTCTGCCGGAGTTAACGGCAAAACCAATGGTAGAGCCGGCCATCAAGAGGTCATAAGAGTCACCGTACATACCGCCGACGTCGGAACCTGCTGCGTAGAGGTTAGGAATAACTTTATCCTTGTCTGTGACGACTTGGAGACGATCGTTAACTTTGATGCCGCCGAGTGTTCCGAGAGAGGAGGCAACGCTCTTGATTGCGTAGAAAGGACCTTCTTTAACTGGGAAGATGTACTGCGGATCTTTTGCGAAGAGTGCGTCATGGCGAACTTCTGCAGCATTGTTGTATTGTTCAACGCTGGCTTTCAGTTTTTCAGGATCCATACCGGTCTTCTTGGCTAATTCTTCCAAGGTATTAGCTTTTACTGCCCAACCGGCTTTTTCAGCTGCCGGCCATTCTTCTTCAAACTTGGTGAGTTTGGCACCAATTGGAACCATTACGCCAACGCCCTGGACGATACCGTCATGCTTCATGGAATTGAGGTTCTTGTTGTCATAAACAACCCACATCTGGCCGCCGATTCTTTCAAGAGCGTTGCCGGCTGCGGGCCAGTCACCCATAATTGTTTCGTCGCAGAAGCGATCTCCGCCCGGTGTCAGCCAAAGATGAGGCTGCTTAGCTGTTGCGGAAACGTGATTTGTCGTTCCCACTCCTCTTGGGCCCGGACGATAAGATTGCTGAACATCCAAGCCTTCTTTACCGCCGCCGGCAGACCAAGCCATCTGAATACCTACACCGTTTTTACCGGACTGTGCTAATCCGTCAGTATTTGGGAAACGTGTGTACTTCTTCATCATTTCGGGGTTGTCAGCGAAACCGCCGGTTGCGATGATAACGGCTTTCGCATTGACAGTAACTGTATTGCCGTCTTTGTCTTTTGCAATAACGCCGGCAACCTTACCGTCTTTCATAAGGAGTTTTTCAGCAGGTGTATTGAAAAGGACTTCAACACCGTAATCGCTCTTTGATTTCTTCTGGAAGAGGTTAATCCAACCGGCTCCGCGGCCTTCATAAATATGCCAAGTGTAGAGACCGCCTGGATAGTTTGTTGTAAGTTTTTCAAACTTAACGCCGTGCTTAATCATCCAGTCAACAGTGTCAGCGGATTTGTCAACGATAGCTCTTACGAGACGAGCGTTACTTCTCCAGTGACCGTAGTTCATGATCTTCTTGAAGGTTTCATCCTTTGTGAGAGGAATGTAGTAATCACGCTGCATCTTTGTACCAACCGCAAAGATACCTTCAGAGAAGTTGCCTGTTCCGCCCGGGAGTCCTTTCTTTTCTAATCCGACGACCTTAGCGCCAAGTTCGCCTGCTGCGAAAGCAGCCGCTGTACCGGCGGCGCCTTGACCGACGACAACGATGTCAGTGTCGATAACTTTGTCGGCGGCATATGTCATTGTGGACAATGTTGCTAAAACGGCAATAGTGAGCAGTTTTTTCATTTATATAGTCTCCTTGGAATTAAGTGCTAACAGCAATAACTCTTTGAATTATCGAGCTAATTTTGCCAATCACCATAGGTGAGTATTTTGCTCCGAGTAAGCTCGTTTTGTCCGTAACTTTCTTTACACGAAAAAGAGAAGAGTTGTATCTCGGGATACATTTTCGGGGTAATTACTTGAATGGTGTAAGTTAACAAAAAATGAGAAAGACACTTACCAAAAGATTTTCACTATGTAAAAATGGCGAAAAAAGAGGATTTAAAAATGCCTTCTCCCAACCCTAGTTTCTCAGTTCCATTGCCCACTACTGTAAAGGTACGAGTGGAAGAGCAAATGATCCAGAAGGATTTTCGCGGCTACTTAACCCGAGCAATTACCTGGACAGCGTTAATGCCATTGTTCATGCTTGCTTTCATGCATCTTAATCAGATTCAAAGAGAAAATGAGGAAAATGATGTTAGACAGATCGCAGTAATGGAGCAGCTGGGAAGACAGCTTTCGAACGAAATCGAAACTATCCGATCATTTTTAGATTCAAGTCTGGATTCATTATCAATTCATTTACAGAATCCAAAAAGTTATTTCAAAGAATGGGCACAGACCAGAGTTACGCGTCAGACATCGTTTAACTCCCTTTTTCTCATTCCTACTCAAGAGGGATTCTCCGATAAGACCATTAATCTCCATGAGTCGGAGAATCTAGGTCCCGGAGATGAAAGATTATTTCATTTACTCAGTCAGAAGTTTCGACACGCCGCGAGCAATTTTGAATTCTATAAATATACGGAAGGTACTCAGCCGCAGTATTGCTTTGGCTCTCCCGTGAAGGAAGAGCGACTGCTCAAAGGTTATTGGCTGACAACTTGCGTTTCTGAAAAATATTTTTCTGAAGTGTTCGAACATATTATCGGTCTCGAACCGTTCTCTATTCAGCTTCTAGACAGTTCAGGACAAAGTTTCTTTCAGAAGCCCATCAAAAGAGAAAACTTTTCATTCTCTCCGCTCGGAGGAAAAGACTTCTACGAGGAGGTGCATGAAAAGATAAAGAATTCTCCGGCCGTCTGGAGAACAGACAAGAAAAGAAATGAAGCCCAAGTAATAACGGCAATGAAAGTATCTCCAGGTGATCTTCTTTTAGCTGTGGGTCAGCCTCTGGCAATTCGAGATAGGCAACTTCTTTCATCACTAACGACTTCAGGTATTTTCCTGTTGGTTGCAATTCTTGCGGCCTTTGTGGTTGGGACGGTCTTAGGAAGACAGCTCAACGAGGCTGTTCATAAGTTGATTGAGCAATTCAGTGCGTTTGAGAAAACCGGGAAGATTTCTAAAATGGACGACGTGTTCAAAGAAACTGCGCCTTTAGAACTGCAGCTTCTTTCAACTAAGTTCGAAGAAATGGCGGCCACAGTTCTGATGAGCCAAAAAAGGCTTGAGTCTGTTAATGAAGCATTGAGTGAGCAAGTTGAAAAACGGACCGCTTCTTTAAACCAAAGAAAAGAAGAGTTGAAGAGCCTGCAGCTTTTATTGGCTCCTCTGGAGGACTCGGTAGACGTTGTTATCGCAAAAACTATTAATCGATTCAAGGATATTTTTACTATTCCTACGCTTTTCTTTTCCAAGGAGATGCTCGGGAACAGCGTGTTTCAGTACATCTCTGTAAAAGCTAATGATGGAAGCAGATTGGGTTATTTATACTTTGATTGCGGAGATGGAAATCCTTCCTCGTTCGCCTCCGGTCCTCTTCTAAGGCTCGCCCATTCCATTGCAATTGTTATGGATAATCAGGAAATGTATTCTTCCTTGAAAACTTCAGCTTCCCGCTTTACGGCTTTGATGGAGTCAATGACTGAGGGAGTTATCTTGGTAGGAAAAACAGGAAGTCTTCTCTATGGTAACAAGGCAGCTAGAGGCCTTTTAGGATTGATGCCTAAACAGGAAGTGCCAAATTTTGAAGAATTATTTTCTTCTCTATTCCGTTCGTCAGAACTTGGAGAGGAAGGTTTCGATAAACAAGAAGAGCGTCCTCGAAGATATTCAAGCACAACAGATTCTGATTTTTTTATTGAAACATCAGCTTTTAACGTTCCCGGTTTTTACGGATTTTCCGGAAGACGCCGCGGCCTCTTAATAAGAGACATATCTCAAGATATAGCAATGGAAAGGATGAAAAAGAACCTGGTTTCGATGGTTGCTCACGAGTTAAAAACTCCTGTGACAACAATGAGACTTCAAGTTGAGACTCTTCAACGGCAACTTGTCCAAAGAGATACTGAATTTTCTCATGAATTGCTCTCGGAGATGTTAGAAGAGAGTTCAAGACTGCAGCGGCTCGTTGAAGATTGGCTGGATATGTCCCGAATAGAGGCAGGTTCCATTGTTCTGCGTCCCAAGATTTATTCCATTAGGCGCCTCCTTGATCAGGCAATTGGTGCTGTCCGCCAACACTATCCCGAACTAAAAATTACTACCCAAATCCAAGAAGGTGCAGAGTTTTTAAAGGCAGACAAGGACAGACTGATTCAAGTATTTATCAATATTTTTGGTAACGCGGCGCGCTATCGATCGAAATTAGAGCCAGTTTGCCGTGTAACGGTTCGTCTGGTAAAAGACGAAATAGAAATTGCTTTCCAAGATAACGGAATAGGAGTAAAGGAGAATTATCTCTCGAAGATATTCGATTCTTTCTACCAAGTAGAAATGGGTTCGGATAGAAAAGTGGGAGGAACTGGGTTAGGCTTAGCCATTTGTCGCGGCATTATGACTGCTCACGGCGGCAGAATTTGGGCAGAAAGAAATAAAGAAACAGGTACTACTTTTAAATTGAGGTTAGCGGTATGAATCCAAATAATTCTTTGATTCTAGTGGTTGACGACGAAACAAAGATCAGAAGACTTATTAGTACTAATTTAGCTTTTGAGGGATTCGATGTGGTCCAAGCAGAGGACGGGAAGCGAGCCTTGGAGGTTTTTAATCACTCCTTGAATAAACCCGATTTGATTCTTCTTGACTTGATGATGCCGGAAATGGATGGGATGGCGATGTTAAAACAATTAAGAAGGTACTCAGACGTTCCCGTCATTATTCTTTCAGCAAAAGATGAAAGACCAACGATTATTGAAGGTTTTAGAGAAGGAGCCGACGACTTTATTTCCAAGCCGTTTTACATTCAAGAACTTTTGGAAAGAATTCGGGCTGTGCTTCGTAGAAGCCAAAGAGTAAAGTCAGTGCAAAAGCCAGCCCAGGAAGTTTTGGTAAGTGGCAACTTGTCCCTTAATCTTTCCCAGAGGGACTGTATGGTCGGCGATGAACATGTGAAGCTGACCGACAGAGAATTTCGTTTACTTTTTGAGTTGATGAAACATCCCGGAGAAGTTTTAACCCATGAAAGATTGTTGAGAGCAGTCTGGGGTGACGAATACATAGGCGAAGTTCAATATTTACGAGTTACATTTGCCCGAATCCGAAGAAAGCTAGAGCAAGCTGGTTTGACGAGAGATGTGATTGGAGCATATTCGAGCGTTGGATATCTTCTGCTCGAAGAATAACTTATCCGCAGTAACTCATTATTTTTGCCCATTTTTCTTGGTTAGGAGTAATTACTGAGCTTTAGCAATTTTTTTGCAATATTTTTAAAAGTTTTGTTATTGAGCTGCAATGCGATCTTGAGATCATTTTCTTGAGGAAATCTCAAAACTCAAATCCATTGGAGAAAAAATGACAACTCAAATCGTCATAGCGCAATGCATTATGGTGTTGACGCTAATAGTTATGATTACAGGCTTAACGCCTATTTACATTACTGCTATTACCGGTGCAGCTATTTCCGCCATTGTTGCCGGCTTCCCGCTCGCGGGAAGTGCTCCGGTCACAGTCGCAAAAATGATTAACTCCGGCTTGAATCCGGTTATTGCAGATATGACGGGCATCTTGCTCTTTATCGGTATCATGCAGGCTACCGGTTTCCTAGATGTTATCGTTCGCGATATCGTTCGTGTTGGAAATAAAATTGGCGGTGGCCCCGGTGTCTGTACAGCCGGCGGTATTGCTGCCGGATGTATTGGTGCTTTAACCGGTTTTACACAGCCGGTTATTACTGCTGTGATCACAGGTCCTGCTGCTGTGCGTTTAGGCGTTGATCCGAACAAAGTCGCCGGTATTCAGGGCCACGCCGGTCATATCGGCAACTTGGCAGGCTTTACACATCCAACTCAGGTAGCAATTTTGGCAACTGCAGGTATTGGATACGGTTTATTCAATGTTCTAGGCTTAATTGCAGCTCTTTCAATTTTCTTCATGTCCTGCCTCCGTGTTATCCGTGATATGCACAAGCGCGGCGTCACTATTTCTGAAGAAGACAGACTGGCAGTCATGGCCGAGATTAACAATAAAGAGTACAAGACTACTTCCTTCCGAGCTTTCCTCCCATTCATTGTTTTGGTTGTTGGTTTCGTACTTGGCTTGCCTATCTTCTTAGTAGGTTTGGTCTCAGCATTGGTTGTGATGGTTCTTGCCCATAAGGACATGAAGTCCTCCGAACAGACTATGATGCAAGGTGTTGGACTTATTGCTACTCCGTTGGTTGCCACTATCGGCTTTTTATTCATGAGTACGGTTATTAAGCAGATCGGTTTGGCAGATACTATCTCCACATTTGCAGCCCCGATGCTTTCCTTCTCTCCGATTTTGATCATGTTCTGCGTGTCTTTCGTCACGGGTTTCATGACTCAATCCTACGGTGCTTCCGTTGCAGTAGTTATTCCATTCCTTCAAGTCGTACTCGCTTCAGGTGCTGATCCTTTTGCAGCTGCTTTCGCTGCCGCATCCGGTGCATCTTTGATTCAATACTTCTTGACAGGCGGTCCGGTTGCAGCTCTGGCTACAGTTATTCCGGTTGTGCCTGGTTCAGCTCTTAAACCAGCTAACTTGTTCCAAAGACCTTCCATTCTCTTTGGTTGCTTCGTAGCTCTGTGCATTTCCATGGCACTTTCTATTCTCTAATTTTGAAATAGGCGAGGGATTTGAAATCTCTCGCCTTTTTGGGAGCGTCAATGATTAAATTAATTAAAGAGGGCAAAACCGAGCTGGGAATTGTGGGACACGCCGGATATGGTCATGCAAATAGCCATCTTGGATTTATTCAGGACGATTCAGGAGGGTTAAGCGCAGTGACTGCGTTGCTTCAAAGAGCAACGGGTATTGATTTGGAAATAGTAGAAATAAACGTTAAAACCGGGCGTAAAGACGCCTATTTTGAAGTTAAAACTAAGAGCGGAGGGATAGGGAAGGCTTTTGCCAGAAGAGGTATTACAGCTTTTGAAAAAAGACTTTCTTCTTATGCTCTCGGAAAACAAGCTATCAATTCTCAAGCTATTGCATGCGAAGCTTTTGGAAGAATTCTTGGGCAAGGTGCCATGGAAGTTCCGGTTGCTTTTCAGACAGCAGTGGCAAATGCTGCTATGGACAGCTTTTTGCAGCAGTATCCCGACTTTTTCCTGACCTCGAATGAAGAAGTCGAAGGAAATTGCGGCAAAGTCATAGGAGCCAGATTAAACATTAACGGCATTAACGTTTCAGTAATGGGTCTGACTAACGCTTCCGTCGGAGGACTAGGGCCGAATGAAGATATTGAAGGTAATGTTAACCTCTTTGGCAAGTTTGAGCTGATGCAAAAGCTCGGGCTTGATGGTTTGCCTTCGTTTGTAATCGAAGGAAAAGTTTGTGCACAACCTGTGTCATCAGAAATTACAAAACCTACTTTCCTTATCAGAGGAAACGAGGAACATGACAACTCAGTGGTTGCAGAATGTCTTTTGAAGGGTGCAGAAAATCTAGGTTATCCAACAATTTATCGTCCTGAGCTGCTGCGCAGATCTGAGAGTGCCATGGAGTCGCTCACCAAAGAGCAGGGAGAGTACATTCAGGAACTCGGAAAGAAGTTTTCCGCCGCTACAACTTCGTTTGAAAAGGTAAAGATAGCTGCAGAACTTAATAGATTTGCGAGTGAAGACTTAGGTGGTACGACTTTCATGTCTAACTCTATCCATAAGGTAATGGGCGGAGTGGGCTGTATTCCCGGCACCAGCTGTGTATTAAGCTTATTTATTCCGAACAGCCAGTTGGAACAAGAAGTGCTTCCTACGCTTTCCTTAGATGATGTAGACAGATATGTAAATTTAATCATCAAAGGAATCGAAGTTCTAAACGGAAGAAAACAAGAAGCGTCAGTGCGCTTAGCTGAGATTAAGAAACAATTCAATCTATAAGGAGTTAATAATGAGCGGAAAGAAGAAAGTCATCGTATTTACAACCGGCGGCACAATTGCTATGAAATACGATCCCAAGGTTAATGGCCTTGTTCCTGCCGTGAGCGGAGAAGATTTGGCAGCGGCTGTTCCGGGTTTAGATAAAGTCGCTGATGTCGAAGTTCGTGAGTTTTCCAATATCGCTAGCCCTGGAATGACTCCCGAGATGATGTTCCAGCTTTCAAAAATGATTAATGAAGCTTTAGAAAGTGATGATGTGGCTGGTGCTGTGGTTACACATGGTACTGACACAGTGGAAGAAACTTCTTACATGCTGGATTTGCTTCATCAAAGCGAAAAGCCAGTTGTACTTACTGCTGCAATGAGAGGTGCCGGAGATACAAGTCCTGACGGTCCCGCAAATATCTATTGTGCAGTAAAGACAGCAGCTAGCGAGGAAGCTAGAGGGAAAGGCGTGATGGTTCTTCTCAATGAAACTATTCATGCAGCCGGACAAGTCCGCAAAACTCATTCTGCCAACCCTGCTACTTTTGCCTCTCCATGGTGGGGGCCCATTGGTTACTGCGATGTAGACAGAGTTGTATTCAGAAGAGAGCCTTTGAATCGTCAAACTTTCGCTCCTGAATCTCTCACGGCACGCGTTGATATTGTCCCGGCCCAGACAGGTATCGGCCGAGATTACATCGATTACGCTGTCGCAAAAGGCTGCAAAGGCATCATTGTTGAAGGATTCGGCAGAGGAAATATTCCGCCGATGATGGTAGAAGGAATTAAAGACGCAACAGACAAAGGTGTTGTAGTTGTCATAACTACCCGAACTCACGGAGGCCGTCCTTACCAGGTCTACGCCTATCCGGGTTCGGTCACTGACAGCAGAAACAAAGGGGCAATCCGTGGAGGAGAAACCTCAGCTGCAAAAGCTCGTCTTAAATTAATGGTTATCTTGTCCGAGAAACCGGAGTTAGCAGGCAATAGAGAGGAATTGGAAAAACTCATGGATGTGTAGAAAAGATTTGACATGAAATACTAGCTTTTATTTTTAAGCAGCCGGCCATTTTGTATGACCGGTTTTTTTTGGAAGGAAGGATGTCGGGTTTTACCGTAGGGGCTCGTAACTAATCTAGAATATTTCGCTGAACACAGAGAAAGAGAGGATGAGCCTTGAAAGGGAAAAGTTACTTTTGGTATGCATACAGCTTTTCGACGTTAGGGCGTTTTGTCCATGGGATGGCACTGTCATGGGTTGTATGGACGCTTACTCATTCGCCTATATGGCTAAGTGCAATCGCATTGCTTTCTGCTCTGCCGACTCTTCCGCTTGCTCCCTTAGCCGGACAGGTTGCCGACCGTTTTCACCGACATAAAATCCTTTTAGTTACTCAAACTTTGGGTTGCTGTGTGGCGGCAATAACGGCTTTCTTGGCTTATCACAACCATTTGACCCCAACTATCTTGGCCGTATTAGCTTTATGTTTCGGAATAATCAGTTCCGTTGACGGGCCAGCTCTGCACTCAATGTTGGTCGAAAGCGGAGAAACTGTTTCCCAAGCTGTAGCCCGCCAATCGCTGATTATGAACGTAGCTCGTTCCTTTGCACCCTTATTAGCTGTTGCAATTATTGAGTCCGTCGGCAACAGCTGGTGCTTTGCCATGAATGCGATTTGCTTTATCCCGATGATCTACATCATGGCCGTTGTCCGCATTCCGAATGCAACGACACAACAGGAAAGAGAAGAAAGCACAGGGATGACTTCTCGACAACTTTTTGCTAAATACCAGGTGCTTAAAGAAGTTTTGCCTCAGGTCGCTTGTCTTTCTATATTAGTGATGCCGTCAGTTGCGCTTTTACCGGCAATTTCATTGAAGGGTTCTGAGCTGGTAAGTTTCGGTTCTATGTCTTCCGGTTTGGGGTTTGGAGCGGTTGCTGCTGCCGTGCTTATGCAGAAAAACAAGCGAATCATTAATCACGTCACCACTGTCTGGATGGGCGGGTGGATTACGTGTATCGGTTTTGCCGTACTTCCTGCACTGGAGTCCCTAGGTTCCCAATGGATTTGCGCTTTAGTTGCCGGTGCCGCATTAACTTTTTCTTTGGCGGCTGCCAATAATGCGGTTCAGCGTAAAGCTCCCAACATTTATCGAGGACGGTTTTCTGCCATGTACTTAGCCGTGATGCTGGGACTTGTTCCGGTAGGACAATTGATTTTGGGCCTCTCGGCAAAGTTCTTCGGGGCAGAGCTCGCTGTTCGCGGTTGTTCAATTATTGCAATGGTATTAATGGTCCTGTTCGCTTATTTGTCCTCTGAAAGCAGTGGAGGCGGAGACGAGGACTCTCAAAAAAGAACACCAAATAAAGGCTGATATGGAATGGAGATTGCTTCTGCCAGAAGAATTTTTGACAAAGCTATAACGTTTTTAACTTGTTAACTGGGATTTTGCTTACTTGGGCAATATAGAGAAGTAACCGAGTTCGATAAAATGTAAATATATTTAACAATCTTAAGAACCCAAAATGTCCAATTTTTTTTTCTTAAGAGTTTGGATTGAACCACTAAAGTCAAAGGTTGAAGGAAAAATTTCAAGAAAAAACATCCCCAATTTAGGTGTCACATTTAATTGCATCTGCCTACACAATTTCACTTAATCATTGCTTCTCTTTGGTTTTCAAGAGAAAAACCCTATGAGATAATTTTTAAATGATTGATAAAAATACACTATCCGAAGGAGCCGGTGTTGTGACAGCTGGTCGCCGTTGGTCAAAAACAATGAGCGCAGCCGTCAAGTTTCGCAAGTTTTTTCTCGTAGCAGCTGGTTTTTGTCTTCTTACCTACTACATAAACTCGCTTTGTGTGGAGGCACCTGCTACTGAAACTAACTCAGAGGCGGCTAGTCAAAAGGTCCTTTCTTATTTGAATTTGGATCTGGAACCGTTTGTTGCTCAAGAAAACGAAGAAGACAGATTATCTGTCATTCAAGAGCGTGCTGTATCTTTCATATCAAAATACTTTACTAAAGCAAAGGAACAAGATATTAAAGAAGCGGTAGCTCAGGCTTTCATTACCGGAAAGAAATACGACATTGACCCTTTGTTGATTCTGTCAATTATTGCTATTGAATCTTCTTTTAATCCGAATGCTAAAAGCGCTGCAGGAGCGAAAGGTTTGATGCAGGTTCATGTACGTGTGCATACTTCGAAATACAAACGGTTTGGAGGTCTTAAAGCAGCCAACAATATTGAGGCTGGAATCGAAGTCGGTACTGAGATTTTACGAGAGTACATCAACAAAACAGGTTCATTGGCTAAAGGACTGAAATTCTACGTTGGCGCAGCAAATCATAGAACTGATAAGGGCTACGGGAATAAGGTATTGGTGATGAGAGACAATCTTCGTTATGCGATTTCCGGAGATGTTTCGACAGCGTTAAAAATGGCGAGGAGCGGGAAGAAGGTTCTTCCGGCTAAAGAAACTAAGCACTTGGCTTCATATTCCACTCACATCAATCCTGATGGTAGTGTGAGTGCTACAAATTAATTTATCTAACCACATTTTTCAAGAGCTTTTCTTCCGCGAAGAAAAGCTCTTATAGCATGTGTCCATCAAAAGGATCTTAATTCCAGTCCCATAATGTGTGGGCATAAGAGGCAGCCACAATTCCGGCGGTTTCAGTTCTGAAAACGAATTGGCCTAGCTGTTTCGGCTCAAATCCTTTCTCCATCAGAAGCTGGATCTCTCGTTGGGAAAGACCGCCTTCAGGTCCGATTGCAAAAGAAACTGACTCTATTTTTTCCTCAGCTTTCTCTGAAAGAGTGGCTTGAGGTATCATAATAAAATTTTTCTGGATTCCTTCAGGATTGAAATCTTGGAGGGAGGGAAGCCAGGAAACTTTAAGCAAAGCACTTCTTTTGCATTGTTTGCACGCTGAGACGACTATTTTGTTCCAGCGTTCTATTCTTTTAAGAAGTTTGTCTCCTATTAACTTTACTTCAGAACGATCGGCTGGAAAGACGATAAGTTCCGTTACTCCGAGCTCGCAGGCTTTTTCAACAATCCAGTCCATTTTTTCATTAGAGACTAAGGACTGAAGAAGGACGATTTTTAGAGAGTTTTCTTGGGTGAATGCAGTTTCTAAAATCTTTACGGACGCGAAGTCTTTGGCAAAGTGGATCGTGCCTTTTGCTGACTTTCCGTTGCCGTCAAAAAGTTCGGCCTCATCATCTTCGCGCATGCGCAAAACTCTCATTGCATGGTGTATGGCCTCCGGAGGCAAAACAACTTCTTCGCCGACTTTATAAGCGATGTCGGGAACATAAAATCTCGGCATAAATTTACGAACTTCTCTTGTGGAATTAGGTAAGAATAATACTGTTTGTAGTCTTTTTTCCCGAAGAGCTCTACTTTGAAATATTTTGAACTAAGTTCAGTATGTTATATGCGTACTCATCTTGGTAAAATGGCAGAGTCTTGAACTTCCTGCCCCACGGCAGGTTTTTAAATATATTTATCTTTCTATCATGACATCATCAGTCTCCGCTAAGACTATGGCTAGTGCTTTACGTGCATTAGCCATGGACGCAGTACAGAAGGCAAAGTCTGGCCACCCGGGAATGCCGATGGGAATGGCAGATATCGCAGTTGCCCTCTGGAAAAATCATCTTCGTCACAACCCAAATAATCCGAAATGGATCGGCCGAGATCGTTTCTTATTAAGCAACGGTCACGGTTCCATGCTTCAGTACGGCCTTCTTCATCTTTCAGGCTACGATTTGAGCCTTGATGACCTCAAGAATTTCCGTCAGCTGCACAGCAAAACACCGGGACATCCGGAAGTTGGTGTAACTCCAGGTGTGGAGACTTCCACAGGCCCATTGGGACAGGGAATTGCAAACGCTGTCGGTTTTGCTTTAGCAGAAAAAATGCTGGCGGCCGAATTTAATCGTCCTGGCTTTGACGTCATCGACAACTACACTTACGCATTCCTCGGAGACGGATGCCTGATGGAAGGAATTTCCCATGAAGTATGCTCTTTGGCCGGCGTTTGGAAGCTCAATAAACTTATCGCTCTTTATGACGACAACGGTATTTCTATCGACGGAAAGGTTGAATACTGGTTCGCTGATGATACCCGCAAACGTTTTGAATCCTATGGCTGGAATGTAATCGGTCCTATCGACGGTCATGACGCCGAAGCGGTTTCCGAAGCAATTGCTCAGGCTAAGAAGTCCGACAAACCGACTTTGATTGACTGCAGAACCATCATCGGCTTCGGCTCTCCCAATAGACAAGGCACCAGCAAAGCCCACGGAGAAGCACTCGGCGATGAAGAGATTGCCGTAACCAGAAAAGCCATCGGCTGGGAATACGGTCCTTTTGAAATTCCTGCAGAAGTCTATGAAGCTTGGGATTCCAGAGCTAAAGGCGACATGGAAGAAGCTGCATGGAATAATCTTTATGCCAAATACAAGGAAGCTTATCCGGAACTTGCCGCTGGGTTAGAACGCAGAATGGACGGCGAACTTCCTGCTGATTGGGATGATGTTGCTTTTAATGCCATCTTGAAGGCTGTTGAAGAAGAAAAAACGGTCGCCAGCAGAAAAGCCAGCCAGATGGCTTTGAATGAATTGGCACCGCATTTGCCTGAATTAGTCGGCGGTTCTGCTGACCTTACCGGTTCCAATTTAACCAACTGGAACGGTGTACAGGCTTTAAGAGCCGACAACATGCTTGGCCGTCACATCAACTACGGCGTACGTGAATTTGGTATGGGCGCCATCATGAATGGTATTGCTCTCTACGGCGGATTCATTCCATACGGCGCAACTTTCTTGACATTCTCCGACTATGAGAAGAATGCCATGAGAATGGCAGCTTTGATGAAGCTCAGAACAATTTTCGTCTATACCCACGACTCTATCGGTTTAGGAGAAGACGGCCCGACTCATCAGCCGATTGAACACTTGGCCAGCTTGAGACTGATTCCGAACATGGATGTTTGGAGACCAGCCGATACCGTTGAAACCGTTATTGCTTGGGAGAGCGCTATCGAAAGAAAGGACGGCCCGACATCTTTGATTTTCTCTCGCCAGAACCTTCCTTTCATGGTTAGAGAAGAAACTAACGCAGATGACATCGCAAAGGGCGCCTACATTTTGGAAGAAGCTTCTGCAGGCAAAGAACAAACCGAAGTTGTTCTTTTGGCTACAGGCAGCGAAGTAGCACTTGCTGCCGAAGTCAGAAAGATTTTGACCGCTGAAAATGTTCAGGCTCGTTTGGTTTCCATGCCTTCCACAACCGTATTTGACCGCCAAGATGAAGCCTATAAGACTGACGTTTTGGGCGACGGCTTGCCAATCGTGGCTATCGAAGCTGCTTCCACAGGACTTTGGTGGAAATACGTCAAAGGCAACGGTACTGTAATCGGACTCGATCAATTCGGAGAGTCAGCACCTGCCAAGGATCTGTTTAAACTTTATGGATTCACTGTTGAAAATATCGTGAATACTGTCAAAACCACACTTAACAAGGGGAAATAATAGATGACTATCAGAGTAGCAATTACCGGCTATGGCCGTATCGGCCGTATGGTTCTTCGTGCTTTCTATGAAGAAAAGAAATGGCCTGATATGAAGATTGTCGCTATCAACGATACAGCCAAACCTGAAGCCACAGTCCATCTTACTAAGTTCGACACAGCTCATGGTAGATTCAACGGCGATGTAGCTTGGGACGACGGTTACCTTGTTGTTAACGGCGACCGCATCAAAATGGTTTCCGAACGTGATCCGCGCAAGCTTCCTTGGAAAGATTTGGATATTGATATCGTTTTAGAGTGCACGGGCGCTTTCCGCGATAAAGAAAGCTGCATGGCCCACATCGAAGCCGGAGCCGAGAAAGTATTGATCGCATGCCCGGGTAAAAATGTTGATGCCACTATCGTTTACGGTGTTAACCAAGACGTATTGAAGGCCACCGACGTCGTTGTTTCCAATGCTTCCTGCACAACAAACTGCTTGGCTCCGTTTGTTAAGCCTTTGATGGAAAAAATCGGTATTGAAGACGGCATGATGACAACCGTTCATGCCTTCACAAACGACCAGGTTTTAACAGACGTTAAACACAAAGACTTGAGAAGAGCCAGAGCTGCCGGCCACAACATCATCCCGACTAAGACAGGCGCTGCTAAGGCAGTCGGTGAAGTTATTCCCGAAATGAAAGGCAAGCTTGACGGTTACGCAATGCGCGTTCCGACAATCAACGTCTCCGTCTGCGATTTAACTTTCAACGCAACTCGTCCGACAACTGTAGAAGAAGTTAACAAGATTCTTAAAGAAGCTTCTGAATCTAAAGAACTCAAAGGAATTTTGGGCTACAACGAAATGCCTCTAGTTTCTTCTGATTTCAACCATTCTCCGTATTCTTCTATTTTCGATGCAACCTTGACTAAGGTTATCGACGGAACTCTCGTGAAAGCCGTTGCTTGGTATGACAACGAATGGGGTTTCTCCAACCGCATGCTCGACACAGCAACCGCAATGTATAACGCCAAGTAATTAGTTCGATTTGGAGCCCGAAGAAATCTTCGGGTTTCCTTTTTACAGGATTAGAAATGAAAGTTAAGACATTAGAGTCATTAGCCAAAGACGGCGAACTTAAAGGTAAGCGAGTTTTCATCCGTGCTGACTTAAACGTGCCTCGCGGACCGACAGGCAGAATTTCTGACGACCACCGCATTCGTGAGTCTCTTCCAGCTATCAAAATGGCTTTGGAGGGTGGGGCTGCAGTAATGGTCTGTTCTCACCTCGGCCGTCCTAAAGAAGGCGAACTCACTGAGAACGACAGCCTAAAGGGCGTAGCTGATTACCTCGGCAAGCTTCTCGGTAAAGAAGTTAAGTTTGCTACAAACTGGGTTGACGGTGTTGATGTTGAACCCGGTGAAGTCGTTGTTCTTGAAAACTGCCGGGGAAACGTCGGTGAAAAGAAAAATGATGAAGAGCTGTCTAAGAAAATGGCTGCTCTCTGCGACATTTACGTCAATGACGCCTTCGGTACTTCCCATCGTGCTCAAGCCACTACAGAAGGTATGGCTAAGTACGCCAAAGTTGCCTGCGCAGGTCCTCTTCTGGCTAAAGAAATTGATGCTTTGACTGCAGCTGTCGGAGGCGCCGAACATCCGCTTGTTGCTGTTGTCGGTGGATCTAAAGTCTCTACTAAACTTACCATCTTGATTCACTTAGCTCCGTTGGTTGACACCTTAATTGTCGGCGGCGGGATCGCTAACACATTCTTGCTTGCTCAAGGCAAGAAGATTGGTAAGTCTTTGGCTGAACCGGAACTTGTTGATGAATGCAAGAAGGTTATGGAAGTGATGAAAACTAAGGAAGGAAAGCTTCCGTTTCCGCTTCCTGTTGACGTTGTTGTTGCTCGCCATATCGGTTACGACGCCGGTTTCAGAATCTGTGACGTTGACGATATTCAAGATGATGAAATGATTCTTGACGTTGGTCCTAAGACAAGCATGATGCTTCGCGGCGTGATGGATGGCGCAAAGACTATCATTTGGAACGGTCCTCTCGGAGTATTCGAAATGGATAACTTCAAGGAAGGAACACATGATTTAGCCCGTACAATTGCTAAAGCGACTAAGGCCGGTGCATTCAGTATCGTCGGCGGCGGCGATACCATTGCTGCTGCAAAGGCCTTCGACGTAGCAGATAAAGTATCCTACATTTCTACAGGCGGAGGCGCTTTCTTGGAATTCTTGGAAGGCAAGACACTTCCTGCCGTTGCAGCTCTCGAAGCAAGATTTGAAAAATAATTTTTGCTGAAACCTCATGATGAACAAAAAGCCGGTAAAAACCCGGCTTTTTGCAAAAAGTATTTTGAAAAAGAAAAAAACGCGATTTTTTTAATAAACTAATCTTCGTTGAAACGAAATTAAGTTCAAAAAAATGTCTTATATCAATAACACAGCCGGCTATGAAGCGTTTACCAACGCCGCTGCTGCTATTGATTTTTCTCCGCGAATGTGCCGAATGTGCTAACCCAATTCCCTTAAAGGATTGGGCATCTTTATATTTTTCTATCGAAAATTCTATAAAGAATAAATATATTTTTAAATATATTTAATTAGCAAAAGATCATGAATTCGGCAATTACAGACATAAAAGTATCTACAACTCACACAAACTTTCTCTGTACCTCCGCAGAGTTCGAGAAGTTATTGTTGAAATTAGTTTCCCATCAAATTCGCGTGTCCGCCGAGTTTTACGACACGCTAGGCATCTCCATTTCTAATTTCTTATTACTTTCAAAGGAATCATCATGTTAAAAAGACAAACCTTAAAGCTGCTTTCCTCTCTCGTCATTGTTTCCGCCTTAGCTTTGACAGGCTGCCAGGATAAGAAACCTTCCGAGCTGAAGGTAGGAGCAACTGCCGGTCCGCACGCTGCTAATGTTCAAAAAGCTGCTGAAGTTGCAAAGAAAGACGGCCTAAACGTGAAGGTAGTTGAGTTCACCGATTACATCACGCCGAATAAGAGCTTGGCTGAAGGAGCTCTGGACGTGGTTGTCTATCAGCATGAACCTTTCTTGAATAACTTTAACAAACAGCAAGGTAGCGACCTTAAGAATATTGGCAAAGCAGTGGTACAGCCGATGGGCTTTTACTCTAACAAGATTAAAAGCCTGGAGACAATTCCTGCAGGCGCAACGGTCGCCGTCCCAAATGATCCGACCAATGAGGGCCGAGCTTTGATCCTTCTTGAACAGGCCGGTCTCATTAAGCTGAAAGCCGGTGCCGGCGGTACCGCTACTGTTCATGAGATTATTGAAAATCCGAAGACATTGAAATTTAAAGAACTCGAGGCTGCACAGCTGCCAAGAAGTTTAGAGGATGTTGATTTTGCCTGCATTCCGATGAACTATGCAATCAGCGGATCTTTATCTCCTCAGAAACAAGGTTTTTACTTTGAATCCAAGGATGCTCCGTACGCTTTGATTGTCATCGCTTCTCGTGCTAATAATGCAAACGATGAGCAGGTTAAGAAATTTGTGAAAGCCTTCCAATCTCCGGAAGTGGCTAAGTTTATAAAGGAGGAGTTTAAGGGTGCCGTTGTACCCGCCTGGGAATAAGAGAAGAAATTTTTTGAGTTAAAAGAGCTAATCAACAAGAGGCTGAGTTTGATGAGCTCAAAAGAAAAGCTGTCTTCCGGGAGCGGAAGACAGCTGAAGGCAATTCTGAGGCCGATTAATTAACTTGTTTTGGGACCGAAATATTTTTTCCACAATTGGATGCACATGGCAATCGTGAATGGTCCGAGTGCAGCCAAGATACCGACAATTAAAATCAGAGAAAGATTGTTTTTGATAAACGGGATATTGCCGAAAAGATATCCTGCTCCAACGATAGAGCCTACCCAGAAGAGGGCCCCGAAACCGCTGTAAAGTTCAAATTTAACGGTGTTCATTTGAGCGGCCCCCGCAACTAACGGAGCGAAGGAACGAACAATCGGAACGAAACGGGCAAGAACAATAGTCTTACCGCCGTGTTTTTCATAGAAAGAATGTGTCTTTTGAAGAGCAGATTGATCAATCCATCCAATCGAGCCGTCGTAGATTTTTTTACCCAACCACGATCCGATGTAAAAGTTGGTTGTGTTTCCGACAATGGCACCGGCTGTAATAATCAGAATGAGAGCGATCGGGTTCATGACTCCGGTTGCTGCGGCTGCCCCCGAAATAAAAAGGAGAGAATCACCGGGCAAAAAAGCGCAAATGACAATGCCGGTTTCTGCAAAGAAGATAAGGAAGAGAACTATGTAAATCCAGATCCCATAGGCCTCGGCAATATGAAGAATAAATTGATCGGCGTTTCTAAAAAGCTCAATCGCTAGGTTAAGGAATTCCATTAAAAACTTTCTCAGTGAGTCACATGACCACGTAATTCTAGACGAAAAAGAATTTTTTCACTAAGCAGGATAAGTACCAGAGCAGGTTCAAAAGAAATAGACTTGAAGCCGAAAAATTCTCTCTGTTTTCAAGAAGATGGCAAAACAGAAAAAACTTTCGGATATACAATACCGGAATGATCGAAACTGAAAAAAGAAGAGCTTTTCGGGAGATTCGTGAGCTTCCTGACCAGCTTATTAGTCAAATAGCAGCCGGAGAGGTCATTGAAAGACCTGCCTCCGTAGTGAAAGAACTTTTGGAAAACGCCATTGACGCGGGTTCTACTCATGTCGAAATTAGATTGGACGGCGGCGGCATCAAACGAATATTGATCCAGGATAACGGCTGCGGGATTCCGAAAGAGTCGCTTTCGCTTGCTTTAAAGCGTCACGCTACCAGTAAGGTTAGAAATTTAGATGAGCTTGAATCTATTTCGAGTTTGGGATTTCGAGGCGAGGCCTTAGCATCCATTGCCAGCGTAGCCGATCTTCATCTCTCATCTAAAGTTGAAGGGTCGGACGGCTTCTCTATTTTTAAAGAAGAAATTACACCTGCGGCTTTGAAGAAGGGAACACGTATCGAGGTCACGGATCTTTTCTATAAAACACCGGCCCGCAGAAAATTCTTAAAAGGAGAACCAACTGAGCAGGCACATTGCCTGACTTGTATCAAACGCATCGCCTTGGCTAACCCGGAGATAGATTTTTCAGTTTTTGCAAATGGCAAAGGCGTGTTGTCTCTCCCTCCTTCAACTTTAGAGGCCAGGTTAGAGCGCATGATGCCAAAAGAATTTTTAGAAGCTCATCGCACTGTCAGTGCCGAAACTCCCTCAGTCAAATTGTACGGTTGGGTTTGTTTGCCGACAGCCGCTAAAACCCGTACGGACTGCCAGTACTTCTATGTTAACGGACGCTTTGTTAAGGACAAGGTGCTTACTCATGCTCTCCGACAAGCCTATGCAGATGTTTTGCACGGTTCTTCTCAGCCCCTGTACTGCCTGTTTTTAGAGATTGACCCGCTGAAGGTAGACGTTAATGTTCATCCAACAAAAAATGAGGTCAGATTCCGAGACTCATCTGCTATTCACCAGTTCGTATTTCATGCAGTGGAAAACGCAATATCTCAGTCGGTTCTTGCGGATCCATTGACAGGCGAACTCACGGAAAAGGAATGTTTTACGGGACTTCAGGAGGACGAGCCAAAACGGACTGCCTACGGGAGCGTGGGAGAAAATAGTTTTTCGCCGAGAAAAGAATACACATTGCGCGGAGATGACGGCTACCAGCATTACTTAGATTTTTACGGAAAGAATGAGCGTTCTGCTGTTTCTGCTCAGTCAAGCTTTCCTAAGACTATTTACTCTATGGAGGCAGACGAGGAAGCAGGAGATCTCTGCGCCGGTACATCATCTCGCGTCGCTGAAGAAGTAAAGGCAGAAAATGAGGTCTACCAGCCTTTGGGAAGGGCGGTAGGACAGATAGCCGGTACTTTCATCATTGCGGAAAATGATAAAGGCATGGTCATTGTCGACATGCACGCCGCTCATGAAAGAATCGTATATGAGCGCCTGAAGAAAAGTTTCGACAGACGAGAGGTTGTAACTCAACAATTCCTAATTCCCTATGTTTTCAGCGTCACCGAAGAGCAGATGGCAGTATTTGAAGAGTGTAGGGACCAAATCGCCGAGTTGGGTCTGGATTTATCAGCCGTTGGTCCGACACAGCTTAGCTTACGAGGAGCCCCTGTCATGCTCGACTCCAAAATCGGCAAAGAGGGCGAAGATTTGGTTCGTGATGTTCTCGAAGACATGCGAAAGTACGGAAAGTCATCTGTTCTTGCAGAAAAACGAAATGAAGTATTAGCAACGATTGCGTGTCACTCTGCAATTCGCGTAAATCGGCTCTTGACCCTCTCTGAAATGGATGCCGTTTTAAGAGACATGGAAAAAACTGATCGTGCAGACGAATGCAATCATGGGCGTCCAACCTGGGTTCAGATTTCTCATCGAGAACTCGACGGCTTCTTTATGCGGGGAAAATAATTGACGACTCAAAAACTGGAAGATGCTGATGCGGTGATGCTTCTCGGACCGACAGCCAGCGGAAAGACCGCACTTGCGTTAAAAGCTGCCAAGATGGTGCCTTGCGAAGTTATTTCCATTGACTCGGCACTGGTCTATAAAAAGATGAATATTGGAACCGCAAAGCCCACAAAAGAAGAGCTGGAACAAGTTCCTCATCACCTTATCGATATTATTGAGCCGACGGAGGCATACTCGACCGCAAGTTTTGTTTCCGACTGCGAAAGACTGGTAAAAGAAATAAGAGCCAGAGGACGTCTTCCCATTATAGTGGGCGGGACGATGCTCTACGCCAAAGCACTGAGGGAAGGTTTGTCAGAATTGCCGACTAGCACACCGGAAGTAAGGGATAAGATTGGAAATCTGCTTAAAGAAAAAGGCCTTTCTTTCCTATATGAAGCGCTTAAAAAAGTCGATCCGGACTCAGCCCGGCGCTTATCTCCAAACGATACACAAAGAATTTCGAGGGCCCTGGAGGTCTATGACTTATCAGGGCGCCCGCTGACTTCTTTTTTTGGAGAAGCAAAAGGAACGGAGTTAAATATTCCGACCTTTGCTCTCTTTCCCGAAGACAGGAAAGAACTTCACCGAAGAATTGCCCTTCGCTTTGAACAGATGTTGGGAAACGGGTTCCTTGATGAGGTCAGAAGCTTGAAAGAAATACCGGGCCTAACAAAAGATCATTCCAGCATACGCTGCGTCGGCTACCGTCAAGCGTGGGATTATCTTGACGGACTTACAAGCTTTGATGAATTTAAAGAAGCTGGGATCGCGGCTACCCGTCAGTTAGCTAAACGTCAAATCACCTGGCTGAGGTCGATGAAAGACGTTACTTTATTAAATGGCACTTCACAGGAAAACGAAAATACTTTCTTAGAAGCGTGCCGTCTTGCGGCTACTTAATGGCTTTTCGATTGCAGAGAATTAACCAAGCTGCGTAGGGAAGGAGAATAAGGCCGGAAGCGGCAATAACGAAAGCGTAACCGCAGACTCCGGCAGCCCAAGCTGCAATAAGCGGACCAAGTGCCATTCCAACGTGTCCGGTCAGGAAATTGAATCCGTAAATCTGTCCTTTTTCTTCCGGAGGACAGACTTGAGACAGAATGGCATTAACGGTCGGAATTAAGCCTGCAACTGCAAAACCGCCTAAGAATCTCCAGAAGGTCAGACCTTCCACGCTGTCCGGAACCACCTGGAGAGCGATGACTGCAGCGGAAAGCACAAGACAGATCAGGAGGACTTTCATAAAACCGAACTTCTGACCGGCGGCTCCTAATAAAGGAGAAGCAATCATGACGGAGATTCCGCTGATCGAAAAAACGGTTCCCGCCACGAGGGTAATGTTATCCATGCTTCCTTGAAGTTCAGCAATATAGAGCGGGAAAATCGGCTGAAGAGAAAACAAAGCCGCATAAATGACAGCCGAGCCTATCAGCATCTGCATGATGGCAGGAGACTTAAGAACGGAAAAATCAAAAAATGGCTTTTTCTCTTTAATGGGTTCGTGTTTTCCTTCTTTACAGTAAAAGAAAATTAAAACGGTAATAATGGCTAATGCCACTCCGGCAATATAGAAAGAATTCCGCATGCCGAATTGAGTGGAAAGTACGCCTCCGATGAAAGGACCTCCGATTCCTCCGATTGTCATCCCTCCCTGAAGTAAACCCATGCTTAATCCGATTTTATTGTTCGGCATTGTGGTGGCCACAAGAGCGAGAAGGGCAGGATAAAGACCTGCGGAAAGGCCCTGGAAAACTCTTGCAGCAAACAGCCCTTCGACGGTACTGACGAGGCCGCAAAGCGTATAACTTATAGCCAAACAAACTGATGCCCGCAAAGCCATTAATTTACGGCTTTTTCTGTCTGCAATAACTCCCCAAACAGGACCTAATAGTCCGCTGATAAAGAAGGTGACGGAAAAGACTGCCCCGGACCAAAGATTGACATCATCCGGAGCAACCTTAAGGTCTTGAACAAGATAGAGAGGCAAAAACGGTGTGACCATCGTAAAAGATAGTTCCATCAAGAAACCCGATGCCGTTAAGACAATAAGCGGGATTATCCAGCCGTTTTTGTTCATACAGATTGCTTAGAGAAGAGGTGTTCGTTGTTCTTATCGGAGAAAAGGACTAAGGCAGGTGCCTCAGCCCTTTTTAGCTTTAGTACATGAATTGATAGTTAACCATCAAGTCTTGTTTGAAGCTGCCGTGCGGGGCTGCACCTGCACCGTAGGTCAACCCGAATGCATGCTGACCTTTAGTAGTTTCAATTCCGAATTTGCCTCGGAAAGAGATGGAGTCTGCAAATCTTGTGCTGTAGAAATCATCTTCTGTACTGACATTTACTTTTCTCTTACCGGCAGTAGGAATGACAGCCAAATCCAACATGGTTCTTGTTCTCCAGCCGCCACCGCAGGTAAATTCATAGCCTGCATTCACGCCGACCGGGAATTGCCAAATGTTTTGATCTCCGAGGTGGATAGTATCTCCCTCAATGTCTGTGTAGTTGTCGTTTTTGAGATGAGTAAAGCGGACACTGTAATAAGGAACCCAGCTAATACCTCCGGCAACGAAGCTAGTTTCAAAGCGGATGCCGGCGTTGATGGAGGATCCTTTGACATGGCTGAAATCAGGTTTATCTTTGCTATAGAGATAACCGAGGTTTGCAATGACGTTAACTCTTTGTCCTTTCCAAGTGGAGTAAAGGTTGGCGCCGCCCCAATGAGAATCTAATTTTTCCTCATCCTCTCCGGTACGTTTTAGCTTGCCGGCTCCTCCATTAATTGAAAGACCGAGACGGAAGCTGTCAGCAATGACGTGGTCGTAACCGAGAATTAGCCCGGCACCTTTATTTCTCATGTCTTCGTGGCTGATTCGATGGGTGTAACCAAAGCCTTCTAACCAAGGATCCCCTTGCTTGTATTGAACATTCCAGCCGTTGAACAGAGGGCCGGACATGGATAAACGAGATTCAATGATATCTTGGTTGATGTTGCTTACGTCATACCGGTTAGCGGTTGTCACCAAAGCCATGGACGGTGCAGAAACAGCTAATAAGAGTAAAGCGGAAAGTTGTGAAAGTTTCATGATTCTTTAATTAAGTTGTAGTCATTCTCTGCCTAACTACTGGCAGATGGGACGTTGGTTATGGCTAATAAGACTAAGTATACAAGCAAGGTCAAAGCCAAACAAACGTCAAATCTTTGATTGGACGGCCATCGAAAAGAAAACGACCGCTTATGCGGCCGCTTTCTGTGTGCTCGGCATGAGTGCAATCTAAAGGGTGAAAGTCCCGAGCTCGCCCGCTAGTGGGAAGAGCTAGCGAATCTGCAAGGTGTGTGCAGTGATGTACAGGCTGAAAGAAGCAGATAGCAAAACCTTGAACTGACGAACAGAAATCGTCTATAGGCAGGCGCAGAGGATGAGAATGCAAAATAATTCGAAGTCCGAAAACTAGCCGGAATCTGCGAATGTAAAGACGGCAGTTACATGAGGTGAAAGAGTGCACTCTTACCCGAGGAGGTCTTGTCAGCTCCGACAGGGGTAGTAACAACGAATGGCAAGAAGTCAGCAGAGGTCATAGTACCCAAGAGTAAGGGGGAAGGACCGAACTAGTAAACCGTGAAAGGAGGAACGCTGCAAGGCAAGAATGGAAAAAAAGGAAGTACACCTAGGCTCTGAAGGATAGTGCGGAACACGAAAGTTAAGAGCAAAGGAGTTCGATGACACCAAGCAGACGGAACTTATGAGTAGCGAAACATTTGGAGAAATCACGCTCGAAAGGATACTCGCCAGAGGGAACCTAATGCAGGCTCTGAAGAAGGTGGAAGCAAATAAAGGTTCATGCGGTGTTGACGGCATGGAAACAAGTGAGCTGAGAGCCTACTTCAAATCAAACCCTGGGAAACTTACAGAGCAAATTCTTCAAGGTACTTTTAAGCCCTCGCCTATAAGGAGGGTTTACATCCCAAAAGACAACGGGGAGCAACGTCCCTTGGGGATACCCACGGTAATCGACCGCTTTGTGCAACAGGCAATAGCCTTAGTACTGAGCGAGGAATACGAAAAGATTTTTGTGGATCACAGCTATGGGTTCAGACCCAACAGGGACTGCCGGCAAGCCGTAAGGCGAGCTATGGAGCATATTCGAGAGGGATACGAATGGGTAATCGATATCGACCTACGTAAGTTCTTTGATACGGTTAACCATGATTTCCTAGTTCAACTCCTATCCAGAAGGATAAGGGACGGACGTGTAATCTCTCTAATCCATAAATTCCTTCGAGCGCCGATTAGCGAGGAAGGGAAAGTTGGGAAAGCGAATCGACTCGGCTGTCCACAAGGGGGTGTTATATCTCCCGTGTGTGCGAACGTAGTTCTTCATGAACTGGATATAAAACTCCGTGAGAAGAACATGAGAGCATGCAGATACGCCGACGACGCCGTCATCTTCTGCAAAAGCAGGAAAGCCGCGGAGAGAGCACTTAAGTGGATTAAGAAATTCATCGAGAGCAAGCTTCACCTCAGAGTCAACGAGGACAAGACAAAAATTCTAAAAGTAGGAAGCCCCGATGTTCAATTCCTAGGTTTTAGCTTCACGACTAAAGTCTCAAAGGCTAAAAAGATGAAATTCCCGCAATACCGATACTTCCCTACTGTGCACGTAAAGAAACGCAAGAAGCTCAAGGAATCCCTGAGAATATTGCTAGACAGACGTGCCCGAGGAGGGATAGACAGGATAAAGAGGAAATTGAGGCTGAAACTCAGAGGGTGGGCCAACTACTTTAAAAAGGCAGTTCCTATAAGCTGGGTTCAGGACCTAGACTCATGGATTAGGCGAAGGGTTCGGCAACTTCTGTGGAAACAGTGGAAGAAGCCGGCAAATCGATACCGTGAGCTGAAGCTAAGGTGGAACAAAGCTCCAAACGTAGAAAAATTTGCTTATTCCAGTAATCGATACTGGCACATCGTCACTTGCAGACCCCTACAAACCGGTCTAAGCAACAATGTGCTGGAATCAGAGGGATGGTACAGTTTAGAAAAGGCCCTGCGAACCGCATCTGGAACGTAGGGATGTTTACTGGAACCGCCTTGGTGCCGAACGGCATGCCAGGTGGTGTGAGAGGGACGGGTAATAACCGGCCCTACTCGATTTCATATCTGAGCGTTTTCCATATTTGATTCTTGCTCCAAGCAGCAATACAATCTTGCCATTATCCGATCGGAGGATTAGGCTCTGTTGAGACCGGCCGATCGTCTTATTTAGACTCTCTAAATGACCTACCAAAATTCAGTTTCCTTCAGACGTGATCTTCACGAATTAGCTGAACTATCCAATCAAGAAAAGAAAACATCAGAATATATTGCCGGGAAGCTCCGTGAAATGGGCTTCAACGTTAAAGACCATGTCGGCGGCTACGGCGTAACTGTTGATATTGATTCAGGACTTCCCGGTCCTACGACAATGATTCGCGCGGATATGGATGCTTTGCCGTATCCGGATGAAAACGATCCGGAAAAAACGGTCGCTATCCATGCCTGCGGGCATGATGCTCATTGCGGAGTTCTTCTCGGAGCCGCTCAGGAACTCAGAAATACTTTGAAGAAAGGTAAGCTTCGCTTGGCATTTCAACCGGGGGAGGAAAGCCTGACAGGCGCTCAGAACATGATCAAAGACCATGTTCTTGACGGTGTTGATATTGTTGTCGGCTCTCATATTCGGCCGGTTCAAGACATTCCGTTCAACACTTTCTGCGCCTCTGTTAATCATGTTGCTTGCGCGACTGCAGAAATTACGATTAACGGTAAAATGGCTCATGCTGCACGTCCTCATCTTGGCATTAATCCGATCGAAGCAGCCAGCCAGTTAATAACGGCAATCGGACTCATTAAGGTAGATCCGAATAAATCTTGGTCCATTAAACCGACTCAGATTCATTCGGAAAAAGGGGCAACTAATTCCATCCCGAGCTATGTGAAGGTTATTTTTGACATCCGTGCTCAAGATAATGAAGCTCTTCAGCAAATTCTTGACAAAATGAAGGGATCATGCCGTGCTCTTAAAGAAATTTTCGGTGCGGAGGCTTCCAGCGAAATCATTGACTATTGTCCGGATCCCGAATACGATCCTGAACTGGTTGACCTGATGAAGAAAACCATCGTTGAACAGTTTGGAGAAAAAGCATTAGCCAATGACTGCGGAGGAGGCGGCGAAGACTTCCACTTCTACAAAATTGCAAATCCTGAAGTCAGAACCATCTATTTTGGAGTAGGAAGTGGCGCAACTCCGGGACTTCACGCAAGAGATATGCATTTCGACGACTCTGTTTTGCCGTTAGCTTCACAACTCTTGGTGGAATTCATCCGTAAGATTAACGGATAATCTTAAAAACTAACAAAGGATGGTGCTTCAAAATTGGGCATCATCCTTCTCTTTTTCTATTCTTCTTTAGCCTGTTGCTGCAGCTTGTAGAGCTTTTCCCATGCCTGCTTAGGCGAGAGTTCGTCCAAATCAAGGGCAAGCAAAGAATTCCTTAATTCATCGCCGATTTCTTTTTCTGGGAGAGGCTCTGCTTTTTCCTCTGTGTTTCCTCCGCGGCCCGAGTCAAAGAATAAATCGAGCTGAGGTTCGTCGGTTTGAGCAGCTTTTTCTTCCAGCATTCTTTGAAGCTTCTGCGCAGTCCTAATCACGGATTTTGGTATTCCTGCAAGCTTGGCCACAGCAATGCCGTAGCTTTTACTTGCTGGTCCTTCAAGAATCTCATGAAGGAAAACTAATCTAGAAGACGAGTCAGCAGCTGATACGTGGACATTAACGACACCAGGAATATTCTTTTCCAACTGAGTTAGTTCGAAGTAATGCGTGGCAAAAAGCGTCATGCTTTGACGGGTAATGACCAAATCTTCGGCAATAGCGCCAGCTAAAGAAAGTCCGTCAAAAGTCGAGGTGCCTCTTCCAACTTCATCCATTAGAACTAGACTTTCTGAAGTCGCTTGACGAAGAATAGCTGCTGCTTCCGTCATTTCTACCATAAAAGTTGACAAGCCTTTGGCCAAGTCATCGGAAGCACCGATTCTGGTCAGAATTTTGTCTATAGGACCGAGTACGGCTTCTTCGGCAGGGACGTAGCTGCCACAATAGGCCAGCAACGCAATTAATGCCACGGAACGCATATATGTGGATTTACCGCCCATGTTCGGACCGGTAATTATCATTAGCTTGCGTTGAGGATTCATAAAGCAGTCGTTCGGCACATAATTGTCGATAGTGTTCTCAACAACCGGGTGACGGCCGCCTTTTATGCTCAGTTCCGGATATTTTGTAAAGGACGGTTTGACCCAACGGCATAAATCGGCATGAAGGGCCAAAGACAGTAGAACATCAAAAATACTGACGGCTTGCGCCGATAGAAGCAAAGACTGGGTAAATTGCTTGATGGATTCAACCAGCTCGGTATAAAGAGACTGTTGGAGAGATTTGCTTTTCTCGTCGGCAACAATATGCTTTTCCTGATATTCTCTCAATTCCTGGGTGGTGAAACGTTCGGTTCCTTTTAGTGTCTGTACCCGCAGATAATCTTCAGGAACTTTAGAAAGCTGAGCTTTGGTTACTTCGATAAAGTAGCCGAGCTTGCCGTTATATTCAATTCTTAAATTCGGGATATCCGTCCGGACTTTTTCTGCCGCTTCGTATTCCATGATGTAGCTGCCGCTGTTGTCTCTTAAGGCGCGGTATTCATCCAATTCAGCATTAAAACCGTGGGCAATGACATCTCCGTCCCTTAAGAAGGTCGGAGGATATTCCACAATAGCTTTTTGAAGCAGAGCATGTAGTTCGGAATTTAGCGGCATGTCTGCTCCAAGGGTACGAGATAAAGCCGTATCGATTCCCTTCGCGATATCAGAAAGTTTTTCTAAGGAGGGAAGGGCATCTCTTAGAGAAGCCAGGTCTTTCGGCCGAACGGTTCCTAAAGCTATCCGAGTGGCAATTCTTTCAAAGTCCGGAATAATTTTTAAGACATTTTGGTAGTCGTCAAAAAGATAAGTCTTTTCTAAAAGAGCTTCGATAGTGTCAGCCCTCTCCTGAGCGGCTTTTTGATCTCTTAACGGAGAGTTAAGCCATGAAGAAAGTCTTCGGCTCCCCATCGGTGTCTTACAATGATCTAGTACGCCGAACAAAGTATTTTTGGAATCTCCTCGAAGAGATTGAGAGATTTCCAAGTTCTTTCTGGAGGCCGCGTCAATGCCGACGGTTTCTTCTTTTTTTTCGATTACGATGTGATTAATATGACTTAACTCAGTGCCTTGTGTTTGTACTGCGTACTCGAGGATTGTCCCGGCAGCAGTAATCTGAAGGTCTTGACCTTCAAGTCCGAAAGGAAGAAGCGTGGAAGTTTTAAACTGATTTAAAAGCGTTTTTTCGGCACGAATTTTGTCAAAGTTCCAATCCGGCAGAAAATTAACACTGCCGCTGGCAATTATCCGGTTTGTCTCTTCTCTAAATCTTTCCGGCACTAACAGTTCGGACGGACCGATTCTCGCTATTTCATTTATTAGCTCATTGCCGTTAACTTCCATCACTTTGAAAACACCCGAGGAAAGGATAAGCCAAGACAAGGCTACACGATCGCCTTTTTTTGATGGATTCAAAGCCATCAAAATGCTTTCGTTTCTTTCTTTCAGGAGGTTTTCATCGGTCAGCGTTCCCGGCGTAATGATACGAGTTAATTTTCTATTAAGAGGTCCTTTTTTGGGATCCCCGATTTGCTCGCAAATGCCCACGCTGACGCCTTGGTTGACAAGTCTGACTAGGTACTGGTCAAGAGTGACAAAGGGTACCCCGGCCATCGGAATGCGTTCTCCGGATGGAGAGTTGGAACGGGAAGTAAGTGTAAGACCCAAAAGACGATGGATTCGTTCTGCATCATCGTAAAAAGTTTCATAAAAGTCACCGATTCTGTAAAGAATCAGAAGGTGAGGATTATCTCTTTTGATAAGGAGGAACTGACGCATCGTAGGCGTGGTTTTTGCATTGAAAGCAGGATCGTTCTCATCAAAATTTAAATAATCACTGGTCATTTATGAATACCGGATAAACAAGGATAGAAACAATGTTAACGGAAAAAAGAAAGGCCGATCCGAAGACCGGCTTTTGCACTAGAAGCAAAACAAAATTACTTCTTCAAATTTCTTTCAACGACGTTGAGAAGGGCCGGGAAGATTCCCGGAGCAGCTGCAACGATTTCATTTTTATCGAGATAATCGCTTTCTCCTGAGAAGTCAGTTACCAAAGCTCCTGCTTCTTTGGCGATCAAAGCACCGGCTGCGATATCCCAAGGTTTGATGCCTTTTTCAAAGAATCCGTCATAACGGCCACATGCAACAAAGCACAAATCTAAGGCTGCAGAACCAGGTCTTCTCAGGCCGCATGTGGATTCCATCATGTCTTTGAGAATATTCATGTAGGATTCATAGTCATCACCTTCTCTGAAGGGAAAACCGGTACCAATCAAGGAGTTTCTCAGGATTGTGGCAGCAGAGGCACGGATTCTGGCGCCGTCAAGGAAAGCTCCTTTGCCTTTAGTTGCTGTAAATAACTGATTTCTGCATGGATCGTAGACCACGGCATGTAGCAAATGTTTACCTTTTTTGCAAGCAATAGACACAGCAAATTGATCAATACCGTGAATGAAGTTCGTGGTCCCGTCCAACGGATCAATAATCCATTCGTATTCACTTTCTTTGTTGCCTTGAGTGCCGTTTTCTTCACCCAGAAAACGATGATTCGGATAGGCCTTAGAAAGAGTTTCGATGATGACCTGTTCACAGGCTTGGTCCACTTCTGTTACAAAGTCGCCGGATGATTTGGCGGAAATAGAAAGATTCTTGCGGTTGCCAAAAGCTCTCGCCTGAATCTTTCCTGCTTCGATTGCGGCTCTAACGGCTACATTGAGCATACCGTCATTAAAACTATGGGAGACAGTAGAGGGTCTCGGCGTTTTATTTTTTTTCGGGGCCGGTTCCGCAGAGCTTTTCTTGGAAGTTCTTTTTGGAGCAGTTGTTTTTTTGCTCTGTTCAGGAGACTTAGTTGCCATGTTTGAATAAACCTTTGAATATCTTCCGAGCTCCGCAAAAGAGCTCTAAATAAATTAATATTGTCAGATTCTAAACTATTGGAGGTTGCATATGGCTTTTGTGCCTCAAGGAGGGCGGGTTAGGTTTGTGTTGGTTGAGCCTAGTCACGCAGGCAATATCGGCTCAGCGGCTAGAGCTATCAATACCATGGGATTCACGGAATTGTATGTGGTTAATCCCAGAGACCGGGACTACAAACGAAATCCAGAGGCCTTGTCATTTTGTACCCGTTCAGCTGACGTGCTTTTTTCGTCGATATGCGTACCGGATTTACAGAGCGCTTTACAGGATATTCAACTTGCCTATGCTCTTTCGGGCTATGACAGAGAATTCGGGCCTCCCTTTGTCTCTCTGACGGAGGCTTGCCTAGAGGCCAAGGAGGCTTTAGGGGATTCCAATATCCGAATCGCGTTTGTCTTTGGAACCGAGAGAAGCGGACTGACCAATGAACAAGTAAATCAGTGTCAAAGATGTGTGGGAATTCCTGCTAATCCGCAGTGTGACTCTTTGAACCTTGCTCAAGCCGTCCAAGTTACTGCTTATCAACTTCAAACCGATCTGCGCGGACCGTTATTGAGCAAAGAAAGCCGTCGCTTCAGCTATGGTGAACTTGCGTCCGTTGACTCTACCGAGAAAATGTTCGGACATTTGCAGCAGGCAATGGTGGCATGCGGGGCTTTAGATCCTCAAAAGCCTAAATTCATGATGGAACGGTTCAGACATTTATTTTCCCGGGCAGGATTGACCCAGACGGAAGTGGATTTGCTTCGCGGAGTCTACTCCTCCATCATTCGTTCAAAAGATGAACGAAAAGGCAGTAAAAAACTGTAAATGTGAAGTTAGAATCAAGGAGGTTTTAACGGGAAGATCTTCATGATTAAGAGTATTAAAGAAGACATCAACAGTATCTACGAAAGAGATCCTGCAGCTCGATCTCGTTGGGAGGTTCTCCTATGCTATTCCGGTCTGCACGCCGTTATCATTCATCGCTTGGCAAATAAACTTTGGAAAGCTGATTGGAAGGTCACGGCCAGATGGCTTTCTCAGGTAGGCAGATTTTTAACCGGAATTGAAATTCATCCGGCCGCTGAGATTGGAAAACGTGTTTTGATAGACCACGGTATGGGCGTGGTTATTGGAGAAACCGCAGAAGTCGGTGATGACTGTACGATTTATCACGGCGTTACTCTTGGAGGAACCTCCCTTTCCGAAGGAACAAAAAGACATCCGACCATCGGCAGAAACTGCATTATCGGAGCCGGCGCTAAAGTATTGGGAGCTTTTACCGTGGGTGACAATTGCCGAATCGGCAGTAATGCTGTCGTCATTAAGCCGCTTCCCCCTGATTCGACTGCCGTTGGTAATCCGGCACGAATCGTCAAAAGGAAAGATAAGAAAGTGGATGCGGAAGAGCAAAGACAAGAAAAAGCTATTCAAGATCCTAAACTCCACGTTCGCATGGCTGCTTACGGTTTTGTGGCAAACGAAGAAGACCCTTACGCAGAAAAACTTAAAGCGATGGAGCAAAGATTAGAGAATCAAGAAAAATTGATTGAAGAATTAAAAGAAAAAGTTAAAAATTAATATTAATCTTGCAATACAACTAATAAGGCTGCCCCGATGAGCAGCCTTTTCCCATCTATTTATTTTGCGGTGTTTGGTAAAGTTCTTCCACTCTATCGTGGAAACGCTCCAAAATTTTCTTACGACGCAATTTCATCGTGACTGTCAGAAGTCCGTTGTCTATTGTCCAATGCTCACGCATCAGAGAAACATTTCTAGGTACGCCGTACTGGGGGAAGTTAGAGGCTGACTTCTTTAATCTGCGGATTGCGGTCAGGCGCACGTCCCTTCTTGTTAAAGAGTTCGGATCTTCCGGATCCACATTCAAAGAGGCGGCAAATTTAACCCATTCATTCTCATTGACTACAGCAAGAGCTGTAATGAACGGGCGTCCTTCACCGACACAGAGAACTTGTTCAAATAAAGGATCAGATTGGATTGCAAGCTCCAAATCTGTAGGAGGAATCTTTTCACCGGTAGATGTCACAATAATTTCTTTCAATCTGCCGTTGATACGGATTCTTCCGTGAGTTTCAGAAATGCTCGCTAAGTCTCCGGTTTTAAACCATCCATCTTCAGTAAAGACTTCTTTAGTAGCTTCGGGAAGCTTCCAATAACCCTTCATAACGGAAGGAGCTTTAATTTGGAGCTCTCCCGCATCGTCAATTCGGACTTGGACGTTAGGAAGCGGATTTCCGACAGTGACGGGATTATTATTTCCAACGACAGCAACGCTCACAACCGGTGAAGTCTCAGTTAAACCGTATCCTTGTCTTAAGGGAAGCTCTAAAGCACAGAAAAATCTTCCTAAAGAGTTGTTTAAAGCAGCTCCTCCTGCAATGGCTAAACGAACTCTTCCTCCGAAAACCTGTTTGAGCGCGGCAACGAATTTCTTACCGACTGCAGGCCAGAAGACATTGTCCAACCAACTCATGGAAGAGGAGGGTACTGCCAAGTTGTTTTCACGACAGAATCTTCTCCAGCCGACGTCAATAGCGTGCTCTGCTAAAGCTTTCTTCATTGAGCCTTGTTCAGCTATTTTAGCCAAGAACTTCGAGTGAAATTGCTCGTATACACGAGGAACAGAAATAAAAATTGTCGGTTTAACCTGCTGTAAATCTTCAGCTAGCTTAAGTACGCCTCGAGAAAAAGTTACTTTAGCGCCGGTACAAATAGCCAGGTAATAAGTAACGGTTCGTTCAAAAGTATGGGAGAAGGGGAGGAAAGACAAATAGACGTCATTGTGATTGATGTCGATTACTTGACCGCAGCCTTGAACGTTAGAAACGATATTGCGGTGGGTTAGCATGACACCTTTCGGGTTACCGGTGGTGCCGGAAGTGTATACCACGCAAGCTAAATCCCCCGGAGAAATCTTCGGCTTTGTCAAAGTCTCCTTTTCACCGGCTTTCAGCCAATCTTTCAATGTCACGATTGGAACAGGAGAGTTCTCAGCATGTTCTAAAGTGTCTTCTTTAACCACTACAACCAGCTTTAAGTTCGGAAAACTGTCACAAGCGCTGACCATAGCGTTCCATCGTAATGTTTTAGGAACAAAAAGAATGGAGGCTTCGGAATTGTTAATGATATAAGCGCTGCTTGCCGGCGTATCGACGGCATGAAGAGGAACTGGAACGCATCCGTTTCCCAAGATAGCCTGATCTGCAAGGGCCGAGTCAATCGAGTTAGGAAGAAGGACGGCGGCTCTGTCTCCGGGTTTAATATTGGAAGCTTGGAGGGCTTTTCTCCATTTCAGAAGTTCTTCGGCAAATTCCGACCAAGTGACCGATCGCCATGAATTAGTCTGCTGATCCCATTCTCCATAAGCTTCACGCGTGGGAAATTTTTTTAGTGTTTCTTTCAGAAAATCCGGAACTATCGTGATCGGTTCTTCTTGGGGTGAGGAAGTCATGTTAGTTGTCCTTATTTTTTCCAAAATCGGTGTACATAGATTCAATTTCTTTTTCAAATTTTTGGTTCAGAATTCTACGTTTAATTTTTAAAGTCGGAGTTAAGGCACCATTCTCGATAGTCCAAGGATCCAGTGTGACTGTGACGGCTCGAGGTATTCCATATTGCGGAGCACCCTTAGCTGCTGCCTTCATTCTTCTAAGCAATGCTTGCTGTACGGCTTTTTTACTTAAAGAGTCCGGAGAATTAGGATCTAGCTCTAAAGTAACTGCCAAACGCTTCCACTCGTCTTTATTAAGAACAACAAGAGCGGAAATAAAGGGACGATTGTCTCCGATGAGCATAACCTGTGCAAACAGCGGATCGGTTTCAATCAACTGTTCAATATCGACCGGCGGTACTTTTTCACCGTTGGATGTGACGATAATTTCCTTTATTCGTCCTTTGATTCTTAAATAACGGTTCGGAAGGATGTCAGCCTGGTCTCCGGTAGAAAACCAGCCGTCTTCAGTAATTGCTTTAGCGGTGTCCTCTTTACGATTCCAATAGCCTCGCATAATCTGCGGCCCCCTCACTAGAAGCTCATCTTTGTCCCCGAGTTTGGCTTGAATTCCGGGAAGGATTTGCCCGACGGTCAAAGGATCGTTATTACCAATTTTATTAACCGAAATAATCGGGGAGGTTTCAGTCATGCCGTAACCTTGGTAAATGGGTACTCCAAGGCCAATAAAGGTTTTGATTACTTCAGGGCTGATTGCGGCTCCTCCTGAAACGGCAACTCGGACTCTGCCTCCGAATTGGTTCTTTATGTTCTGTCGGACAAACCTCTCGTAAAGAGGTTCCAGAATCTTATCCGTGAATCTAGGTTCTTCGCCCTCAAGACCATTTTCTTTGCAGAATTTTCTCCAACCAGATTCAATGGCTCCTGTAAAGAATTTCCTGGCTAATAGAGATTTGGTCTTTAAACGTTCCTGAATCTTTGCATTTACTTTTTCATATATCCTAGGAACGGACATCAGAATTGAAGGTTTGACAGTCTTCAAATCATCAACAAGACGTGTGATACCGCGGCTGAATGTGACTTGGTTGCCCATTCCTAAACCAATGTAGTAAGTCGTAGTTCTTTCAAACGTGTGACTCAGAGGTAGAAAAGACAGCCAGCTGTCTGTGGGTTCAGGAGCGATGTTGTAAAGCAGACTGGAGATGTCGCTCATAATGTTTTCATGAGTCAGCATGACGCCTTTTGGTTTTCCTGTTGTACCAGAGGTATAGACGAGGCATGCAAGATCTTCTTGTTTAGGCAGAGGAGGGAGTTCTGAGATTTCCTTTCCGCTAGACAACCAGTTTTGCAGACTTATGCCTTTAACTTTGCCGTTATCTTCGTCTTCATCGTTGATAAAAACCACCGTTTGCAAATCAGGAAGACCGTTGGGCCCCGCAGCTTTCTCAATAGCATGCCATCGTGCGTGGTTTAAAGTAACCAGCACTTTTGTACCGGAATCCTGGAGGATGTAGGCGCAGTTGTCAGGTGTATCAATAATATGGAGAGGAACTGGGACGAGGCCGATCAAAAGGGCCCCTTGATCAAAGCAAACTGCTTCGATTGAATTGGGCAGAAGCATTGCAACTCGATCTCCCTTTTTTAAGTTGGCTGCAGTGAAAGCTTTAGCCCACATAACGGAACGATCGTAGAGTTCTTTAAAGGTAAGAGTAACCCAACGCTGTTGAGCGGCATCATATTCGGTGACCGCAGGAATATTGGGTCTTTTATCCAAATGATGGCTTACTAATTCCGGAAGGACAAAAAGTGAGCGTATTTCATTTGCTCTTGTTTTACCGTTTTCAATCATATAAAGCAGAATTCTTACAAAAATAGACAACAAAGAAGAGAAAACCCCTTCTTTGCAAACTCTTACTAATTCAACTTTGCAAGTTTAGCCTAATTCAATGTAAAGGCTCAGATTAATTGTGTAGACAAAGTTAGGATGCCGGTCTTAAATTTGAAAAAAAACTACACTAAATTCTTGCGAACTAAAAGTGTTGCAACAACCGAGGCAGGAATATCAATAGATTTTGGTTCAGTTTTGACGGTTTTGCCGACCGGCTCAGGCAATGCCGAACCTAACTGCATATTTTGATTTTCCACGAATTTCAAGACAGAAGTCAGGCATTCCACATCTTTTTCTTTTGCTTTGACTTCCATCATGTTAAGCATAGTCATGCTTTCGTCGTGAAAGTTGGGGTAATCTACAAATTGAAAATCAACCAGATCCTCAACAGATAATTGACCGCTGTCCGCCGTTACATAACGGAATAAATAGGCAAAGACTTCGTCTGAGCAGTCTTTCAGTTCAAACTTGACGGTAAAGTCAAGAATATCATCTGAGAGCCCTTCAGAAGAGGAGTCTTCGTCAGAAAGATCATCAAAACTTAGGCTTCCGGTTTTCACTGAAGAGACAGTCAGCTCTGATTGCTTGACTCTCTCCCACAAAGCCTGACAATCATATTTCTTTAAACGATAAGACTGAGCTTTAATTCTGAAAGTAGCCTCACCGTCTTCATCATGTCCAAAATCAGCGGTAAAACAGTTGATCAAATCATCGGCATGAGAGAGAGCTTCATTAAAAGAAAAAACTGCACCGGCATCAGACAAGTAAGAAAGATATTTTTCTAATCTTCTACTGTCATATCCTTTTCTATCCAGTTTTACTTGTTCAAAAGCATACTGGCCGGCCAACTGGCTCACAGAGAATTTGTTGCCCGCACTATCTTCGAAACCGCGGTGCTGGTTGATGAATTCAGTCACAAATTCCAAAGACTCTTTGCCATATATCGCTAGGCAAATAGGAATATTTGTTTTTGTGTGACTGGTCAAACGCATTTCAGAATAAATATTGTTCGTTTAAGGGATGACAATTTTACAGAGTTCAGAGATGTTTTGCCGACAAAGCGAGAATAGACCCAAGAGAGAGAATTTAAATAGAGGGCAGATACCTATGAAGTAGTAATTAAGGGACAGATTAATACAAAACATTTAAAATAAAAAAAGTAGTTATCGAGGAATAACTATAAAAAATAACTAATGGTTATTTTTATGAAGCAATAAATACGAGTAACTACTTATTTTTTAAGGATAAATTAGTAATCTCGAAGATGTAAAAATTATAAAAATTAGTGTATTCTGTACGTACTGAAATTGTTGCGTCGCTCCTCAAACAAAACGCATCGGGTTCTTTCTGGTTGGTCCCGGAAAAAATCCACAGTAAATTAAAAAGGCTGTCGAGTAGTTCGACAGCCTTTTTTCTAACTTATTATGTTCTTCTCCTGTTAATCTAGATCTGACAGGCTTTCTCCTTAATAAAAAAATATTTTATCTTTCCTTTTTTTTATCGTAATTTCTTTCCATGTTTTAAAAATAATTTTTCAGATTGGAAGTTAAGTAGCTAATGTTTAAAATCAGCAGAAGTAAAAAATAGATTCAATTTAATTCGTCCCTAATTTTTAAAACTAA
This sequence comes from Turicimonas muris, assembly GCF_002221595.1. GTDB lineage: Bacteria > Pseudomonadota > Gammaproteobacteria > Burkholderiales > Burkholderiaceae_F > Turicimonas > Turicimonas muris. Next base: position 324,461 of record NZ_NHMP01000002.1, read on the forward strand.
AAACTTAAAATAAATTAAATATTTCTTTAAAGTATATTAAATAGATATAAATTAAGGATTAAACTTATTTAACATAAAAATAACTTTATCTATTCCTCCCCTGCTGATGTGATGGAAATTGTGTTTCGGTAAAGATTTTTTGATCAAAATACAACCCGAAAATTCACCGGCTCGAAATTGAAAAAAGATGTACCTATTTAGGGTTTGTTCCATTCAATTCAAAAACAAATTTTTTTCAATATCTTGTGTGGGGTAATTTTGTCGGAGTTAAAAAAGATAAAATACCTGGAAGAATAATAAGTTAGTCTCTCTAAACGAGAGCTAAATGATTGAAGATTGGTTCTGTTTTGATATTCTTGAAAAATTTTTAAACTACTATATATAGTAGTAGCTTAGATAGGGGGTATCTAACTGTTGTGTTAAAAGCCTCCTCAAAAGAACAAAAAAGAGATAAGATCTGTAGCTCGCAAATTCGAAAATGAGGTTTGCGTCAATACTAATTACTTGTTTTTTGGAGGTGTGTTTCATGAACTCTACAGAGGCTTTGCCTAAGTTCGTCATCAAACGTGACGGCAGTGTTAAAGATTTTGATATAACAAAAATCGCCAACGCTCTTGCTAAGGCAGGTAAAGCGACCGGTGAGTTCGATGATGCCACTGCTAATCGAATCACTCATATTGAAGTTGTTCGTCACCTCCAGAAGAACGATCTAACAACCCCGACCATCGAGCAAATTCAGGATGCCGTAGAAAACGCTCTTTTCGATACCGGCTATAGGAAAACTCTCAGAGCCTATATTGTTTACCGTGAACAAAGAGCAAAAATGAGAGATGCCCGCAAGAGCCTTGTGGACGTAGAAAGCTCAATGAATGAATATTTGCTTCAGCAGGATTGGCGCGTCAATGCTAATGCTAACCAAGGATATTCTTTAGGCGGTTTGATTCTGAACGTCTCAGGAAAAGTTGTTGCCAACTACTGGCTTAACTTTGTTTATCCTCCGGAAGTAGGCCGTGCACACAGAGAAGCAGATATTCACATTCATGACTTGGATATGCTCTCAGGCTACTGCGCCGGGTGGTCTTTAAGAAGACTCCTCAATGAAGGCCTTAACGGTGTTCCGGGTAAAGTAGAGGCGGGTGCACCGAAGCACTTAAGCAGTGCTATCGGTCAAATCGTTAACTTTTTAGGCACGATGCAGAACGAATGGGCCGGTGCTCAGGCATTCAGTTCTTTTGATACATATCTCGCACCTTACATCCGTGTTGACAAACTCTCTTATAAAGAAGTCAGACAGTGCATCCAGGAACTTATTTATAACCTGAACGTTCCTAGCAGATGGGGTACTCAGACACCTTTTACAAATCTTACATTCGACTGGACATGTCCGGAAGATTTGAAGCAGCAGGTGCCTGTCATCGACGGAAAGGAAATGGACTTCACCTACGGCGATCTCCAAGAAGAAATGGCAATGATCAACCGTGCCTATATCGAAGTCATGCTTGAAGGCGATGCTAAAGGCCGAGTCTTTACTTTCCCGATTCCGACTTACAACGTTACTCCGGATTTCGATTGGACGAGCGAAAACTCTAAGCTCTTGTTCAGCATGACTGCACGGTACGGGCTGCCGTATTTCCAAAATTTCATTAATTCGGAATTGAAACCGAACATGATTCGCTCCATGTGCTGTCGCCTCCAGTTGGACTTGAGAGAACTCTTGAAGCGCGGCAACGGCCTTTTCGGCTCTGCTGAGCAAACCGGCTCTTTAGGCGTTGTCACCTTAAACTGTGCACGTCTCGGCTATGTTTTTGCGCAGGATGAGGAAGGTCTATTCAAGAGAATTGAGGAGCTTCTTGAAATCGCTAGAACCAGCTTAGAATTAAAACGTAAGGTTATCCAGCGTCATATGGATCAAGGTTTGTTCCCATACACCAAACGTTATCTCGGTACTTTGAGAAACCATTTCTCCACAGTCGGTGTTAACGGTTTGAACGAAATGATCAGAAACTTTACACAGGACGAACATAACATTACAACTCCTGAAGGGCACGCCTTCGCTGCGAAAGTTCTCGACTTCATCCGTGAAAAACTTGTTATTTTCCAAGAAGAAACCGGTCATATGTACAACTTGGAAGCTACGCCGGCCGAAGGAACCACATACAGATTCGCTAAAGAAGATAAGAAGCGCTTTCCGAAGATTCTTCAAGCCGGTACACCGGACCATCCTTATTACACCAACAGCTCTCAGCTCCCGGTTAACTTTACGGATGATCCTTTCGAAGCCCTTGAAATGCAAGAAGATCTTCAGAAGAAGTACACCGGCGGTACAGTTCTGCACTTGTATATGAACGAAGCTATTTCCAGCTCGGAAAGATGCAGCGATATCGTTAGAAGAGCGTTGACGAAATTCCGCTTGCCCTACATCACCATTACACCGACATTCTCCGTCTGTCCGAAACACGGTTATATCCCGGGCAACCACGAGTTCTGTCCTAAGTGCGATGCTGAATTGATTGCTAAGAAGAGATTGGAACAGTCTTCAGTAACAGATAATTTTTAACATTTGTTTTTTAATTTCATAAGGAAGAGTTGCTATGAATACCACAGATAAAGACATCGTTTTGAAAGACGAAGAAAGAACAAAATGCGAAGTTTGGACACGCGTTATGGGTTATCACCGTCCTACTTCTTCGTTCAACATCGGAAAACAAGGTGAATTCGCCGAAAGAAAGTACTTCACCGAAGAGAAATGCGGCTGCTCTAAGTAAGTCCATTTTATTTTGCATAGCTCCGCACTAACTCTGCGGAGTTTTTTGCGTTTACACAATTCAACGAGTAGGAAACTTCATGAAGGTGATTTCAATACAAGTTCCTCCGGCAGTGGAACATCGTCCTGCAAATCAACTAAGAATTGCCGGAGTGACGAGGTTTACAACAATTGATTTTCCCGGATTTTTGTCGGCAGTCGTATTTCTTAAAGGTTGCCCTTGGAAATGTCTTTATTGCCAAAATCCAGAACTTCAGTTAAAAGAATTCTCTGAGAATGAAGAGGCTGTTTCTTGGGATTACCTAGAAAATTTTTTGAAGAAAAGAATAGGCCTGATTGATGGAGTCGTTTTCAGCGGGGGAGAGCCACTGACCGATCCTGCACTTTACGAAGCGGTTCAAACAGCCAAGAAGCTCGGCTACAAAATCGGCCTTCATACGGCAGGAATGTATCCGCACCAATTAAGAGAAATTCTCCCTTTCCTTGATTGGGTAGGTCTGGACATTAAAGCCCCTTTATTAGAACGTGACTTGTACGAAAAAGTTGTCGGCAAGAGAGTGCATATCGAAAAAGTGGAGGAGAGCTTGGATGATCTTCTCGAGAGTGGAATCCCGTTCGAAGTCCGAACGACAGCCCATCCTGATTATCTTTCAGAAGAGCAGCTGTTAGCCCTGGCAATGCAACTTAAGGAGAGAGGAGTGCGGGAGTATGCTCTGCAAATTTACCGGGAACCTCCTATGCATACTCAAGAGCATCCTTTACCAAGAGTGGGAAGTGACTATCCTTCTAACGAAGTATTGAAGCAATTAGAATCCTCGTTCGATAAATTTACTCTGAGAAGACCATAACTATATGTCATTAATAAAAATATTATCTGCTTTTGCAGTTTCTGCCCTTTTAGCATCGGCTGCTCATGCACTTTCTTTTGGCGAAATCGGAAATCTTTTTCAAAAATCTGAGACTGCCACTGCTGCCGATCAAAAAGATTTCGGCCATCCCGGATACGAGTACATCGAAGCCAGAGTCACTCGCGTTGCTGACGGAGATACTTTAACTGTCCGCGAGAAGGGTTCTAACAATAAAATCAAAATCAGGCTTCTCGGAATTGATGCTCCGGAACTAAAAATGGAAGGAGGAAACGCGAGTCGACGTCATCTGGAAAACCTTATCCGCAGCGGCAACAACCAGGTGAGAATCTACTACCTTTCCAAAAAGAAGTTTGATCGATACGGAAGAATAATAGGCAAGGTCGTTACAAACAATATTGATGTCAATAGACAAATGGTGCTCGACGGCCACGCTTGGTTTTACAGAAACTATCAGAAAGACGTAATGCCGAAAGATCGTGTCCTTTACCAGGAAGCAATGTATGAGGCACAGAGGACTAAACGCGGATTATGGGCTCAGCCAAATCCTCTAGAACCTTGGGAGTGGAGGAAAACTCACCGTCGTAAAGATTAATCAGGTTTATTGAAGCCAGTCAACCAGGCTTTTGCAAGCCTCGGGTTTTAGCCCGGGCTGGTTGACTACTGTGGTCTGATGAAGTCTCCGAAATTTTCATCTTGCTCGAAGCAGGTCGGAGAAATGATTAAGGAGACCTTTGATGGATTACCGCTGATAGCAGGGGTGAAAACCGGTTCAGAAAACAGCCTGTTGGGGCTGTTTTCGGCTATATGGTCGATGGACTCATGTTCAAATCCTTCCAGAAGCCAGTCTTTGTCGAATTCGTTATCAAAAAAAGGGAACTTATTGGGCTCTCGGTCGTCGTCCTCCAAAGAATCCATAACTCGGCTGCTGATATATTCCAATGTTGCAATAAGAGGCTCAACCTTATCGGGTCGGACCTTTTCTTCAATCATGGTTCTTACATCGGCTTTAAGTTTGTAAGGTACAAAAAACGAATTATCAAACTGAGTGACATCGTAATTAATCTTTTTACTGAACTTCTTCATACTTCTTCAAATTAGGACGGGAGAGAATTTTAGAACTGCAGAATCTCTCTCTATTTTTATTGTAGTTAAGAATTCAAAAGGCTTGAGTCAACTTGAGTACTATATTTCGAGCTTAATTGAATGGAATAGGCATGCAAAAAAATACTATAGGTTGCGATATTTTCTGCGATGTTATTGACAATTTCGGAGACGCAGGGGTGTGCTGGAGATTGGCGCGAGATATCAGGAAAGAGAAGGGCTGGAATGTACGCTTCTATATAAATAATCTTGAAACCTTATCGGCGATTGAACCAAGAGTCGACAGTGAAAAAGTAAGACAGCATGCTGCAGGAATTGAGCTCCTTAAATGGGAATACGCGGAGCGAGAAAGTCCTTCTGATATTGTTATAGAGACATTCGGGTGCAGAATTCCTGACCCTTTTGAAAAAAGAATTGCCGAAAGAAATCCTTCTCCAATCTGGATCAATTTGGAATATTTGTCAGCGGAAGACTGGGTTGAGGGCTGTCACACTCTCCCTTCGCCTCATCCGCGGTATGGCACGAAAAAATACTTTTTTTTCCCGGGAGTTACCAATAAAACAGGGGGAATTATTTGCGAGACAGGACTCAACGAACACCGTCAGTTGTTTAAGAGTAAAAAAGAAGTCTTTCTAAAAACTATAGGAGCAAATCCGGAGAGTCCCTTTAATACTTTCGTGTTTTGTTATCCGTCAGCGCCCCTTAAAATTTTGGTTGAAGCCTTGGCTTCTGATCGGAGACCTATTCAGCTTTTGTTGGCGGCCGGTGGTGCCGGAAAAGAGATACAAGAACTGGCAAAGCTATATCCTCACATTTTGTGTGTTCCTCTTCCTATGCTTCCTCAGACTGATTTTGATAAGTTGCTCTGGGTTGCTGATTCTTTGATTATTCGAGGAGAAGATTCTTTTGCTCGTGCTCAGTTAGCTGGTAAACCTTTTATTTGGAATATTTATCCTCAGACAGAGGATACGCACATTCACAAACTGACAGCTTTTGAAGATCGTTTAAAACCTTTTTATTCTCAAAAGAATTTCGAGCTTTTGAAAGAAATTAATCTTGCTTTTAATAAGGGAGACTCTTCCTTTATAGAGTTATGGCGTCAATGGCGCGACGCGACTTCTGAATTAACAGAGAGTGCCGCAGCTTGGGAAGAAAATTTACATTCGGTAGGTTCACTTACAGAGAATTTGTGCAAATTCATAGAAAGCAAGTTAAAATCATAAGATCTCTTATATCTGCGATTGGCAGTTAGAAAACATCAGGTAATTTTTTATTATGAAAACAGCACAAGAACTTAGAGTTGGTAATGTTGTCATGGTTGACAACAATCCTATGGTTGTCCTTAAAAGCGAATACAGCAAAGGCGGACGCGGCGCTTCCACAGTTAAGCTCAAAATGAAGAACCTTCTGAGCAACGCCGGAACTGAAACTGTTTACAGAGCTGACGATCGTTTCGATGACATCATTCTCGACAAGAAGGAAGTTACATATTCCTACTACGGTGATCCTCACTATGTTTGGATGGACGACGAATACAACCAGATTGAAGTTGAAGCTGAAGTGATGGAAGACTGCCTTAAATATTTGGAAGACGGCATGCAAGCTGAAGCCGTTTTCTACAATGGCCGTGCTATTTCTATCGAACTTCCTACAATTTTGGTTCGCGAAGTTGTTTACACAGAACCTGCAGTTAAGGGCGACACATCCGGTAAGGTTATGAAACCAGCCAAACTCTCTACAGGTCACATCGTTCAAGTTCCAGCTTTCGTCAACACAGGCGACAAGATTGAAATCGATACAAGAACTGATGAGTATCGCAGCAGAGTAATGTAATTAGGGATTACTCTTGAAAAAGGCGGCTTAGGCCGCTTTTTTCGTATCTTTTAAGAGCCGGGCGGGGATAAGCAAACTTTGCGTTGTTAGAATTTATTTTATTTTTCTAACTTGGAAGCATAAGAATGGATCCATACGCAGCAGGTTGGTTGTCGATTATTCCTCCCGTAGTCGCAATCGTATTGGCCCTTATAACAAAAGAAGTTTTTTCTTCCCTAATGATCGGTATTCTTTCCGGAGCTTATATTTATTCCTTCGGAAGCGGAGCTGCCGATCCAATGGTCAAAGGCCTGGAAGTTACCTTTAAATTAATGGGAGATAAGGTTGACTTTCAAATTCTCTTATTCTGTACTTTATTAGGGGCATTGGTGTACGTCTTGGGAATGTCCGGAGGCACTCGCAAATACGGTGAAATCGCAAGAGAAAAAATCAAAAGCAGAAGGTCTTCTATCTTAGCTACATTTGGTCTGAGCTTTCTTATCTTTATTGACGATTACTTTAACTGTTTAACAGTCGGTACCGTCATGAGACCTTTGACTGACTCTTATCGTGTCTCCAGAGAAAAACTGGCTTATATCATTGACTCAACCGCCGCTCCGATGTGCATCATCGCACCGATCTCTTCCTGGGCAGCTGCTGTCGGAAGCAGTTTGAAATCCACCGGGCAGTTTGAAAGCGATTTTCAAGCTTTCGTTTCTTCCATTCCATTCAATTTCTATGCCATTTTCTGTCTTTTATTGGTTTTCTATTTAAGTCTTACCAACAGAGATTTCGGTCCGATGAGACTTGCTGAAGAAAGAGCTCTTTCTAAGGCATTGAAGGAAGTAGAGAACGAAATTACCGATAAACCTAAGCACCTTCCGAGCACTCGCGGGACTATCTGGGATATGTTGGTCCCATTAATTGCCCTAATCGTATTCGCCGTTTTAGCCTTCATGTATGACGGCGGCTATTGGGGAGACGATCCTGCTTATCATACTTTTGCCGCATCTCTGGGCAACTGTTCAGCCTCTAAGGCTCTTGTTTGGGCATCTTTTGGAGCGATTGTCGTTGCGATGGCAATGTATATTCCGCGCGGCATCGTGAAGTTTGGTTCCTTTATGGAAGGCTGCATTGAAGGCATGAAACTCATGCTTCCGGCCAACATTATTTTGGTGTTAGCTTGGACTCTTTCGGGTGTTTGCCGCGACCTTCTTTTGACTCAGACCTTTGTTCAAGGTTTTGTCGCTGGAGGTACAGGTCTCGATTACTTCCTTCCCGTAGTTATTTTCATTATTGCAGGATTGTTGTCCTTCTCGACAGGAACAGCATGGGGTACATTTGGTATTTTGATTCCTATTGCAGTCCCAGTTGCTATCTCAGTCGATCCTAGCTTGACTGTGGTGTGTTTGTCCGCTACTTTAGCCGGTTCTGTTTTCGGCGACCACTGCTCACCGATTTCCGATACAACTATTTTGTCAAGTGCGGGCAGCGGATGTTCGCATATGTCTCACGTAACGACTCAGCTTCCTTACGCCTGGTTTGTGGCAGGCTGCTGCGTAGTCGGATACTTGGCCGCCGGTTTAAGTCATGGAAACTGGATTATCAGTTTCGGTGCTACTTTTGTGGCTTTTGCAGGTTTCTTGGCTGTTATGTGGAACAGAAGCTTTGACGTTAAGAAATTTGAAAACATGCTTAGTGTTGAGGAAAAGATGGCGGCAGCTAAATAAAGGACATATACCTCAACTCAAATTGAGCTAGGTATTTACGAAGGTAGTAGAAATACCTAAATGCTTTTGCTAATATAGCACCTGAGAGATTTAATTCTCTCTTCTCCTTGGGATTGAGGTTGGTAAGTTTCAAGGACTTGGGCGAATCGCCCAATCAGAGTCCGCTTACCGTTAGTCGGGCACCAGTGCGAAATACCTGGTGCCTTTTTTTTTGACTTGAGTCAAAGAACTCTTCCATAATTGCGGAATATTTTTTGAGCAGGCAATAAGTTGTGACGACCAATGCAACGAATGAGAAAGACGCGGAAGCAAGACCTTTTGACGCTTCCGAGTTTTTAAAGACCCTTCCAAGACTTCCTGGCGTTTACAGATATTTTGACGCGCAAGGCAATCTCCTCTATGTAGGAAAAGCAAGAGATTTGAAAAGGAGAGTGTCAAGTTATTTTCAAAAGACGCTTGCTCCTCGCACCGAGATGATGGTGGGATTAATTGCCAGGGCCGAAATTACTGTTGTTAATAGTGAAGCTGAGGCTCTTATTCTTGAGTCCAATCTAATTAAATCCCAATCTCCGAGATTCAATATTCTTTTCAGAGACGATAAGTCCTATCCGTACCTGAAATTCAGTGCAGGAGATTTTCCTCGTCTGTCTTATTTCCGAGGTGCCTTAGATAAAAAACAAACTTTTTTTGGTCCTTTTCCGAATGCTACGGCTGCGAAAGAAGCTCTAAATGTGGTGCAGAAGGTATTCCAGATCCGTGTTTGTGAGAATTCTGTCTTTAATAATCGTTCCCGACCCTGTCTTCTCCACCAGATTAGCAGATGTAGCGGACCATGCTGTAATTGCATTAGTCAAGAAGAATATGCCGAGTCAGTTCGACTCTCAAAAGAGTTTTTAAGGGGAGAAAGTGCGGAGATTCAAAAAACTTTACAACAGAAGATGGAAAGGTATGCTGAGAAGTTAGAGTTCGAAAAAGCGGCTGCAGTTCGTGACCAATTGGCAGCCATTTCGAATGTTACCCAGATGCAGACCATGACTGCAACTCCAGACTTTAACGTCGATATCATTGCCGCCGTAATTGAAGGAGGTCAAATCTGCGTTAATTTGGCAATGGTTCGAGGCGGTCAGCATTTAGGAGATCGTTCTATTTTCCCTAAATTTTCTAAGGACACGGAGCTTCCGTCTGTGGATGAAGTCATTGAAGCTTTCGTAGCCCAGCATTACTTAGAAATGGATGTACCGCCGGTTGTTTTAGCCAATGTTGAAGAAAATGGCGATACGATTTCAGAACTGCTAAATGCACTTTCTCCGAGAACGGTTTATTTCGCAAGAAAACCTCAAGGTATCCGAAAGAAGTGGCTGGATTTAGCTACGATGAATGCAAGGATTTCTTTGGGCAGAAAACTTAGCGAAGAATCTCATCAGGTAGGAAGAATAGAGGCTCTGACAGAGGCTTTAGGTCTGCAGTTTGACAGAGAAGATTATTCTAACTTCAAAGTGGAATGTTTCGACATCAGTCATTCTTCGGGTGAAGCTACTCAAGCATCCTGCGTTGTTTTTGCAAACAATAAAATGGATTCAAGCCAATACCGCCGATTCAATATTCACGATGTAACACCGGGCGATGATTATGCAGCCATGCGTCAAGTTTTAACGAGAAGATATTCTCGAGTGGCCCGTGGTGAAGCAAAACTTCCTACCATCGTTTTAGTTGACGGCGGAAGAGGGCAGGTTTCTATGGCTTGTGAAGTCTTTGATGAACTTGGACTAGATAAAAATGCCATCGTCGGCGTGGCGAAAGGTGAAGGAAGAAAAGTTGGGTTGGAAGAGTTAATTTTTGCTGATCCGGACAAACTTCCTCTGAAATTGGGAAAAGAGTCTGCAGCTTTGATGCTTATTGCGCAAATTCGAGATGAAGCACACAGATTTGCTATTACGGGAATGAGAGCAAAGCGTGCGAAAGCAAGAAATTATTCTAAAATTGAAGATTTAGAGGGAGTGGGTCCCAAGCGCAGAAAAAAACTATTAGCGCATTTTGGGAGCTTGAAAGCTCTTTCCAATGCTTCAGAAGAGGATATTGCTAGTGTTGAGGGAATTTCTCATTCGATAGCAAAACAAATTTATTCGCAATTACATGGCTAAACAAATACAAAAATTATCTTTTAACTTGCCTATGTGGCTCACTTGGGCAAGGATTGCTTTTATTCCCTTGATTGTTGGGGTGTTTATGCTCCCAATTTCATGGGTAAGTATGGAGTGGCAAAACATTATCGGCTGCGCCCTTTTTATTATTGCAGCAATTACAGATGCGCTAGACGGTTACTTCGCTAGAAAGTTTGGAATGGGGACCAAGCTAGGAGCATTCTTAGATCCGGTTGCCGACAAGCTGATGGTCAGCGCGGCTCTCATCGTTTTGGTAGCGGCTGGAAGAGTCGACATGCTTATTGCTTTAATTATTATCGGCAGAGAAATTACCGTTACAGCATTAAGAGAGTGGATGGCACAAGTCGGTATGTCCGGAAAGGTTAAAGTCAATTGGTACGGCAAAATTAAAGCAATTGCGCAAATGGTTGCAATCCCGATGCTGCTCTATTTTGAACCTCTCTGGGGTATCGATATGAGAATGTTAGGTACGATTCTTATCTATATCGCCGCACTGTTGACGCTTTATTCCATGTTTGTATACCTCAAAGCAGCGGCGCCATATTTTGATAGCAATCCCCGGAAATAAAATCCGTTTGAAATTAATTAAATTCCCAAAAATCCAAAATGTTGTGAAATTACAAATTTTTTTTACATTTTATATAACTATTTGAAATTAAATAAGAAGCACTAGTTTTTAGTGCTTTTTTATTAAATTTTTCTCTCAAAAGGTTTGACAAGCTCAAAAAAGGTATTTATAGTTCGCACCTCGTTGTTGATGACGAACACGAAATCAGCGACGCAAGTTCTTTAAAAATTTATCGACGAACCGATAAGAGCGGGCACTTAAGTTTAAGAGCGAAAGCAAAGAGATTAAATTTAAGAAGCTCGCTTTGTGAGGCAAACGGAGTAGGAAATGCTCCGTCAAAACCGAAACGAAGAGTAAGAGCGACAACAGAGATTAAACAAAAGAGTTTGATCCTGGCTCAGATTGAACGCTGGCGGAACGCTTTACACATGCAAGTCGAACGGTAACGAGGAGGAAAGCTTGCTTTCCTCTGTCGACGAGTGGCGAACGGGTGAGTAAGACATCGGAACGTATCCGCTCGTGGGGGACAACTTCCCGAAAGGGGAGCTAATACCGCATGAGATCCGAGGATGAAAGAGGGGGACCCGCGAGGGCCTCTCGCGAGCGGAGCGGCCGATGACTGATTAGCTAGTTGGTAAGGTAAAGGCTTACCAAGGCGACGATCAGTAGCTGGTCTGAGAGGACGACCAGCCACACTGGGACTGAGACACGGCCCAGACTCCTACGGGAGGCAGCAGTGGGGAATTTTGGACAATGGGCGCAAGCCTGATCCAGCTATTCCGCGTGTGGGAAGACGGCCTTCGGGTTGTAAACCACTTTTGTAGAGAACGAAAAGTCTATTGATAATACCGATAGACGATGACGGTACTCTAAGAATAAGCACCGGCTAACTACGTGCCAGCAGCCGCGGTAATACGTAGGGTGCGAGCGTTAATCGGAATTACTGGGCGTAAAGGGTGTGCAGGCGGTTTTGCAAGATGGATGTGAAAGCCCCGGGCTTAACCTGGGAAAGCCATACATGACTGCAAGACTAGAGTGCGTCAGAGGGGGGTGGAATTCCAAGTGTAGCAGTGAAATGCGTAGATATTTGGAAGAACACCGATGGCGAAGGCAGCCCCCTGGGACGCAACTGACGCTCATACACGAAAGCGTGGGGAGCAAACAGGATTAGATACCCTGGTAGTCCACGCCCTAAACGATGTCAACTAGTTGTTGGGAGGTAAAACTTTCAGTAACGCAGCTAACGCGAGAAGTTGACCGCCTGGGAAGTACGGTCGCAAGACTAAAACTCAAAGGAATTGACGGGGACCCGCACAAGCGGTGGATGATGTGGATTAATTCGATGCAACGCGAAAAACCTTACCTACCCTTGACATGGCAGACAACTCCTTGTAATGAGGAGAGCTCGCAAGAGGATCTGCACACAGGTGCTGCATGGCTGTCGTCAGCTCGTGTCGTGAGATGTTGGGTTAAGTCCCGCAACGAGCGCAACCCTTGTCACTAGTTGCTACGAAAGGGCACTCTAGTGAGACTGCCGGTGACAAACCGGAGGAAGGTGGGGATGACGTCAAGTCCTCATGGCCCTTATGGGTAGGGCTTCACACGTCATACAATGGTCGGAACAGAGGGCAGCGAAGCCGAGAGGCGGAGCAAATCCCAGAAAACCGATCGTAGTCCGGATTGCAGTCTGCAACTCGACTGCATGAAGTCGGAATCGCTAGTAATCGCGGATCAGCATGCCGCGGTGAATACGTTCCCGGGTCTTGTACACACCGCCCGTCAAACAATGGGAGTGGTGTTTACCAGAAGTCGTTAGCCTAACCGCAAGGAGGGCGGCGACCACGGTGAGCACCGTGACTAATGTTAAGTCGTAACAAGGTAGCCGTACCGGAAGGTGCGGCTGGATCACCTCCTTTCAAGAGTTTTTGCTTGAAGATTTGAGTGTCCGCTCTTATCGGCAGTCGATAGATTGAAGAAGAGAATAGGCCAAAGGCTAAGGGTCTTTAGCTCAGCTGGTTAGAGCACCGTCTTGATAAGGCGGGGGTCGATGGTTCAAGTCCATCAAGACCCACCAAAGTCTTTCATGGGGGTATAGCTCAGCTGGGAGAGCACCTGCTTTGCAAGCAGGGGGTCAACGGTTCGATCCCGTTTACCTCCACCAGATTACTGAAATAAGTGCTTAGTGAGTATTTATTTCAGGCAATTTAGAGCCTGAAAATTTGTTCTTTAAAAAATCGGAAATTTGAATCAATTGAAAACGTTTATGGAAACGTAAACGGGTAAAGATTGACGAGTCATTAACAAAGCAAAACTTTGTGAGAAACTTGAAAGCGAAGACATAAACAGCGTAATGGGAACAGCGTTTAGCGGTTGCTTGTAACGCTGCCGGGCAATAGGCGGCAGGGTTATAGGATCAAGCGACTAAGTGCATGTGGTGGATGCCTTGGCGATCACAGGCGAAGAAAGACGTGGCAGCCTGCGAAAAGCTGCGGGGAGCTGGCAAACGAGCATAGATCCGCAGATATCTGAATGGGGGAACCCAGCCCGATAAGGGTTATCGCATGATGAATCCATAGTCATGCGAGGCGAACGAGGAGAACTGAAACATCTAAGTATCCTCAGGAAAAGAAATCAACCGAGATTCCGGCAGTAGCGGCGAGCGAACCCGGAGGAGCCTAGTTTTTGATAGTTTGGATAATAGAAGAATGAGATGGAAAGCTCAGCCAGAGAAGGTGATAGCCCTGTATTTAAAATTGTCCGAATGGTACTAAGGAAACGAGAAGTAAGGCGGGACACGAGGAATCCTGTCTGAAGAAGGGGGGACCATCCTCCAAGGCTAAATACTAGTGATCGACCGATAGTGAACCAGTACCGTGAGGGAAAGGCGAAAAGAACCCCGGGAGGGGAGTGAAATAGAACCTGAAACCGCATGCATACAAACAGTAGGAGCCTTTTTTTGAGGTGACTGCGTACCTTTTGCATAATGGGTCAGCGACTTACATTCTGTGGCGAGGTTAACCGAATAGGGAAGCCGAAGCGAAAGCGAGTTCGAATAGAGCGAAAAGTCGCAGGGTGTAGACCCGAAACCAGATGAGCTATCCATGGCCAGGTTGAAGGTGTGGTAACACACACTGGAGGACCGAACCGACTAGTGTTGCAAAATTAGCGGATGAGCTGTGGATAGGGGTGAAAGGCCAAACAAATCTGGAGATAGCTGGTTCTCCCCGAAAACTATTGAGGTAGTGCCTCGTGTGAAGGCTCCAGGGGGTAGAGCACTGTTTTGGCTAGGGGGACATGTAGTCTTACCAAACCAAGGCAAACTCCGAATACCTGGAAGCTATACACGGGAGACAGAGCACCGGGTGCTAACGTCCGGACTCAAAAGGGAAACAACCCAGACCGCCGGCTAAGGTCCCCAATAGCAGCTAAGTGGAAAACGAAGTGGAAAGGCCGTGACAACCAGGAAGTTGGCTTAGAAGCAGCCATCCTTCAAAGAAAGCGTAATAGCTCACTGGTCGAGTCTTTCTGCGCGGAAGATGTAACGGGGCTAAGCTGCTAACCGAAGCCGCGGATGCATGGAAAAATCCATGCGTGGTAGGGGAGCGTTCTGTAAGTCTGAGAAGGCGGATTGAGAAGTCTGCTGGAGATATCAGAAGTGCGAATGCTGACATGAGTAACGTTAAAGAGGGTGAAAAGCCCTCTCGCCGCAAGCCCAAGGTTTCCTGCTCTACGTTCATCGGAGCAGGGTGAGTCGGCCCCTAAGGTCAGGCCGAAAGGCGTAGCCGATGGGAACCGGGTTAATATTCCCGGACCGCTGTCAGATGCGAAGGGGTGACGGAGAGGCTAAGGTCATCCGAGTGTTGGACTACTCGGTACTTAGACGAGGACGGTTGGCAGGCAAATCCGCCAACGGATCGTCCGGATCGGAAGTGGTGCTCCCACGGGAGCGAAGTGATTGGAAACTCTTCCAGGAAAAACCTCTAAGCTACAGTCTGAGAGGACCGTACCGCAAACCGACACTGGTGGGCGAGCTGAATATGCTCAGGCGCTTGAGAGAACTCGGGAGAAGGAACTCGGCAAATTGACACCGTAACTTCGGAAGAAGGTGTGCCGCAGTAGCGTGAGAGGAGAGACACCTTGAGCGTGAGACGGTCTCAGAGAATAGGTGGCTGCGACTGTTTATTAAAAACACAGCACTCTGCAAAGTCGAAAGACGACGTATAGGGTGTGATGCCTGCCCGGTGCTGGAAGATTAATTGATGGGCTGAGAGGCCTTGATCGAAGTCCCAGTAAACGGCGGCCGTAACTATAACGGTCCTAAGGTAGCGAAATTCCTTGTCGGGTAAGTTCCGACCTGCACGAATGGCATAACGATGGCCACACTGTCTCCTCCCGAGACTCAGTGAAGTTGAAGTGTTTGTGATGATGCAATCTACCCGCGGCTAGACGGAAAGACCCCATGAACCTTTACTGCAGCTTTGCATTGAACTGTGAACCGATTTGTGTAGGATAGGTGGGAGACAGAGAAAGAGGAGCGCCAGCTCCTCTGGAGTCAACCTTGAAATACCACCCTGATTTGTTTGCGGTTCTAACCAAGACAGGACCACACTGTTTGGGACCGTGCATGGTAGGCAGTTTGACTGGGGCGGTCTCCTCCTAAAGGGTAACGGAGGAGTACGAAGGTACGCTAGGTACGGTCGGAAATCGTGCTGATAGTGCAATGGCAAAAGCGTGCTTGACTGCGAGAGCTACAACTCGAGCAGATGCGAAAGCAGGTCATAGTGATCCGGTGGCACTGAATGGAAGGGCCATCGCTCAACGGATAAAAGGTACTCTGGGGATAACAGGCTGATACCGCCCAAGAGTTCATATCGACGGCGGTGTTTGGCACCTCGATGTCGGCTCATCTCATCCTGGGGCTGAAGTCGGTCCCAAGGGTATGGCTGTTCGCCATTTAAAGAGGTACGTGAGCTGGGTTTAAAACGTCGTGAGACAGTTTGGTCCCTATCTGCCGTGGGCGTTGGAAGATTGACGGGGGCTGCTCCTAGTACGAGAGGACCGGAGTGGACGCACCTCTGGTGTACCGGTTGTCACGCCAGTGGCATAGCCGGGTAGCTAAGTGCGGAAGAGATAACCGCTGAAAGCATCTAAGCGGGAAACTTGCCTGAAGATGAGTCTTCCCGGAGGTAAAACCTCCCAAAAGAGTCGTTCGAGACCAGGACGTCGATAGGTCAGGTGTGTAAGTGCTGTAAGGCATTGAGCTAACTGATACTAATTGCTCGTGAGGCTTGATCCTATAACCGTGAAGCTTAAAGCCCGCGTTGGTTGTAGCAAGTAAAGTTAAACAAAGCAGAGCTTAAATGCTCGTCAAGATTGATAAGAATTTCCGAGCATCGAAAGATGCAGAACAAGTTAAAGCCCGGAGGCCATAGCAGGGTGGAACCACTCCTTCCCATCCCGAACAGGACAGTGAAACGCCTCCACGCCGATGATAGTGAGTTGTATTTCTTGCGAAAGTAGGTAGCCTCCGGGCTCAATTATTTAAAACAGACCCTCGAAGTCATTACGGCTCCGAGGGTTTTGTTTTTGTGCGCCCAGCAGGGCGTCTCTCTATACAGGAGATACTTCAACGCAGGTATCATGGAAGAGGGGCTTGTAAGCCCTAGGACCCAAGGGGTTCCACAAGGCTCCCCCTTAAGTCCACTGTTGTCAAATGTTATGCTCACCGAACTCGATTGGGAAATCGAGTCTAGAGGGCTGAGTCACGTCAGATATGCCGATGACTGCAACATATACGTTAAATCTGAGAAAGCAGCTCAACGAGTATTAAACAGCATCACACAATACGTGGAAGGAGAGCTCAAGTTACGAGTTAATCGTGACAAGAGCGGAACCTTTCGTCCTAAGGACTCAACATTTCTTGGCTACACGTTCTCCAAAGCAGACAGTAAGCGTATTGTCGTGGCGGAAAAGTCGATGAAGAGACTATGGACGAAACTCCACAAGATGTTTAACTCAGCACGAGGAACTTCTTTGAAAAAGACGATAGAAAGATTGACGCCAGTCCTAAGAGGATGGAGAAACTACTATCGACTGGACACCAGGAAGCAATTTTGGAATGAGATGGATGAACGAATCCGACATCATCTTCGGGAACTTATTTGGATTGCATGGAAGAGGCCGAAAACTAGGGCACAGAACCTGATCAAACTAGGTCTGGATCTCGAGACCGCCTGGAAAAGTTCGGTTAATGGCAGAGGTGCATGGTGGAACTCGGGTCAGGCTCATATGAACCTAACCATCAAGAACGCCCGTTTCGCCAGATTAGGGTTATATTCTCTCCGCTTTATGGCGATTTGTTAATGAAGCGCCCACTACGGAACCGTACGGTGGGTGCTGTGAGAGGGGGACGGGGCAACCCAACCCTCTACTCGATCTTGTCCACAATTAGAAAGCCTCGCGTTTGGGCGAGGCTTCGTATCTAAGAAGGTTGTCCAGCTAGAAGAAGGAAAGCGGAGAAGATAAATTCTTCAGAAGAGCGATAACACTCCAGGCTGCTGACATACTGGCTCTTTCGTTTTCATGATCCGGTTCAGCAGAGAAGGTAAGCTGTGCGTCCATAATCGGATTATGCAAAGTTACCGTATGAGTATTTCTTGTTGCACTTGGATCGCTGATCAGTTTGACTTTCATGTCATGTGCATGTGAGGCCAAGGCTGTAGCTGCGGAAACGTTAACGTTTCTTGGAAAACCTCTTATAGCTGCGTGTACGTCACCTTCAAACACCACCACTTCTTGATCTCTACGTACCGGCTTATTGGCCAAATACGGAGAGTTGTCATAAACCTGTGGTGGTTTTACGCTGACAATGCTGACTTCAGGATTGCCGTATGCTGCGAAAGTAGACATGATGTCCATGCCGCCGATTGCGCCGCTGGTGACATAGATGTGACGTTCATGATCTTTTGCGACCTTGATAATATGTTCTCTGAAGTCTTTGTCATCCAAAGCTCCCACAGAGGCGATGACTAAATCACATCCGGATGAAAGAATATCTTCAGCATATTTTTCTACAGCTTCTACGCCGGCAAATTCAACGACTATGTCCGGTCTTAAAGAGAGCAATTCACTGAGGCTGCGACAGGCGAAGCTCCCAATCTTCATAGACAAATCAACGGCGTGTTCATGATGCTTTGCCAAAACAGCTGTAATGAAGTAGTCATCTTCTAAAAGACGAATAGCATTCATACAGAATGTTTGACTCAAAGCTCCACATCCCAGAACTGCAATCTTTTTCATAAATTCTTCCTTTCATTCCTATTGTTTATTTCATATTAATTGTAAAAAGAAAATACAGAAAAACCAGAAAAAATCTTTAAAAATCAGTCCATCCACTATGAGGATGACCCGTATTAGAGTTATTTCTTTTACTTTCTTACAATATAAGTTTAGATTGTTCCGTGAGTTACGTTGAGAAACATATAAAAAAATGACAGCGTTCAGTATACAAAATCTCACTGTTGTGAAAGGTGAGAAGAAAATTCTCGATTCCGTTTCCTTTGATGTACAAGAAGGGGAGTTTGTCTGTATTGTCGGTCCGAGTGGAGCTGGAAAGTCCACATTATTAAGACAGTTAAATCGTCTTGATTATGGTCGCATTGGCGGTCAGATTCTTTGGAATGGTAAAAGCTTAGAAGAGTATGACGTTCATGTTCTTCGTGAACAGGTGGCCTATATTTTTCAGAAAGCCGTTATGTTTCCTGGAAGTGCGGAAGAGAATATCAAGATGGGAGCACAATTTGAACATAATGTTACCCAACAGGAGCTTGAGGGAAGGTTCGTTAAAGCTATCCGAGAAGCGGGAATCACGCCGGAAATGTTGTCAGTAGAAGCTGCGGATTTGTCGGGCGGCCAACAGCAAAGGGTAGGGATTGCCAGAACCCTAATGCTCGATCCGGTTGTATTACTGTTTGATGAACCGACCGCATCGTTGGATGTGGAAACCTCTAATAAATTTTGCAAAACTCTTAAGGTATTAAAAGAGCATCTGAAAGAAAAAAAATCTGCAAGTCTGATGATTACGCATCGGCTTGAAGAGGCATCTTTCTTAGCAGATAAAGTTTTGATGTTGGAGGAAGGCAAAGTTGTTGCTTTCTTGCCCGTAAATGAGTTCTTCAATAATCCTTCCAATGAGAGAGTTGCAAACTTTCTTAAGGCTTATAAATTGTAAGGAGAAAATATGTCAACCACATTAGGTTCAATTGAGATCTCGTATGCTCAAATGGCAATTGGCATGGTTCCTCTTGGAATAGTCATTCTTTTGTCTGCAGTTTATAAATTAGGCCTTATTAAATCTTTAGTAATCGCAGTAGTAAGGGCATGTATTCAATTAGGAATCATGGGATATCTTTTGGTATGGGTATTTGCTCAAGACAACCCTTGGGTTATCTCTCTGCTGCTCATTATTATGGTAGCGTTCGCTTCGCAGGCTTCTGAAAGAGCTCTGAAGGGAATATCTTCAAAAAAAATCAAATTTAAAATTATCAAGATTCTTTTCGTATCTATTGCCTTAGGTGCTTTATCAGTCTTATGTTACTTACAGTTTGTAGTCGTTAGACCTGAGCCTCTTTGGGAGGGTAAGTACATCATTCCTTTGGGAGGAATGCTTATTGCTCAATCCATGGTTGCCGGATCTCTGGCAGTTGAAAGATTGAGAAGTGAATTTGAAGCTCGAGCTGATGAAATAGAAACTTTATTGGCTCTGGGAGCAACTTCTGCGGAAGCAAGCAGAGAATCTGTGAAAGTGGCTATGACAGCAGCCTTGATGCCGATTATCAACTCTATGATGGTTCTCGGTATCGTAGCTTTGCCCGGGATGATGAGCGGTCAGATTCTTGCAGGCGTTTCTCCGTTATTGGCGGTCAGATATCAATTATTAATTTTCTTCTGTATTGCTGCGTCAGCGGCTTTAGTATCTTGGCTTTCAATTAGAATGGTTCGAAGCCTGTTCTTTACTCGTGACGATCAATTCATTCGATTAGAAAGCTTACAAAATTAGAAATGCAGTTTAATTTATCGGCTAAAAAGGCCACATTGCTTGGATGTACAGCCCCAATTACCTGGGGCCTTTCTGTTTCATTTATCAAAGGAATTACCGACTATCTGGGGGTAGGAAGAGGCTTAGCGATAACTTATACACTTTCCTTTATTATCGTGTTCTTTCTATTCGGGCTTCCGAACTTAAAGAAGATTCCTTGGAAATATTACTTTTGCGGATTAGGAAGTGCGATAACCTGCTCCATGAGCTTTGCTTTTTCTTTGGCTCTTTCTAAGGGCGGGACTCAGGCCATGGAAGTAGGAATGATTAACTATCTTTGGCCCTCGTTGACAATTCTTTTTGCGGTTATTTTTAACCATCAAAAGGCTAAATGGTGGTTAGGGATCGGCATGCTCGGTGCTATCTACGGTATATGTATTGTTCTCAGCGGAAATGTATTGGTTGACTTCAAAGGAATGTATTTCCATATTCTCGAAAATCCTTTGAGTTATTTTCTCGGGTTGACGGCTGCTATTTCATGGGCGGCATATTCCAATTTTACAAAAGCGTGGTCTAGAGGAGAAAATCCTACCGTCTTAGTTTTTGCCGCTGACGTCATTATTTTTAATGTGCTGAACTTATCCGGTGTTGAAGTACCCAAAGACTTTACCTGGTTCGGCTTAGGCATCGCAGTTTTAGCAGCATTGGTTTTAGGCTTTGCTTATGGCTTCTGGACTATTGGTGTTCAGAAAGGAAATATTACCATTCTGTCGATTGTTTCCTATTTCACACCGGTCCTCTCATGCGTATTTGCATCTATTTTTATTGGGGCTCAGCTAACAGGAGCTTTCTGGATTGGGGTAGGTATGGTAGTTGTTGCTTCTTTTATTTGCTGGAGAGCAACTATATAAGAACTTAGGCGAAGCCTCCGGAATTTAGAAGATGGGGTTATAGGAACCTAGAGTTTGAGCTTTTTTATAGATGTTGCCGAAGATTTAAACAACAGCTTTTAATAATGCTAAAAAGAGAGTTCGGAACAAGAATAGAGACTGTGGGTCCACCTCGTTTGAATTCGGCAACTCTATGTATTTTTGAGATGGTTTCATGTCAGTCGTATTTTAAGAACTGCTTCGAAACAGTATCGAACCTTATAACAGTTAAAGGAAGGACTGGACTTCTAACCTAAATGGGAATAGATCTTTTCTTCTTGCTTGAAATTAGGCCCTCTCTCTGCCCTATCTAAGCAAAAACAATTACTCCTTTTAACAATATCCCCTACACTCAAACCGATAATTATCCTTATGAAAGAAGGGAACACAGATGTATTGTTTTAAAAGAACGATTGCAATCTCCTTACTGGCAGCCAGTATGTCTCTTAGCACACCCTGTCTCTCCCAATCAATCGGAGCAAGCTATCTAATTGACAATTCAAGCCCCGCATGGTTTTTGAATCAGGCAAAACCTGAAACTATCGTAGTCAATGGTAAAGCCATTACTTACATGGCCCAATTCAACAACCAATTAGCACAGGACAAATTCGGCTGGACCACAAATTTCCAAATAATGAGACCAGGTCTCTACCAATTCATTGTCTATCCAAAAGGCTCTGATAATCCTTTCAGCCCACAGGTCAGAAGATTGATGGAACCGGTTTATGGACAAAACGGTGATTGGCCGAAATATAAGGAAATGCAGAATCAAATCTTTCCGATTACTCCTGCCTTTGGACAAGCTGCGGGAGGCAAGTTCTCTGCGCTAGTAGTTCTGAATGGCAAGCCCGCTGTCAATACCGTAGTCGCAGTGGAATACTACGGAGCTGATAACTATAAAGGTGCGTCAGCAACCACCAAGATCATTACTCTTCTGAGAACGAATAAAGACGGCGTAATTGACTTTACGATCCCCTGGGAAGGATGGTGGGGCTTTGTAGCTCTTAACAATGCAAATTCTCTGACAGTCAGCAAGGATGGTTCTTCAATCGAACTGGGAAGTGTTTTATGGACTAAATTTGTAAAACAATAGTAGGCGTTATCCTTTAGAATACAAGGGATTTGTTTTGAATTCTAAGGAATGAAAGAGTTAGAGCCTAAGATTACTAAGGTTGATGCCGGATCTAAATTTGTGGAAGAAATAAAGATCGTATTCATGCATCAATTTCCGGTCCATGAGAGAGTTTCTTTAGAGCCTTTTTTCGATCCTTCTGTCGAGGGTGCCGATGCCTGGGTTCTTGCTGAAGGAGACAAAGTCTTAGGCTTCGTTACTCTTCTTACGCTTCCTCCCATAAGTTATATCTTTTATCTCGCTACCGATTCGGCACATCAAGGCAAAGGAGTAGGCTCAAGGCTTGTGAACTTCGTTAAGGAAGCGTATCCCAGCGACCTTCTTTTCCTTCACTGCGAAGTCCCATTAGAAAGCGCACCTGAGCGTTTGCAGACCCGACTAAAACGCTTGAATTTCTATAAACGCCTAGGATTTAAAAAAGTTGGCAAAGAGCACGAGTGGAGAGGAGAATTTTTTCAAACGATGGCAATTGGAAACTGGAATGAAGAAAAGGTCAAAAAGTTTTGGGAACGATTTGACCCCCTTTGGAGTGATGAAGATTAATTCTCGGGCTTTTTCTCTAAACCTTGTTTCTCCTCTTTGTTCGTTTGCTCTGTCTCAATTTTGCTGACTAAGATTTGATCAATCCGGTTCATATCCACGTCGATGACTTCAAATTTATAGCCGCTGTAAATTACCTTGTCCGTTAGCTTTGGAATCTTTCTCAGCATATACATCATGAATCCGGCAACGGTCTCATAACTTTCATCATCGGGCATTTTATCTAGCTCTAAGGTTCTTTCAAGATCTTCGATAGGGGTTGCCCCGTCAATCAGCCAAGTCCCATCTTCTCTTTGTACGATATAGGAATCATCCTCGGTTTGTACCAGGTTACCCATCACCGTACTCATGACATCTCCTAGAGTGATTATTCCCACCGTAAGAGCATATTCGTTCAACACAACAGCAATATCTTTGCCCTGCTGCTTGAAGACTTCCAAAACTTCCGAGAGAGATAATGTATCCGGCAGACAAGGAATACTCTTTAAGAGGCTCTTTTCATGAAGTGAAAGACTCTCATTTTCCAAGGCCCTGCAGAGTAGATCTTTGGAATCAATATAACCAATAACTCTGTCGATGTTCTTATCGCAGACTAAATATTTACTATGAGGATCCGATTCAATCTTCTTCTTAATATCCTCGAGAGAATTTCCAAGAGTGAAGTAAGTAACGGAATCTCTTGGAGTCATTGCGCTAGTGACAAAACGATCTTCTAATTTAATAACATTTTCAATGGCTTGCTTTTCATCATTATCAAGCAAACCAGCTTCTGCCCCGGCACCAACAGTGGCTAAAAGATCTTCGCTCGTAATCGTGGCCTCATTCTTTGTCGGAACTCCTATAACTTTTAAGAAGAAATTTGAGAGGCCCGTCAATGCAATAACGAAAGGCTTCAAGATAAGAATCAAGAATCGCATTGAGCCGATTAAAAGCAATGCATATTTTTCGGGCTTGTTCAAACCAATTCTTTTGGGAATTAAGTCTGCGAACAAAACGAAAATCATTGTGACCGCAAAGAAAGAGCAGAAAAAGCCTAAAGAGGCGGCCAAATCCGGAGCGCAGAAATAAAGAAAAAATTGTTCGAAAAAGGGAGAAAATACTGTTTCACCTACGATACCGCCGAGAATTGCAATCGCGTTAACACCGATTTGGATAACTGAAAAAAACGGTCCAGGTTTGATTTGAAGATCTAGAACTTGTTTTGCTCTTTTGTTTCCTTGTTCAATTAATTGCTGCATTCGGATTTTGCTTGAGGCAGCTAATGAAATTTCGGCAATTGAGAAATAAGCACTAGAAAGGATCAATGCCACGATAATAATGAGTCTTGTTGTTAGATCTAATTCCATTTTTTTCTCCGCAACAGTGGACTATTATGGCAAAAATAAGTAAAAAAAGAATTTACTCAGCTTAAAGCGGTTTTGATCTGATAAGATAACGACCTTGTGCGGAGAAATGGCAGAGTGGTCGAATGCGCCGGACTCGAAATCCGGTATACGGGTCTCCCCGTATCGAGAGTTCAAATCTCTCTTTCTCCGCCAGAATCCTTCTGTTTTCTTTTCTCTCTCTCTTATATCCCGCTTTTTTTTGCTTATTTTTGGTTGAAAGGAAGCCTGAAGATTAAAGTTCATGAAAAAAGCGCTTTTGGAAACCCTCTCAGAATACTGTCAGCTGGGAATCCCGCAGCAATTGGATTACTCAAAATTTAATTTGTATTCAATCATCACCCATTCCACAGTTATCGAAGGATCTACTGTCACAGAAGTTAAAAACCAACTTCTTTTTGATGAAGGTATAACTTCCAACAAAAGAAGTCTTCGAGAACAGCTAATAAAACAGGTGGGACGTCCGGCTTGCTAATTAAGAAGAAACCGAAGAAACTATTCGATACTCGATGAGAATGAAAAAAAAGGCGGTCTTGTGAACCACCTTTTTCTGCTTTTGTTAGAAATTAGATAATATTAGTATTGGTCAAAATTCTTTTGAATTTCTTTAGGATCTTTTGTTTGTGTCAGGGAGAGCATCAAAAGAACACGTGCTTTCTGCGGATTTAAAGAACCGGAAGAAACAAAGCCGTACTTGGCGTCATCTACTTCTGCGTCCTTAGTTGTTGAACCGGTAGGAACACGAGAAGAACGGACTACAGCGATGCCGTCTTTAGCTGCTTTTTCGATGATTGGGAAAGTAGACTTATGGAGGTTGCCGTTACCGACACCGGCAGTGACGATACCGTCATACTTAGCATCAACCAAAGCTTGGGCCTGGATGCCTTCGACTCCTGCGTGCTGATAAATAATACCGACCTTAGGCAGTTTTTCCAATTTATCTACATTGAACGGAGTGGCTGTTGTGTGGGCTTTGACCGGAGCAGCATCCCAAAGGACTTTTCCGTTATGAATGGTGGCGAGTTGGCCGGCATTCGGGCTCTGGAAAGTTTCAACGCCGGTTGTATTGGTCTTAGTCACATCACGGGCACCGAGAACGCGGTCATTCATTACAACCATAACGCCTTTGCCGCGTGCGGTTGGATCTCCTGCAACTGCCACAGCGTTGTACAAGTTGGCAGGACCGTCAGCAGAGAGAGCGTTTGACGGACGCATTGCGCCGACCAGAACGATAGGCTTATCGCATTTAGCTGTCAGCTGAAGGAAGTAGGCAGTTTCTTCCATGGTGTCAGTTCCATGGGTGATAACGAAACCGTCTTTCTTGCCGCATTCTGCATTAATTTTCTTGGCCAATGTCAGCCAAACTTCATCGCTCATGTCTTGAGAGCCGATTTGAGCAACTTGTTCGCTGGAAACGTTGGCGATGTTAGCTAATTCAGGAACAGCCTGAACTAAAGCATTGACGCCTACCTTAGCAGCGGAATAGTTTGTCTGATCTGCAGCTTTAGATTGACCGGCAATAGTACCGCCTGTTGCATAAACAGCAACATTAGGTTGAGCAGCATAAGCTGCACCGAAAACAAGAGATAAAGAAGCGGCAATAAGTGCCTTTGTGAACATCGTAGTCCTCCTCTATGTGGAAATAATTTCTCATTCGTCTAAGTGGTCACGAATGCGAAACGTGAATATTTGTATATTTTTTTAGAGTTTATTACGTACAAATCTTAAATAAAATCACCTAAACATGGTATATATGAATAAATAAAAAGGACAATTGTTGGATATTTCCTTAGAAGTTCTGTTCTTTCAAAGGCTTGCCACTCAAGGTCTATATATTGTTAGTTTCGAGGTTCCTCTTGAGGCCAAAGCTTCTTTTTACTTTGTTGCTTTGCCGCAAAGATGAAAGAATTTCCTTCCAAAGATCAGAAATGTAGCGGATGACTGCTTTATCCTTCCAGCACTTTGTAGTTACAACTAAGATTTAGGTCTTATTCTTTTCGGACAAGTTAAGAGAGCCTGAGAAATGAAAGAAAGCCAGAGAACTTATGTCGCCATAGACCTCAAGTCTTTTTATGCATCGGTCGAGTGCTATGAAAGAAATTTAGATCCATTGACAAGTTTTTTGGTTGTAGCAGATCCTTCCAGAACTTCAAAAACAATCTGCTTAGCTGTTTCTCCAGCCTTGAAAGCTTTTGGAATTTCCGGTAGACCGCGTTTATTCGAAGTTAAGAAAAAGGTCGAAGAAATCAACAAGGCACGAAAAATCAAAGCCGGCTTTTCCGAATTTGAAAGCACTGCTTTTGATAAAAAAGAGTATGGAGCAAATGAGAAGAGTAAATTAGATTTTGTAATCGCTCCTCCGCAGATGTCTCATTACATGGCCACCAGCGTGAAGATCTACGAAACCTACCTGGAACTTATTGCACCCGAAGATATTCACGTTTATTCAATTGATGAAGTTTTTATCGACATCACGCCTTATCTGGAAACCTATAAAACAACTGCACATAATTTGGTTCGTGAATTAATCAGAAGAGTCCTGAAAAAGACAGGCATTACAGCAACCGCAGGTATCGGCCCGAATTTATATTTGGCCAAAGTAGCCATGGATATCGAGGCAAAACAGTGCGAACCGGATAAGGACGGTGTTCGGATAGCGGAACTAGATGCTGCAACCTACAGAAGTAATCTTTGGAGCCATGAGCCAATCATGGATTTTTGGAGAGTCGGAAAAGGTTATGCGGATTCTCTTGAGAAAATTGGTTTAAGGACAATGGGAGATGTTGCTCGGTATTCTATTAGGAACGAGAAACATCTGTTTGAATTGTTCGGAGTGAATGCAGAACTTCTAATTGACCACGCATGGGGACTAGAGTCTTGCACAATGAAGGACATTAAGTCATTTGAACCCGATGGAAAAAGTATTGGTTCAGGTCAGGTTCTTCAGGAGCCATATTCTTTTGAAAAGGCCTTGTTAGTAACCAAAGAAATGGCAGATGCTTTAGGTTTAGATCTTTTTTCCAAAGATTATGTAGCTACAAAAATAGTTTTGACGATCGGTTATGATGTAGAGAATTTGAATGAGGCCGAAAAAGGCAACGGATATCAAGGTCCAATTAAAGTAGATTCTTACGGCCGGAAAGTGCCCAAGCCGGCCCATGGAACAGTATCTCTTTCCAGAGCAACCTCATCTTCTTCGGAAATCAGAAAAGAAATGGAGAAGCTTTTCAAACAAATTGTGAATCCTAGTCTTTTGATTCGCAGAATAACGATGTCCGCGGCGGTATGTCCGAAGAAATCGATTTGTGAGGAGTCGGCGGATACTGCCCAGTTAGATTTGTTCGACAGCATGGAAATGGCCGAACTCTTCGACCATCAAAGCGACAGGAAGGGGGAAAAAGAGAGAAAGGTTAACGAGGCAATATTAGCTTTGCGGAACAAATTCGGAAAAAATGCCGTCGTTAAAGGTATGAATTTAGAAGAGGGGGCCACTGGCATTTTACGCAACAACCAAATCGGCGGACACAAAGCATGATCAAAGACTATAGTGACATTATTGACCTTGAGCGTCCGGTTTCACGTTTTCCGAAAATGTCTCGGCAGGCAAGGGCGGCGCAATTTGCACCGTTTGCTGCTTTGACGGGTTATGAAGATGCTGTTAAAGAAGCCTCACGCTTTGTCGCAGAAAAACCTCTTCTAGACGATCATGAAGTAGAGAGAATAAATCAGATCTTGAGGGACGCTATTGAATTTGATGATGCTGTGGATCTGATAATTTTTGAACCGGACTTACACAAATCTGGAGGAAGAGTCAGCAGAGTAACGTCACGCATCAAAAAAATAGATGAGACTGAACGGAAACTGGTGCTTGAGAACGGCAGACAGATCATTTTAGAGAACATTATTGGTATCAAAACTGAGGACTCTTCTCTCGACCAGGTGCCATGGTAATCACGGCATTAATCACTTCTTTCTTAGAAGCTCATAACGTTGAGTAAGGATAAATTTCTATAAAGAAACCGGCACTCTCAGAAAAGAGATTGTCGGTTTCTTTATCTAATTCGAATTCAGTTGGGAATGAGAGGCCAATAAAAGTTTATTAGGAAGACAGGTTGAGAAAATAGAAAATGGGAGTGTCCGAAATTTTGTGTCTGTCCCAATTTCATAATGTAGTTTGTTTTCCCGGGAAGGCAGTTCGCTTGTGGAACGTAGTGGAACAAGCGAACTGCCTTCCCGAGGGCTTCGCCCATCCCATCCATTTTATCCTTGTTTGAAGCGATCTCCAAACATCACAACGAACTGGAGCATTGCCTGACGCCATCTAAATACTGATTTGTTCCAGTCTTTGGTGGCATTCTTTATTGCTAAAAATACCAGTTTGTAAACTGAATCATCCGTCGGGAACATTGTTCTGGTTTTGATTACCTTCCTAATCGAACGATTCAACGCTTCAATACTGTTGGTTGTATAGATCAGCTTTCTAATTTCCGGAGGAAAGTTAAACAAGGGAATAACTTGTTCCCATTGATTCAGCCACATCCCCTTGATGACACTGTAGCGTTTACCAAGCGTAGATTCGGCAAAATCTTCAAGTCTGTTTCTTGCCTCCTCCGCATCAGCTGCCCCATATATTCCCTTGAGTTGAGTCATCACTCCTTTCAAGTCCTTATAGGAGACAAAAGCCGTTGAATTTCTCAGCAAATGCACAATACAAGTCTGATGTATCGTCTTTGGGTATACGGTTTCTATGGCCTTTGTCATTCCTTTAAGACCATCTGTTACTGCTATCAAAATGTCATTGCAGCCGCGAGCTTTGATTTCATTGAATACGCTTGTCCAGTATGCGGCCCCTTCATTGTCTGACAGCCACATCCCGAGAACTTCACGGGAGCCGTCGGCTCTAACGGCCAAGGCAAGATACAGGGCTTTGGGCGTAATGGTATTGCCGTTTTTTACTTTTACTCTCAGAGCATCAAAAAAGACCACCGGATAAAAGTCTTGCAGAGGCCGACTCCTCCATGCACGCACGTCCTCTAACACCTCGTCGGTCACTCTGCTTATGAATTCTGCACTTACTCCAACTCCGTAAATTTCCTTCATATGGGCAGAGATCTCACGATTGCTCATACCCCTTGCGTACATGCTGATGATTTTGTCATCCAACCCTTTTAAGTGTCTTTCGTATTTGGGAACGGAGATCGGTTCAAAACTGCTTAGTCTGTCTCGAGGAACTTCTATACGAACTTGGGCATTGTCGGTGATGACCGTCTTACTGCTTGTCCCATTTCTCTTATTGACCGGCTCAGGTTCATCCTTTGCTTCTTTTGAGACAGGAACAATTTCTCCGTTTTTGAGATGAAAATCCATTTCGCTTTCCAGGCATCTTTCAAGAAACCGTTTCATTACCTCTTGAACCATGCCGGTTACTTCTTCTGAGCTCCAGCCGATTTTGCCAGTGTTAGCTAAGGTTTGATCAATGTACTTCGTTAAAAAAGCGTCGGCCTCACTGAGAGGTTGCTTTACTCTTCTTGCCATCTTTGATTCTCCAATCCCTTGCTTAGAAGTTTAACTACTCTCCAAACAAAGGAAAATTGTTAAATCGGACAAGACACAAAATTGCTTACATACTCTAGAAAATATGCACCGAGATAAAAATCGTTCACTTTTTCTTACCCATTATTTCCCAATAATTAGTTTGTTTGCTTCTGACCGAAGTGATTAGGTACGTAATGTCCGCCTCTGCCGTCACTTCTCACATGGTTGCCATGCTGATCGTAATAGCCGCCTCTGCCGTCGCTTCTGGTATGGTTGCCGCGCTGATCATAGTAACCGCCCCGGCCGTCACTGCGGGTATGGCTACCATCCGGATGATAGTATCCACCTCTGCCATCGCTTCTGGTATGGTTGCCGCGCTGATCATAGTAACCGCCCCGGCCGTCACTGCGGGTATGGCTACCATCCGGATGATAGTATCCACCTCTGCCATCGCTGCGGATGTTTTTTTCATCGTTGGTGTAGTATCCGCCTCTACCATCGCTTCGGTCGTGATCCATGGCTTGAGCAAATGGAACGGCGATGAAAAAGGAAAAAAGGCATGCTGTCAATAAAATTTTCTTCATATCTTGGGACCTCATTTTTCTTCAAAGTGTAATGATTCTTTTTGTCTCCATCTATATTTAAGGCCGACAGTAATTTTTTTTAATAATTAACGTCTTATCCAAAAGATATCAAAGGAAAAACAATTAAATAGTTAATGCATTACCGAACATTGAAAAGTACCTGAAGGATTTTCAGGTATCTCTAGTTGTTAATCCAAAACTGATGTCGCTTTCTTACAGACAATTTCAAAATGTAAAACTATCATTTTGATGTCTTCTTTTTGCCTGTAGGACCATGGAATAGATTTTTATGCTCAATCTAAGAATTCTTTCAACAATTAATGGCATACTCAAAAAATTAGCTGAATGTAATTTTTTGAAAAAGAATGCAAGAGACTACCAATCCAAAAACCCTATACGACAAAATCTTCGATGAGCATGTCGTCAGAACCGAGAAAGACGGGACATCAACTCTTTATATTGATCGCCATCTAGTCCATGAGGTGACAAGTGCTCAAGCCTTTGAAGGATTGCGTTTGGCCGGAAGAAAACTTTGGCGCAACACCTCCATCGTTGCTACTGCCGACCATAACACTCCGACAACCGGTTGGGAAAAGGGCATGGACGGTATTACCGATCCAATTGCTCATCTTCAGGTCATCACGTTAGATAAGAATTTGGCGGAAAACG
This sequence comes from Turicimonas muris, assembly GCF_002221595.1. Classification (GTDB taxonomy): domain Bacteria; phylum Pseudomonadota; class Gammaproteobacteria; order Burkholderiales; family Burkholderiaceae_F; genus Turicimonas; species Turicimonas muris. The sequence goes on from NZ_NHMP01000002.1 coordinate 355,275, forward strand.
GCTGTGCCGCATACTTCCCATTCCTTAGCAGAGGACAAGGCGTGATCCACGTCATGGGGCCGGAAGAGGGTGCTATTCTCCCCGGAATGACTGTTGTTTGCGGGGACTCTCATACAAGTACTCACGGGGCTTGCGCTGCTATTGCTTTCGGTATCGGTACCAGCGAAGTAGAGCACGTGATGGCTACCCAGACGCTTCTGACCAAGAAAATGAAAAATATGTTGGTCAAGGTTGACGGAAAATTAAAGACTGGTGTCTTTGGTAAAGATTTAGCTTTGGCAGTCATTGGAAAAATCGGTACCGCCGGTGGAACAGGCTACGCTATTGAATTTGCAGGAAGTGCAATCCGCGAACTATCGATGGAAGGAAGAATGACCCTGTGCAACATGGCAATTGAAGCCGGAGCACGATGCGGTATTGTCGCTGTCGACGAGAAGACAATCGAGTATATGAAGGGCAGGCCCCTTGCTCCGGAAGGTAAGCAATGGGAGCATGCAGTTGAATATTGGAAGACTCTTCATTCAGATGAAGGAGCTAATTTCGATACCGTTATTGAAATCAATGCTTCCGAAATAGTTCCAATGGTTACTTGGGGTACTTCTCCGGAAATGGTCGTTCCGATTACTGGCTCAACTCCGTTTCCTGAAAATCAACCGGATCCGGTTAAGCGAGAAGGATGGAAACGCGCCTATAAATATATGGGGCTGGAACCGGGAACTCAAATGACTGAAATCTATCCGAACTCAATTTTTATTGGTTCCTGTACCAATGGACGAATTGAAGACCTTAGGGCAGCTGCTTATGTCGTTAAGAAGTTAGGCAAGAAAGTGGCTCCGAATATCAAATTAGCTCTGGTTGTTCCAGGATCCGGCTTGGTTAGAGAAATTGCTGAGAAGGAAGGGCTTGATCAGATTTTCATTCAAGCCGGTTTCGAGTGGAGACGTCCGGGATGCTCCATGTGTTTGGCTATGAATGCGGACAAGCTCTCCGAAGGAGATCGCTGCGCTTCCACAAGTAACCGCAACTTTGAAGGAAGACAAGGCAATAAGAGCCGTACCCACTTGTGCTCTCCTGCAATGGCAGCAGCTGCCGCTATTGAAGGTCACTTCGTAGACGTGCGCAAGATCTTTTAAGGAGTAATTATGGAAAAATTCACAGTTTTAAAAGGCATTGTTGCTCCTTTAGATCGCTCCAATGTTGATACAGATGCAATCATCCCTAAGCAGTTCTTGAAATCTATTTATCGCACAGGTTACGGTCCGAACCTTTTTGACGAATGGAGATATTTGGATAAAGGAGAACCTGGAAAACCAATTGGTGAAAGAACACTTAACCCTGATTTCGTTTTAAACCAACCTCGATATGAGGGTGCGAATATTCTTTTAGCCCGCAAGAACTTCGGATGCGGTTCTTCCAGAGAACACGCAGCCTGGGCGTTATCACAATATGGTTTCAGAGCCATTATTGCTCCGAGCTTTGCTGATATTTTCTACAACAACAGCTTCAAGAACGGTTTGCTTCCGGTCATTCTTCCTGAATTTACCGTTGACGCTCTTTTTCACGAAGTCAATGCCAATAACGGTTATGAGCTGACGATCAACCTAGCAGAACAGAAAGTCATTGAACCGAATGGTACGGTTCATGATTTTGAAGTTCCTGAATTCAGAAAATTCTGCTTGCTGAACGGTCTCGATGACATCGGGATCACTCTGCAGCATAAAGATGAGATTGAAGCTTTTGAAAACAGAAGGCTTACTGATAAGCCTTGGTTAGTAAAGTCTATTTATTAATAAGGGATTCAAATGACAAAAAAAGTTGCTGTTTTAGCCGGTGACGGTATCGGCAGTGAAATCATGGCGCAGGCCTTAAAAGTGCTGAAAGCACTTGATTTGGATTTGGTATATGAGGAGGCCTTGGTAGGCGGTGTAGCTTATGCAGCGTACGGTCATCCGCTCCCGGAATCGACATTGAAACTTGCCAAGGAAAGTGATGCAGTATTGTTCGGCGCTGTTGGAGATTTTAAATACGATAACCTAGAACGTCATTTAAGACCGGAGCAAGCCATTCTTGGTTTAAGAAAAGCTCTCGGACTTTTCGTCAATCTGCGTCCTGCCGTTTGCTATAAAGAATTGACCTACGCTTCCAGTTTGAAACCTGAACTAGTTTCGGGCCTTGATCTCTTGATCGTCAGAGAACTGACCGGCGACGTTTACTTCGGTCAGCCAAGAGGCAGAAGAATAAGCCCGGACGGATTATTCGCTGGAAGCGAAGAGGGCTTCGACACAATGCGCTACTCCAAGCCTGAAGTCGAAAGAATCGCTCATGTTGCCTTCAAGGCTGCTCAAGGCCGCGGCAAGCACTTAACCAGTGTTGATAAAGCCAACGTATTGGAAACCAGCCAACTTTGGCGCGACACGATGAACCGTGTTGCTAAAGAATATCCGGACGTCACTCTGGAGCATATGTATGTAGACAATGCCGCAATGCAGTTGGTTCGAGCTCCTAAGAAACTCGATGTATTGGTGACAGGCAACTTGTTCGGCGACATTCTGTCCGATGAGGCTGCCATGCTTACTGGTTCTATCGGCATGCTTGCTTCTGCAGCTTTAAATGAAAAGAAACAGGGATTGTTTGAGCCTTCCCATGGTTCGGCACCGGATATTGCAGGCCAGAATATTGCAAATCCTCTAGCTCAAATTTTGTCAGCGGCCATGATGCTCCGCTATTCTTTGGATATGCCTGAAGCTGCCGACAAGATTGAAAAGGCCGTTAAGAGGGTTTTGGCCGAAGGCTATCGAACAGGCGATATTTGGAGCGAAGGTTGCAAGAAAGTTACCTGTTCCGAAATGGGTGATGCAGTAGTAGCTGCTTTACAGTAATTAAAAACTCAAATTAGTAAATCTCGCGGAGGTTATCGATGTTGAAATTAGGGATGGTTGGTTGGCGAGGAATGGTTGGTTCCGTCCTCATGGACAGAATGATGGCTGAAAAAGACTTTGACTTTGTCAGCACAACATTCTTCTCAACAAGTAATGCAGGGGGCAAAGCTCCGGACGTGCCCAATGCCGATCCTGTGTTGAAAGACGCCGGGGATTTAGACGCTTTGGCAGCATGTGATGTAGTTATTACTTGCCAAGGCGGTGATTGGACGAAAGAGCACTTCGGCGAGCTGAGAGAAAAGGGCTGGAATGGCTACTGGATTGATGCCGCAAGCACACTGCGTATGGAAAAAGATGCGATCATTGTTCTTGATCCTGTCAATATGGACGTTATCCAAAAAGGCTTGGAGTCCGGTGTTAAAAATTATGTCGGCGGCAATTGCACAGTTAGCTTGCTTTTGATGGCTTTGGATGGTCTTATTCAGGCTGATTTGATTGAATGGATTACTTCCATGACTTATCAGGCAGCCAGCGGTGCAGGCGCTCCGAACATGCGTGAACTTCTCAAACAGATGGGCGATTTGTACGGGGTCGTAGCCGATGATTTGCAGGATCCGCGTTCTGCCATTTTGGCTATCGACAGAAAAGTCACTGAAGAAATGAGAAGCCCGGAATTTCCGGTTAAGGCCTTCGGAGTTCCTCTTGCCGGAAGCTTGATCCCATGGATTGACAGAGAAGTAGAACATGGTCAAAGCCGTGAAGAATGGAAGGGCGGAGCTGAAGCAAACAAGATTTTAGGTCTTCCGGGTATCGGCGAAAAAGGCTGCTTGCCAATCGACGGTCTTTGCGTCCGTGTTGGTTCCATGCGCTGCCACTCTCAGGCTTTAACAATTAAGTTGAAGAAAGACATCTCCTGCGAAGAAATTGAAAAGATTCTGGCTGGTGCCAATCAGTGGGTTAAAGTTATTCCTAATCATAAGGAAGAAACTATTCAAGAACTTACGCCGGCTAAAGTTTCCGGAACGCTTTCCGTTCCAATCGGCCGTATCCATAAGCTCAACATCGGACCTGAGTATGTTACCGCCTTTACTGTCGGCGACCAGCTCTTGTGGGGAGCTGCCGAACCGCTGCGCCGCATGCTGAGAATTCTTGTTGATTTCAAGAAAGCCTAGACATGAGAGTTGCTCTGGGGCTGGAGTATGACGGGAGGTTCTTCGAAGGTTGGCAAACCCAACCTTCAGGAAGAACGGTCCAAGACCATCTCCAGGAAGCCATTTTTAAATTTACCGGTGAAAAAGTAAATGCCGTCTGTGCCGGAAGAACTGATGCGAAAGTACATGCTTCCGGACAGGTTGTTCATATAGACACCGAATGCGAGAGAAATGATTTCTCTTGGGTTCGGGGTCTTAATTCTTATTTAGAACCCACCGTAGCGGTGCGTTGGGCGCAATATGTGCCGGAAAGTTTTCATGCGAGATTTTCTGCCGTCTCCCGCACCTATCAATATTGGATTTCTAATGAGCCTGTCCGTTCTCCTTTATTGGCGGGAAGAACGGGATGGGTTTTTCGTCCGCTTGATGAAAAAAAAATGCAGGAAGGGGCCGATTACCTTCTGGGCGAACATGATTTTTCCAGTTTCAGAGCTGCCGGATGCCAATCTAAGACGCCAATCAAAACCGTCAACTTTATAGAAGTAGAAAGGAGAGGACGGTTTATTAAAGTTGAACTCCAAGCCAATGCCTTCCTCTACCATATGGTTAGAAACATTGTGGGTTGTTTGGTATACATTGGATCTGGCGCCAGAAATCCTGAATGGATGGCAGAAGTGCTTGCCGCCAAAAAAAGAGAAAAAGCCGCGCCTACATTTTTCCCTTCCGGTTTATATCTGACCGGAGTCGGATATCCCGAAGAGTTTAAGCTCCCTCAGTACGGAGCCTCGCCATTCTAAGTTAAGAAAGTAAGCAAAAAACGCAAAGCACAGCTTGCCTGCTTGCGATAAAATTCGGGAAATTGTTTTGGAATTGAACATGAGTTGGATTGATAAATTTCTTCCTCCAAAGATTAAGCGTACCGACGGAGAAACCGGCAAGAAAGACATGCCTACCGGCGTCTGGATTAAGTGTTCGGACTGCGGAGCCACTTTGTACGCTCAAGAATTAAAAGAAAATCTCAACGTTTGCCCGAAGTGCAATCATCACATGCGCATTAACGCCAGAGAGCGCTTGGATTTCCTGTTGGATAAAGAGGGAAGAACCGAGATTGGCGCGGAAGTCCAGCCTTTAGATCCGCTCCGCTTCAATGACAGCAAGAAATATACCGATCGAGTAAAACAAGCTAAAGCTAAGAGCAATGAGACGGATGCTTTGGTTGTCATGAGCGGTTACATGAACAACATTCCTGTTGTTGCTGCAGTTTTTGAATTTGATTTCATGGCAGGATCTATGGGTTCCGTTGTCGGAGAAAGATTTGTGCGAGGCGTACAGGAAGCCATTCGCCGTAAGTGTGCTTTCGTCTGCTTTACTGCAACCGGGGGTGCCCGTATGCAGGAAGGTTTGTTCTCTCTGATGCAGATGGTTAAGACAACTGACATGATTGCCCGTTTGTCCAATGAAAAACTGCCTTTTATTTCAGTTTTAACCGACCCAACCATGGGCGGCGTATCAGCAAGTTTTGCTTTCATGGGTGATATTGTCATGGCCGAACCGAAGGCTTTGATTGGTTTTGCAGGGCCGCGTGTTATTGAACAGACTGTCAGAGAAAAACTTCCGGAAGGCTTCCAGCGTTCCGAATTCTTACAAGAAAAAGGTGCAATCGATATGATTGTTCACCGTAAAGATTTAAAAGAAGAAATTTCTAAGCTTATCGCTCTTTTGCAAAAAGAGTCTATAGACGTATTGGAATAATTTTATGCCGCCGTGTAGGCGGTTTTTTATTTATGCAAACATTAGAACAATGGCTCTCGTTCATTGAGCATCTTCATTCCAAGACCATAGATATGGGATTGGAACGAATGAATAAGATGATTAAGAAAATGGACATCAAGTTTGATGTTCCGGTTTTTACGGTCGGAGGTACCAACGGCAAGGGGTCGATCTGTTCTTATCTTGAACACATCCTTCAAGCCCAGGGTTACAAGGTTGGTGTTCACACTTCGCCTCATTTAATTCGTTTTAATGAAAGAGCTAAAGTCAACGGTCAATACGTCGCAGATGAAGAATTCTGCAAATATTTTGAAGAAGTTGAGAAAGCTCGGGGCGAATTGACGCTTTCTTACTTCGAATACACCTTGTTGGCCATTCTGAAGCTTTTTCAAGAAAAACATCTCGATGCGGTAATTTTGGAGATTGGCTTAGGCGGCCGGTTGGACGCTGTTAATACTGTTGATCCGACTGTTTCGATTATTGCCAGCATAGGCATAGATCACACGGCATATCTAGGAAATACGCGTGAAGAAATAGCTTGGGACAAAGCTCATATCTATCGTCATAACAAGCCTGCAATTTGCGGAGACAAAAATCCTCCGGAGACTTTGATTTCTTATGCAAAAGAAATAGGCGCATTGCTGGAAATTAACGGTAAAGATTTTGAAGGTATCAAGACGGGTGATAATTCTTGGAACTATGCCGGTCCCAAATGGAAGCTCAATGATTTGCCGCTTCCTTCTATGAAAGGTGTATATCAAATTAATAACGCTTCAGCTGCTTTGGCGGCACTTGAAGCCGTTGAAGATCAAATTGAAGTTGATAGAAGTAGTATCGAAACCGGCTTGAAAACAGCCCTTTTGTCCGGTCGATTCCAGAAAATTCAGAGCAAACCGGAAATTATTGTTGATGTAGGACATAACCCGCACGCTGCGGTTCAGCTTGCCGAGACCTTAAAAGCCAATCCGATTGGAGGGAAAACCTATGCAGTCTTTGGAATGCTTTCTGACAAAGACAGAGAAAAGGTTTGCTCCATTATGGGATCTTGTGCAGACTGTTGGATGGTCTGCGATTTGCCCGGAGAGCGGGGAGGAAAAGCGGAAGATTTGCAAAAATGTTTGATAAAAGAAGGAGTTGCGGATGATCAAATAAAAATTTTTGCAAATGTTGAATATGGTCTCCAAAATGCGCTAAAGACTGCCCGGAGCACTGATAGAATACTCGTGTTTGGTTCTTTTGTGACGGTAAGTGCAGCGCTTACCATCTTAAAAGTTCCTGTGTTGTAAGAAGGTCAATGGAAAGAAGTTAAATGGGTCTGTTTTCTAAATTCAGCAAAAAGCCCGAGGAGCCACAAACTCATGAAGAACCGGGGATGAGCAGAAGTCTTAACAACGACGTCGTCAATAAAGAATTTGCAGGTAGGGAACCTGGTTTTAACCAGCCCAAAAACCCTCTAAATTCAACTACTCAGATTCTGAGGACCAGTCCAGCTGAAACTCAAAATCAACCTGCTTTTTCTGAATCCAAATCCGAGACTAGTTTTCTTTCTTCCGGCCCCAGAGGAGATACTGCGAAGCCTCCCGTGCCGCCGGCTTCTCCTTCTCAGGAAGTGCCTCTGTCAGCACCTAAAGAATTCATCCCGACTCCAAGAAAGGTTTTCCCTGAGCAGAAGCCGAGCAAGGAGACATCGGAACAAATCAATTCTTCTCAAGAACAATACAGACAGATTAAAAGAATTCGAGCGCGCCGCAGACTTATCGGTGCGGTAATGCTTTTAGCTTTAGTTGTGGTTACAGTCCCCTTCTTATTTGATAAGGAGCCTCCACCTCCGACAGTAACTATTCCACTTAGAATACCGAGCCAAGATAGTGTGGATGTGGCCAGCATTCAGGTTCCTGGCAGTTCAGCTGCTGTAAACTCCTCCGTGGTTCCTTCTTCTCAGGACAATGCGGCTAGGCCTGCTCCCGCAACTGATGCTGCGACTGCGAAGCCTGCTTCTTCTAAGCAAAACCCTCCTGCTCAAGCAAGCAAGAAAGACGAGAAAACTCCACAAAAAGCAGATAAGAGTCAGCAGAAACCTGAAAAGAGTGAAGCTAAAAAGCAGGATGCTAAGAAAGATCAGCCGAAGGCTAAGTCTCAGGAAACTGCAAAACCTGCAGTTGCAGCGAAAGGCAGTTATTATGTTCAGGTTGCAGCTATTTCTAACGAAGCACGCGCCAAAGAACTGTTGAAGAAGATTCAAGGGGCAGGCATTCCGGGATATATTGAGCCGGTTGCCGTTAAGAACGGTAAAATTTGGCGTGTTCGAGCTGGTAACTTCCCGACCAGCAAAGCTGCTGAGGATGCAAGAGCTCGTGTTGGTCTGTTAGGATTAACAGGAAAAGTTGGTCAAATTAAATAATCTATGAGTGAACTCGACTGGGTTTTAGCCGTAATTATTCTCATCTCGACGATCATCGGAGTTTCCCGCGGAATGGTGAGGGAAATTTTTGCACTGATTGGTTGGGTCGCGGCATTTTTTGTCTCTTTGTATTATGCGGGAGATGTTGCTCAGATGCTGCCTCTGGAAACAGTAGGACCGATGCTGAAGATGTTTTTAGCAGTGGTTCTTATCGTCATTGCCTGCGTTTTTGCTGCAGGCCTGATTGGTAAGCTTCTGAGACATATTTTGTCCTCAATTTCAATTGGGGCAGAGGACAGACTTTTAGGGTGTCTGTTCGGTTTTTTAAGGGGAGTCTTGATCGTAGGATTGTTAGTCTATTTGGGAGGTTCGACGGAGTTCGTATCCAAACAGATTTGGTGGAAAGACTCGAACTTGGTTCCCTACGTGGAGAAAGGTATTGTTCTTTTCTCTCCGTATATCCCTAAGGAATTGTTTAACTTACAGAAATAATTTAATCCTTAATCTCGGAGAAAAGTATGTGCGGCATTGTTGCCCTGTATTCATCAAGTCCTGTTAATCAGAGACTTTACGATGCATTACTGCTCTTACAGCATAGAGGACAGGATGCGGCCGGCATTTGTACCGTTGAAGGCCGAACATTTCATATGCATAAAGCCATGGGTCTGGTTCGTGATGTATTCAGGACCAGAAACATGCGTGATTTGTTCGGCAACTGTGGTATCGGTCAAGTTCGCTATCCTACACAAGGCAATGCAGGTTCTAACAACGAATCTCAACCATTCTATGTGAACGCTCCTTATGGCCTGGTGATGGCTCATAACGGCAATCTCACCAACGCAGAGACCCTGTTGTGGGAGCTTTACGATCACGATCGCCGTCATATCAACACCACCAGCGATTCGGAAGTATTGCTCAATGTTTTTGCCAATGAACTTCAATTAGCAACTCAAGGCAAGCATCTTGATGAAGATTGTCTTTTTGATGCAATTAAGTCCATGCACAAGAGACTCAAAGGTTCTTATGCCGTTGTGTGCATGATTTCCGGTCATGGGTTGGTTGCCTTCCGTGATCCACACGGTCTACGTCCTTTATGCATCGGTACTAACACGGCCGAAGACGGAACCACGGAGTACATGGTGGCCAGCGAATCCGTTGCCCTCGAAGGCAGCGAATTTAAGCTTCTTCGCGACGTTGAACCAGGCGAAGCTATTTGGATTGATGAAAAAGGCAACTTTCATTCCAGGCAGTGTGCTGAAGAAGTCACAATGGCTCCGTGCATTTTTGAGTATGTTTATCTTGCTCGTCCGGACTCTACGATTGACGGCATTTCCGTTTATGCAGCAAGACTTCGTCTTGGAGAAAAATTAGCGGAAGAAATTAAGAAGACGATTCCATTGGATGAAATCGACGTTGTAATGCCGATTCCGGACTCTTCCAGGCCTGCGGCTGCTCAGTTAGCTAAGGTTTTGGGACTGGAATATCGTGAAGGTTTCATTAAGAACCGTTATGTTGGTCGCACCTTCATTATGCCGGGTCAGGCAATCCGCAAGAAGAGCGTTCGCCAGAAGCTCAATGCAATGCCGGTTGAATTCAAGGATAAAAGAGTTCTTCTTGTTGATGATTCCATCGTACGCGGAACGACAATCACAGAAATTGTGAAAATGGCCCGTCAGAGTGGTGCCAGAAAGGTTTATGTTGCCAGCGGTGCGCCACCGGTTCGTTTCCCGAACGTATACGGCATTGACATGCCGACCACAAATGAGTTGATTGCCGGCAACGGTAAGGATGTTGAATCCATCAGAAAAGAAATCGGAGCGGATGCTTTGGTTTATCAAACAATTGAAGGAATGAGAGAAGCCGTCGGCGGTTTGAATCCCGCAGTTCCTGATTTTGATTGCTCTTGTTTTGATGGAAGATACGTTACCGGTGATGTCTCTCCTGCTTATCTGAACTTCATCGAAGGCCAAAGAAAAGCAGCCAAGGAAGCGAAGAAGAAAGCTGAAAGAGAAGAATAGACTTTCATAAAAGTATCAAAGGCGTTTGGAGAAAATCCGGCGCCTTTTCTTTTCACGAAGCATGGAGAAAAAAGTCTGTTCTCCTAGTCAGCGCCTGCTGGACGCCTAATTTGCAGAAGAGCCCGTCTAAGTTCTCACGAGTCCTGAGGTCAATTTCATTGTTCATAAAACACTTAGAACTCAACGTCCTAATTTTTATTTCTTTAGAAAACCGCAAAACTTTTTGGTGTTTTTGATCGGGTAAAAAGTTCGCGTTCTACACTTTTTGAAGGTTGAGAACCTCCTGTTTTTGGGTGCGTATTTATGCTGTGAATAAAGCGTTACTTTTCAAATAATTAATAATTGAATGGAATTCTGTGTTGACCATTATGGTGTATCTCCAAGGGAAGTAAGGACATTATGAGAAATAATTAACATAATTGTTACAAAGGGGCGGATGGGCCCTACGTTTAAAGGCGGTGTTATTGTGAAAGAATATAGAAGACAACTCGCTCTTTTTGGAATGACAGTAATTGTTGCAGCCGGTCTGGTCGGATGCGATGACAAAAAAGCTCAAACAGAGAGTCATAGAGCATCACCGGTGCAAGTTGTAGAAGTAATCCGGCAAGACGTACCTGCGGATCTAAGTTTCGTTGCTAAAACGGAAAGTTCTCGCGCAGTTGAGATTTACAGCCGTATTTCCGGCTTTTTAGATAAAAGACTTTATCGAGAAGGCGGAATGGTCCAGAAAGGTCAAGTTCTTTTTGTTCTGGATAAACAGCCGTTTGAAGTACAGCTCAAAGAAGCTGAGGCAGCCTTGGATTCCAGTAAAGCTGCCCATTTGGTTGCAAAGCAGAACTTAGACCGCATTCGTCCTTTGGCTAAGTTAAAAGCTTTAAGCCAGTCTGATTTAGACAGCGCTGAAGGCCAGTTCCAAACGACACTTGCTCAGATTGCAAACGCACAGGCACAAGTAGAGTCGGCGAAACTTAACCTTTCCTACTGTACCATTACTTCCCCAGTCAGCGGTTATGCAGGATCTGCGTTGCAGACTGACGGAACATACATCAACACGGGCAATTCCCATCTGACGACTGTATATGCTATGTCGCCGATGTGGGTGACTTTCTCTATGTCGGAAAATCAGGAAGCAAAACTGAGTAAGGAAGTTGCCGACGGGATCATGAAAGTGCCGGCAAATAACAAGTTTATTGCGGAAGTTGAATTGGCCGGCGGCCAGATTTATAAATATCCCGGCCGCTTGACTTTTGCCAGTCCAGATTACAATCCGAATACAGGTACTTTTGAAATTAGAGCTTCTTTCCCGAATCCGGATAATGTCCTGAAACCTCAGCAGTATGTCCGGTTGATCGTGAAGGGCGCCACGTATCCAAACTCTATCATTGTTCCTCAAATTGCCGTCCAGCAAGGCGGAAAAGGACATTTTGTTTGGGTTATCAATTCAGAAGGCAGAGCGCAATACCGTCCTGTTACCGTCGGTTCTTGGATCGGCAGTAACTGGCTGATTACAAACGGGCTGGAAGCTGGAGACAAGGTGGTTACCGAGGGTGTCTTGACTCTTGGTCCGGATGCTCCTGTCACGATCGTTCAGAGCACGAAGCAAGAAAAAGTTAGTCGCCCCATGCAGGATCAGGTTGCAAAGAATATGCCTGAATTCGTGCAGGATCCCGATCAACTGATTCAAACGGATCCTTTAACCGGTAATTTGATTTCTTCTTCAAGCACCCCATCTAAGAATCCCGTGAAAGCTGCTCCTGAGAAAGAAATCGAGGATAAAGCTGCACCTTCTCCAACCAAGAAGTAGATCTAGGAGGAGAGTATGTTTTCTAATTTCTTTATTAAACGGCCGATATTTGCGATCGTTGTTTCGATCGTGATTGTGCTCGCCGGGTTGCTTTCGATGAAAGAGCTTCCGGTGGAACAATATCCGAATATGAGTCCGGTTCAAATTATGGTAACCGGTGTTTATCCCGGTGCCGATGCAGAAACCGTGGCCCAGACGGTTGCTGCACCAATCGAAACACAGATTAACGGTGTGGACAACATGATTTATATGACGAGTTCAAGCTCGTCCTCAGGTGCATGTGCCATTACCGTTTATTTTGCTATCGGAACCGATCCTGACATGGCGCAGGTTCAGGTTCAGAACCGTGTCAATATTGCACAGCCGAATTTGCCGGAAAGCGTTATCACCAACGGTTTGACGGTTGAAAAGCGTTCTGATTCTATTTTGATGTTGGTCGGTATTTACGGCACCGACGGCCGTTATACCCGTGACTACATTAACAACTATGCCAATGTCTATGTTCTCGATGCGCTGAAGAGAGTGCCGGGAGCGGGTCAGTCCCAGGTGATGGGTACTGCTGACCAAGCCATGAGAATTTGGCTGAATCCGGACAGAATGGCTTCTTTAGGCATTACAACTACGGATGTTGCGACTGCCGTCAGAACGGAAAACCAAAGATTCGCTGCCGGCAATGTTGGTGCATCTCCATCCGAACCGGAAACAGTTCAAACTTTCCCTATTATTGCTCCTTCTCCTTCAACCGATGTTTCCGGCTATGAAAACATCGTTGTCAGAAGCGAAAGCGAAGGAAGCGCAATTGTTAGAGTTAAAGACGTAGCGGATGTCTCTTTAGGCATGAAGAGCTATCAAGTCAACACTAACATGAACGGCTTGCCGACTACTTTTATTGCTATTTACTCACAGCCGGGGGCAAATGCTTTGGATGTGGCAGACGGTGTGTACAAAGCACTCGAAAATCTGAAGAGTCAGTTCCCCGACGGTATCGACTACAAGATCGCTGTAGATACCACCGATTTCGTCAGAATTTCTATTGACGAAGTTATTAAGACCTTATTCGAAGCGGTTTTGCTCGTTGTCGCCGTTATTTACTTGTTCCTTCAGAGCTTCAAATCAACAGCTATTGCGTGTTCCGCCATCGTAGTGGCTTTGACCGGCACATTTATCGGGATGCTGCTTCTGGACTTCTCCATCAACATTCTGACGTTATTCGGGTTGGTGCTGGCAATTGGATTGGTGGTTGACGATGCCATTGTGGTGGTGGAAAACGTCGAACGCAACATGAGCGATTTCGCCATGAACCCGATCGACGCAACTGAAACCGCTATGGCCGAAGTTTCCGGACCTATCATAGCAACAGTGTTAGTGCTGGCCAGCGTTTTCGTACCTGCTGCTTTCATGGGAGGGACGACCGGGATGCTGTACAAGCAGTTCGCTATTACCATCGCCATCTCCGTGACGATTTCCGGTTTTGTGGCGTTGACCCTGACTCCTGCACTTTGTGCTGCGTTGCTTACTCACAGACAAGCTCCCACAAAGGGTTTCTTCCATTGGTTCAATAAATTCTTTATCAGAATTACCAAAGCTTATGGAGGGTGGACTAAAGCCTTGTTCCGTCACACTATGATCGTTTTGGCATGTATGGCCATTATCTTCTTGGGCATTTACCAGATGTTCCGTGTGGTGCCGACAAGTTTCGTTCCGGCTGAAGACCAGGGTTATGTGATGGCTGCCATTATCATGCCGAACTCTTCAAGCTTGGAAAGAACCACATCGGTTTTGGAAAAGATAGAAAACAATATTAAGGATGTTCCAGGTGTACAAACATCTAACGCCATTTCTGGCTTCTCCTTGATCGACGGCGGTTTCAAAACAAGTGCCGGTACATTTTTCATGACTTTGAAGCCGTTCTCAGACCGTTATAAGAATTCTGAGACAGCGCGTAAAGAGAGTTCAGATGCTATTGTCGCAGAACTTGCCAGAATCGGTATGACCTCACAGCTTGACGGTTTGGTTGTTCCGTTGAATCCTCCCGCCATTCCGGGCTTAGGCAATACGGGCGGTTTTGAATTCTGGATCTCTGATACCGCGGGCGGATCGGCTAAACAGCTTCAGGAAGTTTTAGATAAGTATCTACAAGAGGCCAAGAAGCGTCCGGAACTGACCGGTTTGACCTCTACTTATTCTGCGGCTAACCAGCAGCTTAAGATTAACTACGACCGAGACAAAGCCCAGTTGCTTGGTCTGACATCTGCTGATGTGTTCGACACATTACAGGCTCAGTTCGGCAGTGCCATTGTCAGCCAGTTTAGTCAGTATTCTCGAGTATGGTTCGTTATTGTCCAGTCTGCTCCCGAATTCCGAGTAAAACCGGACGACGTCGGCAAACTCTATGTTAGAAATGCCAGCGGGGATATGATTCCGCTGTCCTCAGTTATTACAACTGAATATACTAACGGTCCGACGCTGCTGCCTCACTACAACGGATTCCCGGCAGCTCAGATTATCGGTAATACAGCCCCAGGGTATTCTTCGGGACAAGGTATGGCTGCTATGGAAGAGGTTGCCGATCAGGTTCTGCCAATGGGATACAAATACGGGTGGACCGGCATCAGCTATGAACAGCAATCTGCAGGTTCATCGTCTGCAATTGTATTCGGATTCGGTTTGCTTCTCGTATTCTTAGTGCTGGCAGCTCAGTATGAAAGCTGGGCACTTCCGGGCTCAGTCATTCTGGCAGTTCCATTCGGCGTTATCGGTGCGTTGCTTGCAACTTGGATGCGAGGATTAGACAACGACGTTTACTTCCAAATCGGTATGCTGGTCATGATTGGCTTGGCGGCGAAGAACGCTATTTTGATTGTTGAATTCGCTGTTGAACTGAGAAATAAAGGCTTGGATCTTCTGACTGCAGCTATTGACGCCGGTGAGATTCGTTTCCGTCCGATTATCATGACCTCTCTAGCTTTTATCGGCGGTACTCTTCCGTTGGCTTTAGCTACAGGTGCCGGCGCTGCTTCAAGACATTCTATCGGTACGGGTATTGTCGGCGGCATGATTGGCGTTTCCTCTTTGGCGTTGCTCTTTGTCCCAATTTTCTATATTTGGTTTGAAGGTTGGGCTGAAAAGAGAGGCGGCAAATCTGCCATTAAGACAGCCGCTAAGCTGTCTAAGCGCGGCATTTCCATGACTGAAAAACTGCGCCGTGCCATCTTAAGAAGGGACGGAAGTTTGTTCGATCCGAAGGCTACCGTCGCAGTTTCTCCGGAAGGCCAGGTCACAATTACCAATTCTCCGGGCTTTAACCCAGCAACTATTAGAGATGCTGATTACGGTGTCCCTGGAGGAGATGTTGACACAGTTCCTGCCACTCCGGAAAAGACTTCCGCTAAGGATGTGAAAAAGCCGGAAGATTCCGAGAAAACAGAACCTTCCTTCAAAGACCCGGATTCTGCAGGAAAACCTTCATCAACCGTTCAGGAAAACAAGGATAAATGATGAAAATTAGATTAATCGCATTGATGTCATTGGCCGGTGTGATTGCGCTGAGCGGTTGCACGGTAGGACCGGACTACAAGAGACCAACGTTGGATGTTCCTCTGGAATACAGGCAGATCAGCAAAGAAGTTGAGGATAATGCTCAGTGGCTGACTGCACGCTGGTGGACTCAGTATCAAGATCCAGCGATTGATGCTCTTGTATCAAGCGCTATTAAAAACAACAGAACGCTGCAGCAGACTATGTCGAACGTAGAGAAAGCTGCTGCTGCAGTTACCGTTGCCAGAGCAGATTTGTTCCCGCAGTTGAATTATCAGGGCGATGCGATGCGTCAGCGCCAGAGTATCAACACTGCTATGGGTGAAGCGCTCCAAGGGAAACCTTTCAGTACGAAAGAAGTCTTGGCTAGTGCATCATGGGAAATCGACCTGTGGGGCAAAATCCGCAGGAAAACTGAAAGTGCTACGGCGACTCTAAGATCTATGGAAGCCGCTCATAAGGCTGCGTTATCCTCGGTCATTACGTCTGTCGTCACTACTTATCTCAGCATTTTGACGGTAGACGAACAGCTTGAAGTCGCAAAAGAGACAGCCAACAGTTATTATCAGACCTATAGCCTGTTCAAAGTTCGTGCTACTCATGGCAATGTATCTGACATGGAAGTTGCACAGGCAAAGAGTCAGTGGCAGAGCGCTAAAGTTGAGATCCCAGTTTTGCAGCAGTCCAGAGTTGAGCTCATGAACTCTCTTTCTATTCTGACCGGCGTAGACGTAGGTGATATGCCCAAGTTCAAGAGGTTAAGAGCTTTGAAGGTTCCGGCAATAGGAAAGGGGATTCCGAGCAAACTGCTGACTGAACGTCCGGATATTGTTGAGGCCGAAGAAAATCTTAAGGCGGCAAATGCGGATATCGGAGCTGCGAGGGCGATGTATTTTCCGTCAATCTCTCTTTCCGGCGGTTTGGGATTCTCTAGTGAAGAACTTCACGATTTGATTAAATCTCCTTCAAGGGTTTGGTCTGTCGGCGGAAACATAACCGGTCCTATTTTCCACTGGGGTGCTGTGGAAGCAGGTGTGAAACAAGCAGAAGCTCAGCAAAAAGGGTTAGTGGCAGCTTATCGTTTAGCAGTGTCACAAGCCTTTGCCGACGTTGATAACGCTCTGAGCAAACGCCAGAAGGCTCTACAAGAGCTTAAAGATAGAACTGGCTTGGTGGCTAGTTTGAAGGAGTACAAGAGATTGGCAACTGCACAGTATCAAGAAGGTTACACCGGCTACTTTACCGTATTGCAGGCTGAGCAATCTCTGCTTCCTCAGCAGCTTCAGCTCGCCCAGGTTAGAGCCAATACATTAAGCTCTATTGCATCGATTTATCAATCTTTAGGCGGCGGATGGATTGATTTAGCTCTCCAAGAGGAAAGACAAGCAATTGCAGATTTGGAAAGAGAAGAGCAACTGAAGAAAGAAATCCAAGAAGCATCTCCTGAAGAAAGAGAAGAAAACTCCTTAATGTAAAACTCATTGTTAAGAAATAAGAGGTCATGCTGAGGGCGTGACCTTTTGTAATTCGTCTCGCTCAAACCTGAAAAATTGCATTTCTAGAATACCTAACTTTTAAAAATCCTAAAAAATTCTTTATTTTCAGTTGCTTTCGTTGATTTTTTGTGATAAATCGGATGACCCAAATAGATAATTTATGAGATCATGAGCACACCGAAACTACCTCCGCTGATTATTAAGAAAAGCCCCTCTGCTTTCTACGTTTACACCTACAAGAACAAGTGGAACAGCGAAAAAGCTAGAAGCGAGCGTGTTGAATTTAAAAAAGTCGGAACGGTGGTGTCCGGTCAAAAAGAAGGACGCATCCGCTGGGATGAAAAATTTTTAGAAGAGCGTCCGGAGCTAAGAAACTTTATTTGTGAAAGAAAGGCTAAAGGCTACGTATTCGAACCTCTGGAAAAAGAGACTGGCCTTAGCCTCAAGCAAGTCCTCGGCATCAAGCAATTACATGCTGGGGCGACCTGGGCGTTAGACCAAATTGTCAGCAGCACCCCGATAGGTCCGGCTCTGAAGAAGGCCTTTCCTCAGAAACGAGACTATCTAAAGACTCTTTCCATTGTTTATTTCATAATTCTTAATGAAAACAACAATATTTCTCGGTATCCGAATTTTGCTGAAACAACCCGTTTACCTTGGCCCGGTGCTCTTCATGCATCAACCATCGGAAGAATTTTTAGACGAATAAAAAGCCAACAGATTGAAAATTACTTTACGGAGGTCCAAAAAGGTTTGCTGGAACAAAAAATCAAAGCAAACGACACCGATAAACTTACACTGGCACTGGACTCAACATCTATATCGAGCTACTCCGAAAAACTTCCGAATGTTGTCCGAGGCAGAAACAAGGACGAAGATAATTTGCCTCAAATCAATTTATTAATGCTCGTCGATTCTAAAACTGGACTTCCTCTTTTTTATAGACACTATGACGGCAATGTTCCTGACGCTCAGACCGTAAGAAGAGTTATTGCCGACAACTCCAGACTGAAACTGACAGATGTAGTGCTGGTCTCAGATAAAGGCTACAGCAGCAATAAAAACATCAACGATTGTTTAAGGAATGATGTTGGCTTGCTCTTCAATATGAAGTGCGGTGTAAAAGACAGCCTCACTCAAGAAGTGATAGATGAAGAGATGTCCAACCTTAGAGATCTGAACAAACGAGATTGGTACACCGAAGCGTTCCAGATAACAAAAAAAATTGAATGGAGCTATGAGAGACAACCGGTTCCAAGAAAGAGGCCAAGCAAGAATACGCGGGACGTGGCAACGCTTTACTGGCATATCTACTTCGATAAGCAAATTGCCGAAAAAGTCACTCAGGGTCTTTTTGAAAGAATAGGAAAAATTCAAGAAAAGCTTCATAAGAAAGAGAGCCTTGACGAGAATGAACAAACTTTGTTCGAAGAAGTTTTTGAAAAAGCAGAAAGCACCGACGAAGATACACCCGTAAGCTATACCATCAATAATAAAAAGGTTGATGAAAAGCTCAGATATAAGGGTTACAGAGTTCTGGTCAGCAATGAAATATCCGATGCCCGCAAGGCCTGGTGCGCATATCAAGAGCGCTGGAAAGTCGAAGACACCTTTAAGACTTTAAAGTCCCGCTTAGGATGCTCTCGCAACAGAGTCTCAGACAATGAATCTTTAAACGGAAAAATCTTTGTGCAATTCTTGGCTGCCTCTATTGCTATGGTAGTAAGAGCAAGGCTGAAAAAGTATTCTGAGGAGTGCAGAAAGTCTGATGGACCAGCTCTCATTTACGATTCTGACGGAACAGTGCTCGAGAGTTTAAACAACATTATGCAGACAAAGTTCCAAGCAGGTTATTACTTCGGAGAAATTGCTGGGAAGCGCAGAAAGCTATTTGAAGCTCTCGGAGTTAGCGTACCAGATTCTGAGCCGGAAAGAGAAATGGATTACGATGATGAGGCTGATGAATACGATGACGATGAACTGTAGCCCGAACCATGGGAGGAAGGCCCTCCCATAGATACTCTAACGGACGCAATATTTCAGTCAAACAAGAATCGGAAGGAAAAAAATTCTCCGGATCCGATACAGATCCGGAGAGGCAAGATGCGGTTGACCAGGAGTCAAAATAGACATAGGAGGAAAAAATTCTTGACTCACTACCGTTTGATTTGCCAAAACGCCGCTTCTCTTCTCTGAAACGACGATAAGTAACTGCTTCTACGACGTTAGTAGAGTATTCCTTTTGGAATAGTAATTCAAACTAAAATTGAAAAAATTGTTAAGTTAGATTTCGGCTATAACTATTTGAAAATAAATTAAATATTTATCATTCATGGTTGGGAGTAGGAGAAATTTTCGACAACAAAAAAGCCTCTTCGGACTAGCAGAAGAGGCGCAATGTAAAAAGTATGGTTATCTTGAAGCCGAATCTTTATCTTTGATTTCAGTTATCTCACCATTCTCGGTCTCCAGATTTGTTCTGTACGGTTCCTTATTGGAGACTTTCTGAATTAAATAATTGGCTTTAATACGGCAATCTTTAATGAAGAAGAGAGCTCTGTTAAAAGTCACTTTGACTTCCGCTAAGAATGCTTTTGACTTCTCAGAAAGTAATTGTTGAGTTGAACTTTCTGAGGTGGATATTTCTTTGCTATCTAGAGTTAAGCGGATTTCATCGATCGAGCGGAGGTAATCTTTGTAATTATCCAGATAGAAAGCTAGAGCATGAGAAAAATTGTTGCCTAACATTCCTGAGAGGAAGAGACGAGAGACTTCTTTATACTCGGACAAGAGCCGCTGGAATCGGACGTAAATCAATCTTTCTTCCGGTGTCATTCTTTTCAACTGGGTTAAGAAAGCCTGTCTTGCACATGGCTGGTAGTACCACATGTACATCAAGTCCAGAGAGATGATGAAGCACTCTATTTCCAGCGAAGGAGCTTTAGCTGATAGCATTCGGACGAATTCTGACGGTTTCTTCATGAGCTGAAGAATGTCTTTCTCCGGAAAAGACAGCTCCAGATGAGTGAAACATGAGAATAAGGAACTAACGGCCATTGAAAAGTCGCTTGTTCTTAGTCTGTAGTTATTTCTTCTGTCGGCAAAGCTTTCGATGACGCCTGCCACGGTATCTGAAGCGAACTTGGAAACGATGGCGGCAGCCGGAACCAAGATAGCGGCAGCTGGCATACCGGTAATCACCGGAAGAATCATGGCAAGAATCACGTTATATACCATGGCTACCGGAATGGCTAAAATGCTGCGGAAAAGGTTTCCTACGACAGCGGTTTTAGGAAAGCCTCGGAAAATATTGTGCGAAGAAATATATAGTCCGTTAGCCAGTGCAATGATTGAGAAAACGAGCAAGGGTGCTTTATCAACCGTGATGCCGAGAATGTGGCCTAACACAACGTTTCTTGTAAAGCCTTCCAGCAGTACAACTGACAGACCAGTGTACATTAGAGAGTCACTAATGCGTGACCAATTAATCAGCTGCCTCCAGTCAATACGAGCACCTTTTTGGAATCCGCCTCCGGAGATAATCGCTTGGATAATATTCCGAATACCCGTAATGCTGAACCAAATTAAAGCACCGAACCAAGCAAGGACCCACCAGTTCTGTGTAAGCATGAAGGTAAGAAACGCCGGCAAGAATCCCAAAGTAACTTTAATTACATTGAGAAGAGTTGTGTTCATATAGGAGAAAGAAGCGCCTCTGGTTTCTGTTTTGGTTTCTTTTGATTCATTGGGCACAAAACCATTTTTTAAGGGTTCAGTTCTTCCGCCTAATGTGATGATATTGCCCTCACCAGAAATATAGGTATTTGCGTAACTGGCTTTCCAATCTCTCCTTCTTTTTAATCCGAAACAAAGCCAGCCCATAGAGTGTCTAATCCATTTTTGCAGTTTGGACTGATGAAGCGGTTCTTCATAAATGTCGGAGAAGGAGAGGGGAACATTCAACGGGAGTTTTATCGGGTTGAGTTTTCCTTTCTTACCGATGAGTTTTTGAGCACTTCTAGGAAGAGTCTCCGGCACTGCCAAGCCCATTCCGAATCGGGTGCCAAGTGAGTTTGTAGAGTCGGTGCCGAAACGGCTTCCAAGGGCTTCTTTGCTGTAGAAGTTAATCAGCTTGGGAATGTTTTGAAGGATTTCGTTGAGCTTTGCAAACAACTGAGCATCATTCTTGACATCGTCTCTCTGTAGAAGTTTGAGAATAATATGTTTGATTTTTAGAACGTTTTTTTGATTTATGGCGACTTGAAGATCATTAATCTCTTCCAAATGAGTGAGTCTGCCATTCAGCCAATCTTTAAGATTGAAGACTTCTAAGTGGGTAATTAATCCCTTGTTATCCCATAAAAGTTCAAGTACGTCCTTGGCCTCTAAGAAAGAGGTGAGGAGAGTGACTCGTGAATTGGGACGAAGCTTTTTGAGAGCGCACAAGAACTCTTCAATCGTATATTTGAGGAAGTCGGGCCTGTCGTCGTCCTGTGGAACAATTAAGTTAGGAATGTTGGGATTTTGTTTAGGATGCACCCAGCGCAGATAAATTGTCTGTGGGGAAAGTGCATCGAGTTTATCTAGTTCCTCCCGAAGCTGTTTCCTTTTCTCTTCATCTGCTGTTTCCATTTCTTTTTTGATTGCATCTGCCTTTGCTGTAAGCAAAGGGAGGAGAGAAATATGGGCAAATTCTGCCAAGTGCACCAAGGATATTTGGGAACTTGCTATGAAGTTCATGAACTTCTGTTCATCTAGCGAAAATTCAGGAAGTTTGTACTCAGCGCAAATTGAGGGGACGTGGACTTGGTTAAAGTGATGAAGTGTTTTAATAACCTGTTTGGAGGCCCATTCTTCCGCTTTTCTTCCTTTTTCTAAGAAAACTCTGGTTTTTGGATCCTGTAGAAACTCTATTATGCTGTGAGGCCCAGTAAATCCTCTAGGCGTCCAAATAAATTCAAGATATTTTCCGTTATGTACTGCTTTGAGTTTGATTCCGATGCGTACGGTAATACCCATGATGGAAGCGGCTTCCATCAATTCAAAGGCGACATTCGGATCAATAAAGTTGTAATAGACCACAGACAATCTTCTGATGCCTTTGACTCTGGCATCCATGACGAGGTAGGTAGGATTCTTTCTGCCGCGGGTAGAGGAATCATGAACGTGATCATCCAGAGTCTTTTGGTTCCATTCTTCCGGCATTTCCAACAAGAAATACTTGGTCAGATAGTGACGGACAATTCTTGGATTACCGGCAGCTGCCTTCTGAAAGTCATGGATAAGCTTTAACTGTTCTTCAACATTTCCGCGAGCTCTCACAAGCTCTTTCATTATCTGAATGAGGACACGTGAGGTATTGAACTTAAACGAAGTCTGAGCACTGTAGACAACTTCGTTGTGCAAAGTTTTTAAGGCAGCTAAACGTTCTCTCGAACCCTCATTGTTTCCCAATCTTTCCAAAAGATTAATCACGGCCAAAGCCATCCTGACTTCGTGTGTGTCCACCATGTTTTGGATGCCGTGAGGATGGAGAGAAGTTGACAAGACTTCTTTTTCTTCTGACGTTGTAAGACCATTGTCCAACACGTCATTAATCATTTTTAATAGTTCTCTGTCTTTTTTATCAAATTGGA
Source organism: Turicimonas muris (assembly GCF_002221595.1). GTDB lineage: Bacteria > Pseudomonadota > Gammaproteobacteria > Burkholderiales > Burkholderiaceae_F > Turicimonas > Turicimonas muris. The sequence continues at coordinate 377,967 of NZ_NHMP01000002.1, forward strand.
TAGAGGCGTGCATTTTTCTTCTCTTTTTATTAATGTTTTTATTGTACCCGAGCACGTTGGGAGCCAAATTTCCGAAAGGGATTTCACCGACGAAAACAAAAGGTTAGCAAGGAGTTCCAAATAAAAAAAGGACCGGGACGGACCCGATCCTTTACCCTTTTTTGCTTAGGAGTTTACTTTTTTATTATTTGTTTTTCTTCAAAGATGCTGTAATAGCGTCAGCAGCTTCGACACCGGAAATAATAGCCCAGGAGTTCATCATGGCTGTCATGGAGTCTGCACCGTTAGCACCACCGACAACGCAGCCTGCGCCGTAAAGGCCAGGAATTGGTTTGCCGTTCTTGCCAATAATCTGCATCTTGGCATTAGCTTTTAAGCCGCCTAATGTAGTAGCAAAACGAGGTTTCTGTTCAACGATGTAGTATGGAGCCTTGATCAATTCTTTCGGATCTTTGCGACCGAACTGAGTATCTTTTCCGGCTTCCGCCATCTTGTTCCATTCGGCAACTGTGGCTTCCAAGTTCTTAGCATTGATGCCCATAACATCTGCGGCTTTAGCCAAGGAGTCGGATTCAACCATCACCGGTTTGCCGTTGTTGACGATCTTCAGCCATTTGCGTAGTTCGGCTTCATCCGGCACTAACTTATCTTCCAAGCTCTTAGAAAGATAACGCTTGTAGCCGTTGGCGTCCATGACTAAGTACATGATCTTGTCTTTCTGAGCGACTGTGATATCTGTCAATTCGCCCAAAGACGCTCTTTCATTAATGATGCGTTTGCCGTCGCTGTTGACGTAAATAGCACCTGTGTCATTGATAGTGGCTGTAGAGCTGGCTGTAGCGGCTAAACCGTGGTTAGGTGTTGTTTCAACGCCTTGCGGATAGACCTTGACTAAGTCCATGTTAATGTCTTTAGCACCAATCTTGCGAGCCATTTCGTAACCTTGGCCGGCATCGCTGTCCAAACCATAGAAGAGGAATCCCTTGAGAGTCGGAGGAAGCATCTTGGTGTTGGCACCGAAACCGCCGGAAGCAAGAATTGTGTCTTTGGCGTAAATCTTGATTTCGTCACCGGCTGCGTTAACAGCTTCAACGCCGCGAACGCGGTGATCTTTATAGATAAGTTTAGTGGCTTTTGTTTCCATTAAAATCTTGCCGCCATGATCAGTCAAGATGGAAGCCATTGTCTTAATGAAGTTCGGGGAACGACCCTGAACACCGAGTTGTCTTTCGGCAGAGTGGTCAGGGTACTGGGTTGCTGCCGGGCCATAAGGGATCTTCAAATCATCGATAAGCCAATCAACAACACCGCCGACTTTATGGGTAACCATATTGACGAGAACAGGGTCGTTCTTGTTCTTACCGACTTTCATGATGTCTTTGAATGCCAATTCAGGAGAGTCTTTCATTTCCTTCATGACTTCTTTCTGATAGCGAGAACCTGTAGCGATAAGAGTACCGGCATTCAAAATAGTATCGCCACCGAGAGTCGGCATTTTTTCGATAAGGATTGTTGGGAGGCCGTTAAGCTGTGCACGTACGGCAGCCGCCATACCTGAAGCTCCGGAGCCGACGACGACAACGTCAGTTTTGTAGGTGACTTCCATGCCGCTTGGCTGTTTCTTAACAGGCTTTTTGTAGTATTCGGAAGGTTGTCCGCCTGCAGCCTTAACTGCGTTTGTAGCTGCAGCTTGAATAGCCATGCTTGTCAATGTTGCTCCTGCGACATTATCGACTCTGAGCGATTGAGTTTTGACGATTTCTGCAGGAACTCTTTCCATGGCAGCATCGGATACCATGGCAGTTTCACCGCTCTTCAATACTTTGACTGAAGCGATTTTGCTGTTTTTGATCACAACTTGAACTGTCAATGGGCCGTTTTTGCCGTTTGCAGTTCCTTCATATGTGCCGTCTTTTGCTGCAGCTTGTACAGTTGCTGCTAAAGCGAAAGAGACGGCCGTAGCGATCAATAACTTTGTGGGTCTCATGTTTTCTCCTGATGGGTATAAAACGTTTCTGATTGTAATCAACCATAAGGTTGTTACTATTGATGCAAACCCTTACAAAGCCAAATTTCAGTTCTATTCTCAATTTTCGCTTGGAGGAATTCGACTGCAAATCTTTCCGAATATGATTGAAAAAAAAAACGGGGTGAAATATGAATTTTATTAAAAAGACATGGGGGTGGATGTTCCTTCTGCTGGCGGTGGGTATGTTCATGTTTTGCTATTTGGGCTCTCCGTACTGGGCGGTTTATTCAATCAAACAAGCTCTTGCAGATAGGAATCAAGAAGTCATTGACTCTTATATTGATTTTGATAGTTTAAGGACAAATCTAAAAAATCAATTAACGAATCAAGTGGAGATGCAGTTTGCGGAAAAACAACAAAAACCAATAAATCAGGTCATTCAAGCATTTTCTTATGAAGCAATCGATAACCTTGTCGATCAATATGTGACGCCTGAAGGCATCGAAGATTTGTTTTCCGGTGCAAACACGCTGCAAACGATAAAGAAAGAATTCAAACTGAAAGAAGAATCCACGAGCGCCAAGCAAACCAACACTCAGAAAAAATCTCCTTCTAACGTTACTTGGTCTTTGAATTACGGAGACAATACCAACCAATTTTTTGCAATCATTAGACCTAATCAAAAGGAGAACGATAAAATTGAAGTTTCTCTTGTAAGAGAAGGCTTTTTTGATTGGAAGGTTAATAACATTCTTCTGCCGTTCAAATTTAATTAATTGAAGTTATGCCATTTTTGTTTGCTCAAAACGTCGTTCCTGCCGTTCCTATTTGGGGAGAAAAGGATATTTATTTTCCAATTAACCGTGTTTATTGCATCGGAGCTAATTACTGGGATCATGTCAAAGAAGTCGGTGCTGAAGGAAGAGAAAGACCGTTCTTCTTTGCTAAGCCGGCCGATGCCGTTCAAGTTTGCAGAGAAGGGAAGTCAATTGAGATTCCTTATGCAAGAAATACGGAAAACCTTTGCTTGGAAGTTGAACTGGTAATTGCTATCGGCAAGAATGCTCCGGAAGCCGGAGAGATTTCTGTTGCGGAAGCAGATGATTACATTTATGGCTACGGAGCGGGAATAGATTTTACCAAGAGAGATTGGCAGAATATTCTTAGGGAGCATCGTCAGCCATGGGAACTAGCTAAAGGATTTGATGCTTCTGCGGTTATTTCTGAAATTCGAGATAAACATAGAATGCCGGATATGGACGAAGCCGTCCTTTGGCTCTATGTTAATAATCAGGAACGCCAAAGAGGCAATACCAAAGAGATGATTTGGAAGATCCCTGAAATCATTAACGAGCTTTCTAAGAATTTCCGCTTGATGGCCGGAGACTTAATATACACAGGCTCTCCAAAAGGAAGCGGCCCTATTGAGGCTGGACAGTCCTTTGAAGGAGGAGTTAACGGTGTCGGGACATTCCGAGGCTTGATTACACCAAGACCTTAACTTACCGGAGTGACTTTTACTTGAATTTGATCCGGTTTTAATCCTTTTCCGGTCGGATCAAGTTCTATATCGTATTTGCTTGGAAGGATAGGGGTTCCGTCAATGAGCCCTGTCTCGCCAACCAGTGCCGCAATAGCGGTCCCTAATTCCGCAACGGCGCCTGCATAGAAATAGCTGCTGTTGTATCTCAATACAGAAGTGAAATTCTTCGTTCCAACTCGATAAAGTTTCTTTGAGTCGTTTGAGCCAGCGGGATAGAAAGGAAAATCGACAATAAAGACCGGAAGATCGGATGGTTCGGCTTTTACTCCCGCAGCAGGTTTAACTCCATTGTTCTGGAGTGTCTGCCAACGGTACTTCGCAGCTGTACCGCCGCCGAAACGTTTGGCATTTTCTTCCGAAATATCAGCTTGCATTACCATTGGTGCGCCTTCAATCCAACCATGTTTGGACAAATAGTTGGCAATGGAACCAATGGTATCCGCTGCGGAGTTGTTGATATCAATTTTACCGTCGCCGTCAAAATCTACTCCAAATCTTTTAATAGAGGAGGGCATGAACTGCGGCAGTCCTACGGCACCTGCGTAAGATCCTAAAATCTCCCGAGGTTTAAATTGATTGTTGTTAATAAAGACTAGATACTCTTCTAATTCTTTTTTGAAGAAGTCAGCTCTGCGCTTGTAATCAAAGCTTAGGGTAACAAGGGAGTCCAAAACCTTCCAGGATCCTGTGTTTTCACCGTAGCGGGTTTCAACCCCAATAATCCCAACGATAACCGCTGGATCCACTCCGAATTCTTTTTTTGCTCGCTCTAGAGTTGCTCGGTTTTCTTTCCAGAATCGGGCACCAAGATTTAGTCTATCGCGTCCGAGGAATATGGCTCTGTATTTTTCCCAGTCACGCCGAGAGTCCCTTGTGCCGGGTTTAAACTTCTTCGGAGTCATGAGCCGTTCGATTTTGGGCTGATATGTTGCCTGGTCAAGAACTTCAGCCATCCATTCACTGTCCAGGCCTCTTCTGCGGCTGACATCGGCAATGAATTTCTTCACGTCCGGACGTTCGCTGTAGCGCATAGCCTTTTCCGCTGAAGTAGAAGACATAGACTGAGCAAGCGCCAGTCCGGAAAAGACAGATAAAGAGACAACTCCAGCTAATAGTAATGGGCGTCTAAACATATAACATTACCTCCAATTACTCTAGCCTAAATCATTCTTGTACAGCAGACAATAAATCAAATAGACGATGAGACAATTACATTGGTTGGATTATAGTCGTTAGAACACTAAATACATGGTATAAACCATAACATAGTGTTCCTTAATGTTGCGGGCATATATTTGTGGGAGGAAGGCGTGAGCTTGCTAGAATTCTTAAAAAGCGAAGAAGATTAACATTTATGGCTAAAACAGCATTCTTTACTCATGAGGCTTTTCTGAAGCACAAAATGGGAGATATGAATCCGGAATCTCCGGCACGGTTAGAGAAAATCAATGAGCTTATGTTTGCCTCAGGTGCTGATGATTACATTGAAAAGCATACGGCCGTCAGAGTTTCCCTCTCTGATATGTTATCTGCGCATGATCCTGACTACATCCAGTATTTATCCCGTATGTCTCCGCAAGAGGGAGTAACGGTCATTAATGAAGATACGGCGATGAATCCATACACATGGGAAGCGGCTCAATTTGCGGCGGGGGCTGCATGTGCTGCCGTCGACGGTGTTATGGAAGGAAGGTTTCAACGAGCTTTCTGCGCGGTCCGTCCGCCCGGACACCATGCATATCGGGATCATTCCGGAGGTTTCTGCTTTCTTAACAATATTGCTATAGCTGCTTTGCATGCATTGGGCGTCTATCACTTGAAACGTGTTGCTGTTGTTGACTTTGATGTTCATCATGGAGATGGTACTTCCGACATCCTAGGAGGGAGGGAAGATGTTTTGATTTTGGACGGATTCCAAAATGCTTTGTATCCCTATGCTCACTTGCATCATTGTCCTTCCAATGCGATTTATTCAGCGTTTGAGGAAGGCACCGAAGGAGAGGCTCTCCGTAAGACGATGGATGAGGTTTGGTTCCCGGCTTTAACAGACTATCAGCCGCAGCTGATTTTAGTGTCGGCCGGATTTGATGCTCATCGTGAAGAAGATCAGGCCCAATTACTCATGATTGAGAAGGATTATGCATTTTTAGGTCGCCGTTTGGTGAACGTGATGGAAACACTGCCTGACTGCAAAGGTGTGGTCGCTTGCCTTGAAGGCGGATATTCCATGTCTTCTCTGTCCAGAAGCAGTGTTTCCTTTGTCAGACAACTAGCCTCCTAGATTTGTTTGATCTTTGATTGGAGTGGATTTACGGGGCAAGTAAAGAAAGCGGGTGTATGACGCCTTCTATGCTTTCCTGGCATGTCAGCTCTAACGCCGCAAAAGACTTTCTAAGATATAGTTCGATGCTTTTTTCTTAATAATATGGCTTCAGTTTTGGAAAAGAGCCATTGAAAATTCAATTATTGATAATTAGTGACTATCACTTCTTTTCCGGATCTCTTTGCGGCGTTTCTATTGATAAGCCGTTTAACTTCTAAGGGCTCAATGTTGTATTCTCTATAAAGTTCCCTCACTAAGGGAACATCGTTGTTTGAGAGCATTACATAGGCCCCAAGTTTGTCTAAGCGAACAAAAAGGTCGGCTAAACGATCGTGATCTTCATAAGAAAATCCAGTCTTCGTATAGTCAGTAAAGTCAGCAGAACTGCTTTCTGGAACGTACGGACTATCCAAATAGACAAAATCGCCTGGACTAACTTTTTTGCAGGCATTTTCGAAATCGGAACATAATATCGTTACATTCTGTTCCTTAAGGAATCGAGAAATCGCTTCTACATTATCTTTGTCTAAGGATTTACCAGTCACTTTGTTATTGTAAGGAACATTGAAGAAACCTTGGCTATTGACCCTATACAACCCATTAAAACAATGTTTGTTAATCCATATCATGAGAGCGGCACATTCCGGATCTAACTCCTTTGATGTAATTTTCTGGTTATACCTCTCTCTAATCTTGTAGTAGTAGTTCTTATCACAAGCAACTTCATCCAATGAGCTCACAATAGAAATTATTTCTGAGGGACTATGCTTTAATTGTTGATAAAGATTAATCAGTTGCTCATTCGTATCGTTGATGACCGCACTTTTTGGTTTGAGCGATAAAAAAAATGCCCCTGCACCGATAAACGGCTCAAAGTACGTATTGTAAGTTTGCGGAACTTTAGACATTAACTCTTCTAAAAGTTGTGTCTTCCCGCCGGCCCATTTGAGCACAGGTGACATGACTTTTGTTGACACCCTTATTCCTTTCCAAAAATTGCATTTCTCTACGTAGATATTAATGCAATTCATAAAAAACTACCTCTGCAAACTTTTCTTCAGATACTGCTCCTAAATTGTCTTTTACTTAATAAGTAAATATTTTGTGTACTCAAAAAGCTTCACACTCTTGTCAAAAGGAACGTTATAGTTTAAAAATACCTAGGTATAAACACTTAGGAGTTCGGTTTTAAGATGCCTAGCTTTGACATCATTTCTGATATTCATTTAGACCACCTAACCGGTACGGGAGATAAAGGGTTAGAGTTTATAGACTCTGTCTTTGAAAATCCGACAGCACCTAATTTGCTGATTGGCGGTGATGTAGGTTTCCAGAGTGATTTTTATTCCTCCTATTTCTTTGATTTGGTAAAAAAGAAATATGAAAAGGTTGCCTGTATTCTCGGCAATCATGATTATTGGGGATTTGATCTTAATACCGAATCTCCTTGGAAGTATTGGTCCGAAAGATATAACGCTCCTAATATTCATTTTCTTAGTCTGAGCGAGCCGAATGAAATCATTATCGATGACACTGTAGTTATCGGAGGTACTTTGTGGTCGGAGCTGGACCCTGTCTATGAAGTTCTTATTCAGGCCGCATTGAATGATTTCAAAGCCATCAAGAAATTTTCATTGGAACAATATAAGGCTCTGTATAACTTAGAGTTAGAAAATTTAAAGAAACAGATAGACAAATTTGCTGATCAGAAGACTTTGATTTTGACTCACCATGCCCCGACTTACCAAACAACCGAGCGTTGGTCCCAAAGTCCTATTAAGAGCTGCTTCTGTACGTCTCTTGAAGACATTATTTTGGATAATCCTCAGATTAAGGCGTGGGTATTCGGGCATTGCCATGAGTCTGATGTCATTCACATCGGACAGGCCAAGGTGTTAGAACATTCGTTCGGTTATTACAATGCTAATAACCGGTCTTTTAAACCACTGCATTTAGAAATCTAAAAAACTCCAACCTTTTTCAGATTGGAGTTTTCCAGCAAGTTGGCTCAGTGCGAGGCCGAGCTGGATAACATTAGCTCAAGCCAACAAACTTTCCGTTAACAACGTCAATAGAGTAGGCTGCCGGTTTTTTCGGCAGGCCCGGCATTCTCATAATAGCGCCGGTTGTAACAACGATAAAGCCGGCACCTGCATTGAGGATAAGTCTTTGAACCGGAAGAGTGAAGTCCTTCGGAGCACCTTTCCAGCCAGGTTCATGAGAAAGAGAGAATGGTGTCTTGGCAATGCAGATAGGAAGTTTGCTGAAGCCCAAAGCGTCAATCTTGGCCAGGTCTTTTTGAGCTGCGGGAGAGAATTCAACATCTTTACCGCCGTAAACCTTTGTATTAACTTCCTGAATCTTTTCAAGAACTGTCTGGTCAAGGTTGTAAGAAAACTGGAGAGGTTGTGAACCTTCTTTAACTGCTTCAATTAATTCCTTGGCTACGTCTACAGCACCTTCACCGCCTTTGGCAAAACCGTCGCTGACAGCAAATTTTGCACCTAAGGCCTTGCATTCATTGCGTACGACCTCGATTTCATCTTCCGGATCGCCGAAGAAATGATTGAGAGATACGACTACCTGTTGGCCGAAATTCTGAAGATTTTTGATGTGAGCTCTCAAGTTCGGCAAGCCGGCTTTTAAGGCTTCCATATTCGGTTTTCCGATTTCAGGAAGAGCAACACCGCCGTGCCACTTCAAAGCTTTCAAAGAGGTAACTAAAACGGTAGCGGCAGGTTGAAGACCTGTTAAACGGCACTTGATGTCATAGAATTTTTCAGCGCCTAAATCGCTGCCGAAGCCTGCTTCTGTAATAGCCCAGTCAGCAAGTTTCAAAGCTGCTCTTGTTGCTGCAACGGAGTTGCATCCGTGAGCGATATTAGCGAAAGGACCACCGTGAACGAAAGCCGGAACACCTTCCAATGTTTGGACAAGGTTTGGAAGCATAGCGTCCTTTAATAAAGCCATTAAAGCACCGGTTGCGCCGAGTTCGCCGCAAGTGTAGGCCGAGCCGTCCTTTTTGATACCGACAACTAGGCGATCAAGTCTGGCACGAAGGTCAGATTCGCCGTCAGCTAAGCAGATAATTGCCATGAGTTCACTGGCAGCAGTAATGTCAAATCCTGTCTGAGCCGGTGTTCCGTTTGCTAAGCCGCCGAGACCGGTAACGATGTCTCTCAAAGAGCGATCATTAACATCGAGAACACGTCTCCAAGTAACTTCCTTAAGTTCAACTTGACCTTGATGTTTTGCATTGTCAATTAAAGCAGCTAAAAGATTATTGGCTGCTGTAATTGCATGGAAATCGCCTGTGAAGTGGAGATTGATGGACTCCATCGGAACAACCTGAGAATAACCGCCGCCGGCCGCACCGCCCTTCATGCCGAAGGATGGTCCGAGGGAAGGTTCTCTTAAAGCTAAGCAAGCGCTTTCACCTAATTTTTGAAGAGCTTGAGCTAAGGCAATAGAAGTTGTTGTTTTACCAGAACCTGCAGGCATTCCGGAAGTTGCCGTAACAAGAATAAGTTTGCCTTTAGGGTTTGATGTATCGATTTCAACTTTTGCTTTATCACGGCCGTAAGGAATGAATTCTTCTTCTTTCAGGCCAATTTTTTTAGCTAATTGATCAATAGGGATGAGGGTCGCTTGTTGAGCTATTTCAATATCTGTAAGCATTGAACAGTTCCTTGAAGAATCATTGGTGGGTAGTGCGTGATTTTAGCTTACTAACTCTATCGTTTTTAAAATCTTCAGTTCTTTGATTTGTTAATAACACTGAATACTTACAGCCGAAAAGATTACCTACACTGGAACTGTTCAAATAATGCCTCGGAACGCTACTTTTTCTTCTTTTCTTTTTCTAGAACAACTTTAATACCATGGGTGAATTCAAACATCAGGCTTCCGACTTGGAAATCCATCGCAACTTGATGGCGATGCGAATTTAAGATATCAGGGTCAGGTTGTTCAGCATTCGGACCAAAAAGCTTATACATAAAGAGTGTACTTAAGCCGCTGACAATTTGACGGGCATCTTCGGGATTTTTGTCCACTTCCGTACAGATTAAAGTCCAGTATTCGTCGTAAGCAGGTTTGAGAGCTTCAGGGACGTATTTGTTGACAAAGGCTGAAATCAGTTCTTCGTTTGGTTCTCCGCTGTCTTTTGCAGTTTGGTTACGAAGAGTTTCTGTGAAGCAAGCGGCAGCAAACGGAGCATATTCTTTGCTGAATTCGGCCATTCTCTTCTTCTTACCGAAGAAGAAAGGTACATAAAAATCTGAGGCTTTTAAGAAAGACTTATATCTAGATTTAGAGAAGTGATCGTAGACTCTTTGTACTGCGCTGATTTCTTGTTGAGTTGTCATAGTGGAAACCTGATTAATTTGTTGAAATTGTATTGGATTGCCAACGAGTTTTTTCTGGTTACCACAGAAAACTTTAATATCAGAAAGAAAATTAGGAACGGTGAAGGAAATAGTGCACTTTGTACATTGGCTGATCGTATTTTGATGGTGCTGCTCAAATAGAAAGTAGAAAAGTCAGTAAAAAGATTCTGTCAAAGGAATAAGGAGGTTCCGTAGGCTAGGGCAGCATAACGTGTAAATTTTCCAATGAGAATCAGGACAGCAGTTAAAATCCAGTTCACTCTTAACCATCCTGCAGCAAGGGGAAAAGCATCACCGATGATAGGCACCCAGGTAAACAGAAGACAAATAGGTCCCCACTTCTTGAAGAGTTCTATTTTCTTTTGAACAACTTTATTTGGAATAAGCAAACCTATCAAGTAAGTAACCAAGGCGCCCAGTGTGTTCCCGGCTGATGCAACAAGCACGATGTCCCATAGTCTTTCTTTCCATTCTGTCATTCCCCATACCACTAACGCTTCGCTTCCTCCGGGCAAAAGAGTGGAGGAAATAAAGGCACTGGTAAACAGAGATATTAAAAAAGAGGTAAAGGACATGTTCGAAACTGATGATAAGAACAGAGAAATTCTACCTGCTTGGAAGGCTTCTCTTCCAGTTAGGCGAAGATGCAGTATTTGTCCGAGGCAAAGCCTTACCAATATCAACAACTTAGCTTTTTTAGTCGGTTAATGGTTTTTTTTCGCTTGTATAATTTTCCGAGAATTTTTCAACAGGAAAAAAAATGAAAATCTTAGTACCTGTAAAAAGGGTGGTAGACGCCAATATCAAGGTTAAAGTCAGCCCTGAAGGAACAATTGAGACAGCCTCTCTCAAGAAGGCTATGAACCCTTTCGATGAAATTGCTCTTGAACAAGCCGTTCAATTGAAAGAAAAGGGCGTTGCTAAAGAAGTTGTCGCCGTTTCTATCGGAAAATCCGACAGCTCTGAAACGTTGAAAGTTGCTTTAGCAATGGGAGCAGACAGAGCAATTCTTATTGAAACGGAAGAAGTCATTGAACCGCTTGGAATTGCTAAGTTACTCAAGGCTCTCACTGAAAGAGAAAATCCGCAGTTAATTATCGCGGGTAAACAAGGCGTTGATACTGATGCCAACCAGGTTGGTCAGATGCTTTCTGCTTTATGCGATTGGCCTCAGGCTACCCACGCCTCTTCTTTAGAAGTAATCGGTGATAAAGCTAAAGTGACTATTGAAGTTGACGGTGGTTTGGAAACTTTGGAATTGACTCTTCCTGCGGTCGTTACCTCTGATTTGAGACTGAGCGCCCCGCGCTATGTCACATTGCCGATGATGATGAAAGCTAAAAGAAAACCGCAAGAAGTTATCAAAGCAGAGACCTTCGGTGTCGATCTCAAGAAACATGTTGAGCTCTTGACTGTTGAAGCTCCGGAAGCAAGAAAAGTCGGGGTAATGCTCTCCAACGTAGATGAGCTGATCGACAGACTTAAAAATGAAGCTAAAGTTTTATAAGGAAGCAGAAGATGGCAGTTTTAATCATAGGTGAACATAATGGGAGCGTATTAAACCCGTCTGCAGCTAATTTAGCAGCAGCCGCTTCTGCGATTTCTTCTGATGTAGATGTATTGGTGATGTGCCAGTCCGGTGAAGGGATTGTTTCTGAGGCTGCAAAATTAAGCGGCATTAGAAAAGTACTTCTCGCCGAGGGAGAACAGTTCAACCATCCTATTGCAGAGAACGTTTCCGCTCAGGTTCTCCAAGTTGCTAAAGATTATTCTCACATTCTTTTTGCGGCTGACTCATTTGGCAAAGCAGCTTCTCCTAGAGTGGCGGCCAAACTTGATGTTGCTCAGATTTCGGAAATTATTAAAGTTGTATCTGAAGATACTTTCAAGCGTCCGATTTACGCCGGTGCTGCTATTGCAACAGTAAAAAGCTTAGATCCCGTCAAAGTTTTAACCGTACGTGTTACAGCATTTGATCCGGTTGGCCAAGAAGGCACTGCTTCCATTGAAAAAATAGAAGCAGTGCTCGGTACTAGTAAAGTAGTTTTCTTGGGCGCGGAAAAAGTTGAAAGCAACAGACCTGAGCTTCAATCTGCCAAGATAGTTATCGCGGGCGGAAGAGGCCTGGCAAATGAAGCGGAATTCGCTGAAATGGAACAGCTTGCCGATAAGCTAAAAGCTGCAGTTGGAACAACTCGTGCAGTGGTTGATGCTGGAATGGCTCCTAACGACTGGCAGATCGGTCAGACAGGTAAGATGATTGCCCCTGACTTATATATTGGCTTAGGCATTTCGGGAGCTATCCAACATATCGCCGGTATTAAGGACGCTAAAGTTATCGTTGCGGTGAATAAAGATTCGGAAGCCCCGATTTTCGACGTGGCTGATTACGGATTGGTAGCTGATGCAATGGACGTCATCCGTCAGCTGCAAACAAAATTGTAATAATCCTTGGGCTTTCTTATTTTAACCGTTTGTTTGATTAGAAAAAATCAGATAAAATCACGGGTTTTAAAAGGGAAAGCCCCTTAGTTTTAAACGTTTTACACTAAACCTAGTATATTTTTAGAGGTATTTAAACATGGTCGTTATTCGTCTGGCTCGTGGCGGCTCCAAGAAGCGCCCCTTCTACAATATCGTCGCGACCGACTCCCGCAATCCACGCGATGGTCGCTTCAATGAACGTATCGGTTTCTACAATCCTGTAGCTTCCGGTCAGGCAGTTCGTTTGTCTATCAATGAAGCCAACCTCAACAAGTGGATCGCCAACGGCGCCAAAATGAGCGAAACTGTTTCTCGTCTTTACAAAGAATTCAAGAAAACAGCTGCTCCTGCCGCTTAATTGAGACTTTAAGACTTATTAAGTCGTGGAAGACACAAAGAATTCCGCTGCTGAGCCTATAGCGCTCGGTGCTTTATGTGGTGCGTACGGCTTGAGAGGTTGGGTGAGAGTCCTTCCTTTCCAAGACGGTGATGCGTTGCTGGATTCTAAAAATTGGTTTCATTTAACCCTCGGCGGCGAGCCTCAGCCCATGGCGATGGAAAGTGCCAAGTTTCATGGGAAGGGAATTGTCGCTAAGCTAAAAGGAATCGATACTCCGGAAGCGGCAGCTGCCCTAAAAGGTGCTGTTGGTCTTCTGAGAGAGGATTTCCCAGATTTGGGAGAGAATGAGGTTTACTGGGTCGATATCATCGGCGCTAAGGTAGTGAATACTAAAGGCGAAGAAATCGGCACAGTTAGATCTATTACCGACAACGGTGCTCATGATGTTTTGGAAGTTAACGGCGTCAAAGGAAAAATGATTTTGATTCCGCTGGTTCCGGAGTATGTTGAGCTCGTTGATATGGAAAAGAAAGAAGTTACGGTTGACTGGTCTCTTGATTGGGATTAATTAATTTTTATGAGAGTTGACGCAGTCACACTTTTTGAGCCGATGTTCTCGGCTATTACTGAGAACGGAATTACATCCAGGGCTCTCAAAAACGGGCTTTGGTCTCTGAAGTGCTGGTCTCCTCGCGATTTTGTTCATGATGCGCATCGAACGGTTGATGACAGACCGTTTGGCGGCGGTCCAGGAATGATTATGAAGGCTGAGCCTCTGGCTTTGGCAGTCGAAGCAGTCCGTGCCGACGGCAATCATGGAAAAGTGATTTCTTTTTCTCCAACCGGAAAAAAACTGGATGACGATGATGTCAAGGCTTTCGCAGAAAGCAGCCAACCTTTGGTTTTTGTCTGCGGAAGATATGAAGGGATCGACCAAAGATTTTTAGATTCTTTTGTTGATGAAACTTATAGCATCGGAGACTATGTTTTATCCGGCGGTGAGTTGCCAGCGATGGTTATGCTTGATGCGATTGTCAGGAGACTTCCGGGAGCAATTAAAGATTTATCAGCTTCAGACGAATCGTTTTCTACCGGATTGTTGGATGCTCCTCACTACACTCGACCAGAGGTCTGGAGAGGTAAGGAGATTCCGGATGTTCTTATCTCGGGACACCATAAGAACATTTATGCCTGGACAAGACAGCAAGCGTTACAAATAACCGCCACAACACGTCCTGAAATGATTAAAATAGCGCGTTCTAAAAAGCTGCTGTCCAAATCGGATGAAAAGTTTTTGGAACAATTTTTTATATAGTCAGTTAGTTGCTGACGATTAAAACCCATCCTCTCTGCAGGCAAAGATGAAAAGAACTGCATGAAGATGGTCATTGGAGATATTCATGAATATTATTGAACAACTTGAAAAGGAAGAGATTGCCCGTCTTTCTGAAGGCAAGACTTATCCTCGCATTAACCCAGGCGACACAGTAGTTGTCAGCGTTAACGTTGTTGAAGGTAACCGTAAACGTGTACAGGCTTTCGAAGGCGTAGTTATCGCTATTCGTAACCGCGGTTTGAACAGTGCTTTTACTGTTCGTAAGATTTCCAGCGGCGAAGGTGTAGAACGTACATTCCAGCTTTATTCTCCGATCATTGCCGGTATCGAAGTTAAGCGTCATGGCGCTGTCCGCCGTGCCAAACTTTACTACTTGCGCAACTTGTCCGGTAAAGCAGCAAGAATTAAAGAAAAATTGGTTCGCAAGGCCTAATTTTCGAAAAATTAAAACTAAAGCTTTCCGCGAAGCCGCAGACGTCGAAATCTGCGGTTTTGCCTTTATTGAAGATAAAAAAACTGAACTCCTGCTCCTAGATTACAAAACAAGAGGAGCAGGAGTTTTGCCTTCCAGCTCTTCTAGCAGTTCCCTATATCGTTTCGGTCATTCTTGCCAATACCGACGCTTTTTTCCCTTCTACATCGTGGCGGAAAGTTCATCGATAATCCTAGACATATCCCACGGATTTTTCTTAGCTTGTTCTAACCGCCTTTGAAGAATCAGGCTTAGATAGGTGGGGAATACCCGGCCGTCTAAAGAAGTTTCTTGGCTTCTCATTTTTCTGCCTCCGCATTTATCTTTGTAATTGTTGAAGGCCTTTTCAACAACATCCTTCTGTTTGTAAATATGTAATGCTTGCGGCGAAAAGCTTATTTCATCGAAACCGAGCACAAAGAATCTGAAGGATTTTGTGAATTTATCCCAAGAGTTAACGTCGAACTGATATTTTTCAACTGCCGCGTCTTGTTTTTTGCGGAAGGTTTAAGTTTAAAGAACTCTTTAAAAACAGGAGAGTTAGGAACGTTCCCCTTTTTTAGTCGCGAGTGAAAGCTTTCCACTAGAGATGTCATATGAATTTTTTCGCTGATTTCTCTTTGCAGGTCGTAGCAGACGTGTATGTAGAAGGGCGAATATTCTTTGCCAAATGCGCGGCTCGAACTGTACCACTCTATTTTCTTGGTTGCGCAATAGCAGTCAATTTCAGGCGAGTGTTGTTGAGAAAGTGCCAGCATTAGCTGAGGGACGAATTCCTGCAGGGCTTGCTGAGCAAATTTTAAATTTGACTTCAGACCAGCTACAAAGCCAATGTTGTCGCGAAACATCATTTGAAAGTTATTTTCCGAGCAAAAGCCTCTATCCAAAACCAAGTAGATCTGTTCAGCATCAAACTTGGAGAGCTCTGCAAACAAGTTCTGTAATAAGGTGACGTCAGCAATGGAGCCGTCTAACACCTTGTAGTACAAGGGCTCTCCCGTAATTTCATCAATAAGCAGTGCTATCTTGAGCATTGTCATCTCAGGATCCTCTTTGTTATGACCGAAAGCAACTTTATTAAGCGTTTGTGAAAATAAAGAAATGGAAGTGCCAGTAATTAGAACTGTTTTCCTTTGTGCAGCAGGCCAGCCCTATGCTCAGGCTGCTCAAAAGTGATTGAGACGAGCAGTTCAAAAAAGTGGAGGAGAGTGGAAAATCGCAATGGGCGGCCGTTACGTCGTAATTGGCTAAATTCTGTTCAGGGTAGATAACAAAAAACATTGTCGAAGACAAAATTTTCGACTAATTGTGAGGGAAGTTTGCCTTTAAATCCTCCATTACCCCACTTTGAATTGCTAGTTTCTTAAGCACATAAGCGCTTCTGGCATTTAACGGATATGTTTTTGTAAGGACAACGAGGACTTCCTGGTTCGAAAGATTTTGCAAAGAACTGGCTGGGTCTTCGAATTTGATTTCAATCCGTTTGCACTCGTAATGTTCTGATAAAAACTTTCTTCCTAATTCAACTTTCCCGTCCCTATGACGGCCAATTGAGTATCTGTGATTGCAATAAGAACGTTTTTATCCTTGTCCCAGGCGTTTTTATATCTGTAGAGATAGTCGATTGAGCGTAACTTTTAAGACGTTACGTATCGACTCCAGAGCAATTTATCCCTCGATTACACAGATACTAAAATTCTAATCTATGAAATTAGGGGTGAAACTATTCAAAAGCCCGTAATAGCAAACAGTTAATTTTAAGTTTGTGTGCATTTATAAAGAAACTAATATTCTTTTCGAGAATTCAGGAAAAAAATGCCGCTGTTGCCAGCGGCGGATTTCATCACTTATCTATAGTTCTTACCAGAGAAATGCTATTTGTTTAACCACGCAATACAGCTCCGATTAAATCAGCAGTGTGCATCAGATCATAGGTTTGAGAGTCATCAAAAGCAGCAAAAACTTCACCAATTTTATCCGTAATGACGTACATATCTTCCGGAGTTTTTTCAATCCAGCCTAAGGCTAAAAGTTTTGCGAGTTTGCGTCGTACCGTTTCACGAGGAATGCCGGTTACATCAGAGATGGATAGTGCATTGCACGGAAGCAAAGGTTTTGGCTGATGTTCGTACTGCGGCTGATATCCCCTTCTTTCATCAAAGTGACGTTCGGTGTTTCTGGAAGCGATTTCACCAAGCACTAAGCAGAGAGTTAAGTCGCCGTCATAAGCTTGATACATAGCTCTAAGTCTGCTGGTCATAAACCTAAGCATGAGAACTGACAACAAGTCACGGTGCTGAGCGTAAACGGTAGGAGATACGCCGGCAGGAATATGCATTTGCGGGAGTTCGGTTGGAAAAGCTGCTCTGTCCCTAGGCGTGCGATGAGTTCTTAACATTTGAGACTCCTTCTTATAGATTAGGTGTTTTCACTACGTTGAATTCATCATAAAGGGAAATCCCGAATTAAGCAAGACTTAAAAATTTCATTAAATGCCATAAATAAGTTATATAAGTAGGTAAAGCTCTAATAATTAACATAAAAACAATTAGTTACGCACGCTAATGTTTTTTCGATAATTCCATAATGTGGGAAATTTAAGCTCAAAATGAGCTAATTACCTTTACATAAAGGAATGCTATTACCTCCTTTCCATAGAGAAATACTCAACAAAACAATAAGTTAAGTAAGTCAATAATGAATATACCTAGTTATTGTTATATTTATAAGAAAAAATAAAACAAATTTAATTATTTAGTAAACGAATTGTCAATTAGGGAGAGAATTTTTCAGATGATTAAAGGAATTTTTACCCTCTTTTCTACCAATTTAGGAAATGATCCTCTTGATTATCAATCTTTATTTTGATTTGAAATTTCTAGATTGATTTGTACGAAATTCATAATATGATTCATGATGAATAAAAAAACAGAGAAGCAACTTCGGTCTTAAATTCCTAATAATTCTTTGGTTTTAGCGTTTCTTCTGCCAGTTCTTTATATAAGGCATAGCGTTCCGGATCGATATCATGATTTTCTACGGCTGCTTTAACAGCACATTGGGGTTCTTCGAGGTGCCTGCAATTTGTAAATCTACAGTACTCAACTCTCTCTTTAATTTCCGGGAATCCTCTCATGATGTCATTCAATGTCAAATGAGCTAATCCAAATTCTTGGAATCCCGGAGAGTCGACGATGGCTCCGTCATTTCCAAATTGGAACCATCTGGTTGAGGTAGTCGTTTGCTTCCCTAGGTTTAATGCTTTGGAATATTCTTGAGTCTTTTGTTCTGCATCCTTTACCAATAAATTCAGAATTGTGGATTTTCCCATACCTGATTGGCCGATGAGAAGAGTGATACGATGCTCGAACAACGGAAAGAGCTTTTCTTCCGTCTCTTTTGGATAAGCAGTAGCAGAGACTTCAATAATTGAGCATCCCAATTCTTTCAGTTGGTCAATAAACGGGCGAACTTGGTTATCGTCCTCGGTGATATCGCTTTTATTACGAATAATCAGCATGGGAATATTTGCCGTTTCTGCCGCCAGAATAGCCTTCCAAATAAATCTAGGGTTATAGGTCGGCCTAGTGGCAAAAACCAACGCTACCTGGTCTATGTTGGCGGCTAAAGGCTTTGTTCTGAATTCATCGCTTCGATACAAAAGAGACTTTCGTTCTTCCACTGATTCAATAGCAACTTGCTCGTCTGAAGATTGTTTGCATTTAACCAAGTCTCCAACTACTACATCTTTCTTTTTACCGCGTCTGATAGCTTCAAAGATTTTTCCCGTTTTATCTTCAACGAAGCTATGTTTGCCGTGAGTGGCGATGACTCTAGCTACAAAATCTTTATTGTTGCTCATTTCTAAGTATCTTCTCTATAGCGTTAATTCTGGTTGATGCGTCCGGATGAGAACTATAAAAAGCAGAATACACGGGATCGGGCGTTAAAGTTGATGCATTGTCGCTAAATAGCTTAACTAGGGCAGTAATCAAGCTTCTGCCGTTGGCATTCTCAACCGCAAATTTGTCGGCTTCAAACTCATGCTTTCTTGAGGACAAACTAGCAAGAGGAGTGAAGGGGAAAGTGAAAACGGGTAAAACTAAAGAGAAAAGAATAAGGGCGACCCCGTGGCTCGTTCCGTCATTCAATACCACGCCAAGTCCTTTATAAAACCAATCAGCTTCCGAAGCAAAATCAAGCAAAGCAAAAACAACAAAAGCGAAAACAAAAGATACTGCCATCATTTTGTAGATGTGCTTTAGCTTGTAATGTCCTAATTCATGAGCAAGTACCGCCTCAATCTCATCGGGCGTAAGTTTTTTGATTAATGTGTCAAAAAAAACGATACGTTTATTCTTGCCGAATCCTGTCATATAGGCATTTCCTTTAGCATTTCTCTTTGATGCATCCATTACATAAAGCCCGTTAGATTCGAAATCAACTTTCTGAAGAAGAAAGTTGATCTTGTTATAGAGATCACCTTCCGGAAGGTTCTCAAACTTATTGAATAAAGGCGCGATGAAATTTGGATAAATCCAAAGAACGGCAAAATTGAATGCAACATAAAAAGTCCAGGCCCATAACCACCACAAACTTCCTGCCACTTGCCAGAGCCAGAAGATTACGGCTAAAAGAGGCAATCCAAGAGCTATGCTGAGGAGGGTTGAAATACCTAAATCTTTAAAGAACTGAGATTTTTTCATGGTATTAAAGCCGTATTTTTCTTCAATCTTGAATTGGCTAATCCACGAGAAAGGGAGATCCACTAAAGAAGAAATCAAAGCAAAAACGCCGACGATTGAAATTTGAGTCCAAATTCCGTTTCCTAACCATGCTGTAAAAAAGTCATAAATCTGTTGTATGAGACCGCCGAAAGTAGCAATGAGTAGAAAGAGTAAGGAAACCCATCTTTCTTTTTGAGAAAATCGAATGGTTTCAATTGAGTAATCGGCTGCTTTTTGATGTGCCTGGAGAGTTATTTTTTGTGCAAAAGCTTCAGGGACGGCTGATCGGTGTCTAAGAATGCTGGCTATTTCTCTCTTATCCAGCCATAATTTCAAGCAAGTGTTGATCACTAGAAAAACAATAAAAATAATAGAAAAATCAATTGCCACTGGAGTCTCTCTGGTAAATAAGGTCAGACAGAATAATACTTCATCACATTCTTCATGACGACGCTTCCAATTTGATTTGAGTAAAGAATTCCACGGCTTAAGTTAGTACCGGGACAACGTAGTCTTTCTCAAGAACGATTAGAATGTTTTCAAATTTGAAAACAAAGAATAGGACTTTAAAAATGTCAGGATTTATGCCCGAGATTCCGCGCTCAGCACTCTTTAATGAAGATAATCTCATTTGGATGGATTTGGAAATGACTGGGTTGGAACCGCAAGTCAACCGTATTTTAGAAATGGCAGCAGTTATTACGGATCCTCAATTGAATGTGATTGCAGAGGGGCCGGTTGTTGTAATTCATCAAACTCCCCAAGTGCTGAATGCAATGGACTCTTGGAATACAAGTCATCATACGAAATCAGGTTTAGTCCGGAAATCTCTCGAAAGCGAAATTGATGAGGCACAGGCGGCAGACATTTACTATCGCTTTTTCTCTCAGTATGTTTCTCCAAGGAAGAGCCCTCTGTGCGGCAATTCCATCGGGCAAGACAGAAGATTCATGGCTCGTTGGATGCCGAATCTTGAGCAGTTTTTCCATTATCGAAATATTGACGTTTCTTCAATTAAGGAGTGCGTTAGAAGGTGGGCTCCTGAAGTCATGAGGAAGTATGTAAAGACCTCAAAACACGAGGCCCTTTCAGATATCTATGATTCAATTGAGGAGATGAAGTTCTACAGAAAAGAGATTATGAAAATCTGATTGTTGTTTCTTCCTTCTTCTCATTGACAATAATTTTAGAGTTCTTTCCACTTGAAGTTTTCCTACATTGAATTGTTGAGTGGACGTTATTACATTGTAATGAAGTTGTATCTATGAGTATTTTGAAAGAATCTCTAATTCTGTCAAAGGTATATTGCGCCCTATTTATCTCGGGAAAAAGTTAGCTGACTAGAAAATTGAGAAAGAACGAGAGGGCCAGTATTGAGTCGCGGAAAAAGGCACTTCTACAAATTGAATCCTCGTAGAAGCGCCTTGATAAATAGCAGAATTATTTAGTCTTTGGCTGGGTATTCAGCAATGTGATCAAGGATGAAGTATCCCAACGTCCGCCTCCGCGGTTCTGAATCTCAGCATAGAATTGATCAACCAAAGCGGTAATAGGAAGAACTGCACCGGTTTTATTGGCTTGTGCAAGACAAAGACCTAAGTCTTTGCGCATCCAATCAACAGCAAAACCAAAATCAAATTGATTCAAGTCCATCGTGATTCCGCGGTTAGCCATCTGCCAGCTTCCTGCCGCACCTTTCTCCAGAACTCCCAGAACTAAGGGCATATCTAACCCGGCTGTCTTACCGAAAGCAATCGCTTCTGATAACCCTTGAACGATGCCTGCAATGCAAATCTGATTGCACATCTTAGCCAGCTGCCCCGAGCCGGAAGGTCCGATTCGTTTGATGGAGCATGCAAAAGCATTGGCAACAGGGATGCATTGGTTGATGACGTCCTCATCACCGCCACACATCACGGTTAAAACACCGTTTTCTGCACCAGCTTGCCCTCCGGAAACCGGGGCGTCAACAAAGTTTAGATCAAGTTCTTTGGCTTTGGCATAGAGTTCCTGTGCGACAGTGGCTGAGTCAGTAGTGTCATCCCATAGAACGGCACCTTTTTTCATGCCTGCAAAAGCCCCGTTTTCTCCTAACACTACGCTTCTTAAGTCATCATCATTACCGACGCAAACGAAGACAATGTCGCAGTCCTGAGCAGCTTCTTTTGGGGTTAAGGCCATTTTTCCGCCGAATTCTTCAACCCATCTTACTGCCTTAGAAGTAGTGCGGTTGTACACCGTCACCTCGTTTCCGGCTTTTGCAAGATGGCCTGCCATCGGGTAGCCCATCACGCCTAAGCCTATAAAAGCGACTTTGATCTCTGTTTTATTTTGATCAGCCATTATTTGCGACCTCTTTCTTTGGTAACTAAAGTGGCAATAGTAACAACCTTTCTAGCTACTGCAGAAGTCGGATCAACAATTGCAACTTTTTTACCATCGATATCAAAGTTATCGTCTTCATCCAGAATAAGCGGGAGTTCGGTGCACCCTAAAATTAAAACAGTTGCGGCTTTGTCCTTAACCAAGTGCTTAGCAGCTTCTAAAAGCTGATCGCGGCATATTCCGGTTGTGTATCCAGCCTTAACTCCTTTTTCACCGTAAATAGCTTCCATGACGTATTTTTGATATTCAGGATCCGGGCGTACACATTTGAGACCCATTTCATCGGCTTTCTTGCTGTAAATGCCTGTTTCACAGGTCCCGTCTGTAGCCATCAAACCGATAACGGCTTTTTCACCGAATTTTTTCTTGATTTCTTCTAGGGTTGTTCTCTGCATATTGATGATTGGAACATCAAGGTGAGGAACAATGGTTTCAATGTATGCATGAGCAGTGTTGCACGGGAATACGATGGCATCAACTTGATCGACTTCTAACTTCTTGCAGCAGGAATAAAGGGAAAGAGTTGGGTCAATTCCTCCGTGAAGCAGATATTTGGTGCGGTCAGGAATCTGTGGATTCTGCTCAATAACGACTTTAAAGTGATCTTGGTCGATTTTTGCCGGAGTGGCACGGGTAATCTTGTCATAAAGATCAACGGTTGCGGCCGGCCCCATACCGCCGACAATGCCAAGTTTAAAAGGTTTGGGAAGCTGTTCCCAGCTCTTGGTGCAAAGATAGTGGGCGTAGACTCCGACAATATCAATCAAACGGAAACCGGCAGCATTTAATGCATCTGCATATTCAACTTGACCTGTGCAAGAAGGCAGGATAAGTTCTGCTCCTTTTTCTTGCAAGCTATGGCAGCCGTTTCTTAAGATGGACAATGCCGCTTCTTTTTGTTCTGCGTTAAGATTCTTATCAAAGAACTTAAGCTCATATTCTTTCAGCATTTTTTGAGCATCTTCTTCGGCAACTACCCATTCAACTTTGGCAATACCTTCGAAAGAGTTTTTAACGGCTTCGAATTTTGGTTCAGAAGCTAAGCCAAGGTATCCGAGTTTGAGTCCTTCTTTATCTTTAAGAGATTCAGCTACAGCTTTGCCTATGTTGGCAATCGGAGTCGTAAATTCAACTTGAAGTTCGCTTAAGAAGGTAAGGGCTTGAAAGTTGGGGAGGGCAACAACTTTTACGCCCCGGTCAGTAAAATATTGAACTTCATTATAGACCCTGCACTTTCTGTCACCTTCTTTTACTAGCTTCGAAGCATCGGCAGGAGGGCATTCCCATTTCAAACGAACAGATTCAACCTGAGGTTTTTCCTTTCCTTCAGTAGGTTCATTATGAATAGCAGCTGTAAGTTTTTCAACGAAGAAAGAAGGGCAGATTGCGCCGGAAATAGCGATAATGTTATGCAGGTCAGACATGATTGTAAATACTCTCAAAAGTCGTAAATAAGTTTTAAGAGTATAAAACGACAAAGCCCACTTGGCAGTGGACTTTTGCTCTTGACTATTTAAAGTTTTAGTTTATTTTTTGCCTGTTTTGGTTTTTCAATTTCTCCATCGAGGATTTCATCATCCATCGGGTTACTGTCGTTAATAGAATTTTGAGACAGCTTGTCTAGAATTTTCTCAGTTTCCTCAGTTGGTTGGTTTTGAGCGTTAACGGAAGCCGAAATAGAAAGCCAAGTCTTGCTCATCGCAATTCCGACGGCGATCACAACGGGTCCAAGAATAATACCCATAAAGCCGAATGCTATGATGCCTCCGAATACTCCCAAGTAGATTAAGGACAGTGGTAGGGAAGCTCCTTTTGAAATCAGCAGCGGTTTTAAGAAGTTATCAACGCTGGAAACAGCAAGAGAACCCCACAAAACAAGGAACACAGCCATTCCTACTTGACCTTGGTAATAAAGCCATATTGCTGCCGGACCCCAAACCAAGGGTGGTCCAATTGGAACGGCAGAAAGTACGAACACTGCAACACCAAGAGTGACTGCACCGGGAACTCCGGCTATCAAAAAGCCGATAAAAGCAACGATGCCTTGACCGGCAGCGCTTCCGACAATTCCAAATACAACGCTTCTTGTTGTATTAACAATGATATTTCTTACTTCTACAGCTAAGTTGCCGCTCATACGGGTTAATAGGGCAAGACTCTTGTCTGCAAGGTAATCTCCGTCTCTGTAAAAGAAGAAAATGATAAAAATCATCAGGAACAGTTGGAAAAGGCCGTCGCCTAACATCACTGCGCCTTTAAGGAGAATTTTGCTGACAGGATCAAAGAGTTTTTGAGCTGTAGCTGCCAAATCTTCCCGATTGCCGATAAAACTGTCGAGCTGCCCGTAAAGCCAGTTTCCAACCCAAGGAATATCTTTGATTTCATTTGGCAGAGAAAAGCCTGAGGAAATCCATTCTCTTACCATAGAAATCAAATTAGGTATCTGTTGGGCAGAAACAACAGACAGGCCTGTAATCGGGATAACGATTAAAACCGTCAATAGAAAGACAAGTATGAAGCTGGACAACAGGTTCCTGTTCCCGCACCATTTTCTTATGATCTTAAAAAGAGGCCAGGAAACAATGGCGATCACAGCCGCAACTGAGATTGCCGTAGCAAAAGGCCAAACGACTAAAAAGCAGCCGATGGCAATAAAGAAGCCGAATAGGACTCTGACGATCACATCGACTCTATCCTTGAAAGAGAGGAAGCCAACCAGCTTTGGAAGGTTTGAGTTTTCTATTTTATTGTCAGCCATAGTGGACTCATCTAATTTTTAAGGCCCCGGGCATTTAGTGTTCCTGAATTTTAGGGAGCTCTTTCATTGAACAGCAAGGAGTTCTTCCTTGTTTATGTAAAAACGCTGTTCCCCAAATATACATGGATTCCAAAATCGGACGCAGAGATTCACCTAATTCGGTCAAAGAATACTCTACTTTTGGAGGGACGACAGCGTAAACCTTACGGCTTAGAAGTCCGTCCTCCTCCAATTCTCTCAGTTGCTTAGTAAGCATTCTGGGAGTAGCTGCGGTGACTTCTCTCTGAAGATCAGAAAAACGAAGGGTCTTTCCAACCAAGTTCCACAGAATAAGCGCCTTATATTTCCCTCCGATGAGATCCAAGGTTCTTTCTACCGGACAGCAATTCTGAAGCTTATTTTGATTTGAGCAACCTTTTGCCATTAAGCGTTCCTAAGTATATTTTTAGATACTATATTCCTTTCTTGGTAGTTCTTGCTAGTTTGAAAGTATTGAATACAATGTTCTTGCAAAATAAGGAATAGAAATGAAAGAACATTTTGATGTTACTGGGATGAGCTGTTCTGCCTGTTCCGCCAGGGTGGAAAAGGCCGTTAAAGCACTAAATGGAATTGATGACGTAAATGTCAATCTCTTAAAAAATTCCATGGTGGTTGATTTTGATCCGACCAAAACAGGCACAGAGCAAATTGAAGACGCCGTGAAAAAAGCAGGATATTCCGCAATCGTCAAATCTGAAGAAAGAGGCAAGGGAACAACAGCTTCTTCTAAACCTCAGGAAGACATCCAAGCAGAGGAACTCAAGAACATGGAAACACGTCTTTGGGTTTCTATCGTATTCAGCGTCCCTTTGATGTACATCGCGATGGCTCCGATGGTCGGATTGCCAAGTCCTTCTTTTTTAAGTGGACATCAGAACGCTGCCGTCAATGCATTAACCCAGTTTCTCTTAACCATTCCGGTAGTTTTTGTTAATTTCAAGTTCTTCAACATCGGATTCCGTTCGTTGTTTTCGCGAGCTCCTAATATGGCTTCTCTTGTAGCCATTGGTTCTGCTGCGTCCGTATTTTTCGGATTGTTTGCGCTTTATATGATGCTTATAGGCTTGTCAGCAGGTAATGAAGAACTCGTTGCTAAGTATGCTCATAATCTCTATTTTGATTCCGCCGCAATGATTCTTACACTCATTACCGTAGGTAAGTATTTTGAAGCAAGAGCAAAAAAGAGAACTACTAATGCTATTTCTAAACTGTTGGAATTAGTTCCGGATACCGCGGTCGTTCAAAGAGACGGAAAAGACATCGAAGTGTCCGTAGATGAAATCCGCCCGGGAGAAATCGTTGTTTTGAAAACCGGACAAAGAATTCCGGTTGACGGAGTTGTCAAAGAAGGAACCGGCTCGGTGGATGAATCTTCATTGACCGGAGAAAGCCTTCCGGTGGAGAAGGAAGCAGACTCAGCCCTATCTGGAGGAACCTTGGTCACACAAGGTCATTTTCTAATGCAAGTTACCAAGGTCGGAGAAGACACGGCCTTGGCTCAAATTATTAAGCTTGTAGATGAAGCTACTTCCTCAAAAGCGCCGGTGGCAAGATTGGCTGATAAGGTTTCGGGAATTTTCGTCCCGACCGTAATTGCGCTTGCCGTTATTGCCTCAGTGACTTGGATGCTTTTAGGATATTCTTGGGAATTTGCTCTCATGATTGGAGTATCCGTTCTCGTTATTTCTTGTCCTTGTGCGCTGGGGTTAGCTACACCGACAGCGATTATGGTTGGAAGCGGGAAAGGGGCTGAGCAGGGAATCTTATTCAAATCAGCTGAGGCGATTGAAAGCAGTGAAAAAGTCAATGCTGTTGTTTTAGATAAGACAGGAACGGTTACTGAAGGGAAACCATCCGTGACCGATATCGTGTTATTTAACGGCCAAACTCTGGATGAATTACTTCAAAAAGTTTATGCCGTAGAGAGTAAGTCCGAACATCCTTTAGCCACCGCTATCTCTAGCTATTGCGCTGAAGTTCAAATCTCTCTTTCTTCATCGTCAGATTTTAAACAAGTGTCGGGAAGTGTGTCCGGTACAGTCGGAAATGAGAAAGTTGAAATCGGAAATCTTAAGGCCCTAAACATTCAAAATAGTCAGATAACCGAACAGGCATTGTCATTGGCAAGGCAAGGAAAAACTCCGCTTATAGTTAAGATTAACGGTGCGACGAAAGGAATTATTGCGGTCGCCGATCCAATCAAGCCTGACAGCAAAATTGCCATAGAGGCTATGAAAAAAGCAGGTCAAGAAGTTTGGATGGTGACCGGTGACAATGAGGTAACGGCTAAGGCAGTTGCTTCTAAAGTCGGCATTGATCATATTGAAAGCGGCGTTTTGCCTTCCGATAAAGAAAAAATTGTCCGCAGACTGCAAGGCGAAGGCAAAAGAGTCATTATGGTTGGCGATGGAATCAACGATGCTCCTGCATTGGCTCGAGCAGATGTTGGGATTGCTATTGGAGCCGGTACCGATGTGGCAATTGAATCTGCCGATATCGTATTAATGAAAAATCGTTTGACTGACGTCGTTAATGCAGAAAACTTATCTCATTCAACGATGAACAACATCAGACAGAATTTGTTTTGGGCTTTCTTCTATAACATCATCGGTATTCCTGTTGCTGCCGGTGTGTTCTATCCGGTGCTTGGCTGGACGTTAAGTCCAATGATTGCGGCGGCTGCCATGAGCATGAGTTCAGTTAGTGTAGTCAGCAACGCTTTACGTTTAAGAGGCTGGAAACCGAAGTTAGTTTTTAACCAAGAGCAAAGAAAGGCAAGCAGCGGTAAAGCTGCAGTTATGTCAGTTGCACTCAAGCAAGAAGCCGCTTCTTCAGTTTCGCATTCCGATGCACATACAAAAGCTGTGATTATTGAAGGAATGATGTGTTCTCACTGCAGTTCTTCGGTGGAGAAAGGACTTGCTAAACTTCCGGGCGTTCAAAGCGTAAAAGTCGATCTAAAGGATCAGTTGGCAACGATTGTTTTTAACGGAGAGCTGAGCGATGAGACGATTAAAGCCACTGTTGAGAAGCTGGGATATCAAGTTGTGAAGATTGAGGATCTTGCCGCTCCTGAAAGGGGTGAGGTTTTGTCAAGAACTCAGGATAAGAGGAAATGCTGCCAAACTGAAAAGCCTGTTCTTCATACAAAGAAAGTTGTCATTGAAGGAATGATGTGTTCTCACTGCAGTTCTGCGGTTGAGAAAGGACTTTCTAAACTTCCGGGCGTGGAAAACGTTGAAGTAGACTTAAAAGATAAGCTAGCCGTCCTTCGTTATAAGGAAGTTCTCAGCGACGAGACAATTAAGACTACAGTGGAAAAATTGGGATATTCAGTTAAGAAAATAGAAGAATAATCAAGAAAAACGGGATGACGATTTACTTCGAATCCTCCCGTTTTTCTTTTCGAAAGGTCTGTTGACCAGTGACAGACCTAATCATTCAGGCATTTACAACCTAGCTATAAAATTTATCCAGCCTTGAAAAAGAAGGCTAGAGTTTTGGGAAGAGTCCCTCTTCTTTAGGTTTTAAGCCTTTCAATAGGTAAGTGCCTTGAGTTCCTTGACGACCGAGTACGGAAATTTGAGACAGGTTCTTACCATTGCTGGTTACAAAGGTAATGGCTCGCATTTTTTTGTTAGCCGAAACGTATGTAAAACGATAGCTATTTTGTCCTGGGATTTGGACGGGGCCGGCAATTATTCTCATTCCTTGTTGTTTGTAGCTCTGTGCCATTTTGTCGGCTGCGTCTTTAGCAGGAACGTCTGACGGCATAACAGTGATTAGAACACCCTCTCCAAACTTCTTACTGGCAAATAAAGTGGCATCTCCGCCTGCCGGTACGTTGACATCTTTAACTTTTTGAGCCATCCAATCATTGGTAAGAGGCAGGTCATAATATTTTGATTGGAAGTCTGCTGAAAAGGCAGGGGAAGCAAGAAGGCCGCTCACCAAGATGATGCCGGCGGTCACTGTGAAATTTCTGCGAAGCATATTTGTCTCCTTGGAATGTTTTAACTTCGGCAGCCATTCTACCTCTGGCTAGCTAAAGCTGGCTTCCTTAAAGTGTTCCTAAGAGTTTTTACCAAGCGTAAACGGTTCAACACTCAACGAGGGGTTGGGTGGGAGAACCGGAAGGGTATGAGATAATCTAAAAATCAAGATTAATTAACAATAGACTCAATTCTTAAATTGAAGAGAATCCTCCTTTTGACTGCCTTTTGCTGCACTGCCGTGTTTGCCTCTTCTGAGGATAAGCCTGTAGTTGTAGCTATCAACTCTGCCGTCAATCCTCTGCTCACAAAAGAATTTGTGTTCCAAACTATTGATACTTTGAAAAAGGCAGTTTCTCCCAGGCCATTGGAAGTGAAATTTTTGGAGCTTCCTCAATTAGAGCAGGATGTTAAGAGCAGAAAAGCTGATTTATTTCTTGTCACCAGCAACTTCATTAAAAAGTTTCAAACAGAAGGAGCTAAAGATTTAACTGTTGCTGCTTCGCCTTTTTCGAAGGACCCCAACAGGAGCGAGGCTTCCTTATTTATCGTAAAGGCCGACAGAGATGATTTAAAGAAAATTTCAGATCTGAAAGGAGCCCGAGTTTCAGCAGGTCGCCCAACAGCTTTCGGCATGTACATTGCCGGAATGGGAGAGATTGCCAGAGAAGGTTTTAATCCGAATACTTTCTTCTCCGTCTCTCGTTTCCATGGGTTGGATAGGGACAACATTATTCGAGATGTATTAAACGGAGACTCTGATGTCGGAATACTGCGAATATGTTATTTGGAAGATGCAATAAACCGCAAGATTTTGAAGGACTCTGACGTTAAGTTCATCAATCTTATTGAGGACGGAAAGCATGTGTGTAAACGCTCGACAGCCCTATATCCGAATTGGACCCTTGCTTCGATGCCTTCACTAGACGCAGGTTTGACAAGCAAAATTACGGTTGCTTTAATCAACCAGCCGCGTACAAAATTAGGAAATTATTGGCAGGTTGGAAGTGATTTCAGCGAGCTCGATAAACTCCAAGAACTTCTTAAAATCGGAACCTATGAGAAGGTCACAAAACTTTCAATCAGACGCTTTTTGTTGGATAACGTTCACTACTTCTTTTTTGCATTTTGCATTCTCGGAATGCTCCTTTCCTATTCTTACTTTTTGTCTCGAGCCGTAGGAAAAAGAACCAGACAATTGAAAGAAGCTTTACTGAGAGAAAAATTTTTAAATCAGGAAACAAAAACGGCACAAGAAAGAATGATGGCTCTGCAAAGAGCCGGAGTCGTTGGACAGGTTTCCGGGCTGCTGGCTCATGAATTGAATCAACCTCTGGGTTCATTAAATCTTTATGCAAGAAGTTTGATTCGAGCTGCCGATCTTCAAAAATTAACCAATGAGAAACTCATTGAGGTTCTGGACGAAATTAGAAAAGAGGCGGTTAAGGCCAGCGAAACTGTTCAACGAGTAAGAAGCTATGCAAAAGGAGAAAAATCAGAGAGAGCGGATATTTTTCTTGCAGAATTTTCTAGACAAGTTTTAAACGACTACTCCAAGCATTCCTCCTCAACAATTAAACCAAAGCTTGAAGTCTTTGCAGAGCCTCTTATTAGTGCTAACCGTTTGGAAATCGAACTAGTCCTAATCAACCTGGTAAGAAACGCTCAGCAATCACTTAAGACGCTTGATGTTAAGCATCCTTTTATTGAGGTTTCCGTGGGAGAGGAGCAGGGCGATGCCGTTTTAATCGTTCAAGATAACGGTGATATCTCAGAAGAAAAAATAAAGAATTTATCTGAGCCTATGAGTTCGGCTAAAAAAGAGGGGTTGGGGCTCGGTTTAGCAATCGTGAAAGCCATCGTTGAGAATCATGCCGGAAGCATAAGCTTTCAAAAATCAGAATTGGGAGGACTAAAGGTAATGGTTAGGATTCCAATTCTCAAGACAGAAAATAAAAATGAAAAAAAATAAAGTTGAACCACTAATTCGAATAGTTGACGATGAAGCATCAATGAGACGTGCTTTAACAATTCTCCTAGAAATGGAAGGTTGGAAGGTGACGTGTTACAGCTCAGCCAAGGAATTTTTAGCCGAAGATGCACCTTCAGTTCCCGGGTGCGTTATTTTAGATGTTAGCATGCCGGAAATGACCGGATTGCAGCTGCATTCACTTTTAGTCGAAAGAGAGTATGAGTGCCCGATCATTTTCTTAACCGGCCATGGAGACATCGAAATGGCTGTTGACTCGATGAAAAAAGGTGCTGTTGATTTTCTTCAAAAACCGATCAATGAAGAAAAGCTGCTTTCAGCTATAGCAAAAGCCATTG
This sequence comes from Turicimonas muris, assembly GCF_002221595.1. Lineage (GTDB taxonomy): Bacteria > Pseudomonadota > Gammaproteobacteria > Burkholderiales > Burkholderiaceae_F > Turicimonas > Turicimonas muris. The sequence goes on from NZ_NHMP01000002.1 coordinate 409,054, forward strand.
ATTGGGATTTATCACATAGAGGTTGGACGGTTTCTCAAGAAGAGGAAATGGCCAGATATGAGTCGTTAAGCAAAAGAGAAAAAGAAGTCATTGGTTTTGTTGCCAAGGGACTGATTAATAAAGAAATTTCCCAGCGTCTTGGGTTATCGGAAAGAACTATTGAGGTTCATAGACTTTCTGCGACAAAGAAATTAAAGCTTAATGCACCAGCGGATATTGCGACATTAATTTCCCATCTGGAACAAGTATAAAAAAGCTCCGGATTTCTCCGGAGCAAGAGGTAATTAGCTAGTTTATTTTTTTTAGGAGTTATTTGATGTAGTCGGCGGCGCTCTTGCCGGCGATGCGTCCGAAAGTAATGATGTCAGCGACTGCGTTTCCGCCGATTCTGTTGCCGCCGTGGACTCCGCCTGTGACTTCACCGGCAGCGAACAATCCGGGAACCGGTTTAGCGGTAACGCCAATGACTTCGGCATTCTTGTTAATTCTCAAGCCACCCATGGTGTGGTGAATAGCCGGAGTGATCTGAATGGCATACATCGGAAATACGTTGTTAGGCGTAATCATTTCCGGACGTCCGAAAGCTTCATCTTTCTTAGTCTCAAAAGCCTTAGCATATTGTTCCATTGTGGCCTTTAAGTTGGCAGCCGGAACACCAATGCCTTTTGCTAATTCTTCGACATTGTTTCCCTTTACAGCCAGTCCTTGCTGAATGTATCCTTGAGCAAGCTTGTTTTTCTGTACTAGAGCGTTATCAATCAAGATCCAGGCTTTGCCGGTCGGTTGAGCTAAAACGCCGGCTGCAACGATATCTCTCGGCAGAAGTTCATTGATGAAACGTTTACCATCCTGATTTACCAAGTAAGCACCGCGGCCGCGCATAGATTCAGAAATCAAAATTCCTTTAACCGGAACCACTGTCGGATGAGCTTGGATTTCGCGCATATCAACCAGTGTAGCTCCAGCCCTAAGGCCTAAATCGATGCCTTCACCTAAAGCTCCCGGGTGGTTAGTGGTTGCAAACCCTTTGTATTCCGGTCTAAGAGACTCAATCATCTTGGCGTTAGCACCGAAACCCCCGGTTGCCAAAACAACGGCTTTAGAGTCGATGGTGTATTCCTTTTTATCTTTGCCGATAACTTTAACGCCGGCAACTTTACCGTCTTTGACGATGACTTCCGTTACTTTATTAGAAGGACGAATTTCGATTCCCGGAATGCTCTTGGCTGTCTTGTAGAAGAGTTTCATGATGTGAGCGCCGACAGCAGAACCATCACAAGGACCATGACCGCGGGCTACGGATTGACCGCCGCCTCTGCCCATTCTATGACAGAAATCTGCACCGAGAGAGAGCATCCAAGCTTCTGCTTCTTTAGCATTTTCTCCGAGAGCCAAAGTCAATTCCGGATTGTTGAGGTAATGTCCGCCTTTTTGAGCGTCCAATGACATAGTCATAGCGCTGTCATGAGTGATGCCGTTTTCAAGCTGCTGAAGTGTTCTTGCAGCATTCATGCCTCCTTCTGCACGATTGGTGTTGCCGCCGATAATTGGCATTTTTTCAAGCATAATGACTTTCTTGCCTGCTTGGGCTGCTGTAAGAGCAGCAGACATTCCGGCGCCGCCCGAACCGACAACAACCAAGTCAGTTTCTTCGGCAAATGCAAAAGAGCTAAATGCAATTGTGCACAGGGAAGCGATTAAAAGACGTTTCATTATTTTCTCCTTGAAAGATTCATCGTTATCTCGATGATTGAATTTTTTCATGGGGAGGTACTTAAGTACCTTGATCTAGGTCAATGAACGTTCAATTATTTTTGTTAGCACAAAATTTAGGCGAGAAAAGGAAGAAAAAGGGTATGCAGCAGGAAAGGAGAGAGGAGGGCAGTCTGCCGTGGTAGAGGAAATTAAATGAATTGAGCTAACACAAAGCTACGGCAAGAATGACTAACTTTTTGAATTTCTGTTAAAAATTCGTGCAGTCAATTAATCAAGCTACCGGTTTTATTGCTGAAGTCTTAAAAAGAAAACGGCCGGCGAAAGCCGGCCTGTTCAGAAATATCTAAGGACTAGATAGATTCTTTTTCCATGTTAATTGCACCGCACGGACATTCTGAAGAACAAATGCCGCAGCCTTTGCAATAGTCATAGTTGAAGATATAAGGAACGTTGTCATCACCGGTCTTAATAACGGCGTTGTCAGGGCAGACACCGTAGCAGTTATCACACTGCAGACAGTTGCCGCATGACATGCAGCGTCTGGCTTCAAACAAGGCATTCTCTTCAGTCAAGCCATGCTGAACTTCATCGAAGGTGTTTTGACGGCGAACCATGTCAAGCATCGGACGCACAGTCTTAGGAGCATCGGAGTAGTACCAAGTGTTGAGCTGGTCGAAAGTAACAATCTGATGTTTCGGAGGAACAACAACTTCTTTGCCGTTCAAGAATGCATCAATAGCTCTGGCAGCTTTGTAGCCGTGTCCGATAGCCACGGTAACGTTTCTTTCTCCTGGAACCATATCGCCGCCGGCATAAATGCCTTTAACGCCGGTAAACATGTTGGAGTCAACAATGACGCTGCCGTTTTCAATCTTCAAGCCTTCTACGGACTTCAGCAATCCTAAGTCAACGTTCTGGCCTAAAGCCAAAACTACGGCATCAGCCTTAACGGTTTCAAACTCTCCGGTAGGCTGCGGATGACCGTTTTCATCCAGCTTCATCTTTTCGATCTTGATTTCTTGACCGCTGTCTACTTCGGAAATAGTAGACAGCCACTTGACGGAAACGCCTTCCTGTAAAGCTTCTTCAACTTCAAAGTCATGGGCTGGCATCTTGTCGCGGGTACGGCGATAGATGATGAGAGGTTCAGCACCCAATCTCTTAGCGGAACGAGCTACGTCGATAGCAGTGTTGCCGCCGCCGTAAACAACGACTTTACGGCCGAGCAGAGGTTCTCCTTCTCCTTCCATGCTTCTCAGAACAGAAACGGCATCAAGCATATGCTTAGCATCTCCGCCCGGGATATAAGCACGTTTGGCAAGGTTAGCACCAACTCCGAGGAACACGGCATCATAGCCGTTGTTCTTCATTTCGTCGTTTACATCCATGACGGTCGTGTTAAGTTCGAGCTTAACGCCGAGGTCAAGAATTCTTTGGATTTCTTTATCCAAAACATGTCTTGGAAGACGATATTTAGGAATACCGTATCTCATCATGCCGCCGGCTTGGGGACTGCCTTCCTTAATAGTGACGTCATGTCCTTTTAAGGCCAATTGGTAAGCAGCTGAAAGGCTGGCAGGACCGGAACCGACAACCAAAACTTTCTTGCCGGAAAGTTTCTTAGGTTTAACAAAAGCGTATCCGTTCTCGATAGCATGGTCGCCAAGGAAGCGTTCAACGGAGTTAATGCCGACGGACTCATCCAAGCATCCTCTGTTGCATGCACCTTCACAAGTGTGATAACAAACACGACCCATACAGGCAGGAAGAGGGTTGCGTTTTGTCAAATGACGCCAGGCTTTTTCGTAGTTGCCGCTTTCGGAATAGAAAAGCCAGCCTTGAATATCTTCGCCTGCAGGACACTGATTGTTGCAAGGAGGAAGCTTATGAACATAAGCCGGGCGCAATGTTCTCCAGCTGCCGGTTCTGTTTTCCAGAGAGCTTCCGACATCAAGAGTAATAGCAAAAGGTTTTTTCACGATTTATCTCTCCTCGTTATAGTCTGTCTGCGCGTTCGTCAGCCTGAACTGCCGGAGGCATTGGTTCGCTTCTTTCATCACCAAGAAGACCGAAGCGGCGAATGTTTCTTTCAGCAATTGCTTTAATTCTGATCAAGGCGCTTTGATCGGCCTTCGGTCCGAATAAGTGAGCGTAGCGTTTCTGCAGCTTCATGTAGTCTTCGACAGGAGCAAGTTTTCTGATCTTAGTTACGTTAGTGATCTCGCCGTATTCAGCTTCGAAGACCGGGAACAAGCCGGATTCTTGTGCCAAGCGGGCAAGTTTAACGGTGTCTTTGGAGGCAGCTCCCCAGCCGAGAGGGCATGGTACCAGTACGTGAATATAGCGGGCACCGTGGAAAGTCATGGCTTTCTTAACTTTTCGTTCCAAGTCGCGTAGGTCTGCGATACTGGCTGTAGCGACGTAAGGAATACCGTGAGCCATAGCAATCAGCGGAACTTCTTTCCCTTGACCGAAAGCGTTGCCAGGATGTGAGCCAACGATCTGTGTTGTGGCAGTACGGACAGCCGGAGGTGTAGCAGAAGACCTCTGAACACCAGTGTTCATATAGCCTTCGTTGTCGTAGCAGACATAAAGGACGTCATCATTTCTTTCGAACATACCTGACAAACAGCCGAAGCCGATATCGGTAGTACCGCCGTCACCGCCTTGGGCAAGGACACGGACCAAAGGACCGCCGTTCTTTTTTGCTTTAACCCGCATAGCGGCTGCCATACCTGTACCGACAGCCGCAGTATTGCCGAAAAGAGAGTGGAACCATGGAAGCTGCCAGCTGGTTTCCGGATAAGGAGTGGAGAACACTTCCAAGCAGCCTGTAGCGTTAGCGGCAATCAAATTGCCGTCAGTCGCTTTCATGGCAGCGTCAACCGTATAGCGAGCGCCGAGTGCTTCACCGCAGCCCTGACAGGCTCTGTGGCCGGAGTTCAGGGAGTTGAAGCGTTCGATATTTGCCTGTCCGGATCTTTGAGAAGGATCCAATAAACGGTTACCGACAGTAAAAGTGCCGGTCTGATAGAACTTAATTTGATGTTCGCTCATTAGATGCCTCCTTTATGGATGCTGACGGAGTCACGAACTACTGCTTCAGCAAGAGGTCCTGTGTGACGATCTTCTTTTTCGCGTTTCAATTGTTTTTCAACGAGTTCTTTATCCAAATCCAAGAAATAAAGTTCCTCAAGTTCGCCGTTCATAGCTTTATTGAAGACATCTTTAAGACCTTTCTTTGTAATTGGACGGCCGCCTAAGCCGGCAATGACGGAAAAAATGTCTAGGTCCATCTTGCGGGTAGCACGGATAACATCATCAGTGACTACACCGCCGATTCCAACCTGCAGTGCACGGTCGATAACGACAACTTTCTTTGCTCCTTTCAGGAGTTCAGCGAGCTGTTTATCCGGGAAGGGACGATAGGATTTAATGCCGATTAAGCCAACCTTCTTACCTTCCTTTTCCATTTCATCGATAGTGTCTTTAATCGTACCGATGACGGAGCCTAAGGCCAGAACAATGGTGTCTGCACCTTCAATCTTGTATGGGCTTAGCAAACCACCGGATTTGCGGCCGAAGGCCTTTTCAAAGTCTTCGGAAGCTTTTTCAATGGCTTGAAGAGCTTCAATAGTATGGTGATGGAACAAGTAGCGAACTTCGGTAAAGGCTTCAGGACCGACCATCGCTCCGATGGAAACCGGATGATTTACATCGAGCTTCTGTCTTGGATCGTACGGAGGAAGGTAAGCATCCACCTGCTCTTGTGTAGGAATGTCCATTCTTTCATAAGCATGGGTCAAGACGAAACCGTCCATGCAGACCATGATTGGAATGGAAAGTTCTTCGGCAATCTTGAATGCCTGAATGTGCATATCAACGGCTTCTTGATTGTCTTCTGCAAAAATTTGGAGCCAACCGCTGTCTCGTTGAGATAAAGAGTCAGAGTGGTCATTCCAAATGTTGATAGGTGCGCCGATTGAGCGGGATGCAACGGTCATCACGATTGGAAGTCCCAAACCGGATGCGTTGTACACAGCTTCTGCCATAAACAGCAGTCCCTGAGACGCAGTAGCGGTGTAAGAACGTGCACCTGCAACGGAAGAACCGATGGCCACACTCATTGCGGCGAACTCGCTTTCAACGTTGATGAATTCGCAGTCTTCCAACTTACCGCTTCCGGTTAATGCACCAAGGGCTTCGACAATGTGAGTCTGCGGGGAAATAGGGTAGGCGCAAATAACTTCCGGACGGCAGAGTGCAATTGCCTGAGCGACGCCTTGAGAACCTTGAATTTGCTTAAGCATTCTTAGGCCTCCTTCATCTTCTTTTTAGCTTCAAGAACAAAGTGATAAGCATCGGCGGCTACAAGACCGTTAGCTTCAGCAACTTTGCCCTTGTATTTAGTTTTGAACGCTTCCTGAATGCTTTCGAGCTTCAATTTGCCAGTAAGAGCGGCAAACCCAGCAAGCATAGCTGCACCAGGAAGAGGACGTTTGATGTGCTTCATCGCATATTCCGTCGCAGGAAGAGTAATAAGGTGGCCCTTAGGTAGTTTAGTTGCCAAGTCTTCCAGTCCTAATTCTTCGACAGAATGAGAGCTGTTAATCAAAACATATCCGTTTGGTGTCAATCCACCGAATACGTTGACGCTTTCGAGAAGGGTACGGTCCTGAATCAAGACTGCATCCGGCTCCATAATCGGTTCTCTTAAGCGGATAGGTTCATTGTGAACGCGGGCAAAAGCAACTACCGGTGCACCGGTTCTTTCGCTTCCGAAACTTGGGAACGCTTGTGCATAGTGACCTTCAGTAAATGCTGCAATGGAGAGCATTTCGGCTGAGGTAACTACACCTTGGCCTCCTCGGCCGTGTAGACGAATCTGAAACACTTTAGTTCCTTTATAGTTAGTTATTGGGTTTACTTAATTAATCTTTCTGCTTCTTGAAGACGAATCTTAATTCTTCCATCGACGGCAATGGGTTCTCCGTCTTTATCACTAATCATTAACGGATTGATGTCCAATTCATCAACAAACGGGAAGTCCTTAACCAGCTGAGAAAGTCTTAGAAGAATATCTTTAATTTGGTTAATGTCAGCAGGAATCTCCCCTCTGGCACCCTCAAGAAGCTTGTAAGCTTTGACGGACTTAATCATGTCAAGGGCATCAAGATCGCTCAAAGGAGCAAGTCTGAAGGAAACGTCTTTCATGACTTCCACGAATACGCCGCCTAAACCGAACATCATCATCGGGCCGTATTGAGGATCGGTTGCGATACCGCAGACCATTTCTCTGTCGCTCTTAACCATTTCCTGAATGATGACGCCTTCCATACCGTCAAGGAGATTCTTAGCTTTAAGCTTATTGACCATGTCAGTATATTCAGCTCTAAGCTGGTCAGCGTTTTCGATACCTACACGGACACCGCCTACATCTGTCTTATGAGAAATCTTCTTAGAGTTAAGCTTCATGACAACCGGATAGCCAATCTTGTCGGCTAAAGCGATGGCTTGGTCTAAATCTTTGGCTTCTCCGTCTTTGCACACACGAATGCCGTATGCGGACAAGACTGCAAGACTTTCGGCGGTTGTCAGCTGTTCTCTTCCTTCATAAAGGACGGAGGAGAAAACAGATTTAACTTTTTCGGATTCGACTTTAAATTCAGGGAATTTTCCTTCCGGTCTAGCGATCCATTTTCTTTGTTGGTTCAAGCGGTTCAATCCTTCGACAGCTTGTTCTCCAAACATAAAGAACGGGATATTTACTTCCATTTCAGAAATCTTCTGGAAGAAGTCTTGAGTTGTCATGAAGACTCCGACAACCGGTTTAGAAGGATTCTCGGCTTTGATTTCCATGATGGCTTTAGCAACATCAATGTCTTTCAAACCCAAGAACGGCAGGTAAATGACAACAACCATGTCTACGCCGTCGTCAGCAAGTACAGTCTTTAATGTCTGCTTGTAGTGTTCCAACGGAGCGGAAGCAATCATGTCAACCGGGTTCTTGACGGAGGCTGCCGGTGGAAGAAATGCGCGAAGATTATTCTTTGTTTCTTCGGACAACTGAGCCATTTGCATACCGTGTTCAACTACAGCATCGGTACACATAATTCCGGGACCGCCGGAGTTAGTGACGATGGCAACGCGATCGCCTTTAGGAATCGGGCAATGACTGAAGACTTTAGCGGTGTTGAATAAGTTTTCTAAAGAGAACTCACGAATAACACCGGATTGTGCTAAGAGGGCTGCTGCGGCCTTGTCGGCACCGGCCAAAGACCCTGTGTGAGAAGAAGCTGCAGAAGCTCCGGCTGCAGAGCGGCCAGCTTTAAGAGCCACGATAGGTTTCTTTTTGGTGGTTCTTGTTGCCAAAGTTCTGAACTTCTGAGGATCAGCAATAGATTCCATATAAAGAAGAATCTGATGAACATCGTCAACATTTTCCCAGTATTCAATAGCGGAGTCAGCATTGACGTCAGCTTGGTTGCCGATTGAAATGAACTGGGCAAAACCGATATTCAAATCTTTAAGGATATTTAGAATACCGCCACCGAGAGCTCCGGACTGAGAAACGAAACCAATGTCTCCGCGAACCGGGAGAGTTTCGGCAAAGCAAGCGTCTAAGCGGACCTTCGGATCGGTGTTTACAACTCCCAGGCAATTTGGGCCAACGCAAGTCATTCCGTATTCATGAAGTTTGGCGACTAAAGCTTCTTCTAACTGTTTCCCTGCAGGACCTGTTTCTTTGAAGCCTGCGCTGATAATTACAACGCCCTTGATGCCTTTTTGATGGCATTGGTCGATTGTTGAAAGAACAAACTTGGAATTAATAACGATAACGGCCATATCGATAGGGCCGGGAACATCCAAAACGGATGGATAGGCTTTTAAGCCTTGAATTTCAGAATCTTTAGGATTAATCGGGTAAATCGTTCCAGAGTAGCCGTATTTCTGTAGATTCTTCATGATATCGAAACCAATGGTGTGCTCTCTGGAAGATGCACCAATGACTGCCATCGAGGCAGGACTCATGATTTTGTCCATTGCACTTACTGACATCTCATTCCTTTTTTAGTAGAGGCTAAAAATTATCAAAAACAAATGCTCAGTCAACAAGGGACTATAACCATCGTTTTGAGGAACAAGATGGTTTTGATCCCATCGCAGGTCAATACTTAGCTGACCTGGTATTTTACAAGCAAACTAATGTGTAAATATTTCACATTATGAAAATCAAATTTATAATTTGAAATTAGGTTTGTACTTTAATACTAAACAGTTGAATTCTGAAGACAAGTTGTTACTAAGATTTAAATTTTTTATACCGGATTCTCGGTAGTGGAGAGAGAAAGAAGTATTCAGAAAAGAGGAAAGAACTTTTCAAGTCAAAAGCAGCGAGAAAATTGCTAGATTTTTTGTTGTTTTTTGGAAAAAAACAGCAGGAAGTCAGTAAACAAGAGGGTTTGTGATAAAAAATTTATAAAATTTGTTGCAAATTAGCGTATAGTTGGACTGTTAACTATGTTCAAACCTTCAAATAACCGTCGTAAAGGGGAATTCCAATGAACAAGACTGAAATGATTGATGCGATTGCTGAACAAACTGGCCTGACAAAAGCCGATGTTGCAAAAGTTCTCAACGCATTTGTAGAAAAGACAGTTGAAACTGTAGCAGCTGGTGGTGAATTCACAATCATTGGCTTCGGTTCCTTCAAGTCTGCTGTCCGCAAAGCACGTGAAGGCCGCAATCCTTCTACAGGCGCTGTTATTAAGATCGCTGAAGCCACAGTTCCAAAATTCGTAGCTGGCAAGAAGTTCAAAGATGCGGTCAATGTACCTAAGAAATCAGCTCGTAGAACTAAGAAAGCTGCTAAGAAATAAGAATTAATTTATTCTGTCAAGAGCTCTCGAGTTAAACCGAGGGCTTTTTCTTTAGAGTATAAGAAAAATTCCTTAAATTGCATAAAAATGATGAAAGATAGAACGGGGCGCCTTCAATTTTCTTTTTTCCTATATAACTCTTTATTTATGTCCATATGCTTATCTATCTGTTCAGGCAGATTCGTAAGTGTTGTGGATACAGAAAGTTGGAGCTGGTTCAATTTTGTTTATTTTTATGCCGTAGCTTTTTCCCTTTATTTTTTTATAACTTTCCTTGTTCAACTGTTGTTGACTGGAATTTTCAATATTTTTAAGTTAAGAAAAACCGTTATTGTTCTTTCTCTTTTGCTTGATGCCGTTATTTTGATTCTTTTCTTAGCTGATACCTTCGTTTTTAATCAGTTTAGATTACACATCAATTTAGCCATGTTAGAAATGACATTCTTGGGAGGAGGTCAGATCGTCTCTTTCTCGCCCAAGATGCTCATAGAAATTTTCGGACTTTCAGCTGCTTGTGTTGCAGCAGCCGTTTTATGTGTCTTTTTAGCCGTGAAACTTAATAAAAGCAAAAGATTTGCTGTCACTACTTTTGTATTCTCCTTGCTCCTTCTAATAATTACCAACGGCATTCACGGCTTTGCTTTTGCTACACATAAACAAAATTATGTTGAAGTGAGTGAAATGCTCCCTCTCAATAAGCCCTTGACTTTTAGCAAATTGCTTATAAAGACTGGGATTCTGACAAAAGAGGAAGTTTACTCAACTGAACTTCCTGGGAATGGAAAGAACAAGAAGATGAACTATCCTCTTCATCCGCTTGTTTGTAAAAAAAATGGAGAGGATTTCAATATTCTCTTTCTTTTCGTTGATTCTTTAAGGGCGGACATGCTCGATAAAGAGTACATGCCGAATACCTATGAAATTTCTAAGGAAGGAATTGTATTCAAAGATCATATTTCCGGAGGCATAAACACCAGACACGGAATCTTTACATTGTTTACGGGCCTCCCGGGAAGTTATTGGTTTAAAGCTCTGTCTACAAAGACCCCTTCTATATTAGTTCAAGCTCTTGAACAGCGTGGCTATTCTATCGGAGCTTTTACCGGCGCGGGTTTGACCATGCCGGAGTTTAATCAGACTATATTTGCAGGCGTTAAAGACTTAAGACTGTCATCAAAAGGGAACAACGTTATAGAAAGAGATCTGGACGCTATCCGAGATTTTGAAAAATGGGCTGAGGAGAAAAAAAATAAAGGGCCGTTTTTTGGTTTTATCTTCTTAGATAATGTACATTCTGCTGCTTTCCCAGAAGATACAGAGAACACGTTCTATGAACCATATTGGAAACAAATAAATCACTTGGAATTGAACAACGATTTTGATCGAGAACCTTACTTTAATCGTTATAAGAATGCTGTTAGATTTGCTGATAGGAATATAAAAAAACTAATTGATTTCTTAGGAAAAGAAGATCTTCTGAACAAGACGATCATAGTGATAGGGGCAGATCACGGAGAAGAATTTAACGACAATAAAAAGAATTTCTGGGGGCACAATGGGAATTTCACAACATATCAAGCAAGAGTTCCTCTCGTTATTTTATGGCCCGGGAAACAAGCTGAAGAGGTTGGTTACAGAACTTCAATGCTTGATATAGCTCCTACGCTACTAACTGATGCTTTAGGATGCGAAAATCCAATAGAGGATTATTCTTCTGGGGCATCTCTCTGGAGAGATTCAAAACGTAAATTTGTGTTTGGCAGCAATTACAGCAATGATGCCTTTATTGAGCCGGAAAGAATAGTCATTATTAACAAGGCAGGAAGCTTAGATTATCGTTTGCCCAACAACGACAAAGCATCAGATAGAGATGTGCCCTCTTATTGGAAAGAGGCTCTAAAAGAGATGACTAAATTTCTTAAATAAGTCTAACAATCACTTTTTATTAGCCCATTAGCACAGAAGCTCTCTTTGTGCTTTAAGCGATATGAGAGCTTTTCCCAACTGGGACCTTCCTTTGCTTTATTCCCTTCTGGATGGTAAAGATGCAGGACTGCGGTTGCGAAGTTTCCAGACTTTCTGTAAATTTTGTTGTTTATCATTCTGACTGCGAAGTCTGAGTCCTCAAACCCCCAGCCGACGAAATCTTCATCAAATCCATTGACGGCAAAAATATCTTTTCTCCAGGCTGCAAAATTACAGCCCCTCAGCCTTTGCCATTTTTGTGGATAGAGTTTTCTCAAGAAATCAAGCCGAGGGAAATTTATACCCGATATAGCCTTATTTATTTCTTTATTCCTCTTAAGCCTAAATAGCGTTCCTAAAGAGGGAAAGGAAAAATCGTTAGCTGCCAGAATTTGTTTTGTAAAAGATGGGGAGGCTAAAATTCGATTACCCGTAACAAAAAAACCAGGCTCTGCAAGTTTTCTATGGTTTGCAATAAATTCTGGGTTAGCCAAACAGTCACCATCTAAAAAAACAATATAGTCCCCTCTTGCTTGACGAAGAGCATTGTTCCTCGACGCACTTAGTCTGAAACCTAAGTCCTCTTGCCATATATGTTTGAATCCAAATTTAAAAAAAGACCTGTAAGAGTTAAGGAGCTCTCTAGTCTCGGCCGTACTTCCATCGTCAGCAACTAATAACTCGAAATCCTTATCATTCTGTTTCATTAACGATTGTAAGGACTTTTCCACAGCGTCTGGCCGGTTGTAAGTAGAAAGGATTAAACTTAACTTCATAGTAAGAAGAGCAACTCTGAGTAGAATAAGTAAATGTACCAAAAATTTTAAAGAGTAGGAATTTAAATTGACGACAGGAACAGACAAAAAGCTTCCAATTTCAGTGGTCATCCTGGCTAAAAACGAAGAAAAAAATATTGAAGATTGCTTAGAATCCTGCAAATTTGCCAATGAGATAATCCTCATCGATGATGGTAGTTCAGATCGAACTGTGGAACTTGCAAAAAAGTTTAATGCAAAAATATTTGAGCGTTCTCTGAACGGCGATTGGGGAAGTCAACAAAGTTTTGGTATTAACCAGACCACTCAGCCTTGGTTATTACTTCTCGACTGCGACGAACGTATAACGTCTAGTCTGTATCAGAGCATAAAAGACGTAATTGGAACTGGTGAAAAAAAGACTTATTTGATCCAAAGAGAAAATCACTTTAAACACTATCATGCTCAACATGGTACCTTAAGGCCAGATTGGGTTCAGAGGTTCTTTCCAAATGAAGGAATCAGAGTTGAAGGCTTTGTCCATCCTAAGATCATTTCTTCCTTTCCCGAGAAGAAACTTCAAGGAAGAATGATTCACTTTCCATACGAGAACCCTGATCAGTACTATAGAAAATTGAATCAATATGCAAAGCTTAGTGCTGAAAAATATTTTAAAGAAGAAAGAAAGCTTTCTTTCTTTAGAGATATTGTGCTTAGGCCTGCGTGGGCAGCATTTAAGGTTTATTTCATAAATTTAGGATTTCTGGATGGAAAGATTGGGTTTATTTTTGCAGCCAATCACTATTCATATACTCTTCAAAAATATATAAGATACTATCTGCTTAGGCATTCCGGAGGGAAATTTTGATGTTATCCCCAGCTTTTCGTTCTAAACAACGCAGAAGTATATTTAAAAAATTTTTAAGACTTTTTGGACTCCCGGATTTTTCTCAAATTTATCTTTTTTCTGATGGTCTATGGAAGAAAAGGAGTTTCTCATTTTCAAAAGATGGGGAGGAAATATTTGACGATGTTTATTCGATATATTTCAATAGTCGTTTCCTCCTTTTAACTTCTTCTTTTCAATCTCTTAGAAAAAACATGGATAGCAGAAGTAAAAGAATTTTCATTATTGGAAGTGGTCCATCAATTGCTAAGCAGAATCTTAATGTTTTGAAAAATGAAGAAGTTATTCTTCTAAACGGAAGTTGTATTCTAATCAAACAGCTCGCTTTAAAAGAAGCGACACTCGTTATCTCAGATGATTCGTTTATACAAAAAAGAAGTCGTTTGTTGAATGAAGTGCTGAAGTATGTTCAAGAGAGTGGGAGCAAGATTAGATTATGTTTTTCCTTTAGAGTTCTTCGGGCTTTTCTTAAAGAAAAAATTCTCCTTCCGGAGGGCGCAAAGATTTTTCTCTTTGAAGAATTACTTCCCGACGTGGTCGTACAAAGTCAAGCATCTTTAAATATTTATGATTACAAGCAAAGGATTGAACGTAATGACGTTACCATGAAGATATTCTCTTCCTTTGATAAGGCTGGAGTCTTTCACTGCGGTTCGGTTATGACAGTCGGAATTCAAATTGCGGCTTTTCTTGGTTATGAGGAAGTATACCTTTTAGGATTTGATATAGGAAATTCCAACCAGCCTCGATTCTATGAAAAGGAAGGGGACCAAGTTAGGAGTGGGTTGCTAGCCGATTATGAAACCGGGATCCTTCCATTTATGTTATTAGCTTCGGCTTGGTTTATGAAGAACAATCGAAAAATTTTTAATTGTTCTCCATCTACTTTACTTCCTTATGAAGTAGTTCCGTATCTTGATTTTGGCCTTTTTTCAAATGAATAGAATTTATTATTTCTAAAACTTTAGAGACATGGTAATGGACGGAGAGATCATAGTTAAACTTGGTTTTATCATCTCTTCCTCTTATTATCGGGGAGCGATTTTTGATCGCAAGTTCTATTTGAGTTCTCAGACTTTCTATACTGCCAGCCTCGAAAACATACTTGAATTTGTTTTCGATTATTTCGTTGCTTCCAAGCTTATTAGATGCGATTATTGGTGTGCCAGAAGCGATACTTTCAACAGCAGCTAAACCAAAAGGCTCATAATTGGAAGCTAGGATTGAAAAGTCAGCAGCTTGATAAAGTTCTTCAATGTTATTGGAGTAACCGAAATATTCAACATTTCTGATTGGGCGATCAATTTTTTTACCAACCACTAAAAGAATTACCGGAAGATCGCTTTCTGAGAAATATTGAGCAAGGAGATCTAATCCTTTTCTCTTATGGCTAGAAGAAACGAACAGAAAATATAATTTCTCAGGGGACAAACCCAATTTTTTTCTTAAGTTTGCTTTTTCATCTTTAGAAACAGGATGAAATTTTGCATAAGATATTGGGGGATAAAGTACGCTTATTTTCTCGGAAGGTACTCCATAAAGCCTCATGAGTTCATCTTTCATTAATTTTGAATGAGCGACGATAAATTTAGCTGAATTATTCTGAGATGTTTCTATTTTTTCAATAACTCTGTCATAAAGAGTTCTACGTCCCTTCGATAAAACAAATCCTTTATGAGTGCCTCCACACATAACGATATCTGAGGCCGAACATCTGCAGCAACCAATTAAAATATCAATTCCTAACTGTTTCTTAAGTTTTTTAACTTTCCAGGAGAAGTAAAGATCTTTTAATATCCTTGGTAGCCAAGTGACATTTATCTTGACGGGACTTACATTATTAAGAAGCCTCTGTTCTGGATCAATTCTTTTCGTAAGAATGACAGGTTTGGACTCTAAATAAGGTAAAAGAGCTTCAACTAACTGTAATGTGTAGGTCTCCATTCCTCCATCATTTTTAAAACTATTACAGGCTATTCCAATTTTCATTTTGATTTCTTAAATATAAAGATAAAGGGAAAAGTGCTCCTACCCATAACCAATAAAACTTCATTACAGCTGAATGCCCTAAGTTATATTCTGTTAATCCCTGAAGAAAAAGACAAAGAGTTGATACAAAAATCACAACATAAATGCCTTGTTTAAACTTAGTAAAATTTCTGAAGCTATTTAGAAGAAGGAAGCCAAATAAAAGCAGGTATCCAATAAGTCCAGACAAACCACTTTCTCCTAAGAGTTGAAATATATTGCTGTGAGCTCTGGTTAGATTTCTTTCTTTTGCGTTGTTATCTATATATTTATTTTTATATTGGTCGCCATACGCGCCTAGACCCACTCCAAAAAAAGGATGATCTTGAAACATTTTGTAGGAACTTTTCCACAAAAGTATTCGTTCTGATTTCAAATAAATTTCTGAAGAAGTTAGGGTTTTCATTCGGCTAGAAACTTCTTCTGAGGTATATAAAGATCCCACACCAATACTACTTGCAATACAGAACACTATCAGTAAGCTCTTAAAAGAGAACTTAAAGAATAAAAGCATTACGATAAAGCTGGCCCCAACAGCAAGCCATGCTCCTCGAGTGCCATTCAAGACCAGCAAGACTAAAAACGCAAAACAAAAAGCAATACAAGCTACTTTCTTAAAAAGAATATTTTCTTGCAATGCCTTGTAGAAGAAAAAAGGCAAAACAATGCATGCGAAGCCAGCATAGACCATAGGGTGACCAAAGAATCCAGTCACTCGGCCACCAAATTTAGGTAGAGGATCAATAAAAAGACAGGCGATGGAGTCGACACTAAAAGAAACAACTAAGGAAAAAAATACTAGAAAGTATGGCCTCCAGTTTTTAAAACTTAGCAAAAGAACTAAAAATAAAACCCCTCTCATTAGATAAGTTCTGGACCACACCCCTAGGGCTATGAAGATGTCAGGGCTGGTGAGAACTGGTAAAAACTCTAAAATAGCGTAAATTAAGTAAATCAAAAAAAAGATTTGAAATCTTTTGAATCTCGTCTTAATTTCCTGAGGATTTTTGATTAAGTAGAGAACAAAAAAAAGATAAACAAGGATCTGAAATAAGTTCGAAACCTTAACTTGGATGCATTGAAAAAATGCACAAAGACAAAAACAAAGGAGTAGAGAACTTTCCAAGAAATTTTGTCGTTTAAAAAAGTTTGAGAGGTTCATTTTATTTCCACAGATTATCCATCCAAATGTTGAGAACAGAGAATGTCCATAGTTGAGATCTTCTCGCTTTCCCCGTTGCATTACGCCGTTTTGACTCTTACAACACATAACCAAAAGTCTCTTTAACTATTTCTAAATACTCACCCAGTAAAATGGTTTTTACTAGTCTTTTAGTTTTTCAAGGATTGCCGGAGCAATCAAAGTACTCCCATATGAAGTTAAATGATTTTCATCTCTATAAACAGCTTTACCATTATTTACGAGAGAACAATAGCCATTTTTACAAACTATATTAGTAGGATCTATAACTTCCACATTTGTAAATTTTGAAGAGATCCCCTTGATGATTTCGTTTACCTTAGAAGTAGCAGCAGTTGCTTCTTTTTGGCTTACACCACATTTGTCTAAAGAGAAGATAGGTCGGTAACAAGAGTAGACAGTAAAGGGAAATTCTGGTGTATTCAAAATAATCATCACATTTTTTTTGTGAGTTTGCAGTTGCTTCAACCAATCGGTCATAAAAAGTTTAAGAGCCTCCTCACGTTTTGTATAATCGTTCGGCTCAACCCTATTGTCGTTGAGCCAGCTGTATAGGCCTGGTGAATTCAAAAAAAGATTCCATCTAGATGCCAGAATTACAGTTTTAATCTTCGGATCATTAAGTATCTTGTCGAAAGCCTTATCGAGCATAGATTGTCCCTGTCCTTTTTTGATGTAGTTTGGCTCTGCTGTAACCTCAAATACGTTTTTAATCGCGGGCGTTCCTTTCATCCCCAGAAACACAATGCCTTTCGAGGTGCCCGCGAAAAGGCCTCTTAAGAGGTGCCTGCCATGTGAGTCCCCTAAAATTGCAATCTCGGCAGTTTTACCTTTTTCTGCGTAGCAAAAAGAATAAGCATCAAGACTTCCTTTTCCATATTTCTCTAAGCAATAGTCGGTGGTATGGGGGAAATTGTTATCTGCGCTCTCCAAGACTAATTGTTGTGCCTTATCCAGCCGTTGTGGAAGTCCTTTCATAAGGCGAATAGTCGTTCCAGAAGCAAATACAAAAAAAAGAATTACAGACAGAGAAATGGAAAGTCTCAAAGTCGCCTTCATTTTTCTTATTGGATTTTCAACAAAGAAATAACTAATAATTGCGATTAACAAACCAACAAAGATAAGGATAATCCTTGCTCCAAACCCCGGAATATCTCCCCCAAGAATGATTCTGGAGAAGGCTAAAGGTGGCCAGTGCCACAAATACCAGGTATAACTGATCAAGCCAACGAAAACTACTAATCGATGTGAAAGAATGGATTTATTAAAGATGGAGTTTTGGCCTATTAGGATCAAGAGAGTTCCAAGAACTGGAAAAAGAGTGATTATTCCAGGAAACTTGTCTTGTTCATTTGTTATAACTAATCCAATAGTGACTAACAAAATGCCTGAGAAGGATGACAAATTTTGCTTGGCTAAAGATAAAATAGATAAAAAGTTATTTTTATTTATATAAAAAGCTAATAATCCACCACATGCGAGTTCCCAAAAACGCGTATGGAGAGAATAAAAGTTCAAAATAGTATTATCTTTAAAAAAATAAACGGAAAAAAATGAAAGAAGGGTTAGGATGACTAAAGCTGAGACAAGTTTTTTAATTTTGAAAAGAATCACGCATATTAAGGGATAAAAAATATAGAACTGTTCCTCAACGGCTAATGTCCATAGATGCATCAATGGCATCATTTCTGTAGCTTGATCCCAATATCCCCCTGTGCTTTTAATGAGGTAAATATTTTCTCCGAAAAAAGCTCCCCAACAAATCTGACGAACCAATAAGCGTAATTCAGGAGGGGCCAAAAGTATGCATCCAGCAATTGTGATACCAATTAAAAGAAAAATTAATGCTGGAAAAATCCTTCGAATTCTTCGAAAGTAAAAATCGGTGAATGAAAAATTTTCTTTTTCTAATTTTTTAAAGATAATTCCAGAAATTAGAAAGCCTGAGATAACAAAAAAGATATCTACGCCAATAAATCCGCCAGGAAAAAACTCGGGAAAAGTATGAAAAAATACTACGGTCAAAATAGCGATAGCTCTTAGACCGTCGATGTCCGGACGGTAATTATTTATTCTTGGAGGGGAATAAAACATGTCTCTCAGACCATATGGTTTTTGGAAAATCTTCTTAGAATATTTAATGGAACAGTGAGTAGAAATAGTCCTGTTCTTTTTAAAAGTTTTGAAATTATAGTAAAGTGTCTCTAGTCCATACCTATTCCTAAGAATGATATTCTTTATTTCCCAAAAATTTTAATGGTAATTTCTAGATAAAAATAAATAAAGCTCTTAATAGGTTGATCGTTGGAAACCTAGAGTGAAAATGGTAATAAGCGTTAATGAGTTAGGTCAATTTGTTGCTTAAAGATCTAGAACTCATTCAGAAACTGGAGTTTTAATAGATGTTTAGAGTTTATTTCCTCTTCTTTATGTTTTAAGGTCTTAAAAGTCTAATTTTTACCGTGAATTTTTATAATGCGGAATGGATAAAAGGCAGAGGACCGTTAGATTTTCTATTCAAGGTCCGCAGAGCCCAAACTTTAATGGGGCCGAAATGCTGATTAACCTAAAATTTGAGAAATGTTTCATATGCACATTGTGAATTTGAAATAAGATCTGCCTGTACAGAAAAGCAAGTTGATTAAATGTTAAAAATTACAGTGATTGGAGCCGGCAGCTGGGGTACAGCTTTGGCAGTCATTTTGTCCAAGGCCGGGAATCAAGTCAAAGTATTAAGTTTGACCAAAAGAAACTTAATCTCACTTCGTTCCGGATACCATCCAAATTTTGAAGGGCTGCTCCTTCCAAAGGAAGTCGAATTTACTCAGAGTGTTGAAGATTCCCTCGTTAACGCTGATATTGTAATTTTTGCTGTTTCTTCAAAATACTTGCGCCCCTCTATTGAAGTAGTAAAACCTTTTATTAAAGAAAGTCAGCTCCTAATCTCGGTCATTAAAGGCTTAGAGCCGCTTACGCTTCTCGTCCCTTCGCAAATTATTCAAGAGGCTTTCCCTCATAATTCTGTTGCTGTTCTATCCGGACCAAGCCATGCCGAGGAAGTAATCAAAGGGGAGCCCTTCGGTATGCAATTAGCATCCGTAGATTTGCGAGCAGTTGAATTAATTCGAAAAGCTTTCAATAAAGCAAATGTTTATCTTCCGGCAACAGATGACTTGATAGGAACTCAGCTGGGAGGGGCTCTCAAGAATATTATTGCAATTGGATATGGGATTGCACTTGAACAAGGTCTCGGAACTAACTTTTATTCCATGCTGGTCACAGCAGGTATGGCAGATTTGAGAAATTTGGCAGTGGCTGGAGGAGCGGCCCCCGAAACTCTAATGGGACTTGGTGGCCTGGGAGACCTCATTACAACTATCGGCAGTCCGTACAGCAGAAATAGGAAATTCGGCCAACTATTAGGCAGCGGTATTTCTGTTGAAAAAGCTCTCCAACAGGTTGGGATGGTTGTTGAGGGCGTAAATGCGATGGAAGGCGCATTAGAACTTGCTCAAGAAAAACAAGTCTCTATTCCGGTTATTAATTTCATAAACAACATCATCAAGAAGAGAATTTCGCCAACCAAGATGAAAGGACTCGTTCAGCTTCTTAAAGGCACTTACTAAGGAGGCAGAGGGCGCTCGTTTAGTAGGCACCGGAATCTTTGGACAGGAGTACTCGGACGGTTTTTACCAGCATGCTGATGTCAAGCCAAAGATTCCAATTTCTGACATACCAAGCATCAAGCCGAACTCTTCTGTCATAAGAAGTATCTGAGCGGCCGCTCGTTTGCCAAAGCCCTGTCATTCCCGGACGAACCATCTCGTAATCAGAAAAGTAAGTGCCATATTTGCAGACTTCAGAGCGCGTTATAGGACGAGGCCCGACAAGGCTCATGTCACCGATAATGACATTGAATAACTGAGGTAATTCATCTAAGGAGGTTTTTCGCAAGAACATACCAACCCTAGTCACTCTCGGATCATTTTTGAGTTTTTGTTCTCTTTCCCATTCAGCTTTCGCAGACGGATTTGAAGCTAGGTAAGCGGCAAGCTTCTTATCCGCATCTTTCACCATGGAACGGAATTTGTAGCAGGGAAACATCTTTCCGTGTCTTCCTAACCGCATATGGGCGTAGATTGCAGGACCAGGGCTGGTCGCTTTAATAAGAATAGCAATTACCAGAAGGAAAGGAAAGATGAGAAGGGTTCCAATGACGGAAACGACCAAGTCAAATACCCTTTTAACAAATTGGTTGTACCAACGGGAAAGATTATTCTTGACGGATAAAACAATTAAGTTTTCGGAATAAAGACGATGCAGTTCCATATTGGATACCGGCATCTCTTCGGTATCCGGAACAAAAGAAACGTTTTTTACCAAAGGAAAAAGCTCATCAACTAAAAGATTAAGCTTCTTAGGGTCCATCTTCGGAGCAAGAATCAAAACATTCTGAACGCCGGTTCCTTTGATAATTTCAGTGGCTTTTGATGTTGGACCGAGGATCGGAAACTTCCCGCTGAGAGCTTTTCCTTTTGGATTATCATCGATTAGGCCAACGACTCGGATGCCGAAAAATACATTGGACGTTGTGTAATTTAAAAACTTCTTAGCTGTCTCATCTGAACCAATCATAATTGTCGGTTCTAAAAATAATGAGTACCTGTTTAGGAGGTGCCTCATCACTAAGCGCCCGACACAGACAAAAGAAAATACGAACGTGCCTAATAAAGTCACAAAAAGTCTGGATACAACCGGAGCCTTTCCTGCTAAAAATAAAATGACGATGTAAACAACAACGGAATAAAGAACTGACCAGAAAGTTCTTCTTATCATTTCTCCGATGGAAAGGAGACGAATATAAGTTCGGCCCCAGTGGAGAAACACAATAAAAATTAAAGGAACAAACAGGAAAAAATAAAAGCTGTCTAAGTCGAATTTGTCGTGCGTATGTCCTAATGTCTGTAGGATAAATTCTCGAAATTCAATTGCAACGCATTCAGCGAGAAGAATAGAACAATAATCAACAGCCAGCATAATTACTGGCTGAATGAAAGTACTCCATCTCTCTGAGTCTTTTATTTTAGGTATAGGCATTTAATAAGGTTCGGTTGTTGCTAAGTATGATTTTACCTTAGTGTCGGTGTTTTCTCTGATTTGTCGGTTCTCGAATAAGTTTTAGTCATTCGAAGGGTCTCCTTTTCAGTTCTTCAGAAAGAAAATACAATTAGCCGGCATGAAATTAGAGATCGAATATGGCAGCAAAATCAAAAAATAGAACTTACTGGGTTTGTTCTGAGTGCGGGTATGACACCGTGAAATGGTTCGGGCAGTGTCCGTCTTGCAAAGCCTACAACACGATGAAGGAGTTCAAGGTGGCAGAGCCCTCTCAGAATCGCTACGCGAGAGCAGAAGAAGATTCTCAGCCAGCTCATTTGGCCCTTGCAGGAACTAGCGACATTTTGGACCTTTCGGATGTAAAAGCTGAAGAAGTTGCACGCATTCACATTGGATTCAGCGAGTTAGAAAGAGCACTCGGAGGAGGATTTGTTCCCGGTTCGGTAGTTCTTATCGGTGGAGATCCTGGCATTGGTAAATCAACCTTATTGCTTCAGTCAATGTGTAAAATGGTTGGCCTCGGTCAAGTTTGTTTGTATGCGAGCGGTGAAGAAAGTCCGACGCAAGTTGCTTTACGAGCAAAAAGGTTGGAAGTCGATACCAAGGGATTGAAGTTCGTTAGCGAAATTCAACTGGAAAAGATCGAGAGTATTATTGAAAGCCAGCAGCCTCAATGGGTTGTGATCGACTCCATTCAAACCATGTTCTCTGATGCGCTTTCTGCAGCTCCCGGTTCGGTCTCACAAGTGAAAGAGTGCGCTGCTCGATTAACTCGCCTAGCAAAACGAAAAGGGATCGGCGTGATTTTTGTTGGCCACGTAACTAAAGAAGGTGCAATGGCGGGCCCTCGTGTTTTAGAACATATGGTAGATACAGTCCTCTACTTCGAGGGAGACACCGAATCAAACTATCGTATCCTTAGAGCTTGTAAGAACAGATTTGGTTCCGTCAACGAAATCGGCGTATTCGGAATGACAGATAAAGGGCTCAGAGGCGTTAGAAATCCTTCTGCTTTATTCCTTGCTGAAAGAAGGGAAGGCGTATCCGGAAGCGTAACCTTTATCAACTTGGAAGGAACGCGGCCCATTCTCATTGAAATTCAAGCTCTGGTTGATAAATCAATGCTGCCAAATCCAAAACGTTTGACGGTAGGTACTGACAGCCAAAGATTGACCATGCTTCTGGCGATTCTTCACAGACATGTGTCATTGGCGACTTATGACCAGGACGTCTTTTTAAATGCCGTCGGAGGTATAAAGATTACCGAAACGGCAAGTGATTTGCCGGTTTTGATTTCTATTGTTTCTTCTATGACCAATCATGCTGTATCTAACAAAACAGCCATGTTCGGCGAAGTAGGGTTGGGCGGGGAAATTCGTCCGGTTTCCAGAGGCCAGGAAAGAATTAAAGAGGCTGCAAAACTTGGATTTACGAGAATTATTGTTCCGAAGAAGAACAAAGTTGCTGAGTTGCTGGGAGTTGAAATCGTACCGGTAGAAAATTTAAGAGAGGCTGTGAAAGCCGTTTTCGGCTCTCAAGTCTCTCAAGCAGAATCTTTTGATTCTTAATTTCGGTTGATTATTTCTTTCGGGAAAGGCGTTTTAAATAATCTACCATACTGGATTCCTCAGCTCCCATCGGACGGTGAGTTGAGGATTTGCTGGCAGGTTGTGCCGGAGTTTGTGCTTTTCCTTGATCAATGCCGGCCTGAACGTCTGCATTTTTTTCATTGCTCTTCATCATTTCGTCCATAACGCTTCCTTCTCCTACGTTTTGATAGTTGTTGGTCTGAACCGGAGCAGGCTGGCGATAATAGCTTTGCTCAGGCTGTCTTTGATAGATATTACTATTGTTGTAAGGATGTTGTGAAGGATCCTCTGCTTGGAAATAACCATAAGGGCTCATATAACCTTCGGGCACAATATCCGAGGGGCTGGTTGGAGCCCGTAAACCGTATTGATTAGGACCGCGCTGAGAGCCTAACAAGAGGAAAATCAAAAGAACAACATTCAGGATAGGAATGCATTGAGCCCAAATCCACCATCCTGTGTGATCTCGGTCGTGGAGGCGGCGAATTGTCACCGAAATAACCGGACAAATAACTAGCAGGCTATACGCCGCATTGATGATGGAGATAGCAGAAACCAATTCAGGCTGGCCTGCGAGGGGATTGACAAGAGTTTTAATGGAATCGCCGGAGGTAAGTACGGCATCTATGTCGCCACCAAAAAGAGCTAAACAAAACAGAATGACGATATTGATTAAAGTAAATGACCAATACTCAGCTCTGGATGCTCTTCCTTTAAAAGTTAAATATCTAGAAAAACAATAAAAATACCAACGAAACATGGCTTCTTCTCCTTATAAGCGTTGATATCTTAGAGTACCTGCAAAAGGCTGAGCGAGATTATCACCCAAAAAAGTAAAGGACAAGAAAAACCAAATTTTGATTCCGTTGGGCGATATTGCAAAACACAACAAGTTGGTTTTCTTGAAATATTTTCATTCAGAATCTGAGAACAGGAAAGACAATATTCTTAAAGTTCTGATTATGAATAATCAAGGGGATCCTATCTGCCCAACACTTCTACCGAGGTTACCAAAGCTTCTCTATCAAGTTCGTCTTGAGAGAGTGGCGGTTTTCGGGACGCTAGTTCCTCAAGTCTGCTCATTACCTCATTCCATCTTGTCTAGATTGGAGGCAAAAAAGATTTGGGAAGAGAGAACTTGATCGTTTGTGTCTCTTTCCAATGCCTCATCTACTATTTTTTGAAATTCTCTAGCAAGTTCATTCTTTGAAGGTGCAGGTGAGCGTTCGTTAAGAGCTTCGAGCTTTCTTCCTATTTCATCTCCTTTTTCTTCAACTAGTTAGATCGCAGAGGAAGTTTCGGAAGAAACATTTTGTGTTTTCCAATGCCTCCCCAATCCTTCATTAATGATTTTTTCGGCCTCCCTATCCATTTCCTCCTTGGAGAGCGGGGGCTGACGCTCTGCTAGAGCATCGAGCCGCCTGGCTATTTCATATCCTTTTTCTTCTATACGGTGTCGAGCAAAAGACGTTCCGGAAAGAAATTCATCTGGATAAGCAGGGTCTCTTCCCATAGCTTTGTCTAATCTTACTTCAACCTCTCGGTCAAAATCCTCCAGAGAGCCAGGAAAGTCTTCGGATAGCAATTCGTCAACAATTCTTTCCAGTTCTTTCT
Source organism: Turicimonas muris (assembly GCF_002221595.1). Lineage (GTDB taxonomy): Bacteria > Pseudomonadota > Gammaproteobacteria > Burkholderiales > Burkholderiaceae_F > Turicimonas > Turicimonas muris. The sequence continues at coordinate 433,827 of NZ_NHMP01000002.1, forward strand.
TCTCATCTTTTAGAAGATTAGAGGCTGAAGGAGCATCAGAATGCGGACTGCTTAGCCTTTGGTGTTGAGAGAGAAAACTATAGGAGCTTTTTCTGTTTGGTCGTAAATATCTAGAGAAAAAATTATCGGAGGTCTGGTTTTCAGAATGGACAACGTCGTCTGGACTAGCTGGAGCGCATGCACCGTATTTATTCTGAGCTTTTTGTGAATCAAGCATTAAAAAAATTAGAACAAGAAAGTTCAAGAAAGGAATGAACTGTCCTACCGCCCACCAGCCGGAATGGTTTCTATCATGGAGTCTTCTAACGGTAACAGCCAGAGCCGGACAAAAAATAAATACGCCGAATACAACCTCCAAAATAGTGAGAACAGAAACTAAGGTAGGAGAGTTGTTCAGCGCAGCGAGCATTACTCTGTATTTTTCTCCGGATGTGGTTTCTCCATGAATAGTTCCGGTAAGAAGAGAAAAGCTGAAAAGAACAAAAATATTAATTAGCGCGAATGACCAGAATTCAGCTCTGGATGCTCTGCCATTGAAATCAAAGTATTTTCTTAAGCAATAGCGGTACCAATTCAACATATCGCCTTCTCCTTTTATAAGATGATAGCTGATGAGAGGCACAGAAGATATAGGTTTTGTTTCGAGAAAGAATGGCTGAATACGGAGACCAATTCATAGGCTTTACGAAAGATTCCTGTTTCCATTTAAGGTAATAGATGGAAAATCAGCGGAAGTCAAAAGTTTGAGGTAAGAGGTGCGATACAATTCCTCAAAAAATCTGAATAGGTAAATTCCTCTCATGAAGAAAACACTTCTCTCTATTTCTTTGGCAGTCTCTGCCGCTCTTTTGTTAACTGCTTGTAAAACAACAGAGCCTTATTACAGCTATTCCTTCGAGCCTAACGCACAAATTCAGCGTGCATGGCATCGCATCGACGCAAAAGACATTGGGGTTGAACAAGTAAGAGTAGTCAAAATAATAGATTTGGATTGTGCTGGCGACAGAATTGCTGTTCCAGGTGAAGGAGAATTTTCAGATCTGAGGGACGCTTTCGCTCATTATTGGAAGAATGCGTTCATCACCGATCTTTCCAGTGTTGGAATGCTCAATCAAGAAAAGCCAAAGGTAAAGCTCTATAACCTCATCGATTCCGTCAAAATTATTGCTGAGCCGACTCAGCTTCAATGGCGGATCAAAATGGAAATCTTTTCTTCCAATGGCGGTATGCTTAAACAAGAAATTACCTATAACGCTCCGACTGACGGTTTAAAGAACATGAGAGAGGGCTGCTCACGATTAGCCGCTGGACTAGATAAGGCTGTTGCCTGGTCAATTCTTAAAACAATTAGTGATCCAAGATTCCAAGAAATGGTTCAGCCTGGCCTCGGGTACGTTCCATCAATGAAAGCTGTGAGCATCACATCAGTATTCCAACCGGATACGGAAGAAGATTATTGGAAGTCGAAACCAACCCGTTAAATCTTCAATCTCCTTTAAGTTGACGGTTTAAAGCTGCCTTCTTAAAGGGGCATTTTTTCTTTTAAAGCTCTAAATTCAAAGTAATTGCAATAAGACTCTCCGTTAAAGACTTATGTTGGCTATCTGTAAGCGGTGAGTTTTCATTTTTTTTGTCTGTTAACAAAAACTCTTTGTCTTTTAAGAAAATGTTGCCTTTGGTAGACTGATTTCAATTAAAAGCTGATGGGGTCAGGAGTTATGAGCTAATTCTCCCCCTCGGCAAGTAATTTCTGCTTAGGTTGATTAGGTGATTTTTAAAACCAATTAAACCGTTAGTTTTTACCGAGGAAAAAATGTTTGACTTTGAGACATGGGTTGATAGGTGCGGACACGATTCGATGTCTGCGGATCGATTAAAAAATGATTTATGGCAATTGCCGGTTGGAAATCCAAAACCGGGATTTGACCCAATTCCATTATGGCTGGCAGACATGAACTTTGCTACAGCCCCATGCGTAATCGAAGTAATCAAAAAACGTTTGGATCATCCAATCTTTGGCTATTTTGCTCCCTCTGCAAAATATTACGAAGCAATCAAGAAATGGCAAAAAGACAGCTTCGGCGTAACGGATTTGTCAGAGCAAAACATTGGGTACCAAAACGGCGTCTTAGGTGGTGTCACAAGTGCCTTATCCGTCCTCACGGATCGGGGAGGAGCAGTCCTTGTTCACTCACCCATTTATTCTGGTTTTTTAACTCAGTTAAAGCGAAATGGTTATGAGATTGTTTTGAGTGATTTGGTAGTAGATGAAGCTGGAGTTTGGAGAATGGATTTTGCTGATATGGAAAGAAAAATCCAACAATACAAAATCCATACTCTCCTTTTTTGTTCTCCTCATAACCCGACCGGCCGAGTATGGAGCAGAGAGGAGCTGGAACGCTTATCAGATCTCTGTGAAAAATATGATATTTACGTTATCTGTGATGAGATCTGGGCTGATTTCTCATTATTCGGAAACCGCCACATTCCGCTTCAAACTGTGTCTCTGGCACTAAGAGAAAGGACAATGGCCTTTTATTCTCCGTCAAAGACCTTCAATTTAGCCGGAATTGTCGGTGCATACCATATTGTTTATAACCAGAGACTGATGGATCGACTTTCTTGGCAGAGCTGCACATCTCACTACAACGATATGAACGTTCTGACAATGCATGCACTAATAGGTGCTTATTCAGAACAAGGAAGAATCTGGCTGGATGAACTTAAACAAGTTCTTGAAGAGAACATTACTTACACTACTCATTTTATTCATCAAAATTTTGAGGGCATCCGACTGGTTAAGCCTCAAGGCACATTCGTGATGTTGCTTGAATGTTCTCAATGGTGTCAAAAACATGGGGTAGCCATTGAAGAAGTTTTATTAAGAGGGGTTGAAGCCGGTGTTATTTGGAGAGACGGGAAGGCTTTCAATGTTCCCTGCGGAATCCGAATGAACGTTGGGATTCCGTTTGCCAAGATAAAGGAAGTGTGTGACCGACTGCTCAAGTACGTTTTTATTTAATCCAATAGATCGGAGATTAGTTGTCGGATTTGAAAAAATCTCTCGGACAGGAGCCGTAAAGATTCTTGAACTGAATTGAAAATGCCGATGCGTCGCTATAGCCGGCTTGAATGGCGGTGGATTTCACCGGAGAGCCGTTCGCAATTTTTTCAAGAGCAAATATAAGACGCATCCGGTGTTTCCAATCTCGGAAGCTCATACCGGTAGCTCGGATAAAGTGACGAGTTAAGGTTCGCGGGGTCACATTTAATTTATTGGCTAGCTCTTGTGCACTGGTTGACCAGGCACGATGATGAAGTAAATCGTTGAGCACTGAACGTAACGGTTCTTCTTCGGGCATTAAGACGTCTGCGTTAAAAGCTTTTGTCTCTTGGACTAGAAGCAGAAGAAGGTGTCTCATTTCTTGCTTTGCCCCGGGGAATTGGTGCTGAAAAAGAGTAGCGATAAGTTCTCGAATTAGAGCAGTTGCGGCAAAAACCTTAATGCTTTTTGATTCAAAGATATCTTTGTATTCGCTCTTATCAAAATACAAAGAACGCATTTTAGTAGCTGATAAAAATGTGATTGTATGTTCAATGCCGGCAGGAATCCAAAGAGCTTGATAAGGAGCAATTATTCTTCTTCCTTGGCGTGTGGTGGCAAGCATTATGCCTTCGCAAGCATAGAGAAGCTGGGCTCTTGAATGTTTGTGGGCCGGGCGCATTTCTCCCGCTATGTAGTCTTTAGAGACGGATTGCCACTTGTCAGAGGTTTCGCTTTGCATATTTAACTGTTCAGATAAAGAACGAGCTTGGTTTCCTTAATTGAGTTGATTTAAGAGGTTGAGACAGCACCTCTTTAAAGTTTATTTCAAGTCAGCATTATATTTTTACAAGGAGTCAAAATGATAAAAACTACCGACTACAACGATGTAATTATTCACCAAGAGTGGTGTTCCCCTTGCGGCTGGCTAGATTTAGCTTCTATCGGAAATACCCTTGTCATGAGTGATTGGGTGGAGGGTTGGCATCGTTTACCAACGTTAAGTCGTTTTCGTCGTTTGACAAAGAAGGAGTTTGAAACCGGAACTTCTCCGGTTATTGAAAAAGCGAAGACGCAGTTGTTCGAATATTTTCAAGGGAAAAGGGAAAATTTTGATCTTCCGCTTGAATTTATAGGAACAGATTTCCAGAAACGAGTTTGGACTGCACTTCTGGATATTCCCTTTGGTGAAACAAAGAGCTATGGTGAGATAGCTGCAACTGTGGGATGCCAAGCTTACCAGGCTGTCGGCGGGGCTGTTGGATCTAATCCTCTCTCTATTATTGTTCCTTGTCACAGAGTTATTGGAGCAAACGGCAAGCTCACTGGCTATGGTGGAGGCTTTGAGGCTAAAACGTGGCTGTTATCCCATGAACGTTCCAAGTTCTATCTCTCTTGAGCTCGGTGGCTAAGAGGAGTTCACTGGGAACCAAACGGAGCTTCAATGAAAGGGGGCTGAAGGTGCACGGCAAATGAATATTTTTAGAATCCTCTTTAATGGCAAGATCAAATGAAAATTGACAAAAAAATCAAAATGTGTTCGTAATTTTTGAGGTAAGGCTTTTACCTAACAAAAAAGATCATTATCTCGAGTTAGCAGAAGAACTTAAACATCTGCTCAACGGGGCAGAAGAACTCGTCCGTACAGAGAGATTCGTTAGTTTGAAGGATGAAGACAAGCTTTTGTCCTTGAATGTCTGGAAAAGTGAAAAAGATGTTGACAGATGGAGAAACACAATTGCACATCGGATATCTCAGAAAGAAGGACGGTCTGAATTGTTCGAAAGTTACAGAATAACCGTTGCTCATGCAGTGAGGGAATACGGAGATAAGGAGAGGGAAGAAGCTCCGGAAGATTCAAATAAATACTTTCTAGAAGAAAACGATGAAGGATGAGGCTTTCTTCGTTTATGGCAAAAAGGAAATAAGTTACTTCAAAGCCAAAGATAAGCGCTTAGGGAAGGTCATCGATAAAGTTGTCCACATTGAAAGAGAGACTATCCCGGATTTATTTTCCGCCCTGGTCCACTCAATTGTCGGTCAGCAGATTTCTACTAAGGATCACTCCACAATTTGGCAGAGGATGGAGAATGAACTTGGATATCCGCTGATTCCTACACATATTGCAGGCTTGGATAAAGAAACTTTGCAAACCTTTGGCATTACTTTTAAGAAGGAGGAATACATCAAAGTAGCGGCTAAGAAAGTTGTGGACGGAGATTTAGACATAGAGAGGCTGAGGTTCCTGTCTGACAACGAAGTCTGCAAAGAATTGGTCAAACTCGATGGAATAGGAGTTTGGACAGCAGAAATGCTTTTAATTTTTTCAATGCGGCGTCCAAATATATTGAGCTTCGGTGACTTAGCCATCTTGAGAGGAATGCGGATGGTTTACCATCATCGACAAATCTCTAAAAAACTTTTTGAAAAATATAAAAAACGTTTATCTCCTTACGCATCTGTGGCAAGTCTTTACTTTTGGGCGGTTGCCGGCGGAGCAGTCCTGGAAATGAAGGACTATGCAACTAAAAAACGCTCGTTGAAAAGATGAAGAATAGTTTTTGAAGTCTTGAGAGAACATAGCTCTGCAGCGTTGTCCGGTGAAAGTCAGGTTAGTTTGTAAAGATGCACCAGAATTTTTCAGCAAAGCTCATGACTGCACCAGTAATTGTCAGGAACGAAAGGTGCAGCCTTGTTTATGGTCAACTGACTTTTTGAAGTCCGGAAAAATTAAAAATGTTATTGCTGTCCTGCCAGAGATCAAAAAATCTGGTTCTAGATTGAGAATACCAAGCCGGATGCTTTAAGTACCACTTAACCGTATCATTCAGAGCGGCTTTTATTTCTTTTGGATTTTTAATCTGAAGAGGAATGAGTTCATTCTCCCAGCTGTTTGAAATTCCATTTTGAATCGCCGGGTTATCCAGTTCATCAATCAAAGCTTGATACTTTCCCATTGGAGGAGGAACTTCAGCATTGAGAACGTCACAGATGGTGTTAGCAATCTCAAGCTGTGAAAGTTGGGAGGCCGGAGGAAGGAGGCGGTAATGCTTTCCAAGCTTCCCGTTCTCTTCTATGTAAAGAAGGGCTGATACAACATCATCTACGGAGACGAGAGGATCGTCAATAAGAGCTTCCGGAACGACCGGAATGCTTTCTCCTTCGATCGCACGGTAAATCATGAAAGGAGTGGGGCTGTCTGGTTGTTGGAATGGACCGAAAACCGAAGGAACGGATAAAGTTATTATAGGCAGCCCCTGTGAGGCGTAACCGTCAATCATCTGTACAGCTTTCTCTGAAAAACCATTTTTGCAGGTTCTGGTTGTCAGAAAAATAATCTTTTGCGCATTCTCAGGGTTCCGAACAAACCTGTTTCTCCAAAGAGTTAACGAATCTAAAAAAGTCTTCAATCCCTCTAGAGCATCCTCCACAGACTTATTCCTGGGAGCGATTGTGACAAAGATTGTATCTACTGCAGCTGTAAGAAGCGCTTGACGGACTTCATCAGCATGGGAAACGTCGCAGCGGGCAAAAATATGGTGAGGCTTCTGCATCAAATCAGCGATATTGAGCAGATTTCCCGAACCCGAAAGGTTATCAAAATTATAAACCTGCCGATTTTCTTCAATAAGACGATAGGCGAGGTTGGTGCCAATAAAGCCGGCACCACCAAAAACTGCAACACGTTTCAAACTTGCACCTCATATTATTGGGTTCATTCTATTTAACTGCTTTCAAAATTAAAATTGGGATTTGTTATAGAGTAAAAACACTTAGTACTTATAGCCTATATTTCAATTTGTCAGTTTTAGGGGTTAAATGGAATTAAAACCTTTGATATTTGTCATTTATTTCATAATGTAGGAGCATAATTTCGCTATATTACAAACTTATTTAATATGACTAAATAAACTACTTATCCATGGAAATTACTTAGGATTATGAGGTGGATAAATCACAGACTTATTTAGATTTTTCTTCACCCCTGCAAACAACATGGACAATACTACCAATAATTTTCTAGTTTTCTTTTAACCAAATTAAGAATTGGTATACAAAATAACAAGGTTTTACAGAATTGCTGACATTTTTTAATTTGAGCCTCGAGTTTCTTCAGACAGGAACATTTCCGTGCTATTTGTATATCATTGAAGTCTACTCAAACAAAGGAAAAAAATGATTAGATATTTAACAGCTATTACTGCCGCAGTTATTCTTTCTACAGGAGCTGCGGCTCAAAGTATCCAACTAAAGTCATTGCCGGCTGGTTCAAATCTTACATTTGTTGCACAAGCAAGTTCGGAAATTCCGAATGATCTGGCAGTGATGGTTTTTTCGGCTGTTTCTGAGAGTAAGGATCTTCCTACGGCTCAGTCAAATCTAAATGGGATCATGGCCGAGGCACAAAAGACTATCTCTGATTTTTCCTCTTTAGCAAAAATTCAAAATTACGGTTACTCCGCTTTTCCTGTCTATTCCAAACCAAAAGCAGGGCAGGCCCCTGAAATTGTCGGCTGGAAAGCCGTTCAGCGTATCCAGGTTCAGACTGAAGATATTGAAGGGGTTCCTGCTCTCGTTCAAACCGCACAAAATGCCAAATTGGCTCTAGACAACATTAACTACGGTCTGACAAAAGCAACCAAAGAACTTACTCAGGAAAAATTAATTGGCATGGTTGTCGAAAACGTCAACAAAAAAGCAGCCAATGTTGCATTGGCGATGAAACTTCCGGTTGAAACTTTTTATATAGAAAAGCTTGAGTTTAATCAAGGATTTGATTCTGCTCCAAGAAACTTCGCTGTGCGCTCCATGATGGCGGCAGATTCTTCTGCAGGGGTGACGATGCCGTCTTTCGAAGCGGGTACTTCAAATGTAGAGCTATCCGCACGGGCAAGTCTGAAAATTCTACCCGACAGCCCACAGTAACCCGATTGCAAACCCGAATGATTAGTTGAAAATCGGTTAATTTTGCGTTTTTATTTGCTCTTTGGCGCTCATGCACTAGGGTTTTTGACTAAAATAATCAAGATATGCACAAACAGTCGCAGAAGTTGATTGAATCTGCGGAAACTAATAAGGAGATTTATTCGTGAGACCAAATTCATCCCACCCCATTCTTGCTAAAGAAGGTTGGGGCATCATAGGCGCTTCAATTTTTGTGGCCCTTCTTGTTTGGCTCCTTTTCGGAGGATTTATATCCTTCCTTTGCTTTGTCCTGTTGGCCTTCGTTATTCAGTTCTTCAGAGATCCGCCCAGGGCAGTCAGCCAGACACCTCATGCTGTATTAGCCGGTGCTGACGGCAGAATCTGCAAGATTCAAAAATGTATTAACCCGTATACAGGCAAGGAAGAGATGCTTATCTCTACCTTCATGAATGTTTTCAATGTTCACTCAAACTACTGCCCTGTTGGCGGTAAAGTTGAAGCCATCGAATATATCCCCGGTTCTTTCGTTAACGCCGACCTGGACAAGGCCAGCGAGCAAAATGAAAGAAACGCTGTTGTCGTCAAGTCCGATGAAGGTCCTGTTATCACTTTCGTACAGATTGCCGGCTTAGTTGCACGCCGTATCATTTGCCATCTGCATGTTGGTGAAGAAGTTGAAAGAGGACAGAGATATGGTTTCATCCGTTTCGGATCCAGAGTTGATATCTATGTTCCTTTAAATTCAGAAGTTTTAGTTTTTGTAGGACAGAAGGTCAGAGCTACTGATACAGTGATTGCCCTTTTGAATCCGGAAAAATTAGAGGAACCGGTCCAAGGTCAGCCTGTTCCTGAATTAGAAGCTTCTGAAAAAGTTGAAATCCCGGTTGCTCAGCCGGTTCAAACAGCTGAAAAACAGGAGGCATAAATGCCCACACCAAGCGATAAGATGAAAGCCGCTCGCTCGAGAAGACGTTTAAATCTCGCTCCTAGACCCCGTATCACTCCTCAGGCTATTGTCAAGGAAAGAATTGACACGGTAAAGAAGAAGGGGATCTATCTTCTTCCGAACTTATTTACTCTTTCCAGTCTTTTTTCGGGCTTTTTCGCAGTGGTCGTAGCAATACAGGGAGATTTCGAGAAAGCTGCTCTTGCCATTTTCGTCTCCATGGTTTTGGACGGATGCGACGGACGCGTAGCGCGTTTGACTCATACTTCCAGCCAATTTGGTGTTGAATTCGACTCCTTGGCAGATATGTGTGCATTCGGCATGGCACCGGCTTTAGTTATGTATCAGTGGTGTTTGCATGATCTCGGACGTCTGGGTTGGGCGGCTGCATTTGTTTACTGTGCAGGCGCGGCTCTGAGACTGGCACGCTTCAACACTAATGTCGGTGTAGTTGATAAGAGTTTCTTCCAAGGTCTTCCTTCTCCGGCAGCGGCTGCTCTTGTAGCTGGTTTCGTTTGGCTTGCTGCTGATCAAAGAATTCCGGTTAATGCTGCATGGCTGCCTTGGCTCGCCTTGGTTATCACAGTTTATGCCGGCTTAACCATGGTCTGCAACGCTCCTTTCTATTCCGGAAAGAGCTTCCATTCCGGTAAGAGCGTTCCTTTCTGGGTTCTGATTGCTGCTGTGGTTGTTTTGTTTATTGTAGCAAATGATCCTGCTTTAGTGGTATTTGTCCTTTTCTGCTGCTACGCACTCAGCGGATTTATTTACCAGTTCTATCTTTGGTACACAGGGCAAGATAATCCGGTCAGACCCAAAGAAGATGAGATCGAATTAGACGAGCCGGAGGAACCTGTTGAGGCTCAAGATCGGCAATAATTAATTTGATCAAAGTTAGGCGCCCGAGTGGCGCCTTTTTATTGATCGAAAACTACGATTTCTTTTCACACCTCAATATAATTGATAGGATTAGATACAACTCTAAGCCTATAAACCTTAAATTCAGAAAATTATATGAATACACCGGAAAAATTAATCATTTTTGATACCACTCTTCGAGACGGTGAGCAAAGCCCGGGCGCCACAATGGGGCAGGCAGACAAATTAAGAATTGCTAAACAATTAGAAAGAATGGGAGTAGACGTTATCGAAGCTGGTTTTGCAGCGAGTTCTCCCGGTGATTTCGCAGCTATTCAAGCTATTGCTCAGGTCGTTAAAAACTCAACAGTCTGTTCTTTGGCACGAGCAAACCTTAGAGATATCGAAAAGGCTGGCTTGGCTATTCAAGCCGCTCCCAGAAAGAGAATTCATACCTTTATTGCTACTTCTCCCCTGCATATGGAGAAAAAGCTCAATTTGCAGCCAGGCCAAGTAATTGAAGCTGCGGTTTCTGCGATCCGTGAGGCTAAAAAATACACGGACGATATCGAATTCTCCTGTGAAGATGCCTCCAGATCTGAACCTGAATTTTTATATCGAATCATTGAGGCAGCTATCAGAGAGGGAGCAAACACGATTAACATTCCGGATACCGTCGGATATGCCGTTCCATCTGTTTTCGGAGAATTTATCAAGAATCTAAGAGAGCATGTGTACAACTCGGATCAAGCTATTTGGTCTGTTCACTGTCATAATGATCTCGGTTTAGCTGTTGCTAATTCTCTTTCCGGTGTCCACTTCGGAGGTGCCCGCCAAATTGAGTGTTCTATCAACGGTCTGGGCGAAAGAGCAGGCAATTGCGCTTTGGAAGAAGTTGTAATGGCCGTTAAGACAAGAAAAGATTTCTTTAACCTCGGCTGCTATATCGATACGAGACAACTGGTTCCAGCTTCCAAGTTGGTTTCTTCTATCACAGGATTCCCGATTCAGCCGAACAAGGCCATTGTTGGTGCCAATGCATTCTCTCATGCTTCGGGTATTCACCAGGACGGTGTTTTAAAAGCTAGAGACACTTACGAAATCATGACGGCTGAGGAAGTGGGTTGGAATACCAACAAGCTTGTTCTCGGAAAATTGTCCGGTAGATCTGCCTTCCGTCAGCGCGTAAGAGAACTCGGTATTCCTACAAAGAGTGAAGAAGAAATTAATGAAGCTTTTGCTCGGTTTAAAGAGCTCGCAGACAAAAAGACGGATATTTTTGATGAAGATATTCAATCATTATTTGATGAGCAATACACCGAGCAGCAAAACATTAAATTCGTTTCTTTGAAACAGGCTAGCGAAACCGGCAAGCGTCCCTATGCAGAAATTGTTTATCTGGAAAACGGAGTAGAACGTCACGGTCAAGCCGAAGGAAACGGCCCGGTCGATGCAACTTTCAATGCGATTGAAAGTTGTGCGAAGAGCGGGGCAGAACTTCTTCTTTACTCCGTTAATGCATTGACTCTTGGAACCCAAGCTCAGGGCGAAGTTACAGTCCGATTGTCATTTGGCGGCAGAATGGTCAATGGCAATGGAGCAGACCCGGATATTTTGGCAGCTTCTGCCAAAGCCTATCTGGATGCTTTGAATAAACTCAATGTTGTAAGAGAGAAGAAGAATCCGCAATTCGGAAACGACGCGGCAGCGGTCTAATTTCTTCTAATTTCAATTCAGAGCGGCACATGAAAGTTCGAACTTTTGTGTGCTGTTTCTTTTACAGCTAAGCCGAAGATCGCGCTGTTAATTTTCTAAATGTCTTTCCCAGGATTCTTTTGTTTATAAAGGATTTTTTATTGGGCAAATTGCCGGCAAAAAAAAATCGCCGATCGACTATGGATGGCGACTACTGTCTGTGGGAGGGTCGACAGTTAAAAAGAGAATTTATGGGTCCTTTCGATACTGCATGACAGGGAACTCACAAAATTTCTAAGCTCACAAGTTCACTCAGATGTAATTGTAACTAAGCGTCATTTTCTTTACCTCGTACAAAACGACATTTGTTAAGCAAAAGGGAAATTGAGAGTAACTTCCTACGGGATTTTGAGAGTAGTTTCCTAGGCGATTCTGAGAGCTTATTCCAGGGCGAAATTGGGAGTTTTACCAAAGCGAAAATGGGAGTTAGG
>NZ_NHMP01000003.1 GCF_002221595.1 Turicimonas muris
TTGCTATCTGCTTCTTTCAGCCTGTACATCACTGCACACACCTTGCAGATTCGCTAGCTCTTCCCACTAGCGGGCGAGCTCGGGACTTTCACCCTTTAGATTGCACTCATGCCGAGCACACAAAAAAGTCCGCGAGACTAAGCCCGCGGAAATTCAATCAAAGGTCAAGCAAAACTTTACTTAAGCGGTTTTAATTGAGTAAAGAAGTCGTTTCCTTTGTCATCAACGAGGATGAAGGCCGGGAAGTTTTCAACTTCAATTTCATAAACAGCTTCCATACCAAGCTCAGGGTATTCAATGCACTTGATGCTCTTGATGGAAGAGTCGGCCAATGCTGCGGCAACACCGCCGATGGTTCCGAGATAGAAGCCGCCGTGTTTCTTACAAGCATCAGTAACTACTTGGGTTCTGTTGCCTTTAGCAATCATAACGTGAGAGCCGCCGGCAGCCATGAACGGATCAGCATACGGATCCATACGGTTAGCCGTTGTCGGGCCCATTGCACCGCAAGCATAACCTGCAGGTGTCTTAGCCGGTCCGGCATAGAGAACAGGATGGTTCTTAATGTAATCAGGAAGTTCTTCGCCCCTGTCTAAACGTTCTTTGAGTTTAGCGTGAGCAATGTCGCGAGCAACAATGATCTTGCCTGTCATAGAAACACGTGTAGAGACTGGGTACTTAGAGAGTTCTTTTCTGATTTCATCCATCGGTTTGTTCAAGTCAATCTGAACACCGGTGTCAGAACCTTCGTTCTTGTATTCTTCAGGGATCAATTCTTCAGGATTTTCATCTAATTTTTCAATGAACAAGCCTTCAGCGGTGATCTTGCACTTGACGTTACGGTCGGCAGAGCAGCTAACACCGATACCGATCGGGCAGCTAGCGCCATGACGAGGCAAGCGGACTACACGAATATCATGGGCCAAATACTTACCGCCGAACTGAGCGCCCAAACCAATATTGTTTGTCATTTCGAGAAGCTTTTCTTCTAATTCAAGATCTCTGAAAGCTCTGCCGGTTTCGTCGCCTGTTGTCGGAAGAGAGTCATAGAAGTGAGTAGAAGCAAGTTTGACCGTAAGCATTGTCTTTTCAGCAGATGTACCGCCGATGACAATAGCAATGTGATACGGAGGGCAAGCGGCTGTACCGAGATCCTTGATCTGCTGCATCAAGAACGGAATTAAGGCATCCGGATTAAGAATAGCTTTAGTCTTCTGGAAGAGATAAGACTTGTTAGCGGAACCGCCGCCTTTGACGACGCAAAGGAAGTTGTATTCCATACCTTCTACTGCTTCAATATCGATCTGAGCAGGAAGATTGCAGCGGGTATTAACTTCTTTGTACATTGTCAGAGGAGCATTCTGAGAATAACGCAGAGCCTCTGTTGTGTAGGTGTCATAAACTCCTTTACTGATTGCTTCAGCGTCATCAAAGCCTGTCCAAACCTGCTGGCCTTTTTCACCATGAATGATTGCTGTACCGGTATCCTGGCAGATAGGCAAAACACGATTAGCAGAGATCTGAGCATTTCTAAGCATCGTGACTGCTACGTATTTATCGTTATCGGAAGCTTCCGGGTCATGAAGAATCTTGGCAACAGCTTCATTGTGAGATCTTCTCAAAAGGAAGTTCACATCTTTAAAAGCCTGATGAATAAGAGTTGTGATACCTTCTTTTTCGATTTTTAGAATAGGTTGGCCTTCAAACTCTCCAAGGGAGACAAATTTATCTGTTAACCGATAATATTCGGTCTTATCTTCTCCCATTTGGAACATTGGAGCATAGTTGAAGGAAGGGGTTTCTGCCATGCAAATCTCCTTAAATAATTTCTAAAGACTGACTGTGTCCGTAAAGATACACCGATTTTATGAATAAATGTAAAATAATTAACCTTTAGTTAATATAAACCCGTATATCTTTCGGATGAACAACTCACAAATAAAAGAAGAAGAAATTACAAAATCTAGAAATAAATTAATAGGTTAAATTTAAATATATAAAAATCAATAAATAGATAATAACTTATTTAGGCTATAACTAAAATAAGACAGATATTAGTGTATTTACTAATTATTTTGTTTGAAATAACAAACGAAAATTTATTTCCAGCAAAAACAAAACCCTCGGAGTCGCAATGACTTCGAGGGTCTGTTTTAAATAATTGAGCCCGGAGGCTACCTACTTTCGCAAGAAATACAACTCACTATCATCGGCGTGGAGGCGTTTCACTGTCCTGTTCGGGATGGGAAGGAGTGGTTCCACCCTGCTATGGCCTCCGGGCTTTAACTTGTTCTGCATCTTTCGATGCTCGGAAATTCTTATCAATCTTGACGAGCATTTAAGCTCTGCTTTGTTTAACTTTACTTGCTACAACCAACGCGGGCTTTAAGCTTCACGGTTATAGGATCAAGCCTCACGAGCAATTAGTATCAGTTAGCTCAATGCCTTACAGCACTTACACACCTGACCTATCGACGTCCTGGTCTCGAACGACTCTTTTGGGAGGTTTTACCTCCGGGAAGACTCATCTTCAGGCAAGTTTCCCGCTTAGATGCTTTCAGCGGTTATCTCTTCCGCACTTAGCTACCCGGCTATGCCACTGGCGTGACAACCGGTACACCAGAGGTGCGTCCACTCCGGTCCTCTCGTACTAGGAGCAGCCCCCGTCAATCTTCCAACGCCCACGGCAGATAGGGACCAAACTGTCTCACGACGTTTTAAACCCAGCTCACGTACCTCTTTAAATGGCGAACAGCCATACCCTTGGGACCGACTTCAGCCCCAGGATGAGATGAGCCGACATCGAGGTGCCAAACACCGCCGTCGATATGAACTCTTGGGCGGTATCAGCCTGTTATCCCCAGAGTACCTTTTATCCGTTGAGCGATGGCCCTTCCATTCAGTGCCACCGGATCACTATGACCTGCTTTCGCATCTGCTCGAGTTGTAGCTCTCGCAGTCAAGCACGCTTTTGCCATTGCACTATCAGCACGATTTCCGACCGTACCTAGCGTACCTTCGTACTCCTCCGTTACCCTTTAGGAGGAGACCGCCCCAGTCAAACTGCCTACCATGCACGGTCCCAAACAGTGTGGTCCTGTCTTGGTTAGAACCGCAAACAAATCAGGGTGGTATTTCAAGGTTGACTCCAGAGGAGCTGGCGCTCCTCTTTCTCTGTCTCCCACCTATCCTACACAAATCGGTTCACAGTTCAATGCAAAGCTGCAGTAAAGGTTCATGGGGTCTTTCCGTCTAGCCGCGGGTAGATTGCATCATCACAAACACTTCAACTTCACTGAGTCTCGGGAGGAGACAGTGTGGCCATCGTTATGCCATTCGTGCAGGTCGGAACTTACCCGACAAGGAATTTCGCTACCTTAGGACCGTTATAGTTACGGCCGCCGTTTACTGGGACTTCGATCAAGGCCTCTCAGCCCATCAATTAATCTTCCAGCACCGGGCAGGCATCACACCCTATACGTCGTCTTTCGACTTTGCAGAGTGCTGTGTTTTTAATAAACAGTCGCAGCCACCTATTCTCTGAGACCGTCTCACGCTCAAGGTGTCTCTCCTCTCACGCTACTGCGGCACACCTTCTTCCGAAGTTACGGTGTCAATTTGCCGAGTTCCTTCTCCCGAGTTCTCTCAAGCGCCTGAGCATATTCAGCTCGCCCACCAGTGTCGGTTTGCGGTACGGTCCTCTCAGACTGTAGCTTAGAGGTTTTTCCTGGAAGAGTTTCCAATCACTTCGCTCCCGTGGGAGCACCACTTCCGATCCGGACGATCCGTTGGCGGATTTGCCTGCCAACCGTCCTCGTCTAAGTACCGAGTAGTCCAACACTCGGATGACCTTAGCCTCTCCGTCACCCCTTCGCATCTGACAGCGGTCCGGGAATATTAACCCGGTTCCCATCGGCTACGCCTTTCGGCCTGACCTTAGGGGCCGACTCACCCTGCTCCGATGAACGTAGAGCAGGAAACCTTGGGCTTGCGGCGAGAGGGCTTTTCACCCTCTTTAACGTTACTCATGTCAGCATTCGCACTTCTGATATCTCCAGCAGACTTCTCAATCCGCCTTCTCAGACTTACAGAACGCTCCCCTACCACGCATGGATTTTTCCATGCATCCGCGGCTTCGGTTAGCAGCTTAGCCCCGTTACATCTTCCGCGCAGAAAGACTCGACCAGTGAGCTATTACGCTTTCTTTGAAGGATGGCTGCTTCTAAGCCAACTTCCTGGTTGTCACGGCCTTTCCACTTCGTTTTCCACTTAGCTGCTATTGGGGACCTTAGCCGGCGGTCTGGGTTGTTTCCCTTTTGAGTCCGGACGTTAGCACCCGGTGCTCTGTCTCCCGTGTATAGCTTCCAGGTATTCGGAGTTTGCCTTGGTTTGGTAAGACTACATGTCCCCCTAGCCAAAACAGTGCTCTACCCCCTGGAGCCTTCACACGAGGCACTACCTCAATAGTTTTCGGGGAGAACCAGCTATCTCCAGATTTGTTTGGCCTTTCACCCCTATCCACAGCTCATCCGCTAATTTTGCAACACTAGTCGGTTCGGTCCTCCAGTGTGTGTTACCACACCTTCAACCTGGCCATGGATAGCTCATCTGGTTTCGGGTCTACACCCTGCGACTTTTCGCTCTATTCGAACTCGCTTTCGCTTCGGCTTCCCTATTCGGTTAACCTCGCCACAGAATGTAAGTCGCTGACCCATTATGCAAAAGGTACGCAGTCACCTCAAAAAAAGGCTCCTACTGTTTGTATGCATGCGGTTTCAGGTTCTATTTCACTCCCCTCCCGGGGTTCTTTTCGCCTTTCCCTCACGGTACTGGTTCACTATCGGTCGATCACTAGTATTTAGCCTTGGAGGATGGTCCCCCCTTCTTCAGACAGGATTCCTCGTGTCCCGCCTTACTTCTCGTTTCCTTAGTACCATTCGGACAATTTTAAATACAGGGCTATCACCTTCTCTGGCTGAGCTTTCCATCTCATTCTTCTATTATCCAAACTATCAAAAACTAGGCTCCTCCGGGTTCGCTCGCCGCTACTGCCGGAATCTCGGTTGATTTCTTTTCCTGAGGATACTTAGATGTTTCAGTTCTCCTCGTTCGCCTCGCATGACTATGGATTCATCATGCGATAACCCTTATCGGGCTGGGTTCCCCCATTCAGATATCTGCGGATCTATGCTCGTTTGCCAGCTCCCCGCAGCTTTTCGCAGGCTGCCACGTCTTTCTTCGCCTGTGATCGCCAAGGCATCCACCACATGCACTTAGTCGCTTGATCCTATAACCCTGCCGCCTATTGCCCGGCAGCGTTACAAGCAACCGCTAAACGCTGTTCCCATTACGCTGTTTATGTCTTCGCTTTCAAGTTTCTCACAAAGTTTTGCTTTGTTATGACTCGTCAATCTTTTCCCGTTTACGTTTCCATAAACGTTTTCAATTGATTCAAATTTCCGATTTTTTAAAGAACTATCTTCTTCAATCTATCGACTGCCGATAAGAGCGGACACTCAAATCTTCAAGCAAAAACTCTTGAAAGGAGGTGATCCAGCCGCACCTTCCGGTACGGCTACCTTGTTACGACTTAACATTAGTCACGGTGCTCACCGTGGTCGCCGCCCTCCTTGCGGTTAGGCTAACGACTTCTGGTAAACACCACTCCCATTGTTTGACGGGCGGTGTGTACAAGACCCGGGAACGTATTCACCGCGGCATGCTGATCCGCGATTACTAGCGATTCCGACTTCATGCAGTCGAGTTGCAGACTGCAATCCGGACTACGATCGGTTTTCTGGGATTTGCTCCGCCTCTCGGCTTCGCTGCCCTCTGTTCCGACCATTGTATGACGTGTGAAGCCCTACCCATAAGGGCCATGAGGACTTGACGTCATCCCCACCTTCCTCCGGTTTGTCACCGGCAGTCTCACTAGAGTGCCCTTTCGTAGCAACTAGTGACAAGGGTTGCGCTCGTTGCGGGACTTAACCCAACATCTCACGACACGAGCTGACGACAGCCATGCAGCACCTGTGTGCAGATCCTCTTGCGAGCTCTCCTCATTACAAGGAGTTGTCTGCCATGTCAAGGGTAGGTAAGGTTTTTCGCGTTGCATCGAATTAATCCACATCATCCACCGCTTGTGCGGGTCCCCGTCAATTCCTTTGAGTTTTAGTCTTGCGACCGTACTTCCCAGGCGGTCAACTTCTCGCGTTAGCTGCGTTACTGAAAGTTTTACCTCCCAACAACTAGTTGACATCGTTTAGGGCGTGGACTACCAGGGTATCTAATCCTGTTTGCTCCCCACGCTTTCGTGTATGAGCGTCAGTTGCGTCCCAGGGGGCTGCCTTCGCCATCGGTGTTCTTCCAAATATCTACGCATTTCACTGCTACACTTGGAATTCCACCCCCCTCTGACGCACTCTAGTCTTGCAGTCATGTATGGCTTTCCCAGGTTAAGCCCGGGGCTTTCACATCCATCTTGCAAAACCGCCTGCACACCCTTTACGCCCAGTAATTCCGATTAACGCTCGCACCCTACGTATTACCGCGGCTGCTGGCACGTAGTTAGCCGGTGCTTATTCTTAGAGTACCGTCATCGTCTATCGGTATTATCAATAGACTTTTCGTTCTCTACAAAAGTGGTTTACAACCCGAAGGCCGTCTTCCCACACGCGGAATAGCTGGATCAGGCTTGCGCCCATTGTCCAAAATTCCCCACTGCTGCCTCCCGTAGGAGTCTGGGCCGTGTCTCAGTCCCAGTGTGGCTGGTCGTCCTCTCAGACCAGCTACTGATCGTCGCCTTGGTAAGCCTTTACCTTACCAACTAGCTAATCAGTCATCGGCCGCTCCGCTCGCGAGAGGCCCTCGCGGGTCCCCCTCTTTCATCCTCGGATCTCATGCGGTATTAGCTCCCCTTTCGGGAAGTTGTCCCCCACGAGCGGATACGTTCCGATGTCTTACTCACCCGTTCGCCACTCGTCGACAGAGGAAAGCAAGCTTTCCTCCTCGTTACCGTTCGACTTGCATGTGTAAAGCGTTCCGCCAGCGTTCAATCTGAGCCAGGATCAAACTCTTTTGTTTAATCTCTGTTGTCGCTCTTACTCTTCGTTTCGGTTTTGACGGAGCATTTCCTACTCCGTTTGCCTCACAAAGCGAGCTTCTTAAATTTAATCTCTTTGCTTTCGCTCTTAAACTTAAGTGCCCGCTCTTATCGGTTCGTCGATAAATTTTTAAAGAACTTTACTTAAGATTCACTCTTAAGTCGCTTTCGAAACAACTTGTTTTCGTCAGCGCAGAATTTGAATATTACAGACAATTTTTTCACTCGTCAACTATCACAACCAAAACCGATGTAAAGAATTGTAATTTTTATTGAGTCAAGTTTTTAGCAGCCAAGCGTCCGAACACTACAGCACAATTAATACCATTGCCTCCGAGTCGGTATTTGCCGTGTAGGTTGCCGATTACCTGACCGCAAGCCCATAGCCCGGTAATGGGTTTGCCCAGCTCATCCAACACTTGGGCCTTTTCATTGATTTCTACACCTCCTAAAGTCAAATGTATTTTAAAAACGACATTTGCAGCCCAGAAAGGAGGTGTCAGAATTTGTTTATCAAATTGACATTCTTGAATTGTTTGAAACAGGTTTTCCTCTGGAATGTTTAACTTTCTCGCAAGTTCTTCAACGCTATTTCCTCTCCAAACCATATTCTTGTAGAGGCCTTTATAAACATTCTTTTTTCTGTTGAGCTGAATTTCTTGAACCGTTTGATTGTCGACTATGGAATAACAGCGTTTGAAGCCGCCGTTAAAGTACGCTTCCGAAATTTTTCCTCTCGGAAGCTCTTCATTTACGAATCTTTTGCCGTTTTCATTAACAAAGATGAACTTTCTCGGGTTGTAATCCAGACGAACAGGATTATTTTCGTGCGCTGACGAACCTGGTACGCACTCCACAAAATGCATATTTGTTAATTTTCCGCCTACCGCATAAACAGCATCGTGAAGATCTCCCGTCGCTCCGGGGTTGGAATCTGTACCTAAATCAGCAGCCCACGGAACCATCTCTCTTAACTTAGAACTATTCGCACCAAATCCGCCGGAAGCTAGAACAATTCCTTTACGGGCAAAAACCGTGCTTGGACCTTCTGGTCCCTGTGCAATCACGCCGACAATTCTATTGTCCTCGTTTCCTTTGATTAAAGAGATGACCCGAGAGTTCGTAGACACTTGCACTCTCTTGGATAAACATGCTTCCGCTAAGACCTGAATATAGATCCTACCGTTGCCTGTTTCTGTCAGAAAAGACCGGGGATATTTTCCTCCGTAGACATGATAAGGCGTTGGCAAAAATCGTATTCCCAATTTCTTAAGCCACTCAAGAGAATCACGGCTGTTTTCTGCCAAAGTTCGAGCTAATTTGGGAGAATTTAAGCCTTCGGCGAGCTGATTTATTTGGGAAGTGTAAAGTTCAATGCTGTCCGGAGGATAATCGGGGAACCAGGAAGATTCTTCAGGAGTAAGAACGGCGTTGAAATAGCCGCCGGATAAGAAAGTATCTCCTCCCAGCTTTGGCATCTTCTCTAAAAGCAGCACAGACGCTCCTTTTAACGCTGCACTGTATGCCGCCGTAAGACCTCCTGCTCCGGCACCGACAACAATGACATCTACATATCGCGGGGCATACTCATCTTCTGACGACAAAGCGGCTACAGGAAAACCTGCTATTAAAGTTGTAAAGAGGAAATCCCTTCGCTTCATATATACCTCACAGTGAATTATCGTTGTTGTTTTAGTGACGCCACAACCTGCAAGAGAGTGTAGGAAAACAAACCGTTCAATCCTGAAAATCCGTACCGAAATTTATCTTGATTTATTGATTAGGATTGTTCGGCAAATATGCTTTGCGATATCGATTTAAATCGTTTAAAAATCCAGAAAGTTCTGCAGCATTCTCTACTTCCAGCTTTTCATAAATACTCGAACGATGGGATCGTACGGTTCTCTCCGTAATTTCCAATACAAGACTTATCATATTGTTAGTAAGTCCTTTTGCAACCATATCGGCTACTTGCCGTTCGGCCTCGGTTAAGGAATTCCATTGATTCATCAAAAATTCTGCGAATCTTCTTCCCTTCTGTCTCTCTCTGTGTTCCTCTACAGCTTCTTTTATGTATTCCAGAAGTTTATCAAGACGAGGAGGCTTAACCAAAAACGTTTTAGCTCCCTTATGAACGGCTTCAACTGCCATTTCTATATCGCCATGAGCAGACAGAAAAATAATAGGAAGATCGCACCTTCTTCTAATTAACTCATTCTGCAATTCAATTCCGGACATATGCGGCATACGGACATCCAGAACGATGCAGCCCGTCACAGAAAAATCATCTTTTTCTAAAAAGGATAACGCCGAATTGTATGACTTGACCTTGAAGCCTGCCATTTCTAAAAAAAGAGACTGAGCTTTCAGAACACTTTCGTCATCATCCACCAACCGTATTAATGATTGAGTTATCTTCGTCATCTCTGAGTCCCTCTTTTGTTATAAATTTTTCTACAAATAAACTAGCTATCACTCCCGACGTTTCTCCTCTTTCAAACTCTAAATGTCCGCCGGATGATTCTGCAATCGCATTGCATATTGACAAACCAAAGCCCAGTCCATCAGGTTTGCTGCTTTGGATGGCTTTTCCTAAATTTTCGAAACCTTGCTGATCAAGTTTTGGTCCATCGTCCGCTACGCTTAATTTCCAAAAAGCCCCCGCTTCCGATACAGAAACCAAGATGTGGGGATTAGCAACTCCCTTAACAGCGCTTTTGGCATTTCTTACAAAATTGAGAACGATAAATTCCAGTTCAAAAGCATCTCCGAGAGTAAAGAATTCTCCTTTAGGAACGTTATTTTCAACAGCTTGGGCATATAAGCCTTGCCCTAAAGCATTGCTAACAACCACTCCCAGATCGCAAATCTTTTTTTCTTTAGGTCTTTTCTTAACCAAGCTTCTGACATGCTCAACGATTTGAGTCGATTTTTGCAGTTCATTTTGCAAGAGCGTAATGATTTCTTGCGCCCTGTTGTCTTTTGTTGGCTTTTGTTCCAGAAGCATACTCAGTGCTCCGGCATAGTAACCAATGTTCGTAATCGGCTGTTTAATTTCATGCGCGAACATGCTGGATATCTGAGAAACAATGCTCATTCTTTCCAGAGCATGCAGCTTTTGTTTGCTTTTCTGAGATTCCAAATAAAACTTCTTAGTCTCTTTCAGGGCTTTGCTTAGCTGACCCGTGCGTTTTCGAACCAAGTAATTAATTTGAAATACATGCAATAAGAGAAAAAACAGCAGTAAAACCGCAAAATAAATCTCGTTTTTATATTTCTCCATTAAAAACTTTACCGACCACGCCGAGTCATGTCTAAATGGTCCCAGTCTGAGAGACTGCATCAAGTTGTACGTTGGAAGGAAGTTATTTGTGATCGTCCAGTTGAAATCTAAGCCTACCGAAGGCATAGTCAACAACTCAACTGTAACGTCCTTAGTGATACTGGGCGCAACTCCGGCTAAGGAAAAAAAGACAACATCCGGGTATCCCGGAGTACTAACTAAACATTTTTGCGGGTTGAGACGTTGATTAAGAACCCTAAAATCTCCTTCTTTTATCTGTCCGGACTGGATAGCTTTCTCCAGCTCACAGCTTTCAACCACTCCAACAGTCACGAAACCGTGTTTTAAAAGAAGGAATACATCCGGTACACCATATTTCGTCTCGATGATCTCTGAAAAAAACTTGTCCGGGTTGTAACCTGCAGAAAGCAGCTCCCCTTTGGCAATAAGCCAACCTCCAAAACTTTCCAAATCTGAAACTGCTGCTTTTTTCCCTCTTGCATCCGCTAAAGTTTTTATCGAACTGTCCGATCTTACGATAATGGTTGAAGCTACTGAATCCGTGAAATTCGAAGTCTCTTTATTCTCTTTAGTCGCGACCTGAAGGGCTCCGTGGGTCTGCATCAGGCTGACATAAGTAAACGCATTTGAAATTAAAAAATCCGGCTTGTACCTCTCTATATCTTCCAGTATGTTGCCCGGATTTATATCGACTAAATTGAATTGATATTGTGTAAGTCTCTCCATCAAATGATCGACGGTCGGAGAATAAGACTCTATGAAAAAAGTAGGCGAAAAAGTATCCACCAACCCGATGGTTACAGTCGGTTTATTTTCTGATGGTAAGCCCTGGCTGGAAAAGACAAAAAGCAATGCCAGAAGGGCAAATTTGATTTGGGATTGCTTCACACCTATTCTCGTTTTATTTTTTTTATGGTAAGAATGTAATAAAGACGGTTCAATATAACAATAGGTATATTTCTTATGCGTGTCGGCTTGAAAAATTTTTTTCTATTCTATTAATTTTTTTAAACCTGCTTTTCTAATCAAAAACTTCGCAATCTTTTGAGGCCAATTCACAGGTTCAAGATTCAAGACAGGTAACTCGCAATATCTAATCTTATTCTTTATCAACCAAACATCCAGAAGTCTCTCGGAGAGAAAGCCATAAACCCGAGCATCATTTTTTGAATACTCCGAAATATTCAAAGTATTCTCAACTTGCGCCAAAACTGAAAAAAGCCACGTGCAATACTCGTCGAAGAGTTCCTTTTTCATCACAAACATATTAAGCAAATGAAGTTTCTTAGAATTCATTACTTGCTCAAAAGCAGGAAGATAAGTCGGACAAATCTTCCTCATAGCCTTTTCTAATGCAAGAAGATCTTCTTCATGATGTGCATGAACATATTGACTTCGGACAGTTTCGACGAAGTAATTTCTCTTCACGGGCAAGATGACTTGATAATCTCGTAAGCAATTCTCAATCTCTTGAGCGTCCAAGATATTGGCAAACTTTCCTTGAACTTTAGAGTTTCCCTTGAAATATCTTCGATAGTGAACAAGGCCAACGACATTGGCATCCTTGATATTTTTCCAGATCCAAAAGTAACCGGTCAGCTCACAATAATTCGGATTCTTTTCTGAAATATTCAGACCGGTATTATCTCGAACTCCCTTGAGTCCTAGATCTTTCCGTAATGAGGCCCCGACTTCTAAAGGAATATATATGTCGTCATCAGGCATCTCATAATTTTTGTGAGTCGCTATAAAAATCTTAATCGACATATCCTCAGACCTAATATTTCAACTTGAAAAGTTTAATCGATTTCTTCTTTTTGCAAATCGTTCTATTATTTACAAAGTAGAAAAAACGTTTATTTTTTCTAGAGTTAGAAAGAGTATTTTTCCTCCGATGTCCTAGGAATTACGGCCCATCTTGAATTAACCAATAAATTTAGATTAAAATCCCTGCACATCCTAAAAATATGGGATGGCGATTAGGAGGTCAATTTATGGAGAACGACCCGCAAGTCAGAGCTGGGTTATCACAAAGATTACAAGAGCTAAGATTGGAAAACCAAATGACGCAAGCGGAACTTGCTCGTCTTTGCGATATTCCTCAGCCGGTGTTGTCTTTGTACGAAAAGGCTGACAGTAACAGAATGCCCACTCTGTATGGACTTGTGAAACTGGCAAATGTTCTTCGTGTTTCGACTGATTATCTTCTGGGCCGTACAAATGAGAGAACCGGCAGCGCAAGTTTCTTGCCGGAAGATTCTGTCTTAAAAGAGCTCTCGGTCAAAGATAGACAGATTCTCATCCATATTGCTAAAGCGCTTTTACTTGCCGCGAAAACAAAACAAGAAATAATGAGAAGTAAAAAGATTCCGAGTAAAGCTGAGCAAACGCCCGAGACAGGCGCCTAAATCTTTTTTTTCTTTGCTGCTTTAATAATTTTTTAGTTATTTCACTTTTCCAGTGTTAGAATAAAAAAAAGTTGCGCCAGTAGCTCAGTTGGATAGAGTACTTGGCTACGAACCAAGGGGTCGTGGGTTCGAATCCTGCCTGGCGCGCCAATGATGGTCCGAGACGCTTAACTGCTTCTCGGACCTCCTGTTTTCTACACTCCTCCACTAGATTTCTAGGCCTTCATCGGATGTTCTCACTGAGAAGGGTCTTGTCTAAAACACTGCGTTCTCCCTGCTCTCTAACAAGGCTCTCTGTGCCTGCCATTTATTCCGAAGCACTCTTACGGTCTCTTCAGCGGTCAGGACCGCCTCACAGACGTGTTCAATGAAATAGATAGGTACTACTTTGTTTTTATAGGTGACTCGGACGGCTTCTATTACGTCCTTCCTTTCCTCTGACTGTGCCTTTGTCACGTAGTCCGAGCAGATTCGGCAAGAGTTTAGCCATAACCAGAAAATGTAATCCTTGTTATTTCCTCCTCTAGCGATGTCGGCACCTTTAGACAAAGTGCAGACGGATGAGACGCTCACAAATTCTGATTGGTCCGGGTGGTTAGGCACAAATCTAACGTATCCAATCAGCTTTCTCTCGGCGGCGACCGGTAATCTTACTTCACCGCTGTAAAGCCTCTCCGGCTCATAGCCAAAAATAATGGGTTGAAAAAATTCGATGAATGGCAAGCGACCTCTAGCAACAAAAGCTGGGTTCTTGGAAAATTTTCTGAATTGTTTCAATGTTCTCATTGCTCGTTCCAATAAAATTCGTTAGAAAACAAAGCCGTTTGCAGAAATATGCGGCTCGTCCTTCGGAGCACTGGACAAAAAATCGGCACAAAAAAAGCCCAATCCTGACCAAAATCAGTGCTCTTTAGATTCTTTGGAACGATTAAGAATTAACCCATTGGTCTCAGAAATTAAATATTTTACACTTTATTGTACACTATTTTGTCGCAAAATTTAAAATTTGTCTTAGAGGCGCTGCATCAAGTTGGGTTTTTTGGCACTTTGAGAAAAAAATGGCACCTTGGGAAAAGCTTGATGAGGGAAGAAAAAAACTTCCTCTTATGGCACAAGTTTGAGCTTTCGAGTCAAAATTCTTTTTACAAGTTCAAATTTGTGGTTTGAGACTCAATAGAAAAATAAGAGTAGCACCCGGGAGTATAGAGGCAGCTTCTCAACAAATAAAACTCCCGAGGATTTTTGAAGATCTTCGGGAGTCTTGCCTTTCTCTAATTTCCTCCCGGAATATTTATAGTTACTAAGTTATCCTCCACTAACTCTCTTGGCAAATTGAGAGTAAGCGGAACATTGGAGCTCCCGAGCATGACGGGAATGCAGAACTCTTTCACTGCAATGGTCATAAAAAGTCAGGGAAGCTTACTGGGATATACAAGCTACAGTTTGCCGTTTTTGAGAAGTTGAAAAAACTTGATCATCGCGAGAATACAAGCTTTTCTTCTCCCCTTCGCTCTCATTAAGTTGAGTCTTGCAGGAAAACGGTGGTGCCTTAGGCACTTCCAACCCGCGTTTGTACTGCACCATCAGCATCTCAAATACCTTCCCGGGCGGGGCATATAGTGGTATCTCCCCGCTTCGCCTACGTAATATTTCCTTCGCAGCACACGTATCAGCGTGGCCCTCATAGCTGCAATTACGGCACTTCACACGATCTGTCGAGACTCTGTTGTCTTTGGATGGGTAAAAACAGGCTGGACAAACTCGAGAGCTGTGACACGCATTTACCTGAGTAAGCCTGATGCCAAACTGTTTGCATTTCTGCTCAAGACACTTCCGGATATATCCTCGGGCCCAGCTTGAAAGCCTTCGGTTCCAGTTTTTACTTCTTGTCTTCCCCATATGAGCAGAGAGCTTTTCGATGACGAGCTCTTTGACTTTTACGCCTTCTAACCCGTCTCCTTTGCCTTGCACAATGGAATTTATCGCTTTATTGATTTCCTGTTTGATTGAGTCTTGCGCTCTTTGATATTTCGCATTGTGTTTTTTGCGGCCAAGGTTATGTTTAAATATATTTTGTGCTTTTCTCCTGTCTTTCTCTTTAGCCGAGCTTTCTAACTCTCTGGCTTTGGCCCAAAGTTTATTTCTCTTCTGGCCTTTATCCTTGCAATAGTCTGAGAACCGGGTGAGCTTCTCCCCGAACTTTTGCCCGACAAACGCTCCGTTGCTTAAAGCTGCGACTTCCGTGTAACCGGTATCGAAGCCTACAATCTCTCCTTCAGTCCTTTCCGGTTTGCATAAGGCTTCACGGCAGACTCTCAGTTCGTAGACGTCGAGTTTTTTAATGAGCTGAATAGTTCCTCTGAGTGCTCCTTTGCCAAGGATGCGCAATGCAACGGGCGCCCGTTTCTTGTTCCCTTCGGCATATGACGTCAGCCTTAACTCATTCTAGTCTTTAGAATTTAGTCTCCAGCAGCTGCTGTCAAAGTCTGCCCTGTTGGAAGTAAGCCGGCAGTGAGGAAGCCGTATCTTTTTACGAACTTTCTTGATTGCGCAATAGACCCGTTTGGCAACGGCATACCTTTTAACAGTTTCAATGTCTTTTTTTCAGTTTCTCAAAGGCTGCCAGCCGCTCCCGGTATCTTTCTTCAGCGTCCGTTTCTTTTGGATTGAGCTTAGGAGGCTGAGGATATGGAACTTTTCCTTGAGAAGCCATGTAGAACTGCTGCTCAGTCTCTCTTAGAATCCAATTGATATAGATAAGTGTTTTGGGCTCGTTGGAATATCGGCCGAAAAACCTTCCCCATTGTCTTTTTAACTCTGCTTTTACAGTCTGCCAATAGGTACGAAGTCCTTGGCTGGCCTCGTCTAGGCACAGTTTCCAATGACGGGCCTGCAGGCGCGGCCCTTCTGAGATCTGCTGAGAACGCAGAAACTTTAAAAGTTCAGCTTGAGCTCGTTTCCCTTGCGCTTTGAGATCTTCAAGCAAAGTTTCGAACTTCGGCTGCGGAAGATTTAGGAAATAAACCAATTCATCTCCGAAGGCGCGCCAGTTCCAAACTTTTTGTCTGAGCTCGTGAGTGCAGAAAGCCATTTGGAACTTCTGCAATGTTCTACCGTAAAGCTCACACAACAAATCCAACTCCGCCTGAGTCTCAGGAGGAATCGGCGCGAATAAACGCGTTACTGTTAATGGTAGAGAATTTACGGTCTTCATCCCCTCCCCCACACACTTTACACGAACCAGGGGGTGCTTGTCGGTAAGGAATTCATCTAATTACCAGTCGGCATAGAATTCGGTTGCGTTTGTTCTAGGGCCCGTCGATTCTTCCAGCTTCTTTTGCCATAAAGATGAGCCGAGAACACAGTCATCAGCGTAATTACATCCTTAACCAGTTCAGTTTCAAAGGCTTCTCCTTCCGGGTCATCGAGAATCTGAATCGAGACATTAAACTGTTTGCACCGGTAGAAAACCAATTCCTTTCCGAACCGTAAAAGACGATCGGCATGAGTCAAAGTAAGAGAGCTCACAGTACCGCTCCAGATGGCCTCCAAAAGCTTCTTTAATCCCGGCTTTTTGCAGTTTAATCCGGAGCCGAGATCAGAGATAACTTCATCGCAGTCACTGTCTTTAAGGCGTTAAATTTGGGACTGAAGGTCAGATTTTTGATCGTGGCTGGAGACTCGGGCATATCCGATGCTGCTTAAATGAGAGAAAGAGCAAGAAGCAAAACGACGATGGTTCCCGACAGTTCGGAGGGTCTCCGTTAATTTACCGGCACGGCACCAGCGGCAGATGGTTGCTGAGGTAACACCTAATTTAGCTACTAATTCGCCTACTGACAGGAGAGAAAAATCTAGACGCTTCATCTGAAAAGGTGGGTGTTATCCTTATTTGTACAAGATTACACAACAATTTCATGGCTAGTTTTTAACCCTATCGATATCATTGGTGCAGAGAATGGATGGACAATCAACACAGAAATGTATTATCGATTTCAACCCTGGGATCTAAATGCTAAGGCCTTCTTCGATTTTGGACGGCTCTCCGGCCATTCCATTAATAAGCAGCGTTGGCTCACAGGAACCGGCATAGGTTTGGACTGGTATTGGAGAAACAAACTCTCCTTTTCTTTAACTCTTCCTTTCCCGCTGAAAAGACATCTTCGTGATAAAGAAGTTGAGCAAATTTCAAGAGGAAGGCTTGACTTTAGTCTGACTTATGTCTTTTAACCTGCCAAAAAAGTTTTCCAATCTCTTTTTATTAGCTCACCTTGTCCGGATCAATACGTCGGGACAAGGTTGATAGAAAATCTTGAATTTTTCGGCGGTTGAACTAAAAAATTGAGTTAAAGAGCGGTCGAGGAAAGAAACTGATAAAAATTCTTTTCATTGACAACGTCAAAAGATGCCTCTGGATAGGCTTTTGCAAATGTCGGAGGGACTTTTACGTGATCTCGCGAGAGCTTGAGTTCAAATGCATGGATTTGATTGTCTTTTTCCTCAATCAAATCAATTTCACTCGCTGATTTATTTCTCCAAAAGTAGTGAGAAACGAAGGAGTTAGAATAAGAGTGAAGCTTAATCCGTTCGATAATGAAGTAGTTTTCAAAAAGCATGCCCTGTTCTTCGGGCGTTCGTGTACTAAAAGGAGAAAAGTTATTAATGATGGCGTTCCGGATGCCAAGATCACAAAAATAAATCTTTTTAGATTTTCGAAGTTCATTAGCAAGATTTCTGGCAAAAGACGGAAGCACCTTAATGATGAAGCATTCTTCGAGCAGCCCTAGGTATGACTCGATGGTTCCTGCATTCAGACCGCACTCTCTGGCTAAAGAGTCAGTGGTAGAAAGAGAGCCAATCCGGTAAGCGAGCACCTGTACCAAGCGCATAAAGGATGGATGCTTGCGAACTCCTGCATAAGCGAAAATATCTTTGAAAAGTACTCCGTCGATATAAGTCTTTAAATTTTCTTTTGCCTCCTTCGGATTAAGAACAACTGAAGGATAGTTGCCGAGAATCATTCGTTCCGGCAGTGAACGAACTACATCGAACCAGGAAGAATGAAGCGCAATTTCTTCGGCTGAAAGCGGCCACAAAGTAAGAGGTCTAACGCGTCCTGTAGCTGATTCATAAACGCCTCCGGCAAGATCCAGAGAGCTTGAACCAGTGACAAACAGTCTTGTGGAAGACTCAAGATCAATAACACGCTTAATAAGCATTCCTACACTTGGAATGCGTTGAGCTTCATCGATAATGATGTTTTTGGCGCTGTCAAGCAGCATCTTTAAGTCAGGCGTAGAAGATATTGAGGAAAGAAAGTTTACGTCGCTCGGATCGTCACCTGTGAACCAACGTGTTTTTTCATTTCTAAAGATATGTTTGAGAAGAGTAGTTTTTCCGACTTGCCTCGCTCCAAAAATAATAACTGCCTTATTTTTTGGAACGTCTTCTACACGATTTGTTAGTAAACGATTTACGTATTCAGACACCTTTCCACCTCAATTACCAACTTTTCTATATTGTAATATGGAAAAGTAGGCTAATTTCTATATTATGATATGGAAAAGTCGGTCTATAACTCAAATAGATTTAACCATACGGAAAGTCAATTTTTAGTCTGAGGTCCCAGTAATCTTGGTGCTGAGTGTAGCTACCGATATTGTGAAATAAGGTATCGGAGATAAGAAAGAGGATATTGGCGTAAAGAAAAAATTTAATCCTCTGGAAGCCAGCAGTGTCGGTGAAGAAAGGAAATGCTGGTTTAGAGGTGTAAGATTATCGGAATTATGAGAAAAAAGTCAAAAACAGAAACCGTTCGGTGATGCAAAATATTTGAGCCGAGCTTTAAAAACGTTCGGTTTTTCAGTTCCTATACAACCCTACTCTCCCTCTATGCTTCAGAAGCTTCGGATCTTATCTCTTTCAGCTTCTTTGCATTTTGAATCTTTTGAAATGTATTAGAAAAAAATTCATTTTCCGAAACATCATGTAGGCAAATCCTCCCCTCACCAGGGCGTTTGTATGAAAATTGAAAAGACAAAACCTTTCCTCCGCTTAAAAAATACACATACCCAGCATCATTCTTGGGGGCCCCTTGCTGAGAATCCCATTGTTCCATCCCTTCGATAACCACGTTGGATGTTTCATTCGGAAAAAGATAATTAAAAACTGAAGTCTCTTTATCTTTGTCCTTTTTTTGATCATCAGGATATGAGATTGGATAATGATCAAAAAGAGTGATAACTCGACCCGATTCCAATCGCATTTTCACAGATTCACATTTGAAAGATACCAGACCTTCTCTAATCAGTATAGGTTGACGGAGGGGGTTGTCAAAAAAAATATCTTTGATAACGTTGCCAATGAAAAAAGCACCATCTCGAATTCCTTTCCAGTTTTTCCCATCTTCGTAGGCATTTGCCATTTCCAAAAGTACTTCATCGTAAATATCATAGTCTGTAACCTTTTCAGACCAAATTCTTGTGTAAAAATTTATAGGATCTTCCCGAGTTTGACACCTATTTTTGCAGATGAGACCAGACGCGCTCTGGGTTCCTCTGCAAAAAATTTACCGTCTTTGTAGCGTAAAAGTAGCGTGTTTTAAAAAATTCAGGTATAATATCCTTACAGTAGTCGGAGTCGGAAAAATGCCTTTGCATGTTTCAGTGGTTAAAGTTAAAAATCATCAATACATCCGTGTCTATTCGAGTTATCGAAATGAAAAAGGACAACCTCGTTCTCGAATAATTGAAAACCACGGCAGACTTGATGCCGCTTTAGAAAAAGATCCTCAGTATGTGGAAAGACTCAAAGAACGCATTGCTAAGGAGAATGCTCTAGAAGCTCAGAACAAATCTCTGGAACTTGAAAATCAAGCCAAAAGAAGAATGGATAAGTTGGCTGATTCTGCTAAAGGTCTTAACGAGAAACCGGGCAATTTCAAGAGCCTCAATGTTGGCTCGGCTCTTATAAGGAAGGTGTGGTTAGATTTAAAAATGCCGGAGATGTTCCGCCATCTTCAAAAAGGCAGAAAAATCCAATATCCCTATGACCAGACTGCTTACCTTCTGACTGAGCAGAGGTTCTTAAATCCCTCAAGTAAGTTGAAAAGCTTTAATAACCGTGCTCATAGCATCATTGATCACGGCCAAGTCGATCATCTCGAAGATTTGTATAAAGTTCTCGATGTGCTTCAAGAAGATAAGAAAACCATCGTCAGACATTTAAATAAAGAAATCCAGAAAAGAACAAAAAGGACTGTCACGGCTGCCTTTTACGATGTGACCACCTACAGTTTTGAGAGCCGCAGTGTCTCTGAATACAAGGATTTCGGTCTAAGCAAAGATCATAAGGTTAACGAGGTTCAGGTCGTGCTTGGACTTGTTATGGATGAGAACGGCATCCCCATTGACTATGAACTCTTTGCAGGCAACACCAGTGAATTCGAGACGATGGTGCCGTTGATTAAGAAAATAAAAAATACCTATCATCTCAAACAGCTGATTGTGGTTGCTGACCGTGGTTTGAATTGCGCTGAGAACCTATTTGCTCTCAAAGAAATTGGCTGCGACTTCGTTATTGCTCAGAAATTTAAAAACTCTGCAGCGGAAATAAAGGCTCAAATTTTGGATCCTGACAACTGGGAGGAGTTTATTTGCAAAGACGACGGAGAGGGGGAGAATTTAAACTAATTTAAATTCAAATAGATAGCAACTTAAAGAAGAATTTAGTGACCAGTTTGGTGACCAATTAAAATTGTAAAATTATTAGATCGAGTAGGGTTTCGCTGATTTCCAGCGAACACCCTCTCACACCGCTGCCCGTACCGGTCTGGTAGGCCAAGTCACCTTGGTTTTTCAGCGGTTTCTTAACGTTTTAACCTCTAAAACATCCCAACCATGACCATCCTCTTTGTTTGAGGAAGTCCGTGGTCAGAGTGGTCGTGAGAATGTGGCTGTTGGATATCCGCCAATAGCCCTTTCGGGTACAACCCCAGTAATAAGCTTGATTAGGGTCCGCCCCCAGTTTCACCAGGGCCCTGATTCTTGTTTTTACCTTTTTCCAAGTTTTCCACAAGAGTTGGCGGATGCGACGTCGTATCCACCGATCCACCCCTTGCGTCCATCTTTGGACGTCTGCTAATTGGAAGTAGTTCATCCACCTCCGAAGCTTTTGCGCTAGTAGCTGTTTCACACTCTCTATGCTCGTTTTCGGACTCCGAGAGAGTAATTTCCTGATCGTATCCTTGAGCTTTTGTTTGCTCTTTTCATGGATTGTCAGTCTTACCTCTCTTTTTGTCCGACTGTAGTAGAAGCCGTACCCTAAGAATTTCGTTTGCGGGCTCGATATATAGGCCACATGCGACTTTTCCCGGTTTACTTTCAACAGCATCTTTTCCTGTACAAATCTTGTCAGACTTGCCAGCGTTCTTTCTGCCGTTCTTCTACTCTTACAGATGCAGATCAGGTCATCAGCGTATCTTGCAAAGCGGTGGCCGCGCTTTTCCAATTCCTTGTCCAGTTCATCTAGGTAGATGTTGGCAAGGAGCGGTGACAGTGGGCCGCCTTGCATAAGTCCTATTTCCGTGGGTTTGATCTCCCCCTTAATTTGGACTCCCGATCGAAGCATCTTGTGTATCAGCGAAATGACCCTGCCGTCTTTGATTTTGAGTGACAGCTTTCTGATTAGTCGGCTGTGGTTCACCGTGTCAAAGAATTTGGCTAAGTCCATGTCCACTGCCCATCGATAGCCTTGATCGGCTTCTGCTGTTATGACTCTGAGAGCATGGTGAGCCCGCATGTTCCGTCTGAACCCGAAGCTCCGATCCGAGAAGTCCCTGTCATAGGCCCAGTCGAGTACTTGGGCGGTTGCCTGTTGCACTAGACGGTCTATGACTGTTGGGATTCCCAGATCTCGGAACTTTCCGGGTTCTTCTTTCGGAATGCTTGCTCTTTTCACAGGGGAGGGCCTGTAAGTTCCCTCCTTAATCGCCTTTGTAAGCTGGCCGGGGTGGCTGCGTATCCAGTCGAGCAATTGCCCGACTTCCATACCGTCAACTCCGGGAGCCCCTCTGTTGGCTATTACTCTTTTGAGCGCTTCCTTCAGATTAGTGGGCTCCAGTATCGCCTCTAAGGTGATGCTTGCGTATAAATTGAGGTTATGTGTGTCTTCTTCTGCTCCTATGGACGCGGGCGGATCCTTTTGTGCAGGTTTGGCCGCATTCCGTGCCCCTCGCCCGCATGAAGGTTTTTCATTGTTTCTATCCATAATTCCCTTTGTCGTAGTTGCAGTAACACACTCCGCTAAGATTCAGGCCTTCCTCGGTTACTGCTACCGAGTACTACGCCGTCTGCTGACCACTCACGACAAGCTTTACTCCGCCAAGCCAAATGGCTTGCGTCCGTGAGTTCTCCTCGGGTAAGAACGAACTCTTTCCCATCATGTACCTTCGGTCTTTACACTGCCATCTCCGTGTGGCCTTTGGGCTTCAACTTGTCTTGCAGTCTTACCCGACAGCATATGCCTGAGACCGTTTCTGTTCGTAAGGTCAATGGTTTGCCTCGGGCTTCCTTCAGTCGGAACCTCGCGGTTCAGGCCTTGCCTCTGGCTATGTGCTTGGCGCCACCGCCTGCACTTCGGGACTTCCACCCTGTAGAGTTCGCTCATGCCGAGCGCACAAGAAGAGATTGAAACGCCCAAGGAAAGCGTTTCAATTGACAACTATGAAGAAAAGACCACATCCGAAGAAAGACAACATTCTGACGAATCTGAAGAACTTGAAACGGCTGCGGATGATTTTTTGCAGGAGCAATCTGAAGAATCTACTTATAAAAAACCCGTGATCCTATGCTTGATAGAAGGCAGAGAATGCGAACTGCTTTATAAGAAAAAAACGTTGGATGGGTTCGTCGTTGTGAAATATGAGGACGGTACGGAAGAAGAAGTTCCCGCTGAAGACGTGACGTTAAATCGGATCATAGAAGCTTGATAAGAAGGGGCCCAGTGCCCCTTAGTCTCGGTATGAATAAAGATAAAACATCAATGAGTGTATGGCTGACGCAGGAAGAAAAAGACATCTGGAAGCAGCTTGCCCGGCTAAACAATATGAATCTTTCTGCCTATACCCACTTCGTCATAAAAGAAGTCATAAAGGAGTCTCTTAACCTGCCGGAGCTAAAAGTATCTCTTGATGTTGAAAGAGAAAGCAGCGAAGAGGATAAATCGTCGATCATTCTTAGAATGACAAAAAGCGAGCTTGAAGCCATCAGAAAATTAGCGACTGTCAGAGGACAAACCCGTCAGGCACTAATCGTATCAGCTGTCAGAGAATTGCTTTTGAATAAATCCCAGATTGATCCTAAACAGTATCAGCTTATATCCGATTCAACTCTTTCACTGAATCGGATCGGCGTGAACTTGAACCAGATAGCCAGAGTTTTGAATGAACAGAATAAATCGGGAGAATTAAATCCGTCAGACATTGCTGCGATACCGGCAGTCCTCAAACAGCTGGATCAAAAAATAGGTCTGCATATCAAAGAGATTGACGAATTTCTTTTGCAGCATAAAGATAGGTTAAAAATAAGATCAGCGGTAAAGAAAACGGAGAAGGAAAATGAATGAGTCAGTCAAGAAGTGGCTTGAAGAAAAGCGGGCCGAGCTTGCCGGGCGCCGAGATGTCGCTATTTTCATAGAAGCCAAGGACGTTTTGGACGCCATAGAGCAGCTGAGCAAACCTCGTTTATTTTCCGACTCTCGTTTGGTAGAGAGTCTGCGCTGGCAGTATTCAGAATGCGAAACCCGAAAGCAATTTTTGAGGAAAGTGCTCACTGAGCAATTCAAATTTGTCGGGCCGAATGCGAATTGCCCGGAGCCGCAAAATACGGACTCTCAAGTTGAAAGAAGAAGAGCCCGAGAAACAAGATAAAATTAGCCCCAAAACGCAAGCATGGATGGCTCTGCTTGACGGACTTGTAGGGCTAGATGTTTAGAGGAACCGCCGTGTACGGACCCGTATGCCCGGTGGTGTGGAAGGGTGGCTTATCGCCACCCCATCCGATAGGCTATAGATTACTTAGCTTTGAAATGACGCAATTGTTCATCACCGAACATAGCGGTCATCGGGACGCCCTTAGAGTCGATCATACCGCGGTGCATACCACCGGAGTTCATCGGGAAGGCGAAGTTACCCTTAGCGTCGAGAATAATCATACCGCCCGTGCCCTTGATGTCACCGATTTCTTTGATCACTGCGTCACCAGCCTTTTGAACATTTTCACCTAAGTGCGTGTAACGGGAGTGAACATTGTAAGCGGCAGACGTACGGATGAACATTTCGCCAGAACCCGTTGCAGATACTGCTACGGACTTATTATTAGCATAGGTACCAGCACCAATCACAGGACTGTCACCGATGCGACCATAGCGCTTATTGGTCATACCACCCGTGGAGGTACCTGCTGCAAGGTTACCGTCTTTATCTAAGGCAACAGCACCAACCGTACCATACTTATAGTCATACATTAACGGATCAATGTAGAGCTCTGCGTTGGCAGTCTTTTTCTTTGTAGCGCCATCGTGGTCAAGAATAACTTGTTCTTTTTCTTGAGCTTTCTTGAGCTGGTCATAACGGTTTTGCGTGAAGAACCACTTCGGATCAACCGTTTCTGCACCGTTTTGAGCACAGAACTTTTCTGCGCCCTTCGTCGCCATCATAACGTGAGGAGACTTCGTGCGAACGATGTCTGCACAATTAATCGGGTGCTTAATATTGGTAACACCAGCAACGGCACCTGCCATAAGGGTCTTACCGTCCATGATAGAAGAGTCAAGTTCGTTCTTACCTTCATTTGTGAACACAGCACCACGACCAGCATTAAAGATCGGATTGAGTTCCATTTGGTTGATAGCAGCCTTCACTGCATCAATAGCCGTACCACCGCTAGCTAAAACTTTGTTACCAGCAAGAAGGGCCTTTTGGAGACCTGCATGGTATTCAGCTTGTTGTTCAGGGGTAAAACGGTCAGCAGTAATGTTGCCGGCGCCACCGTGAATAACAAGGCGATACTGTGCGTCAGCGGCGTTTGCAGCAACTGCAAACGTGAGACCAAGAGCCATAGCAAGAAGTTGTTTCTTCATGTTCAATCCTTTGCATTTATTGAGCACTAATTTATCTTGCAAGATCAGCAAGATTCGACGATTATAACCTAAAAGTAACCGAAGGCGATCATTAAATTATCATTCCTAACAGAGATAAAAAGAACTTGTCTCGCTCTATAGATTCCGTTTTCCAACGAATTTCTCCGGCCTTACTCGCCACAGTTGTTTCCTCAATGCAGTCGAACCAATCTAGAATCTGAGCCAGAGACCTATTATCCAGCCAGCTTAGCAGTTTCTCTGCTTTGGATTTTTCAGATTTCTTTTCTTTTTCTACCAGCCATTTAGCCAACAACTCTTTGATTTCTCGAACCTTTCCTATTAACCAGCATCGATAGCTCAAAGCAATGAACTGTACGAATTGCCTTCCTCTGAGGCGGTCGCCTGTCCAGACTCTCGGCTTTCTGCCGTCACAATATTCTTTATATATTCCAAAGGCTTCCTCTGTTTTTTCCCGCAATCGATAATCTTCTAACGCCTCAAAGCAGTCTTGAGCTTTGTTCGATACCAGCACAAACAATCCAAAGAACTTAGCTGTTTCGTTAAAGGCTTCCTGGTTAAATTTAACGGTTAATTTTCCTCCGCGTCCCTGGCGGCTCAGAATCAAATATTTTTCAACTTTCTTTGCCGCAGACTCGGAGAGCTCTTCTCCGCTCAATACCGTACTTCTCAGTGCTGTAAGTTCTTCCTCTAATGCTCTTGTTTTGCAAGTCTGTATTTCAGAGTTCCTCAGAATGTGGACGTATATTCTGCGGCTAAACTTCTGAGTTTCCCCTGCTTTGGCAGAAGCCGTGCTTCTGTGACGCAGACGTGAGAATTCCTGCATCTTGCTGACGGTTTTTCCCTTGACCTGCGTGTCGTAAGGGCAGATGTTGTCGAGGTTGTCCAACTCTGCGAGTGCTTCTTCCACGATATCGCGAAGCCAAGTTGCCGATCGGGATGCAAGGGTTAGAAATTTCATATTCGAGTCTAGAAATTCAACCATGTTGCCCATGCTGTAGTAACCGTTGTCAGTAACAATCAAAGGCTTGGTTACTCCGAGAACACTTAGCTGCTTGAGTGCAGTTTGAATACTGATGACATCGGGAATGTTGCCCGGCTGCTTGCAATAAGCGATAGGCAGCCTGTTTTTCACCGAATACAAAGTCACAAATTTAATCGTGGGAAGTCCATCAGCATCCTTGTTGAAGCCGTATCGGGCTTCCTTGAGATTTGTTGAGTAAGTTGAGAAGGTCGTTGAATCCAGGGCCAGGGCGGGCTCTTTTTCAAGCGTCGATGCAATATGCCGGAAGTAATTTTGAATCCAAGATTCGTTTCGCCCGAGTTGTTCAAAAAGTGTCCCGTACACTCGTTCCGTCAAAGGTTCGAGATAGGGAATTTGATGATTGAGCTGCCAAGTCTCTATACCCGGAAGTGTCTTTCGGTCACAAGCTGCTAAATAACGAGCCAAGCTGATGGCCTTGAGTGCTTCGGCTTGCGGAAGCGAACGAAGAATGCAGGTATCAATGCCGCTCTGTTTTCCGACAAAATCCAGAATTTCGGAGGCGCCGACATGAGATCTTGCAACCTTGACCGGTGCAACAGGCTTTGGCGCGGCAGGCTTTTTAGGACGAGTTTTGATAATCTCATTGCTTCCCTTGAGGATTTTACCGATTAATTTACAGCCAAGTACTTTAATCTTCTTGGTCTGAGGGTCATAAATAGTGGTCCTCTCATAGATGTATTTAGTTCCGTCTTTTCTGGTTTCCGTACGTCTTCCAACATGAGGAACGCCTGATAAAGGTCTGCCCATAATTGCACCTCTCAATAATAATCGTATTATAATACGATTACAAAAAAAAATACGAGAAAAAACCGCAATTAATTCAGATAATTACGGTTGAAAGAGAGGATTCTTTAAATTTATCGATCGTTTTTGGTTACTTTAAGGATTATAAAATTTGATATTCCTATAAAAAGAGAGATTAAGAAAACTCCTATTAAGGTTTACTCTTACTTTTTACAAACCCCAATTTTTTAAGGAGAAACGAATTTAACAAAACTGAATTGGTTGCAGCCGTTGCCGAAGAAACCGGAAAATCCAAGGCCGACGTCAAAGAAATTTTAGAGGCCCTTATTGCCCAAGTGGTCAAAACGGTAAAGGCCGGTGATGAAATCGCGTTGATCGGTTTCGGTACTTTTAAATCTGCCGAACGTGCCGCCAGAACCGGACGCAATCCGGCCACCGGTAAAGAAATCAAAATTCCGGCTTCTATACAGCCGAAATTTGTAGCCGGGAAAATGTTCAAGGACGCACTTAACGGGAAATAATTCATAGAAAGTACCATAGTCAAAGGGCCTCTTCGGAGGCCTTTTGACTTCTAGGGTGTTTTCAAAAAGTTGGTTTAGACCAACTGTTTAGCTCTTACAGTTGCCCACAAGCCCTTGCACGCAACTAGAGGAATTTAGTTGTGAAAAGCAGAATCAAAAAATTTTTGTTCCAGATTACATCCTTTTAGGAAGGCCTCAGTCATTTTATTTTTCTCCTTGTCCTTAAGTTTTACTGCATGCTCGTTCAAAAAACCTCTAATTTGATCTACGGTTTTCAGATACTGTGGGTCCCCTAGACCTTCCAACCATGAGTGATAGGGATTCTCAATTAAAATTGCTTTCGCTTGAATCGCTTTTCCAATTTCTCCGTAAACCCAAAAACAGGGGTAAACAGATGCTAATCCAATACTAAAAGAACTATTACGTACTAGATTTGATTCGAATTGAATGTACTCAGAGTTCTCCATACAAGGTTTAATGATAGTGGGAAATTTTTTCTTACCAATGTGCTCGTATAGTTCTTTCGTATACTCGACCAACGCAGTCGCCTCTTTAGAGCTTTTCCTCAGAAAATCAGATTCTTCTCTATTTGATGTTTTTAATGCAAGGTCTGAAAGAACATCTGCGTAATTCTTCAAGTACAAAGCATTCTGTTCCAAATACTTTAGGAAAACTTTCAATGGAAGGTTTCCAGAAATAGCTGATGGAATAAAACCTTTATTTATTATTGAACGAACAGTTTCTAAAGCACGCTTTTCAGCTTCTTCAGTCCACAACTCTTCGGAGCGCACAATATTCGGAATTAACATCGTTAGAGGCAAAAGTAAAAACAAATTTCTCCTTAACATTTTTAGACCTTGGTAGATATGAATCGAAAATTGTATTCCTTGTGTACAGGCAGAGACCTCACACATCGCACATAAAAATTGTTTTGAAGTAAGTGTTTGCACGGTCTCCCTACTAGACAAGTTAGTTTTGGCCTCTCTGTTCAAAAAGTTTGTACGTACAAACTTTTTGGCCCTTGCAATTGCCCACAACAAATCCCGGTCGCTACAGCCAGTGTTGGGCCAAGCGCTTCCTTGGGGATAGTTATGGACAACTGCAAGCAGAGCGGAAGTTTCCCACAAGCCGCTGTAAGCGGCTATGGAAAACTTGAGATTTAATCTGAAAACCGGATCGAGTCGGAACAAAAGGACCGGTTCAATCTTCTCAAAAAGTTTATTCAAATAAACTTTTCGGCCCTTGCAGTTGCCCACAACAACCCCGGTCGCTACAGCCAGTGCCGGAGCCAAGCGCTCCCTTAGGCGTTAGTTATGGACAACTGCAAGCAGAGAGGAAGTTTCCCACAAGCCGTGTAAACCGGCTGTGGAAAACTTAAGACCAACTTAGAAAATCAGAGCCCGTTTGCAGCCTCACTTTGAAAAAGCGAGGCTAGCCGGGCTAGGGGTTGAGGGGAGCGCTTAGCGTCCCCTCTAAAACCAAATTAAAAGCAAAAAAGAACTAAGGCAGGATCGCATTTTTATATCAGTTCTAAAGACCTGATATTAAAAATGCATCAGCACCTCGCTGTCGCTCGGTCGAAAATTGGAAATTTTCGGCTGTCCTGCCCACCGCTATCGCGGTCGAAACCTTTGGTTTCGGGGATCTTCAAAAATCATTGAGTAACTAATTCTGAGGTCTTTTCAGTTACGAAATCATCAACAGTTTTCAAAACTAGTTTTTTCAATGCAGCCGTCAAGTTTCCTAAAAATTCAAAATCGGGCTGACCGTCTTCTAAAGGTAATGTTACAAAGTCATGCTTTATTTTTTGCGAACTAATACTATTGCCCCAAGAGTACTTATGCCTCAAGCTCAGGTTGATACAGGTTGCCAACCCGAGGAGGATGTCCTTATGAGAGTATTTCTTTTCTTTAAGGTATAAGGCTAAATTGTGGCTGTCATTAGAGAAGAAATCTTTTTCTTGATACGAGACAACAAAAGTTTTTCCTCCAATAAAAACACAGTTTCCTTTATTTAAAAATGAAGGATCATAAGAAATAAAACTGTTTACTCCATTATTTTCGGCACTTGCACTGAGATAAGGAGTCGAGCCAGAGTTTGAGATGATTTCTCTTGAGAGAAGGCTACTGGTGTTTCTAATATTAAAGATATCAGTAACTTTAAAATTTTTAAATTTTTTTGTTTTTAAGCTTTCAATCGCAAGAGTTTCTTCCTTCGTAAAGCAAAAATCGGGCGCCCCGGAGGCAGCAAGATAATTTTTCAAAACCTCTAAAAATTCAATTTCTAGTTGTCTCATAAATGAGTTTATAAAGTCAAAATCAATTTGATTATCTTCTCGTACTGGAAGATTAAAAATTTGATTGCCAATTGTTTTGACATTAAATCTTGAGCTTCCCCAAGAAAAATTTGAAAAAGCTTTATTCAATGAACTTATAAAAAATAGAGCTTCTTTTTGTTCAAACTGCTGCAACGTTGACTTTAAGACTTTTATTTTATCGCCTGTGAAGTAGGGTTCCTTTTGATAGAACAAAGTAGCTGTGTCTTGACCGAACGAAATTGTATTTCCTTCATTAAGGAATTTTTCATTTTCCTTAAGATAGCCTCGCTGCCCGTTATTGCTACCAGAACGGATGATGTATGGATGGTGACCACGTTCAAATACAGTGACTTTGTTGGCATCGAATCTTTTGATTGACGATTTGATTTCAAAGAGGTCCTTTAGATGAAATCCTCCCCACTTAGCCTGAACAAACCGATGGCTAAGTGGGGAAATCATTTTCCCAACAAAAAATTCTCCTCATGGTCGTTTTTAAGTAGATTAGTGATTTCCCACGCCAAGTAGTCAGAAATAGTTTTTTTGAAATCTTTTAATTTAGGTTGAGTATCAACCGGTGCGCTTTGATTCCAATCTGCTCCGCTTTTAGGATCAATCTTCCCTTCGTAATATTCTTTTTCTGTAAGGTACTTAAGTTTATCTTTG
The DNA here is from genome assembly GCF_002221595.1 of Turicimonas muris. Classification (GTDB taxonomy): domain Bacteria; phylum Pseudomonadota; class Gammaproteobacteria; order Burkholderiales; family Burkholderiaceae_F; genus Turicimonas; species Turicimonas muris. Next base: position 30,261 of record NZ_NHMP01000003.1, read on the forward strand.
CCAAACCTCACAAGCTGTACAACCTCGTCATACCTTTCTTTAGCATGGTCCGTATCTTTCAGGTTGACGCTGGCCTTTTTACGGTTTGTCCGAGTGTATCCGTCATTAGAAAAGTCGATGAACTTTACAGTGTCATCAGCTTGATGTGGCTCATTGACGCGGAAAACATAAACATAGGTTTGCACGTTAGATTTTCCGATAAACAAGTCAATTGGCATTTTGATACTTGCCAATAAAGTATGTTTTTTTAGGATTCTGCGGTTGTAATCAACTGCCTTACCGTTGCCAGATGACCCTTGAATAATGATGGCTGCGTATCCTTTGTTCATCATTCCAAGAGCTTTTTCTACAAAAATCATTCCGTTTCCAGCGGCAGAATAAGGTGGATTGAGGACAAAGGCGCTGGCTGGGAATTTTTCAGTTATTTTCCCGAAGCCATATTTTCCGTCAAAATCGTGCAATGAATCTTTATTAAGAATGTTGGAGCTGCCGTCCCCCATGAGAATCATGTTGAGGATAGCCAACATATAAATGCTCGGAAGCACCTCTAAACCGAGTAGCTGTTCGGCCCTAATAGTTGCTTCCTTCCGGGCCAATTCGTCAGGGGAAGTAATATGGTTTTTTGCATCTATCAACATCTCGTTCATAGCCGCAACCAATAATCCGGCAGAACCAGTGGCAAAGTCCCAAACATAGGAATTCCTATCCACTCTGGCTAACTTAACTAGAAGTTTTGCAACGTAGGAAGGTGTTAGAACGACATCGTTTAATTTGTCTTGAGAAAAACCAAGCCAACCATACATTTCATTAAAGAGTTTGCCGGTAAAGTCTGTTGTCAATCCGATTTTGTAATAACGGCCAAGGTCATCGACGATTTTATTAGGCTCTGTTCAGAGTAAGTATTGATATTAGTTGTCGCGCCTCCATTTAAGGGGTATTTTTAAGTTAAGGAGGTACCCTATGTTTACCACAGCAGTAGATAAGCTCCTTTCGCAGTTTTTTGCCTTAAGCGCTGAAGAAAGATCTTGCATTCTGGAAGTTCTCGTTGATAGCCAACCCATTAACAACTCCGATGGAGTCGAAAGCTTTCTAAGCAAGAGGCTCGATGTCAGCCGGTCAGGTCGGCCCGCCTGTCCGCACTGCAGCTCATTAAAAGTTGTAAAAAACGGCAGACACTGTGGGACTCAACGCTTTATATGTCGAGATTGCAGCAAAAGCTTTGGTTGGAGCAGCGGGTCCTTTTTCAACCATTGCAAGAAAGAAATTTCTCAATGGTTCAAATACGTCCAGTGCTTCATGGACCGGCTTCCTCTCAGAGAGTGCGCACGAAGGTGCGGAATTTCCTTGGATACCTCTTTCAAGTGGCGCCATCGGCTGCTAGACGGCTTACAAAAGATACACAACTCGGTAAAACTGACAGGCGTCGTCGAAGCTGACGAGGTCTACTTTTCGATCAGCTACAAAGGATCAAGAAAATTTTCGGCTCAGCCCGCCGGCAGAGAACCGAAAAAAAGAGGAATGCGTTCCACGAAAAGAGGCCTGTCTGATGAGAAAGTTTGCGTGCCGACAGCCGTAAACCTAGAGGGAAAGAGCACAGGCGTGGTTTGCAATCTTGGGAAACCCACAACCGCGAATCTCAAAACTGCTTTAGGGTGCAAGATTCTTCCCGGTTCCACTCTTGTAACGGACAGTCTTGGAGGTTACCCCTTGCTAGCCGAATCTTGCAAGGCTAAACATGTTCAAATTCCGTCAAAGAAACACAAGAAAGGAATCTTCAATATCCAGCTGATTAATTATTACCACTCCGCCCTCAAGGCAATGACAAATATCCGGTTTAGAGGGGTTGCCACTAAGTATCTCAACAACTACATCGTTTACAACAACTTTGTGACCTTTGCCAAAGAGAGTTTCATGGAAAAAATTAAGATCCTGAAGAATGAAATTTTTACTATCGGAGTTGAGGAAAGAAGTTTTTCGGTAAATATCTCTAAACGGGATCCATTGCCGTTACTCAAAGATCAATACTTACTCTGAACAGAGCCTTTTATTAAAGACTCTTTTAAGCTGGGTTTCCCCAGCAGTGATTTTGTTTAAGTTATCACTGGTTAGAGTATTTTGAAGAGTTCTGATGATCAGTTCTTTTTTTGTTTCCGGCAGAGCCTTTTCTGTCAAAAATGCCTTAATTTTCCTGAGAATAATTTCTCCGTCAGTTTCACCGGATTCCGGGGAGGATTTAAGATCTTCTTTCTCCAAAGGCTTTACTTTTCCGGGAACTCCAAGAGTGGCGATGATGGAGGAGGCAACGAGATAAACCCGGTCATCTTCAGACAAGTTTTTTTCGTTCTGATAAATGTCGTTGTTTAACTTGACTAAGCTGGCTTTAATTTCTTGTTCTTTTCGCTCTCTTAATTGCTCTAGTTGTTCAGCGCTGATATTTAAGGTTTTAACTTTCTCAATAAACTTGTCAAATTCGGGGGGGGGTAAGAATGATAGATCTGTGTATTCCCCGACTTTTTGTCCTACACCCAAATTATTTTTAGAGACGTAATAAACCGCAATTGAGTGTTTTAGTTTGCCCAGCTCGTCTTTGTAACCCGTCATCCCAATGGCAATGATATCGGTGTAGCTCGTATGGTGGAGCAGAGCGTTTGCATAGTGGACAGCACCGTTTACCGCAAAAGATTTGATGTTTGAATAGTTAGGTTCATTCCGAGCTGTTAAGTTGTCAATGTTCCCGCAAGAGTCGAGTTTTTCAAGCTTACCCTTATAGCCTTTGTATTCGATAAGAACGGGCCAATAGTTGAGGTTTTTATCTTGTAGCAGCAGTTTTGCGTCAGGTCTATTTCCTCCTTTTCCTCCGCTTTTGGATAAATATTCGTCCAGTGCCTTGTCGATTTCTGTGTTTAACGGCTCTTGTTCAAGTTTGTAGTCTAAGTTATAAGATTTCATCCACCCGTTAGCCAGATCGGCAATAAGCGGTTCTACAGATCGAACTTTATTTTTGGTAACTGTTTTAGTCATGCGAAAAGAAAGATTTCATTTTTTAGTCAATGGTCCTAAGAAAAGACCGCCCCGTTACCATTCTAAAGAATTGTGTATTTGCTTTTCACTGCTATAGGAGCTGGGTACAAAACTTTCCCCATTCCTCCATTATGTTCCTGCGTTCTTGCTCCATTTTGCTTCTGTCGTAGGCTCCTTTATAAGGATCATTCCGTTCGTGAAGCATATTGAGATTTATGGCCTCTTTATCGAATTGTTTGTTATTCCCGAGCACGTCATCCTTTGCCCAAGTTTCAAAACAGCTGCGAGCAGTCGCGTGCTGAGTAGCGATACATTCCTTTCCGGTTCTTTTTGATTTTTCCTTGTCGATCCAGCCGATTCCGTCCAGAAGTTTCTTTCTTGCGTGGGCTTTCCGAATGAGTTGATTCATAGCCATATCGGAATAGGGCCTTCCGTAGGAATTACAAAAAACATATGGACTTTCACTGAACCGAACAACATTCTTGAGTAGCGTAACAGCTGCTTCGTTTAAGAAGATAGTCCGGGAACGTTTTGAGCCTTTAACCTTGTCATCTTCCGGCGGCACATTCCAAATTTTTTTCCCAATATCAATATCTGACCACTTGGCATTTCTAACAGGCTTAGATCTGGCAGCTAGAAAAATCGAAAATAGAAGCATCTCGGCTGTTCTGCTTCTCAGAGTGTTAATGTCTTTTACAAACTCAGGAATTTCGTGAAAATCTAACCCGGAAAAATTTTCCTCTTCCTTTCTGTTTTTATTGTATGGCTCCATTAAGACCCCAAGAGCTCCAGAAAGATCAGCCGGATTCTCGCGATTTTCTCTGATACGAAGTGCGATTGCCCATCGTAAAATAGCTCTAACGTCAGCGAGAACTTTTGAAGATGTAGAAGGACTCCTGTTCCAAACAGGGAGCAGAAGGTCCCTAATATCTTCCGGTTCGATACTCTCGATTGCCTTTTCACCGATTTTCGGGAAAACATGGTTCGATAATCTGCTTAATGTATTAGCTTCTCCTTTGACATTGTTTTTCCAGAAATTATTGGTGGCTCTTTCTTTAACCCAATCAAGTGCACATTCTTTGAATGTCTTACGGTTAACTTCTACGGTGCATTCTTCCTTTCCAGCGGTTTTTTGTTCTTTTGGGTTTGTTCCTTTACGGACCAGCTCAGAGAGCTCGATAGCTTTTTTTCTGGCATCCGAAAGAGAAACCGAATCGGATGTGCCTATCTTGAAGAGTTGTCTTTTCCCTTTCCATGAATAGCGGAAATAAAACTCTTTGCCGTATTTGGTGACACGCAATTGAAGGCCTCGGCTTCCGGTAATTGAATAATATCCTTCCGCCGTTAGATTTTTGATTTCTAAGACCGTTGAAACTTGCATCCAAAAACTCCAAATTCAAAGTGGTCACTAAGAAGAAAAAACTCAAAATTTAGTGACCAGTTTAGTGACCATTTAGTTGCGGCTGCATGCGAACTCATGCGAACTTATACGAACAACGCTTGTTACAATTGTTTCGCAACTTTCTGAATTTTAGGGGATTTTTGAACGCATACGAACTTATGCGAACTAATGAATGGCGGAGAGGGGGGGATTCGAACCCCCGAAACCTTTAAAGGGTTTACACGCTTTCCAGGCGTGCGCCTTAAACCACTCGGCCACCTCTCCGTAAAGAAGTCAGCATTGTATACAAATTTTTTTCGTTTGTCATCTCTGCCGAATAAATTTATTTCGCCCTAATTGTGACAAATTCTCTACCTCCCCAAAAAACTAATAAAAACAAAAACTCCGGAATTCCTCGTTCCAGAGGCTTTGAAAAGCTTTTTCTCTCAAACTTAAAAAAGCAGAAAGAGATACAGCTGTTACTTACTTCTTAAAAGAGAATTTATTCTTTTTAGTTGTAATTTTGATGCCGTCAGAAGAACCGACAATTAAAACATCCGCTCCTCTCTTGGCAAAAATTCCGCAGGTAACTAGGCCTGGTAATTGGTTAATGGCTTCCTCGAGCTTTAAAGGATCTTGGATCTGTAAACCGGACACATCAATAATGTTGTTTCCGTAATCAGTGATGCATTCTCTGACTTTAGGAACTCCCCGAATACCTTCCATAGATTTTTTAATTTGTTCCACTGCCTTGGGAAGAACTTCTAACGGCAGAGCAAAAGCGCCGAGCTGTTTCACAAGTTTTGTATCGTCGGCAATACAAACAAATTTATCACTGGCCTGAGCAACGATTTTTTCGCCTGTAAGAGCGGCGCCGCCACCTTTAATCATGTTGAAATTGGCATCAATTTCGTCGCAGCCGTCAACATAAACAGGAATTCTTCCTTGAATTTCATTCAGCTCTACTACCGGAAAACCAAATGCTAACAGCTGTCTTGTAGTTGCATCTGAACTGGAAACACAGGCTTTAACTTTTTTCCCCGATTGCTGAAGAGCGGCAATAAAAAAGCTTACTGTCGTACCGGTACCAACCCCTAAATATTCATTTTCAATAACATAGTCGACTGCAGCCTTGGCAGCCAGCTCTTTCTTTCTTGCCTGCTCATCCATTGTTATTTGTCCTTAAGTTAGGTAAAAACTACATGTGATTTTATCCTCTTGAGCGAGTTTTCTCTAAAACAAAATTTGTTTTCGCCGTTGGTCTTTCAAATCAGAATATATTTTGGTTATATACTTTCAGACCTTAGCGATAATAAAGTTTCTCATGAGCGAAGCCCACTCTACTTACAGCAGTCAGATAATGGACCGTTTTGGTGAATCTGTCACCGCTCTTAAAAAACAATCTAAATTATCTACTGAAATCGCCCCTTTCATTTGGGCGATAGCGGTCCTTCTTATTGTTATCTTTGCCGCTTTATATATCAATGTTCGGACAAATAACGAGACCATCCTAAGAACGAACATTATGAAAAGCACAATCCAGGTGGCAAACAACATTGAGCTGAGATTGACTTCGACCAGCTCAACCATGGCCAGGGTTATTGAGAAATTAGAGCAAGAAGGCCCCAACAAAGAAGTCTTCGATAAATACGGCCGAGAATTTTTACTCCAAAACCCTGAGGTTATTCTCTTAAGACTCATTGAGCCCAATGGAAAAGGAATCACTTCTCTCGTAGGACCGCGTATTCGAAACGAAAGTTTCCGACAATATAACTATCTTGATTATCCGCCCGTAGTAAGAGACAGTATCCGAGACGCATTTGCTACTAAACGAGTCGTTTACAGCAGCTATTGGGAAATCCCATATGATTCAACCTCTCCTAATACGGTAATTATCTATCCGTTTACATTGAATGAAAAAGAATACGCACTCCTCGCCCGTATTTCTCTTTCTCGACTTCTTGAGGAATCTGTTCCCAATATTCTTCGGTCAGATTACGAATTTAGCTTGATGCACGGAACAGAATTAATCGCAGGCAACGCTCTTTACAATCCTCCTGACGACTTCACAATTCCAAGCTATATTCGTTCCGCTGACCCTCTTCCCTCTTCTATTCAGCTCTATGGCTGCAATCTTGTAGAAAGTCCTTTAATTTTTGCCAGCCCTTTACTCTTTTGGCTTGGCAGCTTGATGTTGTTCCTCCTCTTGTTGCTGTTCTTTTTATATAAAAAGATGGTGCAGAATCAAAACGCATTGGATGCGGCAACAAAGGAAGTTGAATTACGAAGATCAATCGAGCGCTCTATGCTGATGGGAGTTCTGATCACGGATATGAACTCAACCATCATCTATCTCAACCAGTCAATGTGTAATCTTTGCGGTTACTCAGAAAACGAACTTCTCGGAAAAGAAAGTCCCTATCCTTTCTGGGGAGATTCAACTCCTCTCCCCTCTACAATTCTTTCAGCTAAAGACTTGAATGCTTCCGAGCTTCCGTATCGGTTCGATATCACTATTCGGAAAAAGAACTCTCAGAAGATCAAAGGAATGCTCTTAGCTTCGCCTTTCTATTCGCAAGATGGAGAGCAATCGGGCTGGATTTACTTGATTCGCGATAATACAAACGACTTTAATTCTCAAACATTGATCAATGACGCGATTGCGTCTTATGAGAAACTCCTGAATTCCGTGAATTCCTGTATCTCTGTAGTCACTCACAAGCCTTCGGGAAATATTCTTGGAATGCGCAATGACTTATATGTGGAAACGATGGGTTCTACAGTTAAAGGGCACCAAGATATTTCGCGCTCTTTCCATGAACCGTTTAATGCAGAGGGTAAGCGCACGGGAGACATCTGGGTCTCCTCGATGAAGAAATGGTTCAACGTCTCAGAGAGCAGAATTACACTTCCCGGCGGATCTCACGTAACGCTCCAAACTGCGCAAGACATCACTGATAAGAAAATCAGTGAAAAAACCCTAGAGGAACAAACAAACAAAATGGAGATTTCATCCCGGTTAATTACACTGGGTGAAATGGCCTCTACGATTACTCATGAAATCAACCAGCCACTCACGGCGATCGTCGCTTATACGAGTACCGCTATCGAAGTGATGGACAACGCTTCTGAGGTAAATAAAAAGCAGGTTATTGAAGTTTTCCAAAAAGTTGCCGCTCAGGCTACCCGCATCGACAAAATTATTAAAAACATCCGCTCCTTTGCTAAGAGACGTTCAACTAGCCTTGAACCGATTCTTCTCGGAAATGTTCTTAACGATACGATGGAACTGGGAAAACTTATTGAAAAGAAATACAACGGTGTTCGTCTGAATTACGAAGTTCCGAAAACTCTTCCGACAGTTATGTGCGATCCGGTACAGCTGGTGCAGATTCTTCTTAATCTCATCCGCAATGCAGCAGATGCATGTACTGAGGCAAAGAGTCCGAATTTAGAAATCACCGTCAGAGTCACAAAAGAAGAAGATCACGTAGCGATTGCTGTTGAAGATCATGGACCGGGAATAAACGACACCATGAAGGCAAGTTTATTCACTCCATTCTTCTCCACTAAAAAGAACGGACTCGGTCTCGGTTTGAGTACGTGCCAGACTATTGCTGAAGCCCACAATACAAGGCTTGAAGTTAGAGATAACCCAGGAGGCGGAACAATATTTTCCTTCGAACTTAAAATCGTTGCAAATAATTAGAAAATCTTAGAGAAAACTACTTATGATCTGAACTTTAGTGAAAATTTTTTGAATTTTTTTATCATTATCCCACGGGTAATACCCGCGGGGTATTTATAAAAAGTATATAATTAGGGTAGCTCAAATTAGTTAGCATTCTAGCGTGAGCAGCGAACCTTAAATTTAAAAATCTTCGTATAAACTTTATTGAGAATAATTTCTGAAAGGCGTACAGATGATTCAGATGACCTCGAAAAACTACACTCAAGACAATCTTGAGACATTAGGTGTCGTCTATATAGTAGAGGATGACGAAGCTGTTAGAGACTCTCTTAAGTGGCTCTTAGAAGCATCTAGCTATCGCGTCGAACTTTTCGACAGCGGCGAGATGTTCCTTGCTAAATTCGATCCCAATGCTATCGCAGTTCTCGTATTGGACGTAAGAATGCCGGGTATGAGCGGTCTTGAGGTTCAAGAACACTTGATTGCCCGTAAATGCGACATCCCAATTATCTTTATTTCCGGACATGGTGATGTCTCCATGGCTGTCTCCACCTTGAAGAAAGGAGCTGTCGACTTTATTGAAAAACCTTTCGACCAGGCTGCTTTGCGTTCTCAGGTTGAAAGAATGCTCCAGGAAGCCAGACAGAGACGCATCAGAGCAGAACGCCGCTCTCTTAACGATGCCTTGTTAAGTAAGCTTACGCCGCGTGAACAACATGTTTTAGAGAGAATCGTCAGCGGCCGCTTGAACAAACAAATCGCCTCTGACCTTGGAATTTCTATCAAGACTGTAGAAGCTCACAGAGCATCCATCATGGATAAAACAAACTCAGGCACAGTTGCAGATTTGATGAGAGTGGTTCTTAATGCCAACAAGGCTCCCTTAAAAGATAGCTCCATTAGCTAAGACTTCAAAACAGATGACTAAACGAGAAGGCCGCGCCTTCTCGTTTTTGTTTAGACTCTCAGAACAACATATGGAGTAACAGATGACCGCACAGCTAATTAACGGAAAAGATTTATCTCAGCAAATCAGAAAAAACATTAAAGAAAAAGCCTCTCAATTAACGGAAAAGTACCGTCAGCCCTGTCTGGCTGTCATTTTGGTAGGTGAAGATCCGGCCAGCCAAGTTTACGTACGAAATAAAGTTAAATCATGCGAGGACTGCGGCATCAAGTCCATTCTTCAGAGACTTCCTGCCGACTCCACGGAAAAAGAAGTTATAGATTTAATTAATGCCTTAAATCAGGACAAAGAAGTAGACGGAATCCTCGTTCAGCTGCCTCTTCCTAAACATATTTCCGAACAAAAAATCATCGAAACAATTGATGTAGCGAAAGACGTTGACGGATTCCATCTCCATAACGTCGGCGCATTATCTTGCGGACTTCCGTGTTTAAAACCGTGCACGCCTCACGGGGTTATTAAGATGCTCGAATCCGCTAATATCGATTTGGAAGGCAAGCTCGCCCTCGTCTTAGGCAGAAGCAATATCGTCGGGAAACCGATGGCACAGCTTCTGCTCGAAAAGAACGCAACAGTCATCCTTGCTCACAGCAAAACACGTAATCTTCAGAAACTAACTCTGCAAGCTGACGTCATTATCGCTGCGGTCGGCCGCCCTCTTTTCTTAAAAGCCGAGATGGTGAAGCCGGGGGCCGTTGTTATTGATGTTGGCATTAATAGAAATTCGGAAGGAAAACTATGCGGCGATGTTGACTTTGAAAATGTCAAGGAAACGGCCGGATTCATTACACCGGTGCCGGGAGGCGTTGGTCCCATGACCATTACGATGCTTCTTGAAAACACTCTAATCGCTGCTGAAAACAGTTTCCAAAAAAAGGAAAATCAATGACAAATCAAAAATATGCTCTTTTAGATGTCGTTAAAAACAAGGACAAGCTTATTCCGTTCGATCATTTAGACGAAGAATCATTTAATCCTGCCATCCTTGAGTTAATCGCCAAGGTCAAAGAAACAACAAACGGCATAACCGAATCTAAGAGTGCTCCTTCTTGGAACAACATTATCGACAAGCTTGATGATGCGGAAGAAAATTTAAATTTTGGCTGGACGATTATCTCCCACTTAAACAGCGTTAAAGATACCCCTCAGCTTCGCAAGATCGTCAATGAACTTTTGCCCTCTATTTCCGAGCTTTACAGCTGGTTAGGACAAAATGAAGAGCTTTATGCAAAGTATAAGGAGCTCAGAGACTCTGATGCGGGAAAACAGCTCAACAAGACCCGTCAACGAATTCTGAAAAGGCAAATAACAGGGTTTGTTTTGTCCGGTGCCGAACTCTCCAAAGAAGATAAGACAAAACTCAGTGCCATCAATGAAGAAAGCTCTCAGCTCTCCCAGAAATTTTCTGAGAATCTTCTTGACTGCACAAACGATTTTTCTTTGTATCTTCCGGAAGAGACAACACAGTTGGAAGGAGTACCGGAATCTGAAAAGCAGTTGTTTAAACAGCAGGCTCAAAAAGAAGGTAAAGAAGGTTACAAGATTACTTTACACATGCCCAATTACCTTCCTATCATGCAGTACGCTGCTGACAGAGATCTAAGAGAACAGCTTTACCACGCTTACAGTACACGTGCTTCCGAATTCAGTCCAGCGGGAAAAGATAATGCTCCGATTATTGAGAGACTCCTGGAACTGAGATCTCAAGAAGCCGCTTTGCTTGGTTATAAAAATTTCGCCGAAGTCTCTTTAGTCATGAAGATGGCAGATTCTCCGGAAGAAGTTATCAAGTTTCTAAGAGAGCTTGCCTCTAAGGCAAAACCGGCTGCAAAGAAAGATATGGAAGAGCTTCTGAAATTTGCCAAAGATGATCTGAAGCTCGAAGATCCTAAGGCTTGGGATTTAACTTATGCCAGCGAACGCTTGAGAGAGAAAAAATATTCTTACAGCGATCAGGAAGTTAAGCAATACTTTACGGAGCCCACCGTCTTTAAGGGTCTATTCGGTCTAGTTGAGAAACTCTTCGGGATTCAAGTGGAGGAAACAAAAGCTCCTGTTTGGGCCCCTGAAGTCAAGTATTTTGTCATTAAAGACAAAGCCGGAAAAGAAATCGCCTCCTTCTATGCAGATCTTTACGCAAGAGAAGGCAAGCGAGGAGGTGCCTGGATGAACGACCAGAGAACCCGCAGAGAGGTCAACGGGAAAATTCAAACACCGATTGCTTATTTAGTTTGCAACTTCTCCGCTCCTGTCGGTGATAAACCTGCCCTCCTCACTCTCAACGATGTTGAAACACTTTTCCACGAATTCGGCCACGGCCTCCACCACATGCTTACTAAGCAAACGGACTTGTCTGTTTCCGGTATCGCCGATGTGGAATGGGATGCCGTGGAAATGCCGAGCCAGTTTATGGAAAACTTCGTTTGGAATTGGGACATCATCCAATCCTTAACTTCACACGTGGAGACCGGCAAACCAATGCCGAAGAAATTGTTTGACAAGATTGTCGCAGCTAAGAACTTCGAAGCGGGAATGGCAAATGTTCGTCAGATTGAATTTGCCCTCTTCGATATGCTCCTGCACTGTGACTATGATCCGACGACTTGCACCGTTCAGGAGCTCTTAGATGCCGTAAGAAAAGAAGTGGCAGTTGTTTTTCCACCGAAATATAACCGTTTTGCTAACTCTTTTTCTCATATCTTCGCCGGCGGGTACGCAGCGGGTTATTACAGCTATAAGTGGGCTGAAGTACTTTCTGCGGATGCATTCTCCTTATTTGAAGAAAAAGGTATCTTCAATTCGGAAGTTGGACAGAAGTGGCTGACAGAAGTTCTTGCCGTCGGAGGTTCGCGCCCCGCTAAAGAAAGCTTCAAAGCCTTCCGTGGCAGAGATCCCTCTCCGGACGCATTACTGCGTTCATATGGACTGCTGGATCGTTAGTCTTTAGGCCTCTGTTCCGGCAGAGGCTGCTGCTTCTGACAAATTCGGAAGAATTTTTCTTTTATCTGCCGTTTTCTTCGATAAAAATGCGTTTTTACGAGATTTTTATGAAATGCAAAATTACCACTTGGAACGTTAACTCTCTTAAAGTAAGAAAGCCCCACGTTCTCCAATTTTTGCAAGAAGAGTCACCCGACATTCTTTGTCTTCAAGAACTTAAACAACCAACTGAGGAAGTAGATATCCGGGCCTTTGCTGAACTTGGCTACAGCACCGAAGTCTTTGGTCAAAAGACTTACAACGGTGTAGCCACACTGACAAAAAAAAGCGTTTTTTCTGAATGCACTGACATCATCAAAAACCTTCCTAATTTTGAAGATCCACAGAGCCGTCTTTTGGCAATGACAGTTCTTTTAGACGGACTACCATTACGCATCGTTAACGGATACTTTCCCAACGGAGAAACAACAGAAAGCGAAAAGTTCCCTTATAAGTTGAAGTGGTTAGACAATTTGACAGCTTGGCTGGAAAAAGAACTGAAGCAATATCCGAACTTAGTACTGCTCGGAGACTTCAATATTGCTCCCGAAGACAACGATGCCAAACATCCGGAAGAGTGGAAGCACACAGTCCTTTGTGTTCCGGAAGTCCGTCAAAAATTTAAGAATCTTCTGAACTTGGGATTGGTCGACAGTTTCCGTCAGCATGACCAGCCAGAAAAGATCTATTCTTGGTGGGACTACCGTATGAAAGCTTTCCAGAGAAATCTTGGTCTGAGAATTGACCATATTCTTATCTCTGAACCTTTGACAAAATTCAACCGCTCAGTTGTCGTTAACAAGAACTTTCGTGGGTTGGAACGACCGAGCGATCATGCTCCGGTTACTTTGACCTTAGAACTTTAAGCGAATGCCGAGACGTCCCGGCATTTAGCTCATTCGGCAAGTTCTTCCATTTTTCTTGCGCGAAGCTGACCGCAGCCGCCCTCCACCTCTTGCGCGGCAGAATGTCGATACTTCAATAGGACGCAGCCTTTTTTCAGACGCTCAGCTATAGAAAGCATAGCTTCATCGGAAGGACGCTCATAAGGACTCCCAGCAATTTTATTAACGGGAATCATATTGAGAATGGCCTTTTGTCCCTTCCACAAGAAAATAACATTCTCAACTTCTTCGTCTCCGTCATTCACACCGTCAATCAACGTCCATTGAAATTGCACGGGATAACCGCCAGCTTTGGCATATTCAGCTGCGAATGCCATCATATCCGCAACCGGCATCGGCTGAATATTAGGCATTAATTGCTTCCTTTTTTCATCAAACGTTGAATGCAAGGACAAGGCTAGAGCCGGCTTAACTTTAGAGGCCATAATGGCATCGAAAAGCCTTCTGTCCCCCACGGTAGAAAGAACCAAGTTCTTATAAGAAATACCGGAATACTTCGCTAAAAAGTTGATGGAAGAAAGAACTCTCCTAAGGTTGTGAGAGGGCTCTCCCATTCCCATAAAAACCACTTTCTTAATCAGTTGATATCGCCTGGCAATTTCGACCTGAGCCAAAATTTCTAAATCGCTCAATTGACGAATTAGGCCGAACTTCCCCGTCATGCAAAACACACAGCCTACAGCGCAGCCGACCTGAGTGGAAACACACACTCCGCCACGTGGAAGAATTACCGACTCGATTAATTGTCCGTCATGAAGCTTCAAAACCAACCTTGTGCCGTCAGAGGGCGATGAACATTCCTCTACGACTTCTGCCAGTTTATTAAGTTCTTCCTTGTATTTTTGTGCAGCTGCTTGGACGGAAAACGGCAAACGAGGTGTACGCGCAGTTGGTGCTTTTCGAAGAATCCACTGGCGCCAAAAATGATCTATATGTACCTGAAGCGCTCCATTTTGGAGGAGCGCTTCTTCAACTTCTCTTATTTCCATTAATCAATAACAACTTTTATTGTTTAGAACTTTATTCCAAGTTGTACTCTTGTATTTTTCTTGTCATGGTATTACGGCCGATTCCTAACTTCAAAGCGGCTTCAACCTTCTTTCCCTTTGTTTCAGCCAACGCCGTTGTTAAAACAATTTTTTCGAAGGTTTCCGTCAGCTGCTTCATTAAGTTGGGCGTAGCAGCCTCCAATTGCTGACTGACCGCTATTTTAAGGTTTTCCGTCCAATCAAAGCCGTTAATCGGCAGCTGCGCATCAGAAACCAGTGTATTTTCTTGTGTCCGGCAGTCATGGGATTGGGCTTCTTCTTTCTCCTTATTGAAATCTTCCGGCAAATCTGCAGGCGTGATAATTTGCGCAGGTGCCATTACCGTCAGCCAATTGCAGACATTTTCTAACTGACGGACATTACCGGGGAAATCGAATTTTGCAAGAATATCCATGGCTTCTTTACTGATGCCTTTTGGCTCCACGTTGAGCTGTTTTGCGGACTTAGATAAGAAGTACGGCACCAGCAAAGGAATATCTTCTTTTCTTTCACGAAGCGGCGGAAGACGCAAACGAATTACATTAAGACGATGAAATAAATCTTCTCGGAAGTTGCCCTCTTTCACCATCTTTTCTAAATTTTGATGAGTTGCGGCGATCACGCGGACGTTTGCTTTAATAGGCAGATGACCACCAACACGGTAAAAATATCCGTCCGATAGAACTCTCAGAAGACGAGTCTGGAGCTCGAAAGGCATATCGCCGATTTCATCTAAAAACAGAGTTCCTCCCTCTGCTTGTTCAAATCTGCCGTGTCGAATATTGTTGGCTCCGGTAAATGCCCCCCTTTCATGGCCAAACAATTCACTTTCCATCAATTCGCGTGGAATAGCGGCCATATTCAAAGCAATAAAGCCTGATTTTGCACGAGGACTATGATGATGCAGAGCACGGGCCACTACTTCTTTACCAGACCCAGACTCTCCGGTAAGCAATACGGTAACATTGCTCTGAGAGAGTTTTCCAATCGCACGGAACACTTCCTGCATGGCCGGAGCCTGCCCAATGATTTCCGCATCGAGAGGAAGAACTTCAGATGTTTGCTCATCGGCCGTTGACTCTGCTATCGCTCGTTCAATCAGCTCAATGGCTTTGCCGATGTCAAAAGGCTTCGGAAGATATTCAAATGCGCCTCCTTGGTAACTGGATACGGCACTGTCAAGGTCAGAGAAAGCGGTCATGATAATGACAGGAAACTTCCAGTCCGCATTCTTCTTAATTTCGGAAAGAAGTTCCAGTCCGCTTTGATTCGGCATTCTGATGTCGCTAACCAGAACGGAAGGAGTTTCTGTTTTCAGCGCATTTAGAACTTCGTCAGCACTTTGAAAGGTCTGGACCGGGATTTCTGCTTTTTGAAGCGCCTTTTCTAAGACCCAGCGAATCGACCGATCATCATCAACAATCCAAACTTTTTTCATAATTCCAGAGGGAACAGCAGACTAAAATCTGTCTTCCCTTTCCTACTGTAAACTTCGATTGAACCCCCGTGCTGCTCTACGAAGGAATGGACTAATGACAGACCAAGCCCGGTGCCTCCCGCTTTTCCTGTCACCAACGGGAAAAAGATACTTTCCTGGAGTTCCGGAGGAATTCCGGGACCGTTGTCTACGATATGAATATTCAAAGCTGTCTTGTGGCGCAATGCACCAATCATGACATGATGAACAACTCGAGTTGAAATAGTCAGCTGTGCGGTATTTTCTCTAATTTGCTCTTCAAGTGCTTCAACTGCGTTGCGTAAAAGATTCAAAAAAATCTGGGTTAGCTGACCTCTGTCACCATCGATTTCCGGAACACTTATATCGTAGTCCCTGACGATGGTCAGGCCGGAAGAAAACTCGGACTCTATAAGAAGCCTTACTTTTTCTAATATCTCATGGATATTGGTTTTAGAGGGTTTATAGGGCTGACGGTACGGAGCAAGGAGTTTATCTACCAAACCTTGCAGTCTGTCTGCTTCGCTGATAACCACACGGGTATATTCTTTCTGTTCTTCATCCTTGAGATCGAACTCTAAAAGCTGAGTAGCTCCCCTAATTCCTCCGAGAGGATTTTTAATTTCATGGGCTAAATTCCGCAACAAACGCCTTGTATTCTCTGACAAGTCGTTCATGTGTTTATTATGATTCAGCAGCAAAGAATTCTTCGCCGGCTGCAGCTCAATGATTAAGAGCTGATCTTCCTCAGGCAGAGGATGAACGGAGGCATAAACCTGAACCAGAGCACCGGGACGAAGAATGAGCTCGGTGAGTTCAGCATGCACCGAAAACAGAGAGGAAGGATTCTTTTTATAACTTCCAATCCACTCTCTGGCTTTCGGCAAAAAAGAAGACACTGGGAAACCGAATAGAATTTTATTAGAACGTCCGAGCAGAGATTCACAAGCAGCATTTACATACTCGATCATGCCGTTTACATCTACAATCAGTACGCTTGTTGAGAGGAGATTTAAGCCACCGATTTTGTCAGTGTCTAACTTCATGGATGATAATCCGGGTTAAAAAAGGGCATCCGAGTCTTGCGATGCCCTTTTTTTCAGTCAAAAGATTTTAACTATTGGGCGTAATACATATCGTACTCTTCCGGAGTAACGGCAAGCATGACTCTTTCAACGTCCTGACGTTTGACGTCAATGTAGGCTTGAATCATGTCTTCGGAGAATACGCCGCCGGCTGTTAAGAAGTCATGGTCAGCAGCAAGACTGTCGAGAGCTTGTTCTAAAGAAGAGCAAACGGTCGGAATCTTGGCGTTTTCTTCTGGAGGAAGGTCGTAAAGGTTCTTATCAGCAGCTTCGCCCGGATGAATCTTGTTCTGGATACCGTCAATGCCGGCCATTAACAAGGCAGCAAAGCAAAGATATGGGTTGGCCATCGGATCCGGGAAGCGAACCTCAACGCGGCGAGCTTTATCGCTGGCTACGTACGGAATACGCAAAGAAGCAGAGCGGTTACGTGCGGAATAAGCCAATTTAACAGGAGCTTCGAAACCCGGAACCAAGCGGCGATAGCTGTTTGTTGTCGGGTTAGTAATAGCATTTAATGCCCTGGCGTGTTTGATAACGCCGCCGATATAGTAAAGAGCCATTTCAGATAAGCCGGCATAACCGTTGCCTGCAAACAAGTTCTTGCCGTCTTTCCAAATGGATTGGTGAACGTGCATACCGGAACCGTTATCACCGACCAATGGTTTCGGCATGAATGTAGCGGTATGACCCCAGTTTAAAGCGACATTCCAAACAGTGTATTTGAGAATCTGTGTCCAGTCAGCACGTTTTACCAATGTGCTGAACTTAGTTCCAATTTCGCATTGACCTGCGCCGCCCACTTCGTGGTGATGTACTTCAACAGGTACACCCTGTTCTTCGAGGCAGAGGCACATCGCAGCACGCACATCGTTAAGGCTGTCTGTCGGTGCAACCGGGAAGTACCCGCCTTTAACTGCAGGACGGAAACCTGGATTTCTGCCTTCCATGTCTTCCTTGTTGGACCAGTGGCCGCGGTAAGAGGAAACCTTAAAGAAGGACTTGTCCATGGATGTTTCCCAAGAAACACCGTCAAAAATAAAGAATTCAGGTTCCGGACCGAAGAACGCTGTATCACCAATGCCTGTGCTCTTGAGATAGGCTTCTGCACGTTTGGCAACGGAACGAGGATCCCGTTCATAACCTTTACCGTTTGCAGGATCAACGACGTCGCAGGTAAGGATAAGTGTTGGTTCTTGAGTAAACGGATCCATTCTTGCGCTGTCCGGATCCGGCATCAACAACATATCGCTAGCTTCGATGCCTTTCCATCCGCGGATTGAAGAGCCGTCGAATGCATGGCCCTCCTCGAATTTGTCTTCATCAAATGAAGAAACAGGAACGGAAACATGCTGTTCTTTGCCCATAAAGTCACAAAAACGAAGATCCACGAATTTAACCTCCTGATCCTTGATCAGGTCCATTACATCGTCAGCTGTTTTAGCCATCATTTTCTCCTAACTGAGTAGCATGTGTATTAAGAAGTTAACCAACCATATGCAAAAACCGTGCCAACATTTTCAGTGATAACTCTAAATAGCGATGACCACGTTGGTGCATGAAAGCCGCGGCAAAAATACAGAGCAATCTTCTTCGTACGAAAAGCACCATTTTAGTGCATTTGCGCCTATTTAGTGCACAGGAACTCTTCCTGTACGCAATTTAAAAAGTTCCAACCTGTTTCCGTTGTTTTTAAGAGATTTGGGGTTTTGACAAGCATGCCCACATTTTGAAGCTTCTCTACGGTGGACCGAATGGATGCATAAGAGAGGAAAGTTCTTTTTTCCCAAAGTTCTGTTGGTACACCTTCCCTTAATCGAAGAACATTGAGCATAAATTCAAAGGGTATATCCTCTTGAGGTGTCTTAATATCTTTCACGAGCCCGGTGCCTCCTGAATGAACCTTTTCTTTCCAGAGTTCCGGATTCATCGCACTAACCGTTCTCCAAATTTGTTTATCCCGCGTCAGTTTGCCATGTGCTCCCGGCCCTATCCCGAAATAATCTCCATACTGCCAGTAATTCAAATTATGGCGGCATTGGAATCCGGGCCTTGCATAACCGGAAATTTCGTAATGCTCCAATCCTTTTTGAACTAACGATTCGGCAACCAAGTCGCTCATGTCTGCTCTGATATCATCATCGGGCAAATTAGCCGGCTCATATTTACCGAAATAAGTGTTAGGTTCGATAGTAAGCTGATAGTAAGAAAGATGGGGGCTGCCAAAGCTCAAAGCAGTTGAGATATCTTTTTCCAATTCGTCAAAAGTCTGCCCAGGCAAAGCAAACATTAAGTCAAGATTGAAATTATCAAAAATCTCAGCCGCTGCGGCAGCTGCTCGCTTGGCTTCTTCGCTTGAGTGAATTCTTCCGAGAACTTTAAGCTTTTGATCGTCAAAACTTTGTATTCCAATTGAGAGGCGATTGATTCCTGCCTTTCTGTACCCTGCAAAGTTCTTATATTCAAAGGTTCCAGGATTCGCCTCCATGGATATTTCAGCGTTCGGCGCAATATCAAAGTTTCGATGGAGTCCATCAAGAATCTGAGAAATAGACGATGGAGACAGCAACGACGGAGTTCCGCCTCCAAGGTAGATTGTTGAAATCTGCCGACCTTCTCCCCGGTGTGAGAGCCTCCCAACACTTAAGAGGAGGTTTTTCACGTATTCACTTTCGGAATCTTTTTCTCTCTTAAATTCATGAGAATTAAAGTCACAATAAGGACACTTATGAATACACCACGGCCAGTGAAGGTAGACAGATAAAGGAATCATTGTTATTTCCAATTATTGATAATGAGTTCTTTCATCTGCTGCATTGCTTTGCCTCGATGACTGACAGCGTTTTTTTCCTCTGCGGAAAGTTCAGCAGCATGCTTACCCAGTGCAGGAATAAGAAAATAAGGATCGTAGCCGAAGCCGCCCGCGCCTTTTCTTTCTTGGCTGACTTCACCTTCCCATCTGCCTACAGCGATGAGAGGCTCAGGATCGTCTGCACTACGAACGGCAGTCAAAACGCAAACGTAATGGGCTCGTTTATTGTTTTGAGTCTTCATCAACTCAAGCAGCTTCTGGTTGTTCTTTTCATCATCGGCATCTTCTCCGGCGAATCGAGCACTGAAAACACCCGGAGCCCCTTGTAATGCATCTACGCAGATACCGGAATCATCGGCAATTGCCGGCAGCCCAGACTTTTTGGAAGCATGACGGGATTTTGTCAAAGAATTTTCAATGAAAGTAAAAAAAGGCTCTTCTGCAGAAGGAATATTAAGACTTCCCTGGGAAACGACTTCTATTCCCAAAGGGGCAAGAAGTTCGTTCATCTCTTTCATTTTTTTCTTGTTATTACTTGCTAAAACAATCTTATTCAACATCTTTATTCCTGATTTTGAACCTTCATCAATTCTTTAATACCATTCTTGGCCAATCGGATTAAAGTGCCTAATGTCTCTTCGTCAAACGGGTCTCCCTCTGCGGTCCCCTGAACTTCAACAAACTTATTTTCACTTGTCATCACAACATTCATGTCGATATCGCAAAGATGATCTTCTTCATAATCCAAATCGCAGACCGGCAGTCCGCGAAAGACTCCGACAGACAAAGCTGCAACTTGAGCTTTGATTGGATTTCCAATAATAAGCCCTTCTTTAAGAAGTTTTTCAACAGCATCTTTTAAGGCCACATAAGCCCCGGTAATAGAAGCACACCGTGTACCTCCGTCCGCTTGAATGACGTCGCAATCGATCTTAATTGTTCTGGTCCCCAGCTTCTCCATATCCACAACTGCACGAAGAGAACGTCCAATCAAACGTTGAATTTCTTGAGTTCTTCCACTTTGTTTACCTTTTACTGCTTCTCTATCCGTTCTGGTTCCGGTAGCACGCGGAAGCATTCCGTACTCTGCCGTGACCCAGCCGCGGTTCTCATCTTTCATCCAACCGGGAACTTTTTCTTCTACTGAGGCAGTACAAATGACTTTGGTATTACCCATTTCAATAAGCACGGAACCTTCTGCGTAACAAGTGAAATTCTTTGTAATTCGAACCGGTCTGATTTGTTCAGGAGTCCGGCCGCTCGGCCTTACTACAGTCTCCATCTATGCCTCCACAAAGTATTTACGTTTACTAATAGTGTGATAGTTTTAGAATAGAGCAATTTTAGAAGATTCAAGGACATAAAAATGAGCAACAATATCTACAGCATGACAGGCTTCGGCTCAGTCTCTGCGGATACAGAAATAGGAACTCTTCAAATCGAGTTAAGAGCTGTCAATTCAAGATTTTTAGATTTCTACTACAACGCCGCGACAGACGGCTTGCGTTCTCTGGAACCCAAAGTCAGAAAACTTATTGGCGATAGTGCTGACATCAAAAGAGGAAAAGTCGAATGCAAAATTTACATTTCCAATAGAACTTGTCCATTGCAGAACATCAGCTCCGTCAACATAGAAGCTATTAAAAATCTTCACGATCTTTCTAAAAAAATAAAGAAAGTCGTCAAAGTCAAAGACATGACTATCGGGGAAATCTTGAAAGTGCCGGGAATTTTCAATGATCAGACCGACGTCAATGCGAAAGTTGAAACGGCTGTATTAGCCGGTTTTCAGGAATGCATTAACCGTTTCAATACTTCTCGAAATGAAGAAGGAAACAAATTGGCTGAAATCATGCTGCGTCAATGCGATGAGATTGAAAAGCTGGTCAAAGAACTTCAGCCGAAAGTCCCTGAAATCATTAATGCACTAAAGGCTAAACTTCAAGCACGACTTGCTGAGGCATTAACCGATGAACTAAGCAATAAGAGCTCTCTGACTGCCGAAGAAGTCAACGACAGAATCAGAATGGAAGTCACTCTTTTTGCAACCAAGATTGATGTTGCCGAAGAAATGGATCGATTGCTGACCCATGTCTTTAAGATTCGTGCCGCTGTTAAGGAAGGAGGATCCTTGGGCCGCAAGTTGGATTTCATTATTCAAGAGCTCAATAGAGAAGCCAACACTTTAGCTAGCAAAGCTAGTGCTATTGAAATGACCGACACGGCTGTAAAACTTAAGGTCGTTATTGAGCAAATGCGTGAACAAGTTCAGAACCTTCAATAAGACTTTTTTGTCTCTGAGAGGACCGCCTAAAACGGTCCTTTTTTCTTTTGAGTTTCTTTTATCTTGCCTTTCTGTCCATAGGCTTCACTTCCCAAGAAATTAACCAAAAGGTGAATCCAATCCTCTCAGTTTTATCATGTACGAGGCTTGGAGTTTTGGTTATAAATAATGAAAGATGTCCTACAGGCAAAGACTTTTCACATTATTAGAAGGACAGCACTTCTATAGTAATTTCAATTACCAAGAGTCTTCATAAAAATTGAGCTTGAAACCGCAAGATTCCAAGCCTGACTTCCCATTAAACTAGGTGCTAATTTAACAATTTCTTGCTTATTCTTAATAACTTGCTGATTTAGTGCTCTTTTTGAGTTACGAATCAGCTTTTTTATATTTCATAGGTGATAATTATCTCCTATGAAAACCGATACTTCTCAAACAAATTTTGATCCTTCGGCTCAAGAAAAGTCTTTCATTGAGTCAGGCGTTATCTCACCCATCTTTATTAAGAACAATCATAGGATTAGATACGCAATTTTCTACAGAAATAAATGGGAAGGCTCTACTTGCCAGAAACAATTCCAGAAAACGGTAGGAAGAATTTTTGATGATGACTCAGTAGAGCTAGGCAAGAAATTCTTAAGTCAGTTTCCCGCTTTAAAGAACTGCAAGGCCACCTTATCTGGAAGAACAATACGTCTGGCCGGTCCAAATATTGCGGCGCTTCCACCTGTTGACCCCATGGCTCAACAACGTCAAGCTTTCTTTAATGAACTCGATCAGAACACTCGATTTTTTGCCGGAGCCTCCTATGTCTTGTGGCAAATAGCCCAACAAACCCATCTGCTGGCTGACCTTGAGGATGTATTTGGGAAAGACCGTGCGGCAGTTCTTCTGTCTTTGGCTATTTTCTTTGCCTCCGATGCGGGCGCCGTTGCCTCAGAATTTGAAATCTACAGCCATCACACTTGGCTGCCTTGCTCTCCCTTGAGCTCTCAGGAAGTCTCCGAAGTTTTTCAAAGCATCTTAAATCCAGAAGTCATGCGATTTCTTCACAAAAGGATTCAATACTCTAAATCTTCCGAGCAGAATTCTCTTTATTGGAGCTTTGATACCACCTCTATTTCTTCTTACTCTGAAACCATCCGAAAAACTGCCTATGGTTACAGCAAAGAAAACCCAGAACTGCCTCAGTTAAACTTGGGTCTGATCGTTTCCGAAAACTCCGGAGAACCTCTGTATTACAAAGTTCTGGAAGGTTCAATTTCTGATCCTCTGGCTTTAAGGCAGTTGTTGGTAGACACCGCTCAATTGGATACCTCCAACGTAAGCCTAGTCATGGATAGAGCCTTTAGCTCACCTTCTTTGCTTGACCAACTTTATAAGAACAATCTCGGATTTATCTGCGGCTCTAAGACCAACCTTAATTACTGTAAATCGGTTATTAACAGTTTTGCCAGGGAATTGCAGTTAGGAGGCTTGGATACATTCTTAGAAGAATATGGACTGCAAGCCAAAACATCTTCAACTACTTGGTCTTACTACGATCCCTCAACAGGTTATCGTGAAAGAAAGCCACTGTATATCCATGTTTATCTTGACCCTTTCCGTGCCGCCGGAGAAAGAGAAACACTTTTAAAAAAGCTGAAAAAACTGCAGGAAAAAATTCAAACTAAATCTCCCTTAAATAAACCGGAAGCAGACTTGCGTAAACAGTTCTTTATCAAGGGCTCTCTAGGATGGGCTTACGACAAAGAACTGTGGCAGCAAAATGAAAAACTACTAGGGCTATTCGTATTGGTGTCCAGCTCAGTATCTTCGGCAGCTGAAGCTTTGAGAATTTACCGGCAAAGAGACATCGTGGAGAAGAACTTCAATAATCTCAAAGAGAGATGTTCGGGACGCCGCATGCGTTGCCAGGAAAGCGCTTTAGAAGGAAAAGTATTTGTTCTATTTCTAAGCTTGATTTTGCTGATGAATTTAAAAATGCGTTTCCACCGGGCAAGAGAAGAAGAAAACTGTCAGGAAGAAAAAGCAAAATTTTTGCCCGATGATGTCCCAGACTTCTTAAGAAGCCTGAGTGTGATAGATGTCACAAGCCGGAAATCAGAAAACAATCAATTCTTTTATTGGTAAGGTTCCCATGGCTCGATAAGAGCCGTGGATTTTCCGGCATTAGCTCTCTGCTTGCAATTGTTTGTAGGTAGACGGAAGCCATGGCTCCCGACTTTGACACCAGATTCATCAAGAAATCTGCGGGAACCTAGGCTCCATCGAGGTTCCCAGACTTTATAAAAATTACGTCTGTGTAGCTAAAGTTTTTGCAATCGGCAAATGTAATTTCCTTCTTAGAGAAGACGGAGTTTCCACTCGATTGAGAGCGTCCAGCCCAAATACGGTGGACATTCGGTCAAACAACCCAGCCTCATACAGTCTTAAATAAAGAGGCACCTGAGGGTTAATATCATCGTAAACAACACTGGCGGTTTTGATGCTCTCAAGCATCTTGTCGTGTGTGATTTCTTCTTTGCCTAACTCCCTTTTAAGCATGAAGAGCATGTATTTTTCAATGACCAGGCTTATAAAACAACTAAGGAAGTGTCCATAAATGTGAGGATCCGTCCACACGAAGCACGGACGTGTTTCCAGATGAGTTTTTGAGACTCTAAAACAATCTTCAATTTGCCAGAGTTTTCGATAAATACTGGTTGCTTCATGAGGCGAAATTTCAAGATTCGTACAAATAACGTAATAACCGTCCCACTTGGCCTGTTCTTCAATTTTGTCCCAATTTATACGAGGAGAACCGGTCCCTTTAGGGATCGTAATAAGGGATTTATACCCGCAGCTTCGAAGTCTGTTTGGATCATCGACCGCCTCCCGTCTTTAGCCATGTAAATTCTTCTCCAACCCTTGTGAATGCTTAATTGTTCCCACTTTTTATAGAAGACAAATTTAACTTATATTTGATTTATATTATACTTAGTTTTTACTTTTGTGGTATAATTAATAAAAATTAGATTCTGGAGAGGATATGCCTACTATTGCTCTGCAGCACTACAAACGAGGATCGCACTATTACGCCAGCATCATCGAAACCTTTCGAGACCCGGTTACCCGTAAGAACTCTTCTCGGACTTTGGAAGCTTTAGGAGATATTTCTGAAAAAATGAAGGAGGATCCGAACTACCTTCAATCTTTAAAAGACAGAGTCACAGCTCTGCGCTCGGATGCCTCACGTGCAGAACAGCTCCAAGAGGCTGCGGTTCGGCGGATTGCGCCCGCGGTTTTTAATTCTTCGGCAGACGCCTCATCTCCTCGGCTCCATTACGGAATGGCGCCCATACGAAAAGTCTGGGAAAAGCTTGGATTAAACGCGTGGTTCCGTAAGGCCGGATACAACAGAAAACTTTCCTGGGATTTAGATTTAGCCGTGTTCTATCAAGTGGCCAGCCGTATTCTCAGTCCCTTGAGCCGGCGAGGAATGAGGCGTCAATGTCCCCGTCATTTGTTCAAGTTTGACTCTGTCTCACTGGATCATCACTACGAAGCTTTAGACATTCTGGCTGCTTCTAAACCGACTATTATCAAAAAACTTGATGAAGCCGTATGCAAAGAAATTTCGCGGGACTGTTCCTTAGTCTTTTATGACGTAACCACTTTTTACTTTGAGAGCTTTGAACCTGATTGTTTACGTGAAAGAGGCATGAGTAAAGAACACCGGACTCATGAGACACAGGTTCTGCTCGGTTTATTAATTGATCGTTGCGGCATTCCTCTCGACTATGAAATCTACCGCGGCAATACGGCAGAAGTTAAAACTTTAATGAAAGTTGTTGAGTCGTTCCGAGAAAAATGTCCGCAGGGCAAACCCATTGTTGTAGCCGACAGAGGACTCAACAGCAAAGACAATCTCTCCAAACTGATTAAAAACGACTGTGCTTTTATCGTGGCGCACAGTCTTCAGCGGCTCAGCAGCAAAGAGTTGGGAAGCTTGTTTAGCGAGGACGGCTGGAAATATAAATTTGATTCAGAAACAGGAGAGATGTCATGGAAGATGAAGACAATGGACTGTCCTGATGCGGTTAAGCAAGAAGAATCACAAGAAGCTGTTAAACCGCGTTTGATAGTGACTTGGTCGGCTAAGCGGTATGCCCATGACATGAAGGAATTAAATTTGCAATGGGAGCAAGCCAAAAAAATGGTAAGTGCCGGCACCGGCAGAATTGATGCCTCTTTTAAACGAGGCTCGAGACAATTTTTGAAAAGAGTAAAGCAGTCAGATCCAGATGAAAAGGCGCCGGAGGAGCGTTATGAATTAAACCGTGAGCTTTATGAACGAAAAATAAGGTTTGCAGGTTATTACGGTTTGATTACTTGCTGCGAAGACTTGAGTGATGAGGAGATTTACTCGAGACTAAGAGAATTATGGAAGATAGAGAACTGCTTCCGAGTAATGAAATCAGTACTGTGTACGAGACCGATTTATGTAAGAACAGAAGCACATATCCGAGGTCACTTTGTCGTTTGTGTTCTGGCACTGGCTTTGGAGAGGTTCATGGCATTTAAGCTGCGAGAGCAAGGCATAGAGTACTCTGCGGAGATGATGGTTGAACTGCTGATGTCTCCGACAGTCTCTCCGATTGAAGGGGTAAAAAACAAAGTGAAGCTGTACCTTAAAACAGGAGAACAAGAGCTGGAGAAACCGGAAAGCAGCTGCTCGAAGAGCGTGGATCTAAACCAAGAAGCGGAAAAAGTGATGGCTGTCTTTGGAGTTGAGCCGCTTCCAACACTCACCACCGTGGTTGATATTACGAAGCGTCTCGGAGTTAGATTGCCAATATAAGTGACTTTTGTCTGCTTCAAAAATTATATAACTCTCTGAATTAAGAGAGTTTTGTTTTATTTTTACAAGCTAAAGACGGGAAGAAATCTGCGGGAACCTAGGCTCCATCGAGGTTCCCAGACTTTATAAAAATTACGTCTGTGTAGCTAAAGTTTTTGCAATCGGCAAATGTAATTTCCTTCTTAGAGAAGACGGAGTTTCCACTCGATTGAGAGCGTCCAGCCCAAATACGGTGGACATTCGGTCAAACAACCCAGCCTCATACAGTCTTAAATAAAGAGGCACCTGAGGGTTAATATCATCGTAAACAACACTGGCGGTTTTGATGCTCTCAAGCATCTTGTCGTGTGTGATTTCTTCTTTGCCTAACTCCCTTTTAAGCATGAAGAGCATGTATTTTTCAATGACCAGGCTTATAAAACAACTAAGGAAGTGTCCATAAATGTGAGGATCCGTCCACACGAAGCACGGACGTGTTTCCAGATGAGTTTTTGAGACTCTAAAACAATCTTCAATTTGCCAGAGTTTTCGATAAATACTGGTTGCTTCATGAGGCGAAATTTCAAGATTCGTACAAATAACGTAATAACCGTCCCACTTGGCCTGTTCTTCAATTTTGTCCCAATTTATACGAGGAGAACCGGTCCCTTTAGGGATCGTAATAAGGGATTTATACCCGCAGCTTCGAAGTCTGTTTGGATCATCGACCGCCTTCTTTGCCTTCTCAATGGCTCTGTCTCTATCGGCCTTATCTTTAGCCGCTCTTGCCGGGCTGTAAGAGACGATCCAATTTAGTTCCATGGTGCCTAGAACCTTTGGGCCCCGGTACCGGCGATGAGTAGTCGGACTTTCTTTCCTCTCGTGCAGTTCCTGAGTCACATTGAGTGTCTTATATTGACACTTAACCTCTCCGTCGTCTTTGCAAATAAACTCCTCCCAGTTGTCAGGATCCAAAATTTGAGCCTTTATTTCCGCTGCAGAGTTTTTAAATTTCTGAGCAATAACGAAGTCGCAGCCAATTTCTTTGAGAGCAAATAGGTTCTCAGCGCAATTCAAACCACGGTCAGCAACCACAATCAGCTGTTTGAGATGATAGGTATTTTTTATTTTCTTAATCAACGGCACCATCGTCTCGAATTCACTGGTGTTGCCTGCAAAGAGTTCATAGTCAATGGGGATGCCGTTCTCATCCATAACAAGTCCAAGCACGACCTGAACCTCGTTAACCTTATGATCTTTGCTTAGACCGAAATCCTTGTATTCAGAGACACTGCGGCTCTCAAAACTGTAGGTGGTCACATCGTAAAAGGCAGCCGTGACAGTCCTTTTTGTTCTTTTCTGGATTTCTTTATTTAAATGTCTGACGATGGTTTTCTTATCTTCTTGAAGCACATCGAGAACTTTATACAAATCTTCAAGATGATCGACTTGGCCGTGATCAATGATGCTATGAGCACGGTTATTAAAGCTTTTCAACTTACTTGAGGGATTTAAGAACCTCTGCTCAGTCAGAAGGTAAGCAGTCTGGTCATAGGGATATTGGATTTTTCTGCCTTTTTGAAGATGGCGGAACATCTCCGGCATTTTTAAATCTAACCACACCTTCCTTATAAGAGCCGAGCCAACATTGAGGCTCTTGAAATTGCCCGGTTTCTCGTTAAGACCTTTAGCAGAATCAGCCAACTTATCCATTCTTCTTTTGGCTTGATTTTCAAGTTCCAGAGATTTGTTCTGAGCTTCTAGAGCATTCTCCTTAGCAATGCGTTCTTTGAGTCTTTCCACATACTGAGGATCTTTTTCTAAAGCGGCATCAAGTCTGCCGTGGTTTTCAATTATTCGAGAACGAGGTTGTCCTTTTTCATTTCGATAACTCGAATAGACACGGATGTATTGATGATTTTTAACTTTAACCACTGAAACATGCAAAGGCATTTTTCCGACTCCGACTACTGTAAGGATATTATACCTGAATTTTTTAAAACACGCTACTTTTACGCTACAAAGACGGTAAATTTTTTGCAGAGGAACCCAGAGCGCGTCTGGTCTCATCTGCAAAAATAGGTGTCAAACTCGGGAAAAAGCAAAATTTTTGCCCGATGATGTCCCAGACTTCTTAAGAAGCCTGAGTGTGATAGATGTCACAAGCCGGAAATCAGAAAACAATCAATTCTTTTATTGGTAAGGTTCCCATGGCTCGATAAGAGCCGTGGATTTTCCGGCATTAGCTCTCTGCTTGCAATTGTTTGTAGGTAGACGGAAGCCATGGCTTGAGGTCGTAATCTTCCAGTCCGTGCTTGAAGTCCAAGGAACCTATCTTCTTGGTTTTATCGTGTCCGTCTTTTAACGCTTCCGTCCAAGCCTTATCGAGGACGTGACCATAGACGCTCCGACAGTACTTTTTCAAATATTCCACTGGGGCTATGCCGTTGAGTTCGAGCGTCTTAAAGATAGAGTAGATGTCGCACATATCCACCGCATACTCAACCGATTGTTTATACCAAATGTTTTTCCTCAGAACTGTCACCGGCCTCAAGCGGCTTTCTACCAGATTAGAGTCAGTCGGTACTTTGAAGTCATCGATAAAGACCTTAAATTCATTGCGCAAATTCATATAGTAAGCGCATGCCGCTGAGTACAACCCGCCTCCGACTCCTTTCTTATATAAACCCGATTGAGTTTTTATACAGATTTTGTCGGCTTGATAGGACATTATTTTGTCTACCGCCGTTAATAAAGAGTCCTGGCGCCTGCGGTATTCCTCCTGCTTCCTCTGCGAGACTTCCTTCGATATTGCCTCTTGCAGGTTATACAGCTTTGATAGTGCCTCAACACAGATAAGCACGCAGCTGCCCGGCTCAGCCTGTTGGACTCTTATCTTCATCTGCTTGAGCTTTTCTTTTTCACCGAGCGCTGATTGATGAAGTTCTTTTAAAAGACTGCTGCTTAACAGAGCACTGAGAAGTTTGCGCCGGTAGTGGATTAAACAGCTTTGATGCTTTCTTTCCCCGCCTAGTGCCTGAAGAACTGTTTCATAGGCGCTATAGCCATCGGTTACTAAAGTATTGAACTGGAAGTCTGATGTGATTTGTGAGCCAATTGCTTGAGCGCTTCGGCTTGGTAAATACTTAAGGATAAATATTTGTTCAGGCGCTGAAGCTGCTGTTGTCAGAGCCAGAAGATAATTCTGTTTGCGCAGCTTAGACTCATTCATGCGCTCCTTGGCACACTTTCCTCTTCCCTGAGCTTCAAGCACCGGAAATACAGTTTCATCTGCGATTAGTACATCGGCTTTCTTTAAAGAGGATTCATAAAGCAGAGCAAGAGGATGCAGGTAAAAGCGGGCTAAATCATGCAAGTTGTACGAGACGGTGTCATGGCCCAAGCAAAGCTTTTGCTGCAGCTCCTTAATCTGTCTGTGCAGCGGTATTCCGCTGTAAAGTCCCATAGCTAGCTCAACTAGCATCGATGTACCGACTGTGCGTGCGCAGTTAACCGGATGCTCTGCATCGACCGGGAGCCTGACATGTGCTTGTCCGCATTTGGGACATACATAAACATCTTGCCGCTGAGAGAGCGCCTCAAGATTATCCAGTTTCGGCAGTGTCTTTCTTCTTATTGTTTCTACAAAGCTAGAGAGCTTTATCATCTCTTCCGTGCAGCCTTTACAGTGAGGAACTTTGTCGGAAGCAGGAACAACGGTGCGCTTCCTTACCTTTGGATTTACCTTTTGGCGCCCAAGGCTCGGTTTCTTTTCTAAAGCGGCAATCGAAGCAGCAGGCTCATTGACGATGCTTTTAAATTCTCCGGCTAACGGAGTGTTTTCCGGCAACGATTTAACGACTTGATCGACGATGCGTGTGGCCTCTATCAGTTCTTTGCTGCCGTTAACCCACGAGCCTTTGTTTTCTTTGAGTTCTTTATCAACCTCAGCCCTGCCAATTTTTTCCGATCCTTTTCCCAGTAACGCTTGAAATTGACTCGAACTATTTTCAGCCAAGACTCTGAGCGATTCAAGCATATGGCTGATCTGCTGTTCAATGGCTAGCCCCATCCATTTATCTTCGGCAATCAGATATTTGTCGGCTAATAAGGCCACTTCTTTACAGTTGTGAAATGCGTTGATGACAATTGTGGAGAGCCCGCGAAATCGCGCCTGTATTTCTTCTTTTTCTTTTTCCGTTTTAAGCACAAGCTCAATGAGTTCTTCTTGTGACAAATTTTTGAGCTGCTTCTTGTTGAACACTTTGCTCTCCGGTTGGGAATGCCGAACACTGTTCAATTATGAAGCAACTGAAAGCAGATTAAAACCGGCCTTCGCAGTCCCCTCCAAAGCTCTCAAATACCATGGCTAAAAGCCTTGGTGATCAAGGTTTATAGGATGGATTTTTTTAACGCTGGTTATCAAACAAAGTGTTACAACTTATTGTTCCTTAAAGTAGTTTTTGCGGGCTCCTTCAATGCGTTTTCCATTTAAAAAGGATACGAGCTGTTCAGCTGTTAGGCTTCTTTTAGCCGGGCTGTCAAGAAGACTCATTAGCTGTTGGAAGCTCCCATGATGCAGCCGTCTGGTTATCAAAGTCATTCCCGACTGGTCAGCTGCGATAATCTTGGCCAGCGCCCGTGTACGAGATAAAAACACAACACAATGATTGCCCGAGCAGATGTCTATATTAAGAGTGCTTCTAGCAAAGGCTTCCAGTCTAAAGTAACCGGCTCGTAGATCAGTGGCAGTGGTGACGACCGTAATCTTGCAGCCTTTAAAGTTCAGAAAACTCATGACTGCACTCCGAGAAGCATCTTTATCAAACCTCTGGCTTCAAGGCTAGGATCCGCCGTTTCATAGCTCACAGTAACCTCCGATCTTACAGAAACGGTAATTTGCTTCGAGGCTGGTCCTAATTCTGCCGGCTTTTCTACTGCGGCCGGCTCGATTTCAAATATCTCAACCTCGTCTTCTTGCATATCTTGCTCGGCTGCCTCAAGTTCGTCGGGGACAACTGTTGGGCTCGGATTGGCTTCCACTGTAACGGATGGAAAGGAAAGAACGTAGTCGGCTTGGCTCATGTAAAACTCCTCTCGGTTGTTCAATAAGCCAATTTTTCACCTTCGCTAGAAAATATTCATCACAGTCATGGGAACCTTACTTTTATTGGGACTTAATTCCAAAGAAAATAAGATTAACTTTGGAAGCCATAGGAATTAAAGAACCTCCCTGGTTTATCACCTAGGAGGTCCGGAATTCAGGTTCCAAGCCCTGACCAATATAGAAAAGCTGAGATAAATCAAAAATTTTTTTGGTCTAAATACTTACAAGTACAACAATTTGTCGAAAAAGATTTTCATCTCTAATCAATAAAGAATTTCTTAGGTACGGCGAAATCCGGTGCTGACTGCCCATCCATTGCTGAGAGGAAGTGCATTTGCTTTCCTCCTTTGTCAATATGGAAAAAATTCTTTGTCTGATTAAAGTGCCTCTGACGGCAAATTCCTCCAAAATGCGTCTGGAGCATCCTTGTGGGTACATTTCAAGCTATTGGCGGGTAAGGTGGACAGCACTACGTTCTCTATCGTGAAGAAGAGATGTTTTGCTTAGACTGTACCTTTGTTCTCTGTGAATGTATTTTCAGAAGCAACACCTGCTCGGCCAACAATGCTATCTATTTCTCTCTTTCCAGTGACTATCACCGGAAAGAGAGCTTTTTAGAGCTGACAAAACCCCAAAGACGGCAGCTTATGTGACGCTTATTTTTAGAATGTATATTTGACGCCGACTTTACCAAAAACTTCCTTGTAGTTATCGTTTCCTCTAGCTCCACCAAAAGATAAGCCGACACTCAAGTTGTCTTTAGATACTTCCAGGCCCACACGACCTCGGCCAACGTTCTTAGACCAGACATCCAGGTTAGTAGCCATCTTAGCTGCCCCTACGCCTGTATCCGTCCTAACGTTGGTGTCCCCAAAGGTGCGGACGTAAGCAACATCAGCAACGGGCTTAACTTGCCAGCCGGATGTTGTTGCAATATTTCCTTTTACTGCAACGCCAATTGGAAGATTGCCAAGATTTTGGCTAACCTTATCAACCTTGAAGCCCTTCTTCGTTGAATAACCGTCTGTGTGAACACGTAAGTAGTTCATGCCAACATAAGGAATGACTGTCACATTGTCTGACACAGCAAGGCCCATTTCACCTCGACCTCCTACTGTGAAGACATTAACGTCCATCTTGGCTGAATCTCCCATGTAGTGTTTCACATCATTCTTGGATAACATCCAACCGGCTTGACCAACAAGATTGAACATACCGAGACGTTTCGCGGCATAAGCTTGCAAGCCGTAGAAATCGACATTGTTTTTAACTCCGGCGTTATTACCGTGACCTTTGACATTACCGGTGCCAAGATTCAGGAGCCCACCAAATGTCCAATCATTTGTGGTGTACTCACCGCCGGCAGCCAAACCGCCAAGTTTGGTCTTTGTCTCTGCCATTCCCGAACCGCTCCCAAGCTCAATCTGAGTGCCGGTAATTTCTGCAAAGCCGGTCCAGCCGTCAACAAAAGTATTTGTCAGAGCTGCCCGTTTAGATACTTGTTCCAGACCAAGCATAATTCCTTCGATACCCGCTGTCTGTGCTCCTCCGGCTGTAGCCAGATTAAATGCTGCATTCAACTGAGCGTGACGATGAGCACTACTGCTAATCATCGGATTCTGCTGGTCAAGCAGTGACTGAATATGTTTCGAAGCTTCATCGTTTTGGAACTCAATAAGGTCGAAGGCATACGGATTAAAACCATCTACACCCAAATCTTTAAGCTTGGACTCATCCTTAATATGAGCAAACGTAAACGTATTGTCATTGTTGATTGCTTCGTAACGGACGTTGTCAACAGCGATGTTATTGTCTAAGTCAAACCCATTAAGACTGTCCGATCCAAACACAACCTTCTTGTTGTCTTTGCTTGCATCAGCAACATTAATAAAATACAGACCGCTTGTTTTGGTTCCGGAGATAGATCCGTTTGTCACCGCTGTATCTGCTCCGGCATCGGCCATCACTGACCCGTTGCTGCCAATCACTACACCTGATATCTCATTAGCTGCGCGGGTCACAACATTAGCTTCTGGAGCATTTCCAATCACTGCATTGACGTTAGTTAAGTCAACGTTTCCGGCCAGATACAAACCGGGGATGGCATTAAAGGTAGAGAGCTTCTGAGCGGATGATTTAGCGTTGGCCTTATCTCCTAACGCCAGGACTCCATTAGCAGCATGGAACATAATGTCAGCAGCGGGGGCTTTAGTAAGGGCAACGATCCCGGAATCAGCAATCGTCAGCTTAGAAGGAGTTTGAGCTTTTAATTCTGCAATATCGAAAACACCAGCAAATGTAGCCTCATTCTTTTCGCCAAAATCAAATGTTAGATTATCTACGTGACCAGCCGTCTCAACTTTATTAAAACCTTTAACAGTAACGTTGCTTAAATCGAACTCCTCAGCCCCAAGAGTAAGAATCGCATCTCCAACGACTCCGGCGGCATCAATGTTCTTGCCTTTGAATACGTCGTCCTTCAATAAAGTCACATGGGAGGTTTCGACGATCGAAGAAGCCTCATTCCGATTAATATCTTTTTCCGAACTAATAACTCTTCCGCCTGCATAGATGTCTCCATTTACCGTACCGCTGGCGATAACAATATTGACTGAACCAACTTTTGACTGAGCGTTATTGTAATAAGGAGCATTACGATACATACCATCTAATGCAATACCACCCCCATAGATATCGCCGTTGATGACGGGCCCTTCAGAAGAATTGTCCCCAATTTGAATATTTACGGTTCCTACTGTAGACAGTGCGCCTTCAGTCGCAAGGCCTCCGCCATAAATATTCGCGCGGTAATTGTCATCATCTGCACCGACTACAGTATTACCGGCTATCGTAATATTGACTGTATTGACATGAGATCCGCCCTGAGGTTCGGCCTCATTACGCAGACCCGAAGCGATGCCACCGCCGATAATACCAGCCTGCCCGTTGATCATGGCATAGGTCATCGAATCGAGATAATCTCTAAAGCCAGGCTGAGTTTTCTCGAATGGTGGCATTTGATTATTGCCAAAAGCTACATCAAACGCTAAGCGCCCGACTTTTCCGGAAGTTGCTGTAATGTTGATGGTATCTACTATCGAGCTAGCGTTCTTGGCTGCCTGCGGTTGATTGTTGACTACCGGATTTGTATCGTCGACGGAATAACCTCCACCAATAATTCCATCAACAGAACCGCCTTGAACATTCAAGTTAACCGTACCGACGTTGGCGACGGCACTAGTACCGAAATTCATATCACCGCTGCCAGTCGCAACCGCAATTCCGCCACCCATCGCTCCAATAGTCTCACCGCCCTTGAAATTAACTGTTAGGGTCCTTACCTCTGTTTTAGCCAACTCTGCTTTGGGTTTCTCTGCGACAGAACCAGCCGCATCTCCAGAAGCAGCTGCAAAACCGCCTCCAAAAATTCCAACTGTATAACCGCTCAGCACATCAATAGTAACGTCGCCCGTCGCGGCAGTTGCGTTAGGAGCAGAAACTGCAGTCGATTCTCCCGACACCTTGTTACGAGACCAAGCCAGAGCCATTCCTCCGCCTAAGACACCGACATTAACCCCTGGTTCAGAGGCCAACGTTGTGATTAGATGTTGAGCGGTAGCTTCTGCTTTATCTTTAAAATTATCTTTGTTTAGGGCCTGTAGACTCGTTATAGATTCTTTGAGACCTTTGAGATATTTGGCTTTATCTCCGTTAGAAGGAAAAACAGGCTCGGCACCTTCTTCTCCGATCAAAATGTTAACGTTGCCGGTCTTAGCAGTAGCACTCGTAGGTTCAGTTGCATCGTCATACTGATATGCTGCAGCAAAACCTCCACCAAAGACTAAAGCATTCGATGTGTTCTTAGCTAAATTTAATTGAATGTTTTGAGATGTGGCTGTTGCAGTTCCACCTTTTTGAAAAGCGTCCTTATTAAGCTCGATATTGTCTTTGTAAGAATCTGGAATTAAACCTTCAACATTTTCCTTCGGAAACTGAACTGAAGCAGCCAACCCTCCGCCAAACACAGCTAAATTCACACCAGATTTGACGTCCACGAGAGTATCTTTACCAATCTCAGAAGTGCCGATTCCGCCAAAGGCGCTAACAGCCAATCCGCCGCCCATCGCACCCACAGTGACGCCTTCAAAACCCTCCTCCTTTGTTATTGTGTTGACTAACAACTTAGTTTGTCCGGTTATTGTAGATGCAGCACTTCCACCTAAGGCTATAGCCGAGCCTCCTGCCATTGTCCCAATAGATGAAGAAGAACCTAATAAACTAACGGAGGAGTTACCATCGAGATTGACAGAAGTAAGATCGGCAGAGATCGAAACTTGGAGAAAGCCTGCTTTAGCTTTTGCGATATCTCCAACATTTATAGCCGAACTACCGCCAGTCATAAGAAGGCTATTTCCTGAATTCATCACAATAGATGAATTTCCTTTTCGAATAACGGTTCTTTTCACCCCTTCTGAAGAAGCGAGGCCTAAATTTACTAATCTATCACCACCAACGGAGGAGAGAATGAGAGGATTTGCAGAGGTCCCTCCGACTGTTATCGCTGTATCTTTTTCAAGTAAAAGAGCTTCTTCCGACTTAACAGCCGTAAATTGTTTTTTGATTATTTCTGAGATTGGTTTAATGGCGGGTTTAACATATGCAGCAAGGGAAAGGAGGCTCTGAGTGCTCCCATCTATAAAATTCGTTCCCCCAGCAAGACCAACCATCGTTGCGTTCTTGCCGTCGTATCCAAGAGCTGAGCGAATATTTCCGAGATCTTTGCTGAGTAACGCCTTTAGGAGATTTCTTGCGCTACCGTTTGTTTGAGCGTTTACAATCTGTCCATTACCAGAATGGAATTTTGTTGTGCCTATTTGGGCGAGGTTGTCATTATTAATATCAAATGTTGATTCTAAGTCAGCCGCAAATAGTTTACCCCCCCCCTAATGTACAGGCCAGAATGCCCGCTAAGCTAATTACCAACATTTTCTTAGAAGCTTTCGTAGATTTTCCGCGACTCATCTTAGTCTCTGAGGAAACAACGAAAGTTCTTCTTGCATCATTCCAAAGAACTTTAAAAGCTTTATTCATACTTATTACTCCACGGGATATACATCAAGCAATTTAACTCCCAGCGCAAGTTTATCATCAAATTCTTAAAATGCATACCCTCCGCAACGTTAATAACCATATCTGGCTAGCCACCTAAGGGATATTTCTAAGAGTCTTTTAACTAAGATTTTTCGTTCGTTTGCTTTTTAAGTCAAAACATTTTTTGTGATGTCGTTAGTTAATTATATTTTGCCTTATCCTCTTCAAGGTAAAAAAATCACAAATAATCAATGCGATACACGGACGGTTCTATCCTAACTCTGTGTCATCCCTAATTAACAACAGACCGAAAACTCTTCGCATCATTCAAGCGAACAAGGTTTCTTCAGAGATACTCCATCAATATCTCTGAGATCTATATATTCGGGTCGTTTTTTTAAATTGGAAGATTTTTCCGTCTTTAGTAACTTTTGATAAATTTTGGTTACATCACTGAAAAAGACTTCAAGTTTGGTAGACAACGCCTATCTGCGAAACTAATATCAAACACAGGACGATCTCAGAATCTGGATATTTTTTCAATGTCACCACAATGGCATGAAATTCCCCCGTTCTCCTCCTCTTCTCTCTACTATTTCAGAAGAAATAAGAATGAAAGAGAGTGGAAGGTACCGCCGTGTTCATGGAGTTATTCACCAATGTAGATTTGTTTTTGAGCCATATGCACGAGACCTATGGCCTGTGGTTGTATGTGGTTCTTGGTCTTATCTTCTTCTTAGAATCGGGTGTGTTTTTTACCGGTCCTTTCCTTCCAGGAGATTCTCTGCTATTCGTCGCCGGTGCAACAGCCGCTGCCGGCGTTCTTGATCCCTGGGCTGTCATTCTCGGCTCAACGGTAGGTGCGCTTTTTGGAAATATTGTCGGATTTCTCTTTGGAGCTTGGATTGGTAAAAGACTTTTCACCCACGAATCCAGCAAATGGTTTAATCAAGAAAATCTTCAAAAGGCCAAGCTCTTTTTTGACAAGCACGGCGGCAATGCAGTAGCCCTCGCTCGCTTCATTCCTCTTATTCGCTCTCTTATCCCTGTCGTAGCCGGTTCCTCAAAGATGAACTTTATGCTTTTTAACATTTACAGCGCTTTGAGTGCCTTGGCATGGACCTGTATTTCAACCGCTCTCGGCTACTGGCTCGGCTCAATTCCTTTTATCAAGGACAATCTTTCCTGGTTGGTAGTCGGAAGCATTCTGATTGTTATTGTAGGGATTCTTGGGTCTGCCGTTTACAAGAAAAGGAAAGAGAAATAGACCAAACACCTTACGGAAAAGCCCGGCATGACACCGGGCTTTTCAATGACTTGAAAAAACTAAAGATTAGTTCTTAGAGCGGTCGATGTGCTTGTGAGCGGAGATGAAAGGCATCATCTTGCGCAGACGGCTGCCGACCTGTTCGAGCTGGTGAGCAGCTGTTTGATTGCGAATAGCACCAAGCTTCGGAGCACCAACCTTGTTTTCCAACAAGAATTCCTTAGCGTATGTACCGTCTTGGATCTCTTTAAGAGCCTTTCTCATAGCGTTGCGGGCAACGTCAGTAATGACCTTAGGTCCTGTTACATATCCGCCGAATTCAGCGTTGTTGGAAATAGAGTAGTTCATATCAGCCAAGCCGCCTTCGTAGATCAAGTCAACGATAAGCTTGAGCTCATGGCAGCATTCGAAGTAAGCCATTTCAGGAGCGTAACCGGCTTCAACCAATGTTTCGAAACCAGTCTTGATAAGTTCGGCCAAACCGCCGCAAAGAACGCACTGTTCACCGAACAAGTCAGTTTCTGTTTCTTCTTTGAAAGTTGTCTGAATAATGCCTGCTTTACCTGCGCCGTTAGCTGCAGCATAAGACATAGCAACGTCACGTGCTTTGCCGGACTTATCGGCATAAACAGCGATCAACTGAGGAACGCCTGAACCTTCTGTGTAAGTTCTGCGGACTGTGTGGCCCGGAGCCTTTGGAGCTACCATCCAAACATCCAAATCAGCACGCGGTTTAACTTGGCCATAGTGAACGTTAAAGCCGTGAGCGAAGGCCAAAGCAGCACCTTCTTTGAGGTTCGGTTCAATCTGCTTCTTATAAACTTCAGCAATGTGTTCGTCCGGAAGAAGGATCATGACAACGTCAGCGCCTTTTGTTGCGTCTTCGATAGAAGCAACTTTCAAGCCTGCTGCTTCAGCTTTTTTCCAAGAAGCTCCGCCTTCTCTTACGCCGACAACAACATCCACGCCGGAATCATGAAGGTTCAAAGCGTGTGCATGGCCTTGGGAACCAT
Source organism: Turicimonas muris (assembly GCF_002221595.1). GTDB lineage: Bacteria > Pseudomonadota > Gammaproteobacteria > Burkholderiales > Burkholderiaceae_F > Turicimonas > Turicimonas muris. Next base: position 69,170 of record NZ_NHMP01000003.1, read on the forward strand.
AACCGATGATCGCAACCTTTTTGCCTTTGATCAAAGAGAGGTCAGCGTCTTTATCGTAATAAACTTGCATTTAATAATTCCTTTTTAATAAAAGTAGTTATAAGAAACAAAAAATTAAACTCTTAACACGCGGTCGCCGCGGCTGATGCCGCACGCACCGGTCCTCACCATTTCAAGTACGCTTGCCGGATCAATGGCTTTGAGGAATGCGTCAAGCTTGCCTGTGTCCCCGGTTAGCTCAATGGTGTATGTTTTATCTGTAACGTCAATGATTCGTCCGCGGAAAATATCGCTTAAGCGCTTCATTTCTTCTCTTTCTTTTCCGACGGCGTGAACCTTGACGAGCATTAATTCTCTTTCGGAATGTTCGCCTTCGGTCAGATCGACCACCTTAATGACTTCAATCAGACGATTCAGATGCTTAGTAATCTGTTCAATAAGTTCATCATTACCGAGGCTGATAATCGTCATTCTTGAAATGGACGGATCTTCTGTAGGAGCAACGGTCAAAGACTCGATGTTATAGCCGCGGGCAGAAAATAAGCCCACAACACGAGAGAGCGCTCCTGGTTCATTCTCTAAAAGAACGGAAATCACATGTCTATTCATTTAAATTTTCTCCGAGCCAAGAAGCATCTCTGTAAGACCTTTGCCGGCCTTAACCATCGGCCAAACATTTTCAGTAGGATCGACGCAAATGTCGAGAAGCACTAATTCATCCTTGTATTTTCCGAAAGCATCTTTCAACGCCCCTTCCAATTCACTTGGATGTTCAACAACGATTCCGACATGACCGTAAGCCTCAGCCAATACTTTGAAATCCGGAGTCGGTGTCATGTGAGAGTGAGAATAGCGCCCGGAATACTCGAGTTCCTGCCACTGACGAACCATTCCTAAGTAATTATTATTGAGAATAATAATCTTCGGATTGATGCCTAACTGCTTAGCAGTTGCCAGCTCTTGAATATTCATTTGAATAGAGCCGTCTCCGGTAATGCAGACAACTTGCTTATCGGGATTTGCAACGCAGGCCCCGATTGCATAAGGCAGACCGACTCCCATGGTGCCAAGACCGCCCGAACTCAGCCAATGTCTTGGTTTAGTGAAGTTCAGGAACTGAGCGCACCACATCTGATGCTGACCGACATCACTAGCCACGATTAAATCTGGGCCGGCAACTTCTTGTAATTTCTCCAGCACTTCCTGCGGCTTAATAACCTTGTCGCTCTTCTCATAATGCAGACAGTCAATTTTGCGCCATTCATCGATCTTGTTCTGCCATGCAGCCATCTTTTCAGCATCCGGACGTTCCGGAATTTCATCAAGAAGGTTCAGCATGTCTGCCAAAACGACTTTCACATCTCCGACGATTGGAATATCAACTTTCACACGCTTAGAGATTGTTGACGGATCCACGTCGATATGAATAATCTTTCTGCCGGGCTGAGCAAAATTACTCGGCAAACCGACAACTCTATCGTCAAATCGTGCGCCGATAGCAACCAAGCAATCGCAGTTCTGCATTGCCATATTGGCTTCATATGTTCCGTGCATTCCAACCATGCCGAGGAATTTTTTGTCACCGGACTTAATAGAGCCTAAGCCCATCAAAGTGGAATTGACCGGAACACCAAGTTCACTGGCAAAGCGCTGGAGCAGTTCGCTGGCATTTGCAGAGATTACGCCGCCCCCAACAAGAATAAGCGGTCTTTCTGCATTGATTAATTGTTGAAGAGCTTTCTTAATTTGCCCTAAGTGGCCTTTTGAAATCGGTCTGTAAGAGCGAATATCAATGTCTTTTGGATAAGAGTATTCGCATTTTGCGGCTGTAATATCCTTCGGAAGATCAATCACAACAGGACCGGGACGGCCGCTCTTGGCGATATAGAAAGCCTTTTTAATTGTTTCGGCGAGATTTCGAACATCCTTAACCAAGAAATTGTGCTTAACACAAGGTCTGGTAATGCCGATGGTATCCACTTCTTGGAAAGCGTCTTGACCAATTGCACCAGTATTGACCTGACCTGTAAAGACGACAAGCGGAATGCTGTCAGCATAAGCCGTGGCAATTCCCGTGATGGCATTCGTTGCTCCCGGACCGCTGGTTACTAGAGCAACGCCGACTTTGTTGCTGGAACGTGAATAGGCATCTGCTGCGTGGACGGCACCTTGTTCGTGCCTGACAAGGATGTGCTTGAATTTATCTTGTTTGAAAATAGCGTCAAAGACGTTTAAGACGCTCCCACCCGGATAGCCGAAGACGTGCTTTACACCCTCTTCAGCTAAAGCTCGGACCAGTATTTCTGATCCGTTTAATACTTCTGCGTTTTTTTCCGCACCGTTCTGATTCATTAAAAATCCTTTCAAAGTCCTTGGGAAATTGATCGGACGGCTCACTATCTTTTTTTGAAAGACGACGAGCTATTCGATTAGTGCTTCGATCCATCTAATTTTGGTAAAAACTCAGACTGTCGAATTGGGCCTTTTTGGTTAAAAGAGTGCATTTAGAATAGCTCAAATCTAACCTTTGTCAGAAAAAACAGAATAGTATTTGTACTAAGTGTGCTTCGTATTCAAAAGCCTTGAAATAGCTTTATTGATTTCGTTCGGTGAAACAGGTTTTTGAAGAATTGTCGGCAAATCAGTTAGGTCAGTACCGTATTCGCTGAAATTTAAACCTTCCGTCTCTTCTTCATAATGTCTCATGACCTCCTCTCTCGGAGTCGCACTCATGACAATGGCAGGAATCCTCTTACCGACAGCGCTTCTTATACGCAGTGTTGCCTGAAGCCCTGTCAAATGTCCGGGCCCTAAGTTAAAGTCAGTCAATATCAGATCCAATGGATTAGAAACCACGATTTCCGCTGCAAGCTGAGCATCATAGTGTTCCGCAACTTTAACCTTTGCACCCCAAGCTTCTAATAAAGCCTGAACACTCCGGCGGATTAAAGGATCATCTTCGATAATCAATATTCTCTTGCCTTTCAGCGAGAAGAAAGATTTAGAGTGCTCCGGTTTATTAAGTAATTTGACCTGATGCAAATCTCTCGAAAGAGGCACAACGACACGGAAGACTGTACCTGAACCTTTCTTGGACCGGAAAGAAATAGAGAAGTCCAGCAAATCACAAATCTTTTTGACAATAGAAAGTCCTAAGCCATAACCCTCTTTTGCCTGGTATCCGGATTTTCCTCGGTAATATTCTTTGAAGAGATCCTGCTTTTCAGACTTATCGATGCCATTGCCGGTATCAGCAACGATAATAACCAAAGTATCTTTCAACCCGCATCTTGCTCTTAAAACCACTTTTCCCGATGAGGTGTATCTGAAAGCGTTCGAAAGCAAATTTCTAATAACTCGTTCAAGAAGCTGGGCATCGGTGCAGATAGTCGCAGAAATGGGATCAAGAACAAATTGGATCCCCTTGGTTTCAGCGACGGATGAGAACTCGATCTTCATTTCCTCAAACACTTCATCCAAAGAGAAGGTTGTGGGATTGATTTTGATGCTTCTGGAATCCAATTTTGAGAGGATCAAAATTTGATCCACCAAAGTTGCTACCTGATTACATGCTTGGGATAGATTATCGACCAAAGGCTTACTGTCAGGCGGGACTTGAGCTTCCAGCACAGAAATAAAAATGCCCATGGCCTGCAAAGGCTGTCTTAAGTCATGATTGGCCGCAGCAAAAAACTTAGTTTTAGACACAATGGCCATTTCTGCGGCTTCTTTTGCCAGTTCAGCGGCCTGGCGCTGCTGGACTAACTCTTCTACCAGATACTCTTTCTCAAAATTTCTGAATAGAGACAGAGAGTAAATCTCATTGAGGCGCGTTGAGAAGTACCAGAGGATAAGAAGGATAATTCCAACCCAAAAGGCAGCCACTCCAAAAGAGATGTTATAAATCATCGCCAGCTTGACCATCGTCGGCAGCAGTACTGTCGGGAGGAACGCCCAGAATGCAGGAAGCCAACATGCATAAAGAGACATGCTTCCGAAAGAAACACCAATAATTAAGGCGATAACAAGCATTTGAACTTCAGTATTGCCCGGAATCATGAAATAGAAACCGGCAAAACCGAATGACAATCCGGAAACAAAAACCATTTGAAGAGAACGGTTTTTCCAGAACTTGAACTGCTTCTCAACGTCGGGGCACTCAAAAAAATCATCTGTCGATTTAATCCCGGCAAGACTGTGCATCAGTACAAAGCCAACCCATAGTGCCATTACTCCCCCGCCTATCGAATCCCAAGTCAGACATGCGAAGAGCACACAAAAAATAAACCGGGTAAGAATTGAAGCGGAGGAATGATGCTTCATTTGCGCTAATTGGCTTAATTGAAGCTTCTTTTTAAGGTCGGGCGCAGTCAGGCCCAAGTCTCGAGGATCATAACTTCTAGGACCTGGTTCGAAAATAGTTCGAAATTTCTTGTAAAGATCTTTTAAATTCATAACTAGAAGTTCGGAGCATCCGGAATCGTTAATGTGCAATGTCTAGAGTTTACGCTAAGACAGCACGGAGCCCCAATCACTAGTGTGCAAAGATCATCAACATGCCCGAAAGGGAGCCCTTCGATTACCGGAACCTTGATTGTCTTTCGCAAGATTTCTTTTGCATCCTCGATGGAGTATCCAAAGTCGTGTGCAGAATTTCTTATATGAGAGAAGTGTCCCAAAACGATTGCTTGCTGCTTTTGTAGAACTCCCGCTTGAGCTAATTGAAGTAAATTTCTTTCGATTTTGTAGGCAGGTTCAGCCAAATCCTCCAGAAACAAAACTCCTCCCTCAATATCGGGAAAATACGGTGTCCCTAGAGCCGAGACAAGGACGGATAAATTTCCTCCCCAAAGAGTGCCTGAAACCTTTAAATTTGCAGCATCTGTTTCAAACTCAATGGCATATTGTTTTGAAGATAAAGCCGTCCGAAAAGATTCAATACTAAAGGCAGAAACGGAAGATTTTCCTAACACACTTGCTGTCGGACAATGCAAACTTTTGCCTTGATACTTAGCAAGATATGCCAAAGAAAACAACGTGATATCCGAGAACCCTCCGACCCACACTCCTCTCTTATGAATCTCTTCAAAATCAATTGTGGGAAGGATGCGGTTTAAACCGTAACCTCCCCGCGCGGCTAGAACAAAATCACACTTGCCGCATAGCCGATTGAAATCTTCGGCACGCGCCTCGTCACTGACACCTCCGAATCGTTGAAAAGAAGTCAGGACAGACTTACCGAGCTTCACTTCCCAACCGTCTTCTTCTAAAAGCTTAGCAGCTTTCTTTACGTCTTCAAGATTTAATACATTACCGCTAGGGGCTGCAATGCCTGCAATTTTCTTCTTCAATTGCTGCTCTCCTTTTTTCTCTTCTTTTCGAAGAAATCTCGCAGCAATTTAAGGCAGTCTTGACTGCAAATCCCGGATGTAGTCTTTGTATGATGGTTAAGTGTAGGGTAACTGAAGAGTTTGCACACATTATCAACGACACCCGCCTTTTCATCGGAGGCTCCGTAGACCAAACGGCTAAAGCGAGAATTCATAATAGCGCCGGCACACATTGGGCACGGTTCAAGCGTCACATAAAGCGTGCAATTTTCCAGACGGTAATTCTTTTTGACTTTTGCGGCTTGTCTAATGGCCATGATTTCCGCATGGGCGGTAGGATCGGCGTCTCCGATTACTTTATTAAATCCTCGGCCGATAATTACACCTTTCTCGTCAACCACTACTGCACCCACAGGGACTTCACCGCTCTCTTCTGCTGCCCGTGCACAATCCATGGCTTCCTTCATGTACTTAATATCATCATCTTTGTTGATTTTTTTCTCTTCATTTTCTTTTTCTTTTTGAAGAGCAAAAAGTCTTCTTTTTTCCCGCTCGTCCTTTCTGCGTTTCTCAACTCTTTCGAAAAGATGATTCAAGTTGATATGAGCAAAAAGCGGCGGCCGAACCAAATTAGCGGCCTGCACCAACTCATCCGGAGTCAGGCTCAACCAGCTTCCGGCTGTCTGCAAAAAGATCTGAGCCTCAAATACAGTAGGACTTAAAGGATTTTTTGAGGTCGCCTGAAAGATCATCAAAACGCATGACAAGTTTTCAGGAACTTTGCTAAGAGCTTCAATTGTGGATCCGACACGAATCGAAAGATTCACAAACTTATCAACTATATCCATCCACCCTCCTCCTCATGGAAATGAAACCATGCTGATTTTTGAATTTGTGATTACTCTCCTCTTACTTTACGGCAGATGAGTTGCTTAATCAAGAGTCCATCCTTCAACTCCTTTAATCACCGAGTCTTCAAACAATTTTCGACAAGACGGATTGTCTACAGATCTCGTGAGAAATAGCATCAAGGCAAAAGAAGACAAAATAATAGAGATAGCATTTTGGAACTCTTAATACAAATTTGTCCAAGCGTACTCATTCTTTAAAGTCGCCAGCAACTATGAAAAGACAGATCCTTGTACTTTTTAGAGGACCTATGAGACTCTGTTTGAAGCCGGATGAATTCTTGACAATTCCAATTACAGAACTTCTCTGCCGGAACTTTTTCATTTTATTAGGAAAAATCCTGATTAATTAAAAGCAATTATGAGATTAATATTTGCATATTAACTAAACCGGCTAGACGGTATAGTTTATGAGAAAGAAAATGCTAGTTACTTACTGCGCTCTTGATGTGTTGTCGTCAAATCTCCACAAGGAAAACGCGCATAGCTAACTTGGCTAACGCTTTACCAAAGCGTCTGAATGTCCTTCTCAAGTACTCTTATAAACCTCTGCAACTCAAACTAAGGAGATTTTGCAATGATCAAAAAACTTCTTCCTGCCGCCCTTCTGGCCGCATTGTCGTTCAATGCAATGGCAGCCTCTAATGTCACGCTCTACGGAGTAATTGACGAAGCAGTCACCGTCACCAAACACAAAGGTGAGAGTGCCGTCGTGAAATTGGATAATGGTATTTACGCCGGAAGCAGATTCGGCTTGAGAGGCGTCGAGGATCTGGGCAACGGCAACTCCGTCGGCTTTATTCTCGAACAAGGATTCAACGCTGATGACGGAAGCGAAGCTTATGGAGGCAAAGCATTCAGCCGCGAAGCTCTTTTGCAGGTTAAAGGCAACTGGGGCGAATTCGCTTTTGGCCGAGCCGGCGGTTTGTCGTCTGACTGCGGCACCTACACTATTCTGCACGGCGGTGCTCTTTGGACGTCTTACTACACAGACGGCAATATGGCAAGTGCTTTTATCAATACAGACCGCATGGACAATCTTGTAATCTACAAGAGCCCTTCCTTTAGCGGCGCAACAATCACTGCTATGTACTCCAACGGTACCGGTTTAAACACCACAGGTGAAGACGACAAGAAATGGTCTAAGAATTCTCACTATTACGGTATCGGCTTAGATTATGCCCATAACGACACTGTGTTTAGTGCAATGTGGGAAATGCTCGACAACAAAGACATTGCTGCAAAATCAACTCAGCTCTTCACCTTGGGCGGTCAGCAAGGCTTTGGCAATTGGACGGTTTGGGCTGCCTACCAGTATGCACATAACAGCCAGATGCTTCCCGGATGGAATTATGCAAATCAAGGAACTAAAGGCGTATCTCAGCATGCTGTCACTGCAGCTATTGGCTATAAGATCGCCAGTGGGGAATGGAAACTTGAAGGCAACTACGCCCACGGAAAGTCTAATTCCACAAACGAAAAATACAACATTTGGTCCGCCGGAACTGCATATGAGTATCCTTTGAGCAACCGTACCTTAGTTTATCTCTACGGTGGTTATGGCAAAGCCAACAAACTTCTCAATACCGGCTCTTATCACTCAACATTTAACTCATGGACTCTGTGCAGCGGTATTAGCCACAGTTTCTAATAAACCAACGGCTGGAATGATTCATCTTTAATAAGCTGAAAATCATCTTTCCATTAGGTTTTCCGAGGCGCACTTCTAACGAAGGCGCCTCTTTTGCTGTACTAGAAATCTGCAGATCGCAGCTCTTAGTCCCTCCGCTCGAAGACTAAGCGAACTGAGAGGTGTACGCAGCGACAGTAATATGAAAATCTGCCCAGAAAAGTTTTCCTTAACCAATTGAAACCGACTCATAGGTAATTTCTTGGCACGTGTGTAAGTTAGCTCGTAGTCGTCTTGACAACATTCAGGCAAATCATCAGAAATCTCGTTGACCAATCTGAAAATTCAACAGGACCTCTCCTCTTTACCGGCTAAAAGCGCCAGTGAGCTTCAAGCCGCAAGGTATGGTCAGCCTTGCCTTTGGAACCTCCTGTAAAACCGTACAGAAATCCGAGGGGGGCACCACCTTTATCAGCTTGAACACCCAAATTCACATTCGTCCCGAAGTTTCCTGCAAATTCACCGCTTATGCGATCAGAAATGCCGTTTACATCTGTCAATGTTGTCCGCTGATTAGAGCTTCCTGCCTGCGGAATGAAAGTGAGGTCAGCTTGCGGACAAATATTCCAGCCGTTACCGGTCGCGATATCGCCGCGAAGTGCAACACCAGTCGGGAACTGAATGGCGTGATTTGCTTTGGTCTTGTTTGACCAGATCTTCTTTCCATCAACCTTGGTATCGTACTTCCCGCTCTTAGCGTACACATAGGGAATTCCTGCATGAGGAACAACACTTGAACTTCTAGCTTTCAAGGTTGTTTCCACACGAATGCCTGCTGCAAGCAAATTGGTCTTGACATCAGCATCGGCATTTCCAAAACCTGCGGCATTTATATACTGGGTAATATCAGAGGAACTTCTAAGATAGGTCAACGTTCCGACAACGTTTAAGTTAGAACTAGGACTGTAAGCACCGTAGGCGTGAATTCCGTAAGAATTGTATTTATTTTTCGTTTTAGACAGATCTCCGGTTGAATCCTGCGAGCCTCGGTTGAAACTGGAAGCCGCACCTACAATTGAAGTTACTGTCATCTTGTCGTCAAAGCCCAGGGTAAAACTGAACGCGCCAGTCTTATAGCCTGCTTTACCGATTCCCGTTGCTGCAAACCTCTTGTATTTCTGTTTTTCGCTAATCAAATCAATCCACAGATTGTTTCCATGCGGCCAATCACGCATCAAGCCTTCTTCTGTGAAAGATTCACCTTTCATTGAAACTTGATTCTCTACGGAATCCAAAGCAGTTGTAAGATCATTGAAGCCTACAGAAAGAGTGCCACCAGCAAAACTTATATTTGCCGCAGAATTAACAATTGCTGTCTTCTCAGCTGCAGACAAGTCCTTGCGCCTTAAAACGCCGTATGTGAAAGCATCTTTCTGAGCATGACGAAGTTCATCATTGGCAATGTTTGGAACCGCAATATCCGGATACATAGAAAGAACATCATTAAGGATGGCACTTACCCACACCCTGGATGCATCGTTATGCAGTTCCAGTTCCCAATTAATGCCGGTTCCGTCTTGGGCTAAAGCATAAAGCTTGTCTCCTATCCAACCACCCCTCCAGCCATTGCCGAAAACGTTGTCTGCAGTATCAAAGCCTCTCACAACGGTATAGTCACCGGCTTCATCGATATTTCCAAGAATAAGAGTTGCCGTTGGTGCTACCGTCAATGATGCGTCTTGCCCATTAGTAGAGAAGGCGCCCGTACCATCTTTGAGAAGTGAGCAATCTACTAACGTCGTTGTTCCATCCCCGAAAACGAGGCTTGTTGTACCGGATGCATCTTGCGCAGCCGGATGGGTATTATCCGAACTCTCCCAGACAAAATCTCCATCTTATCGGGCAGGTTGTTTCAAGCGTCGATACCTTCTCCGGGAAAAGCAACTTTAATCTTTAAAAGAAATATTTCAAATCCCTAAAACCAATCCAGCTCGTTAGAACTGCTTAATTGAGTGATTTAAAACCTTGATTTTCGCATCTGTGATGTCTAGCAGTTTAGCCTTCATGGGAGAAATAGGAACCATGATAAGAACAAGAACCATGACCTAAAAAGTCATGGTTTCTAAAATTTTAACTTAAAAAACCATGAAATAAACCATGAATTTGAATATGGTACATGGCTAAACAGTGAGAAACATCAGTAAACGTTTAGAAAATCTAAGTACGTCTAATTTGTTGATTTTTAACATTAAAAAAGGGTGTTTTTTGAAACACCCTAGAACATTGATAAACGTACTAAAACGCTATATTGCTATTCCCACTCGATTGTTGCTGGTGGCTTACCAGACACATCGTAGCAAACTCTATTGATACCCTTGACTTCATTAATGATACGGTTGGAAACCTTACCAAGAAGCTCATACGGCAAGTGAGCCCACTTGGCAGTCATAAAGTCAGATGTCTGAACCGCTCTTAAAGAAACAACCCAGTCATAAGTTCTGCCATCGCCCATTACGCCTACGCTCTTAACAGGAAGGAATACAACGAAAGCCTGACTGACCTTATCGTACCAATCAGCATTTCTAAGTTCTTCGATAAAGATTGCATCCGCTTGACGGAGAAGGTTTGCATACTCTTTCTTAACTTCCCCAAGAATTCTGACGCCTAAACCTGGACCTGGGAATGGATGTCTGTAAACCATTTCAGCCGGCAAACCTAATTCACATCCAAGCTCTCTGACTTCATCCTTGAAGAGTTCACGAAGTGGTTCCAAGAGTTTGAGGTGAAGTGTTTCAGGTAATCCCCCAACGTTATGATGAGACTTAATTGTCTTAGCTTTCTTTGTATTAGCGGCAGCGCTTTCGATAACGTCAGGATAAATCGTGCCCTGAGCAAGCCACTTAGCATTAGGAAGCTTGGCGGCTTCTTCTTGGAAAACTTCAACAAACAAACGGCCGATAATTTTTCTCTTAGCTTCAGGATCAGTAACGCCTTTGAGTTCGTGCATAAAGCGTTCGCTTGCATCAACGACTACAAGCTTCATTCCCATATTCTTGCGGAAAGTTTCTTCAACTTGTTTGCGTTCATGCAAACGCAAAAGGCCGTTGTCAACGAAAACACATGTCAGCTGGTCACCGATAGCTTTATGAATCAAAGCAGCGGCTACTGAGGAATCAACACCGCCGGAAAGTCCGAGAATAACTTCATCTTTGCCGACTTGTTCTTTGATCTTCTGAACGGATTCCTCAGCAAAGCTACCCATAATCCAGTCAGGTTTGGCTTTACAGATGTCCAACACAAAAGTATTGAGGATTTCTTTACCCTTCACCGTATGAGTAACTTCCGGGTGAAACTGAACGGCATAGAAACCTCTCTTTTCGTCAGCCATACCGGCGATCGGACAACTCGGTGTAGAGCACATGAGTTTGAAGCCTTCAGGCATCTTGGTGACCTTGTCACCATGGCTCATCCAAACTTTTAAGAAGCTCTGACCATCTTCATTTGTAAAATCAGAGATTTTCTCTAACAATTTTGTATGGCCGTGTTCACGGACTTCAGCGTAACCAAATTCTCTCTGGGCTCCGCTTTCAACCTTACCTCCGAGCTGTTCTGCCATGGTCTGCATACCGTAACAGATGCCGAGAACAGGAACTCCGAGTTCAAAAACGGCTGCTGGTGCAACATCAGTAGATTCTTCATAGGCACTCATATGAGATCCGGAAAGAATGATGCCTTTCGGATTGAAATCTCTGATGAAGTCATTAGTCACCTCACAGGAATGTACTTCGCAGTAAACATGAGCTTCCCGCACTCTGCGGGCGATCAGCTGAGTGACCTGGCTTCCAAAATCCAGAATTAAAATTCGATCGTGTTTCATTAGCTTTACTCTTCAAATAACAAAAGGGACCGTTTTGGTAATCCGCCACGGTCCTTCGTCTACCTCATGTGAGTTTAATGCTCTAAACGATAATTTGGAGCTTCTTTTGTAATCTTCACATCGTGGACATGAGATTCTCTCATACCTGCTGAAGTAATTTCAACGAACTGAGCTCTTGTTCTCATTTCATCGATTGTTGCGCATCCGCAGTAGCCCATTGAAGATCTCAGACCGCCAGCCATTTGATAGATGATAGCTAAGACGCTGCCTTTATAAGGGACCATACCTTCGATACCTTCTGGTACAAATTTGTCAACGTTTCCGTTGTTATTGTCCTGGAAGTAACGATCGGCTGAACCTCTCTTCATAGCACCGAGGGAACCCATGCCGCGGTAGCTCTTGTAGGAACGGCCCTGGTAAAGAATGATTTCGCCCGGAGCCTCGTCAGTACCTGCAAACATACCGCCCATCATTACGCAGTTAGCACCGGCAGCAATGGCTTTAGCAAGGTCGCCGGAGAAACGGATACCGCCATCGGCAATTAATGGAACGCCGGAATTTGCAAGAGCTTCGGCAACATTGGAAATAGCTGTGATTTGAGGAACACCAACACCGGCAACAACGCGAGTTGTACAAATAGAGCCTGGTCCGATACCGACTTTAACAGCATCTGCACCGTACTCAACGAGAGCTAACGCAGCAGCGGCTGTTGCAACGTTGCCGCCAATTACCTGAATCTGCGGATAGTGCTTCTTCACCCAAGCAACTCTGTCCAAAACTCCCTGAGAATGTCCGTGAGCTGTATCAACACAGATAACGTCCACACCGGCTTCAACTAGAAGCTCGACTCTTTCTTCTGTACCTGCTCCAACACCAACAGCAGCGCCGACTAAAAGTTTGCCGTGAGAATCTTTGGCTGCGTATGGATGTTCTGTAGCTTTAGTAATGTCTTTAACTGTCATCAAACCTTTAAGGTTAAAGTCGTCGTCAACAACTAAAACTCTTTCCAGTCTGTGTTTGTGCATGAGGTTTTTGGCTTCTTCGAGAGTGCCGCCTTCTTTGATGGTGACAAGTCTCTCGGCAGGAGTCATGATTTCACTGATCTTGGCGTCCAGTCTTTCTTCAAATCTTAAGTCACGGTTGGTAACCATACCTAAAACTTTACCTTCTAAGACGACCGGAAGGCCGGAAATGTGATGTTCTCTTGTCAGTCTGAGAACGTCTGCAACAATCATGTCAGGGCCAATTGTAATTGGATCAGCAACCATGCCTGCTTCATGTCTCTTGACCTTGGCAACTTCAGCAGCTTGTGCCTTAGCGGTCATATTTTTGTGAATAATACCGATGCCGCCTTCTTGAGCAAGTGCGATAGCCAACTTGGATTCAGTAACTGTATCCATAGCCGCAGAGCAAAGCGGAAGATTTAATCGGATATTACGTGTGAACTGAGTAGAAAGGACGGTTTCTCTTGGAAGAACGTTTGAGTAAGCCGGAACGAGAAGCACGTCATCAAAAGTGAGTGCCTTTTGAAGGAGTCGCATACTATACCTCTAAACACAAAAAGCGATTATACCTAGACAGAGAACTCAAAATCGAAATTCACTTTTCTAACAAGTTATGGTTTACGATTACCGGCATGCCTTCTTTTACTGACATGGGACTGTCTTTTGATTTCGGCCCTCTTCATTCTTGCAATCTTTGGATCCACAAGAAGCGGGCCGCAGACTTCTACCCTATCGCCGTCCTTTAACTCGTAACCGTCACTGCGGTTTTCGTCCCAGACGCTGACATTCCATCCTTCCTTTAATGGAGAAATGTACTGTTCCTTGAATTCGGAAAGATGAAGTCTGTCCGGACAAACAGTTTCTTTTTTTATTAATCCGTTGTCTGATTGATTAACTAAGAAAATGCGCACGAATACCTCGGAAAGAAAAGTAATTGGAAGAAATATCTTGTGCAAAACTTTTGATATTTCCAATAGTCGCTTTGGATTTTAGCTCATTCTCCGAAAAGCCTCCGCCCAAAAGAACGGGCAAATGTAGTTGCCTTTCGAAAGTGTGTTCCGATCTGATTACTATGAACTAGAGGTGAGCATACGATTCTGCCGGCGATTTAAACATTTTCAAGTTGATTTATTACACCGCCACTGCCCACCTTTGCTAATTAGCCTAGGATAAGTTCTCGATTTTGTTAAAATTCGACTGTAATTTTTCGACATGAGGCACAATTTTGCGCCGTCATGGATTCATAAGAGGTTTAAAAGTGGCACTTATTCAAAATAAAAAAGCTCGCTTTGATTACACCATTGAAGATAAGTATGAAGCAGGACTTGTGCTTCAAGGTTGGGAAGTCAAATCCATTAGAGAGGGTCGAGCACAAATCACAGAGGCTCATATCTTCGTTCGCGAAGGTGAACTTTTTCTTTTAAATGCTCAGGTAGTTCCCCTTGGTACTGCCAGTACACATGAAAAACCCCAGCCGACACGCACAAGAAAACTGCTGATGCATAAAAAAGAAATCATGCGCATTATCGGCTTGATTGAAAGATCCGGCTACACCTTGGTTCCTTTAGACATGCACTTCAAGGGCGGTAAAGTTAAATTAACTATCGGGCTGGCCAAGGGCAAGAGAAAGTTCGAGAAAAGAGCTGAGGAAAGCAAACGCGACTGGAAGCGCGAACAACAAAGATTAATGAAAAAGAAGATGAGAAATTAAAAGCCTGCGAGCTTTGAACTGCGCAGGCCTCTCTCAAGATTATAGAAATTAACGCATTAACTCAAAAATCTTGAGAATGTCTTCGGAATGAAGTTTCTTGAAGTTACCTAAGGTTCCGGGAATCTTGACTGCTTTCTCTGCTAATTCCTGAGGATCCAGCTTTTCAGCATGGAGCTCTGCTAATGTTACCGGAGCTCCCATTTCTTTGAAGAAGTTCTTTAACGCTGCAATGCCGGCCAATACCGTCTTTTCTTCAGTATCTTCTTTAACTCCCATTACATTCTGAGCGAACTGGACAAAGCGGGACGGATTCTCCTTCCAAACATATGTCATCCAAGCTGGTGTCACTACAGCCAGTCCTTCGCCGTGCGTAATTGTTTCGTCCCAAGCACTGATCTCATGCTCAATTCCGTGGCATGCCCAGTCTTCCTTCTGTCCCAAGCCGTAGAAACCATTATGCGCAAAGGAACCCGCTAAACCGATCTGGCTCCAAGCCTCGTAATTTTGAGAATCTTTTCTCACAATAAGGCCGTTCTTCATGATGCTTCTCAAGGCAGCTTCCGCTTGTCCGGAAATAAAATCCGTATTAGGAGTTTGAGTGAAGTATCTTTCCATGATATGGCTCATCATGTCTATAACGCCGGCTCTAACCTGTTTTGGAGGCAATGTAAAGAAGAACTCAGGATTGATAATGCTGGCAAAAGGTCTGACAATGTCACTGCCGGTTCCGAGCTTTCTACCTTGGTGAGAAATAACAATGCGCTTGCTCTGTTCGCTGCCGGCTGCCGGAAGTGTCAAGACACAAGCCACTGGAAGTGCTTTTTTAGGAACAACTCCTTTTTCAAAGAAATCCCAACCCTCGCCTTCGTATGGAACACAAATTGCAATGGCTTTAGCGGTATCAATAACACTGCCTCCTCCGACAGCTACGATTGCTTGAATGTTCTTTTCACGAGCCAGAACTACGCCTTCTTTTACTTTTTCATAAGTCGGATTGGGACGCACGTCGCCGAGCTCGACAAAGTTGATTCCGCTCGCTTTCAAACTGGAAGTGACTTTATCAAGAAGTCCGCTCTTTTTTGCGCTTTGACCGCCGTAAACAACTAAAACCTGTGAGTCAGTTCCAACTTTTTCAACTAAAAGAGAACCGATTCTTGTTTCTTGACCACGGCCGAAAAACAATTTTGTTGGGTTATAGAACTCAAAATTTTCCATTTTCTTCTCTTTAAAAGTTATAAAGGAGCGCCGGTGTAAAGCATTGCCCATGCCTCAATAAACTGAGAGGCATAAGGCGGGAGCTCCTCGGGATAGGTAGAAAAATTTCCTTCGGCTAAAAAGCCGGAAATAGCGCCTTGAGCTTGATCTTTAAACAACTTGGAAATGCTGTAGATAACTTCTTCATCATCTCCGATAAGCAAGTCCTTGGCTTGAGGGAGGTGTGCTAAGTTTTCTCTTAAAAATGCCGCCAGACCGTTCGGATTCCAATTTTCAGGACCAATTTCAAAGTGAGGGTTCTTTCCGGTAAATGTATCTCCGAGCCACTGTGCTAAAAAAGCATCTTTTTCCAGCATTTTCTCAGTATCGAGTTCCCCCTGGGCATTGGAAATATGCCGTCTCATCATGTTAATGACGGCTTGGCTGAAAATTGATCTGACAACCTCCAGGTTTACTAAAGAAGGACTTTGAGGAGCCTTTGAACTATGGTCGGGTCTGCATGATCCGCATGTGCCGCATCCTGCCATTTACTGTCTCTCCAAAATAGAACTCCAGCGTTCTAAAAGATCATTCAGAGCTTTAGCTCCATTGGTTTCAATATTGTCCGGATCTTTGGACAATTCATTGATTAATTGGTGTACTTCATTGGTGAAAATATAGCTGGCAATTTGGAACAAAGCCGTCCTATCTTCCAGGTCTTTCTCACTAAATCCGGTCTTTTTAAGTTCATCAGCCAATCCGCCACGGATATTTCTTTCAAACTTTTCGGGAGTGTTGACGACAGGCTTTTCAAACGCGGGGTTCAGCCCCAATAATGTTGAGGCCATTAATGCCGCTGCCTTCTTATCAATTTCTACAACCTCACTGCGCGCAACATTTTTCCTCTGCGCTTCACTCAATCTATTGGCAATAGCATGCGCCTGTGATTGAAAAAGGGCTTTTAATGTCTTTGAGTCATCCAAGCTAGGCAAACTCGCCTGCTCGGGAGAAAGTTTTTCTTCCATAGCTACGCTCTAATTAGAACAAGACGGTTAGGTAATATCTTCCATATCTTGTATTGACCGGGAGTTAGAGATTCTCCCGAGGTATATGCAATTTCTGCTTCCCAAACTTTGCCGTCAAACTGCACTTTAGCAAAGCGGTTATCCATCCACTCATGAACCACAACTTTCTTGCCAATCTGCCGCTTTAATCGTTCTGAAGCCGGAACCTCATTTCTATCTAAGGAGTTAACTGTCAGCAGAATTGCAAAGAAAAGGCCTGAGGACAAAATCAGGATGGCCAATTGGACGAAGACGGAGGTAAAAAACAGACTTGAGAAACCTGCAATGAAACAGGATGCAGAAATAATCAAAAACAGGATGTTAACGAAATAGAGATCCAACATTCCAATAATCGCTGCTGCAACAAACCAAAAAAATGTCAGACTCATAAATCTCTTCTCATATGCTAAACGGCTGCCGAGCATTCGCTGACAGCCGTTTAAGTATATCTAAATTAGCTTAACTAGAAATATTATTTCTTAGCGGCAGCTAACTTTCTCCAGGTGTTGACCACTGTGTCAGGGTTCAAGGAGATAGATTCAATGCCTTCTTCCATAAGCCACTGAGCCAAATCCGGATGGTCGGAAGGACCTTGACCGCAAATACCTACGTAAGCACCTTTTTCACGGCAAGCTTTGATTGCCATCGAAAGAAGCTTCTTAACGGCAGGATCGCGTTCATCAAAGAAGTGAGCAATCAAGCCAGAGTCGCGGTCCAAGCCAAGTGTAAGCTGAGTTAAGTCGTTGGAGCCGATGGAGAATCCATCGAAGTATTCCAAGAACTGATCAGCCAAAACAGCGTTGCTTGGGATTTCACACATCATGTTCAGACGCAAACCGTTCTTACCGCGCTTAAGTCCGTGCTCTTCCAATCTGTCGTTAACTTCTTTAGCTTCTCTGAGAGTTCTGACAAACGGGATCATGATTTCAACATTAGTCAGACCCATTTCATCGCGAACCTTCTTCAATGCTTCGCATTCCATTGCGAAACATTCTTTGAAGTCGTCAGAAACATAACGGCTTGCACCGCGGAAGCCAAGCATTGGGTTTTCTTCTTCCGGTTCATACTGCTTGCCGCCGACTAACTTACGGTATTCATTGCTCTTGAAGTCAGACATTCTGACGATGACTTTCTTCGGCCAGAATGCAGCTCCGATAGTAGCAACACCTTCAGCAAGTTTTTCCTTGAAGAATTCACGCGGACTTGCATAGCCTGCGCTGGCTTCTTCCACTGCTTTCTTCAAGTCTTCAGGAAGATTCGGATAATCTAAACAGGCCTTCGGGTGAATTCCGATATTGTTATTGATGATGAACTCTAAACGAGCCAAACCGACGCCCTTGTTAGGAATGCTCTGGAATTCGAAAGCAAGCTGTGGATTACCCACGTTCATCATGATCTTGACAGGACATTCCGGCAGTTCGCCCTGCTTAACTTCTTTAATTTCGTACGGAACCAAACCGTTGTAGATGTAACCGGTGTCGCCTTCTGCGCAAGAAACGGTAACTTCTTGTTCATCTTTCAGAATTTCAGTGGCGTTGCCGCATCCGACTACGGCTGCGATACCCAATTCACGAGCAATAATAGCTGCGTGGCAAGTACGGCCCCCGCGGTTTGTAACGATAGCAGAAGCCTTCTTCATGACCGGTTCCCAGTTAGGGTCAGTCATGTCAGTAACAAGGATGTCTCCCTCTTGAACCAAATGCATCTGTTCAGGACCGTCAACAATCTTGACTTTGCCGGAGCCAATCTTCTGACCAATAGCACGTCCGGTTACTAAGACTTCGCCTTTTCCAAGGAGGACAAATTTTTCCTGAACGTCTTGGGATTTCTGACGGGACTTAACTGTTTCCGGGCGCGCTTGAAGAATATAGAGTTTGCCGTCGATGCCGTCTTTGCCCCATTCGATATCCATCGGGCGTCCATAATGCTTTTCAATGATTCTTGCGTACTTGGCAAGTTCAATGATTTCGCTGTCATTCAAAGCAAACTTCTTGCGTTCGGCTTCGGGAACGTCAACGACTTTAACGGATCTTCCGGAGGCTTTATCTGTATCGAAGACCATTTCAATCTTCTTGCTTCCAAGTACCTTACGGATAATCGGGAAATTGCCTTGTTCAAGCATCGGCTTATGAACAAAGTATTCGTCCGGATTAACGGCACCCTGAACCACTGTTTCGCCTAAACCGTAGCTAGCGGTAATAAAGACAACCTGATCAAAGCCGCTTTCTGTATCCATTGTGAACATAACGCCGGCGCAGCCTTTGTCAGAGCGGACCATTCTTTGAACGCCTGCGGACAATGCAACTACGGAGTGATCAAAACCTTTGTGAACACGATATGAAATAGCTCTGTCGTTATAAAGAGAAGCAAAAACTTCTTTCATACGGGCAAAGACTTGGTCGATTCCGACGACGTTGAGGAATGTTTCCTGCTGACCGGCAAAAGAAGCATCCGGCAAGTCCTCAGCTGTAGCGGAGGAACGAACGGCAACGGAAATCTGTTCTTGATCGCCTTTGAGCCATTCATAATGTTCACGAATTTCTTTCTCTAACTGTGCAGGGAAAGGAGCCTCTTCAATCCATTGGCGGATTTCAGCGCCGGCTTTTGCCAATTCCTTGACATCATCAACATCTAAAGTCTTTAATCTTTCTTCGATTCGCTTATCTAATCCGCCTTCTTTAAGAAATACTCTGAAAGCCTCAGCTGTGGTAGCAAAACCATCAGGAACACGAATACCTGCCTCTGTAAGCTGACTTAAAAGTTCGCCTAAAGACGCATTCTTTCCACCGACGATTTCAACGTCGGACATACGTAATTTGCTAAAGGGGATGACAAAACGTCCTTGTTGCATTTTTACCTCTAAAAGGTTTAGGAAAATTTGGTAAATTTTAACTTTATTTCCTTATCTTTGTGGAAATTCCTTGTAAACACAAATTGGGCTGAAAATGACAACCGAAGAAACACCTTCTCAAAATAGTGAGCACATTAGAACCGTCTTTTTTGTTTCAGACGCTACGGCTATTACGGCAGAAACTTTAGCTAATTCCGTCTTAGCTCAGTTTCACGGTTTGAAATATTCCCGTTACCGCATGCCCTTTATCAATACAGTGGATAAAGCCAAAGAGGCAGCCTTAAAAATCAATGAAGTAGGTAAAGAAACCGGTATTCGTCCTCTCGTTTTTTCTACATTGGTGGCCAGAGAATTGGCTTCAACATTTAACGAGTACTGCAATGCATTTGTCATTGAATTATTTAGATCTTTCGTTGGCCCTTTAGAAAGAGAACTGGGTATTCCAAGCGACCATTCCGTCGGAAAGAGTCATGAAATCGGTGACCAAGAACGATACAACCGTAGAATTGATGCAATCAATTACACTTTAGCTCATGACGATGGTCAGACAAACAATGGCTTAGATCAAGCCGATGTCATCCTTGTCGGTGTATCCCGAAGCGGTAAGACTCCAACATCTCTTTACCTGGCCATGCAGTACGGAATCAAAGCTGCAAACTATCCTTTAATCCCTGAAGATTTTGAGCGCGGCGTCCTGCCTCCCGCTTTAGAGGCTCACAAGAACAAGGTATTCGGATTATCAATTTCACCGCAAAGATTGTCTCAAATTAGAAACGAAAGAAGGCCTGACTCTAAATATGCCTCTCTGGAAAATTGCCAATATGAAACTAGAGAAGCGGAACAGATGATGTGGAGAGAAGGAATTCCTTTCCTTTCTTCTACATCTAAGTCTATTGAAGAAATCTCTGCCACAATTTTATTAAAACTTAAGATCAAAGCAGATCCGCATATGGGAATGTAAATTTAGGATTTTCGACGAGCCTCATTTTCGAGGCTCTTTTGTTTTGTCTAGGAAAATTAAGCCTCACGTCGTCTCTTTTGTTCAAAAAGACACACTGTTGCAGCCATCGCAACGTTAAGAGACTCCACTGCCGGATTCAAAGGAATAATCAGACGTTTGTCAGAGAGCTTTAGGGTGTCCTCACTGACGCCTTGGCCTTCATTTCCAAATACCCAAATGGTTCTCTGACCGTTCTCACCCCATAAGCTGTTAAACAAAGACTGTCCGCCTCGTGCATCTGCTACTAAGCAAACATTCTTCGTCTGTTCTTTGATATCTTCTAGGAATAGAGAGGTAAAAATCCTCATTCGAAAATGAGCACCCATCCCGGCTCTCAGCACTTTTGGCGACCATGGATAGGCACTGTTTTTACTTACTGCCAAATTAGAAACATCGGAGGCAAGAGAACTTCTGGCAATTGTTCCAACATTGCCCGGATCCTGCACGTCATCAAGAAATACCCAATCGGAATCCTGAGGTATCTCCGGCTCAGAAGGAATTCGAATCAGACAAAGAATCCCTGCGCTCTCTTCTACAGGACAGACTTTATTAAAAACGCTCTGACTAAACTCATAGTGCTTTATAGAGGAAGCATGCAATTGAGACAAAATCTCTGAAATTTCGTTCTTCTCCCCCGCCCCTTCTTTGATGACTACTGCCTTGATAAGATCTTGACGATGAATTAGTTCTTTGGCCAAATGGACCCCCTCGGCAATCGTCAAACCTTCCTTCTTACAAAAACGATTTGACTGATTCAGTCTTTTGAGTTGTTTCACTAATTCATTATTTTCAGATGTGATTAACTGCATTCTGCCACTCCTTTGCCATTTGAGCGGGTTAGTACATTGGTTACCGGACGGAACGTCCTTCGATGAATCTCACAGGCGCCGAACTTTTCCAAAGCCTCTAAATGTTCTTTTGTTCCGTAACCCATATGATGCTCAAAACCATATTGAGGATATTTCTCGGCGTACTCAAGCATTAACCGATCACGATAAGTCTTAGCCAAAATTGAGGCTGCAGAAATCTCAGGAATAATGTCATCCCCGCCGATAATCGGTTCGCTTCGGTAATTCCAGTGGGGAAGCCGGTTTCCGTCAACAAGAACAAGATCCGGCTGCGGATTCAGTCCTTCAACAGCCCTTTTCATTGCTAAGAAAGTAGCTTGCAGAATGTTGAGAGAGTCGATTTCTTTCATGGAAGCAGTCCCGATTGCCCAGCATAGAGCTTCTTTTTTAATTTTGACTTCGAGCTCATTTCTTTGATGTTCGTTCAGCTTTTTAGAGTCTCGAACATGTTCTATAGGATGGTCTTTTTTAAAGATAACGGCAGCCGCTACCACAGGACCGGCCAAAGGTCCTCTTCCCGCTTCGTCTACTCCGCAGAGTAAGTCTTCCTCAAAAGAATCAAAAAGATAGCCCATTAGCTTTTGTGCAAAACATTTGCAATAGCTTCGGAAGCAAGTTTAGGTGTATCCCGAAGCAGAGAATGATGCATTTCAGTAAAAACATCACGAAGCATTTCAGCTCTTGACGGCTCAAGTGCATGCAAGATATGAGATGCCAAGATATCAGGATTGCAGAACATCTGCACGCACTCGGGAACCAAAGTCTTTTGCGCAAGAATATTTGGGAGGCTGATCCACTTCGTCTGGCCCTTTGAAAGAATAAGCATAGCCGAAAGAGCAGGCATGGCATAACCGACAACTAAAGGCTTTTTGTAGAGAGCTGCTTCCAGCGTTGCCGTACCGCTTGCCACTAGAATGGCGTCAGACGATTCCATTGCCTTATGAGAATTTCCTAAGGTCAATACCGTTGCCTCTTTGACTTTCGGGAAAGTATCCAAAATTTTGGAAATTTCCGCCTTTCTTGCCTCATCAGCGGCCGGAACAATAAATTTAACCGACGGATCTGATTTCAGGATCACATCGCAGGCGCCAAAAAATTGAGGACCGCACCATTTGATTTCATCCTTTCGGCTCCCGGGAAGAACTGCCACTACAGGGCCCTGAACAGGAAGCCCCAGCTCTCTTCTTGCTTCTTCCGTCTTAGGCTCTAACGGAATCAGACGTGCCAGAGGGTGGCCGATATAAGTACTGGGAATGTCTGCCTTATCAAAAATCTCTTTTTCAAAAGGGAAGATCAGTAAAAGATGATCAACAGCTCGTTTGATTTGGTGAATACGATTAGGACGCCATGCCCATACTGCAGGCGCAACCATATGAATTACAGGAACTCCCTTTGATTTAGCTCTTTCTTCAATAGCTAAATTAAAGTCAGGTGCATCTACTCCAATAAAGGCGTTAGGAGGCATTTTGCTCACACGCTTCAACATCTGAGAACGAATCTTTAAGATTCTCGGCAGATGCTTGATGACTTCGATATAACCTCTAACTGAAAGGTCTTTTGCGTGAAACCAAGGAGTAAGACCGGACTGAATCATCCGGTCTCCGCCGATGCCGTCCATTTCAATTTCAGGAAATTCCTGCATCACGGACGGCAGTACTTCGGATGCCAGGAAATCTCCGCTATTTTCCCCGGCTGACCAAATAATGTTGGGTGCAGGAAGTTTCTCCATTACCTTGCCAAACCTCTGGGAGAAGTTTCCATAAATTCTCTCATTGTGTCAGCAACCATGACCGACTGCGGGTCTGTTATTTCAGCGCATAAAGTCTTAATAGCTTCAGATGCCTCTGAAACGTTCAAATTGCTTCTGAAGATCAATTTATAGACCTCTCTTGCAGTATGGATAGCGTCACGAGAGTAGCCATGGCGTTTCATGCCTTCAATATTGACGCCGAACGGAGCTCCAGGATAGCCTTGATAATTACAGAAAGGCAAAACATCTTGTCTCATCATGCTGCCGCCGCTGAGCATCGCTCCGCGGCCAATGCGCACGAACTGATGAATACCCGACTGGCCGCCTATGATGGCATCGTCACATACCACTACGTGGCCGGCTAAACCGACGTTGTTAGCAATAATCGTGTTGTTTCCGACTCTGCAGTCGTGGGCAATGTGCACGTTTGCCATCAGCAGATTGTTGCTGCCGACTTCCGTCAGACCTTTGTCCTGGACAGTACCAACGGAAAGTGTGCAGTGTTCACGGATAACGTTGTTGTCTCCAATTACCAAGCGGGTGTCTTCGCCTTTGTATTTTTTATCCTGGGGCTCAATACCTACAGCAGCAAATGCATAGAACTTATTATTAGAGCCGATAGTGGTCTTGCCGGTTACGACAATATGACTCTGAAACCAGCAGCCATCGCCGATTTTGACTTCCGGACCGATAGTACAAAACGGACCCACATAGACAGAATCTGCAAGTTCTGCACGCGGATCAACAATAGAAGTCGGATGAATTTGCGCCATAGAGATTTTCCAAAAAATTATCTTGAGGCCTTATAAGAGCACATCATGTCAGCACAAGCTGCTAAAACGCCGTCAACTGTAGCATCGCAGTGCATTTTGATCATACCCGCTTTCTCTCTAAGGAAAGTGCATTCAAAACGGAGCTGATCGCCGGGGATGACGACACGTTTGAATCTGGCGTTATCGATAGCTGCGAAATAGAAGAGCTTGTTCGGATCTCTTTCGCCGCCCATGCGTGCAAAAGCCAGCATTGCGCAGGCTTGAGCCATCGCTTCAATGATTAAGACACCAGGCATTACAGGCACGCCCGGGAAGTGGCCGGTAAACTGGGGTTCGTTGACAGTAACGTTCTTAATTGCAATTAACTTGTCTACACCGTTTGTTTCTAAAACTCTGTCAACCAGAAGGAACGGATAACGGTGAGGCAGAAGCCTCATAATGTCATTGATATCTTGCATTGCTTACTCAGTTTTATTTAATGAATCTAACTTTGCTTCAACTCGCTTGAGGGATCTTCTCATTTCCGGCAAACGTTTGATAACAGAAAGAATGTTAAAGAATTCTTTATGGGGCAAAGCAGGCATGTATCCTGCGTAGTATCCCGGGGCGTCAATTGTACCTGGAACTCCGGCACCGCCTCCGATAATTGTGCCTGCAGGAACGGACAAATGACCTGCAAATCCGGCGCCGCCTCCGGCTTGACAGTTATCGCCAATCGTAGTGCTTCCTGCCATCCCTACTCTTCCGGAAAGAACAACGTTATTGCCGACTTTACAGTTGTGGCCAATCATAACCAAGTCATCAATCTTGGTACCGTTTCCGATAGTAGTATTGTTCAAAGCACCGCGGTCAATACAAGTGTTAGCGCCGATTTCAACATCGTCTCCTGTCACAACTGTGCCAACCTGCGGAATCTTTACATACATCTTATCCAACGGAGCAAATCCAAATCCGTCAGCCCCGATAACTGCCCCGGAATGGATAACGTTTCTGCGTCCAATCTTGCATCCGTAGTAGATGTTGACGTTCGGATAAAGATGTGTTCCTTCACCAATTTCAACGCCTTCGGAAATGACGGAATTTGCGCCGATCCAAGCTTTTGCACCAATCTTTGCACCGGCTTTGATAACTACACCCGGCTCAACGGTAGCCGTCGGATCAACGACAGCGCCGTCTTCAATAGTAGCTTTTGGGCTGATTCCCGGTTCAGGCTTGACTTCAGGAAGCATGACTTGGAGAGCGTAGGCAAACCAAGCGTAAGGATTTTTTGTAATAACGGTGATTCTTTCCGGGTCTTTATCGCCCCAAATAGCGTGCTTGTCTTCTTCAGTCAGAACAAGAGCCGTAGCTTTGCAGTTCTTTGCCTCTTCTCTGTACTTCGGAGAAGCCAAGAAAGCAACGTCTCCGTGGCCTGCGGTCTCCAAAGGAGCAATCATATTGATTTTTTCATTCTGGCCATTAGCAGAGATGGTACTAAGCAACGTATCGTTGCTTAACTCTTTAATACGATCGACTAAGTCAATCAGAGTAATTGGCCCTGTTTTATGAATCATGATTTAGAACCTCTAAAAAGAATCTTTTGCATTCAACTTAATGTCGTGCAAAGTTGAAACATCCGTTACTGAAAGACATAAGCCGAGGGAAGCCCCCGGCTTTATACACAATTGGCAGACAAGAGTCTGCCAATTGGTGAGAATTACTTGAGTTCTTTAAGAACTTCGTCCGTTATATCAATCTTCGGATTAACGTAGATAGCTTCTTGAAGAATTAAGTCATATTTTTCACGCTGAGCGATGTTCTTAATGACTGTATTAGCTTGACGCAAAAGCTTCTGGAGTTCTTCGTTGCGTCTCTGATTAAAGTCTTCTCTGAGCTCTCTTTGACGTCTCTGGAAGTCTCTGTCACGTTCGCCGAGGTCTCTCTGCTTACGGATTCTTTCCTGCTCGGTCATTGTGGAAGCGTTCTTTTCGAATCTTTCGATATCGCTCTTAAGTCTCTGACCGGCTGCATTAATGTCTTTGTCGCGTTTAGAGAATTCTTGCTCTAACTTCTTGCTGGCTGCTTGGGCAGCAGGAGAGTCACGAAGAATAACTTCTGTATTTACAACACCAATCTTCATTTCAGCAGCTTGGACGGCTGTTGCGCCAACTGCAAAAAGTGAAGAAACCAATGCGAGTGTTAACAATTTTTTTTGCATGAATATTATCTCCAACACAATTATTGAATTGTGCCATAAATATTAGAAGCCTGTTCCGATTTGGAACTGGAATCTTTCAAGTTCGTCGTTATCTTTCTTGTTAAGAGGTATTGCGAAACTCAACTTAAGCGGACCCATCGGTGAAATCCAAGCTAGACCAAAACCTACGGAGTATCTTAAATCACCGAAGTCTAGCTTATCCTTCTTGTATCTGACAGTACGATTAGCACCGGAGCCAATATACTCGGCTTTACGGCCCCAAACCCATCCGCCGTCCAAGAAGGTAAACATTCTCAAAGTTCTATCAGCACCCGGTATCGGCGTCAAGAGTTCGAGCGAGAAGTTGAACTTTCTATTACCACCGGAAGCATCACCGTCAGAATCTCTAGGTCCGAGAGATGAGGATTCAAAGCCTCTGACAGAACCGATCCCTCCGCCGTAGAAGTTCTTGAAGAACGGATATGGTTTGCCGGCATATCCATCTCCATAGCCGATTTCAGTATTAAAGGCAAAAGTAATGGACTTAGTAACTGGAACGAATTGCTGGAATTGATAGGTCGCACGGTAGTACTTCAGGTCTAAAACCGGCAGTGAGACTTCACCGAACAATCTCTGGTAACGGCCTCTGGTCGGAGCCAACACATTGTCTCGACTATCTCTTGACCATCCTAATGTAGCAGCAACAGATTTTGGTTTGTCTCCATAATCACGCACATATTCCCAATATCTTTGAGGAGCTCTGCTTCCGACCTTAACATCGGTCATTTCAACTTTGCCGCCTAAGAAAATTTGGTCATTTTCCGTAATTGGAATACCGTATGTAACACCAGCACCGTAAGTCTCGTACTTAACGTCGTCAGTAATTTCCAGTTCATCCAGGTCCATACGTCTGTCGTAAATTTCGAAAGACTGGCTGATGCCGGAAGTAGTAATGTACGGCTGAGTAAAAGTCGCAGCGTAAGTGCGGGTACTCTTGGACGTATTGACTTCAACGGATAAAGAATTACCAGTACCGAAAATATTATTTTGAGCAAAACCTCCGCTCAAAATAATACCTTCTGAAGTAGAGTAACCGGCACCTAAAGAAATATTACCAGTCGGTCTTTCTTTAACTTTCACTTCCAAATCAACTTCGTCCGGAGATCCGGTTACAGGATGAGGCTCGGCTGTAACGGTTTCGAAGAAACCTAGTCTGTCGATTCTGTCTCTTGAAACTGCAACCTTATCGCTGTCAAACCAGCTGGATTCATACTGTCTGACTTCACGGCGAATAACTTCATCGCGGGTTCTGGTGTTGCCGGTAATATTGACTTTACGAACATATACGCGACGACCCGGATCGATGGTATAAACCAAGGAAACCTCATCGCTGTTAGCACCCTCTGTCAACGGCTCCGGAGTAGCACGCGCAAAGGCATAACCTAACGTAGAAAGCTTGTCGATGAACTTTTTGCTCAGTTCATTAACTTCAGAAGCGTTGTAAACACTTCCCGGCTTGATATCAATTAAAGATTCAAATTCCGGTTCCAACCCGAGCATATCGCCAGTTAAGCGCACGTCTTTGATTTTGTATTTCTTTCCTTCAGATACATTAATGGTGACGTAAATGCTGGATTTATCTGGACTGACGGAAACTTGAGTGGAGTCAATTCTGAAATCTAGGTACCCGTTGTTGTTGTACAAAGCACGAATTGCGTCTAAGTCAGCCTGCAATTTTTCTCTGGAGAACTGATCTCGTTTGGTATACCAAGAGAACCAGTTAGGCGTGCCTAACTGCATTTCATCACTCAAATCGCCTTCGTCGTAAACAGTGTTGCCGACAAAGCGGATTTGCTGAATCTTCGAAACGTTTCCTTCATCAACGTCAATATTGACACGAACCCTGTTTCTTTCTAACGGAGTGACGGTAGTCTTGATTTCAACTGCATAACGACCGCGGGCCAAATATTGTCTTCTCAATTCCTGAGTGGCTCTCTCTAGAGTGGAGCGGTCAAAAATCATGCCTTCAGCAAGTCCGACGTCTCTCAACGATTTTTCAACGCCTTTTTTATCGAATTCCGAAATGCCGGTTGTAGCAATACCCGCAACAGTAGGACGTTCCTGAATACGAACAACTAACACATTGCCGTCCATATCCAGCTCGATGTCGCGGAACATCCCGGAAGCATAGAGAGAACGCAAAGCCTCAGCACCTAATTCCGGTGTGTAGGTATCGCCTACTCTAATCGGCAAGTGAGAAAACACGGTACCTGCTTCTGTACGTGAAATTCCTTCTAGTCTTATGTCTTTAATCACATGTCCTTGAGCAAAAGGCGAAGACATCGCCAGAGAGACCAGACAAGCGCAGACTGTTTTTTGAGGTATTCTCATCATGTTAAAAGAATTATTAAATTTTTAGTTTGTAAATCAAGGCATTAAACGATTTAAGTCGTTGAATAAAGCTAAAAACATTAAACCGCATAACACCGCGATTCCAACCTTCTGGGCCGCCATTTGTACTCTTTCAGAGACCGGGCGCCCCGTCACTATTTCAACGGAATAATACAGGAGATGGCCGCCGTCTAACATAGGAATAGGTAGCAGATTTAATATTCCTAAGCTAATAGAGACAAGCGCCAAAAACGAAATAAACGGCTCCAACCCTAGGCGGGCTGTCTGTCCGGCGTAATCCGCAATGGTAACCGGGCCGGAAATATTTTTTACGGATACTTCACCGGTCAGCATTTTCCAAATCATTTCAACGGAAAATACCGCCGTATCCCAAGTTTTCTTAGCTCCTTCCCAAACGCTTCTAAAAAGGCCGTACGAAACGGTAGTCTTGGGCAGATCCACTCCGAAAACCGCTCCGATCCTGCCGATTTGTTTCCCGTTTTCATCTTCAACGGCCAAGGGAGTGAAAGTTACATCTTGTTTCTTCCCGTCCGCAGACAAAACAGTAAATGTAGCTTCTCTATTCGGATACTCTCTAATGAGGTTTACCAGCTGTTTGATATCGGTGATCTTTTTTCCATCAATGGCAAGAACGGTGTCCCCCTTCTTTAAACCGGCTTTTTCAGCAACTGATCCGGAAACGAAATCTCGAATGTAAGGATCTCCAACTTTTAACTCAACACCTAAATCAGCAAAAGAATCTTTACCCGGTTCATCTTCTTCGAGCTTCAATCCTGCAAGGTCAATTCTTTTTCCCCGGACGTTTCCATCGGACGATTCGACCTCAAGATCAATTACCTGTCCGGCATGCTTAAGCATTTCCAAACGCATATCACTGAAAGTACTGACAGGTTTTCCGTCAACAGCGAGAATTTTGTCACCGTCCTCAATAGCTGCATAAGCAGCCGGAGTTCCCGGCAAAGGTGCCTTAACAATCGGAAGAAGATCGGTAGTACCGGCAAAGAAAATGATCGAGTAAAGGAGAATAGCTAAAAGCAAGTTAGATGCAGGCCCGGCGGCAACAATGGCAAATTTTTGCCATACATTTTTTGAGTTGAAAGTTCTTTTAGCGTCTTCAGACTTGATAGGCAGGCACGACTCATCTCTCTCATCAAGCATGCGGACGTATCCGCCGAGAGGAATGGCAGATACTCTCCACTCGACTTGATCTGGGTCTTTGGGATTCTTCCAAACAAAAAGAGGTTTTCCAAAACCTATGGAGAAATTAAGGACTTTTACGCCGCACTTTCGAGCGACCCAATAATGCCCAAACTCATGAATGACAACTAAAATTCCTAAAGTAACGGCAAACGCAAGAAGCGTTGTCAACAAATTCAACTTCTACTCTCCTGTATAACCACTGATGTATTCTTGAGTCAGAATTCTTGCCTCTTTGTCAGCCTCCAAAACATCCTCTAATGACTTCGGAGCATGTTCAGAAGCACTCAGCATCATGACTTCACAGATTTTAGGAATGTCTATAAACCGTATCTTCCCTTTCAAGAAATTCTCAACGGCAATCTCATTTACGGCATTGAGCATGATGCAGCTGCAGCCTCCTCGTCTAAGCGCTTCATAGGCATACGCTAATTGCGGGAATCTCTTGGTATCAGGTTTCTCAAAGGTCAGCCCATGAATGGAGGAAAAATCCAAAGGTTTTACGCCAGCATTTAAGCGTTCCGGATAGCCGAGGCAATATGCAATCGTATTGCGCATATCCGGCGCTCCCAACTGGGCCAAAACCACCCCATCCTCGTACTGAACCATGGAATGAATAATACTTTGGGGATGAACCACGACATCTATCCGATCTTCAGGAGTATCGAAAAGCCACCTTGCTTCAATAACCTCTAAACCCTTGTTCATCAATGTAGCACTGTCGACGGTAATCTTTTTGCCCATAGACCAATTTGGATGATGGGTTGCCTCTTCGACCGTCACCGTAGAAAGATCCATGCGTTTGCGGAAGGGGCCTCCTGAAGCAGTCAAAATAATACGGTGGCTTTGGCGCATTTTTTCAGAGGCGCTTTCCAAACATTGAAAAACCGCATTATGTTCGCTGTCAACGGGAAGCAGTTGAGCTCCGTGCGCTTTGATGGTGTCCATCAATAGCCGGCCTCCGCACACTACGCTTTCTTTATTGGCTAAAAGAAGACGTTTCCCTGCCTTTGCAGAAGCAAAGGTTGAGGCAATACCTGCTGCCCCGACAATTGCACCGACAACAATTTCTGCATCGGGATCGGCAGCCTCTTCTACGATAGCTTTTTCTCCGGCTTTAGCTATGGTCTTTAATTGACGAGCATTAAGGGCTTCCTGAAGTTCCCCAAATAATTTAGCGTCACCGATGACAGCAACTTCTGCATTTGTTTTTTTAGCCGCATCGGCTAATTTCTGGACATTGGAATAAGCTGTAACTGCTCTAACAGCAAACTTTTCGGGATACCTATTTAAAACATCAATGGTGCTGGTGCCTATGGAACCGGTTGCTCCAAGAATTGAGACTTTTTTCATCTAATTACAAACCTTGGATAAAAAGCAAAATAAAGACGGCTAAAGGAAGTACGGCAAACTGGGCATCCAATCTGTCGTAAACACCTCCGTGTCCGGGAAGCAAATTGCTCGAGTCTTTTACTCCGGCAGTACGTTTTACTGCGCTTTCAAAGAGGTCTCCGGCAATAGAGAAAAGAACGGTAATGAACAAAATGGCAGCGGAAGCAAACACAGTCAGCTTAGAAATAATAGTGTTTGTCCAGAACGGGGCTTGCGGAGCAACCGCATACAAAACGTAGCTCAGAACAAGAACACAAATAACTGCGGTGAGAGCTCCAGACCATGTTTTCTTGGGACTAATTCCGGTAGCCATCTTAGGGCCCTGTAAGGCGCGTCCGCCAAAGTATGCTGTAATGTCAGCAACCCAGACGATAGCCAAAACGGAAATCATATAGACGGCACCGTACTCGCGGTATAAGAACATTAGCGAGAACCAAGCGCAAGGAACAAAAATTAAAGCCGAAAGCCATGCCAAAGGATTCGGAACGTTCCAGCCAGACATTCTCTTAAAGAAAACTACACAGGTTATAACCGTCCAAATGACAGTACCGACAGAAGAAATAATAAGCAGACCGTTTCCCGACTGAAGCACATTCACATCAATCGGCTGGAACATTTCGAGCCAGTAGAAAAATACAGCGGCTGCGAAACCGATCAGAAGGCACAGAGCGTTATTCCATTTTGCCAAACGCAGCCACTCCCAGAGACAGGCTCCCATGGCGATAGCCGCAACTGCCGTAAAAGCCCATAGGCCCATCCACAGGGCCGCGATGATGACGATAAATAAAATAACAGCCGTAATTATTCTTTGCCTAAGCATGTTATTATCTCCTATTTATTGGCATTTTTCTCCGAGATTTGCTCTGAGGTCTTACCAAAGCGCCTTTCTCTTGATGCGTACCACAATAATGCTTCTTTAAATTCTCTTTTACCAAAATCCGGCCATAAAACGGAGGTAAAGTAGAGCTCACTATAGGCAAGCTCCCACAAGAGAAAATTACTAATGCGGCTTTCAGAGCTGGTTCGGATAAAAAGGTCTACGTCTCCTGAGTCTCCGATTTGAAGATTTCTTGCAAAAAGTTCTTCAGTGACATCTTCAGAAGCAACTCCTTTCTTCATCATTGCTTTGCAAGCTTCAATGATTTCCCATCTGCCGCCGTAATTGACACAAATATTGAGCGTCAAACCAGTATTGTTTTCTGTCAGCTTATGCGATTCCGCAATTTTTTTCTGCAGCTCATCCGGAAAACGAGAGAGGTCGCCGACCATACGAATACGGACATTAGCCTTGTGCAGAGCAGAGGTTTCTTTTGCCAAAGACGTCAGAAACAAGTTCATGAGAGCAGAGACCTCATCTGCTGGCCGATTCCAGTTCTCACTAGAAAAAGCAAACAAAGAAAGATGCCGGACACCTGATTCAGCGGCCGCTTGAATAACGGCTCGGACGGAATCCACTCCTTTTTTATGACCTGCTACGCGAGGAAGAAAACGTTTTTTTGCCCATCTTCCGTTGCCATCCATGACAACAGCCACGTGACGCGGGATCGCTTCACGTGGCTGAGCGGATAATTCTTTTATATCCATAATCGAAAGAAATTAAACAGTCATAATTTCTTTTTCTTTTTCAGCAACTAACTTATCAACTTCAGTGATGTATTTGTCAGTTAACTTTTGAATTTCTGTTTCAGCTCTTCTCTGTTCATCTTCAGAGATTTCTTTTTCTTTAACTAAGGCAGCAATCTTGTTGTTAGCGTCTCTTCTAAGATTTCTAACGGCAACCTTCGCTTCTTCACCTTCTCCGCGGACGACTTTAGTAAGGTCGCGTCTTCTTTCTTCAGTAAGAGGAGGCATCGGAACGCGAATGATGTCACCGGAAGTAGCAGGATTCAAGCCGAGATCGGAGTTACGAATAGCTTTTTCAACCACTGCAACCATTTTCTTTTCCCACGGCTGAACGGTAATTGTTCTGGCATCGGCCAAACCGAGCTGAGCTACCTGAGAAATTGGTGTGGGTGAACCGTAATAGTCAACAGTGATATGTTCAAGAAGACCTGTGTGAGCACGGCCGGTGCGAATCTTCATGAAGTTTTCTTTGAGCGTAACAATAGTACGCTGCATATGATGTTCAGATTGAGAATAAATATCTTTTGTGGACATAGTTAACCCATTAAAAATCTTGTTGTTTCCCTTGAAGGAATCTGCATTTTAAAAAATGAAAGCTAATTTTTTAAGTTTACCACGAGAGAGAAATAACCATTCCGAAAAAATTGCACTAAAACATTTGATTACGGGCACCTTGCAGAAAAGCTTTGTTCACAAGCAGATTCCGTCCACCGTTCTTTCTTTTTTCGAAGCACTTCATCAAAATTTCCGGAGAAGGAGTTCTGTTTTGGAAGAGGCAAAAATTTTGGAGCTCTTCTTTCCTGCCTGCAAGGCATTGAAATAAGAACTCCGAAATTGAAAAAGGCCTTGAAAAAATCAAAGCCTCAAAGTTTTTTAGACGTGAACTAAAGTTCCTTCATCTTCTCCGAGAACAACGCGTTTTAATGCTCCCGGATTGTGAAGATTGAAGACTCTAATCGGCATCTTTTGGTCGCGGCATAAAGTAAATGCCGTTGCGTCTAAGATCTTTAACTTCTTCTGAATAGCTTCATCAAAAGTCAGGCTCTTAAACATCTTAGCCGTCGGATC
The DNA here is from genome assembly GCF_002221595.1 of Turicimonas muris. Classification (GTDB taxonomy): domain Bacteria; phylum Pseudomonadota; class Gammaproteobacteria; order Burkholderiales; family Burkholderiaceae_F; genus Turicimonas; species Turicimonas muris. The sequence continues at coordinate 102,978 of NZ_NHMP01000003.1, forward strand.
TTTCTTCGGATCAGCCGTAAAGACACCATCTACCTGAGTAGCTTTCAAAACAACTTCAGCACCGATTTCAATACTGCGCAAGGCAGCAGCCGTATCGGTTGTAAAGAACGGGTTGCCGGTACCAGCCGCGAAAATCACCACCCTACCCTTTCTCAAGTGGCTGAGAGCTTTGCCGCGAATGTACGGTTCGGCAACCTGATCAATGTCCAAAGCACATTGAACACGTGTTTCAACGCCTTCATTTCTGAGGCAGTCTTGAAGAGCCATTGCATTCATACAAGTGGCCAGCATACCCATGTAGTCGCCTGTAGCGCGATCCATACCGGTACTGCCGAGAGCAACCCCACGGAAGATGTTGCCCCCGCCGACGACGATGGCTAGTTCCACACCCAAATCAACGATGCTCTTCACCTCTCCGACAATAGCTCTAAGCGTATCACGATTGATACCGAAAGCCGCGTTGCCCATCAAGGCCTCGCCGGAAAGTTTGAGAAGGATTCTCTTATATTTAGGTGTTTCGTTTTCAGCCATCATAGTCTCCTAAAAATTAAGCACGTGCAGCGGCGGCCTGAGCAGCAACTTCAGCAGCGAAGTCGTTAGAACGCTTTTCCATACCTTCGCCAACAACGAACAAAGCGAATGCAGCAACTTCAGCTTTGTGTTCCTTAAGAAGCTGGCTGACAGTCTTCTTGTCATCCTTAACGAACGGTTGAGACATAAGTGTAACTTCTTTGAGGAACTTGTTGACAGAGCCTTCTGCAATACGTGCAATCATTTCTTCAGGCTTGCCGTTTTCGCGGGCCTTTTCAGAAGCAACGCGGCGTTCTTTTTCAATCAATTCAGGATCAACGCCTTCAGCATTTAATGCTTTTGGCTTGGAAGCAGCAATGTGCATTGCAACATCATGAGCAACTTCGTCGTCACCGCCAACGATATCAACGATAGCGCCGATCTTGGCACCGCCGTGGATGTAGTTGTGGAGTTTGCCCTTAGCTGTGAGAAGCTGGAAGCGGCGGATAGAAATGTTTTCGCCAATCTTGCCGATAAGAGCTTTACGAATAGCTTCTACTGTAGAACCGTTGAGCGGGAGTTCAGACAAGGCAGCCAAATCAGCCGGCTTAGCTTCAGCAATCAACTTAGCGATATCATTTGCGAAAGCGATGAAGTCAGCGTTCTTGGCAACGAAGTCTGTTTCAGAGTTCAGTTCAACGATAGCACCGGTAGTCTTTGGCTCGTCGATATAGATAGCAACTACGCCGTCAGCTGTTACACGGGAAGCAGCCTTAGTAGCTTTGTTGCCAAGCTTAACGCGAAGAATTTCTTCGGCTCTGGCCATATCGCCTTCAGCCTCTGTAAGAGCTTTTTTGCACTCCATCATCGGGGCATCAGTCTTTTCACGGAGTTCTTTAACCATTGCGGCACTAATAGCAGCCATTATGTTTATCCTTTAAGTAAAAGTTTTAAAAGAAAGGGGCTGAATACGCCCCCTCCTAGTTAGATTGCTAAGATTGATTACTGAGCAGGAGCCTCTTCAACTTGAACTTCTTCAACGAAGTCTTCGTCTTTACCGGCAGCCTTAACTGTTTCGTCAAGTCTCTTGTTCTTGCCTTCCAAAATGGCGTCTGCAAAACCCTTGGCATAGAGCTTAACAGCACGTGCGCTGTCGTCGTTGCCAGGAATGATGTACTGAACACCAGCTGGGTTGTGGTTTGTATCAACAACGCCAACGACTGGAATACCGAGCTTGTTAGCTTCTTGAATAGCAATCTTGTGATAGCCGACGTCAACGATAACCAAAGCGTCAGGAACAACAGTCATTTCCTTGATACCGCCCATTGCTTTGTTGAGCTTTTCAAGTTCACGAGTGAAGTCAAGAGCTTCTTTCTTAGTCATCTTGTCGAGACCACCATCAGCAACAGTCTGTTCCATTTCTTTGAGACGCTTCAAAGAAACCTTAACTGTTTTGAAGTTGGTGAGCATGCCGCCCAACCAGCGCTGATCAACGTAAGGCATACCGGCGCGCTTAGCTTCTTCAACGATAGCTTCGCGAGATGTGCGCTTTGTGCCTACGAAAAGGATAGTACCGCCGTTAGCAGCTAAATCTGTCAAAAACTTAGCGGCGTCATTGAAGCCTTCAACTGTTTTTTCGAGATTGATGATGTGAATCTTGTTGCGGGAACCGAAAATGTACTGTGCCATTTTTGGAGACCAGAAACGTGTCTGATGGCCGAAGTGTGCGCCTGCTTCAAGAAGTTCACGCATGCTCAAAGTTGTCATGTTTTTTTCCTTTAGGGTTTAATTCCAACACCTCTTCCCTCGTCCGAACGGAACCCTAGTAGAGGAGGTGCGCTATTTAAAAATATTCTTGGCTTATGCCAATTGGGGCAGAATTCTATCAGAAACAAGACACTAGAATCGACGGTTTTATAAAGAATTGTAATCCTCGGCGCTCACCTTAATTCATTGACTCTCTTTGGGTCGTGAGCCGCTTTTTGAGCCTTTCATCGTCTGACCTCGGCCTTAGTCGTTATAAATATTTACGAGCTCTTAAGAAAATTATGCACAATTTGCAAACAAATCACTTTTTTCTTTCTTAGGATGACTAAAATTCAGAAAACTTGGAATGAAAAATGTCACTTAAAAAAATCGTTATTAAAACTCCTGAAGAAATTGAAGGAATGAGAGCTGCCTGCAGAGACGCTGCTCTGGTATTGGATTTCATTGAACCTTATGTTAAGGCGGGCGTCACCACTGAAGAGCTCGACGATCTCATGCTCAAATACATGACCGAAGAACTCAAGGACATCTCTGCCTGTCTTGGATATTCATCCGGCGGTGAAACTCCTTATCCTAAAGCCACCTGCATCTCTGTCAATCATCAGATTTGCCACGGAATTCCTGACCAAAAAGTTCTTAAAAAAGGCGACATTCTCAATATCGACGTCACCGTAATCAAGAACGGATTCCATGGCGACACGAGCAGAATGTTCAAAGTAGAACCTGTATCTATCGCCGCATCGCGCCTTTGCGAGATCACATTCAATGCGATGTGGAAAGGCATTTGCATGGTTAAGCCCGGTGCTCATTTCGGCGACATCGGCTACGCCATTCAGCAGTATGTTGGCCCTACAGGCTGCTCTATCGTTAGAGAATTCGGTGGTCACGGCGTGGGAAGAGGTTTCCACGAAGAACCTTTTGTCGCACACGTTGGGAAGATGGGAGAAGGTCCTGAAATGAAGCCGGGAATGATTTTTACCATTGAACCAATGATCAACGCCGGCAAACACGCCTTGAAAATTATGCCTAATGGCTGGACCGCCGTGACCAAAGACAGAAGCCTCTCCGCACAATGGGAGCACACGGTTTTGGTTACTGAGACCGGTTATGAAGTCTTAACTGTTTCTCCTGGATGTCCGCAGCCTCCTAGCTGGGTTAAGTAATTTTCCACGAGCCTCCGAAAACGGAGGCTTTTTTTATACCCGATTTCATATGCTAGTGAGAATGCTAAATATTGCTGCCAATACAATGAGCTAGAGGATAAAAACTTTGAAAAATACCTAACATTTAACGTAGAGGCTCCGGCACATGTTTTACAACATTATTGTTAACGATATAGCTCCGATTTTTGTGATCATGATGTTGGGATACGCCGGGGCAAAAATTCATGCTTTTACTCCGGACCAAACTCAGGCTTTCAACAAGGTCGTCCTTGATATTGCTTTGCCCGCGGCACTTTTTGCCTCTATTACGAAAGCTAACCGTGAACTAATTTTCGGAGATTTGCTTCTCACAGTCATCTCATTTGCAGGTCAAGTGGGAATGTTTCTTCTGTGCTTTTATATCTGCAGGAAGTTTTGGAAGCACTCCATCCAGCAAGCTGCGGTATGTGCGCTGATTACCGGAGCTCCGACGGTTGGTTTCCTAGGATTTGCCGTTTTAGATCCGGTCTTCGGCACCTCCACTCAAACGGGCTTAGTCGTAGCCATTGAAGCCATCCTTTCGAATGCAGTGTTGATTCCAATCGGATTCTTTTTAATGAATATGGGGCAATCGGCAGGTGCGGACGGTCAGAAAGCCAACTCAAGTATTAAGGCTATCATCAACTCCCTTAAGCAGCCGGTGGTTTGGGCCCCGATGCTCGCCGTCGCTATTGTTCTGTGCGGCATTCGTATGCCCGATGCTTTATATCCTTCTTTAGATTTGATTGCAAAAGCGAATTCCGGCGTTGCTGTGTTTGCAGCCGGTTTAGCCCTAGCTACAGTTAAATTCAGCGTAGGGCCTGAAATTATTTGGAATGTTTTCTTCAGAAACTTTTTAAGCCCTTTGGTCGTTTGTCTTGCAGGCGCTTTCTATCACCTTCCTCTTGAAAGCCTTTCTATGATGGTTCTCGCTTGCGCCCTTCCTCCTGCCTTCTCAGGTTTGATCATCAGCAGCAGATACAACATTTACGTCAAAGACGGAGCATCTACTTTGGCCGTCAGCACCTTGGTGTTTGCCTTTTCTGCTCCCTTCTGGCTCTGGGTTACGCCTATTGTCGGAAAATGTTTTTAGTGCGAAGTCATGTTTTAAGAAACTCAGCCAGATTCCTACCGGCAAATGACGACTTGATTTGCTTCTCTCTTCCGAGATGTTCTTACCTCAACAAGCAAAACTATCTTTCAGTTAAAACAGAAAGCCGGAAATGTAGAATCAAAGAAAGAAAACTTTGGAAGTCAAAAAATGAACCAACAAGCCGTCACTGACTTTACTAACGAACGACAAATTCTTGCCAAAGAATTCAAAGAACATTCCGATCCTTTTGAGTATCTTCTTAAGCACACCCATGCAGCGGACGAAGCCATCGAGACCATCTGCACGGACAACAATCTTTCTCCCAGAATTGCGGTTGTTGCCGTGGGCGGTTACGGCCGTTGTGAACTGTTTCCATTTTCTGACTTAGACCTTTTATTTCTCCTGCCGGAAGATGTCAAAGACTCAGAGCTAAAAGTCATTGAACAAGTCTTAAACGATCTATGGTCACTTGGCCTTACGGTTGGTCATTCCGTCAGAACTATCGACGAATGTATATCTCAAGCCGAAGAAGATATCACCGCCCAGACAGCCATGTTGGAATCACGTTTTCTCATGGGCGACGCCGACCTATACAAGAAATACACCGAAAGAATGGAAGTTCAGCTGAATTTCGTTGACTTCTTCAGAGCCAAATTCATCGAGCAGCAGCAAAGACATCTGCGTTTCCAAGAAACAACCTATGCGCTCGAACCGAATATCAAAGAATCTCCGGGAGGTTTGCGTGATCTTCACATCGTAACGTGGATTCTTAAAGCCGCCTACCTTGATGCCGCTAAAAAGAATAAAGAAATACCGAGTCTGCTCACTAATTATGAGCAAACAAAAATTCATGAAGACATGAAGACTCTCTTTTGGCTGCGAATTCATGTGCATCTTCTTGTAAACCGTCACGAGGACAGACTTCTTTTTGAAATTCAAGAGTCTTTAGCTAAAGAGCTTGGATTCAAAGCGGACGCCGACAGAAGAGCCAGCGAAAAACTGATGCAGCAGTACTACGCCGTTGCTTCATCGATTGAACTGTTAAATGACGTCATTCTTCAGGCACTAAAAGAACACTTCGTCTCAGTCACGAAACAAAAAGGAGTCAGCATCGGTAACGGTTTTCTGGTTAAAGGCGATGTTCTTGACACTGAAAATGAAAACTTCTACCAAAACGATCCGGCCATGCTCTTAATGCCTTTTGTTTTGGCTACCGAACATCGAGAAATCAACAAGTTTTCTACGACTATTCATCGAGCATACGGAAACTTGGACAAGCGTATTCCCGACAACTTTGCTTCGCTTGATGAAGTTAAGTCCAGCTTCCTCAAAATTCTAAAAGCTAAAAAAGGTGTTTACCACTGCTTAAAAGAGATGAACAAACTCGGGATCCTTTCCAAGCTGATTCCTCCATTCGGCCGCATTGTGGGACAGCTCCAGCATGATTTATTCCATGCCTACACCGTTGACCAACATACGATTTTAGCCATTAGTTATTTGAGACGTTTCACAAAAAGCGAGAACGCTCATGAGATGCCGCTTATGACTGAACTGATGATGTCATTGGAAGACAATTGGCGTCTCGTAGCAGCCCTTCTCTTCCATGATATCGGCAAAGGCCGCGGCGGGGACCATAGCCGCATAGGCGCAGAAGAAGTAAAGATTTTTGCTAAAAGCTATAACTTAACTCCCGAAGAAACGGACTATATTGAATTTCTCGTAAGAGAACATTTGACAATGAGCAGAGTTGCGCAAAAACAAGACATCTCTGACCCCGAAGTTATTAAGAAATTCGCTGAGAAAGTCGTTTCATTAGACCGCCTCACAGGGCTCTACTTGATTACCGTTGCCGATATCCGTGCAACAGGTCCGAAAGTCTGGAACAGCTGGAAAGCCAAATTGTTGGAAGAACTGTTCTACGCCACCGCCAATTTCTTGCAAGGAAAATCTTTGTCTAAAACAATGTTGGTCAATAACCGACGGGAAGATGTCCTCAAAGCCGGGAACTTCAACGCCAAAGAAAAAGAAAAGCTTGAGCAATTCTGGGAGGATTTTGACGTTGGCTATTTCATGCGCCATTCCGTCGACAACATTCTTTGGCAGTCAAAAGAACTTTTGGAGCACATGGACAGAAAGAGTTCCTATGTAATTTACAGACCGGTCAAAGGCCTTCCGAATGCCTATGAGGTTGTCGTTTTGACGGAAGACCGGAACGAGCTGTTTGCCCGCATCGTTTCCACTTTTCAGAGCTACCGTCTTTCAATTCTAGAAGCAAGAATTTATACCGGTAAGACCGGACGAGTCTTAGACCATTTCGTGGTCATTGACAATAACCTAAACTCTTCAAGCGAGGAAAAATTTGAAGAGCTGAAAGCCGATTTAATTAATAGGCTTGATAATCAGCTGCCTTTGCAGCCTCCGATAAAAGGACGTCTGTCCAGACATTCTAAGAACTTCCCGATTACGCCTGAGGTTCAGCTTAGAGTCGATGCCGGCGGAAGCCACTATTTGTTATCGGTTGCAGCCACAGACAGACTGGGCATTCTGGCCACAATCGCCCGCGTCTTTATCGAGTTTAAGATTAACCTTATCACCGCAAGAATTGCTACATTGGGAGAAAGAATCGAAGACGTTTTCGTAATCAAAAATCCTCGGCTTGCGGATCCTCAGTTTGCCGCAGAATTTGAAACGGCGTTGCTAAAAATTTTAGAACTGAGGCCGTCTTAAGACACGGTACTTCTTGGGAATCATTAGAAAGCGCAAAGGCCCTGTGGCCTCTTCCGGAGGGGCCTATTTTTAAAGCGTTAAAAGCTTTCAAAAGCCTTTAGTGCTATCTTGAGACTCTTCTTGGTCGCTTCGTCACTCACATCTGAAAAGGCCTTCATGTCAATCTTAGAAGACGAAAGGCCGATTCCGGCAGCGGGATTGACGATTTGGCAGATAGCAGCGTAATTCAGTCCTAACTCTCTGGCCAAACAAGCTTCTGGCATCAAAGTCATACCGACATAATGAGCACCGTCCTGAGCAAGTTTCTTGATTTCTGCTGCAGTTTCGAGTCTCGGACCTTGTCGAACCGCATATGTTCCGCCGTCTATAACCGGTGTTAAAAGATCATCTGCCGCATCTAAAAGTTTTTCCCGAAGGTGTTCACTGAAAGGTTCGGTGAAATCGATAAAAGTAATGGTCTCTGAGTCACCTTTGTTATAGGAAGTTTCTCTCCCCCAGGTATAGTCGATGATTTGGTCCGGAACGGCAATAGAACCTGGCTTGTCCTCTTCCACAATCCCACCAACCGAACAAAGGGCAACCACCGCTTTTGGTGCTAATTGTGCGATCGCCCACATATTTGCACGGTAATTGATTAGATGCGGAGGCTTCCGGCAGACTCGGCCATGCCTGGGAAGGACAATAATTTCTTTATCTTCTACTTCAGTAAATTCAAAGGGCGCTGAAGGCTCGCCCCACGGAGTAGGAATAGCTTGAGTTCGAGTTATCTTCAACTCTTCCTGAGAAAGCTTTACGCTTCCTTCAATAATCACAAACCTCTCCATTATTCTTCTTTTCCTTGGACCAACATAACCATAAACTGCTCTTCGCTAATAATCGGAACGGATAAAGCCTGCGCTTTGACAAGCTTGCTTCCGGCGGCTTCCCCCGCAAGAACATAACTTGTTTTTTTAGAAACGGAGCCGCTGACTTTTCCTCCGGCTTTACGGATCATATCGCTGGCTTCATCTCTGGAAAGAGTCGGCAATGTACCGGTCAATACAAATGTCATGCCGGAAAATACCAATTCAGAGGCGTCAACTTCTCCTTTTTCTTCCCAATGAACGCCAAGATCCTGTAGTTCTTGGATAACCTGCAGGTTTTTGGGCTCTGCAAAGAAGTGGAGAATTTTCTCAGCGGTGGACATTCCGACATCGTCAACCTCTAAAAGCTGTTCCAATCCCGCGTCTTCACAAGCTTTTAACGTTCTAAAGTGATTTGCTAGGGTTCTAGCAGTAGATTCTCCGACATCAGGAATACTGATGGCATATAGAAATTTTTCTAAGGTAGTACTCTTCGATTTCTCAATGGAAGCTAGAAGATTATCTGCTGACTTTTCTCCCATTCTTTCTAAAGAGACAAATTGTTCCTTAGTCAAACGGTAAATATCCGAAATATTTTTTACCCAGCCCTTCTCAACTAATTGTTCCGCCAATTTCTCTCCAATTCCGTCTATACCCATGGCTTTACGAGAAACAAAGTGAAGAATGGACTGGACACATTGAGCTTGACAGAATAAACCTCCCGTACACTTCCTATCTTTTTCCCCCTCTTCTTTGTATGCGTGAGAACCGCAGACGGGACAAAACTCCGGCATAACGAAGTCCCGGGCATTATCCGGACGAAGCTCTTTAATGACTCTGACAATTTCCGGAATGACATCTCCGGCGCGTCTTACAACGACCGTATCTCCAATCTTCACGCCCATGTTTTGGAGGAACTCTTCATTGTGAAGAGAAGCGTTGCTGATAGTCGTTCCTCCGACAAAGACCGGTTTTAAACGGGCAACCGGCGTGAGCTTGCCGGTCCTGCCGACTTGAATGGTTATGTCTTGAACCACTGTTTGAACCTCTTGGGGAGGATACTTATGCGCACACGCCCAGCGAGGTTCACGAGATACAAAGCCTAAAGATCTTTGCAAAGCAAAGCTGTTGACTTTGTAAACCACTCCGTCAATATCAAAAGGCAAATCATCCCTGATTTTTTCTACTCTTACATGGAAGTTTTGAAGTTCTTCCGGCCCATATGCCAGAACTCTTGTGTCAGCAACCGGGAATCCTTTGGATTTCAAGTAGTCCAAAAGTTCTGAGTGCTTATTGGCCACTGTTTCAGAAACCTCTCCATAGCCATAGGCATAGAAAGATAGGTTTCTTCTGGCGGTAACCGAAGGATCAAGCTGTCTTAAGCAGCCTGCCGCCGCATTACGGGGATTGGCAAAAAGCTTTTGCCCTTCTGCTTTCTGCTCTTCGTTAATTCTCTTAAATTCTGACTTATGGAGAATAACTTCGCCTCTTACCTCAAAAATATCGGGAAAGTTTTCAACTTTCAGCGGAAGGGTCTTGATGGTACGAACGTTGGCTGTGACATCTTCTCCCTCATATCCGTCCCCGCGGGTGGTTGCTTGGACCAAAATGCCTTTTTCATAACGAATATTGACAGCCAAACCGTCAAATTTAAGCTCGCAGTCGTATTCAACAGGAGGATCTTGCGGCGTCAATTCGAGCTCTCTTCTTACGCGGCCGTCAAAGTCGTAAGCCCCCTGGGCCGTGTAATCAGTTTCCGTATGAATGGAAAGCAGAGGAATCTTATGTTTGACCTTGACTGCTTCGGTTCTTGCGGCAGCTCCAACTCTTTCCGTCGGAGAAAATAAGGTCTTAAATTGGGGATATTGCTGTTCAAGCCTAACTAATTCCTGAAAGAGAGAATCATAAAGTTCATCAGAAATAGTGGGATTGTTATCGACGTAATAAGCCTGATTATGCTTATTAATTTCATCGGCCAGCTGCTCCATCCGCTTCTGAATTTCTAAATCCTTTGCTGAGTCTTTTTTGGCGCTCATATTCATTCCCAAAAATCTATCTGCCTAACAAAAGAAGCCTTCAACTTCGAATGAGTGAGGCTTCTTCTATGTATGGTTTAAATTTTTTCAATAATCCGCTACGCCAGTAATTTATGCGCAGTCGGACTTCCCGGTTCAAGGCCCTTGTCCCTCATTTGTTGGTAGAAATTATCAATCTCTTTTTTGACCGTAGTAAGAATCTGGCCATTTATTGGGTAACCCTGATTATCCACGATTTCTGCTTCAAAAGGAGCCGCGAAAGCATTTGCGGCGATCATCAAAGAGCGAAGCGGCTGAGATTCCGGAGTCATCAAAGCGACGAATAAGGAAATAACGACGTAGCTCGGAGAAACCCAAGCTGCTGCAATCGCACCTTTTCTGTTATGGCTTCTCTTTCCGTCAGCTGTCTGCACTAACTCCCCTACTTTTTCATACAGTTTGGAATTAATACGTTTCATACCTAAATCGCTTGCCACTTTTTCAAACTCATCCAAGCTGACTTCATTGCGGGAGCGTAAAGTAACGGAAATCTGAGCCCCAAATTGCTGAAGCAAATGAGTAAGATTTTTTGATTTATTTGAAATCAAAGACTGTTCCACTTCATCACTGCTTCCGTCAAACATCATTTCCAAACGCTGCTTTATCTGCAGAACGGATGAAATGGAAACTTCACTTACCACCCCTCTGGAGGAAGCCAACTGAACGAAGATGATAATGGAAGAATAGAGGCCAATCGCTTCCGGCACGTACCAACTCTTGGTGTAAGAATCGTACCCGTAAACCCAATAATTGCCTTTCGGCTGAAGGTTTTTCAGCGGAAGAAGCTCATTTAAAAGCGCACTGCCGGTAACCGGGTTCTTAAACTGGATTTTGAAAGAAACCTCCAGCATCGGATTATGAGAAGGACAGCCGTTTTTTTCAACGTCTTCGAATCTCAAGACTTCATCAAACGGAAGACTGTTTTGCTGAAAATCTAACGCGGAACCGGATATATCCGTCCTCGCTGCAGCCTGAGCCTGCATTTGTTGTTGTTTCGATTCTTCAAGGGCTTTTGCTGTTTTTTCAAAAGAATAGACCTCAGGGACTTTATCCGCAGCTGGTTTTGCTTCAGGTTTAGCCGGCTTAACAGGTGCAGAAGAAGGAGTAGCCTGCATCGGGACCGTGGGTTTCTGAACAGCATCTTTCACGGGAGTCTGGGAGGAAGAAGGGTTCACCGCTTCCGAAGATTGACGTACCGACTGAATCTCTTTTTCTTTCTCAGAACGTAAGAAAGGCTCTTTTTTGTTTCCCGCCAGAGGAGACTTATCCTGCTTAATTTTTTTCGGGGCTTCTTTAATTTTCAACCAATACCAGATGCCACCTCCCGCGCAGCCAATAAGCAAAATAGCGGTCAATGTCATCCCAAGAACAAAGCTCATCCGATTTCCCTTCTCTTTAAATCTTATGCATTACTGGATCGGATATTTTATTGTTTAAAGGAGCTGTTGTGGTAATGAATTTCAGAATTAATTAGATAAATTTTCCTAATATCGGAAAAATTGTCAGTATCCGGCTGAAAATACAGAACTTACCTCAGAAAATCTCTGACTGAGGGATTGGCCGGAAATGAGCATATAGAAGATTTTCAGTTGTCTGGAAAGTCACAGAAAGCCTCGTTTGGAGGATCAAATAATTTTGAAGCCGGCTATCAGGAATTCCTGCTCAATTGAACTCCTTCTTCCAACTTCTTACTCATTTTTCTCAGTCTTTTGGGCACTAATAGAAAATTCGCTTAGACTTAAAGGTTTAATAGTTTGTTGCTTGTAGCCTCTTTATTTGAAAGGCTCCGAGCTGTTTATAGGAGTGTTCCTTTAATGCCTACTCAACCTAGTAAAACACTAGAAACTTTTGATAACCCTCAGCCGAACAGAGATTACCTCATTCACATTGAGATTCCTGAATTTACATCTCTCTGTCCTTTGACAGGGCAGCCTGATTTTGCAACGCTTTTTCTTGACTACATTCCTGATAAGAAAAACGTTGAATTGAAAGCCCTAAAGCTTTACATCTGGAGCTTCCGTGAAGAAGGAGCTTTCCATGAAGCCATTACCAACAAAATTCTTGATGATTTAGTTGAAGCTCTTCAGCCCCGCTACATGAGACTGAAAGCCAAATGGTGGGTCAGAGGCGGAATCTATACCACGGTTGTTGCTGAACACCGCAAACCCGGATGGGCACCGCAACCGATGGTTGAGCTTCCTGAATTCGAAACAAACGACCCGACAAGAGGTTAATCAATTTCTCAATCCCAAGGAACTTCCATGAATCCAGATTTAGCGCTGACTAGACCTTACCCTTTTACACGATTAAAAAAATTATTGGAAGGATCTCAGCCTCCTGCCGGCAAAAAACATATTTCTCTGTCAATCGGAGAACCGAAACATCCGGCTCCTTCATCTGTATTAAATGAGCTTTACCACAACTTCCAACTGTTTGAAAAATATCCTTCCACCAATGGAATGCCTGAACTGCGGGAGGCAATTGCCAATTGGAACTTGAGACGGCATGGAGTAAAACTCAATCCAGCCACTCAAATTCTGCCGGTCAACGGGTCCCGAGAAGCCCTATTTTCTTTTACTCAAGCTGCCATAGACTCCTCCAAGAACCCGACGGTTTTAATGCCTTGTCCCTTCTACCAAATCTATGAGGGAGCGGCCATTATGGCCGGAGCCAAACCCGTTTATATCCCGACAACTGCTGAAAACGACTTTGTGATGGACTTAGAGGCCTCTGCCTCCGAAGAAGAACTCGAAAACGCCCAACTGGTTTTTGTTTGCTCCCCGAGCAACCCGACAGGAAAAGTCCTCGGCCTGGCTCATTGGAAAAAATTATTTGAATTGGCCGATAAATACAACTTCATTATCGCCAGTGATGAATGTTATTCGGAAATTTATTTCGACGAAGATAATCCCCCGCTTGGAGCTTTGCAAGCCGCGAAGATTCTAGGCCGAGATGATTTTGACAAGTTAGTGGTTTTTTCAAGTTTGTCCAAGCGCTCAAACATTCCGGGCATGAGAACAGGATTCGTGGCAGGTGATGCAAAGCTCTTGAAACCCTATCTTCTTTACCGAACCTATCACGGCTGCGCCATGAGCGGTCCTTTGCAAAAAGCAAGCATCATTGCTTGGAATGATGAAGAACACGTTAAAGAGAACAGACGTCTTTACCATGAAAAATTTGAAGCCGGTCTGCCTCTCGTACAGCAGACCCTTGAAGTAGAAATGCCGGATGCCTCATTTTATCTTTGGGCTAAGACCCCAATAGATGATAAAGTTTTTACTAGGAGGCTCTACGAGGAAGCAGGCATCACGGTTCTTCCGGGGAGTTTTTTAGGAAGAGAACTGGCAAACGGCATCAATCCGGGTTCCGGATACGTGCGAATTGCACTCGTAGCGACAACTGAAGAAGTGAAAGAAGCGACGCAACGAATCGCTGAATTTAAGATATAGGAGTAAAAATGCAATATATAAAAGACATTATCGAACGCGCTTTTGACCTCAAGCCGGAACATTTAGGTCCCGAAGTACACAACGCTGTAGATGAAGTTCTTCAGTCTTTGAACAAGGGGAAATTAAGAGTCGCCGAAAAGATTGACGGCAAGTGGGAAGTCAATCAATGGATCAAAAAGGCAATTCTTCTTGAATTCAGAATGAATCCAAGCCGTGTTTCCAGAGCAGGTGAGTTTGTTTATTTCGACAAAGTTCCTCTTAAATTTACTCTTTACAACGAAAGAATGTTCAAGGAAGGCGGCTTCCGCGTTGTTCCAGGAGCTATCGCCCGCGAAGGCAGCTTCATTGCTCCGGGAGCTGTTTTGATGCCGTCTTATGTCAACATCGGTGCATACGTCGGTGAAAACACAATGGTCGACACTTGGGCAACCGTAGGCTCTTGTGCACAAATCGGCAAAAACTGTCATCTCTCCGGCGGTGTCGGCATCGGCGGCGTTTTGGAACCTCTCCAGGCCAACCCAACTATTATTGAAGATAACTGCTTCATCGGTGCCCGCAGTGAAATTGTCGAAGGCGTCATCGTTGAAGAAAACTCCGTTATCTCTATGGGCGTCTTTATCGGCCAAAGCACGAAGATCTATGACAGAACAACAGGCGAAATTTTCAGAGGCCGTGTTCCTGCCGGTTCCGTTGTTGTCCCGGGAAGCCTCCCGAGCAAAGACGGCAAATATAACCTGAACTGCGCCGTCATCGTTAAGCGTGTCGATGCCCAAACAAGAGCCAAGACAAGCATTAACGAACTTTTAAGAGACTAAGCATGACTGCCGCCTCAGACAACTTAACCCTTCGGCTTTTGAGAGAAGTCCTCTCTTGTCCCTCCGTCACACCGGAGGATAAGGGATGCCAGAACTTAATCAGCGGTTTCCTTATTGACGCCGGGTTTGAATCAGAAACTATTTGCCGTGGAAAAACAGACAATCTTTACTGTTGGTATGGATCTGCCGGACCATTGTTTTTATTTGCCGGTCACACTGACGTCGTTCCTCCCGGTTGCGGCTGGAATACAGACCCGTTTGCTCCGACAGAAGTTGACGGGAACTTAGTTGCTCGAGGCGCGCAGGACATGAAAACCTCTGACGTTTGCTTTGCAGCTGCTGCAAAGCAATTCGTCAAAAACTTTCCAAACTTTAAGGGTCGTATTGCCCTTCTTCTCACAAGTGATGAAGAAGGGGACGGCAAAGACGGAACGGCTTTTGCCATCGAGGAACTGAAGAAGAAAGGAATTCAGCCCGACTTTTGTATTGTCGGCGAACCGACTTGCTCTAAAGAATTAGGAGACACCATCAAGAACGGCCGCAGAGGCTCTTGCAACTGCCGGGTTACTATTTATGGGGAACAAGGTCATGTCGCCTATCCGTTAAAGGTTGAAAACCCAATTCATACAGCGTCCAAAATTATCAGCAAGCTTGCTCAAACTCAGTGGGATCAGGGCTGCGAAGGCTTCCCCTCCACTTCTTTCCAGGTAAGCAATATCACTGCCGGAACAGGCGCCGTCAACATAGTCCCCGGCTCCTGCAGCTTTGTTTTTAATTTACGTTATAACCCGGCAACTTCCGGCCAAGAAATCGAAAATAAAGCTAACGGCATTATTAAAGAATTTGCAGAAAACTCCGATATCTCTTGGGAGCACAGCGCTTTTCCTTTTAAAACGGAAGGAAAGGAATTAACCGGATGCTTAGAAAAAGCCATCTCTAAGGTTCAAGATATCAAACCAGCGCTTTCAACCACAGGAGGAACCAGCGACGCACGTTTCATCAGCCGGTGGTGTTCGGAAGTCGTTGAATTCGGCCCTGTCAACAATCTCATCCATAAAGCGAACGAATCCATTCCTTTGAAGGATATTCCGAAGCTGACAGAAATCTATTACCAAACACTTGTCAATCTTTTTTCGGTAAGTTCAAAATGAATTTAGAAAACACTGCCCCTCTAAGAACAATTAGAGATTTTGTCAGGTACGCTGCAACTCAATTGTCAAAAGCAAACATCTCTTATGCTCACGGATATGACAATCCATACGACGAAGCAGGATTTTTAGTGCTCCGTTCCTTGGGAATCGAACTTGAATATGAAAATAAGTTTTTAGACGCAGCGTTAACTCAGGACGAAAGACAATTCATTCTTAACCCAATTTCCCGCAGATGCGATGAACTTGTGCCGACTGCTTATCTCACCAAAGAGTGGTGGCTGACCGGCCATCGTTTTTTTGTAGATGATCGGGTCCTAATTCCCAGAAGCTTTATTGCCGAATTAATTGAAGAAAAATTTCAGCCGTGGGTAAAGAACCCTGAAGAAATTACTTCCGTATTAGATATGTGCACCGGCTCCGGATGTCTTGCCATTCTCTCCTCCGAATGCTTCCCGAATGCGGAAGTAGATGCTGTTGATATCAGCGAAGGCGCTTTGGAAGTTGCCGAAAAAAATATCGCCGACTACGGTTTAGAAGGTATTGTAAGACCTATTCAATCTGATTTATTTACCAACTTAGTCGGCAAGAAGTACGATGTTATCATCACAAATCCTCCCTATGTCACCACAGAAGCTATGGAGCATTTGCCCGGTGAATACCGGCACGAACCTGAGCTGGCTTTAGTTGCGGGCGAAGACGGGATGGATTTAATTAAAACTATCCTTGAGCAGGCTAAAGAACATTTAAATGATGGCGGTTTAATGTTCGTAGAACTCGGCGACGGCAAAGAGGCTTTCGAAAACAGATGGCCCGAATTAAATGTTGTATGGCTTCCCACCAGCGGAGGCGATGATCAGGTATTCATGATCAGAAAGGAAAATCTTCCGTAATGCTTAGACTCCAAAACGTATCTGTCTCCCGCGGAACAAGAATTCTTTATTCCGGGGCAACACTCATCAGCAGCCCCGGAGAAAGAATCGGATTAGTGGGACCTAACGGGTCAGGCAAATCAACATTATTTGCCGCCATTCTCGGAGAAATCGGCACAGAAGCGGGT
Source organism: Turicimonas muris (assembly GCF_002221595.1). Lineage (GTDB taxonomy): Bacteria > Pseudomonadota > Gammaproteobacteria > Burkholderiales > Burkholderiaceae_F > Turicimonas > Turicimonas muris. The sequence continues at coordinate 119,645 of NZ_NHMP01000003.1, forward strand.
GACATCACAACTCCGGAATACACCCTCATTTCGCACGTTGCTCAGAGAATTGAAAACCCTGAACAGCAAGCCATGCATTACGTCCTTGAAGGACATAAGCCTCTCATCGAAGCTAAGAGTGCTTTAGCCAAGGCTGAACAGTCTCATGATGATTTAGCTTACGCCTCGGCTCTAGCCGCTTACACTGAAATCAATGAAGGAGCAGTGGTTGCCAGAGCAAAAGAAATTCTTCACGGTCTAGGATTCAAGGACGAAGACTCCGAAAGAAAGGTATCAGAGTTCTCAGGCGGTTGGAGAAACAGACTTTCTCTGGCCCGTGCTCTGCTTACACCGGCCGAGTTAATGCTGCTTGACGAACCGACCAACCACTTGGATATCGACTCCGTCATTTGGCTGGAAAGTTGGTTGAAGGCTCAACAAACCACTATCGTCGTCATTTCCCATGACAGAGAATTCTTAGATCGGATTTCTCAAACAATTTGGTCTATTGAAGACGGCACCATCCATCGTTATTCGGGAAACTTCTCCGATTACGAGAGAATCAGAGCTGAAAAGATCAAACAGCAAGCAGCGGCTGCTAAAGCTTACGAAAAAAACGCCCGTCATCTGCAAAAGTTTATCGACCGTTTCCGCTATAAAGCTACCAAGGCCAAGCAGGCTCAATCCCGTATCAAGATGCTGGAAAAGCTGCAAGCCATTGAGCCGATTAAAGGAAGCAATGAATGGCGCTTTAATTTTGCTGAACCTGAGAAGATGCCTCAGCATCTCATCTTTGCACAGGAGTTGAACTGCGGCTATGACGGCAAGCCAATTCTGACTAATGTCAAAGTTAAGGTTGAACCTCAAGACCGAATCGGCGTTTTAGGCGTCAACGGAGCGGGTAAATCTACATTAATTAAAACGCTTATCGGAGAACTTGCGGCGATATCCGGAGAAATCCGCTACGGCACAGGCTTAAATATCGGGTACTTTGCCCAGCATCAGCTCGATCAGCTCAGAGAAGACGAATCCCCTTTGCAGCATCTTACCCGCATCGCACCGAATGTCAGAGAACAAGAACTGCGAAACTATCTTGGGGGATTTAAGTTCAGCAATGAGATGGCCTGCAACCCTGTCGGTCCGATGTCCGGAGGAGAAAAAGCCCGTCTTTGCCTTGCCTTGATAGCGTGGACTAAACCTAATCTTTTAGTCCTTGACGAGCCAACCAACCATTTGGATATGGAAACTCGCGATGCTCTCACCGTAGCCTTGTCCTCTTTTGAAGGTGCGGTCTTATTGGTTTCTCACGATCGGCACCTTCTGAAAACCGTATGTGACGATTTATGGATTGTTCATAAAGGTCAGGTCAGTGAATTTTTAGGAGATTTGGAAGATTACGCACGTATTGTTCTTGAAGACAAAAAGGACAAAATCAAAGAATCCGCCTCCGAGGACAAAGAAGCTCCTACGGTAAATAAAAAAGAGAAACGAAAATTAGAAGCGGAAGAAAGAGCACGCATTTCCGCTTTAAGAGCTCCTCTGCAAAAGCAGCTTAAACAGGTTGAAACCGCTCTCGATAAAAAGTCAAAGAAGTTAAAAGAACTCAACGCTCAGTTAGCTGAGGAAGATTTTTATCAAAAAGATTCCGCTCTCGTCAGCAAAACCATCAAAGAACAGGGAGAGCTTGCTTCGGAGGTGGAAGAACTCGAACTCCAGTGGCTGAATTTATCCGAGCAAATCGAAAGCATCGTTTAAACCAAAACTATCAGTTAACCTTCCGATCGTTCTTCACGCCCAACGGGACGATCGGAACGCCTTCTTCAATCAATTCAATGACTTCTTCCGTTTTAGCCGTTCCCCTGATGGAGCGCTCGGGACTGTCACCATAATGAATAGCTCTCGCCTCGGCGGCAAACTTTTCCCCGACATCTTCAGCCGAGTTAATTTGTTCCGCAACTTCTTTAATTAAATTTTCTAACCGTTCTTGGGCTTCTTTTTCACTGGCAGAGACGGAAGTACTACGGCTGCGCGCAACATGCGGGGCAGAAAGGACTCTTTCAACCTCCCTGCACTCACAAAAAGGACAAAGGAAAAGACCGGCGTCCCGCTGCTTTTCGAACTCCTTAACGCTTGGAATCATCGCTTCAAATAGATGCCCATTTTTGCATTTGAAGTTAAATACTTTTAAAGCCAATCCAAATTCCTTTTTGTTAGTCCGCTTGTTATGTTAACCAGGAAAAGCGGCATATTCAAATTTGAAGCGTGTCGTCTGATAGCTCCCCGGAAAAACTTTCACAATTCCAGAGACCGTAATGGTAAATCTCGGCGGCTTCTTTGCTCCTCTATCACCAATACACTTTTGTTATCTTTTCATAGAAGAACAAAAAGAAGCGGACACGTGCTCCATTTTGCGCTGCGCCAACATTTTCTAATTTTCGTCTTCTGCCAATATCCTCTTTGCTCTGTCGGGCAAAGAAATTCTTGAAGAGTTTTTGCAAAAATTTACAGTTAGAGAAAGTCTTTAGGTTTGAGTTTGTATGAGTTTTTGTTATCGAAAAATATTCAAAAAAATCTTTAATAAACAAAGAAATCTAAACCCTCCCTCCTTAATCACACCATAAAAAGAAACTTAACCTATGTCGTATTTTTGCAACGCTTTCAAAATACGCTAAAAATTTTTGAGGACCTAATTTGACAAGCAAAAATTCTGCCTGTATAGTTCTGTTTCTCTCAGCGCGGGAGTAGCTCAGTTGGTAGAGCGCAACCTTGCCAAGGTTGAGGTCGCGAGTTCGAGACTCGTCTCCCGCTCCAGAATTTTTAAAGTTATTCTTTAGAGAACAGATTTTGGATGGCGCGATAGCAAAGCGGTTATGCACCGGATTGCAAATCCGTTGAGAGCGGTTCGACTCCGCTTCGCGCCTCCAGTGCGGGAGTAGCTCAGTTGGTAGAGCGCAACCTTGCCAAGGTTGAGGTCGCGAGTTCGAGACTCGTCTCCCGCTCCAACTAATCTTTCTCTAACCGATAACTACGCGGGAGTAGCTCAGTTGGTAGAGCGCAACCTTGCCAAGGTTGAGGTCGCGAGTTCGAGACTCGTCTCCCGCTCCATTCTTTTGTTTACTTTTCCTGATTGCATCATTACAAAAACTTCAGTTCGCCAACGAACTTCTCGGGATTAGGCTTGGGCCACAATGCCATTCTTTAGTACTTTTACTCAACACTTAAGATTACCAATTTGTCGCCTTGGCTTTTGTGCATCCCCCAAAAGCCTTTGGCATTTTTTCATTTCTGATTCCAAACGTTACCACCTGTAAAGAATCGGAAATTAATGAGTACAAATGAGATCAATTCTCAATATTTAATAATTTTTTAAGTACTTATGCCTAGACTCTCCTTTCTAAATTCCGCTTGGTAGCGCAGCACAGATGTTTGAATATGAATTAAAGAGGTTAAACCTCAGCGAGAAAAGAGAGCAGCAGGTCAAACATCCTTATATTGCTAAGGATGTTGAGACTATTCGCATCATGACAGAGATTTTCTGTCATGCACACCATGACACTAAAGAAGGAATGTGTCCGGAATGCGAAGACTTTTATCTCTACGCCGTTAAGAGACTTGCCTGCTGCCCTTTCGGAGAGAAAAAACCGGTCTGCGGAAGCTGCAAAATCCACTGTTTCGGCAAAGGTTATAAAGAAAAAGCAAAAGAAATTATGGCCTTCTCCGGACCAAGATTAATCCTGAAACACCCTTACCTATCTTTCCGCCATTTAGTAGCATTGTTTAGGACGGCTCCGGATAAACCAACGGCCGCGAAACCGCGGCCGACTGTAGCTAAAAAAGAGAAGTAGACAGATACACTGAAATCTTTATGATTCGGCGTACGAGCCTCGATATAACTCTCTTTACTTCTTGGCGTCTTTCATTACGGTTTCGCCCGCCACTTTGCCGTTCACTAAGCAGTCCATAACTGCATTAGCACCGATACGAACGGCACCATGAATACCTCCGGTACATTCTCCGGCAGCATAAAGGCCCGGAATCGGCTGATCGTTAACCACGGACAAAACGCGTGTGGATGTGTCAGTAGCAATACCTCCCATGGTGTGATGAATCTTCGGACTCATTTCAGAGACATAATAAGGAGCGTGAGTAAGAGACTTCAACCCTTTATCAAATTTTCGGTTGAATTCCTCATCTTTCCCAGCTTCAATCGATTTGTTAAAGTCAGCAAAAGTTTGTTTTAAGACTTCCGGATTCATTCCATAGGCTTTGGCCAGAGCATCTAAATCCGCATACTCTTTGACCGCTCCGTTCTTTTTCAAAATTTCCATTGCTCCCGGACGGACTTTCTTGAACGATTCGACACCTTCTGCATCAGTTACGGAAATTGTTCTTCCTTTAGCGTCTAATACTTTGAAAATAGCATCGGTTGCTGTTTTACGATCGCCGAATTCATCGGTAAATCTCTTACCGGTATTGGTATTGAGCCACAAACCATACAAAGAGCCACCTACGCTTGCAAAATGAGATCCCATGCCCATTCCTTCTTCATCCGGCGAGGTATTCGGCAAGAATTGAATCCAATCGGCCTGAATGATATTTGCGCCTATACGGCTTGCTTCACGCATTAATTCTGCGGTTGCGCCGGGCTGATTGGTGGTCTTCAAGTTAGCCGTCAGCTTAGGATCAAGCAATGTGCGATAAGCGATATCAGCTGAGAATCCGCCGAAAGCTAAAATAACGCCGTCCTTAGCTTTGATCTCAACTGTTTTTCCTGAATCCTCTTTTCCGAATTTGTATCCTTCACGTGCCGTAACACCGATGACTCGGCCGTCTTTATTCTTATCGAGAGAAATTACTTTAACACCCGTGAAGACAGGAACTCCGAGTTCTTTGAGTCTGGCCATGAAAGGAACCAAAATTCCTTGACCTGTTCCTTCCTTGGTAATCAAGCAGCGTCTTGCGGAATGCCCGCCTTTACCCGTCAAATCAGTGCGCCAAACCACGCCTTGTTTTTTCGTCCACTCAAAAGTTGGAGCTGCCAATTCAGTAACGACTTTAATATGTTCAGGATCGCCTAATCCCAGGCCAATTCTCTTCATGTCGGCAGCGAGTTTAGCCGGAGAGTCCTCAATGCCTTGTTCTTTTTGGACTGACGAACCTGGGATGGCCATCATGCCGCCGGAACGTGAAGAGTTTCCTCCGGCTACCTGCATTTTTTCCAAAACAGCTACCTTGGCACCGTTTTCAGCTGCAGAAATTGCAGCAGCTAATCCGGCGAAACCAGAACCGATGACAATGACATCGTACTCAGGAGCAATAGTTTGAGGGGCAGCCCAAATTAAAGACGGAACACCGGCGCATAAAGCTCCGGTAACCATCACTTGAAGCATGTTTCTGCGGAATAATTTCATTTGGTTCTCCATTTGGTTGGTCTAGTTTTTATCTACATGATTCGTAGAAATTCTAGGATCCGTGTTGCGAGATGTAAACAGAAATTATTGCTTCTTTGAGAATCACATTGATTAGTTTTTGGAGCACAAAAATATTATCTGCAAGTAAAAAACTCCGGTGCTTTTGCTAACTCACCGGAGCATTGAATAAAAACAACGGGTATGAATAGAGATTATCTAGCTAAAACTGTTTCTCCCGTTCCTCTATCTTCGTTATTTGCCGCCATTCTCAGACCCACAACCACAGCAGCAATTAAAGCCACGCATACTGCAATACAAATAGAGGCGTAAGTTGGATTGGAGGAGAATCGACCAACTTGGTAGACGAGAGTTGCTGAGCAGTATCCAAGAACTGTCGTCCAACCTGCGGCGAACAAGGCCCATTTGCTTCCAACTTCTCTGTAGACTGCCCCCATAGCTGCGCCGCAAGGTAAGTAAAGAAGAACCATCAGCAAGTAAGCAAAGGCGCCAAGCTCACCGTCATAAAGTTTGTTCATGGCCTGAATGGTACCGGCAGCAACTTCTTGTTCTTCAGCTTGTTTTTCAACGTCCGATAAATCGCTGTCTACCGAAATACCGAGTGGATCTGAGAAGAATGCTCCGATATCACCGAAACCTTCACCAATACTGGCTACAGCTTCATTTAAGGAGTTCATGAAGTTAAATCCTCCTTCTTCTTCAGCAGCTTCAGCCTTTTCCTCAATAGCAGCAGCCGGTCCTCCTTCAGCTGCAGTTTCTTCATCTTTGCCGCCCATACCGCTGTATAAGGAATCCAAAGTCCCAACCACGGCCTCTTTAGCCAAAATACCTGTAAAGATCCCGACAGCAGCAGGCCAGTTTTCTTCAGATACGCCCATTGGCTTGAATACCGGGACGATTGTCTTGCCGATTTGAGAAAGAACGCTCTTATCGGAGTCTTCGTTACCGAAAGAGCCGTCTATACCCAAAGAGTTAAGGAAGCAAAGAGCAGCGACTAAAACAACGATTACTTTACCGGCACGGAAAATAAAGCCTTTTAATCTATCCCATGTCCGGAGAATGATATTTTTAAAAGTCGGCAAATGATAAGGAGGAATTTCCATCACAAAAGCACTGGTTTCGCCCTGTAAAACAGTCTTCTTCAGCATAAAGCCAGTGGCAATAGCGGCCAAAATACCAATGAGATAAAGACCGAATACAAGATTTTGTCCGTTCATCGGCCAGAAAGCTGTCGCGAATAAAACGTAGACCGGAAGACGGGCACCGCAGCTCATAAACGGAGCCATTAAAACGGTAGTGATGCGATCTTTCTTCTTTTCCATTGTACGGGTTGCCATAATGGCCGGAACCCCACAGCCGAAACCGATAATCAACGGAACAAAAGCTTTGCCGGGTAAACCCAGAGCACGCATTAGTCTGTCCATCACGAAAGCTGCACGGGCCATGTAGCCGGAATCTTCCAAGAATGACAGAGCCAAGAATAAACAGAAAATAACAGGTATAAATGTTGCAACGCATTGGATACCGCCGCCGATACCGTCAGCCAAAATGGTCTTAAGCCATTCCGGAGTTCCTATAGAGGTAAGCAGTTCTCCAAATCCGTCGATAAATATGGCGCCGAATAAAATGTCGAAGAAATCAATAAATGCGGAACCTACATTAATTGAGAAAATAAACATCAAATACATGACGCCCAAGAAAATCGGTACCCCAAGCCAACGATGCAGCACAACCTTGTCGATTTTATCTGTCAAAGTCTGGGTAGCCTCGCCCTTTCTGGTAATGCAGTCATGAGCAACTCTCCCCACGAAAGAATAGCGCACGTCGGCCATTACCATATCGACGTCGCCGTCATATTTTTCATTTAAAGCATTGGCTTTAAATTCAACGCCTGCAAAATTCTTATCCGAAAAAACTTTGAAAAGCTCTTTGTCTCCTTCCAGGATTTGTTCAGCGACCCAGTAAGCTCTTGAGATACCTTGTCGACTCAAATCTTGACCGATGGACAGGATTTCTTCATTGATATCTTGTGGAAATAGGATCGGATTCTTAGGAACGGCTTTTTTAACTAGCTGCTCTTCAATGCATTTCTTAAGATCCTCAATTCCTTTCTCTTTAGAGGCTATAAGCCCGACTACCGGACAATCGAGTTCTTTTGATAATTTTTCCAAGTCAATCGAAATTCCGTGATGTTTTGCGGCGTCAAGCATATTGACGGCAACAACCATCGGAACTTGCATTTCAATAAGCTGAGCCGTCAAGTAAAGATTGCGTTCGAGATTGGAAGCATCGACGATATTGACGATAAGCTCTGCCTCATCTTCAAGGATATAGTTTCTAGCGACTCGTTCATCCTCACTTGAAGATGCACTTGGCTGGATAGAGTAAATCCCCGGCAAATCAACCAAGGTAATTTCTTTATTTTCTAACGAGAAATGCCCCACTTTCTTTTCAACGGTAACCCCAGGCCAATTTCCCACGGATTGATGAGAACCCGTCAATGCATTAAAGAGAGTCGTTTTTCCGCAGTTAGGATTTCCAACAACGGCAATAGTAGATTTAGCTGTCATTTTTTTATTTAGAGAGGTTCAACATCAAGGATTTCGATTTCCGCTTTTCTAACACTGATAAAAGAATTACGAAGTTTGATTTCAATCGGGTCCCCAAGGGGAGCGATACGTGTGACTTCGAATTCCGTATTGGGAAGGACTCCCAAGGAGAAAAGTTTCTTTCTGTATTCTGAATTTCCCGGCAAAAAGCCTTTAATAACGCCTTTTTGGCCAGGCTTCATGTCTCTTAACTGCATATTCTTCTTCCTGTTTAAGAGGTTTGGAGCACTTTTATTTCAGCTGCGATTTCCCGATTGATAGCAATTCTTGCGTCACCTACAGCCACTAAAAGCGGTCCCTCTTCAACTGAAGCGATGATGGATGCAACTGACCCGCGGTACAGTCCGAGATCTCTGAGTCTCCTAATCTCTTCGTCTGGGACAGCGCCGAATTTTGCTACACGGCATTTAACATTTAACGGCAACGCGCTTAAGCGGAAGTAATTTGAAGCTGACATAAAGTATTAAATGAAAATGAAAACGAAAATTATTTATAAAAATATTACTCCAAGCGAACATTAATGAAAATTATTCTCATTAGTATTTACATTATTTTTAAGTATTAAATTCATTGCTCATATACCAAAATGCTAGCAGTCTTGATCGCTGCAACCACTTGATTTTATTAACCCACCACGTAAACAGGTGTTGTTAAAAATCTGCAGAAATCCTTAATACAAGACATTTTTAAAATATAATGCTAATCATTCTCATTTATTTTTTTGGAGCAGTAATGAAATTTGTTAAGACCTCTTTAGCCGTCGCCCTGCTTTCTTTGGGCTCTTTGGCGGCTGCTGAATCTCAGATTACTTTGTACGGTACCGTTGATGGGGCTGTTGTAGTCAACAAAGCAAAAGGCGCAGACACCACAGTTTCTATGGAAGACGGGATCGCCGGAGGAAGCGTTTGGGGTTTGGAGGGAACCGAAGATTTAGGTAACGGATACTCGGTAGGTTTCCTTCTTGAAAACGGCTTTTCTATGGACAGCGGGGAAGCCGGTGAAGGAGGCAAGAGTTGGAGCAAACAAGCCACTCTGTCCGTTTCCGGAGGATTCGGTGAGTTAGCTTTCGGCAGGATGGGAGGTCTTGCTTCTTATGAAGGCAGTTATTCCATCTGGGATGCCTCCCCAATCGGAACCGATTATCTTCAGGCAGGTTTGGGCAATGTCTTTGTCACCGGACAAATCAACAATAACAGCATCGTCTATGTGTCTCCGGAATTCGGCGGCTTAAAACTTCACGTCCAATACTCTAACGGTACTGAAGCTGATGATAAGAAGTGGTCCTTAAACGACCACTACTACGGTCTCGGTCTTACTTATGAACTCGGAAATCTTTCTTTAGCCGGTATCGTTGAAAGATACGACTACAAGTCATTTAGAGATGAAGACACTAAGGCTTCTATGATTTACAGTCTTAGCGCAAGTTATGACTTTGAAGTCGCCAAAGTTTTCTTCGGATATCAGTATGCCAGCCGCTTCCACACAGTTGATCAGCTTGAAGACGCCTTTGTCGGCGGAAAAGGCATGAACCAAAATGCCTTTACTTTAGGTACAGAAATCCCGGCAGCCGGCGGAACGCTGAAGTTGGTCGCTAACTATGGTTTCGGCAAAGTAAAGTCTGCTGACCAAGTCACTTTCGATGATAACAAAGTTAATCTCAACAAAGACAAGTTCAATAGGTTCACTGTAGGAGCAGCCTACGAATATCTGCTTTCCAAACGCACTTTCCTTTACGGATGGGGCGCATATGCTACTGCCGGAAAACTTTTTAAGGAAAAAGCCGTTGAAGGTGACTTCAAGTCCTGGAGCGTCGGTTTAGGTTTGCATCACAACTTTTAAGCCAAAGTTTTGCATATAACAAAGGCCGGATTTTCCGGCTTTTGCTACATTGAGAAAAGGTAATAACTGCTGAATAAGCAACTTCCCAAATGCCTTATCTTAAGAGCTGTTTCTTATATCTGAGGGTATGAGCAGCAGCGGCCGCTGTGAATATCCAACCAGCCCAGGAGTGCAGCTTCCAGAGCTTTAGGCTCAGACCCAAAAGACAGAGTGGTCCGGCAAGAGCCATCGTTTGATTTTCGACCTTTCTCATTGCTCTATAGGAAGAAAGTTTCTGATGCTTCGCAGACTTTGCTTTTGTCGAGGACTTCGTTTCTTCAGAAACCGCCTGAGATTCAAAGGTGGAATTAAGAATCTCTTCAAAACGAGCTACATCAAAAATTGCTGGCTCAAAATTTACTAATAAAGACCCGGTTATTTTATTCAGCTTGAGATTCTCAACACCCCTGACCTGCTTTAAAGCCTCAAAAAGCTCTGCACCATCAACAAGCTTCAAACTTCCCGAGCGAATCCTCAATCGACCTTCGGTTCTGCTGGTAATAGTTCCGTGTAAATGTTCCATAGTTTAGAGTCCTTATTGTTTATGAGACTTCTGAGGTTCTCTCTTCTTCAGAAAGATTTGGGAGGTATGCCCGGGCGGCATTAAGCGTCACACCGACCGTGGTTACGTTATGGAGCACTGCTCCAACAGCAGCCGGTAATACACCGTCTAGGCCGCCGGCTAAGAATGCAGTATTAAGGCCTACGGAAGCACGGAAGTTCTGATGAATTCTGCTTAGTGTTCTCTTTCCAAGCTTAATTGCCAAAGGAAGATGTTTTAAGTTGTTTTCCAATAAAACCACAGCAGCTACTTCACGGGCTAAGTCGGCAGCTTCTGACAAACTTACTCCGACATTGGCTGCGGTAAGTGCCGGAGAGTCATTAATACCGTCACCGACCATCAGAACTTTTCGACCGCTTTTTACCATTCTTTCTATGATCTGCGCTTTTCCTTCCGGCAGAACTTGACAGTAATACTCTTTGATATCGAGTCTGGCAGCAACATTCTTTGCCGTTCTCGGTCCATCTCCGGTGAGCATAACAATATTCTGAATGCCCAAGTTCCTCAGTTCTTCAATTACTTCGACAGATTCCTTTCGGATTGGATCTTCAATACCGATCAACCCCTCCAACTTTCCATTCCTGGATAAATAAAGAACGGTGTGTCCCTTCGAAGCAATGCTTTCGATTATTTCCTCAGCTCCGGAGCAGTCAACCCCCTCATCTTCTTCAATGTAGTGGCGGCTGCCGATTAAAACTTTTTCTCCGTTCAACTCTGTACAGATTCCGTGACCAACGACATATTTAACTTCGGCGTGCTCTTCTTCATGATGAAGTTCCTCGTCTGCCGCTGCTCGCACAATCGCCTTAGCGACCGGATGTGGGAAATGTTCCTCAAGACAAGCAGCATTCCTTAAAACAGTATCTCTATCCCAGGTTCCGAGAGGAATAACTTTGGATACTTTCGGATGAGACTCGGTAAGCGTTCCTGTTTTATCGAACACAACAGTGTCAACTTGAGCCAATTCTTCGATATACCTTCCTCCTTTAATCAAGATTTTGTGAGAAGTACCTTCTCTCATTGAGGACATAAATGCTACCGGTGTAGACATCTTTAGTGCACACGAATAATCCACCATCAAGACAGCAGCCGCTCTTTGAAGGTTTCGCGTAAAAAGCCATACAAGTCCCGACAGCAAGAAGCTGTATGGAACAACTTTGTCAGCTATTTTCATTGCCTTACTTTCAACGTTGGCTTTAACCTTCTCGCTGTTCTCAATAAATTGAATAATTTTATTAAGACGAGTACCTTGACCAACAGCCGTCGGCTGGATTAGAAGTTCTCCGTCTTCAACAACTGTGCCTGCGTAAACTGTACTGCCTTCCGTACGAAGAACTCCTATAGATTCTCCCGTCATTGACGCCTGATTAACCGTAGCCGATCCGCCGATTACTTTTCCGTCCACCGGGATTGCGGAGCCGGCTCTCACCTTCAAGAGATCTTCTTTTGTTACCGAGGAAAGAGGAACTTCAAGTTCGTGACCGTCTTTGACAATCCAAACCGTATCGATGTTCATGGCCAAAGATCGAGTCAAGTTCGTCATCGTCTTTCTTCTCGTCCACTCTTCGAGCTTTTCGCCGAAACCTAAAAGCAGAACCAGTGTTGAAGCCGTCTTAAAGTCACGCATCAGCAAAGAAGCCGCAATCGCGCTCAAGTCCAAAACTTCAACAGTAAGCTTGCCTGAGAAGAGCTTTTTAAAGCCTCCTGAAAATATTCCCCAAGAACTGTGAAGGAACATTCCGAGGCTGGCCGGAAAAGGCATCAACGGTCTGGTAAAAAAGCGGACCATCGGCCAGAAAGCTACATCAGAGATAACGCTTTGTCCTTGGGGAATTGCCAACGACTTAGATGCCAATGTCCTCATGTAGCGGGCGATTACAGATTTGGCTTCCTGCAGAGATTGCTTATCCATATACAGAAGAAGAACACTTCTCGTACGAGGATTAATTCTCACACCTTCAATTCCAGGAATTAGGTCCAATTTGTCGGCCAGCTCTTCAGCCCCTTCGGAGCCGAAAGGAAAATCTGAGACGAACCTAATCCTCCCCTGAGTGTGGGAAACCACAGAAAATTTCATAATTTTAAAAACTGAATAACAAATGCGGTGAAAAGATACTATTTGCTTTCTTGAGCAGTATCTTCCGGGAGAATTACATCTTGAGAACTAACGTTCTGAGCACGTGCTTCCTGTTGTCTGCGAGCGGCGCGTTTCTTAGCCTCTTCTTTGGCTTCTGCTGTCATATCTTCTAAATCTTCTTTAAAGGTTTCAGCGCCTTCAATCAACTTATCTTTCCAATCCAGACCGTATGACATCAGCTTTGTTGTGCAAGGTCTGAGTTTGCCTCTGCTAATTGCAGAAGATGCAGCGAAACCTAAAAGAGCGCCTCCAAGAACACCCCAAGCTACTTTTGTTAAATCCTTCATAACTTTTCCTTTAAAAATGTAAATGAGAATGAAAATCAACAGTGATAATTGTACCCCTTTGAAAAAGGCATCAACTTCAATTTTTTCATGCTAGTTCAATTAATTGATTCCGGGAGACGGAGTTTGAAATCAAATATTGCACCGCACGCATTATGGGACATGGAGTTTCCACCGTTACCAAGTTATCGATTTCTTCGAATGCTCTGGAGCAAATATGAAGGAAAAGTGCACTTAAGCAAACGCCTCAGAAAAATTCTGAGGCGCTGTCAGGGAAAATTCTTTGAATTACTTTTTACCGAGTAAAGAACCTAATACTCCGCGGATAATTTGATTGCTTGCTTGTCTAACCACGGATTTCGCCATATTTTCCACAACTCCGGGTTTATGGCCTCCTCTAGGTCCAGTTGAACCAAACATGATATCTTTCAGAGAGGAAAGAAGAGCATCTCCGATTCCCGGTTCTTCCTCTTCCTGCACAGATGCGCCACCGGCCGTTCCTTTTGCATCTTTTTGAGAGGGCTGTTGAGAACGAGCCTGGAGCACTTCATAAGCACTTTCTCTGTCAATTGGCTTGTCATAAACACCGGCAACAATAGATGTTGCCATTAATTGTTTACGCTCTGCCTCTGTGATTGGTCCGATCTGACTTCCCGGGCAGCCAACCCAAATTCTTTCTGTGACACCGGGGACGCCGCCTTCCTGAAGGAAGGAGACTAATGCTTCACCTACACCTAACTCTGTAATTGCTTTGCCGATGTCTACCTTTGGATTGGGTCGCATTGTTTCAGCTGCGACCTTGACTGCCTTTTGATCTCTTGGAGTGAAAGCTCGAAGAGCGTGCTGGACGCGATTTCCTAATTGTCCGAGCACAGAATCAGGAATATCAAGCGGATTTTGTGTAATGAAATAAACACCGACGCCTTTAGAACGAATCAAGCGGACAACTTGTTCGATCTTATCGAGTAAAACTTTCGGAGCATCCTTGAAGAGGATATGAGCTTCATCAAAAAAGAATACGAGCTTCGGTTTTTCTAAATCTCCGACTTCCGGAAGATTTTCATAGAGCTCACTCAAAATCCACAGAAGAAATGTTGAATAAAGCTTAGGAGCCTGCATCAATTTATCCGCAGCCAAAATATTGACTACACCTTGCCCACCAACAGTCTGAAGAAGATCTTGGATATCGAGCATAGGTTCGCCAAAAAATTTATCAGCACCCTGGCTCTCCAGAGCTAGCAAACCTCTCTGAATTGCTCCGATGGAGGCCGGAGAGATATTTCCATATTTCTGTCTGAACTCTGAAGCGTGTTCGCCAACAAATTGAAGCATTGATCTCAAATCCTTCAGATCCAAAAGGAGCAATCCATTGTCATCCGCAATAGCAAAAACGGCATTTAAGACGCCTCCTTGCGTGTCGTTCAATTGAAGGAGTCGGGATAAAAGCAGCGGTCCCATATCGCTGATGGTTGCACGAACCGGATGTCCCTGCTCCCCGAATACATCCCAAAAGGTTACCGGACAGCCTTTCCACTCCGGCTCCTGCAGTTTTTTCTTGATTATTCTTTCTTTTAGTTTTTCTGAAGGAACTGCTGCTTTTGCTAAACCGGAAAGATCTCCTTTGATATCAGCCAAGAAAACCGGTACACCGACACGTGAAAAATCTTCAGCTAGCTTTTGCAAAGAAACTGTTTTACCGGTACCCGTTGCTCCGGAAATACATCCGTGGCGATTAGCTAAACCGGGCTCCATTGTTGAGGATGCAGATGAATCGACAGCATCAATTGGAGCACCAAAATACAGAGGCTCTACCATTATTTTCTCCTAGTTGTTTTAAAGCATTATAGAGCCGCTGCACCTGAGCCTTCATACTATTTGAGCCTGTAAATGCCTGAATTGCATCCATCTGATCTCGCAAGTATTAGGGTTATATCCATCCGAGATATTATTTTCTTTTTTGTAAGAAATTTAAAATTAGAAATAATTAGTATCATTTGGTACTAATGAGGTTTTTATGGACAGTCATCAATACAAAGAGATTTTAAAAAATAGATTAAGAAGTTCATTCGATATTTTGGAGCCGCCTAAACCTTTAACTAACTACTCGGATCTTTGGGCGGTCCACAATAGATTGAATGAGAAATACTTTCTTTCTAAGAAAATTTCCTTGTATTCGATGAACAATGATGAATATGTGAGTCTTAAGCTGGTAAGCAACCAACTTACAGCCGAATTCTTAGAAGAATGCCAAAAAGCATTTTCCGACTACATTTCATCGATGAGAGTTGCTGAAGGGCATATGTCTTCTCTCTTTAATTTGGTTTTACTGACTGAATCAGGAGTTGAAGATAAAGCTCTGAATAACCTTTCTAAGCATAAGTTCCACAAGGACTTTTGCTTCACCTTAAAAGGCTGGGCAGACCTTGCAGTTTTTGTCGTCGATCTGAAAGATCAGAAAGTCTTTTCCAATCCGAAAGGTAGTAATTCAACGGCTAATTTTCAAATTTTTTAGGAATACTTTTCTAATATGAACGGACTTGCTTTATTGCTTGGTGCGACAGTTATATTTATTGCCGCCTACATCGTATACGGTTCTTGGTTAGCCAAGAAATGGGGTGTAGATCCTTCCAGACCAACCCCAGCTTATACGCAAAAGGATGGTATCGACTACCTCCCGACAAAACCTGCTGTACTTCTCGGTCACCATTTCTCATCCATTGCGGGTGCCGGCCCGATTGTCGGCCCAATTTCCGCTGCAGTCTTCGGATGGATTCCAGTTTCTCTGTGGATTATTGTCGGAAGTATATTCTTCGGCGGTGTTCACGACTATGGTTCAATGGTGGCATCTATTCGCCATAAGGGCCAAAGTATTGGTCAGATCATTGAATCTAACGTAGGCAGAAGAGCCAAGTTGCTCTTTGCAATTTTTGCGTGGGTAACTCTCCTTGTGGTTGTGGCAGCTTTTGCCAACATTGTGGCTTCAACGTTTGTGGCCAATCCCGGAGCCGGCACTGCTTCCCTTCTCTTCATTGTACTTGCGGTTGGTTTCGGTTATGCGGTATATCGTTCCGGCATTCCGCTTCTTATCGGCACCATCTTCGGAATTATCGGCATGGCGGTTTCTTTCTGGCTCGGACATATTTTCCCGCTTGCTCTTAGCAAAGAAGTTTGGCTGTTGATTTTGTTAGCCTATGTATTCGTTGCTTCCATTGCTCCCGTATGGATTCTGCTTCAACCAAGAGACTACCTCAACTCCTTCCTCCTCTACGCAATGATGATTGCTGCTTTCTTGGGCATTATTTTCTACCAGCCGACAATGGAAATCGCAGGATTCGTTGGTTTCGATCTCGGAGGCGGACAATGGCTGTTCCCGGTTTTATTCGTTACCGTTGCCTGCGGAGCGATCTCCGGCTTCCACTCTTTAGTTTCTTCCGGAACAAGTTCAAAACAGCTTGACAATGAACGCAACGCTAAGCTAATCGGTTACGGCTCCATGCTGATTGAAGGCCTTTTAGCTATCTGCGCCATCATTTCCGTTGCATACGTAGCTGCCGACAAGCTTCCGGTGTTACTGAAACAAGGAGGACCGGTTAATGCCTTCGCACAAGGAACCGCAACATTCATGACATCTTTAGGTTTAGATTTCTCTCTCTCCAAAGAATTCGTTGCGTTAACTATCTCCGCCTTTGCATTAACTACTCTTGATACCGCAACTCGTTTGGGCAGATTCATTTTTCAAGAAATGATTGCACCGACCGAAAATAATAAAGAAGTTAAGCCAAATTCCGTCAGAGAAGCCTTAAGCAACCGTTATGTCGCCACGCTGATTACCATTGCTGCCGCTTGGTATATGGCTTCCGGTTCTTATCTGACTATTTGGCCGATTTTCGGTACAGCAAACCAGATGCTGGCTGCCCTCGCATTGTTGGCAATTACTGCTTGGCTCAAGAAAGAAGGTAGAGACACTTACATGATCACAATTCCAATGTATTTCATGTTCGCCGTCACTTTCACTTCTCTTGGACAACTGATCTATTCCAACTTAGGCAAAAACTGGCTAATCGTCGGTGTATCTGCTCTTCTGACAGTTCTTTCTCTCGCCCTAGCAGTTGAAGCATTCCGTGTTTTCAGCGAGGACAAGAAAGAAACCTCCCAGGCAGAAGGCCTTCAAAGCCAAAGCCAGGAATGACTTAATTCTTACATAGAGAAGAATGGTAAAAGAACCTTCTTCTCTATACAGTAATAGACGCCTCCTTTAGAGGCGTTTATTTTCCTGAGTTTGATACCGAAACCCCCTTATTTTCATAATTACTATCTGAAAATAAAAGGAAAATCTCTCTTGACTTTTTTTGGTTATATGTAGTAAAATAATGGTAATAGTATAGAGAGGGGTTTATGCGTTACCACGTCATGTACAGTTCTAATAAAGAGGGGAATCGAAGTGTCTATATCGCTTCCTCCTACAGAAATGAAAAAGGACAAGCCCGGAAAAATATTTATCGCAAATGTGGAAATGAGAAGATGCTGCTTGCGGCAGACCCTCTTGCTATACAAAAAATTAAAGCCGAGGTTGAAGCTCTTAATCGTGAGGCTGCAGCAACTGATCTAAACCAAAGGATGGTTTTAAATAAAAATATTAAAGATCAACTTCTCAAAGAAGCTAAGGACGGCCTGAGCTTAAAAGGAGAAAAGCCGGCGTTACGAGGTCTTGGGTTGGTGGTTTTAAGTCGGCTTTGGAATGAACTTAAACTGCCTTACAAGCTCACTTATCTTAAAAATGGTACGAACGTTCAGTTCGATTTTTCTGAAGTTGTCCGCCAACTGTGTCTTACAAGAATTTTATCCCCTTGGTCAAAGGCTAAAACCAAACGCTTAGTACCAGTCACATATCTCGGTGCTAGGCCGCAGAACCTTTCCGATTACTACAATTGCTTAGATCTGCTCAGCGATAATAAAGAAGCCATTATCAAATATCTGAATAAAAAGCTTTTAGAACAAAATCCTCAACGAGACACGCGAGTGTGCCTCTATGACATTACTACTTACGCCTTTGAAAGCATTCGAGCCGACAGTCTTCGAGAATTCGGTTACTCAAAAGATAAAAAATTTAATGAAGTTCAGGTAGTTATGGCCTTAGCTGCTGACAAAGACGGACTGCCAGTCAGCTATAAACTCTATAAAGGCAATCAGGGAGAATCTCCGACGATGATTCCTTTTGTAGAAGAATTGAAAAAAACTTATGGGGTTGAAAAACTTGTAGTCGTGGCCGATAGGGGCCTTAACAACACGGCCAACATTCACTGCCTGGTCGAGCTTGGTCACGACTATGTATTCTCATCGAAGATTAGAAGCGCTTCCGAGGAAGTCAAGGCCGCTGCCCTTTGCCCGGAAGGAAGAATCTCATATACCGTGGTCGATGATGACGGGGTTGTGGAAGAAAACTGGTACAAAGAGGTCACGCTTGAAACCAAAGTTAACTATCGTTATCCGGAGTTTGCAAAGGAGCATGATAATCCTGCAGAGATAGAACGGCTGGAGAAGATATTAAAGCCCTATGAAACTCGAGCTAAAAATAAGAGAAAAAAAGGAACGCTCAAGCGCAGGTACATCGTTACATTCTCTAAAAAGCGCTTTGATAAAGACAGACACGATAGACAAAAGTTTATTGATAAAGCAATAGGGCTAGTTACCCGTCCCTCTACCTTCACAGCGGAAATGAAAAAAGGAGGCAAGGGATTAGTTCGCGTTGAGATTGATAAAGAGAGTTTGAGTTTAGACGAGGAAAAGATCGTTGAGCAGGAGAAGTTCGATGGAATGCATGTGATAGAGACTTCACTGGAAGATCCTGTAGAGGAAATCCTAAGCATCTACAGAGAGCTCTGGCACATAGAGAGCAATTTCCGCCTCTTGAAAAGTCAATTAGAAGCACGACCGGTGTATGTGCGCACTGAGCAACACATCCGCGGTCATTTTCTTTGTTGTTATATCGCATTAGTAATTTCGCGTTTGCTCGAGTACAAGCTCAAATCCAACCAGACCCCAATTTCCATAGAGAAGATCGTGGAAAGTCTCAACGGACTAAGGACGACAAGAATCAAATTAGAGAGACTGCCGGCGGTCTATGCAACTACAGGGATTTCAGACGATGTAAAAAACATCTGCAAAGCCGTATCTATGCCGGTGCTAGAGGACTATGAAACCGCAGCAACCTTGAGAAGGAAACTGGGGCTATCCGGAGATTTGAACAGTTACTTCTCTATCGAGTGAACTACTACTACGAGGAATAAAAAAATGAAAAATTAGAGATACATTGAGGCCCAATAGATATAACAAAATTTCCTCAATTTATTCTCTGAAACTCAGGAGAAAGAAGGTAGAGACACTTACATGATCACAATTCCAATGTATTTCATGTTCGCCGTCACTTTCACTTCTCTTGGACAACTGATCTATTCCAACTTAGGCAAAAACTGGCTAATCGTCGGTGTATCTGCTCTTCTGACAGTTCTTTCTCTCGCCCTAGCAGTTGAAGCATTCCGTGTTTTCAGCGAGGACAAGAAAGAAACCTCCCAGGCAGAAGGCCTTCAAAGCCAAAGCCAGGAATGACTTAATTCTTACATAGAGAAGAATGGTAAAAGAACCTTCTTCTCTATACAGTAATAGACGCCTCCTTTAGAGGCGTTTATTTTTGACTAATAAAGCTGAAAGAGTCGGAGAGGTCGCTCATAGAAGTGAAATCAACCTGAATTCCCGAAAACTAGATTAGTTTCTTTTCAAATACTCACAAACAACAATTAACTGTTTGCCTATCAGGGGATTTTGAATAGCTTTACCCCTAATTTCATAGATTAAACTTTTAGTATCTATGTAATCAAGGGGTAAGTTACTGTGGAATCGATACATAACATCTTGAAAGTTACAGTCAAGAATATCGACTATCTCTACAGATACGAGAACGCCTGGGACAAGGAAAAAAAAACGTTCTTATTGCAAGCACAGATACTCTATTGGGCGACTCCGGGACGGACAAGTTGAATTAGGAAGAAAATTTTTATCAGAACATCCCGAGTGCAAACGGATTGAATTCAAATTCGAAGACCATCAACTTATTCCGGCTAGCTCTTTGCCAAGTCTTTCGAACCAGGAAGTTCAGGCTGTCCTATCGAAGACATATCCGTTAAATGCCGGAGCCGCTTATGTGCTCAAGGAGTTAGCAATTCAAAGCGGCTTAATGAGGGATTTAAAAGCAATTTTCCCTCATAATTGGGCGGAGATTTTGTCGCTGGCAATGTTTTTTGTTATCTACCCTGATCAGAACTTAGCCAATTACGACGTGACTGCCGCTCATTGCGATTTTCCTTCTCCTCCTCTTTCTTCACAGCGAATCTCAGAACTGCTCGCCTCTATCACTTTTAAGCAGCGTGAGCAATATATGAAACTAAGGCTGGCCTGCAGCACAAAGGCAAACAGTTCTAATTACTTGGCCTTTGATACCACCTCCATTTCTTCATTTTCGCAAACGCTTAATAAAGTTGCGTTCGGTCATAACAAAGAGGATCCTGAGATGGTAATGCTCAAGATAGCACTGCTTATTGATGAAATTACGGGAGAGCCCTTGTACTACAAGGTTCTAGACGGCTCCATTGCTGACGTTACCTTATTACGGAACTTGTTTGCCGAACTCTCCAAGCTTGATGCTGAACAGATCAACTTGGTTTTGGATAGGGGCTTTTGTTCGGAAAATAACTTTCAAATGATGTTCCGCAACAATATTGGCTTTGCAGCTGGTCTGAAATCAGATTTGAAAATTGCCCAGCAAGCCCTGCAGGAGTTCGTCCCTCAGCTAACGCTGGCACTTCCTCAACAACATTACCCGGAGATTGACTGCTATTGCGCGACCAAGAAAATAGAGTGGTACAGCTCGAGCCGTACATTTGGCAAAGAGTATTCTCCCTTCTATATACACGTCTACTACGACTTGCAAAGAGAAACGAGCGAAAAAACCCATATGACAGCTTTAGTTGAAAGCTTTCGCTTGCGACTGGAAAAGGGGAACGTTCCTAACTCTCTGGTTTTTAAAGAGTTCTTCAAACTTAAACCTTCCGCAAAAAAACAAGACCCCGCAGCTGAAAAATATCAGTTCGATGTTAACTCTTGGGTTAAATTCACAAAATCCTGCGGATTCTTTGTGCTTGGTTCCAATGAAATAAGCTCTGCGCCGCAAGCGTTAAATATTTACCGGCAGAAAGATGTTGTTGAAAAGGCCTTCAACAATTACAAAGATAAATGCGGAGGCAGAAGAATGAGATGCCAAGAAACTTCTTTAGACGGCAAGGTGTTCATCATCTATCTATCTTTGTGCTTGCGCCTGATTCTTCAAAGGCGATTAGAACAAGCTAAGAAAAATCCGCTGGATACGCCCAGGATTATCGATGAACTGAACAGCATCGTTCTGTTCCGCCACGATGTAGAGGGGAAAGTGCGTCACTATTGGCAAGAATGGCCGAAACGATATAGAGAACTGCTAGAAGAGCTGGGAGTCGAAACGCCCGCTCCTCTTGTTTTGTAATCTAGGGGCAGGAATTCAGGATTAAAAGATTCAAAAATGAGAAAAGTCTGAGAACTTTTTACGATTCTCAGACTTTGTTTTATGGCGCGCCAGGCAGGATTCGAACCCACGACCCCTTGGTTCGTAGCCAAGTACTCTATCCAACTGAGCTACTGGCGCAATATATGTGAGCCCGGAGGCTACCTACTTTCGCAAGAAATACAACTCACTATCATCGGCGTGGAGGCGTTTCACTGTCCTGTTCGGGATGGGAAGGAGTGGTTCCACCCTGCTATGGCCTCCGGGCTTTAACTTGTTCTGCATCTTTCGATGCTCGGAAATTCTTATCAATCTTGACGAGCTCTTAAGCTCTGCTTTGTTTAACTTTACTTGCTACAACCAACGCGGGCTTTAAGCTTCACGGTTATAGGATCAAGCCTCACGAGCAATTAGTATCAGTTAGCTCAATGCCTTACAGCACTTACACACCTGACCTATCGACGTCCTGGTCTCGAACGACTCTTTTGGGAGGTTTTACCTCCGGGAAGACTCATCTTCAGGCAAGTTTCCCGCTTAGATGCTTTCAGCGGTTATCTCTTCCGCACTTAGCTACCCGGCTATGCCACTGGCGTGACAACCGGTACACCAGAGGTGCGTCCACTCCGGTCCTCTCGTACTAGGAGCAGCCCCCGTCAATCTTCCAACGCCCACGGCAGATAGGGACCAAACTGTCTCACGACGTTTTAAACCCAGCTCACGTACCTCTTTAAATGGCGAACAGCCATACCCTTGGGACCGACTTCAGCCCCAGGATGAGATGAGCCGACATCGAGGTGCCAAACACCGCCGTCGATATGAACTCTTGGGCGGTATCAGCCTGTTATCCCCAGAGTACCTTTTATCCGTTGAGCGATGGCCCTTCCATTCAGTGCCACCGGATCACTATGACCTGCTTTCGCATCTGCTCGAGTTGTAGCTCTCGCAGTCAAGCACGCTTTTGCCATTGCACTATCAGCACGATTTCCGACCGTACCTAGCGTACCTTCGTACTCCTCCGTTACCCTTTAGGAGGAGACCGCCCCAGTCAAACTGCCTACCATGCACGGTCCCAAACAGTGTGGTCCTGTCTTGGTTAGAACCGCAAACAAATCAGGGTGGTATTTCAAGGTTGACTCCAGAGGAGCTGGCGCTCCTCTTTCTCTGTCTCCCACCTATCCTACACAAATCGGTTCACAGTTCAATGCAAAGCTGCAGTAAAGGTTCATGGGGTCTTTCCGTCTAGCCGCGGGTAGATTGCATCATCACAAACACTTCAACTTCACTGAGTCTCGGGAGGAGACAGTGTGGCCATCGTTATGCCATTCGTGCAGGTCGGAACTTACCCGACAAGGAATTTCGCTACCTTAGGACCGTTATAGTTACGGCCGCCGTTTACTGGGACTTCGATCAAGGCCTCTCAGCCCATCAATTAATCTTCCAGCACCGGGCAGGCATCACACCCTATACGTCGTCTTTCGACTTTGCAGAGTGCTGTGTTTTTAATAAACAGTCGCAGCCACCTATTCTCTGAGACCGTCTCACGCTCAAGGTGTCTCTCCTCTCACGCTACTGCGGCACACCTTCTTCCGAAGTTACGGTGTCAATTTGCCGAGTTCCTTCTCCCGAGTTCTCTCAAGCGCCTGAGCATATTCAGCTCGCCCACCAGTGTCGGTTTGCGGTACGGTCCTCTCAGACTGTAGCTTAGAGGTTTTTCCTGGAAGAGTTTCCAATCACTTCGCTCCCGTGGGAGCACCACTTCCGATCCGGACGATCCGTTGGCGGATTTGCCTGCCAACCGTCCTCGTCTAAGTACCGAGTAGTCCAACACTCGGATGACCTTAGCCTCTCCGTCACCCCTTCGCATCTGACAGCGGTCCGGGAATATTAACCCGGTTCCCATCGGCTACGCCTTTCGGCCTGACCTTAGGGGCCGACTCACCCTGCTCCGATGAACGTAGAGCAGGAAACCTTGGGCTTGCGGCGAGAGGGCTTTTCACCCTCTTTAACGTTACTCATGTCAGCATTCGCACTTCTGATATCTCCAGCAGACTTCTCAATCCGCCTTCTCAGACTTACAGAACGCTCCCCTACCACGCATGGATTTTTCCATGCATCCGCGGCTTCGGTTAGCAGCTTAGCCCCGTTACATCTTCCGCGCAGAAAGACTCGACCAGTGAGCTATTACGCTTTCTTTGAAGGATGGCTGCTTCTAAGCCAACTTCCTGGTTGTCACGGCCTTTCCACTTCGTTTTCCACTTAGCTGCTATTGGGGACCTTAGCCGGCGGTCTGGGTTGTTTCCCTTTTGAGTCCGGACGTTAGCACCCGGTGCTCTGTCTCCCGTGTATAGCTTCCAGGTATTCGGAGTTTGCCTTGGTTTGGTAAGACTACATGTCCCCCTAGCCAAAACAGTGCTCTACCCCCTGGAGCCTTCACACGAGGCACTACCTCAATAGTTTTCGGGGAGAACCAGCTATCTCCAGATTTGTTTGGCCTTTCACCCCTATCCACAGCTCATCCGCTAATTTTGCAACACTAGTCGGTTCGGTCCTCCAGTGTGTGTTACCACACCTTCAACCTGGCCATGGATAGCTCATCTGGTTTCGGGTCTACACCCTGCGACTTTTCGCTCTATTCGAACTCGCTTTCGCTTCGGCTTCCCTATTCGGTTAACCTCGCCACAGAATGTAAGTCGCTGACCCATTATGCAAAAGGTACGCAGTCACCTCAAAAAAAGGCTCCTACTGTTTGTATGCATGCGGTTTCAGGTTCTATTTCACTCCCCTCCCGGGGTTCTTTTCGCCTTTCCCTCACGGTACTGGTTCACTATCGGTCGATCACTAGTATTTAGCCTTGGAGGATGGTCCCCCCTTCTTCAGACAGGATTCCTCGTGTCCCGCCTTACTTCTCGTTTCCTTAGTACCATTCGGACAATTTTAAATACAGGGCTATCACCTTCTCTGGCTGAGCTTTCCATCTCATTCTTCTATTATCCAAACTATCAAAAACTAGGCTCCTCCGGGTTCGCTCGCCGCTACTGCCGGAATCTCGGTTGATTTCTTTTCCTGAGGATACTTAGATGTTTCAGTTCTCCTCGTTCGCCTCGCATGACTATGGATTCATCATGCGATAACCCTTATCGGGCTGGGTTCCCCCATTCAGATATCTGCGGATCTATGCTCGTTTGCCAGCTCCCCGCAGCTTTTCGCAGGCTGCCACGTCTTTCTTCGCCTGTGATCGCCAAGGCATCCACCACATGCACTTAGTCGCTTGATCCTATAACCCTGCCGCCTATTGCCCGGCAGCGTTACAAGCAACCGCTAAACGCTGTTCCCATTACGCTGTTTATGTCTTCGCTTTCAAGTTTCTCACAAAGTTTTGCTTTGTTATGACTCGTCAATCTTTTCCCGTTTACGTTTCCATAAACGTTTTCAATTGATTCAAATTTCCGATTTTTTAAAGAACTATCTTCTTCAATCTATCGACTGCCGATAAGAGCGGACACTCAAATCTTCAAGCAAAAACTCTTGAAAGGAGGTGATCCAGCCGCACCTTCCGGTACGGCTACCTTGTTACGACTTAACATTAGTCACGGTGCTCACCGTGGTCGCCGCCCTCCTTGCGGTTAGGCTAACGACTTCTGGTAAACACCACTCCCATTGTTTGACGGGCGGTGTGTACAAGACCCGGGAACGTATTCACCGCGGCATGCTGATCCGCGATTACTAGCGATTCCGACTTCATGCAGTCGAGTTGCAGACTGCAATCCGGACTACGATCGGTTTTCTGGGATTTGCTCCGCCTCTCGGCTTCGCTGCCCTCTGTTCCGACCATTGTATGACGTGTGAAGCCCTACCCATAAGGGCCATGAGGACTTGACGTCATCCCCACCTTCCTCCGGTTTGTCACCGGCAGTCTCACTAGAGTGCCCTTTCGTAGCAACTAGTGACAAGGGTTGCGCTCGTTGCGGGACTTAACCCAACATCTCACGACACGAGCTGACGACAGCCATGCAGCACCTGTGTGCAGATCCTCTTGCGAGCTCTCCTCATTACAAGGAGTTGTCTGCCATGTCAAGGGTAGGTAAGGTTTTTCGCGTTGCATCGAATTAATCCACATCATCCACCGCTTGTGCGGGTCCCCGTCAATTCCTTTGAGTTTTAGTCTTGCGACCGTACTTCCCAGGCGGTCAACTTCTCGCGTTAGCTGCGTTACTGAAAGTTTTACCTCCCAACAACTAGTTGACATCGTTTAGGGCGTGGACTACCAGGGTATCTAATCCTGTTTGCTCCCCACGCTTTCGTGTATGAGCGTCAGTTGCGTCCCAGGGGGCTGCCTTCGCCATCGGTGTTCTTCCAAATATCTACGCATTTCACTGCTACACTTGGAATTCCACCCCCCTCTGACGCACTCTAGTCTTGCAGTCATGTATGGCTTTCCCAGGTTAAGCCCGGGGCTTTCACATCCATCTTGCAAAACCGCCTGCACACCCTTTACGCCCAGTAATTCCGATTAACGCTCGCACCCTACGTATTACCGCGGCTGCTGGCACGTAGTTAGCCGGTGCTTATTCTTAGAGTACCGTCATCATCTATCGGTATTATCAATAGACTTTTCGTTCTCTACAAAAGTGGTTTACAACCCGAAGGCCGTCTTCCCACACGCGGAATAGCTGGATCAGGCTTGCGCCCATTGTCCAAAATTCCCCACTGCTGCCTCCCGTAGGAGTCTGGGCCGTGTCTCAGTCCCAGTGTGGCTGGTCGTCCTCTCAGACCAGCTACTGATCGTCGCCTTGGTAAGCCTTTACCTTACCAACTAGCTAATCAGTCATCGGCCGCTCCGCTCGCGAGAGGCCCTCGCGGGTCCCCCTCTTTCATCCTCGGATCTCATGCGGTATTAGCTCCCCTTTCGGGAAGTTGTCCCCCACGAGCGGATACGTTCCGATGTCTTACTCACCCGTTCGCCACTCGTCGACAGAGGAAAGCAAGCTTTCCTCCTCGTTACCGTTCGACTTGCATGTGTAAAGCGTTCCGCCAGCGTTCAATCTGAGCCAGGATCAAACTCTTTTGTTTAATCTCTGTTGTCGCTCTTACTCTTCGTTTCGGTTTTGACGGAGTATTTCCTACTCCGTTTGCCTCACAAAAGCGAGCTTCTTAAATTTAAATCTTTCGCTTTCGCTCTTAAACTTAAGTGCCCGCTCTTATCGGTTCGTCGATAAATTTTTAAAGAACTTGCGTCGCTGATTTCGTGTTCGTCATCAACAACGAGGTGCGAACTATAAATACCTTTTTTGAGCTTGTCAAACCTCTTGATGAAAATTTTTCTACGAATTCATCGTAAAATATTAGTTTTTACTTTAATTTCAACTAGTTAAGTAAAATGTAAAAAATTTTGTATTTTCACCACACTTAGAAATTTTTGGCATTTATCAATTTTTTTATTTCGTGTTTTGACCTTATTTGATTTTTCTTTTGAAACAGACGGAGTTGGAATATAGATGCACGCTTCTCTTTTTAGGACGGCATTCTCAACCTGTCGCAGATTCTCCTAGGTACAATCATCACAACTGTTAGAATCGTTTCTATGCAGATTTATTAAGAATCCTAAATGTCAGAATCCATGGACCGAGTCACCGGACTTTTACTTGCTGGAGGGCAAGCAAAAAGAATGGGCTCTATTAACAAAGGTGCTGTCCAATTAAATGACCGCCCCTTTGCCGAGCTTGTCATTGGGAACCTATCCAAGCAAGTTGACGATATCGTTATCAGCGCTAATGAGTATGCTTCTTACTTCAAACCGTTCGGGTTTGAAGTCATAAAAGACAAAAGAGAGGGATTTCTAGGACCGCTGGCAGGAATTGAATCGGCGTTTATTGAAATTCCGGACATCCAATGGTTGTTCTGCGCGACTGTCGATACTCCCTTCTTCCCGGGCGATTTAGTTTCTGTGCTTCTTAAAAAGACTAAGAATAACAACAGACTCTGTGTAATGCCCGTCCACAACGGCCGAAGGTATCCTCTGCATTCTCTGATTCATGCCTCACTTCTTCCTTCTTTATCTACTTTTCTAGATTCCGGGGAAAGAGCGGTTGGTTATTGGCTAAAAAAATGCGGAGTTCTGGAAGTCGAGGTAGAAGCACCATTTCCCGCTTTCGAAAACATTAATACATTGGAAGAACTTTCACTTCTAAAAAGGAATACCAAATGAGTTCAAATTCATCTTCCAAAAGCTTTGAGGAAACTTTGGAATTCCTCAAGACATACGTTGAACCAGTAAAAGACACACGACTTGTGCCTTTGTCTGAATCCTTATCGTATTTTTTAGCAGAAGATATTATCTGCCCTATCAACATACCGGCTTTTGATAATTCCGCCATGGACGGATGGGCTTTCTCTTCGAAAGACATTCTTCCGGAAGGCTTTACTTTAAAAGAAGTTGGAAGTTCTTTTGCCGGTCATCCCTTCTTAGGTGAATTAAAAACCGGAGAGTGTGTACGTATTATGACCGGAGGTAAAGTTCCTGAAGGGGCTGATACGGTCGTGATGCAAGAACAAGTTACGGCTCATGCAAAAGAGATCGCCTTTCCTAGTGGCGTAAAGAAAGGTCAGAATGTTCGCAAAAAAGCAGAAGAATTTGCCAAGGGTGCTGTGTGTATGGAGAAAGGCACACGTATCATGCCTCCGCACATCAACTTCTTGGCAACTTTAGGCATACCTGAAGTGTTGGTATTCCGTAAGGTCAGAGTCGCCTTCTTCTCAACGGGAGATGAACTGCAATCCCTAGGTTCTCCCTTAAAAGACGGCCATATTTACGATTCCAATCGTTATGCCATTCGAGCTCTCTTAGAGAGTGCAGGATTCGAAACTAAAGATCTTGGAATTGTCAAAGACAATCCTGAGTCTTTAAAAGAAACTTTTCAAAAGGCGGCCGATTGTGCAGATGCCGTCATCACTTCCGGAGGCGTCTCCGTCGGTAAAGCCGACTTTACCCGCACTGTCGTGGAAGAGCTCGGCGAACTTGTCCAATGGCAGTGCAGAATTAAGCCCGGACGCCCTTTGGCGATCGGAAAAATTGGAGAAAGTTACTTCTTCGGACTACCGGGCAATCCCACAGCTACTCAAATCACTTTCTTAGTTATTGTGAAACAGGCTCTTCAGCTTCTTGCTAACGCCAAGGATGTTTCTATGCAATATGCGGAAGCTGAGGCAACGGAAAAAATGAAGAAAAGAGAAGGCCATACGGAATTCTTGAGAGGAATCCTATATACAGAAAATGGAAAAGCAAAGGTTCGCTCAGCGGGAAGCCAGAAGACCGGTGCTTCGGCTTCCATGATCACTGCTAATTGCTTGATTTATCTTCCCGAGGACCATGGTCCTGTCCAGCCTGGCGAAACCCTCCTCGTAGTTCCATTCCAGGGTGTTTATCAATAGATTTCCAGCTGCTTTGTCCTTTAAACTGGCGATCTCTGCGAGCTTTGTATAAACGTCTGAATTTAGAAGCCGGAAGTTTTTTGACTTTCGGTTTCTTTTCATACTGAAACTTATTAGCTGTTTCTCTGAGATCGGCCTCGGCCGGCACGATTACATTTCCGGCTAAGTCGATAATTCCTCTCAGACCAATCCCTCGCGCAACAAATCCGTTGATGACACCGTAATTCTTACTTTCATGCTGATGAGCATGAAAGAAATATTTAACCCCTAACTGATCTGCCAATATGTCAAGACATTCAAAACCTTTAGCATGAATAGAAGGAGCTTCATGAGTGACTAGCACATCGGCCTTACACTCTTTTAGCTTGTCATACACGGAACTGAAAATAGTTGAGCGATGGCGCCTCGGCAAACCTCCACGCCAAGTAGTAGCTTTTCCAAGCTTTTTGATAAATACGCCGGGAGAACTGTAACATGGAGATGCAGGAGGCATCCAAATTTGGCCCCTGAATACACCGCCTAGGCCGGCGACTTTAACCCCGCAAACGTCAAGCACCTTTCCATGAAGGTTGTTTGTTGCAAATTTTGAGCGCCAGATGCGGTCATAAATTAAATCTGAATCGGTATCGTGGTTCCCAGGAATCCAGAAAACCTTCGTCTCTCCGATATCTTTGAATATCTCATCCAAACTCCTATCAGGAGTGAGGTCACCTAGAATTATGATGGCATTCGGATGAAATTCATCAATAGCTTTAAGAATGTGGTCGAACTCCCCGTGGGGGTCACCGCACAAAAAAATCTTTTCTAACTTTTTGAGTTCTTTCGCTTCCGGCTGAGAACTCCCGCAAACCTGCGCCCGGCCCTTCTTCCGGCCGAAATATGAACGCCTATATCTCATGTCTAACAAACAGGCTCTTTTATTATTTATTTTGAAGCCTGCACCTAAATTTTTCGTTAGACAGAGAATAACACTATTTCATAAGATCTTCTTGCCGTTCAAGAGGGACAACCACCTTTTCGTACCTACTCCAGTCTTACAACGTCGGCACCTTTAGGAATTTCGAAACTAAAAAATTTAGAACCGGGAGAAACGTCAGTTACAACATTTTTTAGTGTGAGCTTGGAAGTTTCTCCGAGGGAACCTACAAACTCCATTTTGACCGGAAGGTCACCTTTAAAGCCCATCGTAATCTTAGAAAAGTTAAGATTCCCGGCTATGGGAACGAGT
Source organism: Turicimonas muris (assembly GCF_002221595.1). Classification (GTDB taxonomy): domain Bacteria; phylum Pseudomonadota; class Gammaproteobacteria; order Burkholderiales; family Burkholderiaceae_F; genus Turicimonas; species Turicimonas muris. The sequence goes on from NZ_NHMP01000003.1 coordinate 149,766, forward strand.
TCAATCCAATTTAAATTATCCCCGCCTTCAATGTCCTTAACCTTCCAGTACTTCTTAATATTGGAATCGCCGAACAGAATTGCGGCGGGACTTTGTGGGATAGTCTCCTTCGCAGATCTGACCGTCACTTGGTTTAAATCTTTATCCCAAACCCATATAGTCTTTCCGTTGCAAATCATCTCTTGAGGAAACGGGACAGTGTACTGCCATAAAAATTTTCCGGGTCTCGAGAAGACAAACTTACCGGAAGACTGGTCAATTTGCTTTCCGCCTTTATCGACCACCGTTTGGTCAAATTCTCCTTGGGCATTTTTGACATTCTTTGAGAAATTCTCCAATAGCTCAATCCCCTCGGCTCCCAAGGCATATGTACTGATGAAAAAGGACATTAAAAGAGGAAAACAGAATTTTTTCAAATTAATCTCCGACGAAAATATTGGACTTGAGAAATCTCTTTACTTAACACACTAATGATTTTCACTAATTTTAACTTTGTTTTTTTAGTTAAGGGAAATCACTGAGTCTAAAAAAATTTAAAAACAGTAAAAAATTTTTAACCAAAAACAAGTAATTACCTCTTTTAGGTTAAAGGCATTTCAGTTTTTTGGGGGTAAGCTTTTTCCCTTACTCGTTTTTTTGATTATGGAAGTTCTCTATTCACAAAATAAAAGGGGGGTCCTAAAATTAGCTCGAGTGTTAAAGAAGTGTTTGATTTGTTAGCTTTTGTGAAATTTTCTAGCCCGGTCTTTAATCCGAGTTGGCATTTTTCTCTAGGCTTCCCTGTACGTCCCTCCATTCACGAAGGCAGCAAACACCTCCTGCTGCGTTCCGGTACAGGGAAGCCAACCTCTTTTCTTCTTCAGTGTTCTAGATAAAGAAAAACTCCTTACTGGAAGGAGTCTCTCGTGGTTAGGATTTATTAGTTTTCTGTTGTGTGAGCTAGTAAACCGCGTTGAGCAGCCCAGCTCCATGGCGTATCAAGCCAGGAATGAATATCGTCTAGATCCTCAGGTCCGATTAAACCCATCTGTACGGCCTTGTTGACGATAAATTCAAACGAAAGCATTTGATGGGCCTTTACATGGTTCTTAGAGAAAAGACGAGTGGTTTCCGGCATATCGAAGTTAGTAATTGCAAAGCAGTCAGTTACCTCTGCCCCGACTTCTCTTAGGACCTTTACGGCATCAAGTAAAGAGATACCGGTAGATAAATGGTCCTCAATAATCAATACTTTTTGGCCTTTTACATCCACCCCGTCAATACGGCTCTTGTTTCCATAAGTTTTTGCTTGTTGTCTTACAGTAACGAACGGAACATTCAGACGATAGGCTAAAGCAGCACCGTGCGCAGTTCCCGCGCCTTCTACGCCAGCAATCACGTCAAAATTCAGCTGGAGTTCGATAATTCTCGAAGCCATAGTTTCAATGACGTCTCTCCAAGCTTCCGGAAAAGAAGACAAAATTCTGTTATCCACATAGATCGGAGTAATCAAACCTGACTTCAGACGCATAGGAGAGTTTTTCAGAAATACGATGGCATTATTTACCAAAAGATGTTCTGCAATAATGTCTTGAGCAATAAATGATGTTGCCATTCTCTTTCCTTAAATATGTACTGTGAAGTCAGTGTTCTGAAGAGGAGGAAGACCGAGAACCTTTCTGCCATTAATTGTGGCGATCTTTGCCAATTCTTCCATTTCGTCAAATCTGCAGCCGGTGGCCAATGTGGTGAGTTCGTGCCACATATCACCGTTATTCCACGGCACCATGGCATCGCAGACGTTATCCGTTCCTAAAGCAACTGTAATTCCAGCTGGAACAAGCTCATCTACAGGAGTCATGGAGTTATGAACCGGACCAATTGCCTCAGAACGCGGAGTATCAATCCAAGCAGTTGGACAAGCAATCATCATGACATCAGCTTGCTTCATGAGTTCATAAAGACGATGTCTGTACTTCTTAGAGTGAGCTGCAATAGAAATACCATGAATAGCTACTACTTTACCTTGCATTCCATGCTCAATAGTCTTCATGCAAAGTTCTTCAGTTTCGTACTCCAAAGACTCATTGAACTGGTCCACGTGAACATGAACCATCTTATTTAATCTCTTAGCCGTACTTAGAATGATATCGAAAGCTTCGGAACCTTTACCATAGTCTTTCTCGTCTCTCTTCGGTAGAGCACCGATGATGTCAACCATTTCGGCACCGATATCAAACCATTCTTTAGCTTCCGGATGAATGACACCCTTCAAAGTTTGGTTGGCAAACTTAACTTCCAGCTGATCTTTATAGTGCTCCCGGGCTCTGATACCTGCTTTGATTGCTCTGTCTTTACTCTGAGGATCGATATCCACGAAGGTTCCCAAAGCAGTAACTCCCTGAGAAATCATGAGCTCAAATAACTGAGAAAATCTTCTGTAAAAATCTTCTTCCGTTGATTCAGCCTTTAACTTATCTAAGGCATCCCACTTTTGCTGTAAAGTGCAGGTCTTACGCATGTGTAAAACATCAGGACTGAGAGTAAATGAACGATCTGCATGCGCGTGCGTATTAACCCAGCCTCCGTTTCGTTTGATAACGGGCTCAATCATCGAGCGGATGGTAAGAGGTGTTTCTAAATTCATGTTGATAAAGCTCTCCGCATGTAAAAAAAACGGCTTCAAAGCCGTTTTTAAGAAATAGTAAACCTAGGTGCAATCGCGCCTTGTCGAATTTTTGTACCGAACTAATTAGTTTTATTCTTGTGCAGTTAAGTTTCATAGGCGTAAGGATATCAAAACTAGAGACTTTCGTTTTGTGTTTTTTTAAAGGACTTTCCCCGAAATGTAAATCTTGGAAAATTAGTTAATTGAGCTATTTGTTGTAGAAAGCTCTGAATGCTTCTGAGAGTGATGCTTGTCGGTGGCATCATAGAGATAAGCTAAAAGTTCCACCCCTTCGTCTGTCAACCGATGCTCGCGATCCAATTCTTCGAGAATATCTAACAAAACTTCAGCTTGATGAGGAGAAAGCTTGATTTCGTTGTCGGCAGAATGAATATAGGAGTAACTGGACTGAAGATCTTCCAAACCGAAAATTAACTTTTCGTATTTTTCATTGAGTTGGACATACTCCTGAGCGGTAAAACCAATCAAATTGCAGAGTTCCCCATATTCCTTAAGAGACAAGAGCTCCCTAGTCTTCTCTGGAGGATACCTTTTGTTGATACCGTCGAGAATTTGCTTGGTCTGCGCTCTCCATTGGCGCAACCGGTCAATGACTTGACTTATCTCTTCCAGGTACATCCCCAGATCTGAAAACCTAGCCTCTGCCGGGTGACTAATTTGACCTGTTACCCGAGAGGCAGATTGGTGGATCGCTTCTATCTTCCGCTCATTTTTGCTTAAAAATTGCTGGAAGGATAGAGAGTATTCGCCCCTCTCTGTCATAACATCCCTCCATCCTGTTATAGTTAATCATACAAGCATTTAAAGTTTCCGTCAGGGTTTTTCTTAGCCATTTCGCGCTTTTCAGCGATAAAAAATCTCTTTTTTCTTCACCCTTTTCGGAATTGCCTACCTGTCGACATTTAACGGCGTTTTTTAATTTGCGTACTAAATTCATCCAATACTCACTTTGGGCAATATTTTTCAAATCTACCGAGGTCTTTTGCTATGTATTAGGGAAATCCATAATTTAATTTAAGAAGGAAACCATTTAATGAACAACGCGCCGAACCAAGTTCCACGTTTTTCAAATATTGAAGCATCAAGAATATTAGCGATGTTTCTTATCGTTGCTCATCACTTTGCCGTACATGGAGGAGTGCCGATCTGGAAAGGAGATTTTCCAATGAGCGGAAACTACTATTTCACTCAGTTATTTTCTACCGGCGGCAAAATCGGTGTCGACTTATTTGTTCTTATCACCGGATATTTCATCTGCAATAAGATAAGCAAGCTAAGTTCTTTGGTTTATCTCTGGATTTCTACTTTCTTTTATGTATTTCTCTTCTATTTAGTTTTTACCGTCGTGGGAATCAAAGAATTTACTTGGTCGGGGCTAATCAGTTGTTTCTTTCCAATAAGAAATGATTTCTATTGGTTTATTTCTGCCTATTTTGTATTGATTCTTGCTTCCCCCTTCCTGACCCTTACCATTCGCTCCTTGGGAGGAAAGAAACTTCTGGCTCTAATATTAGTTTTTGGACTAATTTGGTCCGTGATTCCTACAATTACCACAAGAACAGAGTATTACGGTTCTTCCCTTCTTTGGTTTATTTATCTCTTCTTCGTCGGTGCTTATCTGAGAACAAAATTAGAGAGGTATCGGTTCTCTACACTAAAAGCCGTTCTCCTGGCGACGGTTCCTTGGCTCTGTGTTGCCGGGTTAATCTGGATCGCGGATATGAGTAACCGAAGTTCATGGAACATTGGATTTGTTGATTGGTTTACCTTTGCCAATATGACGAGCATTTTTACTCTGCTCTCCTCACTGGGACTTTTTATTCTCTTTAAACAATGGCGTCTCGGGTATTTTCCATGGATAAACAAAGTTGCCGCAGCCATGCTCGGCGTCTATCTTATACATGAGAATCCGACCCTCTATCCGTGGCTTTGGAAGACTGTGTTTAATATCAATGAGCATTTAAATGAACCCTATTTCATTCCTTATGCTTTGGGGGTTACGACTGTAGTCTTTACTATTTGTACTCTTATAGAAATGGGAAGAGAACACTATATGAGGAAGTGGTTCAAGCGAGTCCTTATGCCGAAGCTTGCTCCGATAGACTCAAAAATTCAGAGATTCTTTGACAGTCCAAATTAGAAATTTGTAATTAGTTCTGTTTTGAGCAAAAATCAATAAGTAAATCCCCTTACTTAGGGTACTATAGGCGTGAAGGAGGTGATTTATGAAGAAAGTTTTAAAAGCGTTACTTCAAGCCTACTTGATGTACCAAGTCAAAGCTCGAACCACAAACAGATTTAGCAGAAGTTTTTTCCGCAAATAAACTCATTAGATTCCGGTTTATTTCCGTGAGGGGACTTCTACAAGTTCCATGTCGTGATTAATTCGATTAATTCGGCGGTTGAGATGAGGTGTCCTTTTTCTATTCTGATACTCTTTGGGGTTGATGAGAATGGAGGCCAGCCAGACACTTTCAGATTTGTTCAGTCTTGAAGCATTTTTATGAAAGTAGTAGCGTGAGGCGGCCTCCACCCCAAAAATTCCGTCTCCAAACTCAGCAATATTTAAATAAGTCTCAAGAATTCTCTTTTTACTCCAGAGCAATTCCATCATTTGCGCAAGAAATATTTCTTCCGCTTTTCTTAAGTAACTTCTCTCGTGACTGAGAAATAGATTTTTAACCGTTTGCTGAGTCAGGGTAGAACCCCCGGGTGCTCTTCTATCCTTCAGAATGTTGGCAATAAAAGCCTCCCGAACGGCTTCCCACTGTACGCCCGAGTGCTCCATGAATTTGGCATCCTCGGCTGCAACCACTGCTCTTATCAAATAAGGAGAGATTTGGGAGAAGTCGACCCACTGATATTGAATTTTTCTCAAAGAGGCCTCATTCATTCGAATTTCTTCCTGCCTCATATACGGCGTAGAAGAAGGCTCGAAAAAACCAAACCAGGTAATCCTGAGGATGTAGTGAATTTGAAAAATGAGGAAAAGAACTAGAAAAGCCAGCACTACTCTCTTTATCCATTTAGCAAAAGTACCAGTTTTGTTTCTTATCTTCACCATGGAAAAACTATTAGAGTAATATTCGCTTCCGAATCAAGACTGCACGTGCATTTTAATAACGGTTCAAATCATGGATTTTAGTTTATCTCAGTTCTCCAATACATTTTTGTATGTTTATTCTTCTCTGATTACGGTGATCAACCCAATTGGCGGGGGTTTGTTTTTTTTATCCATGACGATGTCAGCCACTAGAGAGATCCGCGGAAAACTTGCTGCAAGAATCGCAGTCTACTGCTTCTTTATGACGGTTGTTTCACTATGGATCGGATCCTTTATCCTGAGTTTTTTTGGAATTTCTCTCGGCGTTTTAAGAGTCGGCGGCGGATTAGTTCTTTTTGGCGCCGGCTGGGCAATGCTTAATGCCCCGACTGCCGAAGACGCTCCAGTAGATCCTGCCAAGAAAATTTCTACCAGCGAACTGATGGCTAAGGCATTTTATCCCTTGACTTTACCTCTGACGATTGGGCCGGGAGCCATCTCAGTAGCCACCGCTATCGGTACTTCAACGGAAATTAACCTAACTAACATTCTTGCCGTTAATTTAGCTGCATTAGCAACTACTCTTACTATCTTTGTTTGCTTTAAATACTCAGACCGCATTACTGCTCGTCTTGGAGCAACCGGATCGGATGCCATTCAAAGAATTTTCTCGTTTATTCTTCTTTGCCTTGGAGTCCAAATTTTGTGGACGGGCGTATCTGACTTAGTGACAAAACTGGTAGTAAGTCTTCCTCATTGAAGAACGACAAGTCAATCTTCAAACCTGATTGGACCTCCTCTTGATGTGAGGTCCAATTACTTTAGAAGTAAGGACGTTATACGTTCTGCTTCCGGAGCGCATTTAGAAGACGGAGGTCAATTAAAGATAAACTGGACCGGACTCATTGCGCATAGATTTGATTATTAAGATTGGAAAAGTCAAAGAATACGTAACCGAACAACGAAAAGTTATTTTTTTTGTTTTTTGCCAGAAACTTTAGAATAGAGACTTACGATCGCCAAAACCAAAACTCCGAGAATGATTAGCAAATCGCTGTAAGCTGACATTTCTTGTAATAGCTGTTCCATATTCACCTCCACAAATGGCATAGAAAACAGATAAGGAATTTCGCCTTGGTTTCTAATCCAGCGCATGAGCCTCCAACCTCTGCACTGATACCTCTACGAACTGTTTCTTTGCCTTTACTGAACACGATTCATTATAGACATCGGATATATTTTAATAAGTGGGTAAGGGGCTAAATCCTTTTGAATTTCATGTAAATACTATTAGGACTCTCCCTGTGATCTGTTTGTCTGATACTGTCTATTTGGGATTTTTTCTTAAAAGATAAGCCCACTAATATTTAGCAACCTATACAAAAAACAAGAAAATTAGAGTTTCCCGAACCTTTGCATTCACTCTATTTTCTCCTTGTTTTCCATTATGTTACATACCTTACTTTTATTAGCCATTTAAAAGTTATTTGTAATAATCAACAAGTTAATGTTCAACACGATTTCATTGATATTTTTTCATCAGCAAGATTTTCCGTTTAATAACTTTTAGAAATACTTTTACCTCGTACCGAACGTAAAGTATGAGGTCAATAGGATGAAAAATAAGCTTAAAAAAATTACTTAAGTCCTCGGCAGTATTGGAAAAGCGCTCCGAAGAGCGCTTTTTACTTGTTCATTACTGAGTCTTACTTCTTGTCAGCTTTTTCTTCAGGCTTCAGCTTAATTGGAACAAAAGTTCTTTGACCTTGTCTGTCAACCAAGACAGGAAGCGAGTCTTGTGCTTTAGCTACTGTCTCTTTAAGTTCATCGAAAGTCTTCACGGTCTTGCCTCCAACTTTGATGAGAATGTCTCCGGCTTTAAGGCCAGCTTCTTCAGCCGGGCTGTCAGGAGTCACTTCAACAATGACAAGACCATTTTCAAACTTCTTTTTCTCTTCATCATTTAACGGACGAACAGAGACCCCGAGTTTTGCTTTTTCCTGAACGCTGGCTTTGACTTCAGGCGCACTCTTCATTTCTTCGACAGTGATTGTCACTACGACTTCTTTACCATCTCGAATAACTTTCATCTTGGAAGAGGTGCCGGGTTTTGTCTTTGCAACAGCCCTGGATAGTTCGCGAGGTTCAGACACAGGGGCGCCAGCATATTCAATAACAATATCGCCTTCCTGCAGTCCAGCCTTCGCAGCCGGACCTTCCTTCTGGACTTCAGCAATAAGAGCTCCTTCAGCCTTCTTAAGGTTGAAACTCTTCGCTAGTTCCGGAGACATACCTTGGATAAGAACTCCAATTCTGCCGCGGGAAACTTTACCGTCTTTAAGAAGCTGATCCTTAACTTCAAGAGCCAAATCAATAGGAATTGCAAAAGACAAGCCCATGAAACCGCCTGAAGTAGAGAAGATCTGAGAATTAATACCGATAACTTCTCCTGCCATGTTGAACAGCGGACCACCGGAATTGCCAGGGTTCACAGCCGCATCGGTCTGAATGAAAGGAACGAACTGGTCGTCCGGAAGGTCTCGACTCTTAGCAGAAACAATACCGCTCGTCACAGTGTTTTCGAGTCCGAATGGAGCACCGATGGCAGCAACCCACTCTCCGACTTTAACCTTGCTGGACTTGCCGAGTTTGACCGTCGGAAGATCGGTAGCTTCGACTTTAACAACGGCGATATCAGTTTTTTCATCTGAACCAAGAACCTTGGCCTTGAATTCCCGTTTGTCAGTCAAGTGAACGGTAATGTCAGTTGCATCACGAACAACGTGATGGTTTGTAAGAATCAAACCGTCAGAACTGATAATGAAGCCGGAACCTTGTCCTTTTCTTTTAGGAGCCTTTCCGCCCGGAGCTTTCGGCATTTGGCCGAACGGGAGTGGGAAGCCAAAACGTCTCAACTGATCGAGTTGATCTTTTGGAATTCCGTCCAATGAAGGATGCGGTCTCTTTGACATTGTTTTGGTAACGTCAATGCTGACGACTGCCTTACCATTTTCCTCGACCAATTTTGTGAAATCAGGAAGCTGCTGTACAGAGGACTGAGCATGAACTGCAGGGACTGGAGAAAGCGCATTGTTCTGGGAAAAGAAAAACCCGGAAGCGGCTGTCAGAGCGACTGCAGCGGCTAACACTTTCTTGTTCAATATCTTTTGAATCATTAGTTCTCCAAGTGTTAAGGGAAGAATTTCATTTTGAGAATATTTCAGTTCCTGATTAATGTCTCCTTAACGAGAGGTTTTGTTAGCAAACACTCGTAAAACAGGTAAAAAGACATTTCTTTGTATACAAATTGATAAACAATCCATTTGTCGATTTTAAAAATCCTCTTTAGAACGCCTCACTCCCATTGGCACTCTTGTTCCAAGGATTCCAATCAAAAGAATATTTGACCTTTTTATTTTTTACCTATACAATTCGTGCTTCATTCAAACAGACGAGTGAAGTTGTGCGGAAGAATGGCTGAGAGGCTGAAGGCACGCCCCTGCTAAGGGCGCAGACTGGCTATAACCGGTCTCGAGGGTTCGAATCCCTCTTCTTCCGCCATCCTTATATCAAAGTTCATCAAATAAGTTCCAAAAAACCTTAAAATTCCTTCCAAACTTATTGATTTTCAAGATATTACGTTTTTCGTGTTATCAAAGTTTATCAAATAAGTTCCGTTGCATAAGGTCGCCAAGTGGTGACATTTTGGTGACATAGAACGTCTTAAGGAAAACCCTAGTCACCATTTTTGAAGGTTTTAGAACGATGGCACTCTCTACAGCTTTGCATATTAAAAACACAAAAGAGAATGGATGGTATTCAATCTCGGGAGCGAAAGGGCTTTACCTAAGAATCTGCAAAGGTAAAAAAACATACTATTTCCGTTATCAATGCCTTGAAAAAAGAAAGACATTAGTTATTGCGCCTTGCGAAGCTCTTACCCTTTCTGAAGCCAGACAAAAAGCGATTGAACTAGGTCAGTTATTACGAGAGGGTATTGATCCTAGTCAACAGCGAAAAGAAAAGCTTAAAGAATCAAGAGCAATTGCAACAAAAGAGAAAAAGAAAGAAGAAGTCTTATTTAAAAACATCGCAAAAAAATTTGTCCGTGAGCGGGCTTTGAATGGTTACTGGAAAAATAATATAAAGGGAGAGAGAGATACGTTAAGCCGTCTTAGTAATCATGTTTTCCCGGTTATAGGAGACATGGACATTAATTCGCTAAAGCCAGAAAACATTAGAGACGTCATGTTGCCAATATGGAACCGCAGCCCGTCAACGTCCTCAAAAGTATTAAGTGATATTCGGGCCGTTTTTCGTTGGGCAATTGCGCTTAATTACCGCACAGAATCTTCAAATCCGGCAGATCTTCACGGTTCACTAGGTGTTTTGCTTGAGCCATATAACAAAAATCGCAAGCTAGAAGAGACCTACGCAAGTATTGATTTCAAAGAAATTCCCTCTTTTGTGAAAGACATATCTTCTCTTATCAGCCCTTCGTCAGAAATGCTGTTGCTTTCAATTTATCTTGCGGCCAGATCGAAGGCCATAAGGAATATGAAATGGGAAGATATTGACTTTGAAAATAAAATCTGGACTGTCCCATTAGAGGACGATAAAGTCAAAAATATCAAAGTAAGAAATCAAATCTTTTTGAATTCTGCCGCTATTAATCTCTTAAAAAAAGTGACTAAGTTTCCTAATTGCCCCTACGTTTTTTCTAACTCTTATGGTCGGCCATACACTGATATGGCAATGACTCAAGTAATCAGAAAAGCCCATATTAGGAAAAAGAGCATTGACAATGTGGGTTGGATTGATAAAGACAAAACGACAAGAACTGGCAAAGAAAGTATCGCTACTCAACACGGAAGTGCTCGTTCGACTTTCCGTACTTGGGCTAAATGCGATGAACTCGCCAACAATAAGAAGTACGACCAAGAAGCGGTTGAGTTATGCCTTCTTCATTCTAGAAACGACCCTTATAAAGGCGCATATGATAGGTCAAAACTAGAAAAAGAAAGACGCACGATCATGGAAGATTGGGGCCGGTACTGCACTTCCCTACTCAAAGAAGAGTAGTACAAAGAACGTTGGAAGAGGCTGGAGTTTACGCTTTCCTCAGGGCTGCAAGATATTCTCTTTCCTCTTCTGACATCGGAATTTTATCAATCATGCGCTTTTGACAATAATCGCAAATTAAATTAGCACACAAACTTTTCGTCGATTTTTTTAATCCGTTAAAAGGATCACTCAAAGTTTCCACTATCTTCAAAAAATCCTCGGTACTTATTTCTACAGTAGGAGGCTTGATTGATCTTCTTTCTTCTTCTACAAATTCCGCAACAGTATCTTTAAACATTTTGTCTAATCCTGTCCTAGTTCTGTTTGAATCGTCATATTTCCAAAACCTCTCCATTAGGAAGAACTATCTTCCTCTTCGGCAGAGGGGGAACTTCTCCGGGCTCACATAGACCAAAATATAAATGCCAAAAGTTCCATCTCTTGTCATCAAACCATCCTTTTTTTTGCGTTTTTAAGAACACTTATAAGAAGGGTTTTATCGAAATTTTTTCCAACATCAACCCCCAGTCACTCAACGTACACAAATTCATGACTTAAGCCAAAATAAAGAGCGGATCGCATTCTAAAAATTCTTCCGGCTTCTCCCACCAGATATACTTTTGGGATAGTTCCTTCGCTGTCTTTATCTGTTGTTCTGTAAAAACCGGCTTTAGTTCTTTTCTCATGGCTTTTCCTTCGAAAGAAAATTCAACCATTGAATTCCGTACTCTTTGCCCATGAATTGGCTAATCTTATCCCAATGCTTCAGGTTCCTTAGCACGTAAACTTTTTTAAAAATCTCCGGTGTATAGCTGTCATTGCAAATAAGCTCGTTACGCATTCCTTGAGCATAACCGAAATTTCCTTCCGCCAATAAATCCAGACAGGCCCGGATATGATTAGCAGTATTGAAAGTTCCCTCATGTTCAGGGACGTAAGAATTTTTTTCGATTCCGTAATCACCAAACAAAGAATTTGAAGATTCTCGGACTGTGGGCATCTTCCATTGAATACCGGATTGATGCCAGTCACCGCAAGTTTGCAGGCTGCAGCGTAAATTCAAAGCATGTATGCCGCTTATATATTTCATAAAAACCTCAGCGGTTTTGTTCCAGCTTATTCTTCTCTTGCGTATTATCGAGAAGAAGACCCAGCTTGTCATGCATTGTCAAGAAACTATCGGCAAGTTTATCTTTGTCGATGAGTGGATCCTTTTGAGTTGCAACGAGGTAGTCAAATTGCTCTATACCTTTGTAAGAGAGTACATCACGTATTGTATTTTTGGTTCCGTGAGAAAGCTTATCAAAGTAATTATTGCAAATAAAGCTCAGATCATAAAGGTCTCTAATTTTGTCACGACCGTTGTAGGCATTGGCCTTCATTCTGGCTAAGGCATCAATTGAATAAACTTTAATTCCTCCAACAATCTGCCAGTCTTGTTCAGATATTTGTTGGTTTCGGTAAGAGACTTCAATTTTCAAAGGCTTTTCCAATCCGCCGTAATCAATTAGGCACCGTTTTACTGTTGATGTGTCCTTGGCAACTCTCATTGTGAAGCCAAATCGGTCACAAAATCTTCTCGTCGGTTCTTTAATATCTTGTTTGTGACCGTCCAAATCAATATCTTCGGAGAATCTATCTAGACCATAGCAGCGAGATAAAGCCGTTCCATCCTTAAGAATAAATTGATCAGTTTGCTTGTTCAGCAACAACAAATAACTAATCAAGATTTTCTCATGTAGCTCTTTCCAGTCTTTCATCTTCCCTCGTCCCCAGAGGAATTTAATATTACTCTTGGAAAAGTATAGAGCTTGTTTTTTACATTCTTGTCAATATTGTGCAAGACAAAATTGTTTGGCAATGACTTTGCTGAGCAATATTCGAAAATCTTCTTATCCGGAGTTTTGCTAAAATGCACCCGTCCTGTTTAGGTGCGCATGACTAAACGTGGAATTGAACGGTTTCGCTCTGGTCACCCGCTCAGTCTTTGAAGCAAAAACCAAAGCTAACGGCCCAAGGATTCGTACTCCTTGAGCCGCTCAAAGTAAAAGGTTTGTCATGCGTAATCAAACCTTGAACACTAGTATAAAGCAAATCCTGCGATTACTCATTAAGTTTGTGGTCGCTGTGGTTTTAATCCTTTACTGCTAGACACATGAGTAAATGGCCTCGTTGGTTCTTTGAGCTGGCGGGGCCTGTGTGTATCCTAGGTTAAAAAACAAAGCTAAAGCAGAGGAGTTCAAGTGTTTTAGCTCATTTGCCGAGAAACCTCCGTGAATTAGTTTAAGGAGAAAAATGTAAAATTCTCATTATTAATCAATTTATGTAAAAACTCTCTAAGGCATTTTGAATGGAACCAATTTTTGAGTTTGAAAACGGGAAGATCTTTCAAGAAGATTGTCTCGATTTCTTAAAAAGTATTCCGAGCGGTACAGCGGATACCGTCTTTGCCGATCCGCCATACAATATAAAAAAAGCAAAATGGGACTATTTCTCCTCGGATGATTTTTACATTGAGTGGTCAGTGAAGTGGATCTCCGAATGCGCTCGTATTCTCAAGGCGTCAGGTACTCTGTACGTTTGTGGATTTTCAGAAATTCTTGCAGACTTAAAAAGACCATCTATGCAGTATTTTAAGAGGTGCCGCTGGCTGGTCTGGTACTATGACAACAAAGCCAATCTCGGAAAAGACTGGGGCAGAAGCCACGAAAGCGTATTGTGTCTAAGGAAATCAAATGATTTTATTTTCAATATTGACCCCATACGAATACCTTATAACTCTCACACGTTGAAATACCCAAGCAGACCTCTTTCAGGCAAAACTAGTCAATTCAGTGGGAAAAATGAGAATTGGATACCAAACCCTTTAGGCGCGAAGCCTAAAGATGTTATTACTATTCCTACCACCTGTAACGGTATGGGAGAGAAAACTCGGCATCCAACCCAAAAGCCGGAAGCATTGATAAGAAAATTGTTGCTTGCAAGTACTAATGAAAATGATCTTGTTGTTGATCCATTCTCGGGGTCTGGCACCACAGCAGTTGTCGCCACCCAGTTAAGGAGAAAATTTTTAGTCAATGATAACCATGCTGACTACAACGACATGGCGATTAACAGATTATTATGCTCTCCGTCTATGTCAATTCAAGAATGGATCGAACACGATAAAAAAGAAATAGAAAGGCGTAGAAAACTAAAATGATAAATATTCACTCACTGATGGCTTCTGTAGATGCCCAAGGGTCTATAAAAACATTGGCGGATCATCTGGAGTTTGCTGAAAAATTTTTAGATTACACAGGGTTATCCAAGAAGGATGGTTTAAAAATCAATCAAGCGAATCTTCAAAGTCTTACTGTTGCAATCAATAATCATGATTACTACTTTATTCAATTTCCTCAGTCGGTAAACTTTTCATTAACGCGGCCTATAAATAAAGATCTTTTCCTAGACATTAATGAGTTCTCTCACAACAAATCTGAATTTTTAAAAATAATAAAGTCTGTTAGGGAAATAAAGGACGATTCAGCAAAAAGGGAACTCCTCAATTGTTTTGTTTATACCTGTCAAATGTCAATCGCTTGTACATTGGACGCTTTTGGCAATCCGAACAAGGCTAGAAAAAAGAATGGAGCATACTTCGAAAATCTCATCAGATACTTAGTTAAGGAGTGCGGAATTGAAAACAGCCATGCAGTTGAGAAAATTAATATCGGAGATTCAGAGGATACATTCTCTTTTGAATATGACATTGTTTTTGAAAAAGAAGGTCAACGACGAGCAATTGGGCAGATCAAAACATCCACGAAAGACCATTTGGATAAAATTTTCTTGGATAAATTGTTTTTCCAGAAATGCTCTAGCCAAGACATTCCGTTTATCGCAGTAGTACTGAATGATGTTCAAAGAACTCAATCAAAAAAAGTATCCTCTACATTCCTACCGGGCCATTACAGAGCTTACAGTGTATATTTGACGCCCCTTTCTGGTGTGTACTATGTTGATGTTGCCACATCTGCAAAGCAATTTAAGGATTCGATCCACAAGCTCGATCAGTTGTTAGTCGAGGATATGTGGGATTTTTAGCTAGACCGCCGAGAACCCTCCGTCCGAAAGGACGGAAACGAGAGGCGTTTCTCCGCTCTACCTCTGAGCTCCTCTCTCAAATCGCTTCCTCTTTCGCATTGCTTGAAGCCGTCGAATCTGCTGTGCTCTTTCTTCGTTCATCTTTCTGAGCATTTTCTGCTGTGCACTTTCGACCGGAGAAAGATTGTCGTAGTGAATCTTAAGTTTCTTACCCAACTCTCTGTCGGCCTGATTTTGAGAACGCAGAAGCTGCTGAGCCGCACCGTTGGCAAGTCCGATAACTTTCTTTCTCGTTTTTTTAGCTTGAACAATTCCATCCGGATCTTCAATCTCCGCACCAATCTCGAAAGCGTCAGCTATCCGCTGCATTCTCTCTTTCTGATGGTTCAAAAGATTGCGCTTTTTGCTCATGGCATAAATCCGTGCCCGCTCTTCATTAGTCATTACACGGTTGCGGGCGACGTGATAGTCAGCTTGACTGACAGACTTTATTGTTTTGCCACGGGACCACCTCCGTGTGGCATTAGCTTCGATGCCGTTTTTTAACAAGCATGAAGCAAAATGCTCACGAAAGGCAGCCGTCTCTTGATTGTCTAAATGAAACCTCTTCCCGTCTTTACTAATGGTACGCAGAAGAATATGACAATGAGGCTGATGAGTTTTTTTGTCATTGCTTTTTAAATGAAAAGCGATTAAATAATCGTAACCGGGAAGCATATCTTTGGCCCACATCCGGCAAGATTTCTGAAATTTTTCCTCATCAACTCCTTCAGGCATAGACAGAATAATTCTTCTTGCATGGCCGTATTTTGCTTCACCTTCTCCCATATCTGAAGCAAGTTTCCATTGATAAAGAATTTTTCGGTACTCGGCTTTATCTGTAAAAATCTGCCCGCTCTGATCTTCAACTTCAACATCTCCATGCCGGGCAATGTAATCAGCGGTTTTAATCAGATGAGAATAAGAGCGAACATTAGGTCTTCCTAATCGGATAACAACTTCCGGTCTTCCGTTTACTACTCCGGCCGCCTTCGTTTTCGACCCGAGGGCCGAAAAGCGAAAAGCAGCGGTCGACTTAACCGTCTCGAACTCTCTTTTGAAACTCCCTTTTGGAGCTCGTGGCGTCGGAAATAAATCTTCTAAAAAAGGGTTGTCTGATAATTTCATCAGCTATATCCCTGCTAGTTTTTTAGCTTTTGTAATTTCCTGCAAAATAAACTTTTGCTGGGTGTTGAGAAAATCCTGCAAACTGCCTGTTCCTGCCTCTACATCTTTGAGTTTTCTTTCAAACATGGCAGTCAAAACAGGATTTTTTACAAGTTCTGGAACGACTTTGAGCAATGCAAATCCGACTTCGCTTGCGTTTATTTTTTTCCCTTTAGAGGCAAGATATCCTTTCTTTTTCAGCTCAGTAATGATTGCAGCTCTCGTTGCGGGCGTACCGATGCCGTCTCCCTCTTTAAGAAGTTTTTTGTGTTCGGGATTTTCAACGATGGTATGTATTTTTTCCATAGCAGCAATAAGCGTACCCTCAGTGAAATATGCAGGTGGTTTGGTCATATCTTGCTTAACAGAAATGCCCGCTACTGCCGCTCTCTCGTCTTTAGTGACTTTCGGAAGAACTTGAAGCTCTTCTTTCTCCTCTTCTTCATTGAATCCCTTCCAGCCGGCCACTTTGACAGTTTTCCCATGAGCGCAAAATTTTTCACCGGCGATATCTAACTCAATAGTCTTGACTAAGTACTGATGCTCCGGAAAGAATTGGGATAAATAACGTTTAGCAATCAGAAAATAAATTTTCTTTTCTTTCTCATTTAGGGCCTCCCATGAAACACTCTGGCAAGTCGGAATTATTCCGTGGTGCGCAGTAATTTTTTTATCGTTCCATGTAGGCGACTTAATTGAAGGATTAGCCTTCTTTGCAAGAGCGGCCAGATCCGGAATACTTTTAGCCACGGCAGCAATCACAGAAGGCGCATCATCAAACTGGCTCTCCGGTAAAAATTGGCAGTCGCTTCTGGGATAAGACGCACATTTATGATTTTCATAAAGACTCTGACACGTGTCCAAAGTCTCTTGCGCTGAAAAACCAAACTTGTTAGAAGCCTCAAGCTGAATATCAGCTAAAGAATATGCTTTAGGCTGGACTTGTTTTTTGAGAACCTCTTCAGCTTTTGTAATAACACCGCTTTTTGCCTGCTGCAATTTTTGCTTTAAGGCAATTGCAGCCTCTTTGCTTACCAGCCGGCCCGATTCATCTAATCCTTTTTGGTTTTCGGCTGCCTTCCAAGTTGCCTTAAAGCTGCCGCCGGCAACTTTAATATCTGCATTAAAGTTATAAAAAGGGATGCTCTTAAAATTTTTTATAGCAAGATCTCGGCTCGCTACTAATTGCAAAGTCGGCGTCTGAACTCTTCCGACGGCAATAAGTCTGCGCTCCTCACGGCTTGAATGAGCAAGAGTAAGAGCACGGGTCAGATTCATTCCAAGAAGCCAGTCGGCTCTCTGGCGTCCTAAAGCGGCTAATTTCATTCCGTTGTATTTTGAGTTTGGCTGCAGATTCCCAAGACCTTTTCTGATAGATGCAGAATCTTGAGCCGAAACCCAAAAACGAAGAACCGGTTTTTTATTGCCGTAAAACTCTAAGATTTCATCGACTAAAAGCTGTCCTTCTCTGTCAGGGTCTCCGCAATTTACTATTGTTTGTGCCTTAGGAATAAGTGTCTTAATAACTTTTAGTTGAGCTTTTACGCCTTTGTCAGACTTGGGAAGAAGTTTCCATTGAGTTGGAAAAATCGGCAGATCCTGCATACGCCAAATTTTCTTTCCCGTTTTTTTGCTCACCGGTATATCCTCTGCCGTGTATGCGTCCGGTTCTGCCTGCTCAAGCAAATGACCAAAGCACCAAGTGACATAATTTTGTCCGGAGCATTCGATATACCCATTGTTGCGTTTTACAACCCCCAACTCATTCACAATGGCTTTTGCCACCGATGGTTTTTCCGCAATAAATAATCTCACGTTACTTCCTCCTGCTATCTTTCGCAGCCGCTGCCCGCTCTTTCTTTTTTCTCACTAACTTCACGGTCAAACAGACTCATTTGGTAGGGATTTGAACTGCGTTTCGGTTTATTCAAACTTTGAGCCAAGCTCTGGACGACAACAGCTTTTTCCTCCTCAGAAAAACTCTTATAAATTTTTACAGCTTTTCTTGTCTCGGAATGTTCCTCTGCAACTTTAGAAATTTCACTGGAACTGCCTTCTTCAAGTTTCAGCGACTTATCCAAGCTAAATAAATAATCTTTGATTTTTTCGGCATCAGCGCACGCTCTCAGAATCTCTCTCGGATCGTCTCTTAACGCTTTAATCCATGAATCAACATAGGCGGCGTGATTTGAGGGATCATGAGAAAGTCCGAGAGTTGAGCCGACCATAAAAGAGGAAATTTCTGCTCTGAGTTCTTCTTTCGCATATTCCTCGTCCCCGAAGGATTTTCCAAAAGTTCTGTTTAGTCTTGAAGAATGAGCGGTCCAGTGTCCTAATTCATGAAGCGCAGTATCGTAAAAAGCCTCCGCATTAAAGAACTGTTTTCTTTCAGGCAGAACAATCAGATCTTTTACAGGGTTGTAAAAAGCCCGAGACTGACTTTTTTCTTCAATTTTTGCTCCTGAGGCCTTTAGAAGCTTTTCTGCTGCTTCCACAGGCGTCCAGTCATGCTGAGGTACTTCCAGAGGTTTTATTTTCAGGTTCTCACATTGTCCAACGTTAAAAATCGTAAACGGACAGGGGATCATTCTTTCTTTGACAACGATCTCTTCTCCTTCTTTTTCAGGATTTTCGTCCCGAACCTCAAACCTTCTCCAAAAGATGCAAGGGACTCCTCTTTCTCCTTTTCTGACCGAGCCTCCTAAAGAGCGTGCTTGATTGAAAGTCACCCAACGGTTATCTTCAAATCCGTTAGAGCACTGCATAGCAAAAAGAAGCATCAGGTTAGAGGCTCGATAGAGTTTTCCGGTTACCGCATTCTGCGGAAGAATAAATTGTGACTCCCAACCTTTTTGCCAAGGGGCGCATCCCTTTTCCAATTGCTCTATAAAAAGATCTGCAACCTCATTGACATAAGCATTGTATTTATTGTGAGTATTGCTTGTTTTACTTGCCATGATCTTTATCTCCTTCGGAGACTTGCGCATAAGTTCTTAAGCAAAAATCTTCAAAGAACTTATCTTTCTCTTGGGCAGTAATTGCAGTCTCTTCAAAACAGCCTAAGTCTTCGGCTTCCTTTGCATCAAAAGAAAATTCTTTGGCTGCTGCCGGTTTGCATAAATTTTTAATAAAAACCTTGACAACGATCTTTAATTGTTCTGATTTATTCATTATTTATCTCAACCCTGGAATGTTCATCGGTGCCCCCGGCTCACCGACTTTGTTCAGCTTTTAACGCTCCTGACCTTTTTGTTGCTGCTTCTGCTTAGTAAACTGAACTTCAAGGCCCGGCTGATTCAGAGAAACAGCTATGCCCTTGGCTGCAATGACGTTTTCTGTCATTGTTTTTCCGTCTTTTCCGGTAAATTGTTTCTCTCTGACCTCACCACGAACTTCAAGAGTCATGCCTTCTTTGATTCCCGCAGCTATTCTCTTTGCCGAAACTTCGCTGCCGTAATACTGGACAGTGAAGAACTTCGAATCTTTCTTTTCAAAAGTTCCGTCGGCTTTTTTTTCAAATTCCGGCCTGTAAGCTTTAAATTCAACAACAGAAGTCTTCTGTCCGGCTCGTGGGCCTGACTTAGGAACAATCTGACTGACTGTGGCTTCCTTGTAAACCACGATGGCATTGTTAAACGGTGTGTAATCGTTCATACGATTCTCCTTTTGTTTTCCGCTTGGGTTAAGAGGTGTTTATGCAGACAGCGGACGTCTGGCAGCTCTTCGATATAAATTTTTAGCTTGATTAAAGCTCCTAATCTTCTCAGAGGCTGATTCAGCATCCTCTGAGCCTTCTTGATAATCCGAAGACTGTGATCCGGCAGGAACTTCGACAAGCTGCTTTTTGATTTCTTCTATAAGGCTCCCCACGAATTTGGCGCACTTATCTTCTGTCCAATCTGTAGTCTCAATATTTGCAGTAACTCTTGCTTCAACTTTTCGCAGGGCAGTTTCTGATTCATCTTGACTCTTAGGCGAGGAAGTTTCTTCAATTTCAGCGGTGATCTCAATGGACTCAGGCAACTCCGAGGCTTCGGTATCTTTTTTCGTTTCGGCAGAATCAACCAGATCAAACTGCTTCAGTGCGCCTAAAAGACTGTCTTCGGTTTCCTCGGTTTCCTCGTTTTCCTCTGATTCGGTTTGCATAAGCGACTCTAAGCCGGTATTTTCTTGCCCTTCGGAGTCCGATTCAGCAGCATTGGCGGCCTCGGAAAACG
This sequence comes from Turicimonas muris, assembly GCF_002221595.1. Classification (GTDB taxonomy): domain Bacteria; phylum Pseudomonadota; class Gammaproteobacteria; order Burkholderiales; family Burkholderiaceae_F; genus Turicimonas; species Turicimonas muris. The sequence continues at coordinate 170,050 of NZ_NHMP01000003.1, forward strand.
CTGCGGCATAATTTGTTTGAGCAGCTTGTGAGGCATTTTTTACAACTTCATTTAAGTTTGCAAACGGATTGCTGAAACTTTTTACACCGATTTCATTGGTTACAAGGTTATCGAGATAGCAGTGAATCTGCTCCTGAGTCCATTGTGAATCCGGAATATTAGCCATATCAGCCGGCAATGAAGTATCTCCGGTGACAATAGAGTTGGCTGCGTTTTCTTCTTTCAACTCCTCATCAGCTGCGGCACGGATTCTTTGCTCTAACTGAGCGACGAATAAATTAACGTCCTGTATCGGAATATCCGGCGTTTGCCAATTGGCTCTTTTTGTAAACTCAGGATCTTTGTAATAACGGATCTTTTTACAAAGGATCGGCTTGGTATTTTCTAAAGTAACTATCTCATTGTCTGTCCCAAGTTCTTGGATTTCCTGCGGAAGCATTAGAGCTCTTCTTTGATCAGATTGACTTGTCGAGCCGCCGGATTTGCTTGTAGAGGTCGATTTTGACTTAACAGTCTGATAACCAAGCATTTCTGAATATTCATTTGCGTCTGACTGGGTTGCCGGCGACGGCGCATACATAATCATCAGAGCATGGTTGGAGAGCAAAGTAACAGCACCTGCTTTCCCGTAAACGTCTTCTAACTGAGATTTATTCTGAATGATTGTCAACAGTCTCATGTTGTAGCCGGCCATATAAGAGACGGCCTGCTTAATCATGTTGACAGTTCCGATGGAAGTCATCTCATCGAGAAGCACCAAACATTGATACTTCAAAGATTTATCCTGACTTGGCAATTTGCGGGTATTCAAATTCAGCAGCTGATCAAAGAAAAGATTAATCAGAACTCGAGCATCTTTTAGCTTTGTAGGCTCAATCTTGAAGTACACGCTCATTCTTTTTCTGCGGACTTCTCTTAAGTCAAAATCACTTGCGCTTGTAGCCAAATCCACCTTTGGATTCTGAAAACTTAAAAGTGCAGTGTTAAACGTGGCGACAATACTTGCTAAGGTGTTTTCAGAGTTGCTTAGAACTCGGTTTAAAGCATCCACGCAGTTGTTCGAATACGGGTGTCCTTTTTCTTGAGCTTCCTTAAGTTTTTCAAGAAGATGCTCTTTAACGGGTTTGCCTTTGCCGGAAGCCTGACGCAGAATCTCACCTAAAGTATTAGGGAGCTCGGGACTTTCTAATACAAATAAGGCCACGCCTCGGAAAAAGTCTTTGGCATTTTCCGACCAGAACTTATCGTTATTGTTCTCACCGGCATAAAGTGCCTGACCGATGGCATCGATATCACCGAGCCTTTCCGCCGGATCCTCACTGACGTAATCGAGAGGATTGTAGCGATGAGTCTTACCCTCTTCGTCATACGGTGAAAACAAATAAACTTCTTGGCCGCAAGCTTTTCTAAAGCCGGACGTGATATCAAAGTTTTCTCCCTTGATATCTAACACAACCAAAGAGTCGGAATAGTTAAGACAGTTTGGTACCACAACTCCAACACCTTTACCTGAACGGGTAGGCGCAGCCAAAAGAACAAACTGAAATCCGCCGTAAGTCAAGTAGCGGTCTTTAAATTTGCCGACAAGAATCGTTTTATCTAAGCCTTTTTTCGGATCAATTAATCCTGCTTTTTTAACTTCAGCCATAGTTGCAAAACGGGCTGCCCCGTGCAGCGCTCTTTTGTCTTTTGTCAAAACAATCAGAACGGCAAGTCCTACAAGCAGGAGCCAAGGAAAAAAGAAGCAAAAATTGACCGCCAAACGCAGCCATTTATAACCGCTCTCTCGGTACATTGCCCAGTATTGAATAATCGTCCATGGACGAGACATTCCAACCGGCAGCCCGTAAATCTGCATGAAGATAAAACTTGCGGCCCAATAAAATAAGACCAGAAGAACAACACAAGCAAAAATGCCGAATAGGACTTTCTTTGAAGTATCGCTCATGCGCTGACTCCCTTTGTCAGAGGATCAGCATAAAAAATTTCGGTAATATGCCGTCCTTCTTCACGATCGCGGTGAACGTGAACAATGACATCAATTACTTGATGCAGAAGTTTTTGAATGACCTCATAAGGCAGCTGTCTTCCGGTATTAGACTGCAGCACTTTGAGAGCCAAGTATTCAAAAACCTGCTCACAGCTGCCGGCGTGGCAGCTTGTTATTGAGCCTGCATGACCGGAAAGACATATATTTAAAAAATCATATGTTTCTCCGCCTCGAAGTTCAGCAAGAAGAATCCTATCCGGTTTCATTCTCAGACAAGATCTCATCAGACTGGTGGCAGTCACGCTGGAGTCTTCCGTTGCCTCCTGAGTTTGATACCGAAACCCCCTTATTTTCATAATTACTATCTGAAAATAAAAGGAAAATCTCTCTTGACTTTTTTTGGTTATATGTAGTAAAATAATGGTAATAGTATAGAGAGGGGTTTATGCGTTACCACGTCATGTACAGTTCTAATAAAGAGGGGAATCGAAGTGTCTATATCGCTTCCTCCTACAGAAATGAAAAAGGACAAGCCCGGAAAAATATTTATCGCAAATGTGGAAATGAGAAGATGCTGCTTGCGGCAGACCCTCTTGCTATACAAAAAATTAAAGCCGAGGTTGAAGCTCTTAATCGTGAGGCTGCAGCAACTGATCTAAACCAAAGGATGGTTTTAAATAAAAATATTAAAGATCAACTTCTCAAAGAAGCTAAGGACGGCCTGAGCTTAAAAGGAGAAAAGCCGGCGTTACGAGGTCTTGGGTTGGTGGTTTTAAGTCGGCTTTGGAATGAACTTAAACTGCCTTACAAGCTCACTTATCTTAAAAATGGTACGAACGTTCAGTTCGATTTTTCTGAAGTTGTCCGCCAACTGTGTCTTACAAGAATTTTATCCCCTTGGTCAAAGGCTAAAACCAAACGCTTAGTACCAGTCACATATCTCGGTGCTAGGCCGCAGAACCTTTCCGATTACTACAATTGCTTAGATCTGCTCAGCGATAATAAAGAAGCCATTATCAAATATCTGAATAAAAAGCTTTTAGAACAAAATCCTCAACGAGACACGCGAGTGTGCCTCTATGACATTACTACTTACGCCTTTGAAAGCATTCGAGCCGACAGTCTTCGAGAATTCGGTTACTCAAAAGATAAAAAATTTAATGAAGTTCAGGTAGTTATGGCCTTAGCTGCTGACAAAGACGGACTGCCAGTCAGCTATAAACTCTATAAAGGCAATCAGGGAGAATCTCCGACGATGATTCCTTTTGTAGAAGAATTGAAAAAAACTTATGGGGTTGAAAAACTTGTAGTCGTGGCCGATAGGGGCCTTAACAACACGGCCAACATTCACTGCCTGGTCGAGCTTGGTCACGACTATGTATTCTCATCGAAGATTAGAAGCGCTTCCGAGGAAGTCAAGGCCGCTGCCCTTTGCCCGGAAGGAAGAATCTCATATACCGTGGTCGATGATGACGGGGTTGTGGAAGAAAACTGGTACAAAGAGGTCACGCTTGAAACCAAAGTTAACTATCGTTATCCGGAGTTTGCAAAGGAGCATGATAATCCTGCAGAGATAGAACGGCTGGAGAAGATATTAAAGCCCTATGAAACTCGAGCTAAAAATACGAGAAAAAAAGGAACGCTCAAGCGCAGGTACATCGTTACATTCTCTAAAAAGCGCTTTGATAAAGACAGACACGATAGACAAAAGTTTATTGATAAAGCAATAGGGCTAGTTACCCGTCCCTCTACCTTCACAGCGGAAATGAAAAAAGGAGGCAAGGGATTAGTTCGCGTTGAGATTGATAAAGAGAGTTTGAGTTTAGACGAGGAAAAGATCGTTGAGCAGGAGAAGTTCGATGGAATGCATGTGATAGAGACTTCACTGGAAGATCCTGTAGAGGAAATCCTAAGCATCTACAGAGAGCTCTGGCACATAGAGAGCAATTTCCGCCTCTTGAAAAGTCAATTAGAAGCACGACCGGTGTATGTGCGCACTGAGCAACACATCCGCGGTCATTTTCTTTGTTGTTATATCGCATTAGTAATTTCGCGTTTGCTCGAGTACAAGCTCAAATCCAACCAGACCCCAATTTCCATAGAGAAGATCGTGGAAAGTCTCAACGGACTAAGGACGACAAGAATCAAATTAGAGAGACTGCCGGCGGTCTATGCAACTACAGGGATTTCAGACGATGTAAAAAACATCTGCAAAGCCGTATCTATGCCGGTGCTAGAGGACTATGAAACCGCAGCAACCTTGAGAAGGAAACTGGGGCTATCCGGAGATTTGAACAGTTACTTCTCTATCGAGTGAACTACTACTACGAGGAATAAAAAAATGAAAAATTAGAGATACATTGAGGCCCAATAGATATAACAAAATTTCCTCAATTTATTCTCTGAAACTCAGGAAGAACAAACTGAAATCCGCCGTAAGTCAAGTAGCGGTCTTTAAATTTGCCGACAAGAATCGTTTTATCTAAGCCTTTTTTCGGATCAATTAATCCTGCTTTTTTAACTTCAGCCATAGTTGCAAAACGGGCTGCCCCGTGCAGCGCTCTTTTGTCTTTTGTCAAAACAATCAGAACGGCAAGTCCTACAAGCAGGAGCCAAGGAAAAAAGAAGCAAAAATTGACCGCCAAACGCAGCCATTTATAACCGCTCTCTCGGTACATTGCCCAGTATTGAATAATCGTCCATGGACGAGACATTCCAACCGGCAGCCCGTAAATCTGCATGAAGATAAAACTTGCGGCCCAATAAAATAAGACCAGAAGAACAACACAAGCAAAAATGCCGAATAGGACTTTCTTTGAAGTATCGCTCATGCGCTGACTCCCTTTGTCAGAGGATCAGCATAAAAAATTTCGGTAATATGCCGTCCTTCTTCACGATCGCGGTGAACGTGAACAATGACATCAATTACTTGATGCAGAAGTTTTTGAATGACCTCATAAGGCAGCTGTCTTCCGGTATTAGACTGCAGCACTTTGAGAGCCAAGTATTCAAAAACCTGCTCACAGCTGCCGGCGTGGCAGCTTGTTATTGAGCCTGCATGACCGGAAAGACATATATTTAAAAAATCATATGTTTCTCCGCCTCGAAGTTCAGCAAGAAGAATCCTATCCGGTTTCATTCTCAGACAAGATCTCATCAGACTGGTGGCAGTCACGCTGGAGTCTTCCGTTGCCTCGGAAGGATAAAAAAGATTGACCTGATTGCCGTGTTTGGGCAGTCCGTAAAGCAGCTCCGGAACGTCCTCAATTGTGATAATTCTCTGTGAGGACGGAATATGCTGCATTAAAGCCTTCATAAAAGTGGTTTTGCCGGAACCGGTCTCTCCGGCGATGATGATTGTCTTTGCGCACTTAACGCATTCAACCAGAAACTCGGAACGGCTGGCAATTCTTATGGCTTCATCCGGATGAAAAAGATTTTCATAGAGATCGTGCAGTTTCTGAGCATTTGGATCAACGCTGTCGGATTTTCGGATTTTGTTGAAAAAACCGCTTTTTTTGTAATCCTCTATCTCGATAACCGAGCGGGAAATTTTTCTGACCGTAAGGCTCACTGTTCCGCTTTTACAAGCAGGAGGCATTACAAACTGGGCTCGTTCACCGTCCGGCAGTTCTACTGATAGGACAGGATTACCGCTATCGAAAACTTTATTTTCACCTCCGAAAACTGCAGCCGCATTGCCCAAAGAAAGAAGATAGTCGTATGTAACTGCCGGATCTTCAATCTTGGCCCATCCCCCCGACTCTTCAACCCACACAATCCCCGGAGAGTTAACGGCAACTTCCGTAATATCGCTTCTGTCTAAATACTTCTGCAAAGCTTTTTTTAATAGATTTCTAAGAACTGCATCGTGGGCTATTGCTCTTCCCATGCTGTCCTCCTTTTCTTCTTATTTTCAAATGCCTGTCTTTTGCCCCATAAATCGTGGGGCATTTGTTTACTTCGCACATATATCTCCGTCATCTCTGCATTCCTCCGGTTCTTTTCTCGACAACGGCTGCCTTTGGAAGCGGTTTACCGGCTTGTTCTAATTCGACGAATTTTCTGTAGAGAGTTTTTATTTCCGGTTCGGCATCCGTTATCTTGGAGTACTTGAAGTTCATGGCCTTGACGTGTTCTGCCAACACTTCCATTCCTCCCGGAGACAATTTCACTTCCGGCTTTTGACGGGCGATTTCTTTAACGTTTGCCTTAGCAATTGTCACCAGATCTCTTGGACTTAATTTGTCAACTTCTTTAAAGCCGTGTTCATATAACCAAACTGAAGTTTTGCTTTTTAACCCATTGAACCAACGAATTAAGGAAGGCTCTGTCACTGCATGAAGAGCACAACTTTCTACCAAGTAAGCACAAACCTCTTCCTTATAACCTTTTGACTTTTTTGTAATCTGGGCCAGTGTCAATTGCGACTGAGCATACAGCCCAATTGGATCACTTTTCGCCACTAAATGCTCAAGCAAGCTTGGAGCTTCTTCAATAATTGGCTGAAGTTTATTTTTGAAAAAGGTGTCATATGCCATATGAATACCAAGCTCGTGGAGCAAAACACTTGGAGCAGAAACGGCGGAAAGATTTTCAGCTACAAGAACTGCAATTTTTTTAGATTTCGAATAAAACCCTTGAATATTGTTAGCGTCAGAACGCAGGTTCCTCTTCGCCCTTTCAATAGCATTCCTTAAAGCAGGTGTATAATCAACGTCAAGATAATTATCCTCGTGCGACTTCGTAGACTGAGGTTCGGTATGTTTTCTCTCAGTAGTCTGTAAACAAGAGGAGAGCGGGACCGAAGCCGCTTGATCAGGAAAGATGAGCGCGCCTGATATTTTTATCCACTGATTGCCCCATAGATTTTGGGGCAATTCTTTTTTGCGAACCGGTCGAACGGTAACTACCTCTAAACGGTTCGATTTCTCATTAAGAGTACAAACTATCCCGTACTGATGCTTGGAAGAATAGAAAACATATTTCAAAGGATTCAGTTGATACAACTGAGAACTATTCTTCAAAACCTCTACCAATCCTTTTAAAGAACCTTCAGTTTTGTTTTCTTCTTTAGGAAAAAAGTCTCTGTTAGGAAACTCTATTACATTCCCAGTTAAATGCCGGGAACCTGCTCCTCTATGAACAAAAGGAATATGAAAGCCTATCCTTACAACAATTGGGCAAGCAGGAAAACCTTCCTTAAGATGAGGAAGCTCTGCGATAATTCCCTCCTCGTTATCCGGAGTTGCAAGTTCATCTGGAACAATGTTTTTTGTTTTTTTATGAATCTTCGAAGCGATAGAGATTCCATCAAGCTCATCAGTTTGCAGCTTTTCTATCACTCTCAAAAAGCCGCAAAGAAGCAAGTTGTCTATAGTACTTTTTCCAAAATAGTCACAAAGCGAAGCCAAAATGACATCTCTTCTTTGATGAGTTTTATTCAATCCTGTAGACATAGCCATCCTTTTTATCGTTGCAATCCGCTTTTCGGCTTCTCGACAACAGCTGCCTTTGGAAGAGGTTTTCCTGCCTGTTCCAGCTCAACGAATTTTCTGTAGAGAGTTTTTATTTCCGGTTCGGCATCCGTTATCTTGGAGTACTTGAAGTTCATGGCCTTGACGTGTTCTGCCAACACTTTCATTCCTTCCGGAGACAATTTCACTTCAGGCTTTTGACGGGCGATTTCTTTAACGTTTGCCTTGGCAATTGTCACCAGATCTTGCGTTTTTAGTCTGCTTACATCTAGAACCCCATGTTCAGAAAGCCAAACTTTCACGGTTGAGGTGACTTCCTGAAACCATCGTTGAACTTTCGGAGTTTTATTGATTTCCTTTGCAGCTTCTTCAATAAGATATCCGCAGACTTCCTCTTTGTAATTTTTAAAGAACGGGTGCACATTTGAGTCAGAAAGTCTTTTCTGGACTTTTTCCATTAAAGGATCTTTTCCTTTTAATCCTTCTTGGAAAAGTTCATTAGCCTGTGTAATCAGTCTTTCGGTTCTTTCTTTAAACTGCGAATCCCGTGACATATGCACGCCGATTTCATGAAGCACAACGGCAACTGCATTTTCTTTGGTTAGGTTGTCGGCAACGATATAAGAGCACTTTCTCTTGGGATCGTAAAAACCCAGGACTTTTTCGTTTAGAGGCTCTTGAACCGACAAAGTTTGGAAGTTACCCTCTCGTTCTTTTGTGGCGTGAATGAAAAGGGCCTCCTTCTGATTTTGAGCAATGTAAAGTTTGTTGGCCTTAATAAGCTGAACGATTCCGTTTTCACCGAACTCTTTGGTTAGAAGTTCTCTAATGTCCAAACGAGGGGTCCCGACTTTTTCTGTTATTTCTCTCGAATAAAGCTCTACTCCCTTTTTTGTTTCTTTATTTTTAATAACGGCAAAGAGTTCTCTGAATTTATCGCATACCTTCTTTACATCTTCTCCGTCCAAGTACGGATAGAAGTTATCTTTTCCTAGAGATTTTTCACTGAAAGCGGCATTAGTCAGGAAATCATTTTGTATGTTAAGTTCTTTACAGCGATACTGAACAAAGGCTTCAAAACTTCTGGCAGATTCTTCTATTTTCGACTGCCAATAAGCGTTTTTCTTCTTCATTCTTTGATGCATTGAAGAAGCTCTTATTGCTTCTACCACATCTCCCCACGCATGAAAAACTTGCGGACGCAGCTTGGTTTCATGCTCGAAGTGAATTTCTCTGAGGTCGTCTTTAGTAATTTGGTGTTTCAACGAATAGGTCACGCTTCTGCCGTCTTTAAATGCAGCGTGATGAGTAACGGTCTCCAACACAAGGCCTGTGCTTACGGCGGGAAACAAAGGGTTTGATGTAAGTTTGCTTTCAATTGATTCCACAACCGCATCGGGCGTTTTTGAGTAGGCTTCAATTTGTCTGCGCAGATTTTCTTTATAAGCCTCTGATAGACCGAACCTTACAGGTTCAGCCTTGTCGCTTAGGAATTTGCTTTCGAAGAGTTTCGCTTCATATAGATCACAAGCCATGTGGTGATCCAGTGCATGAAACCATTCATGCGCCAAACTCGAATATCCCTTAGTTTTTGTCAGATTAATCAGTCGATTTTGCGGGTCATAGTGAGCAGAAGCAGAGCCGAATCCTCGGGAACCAAAACAAAGTCCCAGTTCACCGTTCAGAGCAACGGCCTTAGGAGGTATGTTTAAAATTTCTGCCAGATCTTTGAGAGAATCAAAAGCATTGTTAAGCATCCACTGACGCTCTCTGCCGTGTTTGCCTTGTTTTACCCAATTACCGAATTCGACGCCACGGAAACCGAACGTTGACATAAACATTTCCGGCGTAGCGTCTTTTCCTTGCCGCCAATCAGTCCCAATTCTTTCACGAATAGGTGAATTTCCTCTCCAATCCTTCTCGCTTTTTGAATACTCCGTCCTTAGTTCAAGATATTTGCTTTCAAACTCTTCTTGATGTCTGAGCACATAATCCCAAAAATCCGCGTCGGATTTAAAAGCTATCCTTTCGGTAAGTTGAAGCTCTATGCTGCCCTGTTTTCCATAGATTTCATAAGTATGAGATTGACGGTCCCCGCGCCCAAACAATCGAATAGCTGAAATCTTTTTGGGTTTATCTTCCTTTTGTTCATCTTCTTGCTTTTCAGCCTCTAAATACCTTTGCAGAGAAATACTCAATTGCCGATTTAAATTTTGCTTAAATTCCTCTTCATCTTTGCCGACAACAACAGCTATATAAGGAATTCTTTCTCCGTCTTCGTCCAGAAAACACAGAGGATGTTTCTCTTTGGCGTTATTTTCATTAAAACCGACTGCAATTTGAAAGGGGTAATCGTTAATATCCGAACCATCACTCAATTTCCAATCATTAGCAGTGGGAATGGCTTTTGCGTTTCGGAATACACCCATTCTCAAAAAAGGCCAGAACTTACCATCGGCTAGAGATAGAACCTCATAACTTTCTTTTCCTATTCCATAAAATCTATCAAAAGCTCTGACATCTCCTACTTCTGGAGCATCCTCTCCAAAGAGCACCTGACGGTGCAGACCGATTGCGGTTAACGCTGTTTTTAAGTAACCTTGATAACGAGGCGAGCTTTGTGCAGGCTTTCTGCCGCTCATAGTTCCTCTAACAAGCCAGAGGCATGCGGCAGCCTTCGGATTAATTTTTTGAAGTTCTATTATCGAATCTTTGGGCCAAACTGAATCCAATGGCTCCCTTGATAGACGTTTCTCCAGTTCGCTTTGCTCGTCATAGAGAAACTGATTTGATTGTCTATTGACTCTGACTTTGCCTTTGCGGGTGTTGTTCAGATCCTCTCCGAAGTCTTCCAATTTCAGAGAGCCGTCTTTGTTGTGTTTAAGACTGTCTCGGTGTTTGAAAAAATCATTGTCTGCTTTTCTTTCTATTTCAAACAAAGCGGCAACATCCGCTTGAGTCAGACCGGACTGCTTAAGAAGTTCTGTATTTTGTGAAATATCAAAGACGGTACTAGCGAGAATTCTGAGTGCTCCGGCTCTAGCAAGAAGTTTGTTTCCTTTTTTATCAAGTTCTTTGCCTGCCTTCATTAATTCACAGCTGCGTTTGAATCGGTTTTCAAGCGAAAGCCGATTTCCAGCAGGCAAATAATATGAAGGATTTTTGTCCTGTAAGTACCCTAAAATTTCTGGTGTCAGGGCACTTAGGACTTTTTCAGCAGGTTCCCGCAGAGATGGATCTTTGTTTGGCAGCTCTTGTATCCACTCCAAGACGGAGCTATTCCGAGGAATTGGGTTCTTCACCTTATTGAAGTCTTTCTGTTGATAGACAGGAAAGAAAAAATCAAATCCAAGCTGTTCAGCCATCAATCTAGCCATATCATCCTCACTCTTTGTTATCGTTCTCGTTGTTTTTCAGCCGTCTTAGCCGGTTCTCCCGCTTTTTGCGGTTGTTCCTTATTAATCTTTAAAGTCACTCCCTTTTCTTGAGCGGCCAAAAACATATCTGCCAACTTAGATCGAAATGCGGGTTTTAAATCAGGATGTTGTTGGAACTCCTCTTGTTTGATATGAGCTTGATAGACGCTCTCAAAAGTTTTTTTATTCTCCTCTGACAAGTTACCTAACTTATTGTCAGTCTCGATTCTCTGCTCTTCAATTTTTATGAGTTCACGGTTAATTGCGACTACTTCAACGCAGTCAGCCATCAATCCGCTAATTTCACATCTTGCAAATACCGGTTCGTCTACAGTCTCCGATTTAACTTCAACAACTTCCCATTCCTTTTCAAATTTTTCTATGGCTTTTTCTTCATTTTCGTCCAAATCGAGAGGAAGCTCGTCTGTTGACCCGGAAAGATAAGGTGCCCATTGCCTGCCCACATAAAGAGGCCGGGCATACTCAAGCCTGTCTTTAAATTCCATTTCTTTTTTCCTTAAGGATTGGTTTGTCTCAGCTAGTCGTGCAAATTGAAATTAGTTTTATTTATTTTTCTTTTTCTTTTGATTGTTGTTTGATTTGGACTCTTACGGCATTACGGCTTGGTGCATTGATGTCGTAGCGGTTCAAAGAAATTTTTATTCCTTGTTCTTGTGCACTAAGAAACACTGAAGTGAGTTTTTCTTCAAGTCCTTCTGCAAGCTGCGGATGCTCTTTAAATTCTTTTGTTTTTCTGTACGCATCCAGCAGCGTCTGCAATGTTCTCTGATTTTCTTCATTGACCTTAGCCCGTAGGTCCCACTTTTTCTGAGCCTTTTCTACTATTGGAAGGAGCACCGCTTCAGCTATGGATTTAGCTTCGGGACGAACTTTTATCTTAACTATTTGATTCTCTGAATGAAATACTTTCTTCCAAGGCTCTTGGATATTCTTAGCATAGAAAGAAAAATCTTTTCGGAAATGCTTATAGGGTTCTTGTGATACGTAGCCTAGAACGCTAAACCTGGAGATATCTTTTTTATCCTTGTCAGAGAGCTTGCTTTTATCCAGCACAATTGTGAAACTGTTAGTCTTTTCATTGAATCCTGTATAGCCAACGACCGGAGGATTACTGAAGTTATGCCAGATATTCAAATTCATGTACCGTTGCCGACAGTGCTCTGTCAAATCAGGCAGGTAATCAACGATATCTTCAAAGCTGTGTCCTCTTACCGGCTCGCTTGTTTCAAAGAACTCTTTGACTTTATATTTGAGGGCCCGCTGATAAATAGCCAGTTTTTCTTTAACTTGATTTTCATCAACTGCAGGGATAATCATTGAACCGTCAGGATTGAGAGTTCGTTCAATAAAATGCCGTTCCGGACCATGTAGTTCATACTTGCAGTCCAAAAAATGAAAATCTATTGTGTAGTATGGCTTGCTGATCTTTTCTGCCGGAGAGCCAAAATATCCCCAAAAATCAGAATGCAATTTACGCTGCAGACGATTTGAAAAGTCTTTTTCAAAAATTTTCAAAACTTCTTCTTTTGATAATTCATCTACTGTTTTTTTCATTAATTTCTCCTGAAGTTTGGCAAAATAGCTAAATCAGATTGGCGGCTTGCGCAATCCTCACCGTGCTTTTAGGATTGGGAAATGGAAAGTTATCCGCCAATTTTTGATTACAAGGACGACTATTAATGACAAAACTAAATCCATGCCATCCCGGGCTAATCATTGAAGACGTCCTCACTGCTTTTAAGATCACGCCGGCTGCCTTAGCGAAGGCATTGAAGATCTCTCCTTCAACTGTTTCCAGAATCATCTCTGGAAAGATGGGTATTTCAGCGGATTTAGCTTTGCGTGTGCAAAAAACTTTAGGTATCAGTGCCCGCTTGCTTCTTGATATGCAAAGTGCATATGATCTTCGACAAGCGGAAATCAACGTTGAAAAAACGGGTTTGCTGCTTTCTCTTCCGGCCTTGGTTGAGAAAGTCTCTCTTACGCACAATTGAGGCTTCTTTAGCCTAAAAGCTTGAAGGAAATATTTGATGTCCCAAAAAAAACTTAATAAGTTCTCAGTGGACGATGAAATAAACCAATTCTGCGAAGATCTTATTTCTTCAGTCCGGCAGATGAAACAAGGCAAAGTTGAAAGAAAAACTTTTGTGGTTCCTATTGTCGAAACACGAAAGAAAACCGGCTTAACCCAAGAAGATTTTGTAAAATAGTATCTCATTTCTCCTTACCTCTTTATCGGATTAAGCTGATAGACACCCGAAAAATCAACGTCTCTGGCAACAAAAATGCCGATTCGCTCACCTTGATTTTTTGTCAGTGTCGGAGGAATATTGCCGCTTTGACGCATAGCCTCTTCAATGATTTTTTCCATGCCGTCTTGGGAATTTTGGTAGTAGTTAACGCCGCCGGAATTCTCAGTCTGTTTTGTCATCGCAAAGTCAAACCCGTCTTGCACTAAAGTAAACAGAAGAGCGTTTCCAAAACGTGCCCACCAATGAAAATCAATGTTTCCAGCAAGACCGGAGCCGCCCAAGGAATCGGTGCCCGGAGAGTCAAGCATGACTCTTACACCCTTTGGTGTTTGAACCTGCGTCCAGAGAACAAAGATTCTGTTAAGACCGTTTTCGACGGCTCCTTTGTACTCACCAATCGCTTTAGAGCCTTTCTCAATTAATAAAACTTTGCCGTTTGCTGAATAGATATCCTGCGGAATAACACAGCTTGTCATGCCCGGGACAGTCGTATCAAGCTTAGTTTCCAAAATGCAGTCAATAAACGTGCCCTTTGCTAAAAGCAGGTTCCTATCGGGCATCATGACGGCTCGTGTAGCCGGTGTTGCCATTCCATGCATTAAAGAACCGAGCTTTCCGCCGGCACCGGAACTAACATATCCTTCCTGCTCTTCTTCACGCAGGGTGCTTGCAAATCCTTTTTTAGCTCCCGAGCCGCCGTCAGAGGTGCCTGCGGATTCACCCATCATCGGGGCCATATTGCGTTTTTCTGCCAATGTCGGCTCCTTCTTTTGCTCTTTTGCCGGAGCACCGAATCCTTGAGGTGCCCCCTGTTCAATTCTCGGAGGCTCTGCAAATACTGTAACCGGAGTTGCAGGAATAGGAACCGGCTCAACCGGAGGCTTTTCCTCTTCAGTTTTTGTTGAAGTTCAGGTTTTGGTTCGGGAGGAGTAATCGACTCCAAAGACGGCAAAATCAAAGATTTTGCTGAGTTGTAATGAATAGGCTCTTTTTCCTTTGTTTCAACTGACTTTGGAGCAAATTTCTGATAAAAACCAACACTAATGCAGGCTAAAAGAAACAAAGCCAAGCAGACACCGATTACAGCTCCCTTTTTAGACTTGTTTTTTCTTTTTCCGGCAACGCTCGGAATGCCCTTACTCGTCTGAGCAAGTTCAGTCTCTTCTTGTTCGATTGAATTGATTTTGTCTTGTTGGGCCATATTAATTGACCTCCTTAATAAGCCTGCGCTCAACTCCGGGAACGCTCACGCCGGTTTCTTTTCTTACACCGCCTCCGCTATAGCCGTCGTTGTAGATACCAACTACTCCTTGTCCGGCTCTAAGTCTTAGTTCTTTGTAAATCCCGTGAATTACAAGCCATTGTCCTTTGACATGACTGTTAAGCAGAGTTTCTTCATCATCGTCTGCGACTCTGTAAACAGCAGGAAAATCGGTGTGCTTGTCAAACTTAAGATAAGTAAACTGGCCGTCATCAAAAACCTCAAGGGGAGCCAGATCTCTTGACAGAGAAGAGGAGCCGAAGTTTTCGGTATAAAGCGTATTCTTCTGGCCCTCGTCCTCGATTGCCGCTTCATTTAAAGGCGAGTTGCTTAACAAAGCATTCACAGTTTTTTTCTTAGCTTCTTCTTGAGCTTTCTGAGCCTCCAGCATTGGATATCTGAAGGTCATCGAGTAAGTGGCGTTCTTTTTGTTTGAAGTAAGTTTTACATCAAAAAGATAGGTGTACCGGTCAGTGACAACCACTAAGTTTGTTGTGCCTTGGAAATCTTTTGGCTTCAGGAAAAAATGATTATTTCGTGCAGCAAATTCCCAAGCAGTTGAATAGCCACTGCCCCAGTCAAGCACTTTTTCACCGTCGGCAAAAACAATTGCCGTAATAACGCCGTTGACAGCATTGATCGGATAGACCTGACCTTCTTTATGTTCGGTATAAAGAACTCGTTTGTCCAGACTGCTGGAAACCGGTTTTTCTAAGGCACTGACGGAAAAAGCAGACAGAGCAATCAAACTTGCAGCGATAACTTTAACTGTTAATTTTTTCATGGCGTACCCTCCAAAATGCGGTCAGTACGCCAGCTTGTAACAGTAAACCCAAGCGGATTAATCAGACGCTGCGACTCTTCCATCGAATACGTCGGGTTGTATTCGTATCCGATCGTGGCTCTCCAAGAGTGCCTCATCTCTTCTTGATTGGTATAGGTATCAACCAGTCTCTTAGTGAATCGAACAGTAGCTACACCGTTTCCGTTAGGAACGACTGATTCAATATCACAGATAATTTTCTTTTTATCTTTCAGTTTGTTTTGAATGGAGTTTTTATTGTCAGCACCATACTGTTCATCATAAGTTTGGAAAATTGCCGGCACGCTCATTAGTCTGACCCGAGCATGATCGTTTTCCAACGTTCTCCAGTCGTAACTTTCGTGACTTAACGTATATAAATTCAGCCAATATTTGTCCATCATCTCGTCGACCGGAATGTTTTGTGGATCCCGCAGATCAATGACTCTTGTAGTGCCAGTGGACTTATCTAATTCGACAATAAACGGATAAGCCTCTTTTTTTACCGCAATAACAACCGCAACTGTACTGACAATCAAAAGTAAGACGATAAGCAATGCCGAGACATTCCAACCAAGTCTGGCTTGTTTTTCTTTTAAAGCCATTCTTTCAATGGTCCAGTCTCTGGCATCCTGATAGTTGTAGCTGTCTTGTTCTACCTGGGCGTCAGGGCTTTTGCCTGCGGGGGAAGATTCAGGAACAACTTTATGTTCCTGAACGTCTTTTTTGGGTTTTTTCTTAAAAAACATATTGTTCCTTGAGATATAATTTAAGTGGTACTTTTGTGATACTTATATAACTTTTAAATGGTGTAAGAATGTTTACTATCAGTTTGAGAAAAACAGGAGGTTCCACTGTTGCAACTATTCCGAAAACTATTTTGGAATTGCTTAACATCAAAGCAGGCGACACAGTTGAATGCGAGCTCACCGACAAAGGACTCACAATGCTTCGAAATTCTTCGGGTTTGCGTCGTAGGAAACTAAAGATTAAAAAGTTCAATCTTGAGACTCTTTTAGACGAACACGAAAAAATTCGGCCAATGCTTGATAAGGAATACAAGGCTTGGGATGCTCTTCTCCCAGTTGGTGAGGAGATTGTCAAATGAGCAGAGACCTTAGGGAAGGCGACATTATTTTTGTCGATTTTGATCCTGCCTTTGGCCAGGAACAGGCCGGAAAAAGACCAGCTCTTGTTTTGAGCACTTTTCCCTTTAACCGCAGATCCAACAAAGTAATTGTTGCTGCAATCAGTCAAGGAGCCTGTTTCAGTCGAGATCAGGGGATGACCGTCTCTCTTATCGGGGCAGGTACTCAGACACAAGGGGTTGTTATTTGTGATCAAATTCGCACAATAGATGTAGTAGCCAGGAAAGCCTTTTACATTGAAACAGTTCCAGACTTTATCCTTGAAACTGTACTTGGTAAACTGGTTACCATCATCGGAATTGAACCTGAATAATTTCATTTTCCGCTCCTCCAGCTTCCTTCGCTTTCAAAACGAAAATTCCTTGTTGCCGCATCTTGCTTTGCTTGCGAAACTTTTTCTTTACGGACTGCTTCTCTCTGCTTAGCAAACTCAACCACAGAGACTTTCTGTCCTGAAGGCTGCGGAGCTTTTGGAGCACCGCACCCGGAAAGAGTAAGCACGCTTACCGCTGTCAAAAGAATTAGTAATTTTTTATTCATTTTTTATTCCTTTTTAGGATTTCTTCGGCTTTTCGTTGGTTTTCAGCCGCCACTGCTTCCTCTTTAGCTGCCGTCTCTGCAGCAGAAGCAGACTCTGAAGTAGATGAAGATTGATGGTTTAAATTCACACTGTCTGCCGGTGAGCCAAATCCGGCTCTTGAGTCAAACTGGCTTCTGTCCCAACCGAATTCACTGTCTGGAATACTCTGAGATTGAGAAACACTTTGAACGGAACTTGTAGAACTCTGTCCGCCAAAAGTTGTTGTGCCGGAACTCTGTGCCGTAGAAGCGTTTGAAGTAATAGGAGCGGCACTGCCCGAAGGGGAAGAGCCGGCCGGAGCAGACGCTGCTGGACTGCTTGAGTAGCCTGGAGAAATTGAAGAACTGCCGGAGGCATAATTTGCCCCAACTCTCATGGCATTTTGTGCTGCAGTTTGAGCTTCTGCGGGACTTTGAGCCATAGAACCGCCGGAAGGCGTGTGGCTGCCGGAATCAGCCGCTGCATCTTTGCCGGCGAAAAAGTTCATACCAGCCCCTAACGTGTAACCTAATGAGGATGCTGCAAAAGCACCTGTTTGATTTAATCCGCTTCCGCCAAGAATGTTTTTTGCTCTTTCTCTAATCTCTTCATTACCGCGGGCAGCTCCGTATCCGAGCATACTGCCTCCCACAAAGGCAGCTGCGGTATGTCCGATGCCGCTAAACATTCCGGCCATTGAAGCAGCCTGCAAAGCCACGCCTCCGGTTAGACCAGCGGCAAACGACGGAATCGACTTAACAACCGTAGCAATAGAAAAAACAACAACGGTAAAGATAGCCAGTTTGATAAACAGAGCAGAAAAGTTCTTTCCGCCTTGGGCTTGAGCGGCTGCTGTTGTTAAATCCATGACGTTATCCGAAAAGATACCGTTAATTAAAAGCAGGGTTGAAGCTATAGCCGCCAAGGTAAAAGTCCAGCAGATCATTGCCCGCAGCCACCCGTCGAACCATGTACGTGTCGATTGAAACATCAGGCAGGCAATGAACACGGGACCGAAAGCTAAACCCATTACGATGAAGATTTCATATAAAAGAAGGTATCCGACGGCAAAAATCATGAAGTAGACGCACACCACAAACATGATGAGCATCAAAGCAACGAGAAAGAAGATAATGGCGATGTTTTGTCCAAACATCCCTACTCCGGTCTTCTCCCAAACTCCTTGAATTGCGGTGAAACCCAACATAAAATTTTTCCAAGTCTCATCACAAGCCGCCCAGGCTGAGTCAATGCTACTTCCCGGCTGAACAGCCTTAGATACTGCCGACAGCAGCATGGATTCGACCCCGTAAACTGCGGGAATGACATATTGAGCAAACATTGCCGCATTCAGGGCAAACATCGACACCAGAGTTATCTTTACGCATGACTCCACAAGAGAGGGAATCGAGCCTTCGACACGTCCGCTGCTTATTTGCCAAGCTCTAACCAAAAAGAAAATCAAAATTGCAGAGCTCACTATCGGCAAGATATCCGTGATGATTGATGCAGAGACAGATTCAGCAAATCGCTGAATCATGCTTCTTACCTGATCCCCGAAGGCTTCAAAAACGCCGGCAGCCATATCAATTTCTCTTCTTCGGTTTATTAACAGGGGCTAAAAGATTGTCTAAATCCGCCTCAGTAATCGGAGGGAACATCTCTTGAAAAGCTTTTTTCTTTGCAGCTTCTTCCAGAGCTTTGGATTGTTGCGCCATCTGGGCCTGCTGAAACTGCGCCGCAAACTGCGAAGCGTTTAAAGCTACTTGTTCGGCTTGAATTCGAGCTGATAAATCTGCAATGGCTTTAGCGTCTTCTGCCTCATTGATTTTCGACATCAGTGATTCAATGTTCTGAAGTCTTTGAGCGACGGTATTCTGTCCTTGCTGTAAGGCTGCCGCAGTCTCGGCTTTATAGTTCTGAGACCTCAAACAATACTCTTTTGGTTCTCCTTCAAGCTGCTCACAAGCTCTTCCTAGTTCGAATTTTTCAAAAAACTGTTTCCCAAGATTACTAAGAGTGCCGGTTCCGCTAAGAATTGAATTAAGCCTTGATTGAACATCTTGAGGAATCAAATTTCTCAGATTCAGATCGTACTTAAGTGTGCCGAAACCACGGTTTCCGGTAAAGTTTTTCAGCTGATTGACCGCAGTGTTGTACTGTTGAAGCTGCGTCTGATAGGCTTGCTGCAGCTGTTGAAGCTGCAAAACAGCCTGAGTAATTGCGCTCACATCCACTGTCGGGATGCCGGAGGCAAAAACCTGACTGCCCAAACCTAAGCTCAGACAGAAAGCCAGAGAAATTACAAATTTTCTTTTTTTGATTTTCATTATTTTCTCCTTGGATAACTAATTACTGTCATTTTTTGGGGTTCTTATCCAACTGAAAGTTACATCCCCGTTGTCTAGGAACAACTCCTTTCAAGGCAGCAGAAAGCTTCTTTTGAGGACTCCCAGCAATAAAACTGTGGTTCTCCTATACAGTAGTTTTCTGCCCCCTTTAACCTTTGTTCCCCCTTTAACCTTTGTTTTTTAACCAACGAAACCAAAAGAAGTAAAGAAAAGGTAGTTCTTCTCAGAAGCGGGTTATTTAGGTGTACACTGTGGACACAAATAGGAGGAATACAATTGTTAGCGGTTAATTCGAATACTTTTCTTAAAGTCCGAGTCTCAGAAGATATAAAGCAAAATGCAGCTGCTTTATTTGAAGAATTAGGCATGAGTCTTTCTGAGGCAGTCAGACTATTTCTGATTCGATCAATTGCAGAACAAAGATTGCCCTTCGATCTGAAATCTAAAAACGAGCCATTAATTCCAGCTCTGATGACCGAAGAGCAATTGGTTTCAGAAGTCTTGGAAGGATATAACTCCCTGAAAACCGAAGAGACATTTTCTTTAGAAGATGTCAGGAAAGACACTGACCGCATTTTAAGAAAATGTGCTACAAAGTAACTATTTCCAAAAAAGCCCGTGATGATCTTGTAAAGCTCACTACTTATTTGGCCGTCGACTGTGCTGTCCCCATCACCGCAGAACGCCAACGCAATAGAATTCTGGAAGGCATAGAGTCTCTTAAGCAGTTTCCTTACAGGTGTAAATGTTTTCTTACCAAGGAGAAGTTCCAAGGCATTGAGTTCAGAACTCTGATCCTTGACCCCTGGCAGGTCATTTTTGTCATTGATGAAAAAAGTAAAACTGTTGATATTGTCCGTATCCTGAGTTCTCGGATGGATCTTCCCTCTCATTTGCAAAAACAATTCTCTTTGAGGCCTTGATTGAGTCGCTTTCTTCATGCCGCACCTTCCTCTTGAGGCAGTGACTTTTCCCCTAAGAAGTAAGGAATCCACTCGTTAGGTTCTTCTCCCACAAGATTGAACAATTTTTCTGCAAACTGAACCGAGCCGGCATTGCCGGACAGAATTTTCAGAGCTTTTTTAAATGGTCCGAGATCCAGTCTTACAAGCACAGAGACGGGACCCTGTTTGATGACAGCAAGGCGGCTTTGCGTATCCATCTTTTTGATAATGGAAAATTCATCTTTAGTTGTCTTGAAGCCCTCTACATAATCGCTTTCTTTGGCATAGGGATTCGGCAGATAAATCTTTGTTGCACTGTTATCAATAAATGCACTGCCTCTCTCGTTTTTAAGCACGTCTTCCGGAGACTGCGTAGCAAAGACAAAGATGCCGTTTTGTTTACGGATGGTTTTCAATTTGTCGAAGGCATACTTTGCCGTAACCGGATCGGCCAAATACTTCCAAAACTCGTCCATAACTATGATGGTGCGCCTCTTATCCTTCATAACCTGCGTTTCGATAAGATGCAAAATGAGTTCTGTAAAAGCCCCTCTGCATTCAGCATTTTCTAAAAAATCCGTTCCATCAATGCCGAAATTCGGATACTCGTTTAGATCTAAAGTGTTCTCTTCGTTGTCAAAGCACCAAGCCAAAGGACCGTCCAGAATCCACTTCTTAAGTCTAAGTTTCAGCGAAGTTCGAGCAGAGGCTGCCGTGTCTCCCTGCTGGAACAATTGCGACAGATACGCTAAGCGTCTGTCTTCTTTCGGCAGACTCATTACCGTAGTGACGGCTTGAGCGATTCGATCTTCGTCCATCGGATCAATCGGCAGTCCGTCTCGGGCTAAAAGCCGCTTGGTCCAACCGATTAAAAACTGAATATTTGCTTGAGTCGGCTCCAGCTGAAACGGATTAATACCCGAGGGAACTCCGTTTTCAATTGTGAGATAGCCGCCTCCCATAGCTCGAATAGCCAGCTCAGCACCTTTGTCTTTATCAAATAAAATGACTGAGAGCTTATGTTCGTTAGTTCTGTACTTTTGCGCACAGAACAAAAGGAAATTTAAAAGAACAGTTTTACCGGCTCCGGATGCTCCGATGATAGAAGTGTTGCCTAGCGGAACTTCTCCGAAAGAATCTGCCTTTGCGTCGGTGTAATGAAAATTAAAATAAAACGGCTGATTCGATGGCATTTTCAGCAACGCTACGGCTTCTCCCCACGGATTACGGTCTCTTTTTCCGCACGGGAAATTGTGAAACGCTGCTAAGTGAGCGAAATTCATGCTCGTAATTCTTGCGACTCTCGGGCGTTGTTTGCATCCGGGGATTTGATGCAGATAACTTGTCGGTAAAGCTAAAGTGGACTTTACCGGCAGAAATCCTGCGTCTTGCAGTTTCTTTACTACATCGTTAGCGTTTTTATAAACTTTTTCTTTATCTCCGAATACGAAAAGCGAGTAGCAGTATTCACCGACAACAATCTCACCGT
Source organism: Turicimonas muris (assembly GCF_002221595.1). Classification (GTDB taxonomy): domain Bacteria; phylum Pseudomonadota; class Gammaproteobacteria; order Burkholderiales; family Burkholderiaceae_F; genus Turicimonas; species Turicimonas muris. Next base: position 191,760 of record NZ_NHMP01000003.1, read on the forward strand.
TTGCGACCATATCACGAGCTGTCGAAAGAAGCCTGATCTGACTTAAGCCGTCATCTTCAGCATTGTTCAATTGATTCTGCTGCCGCTTCAGAACGGTTAGGCCTTTTTGTTTGCTCATGGCTGTAAAGGTCTGAGTTTCAATAAACGGATAAGGACTCTGATCGAAATTACTGTTGTAAAGCAGTCCGTCTAGGATTCGTGAGAAGGTTGCCAAGGGATAATCTTTGAGTTCTATGGACTGCGCATAACTGTTTTCAAGAGCAGTTTGAAATTCAATTGTGTCGCTTCCGACGAATATCTGAACATTGCCCAAGGCTTCATCCAAAGGCATCGAAGGAACTCTGATTTTTTGCCATTGACCGGTAATCAGATAGTTGTAAAAACTTAACTGATTAGAGTAAGTGATGCCGTTTTCAGCATACTCGGAAAGAATAACCGGCTCATAGTCCTGCAGGGACTCGTAAAGAGCTAAGAAAACTTTTTTGAAGTCCTCAATTCTTTGGTCTAGTTCTTCTTTAATTTCTTCCGCTTTTCTTTTATCTCCTCCGAAAATAGTAAAGATGCTAAGAGGATTTGCTTTATGACTGACTAACGTTACATAAAGCTCTGTTGCCATTAAATTGCCGTCGGAAATGTTCCTGTTGTACTCAGAAATGAATCTGTTTACAAAATCAGTTCTGGGATCGGTGGGAGCCGACAGCTCATCGTGAATTACTCTTCTAATCCGATGGACTTTGATGGATATTTCATCGGTTTGAGAGGCACCGGCCATCACTTTTAAAAAGTTGTTCTGACGCTCTGCATCTCTTTGTAGATCTTCGTTGCTTACAGCTTCAAAGACTTTGCCGGAAATTTTTACTGTTGCGACAAGATCTCCTTCTTTGCAGATCACAATTCCCGGCGCAATCACTGCCGAATAAGGCAAATAGGCAGATAAAGACTTTTCTTGTTTTTCTTTAGACTGTTTTTCTGAAAACACTGCCGTTTACTCCTTTAGGTCATTCAAAACACAAACACAGTCGGCTTTTTGTTTCGGTGCAAAAGACAGAATCCCTTCTCGGAAATTCCTATTTGCCCCGTTAGAGAGCGGCAATCGGTCAAAAAATTGCTGAAAAATTTGATCGTCTTTATCCGCTGCCGACTTCAGAAAAAAATGCATCGGTAAACACAGAAGCAAAAGCGGAAGCCACACCCACAAACCTAAAAGTGAAAAAATTCCGATATTGGCGACAAAGGCTTTAATAGGTACACCGAAGACACAAGGTGTCTTCGCTGCACCCTTAAACAAAGGAGCTTGTAAATCCATAAACTTAACCTACAAGCAGGTCTGCAAGCCAAGGAGCGGCAGCAATTGCGATAGCTCCTAAAAATGGCCCTGCAATGTGCTGGATAGAAGCCGAAGTCCAAATCATTCGGTATCCGGCCCATATGATCGCAAGAGTTACTACACCATAAGAGGCACTCTGGCAGAGCCCTAAGATTGTCTGCAGAAGGTTATTAACGCTTTGAGTGCCGCCGGCTGCCAATGCAGGCTCAGCAAATGCACTAATCAACGCAATAACAGCAAGTAATGCGGGGGCTTGAAGTTTGCTGATAAAGTTCATATAAATATCTCCTATAGGAAAGTTAAAAAATAAGTCCCCTCGTCTGTTGTGATGACGAGGAAATCAAAGGCCTGGAAGTGTTTACTTCCGGCAAATTCTTTTGTTCTGGTGCTGTAATAGAGGGCACTTGCGCTTGAAGTCCGGCAGAATTTCTTACTTTGTTGACATAACCATGTTCGTAGCCGGTTTTAAAGTTTCCCGAGTAATAACAAGACAATGCGTCATGCAAAGCTTGCTGGCCTCTGGCTCCTTTTCTTTGCGCTTTTGCGTAACACGCACCTAAAATCTTTGAAGCTGCCTTTAAATTCGTACAGGCATCCAATGCTTGAGCAGCGTCCAACCCATACTTCGAAAAATTCTTTTTATTAATTTGAGCTAGTCCCACTGAATAATTAGCCCCTGATAACTCAAGTTTGGCTATCGTGCTCATGGCTTCATGAAAGGCTTTAGGTTGAACGACTGAGCCTCCGACCACTCCTATAGCGTATGGATTAAAGTCCGATTCTGTTTTGACCAATGCACGCAGTGTGTCGACTGCCACCGTTGGAGCACACCGTTTAGCAAGCAATTCGAAGTCGTCTGCGGCTGCACTTGCTGCGGCAACTAAAACAAAACCTCCGGCTAGGATCTTCGTGAACTGCCGAAGACTGAAGCCTGTGGAACTTTCGTTAGGCATCGTGACCTCCTTTAAGAGTTCCTCTTCGATAATCTCTTGCCACATCTCTGACGAACCACAGATTTAAGTCAAGGAACTTGGAAAGACTCCTGTAGCCCCAGCCGGAACCAATAAATGCAACGACTATGGGTTTAAACGCCTCACGTTCGAGTCCCATTCTCTCCAGAAAATTCTCTTTTCTCCCGTGAGTTTTCAAATGCCCCCAGTCAATAACCGTTCTTCTCTTAACCGGAAGAATTTGTGAAACCTGCATACAAGTCAGTCCCGCTGCGAGCATATCTTCTGCGACCTCTCTGTAATCAGAAGCCTCACTTGTCATTTTTTCGTAACTCAATTGACTTCCTTTTCAATCAATACATCAGTGAACAAAGTCCTTAAGTTTTCAGTCATACTTTTGTATAACTTATTAAGGAAGTTGCTCATGACTAAAACAACATTGAGAAAAGCCGGCGGCTCTGCAATTACAACCGTCCCCGCACTCATCAGTGATTCTTTGAAACTGAACATCGGAGACGAACTAACATGGGAAATTGAAAACGGTAAGGTCATCCTTAAAGCCTTAAAACCGGTGCGGAAAAAATCAAAGCTCGATGACTTGTTAGACAAATTCGAAGCATCGCAAAACGTGCGTTCCTTGGAAGACGAACAATGGCTTAACTCCGCTCCCCGTGGCAAGGAACTCTTATGAAAAAGATATGCCGAGGAGAAATCTATAGAGTCTGTCTTGACCCCGTTCAGGGAAGGGAGCAGCAAGATTTTGGTTGTTTCTTCCGACTGTTTGAACACTGATTTGAAACAAAACTCTTTGAAAGAAAGAGAGTTGATTGCAAAACGCTTGAGAGCAGAGTTTTTGTTCAATTTCCAGGGCATATTTATCGCTCCATGCCTTTGACAGGCGTTCTCTCTTTGGTCACAACTGTCTGTTGAATCATCTGCTGCTGTTCGGAGTTTCTTGTCATCGCGCGGATCTTTTCCTTGACAATTTCCTTGATTGCGTCAAGTTTTTCTCTTTTTGTTAAATATGTAAAAAAGACCACAGTTAAGCAGGAGTATGTGAAATTCTTTCGCAGTGAAGGTAAAATGGAGCCGTACCCGTTAAGTACCACAGACGGGCTACATATCAAGAGAGTAGAGAAAATGAATGACACGTACATCAAAGTTCGGCTTTCCGAAGAACTCAAGGAGCAGGCACTCAGAACTTTTGAAAGTATCGGCATCAGTGCTTCAGACGCGATTCGGGTGTTTTTAACCCGCACCATTGCCGAGCAGAGAATTCCCTTTGAGTTGAAAGCCGCCAGAACACCTGTTTTTGCTGATAATCTTGAACCTGAAAAGCTCAGAGAAGAGATTCTGAAAGGCAAAGTGGCGATTGATGAGGGCAGGTATCTTCCGGCCGATGAAGCTTTTTCCCAAATTCGCAGAAATCTTGATTTATGAAATACACAGTCATTGTTTCTGAGGAGGCACTGGAGGATATTCAGGCAGTTTTTCATTACATTTCTGACAAAGAATGTCTTCCCGCAACAGCCCGACGTTGGGTTGATTCGCTGGAAACTGCTGTTAACGCCTTGAATTATCAGCCGTATCGTTATCCGCAATACGAAATTCAAATTCCCGGAGTTTCGTCGCTTCGAAAACTTGTCGTCGGAAAGTATTTGGTGCTGTATACGGTCGATGACTCTAAGCAGCTCGTTTCCGTGTTCAGGGTGATTTCCTCCAGACGGGATATTGCTTCGCTGCTTGACGGCGAACTCTCTGAGAGCAGATAAATCACTCATTTGATTCTCCCGATGTTAAGAAAAACGGGGTCACCACCCTTTTGACAGCGTTTTGCAGCACTTCAATTGAAGCTCTCATTGTTTGAGGAGACTGAGTTAAAAACCTCTCAACTTCACTTCTAAACCGCTCTTTAACCGTATAGCTCAAGAATTCTTCGCTTACTGAGAATCCCAGGTTGTTAACAAAAATAGTGAAAGCTTCAAAGCGCATATCTTTGGAGACAGAAAGAAACTGAGCAAGTACAACCGAAAGGGCAAGTTCTCCTTGAACTCTCCAAAAATCTTCCTTTTCTTCTAAAAGCAAATTCCCTAATTTCTTAGAGCTTGCTAGGAAATTGTTTGCGTTTTGAAACTGAGAAATTACCGAGTTGAATTCATTTATTAAGTTTGCTGCTTTCATTTTAAATTTCTCTAGGCAGGGAAAATCCTCTGCCTTTTTCCTTAGAACCTATACCTACCCTCAAGCTTGACTGCCGCATCAAGCTTGCCCGCAGAGCCTTTTGTCAAACCAAATTGCAGACCTCCGGAAACGCCTTTTCTTTCAACCTGTATTCCGGCCTGAAGTTTTGAGGAGAACCTTCCGGCAAATTGATTGGACATAGAATCAAGTTCTCCGACAGTAACTCCAGAAACAGTTGTAGAGTTTTTAAGGTTTCCAATGCTGTAAACAAGAGTCAAATCAGCTTGAGGACGAATCCTCCAGTCACCGATAGAAGCTTCTGCTTCAACACCGACACCAAGGGGAACCTGCAGCAAATTCGTGGAAGTACTGCCGTAACGGAAGGCACTTTGACCGTTAAGTTTCGTGGTGTATCCCTGAGTATGAGTTCTCATCCAGCGTAAGCCGGCGTGCGGAACGATATGAACGTTTTCAGAGAGCTGAATGTTCTTCTCAAGTTTTGTAGCAACGTTGGCAACTGTATTTTTAATACGTGCATCCGAGCGATCAAAACCCGACCACAACGGCAGAGACTGAGACGCTTTACTTACATTTTGTCCGACATTGATAGAACTAATCCAGTTAAGGTCGTTGTCGAAGTCCTTGGCTACATAGCCATGAATCATCCACTGGCTAAATTTGTTCCTTGTCGCAATGTAATCTCCGAGAGAATCTGCTTTTCCTTTCTGGAAGGAAAATGCTAAACCTGCTCTTACATCAGGCATCGCTGCGAACTGATGATCCGCACCAAGAATGAAACCGCCGGAATAAGCTCTGAACCCGCCGTTCATATTGCCGGCACCGTCCAAGTCTTTAGTCTTTAAACGTGTTCCAAGCAAATCAGCCCACAAATGCAGACCTGAATAGTCTTTAAGCATTCCATTGGCATATCCGTAATCTCTAAAAGAAAGGTGTTTTTCTACAGAATCCGTTGTGCTATCGGCCAAGTCGTTTGTAATGGACAAAGCTCCCGATGCCTGCCCGATCATCACCACTGAATTCAACAGTTTTGTCTTAACATCTCTGCCGGCTGTCTTATCCTTGAGAATCTTGCAGATGAGCTGCTCGTCAGCTCCTCCGGAACAAGGACCGTTTAACGCTTTGTTAACGTTATTCGGTATAACGATATCCGGATAAAGAGTCCTAACATCGGCTAGCTGAGCATTGACCCAAATATTCGCTGGGTCATGATGCAGCGTCAGAATCCACTCAAGACCGGTACCTTGCTGCGCAAGTGCATAAAGATTATCTTTTGCTATCCAGCCTCCGATCCAGCCGCTTTCATCTTCATTGCCTGTAGTGACAAAACCGCTGACAATTGAGTAATCTCCGGGCTCCTGCAAATCTCCTAAGACTAAAGTTGCACCCGGCTCCACAGTCACTTTGGCTATATCGCTGGTTGTAGTAAATATCGGTGAATTTGCAGCCGCTTCAGCTTTGATCACCGTGTAGCTGCCGTCTGCAAAATACAAATCACCGTTGCCGATTTGGACATGATTGTCTTCATCTGTCCAGACTTTCGGACCAACCGCAATTCCGCCTCCAGGCCCGGTAACAACCTGCTCTGTAACAACCAAGCGGCTCGGAACATCAGGAATACGAAGAGCACTTACAACGTCTGCAAACTCCAGTGCATCTTCACCTAAGCCTAAGTCACCGTTATTTTTTACATAAATATTCGTATCTATCGGCTTATCGGTTTTCAGCTCTGCTTGAGCTTTGTTTTCTTCTGCCAACGGCTTATCGTTGCCGATGACTAAGTCACCGCCGTTCAGATCGGTATCTTTTGCATTGAGTTCACCTGCACCGATCTCAACTTTTCCGTCGTCGATAGTGAGCTTGTCAGTATCGGTCTTACCTGTATTTTCAAAATCTCCGCCGTCGACTTTAATTTCATTCCAAATTGAAGTGCCGGAGTTTTTATGAGTACCGTCGGGACCAACGGTTTTGATATCTCCTTTTTCATAGCCTTTATTATCTGAGAGGCCACCGTCTTTGATAGTCATATCATCGTAGTTGGCCGTTCCGTCATTGGTAAGAGTACCGGTGACTTCAGTGTTCTCGACTTCTGTTGCATCAAGCCTGCCGTCTTTCTCATTGTTCAGCTCACCGTCAACAGCAAGTTGGTTCCAGATAGAAACTCCGGAATTAGCGTGTTTGCCTCCGTCTTCAATCTTGAGCCACTCTCCTTTTTCGTAGCCGGTATTAATAGAGCTGCCGCCGTTTTGCACAGTCATATCTTTGTACTGAGCTTGCCCGTCATTTGTAAGAGTACCGGTGACTTCAGTATTTCCGACTTTTGAAGCATCGAGTGTGCCTGTCTTTGTATTAACAAACTCTCCGGCAACTTTAAAGGCGTCAGCTATTTCCAAAGATCCGGAATTTTCCTGCTTGCCGCTCTGGCCGACATCAATCTTGTTCCAGATGGAGACTTTAGAGTTTTGATGAGAACCGTTGACTGTCAGCCATTCTCCTTTTTCATAATTTGCTGTAGTCGAAGAACCGGTAGCTGAAATTACCATATCGTTGTAATTGGCCACTCCGGTATTGTCGAGCTCTCCGGCGATCTGAGAGGTTTGAATAGAGCTGGCGGTTAAGTTACCTTTGTTTTCAAAACGTCCTCCGGCTGCAACTTCAAAAGCCTTCACATCCGTATCGGCATCTGTTTCGGCCAAAGTTGACGTCGAAGAGTCAGCTCCAATCACAAAATCTTTAAAGTTTTGAATAAGACCGGAAACACTGACTTTCTTAAAGAAAGAGGAGCCCTCGTTGACGTGTTTTCCTCCGGTTTGAACCTCAATGGCTTTTCCGCTCTCTTCTCCCTTATTGACAGAAACTCCGTTTTCAGCAATGGTAAGTACAGAATAAAGCCCGGTACCTTTGTTCAAAAGTTCATTGCTGACAATAAGGTTAGTTTTATTAGCAGAGCTGAAAATTGCTCCTTCTGCATTTTCAAACTTACCTTTAATCTCAAATGGAATATGGTCTTTATCGGCAACTTGTCCCGAATGAGAGTTACCTAACCAGATTTGACCTTCGTTGAGCCAATCTCCGGTGCCAGTATAGTTATGCGAATGAAGAATAGAGCCTTTATTGATGTGAATCTTGCCGTTGTTTTCAATATCCCAAACAGCATATTCTCCGTTCTTGGCCTCTACAGTGCCTGACTCATGGATGAGCAGGGAGCCAATCCAGTCGATTGTCGGAGTATGCGCTGCGAAGCTTCCATAAGTAAACTTTCCGGAAACTTCAACATGACCTCCATCATTGTTGTCATTTTTAATTAATGCTGTCTTCTCATTGAATAAAACACTGTCAGGAACACTGTGAACGTTGTTTCTGTCTTCATCAGTTCTGATATCGTCATCATCATGATGACCGACAAGCACGAACTCCCGACTTTGACACCAGATTCATCAAGAAATCTGCGGGAACCTAGGCTCCATCGAGGTTCCCAGACTTTATAAAAATTACGTCTGTGTAGCTAAAGTTTTTGCAATCGGCAAATGTAATTTCCTTCTTAGAGAAGACGGAGTTTCCACTCGATTGAGAGCGTCCAGCCCAAATACGGTGGACATTCGGTCGAACAACCCAGCCTCATACAGTCTTAAATAAAGAGGCACCTGAGGGTTAATATCATCGTAAACAACACTGGCGGTTTTGATGCTCTCAAGCATCTTGTCGTGTGTGATTTCTTCTTTGCCTAACTCCCTTTTAAGCATGAAGAGCATGTATTTTTCAATGACCAGGCTTATAAAACAACTAAGGAAGTGTCCATAAATGTGAGGATCCGTCCACACGAAGCACTGACGTGTTTCCAGATGAGTTTTTGAGACTCTAAAACAATCTTCAATTTGCCAGAGTTTTCGATAAATACTGGTTGCTTCATGAGGCGAAATTTCAAGATTCGTACAAATAACGTAATAACCGTCCCACTTGGCCTGTTCTTCAATTTTGTCCCAATTTATACGAGGAGAACCGGTCCCTTTAGGGATCGTAATAAGGGATTTATACCCGCAGCTTCGAAGTCTGTTTGGATCATCGACCGCCTTCTTTGCCTTCTCAATGGCTCTGTCTCTATCGGCCTTATCTTTAGCCGCTCTTGCCGGGCTGTAAGAGACGATCCAATTTAGTTCCATGGTGCCTAGAACCTTTGGGGCCCGGTACCGGCGATGAGTAGTCGGACTTTCTTTCCTCTCGTGCAGTTCCTGAGTCACATTCAGTGTTTTATATTGACACTTAACCTCTCCGTCGTCTTTGCAAATAAACTCCTCCCAGTTGTCGGGATCCAGAATTTGAGTCTTTATTTGCGCCGCAGAGTTTTTAAACTTCTGAGCAATAACGAAGTCGCAGCCAATTTCTTTGAGAGCAAATAGGTTCTCAGCACAATTCAAGCCACGGTCAGCAACCACAATCAGCTGTTTGAGATGATAGGTATTTTTTATTTTCTTAATCAACGGCACCATCGTCCCGAATTCACTGGTGTTGCCTGCAAGGAGTTCATAGTCAATGGGGATGCCGTTCTCATCCATAACAAGTCCAAGCACGACCTGAACCTCGTTAACCTTATGATCTTTGCTTAGACCGAAATCCTTGTATTCAGAGACACTGTGGCTCTCAAAACTGTAGGTGGTCACATCGTAAAAGGCAGCCGTGACAGTCCTTTTTGTTCTTTTCTGGATTTCTTTATTTAAATGTCTGACGATGGTTTTCTTATCTTCTTGAAGCACATCGAGAACTTTATACAAATCTTCAAGATGATCGACTTGGCCGTGATCAATGATGCTATGAGCACGGTTATTAAAGCTTTTCAACTTACTTGAGGGATTTAAGAACCTCTGCTCAGTCAGAAGGTAAGCAGTCTGGTCATAGGGATATTGGATTTTTCTGCCTTTTTGAAGATGGCGGAACATCTCCGGCATTTTTAAATCTAACCACACCTTCCTTATAAGAGCCGAGCCAACATTGAGGCTCTTGAAATTGCCCGGTTTCTCGTTAAGACCTTTAGCAGAATCAGCCAACTTATCCATTCTTCTTTTGGCTTGATTTTCAAGTTCCAGAGATTTGTTCTGAGCTTCTAGAGCATTCTCCTTAGCAATGCGTTCTTTGAGTCTTTCCACATACTGAGGATCTTTTTCTAAAGCGGCATCAAGTCTGCCGTGGTTTTCAATTATTCGAGAACGAGGTTGTCCTTTTTCATTTCGATAACTCGAATAGACACGGATGTATTGATGATTTTTAACTTTAACCACTGAAACATGCAAAGGCATTTTTCCGACTCCGACTACTGTAAGGATATTATACCTGAATTTTTTAAAACACGCTACTTTTACGCTACAAAGACGGTAAATTTTTTTGCAGAGGAACCCAGAGCGCGTCTGGTCTCATCTGCAAAAATAGGTGTCAAACTCGGGAAACACTGTCAGGAACACTGTGAACGTTGTTTCTGTCTTCATCAGTTCTGATATCGTCATCATCATGATGACCGACAAGCACGAACTCTTTGCCTTCTTCAATATGAACTTGATCCGCTCCGTCAACACTTAAAAAACCAATACCCTGGTTGACATCAATAACGTTCGCATTCGGATGATTATGCTCATTAAAGCCGATAACCAAATTATTGTTTAATTTATTGGGATCGCTTGCAGACTCGTTGTAAAGAATCGTGTGACTAAGTACCACACCGGCAAGATCTCCTCCGCTCTGCTCTGAATCGAACTGATTAGCTAAGTCAACAGTTAATTTTCCGTCAACTTGGCCTGTGAAAGCCAAGTACAAGCCTGTAGAAGTATCTCCGGGCGTGTAAGGATTATCGGGATCAATGACTCCCGGATTTTCGGCATCCGCTACAAAGTGCTGCATAGCATCAATAACGCCGGACATTTTCAGATATTCGTCATTGAATACGACTAGTCCGCTATGACCGTAGACAGCGTTTTTGACTTCTTCTTTCATGGAACCGACGCTTGTTGCGCCGAGTACATGAGTAGGAACTCCAATCTGACCGCCTGAGTCCGTTCCATCCAAAGTTAAAAGATCTCGCTTAACATCATTGAAAACTTGATCAAGTTTTGTTTCTAAGGCACCGCCGGCTAACACAACAGAATTTTCAGTTGTGCCGTCAAAATTGAGTTTGTCGGCTTGAAGAACACCGCCTTCGTAGACATTAACCGTTGTTTCGCTTGTGATCTCCGGCGTATAGACAACTGTTAAGTTATCTTTCCAATTTTTCTTGCTTTCAGCCGGATCAGTTGTGACGATAATCGGATTTTTACCGTTGCCCCTGATATTGATTGTGTTGTTGCCGAGTCCGGCAGCATTTCCTTCAGAGTCTTTAATCAGAGAGCCATCGAGTTTTCCGCCGCTAATATTCAATGTGGCATTTTCAAACCAACCGGAATCGGACTGAAGAGAACCGCCAGTCTGGTTGTAGACTGCTCCGGCAGAAGAATCGATGGAAGTCAGATGAAGATTGGCTGAATTATTCAGAACAGAGCCCTCAGCGAGCTCAGTATGCCCGAGTGAAGCGTCACCTTTGACATCAAGTTGACCCTTAACATCAAGTTTTCCGCTCTGCGAAGCCCCTTTTATAGCAAAAACCGCTCCTTGCTCGACTTTGACAGAGCCAGCCCCGGAAACGCTTTCCGACTCATAGACGCCGGCCGCAACAAGCAAAGCTGCGTTGGTGTCGGTAAGGTGAACTGCTGCAGTCTTTCCGGAATAAGTATCTTCTAAGCCTTTGGAACCGAAAACAAGTTTAGAAAATCCTTCGACTACCGTATTGACTGCGGCCATTAAGAAGTTGGAGTTATTTTTTTCTCCGACAAGTTCTAAAGTCTTACCGTCTTTGACAGTGATAGAGGCAGCCTCGTTTATGCCTTTGAAACCTGCAGAATGCTTAACGCCGTTTTCTCCAATTTCAACGTCTTTTCCTTCACCTTCCAGATTGTGACTAATGATTGTGACGTCTCTTAAGGACTCAACGTTGTCATAAAGTTCATTGACTTTGGCAACATTCAATTTATCATCATGTGAAACGCCGGCTATCGTGCCTTGGAATTCAAGCGTGGTAGCGGATCCAAACTTTGATTTGAATGCTTTTGTCAAATCAGCTGCCTGCGTCTGCGTCAGATTGACGCCGGTAACGATGACTTTTCCGCCGGTAAACGTGGCGTGGTCAACCAGATTCTGAGCAACGGTTCCGGGAACATAGTGACGGAATAAGTCAGTCAATGCAGTCTTCGCTTCTTCCGGCAATTGCGCATTCATACTGACGATCGTCAATGCCGTTTGTCCTTGACTCCCCAGGGAGTCAAAGATATTTGAGGCATTGCTGGTTTGAATAGTGCCGGATGAATTCAGTTTTCCGTTAGAAGCAAAAGTAAAACCATTCTGGAAGTTGATTGCTCCAGTGTTGTTGAGATTGCCGGCAATAGTGAATGCATTAGTTTCCGTCCAGCTGCCACGGTTATTTAGCGTTCCTGTCGAAGACAAGTTTCCTCTGCTCGTAACATTGCCTGTAAGCGTCAAAGTTCCGCTCGAAGTCAATGAACCATATAAATCAGAGTTTCCAATTGACAGAGTTCCGGTATTGGAAGAGGAACCTCCTGACTGATTAAATTGAGTAATTGCTAAAGTGCCGGCGTTGCTAAGAGTACCGTTGCTCTTATTGAAAGTACCGAAGTCATAACTGCCGCCTGTTATGTTGATACTCCCGGCTATCTGAGTTAATAAATTTCTGTTGGTTAAATTACCGCCCTCTAAAGTAAGCGAATTACCAACAGAAAATTGACCGCTCTTTCCTCCTACTACCAGCGAAGATTCGTTAGAAAGGGTGCCTCCTAAAACTGATAATGAATTGGAAGCATAGGTTTGGATGTTATTTGTTTGATTAAAAGTACCGCCACGTACAAAAAGATTTTCTGTACTTATTGATCCGTCTTTGATTCTCGTTAGATCTAGAATTCCTTCAGAATCAATTGTTTTGGAATACACATTGATATGCGTATTACGGTAATCGCGATGAACATCAACAAAACCTGTTTGGGTTATTTTCCAAGTATTGCCCACGTTGAGATTGGAAATGCTTGAATCTTTGTCGCCTTCATTTCCGCTGCCTAAAGCTAATTCACCGCTAACATTTAAATTGCCACCAACGTTTACGGTTCCGTTTAATTGAGCTCCGCCATCCCCGTTATGACTTACAGTTAATTTGCCGCCATTATCAATATGAAGATTGCCTTGAACAGTCAGGACTTGATTGTTGTTGGTATAGTCCTTTGAGGTCCAAACTACCGATCCATATGATCCATTGCCTACGGTTAGATCACCTGTAACTATGTAATCCGAAGCCATAATGTGATGCTTGGAGTAAATCATCTCATCGAAGCTATGATTTCCTTCCAAGGTGACTGCGGCATGAGTAGTTAGAGGCAGAAGTAAACTTGAAATTCCGATTATGGTTGGTTTTCCTGCTCTTTGGCAGGCAGAAGACACTGCTTCGGATACTGCAACAAAGCACCCTCTAGCCTTATTCCAAATCTTTTTATAAATTTTGTTCATGATTTTTAATATACAATTACATTGTTATGACAAATTAACTACATTAAAACTATGAGTACAGTTACAGACACCCAGATTCAAGTTCGGCTGACACAAGACTTGAAAGAACAAGCTTCGGTTCTCTTTGAAAAGATGGGTATGAGCCTTTCCGAAGCTGTCAGAACATTTTTGAGTCAAGCGGTTGCAGAACAAGGAATGCCATTCAGAGCGCATATTCCTAACAAGGAGACCATAACTGCTATTAAGGAAGTGGAGGCAGGAGGCGGAACCAAGTACAAAAATCCAGAGGCTTTTTTTAAAGAGATGGATATTTAACTCATGAAAGAGTTTGTCGCATCCTCTAGGTTGAAAAAGGACATAAAACTTGCGAAAAAAAGACATAAGGATTTGACTCTTTTCAAAGAGATAGTTCGATTGTTGATGTCTGAGCAACCACTTCCCGCCTCTGTCAAAGACCATCTCCTTATTGGAAATTGGGCAGGTTATCGGGAGTTGCATCTTGAGCCTGACTTTCTTTTTATTTATGAAAATCGCCCCGAGCAGATCTATGGAATACGTCTTGGATCCCACTCGGATCTCTTCTAATTCGTCTCTGACAGATAGCGAATTGTTCTGGCTCATAGGTTTTCTCCTGAAAGAAATACAGAAACTTCAGTTAGCACTCTTGTGGAAAAGTGCTGGCGTTGCTAAGAGTACCGTTGCTCTTATTGAAAGTACCGAAGTCATAACTGCCGGCAGTAACCTGAATTGCTCCTCCGACTTGCGTAAGAAGTGAACGGTTCGAAACGATTCCGCCGCCCAAAGTTAAAGTACGGCCTACTGAAAAATTACCGCTCTTTGTTCCGACAACAATGCCGACAGGATTAGTTGTAGTTCCACCGTAAAGATTCAAATCATTTACCGCATGAAACACATGGGAAGAGCTAGTACGCAGTACGCCTCCGTACTGGTTCACTGTATTTATTGTTGAATAGCCGCCGGAGGCATCCAGTGCGTAGACTCCCGAGAGATTTAGGACATTTAAATTAACATTTGCAGTCGTCTTTACATCCGCTGCGTTGGAGATGCCTCCGGACGAGTTGACGGTTGTGACGCCTCTTACCTCGACGTTAGAAATAATACTGCCGTCATGGTAGCCTCCGCCGCCTCTCACACCAAGGCCCCAAGCTCCGTCTAGCGTAGCATTGCCGCTGACAAAAAGTCTGAAATTCGATACCTCAGAGCTTTTTCTGTTGTGTCCAAAGTGGGCCACCGTCCTGGCTTGCGCATAATAATTGCCGTTAACGGTTAGAGACATATTGGGATAATGATAGTGTTCGTCGGTGACCGCATACATGAGTCCAACGTCCTGCGTGAAATTCCCATTCACTACATTAGTCTGGCTTGCACGAGGTCCTTCATCCGTTGAAAACTGAGACGCATTAGTATCTCCTTCCCACACAACTTCAGCACTTGCGGCAGCAGGCAGGCAGAAGAACGGCAAAACTAATGTACTTGCTACAGCTTTTTTACAGCCTGTTTTTGATACTGACGAAGCAGCCTCAGATACGACTACAAAGCAGCCTCTGCTTCTGTTCCAGATCTTCTTAAAAAATATCTTGTTCATATTCGTTCTATATTTAACTTGGCCGGTTAACTGGACGCTTATGAACTTTTGAGAAAAATTATCTTTTACCGTACCTTCTCATTACGGGGCCGTTGTCTTTATGGATGCTCTGACAATTTAAAATAGGACAGTTCGGAGGCGTTTAAATTTACCGGCCAAGTAAAAATTTAAACTTTTTAGCATCCGGCCTCCGAACAGCCTTGAAGAAAAAACCTTTGTAAAATAAACGTTTGCACAAATAAGCTGAGGTATAAAAATTCACAAAGGTGTAAAACCTTACGCTGCCTTCTTTTTCTGAATCCACGCCAGCAACTCGTTCAAATCTTCTGACTTCTTTTTCAATGTCTTTTGTCCTTGTTTGACTCTTGCTTCATAGATAGCCAGTTTCCGAGGGCCGGCAAAACCGGGTTTAAGTTTTTCTCCGATTTTGACAACTTCAACGTCCTGAATTTTTTCTTTATTAATAATCATTTTTTCTTCCGGTAAGTACCACAGAGAAAATCTTTTGAATCTACCGGGGGATAAAAACTCATCAGATATTTCTCTATGGTGTTTAAAACTCTCCCTTTTACCAATGAACGCGTCTGAACACTTTTCCGTCGATATAAACATCGATCGCACGACGGCTCTGATAATCCTGCCAAAGAACTTGTTCGTAAACTTTCACAGGGCGATAGCAAGTCGTCGGATAACTGTCTTGATAGCAGGTGTAAGGTTCATAAACAGTACCTTGGTAACCTTTCACGCAGGCCTTTGTTCCGCCCCAGTGACCGCCGGAACCAGTCGTCTCTACAGGAAAGTATTGTTCTTCTCCCCAATTGAAGGAAGAAGAACCTCGCTTGACGTACTGAGTCTTTCTTCTTTTATTAGTCGTGAGCTCAAGTGCATCAAGTTTTCCCTGCATCAAATGGCCTTTTGGTGCATCTTCCAATCCATATAAGGAACATGGATCGAAGCCGTCATTGAGCTGCTTCGCATAATTTCCTTCTCCGGCCATCGGGCAAGACGGGAATTTACAAGGATGACGCTTTGACAGGCATTTAAACAACTTGTCGATAGGAGGCCGGCATTCGCTTACCGCTCGTGGCCCGTTTGGGTTTGCGAGACAAAGAAGAACTTCGCATCCCCAGCGGTCATCACCGGTCATAAAATCGATGCTTGGCATCCCCGGAATCTTTGAATAATTCTCCTGAGCCATGACCTTAAATGCAAAACAGCTTAAAAGGCCAGTCCCGGCGATAAAACAAAGTGCAGTTTTTAGTCTTCTGGATTGGGTTATCTTCATTTTTCATCCTTGAATTGCCGGAGAGGGAGATTGAGTCCTCCGAAGGAAATAATAGAATTTGAGTGTCGAATTCAAAAAACTAAACAATCCTCGGAGGAAAAAGATGTCTGCAAAAAAAATTGTGATTAAAGAAACTCTCCTTATCTTGCTTCTGACCGCATTATCGGTGGTTTCCTTGTACCATGTCAGAGAAGTATTTTTTTCTCTGAAAAACTTAATTCCTAAGGAAGATATTGAGGCTTTTATTAGTTTCCTCATTTTTCTTTGTTCTTTTGCTGCCTGAGTAAGTTCAATAATTAATGCCAGAGCGATTCTGAAAGCGGAGGAACCTGTCATTGACTGGACTATTACATCTACAAAAGTACATGGGGTTTTCTTGCTCACAATCTCTTTCTTAGACGTTAAGCATCCCCTATATTTGGAAGAAATTAAATGTAAAGGTTTTATCTTTGATAATGCACCTTCCAATTCCAGTGTAATCAAGCTAGATAAAAAGATACCTTCTACTAGATTCCAACAGTTGGAGCCTGAGAAATATAAAATCCATATTCCTTTCAGACTACGCAACACAAATCGAGTATGTAGCGTATTACATTTCACAGTTTTGGAAGGTAACCTTCCAAAACTCAAGCTAAAGGTATTCATTTAATATGCCTCAACTCCTGAGAACTTCACTCAATGCACAACCTTTCTAGCGTGAAGTTATAACTATAAATCGCTAACTCCAGAATCAAAGTAAAAAACAACGCAAGCAGCCCATACTTGTACATTGCCTCAATATCCTTGGAGATCGCCGCCATAATTCCGTAAATTGAAACGGCTACTGATATAGTCGCCAACACCAATAGGATAAACAAACTCAAAAATTTAAGAACATCAATTGTCATCCTTCATTCCTATGTGACTATTGTTTGGATGTAGCTTTGTATACATCTCTCCAATCCTCTCCTGTCCGGATAGAAGGAGTCTCCTCCTACTGTCCAATAGCAGAGACAGCCCTCTCTTGTCGTATAAAGCAGTGGATCCTCCGAAGGGAAGAATAGAATTTAGCTACCACGCCAAAATTACTAATCAACCCTCGGAGGATTAAATGAATAAAAGGCAATTTCTTGTTGCTGCAAAACTCTTTTGTCAGAATCGGATTCTTGGTTCTTGCATTTTTATTAGTATCGTTATAGTTACATTTTCTGGTTTGTATCCAAGACTCTTGCTGGAAGTTATGAACTTCGGAAAGCTTGGAGATACTATACTTAATTGGCTTTCTACAGCTTTGGCGGGAGCCGCTTTGCTCTTTGCTATATATTGCTTTCTCTACCAAACAAAAAATTTCACAATCATCAACATTAGATCTAAAAAGAATAGAATTTTTAAAGAAGCTTGGATAGTTCAAGAACTTTCGTTTGAGATTCAATCCACTAGAGAGCAACTTTACTTGGAGAAAATATATGTTTCTGATCCATTCAATCGATTTTTTAGAAAGCCAATTTCCCTCAGTTGGGAGCAAAACGGAGTCTTTCGTCCGGAAATAGACGGAAAACAAATCTTGCTCTTTCCTTTGGACGAAAAAGTTAGAAAAAGTCTTTTTATAGAATTCCCTCCAGAAAGCACAGAACACTTTCTGACGTTCTCCTTCAGCGATAATACCCGCAAAGAAATCTATATTAGAGTCGACCATGCTTTGACAAAAATGTCTGAATTGATGTAATAGCCGAAGAACGTAGCGAATATCGATAAAATCAAAAAAGTTAAGTAACTGATAAAAAGAATTTTTTCTTTTGGCCAAAAATAGGGTAACAATGATGTCAGAATTGAAAGTATTAGTGCTCTGTGCCACTCTTCCGTGTACATATATTCTTTTAGAGAGGCATTTGTTATCAAAGTTGCCATCGAGTACACGTGACATAAAAAAGTAGTCAATGACGGCCGAATAAGAAACAAAAAGAGGCAAAAAGAAGTACACACAAGAAGGTTCTGGACGAACAGTATGTACATCACATAGTCTTGATTCATTTTTTGAGTCCGAAGATCTAATACAACTTCTCAGTGCAAGCTTCAAAAATACGGAATACACAAAGCTCCCACTGTAATAACAGCAAACGCGGCATACTCTATAAACAATTCCAGCGGTTTTGGAAAGTAATAAGGCAGGCCTGCGATTAGGCAGGCGGTGAAGAATTCCGTACCCCAACTGGAAGTATTGAAAAAAGGTTTTAGATCCGGAAGAATTGCTGTAGCTATAACTGATCCAAGGAAAACCAATGTAGTTGTTGGACATGGCTCTTTCAATCCATTTACTGCGCAATAAACAACACCCAAGATACTGGCTTGAAGGAGTATTTGATACTGAATAGCTTGGGTAAACATAGTTTTTCCAGTTTCCGCTTTTTTCATCCTTCCCGATAAATCTCATTGGCTACACCTCTTTGAAATCATCCGGCAAAGCGCACAAATC
The DNA here is from genome assembly GCF_002221595.1 of Turicimonas muris. Taxonomy (GTDB): domain Bacteria; phylum Pseudomonadota; class Gammaproteobacteria; order Burkholderiales; family Burkholderiaceae_F; genus Turicimonas; species Turicimonas muris. Next base: position 210,165 of record NZ_NHMP01000003.1, read on the forward strand.
AAAACTTTTGCCTAAGACAGACAAATTCCTCCTCAGTCCTTTTACAAATCCTTTTGTAGTTGAAACATATATAGGGGCACAGTCGTGAAAATAACCATAACCGTTAGCCGCCCATTCCAAATTCTCCACAGTAGAATAGACAATTTGGTAAATTTGCGGTTCTGATTCTGACGCCGGCACATCTTTGTACATCTCGGTCAGAAGACCCCTTAATCGGGTCACAAACTGAGGTTTTAATTTCTTTGTTAACTGGATGCAGTTGTTCATAATCACTCTCCCACTGCTGCCGCCAAAATGACAAGAATCATTCCAAGAACCAAGAGTCCCATCACAGCAAACTGCCCCATACCGACGGTTTCCTTTTCAAACAAAAACGCCGGGCTCAAGGCAATACAGGCCAATCCGCTCAAAAGCAGAATCAGTTGAATTTCTTTGGGATTTACTAGCGTCATTTTTGTTTTAGGAGATGAGGTTAAAAAAATTGCTCTTAGCCGGTTAGCTGATATACGAGAAAAGATCTCCGGGGAGGTTTGTAAAATTTGAGCTGAGAAAACAAATTCAAACCCAAACCCCGGAGATAAGCTAAATAAAAAACAGATCTAAATCTAAAAAGAAAGCCGCTAACCAACTTACCTTGCTTTTGATAATTTATTGCGGAGTGATTTTCGTGTTCTAACTTTTCGTCCCTGACTTCGTGAACACTATGTGTGCCGCTCTTTCGGCTGCTTGCGCTTTTTTTTCCCGCTCTTGCTTTGGCTGACATGAAAGAGGTCCAAAATCAAACTGAGCAGAACAAACCTACCCCTTCTCGGGCAATTAATAAAAGAAGAAAAAGACTCATCAGAATCAACCATATGAAAAGAACGAGAAGATAGAACACTCTTCCTACATTCGGCTCCCAAATTGCTATTGAATCGATAGCTCTTTTTGAAGACGATAGGTAAAAATAGTCGCGGAAAAGACAGTAGGTGGCAAATACCGGAATAAAAATTAATGTGCCCCCTACGATCACCTCCACAAGCTCTTTTGTCAGCATATAGAACTCGCAGGAGACCAGCCCGTCGCACAATGAAAGTAATTGTTCTTTGTTGCGTCCGATCAGAGTCGTTAATACCGTGACATTGAAAAAGAGAACCGGAAGAAAAGTTTTTCTGGATCTCAGAAAGAGACTGTAGGGAAAGAGCAGCATAGCTGCTGTGACTGCCGCAAGACCCAGCAAAAACCAATCTGCATAATTCATTTCTTTCCTTAGGGTTTATGGCTGTTATCATTTTTGTACCTTGGGTTCTGTTCTTTGTTGTTTGCGGGGGTTCGGTTAAAAATTTAAGCCACTTCTGCCGGTTTTATCTTATTTACCCTCTTGTTGTACTCATAACAAAATACAGAAGCCTTCAAGAGTCTCTCGGTCAAACTCTCGATTGACTCTCCGGTTGTACGAGCCGCTTTTTTAATGATGTAAGCATCAATCTCGCACTCAAAGAAAGATACCCAACGAGCTGTGTAACGAGTCGGAATCGGAAACTCCTTATCTTCCTCCATTAATTCATAGACACGCTGAACCGAACAGCCGAGCTTTTCAGCCACTCTTTTCAGTCTTATCTGTTTCAAATTTGGTTCTTGGGCGTACATAACTTGCTTTCCAAATAACTGTCATCAGGTTTTTGATATTTGCTAATCAAGTTCCAATCGATGTCAGGCCTAATTTCCTCGCACCTTACTTGATTCTGGGTGTACATACTGATTTGCAAACACCGTTGAATCGTAGGTTTTTCTCCATTTATCCAGCGATAAGCGATACCCGGCGTTACATTTAAAGCTCTTGCAAGTCGCATACCGAAACCCTTACCTGAAACTGAAGCAAATTCTTTTAGCAGCACGTCTTTCTCACAAATACAAGAAAAATACTCTAGTAGGCTTTAATTATACACTACTGGGATTATATACAAGTAGTAAATTTAATTAATTGTTTCAGGTAAAATAGGAGAGCGAAGTAAAAATTATTCATTCTGTATTAATCGACTAACTGGCACCTAGGTAAAACAATGCGCATTCGAGGAAAAGATAAAACTGACTACTCCGAAGTTAGAAGAAGAAACTTAAAGCTATTGGTTGAACTTTACGGTTCAATGGTTAAATTAAATTTGGCTTTAGGGAGAAGAAAGAATGACACCTCATTGGCGCAAATCAAAAATGAAGCCTTTAATAAAACCAAAAATACACCAAGGCGAATGGGAAACTCGATAGCAAGAGAAATAGAAGATAAATTAAATTTAAAAAGAGGTTGGATGGATGAAGAACATCCTGATGCTTTCCCTTTGCCTTTTCAAAATTCTTGTGAAACTCAGAACACAGAAAACAGAAAGAATTTAAACAGCTCAACGACAAGTGTTTTAAGCAATAATAACAACCTTCTTTCAAACATTCCTTTGTACGAGGTCAGCTCTGAAAGAAATTCGGGACTTAACTCTATCCCAATTTCTGTAGGAGAAATCGTAATGCCTGATGCATTTTTGACCTTACTGCCTAATTTAGAAAACAAGTCAGAGATTCAAGCTTTTTACATGAAGGACAACAGCCTCAGTAAAACCATCCCTTATGGTTCTATTGTGATTGTTGACGTTAGTGTAAAAGAATTTATAAAGGACGGGATCTATCTTGTTCGAATCAATAACAATACTATTGTTAGAAAGATCGTTTTGGCGGCAACAGGAGGTTACTTTGTGATTAATGACCTTAATCCCCCTGAGAAAGTGGATACTTTATCGGATATCCAGATCTTTGGTTTGTGTCTAGGAGGATGGGAACCAAGAATCTTTTAAAAGTCAACCACACAAGAATAACAACTTGCGAGGAATCGGAATCTAACGAAATCCTTTTTTCTTACAAGTTTGTTGATGTTTCATAATACCCATTTGATTTTTTGAATATTCCTCCAAACTTATCTTCGAGTAAGTGTACAAAGATAAGTTTCTTTCAGCTACTTCATTCGTATAGCCGACTCTGCATGAATATTCATCTGGCTTCAATTTTTCAACGTACTGTCTTACTTCTTGCGGTGTCATCTTTTTTGCATCATTCGCGCTCCAAGCACTTCCAGAAAAAACTAATACTAGAAGTAAAGCAATCAGCTTTAAACTTTTTTTCATAATCTAAATACCTTAAATATTTACTACTAGATCCGATAATATCTTTTATTATATACTGGTAGTATATTTTTGTAACTATAACTTTAGCTATTAACAAATTTATTGATATAGCCGAAGTAGAGAGCACATTATGCCTCAAGCTGAATTGAAAGCGCAGAATTTTTATCCGATAAAATCCGATGAGTACACCACAGATTTTCTTCAATTAACCACAACTCAAGCCGGGTGCTTGTTCAAGTTGAGAACAGCCTACTTTTTTTCAAAGAACCCCCTGTCACCTGAACAGGTTGCTTATCTCTGTCCCGCAGTTACGGAGCAAGATCAGCAGGCTCGGGAGTTCGTTTTATCTAAATACTTTACTTTCTCCGGGGGTTTCTATCATTCAGAACTTATGGAAGAAAAAATCTATTTGGCGAAGCAGGAACAAGAAATTCTTGAAGCCGAAGAGAAAGCCCGAAAAATCAGATCGGAAAAAGCCAGAAAAAAAGCGATGTCTCGGTGGGGAACAATTGAGAAGGAAATGCCACAGCATGTGCTACAGCATAAAAACGAAAATGCTACGGCATATGCACCAGCACATGCTACAGCATCCAACTCAGATGAAAGTATGCCACAGCATGTGCCACAGCATAAAAACGAAAATGCTACAGCATATGCTACGGCATATGCACCAGCACATGCTACAGCATCCAACCCAGATGAAAGTATGCTACAGCATATGCCACAGCATAAAAACGAAAATGCTACAGCATATGCTACGGCATATGCACCAGCACATGCTACAGCATCCAACCCAGATGAAAGTATGCTACAGCATATGCCACAGCATAAAAACGAAAATGCTACAGCATATGCTACGGCATATGCACCAGCACATGCTACAGCATCCAACCCAGATGAAAGTATGCTACAGCATATGCCACAGCATAAAAACGAAAATGCTACAGCATATGCTACGGCATATGCACCAGCACATGCTACAGCATCCAACCCAGATGAAAGTATGCTACAGCATATGCCACAGCATAAAAACGAAAATGCTACAGCATATGCTACGGCATATGCACCAGCACATGCTACAGCATCTTTATTACCTGGCAAAAGCTCCGAAACTCCTGAGCATCAAGCTGTTTCGGGCGATTCCAAAAACTCCGAAAAAACGGTGCAATCTACCTCGCACGCGTACGCGCACGCGCGTACCGATCCGATGTCCGATATCCGATCTGTATGTATTAATAATTTAATAAATAATAAACAACATAGATCGGTATCGGTATCGGGATCGGGATCGGATCTGGAAAACACCGTTAGAGATCTTTTTAACAGAGAAAACACCCCCTGGACCGTTGACGAAGTTTTGCAAACCATGACTTTTTTCGGACTCGACGCAAAAAGTCTCGAACGTTGGCGAAAACGAAGTCAGGAAAACGAAACGGCAGTTGCTGAACTGGCCCAAACGGGCATGCCGGGGTTTGATTTTGAGACCGTTGCTCAGGTTTTTGCTCGCTGCCAGCAGGCCAAGGACAAGGAGGGCAAGTCGCTTTCATCGGCTGTTGCCTTTGTCGTCAAATCGCTGCAAAGAGAGCTTTCGGCAATCCGGAACCGCAAACTTGCTGCTAAAGCAGCGAAGCCCGAAGATGAAGCCGAGCCCGCAGAGACTCAGGACCCGTACGATGTGAGCGGAATGATTAGAAATCCGAACGGATCCTACCGGTTTGGGCCAAAAAGAAGCTCGTACGCAGACCGCGATTACACCGCCGGCCTGATTCAAAACCCCGACGGCACTTACCGTATTGCCCCCAGACCGAGGAAATCATGATGATCCCAAGAGAACCAACTCCCAGAAGCTCGATTGATGAATCGAAATACATTGCGGCCGAATGCCCGATTCATGGTTGGTTTGTGTCCGGCATCAGAAACAGCACAAACCCCCGCTCGCTCAACAATGCCGTACGCTACTTTGCCGGCGGCTGCCCTCGTTGTGCGGCAGAACGAAAGTCCAAAGCTATCTTTGAGCAAAGCTTGATTCCGCCAAGATTCGCCAACAAAAATTTTGAGAACTATTCGGTCTCCGGCTCGTGCCAGCAAGCCGTCTTTGAAACCTGCAAGGAATTTGCTGACAAAATCATCGAAAACATCCAAAACGGGCGTGGGCTGTTGCTCATCGGCACGCCCGGAACAGGAAAAACTCACCTCGGATGCTCAATTCTCTCAGAGGCGATTTGGCAAGGCAAAACCGCACTTTTTACGACCGTCGGAAAAATGCTCTCGAAGATAAAAACCGCTTGGGTAGCAGGAGCTGCGGTTAGTCAGGACGAACTCGTTAAACGGTTTACGGAAGTTGAAATTTTGGTCCTGGACGAAATCGGAGCCTACCGCAGCCTCACCGAACGAGAAAAGGACCTGCTTTTTGAAATCGTCAATGAACGCTATGAGCAAATGCACTCGACGATTTTCATTTCAAACCTCCAGCTCTCAGGCCGTGACAGCATCGATAAGTATCTCGAAGAACGCATCATGGACCGTATATGCGAACAAGCACAAGTACTCATCTGCAATTGGGAAAGCTACCGGAGGAACTGATGAACGAAAAAATTGTTATCCGAGCCGAAAAAATTCTAGGCAAAAATCTTATGGCTAGAGCCCAGAACGCTCAACCGGAACTTAAAAAATTATTTAAGCAAAGGATGCGATGCTATAAGACATTCGATGCCAAAGTTACTGAGGCAATATCCGCTCAGTGCGCTGACGCAAAATTGATTTTTGAGGCAATTGGCCGATATCGTCAAAAAAGAGCCTTTCCAATCCACAGGGATCATCTTCTTGCTTTGCAGTTTGATGTGATAGTACCTAATTCGCTCCAAAACGCTCTAAAAACCACGAATGCTTTTGTTTTGTCCGGAGGAATCGTATGAAACAATGCAATGAAGTTTTCCAAAATTTTTATCTAAGAAGGACGAAGAAAGTTACTCCGATTGCTAAACCTCAGGCAATCATGGCCAAACGAAAACAAGAGATTGAGAATCAAAAGGTTATAAATTTCCTTTGTTCGGAAAACGGCAATGTGCAGAAGGATAAAATTTTGATTCTTTGCGAGGGATATACCGAAGTTAAGTATTTCAGCTCTCTTGTGGAAAAGTCCGATGGACTAGAGAAGATAAAAATAAAGAAAGGAAAAGATGTTGATCCCTTGAGTCTCGTTGGCGAAGCTAAAAGGTACCTTTCCTTTGATCGAACTCATGAGAAAAAACTATCCGAAGTTTGGATCGTTTTTGATCGCGACAACCATTACAGCTACCAAAGTGCTCTGGAAAAGGCCTCAAGAGATTCTCAAATCAAAGTCGCGTGGTCGAATCCTTGTTTTGAATTTTGGTTCCTGCTGCACTTTAGAAGAAAATTTGATGACTTCTCTCGGACAAAATCAGTCTGGAATCCGACAACCAACGAATTTGAACACCTCTACGACAGTAAGGCGTGCGTCTCAAAGTTAAAAAGTTGTATCCAAGGATACAAAAAATCAGATATTTCAACTTTTAAAAATTTACGCACCAGAACCCTAAAGGCAATTGAGAACTCCTCTTTCAATCAATCCGATGCAAACGAATTAGGGTCTTCTGTTGGCCTTTTAATACAAAGCATCATCGACTCTTTAGTTATACAAGATGATTTTTGGAACAAAGAGGATTAATTCTTCTAGTTTGGAGGAAAACAAAATGAAAACTATGGGAAGAAAAGGTATTCTGGTTAGGAAGCCCGAAGGCTCCCTCGTATCAAAAAAGAATACGGCCAATGGCTATTATTTCAGCCATTTAGCAACCATGGTCAGTATTGCGCAAAATGCCCCAACTGAGACACAGAGCTTTACTCGGAACTTGCGTTCTTTTCTCGTCTTGTGCGACAATATGACCACGGAGAAAAACGATGGTTTCGTAGCTTTCATCGCTTCTACTCCTGCTTTTGAGAATGGCTCGGGTGCGACCGGGCCATTGTCGTTTGCGCCTTCCAAAATGAAAAGGCACACTGCCTTTCAATCTCACAAACTCATCAAGAGTCTGCTCAATATCCCCGGCAAGCAAAAACATAAGCCGCAGAGGTTGCCGATTTTATCAGGGTTTCATTCTGCCGGATATTCTCCATTCGCTCCTGTTGCGTCTTTGACTTGAGAATTGCGCCATGACAAATAACACATATAAGTTGCTCCCTGACAAGCTAATCGAAGTTGTCAGAAACCTTCTTACCGATGACGTTTTCTTAGACTCCGTCATCCAAACCGCTTTTGAAAGCCGTTCGGCTAATGAGCTTGTTTTCAACGTTCCGGCAGAAATCAGCGTAACCGGCAATTCGTTAATCCTAATCGCAGATAGAAAACATCTGACAGGCGAGCCGGCTTATCAGCCGGGAGACTGGAATCGTTGGCCTGACGTAATTCCTCCACGTCTGAACACGGAACCTTTTATCGAAGGGAAACCGCTTGAATGCGATTATTGGCTCTTACGGCTTAAAACAAACAAGTTCATGACAGGAAAGCTCACAACCCAAAAGAATTGGATTCAAGTTCCGGAAGATCAAATCGAGGCTTACCGTGAGTTCTCTCCCTATCCGGCTATCGCAACATTGAACGCAAAAGAAAACTTTTCTGACGACGGCTGGAACGCTTATCCGAAATTCGTTCCGAAAAACGGAACTTATGAAGTTGTTTTGTGCGACGGCAGACAAAGAGTTTGTTCTTGGAAATCAAACGTATGGTCTTTTTACGGCGATGAAATAGTCGCTTTTAAGAAAATTGTTTAATGATTCAACTGAAAAATATAAGGAATCAAAATGAAAGTCCTATCTATCCTCAACGAGAAAGGCGGTGTCGGCAAATCTTTCATTGCCACTCAATTTGCGTATTTTTGCCGGTACAAGCTAGGAAATCGTGTGTTAGTCATTGATCTTGACCAGCAAGGAAACTCCGGAGACATTCTTTCGGCTTCCGGGCTCTGCCAGCCTGCCTCGGTGTTTAGTGGAAAGATTATGAAAGAGGGAGTTCCGATCGAAGCTAACAGCACCTTTATGGTGGTAAAAGGCGACGATTCTTTACTTGAATTGTCTGATGTAGGCGACGATGGTATTGTTACTTACAACCTAAGCAAAGCCATTACTGACGTTCAAGACAACTTTGATATCTGCATCATTGACTGCCCGCCGAGTGCCGATGTCCGGCAATTTGCCGCTTTAAGCGTAGCAACTGACTACCTAGTTCCTTTCCAAGTAAAGGCTGAATCAATAGCGGGCGTGGACAAAACGCTTTCCCGTGCAACAGTCATCAAAGACTCCATCAACCCCGATTTGAATTTTTTAGGTTTGTTGATGAGTTTGGTTCGTATGCAAGGTATTCAAAAATCAAATTATGAAGCTCTGCTAAAGACGATGGGGCATATTCTTCTGAAGCGTTACGACCCGAAAACCAAGACAGAATCAGGAGTCTGTTGTATCACTGACCGCAGCGAATATGCAGCTGCCCAGCAAATGAAAAGGCCCGTATTTTTCTCTGAAAACGGGCAAACAAGAAAAGAAGCCCTAGAAGTTGCCAGAGTCTGGATCACATTAATTCACCAATTGGGACTTCCAATCAAGAAGCCGATAAAGATTGAAAAAGATCCGCAAACAGGAAAACTTCGGGAAGTTCCTTCCCCGATAGAACAATTTAAACCAACCGTATCCGACGAGGAAAACGCACAGGAGCAAGTAACCAATGCTTAGAACAATGGATTTAGACAGCCTTAGAAAAGTTTCTAAAGACTTTACTCACAGAATTGTGAACCCTGAATTTTCAATCGTTAATCTGAACCTCAACGAAATAGAACCCGATCCCAATCAACCAAGAAAATTCTTTGATGAAGAAGAGCTAAAGCAGCTAGCTGACAACATAAAAACTTACGGACTCCTGCAGCCTATCGTTGTCCGCAAGATAGGCGAACATAAGTATCACATTATCAGCGGAGAACGTCGGTATCGTGCTCATCTTCTCAATGAAGAGAAAACGATTAAGGCGATTGTAAAGACATCTTTTGATCCGAGTCAGATCGGTTATCTTCAGATGGCAGAAAACATCCAGCGTGCGAACTTAAGCACCGCAGAAATTGCAGAATTTATTGTCTCGAGAAGAAAAATTCCTGAGTCCCAAGGAGAGATTGCAGATCGTCTCGGACTGAATAAAGCTATCGTTTCTCAATACTGCTCTTGGTCAGACTTCCCAGAAACGATAAGAGAGGCCGTTTTGACAAATAAAATAGGAAGCATTCAATCTGCTTATGCACTTTTCAAAACATGGAAAGAATATCCGGATGAAACGGAACAATTCATAGAAGCCAACGAAAAAATATCTGCTTCTCAGGCAAAAAAATTTAATCCTTCTATTAAACCGGAGGAACCACAATCCCCGGCACTGGAGGAAACGCCGGAAGAATCTTTACCCATATCATCGGATGAAAACGAAACATCTAGTGAAACGAACGACTCTTCGGAAGAGTCTTTTGAGACAACTAGTTTTCCATCAGAACCGGAAGAGTCAGAGGACTCAGATGAAACTGTTGAAGAACAAGATACAACTGACGAACTTTTACCAGAGCCTCCTCAGACAATCAAAGTTAATGACCCTTACGAGGAAGACATGGCAATTGAAGAGGACGTCTCCTCAGAGCCTATGCAAAACGAAGATGTAGCGGACAACTGTGACTCTTCCGAAAGTAATCCTCAGCATGAAAGCGAAGAATTTTTTGAGGAAAGCCTTAAAGAGCCGAAAGAAGACCAATACAAAAAACCTTTTATTCTTTGTTTAGTTGAAGGCAGAGAATGCGAGCTGCTTTACAAAAAGAAAGCCCTAGACGGCATGGTTTTTGTTAAATGGGAAGACGGCTCTGAAGAAGAGCTCCCTGCTGAAGAATTAGAAATTAATCGAATTATCGAAGGTTAACCAAAGAAGGCGGAACATTCCGCCTTTCATCAACAAAATGAAAAAATCAGAATCCTTTGGAGTATGGCTTACCTCCGAACAAAAAGAAAAATGGAAAAAACTTGCGAGTCAAAACAATATGACTCTATCCTCTTTTACTTCCCACACTATTCAGGAACTTTTAACTAACCGTGTAATAAGAAACAAAGATGAGGTTTCCTTCACTGTGGGTAATTCAATTGATGAAGTTCGAAGTCCTGTTCTTGTTCGTCTAAGTAAGAGTGAACTCGAAGTTTTAAAAGATTTAGGAGAAAAAAGAGGACAAAGCCGACAAGAAATTATCGTCGCAGCAATAAGACAATTTCTCTTAAAGAAGCTCCAGATTGATTTAAACAGCAAGCAAGCGTTGCTGGATTCAACTTTAGAACTCAATAAAGTAGGCGTTAATCTCAATCAAATTGCCAGAGTTCTAAACACACAGGCCAAAGTCGGGGATGTCAAGGAGGAAGAGATTCGTTCGGCCCTACAAGCAATATCGGTAATGGACGACCATATATCCTCTCATATCAAGACTGTCGATAATTTTTTAAAAGAACATTCACGCCGCAATCAACTTATTGTCCAAAATTAACAGAAAACTTTTCAATAGAGAGGTAAAGAAGTTTGTTTGAATAAAATAATGATGTTGTAATGATATTGTTGTATTTATTCTTTATAATATGCGAAACTATAAAGCTAGAAGAGGGATAAGATGTCGCAAATAAGCAATGTCAATTTTCGAATGGATAGTGATTTAAAAAACGATATGGAACAAGTCTGCTCTGATATGGGACTAACCTTGACCGCAGCATTTACAATTTTTGCTAAAACGGTAACTCGAGAGAAGCGTATTCCGTTTGAAGTTACCGCCGATCCTTTTTATTCAGATTCAAACATGAGACATCTTCGTCGCGGTATGCAAGCTTTAAATGATGGAAAAGGCGTTGAACACCCTCTGATTGAGGAGCAGGAGCAATGAGAAAGGTGTGGTTTGAGGAAGCTTGGGCTGATTATCTCTACTGGCAAATTCAGGACAAGAAAACTCGCAAGCCGGTGTGACTCCCTCGTTTTTTGTTTACGAAAAATCATGTTGAACGTCTCAGGGAAAGTTGACTCACAATTTTTTTGCTCACTACACCCAGTGTCGTGCCAAGCGTTCACAAATCAAAATTGATGGACAACTTTCCAGAAGAGGGGTAAAAAAGTTTATACGTATAAACTTTTTTACCCCTCTGAGTATGACCATTTAGTCTGTCTTTTGAAAATTGATCAGTCATCGGATGCGTCGCAGCCGCCATCCTCAGAAAAGAAAAAACTCGCAAGCCGGAGTGACTCCCTCGTTTTTTGTTTGCGAAAAATCATGTTGAACTTCTCCGTGAAAGTTGACTCACAATTTTTTTTACTCACTACAGCCAGTGCAGTACCAAGCGTTCGCTTCAAAAATTGATGGACAACTTTCTAAAATCCAACCTTCTTCTTTTCGAGTAGTCTCACCGCACGACTCCCTTTCATTTCTTTTTACGCTGGCGATTGAAGAGAACGTTGAATATTTTGCACTTGCTCCAAAGTTAAACCTGTTAGGGCTACAACCTTTCCCAAAGATTCTCCGAATTTAAGCATATTTTTCGCTACTTCAGCTATCCCTTCGGCTTTCCCTTCAGCTTTTCCTTCAGCTCTGCCAGCAGCCCTTTCTCTCTTTGCAATCTTTGCTTCAATTCCTTCCATTTCTTTTTGACCCTCTTCTGTTTCTTTGAAAAATTCAACCCGTTCTTTCAACATGGCGTTTTTCATCTGCTCCGCTCCTTCTGCATGAAAATCATTCATGAGGTTTCCAATGGGATCATCTCCCCGATAATTTCCATTAACAAAAATGAATCGTGTTCCATCATCAAAATCCGAATGATCTTCCAAAAAAGCTCTCTTGACCTGATAAGCTGGAAGTTCTTGTTTTCTCAAATCATAATCTAGGATAAAAATAACATAGGTATCGGGAAGTTGGGCAAAATCTTCTCCGCTTGTGAGATTATTTGTATCCATCAATGAGCTGTGATACCTTGCTCTGCGAAATAAAGAACGCTTTTTTGCTCGTTGAACTTCGATATTAATCAGATTGCCGTTAACATCAGTTGCCACTGCGTCCAAACAGGCATTCCGATTCTCAACAGTCAGGAATCTTTCTTGGGTCTCAATGCTATTGACTTTCACCAAAGGAATGCCAAGCTGCTTAAAAATTTCGTTGATTACGGCTTCAATGTATTTTGGGTTGCTCCGAAAACAAAGCTCGAAGAAGCTATCATCCATCAGCCGCGCGTGACGGATGAAATCCTGAGCCCGTTCTATTCTGCTGTATTCTTTCATATAGTTATTGTAGTTAATTCTATAAACCTCTACTTGAACATTATAGGAAGAATAAAGAAGTTTATTCGAATAAACTTCTTTACCCCCTCCTTATCTTCTTTGAATCAGTCTTTAAGAGCTTGATCAGTCTTCGGATTCACCGCTGGTGCCATCCTCAGAAAAGAAAAAACTCGCAAGCCGGCGTGACTTTCTCGTTTTTTAGTTAGGAAAAATCATGTTGAACTTTTTTGGGAAAGTTGACGCACAATTTTGTTTGCTCACTACAGCCAGTGTCGTGCCAAGCGTTCACAAATCAAAATTGATGGACAACTCTCTAGCAGACGGGTAAAACATCTACACATACAAAAGTATGGCATAGGTCGAGATTTCGTATAAAATACGAAATATGTAATACAAACATATTACAAGGATTTAAAATGACGACTGCTATTGTATCTTTTCGAGTTCCTGCCGAAATTCGAGACTCAGTAAAACCAGTTTTAGAAGCCAATGGGATAACTATCTCTGAACTTTGCCAGAACGTTTTGACTTACGTGGCAGAGACAGGAAAACTTCCTATAAAGAGGGTTTTTGTCAGTGATGAGGACGAAGAGTTAATTCGTATTGCTCGTGAACGTCTTTTGGAACCTGGAGCGATCCGTGTACGCCTTGAGGATTTGTAATGGCATACTCGCTGGAATTTAAGCCGTCAGCTCTAAAGGAATGGGAAAAATTAGACAACACGGTAAAAATTGAATTCAAAAAGAAACTAGAGAAAGTGTTGGAGCATCCAAAAATTGAGGCTCACCGTCTCTCCGGATTGCCGAATTGCTACAAAATTAAGCTTAGAACGCTGGGTTATCGATTAGTCTATCAAGTAGAGGATGAGAGAATAACTGTTCTAGTTTTGGCAATAGGAAAGCGTGAGAAGTCAAAAGTTTACGAGACAACTAAAAGCCGATATTAAGCCTGATTTTCCTTCTTTTAATAGAAGGAATCGAACATAAGGAGTGCCACGCTATATTCGGATGCAACTCTGCTGCCATCCTCAGAGAAGAAAAAACTCGCAAGCCTGTGTGACTCCCTCGTTTTTTGTTTACGAAAAATCATGTTGAACTTCTCAGGGAAAGTTGACTCACAATTTTTTTGCTCACTACACCCAGTGTCGTGCCAAGCGTTCACAAATCAAAATTGATGGACAACTTTCCAGAAGAGGGGTAAAAAAGTTTATACGTATAAACTTTTTTACCCCTCTGAGTATGACCATTTAGTCTGTCTTTTGAAAATTGATCAGTCATCGGATGCGTCGCAGCCGCCATCCTCAGAAAAGAAAAAACTCGCAAGCCGGAGTGACTCCCTCGTTTTTTGTTTGCGAAAAATCATGTTGAACTTCTCCGTGAAAGTTGACTCACAATTTTTTTTACTCACTACAGCCAGTGCAGTACCAAGCGTTCGCTTCAAAAATTGTTGGACAACTTTCTAGCAGAGGGGTGAAAAAGTTTGTTTAAGTAAACTTTTTTACCCCTCTTTCCTCCTTTTAGTCTGTCTTTGGAAGTTTGATCAGTCTTTGGATTCACCGCTGGTGCCATCCTCAGAGAAGAAAAAACTCGCAAGCCGGCGTGACTTTCTCGTTTTTTTGGACGAAAATTCACGTTGAACTTCCCCGGGAAAGTTGACTCACAATTTTTACGCTCACTACAGCCAGTGCAGTACCAAGCGTTCGCTTCAAAAATTGATGGACAACTTTCTAGCAGAGGGGTGAAAAAGTTGATTCAAATCAACTTCTTTACCCCTCTTACCTTCTTTGAGTTTGATCAGTCATCGGATGCAACTCTGCTGCCATCCTCAGAGAAGAAAAAACTCGCAAGCCGTCGTGACTTCCTCGTTTTTTGTTTACGAAAAATCATGTTGAACTTCTCCGGGAAAGTTGACTCACAATTTTTTTTGCTCACTACAGCCAGTGCAGTACCAAGCGTTCGCTTCAAAAATTGATGGACAACTTTCAGAAATCTTCTTCCCTCTTCATCGAGTTTCAGCCCAAGTCCTCATCTTTGCTTGTTGGAAAACTAAGGCGGTGTGCTGAAAAATAAGGTCAAAAACCAAACAAAAGAGTTAATGCAGGAACGCAACTCGATATCAAATCCTTCAGGATTTTCTATCGAGTTGCACGTCGCACCTCCTAACGGAGGTCGAATTTCTTCGAAATTCGGCTAGTCCTGCCCACCGCTGAAGCGGTCGAAACTACGTTTCGGGGATGTAGTTTGTTCCAGCAATGAGTTATCTTTTACCCCCAAGAGTGGACAGCACTTTTCCGGAGGATTTTTTTTAAATTCCGGTCTATGGTCCTTCTGCTCCAATAAAGGTAAGCAAATCAAAGTTTTTTCTCCTTCCAGGCGTTTCTATCAGCTCTTTTTCTCAAGAGTGCCGATTGAAATCTCTGAATTCTTTTCTTTGAGGAGAAAAAAATGCCCAGTCTTTTTCAAAAAATCCAAAGCAAATATTTCAGAAAATCTGTTTTGAATTTAATTCAGTTTAAGCCAGCGGCTAACGTCAACTTTGTTGCTGAGCACATGATGAATTCGCACAACACAACGTCTTTTATCAACCGTGTAATAAATGCCATACGAAGAACAATACCGAACTCGAAGTCCCAGAGAAAACCACGGCTCTTGTTCAAAACAACGACAGCGTTCAGGCATATAACTGAGGGAAGCTATGCCTTTGTGAAGTTTTTCAATCAGTCCAGCTGCTGTTTCCGGCAAACATTGTTCGTATGCAATAAAGTCAAATATGTCAGAAAGATCTTGCTCAGCGGATACGGTAATTTCAATGCTGAAAATCATTTACCTGTTCTTTCTTTGAGTTTCGCAAAAACCTCTTCCATTGAGAGAACCCGTCCTTCCTCAATGTCACGAAAACTTCTTTCCATCCGAGAGTCAAACTCTTCTTTGCTCATCTGCGAAGCATCTAAATGTCTCGGCATCTTCAGAACGAACGGCAGAGCCTTTTCATCAACAACTCGTTTTAAAAAAATACGGATGGCATCCGACATGGTTAAGCCTATGGATTCAAGAACTTCATTCGCCTCGTGTTTTAACTGTTCATTGATTCGGACTCGAATAACTTCATTGGCAAGAGCTTGCATAACATCACCTTTGGAAAAATACGTATTCACATTGTAGACACAATTATAGGACTAATCATGAACAGGATATGTGAACTACCCACCGACTAAAGTCGTGGGCTTCTCCGGGCGGTCTCGATACTGCACTGAGACTCCCGGATTCTAAAGGTGCCGGAATTTGCGTCCAGCACCTTGGGCCGGAACAAGCGACCCCCTACCGCTGGCTCCCCGAGGAGAGCATCACGGACTTCTTTGTCAAAGAGCTTACGAATGACATTGATACTGCCGTTTACGTCAGCGTTGAGCAACCGCCCGCTCAGAGTACGGTACAAACCTCGTTTGACTCGTTTGCCCTGGAATTTGACTTCTTTGCCTTTTCCGTATTCAGGAATCGGGTCCAAGTCCAATGCACTGGCTTTGGACGTATACGCTTCTTCAACCTCAATGACTTCTATGCCTACAGATTCCGCCTTGTATCGCAGGTATCCGACAAACTGCGCATGCGGAATCTGCACAAACGACTGATTGTTTCGCTTTCCGGTATTCACCTCCTGCTTCCAATCTTTGTTGCGTCCTATGCAGATTCTCCCGATTCCGTGATTCAGACAATACTCAATCACGAAGTGGCTCAGTTTATGCAGATAGTCCTTGATTCTGAAAGCTCTTCTGTTGGCTTTAGCCCCGAGATGTCCGTACTTCTTACGGCTTTTGAGTTCTGCACACTGCTTGTTCCAGTATTGATTAAGAGCCTTTAACCGTCCGCCCTTGGCTATGAGCGGATACAGGTTTTCCGTATCCGGGCCTACAGCCGTCATGGTTGCGAAGTTGGTTACGCCTAAATCAATACCGAGAATCCGTGCGGAATCCAAGCCTACTGTACGAGCATCGTATCGATTCGCCTCTTTGTAGGCTAAGTGAACAACGTATATTCCGTTTCTCGGAATAATCCGTACCTCTTGCAGAACCGATCTGTCTTTCTTCTCGTTGAATTGCTGATTAGCCACACAACGAATCTTCAGCGATCCGAGTCCCGTGATACAAAGAATATGATCTTTGACGGAAAAACCGTTTCTTTCTACGACAAAGGTCTTTTTCCCTTTGCAGTATCGGGGTATCTTCGGTTTTGCTTTGAACTTCTCAGGATGCTTTTCGTATTGCTTGGTGGCTTGGAAAACGCTCTTCCAGTCATTCTGCAACACAATCAGAGTCCTCTGAGCGGATGCTGCGGACGGCATCCGGCGGTAGAGCGGGTCGTTGTTCTGTTTGAAGCACTTATCGATTTTTCGGTAATCCACGACTTCATGCTTGAAGAAAGCCTGACGCAGTTGGTAGTTACCACTGTTGTAGAGGGTACGGGTATGGAAACACGCCTTTTCACAAGCAGGGAAAAGGGCGTGATTTCGGCCGATTCTGATTTCCTCTACACGCATGGACCACTCGAAAATTGTTTACAGTTCAAAGTGTATTATGGTTTTTTAGGGTTTCCTCAAAGAGAGACAGGGTATTTACGCCCTTACATCCCCGCACTGAGGTACGGGGTATTACGGGCGTTTTAGATAAAAAAATATGGAACAAAGCTCGGGGATGCTTTGTGGTAGCTTCTGAAATTTCTTGCTCTACTTGCACAAGTTCTGGCAAGAGCTTCATGCTAATCATTCCATCGCTTTTACTGTCCAGTTCAGTTGCTATTTCAACTGAATACTCAAGCGAGCAAAAATTCACTGGCTATATTTTGAATACCGGGCAAACGGATGAGTTTTTTGTAGGTACCTCTCAAAGAGGACGATGGGAGACTCATGGCACAATGATTATGCATGGCACAATGCTTATGTCCGGAAGCAATCCTTCAGGAGGATCCACCGACGATATTCTGATACATTCTGACGGTGCCTATCAGCTTATGTCAGACGGAATAGTAAATGCAAAACAGTCCAATAGCGGAGACATAGCCGAGCACGGTTTCGAGAATCAAGGAACTCTATATAGTGCTACAGGATCCGTGATGAATTTCCTGTCCCCGTACAGCAAAATAAAAAATTATGGGAACGGTTACACGGAACTAAACGGAACACTTAACCTTTCCGGCCATATAGATAACAGTTCCAATTTTGTGATGAACGGGGCTTTGTCAGTAACTTCTGACGGACGCATCATGAATGCAGGAAGTTTTGCAAATAATTCAACAGTAGATTTTGCAGGAACGTGGAGCGGAACTGGAACCCTTACAAACAACGGGACATTTAACCAAAATGGCGGTTCGTTTAATCACAAAATAGCTGGGAATGGCAGGTATGTGTATGCAGGAGGTTCTTTTTCCACGCCATCGCTTACAAATAACCTAACTTTGCAGATCAATTCAGGCCTTTCTGCCTCTATAGCTTCTGCTAGCGGTGCTAATGTTGAGAACTACGGAAGTTTCACCCTTGGTGGTGGATTTCTTCACTCTCTGGACAACAAGGCTAATTCCACAGTTTGGTTTAATAATAGCTCCAAAGCTACTTCCATAAATAACGCTGGGATCATTCATACAGGAAATTTAGAAGTCAGTTCTCTAACCAACTCAGGTTCCATAAACGCCAACGGAAGTATCAGCTTTAAAGGAACTGCTAATAATTCAGGGATCTTGAACACTACTGGTATTTGGTCTTTTGCCGGAGGAAAACTAAACAACAACGGAACAATTGAAACAGATAGAGCCTCCAATATTTTCGAGTCCCTTGGCGCTCAGGGCCGAACTCCTTTATCGACTATCAGTCTTCAAGTTACAGGACCGGAAGAAACAAAAACGGCACTGACTGACTTATTTCGTCACTATGTTCCCGGAAGCGTTGCTCAGAATCTGATTGACCACGCCAAATTTACCGGCGGAAAAGTCATCGTTACCGGCGTCAATCTGACCCAGACGCAGGCAGATGATTTGATGGAAGCATTCAAATCAAAGTTTGTTGTCTTTGAGTTTTATAGACTTTCTTCTTTTTCTTCCTCCTGGAGAACCAAATGAGCGAATCAGAAAATGTACTGTCCCTTCCTTCCTGCCGTTCAAATTTATTTAATCCGGCCGATTCATATGTAAGAACTTTGGGATCGAAGCGTTCTCAGACAACCGTAGAAAATTGCGTCCGGAACATTGCAAAAATCTTGGGACACACTTCCTCTGACAGAGTTGAATGGTCTAAATTAAGAAGGTGTTTTGGGTGCTCTTGAAGAGAAAGGGAGCTCACCTTCAACTAAAAATCTTTACTTAACTGTGTTTAAAGGAGTTGCTAAGGAGGCATGGTCTAATGATTTGCTTCCGCAGTCGGCTTATCTGAAAATCAGTAGTCTGAAAAGTTTGAAATTTGAAAGACTTCCCAAGGGCCGCAGTTTAGACTTGGAAGAAGGAAGAAGACTCTTAGAGTCTTGTTTCAACGGCACCACAAAAGGCTTCCGTGACCGAGCCATTTTTGCCGTAATGATGGGTTGCGGGCTGCGCAGAGCCGAAGTCGTCTCCTTGAAACTTGCGAACTGGAATTGTATTGATAGAAGTTTTTCTTTTATCGGCAAAGGAAACAAAGAGAGGCGGGTTTATCTACCAAAGAATTTAGATAAGTACATTGATGAGTGGCTTATAAAAAGAGGACTGGGAGCCGGAACTTTTTTCCCTCCTATTTGTCAAGGGAAAAACACAGACAAATTAAAACTGGACAAGGAGCTCACTTCTACTTCAATTTACCGGTTGTTGATGAATCAAGCAGATTTTGCCGACTTGGGGAAAATCCGCCCGCATGATTTACGCCGTACTTTTGCAACTCGGATGCTGGAGGCCGGCAGCGACCTCTTTATATTGCAGAAAGCGATGGGCCACTCTTCAGTAGCTACCACCGCTCGCTATGACTACCGCAACGAACAAAGCCGCCGCAAGGTGTGTAAAGAACTTACTTTCTGAAACTTTTATCTTTCTAGCTCCTCTTTTTTTATTTTTGTCACATCTATGAACTCTTGTATCCACTTTTGGTTAATTCTCCCACGTATGAGTTTTTGTTTTTTTACAAGTAGAGAAAGAAATGGTTTTCCTCTGCTGTTATCCACTACATAGAGCCTATCGCACAAATTAACGATCTTTATGTAGTTAGCAGCAAGTCTTGATACTCTTCTTTCAACATCTGTCGGAGGTACAAAATGACCACCCAAAGAAACTCTCTGTAGGATTCTTTGAACATTGATACTAGAATCGCTTACACCAACTAGAACTCCGTTGATCTTATAGCCTCGGTTTTTATCCTCTTCCAATAATCGAAATTCTGACTTACCTGAAAAAGTACTTTCAAATACAAAAGGTATATTTAACGAAACCAGTTTCCTTCGTTTTGCAAGAGCCTCTTTTGCTCCAGCAAAGAAGTTGCCGTGATTTTTCTCGGTTAAGAGATCAGGATTAATGTACTGCATATAGGCCAGAGCTGGAATCTTCCTTTTAGCAACCTCGTAGATAGTAGATTTTCCAGCTCCATTTACGCCGGCAAAGAAAACAAGTTGAGGCTTGGGCAAGTCAGACATATTTAACCACTTTTTCCCCATTAGGGTACTCGGTTATTACTTTATTAGGATCTTTTGAATCTTGATAAGTAATAGGGATTCCTTTTGCAAAATGTTTCTCCCTAATCATTTTTTCAAATGAGCCATCCGAAGTCAATTCTTCCAACGTCTTCTCAAATTGCACCTCCATGATGTTATCTAGTATTCGGTTTTGAATATCAACAGCTTTTTTAGTTACTTCATCCATAACCTTTTCCTCTTTCTCTAATCCAACTTCGACATTTTGAGCCGACGCAGGCCCTTATCTATTTAATGGCTTGCTTACTTTGTTCAATGTTTTAACAACCTCTGTAACAATCAGTTCTTTTATCGCTCTAATAAAAGCCTCCATGTAGTCCCAATCCGGAGAGCCATTGTCCTTTACGGGCAAAGAAACCGTGTCTTTTTGAATCTTTTTAAAAGAAATTGAATTTCCCCATGAATATTTAGGTTTAAGACTTTTATAAACAGCACCAGCTAAAAAAAGACCTAAATCTTCTTTAAGAGAATCTTTCCGCTCCTTGAGATGCAAAGTAAGATTATGACTGTCATTAGAGTAAAAATCACTCTCCTGAAAGGATACGACTAACGTTTTGCCGCCAATGAAAACACAATGGCCTTTGTCTTTTCTCAGATTGTTGTCCTCAACAGCATAGGATGCGATTGAGTTGTCTCCTTCCTTGGCCGTTAGGTATGGAATTCCTATCTCAGAGGGAAGAATTTGGGACTTGAGAATACTTTCTGTGTTGGCAATTTCAAATAAAGAAGTAAGTGGGAAATCCCTCCAGCTACACGGTTTATTCAATATTTCAACTTCTTTTCCCAAAGAGTTACTCTCTTTTTGAATAATTTCCGACAACTTCCAAGATAAGTAATTTTTGACAGTCTTCCGAAAGTCTTCCAGCGTGGGCTCAGTATCCGGCTTGGCATGCTGGGAAAAAGTCCAGTCCTTACCCGTTAAGGAAATAGTGTCTCTGATGAGTTTGCCATTGGCCTCGGTGAAGTAGGCCGTAGAAGTTTTTTTGTTTAAGATTCGAGCAACCAGCTCGGCATACCGCCCTTTGGCATCATCTGTATCTCTCAAGTTCACATCTTGCCCGGACTTTCTTCTGTTCATTCGAGTGTACCCGTCTTCGGAAAAATCAACAAAGGTCACCAAATTGTCTTGATTGTGAGGTTTGCCGGCTTCAAAGAGATAAATAGCTGTCTGCACTGAAGCTTTCCCGGAAAATAAATCTACAGGCATCTTGATACTTGCAACCAGAGAACTTTTCTTTAATATCTTTTTTGGATACCCCCCCGTTTCCTGCGCCTGCACTTTCTTGAATCAAAACACAAGCGAACCCTTTTTGCATTTTCGAAAGAGCTTGTTCTACAAAGTTAAATCCTTTTCCGTCTGCTGAATACGGAGGATTAAGAAGGAAGACAGTTGCAGGGAAACTAATAGGATTCCTTAGACTGTCGGAATGCTGTAAGTTTGAAGATCCGTCCCCAACCAACACCATATTCATCACAGCAAGCATGAAAATGGTATCCAGAATTTCAACACCACAAATTTGCTCAGATTTAATTTTCTTTATCTTCTCTTGCAAAGCTTCTTGATCTGAAATCGAGTCTTTAGCATCTTGAAGCATTATTTCCAGGGCAGAAACTAAGAAACCGGCTGAGCCCATTGCACTATCGAGCACATAAGAATCTTTACTAGTTTGTGCTAGCTGGGCCATTAAGTTGGTTACATACCTTGGAGTAAGCACAACATCATTTACCAAATCAGTACTGATATTTGCCCATTCGCTGAGTTTGTTAAAAATTTTCCCGGTAAAATCTAAATGTAGATTTGAATTAAAATGGGGTATTATATCGTTTAAAACCTGGGTATAGAGGTTCCTTAGCTTACTTTCCCCATTTGTTGGACTATACAAAGTCGAATTATTAAATATATTACCAAGTAAGTTGAGAATAATTTGTCGTTTTTCGTCGGACGTTCCTCTATCTTTCAAAAACTCTTCTATGCGGGTGTACAGGGTCAGTCCGTCGTTATTTCTTGCCGATTTATTTCCCTTCAAATCGGCAGGAGTTAAGTTCGCCACGTCCTTAATAGGGAGAGCAGCCATAATCAAACCGCAGAACAGATAAAGTTTTTGATCGGTATTTAGAAGAGGTTTAAGAATTACATCGTCATAAAGGCTCTGGTGAATTTTTTGAATACTTTTCTCTAAACTCGACTCGGCTTCTTTTTTTAATTTTTCTAACTCTTCTTCCGATAAATTCACCTTATCCAACAGATCAACAAGGTGCTCCAAATTGGTTTCCTTAAACAAAGAAAAATCCGTTACATCATCCAATAATTTTGGATACAACTCATTATTGCGAGAGAGATAAAAGGCTTGAAACTCTGTTTCTAGAGAACCGTCCGGTTTTTTATACCCGTTCAATCCAACTGCAATTACCTCTTCGTAATCAGAGTGCTGAAGAACCACCTTAGCGTAATGCACAGCTCCGTTGACTGCATAGCCAGTTACCGCCGCAGTAGACTGATCAATATTTTTAGATTTATCAAGTTTGATAAGCTTGTTTTTTAAACCCTTAACCTCAATCATCACAGGGATGCGTCTTTGATTTTGTGTCTCCAGGAAAACCTTGATATCTGGAAAGTTTCCTCCGTCTTTATTAGCCTTTGATGGGCCTTTTTTTAATGCATTATCAATAGAAGGGTTAATGGGTTCAGTCTTAGTAAAGTACTTAACCTTTAATTTTTTTAATTCTCCCTTGAAGATATCTTCTACTTGTTCTTCTACACTTTTTGCCATAATTATTTCCAGTTTTTTTAAATCTTCCACTCATAGCCGGACGGCTTTTTCTTTGCGTACTTATACAAAGTACTTTGAGCAACTCCCAGCTGCTTTGCTACTTTTCCCATAGGCAGCCCGTTCTCAACCAGAACCTTTGCGCTTTTCAAAATTTCCGAATCTATAGGTTTTCGTCCTTTGAAAGCTCCTCTTTCCTTTGCTTTTGCAATTCCCTCTTTTTGTCTTTCGAGAATCAGAGAACGTTCAAATTGCGCAACGGCTCCCAGCAGATGAAGCAGCAGCACCGATATAGGATTCTTTTCCTTGTCTGGGCTAAATTCAATAGACTCTTTCTTAAACTTTACGGTCACTCCTCTTTTATTAAAAGTTTCAACCAGAGTAAGAAGATCCTGTAAGTTGCGTGCAAGTCGGTCCATGCTATGGACATAAACAACATCACCGGCAGAAACTTTTTCTAGAAGACAATGCAGTTGAGGCCGATCAGTATTCTTTCCGGACGCCTTATCAATGAAGGTCTGATCTAAGGCGATTCCATCCAATTGCCGGGCAGTATTTTGATCAACTGAACTTACCCGGATGTAACCCAAATTTGCCAAAGCTTTACCTTTCTAGTTCGATTGATGGTCTAGGGAAATCTTTTCTTTGTTGAGGCGTATAGAGTTCTTTCAAGTTATTTTCAAAGAACTTAAACATACCGTTAGCATCACCAGTTTCATAGAATTTTCCAAGTTCTTTATGAAATAGTTCGGCTTCACGATTTAAGACGGTTATGGGAAAATAACCATCTTTCATTAAGCAGCCGTTCATCATCAAAGAGGCAGTTCTTTTATTGGCATCGTAGAAGGGTTGAGTTCTTGCCATGAACAAAAAAGTTGCAATAGCTCTTTCCGCAGGAGATTTAATTTCCTTCGTCAGATAATTAAACCCTCCCTCTAAAATCTGGGATAGATTTTCTGTCGGCGGTACATATTTAATGTTATGGAGAGATACTGCTTTATTTCTGATCACTCCCCATTCAAGCGCATCTTCCTTCGCAACAAAAGAATGTATGAGACAAGCAGATTTAATACTTAAAGAAAATTCATCGTTAAACAGTTGCCAAATTAAATTTTTACAGCCGTCTCCATAATTTTTCACTTGCATTAAGTCAAAAATACTTATACCTCCAACAGATTGGCCTTCGAGAATTGTAGCTGTCTGTGGTAGAGTCGTTGGGTTGTTTTCAAGACTTCTCATGCAATTCCAAGTAATTTCAACCAGATTCTTCTTGAATATTGCACAAGCCTTTTTTGTATCTCCAATGTACGGCAGATCTAGATCAAATGAGCCTGTACTCCAAAACATACCGTTAAGTTCTTTTTGCATTCCTATATATCCGCCGGTAAAGAGGCTTGTTTTTCTATTTAGACTCTTTAAGTTAATCAGAATTTTTCCATTTTTATCGATTATAGACTCTAAATAGAAGAATTCTCCCGGTGATATTTTTCTAAATGAAGTGTACTTAAAAAGAATCAAAGTTCTTCTCTTCATAAGTTATTCAGGAAGTCAAACTTCCGCATGCGGAAGTTTTTAACTAATTCCGCAATAGCGTTAATTCATCTGCCGACCTGAAAATCTTCCTTCTAAGACCTCAATTTTCGAAGAACATTAACAATCCTGCGCTCCATACATTGAAAGAACTCATTTTTAAGGGACTTTCCCGCAAGTTCAAGATCTTCACTCTTTCAAAATAAAGATAGTTTCAACAATTCCGTTGAAACATTCAATAAGAGGTTTTTATCATGATGAAGCAAAAAAATACAATTATCTAAACCTTTGCTGGGTGCGGTGGTCGTTGATTTAGACGGCACCCTTTATGATGACAACATTGGCAGGGAAACTCTGACCAAGTCGGGCTGGACCGAATATTTCAAATTATGCGACTCCTTTCCTTTTGACGAAGATGTTTTTAGAGAACTTACTTTTTTCTCTATGGAAGGAATGCAGATCTTCTTTATCAGCGAGCAACCGGAATGTCTTAGACGGGTTGTAGAAAGAGGTTTAGTTAATTTTTCTGATTTTGAACCGTGGCAACTCATTCTCAAGCCAGAAGACTGCACGTTAAGCGGTCCTCGCTTCAAGATGTCGGAACTTCAAAAAATTTATGAGAATCATGAAATCTGCATAATTATTCAGAGCATGTCTCTGAAGAAATTGTGTAAAGAAGCAGGTTTTAAACGACTCTACCCGGTTAATCCGAAAAACAATTTTAATTGCCCCGAGCCTGTAGCTCTCTGTGCAGTTCCTCCCGAACAAGCCGTTGATTTCCTCCTCTTCGTTAACGAAGATGAGGAGGTTAACAACGTTTTTGCTAAAATTGCCGTACCTACTCTGAAGGACATGGCAGAGCAAGGAATTGGAAAGTTGCTGGTAATCTTTCCAGTCTGTGCAGAAACCAAGCAAAACGGCTCAGAACCTTCAATTCCGAGCCGCCTTATAAGGATGAGATCCATGTTCCAAACTAAATCTCACGCCTCTAGTATAAAGCGAATAGTCAGAAAAATCATTAAATTGATTCTGGCCATTACGCTCATGTTATACAGCTAGGCACTAAGGTAAAGAACCCCAAAGCGTAAGCCGAGGGGTTCAAGTGTTTTAGAGGGCTCTCTCACCTCCGGACCCTGAAAGTTTCGAAAGCAGACAAGCTATGGATAAGTACGAAACGGTTCGGAACAAAACGTTGCTCTGCAACATTAGCGAGGGGAATTATTATGACAACCTATGAGTATGCGGTTGTGTTCAAGCACGTAAAACTCTTTTTGGAGAATGTTTAAATAGAACCAATGTTCTCTCTTCGTTAAGGAATTCAAGGAAGTTTGGACTTCTTCTCGACAAGAGAAGGTATCATTATCAAATCTGAGTACTAATTATTAAGTTGATGAAAGAAGCTCTCTTGAAAACACTTTCTGAGTATTGCCGCCTAGGCATACCTCAACAGTTGGATTACTCAAAATTTTATTTATATTCAATCATTACTCATTCCACAGCTATCGAAGGATCTACTGTTACAGAAGTTGAAAATCAACTTCTTTTTGATGAAGGAATAACTTCTAATAAAAGAAGTCTCAGGGAACAGTTGATGAATCTGGATTTGAAAAATGCTTATGCATTGAGCAATAGGTTTATCAAAGAAAAAAGAAACTTTTCTCTTCCAATGCTCAGAGAATTAAGTGCTGCTGTAATGAAAAATACAGGGAGTATTTATAATACTCTCCAAGGCTCATTTGATTCGTCTTCCGGAGATTTTAGAAAACTGAACGTTAGTGCCGGAACCGGCGGACGCTCTTATTTAAGTTTCACAAAAATCGAGGATAGATTAACTAAGTGGTGCCAAGAAATAAACGCCCGAAGAAGCAGTCTGTTTAGCAACCCAGAAATCTATGAAAAATATTTATTCTCCTTTGATGCCCATTTTGATTTATTAACTATTCACCCTTGGGCAGACGGAAACGGAAGAACTTCACGGCTAATAATGAATCATCTTCAAAACGAGTTACACGTGTTCCCTTCAAAGATTCTAAAAGAGGACAAAGCTCAATACATTCAAGCTTTAATAGACTCTAGAGAAAAAGAGAACAAAGCTATTTTCTCGTCTTTTATGATAAGGAATCATATAAAAAATCTTCAGTTGGAGATCGCAGAATACAAAAAATCTAGAGAAACTCAAGATCTTCAAAGATAAAAATTCCCGAAAATTTTTATAAAATCGGTGACATTTTGGTGACATTAAAGTATTTTATTTATTAACTTTTTGATTTTACTATAGTTTAAATTCTCTCTTCTTCCGCCAATTTTCTTCTATAAAATCAATAAGTTATAAACGATTTTCTCTAAAATTCTAATAGTTTCACACCGATTTTGGCATTTCTTTCGGCTTTTTCGATACGAAATCATTCAGAAACTTTTTAGTTTGTCCAATCCAAATTCAATTCTCTTTACGGTCTTGATTAACGAAAAAACGAGATGCCTTTTGAATTGGAAGGACATCTCGTGCTTATCAATGTTCAATCGCTGAACAGAATCTTATTTGCAAATCATGATCTGAAGTACCTGTTTATCTGTTTCCATCATAGATTCTTTGCCGATAGCGGTTAAATTTCTAATCGTTTCATCAATATCGTCGCTTACTATGCCTTCCAGCTTAGTCACGCAATGTTCATTCATCGCGAGAAGCGCGGACATCATCGCAGTAGAGACACCGGATGAAATCTTCAGAGAACAAGCAGGTTTCGCACCGTCACACAACATTCCGGCCAAGTTAGCAATCATATTCTTAATTGCTGCGCACACCTCCTCATATTTGCCTCCCATCAGCCAAGTGATTCCGGAGGAAGCTCCGGTAGAAGCTACCACGCAGCCGCATAAGGCTGAAAGGCGACCAAGATTCTGTTTGATGTAAATACTGGTCAAATGACTTAAGGTCAGCGCTCTAATCAATTGTTCATCGGATGCATCGCAATCTTCAGCATAAGCAACTACCGGCATGGTTGCGGTGATGCCCTGATTTCCGCTTCCGGAATTGGACATCACGGCAATTGCTGCTCCGCCCATACGCGCATCACAAGCTGCAGAGGTATAAGAAATCATATGAGCTACGGTAGTGTCTCCAAAATACCTCGCCCCTCTATTTTTAATCATCGCCCCTAACGAGTGCCCATAATCATGCGCTAAGGCCAACTCAGCCGCCTTCTTATTCATATCTCTAGCTTTGAGAATAAAAGAGATCTCTTCAATGGGAGACTCAGTGGCAAACTCATAAACTGTCTTCATGTCGAGCTGAACTTCTTCAGCTTCAGCTTCGTCTTCTTCAGCGTCGGCATTGTTCCATCCCTCCTCCTCATAGAGTCTTTCTCCATTTTTTTCTAGAAAGACAAAGTGTGTATGGTTTCTTGAAATAACTGCACGTGCTGTTTGAGTTCCATGAGAAACCACGGTGTCGATAAAAAGATTAGAAGGAACCTCTTCATCGTGGATGATTTCGATGCAATCTTTATCCAGGAAAACTTTTGCCTTTTCTACGGCTTCTTCATTTACCTCTTGGAGAACTTCAAGACCCAAATCTGACTTTCCGATCAAAGCGCCCAGAGCCACAGCGATAGGCAGACCAATCATTCCCGTACCCGGAATTCCGACGCCCATTGCGTTTTTGATAATGTTTCCGCTCAAGGATAGCCGGATTTTTTCGGGCATCTCTCCGAGCAACTCCCGGGCCTTTGCAACGCATAACGCAACGGCAACTGGTTCCGTGCATCCCAAGGCCGGGACAACTTCTCGATTGATAAGAGAAATAATTTGATCACGTTTTGTCTTGTTGAGCATATTGATCTCTGAATACTAGAAACCTTTTGAGTTTCCGTTTCTTCCTTTGATGAATTAAAAGTTAAAATTTACCTTTTTCTACTGATTTCTGTAAGGGGTAATACAGCAGAAACAAAAACCTCTAACAAAAATAAGGATATACCCTAGGTATAAGCGTTTTCCGTTTCGAAATTTTTATTACTTTTTGCTGATTTTCATGAGAAAAAGCCGGAGTTTCCATACCAAAAGCAAGAAATCCTCTAATACAATTTGGTTGCCTTTAATGGTTTGTTCGCCATCTTGACTTACTTTTTCTTCTCTTGCTTTACGCAGTGATATTTGATGACGGCAGAGGCTCTCTGTGCATCGTAATTAAATACCCGGTTTTTATAACTTATAGAAAATACCTCCGGGACATAGTCGGGCCCAATAGTTTTGCACTGAGCGTCCGCCTGCATTTCAAGCCCTTGAACGACAACCGAGCCTTTCATTGTGAAATCAAAATAACCTGAAATTTCGTATGTATTAGGTCCGAGTTGGTCCGTCGACCAGCTGCAGCCGGCTAGGATAAAAGCTAAAGAAATAGACAACCCTGCAATCTTTTTCACTTTTCTTCTCCGCAACTAATTTTGCTCAGTCTATGTGAAGTCTCGTTACTCTTTTTTTCTTTTGACTCAATGCTGGCAATTTACAATCCACCTCCGATTTAACCCTAAGTTTGTAGCTTTATCCGTATTTGCTACTTCCTTCCGAGTTTCCAGGGCTTTCAACTATTAGACTAGGGAAGATCTGAACAGAATTCTTAAATTTAAGGAAAACAAATGCTGAAAAGAACCTTACTTGCACTTCCGCTTGTTGCATTGCTCAGCTCTAGCCTTCTGGCTGGCTGCGATGATAAAAAAGAAACTGCTGCTAAGCCTCAGGAAAAAATCCTTCGTGTCGGAACGAACCCAACATTCGCTCCGTTCGAATTCCAAGGAAAAGATGCTGAGCTTACCGGTTTCGATATGGATCTCATCAGAGCTATCGGCAAGCAGATGGGTTACAAAGTTGAATTGCACAACCTGGCATTTGACGGCCTGATCCCGGCTATTGCAACAGGCAATATCGATATGGCCATCGCAGGTATGACAATCAATGAAGATAGAAAGAAACAGGTTAACTTCTCTGTTCCTTACTACACTTCCGGCCTCATTATTTTGGTTAATCCCGACAATAATGAAGTCAAATCTTTGGATGATTTGAAAGGTAAAAGAATCGGCGTTCAATTGGGAACCACAGGTGCGTTCAAAGCGGCCACGGTTCCTGATGCAAAAGTCGTGACATTCAACAATTCTGATGAACAATTCTTGGAATTGTCTAACAAGGGTGTTGATGCCTGTATTAATGACCATCCGGTGGTTGCTTACTACCTCGTTCAAGGCGGTAAAGGCAAAATGATCGGAAACGTCATGGAAGAAGAAAGCTATGGCATCGCACTTAAGAAAGGCAATGACGAATTGACAAAGAAAGTTAACGATGCCATCGCTGAACTTAAGAAAAATGGAGAATTCGACAAAATCCATAAGAAATGGTTCGGCGCATAATTTTCCCTTCATCTCTTTGATTTAACTACTCAAAGCTTTCCTAGACGGTCCGTCTCTAGGAAAGCTCATTTACAAGAGGCGACATAAATGTCAATTGATCTTGACTTTGATCTCATAATCGACAATCTTCCTTTACTTTTAAAAGGCGCAGCTGTAACGCTTGAAATCACAGCACTCTCTGTTGGTATTGGTTTGTTAATCGGTATGGTAGTTGGTATTGCACGTCTTTCCAACTTCAAAGCCATCCGATGGCTGGCAGGTATCTACGTAGACTTTATTCGCGGAACACCGCTGTTGGTCCAAATCTTCTTGGTTTACTTTGCTCTTCCAAAAATCTTAGGGATGAGAATAGACCCATTTTTTGCGGCCGTCGCAGCTTGTTCCATCAATAGCGGTGCCTATGTTGCCGAAATCTTCCGAAGCGGCATCCAGAGTATTGACAAAGGACAGTTCGAAGCTTCCCGTGCATTGGGTCTTAACTGGTTCCAGTCAATGAAGTTTGTCATTATGCCTCAGGCATTTAAGAGAATCATCCCGCCTCTTGGCAATGAATTCATTGCAATGTTGAAAGATTCTTCTCTCGTGTCCGTTATCGGTTTCGAAGAGCTTACAAGAACAGGTCAGATGATTATCTCCAGAACTTACGCCGTATTTGAAGTCTGGATGGTCGTTGCGATCCTCTACTTAATTATGACTCTCTGTATTTCCAGGCTAGTTGCCGTTTTGGAAAAGCGTTTTAACACAAGCAAAAGGTAACGAACATGTCTGAAAAAACAATGATTTCCGTCAAGCATCTCACCAAAAAATTCGGAGATGTGTCAGTCCTAAAAGATATCAATCTTGAAATTAAAGAAAAAGAAGTTGTCTGCATTATCGGCCCGTCAGGCAGCGGTAAAAGCACAATCTTGAGATGTCTCAACTACCTGGAAGAACCATCCGGAGGCGACATCGTTATTGATAACATCAAGTTGGAAAAGGGAACAAATCTTAATGCCATCCGTAAAGAAGTCGGTATGGTGTTCCAGCGCTTCAACCTTTTTCCAAACATGACAGTTCTTCAGAACATCATGCTTGCTCCGGTTGAAGTTAGAAAGATTTCTAAACAGAAGGCTGAAGAAAAAGCTCTCGCTCTTTTAAGGAGAGTCGGCTTGGAGCACAAAGCTTCTTCTTATCCTGACGAATTGTCCGGCGGCCAGCAGCAGCGTGTTGCTATTGCACGTGCCCTTGCGATGAACCCTGAGGTTCTTTTGTTCGACGAACCGACAAGTGCTCTCGACCCGGAAATGGTTAAAGAAGTTCTCGATGTGATGAAAGCTTTGGCCAAAGAAGGCATGACGATGGTCGTAGTAACTCACGAAATGGGCTTTGCCAAAGAAGTTGCCGACCGAGTCATGTTCGTAGACGGCGGTTATATTTTGGAAGAGAACGAACCGGAAGAGTTTTTCTCTAATCCAAAGAACGAAAGAACCAAGAGTTTCTTGTCCAAAATTCTATAAGTTATTCTAGAAGGACTCCCCTGTCCTTCCTTTTTTAAACCTTTGTCCTCAGTGCACAAAGGTTTTTTTTGTTCATTGCCTTTTGATGTTCGAAAAAAAACGCCAAGTCTTCTCAGTGTTTTTCCTTCAAAAAGGTTTGTCAATTTTCGTCTTAAAAATTTCTCATTGATACAATCAGAAAGACGTTTATTTACTTATAAAAAGAGTTTTATTATGAAGTTAAACCGTTTAGTCCTTTTGGGAGCTGCCGTTTTGACCGCTTTCACCCTGACAGCTTGCGACGACAAAAAGGCCGCACCACAAAATACCGCAGCTGAAAAACAATATAACATCGGCGTTGTACAGCTTGTCGAACACAAAGCATTAGACGAAGCAAACAAAGGTTTTGTTGATGCGCTTACCGCCAGAGGTTTCAAAGAAGGAAAGAACGTCAAGTTTGACTTCCAAAACGCTCAGGCCGACCAATCTAATCTTAGAAATATTGCGCAGCGTTTTACAAGCAACAAGGTTGACTTAATCGGTGCTATTGCAACTCCGGCAGCCCAGACGATGGCTAATGCAACAAAAACTACTCCTATCGTTGCCACAGCTGTCACCGACTTTGAAATTGCTAAACTTGTCAAGAAAAATGATAAGCCGGGCACTAACGTCACGGGATCCTCCGACATGGCCCCAATCGACACATTGGTTGAATTAATGCTCAAGATTTATCCAGAAACCAAGAAAGTCGGAACTATCTATTCCTCCAGTGAAATTAACTCCGAACGACAAGTTCAGATTTTCAAAGATATTGCTAAAGCTAAGAACTTAGAAGTTAAAGAAGCTACAGTTTCCAGCGTCAATGACATTCAACAGGCAGCCCAAAGTCTTGTCGGAAAGGTCGATGCAATTTATATACCGACAGACAACACGATTGCTTCTGCAGTCCCGGCTCTATTGAAAATTACTGAAACGGCAAAACTTCCAATATTCGCGGGTGAAGGCGGCATGACCAAAGAAGGATGCTTTGCTTCCGTTGCTATTGACTATTATGAGTTAGGCAAGATTGCCGGCAACATGGCCGCCGATATTCTCGAAGGAAAGAGCAAACCTGAAGATATGGCAATTCAGTTCCAGAAAGAATTCAAAACTCTTATCAGTGAATCTTCTCTCAAGAACTTAGGTGCCAAGATTCCTGCCGGTCTTAACCATGAAGTCGTTAAATAATAAAAAATAAGAATGTTTGACTTAGTTGTATCCACTATTTCGCAAGGTCTCCTGTGGGCCATCATGGCCCTCGGAGTGTTCCTTACCTTCCGAGTCCTTGATATTGCAGACTTGTCGGTTGAAGGAACATTCCCCTTAGGAGCAGCCGTTGCAGCTATCCTGATTGCAAGTGATCAGCCTATTTGGCTGGCTACTTTGCTTGCAGTGCTTGCCGGCTGTGCCGCCGGTACCGTCACAGCTATCTTAACTACCAAGCTCAAAATTCCGGCACTTCTTTCCGGTATCTTGACCATGATTGGCTTATATTCCGTCAATCTCATGGTCATGGGAAAAGCTAATGTTCCTTTGCTCCGCAATGAAACTATCTTTACCCTGACAGAAAGCACGTTTGGCGTAAGCCAATCCATTGCGACATTTATTGTTGGATTTTGCGCCTGTCTTATCGTCGGACTCATCATGTATTGGTTCTTTGGAACGGTTCTAGGGACTGCCATCCGTGCTACCGGCTGCAATCCCCAAATGGCCCGTGCTCAAGGCATCAATACTGACCTGATGGTTATCCTCGGACTCCTCATCAGTAATGGTTTGGTTGCTCTTGCCGGCGCACTAGTAGCCCAAAGCAACGGCTTCGCTGACGTGGGGATGGGAACAGGCACCATCGTTATCGGTTTAGCTTCGGTCATTATCGGTGAGGTCTTATTCGGTACAAGAAGCTTTAAGAACTGGCTTATTTCCGTGGTTCTCGGTTCCATCGTTTATCGTATCGTCATCGCCTTAGTCTTAGAAATGGGTATGCCTCCAAACGATCTCAAGTTGTTTACCGCAATCTTGGTTGCCATCGCCCTCTCTTTGCCTCTTATCAGAAGCAAATTCGCTTACATGAAACAAAGGAGGTACTAAGATGCTTGAGATTGTTAACTTAAGAAAAACGTTCTTCCACGGAACTCCTAACGAAAAGAAAGCTCTTCAAGGCGTCAATCTGCGTCTAGAAGAAGGAGATTTCGTTACAGTTATCGGTTCTAACGGTTCGGGCAAATCTACCTTAATGAACTGCATTGCCGGCGTATTTCCACCGGATGAAGGGCAAATTAAGATCAATGACGTAGACGTCACTAAGATGTCGGAATTTGTCCGTGCCCGCTACATCGGCAGAGTCTTCCAAGACCCCATGAAAGGTACGGCCGGAGATATGCAGGTCGAGGAAAACTTGGCTATGGCAAGCCGCCGGGGTCAGCCTCTTTCTCTTCGATGGAGTGCAGACGCCAGCAGAAAAGAAACTTTTACTCAGCTTCTTAAAGAACTGGATTTAGGTTTAGAGAACCGTCTCACTACTCGCATCGGTACTTTATCCGGCGGCCAAAGACAAGCTATTACCTTGCTGATGGCCACTTTGGTAAAGCCGCAAATTTTGCTCCTAGATGAACATACTGCTGCGCTCGATCCGAAGACTGCTGAAAAAGTTTTAATGCTGACTAAGAAACGCGTCGAAGAAGGGAAACTTACAACTCTCATGATTACTCACAACATGAGAGACGCTTTGCGCTTCGGCAATCGTTTAATCATGATGCATGAAGGACGCGTGGTTGTTGATGTGGAAGGTGAAAAGAAGAAAAACTTAACTGTCCAATCGCTGCTTCAAATGTTCGAGAGAGCAAGCGGTTCCGAATTCTCTGATCCGGAAGCACTCCTTACTACACCGGCTAAATAAACGCTTTTCTTCAAGCTTTTAATGCGACGCCTCCGTTTCGGAGGCGTTGCTGTTATTAAAGGAGATGATCCTCAACCCATTCGAAGGAGTACTTCTTGCCGTTTCCTTGATAAAGTTTTTCTCGAATTTCTTCGCCGATTCCGGCCACATAAATTAATTTACCGTCACGAATAATCTTAGGCACCTTCCCTCTTTCATACTCGGAAATATTCATCTCTTGGTAAAGAGCTTTTAATGTCTTTGAAGGTCTTAATTTTTTTATTTTGATACGAGTACGGGATCTCTTAGCCAAAGTAAACAGAAGCGGTTTTTTCTTCAGATAACAATCCTCGAACCCGTCGGGACTTTCAACAAACCGCAAAGTACCCGCTAATCCCTTGAAGCGCATCTCTTTTTCGCCGTTCCAAGTAAATTCAACGGAATAATCCGGATTTTCATCAGAAGCTACTTCTCTTATAAGAAGAGTTCTTCCATTCACAACGATTGACTTTTTGCCTTGTGAGCGAAGACATATTGCCTTTTTCTTGCTCTCTCTAATCTGTCTGAGGATTTCCTCAAGTCGAGTGCGCGGAAGCGGAGGAAATTCTTTTTTCTGCAGCCACAATCTGAATACTCTAGCTTGCAGCGGAAGAGAAAATTTCTGCCACCTGTCTAATCGGACATTTCCATCCTCGTCTAAACACTTCTGAAGCGCTTTCTCATCAACCTCATTAAGAATTTGAGAGGTTTCTGCCAAAATTTCAATGCTGCGGCCGGCGGCAGATTTAAAGCCTGCCCTTGCGCGCTCAAGCTCCGGGATGACATTGAGCCGTAAAAAATTTCTAAGATAAGATTCGTCAGTGTTGCTGTCATCCTCCACCCAGCGCAAATGTTGGCTTCTTGCATACGTCTCAAGGCGTTTCCTGGGAATCTTCAAAAACGGACGGACGACAGGAATTTTTCCTTCCTTGATGTAAGGCATACCGATCAACCCGCTGAGCCCCGAACCTCTCATCCATTGAATCAAAAAGGTTTCGATTTGGTCATCTAAGTGGTGTGCCGTCACAATAGCCGAACAGTTTTCAGCCTCCGCTACTTCATTGAGCGCCCTGTAGCGTAAAGTTCTGGCCTCGGCCTCAAGCCCTTGTTCTTTGCTGCGAATAAAAACGTCTTTTTCTACGAACTCAACATTAAGTTTCTTTGCTCGGGCTTTGCATTTAGCCGCCCATTTATCCGCATTGGGAGAAATATGATGATTAACATAAACACAGATTACTCGGCCCTTCAAAGGTGATTCATACCCAGCGATAGCTTTAAGGAGACTGACGGAATCACAGCCTCCCGATACTGCCACGACAAGATCTACTTTCTTATTAACGAAACTCTCTAAGCCGTCACCGCGTTCAGAGAGATCCTTATAGAGCTTTTCTATAGCAGCGTTAACCTCTTTAGCAGCACTGGGCAGTATGCTCATCTTTCTCGTTATCCTTGTTCAGAAAAACTACCGAAATTCATTAACTTCCGATGTCGATTCTCCAAAAGTTCCTCCACAGACATTCTCTTAAGAACTCGGAGTGATTCATTTAAGTTCCGTTTTAAAGTAGCGGACATTGCAGCAAGATCGCGATGAGCTCCGCCTACAGGTTCAGGAATTACTTTGTCGACTAAGCCCAGCTCTTTCAACTTTGGTGCAGTTAAGCACAACGCCTCGGCCGCTTCCGGAGCTTTCGCCGCACTCTTCCAAAGAATGGAAGCGCAGCCTTCGGGAGAAATCACGGAATACGTACTGTTCTGAAGCATCTGTAAAACGTCGCAAACGGCAATCGCCAGAGCACCTCCGGAGCCGCCTTCGCCGATGATAGTGGTGATAATCGGAACTCGGAGCTGGCTCATTGCGTATAAGTTATGTCCGATAGCTTCCGACTGACCTCTTTCTTCCGCACCGATTCCGGGATAGGCTCCCGGGGTATCAACAAAAGTAAACAGAGGAATGTTGAATTTTTCCGCAAGCTTCATCAAACGCAATGCTTTGCGATAGCCTTCGGGACGGCTCATACCGAAATTTCTCAGAGTCCTTTCCTTGGTATCGCGCCCCTTCTGATGACCGATAACCATTACACTGTGACCGTTAAAACGAGCTAAACCCCCGACGATTGAGAGGTCATCCGCATAGCTTCTATCTCCATGAAGCTCATGAAAGTCGGTAAAAATGGTATTGATGTAATCAAGCGTATACGGTCTCTGCGGATGACGCGCAACTAAAGAAACATTCCATGGAGTGAGCTTGCTGTAGATATCTTTGAGAAGCTTGGTCTTTTTTCTTTCCAGCTTATCAATTTCACTTTGGATATTGATGGAATTGGGATCTTCGCTTACTTTTTGAAGTTCCGCAATTTTATCTTCCAAAACCGAAACTGGTTTTTCAAATTCAAGGTAAGTTAATTTAGCCATATTTAATATCTCACGGGCGAATTATTTAAGCTTCTCCACAAAAACCAGCTAGCAGCTGTTTTGTATGGTGCCCAGTTTTCAGAAAGTTTAAGTATTTTTATTTGCTTTTGCTGAGCGTCAAGAGCCTGAAGTTCCTCAGCAGAAAAGTAAAGCTTTTCTATTGCTTTAATTATGCCTAAGTCAGCAACAGGGAACACATTCTGCCTTCCCAAGGTAAAGATTAAAAACATCTCAGCCGTCCAACGTCCCACTCCTTTAATCGAGGTTAGGCAGTCAATAATTTCCTGTTCGGACATACCCTCCAATAACTCAAAGGTGATTTTTTCTTCCAGGAAATAACGGCAAATATCTAGGATGTAATCTATTTTTCTCTCGGACAGACCGCAGCTTCTCAAAGTTCTTCGGTGTTTCTTAGCGACTCGCTGGGGAGTCATCTCCGGGCAAGCCGCCGCAAAATTTCTCCAAATTGTTTGAGCTGCTTTTGTTGAAATTTGCTGACCGATGACGGATCTAATCAAAGTTCCAAAAGGATCTTGAACTGAAGTCAGAGCCGTATGGGAGTAAACATTAATCAACTCTGCCATCTTTTCATCACGTTTGCTTAACTCCTCACACGCTTCTTTCCACCAACCGGGAAGAACCGGCGTTACTCCGGCTAAGACATCTGCCATGGTTTAGGCCTTCTTCCATTCAGTAATTCCGCCCGGCTTGTCTTCAAGAACAATGCCTTTATCCTTCAATTCCTGACGGATAGCATCTGCAGTACCGAAATCTTTGTTCTTTTTAGCGTCCTTACGCTTTTGAATCATTTCCTCAACCCAGGCAGCATCCACTCCTTCTACTGCTCCCTTGATAAATTTTTCAGGATTCAGCTGGAGAAGCCCCAGAACTTCACCTAACTTTTTCAGCTGGCGGGCCAATTCGGGAGACTTTGTGGAATTGACTTCATTTGCCAATTCAAACAGCACGGAGACCGCCAACGCCGTATTGAAGTCATCGTCCATTGCCTCTTTGAATTTAGCCGCGTGCTTTTCATTCCAATCCAGCGGTTGTTCGTCAGGAGCAACTTCTTTTAAGGCATTGTAGAGACGAGTCAAGCCTGTATGAGCGTCTTCAACAAGAGCAGAGGAAAAATCAATAGGACTTCTATATTGAGACTTCAGTAAGAAGAACCGCAAGGTTTCGTTTCCGTTTCCTTGTCCGTATTGCTTGTTGGTTTCTTTCAATGCATCTCGGATAGTCCAGAAGTTTCCTAAAGACTTGCTCATCTTCTCTCCGTTGACGCGAAGAGGCCCCGAGTGCATCCAGGTGTTTACGAATTTCTTGCCCGTTGCTGCCTGGCTCTGAGCAATCTCGTTTTCGTGGTGAGGAAACTTCAAATCCGGACCGCCAGCATGAATATCGATTGTCTCTCCGAGGAGTTCGCATGCCATTGCGGAACATTCAATATGCCAACCCGGTCTTCCTTTACCCCATTTACTATCCCATTGCGGTTCACCCGGTTTTGCTTTTTTCCATAACACGAAATCTAACGGATCACGTTTTGTCTCATCAATAGAAACGCGTTCTCCGGCTCGGAGTTCATCAATCTTCTTGCCGGAGAGCTCTCCGTAATTCTTGAAATTACGCACGGCAAAGTCTACGTCTCCGCCTTTGTCTTGATAGGCATATCCTTTTTCTTCCAACTTCTCGATGAGAGAAAGCATTTGAGGAATGTAGGCTGTAGCGCGGGGTTCGTGAGTCGGAGGAAGGCAGCCAAGTTCAGCAAAATCTTCCTGCATTCTTTCTGCATAGATTTTGCTCAGCTCTTCAGGAAGAATTCCTCTTTCGGCCGATCTTTTGATGATTTTGTCGTCTACGTCGGTAATATTTCGAACAAATTTAACCTCATAGCCGCTTTTTTCCAACCATCTTCTTGCGACATCAAAAGCGATAAAGGTCCTTCCATGACCAATGTGACAATCGTCGTAAACCGTGACCCCGCAAACATACATTCCGGCCTTCCCCGGTTCAATGGATTTGAAAGGTTCAACTTTTCGAGTCAGAGTGTTATAAATTTTTAGGGCCATAAGTCATCCTAACTATTACCGTTCTAAATGACGGGGCTTCGCTCCCCGCGGTTCTAAGGTTACAATCTGTTGATTATAAGTTTTGTTCAATGACTTTGGATAGTTAAGAAATGCGCATTTCGAAATTAGTTTCCCTTCTTTGCTTCTCCTTGCTGCTAGGCTCCGCCCCTATGACATCAACGCAGGCCCAACTTTTTCAGCCTGAAGAAAATGAAGTTATTAATCCGGTAAGGGACGTCAACCAACTAATTTATCGCGGTAAACGTGCAGATGCCTTAGCTCTTGCAGAGAAAGAAATTGAAAACAATCCTAAGAATGTTCAGCTCCGATTCATCCGTGGCGTTATTCTTTCCGACCTCAAGAGAAACAAAGAAGCTAAGGAAGCTTTTGAAGAACTGATTCGAGAATATCCGGAAATCGCCGAACCTTACAACAACTTAGCCGTACTCTATGCAGGTGAAGGGAATCTAGGCCGTGCCAAAGAGCTGCTGGAACAAGCCCTATCCAACAATGCTAAATCCTTTACGACTTACAACAACCTCGGCGACGTATACCTTGCATTGGCAGCCCAATCTTACGGGGAAGCCTTAAAGCTTTCTCCGAAGAGCAAAAACACCAAGACAAAATTAGAAACGATTAGAGAGCTCATAAGTAAGTAATTTTTTCCATTTTCTTTTTGCTGCTAATACAATCCAAAGATTGGCTCAAGGAAGCCAGGAAACTTATTAGGTT
The DNA here is from genome assembly GCF_002221595.1 of Turicimonas muris. Taxonomy (GTDB): domain Bacteria; phylum Pseudomonadota; class Gammaproteobacteria; order Burkholderiales; family Burkholderiaceae_F; genus Turicimonas; species Turicimonas muris. Next base: position 249,673 of record NZ_NHMP01000003.1, read on the forward strand.
TTGAATATGATATTTAATAAAAAAATTATTGCTTCTGCAGTCATTGCTTTAGCAGTCTGTACAGGTGCTTATGCCGGACAGAAGGTTGCAATCAATACCACTGAAGGCAGAATCGTAATTGAGCTTGATGAACAGAAAGCTCCTAAGACCTGTGCTAATTTTTTGAATTATGCTAAGGAAGGTTTTTACAACAACACTATTTTTCACCGTGTGATTCCGGGATTCATGATTCAAGGCGGTGGCTTTACTGCCTCCATGCAGCAGAAAAAAACTCATGCTCCGATCCCGCTTGAAGCTAAAAACGGACTGAAAAATAATGTAGGAACCGTCGCTATGGCGAGAACCAATGATCCGAATTCTGCTACAAGCCAATTCTTCATTAATGTCAAGGACAACGACTTTTTGAATGCTTCTGCTTCCAATGACGGCTATGCTGTTTTCGGTCATGTCATCTCCGGCATGGATACCGTGCGAAAAATCGTACGCCAGCCGACAACTTCGAAGGGCTTCCACGACGATGTTCCTGTAAGACCTATCGAAATTAAGTCTGTTGAAATTTTGAAATAAAGAAGGAAAAACAAATGATTCGTTTAACTACCAACTTCGGCGTCATTGACGTTGAACTAGATTTCAAAAATGCTCCTGTTACAGCCGCCAACTTTGAACAATATGTCAAAGACGGTTTTTACAACGGCGTTATTTTCCACCGTGTTATTCCCGGCTTCATGATCCAGGGCGGCGGCTTTACTCCCGACATGGTTCAAAAAGAAACAAGAGCCCCAATCAGAAACGAAGCTAACAATGGCTTAAAGAACAACAAATACACCATTTCGATGGCCCGCACAAGCGATCCACACTCCGCTTCCGCCCAGTTCTTCATCAACGTTGCCAACAACAACTTCTTAGACTTCCGCAGCGAAACTTCTCAAGGCTGGGGTTATGCAGTTTTCGGAAAAGTTGTCGCCGGGGAAGAAGTTGTTGATAAGATCGCCCAAGTCAGAACAACAAGTCATTTCCCTCATCAGGATGTTCCTGCTGAAGATGTGATTATCGAAAAAGCAGAGGTGATCTAAGTGTCTTTTGATGGCATCGCTCCTATCAATTCTTGTGTAAAGCAGCTTCCCGCTTTGGGAAAGCCTGTGTTTATTGCAGACCTTCATTTGTCTAATGACAAACAAGCTACGAAAGAAGCGTTTTTCCAGTTTTTGAGGCGAGATGCCATCAAATTCAATGAACTGATAATTTTGGGTGACTTATTTGAGTTCTGGGCAGGGGACGACCACATCGACGCCTTTCCGGATATTATCAACGCCCTTAAGAACTACAGGCTTTTAGGAAAAAGTCTGTATGCCATGCACGGCAATCGAGACTTTCTTTTAGGAAAAGTCTTCGAGAAACAGACCGGCGCAATCTTGATTTCCGATCCTGTTGTCACCTACGCAGGCCACGAAAGAATCCTTCTTTCTCACGGCGATGAATGGTGCACTCTCGACAAAGATTATCAACAGTTCCGCTCCACTCTCCGAAATCCCGATGTACAGGTTTCCATTCTGCAGGAAAAACTAAAACACAGAATCGACCTAGCCAACAGTCTTCGAGACCAAAGCAAAGACGAAAATACTCATAAAAGCTATGAGTTAATGGATGTCGTTGTCCATGATGTAGCCAGAGCAGCTCGTCAGGCAAATGTGGCTACTGTTATTCACGGACATACCCATAAACCGGCTCATCACACTCACGTCAATGACGACTTCCGTTTTGACCGTTGGGTACTTCCTGACTGGGATTTTGAAAATGGCAAGACTAGAGGCGGATATTTAAGCTATGAAGGCGGTTTCCTTCATTTTGAACGTCTTTCATAAGCTCTCTTACCTATGCTCATAGATTCACATTGCCATATCGACAGCCCGGAGTTCGTCGGAGAACTTCCGCGCATTTTTTCTGAAATGGAAAAGAATAATGTGAAAGGCGCATTGACGGTTTGCTGTGCTTTAAGAGAGTTTCCTCGCTGCCTTTCATTTTCTAAATCGCACAAAAATATTTGGTGCTCCGTTGGAGTTCATCCGAGCACGGATGACGACATTTCCGAGGCAACGATTGGAGAGCTGGTTGCTCTTTCAACCGATGAAAAAGTAGTCGGAATAGGAGAGTGCGGACTCGACTATTACTACAACTCCGAACCTTTGGACTGGCAAAGAGAAAGATTTGCACTGCATATTCAGGCCGCAAGAAAAGCCAATCTGCCGGTAATTGTTCACTCCCGCGATGCCAATGAAGATACGATGAGAATTCTTCAAGACAATCACGCAGAAGAATGCAGATTTGTCCTTCATTGCTTCTGCGGTGATCAAAAGATGGCTCAAGTTGCGTTGGAAATGGGCGGCTACATTTCGTTTTCAGGTATTGTGACGTTTAAAAATGCGGTTGATATTCAAAGCGTTGCTTCGTCTATCCCGCTTGAAAGAATATTAGTTGAGACAGATTGTCCTTATTTGGCTCCTGTGCCATTTAGAGGAAAGCGAAATGATCCGTCTAAAGTAATTTACGTAGCGAAAAAAATTGCTGAGCTTCGTTCGATTTCTTTAGAGGAGGTCGAAGAAGCCACGACAGAAAATTTTTTTCGACTTTTTAGTAAGGCTCGGTATGAAGGTTAAAAGATTTATTTTGACGGTCGCGGCGACCATTTTTGTTTCAGGAGCAGCTTTGGCTTCTTCTTATGAAGATGCTATTGATGCCGCCCTTAATAACCGTCCTGACGATTTAGCCCCGCTTCTCAAACAAGGTTTTGATCCCAATACGGCAACTCCGGGCGGAAACGCTGATCCTCTTTTATCCAGCGCAATCCGCAATAAGTCCTATAATGTAATCGACTTACTGCTCAATCAAAAAAATATTGATTTGAACAAGCCGAATGTGCTGTATGAAACTCCCTTGATGCTTGCCATTTTCTATAAAGAAAATGGTATCGCAAAGAAATTATTGGCTAAGGGAGCTTCCGTTAATAACCCGGGTCACTGGACTCCCCTGCACTACGCAGCTGCCTCAAGCAACAACGAAATTATTCCACTGCTTTTGAGAGGCGGTGCAGATCTCAACGCAAGAACTCTGCGCGGTATAACTCCGTTATATATGGCAGCAAGAGACGGTAATGCAGAAACCGTAAAGCTTCTCTTAAACGCCGGCGCCCGAAAAGATTTTTGCAACAATGATGCATTGGCCCCGTATGATATCGCCAAACAAAGGCAGACTAACCTAGAAGTTTTAGACCTTCTCAAATACGATCACTGCCGTTAACCCACTAACTTTTTTCTTCAACCCACATCCGTGGGTTTATTTTTTTATGTCCTCTCTACAAGAATTAGAACTTTTAAGCCCGGCTAAAAATGCTGATATCGGTATTGAAGCAATCTCTCACGGGGCTGATGCCGTTTATATCGGAGGTCCTTCTTTCGGTGCCCGTGCTAATGCCGGCAACAGCCTAGAGGACTTAGAGAGGTTAGTTAAATATGCACACCAATATCGTGCACGAGTCTATCTGACGTTAAATACCTTGCTGAAAGATAAAGAACTCGAAAAGGCAGTAGAACTCGCCCACAACGCCTGGAATATCGGCATTGATGCTCTAATTGTTCAAGACATGGGACTGCTGATGTGTGATCTTCCTCCCATTCAGCTACATGCCTCTACTCAATGCGATATTCGTACCGCTGAAAAGGCCAAATTCTTAGAGAATGTCGGTTTCTCACAAATCGTACTGGCCCGGGAACTGGAGCTCTCTCAAATTAAAGCAATCTATGATTCTTTGGAAAAAGCCAGAATCGAATTTTTTATTCACGGCGCACTGTGCGTGAGCTACAGCGGCCAATGCTACGCAAGTCAAGTTCTGAAAAATCGCAGCGCCAACCGCGGAGAATGTTCACAAGTTTGCCGTCTTCCCTTTGATGTTTACGATGAGGAAGGCAAAGTACTAGGCCTCAATGAGCATGTTCTTTCACTCAAAGACAACAACCAAAGTGCAAATCTTCCGGCCTTAATCGAAGCCGGTGTAAGAAGTTTCAAAATTGAGGGAAGATATAAAGACGCAGCGTATGTAAAAAATACGACGGCACATTATCGACGTTTGCTGGATCAATTCTTATCTCGAAACCCCTCTTTTGCTAAATCTAGTGAAGGAAAGATTGAATTTTTCTTTGATCCTGACGTCAACAACGCCTTCAATCGCGGAGGCACTGATTATTTTGTCAATGGAAGACAGGCCGATATAGCTTGTTTTAACTCTCCCAAAAAGACAGGCGACATCATTGGCAAAGTTGTCAAAATAGATAATTTTTCCATCACGGTAAGAAGCAAACACGAATTCAATAATGGTGACGGTCTAACCTTCTGGAATGATAAAGACGAGCTGTCAGGATTCTTGGTAAATAGGGCCGAAAAAGTACCTGATGCAACCAATCTTTGGACTCTCCATACACGCGAGCACACCGGGAGGATTTCAGGATTGTCAGTAGGGATGGAGCTGATGCGCAACAAAGATGCCGCGTGGCTGAAAAAGATGAATGCCACAACCTCTCTCAGAAAGGTTCCTATTAAGATTGAGGCGAAATTTTCCGATGATTCTCTGACAGTCTGTGCTTCTGACAAAGACGGAAATGTTTCAACCGTCTCGGTTCCAAATAATTTTGATGAGGCGAAGAACAGAGAAAATACTCTGAGCCAAATTAAAAAATCCCTTGGTAAATTAGGCAACACTATTTTTGATTCTGACGAAATCTCTGTCGAAGGCGATACCATCAGATTTCTCCCGGCTTCGGCGGTAAACAGTCTGAGAAGAACCGTTATTGAAGATCTAGAAAACAAACGGTTAACTTCTTTTTCTAAACTACCTAAGGCTCAGGCCAAAGAACCCGGTGCTTCCTTCGCAGAAAACTCTATGCTGGACTATAGAGGGAACGTCTTAAATCAAAAAGCCAGAGAGTTCTATGAGAAGCACGGCTTCAAGATAGTGGAAACCGCTTTAGAAGACGGTCACAAGAATCCTCAGGCCGAACTGATGAGATGCAAACACTGCATCCGCTACAGCTTAAATCTTTGTCCTAAAGAAGCTAGGAAACGCGGAGAAAAAATTAAACCTACTCCGCTTAAGCTAGTCTGCGGTAAAACCGTGCTAATTGCCAAGTTCCACTGCAAACCCTGTGAAATGACAATTTCCTTACCTAATGAAGTTTAGAGAAGCCCGATTCTTCGCTTCGCTAATCACGTCAAGAAGATAAGATCGAGTCGCCGAGTTTTCCGGGTAGTATCCCAGAGCTTCTGTCCAATACTTGGCGGCTTCTTCATACTTGCCTTCGTTGAAAAACAAGATACCTAAGACTTCGTATGGTCTTACATTTCCCGAGTTCATTTCAATCACTCTGGAAAGCTCTTTTTTAGCCTCAGAATAATTCTCAGGTTTTCCGGTCTCCAGCATGGTCAGTGCTCTTTCCATTACGGAATCAGGATCTTCCGAAATTTTTTTGGACAAAGAGAAAGCCTTATTGAACGCTTGTAGAGCTTCGTCAGTTTTTTTCTTTTGATTAAGAAGTCTGGCTAACGTCAACCATCCTCGAACATCTTTAGGTGATTCTTTTAGATACTCTCTTAGTTTATCTTCTTCCAAAGGAGCATTTTCATCAAAGAAGACTTCTCCTCTCTCATTCCAATGAGACTTCTCACTTTCAATATGGTACCCAATCAAAGAAGGATTACCCACGTAAAGATAAATTGCGATTGCGAAGATAGGAATTAAAAACCCAAGTCCTAAGAAAAACAATTTTTCTTTGGGATGACTTTTCACCGGAGCATCTAAATAATTTGCTTCTTCCAGAGCACGGCGTTCGAGCTCTTCTTTCCCCTCATCAAACTGTGCCCGGGTGATGCTGCCTCGATTTAAATCCCTTTCAAGTTCAGCTAGTTCATCTGAGTAAACATAGCTATTGAGTTCCTGCGTCTCAAATTCTTTGCGTCCTTGAAATAGTCCCTTCATTCCAACCCAAAGACATACCAGCAGTAAACCGATCAGCAAGGCTGCACATATAAAAAAATATATTTGAGACGAAGAAAAAGTCATAAATCAAATTTCTTAAGTTGCGAGATCTAGAGAAGACTTTTGTCCGCTGTCAACGCTAAGGGCCGTGAAAATTGCCAAAGTCTGAAGTATAGCTACTCCAAACAAAGCTGCCATAAACATCTGGGCATCCAACAGCGGAGCAAAAACCACGGGAGACAATGACTGCCCGACATCCATTCCACAGTAGGTAAAGCCATAGACTCTGCCGATAGATTTCATTCCTAGTTTATTGATTGTGGCTTTCCTGATCATGATGTCTCGGCTGGGACTTGCGATTCCGGTGCCTAAACCCATGGCGCCCATAAATAGAATGGCCCAATAACCGGTCAAAATACAGGAAGCCAACAGTAGGGACATCAAGGCAGAAAAGCTTAACGCAATGGCCACTACTGCTCCGTTGCTGAGTTTTTCCTGATTAGTAAAGAAGCCCCCTAAGAGACAGCCGACGCCAGAACATACCAAATAAGCTGTCAATGCGGTCGAAGCACTCTTTAAATCCAGGTTATATAAATGATTAAAGATAGTTTGACTGAAACTTTGAAGAACACCGAAGGCGCCAGCGGTAAAGAAAAAGAAGAAAAAGCACTGCCAAACAGCTTTCTCGGAAAGAAAACCAAAAGCATTTCCACTTGAAGCCTTCTTGTCAACGCTCTTATCATTACGTTGGTCGTTGGCAAACACCGAGCTTCTGGCCAATTCAACAATCAAAACGATAATTGCTATCGAAGAAGCTGCAAAAGCCGCCGCTCGCCATCCATAGTTTTCCGCCATCAAAACCATGAATAACGGACAAATTGCCCAGCCAATATTTCCGGTGAACGTATGCCAGGCAAACGCATGCCCCAACATCCTTTTGGAGATGTTGTAGTTCATCAAACTATAATCGGCCGGATGGAAAACAGAGTTGCCGGCTCCCGCTAAAGCAGCCGCTAGAAACAGCATCGGATAATTGACTGAAAGGCCCAACACAATGGCACTTGAGGCCAAAAGTATCAGACCTAAATACATTCCTGCTTTCGGGCCAGTCTTATCGACAAAAAATCCGCTCGCCGATTGTCCTACTGCGCTTGTCACAAAAAAAGTTGTCATTAAGGCCCCTGCTTGAACGAAATTCAAGTTGAATGCCGGCATCAGCCAAGGGAACAAAGACGGAATGACTAAATGGTAGAAATGAGAACTTGCGTGTGCAATGGAAACCAAAAAGATGGCTTCAAAATCTTTAGGACTTGAAAGGTTGTTATTCATCATGGAGGCCTTTTTTTCTGATTTTACCGTCCTAAAGACTCAAAAAAGGCCTAAAGGAGTGGAAACTACCCTTAGGCCTGGATAAGTACTTATTACTTCTTAGCTTGCTGTTGGCCTTGTACCTTAGCTGCAACTGCATCTCTTAAGATCTTTGTTGCGGCTTTGGCAGAATCAGTAGCCTTGGCTAAAGAAGCCTGTGCCTGCTGCGGATTGTGGAACCATGCTCCGTTAGCAGCTGTCCACCATTCCCAGTTTGTATGAGCAACGGAGTGAAGGTCTTGAGCCTGTTTGATAGGTTCGCCTGTGATGCCAGCGTCTTTAGCTTCTCTAAAGGCGATGAACATTTGAGACATTGCACCTTCAGTTTCTCTAAGCTTGCCCATGTAGTAAGCCTTCTGAGCGTCCATGACTCGTGTCATGTGTTCTTCCGTCTTATCTTTGTGGCATTGCAGGCAAGTTTCCTGAACATAAGCTCTCGGATTAGTTGCCCAGTGAGAAGTATAGGTTTCACCCTTTTCATTCTTGACTTTAGGCATATGGCATGCTGCACAACCAACGCCTGCTTTGTCGTGGGTAGAATTCCAATAGATTTCTGTATCAGGGTGCTGCATCTTAGTAAGAAGAGCGCCCGTCTGGTTGTGTTTGAAATCTTTGAAAGATGCATGTTTGTAGAAATCATCAATCTTGGTGACATCAACCAATGGGAAGAGATTGGTTCTGGCGTCATCCATCTTGATTGGCTTGCCTGTAGCAGGATCAGTACCCGGGTTGCAGTTGTATTCAACGTGGCACTGTGCACACATCAACTTGCTGTCCGGTTTACCTAAGATAGCAATCTTTCTTGTGAAACCGCGAAGACCCATATCCTTAACGTCTACCGGAGTCTTGTTGGCAGATTCTGAGTAGAGAGTCGGATAATCAGTACGTGTAACGGCTTGGATCAAAGCATCTCTGATAACGCGTGGCTGAGCGCTGTGCGGATCATGGCAGAGGTTGCAGTTCAAAGCATGATTGATGTTGCGGACAAGTTCAACGGGATTAGATGCTCTTGACCATTTTGCGCCGGCCTTAGGATCGCCCAGATAGGCCCAATCCATCATGAGGTCAGAAGACTTACATGTCCAGCAAACCGGATTGGCAGCAGCGGCAGTACCAGGTTTATGAGGTTTCTGCTGATTGTTATCCGGCATAGTGTCTTTAATCTTGTCCCAAACGCCAAAGAAACCGCCGTTTTCACCGAAGAATAACCAGCCGTCTTTAAGAACGAAACGTCCACCGAAAGAGCGATCAGCCAAGAATTGGTCAACAGCGCCATAAGCATGAGCTCTCAAAAGGTTATGTTCCTTAGTAAAGCCGTGGGCTCCCAGTGCTTCATCAAAGAATGGGTTAGGAGCGATGCTGTCAGAATTCTTCTTGGAGTTGCGAGCAATCGAATGAGGATTTGCTTGGTACATTGTCTTGAACTGATCAGCATGGCAAGTACCGCATTGCTGAGGATTCATAGACACAGTAGGTTTCTGTTTTGGATTCGTTAGGTGCTTATCTGTACCTTCGTGGCATGTTGCGCAAGGTAAGTTTTGATGCTTATTTCCTTGGTGCATAGCGCCAATGTTGGAGTGACAAGCCACACACGTTGCAGAAGCTGCATTTGGCTGGGCCGGAGCCTGCGCCAGAGCTGCAGAGGCCGTTCCAGAGAGAGCAAGAACCGCCAAAATAGAGAGCAGATTGTTCATCTTTCTCATGTTGTTCTCCGAGTTAGTGGGGTAAATTTTTTACCAACACTTACATTTTGATCGAGGAACTTTATTAAATCAAGCTTAACGCCTATCTCTATCACCTATTACCTTCTATCTACTCCAAAAGGGGTAGGTATAACAGCCAAAGCACTACCAAATATTTGTTCACAAAAGAAAAACGGAAATATAAAAAAAGGCCGTCGAAACGGCCCTAAGTTTTGCGTCTATTTAAGGTTATCTGACTTTATTCAATATAATTCTTACGTCTTTAGAGTTCACCGGTATCGGCTGGCCTGTAGTGCCCTCTAGATCACCGGCAGCAGGCATGATGGAGCCGGCTTTGCCAAGACGTGCGGTTACGATCACTTCTTTATGTTGATCCAAAGTTCCTGCGCCCATATCCATCGGAGGAGTCATCGTGTTGTCCACTGTGAAATGAGCTGGAAAGTCTAAAACCTTCATTTGGAACTGGGCGATAGGAGCGCGACTTCCGGAAGCCGGACGGGCGGTCACATAAAGTGTAGTGTGGTCCCCCACCTTCTCAATGAGATCCGGAGAAAGCTCTACAATGCCGGAGATGGCGTGAGTAGGCTTAGCCTTCTCAACTTTGTGATCCTCCGGAGAATGACCGTCACCAGGAACAATAGACTGGCTCATTGCAGAATTTCCGCCTTGCATCATCTGGCTGACCATTGGTACCGGAGAAGAGTTATTTCCATGAGGTTTTCCAAATGGAAGAGTATCTTGAACCGGACCAACGATCTGACCCAATGAGCGAGCCTCCTGGATACTGCCCTTCACTGCCGGGACAAGATTGTCGTTTGGTGAAAGATGCTTAAGAAGTCTTTCCCAATACATTACAGCCATCCGGTAGTCACCGTGGTTGAAGTAATCCGTACCTCCCATCATCAAGGCTTTCCAATTGGTTGGATCTACGGATAAGGCTTTGTTTACAAGTTCCCACGGACGGCCGGCGAGATCTTGATTCTGAACCATCGCAATAGCATCAGCTAAATCAACCATGATGACAGGATTGCCCGGTGCTAAATGGAGTGCATGCTCAAAAGCATCGGCTGCCTGAGGATATTTACGAAGAGTAAGAAGAGTTCTCCCGTACATCATCCAGCCGTTAATATCACCAGGCTCTGCATCAAGGTGCTGCTTCAACTTCAGAATAGCAGAATCCATATCATGCATTTCTCCCGTATTCTTAACCACTTGACCAGTGTTGTAATCGACGATACCTTCGTATTTACCACCGTCAAGTCTGAAATCGCCAAGAGGCTGTGTCATCAACCACATAGCGGCAGCCACAAACGGAACTAAAAGCACGAGAGCAAAAGCCGTGTAGATACCTGCTTTTCCATTGCTGTAAGAAACTTGATTGTCTACGGCGGTGTCTTCTAGAACTCTTCTTTCAAGTTCTTCTCTTCCCTCGTCGTACTCTTGCTGAGAGATAGCTCCTCGAGCCAGCTCATTTTCAAGCTCTTTAAATTGATCTCGGTAAATATCGACATTAATCTGCGGAAGACTTTCCTTTTGCTTCTTGGCTCGATTAGTACATAAAGGAACAATCAAGATCAAGAGTAAAAGGATAGTCAAAAACCCCATCCACAGGAATAAAGTAGTCATTAGACGGCTCCTTTTTTAGTGTTGCTCTTTGTACCTTTCAGCAACGCTTCAGCTCTCGCTTTTTCTTCTGCTGTCAAGGGCTTGGCTTTTTGCTGCTTTCTCTTAATTAATGTCCAGAACAAAGCAGCCAGGGCAAACACGAAGAATAAAGCCGGTCCAACCCATAAAAGCAAAGTACTTAATTTGAAGGGGGGATTGTAAAGAACGAAATCTCCGTATCTTTCAACCATAAAATCAATGATTTGCTCATTAGTCTTGCCAGCAGCAATTTGTTTAACTACCTGGTTCTTCAAATCAATTGCTAACTCAGCATTGGAATCTGCGATTGACTGATTTTGACAAACTAAACACCTAAGCTGGCTGGAAATTTCTGCAACCCTTTTATTTGCAACTGGATCAAGAATTGTCGGTTTAACGTCCGGAGCGGCTCCGGGTGACTGCGGCGCCTGAGCAAAACAGCTAAGAGAAATTAAAGCACAAAGTAAGAAAAGAAATTTTTTCATCATTCTGCCTTTAATTTTTTAATTAACGGATACATGGTCTTTTCCCAGACTTCATCAGTAATAGGTCCGATCTGCTTATAGCGAATCACTCCCTTCTTATCGATGACGAACGTTTCGGGGACTCCGTAGACTCCGAACTCAATGCCGGTTTCACCTGTCGGATCTTTAACAGAGAAGTCATAGGGGTCTCCTGTCGTTCTTAACGTACGTACGGCAGCCCCGTCCGTATCTTTGTAATTCAATCCAACTATAGGTAAGACCTTCTGACCGCTTTTACCAATTTTCACCAAGTTAGGATGCTCGTACTTACAGGAACCGCACCAGGAAGACCAAACGTTCATCAACCAAACCTGACCAAGCATATCCTTCTTGCTGACAACCTTTGAAGGATCGTCAAGTCTTGGAAGAGCAAATTCAGGAGCCGGTTTATCAATAAGCGGAGAAGGAACTTCACGAGGATCCCTTCCCAGGCCTACGACAAAGAAAATTACTAACGCCAGAAATAAAACCAGCGGAACGATATATTTCAATTTCATCTTTTATCTCGGTTATCTAGCGCCATATTTATCAGCATCCTTACGGCGAAGAATGCGATAACGTTTATCAAACATTGCTAACAAAGCGCCAAGGGACATAATGATGCATCCCCACCAGATCCAAGTTACGTATGGTTTGTCGTAAGCACGAACAATCCACGCACCGTCAGCTGTTTGTGCGCCCATAGATACGTAGAGGTCTCCGGTAATTGAAGAATCAATAGAGGATTCAGTCATCGGCATTTCACTGGAGAAATACTTTCTCTTCTCAGGTGTCAGCTCGGCAATGGTCTTCTGACCTTTAGTAACGGTAAAGAAGCCTTTGTCAGCGATAAAGTTGGGTCCGCGGATTCCGGTTTCAACTTTGTCAAATTTAAAGTTGTACTCACCGACGGAAACTTCATGACCCGGAGTCATAGTTACATCTCTTTCAAGGGAGTAAGTCATGACCATAGAAACGCCTACGATGAAGACTGCCACACCAAGGTGAGCAACCATCATTCCCCAGTAAGCTCTGCTTAAAGAGGAGATCTTGCGAAAGAAGTTGCCACGGATATTTCTAATGTTTTCTCGGACGCTTTCTAAGAAAGTGGTCAAGACCCAGAAAGAAAGGAAGAGACCAATGAACACCCATGTGCTCCAACCCCATAATAGCGGGACAGAAGCTCCCAGGATCGCAGAAATAATCAGACACCACAATGTTCTCTTGCCTAAGTCAGAAACACTTGCGTCTTTCCATCGAACCAGAGGTCCTATACCCATTAAGAAAATAACCGGAACCATGATTGGACCGAATACAGAATCAAAGTACGGAGGTCCTACGGAAATCTTGCCTGCATTGAGGGCATCAATAAATAGTGGATATAAAGTTCCAAGGAGAACAGCACCCATAGCAACAACGAGTAATACATTGTTGACAAGAAGCAGAGCTTCTCTGGAGAACAATTCAAATTGTCCGCCTGTCCCGACGCGAGGAGCTCTCCAGGCAAAAAGCAGCAAAGAGCCGCCGATTACGCAGACAAGAAGAGCCAAGATAAACAGTCCTCTCTGAGGATCCGTTGCGAAAGCATGGACGGAAGTCAAGACCCCTGAGCGAACTAGGAAGGTTCCGAGCAAGGAAAGAGAGAAAGTAATCAAGGCCAACAGAACAGTCCAGATCTTAAAGCTTCCACGCTTTTCAGTAACTGCCAAAGAATGAAGCAAAGCTGTACCAGTAAGCCAAGGCATAAAAGAAGCGTTTTCAACCGGATCCCAGAACCACCAGCCGCCCCAGCCCAGTTCATAGTAGGCCCACCAGGAACCAAGAGCAATGCCGAGAGTTAAAAAGATCCAAGCAATGCTTGTCCATGGACGTGTCCAGCGGGCCCAAGCAGCATCTAATCTTCCTCCGATAAGAGCAGCTACCGCAAAAGCAAAAGGAACCACCATTCCTACATAGCCCATGTAAAGAAGAGGAGGATGGAAAACCATTCCCGGGTCTTGAAGGAGCGGGTTTAGGTCTCGGCCTTCCGAGGCTGCAGGAAACAGGCGTACGAAAGGATCGCTGGTTAAAAGCATGAATAGTGTCAGGCCGACGGAAATCAAGCCCATAACACCGATCACGCGTGCCATTACTTCCTGCGGCAAATGCTTGGAAAATAGAGCAACGCAAAGACCCCAAACTGCCAAAAGCACTGTCCACAACAGAATAGAGCCTTCGTGAGAGCCCCATGTTGCGGATAACCTGTAGAACCACGGCAGAAGAGTATTGGAGTTACTTGCTACGTTGACAACAGAAAAGTCATTAACGTAGAAAGACCACATCAAGCAGCCGAAAGCAATAAGGCAGAATACAGAATTGGCAAATACTGCAGGTCTGGCCACATTAACCCAGCTTCTTACTCCCAAGGCGGTTCCCGCCAATGGCAAAACACCTTGAATCAGGGCCGCTATTAAGGCGAGAATTAACGCAAAATGTCCTATCTCTGGAATCATCCAACTCTCCGAAACTTATGACTTTGAAGCACGAGCTTTTTCATGCGCTTCCTTAACGGCTTTTTCCGCTTCAGGGGGCATGTAATTTTCATCATGCTTTGCTAAAACTTGATCTGCTTCGAAGACTCCATTCTTGAGCTTTCCTTGAGCAACTACACCCTTCCCTTCTTTAAAAAGATCAGGCAAGCTGCCTTTGTAAGCAACAGGAACTTCATGAGCTGTATCAGTAACGTAAAAATTAACCGTCAAACCGTCAGACTGTCTTTGAACAGAACCTTCTTTGACGAATCCGCCGATTCTGAAAGCCCTCCCTTCGGGAGCTTCCTTAGCAACAACCTGGCTTGGCGAAAAAAAGAAGACAAGGTTGTCCTGGAAAGCATTCATAACTAAACCGACAGCAGCCGCTGCGATTGCCAATCCGCCTCCAATTAAAGCTAAACGTTTCTGTTTGGTGTTCATAGGTCTTCCTCCGCCTGATGAGCGCGTGCCTCAAGCAATAATTCTTTTGCCGCTCTTTGACGGCGTCTGCTTAAACTCACTAATTCACAAATAAAACAAAAAATGACCATCCCGTAGGCGCCCCATACATATCGTCCGTAGCCGCCCATAGAAATAAAATCAGAAAAACTTCCCCACTGATCCATTACAGCTCTCCTTTCAAAGCAAGTTCCTGAGCCCACTCCTCACCTTTTTCGCGTTCCAAAATAATGGAGCGAAGACGGGCAAATGTTGCACCAAAGGTGTATAGCCAGAAGGCGGCAACCATAACGAGCAATGCAGTTAACATGATGGGATGAATGGAGGAACCTGAAGAGGTGAGAGAAGCACCTTGATGCAAAGTGTTCCACCATTGAACAGAAAAATAAACAATCGGAACGTTAATCACGCCGACAATTCCGATGACAGAACAGGCTTTATCCGCCCTTCTCCAATCCGGGATGGCGTTCTGAAGCGCCAAGTAGCCAAGGTAAAAGAAGAATAGAATTAAAGCACTTGTGAGGCGTGCATCCCATACCCAGTAAGCCCCCCAGGTTGGACGACCCCAGAGAGATCCTGTCCAGAGAGCTAAGAAAGCCATCAAGGCGCCGGTAGGTGCCAAAGAAGCAGCAATCATCGGCCAAAGCTTTTTCTCAGTAACTAAACCGAGGATGCAAAAAATAGCCATCAATACATAGAGAAGCATGGCCATCCAAGCACTGGCAACGTGAATATAAAGAATACGGTAGGAATTGCCTTGCGTTACGTCGACCGGAGCTACAAAAAAGCCTAGGTAAAAAGCTATCAGCGCAACAATAGCGGCAGAAACGAGACAAGGCACCGCAAGCTTGCCGGCAAAGCGGTACATCCCCTCAGGAGTAAAGATGGAAGTTGAGGTCATAAAGAAATCTCCTATTCAGCTGCAATCCTCAATGCCGCGGCAGTTGCGATTGGCATGACGACTAAAGAGAAAAGGGTTAAGGCACCAACAATTAAAAAATAGGCGGAGGAGGATACTCCAACTGAAACAGCTTCAGCAGCTCCTGCCCCAAAGATTAGTACGGGAATATAAAGTGGAAGAACGAGTAAGGAAGTGAGAACACTTCCTCCTCTGACTCCGAGAGTCAGAGCTGCACCGACAGAACCCACCAGGCTTAAAACCGGAGTTCCAATAAACAGAGCAGTAATCAGAGCTACCGTGACCTCAGCATTTAAATCAAACATTAAGGCGAAAACCACGGAAATTACAGTCAAAGGGATGCCGGTAGTCAACCAATGTGCAAAAACCTTCGCAATCACGATAACTGTAAGCGGCTCTCCCGATAGAAGCATCTGTTCAAGAGTTCCATCGGCAAAATCGTTAGCAAAAAGTCTCGGAAGGGAAAGAAGAGCCGCAAGAAGAGCCGCAACCCAAACCACTCCGGGTGCAATCAATCTTAATAATTGTTGATCGGGACCGATTCCCAGCGGAACTAAAGTAACGACGACAATGAAGAAAAATACTGTATTGAGAATGTCTGACTTTTGTCGAAGGGCCAAAGTAAGATCTCTTATCAAAACTGCTCGAAACAATCTAAACATTTTTCACCTTCTTCATTTCATGACGTCCGAGCCATACGCCACCTTTCAGAGTGATGACCTCTTTTTTATTTGCAGAAATCGGAACTTCTTGGTGTGTTGTCAAAATGACAATTCCGCCGCTATTAACATGCTCAGCAATTTGATTGGACAAATTTTCTACTGCAGCAACGTCCAGAGCAACGAAGGGTTCATCTAAAACCCACAGCTTGGCATGAGAGGAAGCATAAAGTCTTGCCAGTGCCACACGCCTTCTTTGCCCTTGTGAAAGAGCACGTGTGATTTGGTCCTCAAAACCTTCCAATCCAACCTTCTTAAGGCATTCGTCCGCATATTCAGAAGTGATCGGATGTTCTCCGATTTCGCAATTGATAAGAAGATTCTCTCTGGCGGCAAGCTCATCCTTCACCCCATTAAGGTGTCCGATATAAACCAGTTCTTTCCAGAAATCTTCTTTTAGTTTTTTGATTTCCTGACCGCCCCAAAGAATCTTTCCTTCCTGAGGGGACATAAGACCAACCAGAAGACGCAGCAAACTAGTCTTACCCGTTCCATTCGGACCGGAAATTCTTACCAGAGTGCCTTCTTGACAGGAAAAGTTAAGCTTACGAAAAAGCAGCCTTTCCCCGCGAATGCACTTTATATCCTTAAGCTCTAGTTGGGGGACGGATTGAGACATAAATTGAAAAATTTAACGTTAAATTCAGCCGAAGCTAGTTTAGGAATAAGGAATTAAATTAACCTTAGGCACTCTTGGTCCTTCACTTCACTAGGGAAAGCCCTACCATCTTCGATTCTGACGTTTTGTTTTTTATACCGGCCCTTCTCGAGAACCAGAAAGATTAAATGTTACGTATTGCGTTACAGCTAATTTATAAAATCATACTTATCTCTATGTTTTTATAGGAAACCCATTTTAAGCACGATTCCCTCTAAGTGTTTACGTTTAAGGTTACAGTTACTCAAGAGGTTCGATGCGTTGAACCTGCAATAACCCTTACTGATGGAATTGCTTCTATGACAGAAACTAACTATGAAATGATGCGGCGTCAGGGAGTTTCAAGACGGAGTTTTTTGAAATTCTGCTCCCTCACGGCTGCTTCTCTCGGATTAGGTGCTTCCGGCGCAGCTGATATCGCTCACGCTATGGAAACAAAGCCTAGAACTCCAGTTATCTGGCTTCACGGACTTGAATGCACTTGCTGTACAGAGTCTTTTATTCGTTCTTACCATCCGTTGGTTAAAGATGTCATTCTCTCTATGATTTCTTTAGCATATGACGACACATTGATGGCCGCAGCAGGTGAGCAAGATCACCAAGCTTTGGAAGATGTTATGAAGAAATTCGACGGCAACTATATTCTTGCTGTTGAAGGTTCTCCATGCTTGGGAGACGACGGTGTCTTCTGTATTCCCGGTGGCAAACCGTTTATTGAAAAACTCCTTCACTGCGCTAAAGGAGCAAAAGCCATCATTGCTTGGGGCTCTTGCGCATCTTGGGGTTGTATCAATACTGCAAAACCAAACCCGACTCACTCAGTACCTATTACCGATGTAATCAAAGACAAACCGATTATTCGCGTACCGGGTTGTCCTCCGATTCCTGAAGTCATGACCGGTGTCATCACTTACATGCTTACATATGATCGTCTTCCTCCGGTTGACGGTCAACTGCGTCCGAAGATGTTCTACGGTCAGAGAATTCATGATAAGTGCTACAGAAGAGCCCACTTTGATGCCGGTCAGTTCGTTGAAAAATTTGACGACATCGGTGCCAAGCTTGGTTACTGCCTGTACAAAGTCGGCTGCAAAGGACCTATCACTTACAACTCTTGTTCTGCTATTAGATGGAACGAAGCAATTTCTTGGCCGGTTCAGTCGGGCCATCCATGCCTTGCTTGTTCAGAAGCTGATTTCTGGGATAAAGGTTCCTTCTACGCACACGAACCAACTATTCTTCCTCCAAGCTGGGGCCTTGGTATTCAAGCAACTGCTGACCGCGTCGGTCTGGCTGCTCTCGGTGTAGTCGGCGCTGCAATTGCCGTCCACGTCGCTGCAAGTGCTGTTGCCAGAGCAAAGAGCAAAGAAGTTAATAAAGACATGGGAGCGAACTTATAATGGCAAACCAGAAAATTGTTGTTGACCCTATCACCCGTATTGAAGGTCACTTACGTATGCAAGCCGTCATGGACGACAACAACGTTATTGTCGATGCCATGTCCACAGGCACAATGTGGAGAGGTTTGGAAGTCATCCTCAAAGGCCGCGATCCACGTGATGCATGGGCTTTCGTAGAACGTATTTGCGGTGTATGTACCGGGATTCATGCTCTTTCTGCAGTTAGAGCCGTTGAAGATGCTCTGGGAATTAAGATTCCTAAGAATGCAAACATCATCCGCAACTTGATGAATGCTACCCTCTACTGCCAGGACCACCTTACACATTTCTATCAGCTCCACGGCTTGGACTGGATTGATGTAGTAAGCGCGCTGAATGCTGATCCGAAAAAAACCAGCGAAATCCAGGTAGCAATTTCTAATCACGCCCTTTCTTCTCCAGCGTACTTCAAAGAAATTCAAGACAGACTTAAGAAGTTTGTTGCAAGCGGCCAACTTGGTATTTTCGCAAATGCCTATTGGGGCAACCCAGCTTACAAGCTTCCGCCTGAAGTCAACCTTCTCGGTGTAACACACTATCTTGAAAGCTTGGACTATCAGCGTCAAATCGTTAAGGTCCATACAATTCTCGGAGGAAAGAACCCACACCCGAACTATTTGGTCGGCGGGGTACCGTGCCCAATTAACATGAACGACACGGGTGCTCAAGGCACAATGGTCAACCAGATTTGGGTTAACTACATCCGCGATATCGCCAAAGACACAATCAAGTTTATTGAAGAGGTCTACTATCCGGACCTTATGGCAATGGCTCCGTTCTACAAAGACTGGTTCAAGATTGGCGGAGGCCTCTCCAACCAGAACTTGCTCTGCTACGGCGACTTCCCAAGATATGCCAACGATCTCTCTGAAAAGAGCTTGTTGATGCCTAACGGCGCCATCATCGACGGCAAACTTGATGAAATCCACCCGGTTGACCTAAAAGATCCTAACCAGATTAAAGAATTCGTTGATCACTCTTGGTATCAGTATCCTCAGCCGGATGCAGGCTTGCATCCATGGGACGGTATCACTGATCCGAAATTTGAACTTGGAGCCGGTACTGAAGGTACCAAGACAGATATTAAGTGGCTTGGTGCTGAAAGCCGTTATTCCTGGATTAAAGCTCCTCGCTGGAACGGTCACGCTATGGAAACCGGCCCATTGGCCCGTATGGTGCTTGCATACGCTAAGAAGATGCCTGAACAGACAGAATTGGTTAATGAAGCCCTTTCAAAGGCAGGCGTACCAATTCAAGCGATGTTCTCAACTCTTGGCCGTACATTGGCTCGATGCTTAGAAGCTCGTATGATGGCTCGTGAAATGCTTCGTTGCGTTGATGAACTCGAAGCCAACATTAAGGCGGGTGACGAAGTTGCTGCCAATATGGAAAAATGGGAACCGAGCACATGGCCGCTCGAATGCAAGGGTGTTGGTCCTGCTGAAGCTCCGCGTGGCGCTCTTGGCCACTGGTGCGTCATTAAAGGCGGTGTCATTGCAAACTGGCAGGCTGTTGTTCCGTCTACTTGGAATGCTTCCCCACGTGATCCGAAGGGCCAATTGGGTGCATATGAAGCCGCATTGCTCGGTACTCCGGTAGCCGTCGCTAACCAGCCGCTTGAGATCTTGCGTACTATCCATAGTTTCGACCCGTGCTTGGCTTGCGCAACTCACGTACTTTCAACTGAAGGACAAGAACTCTGCAAAGTTCAAGTTCGCTAAGAAGGGGGTTTTATGAAAATCTCGAAATGGTCGTATGAAATTCTTGAAGGACCGATCGAGCCTGTATATGTCTATGAGGCCCCAGTTAGGTTTTGGCATTGGGCACAAGCGGTTGTTTTCTTTCTCTTGTGTATCACCGGCTTCTTAATCGGCTGGCCTCCGATCCCCAACTATGCGGATACATGGAGCACATATTTCTTCGGACATATTATCCTGATCCACTTAGTATGCGGCATGCTGTTTGCTGCTCTTCTTGCCTACCGTATCTACTGGGCATTTGTGGGCAACAAATACTCAAGAATGATCTTCATTCTGCCCTTCTGGGACATTATGTGGCTCAAAGGCATCTTCGGTTGCGCTGCTTATTATCTCTTCTTGAATAAGCATCCAAAAGAATATGTCGGACACAATCCTTTGGCTCAAACCGCAATGTGCTTAATGTACATTCTCGGCAGTGTTCTCATCATCATTACCGGGTTTGGTCTTTATGCTCAGCAATGGGGTTGGGATACAGGTTGGATGACATACTTCGGTTGGGTTACTGAATGGCTTGGCGGCCCGCAGCCGGTAAGAACCTTCCACCATTTGCTGATGTACTACATCCTTATCTTCCTCTGCGCTCACTTATACATGAGCTTCCGTGAAGATATTATGGGCGGCGGTACTCAGGTATCCACAATTATCAACGGCATCCGCTACTTCAAGGAACCTCAGTTCCCGGACGCGGAGATCGAAAGAACTTACTCCGGTAAGTAATTTCTAGGCGTTGTATAAAATTGGCTGCAGAATTACGGAATAAAGGATTCGGAAGAGAGGCCAAATTATCCGACCTCTCCTTCCTGAAGTCCTGCAGAAGCGCCCCTCACCCGGGAGCGTTCTTAGATTCCAGATTTCTGCAGCCCCTTTCTATTTCTCAGGCTCACCTTGCGAGGGCCTTAGGAATCTCAAGAAGAAGAGTTAATGAACTAGTAGTAGGAAAACGCTCAATAACTCCCTCTACCGCTATAAAGCTTGCCCGCTTCTTTAATACGGACCCCGAATTTTGGCTTACGCTGCAAATGCACTGGGATCTATACCAGGAACTGGAAAAAGAAAAGCGACAAAGTCTTCCCGCACAATAAGAAGCTCGTCTCTGACGAGTTTTGTTGTTTTTATATCCTCCTTTTCAGTCCTTCTTATATAACTTATTCATATTACTTTTAGTTAATTTCTTTATCTATACAAAAATTTCAATCCACTCGCTATTTAAGAGCCAATCATTAGTATTTCCACTTACTTTTACCGTATAATCACTTGGATAAGTAAGTGTAACTACGAAGGTTACTAATAGCGTATGACAAAAGAAATTCCAACTTTAATCCTCGGGATCGGAAACATTCTTTGGGCTGACGAAGGCTTTGGCGTAAGAGCTGTTGAAGAGTTCCATAAAAGCTACGCAGTGCTTGATCCGGCAGACAAAGTAATCGACGGAGGCACTCTCGGAATGTATCTGTTCGATGACATTTGTAGATGCGACAAGCTTCTGGTTTTTGACTGCTGTGATTTTCACGGAAAACCCGGTGAATTAAGAGTTCTTCACGATAAAGAAATTTCAATTTGGACATCAACCAAACTTTCCCCGCACCAAGACGGAATGAATGACTTATTAGCAGCTGCTCATCTACGCTTGTCTGCGCCGAACCAAATCATCGTTGTGGGCTTCCAGCCTGTGCTTCTTGATGATTACGGTGGTTCTTTATCTAATGAGGCCAAAAAACAGCTCGGGCCAGCCGTTGAGGCTGCTTTTAAAGAATTAAAAAACTGGGGTGTCCCTTTAAGAGAAAGAACTCTGAACGAATCTTACGAGCCTCTGAATGAAAACTCTGCCCTGAACATGGAAAGGTACGAAGCAGAAAGACCTTCTCAAGAAGAGGCTGATCGAACGGGTGATAGAAGATACGCCTTTATCCGCACTAACGAGGCATAACCTATGTGTATCGGAATACCAATGATCGTCAAGGAGCTTCCGGATGAAGGCGTGGCCATCTGTGAAGGCAGAGGCCTGCGGGAAAAAATCGACATTATGATGGTTGGCCCGCTTGAACCCGGAACTTGGATCCTGGCATGGAACGGAACAGCAATGGACGTTCTTACGGAAGACAGAGCTGCCCAAGTAAACAAAGCGTTAGATTCTCTGGAAAACGTGATGAACGGGAATCTTGATCCAAATACTGAGGACGCATTTGCCGACATCACTGCAAACACCGGACGTCTTCCTCCGCATCTGGCTGCCCAATTAAAAAAGAGGTAATCATGCTTATAGAAGTACCTAAAAAAATAGATCTGCAGACTCATCCTATCTTTAAAAAAATGACTGAGGAATGTGGTTTCGAGCAAATTGATTCCGATTCTTTTGAAGCATTTCTTAAGAAAGACGGTCTTTCTCTGATTCTCTTTGTAGACGATCCAAACCGCATGAAAGAAACTATGGATGCGATCGTCATTGCTCCAGAGTTGGCAAAATCCTGTCAATTAATCAAAAACAAAGCTGTCATCTGCCCTCCTCATGCCAGAAAACTTTCTGCTATCTACGGCTTCAAACGCTGGCCGGCTATGGTATTTGTAAGAGACGGTGCTTATCTCGGAGCGGTCGACGGCTTGCGTCTGTGGTCTCAACTTGTTGCTGAAGTTGATGAAATTATTCAGCGTTCTCCTTCCTTCCCACCATCAATCGGAATTCCTGTTAAATCATGCTAAACAAATTTACTTCTCGGCCAATCAACATTCCAATTAAAAGCATCGGCCCCGGTTCACAGCCCGATGAAGAAAAGGCAATGACCATCGGTGTTCCAGATACCGTGGAAACATACATCCGACCTCGTGCTCCGGAAATCAGCGATAAAGAAACGGCAACTCGCTGCCGTCAATTATTCATTGAGCTTTATCAAGAAATGAAGAATTGGAACCAAAATTCCAATGCGGCCGGTCCCTCTTTCGCTTTAAACCATCTTGATCCTGCTACCTTGAATTTGGTCAACCAAATGTTGGGTGAAGGCGAAGTTTCTATCATCATCAAACTTCCGCAGGATAATTTCGACGAGATCCGCATTCAAGAATCCATCTTCGTCGGTGTTTGGCGTGTCTGCTATTACAAAGATGGCAAACCAATTTCCGACCAGATCGAAGTAAGCGCCATACCCGCCTGCGTACCGGAAGCCGCTTATCTGACTTCTAAAGAGGGACTTAACCCTACAAAGGAAGACCCGGAGGCCATGAACAGCCCTGCCATCTTGGCTGAACTTAACGCCGCTCTTAAGAGCTGGGAACCGGGCGCACCAGCTAAGACATTTAATTTGAGTCATCTTCCAATGACTCCGGCTGACAATCAGATCATTGACACAGCTCTTGGCATGGGCGCCGTGCATATGATGTCCAGAGGATTCGGAAACTGCCATATTCTTTCCACCGACGTTCGTCATGCATGGAGAATTCAGTACTTTAACAACGCTCCGACTCGTTTGATGATTCTCAACACCATTGTCGTCTGCGGTCTCCCCGAAGAAGCACTTGCCTCTGCAGAAGATCTTCAGGACTCGGTCTTGCGAATCAAAGAATTGGTCGAATGGGTTACATCTAGCTGGGAGCTTTCTTCCGTGGAGTTGTCTTAATGCATGGCTTTGAAGGAACTTATTTAGGGGACGCCTCCAAGCTCAAGGACACAGACTGCTTGGAATGTAAGGTCTGCCACTATGTTTACGATCCGGAAAAAGGCGATATTGATCAGAATATCGAACCTTCTACTCCATTTTCTCAACTTCCTGACTATTGGTGCTGCCCGGTCTGCGGATGCGAAAAAGAACTGTTCATGGTAGTTCCCAAAGATTATGCAGAAAAGTGAGGTGTCTGCCGTTTGGAAACCAAATCCAGCCTCTCGTTTAGAGGCTGGGTTTAAGTACATTCATCAAAACCGAATGAAGGGACTCCCCTTTCTTCATCCGAAAGTTAAGGTCCACGCCGTTGGTTTTAAGAAATGGACGAACTTCTGGCTCGGAGTCATGGTCACGCCTTGGGCCATCAATCTTATTTTATGTGAGGGAGAAGAAGGATATTGGAAATCAGTTCCTGAAGGGAAAAAACTTCATTATCAATTTCCGGCCGGTCTCTATGACTTTATCAGCGTCAAGGATAAAATCCTTGGTGAATACAAAATGTGTTCCCTCCTTTCCCCTCTTGAGGAAATTACGGACGATCAAATGGCTGTCGAAGTCGCCTATGCCGCTCTCGATGAAATTATGAAAGATGAGCAGCCTGAAGAAGAAGGCACTCCTATGGTTGAATCTAAACGAGAAGTCGAGGAAGAGGCAGTAGAAAAAGCCGTAGAGAACACTTTATCTAAACCAATTTCTAGAAGATCCTTCTTTAGA
Source organism: Turicimonas muris (assembly GCF_002221595.1). Taxonomy (GTDB): domain Bacteria; phylum Pseudomonadota; class Gammaproteobacteria; order Burkholderiales; family Burkholderiaceae_F; genus Turicimonas; species Turicimonas muris. The sequence continues at coordinate 273,741 of NZ_NHMP01000003.1, forward strand.
AGGAAACAACAGGAGAACACATGAGCTTTGTCGGAAATCTCAATATTTTTCTCGATACAGACGATAACTGTGTAAGAAATGCAGCTGTGAAAGCTTCTTCTGAAGTTTCTGTAGAAAAGTTATTTATCGGCAAAACCGCAGAGGAAGTCTTTGAACTCATTCCTATTCTTTTTTCTCTCTGCCCCGACTCACAGAGTGCAGCTGCCAAACTTGCGTTGTATGAAGCTTCGGGACAAGACACCAAAGAAACCCTCAAAGACTGCGTTTGGCAGAATTACCTGGAAATCATTAACGAAGGAGTACGTTTCTTTTTGCTGCAGCTTGCTCCTGAAGCTTTCCGAAAAAGACACATTCACCGCATTGTCGAGATTCGTGCACAAGTAAGCGAACTTAAAAAAGTTGATCCTCGCGATTCGGAAAAAGTTAAACAAGAAAAAAGAAAATTAGCAGACTTGGCTCTTCCTCTTTTGCTGGCCGACTTCGGCGAAGATTGGGAGCAAGATCTTCTCAATGGATTCACCGACGAAACTTCTGAAGACATTCCGTCAATCTTTGCGGCTCTTAACTCTCACCGTAACTTAGGATGGTGCAGACTTCCTCTTCTTAAAAAGACTCCTCGAGTGCTTTTAGAAGATGTGAAGGAAAAGAAACTATGGATGTCAAAAGGACATAAGTTCGATATCAAACATCTAACGGGAGCAGTAGCACGTCAAAGAAAAGATCCTCTTATTTCTTATCTGCTCGCACAAGATGGAAACACGGCATACACCCGACTTTGCGCCAGATTCGTTGAACTCATTACAACTCTGATGGATGACTTCCCTTCCGAGATTTCTGCCTCAGTCTTGAAGTTGGAAGATAAATGCGCGCTAAGCGTTATTCAAAACTCTCGCGGCGTTCTTTTTCACTTTGCCAAATTGGAAGAAAAAAAGGGAAAAACCGTCATTGCAGATTACGGTATCTTGACTCCAACAGAGCTGAATGTAACTGACTCCCATGCTTTTAATGATTCTTTAAAAGACATTTCAGGACAGTCGGAAGATGAATTAAAAAAACTGGTTTATCTGGTGGTTTCTTCCTACGACCCGTGTGTTCAAATCAATATCGAGGTCAATAAAAATGCATGAGATGTCTTTGGCGCAAAGCATTGTGGAGATTGTTGAGAGCGTTTCACAACAGAACAACAATCGGGATGTAGCAAAAATTAAATTAATCGTCGGCGAGTTGGCTGGAGTTGAGCTGCAATCCTTGATGCAAAGTCTCACAATCGCCTCTCATGGGACTGTAATGGAAGGAGCAGAAATTGAACTTGAACGCCCGGAAGGAACAGCTTGGTGCATGAAGTGTGCTCAAACCGTTCCGTTCCATCATTTAGGCGATCCTTGTCCTATTTGCGGAGGGTATCAGTTAAGAATTAACGGTGGCAACGAGTTCAGGGTCTCAGAACTTGAACTTAAAACAGAAGATTAGTAACACTTGGAGGTTAATATGTGTATTACATGTGGATGCGGCGGCAAAGGCGCAACAATTGAAGATTTGGATCAATCAGGACAGCATATTCATGCTCATCACCATGGTGATCATGAACATTGCCACGGCCATGAACATCATCACGAACATGATTATGACCACCAACACGAACACAGCCATGAACATCATCATGATCATGGACAGGAACATGATCATACTAATTAATCAGTTAGATTCCCCGAACGAATAGAACTGAAAAAATAAATTAATTTCTAAAAAGGTATTTCATGAGCGATGTAGATGATCGTTTAATCAAACTTGAGATGGATGTTCTGGCAGCAAACGATAAAGTCGCTGCGGAAAACAGGAATTATTTTGCCGAACACAATATTCTCGCACTCAACTTGGTGTCCAGCCCGGGAAGCGGCAAAACTACACTGCTTTGTCAGACTATCGACGCTTTAAAAAATGAAGTCCCTCTGATGGTGATCGAGGGAGATCAGCAGACTATCAATGATGCAGAAAGAATCAGAGCAACCGGCTGCCGAGCTATTCAAATCAACACAGGAGAAAACTGCCATTTAGATGCTGAAATGATTAAAGACGCCTCAGCAAAATTAGTTCCAGAGGACAATTCCATTCTGTTTATCGAAAATGTCGGCAATCTTGTTTGCCCGGCAGCTTTCGACCTTGGAGAATTATGCAAGGTAGTCGTTCTTTCCGTCACTGAGGGAGAGGACAAACCTTTGAAGTATCCGTACATGTTTAATGCATCAAAGGTAATGATTTTGACAAAAATCGATCTCCTTCCTTATCTCAATTTTAACGTTGAGAAATGCAAACAGTACGCCAAACAAGTCAATCCGGATATCGAAATCATTGAACTTTCTTCAACTACCGGAGAGGGAATGGAAAAGTGGATTGACTGGTTAAAGAACCATCGTAAATAATCATATGGATTCAAATCTCTACACCCGAAGAATCCGAGTTCGCGGAACTGTTCAGGGAGTCGGTTTCCGGCCCTTTGTATACGTTATTGCTGTTTCCGAAGGGTTAAAAGGAACGGTTTTAAACGACGGAGAAGGGGTAGAGATTATTCTTCAGGGCACTAAAGAACAACAAGAGGTCTTTGACAGACGCCTCAAGAAAGAACTGCCTCCTCTTGCTTCAGTAGATTCTTTAGACGAAGCAGTCGTTGAGTATCCGGTGTTTTCTTCTTTCAGAATTATTGAAAGCAGATCCTCGGCAGTTAAAACAACGATTCCTGCCGATGCGGCCGTATGCAAAGACTGCTTGGCAGAGCTTGTTGATCCAAGCAACAGAAGGTACCGGTATCCTTTTATTAACTGCACTCACTGCGGTCCTCGATATACGATTACTGCTCATATTCCCTACGATCGACCACAAACCAGCATGAAGGACTTTCCAATGTGTTCTTTGTGCCATAAAGAATATACAGATCCTCTTGACCGTCGTTTTCATGCTCAGCCAAATGCCTGTTGGAACTGCGGTCCTCAACTAGCTTTGAAAGATAAGGACGGCAATCTTATAGAGACCGACGACCCAATTGCAGAAACTTTCAAATTAATAAAAAAAGGTGCAATCGGTGCAATCAAAGGATTGGGAGGCTTTCATCTAGTTTGTGATGCGTTAAATTCCCAAACCGTCAGAGAACTTCGCAAAAGAAAAAACAGACCAAGTAAACCGTTTGCGATCATGACTGCAAACGCTAAGAGTGCGAAAAGATTTCTTGTAATCGATCAAGAAGCCAAAAATCTTTTGGAATCGAGTGCTGCCCCCATTGTTCTTTGTCCAAAGAAGGACAGAACCGATGAACTGCTTGATGGAATAGCTCCCGATCTTTCTACAATTGGTCTGATGCTTCCTTACACACCCATCCATTGGCTTTTATTTTTTGAGGCAGTTAACCGGCAACCTCACTATCCGCTCGCCTCAGAAGAAGTTCCTCTTTATCTGGTAATGACAAGCGCCAATGCAGGAGGTGAACCTCTAGTTATTAACAATAAAGAAGCCGAAGAGCAGCTGCAAGGAATTGCCGATTTTTATCTCGAGCACAATAGGAATATTCTTATACGATGCGATGACTCAGTAATCCGCAGCGATCTTTCGGAACCGACAAAAATCATAAGAAGAGCCCGCGGATACGTTCCAAAGGTCACTAAGCTACCGAGGAAAGTGCCTTCCTGCATCGCTACAGGATCCTGGCTAAAGAACACCGCTTGTGTTTCAAAAGAAGATAGTGCGATTCTTTCTCAGCATATTGGAGATTTGGACAGAGTCTCTAATTGCACGACTTTATCTGAAGCTATTGAACATTTGATTGAAACGTTTGATATTCACCCGTCTATTATTGCCTGTGATTTTCATCCCGACTTCTTTTCAACTCGATTAGCAGAAGATTTAGCGGATAAATACGGAGCCAAGCTTTTTCCTGTCCAGCATCATCACGCTCATATCGCCTCCGTAATGGCTCAGCATGGGCTTGAAGAGCCTGTTCTGGGAGTTGCCTTGGACGGGGTTGGATTAGGGACGGACGGCACAAGCTGGGGAGGAGAAATTCTTCTCGTAGATCCGAGCGGATTTTTGCGTTTAAGCCACTTCAAACCAGTTGCCCTTCCGGGCGGAGATAAATGCGCAAAAGAGGGATGGAGAATTGCCGCAGCCTTTTTAGCAAAACACGGAAATCGTAACCTGGCTCGAGAATTGTTCCCGAACAGGAATGTTCAAATGATTTTTCATCTGATTGATTCAAACTTTCCTATTCCACAGTCCTCAAGTCTAGGCAGGCTTTTTGACATGGCGGCAGCACTTCTTCGGGTTAAGGACTTTTCCACCTACGAAGGCGAAGCCCCTGTTCTATTGGAATACGCAGCCAAAAATAAAAACGGCCGCTTTTTGAGAGAAATGGTCAAACGAGAAAACGGCATTCTAAATCTCGATGAATTTCTTCTGCATCTTGCTCAAAGGCAAGACACAGCAGAAGCGGCTGCGGATTTTCACACGACAATTGCTTCCGCTATTGCCGAAGAATTAATTGAACAAAGTACAAAGGCAGGCATCACGAAAATCTGTTTTTCAGGCGGCTGCTGCCTCAATAATCTCATGATAAGACAAATCAAAAATGCATTGAAGCATCAAAAGTTAAAAATTTACGAATCTACCGAAGTCCCTTGTAATGACGGAGGTTTATCTCTCGGACAGCTGTGGGTCGCCGGTATGGCAAATGTTATAGAGAAGGAATAAAAATGTGTTTAGCCGTTCCCGTACAAATTATTGAAGTGCTTCCCGGTGATGAAGCAATCGCAGAAATTGCCGGTGTTAAGAAAACAATTTCTACGGCTTTGATTGAAGATGTACAAGTCGGTGATTATGTCATTCTTCATGTCGGTTATGCTCTTCAGAAGATCGATCCTGAAGAAGCCCAAAAAACCATTCAACTTTTCAATTCTCAGGTCTCCGCTTAAGAATAGTTTTATGAAATACATTAGTGAATATCGCGACTCAGCAATAGCCAAAGAGATCACAAAGAAGATTGCGGAAGAAGTCAGACCGGAGCGTACCTATCGTTTAATGGAATTTTGCGGCGGTCATACTCACGTTTTAAGCCGTTACGGCTTAGAAAATATTCTTCCGAAAAATGTGGAAATGATTCACGGTCCGGGCTGTCCCGTTTGCGTCATGCCGATCGGACGAATCGACTCTGCCATTGAGCTAGCCGTTAAGCATCATGTTATTTTGTGTACTTATGCTGATACCATGCGAGTACCGGCATCCGGCGGAATCTCCATGATGAAGGCGAAAGCTCAAGGTGCAGATATCCGCATGGTTTACTCCGTCAGCGATGCGTACAAGATTGCAAAAGAAAACCCCGACAAAGAGGTTGTCTTTTTTGCCATAGGATTCGAAACTACGACACCTCCTACAGCCGTTGTTCTAAAACAGGCAAAGGCAGAAAATATTAAGAATTTCTCAGTGTTCTGCAACCATGTTTTAACCCCAGCCGCCATGAAGCACATTTTGAACAATCCGAACGGCGTCAAAATTGACGGGATTGTCGGCCCCGCCCATGTTTCCACCATTATCGGATCTGACCCCTACAAGGAATTGGCAGAGAAATATAAAAAGTCCGTTGTTGTCGCAGGTTTTGAACCGTTAGACATGCTTCAAGCTATTCTTATGCTCATTAGGCAAATTAATGACGGAAGAGCGGAAGTTGAAAACGAATTTATTCGTGCGGTCAAGCCCGAAGGCAACGTTAAGGCCATTAATCTAATGAAGGAAGTCTTTGACATCAGAGACTCTTTTGAGTGGCGAGGCCTCTCAAGCGTTCCCTATTCCGCTCTAAAGCTAAGTGAAGACTATGCCTTCTTTGACGCAGAAAAACGTTTTGATCTTCCCTACCGCAGAGTCCCGGACAACAAAGCATGCGAATGCGGCGCGATTCTGCGAGGAGAAAAGCATCCGTCCGACTGCCGTGCTTTCGGAACTGTCTGCACACCGGAAACTCCAATCGGAAGCTGCATGGTCTCCAGTGAAGGCGCCTGCGCAGCTTATTACACTTACGGAAGAAGAACAAAGAAATAGCCAGTATCGGTGCAAATAAAATGCAAGAAAAAAAGAAACATTATGTCCGTCCGCTGAATATTAAAAACGGAAAAATCGAAATGAACTATGGCGCAGGCGGCAAAGCCAGCGCACAGTTAATCTCCGAACTCTTTGCCAAGTACTTCAACAATGAATATCTCATGCAAGGCGATGACGGAGCATATCTTCCAGCCGCTGAAGGCCACATAGTGATGGCGACCGATTCTCATGTCGTCTCTCCCATTTTTTTCTCCGGCGGCGACATCGGTTCATTATCCGTTCATGGAACCGTTAACGATGTTTCCGTGTGCGGTGCAAAACCTCTTTACTTAAGCGCAGGTTTTATTCTCGAAGAAGGTTTCCCTTTAGCTGACCTGGAAAAGATTGTGAAGAGCATGGCCGAAGAGGCCAAGAAAGCCGGAGTCTATATTGTGACCGGTGATACCAAGGTAGTTGAAAAAGGCAAAGGGGACGGCATTTACATCAACACCACGGGTGTTGGTGTTGTACCTAAAGGCATTCACCTTTCCGGAGCAAACTGCAAACCAGGCGACGTGATTGCCGTGTCAGGCGACATTGGAGACCACGGCATTGCCATTATGAGTCAACGAGCCAATTTAGGCTTTGAGACCGAAATTCAAAGCGATTCCGCAAGTCTCAATTCCATGACAGAAGCATTAGTCAAAGAGATTCCTTCTTTACGCTGTATGCGTGATCCGACACGCGGAGGTCTTGGTACCACACTTAATGAACTTGCAACTCAATCTAAAGTCGGAATGAAAATTGAAGAGGCTAAGATTCCGGTGAAAGAACAGGTTACCGCTGCTTGTGAATTCCTCGGTCTCGATCCTTTATTTGTTGCCAATGAAGGAAAGCTTATCGCAATTTGCGGACCTGAAGATGCAGAAAAAATGCTGGAAATTATGCGTGCAAATCCCTTAGGAAAGAATGCTCAGATTATCGGGACTTGCGTAGAGGATGAGAACTGCTTTGTTCAGATGGAAACGCCCTTCGGTGGAACTAGAATGGTGGATTGGTTAAGCGGAGAACAGTTACCGAGAATCTGCTAGTCCACTACTATATAATCGTTCCTATCACGCATATTTAGGAGAAAGTATTTATGAAACAGCCTCATTTGGTGTTGTTGGTAGATGACCATTCTCTGATCACCACAGCAATGAGCGCGTTATTAAAAGCATGTACCCGGAAGTCCAAATTTATACAGGATCTTCGGCAAGAGATGCGCGTGAGTTAGCAAACAAATTTGGTGATTCCGCAGACTTGATGATTTTAGATTTATGCTTACCTGACTCAAGCGGTACCGGATTACTTGAACAATTATTATCTGAATATCCTGCTCTGAAAATTCTTGTGTTATCAGGAGTAGTCGATCCAGACAGTATTTTGAAGAGCCTATCGGCCGGCGCTGCAGGTTACGTTCCTAAATCCTTGGATGCTACACTCCTTAAACATGCAATTAGCTTTGTGCTTGAAGGCGGTGTTTATATCCCTTCCAAAGTTCTCTCTCAACAGCAGTCTGTTGGAATGAATCCTCAGCAGCCGCTTGAAAACCCGAGCTCCTCCGTGCACTTAACTCCAAGGCAGTGTCAAGTTCTTAAACTGCTTAGCCAAGGGGATTCAATTAAGACTATCTGCAAAAAAATGGAACTCTCTGAGGGAACCATTAAGACTCATGTCGCGGCTATTTACCGAGCATTTAATGCCAAAAATAGGACTGAAGCTCTTATAGCAGCACGTAAAAACGGCTTCAATGTAGATTAACTCATAAAAAATCCGCCAAATCGGCGGATTTTTTATGTTTTATTTTCTTCTTCTAATCTGTTTTCTTCCTTTTCTCTTAGAAGATTTCTTAACTTCTTTGACTGTCGCTGCAGGCGTCTCTGTAGACGGGGCAACTTCAGCTGCTTCTTCTTTAACTTCAGCTTTTGGCTCTTCCTTGATTTCTTCTCTCACCTCAGGTTCAGGAAGTTCCTCTTGGATGAGTTTTTCAGTTTCAGCTTGCTCTTTCTGTTCATCCTCTTTAACCAACTCCTTAAGGCTGTACTGAAGCTGTTCAAGAAAGTCGATTACCGCATACACCTGTTCATCAAGAGGATGCTTTTTAGAGCGTGATTTAAGAATCAGTTTAAAAATTTTGTCTTCTAACTTAATTCTTTTTTTGATTTCTTTTTTGGAAATATCTTTTTTTTTAGACATAATTCCCTCCGTCACTTGATATTGAGAAAATATTATTGCATTGAGTTATAGGTATTAATCGATTCTACCCGAAGATCAACACACTTCCTGCGTTCTAGAATAAGAAGTCAAACTGCCTCTTGAAACAGCTTTAAGACTGATAGGGTTCTCCGTTTTTTCTTCTCAACCCGTGATCCGTCAGTTCTTCGAATCCGTTCCCTTCATCAATTGGCTTAAAAGGTTTTGGAGAATCATTGACCAGCCGTTCCGTGAAACCAAATTGATTAGGTTCTTTATCTGAAGGGGAGAACATTAGATAAAGCATTAACGGAGGAACCAGAAAAAACAAAATGCACCAACATCCTGAGTGTCCTATGTCATGGAGTCGGCGAATAACCAAGAGAATTGAAGGAACAATGGCAAGGGCAAAATAAATCGAAACGATAATCGGATAATCAGAAACTATTGTATCCAGGCCGAAGCATAAGGCCGCAAAGAGAACAAAGAACAACACATACCAATTGAATTCTGATCTCCCTGCCCTTCCTCTGAAATCAGAAACTTTGCTTATTGCAAATTTGAACCATCTCAGCCCTGTTCTCATAAATCCTCCCTTCCTTCACAATAGCGCAAAGGGAAGCCGAAGCCTCCCTTCTAAAAACGAAGTGGGTATCAAATATTATGGGACCATGTCAGTAATTTCATCTTTTCTGACTTTCTTGACTAAGTCCTCTCTCTTAACTCCTAAGTAGAGAGCGATAGCCGCAGAAACGAACACTGAAGAGTACACACCCAACAAAATACCGATAGTTAAAGCTAAAGCGAAGTAATGGAGAGCAGGACCTCCAAAGAAGAACATCGCTAAAGTCACCATCAATGTCGAAGAGTGAGTAATGATCGTTCTGGATATGGTCTGGGTAATAGCCGTATTAACAATTTCTACCGGTGTTCCCTTTCGAATCTTTCTGAAGCATTCTCGGCATCGATCGAAAATAATTACAGATTCATTAACGGAATAACCTAGCACGGCCAGTACCGCAGCAAGCACCGGCAAAGAGAACTCCCATTGGAATAAAGAGAAGAAACCAAGCACCAAAATTACGTCGTGGAAGTTAGCGATAATGGCTGCCACAGCGAATTTCCATTCAAAACGGAATGCTAAGTAGACCATGATACCGATAATCACAAGCAAGAGTGCGGTTAAACCGTCAGTTGCCAATTCTTCACCAACCTGAGGACCGACGAATTCAGTTCTTCTCAACTCGGCTTTAGCATCGTGCTGATGAATAACTTCCATAACTTCGGCGCTCATCTCTGCAGAGGTCTTATCCCCTTTCAGAGGGAGACGAATTTGAACGTCTCTGGCTGTACCAAAGTTAACAACCTGAACCTCTCCGCCCGTGACTTTTTCCAAATCCGTACGGATTTGCTGAATCGGCGCAGCTTGCGGGTAATTAACTTCCATTACCAAACCGCCCGTAAACTCAATGGAGAAAGCTAAACCTTTAATGACCAGAAGAGCAACTGCAATAAAAAATGAAAGAAACGATATCGCATTCAAAATTTTTGAATACTTCATGAATGGAATCGTTTTATGAATTTTAAACAGCTCCATGATTAGGCTCCCTTTTTAGTTTTTTCTGCATCAGGGATCCAAACCTGACCAATTGAAAGCTTAGTAAGTTTCTTACGGCGACCATAGTAGAGATTAACAATTGCTCTAGATACCATCACGGCAGTAAAGATAGAAGTAAGAATACCTAAACAGTGAACAACCGCGAAGCCTCTGACCGGACCGGAACCAAAAATCAGCAGAGCGACACCGGCAATCAAGCTCGTAATGTTGGAGTCCAAAATGGTATTAAAAGCCATTCCGTAACCTTCCGAGATTGCCTGCTGAGGGGTACGTCCCACTCTCAGTTCTTCACGAATACGTTCATTAATAAGCACGTTAGCGTCGACAGCCATACCAAGGGTCAAGGCCATAGCTGCAATACCCGGCAACGTTAGAGTTGCTTGGAGCATAGACAAGATGGCAACCAGCAAGAATAAATTGCAGGTCAAAGCTATTGCGGAAATTACACCAAACAAATGGTAGTAAATAATCATGAAGACAGAAACGGCGATGAAGCCCCATAAAGTGGATTTAAAGCCAGCTTTAATATTTTCTTCACCAAGGCTCGGACCAACCAGTCTTTCTTCAATGATTTCCATCGGAGCAGCCAAAGAACCGGCTCTTAACAACAAAGCAGTATCCGTTGCCTCAACAGTGGTCATTCTTCCGGAGATTTGAACGCGGCCGCCTCCGATTTCCTGACGGATAACCGGAGCAGTAACGACCTCACCTTTACCTTTTTCGAAAAGGATGATGGCCATTCTCTTACCGACATTTTCACGAGTAACGTCTTTGAACTTTCTTGCACCCTTATTGTCTAAGGTCAAGTTAACTGTCGGTTCTTGAGTCTGGCTGTCGAATCCCGGCTGAGCGTCATTTAAATTTTCTCCGGTGAGGATGACTTCACGCTTGACGAGGATTTCTCTGCCTTCTCGGTCTTTATATTTTTCAGTGCCGAAGGGAACTGTACCTTGAGCGAGAGAGTTCATCGCCTCCGGACTATCGTCGACCATACGCACTTCCAAAGTAGCTGTACGACCGAGAATGTCCTTAGCCTTTGCTGTATCTTGAACCCCCGGGAGCTGGACCACAATACGGTCAGCACCCTGCTGAGCGATTACAGGCTCTGCCACGCCAAGTTCATTAATTCTGTTATGAAGAGTAGCAACATTCTGCTTCAAGGCATATTCCTGAACGTCAGACATTGCCTTTTGAGACATTGTGCCTCGAATGATGTAGCGATTGCCGCTTCCCGGAAGTTCTTCGTACTGCATATCGGAAGCATGGTCTCTCAGTACATCGAAAGCAGCTCTTTGCTCCGCTTCACTTCTGAAGAGGATTTCAATGTTGTTTCCGCTGCGGGTAATACCGGCGTGTCTAATCTTCTTTTCTCTTAAGAATGTTCTTACATCACCGACTGCAGCTTCAATTCTCTTTGAAACGGCTGCTTCCATATCGACAGCCAATAGGAAGTGAACGCCGCCGCGAAGGTCAAGCCCTAAGTACATCGGCAAAGCATTAATACTTAAAAGCCACTGCGGTGTGTTTGGAACAAGGTTAAGAGCAACAATGTATGTTGGATCTTTTGGATCGGGGTTAAGAGCTTTGTCAATAACTTCTTTGGAACGGAGCTGAAGCTCGCCTTCAGTCGGCGCAAATCTAACTCTGATGGAGTTTTGCTGAGCACCTTGTTCGAAGAACACACCGTTAGGAGAAATTTGAGCCGCTTTTAACGCGTCTTCAACAGTCTTGAGAGTATTTTCCGTTACTTTTGCAGTTGCCTTGCCTGGGCTTACCTGAACGGCAGGCGATTCACCATAAAAGTTCGGCAAGGTGTAAACCAAACCGACAATAAGGATCACCGCAATCAGAACATACTTCCAAATAGGATATCGATTCATGGTTGGGAGGGATTAGACCACTAAAAATAAATACAACAAAAGCCCTCATTCGAGGGCTGAGTGAGCAGCTTTTAGAACTTGACTGTTCCCTTAGGGAGAACTGCTTGAACAGCTAAACGCTGGAAAGTGATAGTCACAGGTTTGTCGTCGACGGAAGCGATCTGAAGAACAAGATAGTTTTCATCGGCTTCAACGATCTTACCCATGATGCCGCCGGCTGTAACAACTTCATTACCAATGGTCAAAGCATCAATCATCTTCTTATGTTCTTTTTGTCTCTTTTGCTGAGGACGGATGAGCAAGAACCAGAAAACAACAAAAATCAAAAGCATTACGCCAAAAGAGGACATCATGCTTTCAAGGCCACCAGGCTGAGCTCCGGCTGCTTGGGCATATGCATCACTAATAAAAAACAATTTAAATCTCCATCACCGACTGGTGCATTAATAATTAACTTGGGAATTATAAAGGAGTTGCGTTAATTAGAAATTATTCAATTCCTCTCTTTCTATCCTCTGCGAATTTTTCGCACCATTCGTCAAACGTATCGTTATCCAATGCGTCTCTGATTTCCTGCATAAGATTGAGATAGAAATGAAGGTTATGAATCGTGTTGAGGCGTGCTCCCAAAATTTCATTGACCTTCTGCAAGTGATGCAAATATGCCCTGGAGAAATTTCTGCAGCAATAGCAGTCGCAAGTTTCATCCAAAGGTCTCAAATCATTCTTATAGCGGGCATTTCTAAGCTTAATATCACCGTAGCGAGTAAAAAGCCAACCGTTACGTGCGTTACGTGTAGGCATAACGCAGTCAAACATATCAATACCTCTCTTGACGCCTTCTACCAAATCTTCGGGTGTTCCGACCCCCATTAGATAATGCGGCTTATCTGCAGGCATTCTTTCGCTCATATGGTCAAGAATGCGCATCATATCTTCCTTAGGTTCCCCGACAGAAAGACCGCCAATGGCGTAACCATCAAAGCCAATCTTCATTAGGCCTTCAAGAGATTCATCTCTTAGTTTCTCAAACATACCGCCCTGAACAATGCCGAAAAGTGCGTTAGGGTTCTGAAGTTTTACGAAAGCATTTTTGGAGCGCTCGGCCCATCTCAATGACAGTCTCATAGAGTCAGCAGCTTCTTTTTCAGTTGCCGGTCTACCGTCGATTTCATAGGGCGTGCATTCATCAAAAATCATTGCGATATCTGAATTGAGAACCTTTTGAATCTCCATCGAGACTTCCGGAGTTAAGAAAAGTCTTTCACCGTTAATCGGAGAAGCAAACTTAACGCCTTCTTCGGTAATTTTTCTCAATTTTCCAAGAGAAAAGACTTGAAATCCGCCGGAGTCGGTAAGAATTGGCTTTTCCCATCCCATGAATTTATGAAGGCCCCCGTGCTGTTCGATGACTTCAAGACCAGGGCGCAGCCACAGATGGAAGGTATTGCCTAAAATAATTTGGGAGCCAATCTCATTTAATTCAAGAGGAGACATGGCCTTGACGGTACCATAAGTGCCGACGGGCATGAATACCGGAGTTTGAACCACACCATGGTTCAAATGCATCTCGCCTCTTCGGGCTTTTCCATGAGTTTTATGTAAATGAAAAGTCAAACTCATACAGTTTCCTTCTTCTCCAAGAAACAAGCGTCTCCGTAGCTGAAGAATCTGTATTTTTCTTCTACGGCATGCTTGTAAGCTTTAAAAATTTCATCTTTTCCGGATAGTGCGCTGACCAACATCACAAGGGTTGATTTGGGCAAATGGAAGTTCGTGACCATAGCTCCGCACACTTTGAATTTATATCCGGGCTTAATAAAGAGGCGGGTTTCGTGTATTCCAGCTTTGACTTGGTTGTCTTCTTCAAGTGCTGCAGCTGATTCAACGGCGCGCAAACTTGTTGTGCCAACGCAAACCACTCTTCTTCCTTCCTTAAGTGCTTTGTTGATGGCATCTGCTGTTTTTTGATCAATGTGATACCACTCGGAATGCATTTTATGTTCAGATAATTTTTCTGAACGAACGGGCTGAAAGGTTCCGGCCCCTACGTGTAAGGTCACAAAGACTTCTTCACATCCTAAAGCCTTGATGTCTTTAAGCAGTTCATCCGTAAAGTGAAGTCCTGCTGTAGGCGCAGCAACCGCTCCCGGCTCTTTTGCATAGACCGTCTGGTATCTGGATTCGTCCGATTTAGAAGCTGCATGCGTGATATAAGGAGGCAGCGGCACCTTTCCGAATTTTTCTAAAACATCGAGAACAGGCTCGGTAAATTGCAGGAGAAAGAATTCCCCCTGACGGCCCGTGACCTCTGCTTCTGCCCTTCCTTCCACTCCATCTTTGACAAAAAAGAGTTTCGTGCCGGGTTTCGGAGACTTGCTTGAACGAAGCATTGTTAGAACTTCATATTCTCCGAGAATTCTTTCGAGCATCGCTTCGACCGCGCCTCCGGATTCTTTATTGCCGTTAAGACGAGCCTTAATAACTTTAGTGTTGTTAAACACGAGAAGATCGTCTTTTCTCAGCAACTTTAAGATATCTCTGAAAGTTAAGTCTTCTATCTTTCCGTCTTTGGAAACATGAAGAAGTCGAGATGCCGTACGGTCAGCGAGCGGGAATTGCGCAATGAGCTCTTCGGGAAGCTCAAAGTCAAAGTCTGATAAATATTGTTCTGTTTCCATGGCTTTACCGGCCACTCCATAAAATTAAAAATAAAGGTCCTTTATAGACCGTGCAATTCTAGAACAAAAATGGATGAGTCCAACTGTTTTTACAGTTACAACTTATTGAATTTTTGCATTTCTTCAGTTCCAAAAACCGACTTCTTAAAGGCAGGTTTTTGGCTCAAATCAAAGCTGGTGAGGCGTTCCCGGAGGATTTCCAACATAGGTTACCTCGAGAATATCGAGTTTCTTGACTCCTTTAGGAGTAGGCAATAAGACAGTATCTCCTTCTGATTTTTTCAAGAAAACTCGAGCAATCGGAGAAATCCAAGACACATCTCCCACAGTCGCATCGGCCTCGTCAATTCCAACGATTCTAATTCTTGATTCATTACCGTCTTCATCGCTGAACAGCACCGTGGCGCCAAAAAATACTTGATCTGTCGGCGGACGCGTAGCCGGATCGACAACTTCGCTGTTTTCCAAACGTTTGTTCAAAAACCGAATTCTTCGATCGATTTCACGAAGTCTCTTCTTGCCATAAAGGTAGTCTCCGTTCTCACTTCTATCTCCGTTAGAAGCTGCCCAAGAAACCACCTGAACAACCTCCGGTCGCTCGACTTTAACTAACCTTTGTCTCTCGTCAAGCAAACGATGATAGCAAGCCGGCGTCATGTAGTTCTTCGAACCTTTGATTTCCGGAATCTTTACTTCTTCCTCGTCATCATCTTCGTCAGTTAGGAATTCTTCTGCCATTTCTTTAATCAGGAATAAAAGAAGGCCGCCTTAGCAGCCTCCTGAATCTAAGTTAAGATAATTTTACTTGTTCGGCTGATCTTTTTTATCATCGTCAGCCAGCTCTTCAATTGCTGACTTCGGAGCATCGGAAGCCTCAGACTTTTTCTCCTCTCCGGCTCCAGAAGCCGCAGGAGTTTCAGAAACAGTCTCAGAGGAAGCTTCAGATGCGGGCTCTTTGATTTCTGTTGCTTCCGCCTCAATAACATCATCATCCTTCTTAGCAGCTTTTTTGTGAAGCTGTTTAGGAGGTCTCGGATCTTTTCCGTCCATAATGTCATCAATCTGTGCAGCGTCGATGGTCTCCCATTCCAAAAGAGCTTTCGCCATTTTGTGCATCTTGTCTTGGTTTTCTTCGATGAGCTTTCTGGCAATCGCATACTGTTCATCGATGATGCGGCGAACTTCAGCATCAACCTTACGCATTGTTTCTTCAGAAACATGCTTAGTCTGAGTAACGGAGCGTCCCAAGAAAACTTCGTTTTCGTTTTCTGCGTAAACCATTGGTCCCAAAGCATCACTCATACCGTATCTCATAACCATATCGCGAGCCATCTGGGTTGCTCTTTCGAAGTCATTAGAGGCACCTGTAGTCATTTGATGCATAAAGACCTCTTCAGCAATACGGCCGCCGAAAAGAATGGCAATACGAGTAAGCAAATACTGCTTATCGTAGGAGTAATGGTCTTCTGCCGGAAGCTGCATGGTCAAACCAAGAGCTCTTCCGCGCGGAATAATCGTAACTTTATGAACAGGGTCGCTCTTCGGCATTAAACGGGCAACCAAAGCGTGTCCGCTTTCATGGTAAGCCGTATTTTTGCGCTCTTCTTCGTTCATGGCCATGCCTTTTCTTTCGGCACCCATCATGATCTTATCTTTGGCGCGTTCGAAGTCTTCCATAGCAACGACTTTACCGTTTCTGCGT
Organism: Turicimonas muris; assembly: GCF_002221595.1. GTDB lineage: Bacteria > Pseudomonadota > Gammaproteobacteria > Burkholderiales > Burkholderiaceae_F > Turicimonas > Turicimonas muris. The sequence goes on from NZ_NHMP01000003.1 coordinate 289,911, forward strand.
GCGGCGAACAAGGCAGCTTCGTTAACAAGGTTAGCCAAGTCAGCGCCGGAAAACCCGGGTGTCCCGCGGGCAAGAATTTCTTCATCCACGTCAGCACCGACAGGGATTTTTCTCATGTGAACTTTCAAAATCTGCTCACGGCCGCGGATATCAGGAAGCGGAACGACAACTTGTCTGTCGAAACGGCCCGGACGCAATAAAGCCGGATCCAAAACGTCAGGACGGTTGGTTGCAGCAATCACAATAACACCAGAGCCAGTATCGAAGCCGTCCATTTCCACAAGCATCTGGTTAAGTGTCTGTTCTCTTTCATCGTTGCCGCCGCCTAAACCGGCACCTCTCTGACGGCCAACCGCATCAATTTCATCAATGAAGATGATGCAAGGAGAATTCTTCTTGGCATTTTCAAACATATCGCGGACGCGAGCGGCACCCACACCGACGAACATTTCTACGAAATCAGAGCCGGAAATCGTAAAGAACGGCACCTTTGCTTCCCCGGCGATAGCTTTTGCCAATAACGTTTTACCTGTACCGGGAGAGCCAACCAAAAGAACACCGCGAGGAATTCTTCCGCCGAGCCTTTGATACTTGGTCGGGTCTTTTAAGAAGTCTACAAGTTCCGTGACCTCTTCCTTTGCTTCATCGCAGCCGGCGACATCTGCAAAGGTAATATTATTGTTGGTGCTGTCGAGCATACGAGCCTTGGACTTACCAAAGCTGAAGGCACCGCCTTTTCCGCCGCCCTGCATCTGACGCATGAAGAAAATCCACACGCCGATTAAGAGAAGCATTGGAAACCAAGAAATAAAGAGAGTCGCTAAGAAGCTCTGCTCCTCATCCGGCTGTCCGTAAACCTGGACTCCTGCCTTTCTAAGATCTTCGACCATCCAAAGATCTCCCGGAGCCGTAATCTTATAAGAGGCCCCTTCCACGGGTGTTACGGTAAGAGTTCTTCCTTGGACGTCGACACGTTTAATCTTGCCGTCTTTAGCTTCATCCATAAATTGGGTGTAGCTTGTAGTCTGCTCAGAGGACGCAAGGCGTTTTGCGCCGTCAAACTGCTTGAAGACGGTAAACAACACAAAAGCGATGACAATCCAGATAGCTGCCTTCGCAAATAAATTTTTATTATTCAAAGTTTCACCTCAAACAATGAAGCTTGCTTGCTTCGATTTAATGAAGATATTCAATCGTTACATCAGAAACTAACAAAAGATTATGACAATAACATTATCGAAAAATTCTATCTATCAACACAAAGCAAGAAATATCCCACTTGTAATTATGTTGTGGTTGTCCGAGGCTTTTTCAAGATCCAGCCTCGAATTAGGAGATGAATTTTTGCAAACTACTTATAGTTAATCTTCGCCTGTTTTATCAAATCCGAGTTTTCAACTTTTGAAAGGTTCGCTCCTGATAATAGCGCAGAGAAGTTGGCCGGCAACGGAATGCAGACTTCCGTGTCACCTTCTCTTACTTTAATTTCAATCGGAGCAGTTCTCAAGGAAGACGGATGAACGGAAAGTTCTTCAATCAATGCTTTTAACTCGCTCATCTTTCCCTTTTTATCTAAAACCAGCTGCAGCTTTGCTCCGTGAGAGGCTCTGATTTCACTAATCGGTCGCATGGATTTCAGATTCCAAGAGAAGACATTTGATTGATCGTTGTAGACGACCGTTCCTTCGACCATATACACTTCATCGACTGAAACCTCTTTCTTGCAGAATTCATAGAGTTCTTGCGAAGTTCTCATTTCGTAACGATGCAATCCATCATCGATATTTAATTTACAGAAGTGGTTGCCGGTCTTACTAACACCGAAATTGATGCTGGAAACTACACCGAAGCCTTTAAAGTTACTGAACTTGGTCTGAGTATCCAGAGGACATTCTTTAATGGTCAGACCGCCGAAATGATCTTTGATTTCTTCCCTGCAGGCATCCATCGGAGAGCCGGTAAAGAAGAACCCAATGATGCTCTTTTCTTTTTTCATTCTTTCGAGAGTGTCCCAGGGCTTGAACTGAATCAACTCAGTGCTCATCTCAGAACTTTCTTCCCCGAATAAACCCATCTGATCGGCATTTTCTTCATTTTCTTGAGCCGACCGATAAATCTGCGGAACGTTTTCCAGCCACATTCTGCGGTTCGGATCGATTGAGTCGAACGCACCAATCGTGCTCAGAACTTCCAAAACCTTTCGAGACATAACTTTAGTCCCCAATCGGTTGACCAGATCTTCCATGTCTTTGAAAGGACCGTTCTTGGTTCTCTCTTCCACAATCGCATTGGCCGGAGCCTCGCCCATGCCTTTTAATGCCCCCATGCCAAAGCGGATAGTCTTGGAATCGGGAGCGGTGAAGTAAAACTCGCTTGCATTAATATCGACCGGCAGAACCTTTATTCCATGACGCTGAGCATCTGCAATGTAATCAAATAACTTCGTGGAGTTCAACATGACTTCACAAAGGTTAGCTGCGATAAATTCCGCCGGGTAATAACATTTAAGCCACGCGGTTTGATAAGCCACGTAAGAGTAAGCAGCAGCGTGAGACTTGTTGAAACCGTATTCCGCGAACTTCCTCATCTTATTGAAGAGCTCTTCGGCAACTTCTTCTTTTACCCCGTTCTTTACGGCTCCTTCCAAGAAAATCTTAGACTGCCGTTCCATTTCCGTAGCGTCTTTCTTACCCATGGCACGGCGAAGAATATCAGCACCGCCAAGTGAATAGCCGGCGATAATCTGCGCGACCTGCATCACCTGTTCCTGATAAATCATGATTCCGACCGTTTCTTCCAAAACAGGAATCAGTCGGTCATCTGCATACTCCGGCTTCTTCTCGCCGCCTTTTCTGAGCTCAATAAAGTCATCTGCCAAAGCCATCGGACCCGGGCGATAAAGGGCATTCAGAGCGATAAGGTCAGAAAGCTTAGTCGGGACGGAACGGACCATAATGTCACGCATACCCGGTGATTCAAACTGGAATACCATTGCGGTATCCGCAGGCTTAAAGATTTTGTCGTAAACCTTCTTATCCGTCGGCTGCAAATGTTCGATATCAGGACGTTTGCCCGTATTTTTTTCGATGTAATCCAATGCTCTTGCCACGATGGTAAGAGTAGTCAAACCAAGGAAGTCAAATTTAACCAGACCGACTTCTTCCACGCCCTTTTTGTCATACATACTGATGACGTTTTCCGGAAGCATGTCGGCCGCATAAAGAGGACAGAAGTCGGTGAGTTTTCCCGGAGCAATCAGCACGCCACCGGCATGAATACCGATATTTCGGCACAAGCCCTCGAGCTTAATGGCAGAAGCTACTAAAGGTTTTAGCTCGGGAGAGTTGCTAATAATGGCTTTGAATTCAGGTTCACTTTCAATAGCCTGTTCCAAAGAAACTTGCTGCCCGGGATTAGAAGGAATATGACGTGTCAGCAAGTCGCATTGGTTATAGGGAAAGTCAAGCACACGGCCGACATCCTTGATAACACCTTTTGCCGCCATAGTACCGAATGTCGCGATCTGACTTACCGCATCAGACCCGTATTTCTGTTTTACATATTCAATTACTCGGCCGCGGTTATTCTGGCAAAAGTCCACGTCAAAGTCAGGCATGGAGACGCGTTCAGGATTCAAGAATCGCTCAAACAGCAAACTGAATTCGAGAGGATCCAAGTCCGTAATTTCCAAGCAAAAAGCAACCAGAGATCCAGCTCCGGATCCGCGGCCCGGACCGACCGGACAGCCGTGACTTTTAGCCCAACGGATAAAGTCCTGAACGATAAGGAAGTAGCCGGAAAAACCCATCTTTTGAATAACGCCGATTTCTCTTTCTAAGCGCTCAATATATCTAGGTCTTTCAGCGTCTCTCTTAGCCTCATCCGGATAAAGAATCTTCAAGCGCATTTCCAGGCCTTCTCTGGAAAGCTGCGCCATATAGTCGTCTAAAGAAATTCCGTCAGGCGTTTCGAACAACGGAAGCTGAGGCTTACCGAGTTTCATCATGAAATTGCAGCGTTTGGCTATTTCAACGGTATTTTCAATCGCACTGGGGATGTCTTTAAAGAGCTCCAGCATTTCTTCTTTTGTCTTGAAATACTGCTCTTCCGTATATTCTTTTACTCGATTAGGATTAGCCAGCGTTGTTCCCTGGGCGATGCAACAACGGATCTCGTGATCGAGATATCCGTCTGCTTCTTGGAACTGAATTGGATGCGTGGCGACCACGGGAAGCTTTAGCTTATTTGCCAGTTTAATCGTCTCAGTGACTAACTCCTCATCAAACTTTCTCCCTGCTCTTTGAAGTTCAAGATAAAGCCGGTCTTTGAAAATAGAGTGAAGTTTTTCAGCTTCTTCTTCTGCAGAGAAATTTTTATTATTTAGCAAAGAACGTCCGATTGCACCTTCGTGAAATCCGGAAATAGCAATAAGCCCTTCGCAGTTTTCTTCCGTCAGCCATTCTTCTTCAATCAGCCCTTTTTCGTCAACCTGATTTTCCAACCAAGCTTTTGTCAGCAAGTCACAAAGGGTATGATAACCGTGCGCATTTGCACATAGAAGAAGAAGTTTGGACGGATGATGAGCGTCCGATGGGTTCCTTATCCAAGCATCTACACCGATAATTGGTTTTAAACCTTGCCCCAGACAAGCCTTATAAAAGGTAACGCCGCCGAAAATTGATCCGGCATCCGTACATGCTAAAGCCTTCATTCCTGCGGCCGCCGCTTTATGTACCACCTGTTTCAGGCGAATGGTACTGTCGCGAAAGGAATACTCCGAATGCATGCGCAGATGAACGAAATCTTGGCTCATAAAACAAAAATCCAATGAAGATGCAGAATGAAAAAAGAGAAGCTTTTACTTAGGAAAAGGAGTGTAGCAAAATCGATCCGACAAGGTAACCGCCTCAGCGATAAGCAAAAAGCCGGCATCACGGCCGGCCGTCAGGTTGCAAAGGCTGAGTTACTTTAAGTCCCGTGCAACGATATAAACTTCCGCAGAAGAAGTTCTGGAAGCTTCCGGCTTACGAGAAGCAACCTTCTTAAACAACTTCTTGCATTGTTCTACGAATTGAGAGTATCCGCTTCCTTGGAATACTTTACAGACAAACGCCCCGTTTTTCTTTAGATTTTCTTTGGCAAAATCCAGTGCCAATTCGTTCAGAAGCAAACAACGTGCGGCGTCTGCAGCTGCCACACCTGAAAGGTTCGGGGCCATATCAGAGAGTACAACATCAACTTTTTCTCCTTGAAGAAGTTCGGTAAGCTGATCTGCAACTTCCTGTTCACGGAAGTCTCCCTGAATAAAGTTCACTCCTTCAATTGGGTCCATTGGCAGAATATCCAGAGCAATGGCGCGTCCTTGAATTTTCCCGTCAGGACCCATGAGTTTTTCTTTGACAACTTGACTCCAAGACCCCGGAGCGGCTCCCAAATCGACAACCGTCATTCCTTTTTTAATGATTTTATCTTTATCATTAAGTTCAATTAATTTATAGACAGAGCGTGCCCGATAACCGTCTTTTACTGACTGCTTAACAAAAGGATCATTAATATGACGTTTAATCCAGGCAGGATTAGAACGAAGTTTTTTTTCTGAGACAGGCATCGGTTTACACTCTAAAAAATTCATAGGAGATGTGACTATCATGGCACAATTAAAGTTACCTCGCGATGAGCGTATCACACTTCGGGCGGCTGCTCACCATTTAGACCCTGTAGTTTTACTCGGTGCCTCCGGCCTGACAGAAGCAGTAAAAAAAGAAGTCGGCCGCGCCCTCGATGCTCATGAACTGATCAAAGTTCGTGTACCTAGCGATGATCGCGAAGAACGTGTAGAAATCTACGAAACATTAGCAGAAGAATTAGGCGCTGCAAAAGTCCAATTGATCGGCAAACTTTTTGTTCTTTATCGTCCGAATCCGGATAAAGACAAAAAAGAAGTACCGGCCGAAAAAGCCCCTGCAGAGAAAAAAGAAAGAAAAACCGGCGCTAAGGCCAGAAACCAAAGAAAACGTTTGACTGAAATTATTCAGGCCGAAAAGAAAGGCAAAGCAAAGAGCCTTCCCTGGGCCTCTACGGTAAAGAAAGGCAAGACCCCGAAGGGACAGGTTAAAGCCGTCGGCGAAAAAGGAACTCCTCTTGGAAAACGGCTAGCCAGGAAAGGCTTCTCTAAGTAATTTCTTTCACCCAAACGAAACGGCATTCGAGTGAATGCCGTTTTCATTTGAGTGAAATCTCAATTGACTAGATGTATTCGATGTCAATGATTTCGTATTCGCTTACACCGCCCGGGGCTTGAACTTCAGCTACATCGCCGATTGTCTTGCCGATCATTGCGCGTGCAATCGGGCTGGCAATGGAGATGCGATTGTTCTTTGTGTCGCTTTCATCATTACCGACGATTTGGAAACGCTGTTGAATACCGGTTTCAACGTCTTCAATGGTAACGGTAGCACTGAATACGACTTTTTCCGTTCCTTCCAAAGCTGCCGGATCAATAATCTGAAACTGAGAGATTTTGCTCTCTAACTCAGCAATTCTTCCTTCAATAAAAGCCTGAGACTCTCTAGCTGCATCGTACTCAGCATTTTCAGAGAGGTCACCCTTCTCACGGGCCTCCGCAATCGCCTGGACAACAGCGGGACGATCCTGGGTCTTCAGTCTGTTGAGTTCTGCCTTCAACAACTGAGCTCCTCTTACGGTAATTGGTATAGGCATTTTCGTGTTCCAAAAAATTTGGGCGTCAATCGCCCAGTTCTTATATTTTCGATAGCCCAATATTAAACCATTCTTTGGAGAGTTGAGCCTGAGAAAATGAAACAGGCCTCCCCAAAAAGGAGAAGCCGTTAAAAATTGTTAACTATGCTAAAGAAGAAACGAGCACAGCTTTAATTGTCGGAAGTCTGTTGCCAGCTTGCTGGAACACGATAGAGGCTGGAGACTCAAATACTTCTTCTGTGACTTCGATTCCGTCCTTGAGTTCCGGATAAGCTTCGATTACGGATTTGCCAACCTTTGTTTCAGTGTTGTGATAAGCCGGCAGGCAATGCATGAATTTAACATCCGGATTGCCGGAAGCTTCCATTAATTGGCGGTTAACTTGGTATGGAAGAAGAGCTTTAATTCTTTCGTCCCAAACTTCTTTCGGTTCGCCCATCGAAACCCAAATGTCAGTGTGAATGAAGTCAACACCGCGGACAGCTTCGACTGGATCTTCTGTCAAAAGAATTCTGGCGCCGGAGGCTTCGGCAAAGCTCTGGCATAAAGCCAAGAGTTCTTCATTCGGCCAATATTCCTTAGGAGCACCGATTCTTACATCCATCCCCATCTTCGCGCCGATCATCAGCAAAGAATTGCCGGTGTTGAATCTGGCATCGCCAAGATAAGCAAAGCTAATCTTTTTCCATGGTTTCTGGCAAGTTTCTTTCATTGTCAACAGATCGCAGAGCATCTGTGTCGGATGCCATTCATCGGTCAAACCGTTAAAGACAGGAACGCCCGAGTATTCAGCCAATTCTTCAACAACTTCCTGAGAAAAGCCTCTGTATTCGATGGCATCGTACATAGAACCAAGAACACGGGCGGAATCTTTAATGCTTTCTTTATGACCGATCTGAGAGACGGACGGATCAAAGAAGGTTGTGTGGGCGCCTTGATCGTAGGCGGCGACCTCAAAAGCGCTTCTTGTACGAGTAGATGTTTTTTCAAAAATCAAAGCGATGCTCTTGCCGGTTAACTGTCTAACTTCAGTGCCTGCTCTTTTTGCACGCTTTAAATCGGCTGCCAATTCAATAAGGTAATCAATTTCAGCCGGTGTGTGGTTTACCAGGCTCAATAAGCTGCGGTTCTTTAAACTTGATGGCATGGGTATATCCTCTTTTGAGGACGCAAGAGCGTCCTCGATTAACAAAAATTAAAATCTGTCCTTATGCAATTCCTGCAGGGAGTAAACATCCTGCTCGTGCATATGGCGAATACCTTCTACTACAGCTAAAGCATTAGCCATAGCGGTGTAGAAAGTCACATGGTTCGATAAGCTCGCAATACGGATTGCGGAAGCGTCCGCAATTTCAGTAGTATTTTCAGCAGCGACGGCGATAACCATTTGAATTGTGCCGTTCTTCAATTCATCCACAACGTTCGGACGGCCTTCGGAAACCTTATTCACGATTTCGCACTTATAACCGGAATCCTGAATTACTTTAGCCGTTCCTCTGGTAGCAACAAGCTTATATCCGGCTTCGGTAAATTGTCTGGCCAATTCCGGCAAACGAGGTTTGTCCGAATCCTTAACGGAAATAAACACCGTTCCGGAACGAGGAATAGCGGAGTCGGCTCCTAACTGGCTCTTAAACAAAGCCTGTCCGAAGGACTGACCAACACCCATTACCTCACCGGTAGATCTCATTTCCGGGCCAAGGACCGGATCAACGCCCAAGAACTTTGCAAACGGGAATACGGCCTCTTTAACGCTGTAATGGTCGAGTTCGACTTCAACCGGCTTGCCCTGTTCTTCTAATGTCTGACCAACCATGCAACGGGCTGCAATTTTGGCCAGCTGCTGGCCGGTAGATTTAGAAACAAAAGGAACAGTTCTGGAAGCTCTCGGATTGACCTCAAGAACATAAATTTCCGGATGGTCGGTAAAGGCATTCTGAATAGCAAATTGAACATTCATCAATCCAACCACATTCAGTGCTTTGGCCATAACACGCGTCTGACGCTTAACTTCTTCCACAATCTTCGGATCTAAAGAATACGGAGGAATTGAGCAAGCGGAGTCACCGGAGTGGACACCGGCCTGCTCAATATGCTGCATTACTCCGCCGATTCTTACTTCATTGCCGTCGGAGACCGCATCAATATCCATTTCGACTGCGTCATCCAGGAATCTGTCGAGAAGCACAGGAGAATCGAAAGTAACCTTAATAGCTTCTCTCATGTAACGTTCAAGAGAGCTTCTTTCGTGAACGATATCCATGGCCCGGCCGCCGAGAACGTAACTTGGACGAACGACGAGAGGATAGCCGATTTCTTCAGCCATTCTGATGGCTTCATCTTCGGTTCTTGCCGTTCTGTTAGGCGGCTGACGAAGTCCCAATTGCTGGAGAAGATGTTGGAACCTCTCACGGTCTTCAGCAATATCGATGGAGTCGGGTGTTGTTCCGATAATCTTGACGCCGTTAGCTTCCAGAGCACGAGCCAATTTCAGCGGAGTTTGCCCGCCGTACTGAACGATAACACCTTCCGGTTTTTCGATATTGATAATCTCCAGCACATCTTCGAGAGTGACAGGTTCGAAATAGAGTCTGTCGCTGGTATCGTAGTCAGTGGAGACTGTTTCCGGATTGCAGTTGACCATAATGGTCTCATAGCCGTCTTCGCGGAGAGCCATTGCTGCGTGAACGCAGCAGTAATCGAATTCGATACCTTGTCCGATTCGGTTAGGACCGCCGCCGAGCACCATGATCTTGCGGCGGTTTGTCGGATTCGCTTCATTTTCTTCCTCGTAAGTGGAGTACATGTAAGCGGTATCCGTCGGGAATTCTCCGGCACAAGTATCAACTCGCTTGTATACCGGGCGAATGCCCAAAGAATGACGATAGTTTCTGACATCATCTTCTTTAACATTAAGAAGCTTAGCCAGTCTTCTGTCAGAGAATCCTTTTCTCTTCAAGAAGTACATTTCGTCTTTGGTGATCTGATCCAAAGAAGTTTCTTTGATTCTTTCTTCGATATCTACCAATTCTTTAATCTGAGCGAGGAACCACGGGTCGATCTTTGTCGCGTGATAGGCATCGGTGACGCTGTAACCGAGACGGAAAGCATCTGCCAAATACCACAGTCTTTCAGGTCCGGGTTCACTGATTTCATGGTGAATGGTAGTTCTGTCGGTTGAAATCTCATTAAGCCCGTCTTTACCTGTTTCCAAGCCTCTCAATGCTTTTTGGAGGGATTCTTGGAAGGTACGGCCGATGGCCATAACTTCACCGACGGACTTCATTTGAGTAGTCAGGCGTTTGTCAGCTTTGGGGAATTTTTCAAAAGCAAAACGCGGTGCCTTGACTACGACGTAGTCGATAGTCGGTTCAAAAGAAGCTGGTGTTAAACCGCCGGTAATATCATTCTTCAGTTCATCCAAAGTGTAGCCGACGGCTAATTTCGCTGCAATCTTGGCAATCGGAAAACCGGTTGCTTTAGAAGCTAAAGCGGAAGAGCGGGAAACACGAGGATTCATTTCGATGACAACCAAGCGGCCGTCTTTCGGATTGACTGCAAACTGAACGTTAGATCCGCCAGTGTCTACACCGATTTCTCGAAGAATGGCGATAGAGGCGTCACGCATGATCTGATATTCTTTATCAGTCAGCGTTTGGGCCGGGGCAACGGTAATGGAGTCTCCGGTATGAATACCCATCGGATCTAAGTTTTCGATGGAACAAATAATGATGCAGTTATCCTTAGAATCTCGGACGACTTCCATCTCGTACTCTTTCCAGCCAAGAAGGGATTCTTCGATCAAAAGCTCGTGAGTCGGAGACAATTCCAACCCGCGTGTGCAGATCTGCACGAACTCTTCCATGTTGTAAGCAATTCCGCCGCCGGAGCCTCCGAGTGTAAAACTCGGACGGATAATGGCAGGGAATCCGATCTTAGATTGAACCTTAAGAGCTTCGTCCAAGGAGTAAGCGATTCCGGAGCGGGCGCTTCCAAGACCGAGCTTTTCCATCGCTTCTTTGAATTTCAAACGATCTTCGGCCTTTTCAATAGCGGCCGGAGAGGCACCGATAAGTTCAATGCCGTGTTTTTCCAAAACACCGGATTTAGAAAGTTCCATGGCGCAGTTCAATGCTGTCTGCCCGCCCATGGTCGGAAGAATGGCGTCCGGTCTTTCTTTTTCAATAATTTTCTCTAAGACAGCCGGAGTAATCGGTTCGATATAAGTTGCATCAGCTGTCTGAGGGTCAGTCATAATGGTCGCCGGATTGCTGTTGACCAAAATAACCCGATAGCCCTCTTCTCTTAAAGCTTTACAAGCCTGAGCACCTGAATAGTCGAACTCACAGGCTTGGCCGATCACGATAGGACCGGCACCGATGATAAGAATAGACTTAATGTCTGTGCGCTTTGGCATAATTTTCTATTCCTTAATTCTTTGCTGAGGCTAATCCGCCTTCGATTAATTCAATAAGAATGTGAATGACCTTAATATGCAGTTCCTGAACTCTGTCGGCGAATCTTCCGCCGGGAGTTACGACAGCGACATCAGCCAATCTGCAAATCTGACTGTCAGGTTTTCCTGTTAAAGCAACGACCTTGATCCCGAGCTTACGGGCTTCTTCAGCGGCTCTTACCACGTTTTTACTTGTCCCGCTGGTAGTGATGGCAAGAAGAACATCACCTTTTCTACCGACAGCTTTCAAGTAACGAGAGAAGACTTCTTCGTAACCGTAGTCATTGCCAACACAAGACATATGCGAAGGGTCGCTCATAGATACCGCTCCGATAGGGTCGCGATCTAAGCGGAAGCGACCGGAGAGTTCTTCAGCAAAATGCATAGAGTCGCATAGGGAGCCTCCATTGCCGCAAGAGAGAATCTTTCCTCCGTGTTTGAGCGATTCGATCATTACCTGAGCTGCTCTCACAATCTCCTGCTGAACATTCTCATTTACAAGGAGATTATCAAGTGCCTCTTTTGCCTCAGCTAACGCTGTTTTGACTGTGTCCAATTGGCTTATCATTTTAATTTTTTGCCTGCTTAATAAGGTCTAAAAAGCGATCAAAGAGATCCTGAATATCATGAGGTCCCGGACTGGCTTCAGGGTGTCCCTGGAAGCAGAATACGGGAGCGTCGGTCAATTCAAAACCTTGCAAGGAACCGTCAAATAAAGATTTATGGGTTACTTTGGTATTTGCCGGAAGCGTTTTTTCATCAACCATAAAACCGTGATTCTGACTAGTGATGTAAACCTTATTAGTCTTAACATCAACAACAGGATGATTTGCACCGTGATGGCCGAACTTCATCTTCCGTGTATCGCCGCCGCAGGCCAAACCAAGAATCTGATGACCCAAGCAAATACCGAATAGAGGAATTTTTGCTTCAATAGCCTTTTTCGCTACTTCGATAGCGTATTCACAAGGAGCAGGATCTCCAGGACCATTAGATAAGAAGATACCGTCCGGACTCAATGCCATTGCTTCTTCAAAGGTCGTTTGAGCCGGCACAACGGTGACTTTAATGCCACGATCAGCCAACAGACGAAGAATATTTTCTTTAATGCCGAAATCCCACGCAACCACTCGGTAAGGATAGGCATCTAAGTGTCTCATGCCCGGGCGTCCCCAGCCATTATCAATTTGCCAAGTCCCCTCGGACCATTGATATCTGTAATCACTAGTCACCACCTTGGCCAAATCCTGGCCGTTCATCACAGGGGCGTCGGCAGCCGCTTTGCGGGCTGCGTTAAGCTCTTCGTCCGTAAGCTTTCCCTCTGAAGCTGCGACAATGCAACCGGGTTGAGCCCCCTTCGTACGAAGAATACGGGTTAAACGTCGAGTATCAATATCGGCAATGGATACAATTCCATGCTGTTTCAAATACTCTCCGAGACTTCTCTGACTTCTCCAATTAGAAACTACAGAAGATTCGTCACGGATAATCAAACCGCTTGCAAAGATAGTTCGGGATTCAGCGTCGTCCTGATTGACGCCTACATTGCCGATATGCGGATAAGTGAGGGTAACGAGCTGACCCTTGTAAGAAGGATCCGTGAGAATTTCTTGATAACCGGTCATTGCAGTGTTGAAAACGACTTCACCAATCGTCATACCAGGAACACCGATAGACCTTCCTTTAAAAACAGCTCCGTCTGCAAGCACTAAGGCAGCTTCAGGTCGGGTGTCATTAATTAATTTGTTATTCACCATGACTCCGTAATGCCACCGAGACGCCGTTTCGGTCCCGGTCGCAGGATAAAAATATTTTGTTAAAGTTCATAGGGCACAGGGATGCCTTATAAACTTTTCGATTATATCAATGGGTCCCTCCTAACCCTTTTTCTCGACTAAGAATTTTCCCGAGACCTTTGCAGGTTAATCACTCCGCGTTTTCCCAGCAGGGAGAGACGCTAAAAGACCCAATTTTGTTGATGACATACTGAAAAAGTATCTCTAAGTTTTAAAATTAAAAGATTGATTTTCCATATAGATGAAAAACGAAAAAGAATCATGAATCAGTTACAGGCTTTATCTCAATACACAACTATTGTGGCCGACACCGGTGATATTGACTCCATCGCCAAAATTCATCCACAGGATGCGACTACAAATCCTTCTCTTATTCTTAAGGCCGCGAAAAACTCGGCTTATAAAAAATTGCTTCTTCGAGCCGTGCAAGAAGGTAAAGATATCGAAGATGCTGCAGACAGGGTTCTCGTCAACTTCGGAACTGAAATTCTGAAATACGTCCGCGGAAGAGTCTCAACTGAAGTTGATGCACGCCTGTCTTTCGATACTGACAAAACTGTTGAAAAGGCCAGAAAGCTGATTTCTCTCTACAAAGAAGCCGGAGTCGATCCCGACAGAGTATTAATCAAAATAGCCGCTACTTGGGAAGGCGTGCAGGCAGCAAAGATTTTGCAAGCTGAAGGCATCCACTGTAACCTGACGTTAATTTTTTCTCTCGTGCAGGCAGAAATAGCTTCCCAAGCCGGAGCCACTCTAATCTCACCTTTTGTCGGCCGCATATACGACTGGCATAAAAAGAATGCCGGAGCTGACTGGGACGAAAGAGCAAACAAGGGTACGCAAGATCCCGGAGTTAAGAGCGTCAAATTGATTTTTGAAAGGCTCAAAGGTGTTGGGTCTAAGACAGAAATTATGGGAGCGAGCTTTAGAAATAAGGAACAGATTCTTGCTCTTGCCGGCTGCGATTTACTGACAATTTCTCCTGCTTTAATCTCAGAGTTGGAAAATTGTTCTGCTCCGGTGGAACAGAGAATCTTCAAAGAAGCAGTCCCTTCATTGAAATGCGAAGAAATCAGCCACGCTGATTTCCTCTTTACAATGTGCGCAGACAAAATGGCTACTGAAAAGCTTAACGAAGGAATTTGTGCTTTCGTAGCCGATACCCTAAAGCTGAAAGAATTGCTCTTAACGCTGCAGGCTTAATTTATTTATTTGAGGAAAGACATGTTTTCAGCAGATATGAAGGGCTCCCTTTTTCTTGTCTCCGCACCGAGCGGAGCAGGAAAGTCCTCTTTGGTCAATGCGCTTTTAGAAAAAGTTAAAGGCATTGAACTTTCCATTTCTACAACAACCCGCGCTCCACGTCCCGGCGAACTCGACGGCCGCGAATACAACTTCACAACCGTTGAAAAATTTCTAGAAGCAAAAGAAAAAGGCGAATTTCTTGAATCCGCATTAGTTCACGGGAACTACTACGGCACCAGCAAAAAGTGGATTGAAGAGAAAATGAAGGAAGGAACCGACGTTCTTCTTGAAATCGACTGGCAAGGCGCCTTTCAGGTTAGAGATATCTTCCCGGAAGCGGTAACAATTTTTATCCTTCCTCCTTCCATTAAGTCATTGGAGGAGAGGCTCCATAAGCGCGGACAGGACTCCGAAGACACTATTACACGCAGACTGTTGGGTGCAGGTGCTGAAATGGTGCATGCTAAGGACTTCCAGTTCGTTATAATTAATGAAGTTTTTGAAACGGCTCTTGATGAGTTCCGTTCTGTCGTTATCGGAAGCAGACTTCGCTTTAAGAAGCAGTATGCTCGCCGGACAGATGTTTTCATTCAGCTTGGTATCCCAAGCTAATTTTTATTGGACTATTGATTAAATGGCACGTATCACCGTTGAAGATTGTTTAAAAAAGATCCCTAACCGTTTCCAAATGGTTTTGGTAGCAGCATGCAGAGCACGCCAGTTGTCCCAAGGCCATGCTCCTAAGATTGAATGCAAAGATAAAGCCAGTGTTGCCGCTCTAAGAGAAATTGCTGAGGGCGTAACCGGTTTAGAGATGCTCAATAAGATAAAGTAAGACAATAAAACTAAACATCAAAAATTCAGCCAAGGGGATTATTCATGAGCGTCTCTGTTTCTTCGGTCCAAGACAACACTTTTAGTTTCGCAAAAAAGACGGCTGACGCAATAAAAAGAGCCGTTGGTCTGGATACGCCGAAGAAACCTGAGCCTCAGCCGGCTCCCCCCGCGGGAGCCATCCCTGCTGAAAAAGTTAATCCTGTAGCCTCGGCTAATGCATTGGCCGAGCGCTGCAGACTTTATTTGTCGAGTTCCGACGTCAACAAAATCCGTGAAGCTTTCCGCTATGCTGACCAAGCGCACCTCGGTCAGTTTAGAAATTCCGGAGCTCCCTACATCACTCACCCCATCGCCGTTGCGGAAATTCTTGCTTCCTGGCATATGGATGCTCAAGTTATTGAGGCCGGACTGATGCATGACGTGTTAGAAGACACGGCGATCAGCAAAATTGAGATGAGCGAAAAGTTCGGTATTAAGGTAGCTGAACTCGTTGACGGTGTCTCCAAACTTGACAAACTTAAGTTTTCTTCGAATGAGGAAGCTCAGGCAGAGAGCTTTCACAAAATGCTTCTGGCGATGTCCCGCGATGTGCGGGTCATTTTGATTAAGCTTGCCGACCGCATTCACAATATGCGCACCTTAGGCGCCGTCAAACCTCACAAAAAATTCAGAATTGCTAAAGAAACGATGGAAATTTATGTTCCGATCGCAAACCGATTAGGACTTTATTCTGTCTATCGTGAGCTTGCCGACGTCAGCTTTTCTTTTATGTACCCGATTCGTCATCGAGTACTGAAAGAGGCCGTAGAAAAATCCAGAGCACGAAGAAAACAAGCTTTAGAACAGATTTCTCATGAAGTCAGCGATGCGCTGGCCCGAAACAAAATTAGAGGCGACGTTCAAGATAAAAATAAAGGTCTATGGCGTATCTATTCGAAGATGAAAGAGCGCAAGATCAAATTCAGTGAAGTTTTAGACGTTCACAGCTTCCGGCTTTGTGTTCCCACAAGAGACGACTGCTACCGTGCGTTAGGCGTTATTCACGCACTCTATAAGCCGGTCCCAGGTCGATTCAAAGACTTTATTGCTATTCCCAAAGCTAACGGGTATCAAAGTCTTCACACAACGGTTTTAGGTCCCAAAGGCCTTCCTGTTGAATTCCAGATCCGCACGGAAGAGATGCACCATATTTGTGAAGACGGCATTACTGCACATTGGCTTTACAAAGATCGCGGAGAATCTTCTTCTCTGCAGAAGTCTACTCAATCATGGCTTGAAAGCCTTCTGGAAATTCAGCGGCAGAGCGGCACTTCTTTGGAATTCATGGAGAATATTAAAGTTGATATCTCTCCTGAACACGTCTACGTCTTTACGCCTAAAGGTAAGATTCTTCAGCTCCCGAAAGGATCCACCGCCGTTGACTTTGCCTACCAAATCCACTCGGATGTAGGCAACACCTGCATCGGCTGCCGCATTAACAGTGAGCCTGCTCTTCTGAGCAGAGAGCTGAAGAACGGAGAAATGGTTGAAATCATCACCGGCACAACCCCTTCTCCGAACCCGCAGTGGCTCAGCTCAGTCAGAACCGGCCGAGCAAGGGCAGAGATCCGTCAGTTCCTCAGACAGCTTTCCGATGAAGGCAGCGTTAAGTCTGCCAATATTCTTCTGACTAATGCAGCCAAGCAGCAAAAACTTCCGTTGGCTCAGATCACGGATCATGATTGGCTACGTGTTTGCAAGAGCAATGGATTTGAATCTAAAAATGATCTTCTTTCCGCTGTCGGCCGCGGTTTAAAAGATGCATCACTGATAGCTCATCAGCTAACTTCTTCCATCACGCTGGGACGCGCTGACTCTTCTGAAAAGCAACCGGCAGTTCTCGATCTTCACGGCAGAGGATACAATCTTGCGCCCTGCTGCACTCCGGTTCCTGAGGATCCCATCCAAGGACATTTCATTAAGGCCACTAATACTGTTCACATTCATAGAAGTGATTGCTCTCACTGTCAAAGAGGATATCGTGTAGATCCGGAAAACTGGCAGGAAATGTCGTGGAACCCAACTTGCAAAGAAACTTTCAGTGCTAAGCTAGATGCGGAAATTACAGAGACTCATGCAACCCTAGAAAAAATCACGGGTCAGATTGCGAAGGCTCAATCCAGCATCAGCGGTTTCTCTTTAACCGAATTGAGTCCTACGGCCTCCAAGGTTACATTAACCATTCAAATCAAAGACGGCAAGCATCTGCAGAAGATCATCAATGCTCTTCGCGCTATTCCTGCAGTAAGACTTGTTAGTAGACATCTTGAAAAAGACTTAGCTATGAAACCGGTTGACGTTGAAGAAGAGGAATAGACTTTTTTCCCACTAAAAAAGGCGCCGGATTAGAGCGCCTTTTCTTATTTAGATGTGATTATCTAACGATCTGCAAAGTGTCAACATCAATTTCAGCCTGATGACCGAAATCCTTATCAACTTCACCATGCAAAAGAACCTGGGTCTGCGGTGTTACTTGCTGGCCTCTGAAAACATGGTTGTCAATGTCAACGAGGATTTCACCAGTTTGGTCGCGAAGGATGTATTCATCATTGTCGACCTTCTGAGTTAAGTAGCCTTGAACAGAAACATACCGGTTATCTCAGGCTTAGTTGATAATCTGAGCGACACTTGTAACTTGCGGTTGAGCGCCACCTGTGAACTGAACTTGTGAAGCACCCACAGAAAAAGCGAATATGCCAGCCGCAAGAGCTCCTAAATTCTTCTTTGAAACCATCGAAAACTTCTATCTGAAGAATCTTTCGATGTTTTCACTGTAGCCTCATTGCGCACCGCGAGCTCTTAAATCACCCCGTTTCAGGCAGAAGAAAAAGATTAGAAACATCTTTGATACAAAAAGAAAAACCGCTCGGCCGGACGAGATTTCTGACGGCAGAACGGTTTTGTTTATGTTAAGAGTTATTACTTCACAACTGTAAGCTTCTTAACATCGATTTCCATTGGACCAGTCCAGTCTTTATCGACTTCGCCTTCCAACAAGACTTTAGTCGTCGGAGAAACCGGCTGATTTGCAAAAACTCTGTCTTTGATTTCTACGCGGATTTCACCGGTCTTATCTTTGAAGATATAGTCCTTATTGCCAACCTTCTGAACGATATAGCCTTCAACGGCTACATATTGATCATCTTTACCTTGAGAAAGGATCTTTTCAACAGGGGTGACGTTTGCACCGGCGCCTGTGAATTGAGCCTGTGCTGCAGGTAAACCGAAAGCAAAAGAACCTGCGACCAAAGCTGCTAAAACAGTCTTAGAAATCATTTCGTAAAACCCTCCTAAAAAATGGTGTTGAGTTCAATGTACTATATAGTTCACTAAAGATCTCGGGTTAACTCTCAATCTGAGTTAAATAAATCAAAAATTTCACGAGTTATAAACACCGCAGTTAGCCAGAAAATTTCTCGAGCTATAATTTCCTTTCAATGGTCTTGTTGCCAGAATTCAATCAAAATTAAAAAGATTTCCAAGGACGATAAATGTTAGTTATTCTTCAACATAAGATTGTTAACTTCGAATCAGTCCGTTTCCTCGAAAAATCCGAAATGGGCTATCGCTTTGTTTTCAGCAAAGAAGATTTTGTTGATACAGACCTTGACGATGAAGACATCCAAAGTCTATTGCTGGCTTACCAGACCGGATTAAAGCTCTTCTACCCTCATGATAAAAGGCACATTGATGTTTCTGATTTTCCCTCCGTTCTTGAAGGCGAAAATACAGGAACGGTGTAGAAGTTCCAGATTTGACTTAACAACCTAGGTTTGGCGTGGTCCAAACCTTTTTTCATATCCTCAAATAATTAAGCTGCCAGTTTCGAGGAAATCTTCCTGAAAACTGACAGCCGATTTTTTGTATTAAAAGCTACTAGAGTTTCTCGCTTTGACCGCCCTTAGGCTGCCATTTCATAGCGTATTTCTCAGCAAAAGAAACAATCAGGTCCAAAATCAGAGCGCAGAACGTCAACACTAAGATACCGGCCATCACAGTGTTGATATCAAAAGTACTTTCAGCTTGAAGAATCAAGTAACCGACACCCATGGCGGAACCTAAGTATTCACCGACTACCGCACCGACGAAAGCCATACCCACGGAAGAGTGGAGAGAGGAGAATACCCAGCTGGTAGCACTCGGCAGATAAACATAGCGCAAGAGTTGGCTCTTGTTGGCACCAAGCATTCTGGCACTGGCCAGAACATTCGGGCTGACTTCACGAACGCCCTGATAAACGTTGAAGAAAACGATAAAGAATACAAGGGTGATACCCAAAGCAACTTTAGAACCGATTCCCAAGCCGAACCAAACGCCGAAAATAGGAGCCAAAATAACACGCGGCATAGAGTTCAGACCCTTAATGTACGGATCTAAGATGGCTGCTGCCGTCGGAGCCAAAGCAAGCCATAAACCGACGATAAGACCGGCTACGGTACCGAATACAAAGGCGAGTACAGTTTCGGTCAACGTAACGGCCAAGTTGGGATAAATTTCCAGATTAACAAAGAACCAATCCCAAATAACTTGACAGATTTGTACAGGCTCTCCGAAGAAAAAAGCAGCCTGATTATCGTCTTCAAATACAAACGGCGGAATTAGACCCGGTTTGGTCATTAACCACCAAAAGAAGAAAATTACGACAAGCAAAAGAAGCTGACAGGCAGTTAATTTTGTTTTCGACTGAAGGATGCTTGAGTTCTTCATGCTTTCACCTTGTTTCTTTGATTTTCGTAGCCCTTGAGAACTTCTTCACGTAAGTCAGCCCAAATAGCATTGTGCAATTCAATAAATCTTGGTGTCACTCTAACTTCGGCAACATCGCGGGGTCTTGCGATATCAATAACGAATTCGCCGATTGGATGTGAAGCAGGACCGGCTGACATGACGACA
Organism: Turicimonas muris; assembly: GCF_002221595.1. Lineage (GTDB taxonomy): Bacteria > Pseudomonadota > Gammaproteobacteria > Burkholderiales > Burkholderiaceae_F > Turicimonas > Turicimonas muris. The sequence continues at coordinate 309,897 of NZ_NHMP01000003.1, forward strand.
ACACGGTCAGAAATAGAGATAGCTTCATCTAAGTCATGAGTAATGAAGAGGACGGCTTTCTTCTTTTGAGCCCAGAGATCCAAAACCTCATTTTCCATTAATTGACGAGTCTGAATATCCAAAGCAGAGAAAGGTTCATCCATAAGAATAATGTCCGGATCCATAATCAGAGTCTGTGCTAAAGCGACTCTTTTTCTCATGCCTCCGGACAATTCATGCGGATAACGGTCTTCAAAACCTCTCAGACCTACTCTGGCCAGCCAATGCTCGGCCATTTCTTTCACTTCGTTCTGAGGTTTTCCGGCAAACTGCAAACCTGCAGAAACATTTGCTATTGCCGTACGCCAAGGCATGAGGGCTTCTGCCTGGAACATATAGCCGGCACGTTTATTAAGACCGGTAAGTTCTTCTCCGAAAACTTTAACGGTTCCCTTGGAAGGAGAGAGCAGTCCAGCGGACATGTTCAATAAAGTGGATTTACCGCAGCCGGTCGGCCCGACTACGCTAACGAACTCACCGTCACCAATCGTTAAATTAACGTCTCTGACGGCGGTGTAATGATTCCCGTCAGGTGTAACAAAACTGCACGTTACCTCTGTGAATTCCAAAGCAGGATGATTCATTTTTCTTTTAGATTAATTTAATAGGACTCTTGGGATCGCAGGTGCGATCCCAATATCTTAATTATTTTGCAGGGTATTTTTTCAAAGCTTCTTCAACAAATTTATTGGTATATACCTTGCTTAAATCAATCTTGGCCGGATCAATTTTGTCATTAACAGTCTTCAAAGCATTCAAAGAGATATTTGCACAGCCTTCCGGGAATTTGCCGTCCGGAGAAAGTGCTTCTCTGTTGCCTTCGAAACCTGCTAAATAAACGTCTCTGTTGCCCATCAAGTAAGATTCGGGAACAACCTTTGCGACATCCTCCGGTGTAGCCTTAGACAACCATTCGTCGGCGCGGACAATAGCATTTGTCAATGCTTGAACTGCTTTCGGATTCTTTTCTACGAAGGAAGTCGGAGCATATAAGCATCCGGCTGGAAGAGTGCCTCCGAAGAAGCTTTCGGACTCGGCAACTTTACGTGTATCTGCCACCACTTTTGCGTCGCCGTTACGGGTAAGGAGAGTAATAACAGGATCCAAATTGATCAAAGCATCAATCTGACCGCTCCTCAGAGCAGCAACTGCACCGGAGGAGGAACCTACGCCGATAAAAGCAACATCTTTCGGGCCCAACCCGCCTTTAGCCAAGATATAGTTGGCAACCATCTGAGAAGAGGAGCCTGGGGCCGTAACACCGATTTTCTTGCCTTTCAGGTCGCTCAGCTGCTTGTAATTGGGCATTTTCTTTGTAGAAACAACCATTGCCAACTGAGGAGCGCGGCCTTGAAGAACGAAAGCAGTCATCGCCTGTTTCTTGGCCTGCATGGAAATTGTGTGTTCAAATGCGCCGGATACTACATCAGCGCTGCCTCCCACAACCGCCTGAAGGGCGCGGGAGCCGCCTTGGAAATCGACGATCTTGACATTAAGGCCTTCATCTTTGAAATAACCAAGCTGTTCGGCAATGGTCAAAGGCAAGTAGTAGTAGAGGCTTTTTCCTCCAACAGCAATGGTGATGTCAGTTTTTTCTGCTGCAAAAGCAGTACTCATACCGGGTGCCATCATGGCAAATGTTCCGGCGGCTGCGGCTGCAATAATCGTACGTCGAGTGAACTTCATAATTTTTCCTCAATAAAAAAAGTCCGTTTTCACGGACTGTTTCTGCTACCACTTTTTATTTCAATTTCCAACTAGGATTACAAAAACAGCCGTCTTTTGCGCAAAGTAAGTCGCAACAAACCTAGCAAAAGGCCCAAACCGTTTTCGCTGCAAACAGGATTCATTGGAAATGCAACGCCAGTGCTTCCCACGAAACACGGCACAGCTACGCCGGCGGTCATTCCGGAGCTGCTAATTGTCGCAATTGTGTGATTCACTTTTAGATCCAATAAATTTGTTTAACTAAGTAACAGAATACCTAGAAATTTATTGATTTTCAGAAGTTTGACTAATTATTTTCCCGTATACGACGGTTAAGCATTGCCTGAGCCACAGTATTTACATCGGTGTATTCGAGCTCTGCACCGGCGGGGATCCCTTTAGCGATACGGGTCACTTTGACATGAGGAGTATGTTTTGCCAGCAATTCAGTAATGGCAAGCGCAGTAGCCTCTCCCTCGGCGGTAAAAGAAGTTGCAATTACGACTTCTTTAACTTCAGGCTCGGAGGCCCGGTCGATTAAATGACCTAACTCCAGCTCATTGGGTCCGATGCCGTTTAAAGGTGAAAGACGGCCCATCAAAATGAAGTATCTGCCGTTCCAAGATAAGCTTTGCTCAATGACCATCATATCTGCAACGGTTTCTACGACACACAGCAGAGAATCGTCTCTGTGAATGCTGGAGCAATATTTGCAGACATCTTTATCGGTCAGATTATTACAGCGCGGGCATCGCTTAACGTTCTTCACCGCGTTGAGCAAAGCATTGCCTAAGCGAGAAGCCGTTTCTTTATCAGAAGTTAAAAGCTGATAAGCCATTCTCTGAGCAGCTTTCGGGCCGATGCCGGGAAGCTGCCGCAAAGAATCAATCAGCTCTTCTATGGAACTAACTGAAGCCACGAGATTAGAAAGGAAGTTTCATGCCGCCGGTTGCAGCAGCCATCTTTTGTTCTACTTCGGCTTCGATTTTCTTTTGAGTGTCGTTAAGAGCGGCTGTCAAAAGATCTTCGAGCATATCTTTGTCTTCAACGCTTCCTACGAGGGAGTCATCAATTTCGACTCTCTTGCAAACATTCTTGCAGCTCATGGTTACCTTGACGGCACCGTTGCCGGCCTCACCGGTAACATCGATAGTTGCTAACAGTTCCTGAGCTTTTTTGATGTTGTTCTGCATCATCTGAGCCTGTTTCATCATTTGGCCCATCTGGCCCATTCCACCGAAATTACGCATTTATATTTCCTTTAAATCAAATAACACGAGGCGTGTTGTTTTTGTCATACAAGGTGACATTGTCAATCGAAATCGTAGAACCAAAAGTATTCAAGATCTCTTTGACGAATTTTGTTTTCGAGATTCTATCCAACTTTTCAATTTTTTCTTCTATGAATTCTTGCTTTCTGAGCCTTTTGAGTGTCTGTCCTTTTCCTTTGGAAACAAATTTAACTTTCAGCTGAAGCTGAGGCCCGAAATGTTTCTGAAGTTCTTTTTGCAGAGCTGAGACATGTTCCTCATGCGTCAATGCTTCCAATGTTGTGGTCAGAACCATGCTAGAACCGTCAAAACTTTCGAGCTCGGACAGATCAACTAAAGGCTGAGAAGATTCAATGAGCTTTATTTTTTTTGCAGCTTCGAGCCATGGATTCATCTGAACGGGTACACCTTCAAACTCATCTCGTTCCCGGACGATGGTTCTCTGCTGAGGAATATATTCGTCTTCTCCGCTTTCACCGGCTACCCCCTCAGATACATAATCATCATAGGACCAAGGGACATCATCCTGATCATCTTGCGGAGGAAATTCTTTCCGGCTATCTTGGGGCTGCGGAGGAGAAGAATCTCGAACTTCAGCCGATGGCTTATTCTCTGACGGCGAGGGGGTGGAAGCGGGAGCATTGTCCTCAATTAATTTTTTTTTTGAGCCCGTTAACACAGGCATTTCTTCCCAAGGAGGAATATCTCCTGGATCTTTGCCCGCAGCCGAAGAAGCCGTTTTAGCGGCAACCGGAGAAGCAGACGGTACTTGGGGTTCCGGTTTGAGAACCGCAGCCATAGGAGCCGGTAAAACCGGAGCTTCAGTAGAATGAGGAGCAGGCGCCTCCAGTCCCTTCATCGGGGCAACCACCGGTCTTTTCGAATTTTTGGCTTCTGCAGGCGCAAATGCCATCATGCGCATTAAAGCCATCGTGAAACCAGAGTATTCATCCGGAGCAAGACTTATCTCGTTTCTCGCATGGATAGCTATCTGGTAGTAGAGCTGAACCTCATCAGGTGCAAAAGCCTGTGCAAGAGATTTGACAGCATCCGAGTCCGGTTCTTCCGGATTCAGAGAAGCCGGGAGCATTTGAACTATAGAAATTCTATGGAACAGCAATGCCATATCTTTAAGAGCCTGAGTATAGGACAAGCTGCGTGCGCCAATCTCATCGGCCACCTGCATAACCTGGACAGGGTCTCGATTCGCTAACGCTCCCAACAATCGGATCAAGGTTGTGGAATCAATTGTTCCCAGCATTTCTCTGACGTTTTCTAACGTCAGGTTGCCTGCACTGAATGCTATAGCTTGGTCCAATAACGACAAGCCGTCACGCATGGAACCGCGCGCTCCGGTTGCCAACATTCGTAATGCAGGAAGCTCGTACGGGAATCCTTCCTTTTTAAGAAGTTCTTCCATGTGCCCTGAAATCAGCATCGGAGACAAGCTCTTAAGATTAAATTGCAGGCAACGGGAAAGAACGGTGACCGGGACCTTTTGCGGATCGGTTGTCGCCAAAATAAATTTGACGTACTCGGGAGGTTCCTCCAAAGTTTTAAGCATGGCGTTAAATGCCTGGGTAGTCAGCTGATGGACTTCGTCAATCATGTAAACTTTGAAACGGGCATTTGTGGGAGCGTACTTGGCTCTTTCCAGGAGGGATACCATATCGTCAATACCGCGCGTGCTAGCCGCGTCCATTTCGATATAGTCCACGAAACGGTCTTCATCAATAGCTCTGCAAGCCTCACATACACCGCAAGGATGAGCCGTAATGCCGCCCTTTCCGTCTTCGCCTACACAATTCAAGCACTTGGCCAAAATTCTGGAGATTGTTGTTTTACCTACACCGCGAGTTCCCGTAAACAAATAAGCGTGGTGAAGACGATTTTCTGTCAAAGCATGAGTCAAAGCACGGACAACGTGATCTTGCCCGATCAATGTAGAAAAATCGTGTGGACGCCACTTTCTAGCTAAAACCTGATAAGCCATGGAAAAAATCTCTTAAAGATTCGGTTTACAACCAAATCATCATGCAGGAGGTAAAACTGTTCCGAATTGAAGAATTTTAGATGAATTTAGGCGCTATGCAAGCGGAGAGAAAGAAAAGAAAAAGAAAAGCGGACCACACCTCGGCACTGCTAGGATCGTTATGGCTGCTTCGTTCCCGACCTGACCAGGTTCACGACATTCACATGCGAGGGGGCCCGCAGAGCGAGATTCTAACAGAATTCAAAAAAAAGAAAAGCGCAGCTTAATTTTCACTTTTACCTTCTGCTCCACTCCGTTTTTCTTCCTCGTGCCAAGGCATTTTCCCGAATTAGATTGATTCTCTTCCACACCTTTGACGAGGACCGATACAGTACATCGGAAGAAAAACTACTTACAAATTTTCGAGATGGCCTTTGATAAACACATCGCAGCGCTTGCTATCGGAACCTTCTGTCTCGGCGCGGCAGAGCTTGGAATTGTTCCTGTACTTGCGGACATCGCCCGAGATCTTCATGTGACGATTCCTCAGGCAGGTTTGTACGTTTCTGCCTATGCAGCCGGCGTCTGCGGAGGAATTATCGGCCTTCTGCTATTCGGACGGGACGCTAATATAAAAATAAATTTATTAATCGCAGCCTGTCTTATTCTCTGCGGAAATCTCGGCGCCAGCTTTGCGCAAAGCGATATTGAAATGCTTGGAGCCCGCTTTGTCTCCGGAATGCCCCACGGAATTTTCTTTGCGCTAGGAGCTGTTGCTTGTGAAAGATTAGCCGATCCCGGAAAAGCGTCTCGAGATGTTACCTTGATGGTTCTCGGGCAGACTTCGGCAAACTTTTTAGGTGTTCCTTTGGGAGCATGGCTAGGCTTTGCTTTTTCCTGGCGCTTTATTTTTATAGGGATTGCTTCGCTTGCTGTCGTTCTCATTTTCGCCCTTTGTTTTTGGCTTCCTTCTCTCCCGGTAAAGAAGCAGCCTCTGCCCCGGGAAATCGAGCCTCTCAAGCATGCTTGGCCATGGATCATTTTAGGCGGTGTAGCGCTTGGCAGCGGCGGTTTTTATGCTTATTACTCTTATGCCGATCCTATTATGGAGACCATTACGCACCTGCCCGCTGAAGAAATGACATTAGTGATGATTGTTGCCGGCGGTGCCATGTTCTTCGGTAATCTGGCTTCTGCCCCTTTGACCAAACGATTCAGCGATGAAGCTCTAGTGGCGTTCGGACAGGCTCTTATCGTTATCGCAACTTTGTGCGCCCTCTTCTTTTCCGCAAACAAGTACCCCGCCGTCTTCTTCCTTGCATTAGCCGCATTTGGGTACTACTTTTTGGCCGGTCCGATGCAGGCTCTGATCATTCAAGGAACTAAAGATGCAAAGATCATTATCGCCGCCCTTGGTCAAGTAGCTTATAACGGCGCAAACGCTATCGGTGCTTGGCTGGGAGGAGAAGCGATTAAAGTTTCCGACTCCTCAATATCATGTGCCATCCCCGCCGGCGTTCTTGGTTTTGCTTCCGCCGTTCTATTCGTCAGTATTTTTTTCTATAGCCGAAAAAGAGCGAATCAGCGGACAGGTCGCTGAGAACGGAATGCGATTAATTTCTTCAACTTTGTTAATAAATAAAAACAAAAACGAAGCGTGTAGTATTCCTAAGTATGCTAATTTACGCAGAACAGTCTGCCTCCCATGTTGGGGAGTCAGGAAACGGGTCAGTTGCTATCAGTGTTAGGATTACCTTATCTCTCCGAGGACATCCAGTCTTCGCTGACCCTATTTAGTTTTTTTAAAAAAGGAAATAAATTATGGGCTTACAAAGTGTTGATGACGCCAGCTACGTTGACCAAGTTTTGAATGCAAAAGGCGTTGTAGTAGTTGATTTTTGGGCTCCTTGGTGCGGTCCATGCGGAATGTTAGGGCCAGTCCTCGAAAAAGCAGCAGAGACTCTGCCTGAAAACGTCAAAATTGTTAAATACAATGTTGACGAATCTCAAAGCGTTGCTCAGCAACTCGGAGTACGCGGTATTCCTACCCTTGCCGTTTATAAAGACGGTCAACTCCTCGCCCAGCAAGCCGGCATGATGAATTCTGCTCAATTCGCCGCTTTCTTAAAACAATTCGTATAAAATCCTGCCTGCGGCTTAAGTTCTATTAAGCCGCAAAACTTCCTTTCTTTTAACCACACCTCGAAATCTATCTTTGGATTTCGTTTCAAATAATGCATCTTTCAGAACTCAAGCAGAAACACGTTTCCGAGCTATTAGATATTGCTTTGGAATTAGATGTTGAAAATGCCAGCCGTCTTCGCAAGCAAGAATTAATGTTTGCAATCTTGAAAAAAAGAGCAAAGGCCGGTGAACAAATTTTTGGTGACGGCACCTTAGAAGTTTTACCTGATGGATTCGGTTTTTTACGTTCTCCCGTTTCTTCCTATCTTGCCAGCCCTGACGACATTTACATCTCTCCTTCTCAAATCCGCCGCTTCAATCTCCATACCGGCGACACAGTTGAAGGTGAAGTCAGAACTCCAAAAGACGGAGAACGCTACTTTGCGTTAGTTAAAGTTGATAAGGTTAACGGTCTTCCTCCGGAAGAACTCAAGCACAGAATTCTTTTCGAAAATCTGACTCCGTTATTCCCCGATGAGCCTCTGAAACTTGAAAGAGATATTAGAAGCGAAGAAAATCTAACCGGCAGAATCATCGACATCATTGCTCCGATTGGTAAAGGCCAGCGCGCCCTGTTGGTTGCCTCACCGAAGAGCGGTAAAACAGTTTTGATGCAGCACATTGCACACGCTATTACCGCCAACTACCCGGATGTTGTTCTGATGGTTCTTCTGATTGATGAACGTCCGGAAGAAGTTACGGAAATGGAACGTTCCGTTAAAGGTGAAGTTATTGCGTCCACTTTCGATGAACCCGCAACTCGTCATGTTCAAGTGGCCGAAATGGTTATTGAAAAAGCCAAACGCTTGGCAGAAAGCAAAAAAGACGTTGTCATTCTTCTTGACTCTATTACACGTCTGGCCAGAGCCTACAACACCGTTGTTCCGACTTCCGGCAAGGTTTTAACAGGCGGTGTTGATGCCAATGCTCTTCAAAGGCCCAAACGCATCCTCGGTGCTGCCCGTAAATTAGAAGAAGGCGGTTCGCTCACCATTATTGCTACTGCTCTCAACGAAACCGGCAGCCGAATGGATGACGTTATTTATGAAGAATTTAAAGGTACCGGCAACATGGAAATCCATCTTGACCGCAACCTGTCTGAAAAACGTGTTTACCCGGCTATTAACGTCCGTAAGAGCGGTACACGCCGTGAAGAACTTCTTCTTGAACCTTCCGTTCTGCAGAAAACTTGGATCCTTCGTAAGATTCTTTATGAAATGGATGAAATTCAGGCCATGGAATTCTTGGTTGACCGTATGAAACCAACTAAGAACAATGCCGAGTTCTTTGAGATGATGGGCAGACGAGGTTAATTGAATGCCAAAGGCTGGAGCAGATGTGTTCCAGCTTTTTATTTTTAAACAGGTCTGACCGCGTCCAAACTTCCTAAGGTTCCGGCAAAAAGAATTCATCGCCAACAACCGCTTTCATTTTTCGTATCAATTTGATTTTCCACCGTGAAATTCTGTTTTTGAAGTTGCCTTTTTTTCTGAAAAGAGAGATAATCCGCATTTGTTTTTATTCATTTTAGGCACGTTCTGGCATACCTAGCGTAAGACTGGCAATGGTCAGCGGTTTCGTAAGGCAAGTGGCGACCGATTTATTTAAGGTTAACAATGAAAACCAATATTCATCCGCAGTATCGTGAAGTTGCCTTCACAGACATGTCCATCGGCAAGACTTTCATCATCCGCTCCACAGCTGATGCTCGTGAAACAATTGAAATTGATGGTGTTACATATCCTCAGGTCAAGCTCGATACATCCAGCGAGTCTCATCCTTTCTACACCGGTGCTCAGACACGTATCGTTGAAGCCGGTCGTGTAGAAAAATTCCGTCAGAAATTTGCTGCTAAGAATGCCGCTCTCAACGCTTCTGCTGAGCAGGCTAAGGCAGCCAAAGCTAAGAAGTAATTTAGCGGCGGAAAGTTGCGATAAGGTAGCTACGGCTGCCTTATTTTTTATATGTAGTTAGTAATTTATATATTCTTAACTTGTGAGATTCGAGTCATATGCTCAGTGAACGCTCTTCTCCAGCTGTTGTGAGCGCTGCCGCGGCACATAAACTACCTCGGTATGCTTTACTAGCACTCTTAATCTGTTTCATTTCCCCCTTCCTTTTATCGCCTCAGCTTTTAGGAAGTAAAAATCTCACTAGTTTCGGAATTGCCTGGACGATGGTCAACGGCTCCCTGTCCGACTGGCTTATTCCAAACATTACAGGCCAATTTATTTATGACACCGGCCCTCTCACTTCTTGGGTCAGTTCATTGTGCATCTTAACTTTCGGTCAAATTATCGGCCCGGTCCGCGCTTTTCACCTGACCACCGGCCTTTGGTTTGCCATTATTACCGCCTGCATCTGGTATTCCACGTACCTTTTAGCTAGGAGAGATGAGGCGCAGCCCGTCAGCTTTGCATTTGGCGGAGAAGCCGCCAGAAAAGACTACGGCCGGGTGGTGGCGGATATTACTCTGTTAATCACAATCGGTACTTACGGCCTACTAGAGCCTTTTCATGAGATTTCTCCGACAACTACGCTTCTGGCTGTAGCGTCTATTTGTTTCTTCGGCATTGTTCTCAGTCTTGAAGATCTTAAAAGAGGTTCTCTTTTAGCTGGCCTTGGCGTCGGTCTCGGTGCCCTAACGACGACCCTCGGTGCCAGTATTTGGCTCGCATTTGCAACCTGGATTGCCTTTATCTTTACCCCAGACTATACCAGCCGTTCTAAGCGTGTTCTCATAACATTTGTGTCGGCACTTATCGTTACTTGTATTTGGCCGGCACTCGTCTTTGTTTTTGTCCCCGATCAAGCTTCCGTCTGGTTTACCAACTGGCTTCATTCCAGCACAAAAGAGTTTTCTCTTTTGTCTATTAACCAATATCCATGGCTGTTAAAGAACATGGCCTGGATCACCTTCCCGGCTTGGCCCTTTGCCATCTGGGCAGTATTTGCATGGAGAGGCAGCCTGAAATGCGCTCCAATCTCCGTCCCGCTGAGCTTTCTTTCGATTTCTTTGTTCTCCATCCTCTTTACTGGGCTGGAACCAAGAACCACGATGTACTGTTTAGTTCCGTCACTTGCCGTATTAGCAGGTTTCGGTCTTATCAGCGTTAAAAAGAGCAAAGAAAACATTTTAGATTTGTTCTCCGGCATTGTATTTACCATCGGCCTCATTGTCGTTTGGATTTACTACTTTGCTTGGACGACCGGCTACTTTGCAAAAATGGCTTATTCTTTGCGCCGACTCGCTCCTGCCGTTACGCCGGGAACATCGTATCTGCTGTTGGCAATCGCGGCTGCCGCTACTCTTTCCTGGCTTGCGGTCGTCGGTTGGAGACTATTTAAGCATCCGGTCGTTGCTTGGAGGGGAACTTGGCTTTCTGCCTGCGGTCTGACGGCTTCTGCCATTGTGGTTTGTTCACTTTTCCTGCCGATTTTCAACGGTGCCAGAACAATGGAATACACGGTTGCCGCCATCAAGACAACTTTTGATGCCAACAGCAAACCCGGCGACTGCATTAAAGCCATTGATCTGTCAAGTTCGGATCGTGCCGCGTTCTACGCTTTAGCAAATCTTCCATTTGGAAAACCAGGTCAGCAGTGCACTTTTGCACTAAAGACGATCGATTTCGGCGGCTTTCCCGCCGGTGCCGTAACCGATAAATGGGAAGTTCTTACCAACGTTCCGGGGCGTCCCCGTTCCGACGAGCGATATCAGCTTCTCAAACGTTTGCCTTTCTAGATACTGATTTAAGTTTTATGTCCGTTACACCGACACGATTAACGCCGCCATCGACTTCGTATTGGTCCATTATCAAGCTTTCCGCGCCTATTTGGGTTTCCAATTTAGCTATCGTCGGCGGAAGCACCATCGATACTTTGATGGCCGGTCACTTAGGTCCTACGGATCTTGCCGGTGTTGCCATCGGTATTGCCGTTTCTATCTCAATCTTTGTCGGTTTAGTGGGTATTATGCAAGGTTTGTCACCAATTGCAGCTCACCATTTAGGCGCCGGCAAACACGAGAAAATCGGTCCTGAACTTCATCAGACACTTTGGATTGCCGTTTTCCTATCTATCATCGGCGTTTTAGTTATGACCTATACGCCGTTATGGATGACTTTAACTAATGCACAAGGTGAGACTGCAAAGATTGCTTCCCTATATCTCATTATCAATGCGATCGGGCTCCCCGGAGCAATGGCAGGACGTGCTTACTTGGCGTTGAATGCTGCAGTGTCACGTCCGAAGATTGCTATGTGGATTTCTCTGCTAATGCTGGCGTTAAAAGCTCCCTTTAATGCCCTTTTCATGTACGGTTGGGGACCAATCCCTGCATTAGGAGGCGCTGGATGCGCAGTCTCCTCTGCCCTTACCTCTTGGATCACTCTCTTATTATTCTGGGGAATTTGGCATTTCGACAGTTTCTATGTCCGCATGAGATCGGAAACGTTCTCATTGCCGAATTGGAAGATCATGGCGGCTCAGCTTAAGCTCGGCATTCCTATCGGTCTGTCCGCATTCTTTGAAGTGACCTCATTTACGTTCATGACAATTTTTATTTCCCGCTTAGGAGAGGTTACAGTTTCAGGTCACCAGATTGTGGCTAATTTAACTTCTCTTTTCTACATGCTCCCGCTCTCCATCGGTGTAACCGCTTCCGTGTTGGTCTCTCAAAGTCTTGGAGCAGGAAGTGCGGAGTCTGCACGGAGGGCCACCTTCAATTGCCTAAAATTTGGCATCTGCTGTGCGGTTGTCGTATCGTTGATTCTTTATTTCTTCAAATATTTCTTTGTCGAACTCTACACCGACAATGCATCTGTGATTGCCATCTCAGCACTATTGATTCCTTTTGCTGCGTTCTATCACATCTTCGACGCTACCAACTGCATTGGGTCTTTTGCGATGAGAGGCTACCGCATTACCTTTGCTCCTATGGTTCTTTACGGAGTACTGCTTTGGGGCATCGGGTTAGGCTTAGGAAGTCTTTTGACGTTTACCGATACATTAACCGCTGCACCGCTTGGTGCCAGAGGCTATTGGAGTGCTATCACAATTGGTTTGACAATATCGGGTATTGTTGTCGGATTCCTCGCCGTCATGGTTGCCAACAATACTGTTAAAGGTAAAAAGGTCTGGCTTAAATAAATCAATTTCCTCATAGCTGAGTCCGCTTTTTCCTTAAAATCAGAAAAATCTGAGGAGGAAAAAGTGAACCAAAAATTAGCTTTAGAGGACGAAATACTGCTCCTTACAAAACACCTCTGTGCAATTGCTTCCGTTTCGACTGACGCAGGCAAAGAAAATGAATGCGCAGAGTTTATTTTTAACTATCTCTCGTCTATTCAGCCAGTCTCTCCGTTAACAATAGAAGTAGACCTGATTCCCTGCGAAAAAGATCCTTGGAATCGAAAAGCTGTTCTCGGCCTTCTTTCCTCACCGGATTCTCAAGGACGTACGGTTATCCTTACCGGACACTTTGATGTCGTCTCTACCGATGTTTGCGGAGAGCTCAAATCTCAGGCATTTGAACCGGACTTATATACAAAGCTCCTTCAAGCGCGTTCGCTTAATCCTGAAGCAAAAAGAGATTTAGATTCCGGGAATTGGCTTTTTGGACGCGGCGTCATGGATATGAAAGGAGGACTTGCTCTCTTTCTAGCCATATTCAAAGAATATGCAGAATCCGGCTGCGGAGTCAATCTCTTGTTTCTAGCCGTACCTGATGAAGAAAACAGCAGTGCCGGCATGCGAGGAACAATCCGCAAACTTAATTCCTTTATCAAAGAAAAGAAACTGGATGTCATCGCCGCTTTTACAGGGGAACCTTGTTTCCGGACCACTCCCAATGCATCAGGCCAATCATTCCGTCCCTATTACACCGGTACGACGGGCAAAATCATGCCTTTCTTTTACTGTGTCGGGAAAGCCGCACACGTCAACGATTACTTTCAAGGCCTCAGCTCGGTTCTTTTGGCTTCCGAAATTGTCACGAAGATGGAGGCAAATCCGGCTTTCCTTGAAGGACAAGGAAACTGGCTTCTTTCTCCCCCTGCCTGTCTAGGCTTTGAAATCAGAAGAAACGGTTATTCAGTAACGCTTCCTGAAAGAGCCGTTTGCTATTTCAATCTTCTAACTATAGAAAAAACTCCTCAAGAAATCTTATCCTTGTGCGTGGGGCTTGCACAAGATGCCGCAAGTTCAACTTTAGAAACTTTAAAGACTTCCGAAGGAACTTTTATTCGAAGAGGAGGAACATCGAGCCCCCTTCCGAAGATAAAAGTTCTCAGCTATTCCGAACTTCTGAATAAAGTTAGAAGTCAGTTCAAAGACGACAAAACCTTCGATCGGGCGTTAAAGAAAGAACTGTCATCGAGACAAGATTCTTTCGATGAACGGGAACAAGCCATCCGAATCATGGAAGCGATTATCTCTTTGAGTCATTCAAGTGAGCCTCAAATTGTAGTTGGTTTTCTTCCTCCCTATTATCCGCCGAGAATTAATAAGAGAAGAAATGAAAAAGAAAGCCGAATCAAAGACCTCATACATGAAGTGATTGCCAAGAGCAATCATTTGGCCTGCGATTCGGACAGCACTTTCATAGAAGTATTCGGAGGTATTACCGACTTATCTTACTTGGGATACGAAGGAGATCCAAAAGACTTACAGTTCATTGCCGAAAATCTTCCTGGATGGGGCGAAACGTTTTGGATTCCGATTCAGGAGTTAACAGAGCTGAGCATTCCAATTGCTAATTTAGGCCCTTCCGGCAAAGATGCTCATAAGATGACCGAAAGACTTGAGTTGGATTATTCCTTAAGAACCGCTCCGGAGCTGCTTAGATTTGCCATTAAAAAATTAAGCAAGCTTCAGTGACATTCGTTGGCTCAGGATGTTAACCTTTGAGAGATTCTTCGATCCATTTATCAAGATTGTTCAAGGCTGATGAAACTTCGGAATTCGAGCTGTAGAAATGCGGCTCGATTGTTGCCTTTGGACACAACCTCCTGATATCTTCTATGGCGCCTCTCGGACTTGAACTGCCGGAAGTGATGAAAGGATGAATTCGTTTGCCTTCTAACGGATGATCTTTTAGAAAAGTTCTCATCGGGACGTCCAATCCGCCCCACCAGTATGGACCTCCCACGTAGATGTCTGTATAACCACTCAGGTCCGGAATTTTTGTAGCAATTTCTCTTCGTGCATCCGAACGAATCTCATCTCTTGCCAAATAAGTCATGTCATTGTAGTTTTCAGCGTATGGTTTAACGAGCTGCAAACGAAGTATTGGATATCCTGTCTTTTCGTGGATTCTTTGAGCTAGACCGAAAGTATTCCCGGTTCTCGAGTACACAACGATTATTCCTTTGCGGAGGTTTTGTGCGGATACTGGAAGAATGCTTAGAGCCGCCGCTGAAAAAACCGTTCCTATCACTTGTCTTCGCTTCAACATAATTTCCTCTTTGACTTGAGTTACTCAGAAAAAAGGTAAAAGTTCTCCATCATCAGGCAAATGCCTAATGTCTTTATTTGGAAGAGTTAACGTAAGCCAGCAGCTCCGTCTAAAAACGACTTTTGATTTAAGCCAAATTCACGTCCTTCGTCTTACAAATGAGATGAATGTGAATTTATGCAGCCGCTTGCTGACTCCGCCAGCCGGAAGACTTTTCTTTCTGTGCTTTTTTGAGATTGAACAGGAAGAAGTAATTATTAACTTCAGAGCTATTCTTTTCTCTTTAGAATTGACGCACGGCCGGACTCTTCTTCAATGATTTCTCCGTAATCATCGGCAAGAATCGAACCTGACAGCGGATTCTTAACGGAAAGAACCGAGCCGCGGATTTCAGCACGCACCGATGATTCTTCAAATGCAAGATCGGTGTTTTTCATCGTGCAATTCTTAAGAATAAGATCCTTTGCAAAGCACAGCGGCTGGGTTCCTTCTATTTCACAGTTTTCTAAAACCATATTGGTAGAAAACCAGCCGAGGTATTCTCCTTTAATTACGGAGTTTCTTACCGTGACGTTTTCGCTATGCCAGAAGGCGTCTTTGGTATCTAAAACAGAGTCTTCAATAACGATATCCCGGCAGTATTGGAAAGAATATTTGCCGTTCTGCTTCAAATTCTTCAAGTACAAATCTTGAGTATCCAAGAACACATACTCGGCTTCCAAAGTCGAATCGTTTACTGTAATTCCTCTGCATTTCCAACCAAACTCAGGAGAGTTGATTAGACAACGCTCTAAGAGAATGTTCTGACAGTCGCGAAGGGCTTTGATTCCTCCTAAAACTGAATCTAAAATTTTGCCGTTGAAACAGTACCAAAGAGCAGCTCTAGCCTTCTCATCAAGACGGCACTTCCAAAGCTCAAATCGATCAGCATGCCAGAGAGGATATCTCAAGGAGAATAAACAGTTCTCAACCACAATATTTTGAGGGTGTTTAAGCGGTGACTCTCCATCGGTCGGTCCTGCAAAAACACAGTTTCTCAGAGCCGTGTCCTCCAACTTGCACAGAGCTCTCTCCATGTCAAAGCTTTTTCCGCATATTTCATGTTTGAACATTAGGATTAATCCTTTGAATAAAATCTTATCTTTCTGCTCCCCGATTCTTTTATGGATTTCAAAGCTTCCGGCGATAAGGTCCCTAAAGAATAGAGACCGGTAGAGGGCCGAAAATCTTTGATAAATACGGCGAGATTTCCCCAAGGAGCGTAGTAAGTCAGATCTCCGGTCAATGGAGTAAAACCATTTGCAGGGCCAACCGGAGCTAGTTTTTTTGTTAAATACGCTATCCTCTCGAAAGCGCCGTAATCCTCAAATTTCAATTCTTGGGGAAGTTGTTTTAAAAATTCTTTAGCTTCTTGACTGTCATTCAAGCTGACAGAATATTCTTTTCCGTCACATTCCAAGTAGATTTCCGCCGCCATACTATTACCAAAAATAAGAATCCCAAGCAGGGTCACCATTAATCTGATTATTTTCATTTTTAACTCCTTTAGGAGGGATGAAAAAATTTTAGGACTTCCTGCGAAGAATGTGAAATACTTATTTTAGATAGTATTTATTATTTTTATGCATAAGTACTAAAAGGCTGCAGAGGTTGAATTCTGCGGCCTTTTCATGGGTTAGCTATCCTTAAAGAAGCGGTTTAGTGTCTGATGTTCCAGCCAACGCCAGTGATGTGAGAAGAATCAATTTCGGACCAAGTTCTGTCTTTTCAAAAACAAAATGTTCTTTCAAAGTATGAGCACCAATCCCCTTTCCTCCGGAGCAAAGGCAAGTTGAAGGAATATTCAAACTCATCGCCGCATTAGCGTCCGTTGAAGACAGCCCGTAGTTCGTCAATTCAATGCCCAAAGCTTTTTGTGCGGCGCGGGCAGACTGAAGAACAGGACAATCATGTGGACGCAAACCTGCAGGACGGTTTCCGATTTGAGTAGTCGTCACCTTTAAGTGGGTTTCCGGCAAAGCGTTCGGCCATCTTGCGTTTTCTTCCTTAACGGCTTTCTCAAAAGCTGCCAGAACGGCGTCTTCAACCTTCTTCAATTCGGTATTGTCCGTGCTGCGAATATCTACGTCCACTTCGCAATGTGCAGCAATTGTGTTGACCGTTGTGCCGCCCTTGATTGTTCCGATAGTAAAGGTTGTCTTCGGATCTTCCGGAACTTCAATCTTGGCGATCTCGGCACCTGCACGACAAACTGCATGAATAGCACTCGGAGTCTTTCCAAACTCTGCAAAAGAATGGCCTCCGGGACCGTCAACGGCAATTCTCCAACGGTGAGAACCAACAGCTCCACGAAGAACGCGGCCGACATCCGTGCTATCAACGGCGATAAAGGCGTCTAATTTGGTATTTGCGCACAAGAACTTAGAACCGCGGATATCTCCGTTGCCCTCTTCGCCCACAGTACCGACAAACAGAATGTCTTCATCAGTTTCAATATTGGCTTCATTCAAAGCTCTCAGGACCTGAAGAAGTGCTCTTAAGCCGGAGCAATTATCACCGATGCCTGGGGCCCAATAGACATTTCCTTCACGGCGAACCTTAACGTCGGTTTCGGCAGGAAAGACTGAGTCCATATGAGCACCGATAGCAATCGTTTTAGCACCGGTTTTACCTTTGCGGCGTCCGAGCACATTTCCAATGCCGTCTTTACAGACATCTGTAAGACCGTACTGTTTCATGCGCTTAACCAATTCGTCAGCTCTCTTTTCTTCTTGGAAAGTAGGAGCGCTGATTTCGCACAAATCGACTTGTTCCTGCATTGCCAATTCAGTTTGGTCCTGAATGCAGCCTAAGGCTTTTTCGACTTGGTTATTCTTCAGAAGCGCAGCAATAGTATTTGTGTACTGTTCAAGAATAGGAGGATGATTTGTCATAAGTCTTCCTTTTTAGCACAAGAAGTACACGGAGATTAACATCACCACAGCTGCAGGAGCAGTTCTCTTAACTACTTCAACAGGAGAAACAGCAGCAATACCGGAAAGAAGAATGATACCGCCGGCTAAAGGAGAAGCCTGACGGCCGATACCGGCAGCCATCATAGCTAAGTAACCCAAGTTATCAATCTGCATACCGAATTTAGCAGCGTGAGGTGTAACAGCTTCGTTGAAAGCAAAAGCTGCAGCGTCGCCGGAGCCGGTCAAGACTGCTAATGCGAATGGTCCGATGGAACCGCCGAGTTTTGCAACTTCATTGGCGTGAGTCAGATAGTTAACGAACACTTCGATAACGCCAGCTGCGCGCAAACCAGCGGCGAATACACCAGCGGCAATGATGATACCTAAAATCTTGGCATAGCCATTACCCATACCGGCGAAGAACTTCTTAGTAACTTCTTCAGGATTGGAACGTGTAACGACAAGTGCGTAGAAAGTACCGATCAACATAGCTGTTGCAACGGACATCTTCAGTTCTTTGAACCAGATAGAAGCAACGACCAAGAGAACGACAGGAACAATAGGAGCAATTGCGAAAAGAATGTTCGGGTGTTCAACTTCGTTGGATGCTTTTTCAATAGCCTGCTGAGTATTGGCAGCAGCCTTAGAGAAGTCGCCCAGGACAAAGCAAGTAATCGTGATACAGATAATGCTGATTAAACCAAGTGTTACAGTGGTTGAAGCATGAGCGCCGATGAATTCCATGATATCCATGGAAGCCAGCTTAGAGATAAACGGGTTATGAGAAACGCCAGGATTCAAATATGCGGGCATCATGCATCCGCCGACAGCCGCAGCAGCCATTGCAGGTCTGAAACCAGCTCTAATCATGATAGGAATCATAGTCGGACCTACAGCGGCGCTTAAACCTGCCATAGAAGGGATAGCTGTAGAAATCACGCTTGTAACGATCATACAAGCCGGCAATAAGAAGAGACCTAATCTCTTTAAGGGCTTCATTAAGAGACTTACGAGATGGATATCACATTTAGTTAATGAGATAACAGCAGCAAAACCTAAAGCAGAGCAGATTGCGATAATCAAGCTGCCGTTAGTCATAGACTTATCAAACTGCTTGAATGCCACCATTGGCTGCAATGAGATAAAAGCCATTACAAAACCGGAAGTTAAGAGAACTAATCTTGTCTCGTATCTCTTAACCAATGCGTAAACAGTCGCTATTACAACGGCAATAGCGATCCAGAATGTCCAGGTCATTTCCTTTCTCCTTGAGTAAAAAAGTTATTAACGTCTTATTGAGTGAAGTATCACGGAGGAGTATAGACCGTTCCTTCTCCAGTCGATATTGAGCTTTATCCTGAGAAAAAATGTCTTTTTGAGAAGAAGTTTTGATTTTGCCTTGACTTCTTTGAATAATTAATTTTCTATTTTCCGAGAGAGAGTTCCAGGCTACAGAAACAAATCTCGAAAAGAACTTCCATATGCAAAAAGGCAGCCGAAGCTGCCTTTTTGCTGGAATTAGAGAATCTTAGCGACGAACGTCCATGTCTCTTAGAGCCTTAATTCTATCTTGGATAGAAGGATGGCTAGCCAACAACTCACCGATGCTACCGGCAATCCCGAAGCCTTTGACGGCAGGAGGAAGTTCTTCAGTAGGAACAGAACCAAGTCTGGCCAATGCGTTGATCATTGGTGTTGTACTGCCCATGATCTTTGCAGCGCCTGCGTCAGCTCTGAACTCTCTATGGCGAGAGAAGTAAGCAACAACAATAGCCGCCAAAATCCCCAGAACAATATCCAGCACGACGGATGTAACGTAATAACCGATTCCGGGGGCATCGCTTTCGTTACGGAGAACTGCTCTGTCAACGAAGTTTCCGATAATTCTGGAGAGAAATACCACGAATGTGTTTGTGACGCCTTGAATAAGAGTCAGAGTAACCATATCACCGTTGGCAACGTGAGCAATTTCATGAGCGAGCACTGCTTCTACTTCTTCTTTATTCATGCTGGAGAGAAGACCGGTTGAAACAGCAACCATGGCGTTGTTACGGGATGCGCCCGTCGCGAAAGCGTTAGCTTCGCCTTCATAGATGCCGACTTCCGGCATACCAATTCCAGCCTTCTGCGCATGGGAGTGAACTGTTTCCAACAACCAAGCCTGAAGCTTGTTTGTCGGCTGAGTGATCATCTGAACGCCCATTGTGTGCTTCGCAATGGTTTTACTCATGAAAAGAGAGATGAGCGAACCGGTAAAGCCAACAACAGCTGCGAATACGAGTAAAGAACCCATGTTTTGGTTAGCGCCGGCAATATTGCCGAAGTTAATACCAAACACTGCGGACACGATGTTCAATACGATGCTGAGCACAATCAAGATTGCCAAGTTGGTCAGCAGAAAAAAGCCAATTCTTTTTAACATATTTATATTTGTGACTCGTAGGTTATGAGAAAGGTACAGCTAATTATCTAAGAAAGCGGGCACGCCGTGGAGCGCGCCTATGGTTAATTTGTATCAAAAGTTTCGTTCCCATCCTTTAAATTCTTGACGGGTCTTCAGAGCGCACGGGCGCAAAGCTGTCCCAATTTCGACATCCAGGACACTGCCACTGAAAACTCTTAGTTACGAAACCACATTTATTACATTTATATCGAACGGTTTTGTCGATTTGATTCTTTAAGAAGTCAGACAGCTCTTTCAGCTCCTTATTGTCAGGATCCTGCGCCAAACGCAAGTCGGTTAATCTCTTAAATCCAATTAAAGACTTCTTCTGAGATAAGTAACGTCGAAGAAATTCCAGAGCGTTTTCCGGCCCCTCGATTTTGCAGATCCAATCGACGGCGGCGTCAACAGAATCAGAGTTGATTCCTTTTTCTGCTACAGATTCCAGATAGCGTACGGCATCTGCGTCTTTGCCAGCTTTAAGCAAAGTATCTGCGACGGAAGCCACAACCAAAGTCTCATATTCCGGAGAAATTTTGCCAACCTGTTTCCATACTTCAACTGCTTCATCAAGCTTTCCTTGTTTCTGAAGCATGGTTCCCTGCATGATTAAAGCCCGCTTATTGTTCGGATCGGCGTGAATAGCTTGCTGCAAATAATGAGCCGCTTCATCAAACTTCTTAAAGAACATGCATTGAAGAGTCAACTCACAGTAAAGGTGAGAAATTCTTGACGGATAGGTCTCTCCGGTGACCTTTTCAAGAATGTGAGCCTCATCAATTGCTTTGAGCCACTCTTTTTCAGACTCGTAAATATTCACTAACTCTTTAATGGCTCGAACTTTGTAGTCGCTTTCCAAGTCAGCGGTTTTTCTAAAGGAATCCTCCGCTCTATCCCAAAGGCCTGCCTTTAAATAGTCCTGACCCAAGGAAAAGAGTGCACGGGCTCTTTCTTTTTTAGATAAATCTGCTCTATTGTAAAGATGATTATGGATTTTAACCGCGCGATCGTAATCTCCTCTTTTCCTGTAAAGAGTTCCCAAAGCAAAATGCAGTTCGACCGTATCGGGGTCAATTTTCGCGAGGTTAACTAAGGAATTCAAAGCCTGATCTTTTTTATTATCCAGCAGCAAATCCAGACCTTTATATAAGGTTTGGGTTTCATCTGCTACTGATTTTTTTTCTTTAATATCGAATGAGCGGGAGAACCAGCCTGCCCCAAAAAGTACAGGTACCAACAATAAGTACCAGAGTTCAAATTCCATATTCAGACCTAATTAATTCCAATAAGGAAGAATCGAAACTCGACCTTCCTTATTGCCTTCATCATTATTTTCAAAGAGGACCTTTGCAGAAGCAATACTGCATCCCTAGGCAATTAAAACGTAATCTTGAATTCTAGTGAAGTTTAAGAAAAAACTCACCTTTTTTAGGTTATTGAGAACGTAATCAGTAAATGTCTCAAGAGGAGCTCGCTCAATCTCACTGTCGAAACACTTTCCGAGGAGAAAGATCCAAAAAGCCTTTCTATACATCGGAAGGCCATCTTTTCCATTCTCTCAAATTAAGCCTTATTTATATCGATTAATTTGTACTGGTCATGGCCCATTTTTCTTTCCTTCATTGCTGACAACTGGCGAAGTCCTTTTCGTGATGTGATTCTTTCCATCAAATCTCTGTTTTGCCCCTCCGGAAGAGCCTTTATCAGATCAATGCTAGCTTGATCAATAGCCAGCAAATCAGTTGAAGCGAGAATACCGATATCGGGTGCAGTCGGTTCTGCCGCTGAAGTTCCTGCGCAGTCACAATCAACCGACATTTTTCTTAAAACATTGATGTATACAATCTTCTTTCCAAAATGGTCCGTGATTGCTTTCGCTCCGTCGGCCATGCGCTCCATCAGTTCCTCTCCACGGATCCATTGTCCATTGTGATCCAGCAGACCATGCAACTGTGCCTTTCCACCTTCCGGACCGCTAGAACCGCATCCAATGGCGATGTTTTTCATCGAACCGCCGAAACCGCCCATTGTATGCCCTTTGAAGTGAGTAAGTACCAACATGGAGTCATAGTTAAGGAGATTTTTGCCTACTCTGAACCTCTTGACATACTTCGCACCATTTGACGGCAATTCTGCTTCGCCGTCTTCGTCCATAATATCCACCCGGCTAAAATTCCAACCGTTAATTTTAAGAGTTTCACGATGGCCTTTCGAAGTTTGACGAGGACTTCCGTACAGGACATTGCATTCCACAATTGTGCTGTCAGGAATTTGTTCCTGCAATTTTTGTACCCATGGGGAAGGAATGATGTTGGGGCCATGCGGCTCGCCGGTGTGAAGCTTGATCGCAATCTTTCCATTTAAATTTCCGCCAACCAACTTAAACATTTTGATTAAAGACTGAGGCGAAATCTCTTTGGAGAAAAACACCTCTGCCGTTTCATTTTCCTGAGTTTCAGAGAATAAATTGAGGAAATTTTGTTATATCTATTGGGCCTCAATGTATCTCTAATTTTTCATTTTTTTATTCCTCGTAGTAGTAGTTCACTCGATAGAGAAGTAACTGTTCAAATCTCCGGATAGCCCCAGTTTCCTTCTCAAGGTTGCTGCGGTTTCATAGTCCTCTAGCACCGGCATAGATACGGCTTTGCAGATGTTTTTTACATCGTCTGAAATCCCTGTAGTTGCATAGACCGCCGGCAGTCTCTCTAATTTGATTCTTGTCGTCCTTAGTCCGTTGAGACTTTCCACGATCTTCTCTATGGAAATTGGGGTCTGGTTGGATTTGAGCTTGTACTCGAGCAAACGCGAAATTACTAATGCGATATAACAACAAAGAAAATGACCGCGGATGTGTTGCTCAGTGCGCACATACACCGGTCGTGCTTCTAATTGACTTTTCAAGAGGCGGAAATTGCTCTCTATGTGCCAGAGCTCTCTGTAGATGCTTAGGATTTCCTCTACAGGATCTTCCAGTGAAGTCTCTATCACATGCATTCCATCGAACTTCTCCTGCTCAACGATCTTTTCCTCGTCTAAACTCAAACTCTCTTTATCAATCTCAACGCGAACTAATCCCTTGCCTCCTTTTTTCATTTCCGCTGTGAAGGTAGAGGGACGGGTAACTAGCCCTATTGCTTTATCAATAAACTTTTGTCTATCGTGTCTGTCTTTATCAAAGCGCTTTTTAGAGAATGTAACGATGTACCTGCGCTTGAGCGTTCCTTTTTTTCTCTTATTTTTAGCTCGAGTTTCATAGGGCTTTAATATCTTCTCCAGCCGTTCTATCTCTGCAGGATTATCATGCTCCTTTGCAAACTCCGGATAACGATAGTTAACTTTGGTTTCAAGCGTGACCTCTTTGTACCAGTTTTCTTCCACAACCCCGTCATCATCGACCACGGTATATGAGATTCTTCCTTCCGGGCAAAGGGCAGCGGCCTTGACTTCCTCGGAAGCGCTTCTAATCTTCGATGAGAATACATAGTCGTGACCAAGCTCGACCAGGCAGTGAATGTTGGCCGTGTTGTTAAGGCCCCTATCGGCCACGACTACAAGTTTTTCAACCCCATAAGTTTTTTTCAATTCTTCTACAAAAGGAATCATCGTCGGAGATTCTCCCTGATTGCCTTTATAGAGTTTATAGCTGACTGGCAGTCCGTCTTTGTCAGCAGCTAAGGCCATAACTACCTGAACTTCATTAAATTTTTTATCTTTTGAGTAACCGAATTCTCGAAGACTGTCGGCTCGAATGCTTTCAAAGGCGTAAGTAGTAATGTCATAGAGGCACACTCGCGTGTCTCGTTGAGGATTTTGTTCTAAAAGCTTTTTATTCAGATATTTGATAATGGCTTCTTTATTATCGCTGAGCAGATCTAAGCAATTGTAGTAATCGGAAAGGTTCTGCGGCCTAGCACCGAGATATGTGACTGGTACTAAGCGTTTGGTTTTAGCCTTTGACCAAGGGGATAAAATTCTTGTAAGACACAGTTGGCGGACAACTTCAGAAAAATCGAACTGAACGTTCGTACCATTTTTAAGATAAGTGAGCTTGTAAGGCAGTTTAAGTTCATTCCAAAGCCGACTTAAAACCACCAACCCAAGACCTCGTAACGCCGGCTTTTCTCCTTTTAAGCTCAGGCCGTCCTTAGCTTCTTTGAGAAGTTGATCTTTAATATTTTTATTTAAAACCATCCTTTGGTTTAGATCAGTTGCTGCAGCCTCACGATTAAGAGCTTCAACCTCGGCTTTAATTTTTTGTATAGCAAGAGGGTCTGCCGCAAGCAGCATCTTCTCATTTCCACATTTGCGATAAATATTTTTCCGGGCTTGTCCTTTTTCATTTCTGTAGGAGGAAGCGATATAGACACTTCGATTCCCCTCTTTATTAGAACTGTACATGACGTGGTAACGCATAAACCCCTCTCTATACTATTACCATTATTTTACTACATATAACCAAAAAAAGTCAAGAGAGATTTTCCTTTTATTTTCAGATAGTAATTATGAAAATAAGGGGGTTTCGGTATCAAACTCAGGAGTCCTTTTCGTGATGTGATTCTTTCCATCAAATCTCTGTTTTGCCCCTCCGGAAGAGCCTTTATCAGATCAATGCTAGCTTGATCAATAGCCAGCAAATCAGTTGAAGCGAGAATACCGATATCGGGTGCAGTCGGTTCTGCCGCTGAAGTTCCTGCGCAGTCACAATCAACCGACATTTTTCTTAAAACATTGATGTATACAATCTTCTTTCCAAAATGGTCCGTGATTGCTTTCGCTCCGTCGGCCATGCGCTCCATCAGTTCCTCTCCACGGATCCATTGTCCATTGTGATCCAGCAGACCATGCAACTGTGCCTTTCCACCTTCCGGACCGCTAGAACCGCATCCAATGGCGATGTTTTTCATCGAACCGCCGAAACCGCCCATTGTATGCCCTTTGAAGTGAGTAAGTACCAACATGGAGTCATAGTTAAGGAGATTTTTGCCTACTCTGAACCTCTTGACATACTTCGCACCATTTGACGGCAATTCTGCTTCGCCGTCTTCGTCCATAATATCCACCCGGCTAAAATTCCAACCGTTAATTTTAAGAGTTTCACGATGGCCTTTCGAAGTTTGACGAGGACTTCCGTACAGGACATTGCATTCCACAATTGTGCTGTCAGGAATTTGTTCCTGCAATTTTTGTACCCATGGGGAAGGAATGATGTTGGGGCCATGCGGCTCGCCGGTGTGAAGCTTGATCGCAATCTTTCCATTTAAATTTCCGCCAACCAACTTAAACATTTTGATTAAAGACTGAGGCGAAATCTCTTTGGAGAAAAACACCTCTGCCGTTTCATTTTGCTGAGCAAATGCTGAATAAACTGGAGAAGATCCTATTAATGCTGCGGTAGTCTCTAAAAATTGGCGACGATTGATCATTTTAGATTCCTCTTTGATTTCAAATGATTTTACCTTGAATACAGAGACATAAAACCTCTTCGCTGGTGATAAGAGCGGTTTCCTGGTTTGAGTTTGCTCGTCTAATAAAGACATTAGAATCTCAAGAAGATCATTAGGAGGTTCTCAATGGACACCAAAATAATTTCTTCTTCACTCATCGCCGTCGGCATCATCGCCGGAGCCTTTACTCTAGGCAACCAACTAGAACAAGGAATCAGAGGATTTAAAGACGCCGACAGAGTTGTTACCGTCAAAGGCCTTTCAGAGAAAGAAGTCAAGGCCAATCATGTTATTTGGCCGGTAAGCTTCCGTGAAATGGGAAATGATTTGTCTCAAGTTTATGACCAGTTGGAAGTCAAGCAGAACATGGTTTTGAAATATCTCAAAGACGGTGGTCTTACAGATGAGGAAATTACTATTGCCGCGCCGAAACTGCGTGACAATTTGGCTGACAACTACGGCTCTCAGCGTCCACCGTTCCGTTACATGATTACTCAGGTGCTTACTATTTCATCAGACAAGGTTGATGTGGTCCGTAAATTGGACGAAGCACAAAGAGATTTGTTAAAGGCCGGTGTAGGCTTGACTAATGACTACTCTTACATGACCAAATATTCATACACCGGGCTAAATGAAATTAAACCGGCGATGATCGAAGCCGCCACAAAGAACGCTAAAGAAGCCGCACAGAAATTTGCTATGGATTCCGGATCGACTTTAGGAAAAATCCGAAGAGCCAACCAAGGCATCTTCTCTATCACCGACCGAGACGAGAACACTCCTTTTATCAAGAATGTGAGAGTGGTAACGACTGTCGAATACTTCTTGAAGGATTAACTACTGTCTGAGAAGGCCCCCGAGCCTTCTCCTATTCTTCTCGCACCAGGACGTAGACCTTATCAACAACACCTGAATCTTTTATCGAATACATCCGGAGCTCATATTTTTCTCCGGTTGCTATGAAAGTCAATTGAGTTCTTAACCGTTCTAGCCATTCGTTAGGCGGAACATCCGAGGAGAAGCACTGATCGAGGCAACACAAGAAATCCGAACCCGGTTGGGCCATCGGCATCAATCTGCGGGATATCTTGTTTGCAAACCGGATTTCTCCGTTTTTATCTACGAGCACTAAACCAGTTAAGAAGTCA
Organism: Turicimonas muris; assembly: GCF_002221595.1. GTDB lineage: Bacteria > Pseudomonadota > Gammaproteobacteria > Burkholderiales > Burkholderiaceae_F > Turicimonas > Turicimonas muris. Next base: position 336,518 of record NZ_NHMP01000003.1, read on the forward strand.
TCAAACACCTTATTCAAGATGACTCCTCTTTCGGAGAAATCTGAGATTCTCCTATGAAATTCCCTTTCCACGGCAAAGTTAATATCATTTGCCTCAGGTTTGTTTGGTCTTACTTGATTGCTAAGTTTGTTTATGAGTTTCTGTAGGTGCCCGAATTCTTCCGGAGATTCAATATAGTCCATTTTGCCCCATGGATATTTTGAATCGAAGACACTATTCATTAATTTCTTGAATTTGGAGACCAAGACCTGATTTACCGTGCTTCCGACAATCAAAGTCAGCAAGCATACGAGCAAAAAGAAGAGGATATTAGTCCAGACCAATACACCATGTTCGGTTTCTTTATCAGGGACTTTTCTAAAAATTCCGACAGCCCAATTTTGATCCGGCAATGGCAAAAGGTAACCTGACAAATCCGCTGCATTTCCTCTTTCAATGGTTACCCACTCTCCACCTGTTTTCAATACCCTTGAGATTTCCTGAGGCTTCAAATATGGGGTTAAAGTGGCAACAAGATCAGTGGTGAATACCGGCACGCCCTTGCTGTCAAAAACCCAAATACTAAATTCTCCCGGCGCGATTCGGCTAGTGGCATTATCAACCAGTCGATTCAAGTTCAAAGCACAGACGGCATAACCAACAAGTTTTCCTTTTTTATTTCTTGCAGGAATGATGACATTGACGATAGGAACGTCTGCCGCGCCTACGGCCTTAACTACGTCAGAGACGACAGGAGTGTTGAAAGATTGAATCTTTTTCCAGTGATCTCTAGTCGTGTGGTCAACACTAATATTAGAGAGTCCTTCTTTGTTGATCTTTGGGTAAAAGGCAATTGAACGTCCTTTTGTGTTGTCATAGTGAATATTGAGAATATAAGGAACTTTAACAACCAAATCTTTTAAATAGCTGTTCAACAACTCCGGATCTTTAACACCGTCTGCAGCGAGCTTATTAGCGGCAGATTCTACGACAGTTCTAGCAATCTCCAGTCGAGATTGAATTTCTCTCCCGACAAGTTCTGCTGAAAGCTTGCTTACCAGCTCTCTGTTTTCCAAAGTTTCCTTCGCAAAGAAAAACTGCTGAATTCCGAGAGCCAATAATGGAATCGAAACGCATGCAAAAAAGATGGCATATAGGTACTGTCGGAAGCTCATCGCAGTTACTAGGGACTAAGAAAATCAAGAATTATAGGGGTTTACGAGATTATCCTATGAATTATCTTAATTTTAAAGAGGGAACGCTAATTTTTAGAAAAAAATGAGCACATTGCCTAGAATAGATTGAGTGTTAGTCAAACGAGTAATCTCCTAATGGCAATTCATAATTTCCAATCCCGCTGCCGGAACTAAACGCTCCTAGACGCAACTACCTCCTTTGTTCTTGGTACTAATGCGGTTTAACTGTCAGAGAGTTCTTCATTAATTTCTATTTGACCGGAGTGGTAATGAACATGCGTTTTGATCGAATATTCATCTCAAAGGGAAAGTGGCTGAAAGACAGATTTGTATTCCAAACAAATAACGAAAATTGAACAGAATGTTGTACTATTTTGCCTCCAATTGCGGCAGGCATTGCTTCCTGCCTTTACTGCAAAATCAACCTGACATTCGAAAGCTTTACAGAGAACCACACTTAACGGAACCCTCTGCCTGAGGCCTCGAGCCCATTAAAACTTCAAAAAGCAGTGAAACGTTGACTCGAAGACTCGATAGCAACGCTTCAACTAATATCGGTTGGGTATCACGGCCCCCACACCCGTCTAGACTGCTCATATCCGCTTCCTGTTCTTTGAACATGCATTTTACTATCAGCTTCCTTCAGACTTAACGTTACCGTTAAGCCGTTGCCAGGCCGCTAAGCTTTCCTCTCATCGGGAAAGCTCGGGATTCACGCCCTATAGGGACGCACTGCTGGGTATACATCGAGTAGAGGGTTGGGTTGCCCCGTCCCCCTCTCACAGCACCCACCGTACGGTTCCGTAGTGGGCGCTTCATTAACAAATCGCCATAAAGCGGAGAGAATACAACCCTAATCTGGCAAAACGGCGGTTCTTGATGGTCAGGTTCATGTGAGCTTGACCCGAGTTCCACCATGCACCTCTGCCATTCATCGAACTTTTCCAGGCGGTCTCGGGATCCAGACCTAGTTTGATCAGATTCCTTGCCCTAGTTTTCCGTCTCTTCCATGCAATCCAGATAAGTTTACGGAGATGGTGGCGAATTCTTTCGTCCATTTCACTCCAGTACGTCTTCCTGGTATCAAGGCGATAGTAGTTCCTCCAGCCCCTGAGGACGGGAGTTATTCTTTCTATCGTCTTCTTTAAGGAAGTTCCGCGTGCTGAGTTAAACATCTTGTGGAGTTTCGTCCATAGTCTCTTCACCGACTTTTCCGCCACGACAATACATTTACTGTCTGCTTTGGAGAACGTGTAGCCGAGAAATGTTGAGTCCTTAGGACGAAAGGTTCCGCTCTTATCACGATTAACTCGTAACTTGAGCTCTCCTTCCACGTATTGTGTGATGCTGTTTAAT
>NZ_NHMP01000004.1 GCF_002221595.1 Turicimonas muris
CCACTGTAACGGATGGAAAGGAAAGAACGTAGTCGGCTTGGCTCATGTAAAACTCCTCTCGGTTGTTCAATAAGCCAATTTTTCACCTTCGCTAGAAAATATTCATCACAGTCATGGGAACCTTACGTAGCATCTAATGCTTGGAATTCATTGCTGAGGCATCAATAGCAGATTTTCTGTGACGTGTTAGACCAAGAATACTTACTGCAAGCAAGATTAAAATGGCTCCTCCTACCATTGCTCTATCCAAAGCAATCTTAAAGAGAAGGTAAGAGAGGATTACAGTCGTTAAAGGTTCAACTGTTTCAAGAACACCGGTTACAGTAGGATTAATTTTGCAAGCGCTCAGCAGATAACAGAGATAGGCCAAGATATGACCTACGACACTGACGCACAAAATCGCTAATATGGACAAAGTCGTCCATTCCAACCGGACGCTCCAAAAAGGCACATAGCCGTTAGCTAAGATAGTGGCTATCGTCATTGCCCACGCCATAACAACAACTGGGTCAAAACGCTCTATAAGATTTCGGGACTGCAAGGTATAGCAAGCGCTAAAAAGCGGGGCACCCAATCCGACAAGAGTCTCGACTGCATTAAACGACAGGCTGGAAAAGTTTCCTTTAGTGACAAGTAAAGCTATTCCGGTAACCGCCATTACGCTGCATAAGAATTGTTTGATTGTTGGCTTAGAGCCAAGAAAACAAAGAAGCAGCATGATAAAGAATGGACGATTTGAGGCAAGAACTGCTGCTGTCGCAGCGTTGGTCCCCTTTACACAGGAGAAAAAAGCAACTTCAGTGCCAAGAATAAGGCAGCCAAATACTATGAGGGAAAAAGAACTGTGTATTGAGCGGAGCGGAACAAAAAACTTCTGAGGTCTGGTAGTCAGACAATAGAAAATTAGTACCGCTGAGGTAATAATCATTGTTAAAGAAATGAATGCGGGCGGCTCCATTTGACAGTTGTGAAGAAGAAATTGAGAGGCAATATCCATCAAGCCCCACAATATGCCGGAGGCTACACCGAGGACTAAGCCTATAGTTCTGATATTCATGCTGTCTGCTTATTCAAATCTTCTGGGATTTTAAAAGCTGGATAAAAGGTAACTCATTAGAGAATAAGTATTACGGGCAGTACAGTAGTGAAACTATTTGTGATTCCTAATCCGCATTAGATCATCGTATTGAGGAAAAAAGCCTGAGCGTTGAAACGATGCAGCAGGTCTTAATGTTTGGAAGAAAAAGTTCTCTTGATATTGTTGGAGACGCTGACTGGCGTGCCTTTGAAAGGATTGAGAAATTATTTTCTTGTAGGTCAGTAAAACGATCTGGACCGAAGATGACGTTTACATAAAGATGTTTGGAAGAAAATTTGCTCCAGATCCAACTGAAAGCACTGCCTAGCAGGAGCTCAGAAGGATTTGAAATTTTTTATCTAGTAGTCTGGTAAAGATCAAAGATGAAGACTGTCTCTGATAGTTTGCAGAAAATTTAACTTCAAACGTTCCGTTTGAAATAACTGGGCGTGGTTCCAAAAACTTTCTTGAAAGCAACAATGAATGAAGAAGGATTCAGAAAACCTGCTTCGTAGGCTGCTTCTTCAACACTTTTCCCTTTTCTTAATTCGCTTATTCCAACCCATAATTTGATTTGGACGAGCCACTCTGCGAAAGTTAATCCAGTATTTTCAAGAAGTCTCCTCCTCAACGTTCTTTCGGAGATATTCAAGGCTTTTGCGACATCGGTGGCCGTTTTGTTCCGACAGTCGGCATCCGAGATAAATTGTTCGGTTAAACGACGAAGTTCGGGATTTAAAGGAAGAGGCGCAAAGATTTTTGGCAGTACAGTAGATAGAGAGAGTTCCTGGACTATAACCTCCCAGAGTTTGCTTGAATGGTTGGAGTCGCCGTACTTTAATTTTTTCTGAGATACGTGCTTAAGCATTTCCAAAGTCATGGAGTTCAACACGAGTCTCTGAGGTACATTTGGTAGTAATAAAGAAAATTTGGGATCAAAGTGTGCAAAAAGGACTTGCGCATTTGAGCTGAGAACTCCGCAATGATAAGTTCCGGCTGGACACCATGCAGCGCAAGCAACCGGAACTCCCCAATATCCTTCTTGAAGCACAATTCCTGCATGGCCATTTAAAGTTATACTGAGCTGTCCAGTGGTGTGCCGATGCAGCTTCGGAGGAGAAGCTTCCTCCGTCATCTGCTCAATTAAGAAAGATTCGGCAGAGATAGAGGAAGAATTTGGATCAAACTCTTTTGGCCATTTTGCAGGAAAAGGCTTTGTCATAGTTTAGGGAACCTTGTACTTTAAGTTGTGGCAATTGGCACAAACGTTTTTACTTTACTCATGTCCTCTATGGCATTCTTGGCAATCCGTATTAACTAAGTGATTGTAATGAGGATCAGGATCAAGTTTTTTGTCTTTTGTTTTTGCCGCTAAATTTTCTAAAGTTCCATGGCATTGGACGCATTTTCCAGAAGAGACTTCGGCACCTTGTTTGGGAGCTTGTGTTTCATGACAGGCAGTACAATTAACACTCTTCGTCACGTGCTTATCTGCTAGGAAAGAATCTTGAGCCATAGCCGGCAAAGCGATCAAAAGAGAACCTAAGAGAAGAACTAAATTTTTTCGCATTTTTTACTCCTTAGTTTTGTTCTTTTGCTCTGAGAGCGGCGTTTCTTCCTGCTACGCGTCCGAAAACCATGCACCCGCCTAATTGGTTTCCGCCAATGTCATCTTGATACCATACTCCGCCTGCGGCAGCACCTGCTGCGTAGAGTCCGGGGATAGTACGATTTTCTGTGTTTACTACTTCGGCTTTTCCGTTAATTTTTGGACCGCCAAAAGTGCTGGCAATGCCGCCGGCTGCCGGAATCATGTAATAAGGCCCAGTTTCCAGTGCATGGGGTTCGTCATAGGAATAAGGCGGGACAAGCTCCTTGCACTTACCTTTTTTGACAGCGGCGTTAAATTCTTTAACAGTCGCCAAAAGATTGTTAACCGGAACGCCGGCCTTTTTCGCAACTTCTTCAATGGTATTTCCTGATGGAACTTCGTAACCGAGGCGACGGAAACGTGTCAGAGTGTTCGTCAGAATGTTTGAATTCTTATCGGCGTCCTGTCCGATCAACATATAGGAGATATTGTCAGGAGTTCTTTCAGCAATTGCTTTGGCTTTTGGCACCTGCAGCCAGGTTTCTTCCACAAATCGTTTCCCTTGACTGTTAACTTGGATTCCGTATCCAGCATGCATCAATGGAGAAGGGTTCGCTTTTCCGGTCGGCGTCATAGGGCCAGCATAGAATTGATCCAGATTTACTAATTTGGCCATGACTTTTTGAGTCATTGTGATGTTCTCTCCTGTAATCCAGGGAGAACCGCGCAAAACTAATCGAGATGCCCACGGACCGATGAACTGAGTGACCATGGCTTGATTTGCAGCGTAGCCTCCCGTGGTGAGAATGACTCCGCCTTTGGCCAAATACTCAACTCTTTTATCTTTTGTCAGGCACACTACGCCTTTCACATTTAATAAATCATCGGTAATTAATTCGATAGCTTTGGTGTTGTAGTGAATTGGCACACCTTTCTTTTCTAATGCTTTTAAGACACAGCGAACTAATTGGGAGCCGCCGGTGATTCCATCTCCCGGTGAGATAAGGCAGCGGGAAAGTTCGGGGGCCGGAAGGTTCTCCCAAAGATAGAACGGGGTACCGTGACTGGCTAGCCAATCTACTCCGTCACCTGCCTCTTCTGCGTAAACTTTTATGCATTCTGGATCACTGCGGTATCCCGATAGCTTCATCATGTCATTGAAAAAGGCTTCTTTTGAATCCGGATGATCCTTTTGGAATTTGCTGCCAACACAAGCAATCCATCCGGAGGAGTAGATGGTAGTACCGTCAGGACGGTTCATTTTTTCAATAAGGACAACTTTTGCGCCTTTTTCAGCAGCCTCTAAGGCTGCACAAAGACCGGCAAAACCTGCACCAACTACTACAACGTCCCATTCGTTCTGAGAGGATGTGGCTTGTGCACGGGCCAAGGTCGGAAGGCCACCGGCAGCCATAAGAATAGGAGCCACTTTAAATAAACTTCTTCTTTTCATTGTATTCTCCAGGGGATTTCTAACGAACACAATAAAATTCTAGAAATGCCTGCAAACTGAAACAATTGGACAATCGGACAACCGATATTGCTAAACGGACAAAGGAAGTAATCGGAAGTCTTGAAGTAAACATTATTGGGAGACTTTTTTATCCGGCGGATATTCGAATTTCCGAGAGAGACTAAAGAGAATGAGTGGCGATAGATTAGTATTGTCTGCCGTTTGAAGTAACAATTAGGTTTGCATAAGTATTACAGAACGGCCAGGATTAGTTAGAAAAATCGGCCTGTGGAGCGACAGACAGACCGATTGAATTGGAGTGAAATTTGGGATAAGACCCTTTGAAAAAGCTATTGGATTATGCTGGCTTTAAGATAGTCGTCAACAATTCGGAGCTTTCCTTCTAAATTTTTAGTGTATGCAACTTTACGGTGGTCTTCGTCCATTAAAACTGCCATCAAATATGGGTGCTCTTTTAAATAGTTGATAGCGTCATCCCAACCCATAACAAAAAGGGCCGTACATAACGCATCTGCAGTGGCAGAGTTCTTGTGGTAAATAGTGACAGAAGAGAGAGTGGCGCGAACAGGCTTGCCAGTTAAAGGATTTAAAAGATGGTGGTACTTGACGCCGTCTTGGACAAAGAATTTTTCGTAGTCGCCGGAGGTGACTATGGAAGCATTATCTACCGGAAGGACGGCAAAATAATATCCTCGATCTTTAGCAGGGGTCTGGAGACCGACTCTCCATGGCTGATTTTCCCCGTTAGTTCCGCTGCCAATAATGTTTCCTCCAAAACTAAGCAAAGAATCTGAGCAGCCGTTTTTTAAAAGCACTTCCATAACTTTATCGGCGATATAACCTTTTCCGATTGCTCCGAGCGTTATCTCTTGATTAGGACCAATTTTGGCGTAATTTTTGCCGTTTTCTGTTTTTACCTCTATGGAAGAATAACCGACATTTTTCAAAGCATTTTTGATTTCTTCATTACCCGGGATCCTATGCGTGTCCTGATCTACGCTCCACAATTTCACTAACGCTCCAACGGTTGGATCATAGGTCCCATTAGTTTCGGATGAAATCTTATTAGAAAGTCTGAGCACTTCTGCCGTCTCTTTAGAAACTTCTACCCAGGAACCGGCATTTTTTCCCAATTTAGAAATATCACTATCCGGATCGTAAGCTGATAATAGGTATTCCAGTTTTCTGGTTTCATCATTAACCAGCTTATGGCAAAAGTTAGCTCTCTCTTCTGAGTCTGCTTTGACCTGAGAAGTGACGATGGTCCCGATTGCCCAGGTCGTATTGGAATAAACCTTTTGTTCCGATTCGGAGGGGGCAGCAAAAGGGTTGCTAGAAAGGAGAATTAGAGATAGAAGAAGGAGTTTTTTCATCGTGAATTGTTAAGCGTTGCCGAATTCTTTCGAAATTATAAAAAACCAGAATGCACTGAAAAAGAAAGCCAAAATTCAAAATGTTTCGAAAGGATATCGTCGCAAAGTTCGACAGCTAGCCTATTTTCTTGGTTTTTGCAATAGAAAATTTAAAACGGTTGTGACAAATTATTAATAAATCAACGTAGCTATTTGCAAATAAAGAAAAAAAAGAATATGATCGCCACTTTCGTGATCGCCTCAACCTTTTGGCGATTATTTTTTCAATGAATGTCCTGGTCAATCGTAACCAGGGTGGAGATAACAATGAGTGAGAAGCTCGGCTTAGTCGGTCGTAAGATTGGCATGACGCGCATCTTTACTGAGGAAGGTGTTTCCGTCCCAGTAACAGTGCTCGACGTGTCTAACAACCGTATTACCCAGATTAAGACGGTTGAGACTGATGGCTATAACGCTGTTCAAGTCGCTTTTGGTTCTAAGAAACCATCACGCGTGAGCAAACCTCTCAAGGGTCAGTTTGCAAAAGCTGGCGTTGAAGCAGGTTCCATGCTCAAAGAATTCCATGTTGAAGATGACAAGATTGGCGAAATGAAAGTTGGCCAAACTCTTCCTATCGATATGTTCACAGTTGGTCAGAAAGTTGACGTAACTGGTACAACAATCGGTAAGGGTTTTGCTGGCGCTATCAAACGTCATCATTTCTCTTCAAACCGTGCCAGCCACGGTAACTCCGTGTCTACAAATGCTCCTGGTTCTATTGGTAACCGCCAAGATCCGGGCCGCGTTTTCCCAGGTAAGCGTATGGCAGGTCACTTAGGTGACGTCCAACGCACAACTCAGAATTTGATTATCGCTCGCGTAGATCCTGAACGTCAGTTGATCTTGGTTCGCGGCGCCGTTCCGGGCGCTTCTAACGGCGAAATCATTATTCGTCCAGCCATCAAGGCTAAAGCTTAAAGGAGCGATTAATGGAACTGACAGTATTGAACGATCAGGGCCAGCAGACCGCAACCTTTGCGGCTAGCGATGCCTTGTTTGCCCGTTTATATAACGAAGCACTTGTACACCAGGTCGTAGTTGCCTATCAGGCAAATGCTCGTCTTGGCACACGTGCTCAATTGAATCGTGAAGCAGTACACCACTCTACACGCAAACCATGGCGCCAGAAAGGTACAGGCCGTGCCCGTGCTGGTATGTCTTCTTCTCCGGTTTGGCGTGGAGGCGGCAGAGCTTTCCCGAATACACCTGACGAAAACTTCTCTCAGAAGATCAACAAGAAAATGGTTCGCGGCGCTATGGCCTGCATTTTCTCCAGACTTGCTGAAGAAGGCCGTTTGGTTGTTGTAGACAGCATGGATGTAGATACACCAAAGACTAAGAACTTCGCTAACAAGTTAAAAGCTATGGGTGTTGATAACGCATTGATCATCACTAAGGAAATCAGCTCTAACTTAGATTTAGCCAGCCGCAACCTTAAGAATATTTGGGTTGTCGAACCGCGCTATGCCGATCCGCTGTCACTGATCTTCTTTAAGAAGGTTATCGTTACTAAGGATGCTGTTGCAACTCTTGAGGAGATGTGGGGATGAGCAAAGATTTTCTTTACAAGGTTATCCTCGGCTCCATCGTCTCTGAAAAGAGCACGATGATTGGCGAAAAGAATAATCAATATGCCTTCCAGGTTGTTCCCGAAGCAACAAAGGAAGATGTCAAAGCAGCTGTTGAATTACTTTTCAAAGTAAATGTCAAGAGTGTTAACATCCTGAACGAAAAAGGTAAGCAGAAACGCTTCGGACGTTTCGAAGGCAAGCGCAACGATGTTCGCAAAGCCTATGTTTGCTTGGCCGAAGGTCAGGAAATTAACTTCGCACAAGAGGTGAAGTAATGGCTCTGGTCAAACTCAAACCAACATCCGCAGGTCGTCGTCACGCAGTTAAAGTCGTGAACCCTGACTTGCACAAAGGCAAACCGTACGCTCCATTGGTTGAAAAGAAAAACCGTGGATCCGGTAGAAACAATTTCGGCCGCATCACTGTCCGTCATCAAGGCGGCGGTCATAAGAAGGCCTATAGAATTATCGACTTCAAGCGTGATAAAGATGGTATTCCAGCTATCGTTGAACGCATTGAATACGATCCAAACCGCTCTGCAAATATCGCTCTCGTCCTCTACAAAGACGGCGAAAGAAGATACATCATCGCTCCTAAGGGCTTGAAAGCCGGCGATGAAATCATGAGCGGACAGGAAGCTCCTATCAAAGCAGGTAACGCACTTCCTTTACGTAACATTCCGGTTGGTACAACAATCCACAACATCGAAATGAAGCCGGGCAAAGGTGCTCAGATGGTTAGAAGCGCCGGTGCATTCGCTCAGTTATTGGCTCGCGAAGGTGCATACGCTCAGATTCGTCTTCGTTCCGGTGAAGTTCGCCGCATTTTGATTGAATGCCGTGCAACAGTCGGTACAGTTGGCAACGAAGAAAACAGCCTCCGTGAGCTCGGTAAAGCCGGTGCTAAGCGTTGGCGCGGTGTTCGTCCGACAGTCCGCGGTGTTGTAATGAACCCGGTTGATCACCCGCATGGTGGTGGTGAAGGTCGTACAGGTACAGGTCGCGCACCTGTAACTCCTTGGGGCCAGCTCACCAAGGGTTATCGTACTCGTAATAACAAACGTACGGACAACATGATTGTGTCCCGTCGTTATCGTAAGTAAGGGGGCCTGAATGTCTCGTTCACTTAAGAAGGGACCGTTCGTAGACGGGTCCTTACTGAGAAAGGTCGAAGCTGCTCAAGCTAGCCGTGACAAACGTCCTATTAAGACATGGTCACGTCGTTCGACAATTCTCCCAGAATTCATCGGCTTAACAATTGCTGTCCACAATGGTCGTCAGCACGTGCCGGTATTTATTAATGAAAATATGGTTGGCCATAAGTTGGGCGAGTTTGCTCTTACCCGTACTTTCAAGGGCCACGCAGCCGATAAGAAGGCTGTTGCAGCTAAGAGGTAATGTAAATGGAAACCACAGCAATTGTACGTGGAGTTCGCCTCTCGGCACAAAAGGGCCGTTTGGTTGCTGATCTTGTCCGCGGCAAACCCGTTGACAAGGCTTTAAATATTCTTTCTTTCACACAGAAGAAGGCTGCCGGAATTGTCGGTAAAGCATTGGAATCTGCTATTGCTAACGCAGAACATAACTTCGGCGCTGACATCGATGAGCTTCGTGTTACTTCTATCTATGTTGAAAAGGCCGCTACTCTGCGTCGTTTCTCTGCTAGAGCTAAAGGCCGCGGTGCACGTATCGGTAAGCAGACTTGCCACATCTATGTGACAGTTGGCGATACTCCGGTCAAGAAATAACAGGTGACGTATGGGACAGAAAATTAATCCAACAGGCTTCCGCCTTCCTGTAACACACGACTGGACCTCTCGTTGGTATGCTACTGGCCGCGATTTTTCCCGCACTTTAGCAGAAGACTTGAAGGTTCGTGAATACTTAGGTGAAAAGCTCAAAAACGCCTTTGTCGGCCGCATCCTTATTGAACGTCCGGCTAAGAATGCCAAGATTACTATTTACTCTGCTCGTCCGGGTATGGTAATCGGCAAGAAGGGTGAAGAAATCGAAGTTTTGAAGTCTGCCATCCAGAAGATTATGGGCGTTCCAGTCCATATCAACATTGAAGAAATCCGCCGCCCGGATTTGGATGCACAGTTGATTGCTGACGGTATTACTCAGCAGTTAGAAAAGCGTGTCATGTTCCGCCGTGCAATGAAGCGCGCAATGCAGAATGCAATGCGTCTCGGCGCACAAGGTATCAAGATCATGTCCTCCGGCCGTTTGAACGGTGCTGAAATTGCCCGTACAGAATGGTATCGCGAAGGCCGTGTTCCTCTTCATACTTTGAAGGCTGACATTGATTACGGTTTCTCCGAAGCCAATACTACTTACGGTATTATCGGCGTTAAGGTTTGGGTCTACAAAGGCGATAACCTTGGCCGTGATGCAGTTCAAGAAGCACCGGCTCCGGAACGTGAAGACCGTCGCAACCGCCGTCCAGCCAAACCAGCTGGCCGTCGTTCCCGTAAAAACGCCGAAGGCGCAAAGAGCGAAGGCAGACAGCGTCAGCAGAAACCTGCTGCTGCAGCCGAAGCTCCAGCTAAAGAAGGTGAATAACGATGCTTCAACCAAATAGAACAAAGTACCGTAAAGACCAGAAGGGCCGTAACTACGGTTTGGCTCAGAGAGGCGCTAAAGTCTCCTTCGGTTCTTTCGGTTTGAAAGTTACAGAACGCGGTCGTCTGACAGCTCGTCAGATTGAAGCAGCACGTCGTGCTATTACTCGTCACATTAAACGTGGCGGTCGCGTTTGGATCCGCGTGTTCCCGGACAAACCAATCTCCAGCAAACCTGCTGAAGTCCGTATGGGTAACGGTAAAGGTAATCCGGAATACTGGGTAGCCTTGGTACAACCGGGCCGTGTTATTTATGAATTAGACGGTGTTGATGAAGAGTTGGCTAGAGAAGCTTTCCGCTTAGCAGCTGCTAAGTTGCCTTTGAAGTCTATTTTCGTTACACGCCAGATCGGCCAGTAAGGAGATAGTAAATGAAGGCTAAAGATAAAGACTTACGTGCTATGGACATGGACGGCCTCAAGAAAGAACTTCAAGAGCTTTTGAAAGCTCAGTTCAATCTTCGCATCCAAAAGTCCCACCAGCAGCTTCAGAATACAAGTCTTATTAGAAAGACTCGTCGTGAAATTGCTCGTGTCCGCACCATCATGACTCAAAAGGCAGCTTCCAAATGAGCGAAACAAAACTTCAACGCACATTGATCGGTAAAGCTACCAGCACAAAGATGGACAAAACCGTCACTGTTTTGGTAGAACGCAAAGTCAAGCATCCGATCGGAAAAATTGTCATCAAGAGCAAGAAATATCATGTTCATGATGAAAACAACGATGTGAGAGAAGGCGATATCGTTGAAATCGCAGAAACAACCCCGATTTCTCGTACGAAATCCTGGAAAGTTTCTAAGATTATCGAAAGAGCTGTAATCATCTAAGTTGTAACAAAAAATCAGAAGAGCTTGCAACTATATCTTTGATTAGATATAATTGCGGCTCTTTTGATTTATAGGCAAACCTATAGGTCTTTACTGGGGAATCAGATCAATGGAGCTCCTTCAACCCTTTTTGAAGGCTTCGCGAAATTGTGATGAGGACTCTTCTCCCGGACGGGACCAATACTATCCGAGGACATTTTGTCAAACTTGGAATAAGTTGGGAATATTAAAACATGATTCAGATGCAATCTAATTTGAGCGTAGCCGACAACACCGGCGCACGTTCAGTACAGTGTATTAAAGTGTTGGGCGGCTCTAAGCGCCGTTATGCAAACATTGGCGACATTATCAAAGTGACCGTCAAAGAAGCCGCTCCCCGTGGGCGTGTAAAGAAGGGCGAAGTCTACAGTGCTGTCGTGGTTAGAACTGCCAAAGGCGTACGCCGCCAAGATGGTTCTTCCATTTCTTTCGACGGTAACGCAGCTGTCCTGCTTAACAACAAACTCGAACCGATCGGAACTCGTATCTTCGGGCCAGTTACACGCGAATTGCGTACTGAGCGCTTCATGAAGATCGTTTCATTGGCTCCTGAAGTTCTTTAAGGAGAACAGAATGCAACGTATTCGTAAAGGTGATGAAGTTATCGTTATCACCGGCCGCGATAAAGGTAAAAAAGGTACAGTGACTCAGGTGCATCACGACGGTAAAGTTACCGTAGAAGGCATCAACATTGTTAAAAAGCACGTTAAGCCGAATCCTATGCTTGGTCAGGCTGGCGGTATTATGGACAAGACACTCCCAATCGACGCTTCCAACGTCATGCTTGTCAATCCTAAGACTGGCAAGGGCGACAGAGTTGGTTTCAACGTAGTTGACGGCAAGAAAGTCCGAGTCTTTAAGAGTGACGGCTCCACAGTTGGCGCAACAGCATAAGAGGTCTTAACAAATGTCTCGTTTTCAGAAGAAATACCTTGAAGAAGTCGTTCCGGCTTTGACAAAAGAATTCGGTTACAAGACCACTATGGAAGTTCCACGTATCACCAAGATCACTCTTAACATGGGTGTCGGTGATGCAGTTACTGACAAGAAGCTTGTAGATCACGCTGTTGAAGATTTGACCAAGATCTCCGGTCAAAAACCAGTTGTCACCAAAACAAGAAAGGCTATTGCGAACTTCAAGATTCGTGAAAATATGCCGATCGGCTGCATGGTTACATTGCGCGGCGAACGTATGTATGAATTCCTTGACCGCTTAGTCACAATCGCTTTCCCGCGTGTTCGTGACTTCCGTGGTGTTAGCCCACGTGCCTTCGACGGCCGCGGCAACTACAACGTAGGTTTGAAGGAACAGATTATTTTCCCGGAAATTGAATACGACAAGATCGACAAACTCCGTGGTTTAAATATCAGCATTACAACAACAGCCAAAACTGACAAGGAAGCCAAAGCACTTTTAGGCGCCTTTAAGTTTCCATTCCGCAACTAAGCGAGGTGATTTAATTGGCAAAGCTTGCTTTAATTAACCGTGAACTCAAGCGCCAAGCTTGCGCACAGAAGTTCGCCGCAAAACGTAAAGAACTTAAAGATATTATTAACGATGCTACCCGCTCGATGGAAGAGCGCATGGAAGCTCGCACCGCTCTTCAAGCATTACCACGTAATGCCAGCCCATGCCGTCAGCGCAACCGCTGCGGTTTAACAGGCCGTCCACGTGGCACATTCCGTAAATTCGGTTTGGCTAGAAGCAAGATTCGCGATGCAGCTATGCATGGTGACATTCCCGGCCTGACTAAGGCCAGCTGGTAAGCGAGGAGATTACAAAATGAGTATGAGTGATCCGATCGCCGACATGCTGACCCGCATTCGCAATGGTCAGACAGTGGACAAGGCGGAAGTAACAATGCCATCTTCCAAGTTGAAGGTTGCAATTGCTAAAGTTTTAGAAGACGAAGGTTATATCTCTGGTTACACAGTTGATGCCAACGAAGGCAAACCAGTTCTTCACATCGGTTTGAAGTATTACGCCGGCCGTCCGGTTATTGAACGCATTGAACGCGTTTCTCGTCCTGGACTCCGCGTTTACAAGAACCACTTGACTATTCCACAAGTCATGAACGGTTTAGGCGTTGCTATCGTCTCCACTCCAAAGGGAGTTATGACAGATCGCAAGGCACGTGAAGCCGGTATTGGCGGCGAAGTTCTTTGCTACGTCGCTTAATCGTGAGGAGGAATAATGTCTCGTGTAGCTAAAATTCCGGTAACAATCGCCAAAGGCGTTGAAGCCAAAATTGAAAATGGTGTTATCACCATCAAAGGCCCAAAAGGTACATTGACCCAGAAGCTTGACCCACGCGTTGAAGTCAAGATTGAAGACGGTCATGTCCACTTTAAAGCATTAGATCAGAGCAAAGAAGCTAACGCAATGAGCGGAACACTCCGCGCTTTGGTCAACTCCATGAACAAGGGTGTTTCCGTTGGCTGGTCCAAGAAACTCCTTCTTGTTGGTGTGGGTTATCGTGCACAGGCTCAGGGCGACAAGCTCAACCTGTCACTGGGTTTCTCTCATCCGGTTGTCTATCAAATGCCTGCCGGTACAAAGGTAGAAACTCCGACCCAGACTGAAATTGTGATCCACGGTGCAGACAAGCAACAAGTCGGTCAAGTTGCTGCTGAAATCCGCGCATTCCGTTCACCTGAACCTTATAAGGGCAAGGGCGTTCGCTACGCTGATGAACATGTGATCATTAAAGAAACTAAGAAGAAATAATCGTACGGAGTCTTAAAGTGATCGACAAGAAAGCAAATCGTCTGCGCCGTGCTCGTGCAACACGTGCACGTATCAGACACATGAACGTTAATCGTTTAACCGTTCATCGTACAAATTTACATATTTACGCACAGATTATTTCTGCCGACGGTAAGAACGTTCTGTGCGCTGCCTCTACTCTCGAACCTGAAGTAAGAGCTGAATTGGCAGGTGTAAGCGGAAAGGGCGGCAATGTCAATGCTGCTAAGCTCATCGGTACACGCATTGCTGAAAAGGCAAAGAAAGCCGGTATCGAAAGCTGTGCATTCGACCGTGCTGGTTATAGTTATCATGGCCGTGTTGCTGCGTTAGCAGAAGCTGCTCGCGAAGCCGGTCTCAAGTTCTAAGGAAATAAAATGGCAAAAGTACCAGCTAAAGGCGCTGCAGCCGAGGAACAGGACGACGGCATTCGCGAAAAAATGATTGCTGTAAACCGCGTCACCAAAGTTGTTAAAGGCGGTCGTATTCTCGGCTTTGCTGCTTTAACAGTTGTTGGCGATGGAGACGGCGGCATCGGTATGGGTAAAGGAAAATCTCGTGAAGTTCCTGTATCCGTACAGAAAGCTATGGATCAAGCCCGTCATTCCATGGAAAGAATTCCATTGAAGAACGGCACAATTCATCACTCAGTAGTCGGCCACCATGGCGCTTCTCGCGTTATGCTTCTTCCGGCTCCTGAAGGTACCGGTATCATCGCCGGCGGCCCGATGCGTGCTGTATTTGATGCAATGGGTATCCGCAACATCGTTGCTAAGTCTCATGGCTCATCCAACCCATACAACATGGTTCGTGCAACTTTAGATGCGCTCAGCCATCTTCGCACACCAAGCGAAATTGCTGCTAAACGCGGCAAGACCGTTGAAGAGTTGTTAGGTTAAGAGATTGGAGAACAAAATGGACAAGAAGACTGTCAAAGTTACATTGGTCAAGAGCCCGATCGGCTGCAAAAAAGCCCACCGTGCTACTGTTCTCGGTCTTGGATTGAGAAAAATTCGTCAAACTCGTGAACTCGAGGATACACCAGCAGTTCGCGGCATGATCAACACCGTATCTTACTTAGTACGTGCTGAATAATTGAGGAAATAACAATGAGACTTAATACAATTCAGCCAGCTGAAGGTTCCAAGAGCGCAGCTCATCGCGTTGGCCGCGGTGTAGGCAGCGGCTGGGGCAAAACAGCAGGACGCGGCCACAAAGGTCAAAAATCCAGAGCCGGTGGATTCCATAAAGTTGGTTTCGAAGGCGGTCAGATGCCATTGCATCGTCGTCTTCCAAAGCGTGGTTTCACATCTTGGACACACGCTAATGTTGCAGAAGTTCGTTTGTCTGACTTAGAAAAACTTGGTCTTGATGAAGTCAATCTTGGCGATCTCATCAACGCCAACGTTATCAAAGCCCACTCCAAGGACGCACGTGTCATTCTTTCCGGCGAAATTACCCGTAAGGTAGTTGTTCGCGGAATGTCTGTCACTAAAGGTGCTAAAGCTGCTATCGAAGCAGCCGGCGGCAGCGTCGTTGTAGAAGAAAAGAGCAAGTAATCAATTCATAAGGAACCGTCAACGTGGCCAAAAATACTCCGGCGAAAGCCAGCAGCAAGTACGGCGATTTATATCGTCGATTGATATTCCTTCTTCTTGCTCTCGTCGTATTTCGTATCGGCACGCATATTCCGGTTCCGGGAATCGATCCAGTTACTCTGCGCGAGCTGTTTAATCAGCAGCAAGGCGGCATCTTAGGACTGTTCAACATGTTCTCCGGTGGCGCCTTGTCCAGGTTCTCCATTTTTGCACTTGGTATCATGCCGTACATCTCGGCATCCATCATTATGCAAATGCTCTCTTATGTGCTTCCTTCCCTTGAAGCCTTAAGAAAAGAAGGTGAATCCGGACGCAGGAAAATCACTCAATACACTCGATACGGTACCTTATTGCTTGGTGCATTCCAGGCATTGGGTATCGCAGTCGCATTGGAAACACAGCCCGGTTTGGTTATTGATCCGGGCATGTTCTTCCGCTGTGTCTGTGTAATTTCTCTCGTTACGGGCACCATGTTCTTAATGTGGCTTGGCGAACAAATTACAGAGAGAGGTATTGGAAACGGTATCTCCATCATCATCTTTGCCGGTATCGTGGCAGGTCTTCCGGCAGCCGTCAGCAGCTTGTTCCAGTTGGTTTCAACAGGAGCAATCAGCCCGCTGTCCATGATCTTCATTATCGCCATTGTGGTTTTGGTTACCGCTTTCGTTGTGTTTGTTGAGAGAGGACAACGCAGAATCACAGTCAATTACGCTAAGCGTCAGATTGGCAACAAGGTTTACGGCGGTCAGAGTTCTTATCTTCCTTTGAAGATAAATATGGCCAACGTAATTCCTCCTATCTTCGCATCTTCCTTGATTCTCTTCCCTGCTACTTTAGCCGGATGGTTTACAAGCGGAGATTCCACACGTTGGATTCGCGACTTGGCTGCTTCTTTATCTCCCGGCCAACCGTTATATACATTGCTTTACGCAGCTTTGATTATTTTCTTTGCTTACTTCTATACGGCATTGGTTTTCAATCCGAAAGAAACTGCAGAGAATCTTAAGAAGAGCGGCGCATTCGTTCCAGGTATCCGCCCGGGTGAACAGACATCACGCTACATTGATAAAGTTCTCCTTCGCTTGACATTAGCAGGCGCGTTCTATCTGGTGTTTGTATGCTTGGTTCCTGAGTTCTTGAACTTACGCTTTAACGTTCCTTTCTACTTCGGCGGTACATCTTTGTTGATCGTCGTGGTAGTCGCCATGGACTTTATGAGTCAGGTTCAGGCTTATCTCATGAGCCATCAATATGAATCGTTACTCAAGAAAACAAACTTCAAGGGTTTCGGTCCAGGTTCCCTTCCCCGTTAAAGGAAAGTAACCATAAATTTGCGCAAGAGTGCGTGATTTTTGATAAAATCACGCACCTTACGCTTAACTTGTCTTTATGCACTACATTTAGACAAGTTTTAACTTGTTGATTTTGCGAGAAGTCAACACACATTTGGAGATTAATATGAAAGTAAACGCTTCGGTCAAAAAAATGTGCCGTAAGTGCAAGATTATTAAGCGCAAAGGTGTGGTTCGCGTAATTTGCTCCGATCCACGTCATAAACAGCGCCAAGGCTAAAGAGGTTAAATAAATGGCTCGTATCGCCGGTATTAACATTCCACCGAATCAGCATGCTGAAATCGGTTTGACCGCTATCTATGGTATCGGTCGTCCACGTGCACGCCAAATTTTGGAATCGGTTGGTGTAGAAACATCTAAGAAGGTAAAAGACCTTACAGACGCTGAACTGGAAAAGATTCGTGATGCAATCGGTCAGTTCACAGTTGAAGGTGACCTTCGTCGTGAAGTTCAGTTATCAATTAAGCGCCTTATCGACTTAGGAACTTACAGAGGAATGCATCATCGTCGTGGTTTACCTGTTCGCGGACAGAGAACACGCACCAATGCTCGTACCCGTAAAGGTCCGAAGAAAGCTGGTGTAGCGCTCAAAAAGTAAGGTATAGACGACTATGGCAGGTAAGATTCCAAACGCTCAGCAGATCGCTGCTCAGCGCGCACGTAGAAAAGTTAAGAAAGTTGTTAACGAGGGTATCGCTCACGTTCACGCTTCCTTTAACAACACTATCATCACAATTACTGACCGTCAGGGTAATGCAATTGCTGCATCCAGCTCCGGCGCTCAGGGCTTCAAGGGTTCTAGAAAGTCCACTCCGTTCGCTGCACAGGTTGCTGCAGAACAAGCCGGACGTCATGCTCTTGAATACGGTTTAAAGAATGTTGAAGTCCGTATTACCGGACCGGGACCTGGCCGTGAATCCAGCGTCCGTGCATTGAATGCACTCGGCATTCGCGTCACTTCGATTCAGGACGTTACACCAGTTCCTCACAACGGTGTCCGCCCATCTAAGCGTCGTCGTGTTTAATTTAACAAATTCCCGCGTTTATCAGTTCTAATCTGATGGACTGAATGTGGAACACACAGGATAAGAGAAACAAATGGCTCGTTATACCGGACCTAAAGAAAAGCTCGCACGCCGTGAAGGCTGCGACTTGAACTTGAAGAGCGCAAGACGTTCTTTCAGTTCAAAATGCAAATCCGAAGAAGCTCCTGGTCAGCATGGCCGCACTTCCGGTGCCAGATTGTCTGACTATGGTCAGCAGCTTCGTGAAAAGCAAAAAGTTAAACGTATGTACGGCGTTCTCGAACGTCAGTTCAGACTTTATTTCGAAAAAGCCAATTCTATGCGCGGCAACGTTGGCGAACAGTTACTCGGTTTGTTAGAGTGCCGTTTAGACAACGTCGTCTACAGAATGGGCTTCGGCTGCACACGTGCAGAAGCTCGCCAGTTGGTTAGCCACTGCGCTGTTACAGTCAACGGTAAGAAAGTAAACATTCCTTCCTACCAAGTTCGTGCCGGCGATGTTATCGCTATTCGCGAAAAAGCCAAAAACCAAACCCGTATCAATGAAAGCGTTAAGATGGCTGAATCTAACGGTTTCCCTGATTGGGTTGCAGTTGATTCCAAGAAATTGGAAGGTACATTCAAGAACGTACCAGCTCGTGACGAAATCGCTCACGACGTCAACGAATCTCTGATTGTTGAGTTTTACTCTCGCTAATTTATGTCACAGCGGTGTAGTGCGCCGCTTGATACAATGTCTACGATCCGGTCTTTGGGGCTCGGATCGTAAACTCGTTTTTAAAGCCCCGTTTTTCCTAGCAGCCTTATCGGTGTAACGAGCCGAGGGTATTGTAAAAAGGATATTCAATGTCGGTTAACAATCTTTTAAAGCCACGCAGCATTGAAGTTGAAACAGCTGAAGGCAATCCATATTCCGCAACAGTAACCATGGAACCGTTTGAAACCGGTTACGCTCACACTCTTGGAAATGCTCTCCGCAGAGTTCTTTTGAGCTCCATGATTGGTTATGCTCCAACTGAAGCACAGATCGCCGGTGTTGTACACGAATACAGCCAAATCGACGGTGTTAAGGAAGACGTTGTGGACATTCTTCTTAACGTTAAGGGCGTTATCTTCAAACTCGAAAACAGAGATGAAGTTACCGTTACTTTGCGTAAAGAAGGTACAGGCCCAGTCACAGCAGCTGACTTCGATTTGCCACACGACTGCCAGATTTTGAACCCTGATCATGTTATTGCCAATCTTTCCGGCGGCAAACTTGATATGCAGATCAAGGTAGAAAAGGGCAGAGGCTACCAGCCAGGCGATATGAGAGCTCTCAAGGATGATTACAGCAAAGCCACTATTGGCAAGATCATTATGGACGCTTCTTTCTCTCCTGTTCTTCGTGTCGCTTACAAAGTTGAAAACGCCCGTGTTGAACAACGTACAGACTTGGACAAACTTGTTCTTTCCGTTGATACAAACGGCGCCATCCTTCCGGAAGAAGCAGTCCGTCAGGCTGCCCATATTCTTCAGGATCAGCTTTCCGTATTCGGCGGCATTGCCACTATCGGCATTGAACCAGTTGTTCCGGTTCAGGCTCAGCCTGTCATTCCGCAGCAGCAGGAAATCCCGGTTGTTAAACCACAGCCTCCAGTTGATCCGATCCTCCGCCGTCCGGTTGATGATCTTGAATTGTCTATTCGTTCTGCCAACTGCTTGAAGGCTGAAAACATTTACTACATCGGCGACCTTATTCAGAGAACCGAAAATGAACTTCTTAAGACACCTAACTTAGGTAGAAAATCTCTTAATGAGATCAAGGAAGTTCTCGGAACTCACGATTTGACTTTGGGTATGAAGTTAGACAACTGGCCACCAGTAGGACTTGATTACTAATTTTTTGTTGTACTTGTTGTAATTATTGTTTTAAATCAGAAAGCTGTGTACAATCACGGCTTTCAAACCCGCCCGCCCGGTAGGGATAGAAGAGACGGGAGATGCCTAAAAGGCACCCTAACAAAGACTTTTTAAGGAATTTATAAAATGCGTCATAAACTTGGTCTCCGTAAATTAAACCGCACATCTGCACACCGTTTGGCAATGCTCCGCAACATGATGAACTCCCTTCTTCGTCATGAAGCCATCAAGACAACACTGCCGAAAGCAAAAGAACTTCGTCGCGTTGTAGAACCGATGATCACTCTTGCTAAGGAACCGACAGTTGCCAACAGACGTTTGGCTTTCAACAGACTCCGTGATCGCGAAATGGTTGTCAAACTTTTCAACGAAATCGGACCGATGTTCAAAGAAAGAAACGGCGGTTACACTCGTATCCTTAAGATGGGCTACCGTGTAGGCGACAATGCTCCGATGGCTTATGTAGAATTGGTTCAGAAGACTACGGATAACAAGCCAGCTGCTGAAGCAAAAGAAGAAGCTAAAGCTGAATAATTTTTAGTTTCGATGATATTTTCAAGAGTCCGCAAATTGCGGACTTTTGTTTTGGGAGGTACTAATGGGAAACAAGGCTGAAACAGAACTCGATTCCATCCGTTTAGACAAATGGCTTTGGGCTGCAAGATTTTTCAAAACCAGAACTCTTTCTCAAGACAATATTGAATTGGGGCGTGTAAAGGTCAATAAGGCCCGTGCTAAGGCGAGTAAAGAGGTCAGAGTAGGAGATGAGCTGGAAATATTTCGAGGCTCTGAGCGCTTTATAGTGATTGTTAAAGCTCTTTCCGGAAAAAGAGGCCCGGCTCCTGTTGCTGCGACTCTTTACGAGGAGACGGAAGAAAGTAAATTTAAACGGGAACAGATTAAAGAAGCCGCGGCTTTAATACCGGTTCCCGGAGCTGACCACAAAGGGCGCCCGACTAAGCGTGAAGGTCGAAAACTCCGCGAGTTTCAGCATAATTTCAATCCGACCCATGATTTTTGACAGAGGAATCTCTATCTCAACTACCTAAATGGTTAGGTTGTTGCCTCTACGGATATCGATGATAATTTCTTAATCACTTTGGGAGGCAATATGAAAACTATTTTTAAAATTTCCATGGCAGCGGCTCTTCTTTCTCTTTCTGCCTTTTCTTCTTCTGGTGCCATGGCTGATGACACCCAATTACTCGGATATTCAAAAGGTGCCACTGTCATTTCTCCCAAAATAGAAAACGGTCAGATAGATACTATCGGCGGCATTATTTACTCTCAGATTAAAGGCTTAAGACATAATCGGGCGTTGCGCATGACAGTCCAGATTCCTCGGGATAACAAGCTTAAACCTGCCATCATTTACTTTCCAGGAGGCGGATTTACTTCCGCCGACTATGAAAAGTACACAGAAATGCGGATGGCTTTGGCAAAGGCTGGTTTTGTCGTAGCTGCTTGTGAATATCGTACGGTTCCGAATAAATTCCCGGCACTCCTGCAAGATGGTAAAGCAGCTATTAGATTTTTGAGAGAACATGCGAAAGAATTCGGCATTGATCCGGAAAGAATCGGAGTTCTCGGAGATTCTGCCGGCGGTTATGTCTCTCAGATGGTAGGTGCTACCAATGGTGAAAAGAAGTGGGATGCGGGCGACTATTTGAATCAAAATTCAGATGTTCAAGCCGTTGTGTCCATTTACGGCATTTCTGACTTAAGAAACATTGGTGAGGGACATCCGGAAAACATTCGCAAAGTACACGACTCCGCTGCAGTCACAGAAGCTCTTTTAGTTAATGGCCCGGCATTCAGAGATTTTGCCGGTGCCTCCGTTTTAGAAACTCCGGAGAAAGCATTAGACGCGAGTCCTATCGGACATGTTGACGGAACCGAACCTCCTTTCCTTCTGATGCACGGCGCAGAGGATCCTTTGGTGAGCCCCGTTCAGAGCAAACAGATGTATGAAGCTTTGAAGCAAAAGAACGTCGATGCTCAATACATTTTGATGCGGAATGCTAAGCACGGTGATATCAGCTGGTATCAACCAAATGTCATTAATGCCGTGGTAGATTTTTTCAAGGCGAAGTTAGGAGAACCAAAAGAAGGCGGTGCTAAGACGACCGTACCGGGAGGCAATCTTTAATAAGACGTTGTAAAAGCTGAGAGGTTTGATAGTTTTGTCAAGCCTCTTTTGTTTTGGAATAATCTTGTATTGCTTATTATCCAAAGTTATAACAAAATTCAACAAAATATCTAAAACAATAACTACCTAAGGTCTCATGGCAAAGTTTAGTCAAAGCTGGTATGCATCAATCGTTCAAGGGAAGAACAACACAAATTCTGCGGATGCGATTTATTCCAAAGTGCCGGTCATGCCATGGATTCATCATCGTTTGCATCCCATTCTCGAAAAGCTCTTTATGAAGTTGGGCATCGCCAGAACGTTGAGAGAAGGCGAGAAAATTTTTTCTTCAAAGGAGAAGATTGATCACGTTGTTTTGGTGACAAAAGGAGTTACAGGCCGGGCGATTGGCTCAACCAGCGGTGAAACGCAAGCCATCGCTTTATCGACACCGGGACATATTGCCGCAGGCAATTTGAATTTCTTTTCCGGACGCCCCGCTGCCGGCCATTACTTTGCTATTACGAATGCGGAGGTTGTCTACGTTCCGCAAACTATTCTGGCAGGACTCGCGAAGCAGGATCGGTTCATTAACGAGCTCCTTCAAGTCCAGTTTGAACTTGCAAGCCTCTCGGATCGTGTCGGCTTTTGCTGCTTGTCTCTCTTGAGCACCGAAGACAAACTCAAAGCATTGACTTCGACATGGGCCTTGAATTACGGAACTATGGTCTATGACAAAGAAGGCAGAAAAATGATTCGTATGCCGGTGCCATTGACCAGGAAGTATCAGATCCTAGTGACTAACTGCTCCTCAGTATGGCTGGACAAAGTCCTCCATAAATGGATTCGTGAGAAGAACTGGAAGCGTGACGGGGAATTTGTTTTGGTGAATCCTGAGTTGCTGGAACCGTTTTATCGTTGGATTAGAGGCTGTATGGACGAAGCTGATTCTTACAATTATCCTCGGACTTTAGCGGAACAAATTCTGCTTGAAGATGAGCAGAACTAATACGGCACAAAATGCACAAAACTCTGTGGGAATAGCGGAAAAGCGCTGTCACGCCCCCTGAGCTTTTGGCAGCGCGTCTCGAAATTCAACAATTTCCTGCTAGACAGGACGATAAGGATTATCTAGCTAAAGGCTAGAGGTCTGGAACTCTTAAGAATAACGATTAAGAAAAAATAAGACTTCTGATTTTCCAACTGCATTATTAATATATAAATCAGTAAGATATCGTTTCCCAGAGAGATAACCCTAGGGATAATTTCCTATGTAATTAGGATGAGAAATCTAGGGTTAACCAAGAAAAGAACACTAACCTAATTGAGGCTTTGGGAAAATATTAAAGTGATAGCTCCCCACTATAACTTCCTTCCCTTGGAGGAGATAATTAATGACAAACCTCAATGTAACTTTAAGTCGCCGCGGCTTATTTAAAACTATCCCAATTGCGGCAGCAGTTCCGAGCGCTGCCTCGATGTTTATCACAGGAGCCGCTAAGGCACAGGAAGCCGAAGAAACCGGCTTTACTATCTGCGATAACTGCAACCAAATGCCGATGTGCGGTATTAAATTCCAAAAACAAGGCAACACCATTGTGTCTGTCGGTAATTGGAAAGAACATCAGCAGAAGCTCCTCTGCAACAAGGCTCTGGCAACTCTGCAGAGACTCTATAACCCGAATCGCCTTCTTTATCCAATGAAGAGAACAAACCCGAAAGGCAGTGACGATCCCGGGTTTGTCAGATGCTCTTGGGAAGAAGCTTTGGGTATGATTGCCGCTAATTTGAAGGCAATTCGTGAAAAATATGGCCCAGAATCCGTTCTTTTCTTCTGCGGTGATCCTAAGGAGCCTCGTCCCGCTGTCATGCGCTTGGCCCGTCATTTCGGTTCTTGGCACTATGCTACTGAATCCTCCGTTGCTTGCCGTAAAGGCTCCATGCTTGCTGAAGAATTAACCTTTGGTGTGGAATATTCCGGCGGCGGCTGCGGCCTTAAAACTAAGAGCTATTTGGTAATCGCTACAAACGGTGCATGGTCAAAACCTCATGGTTGGTTAAATGGTGTAAGAGCGGCCAAAAAACGCGGCGTAAAGATCGTTGTTGTCGATGTACGCCGTACAAAGACAGCAGAACTTGCCGATGTTCATCTCCAGCCTCGTCAGGGAACGGATGCTGCGTTGGCAGCCGGCGTTTGCCGTGTGCTGTTTGAAGAGGGTTTGTACAACAAAGAATTCTGCGACAAATGGGTTCATGGTGTCGAAGAGTACCGAAACTACTGCAAACAATTCACCCCGGAAAAGACTGAAGAGTTGACCGGTGTACCAGCAAATCTTGTTGTTGAAGCAGCCCATATTTACGCTCAAGGTCCAGGCAGCTTTGCTTTGACTTCTCAGTCATTGTCTCACTCTACAAACGGTGTAAATAATACCCGCGCCTGGTTGTGTGTTCCCGTTATTCTCGGTTACGTAGATATTCCCGGCGGTGCATTATTTGGAGTCGGTCCGGAAGGCTATATCTGCCATGACAATGGTCTTACCAAAGAGTTTGTGGACTACAAGTGGTTCCAATCCCATAAGAAAGATCGTTTAGATAAGGACTTCGTGCCGGTTTGGAACTACACACAGGTTCAATTTAATCCGAATAAGCTTCCTGAATGGGTTAAAGAAGGCAAGCTTAAAGCCTTCTGCGGATTCGGCTTCAACGTCATGATTTGGCCGCAGCCGGATGTGTATGCCGAAGCTATCAAGAATATGGACTTTGCATTTGCAACCGACTACTTCTACCGCGATATTTCTCATAAGAATCTTGATTTGATTCTTCCGGCAGCTATGAACTATGAACGTTACGCGCCGTTTGCAACGTTTGGAAATAAAGTAGCAGTCAGAAAGCCGGTCAAACCATTGGGCGAAGCAAAAGAAGACTGGTGGATTGCATTCCAGATCGGTGCACTTGTTGCCGATCCGAAAGACTTCTTTGACGGCGATCCTGTTAAAGCCTGCGACTCCGTTCTTCAGAAGTGGGGTACGACGTATGCAGAAGCTCAGAAGAATCTGCCTAACATGACCGTTGTCAAAGCACAGAAACAAGAACCGCTGAAGTACGAAAAAGGTCTCTTGAGACATGACGGTCAGCCAGGCTTTGAAACACCGTCCGGCAAGATTGAGTTGGTTTCTGAAATCACTAAGAAATTTAACTTAGGAACCTATCCGGAATATCAGCAGCCGATGCAGCCGACTGCTCAGTATCCGCTGAAGGTGATCAACGGCACACGCGCACCCTATATCACACACTCCAAAGTTCGCTCTGATTCTCCTTACTCTTTGGAAATTGAACCGATGTCTACTATCGATATCAATCCGAAAGACGCGGCAGCCAGAGGTATTAAGGAAGGAGACAAGATTGTTCTTAAGAATCAGAACGGCGAATGCCACGGCAAAGCCAGAGTCTCCATCATCGTTCCTCCGGGATTGGTAGGCATGCAGTACGGATGGAGAGGAAACCAGAACTCCCAAGTTCTTATTCCTCGTACATTCGACAAGTTGTCCGGCTATGCACCGTACTTTGAAACCTGTGTTGAAATCACTAAGGAGGCCTGATCATGAGCAGATACGGAATACTCGTCAATGTTGACAACTGCATTGGATGTCAGGCTTGCTTTATCGCCTGCAAACAGGAAAATAAAGTTGCGCCGAACATTCAATGGAATCAAATTCACCGCAACGAAAACGTCAAAGAAAACATCATTAACTACTACCGTGTAAGCTGCCAGCACTGCGATAATCCAGCTTGCTTGCCGGTTTGCCCGGTCAAGGCTATCTATAAAGGGCCGAACGGTGAAGTCCTTGTCGACCAGAGCAAATGCGTCGGATGCAAGGCTTGCTTAGCTGCTTGTCCGTATGGCGCTCCGCAGTTTAATACCAGCGGAAAGACTTCTTATTACGACAAGGATGAGTTGGTCATTGTTCCGTTGCTGGATCACCAAAAGAGGACTCCGGGCAAAGCAGAAAGATGCACACTCTGCCCGCAGAGGACTTCTAAAGGCTTACCTCCGAAATGCGTGGAAGCCTGTGCAGTAAATGCATTGATGTTTGTCGACTATGACAACTTAACTGATGATCAGAAGGCACTCGTGGCTAAGTCTGTTGCAATGAACGAAAAAGCCGGTACACAACCGAAGGTTCGTTATATCGCTAGCCATTGCGACATTGCCGGTCTAGCTGATAAAGTTAGATAACCGGTAAGTTGTTCAAAAATTAGATAAGCATTTTTGTCCCCGCTTGAGCAATTAGGCGGGGATTTTTAACGAAAGGAAGTGTATGACGCAGAGTGCAAAAGAATTTCTGGAGGAATACAAAGGCAGCCGGCTAGGTTGTTACGAATTCTTCAGTCACTTTTTCGGCGATAAAAGAGTTCAGCCGTTGCTGGATGTTTTTCCGATGGTAGAAGCTTTTGTCCGCGGAGAAAATGCTTTTTTAAGTGGATCCAATGTGACGGAAGACACGCTTTCAGAACCTCCTCAGGGAGGGAATAAGCTGGAAGCCGAGTATGCAAAGCTGTTTTACGGCGTTGGTTCCAGAACCATTCCTTTGTCTGAATCCGTTTACAGAAGCGAAGAAGGAATTCTTTGCCAAGGGGCTTGGAGAGACATCAAAGAGCTTTACGGGAAGCATAATTTCCAGCCTAGGCCTGAAAAGGAAATGGAGGCGGATTCTCTTTCGATGGAAATGGCCTTTGCCACAGTTTTGGTCATGCAGGGCAAAGACGGGAAAGATCTTTTAGAACTGGTTGAGGATCATCTTCTTCCGGTTGGCAAAGCCATTGCAAAACAGATTCGTGAATCTACAGACAACGAAGATCTGCAAAACATCGCTTCTACTATGACTGTGTTTTTGATGACGGAAAGAGCCTTGCTGGAGCAGAGTCTGAAGGGATAGGCCGAGAGTCTTTTGAGGTTTTTGAAAAAGGACGGTAGTTGCGGAAGTCGTCCTTTTTCCGATCGTGTTAGGCGGTTTATTTTTCTTGAAATCTCTGTCCTTGCAGAATCCGTGGACTAATAATTTTTTTCTAAGGCAAGAGACTTCTGAGATACACTCAGAATAGAAAGCTCAGGTCTCGGTTTATTTGCCAGGCAGAATAAGGACAAAAGAAGGCCTGATTGACTTCAAATTAGACATCACCAAGGAGAAACTATGAACAAATTAAAGACTTTCTCAACAACCGCTTTGGCCGCTGCACTGTCACTGGTCTCAGTGTCCGAAGCTGCTCCGCAGCGAGACCAATTTTATTGGTTAACTGAGATGAATAAAGCTTCCGTAGTTATCAATGCTGATGAGAATTTGTTAGATAAAGATTTAGCAAAAAGAATAGCTAAAGGTATTTCAGAAGTTGCTGCGGACGCTGCAAAACCTGGTGCCAAACGACCGAACAAAGTGATCGCTTATGAACCGGAGTTGATTAAGAAAGTCGGAATGGATGCCACGATGCTTCACATCGGCCGCTCCAGCCAGGATATGCATGCATCATATAACACAATGATTCTCAGAGACTACATTCTTTCTATCTCCGAGGCTCTGGCTAAGACAATGCAGCTCCTGCAGGACATCGCAGAAAGGAATATCGACACCGTCGTTCCGAATTACACCAACGGTGTGGCAGCTCAGCCCAATAGTTACGCGCACTATCTTTTCGGTTACCTTGCTTCCTTTGAACGTGATCAGCATAAGTTGAAAGAATGCTATGAGCGAATTAACTATTCTCCGATGGGAACGACAGTGCTGAATGGAACCAGCTGGCCGCTGAATCGTCAGCGCATGTCGGATTACCTGGGATTTAAAGCACCGGTATTAAATGCGTACGATGCCGCTCAGACAAAGCCAATTGATGAATTGATTGAAATCTCCAATGTTGTTACAGGAATCGCTTTGCACGTCGGAACCTTCATCCAAGACGTGATGACGCAATACGCCCAACCGCGTCCTTGGATTATTCTTCAAGAAGGAGGCGATAATACTTACGTGTCTTCCGCTATGCCGCAGAAACGTAATCCGGGTTTGTTGATCAATACTAGAAAAGCAGCAAGTACAGTATTCGGCGATGCTCAGACAATGTTGATCCGCGCGCACAATATCGCTCCCGGATTTAGTGATCCAAAAGGAGCTTCCTATTGGCCGACGATGGAACAAACGCTAGCGATGCTGAAAAGTTTTGACAAGTGCTTAACGGCGTTAAGAATCAATCCAAAGCGTGCTTTGGAGGAACTCAATCTTGACTGGACAGCTTCACAGGAAGTTGCGGATGTTCTCATGAGAGAGTACAAGCTACCGTTCCGGGTGGGGCATCACTTTGCAAGTCAGGTAGTCGGATATGCACGGACCCATGACATCAAGCCGTTAGACTTTCCATATGCAGAAGCAAAGAGAATCTACAGCGAAGTGATTAAGTCTGAATATCCAACTGGCAATCCTAATCTGCCGATGTCTGAAGAACAGTTTAAAGCTACTTTGAATCCGATTGAAATTATTAAGAACCGTAAGACCGCCGGTGGTCCGCAGCCGGCAGAGATGAGAAAGCAGCTTGATATTATGGAAGTCTCCATTAAGAACCAAGAGAAATGGACTCAAGAGCAGAAGCAAAAGATTAATGATGCTTTGGCTAAGCTCGATAAAGATTTTGCTGAGTACTTGAAGTAATCATGTAGTCTTGTAACGGGCCGGTGTTTTTTTCGTGAACTAAGGAAAAGAAGCACCGGTTTTTTATTCAGTCGTCAAAAAGTTTTACAAGCTTCCTGCTCAAATAAGGATGAAGTTGTGGAGGTTGTCGGCTGAGTTGATAAGCTTAATCACCATCATTTTGGAGATCTAAGCATGAAAAAACTATTAATCGCAGCTGCCGCAGCCTCTGCCGTTTTGTTTTGTTCCACGGGAGTCTTGGCCCAAGCAGTAAAAAGTCAAGTACCTACACTGAAGCAGCAGGTTGAAGATTTGAAGGAAGCGGTGCTGATGCTCCAAAAACGAGTGAATTATCTTGAAAGTATCGTACCCACATCCTCTATTCCTTTGATGCCGGCAGATCCTAAGCTTTCTCCGGTATCTACTTCGGGCGCAGTCTTTCTTCTAGGCATTGATCAGCCGGTCAAGAACGGAAACGGTTCGGAATTTGTTCTGACGGTTGTCAATCCGCAGAGCATTACCTATACGAATGCTCACTTTACGATTCACGTATTCGGCAAGGATGCCGAAGGCAATCCTGACGCCTACAAGAACGCTTATTTGCTGACGCGAGAAACCAAGGTTATTCAAGCCGGAAGCAAGAACCAATTCCGCTTTGTTGTTCCGGACATGCCGCTGGATAATTTTGCGGTTGCCTATGTGGTAGGCATTGAGTTCGGCGGCATCGCCACTGAAAACGCCCAGTAAAACTAGATAGCACATTGAAGGCTCTCGCAGACGGCAGTGAGAGCTAATCGACTTTACTTGAAAATTGGAACGAGGCCTTTTGCCCGTGCCTCCTCGATTGCACTTCTTGCCGCCATAATCCGCTCGATGCATCCTTTGTTTTCTACCTGAGAAAACCAGTTTACAAAGTCTCTTATCGCGGGATCCGACAAATATCGGTCACGCCGCGCAAGTATATGCATATTCCAGTTCTGGCGCTCCCAGCCGGGAAGAATAGGAACTATTTTTCCTTCCTTGAGCTCTCGAACGACGTGGCCGAGATATAAATCTGGCGTAATTCCTTGGTGGTTCAACACCATGTTTCTAATGAGGAATTGATCGTGGCTCAGATAAATTTCACGCCAATGAATAATGTTGCTTGGAACACCGTCCCGATACAAGAGCATCGTCGGCGCACTATTGGGCATAACCTGTAAGAGTCCAACATGCTGGGACAAATCTTCGGGAGTTCGAGGAACTCCATGCGCTTCCAAGTATTGCGGGGAGGCAAAGATGGGTGTCGAGTTTGAAACCACATGACGAGTAACGATTTCCGATTGATCTGCTGGTGAGTGATTCACGACGGCAATATCGGTATCTCCGTTTAATAGATCTCGGACTGTCATTTCCGGAAGCATGGAAAACTGAACGCGAGGATTGAGCCGAGAATATTGCATCAATTCCTGAGAATAGAATTGCTGAGTCATCTCGACCGGAGCAGAAAACCGAATCAAAATCTTATGAGAAGTACCTTCGCAAAACTCATCAAGTTTGCTGAATCCGTCTAACAAAGGTATGACCATCGGAAGAATCTGTCGACATCTATCCGTGGGAATAAACGGCCGTTTGTTTTTAACCAGAAGCTCAAAACCAACGTCTTTTTCTAAACCGGCAAGAAGCCTGGAAACCTTTGCGCTGTCTAGATCAAGAAGCAACGCTGTCTGAGTAATGTTGCCCGTCTCCACAGTGACTGCGAGAGCACGCCAGGCAAGCAAGTTATCTTTTTGCTTCATACTGCATTTTGAGGGGGTAGGTCTAGAGGTGATCCTATAGGCAAAAATCGTTCTGATCAATACATTCGTTTCGTGGTGTTCCTAAAATTTATCTATAACTTATTGAATTATTGTGATATTGTTATTTTTGAAGAGTGACAGACAAAAATGCTCTATTAGCAAATGAAGAAGAAAAATAGAATGGACTCATCCCCAATAACTAACAGCTCCCCATCATGAAAAACGTCACTCAAATACCAGCTAGTCCTAAAGATTAGGGCTTCAGTTTAAAGGCCAATCCCGGGCCCACAGTTTTATTCGTTTTGTTCTCATCGGATGGCTGAAGACATCCGAAGGGGAGGAATTTGTTCCAATTTTTCTATCCCCCAAACTCTTAATCCTTGGAGTAACTTTATGAAACTATCCCAAATTAGCCGCAGAAGTTTCGTCAAGGCAGCCGCCGTTGCCGGCGCAACAGCAGCTTCGCCGTTTTCTCCGGCTTTTTCTGCCGGAACTTCGACTGCGCAGAAACCAGCGGACTCTCAAAAAGACGACACTCAGATCATTACTACTACCTGCCGTGCCTGCATTCATAACTGCGGAGTCCGTGCTCACGTCCGCAACGGCCGTGTCATTAAAATCGAGGGAGATCCGAATTATCCGATGACAGACGGAACGCTCTGCGCCAAAGGTCTCTCCGGCATCAATGCTCTTTATCATCCAGATCGCAACAAGTATCCGATGATTCGAGTCGGAGAACGCGGGGAGAATAAATGGAAACGCATCAGCTGGGATGAGGCAATTGATATCATTGCCCACAAAATGATGGAAGCCAGAGAAAAGTACGGTGCTGAATCGGTTATGGCTTCCACCGGAGGCGGCGGGAATCCGCACTTTAGAATGATTGCCAGATTCTGCAACATTTTCGGCACCCCTAATTGGTATGAACCGGGATGTGCTCAGTGCTTCCTTCCCAGAACATTGGCCTTCGGCATGATGTACGGCGGACCTTCCACATCCATCGCTGACGAATGCGCTCTGGAAATCTACAACAAAAACACTCCGATGAAAAACATTGTCCTGTGGGGAACTGACGTCTCCTACAGCTGTCCGGCCGGCGGCGGTCATGCCCTTGCCAACCTTCGGGCAAAAGGAGTTAAAACCGTCTCGGTCGACCCGAGATTTGCGCCGAGCGCAGCCAAAGCCGATGTTTGGCTTCCGGTACGTCCCGGTACTGATGTGGCTCTTCAGCTTGCTTGGATACGCTACATCATTGCTCACAATCTCTTCGACAAAGATTTTGTGCTTAAATGGACAAACTTGCCTTATTTGGTCGACACAAAGACTAAGATGACAGTCAAGGCCAATGAGCTCTTCAAAGACGGTAAAAAAGAAGATTTTGTGGTTTGGGATACAAAAACCAACCAGCCTCAGCCGCTTCCTTACCCATGGAACGACAATCTTGATCCGGTTCTTGACGGCGAATTCACTTACAACGGAAAGACTTACAAGACCGGTTTCCGCCTGCTCAAGGAAAGAGCAGAACCATGGACGCTTGAAAAAGCCGGGGAAACCTGCTGGCTGAAACCTGAAAAAATCGAGGAAGCAATCAAGATCTACGCTGAAGGCCCGGGAGGAATCTCCTTGGGTGTAGCAACCGACCAGAACCCGAACTCTGTGCAGGCAGCTATGGGCGCCGTCATTCTCAATGCCTTAATGGGATATGTGGAAAAACCGGGTACGCTTATGAACAGAAACCCATTGGCTGTGCCGCCTAAGAACAGCCTGGTATCCCGCTGTGAACGTCTGCTGCCTCCCGGTCAGCTTGCTAAACGTCTCGGCGGCGTAGAGTTCAAGGGACTTCTGTCTTGGGATGCCGCTCAGCCAAGCCGAATTCAGGAAGCGATTATGACCGGTAAGCCATACCCGATCAAAGTCTGGCTCGAGCGCTCCGGCAATAAGCTCGGAGTTGTCGGCGATGCAGGTTCTTGGGCTGAAGCCACTAAACACGTGGATTTCATCGTCCATATGTTTAACTATCCGACTTCCTTCTCTATGTATGCGGATATGCTTTTGCCTACAACAGAATGGCTAGAAACCGACTTCCTCGCTGAGTCTCTTAATACGGTTTGGGCTCGCCAAGCTGTCGTGCATACTTGGGAAACACGCCATGAAACAGTTATTTGGTCAAAAATTCTCAAGCGCTGCGGTGAATTAGGTCACGAAGTATGCCGTAAGTCCTTTGATCCGGAATTCATGGGAGCAGATCTTCCGCAATGGGATTCAATGGATGAAATTTTGGATCTGAAACTCAAGCCACTCAATATTACGTTTGCTGAGTTAAAGAAAAAAGGCTTTATCGAAGCAATGCCGTATGACAAATGGAACAGCTACTACGTCTATAAGAAGATCAATCCGAAGACAGGTCTCCCGGTAGGCTTCGGTACAGCCTCAAAGAAATTGGAACTGTATACCGACCGTTTCATCACGATGGGACGTACCGGTGCTCCGTACGCTCTGCAAAAACTTGATCCGGTAGAAAAAGACTACGATCCGCTGCCTTACTACGTGGAACCTTACGAAAGTCCGAACAGAGAAATTGCCAAAGAGTACCCGCTTGTGATGACCAACGGACGTCTGCCTATGTTCCACCACAGCACTCTCAGAAACATTCCTTATCTGCGTGAAATCTATCCGGTTCCCGAAGTTTGGATTAATCCGGAGACTGCCGCGAAGTACGGTATTAAGCAAGGCGATTGGACATGGATTGAATCTAAACGTGGCAAGACCCAGGGTAAAGCAAGATTAACCGAGGGCATCAATCCGGGTGTTCTTTACATGGAGCGCTTCTGGTTCCCGGAAAAACTTGCCTCTGACACTCACGGCTGGAAAGAAGCGAATGTGAACGTTCTCTCTAAGAACACGGCTCCGTTTAACGACATGGTAGGTACATACACGCTTCGCGGCTACCAAGTTCGAATCTCTAAAGCAGATAAAGGACCGGAAGGCGTATGGACGAAACCGGAGCAGTTCAAAGTCTGGATGCCCGCCCCCTCAGAGAACACACCAAAGATCGAAGGATAAAAAATGGCACAAAAAACTCTCGTAATTGACCTCGATCGCTGCATCGGCTGCTTTGCATGTGAAGTCGCATGTAAGAATGAAAATAATGTTCCTCTCGGCGTGTACTACAACAAAGTACTATCCATCGGACCCGTCGGAAAATTTCCTGAACTCAAGCAGTACTTCCTGCCGACCGTTTGTCAGAATTGCCGCGACGCACCTTGCGTGAAAGTCTGTCCTACCGGAGCTTCCTTCAAAACCGAAGACGGCCAAGTACTCGTGGATAAGGAAAAATGCATCGGCTGCAAGATGTGCATCGCCGCTTGCCCCTACGGTGCCCGTTCCTTTAATCCGGAAAATAAGGTTGTCGAAAAATGTACTCTCTGCCGTCATTTGCAGGAAGTCGGCGAGCAGCCCGCCTGTGTTAAAGCCTGCTGCGCAAACGCTCGTTTCTTCGGCGATATAGACGATCCGGAGAGCGAAGTTTCCAAGGTCCTTGCGGCTGCCGGCGAAGAGAACGTCCACAGCATGCCGGACTCCGGAAATCATCCTTCCGTCCGTTATATTCTTCATAAGAAGACCGGTGAATGGATGAACAAACCTCCGAAGATGCTATAAGGAGGAGAAATGGTCGGCGACTGGACTTTATCAATCTTTGCAGCCTTACTTTGTGTAGGTGCCGGTCTTTTCGCTGCCCTGGCCGCTTCAGAGTTCTCTGACTTTACTGAGAGGACTCTGAAGATCTGCGCAGCACTCGGGTTTGTCTGCTTAAGTCTGGGCGGTTTTGCGGCGATCTCTAATCTCGGAAGGCCAAGCATGATTTTGGGTGTCTTCGGAAATCCAAAGTCATGGCTATTCTGGGAGATGATTGGTGTCACGGGCGCTCTGGCCGCAAGCTTGATTTATCTTATCTGCCTTTATCGAGAAGCGGATCAGACAAGGACGCGGGCTTTCAGCTTGATTTCAGCGCTTTTTTCTCTCATTGCGGTTTTTGCGCTTGGAGCGAATATGGTGATGAGCTGGCGTCCCGTGCTCAACTCTTATACGCTGATGCTTCCTTTCATCGGTTTGTACTGGAGCGCCGCTTCACTTTGCTTTCTTGTGGAACGCGAATTTGAAGATGCTGAGAAGGCTAAGGCAAAAATATCTTCTGCGGCCGCAGCTTGCGTTACCGGTCTTGGCTATGCGGCATATACGGGGTACCTTCTTTCGGATCCGGAAACGTTGGAAGGGGCTCGCGAAATTCTTTCCGGCAGTCTGAGTCTGAATTTTTGGATAGGGTGCGCTCTTTGCGGTGTTGTGCTTCCGCTGGCGGGCGCCTTTACGAGAAAAGCAAAGATGCTCTTGACAGCTGTCGGGTTGGCAGGGATTTTTATCGCCGTATTTGTATGGCAGAATTTGCTATTGGACATCGGCCAGGCCGCGTGGCATTTCTTCAAACCTTAATTCATAGGGTCGGTGCTTCGGCCCCGACCCGTTTCTAGGAACCAGACATGCAGCTAAATGATTCTATGATAATAGGACCTTATTATCCGAGTTACGAGGAGTTATTCGATTTCGAAATTAACTACACCTTGCTTTCTCGTTTATTCAAATCCGAAATCACGCAAGACGCAAAGGAGGCGCTTCTCGGTCTTAAGCTTTCTGACTATTGCGACCATCCTCTTATCAGCAAGGGAGCGAGATGGATCGATGAAGCGATCCGTCAAGAGGAGCCGGATAATCAGCTTGATCTTTTGGCGGCCGAGTACGCAGCGGCCTTTATCGGAACTGCAGGCTCGAAAGCAGCTTATCCTTATGAGTCTGTCTACACCAGTGCTCAGGGGCTCGTCATGCAGAAAGCGTATGAACAAGTCCGCCGGATCTATCGAGACCACGGTCTTGAAAATCAGAGCGACTTGTATGACGATCATATAGCGCTAGAGCTGGATTACTTGGCTTATCTTTGCCGGAGAGCAAAAAATGAGAAGCCTGCATCGCCGGAATATATGAATTTTCTGCGGGATCAAGCGACATTTCTTGAGAAGCACATTTTTAATTGGCTGCCTAAATTTCTCAAGAAAATCCACGAAAATGTTGACTCTTGCTTTTACCGCGGAGCGGCAATGATGCTTGAAGGAACCTGTCAAGACCATCAAAGAATGCTTAGTTGGGTGCAGTTTGACGAGGCCTGTGATTGAGAATTTAAATTTTCCCGATACCAAGAATTCCGTTACGAAGCTATAGGCAGATAGTCAGCTGGTAACTGAAACAATAAAACTATTGCTCTTTTCTCAAAAAATAATTATGACCTCGACCTATGCCTGCTTGGGCTTTTGTTCTGAACCTCAAAAGTAAGGCATAGGCAATCTGTTGGATTAATCGGCAAGGAGGCTGCTGCTATGAGTTCTCAATCTTCTTCCATCGGTCGAAGGGGCCTTTTATTGTCTGTGGGAGCTTCGGGTGCTCTCTTTGCGCTCGGCTGGGGCGCTTCCAAAGTCGAATCAGCACCCGTAATTCGACCGCCCGGAGGACAGGATAACAACTTTTTATCTAGGTGCATCCGCTGTGATCGCTGCCGAAGTATTTGTCCCACTAATGTTATTTCGATTGGAGGTCTCGCAGACGGGGTGCTGAATCTGCGAACTCCGGTTATGAATTACCGATACGGTTCCTGCGACTTCTGCGACAAATGCATTGAGGTCTGTCCAACCGGAGCGCTTACGGCGTATTCGGGAGAAACTACACCGGTCGGAAAGGCTCGTTTAACCGACATCTGTATTGCACTCCGAACCCGGGCTTGTACAAAATGTAAAGAAGCCTGTCCTTATGATGCTATTTCTTTAGCCGAAGGAAAGGTTCCGGTCATTGACAATGACAAGTGCAACGGTTGCGGCGTGTGTGAAAATATTTGCCCGGCCAATGTGCTCCAGGCTTATACAGGACGCAATCAACGCGGTATCGAAATTCTGTCTTTAGAAGCTCTGAAAGCACAGGAGCAATCATGAAAAAAATTTCTATTCTTCGCGCATTGTCTCTTGGCCTTTTCCTTTTAGCCGTTGTATGCGGTGTGATTTGGCAGACTGGGTGGGGGACACTTTCTTCCTTTGGCATTGGCTCGATCGCTCAGATTTGTCCGGTTGGTGCATTAGAAACCATTTTTGCATCCGGCTCTCCGGCTTTATCTGTTCTCATTTGTCTTGGCGTATTTGTTGCGCTTGTGGTGGTGTTCGGACGATTTTTCTGCGGCTGGCTTTGTCCCGTTCCGTCTTTAAGAAAAATCTTCGGAGCCGAACCAAAGACAGAGACGTCTTGTTTTAATGATTCCGAAGATCAAGGAACAAGTTCCACTCGTGAAGAGACTTTTTCGAAACCCGAAAAATCGAGCACTTCTTCTCGGGTGTTGTTGTCTTCTAAAGCTAATTTCATTAATTCTGCTGCACTGCAGAAGAAAGGGCCGTTTTTTGTGCTGGCGGCCGCGCTAGTTTCTTCTGCAATTTTTTCTTTCCCTGTTTTCTGTTTAATTTGTCCAGTCGGGCTAACCTTCGCATTCATTATCGGCATTGTTCATATGCTGAAGTTCAATGACCCGACAATTACTCCGCTCGTGATTCTTGGAGTGCTTTTTCTGGAAATCTTCTTTTTGAGAAGATGGTGTCAATTTATTTGTCCAATCGGAGCCTTTATTTCTTTAGTGAGCCGATTAAATAAGACATTCGTTCCGAAGGTTGATGATCAGAAGTGTCTCCGAGCTTTCGGCCTAAACTGCCAGGTCTGCAGGAATGCTTGTCCGGAAGGCATTGACCTGAAGAAGACGGTTCCGAGTACGGAAAGTTCCAGATGCCTGAAATGCGGAGCTTGTGCACAGCGCTGTCCTGTCTCTGCGATTTCTTTTCCCTTCTTAAAGAAGTCGAAATGTGCGGAGGGAAAGACGACTAATGTTGTTTACCTAAAAGAGAGGTTCCCAGGAGGGGCAGCAACGGAACAATCTGTCGTTTCCAAGGCCTCTTTTGATGCTCCTCAAGAGACCTTCTCTTTGAAAAATGCCATTCTTGAAAGCAGCCGATGCATTCAATGCGGAGCGTGCGTGAAAGCTTGTCCGCAGCACAATCCTATTACCGAGGTGCTCCGATCCATTGCCGCAGGCGATACAAAAGCTGCCGGGAAACTTTTGATGCAGTCAGGGAAAATGCCTGAACTTTGCTCTCAGCTCTGTCCCAAAGATAAATTTTGTATGGCGGCATGTCCCTTGGGCAATTTCTCTGTTCCAATCAACATTCACGCGTTGATGTACTTTGCCTCTTCTCGCGCGCTTGATCGAGGATACAGGATCTCCAGAGCTCGGACATTAGAGAAAAGTCCTTCCGTCGCAGTAATCGGAGCCGGACCCGCTGGACTTGCTGCAGCTGATGTTCTTCGTGCTCAGGGGTACAAAGTTACGGTTTATGAACGGGAAAAAGAGATCGGCGGTCTGACGATGTTCGGTATTCCGGCTTTCAAACTCTCTAAAGAAAGAATCCTTACCCGAAGAAAACTCTACGAGAAATCCGGCATCGATTTTCAGCTCGGATATGAAATCAAGTCGGCGCAAGAGTTCCTGGGTATCGTTGATACGCACGATGCAGTTCTTCTTGCAATTGGTGCAGAAAATCCAATTCATCTGAACGTATCCGGTGCAAATTCAAATTTTGTTTTTCAAGCTCTTGAATATCTTCACGGAGATCCGAAACAGGCTTCCTTGGCCCACGACAAACATGTAGTCGTTTTAGGAGTTGGAGGAACAGCCTTAGATTGCGCTCGGACCGCACTGCGTCAAGGCGCTCGAACGGTCACCTGCGTGTTCCGCAAGTCTTTGCTGAAAGCGAATCCGCCAAGGGATGACTACGAGAGTGCTCTTCGGGAGGGAGCTAAATTTTTAGAGGAAACCCAAATACAATCGGTCCAACCGGATAAAACGGTTAAAGTCATAAATCGGGAGGGAATCTGCGAAGTGCTAAAAGCCGATTTGGTGATCTGTGCCTATGGTTTCAGCGGCCCGAGAGATGAAGTTTTGAAAGAAGCGGGGATTGTTATTTCCAAAGGATCTTTACATACCAAT
The DNA here is from genome assembly GCF_002221595.1 of Turicimonas muris. Lineage (GTDB taxonomy): Bacteria > Pseudomonadota > Gammaproteobacteria > Burkholderiales > Burkholderiaceae_F > Turicimonas > Turicimonas muris. The sequence continues at coordinate 37,935 of NZ_NHMP01000004.1, forward strand.
CTTCCCAAGGTGTTTGCTGCCGGAGATGCGGTAAGCGGACCAAGCTTTGTGACGACAGCTATAGAAAGCGGGCAGGGCGCCGCAAAGGCTATCAGCCAATTTTTGAGCGACAGATGTACAGAAAAGAAGCGTTCGAGGCAAAACAGGAAAAATAAAGATGACGGAAAACTTACTAATCGAGAACCTGCTCAACCAGCTATTAGTTAAGTGCAGTACTGAGATTGAGCGCAGAGCCCGGTTAGGAGGAGGGATGGCAAATTCTGCGCAGATAGCTTTCGAAAGGAATCGCTGTGTCAGAACGCTTTTCCCAAAATCTTCCTGCGAGAAGTGCATTGAAGTCTGCCAGCCAAAGGTACTTAGTCTTAAGAATCAGTCCGTTTCCATCGAGGAGAGTTCCTCTTGTACCTGGTGCGGGAAGTGCATTAGAGAGTGCCCGACCGAGGCTTTCTCTTTTGGCCGGTTTCCGCTCTACGGCGTACTCAGCGCATTAAAAACGCACTTCTGCAATCTTTGCTCGAAGTCTTCCCTCTCTCGGCCTCTGGTCTTTGTATGCCCGAAGGCAGCTCAGGATAGTCGGGAGTTTCCGACAGGCTGCTTTGGCGGCGTAAGTCCGGTGGTGCTGCTTTTAGCTCATTTAATTTTTAATGTTGAAATTAAACTTCATTGTTCGGATTGCAAAAAGTGTTGCGCAGCCTCAGGAAACAAAGCCGCTCAAAATCTTATCAGCGCCTGTGAAAAGCTTTCATCGGATTTAGGCGTTGATTTCCGACCAACGCTTTTCGAAGCAAAAGCAGAGAGCAATGTAGATCTAGGGCGCAGAAGGTTTTTCAGCCGAGTCTCTGAACGGTTTCAAGGAATTTGCGACGTGGCTTCTTTTTCGGGAGGCGCTCCTAAAACCGACAAAGTTTTTCCTATGCTTGAACGAGAACTTCTTTTAGCCGCCGTCGAAATACTCAGAATCAAAGATCCTAAGTTCGAAATTCAAGAGAAATTTTTCCCTCTCCCCGCTGTATTTAAAGAGAAATGCAACGGCTGTAATTTGTGCGTTCTGTTATGTCCGTCCGGCTGTTTAACTAGTAAAACCGAAGACCAGAGATTTAAACTGCTGGCGGATCCTCTTCGCTGTGCTGACTGCGGAAGATGTATTGAGGTTTGTCCCACAAAGGCTATGGACATAAGGTCAATTCCCGGTTCCGAAGAAATCCTTTCCGATTCTGTAAGGATTGTTTTAACGAAAGACAACGCGCATGAGGATGAACCGGATCAATCTGCAGAAGCACGTATGCACGATTTTTTTGATACGCCGATCTACAGAAGCTGATTTTGGGAGATTTTGGAGCAGTGAATACCTGCTCCAAATTAATGGGCTAGGAAGGTTAGAAAAAAGCTCTCACGTACTCTGAGATTTGAGCACAAAAGTGTTTTTGGAGCAAAGAATTCTTGAGAATTTTTAAGAGGTGCAATATCTCCAGCTACTGCGGCCTCTACAAACAAGCAGACTGCGCCAAGGAAGCGCAGTCTGTTACAAGGATTACTTGCCTACTTCTCTGCCGGCAATCGTTCCGTAAATGAGTGCATCAGGAACGGCATTGCATCCAACTCTATTAGTGCCATGAATGCCGCCTGTGATTTCCCCCGCAGCAAACAAACCAGGAATTGGTTTTCCGGCCTTATTCAAGACTCGAGTGTCCTTATCGATTGTCAAACCGCCCATCGTATGATGAACCGACGGTGTCATGAGAGAGGCATAGTAGGGACCGCCCGGAAGTTTATTTCCATCTTCGCAGCTCATGCGGCCGAACTCATCTCCTTTCTGTGTCTTACAGAACTCATTCCACTTTTCAACCGTGCGTTTGAGATTTGCAGGATCCATTCCGACTTTCTTAGCAAGCTCTTCTAAGGTATCCGCTTTAAATGCCTTCTTTTGTTTTAAAAGGTCAGAAATTAGGATTCCGTATGGGCCTCTGCCTTCTTTATCTTTTAGCAATGTCTGTTCAGTGCCGATGATGTAGAAGATATGATCCGGTTGGGCAAGAGCAGCCTTTGCCAGAACATCGCGTCTTCCTTGTTCGTTCACGAAACGATTGCCAAGCTTGTTGACGTAAATATTGGTTGATTCAACGATCTTGTGATTTGTAGAACCTGTTGCCGGATCAGTGGTCGGGAGTAGCTGGATATAGCCCATGTCTTTTACTCCGGCACCTACTTTCAAGGCCATATTGATGCCGTCACCGGTGATAGCCGGCATATTTGTGGTTTTAACTTTTTCATCCAGCTTTTTATCCCAGAGCTCATCGTACTCGTTACGCATCTTCACGTTGGCACCAAAACCGCCGGAGGCTAAGATGACTCCTTTGGATGCAAGAATCGTGTAAGTCTTACCATCGGGACCTTTGGCTTTCACGCCGATTACTTTGTCGTCCTTGGTAATAAGACTTTCCGCCGGCGTACTCATCATAAAGGCAACAGGTAAATTTTCGGCTTTGATGAGATCCAAGTATGTGTCGATATAGCCCACGCCAGATTTGTAATTGCTTGCTCGGTGAGATCTCGGCCAGAGAGCGCCAACGAATTGTGTTGGTTTCTTCTGCCAAATAATTCCCATTTTTGCAAGAGTTTCTTGGATTTCGGGGGCTTCTTTAGTCAAACGATAAACCAGTTCTAAGTTTGCTTTGTAATCGCCAGCTTTCCAACTTTGAAGGGCATGAAGTTCAGGTGTATCGAAAAGGCTTTTGGAGCCTGACTTCTTATAGTCGGCCCACTGTTGTTTGACCTGTGTAATGAGATCTTCCTGGAGCTTGTTTTGCGGTTTTTCAGCAAGAAGTTTTTCAATTGATTCTCTCTGTCCGTCAGTCATATTGATGGGTTTTTGACCTTCCGGATCTGCAGCGTTAAAACAACCTCCTGACACAGAGGTGTTGCCACCCGCAAAGTGAGCTTTCTCTAGAACAATAACGTTTAATCCTCTTTGTGCAGCTGCAACAGCGGCTGATAATCCGGCTCCACCTGCCCCAACTACAATCACATCAGTTTTTTCTTCGATATTGTCAGTTACTTTTTGTGGCTGTGGGACCATCTTGGAGAAATCTTTTGGATTAAGCCCTGCCTGCTTCAAACAGTCTTGGACAGCGGCCTTGATTGCGAAGGTCGTTAAGGTTGCCCCAGAAACATTATTGACATTGGTAGATTGATTTTTAACAATGTCAGCAGGGACTTTTGCTTTAGGTAAGTCTGCGACAGGATGAGTTTCACTCCAACTGAGAACCTTTACGTCCTCAATCTTATTGTTAGCTATTTTGACTTGGACTGTCACATCACCATTGCGGCCTAAGGTAGTGGCAGTGTATGTACCGTCTTTTGCCATTGAGGCTTCTTGAGCGCAGAATGCAGCTGCTACTAAGGCAGCGAGGACTGAAAATGTAAATTTCATAACTCTGTTCTCCTTGGAATGAATTTCACATAACCACGATAAGTGAAAATCCTGATGAGAACTAGTTAGAATTTCTGAAATAGTTCTCAAAAATTAAGAAATAGCAGATGATCCCAAAAGAGAGTCTTTTAGCATGGAAAGTATTTCAAAAGACGTCGCAAACTCTGAATATTTCGCGAACGGCTATAGAACTTGATCTTGATTTGAAAACTGCTTCACGGATCCTTAAAGAACTCGAAAAAAATTTGGGTTTTTCATTGTTTGATCGTTCTTCCCGGCCATTCAAAATGACTCAAGAAGCAGAACTAATTCTTCCTTGCGTTCATCAGCTTCTGAAAAGTGAGGACAAACTGTCTTTAAAGCTCCAAGAGGTAGCTTCGAAGCCTATAGATGTCCGTTTGTCTTTACCGGTAAACATGACGCGAGACGATCTTTTTCCTGTTATGGCAAAGTATCGGGAGCTTCATCCCAAATTCAATGTTCGTTTTCTTAATGATTGCGATCATCAACATTTGCTAGATGGAGAAACAGATATTGTCATGCTCCCATATAGACCCGAGAACGCCAACGGGGATCTTGTGTTGTTTGATGCCGGTTTTAGTTTCAACATGCTGTTGGCGAGTCCGAAGTATGTTGCACGGAACGGAAGTCCATCCTGCGTAGAGGACTTAAAGAATCACGTCTTGATTTTGCGTGACAGCCGAATATATCCAACAACTAGAAGCCTAGAACATGCAGACCTGTGCGTTTCACTGACTTCTGATTTTAAGCTTGTGTATCTTGGAGACGCTTTTTCTTGCAGAAGTGCTGCGCTTCTGGGACATGGAATTGCGGTGGACTTGTCGGTCGCCTATTGCAGCGACGATATTAAGGACGGCAGGCTCATCCCTTTGCTTCCGGGATGGCATCGGCCACGGTGGGACATGACAATTGCCATTAGAAAAGAAGACGCTGAGAATAAGCCTTTGTACGAATTTGCCTCCTGGTTTGCAAACACTCAAAAGAAAGCTTATCCAAAGCGGTGGGGCCCGATTTTTGAAAAATATGGTGTGACACCATAAACCTCCTTTGAAGTTAAGTTGGCATGCATGACTTCTAAAGGAGGTCTTCAAAAAGATCAAATGTCAGATAGAAAACTCCGATACTTTTCCTTCGCACGGGTAGCCGTTGGAGATCAGCAAAGTTTGTGAATTCAAATCCATGACCATAGAATAAATCGTACATGCTCGAAGGCCCGAATCTCTGAAGTCTTCGTGATAACACAGTGATTCCGGAAAGAATTCATGCGAAGTCAAAAGACTGTATACCGCATTAAGACCATCGGCTTTGCCAAGTTTTTTGATTTTCCGGCGAACAGTATTCAGACGAGTGTAGGTTGAAAGGGGACCTGCTTTGCCTTTGTCATGAGGAGCAATCAAAGGCGAGAGGAAGTGATTTGTGTGAGCCAATGGTTCCTCTTCTGCCATGAGAACGTCAAACTCATTCGGAGAGTACTCTACAGCCATGACTAAGTCCTCAGCCGAACCAATCGTTAAAGTCGCAGAACCAGCGCGCGGAACGTGTGCAATGCAATCTAATGCTTCCGTCGGCAAAGTAGAGTTGAGGATGTTGCGCATGATTAGGTGAAGAGGTACACCTTCTTTTCCGCTGCCGATGCTCACGGCGTTAAGGCACAATCCGATGCCGCAGGAGTTAAGACCTTTGCCGCCAATCAAACCGGCTTCTGCCACCATCAGAATATCGGGAGCTTTCTCCTGACGAATTTTGAGGATACAAGTATTTTCTCTCGCCGGCATGAACCAGTCCCAAGTTTGGCCGATCAAGACGCTTCCGCCGGAGGTTTGTTCTTTCAGAAAGGCCACCGCCGTACAGCCGTCTGAAGCGGCAAACATGATTTCACTGCGGCAGTTAAGAGTAAGGATTTCTTCAAACGGTAAATCTGCACCGCTTGCGACGCCTTTCATTTCTTCGACAGCACCTGGGCAGAATTTTTCGATATACGGAAGGAATTTCTTAGACGTTGCCATCGCTTTCTCCCACGAAATATTGGAGAAAGTTTTGAAAATCATTTTGTAGAAAGCGATATTTTTTCGGACAGCTTCTTTGACCGTCATTCCGTATGCCTTTCCTCGTTCGAAAGGTGTACCGGAAAGTTCGATGACCGGATATTGGCAAGGAACCACTTGAAGAGGCTGAACAGCAGGCGCTTGCGGAAGAGTAACTGCTCCAAAAACATTAGAAGTCAATAAAGAGACAGCACTTGCGCCAAGCACTGTTAAGGCCTTTCTTCTGGTTACAGACATTTCTTCTCCTTCTAGATCGAGACAAGTCAGGTTAGCAAAACCGACGATACTTTGGAGTTCTTGAAATTAGAAAAAAGCGATTCGGACAGGTGTTATTCAAGGTCTTAATCTTTTTCTGGAGAGACCATGTTGTGAGAGTTCCCGAGTAAGCCTTCAGAATTCTTTGCGGTTCTCTTTCCGGCCAATACGCTAGTGATTGAGCAACGGCCGCTCCAAGAGAATCATGTCCTTCAATACAATGTCTCCTTCTACGATAGGATGGTTATAGTTGTCGGTGAAGAAATTCGGAATTACACCCGTTTCTCGGAATCCGCACGAACGATAGAAGGGAAGAGTCAAAGGGCTGGCACCGGTTCCTACTCGCAGGCGTGAGTAATTTTTATATCTTTCGGCAATGAATTCGATCATGGCTTTGCCATATCCTTTGCGTTGAAAATTCGGTACGACGGCAAGATTCTTAATTTCTAAGGTTCCGTCTCCAACGTCGGCAACGACGCAGACAGCCTTTACACCATTGTCATCCAGAGTCCACAGTTCACCGCATTCCAAATAACGGTCAATCATATCTTCCTGTTCGTCCGCAAGGAGAAGAAGATCGAGGAATCTTTTCTTATTTTGTTGTATGAGTCGAAATATAGCCATCCCGGTAGCTCAGCGTTTTAAAGGTTCTTGTTCGTTTTCTTCCTATTTTGCTCGGTATGCAACAACCTTTGTGCTAAGAGGCCTGCAAAGGTCTGCGGTCAGCAAAGGAAGAAATTATTGTTTTTCCGGAAGACCATTACGAATGGAAGTCTTTCCAGCAGAGACCAAACTTGGCAAGATATTTGCGCAGACGATCTGAATCATTGCAGGACTTCTTTTCGAGGATGGAGTTTGAAAAGAGTTTCCTGCTGGCATCAGCAAGACTTTTAGAGGTTTTGCAGACCTCAATAACTTTCTCTAATTGGCAGCGATCGAAAAGATCTAATTTATTCCATTTCTCGTTAGTGATGACAGAGGAAGAAGCGTACGGAAGCGGAACTTTCTCATCAGGATGCCACCGATGGACAAGCCTTTTCCATTCCGAGTCGACAGTATCTTCCGTGATTCTTCCGCCATCTGAGAGTGTTGCCATTCTCATTACGGCTCCGGATAGGTCTCGGAAGTTAGATTTCCATAAAGCTTGATCAGACTTAGATAACTGCAGAAACTTCTCTCTGGCTTCTTTGTTGAAACTGAATTGCGTGCCGGTATTGACGGAAACTTGTTGAAGTTCGTAGTCAAGGTTCGGTTCAATATCTTCCGGCCGCTCTTTGAGAGAAGGTATTTTGAAAGACCACAATTGGATTCTGGCGAGAAGATCTTCTCTGAACTTTCCTTCTTTCACCATGGCAGAGAGATTTTTATTCGTGCCGCAGATTAGTTGGAAATCGCTTTTACTTTCGACATCGGAGCCCAGAGGATAAAAGCGTTTTTCCTCGAGAGCACGCAGCAGCATTGCCTGTTCATCAAGGCCGAGTTCGCCTATTTCATCCAAGAACAGCAGTCCGCCGTCAGCTGCTTTGAGAAGGCCTTCTCGGTGGTTGACTGCGCCGGTAAAAGCACCTTTAACGTGGCCGAAGAGAGCTGACATACAGGCGTCGCCTCTCAAAGTAGCGCAGTTAAGTTCAACGAAGCTGCCGCTAACCATTCTTTGCTGTTTTTTCCAGTCGTAGATGAGGCGAGCCATCTTGGTCTTTCCGACGCCGGTATCGCCGGTCAAAAGAATCGGCGACTTGGATTTGATACTGACGGTGGCCAGCTCTCTGATCATCGTGTTGAAGACCGGGTTCTTTGTTTCAATACCGGACTTTAAGAAGTGCACTCCTTCTTTCTGTTCTTGATGGAAACGCTCTGCAATCATGTCGTATTTAGAGAGGTCCAAATCAATGATTGTGTAAGTACCGGTTGGATCTCCGTACTTTTGCATTTGAGTTTGCAAAATTTTCCCCGGAATGTGACGTGATTCGGTTAGAAGAAAGAGGCAGATTTGGATGACATGAGTACCGGTAGTAATGTGGACCAAGTATTCTTCGTTATCGGTATCGAATTTGTAAGTCTTCAGAAAGTCGAAGATACCACTATAAACGGTTTGGAAATCCCAAGGATCTCGGAGCCTGATTTGATGAGTATTGAATTCTGTTTCCGGAGAAACTTGAAGAAAGTCTTCACGAACTGAAGAGGCGAGTTTTTGATAAGGAACGTCATAAAAAAGCTCGTACCTGGCCACCATAAGGTCTTCTTGTTGGCCTAAAGATACTGTCGGACGCCATTTAGACCATTTTGCTCTTCCGGGCTGATCAAGATTTGTCCCGAGAAAACCGAAAATAACCGTTTTTTTCATTTTTAAAGCTATAAAAATATATAGAAATATATTTTAAAGTATAAATTTTTATCTTCTAATTTAACGAAGAGATAAGTCATAATTTTATAACTACATGAATTTAAATGAGAATGAAAAGTTGGCATGCCTTTTGCAATAAGAAAGGATGAGACCTAAGAGGAGAAAATGAAAATATTAAAAATAGACGGAAGCATGGGACACGGAGGAGGACAAATTTTGCGCTCTTCTCTAGCTCTTTCCTGTATCTTGGGCATCCCTTTTGAAATGACAGACATCCGCAAAGGACGGCCGCAGCCGGGACTAAGAAAACAGCACTTATGCGGCGTAAAGGCTTGTGCAGAAATTTGCGGTGCCAAGGTTGAGGGAGCTGAATTAGGATCGGAGGTATTGAGTTTTGTTCCCAAGAAGATCAAAAGCGGTTCTTATCATTTTGCGGTTGGAAGCGGCGGCAGTACAGCATTGGTTCTACAAAGCGTCCTTTTACCATTAGCAGTCCAGAAACTGCCTTCTCAAGTGATCGTCGATGGCGGAACTTATTGTCCGCAAGCGCCTACAGGAGAGTTCTTTGCTGAAAGTTTAGTCCCGCGAATGAACCGGATGGGATATTCAATCGAGGCGAATATCGAGAAGTTTGGTTTTTATAAAGCAGGCGGAGGACAAATCAGCGTGGCATGCAATTCTCCGAAACAGTTTAGACCGGTCGATTTGGTAAGAAGAGAAAAACTGCGAAATTGCACCGTTCAGTTGATAACAAGTCATTTCCCGGAAAAAACGACGCTCAAGATCCGCAAGCTGATAACTAAAGAATTCGAGAAGATGAAATGTGCGGTTCCGTACGAAATGGAGATTGTTGAGAAGTCAACAATAGAAGAACCTGGTGCAGCCGTTATCGTGAGAACTGGATCTGCCGAATATCCTCTCATATTCAGTGATATTGCAGCCTACGGATATAGCTCAGAGGCTCTAGTTAACAACCTCGGAAAGCAGTTGCGGAAATTTTTTGCCGCGGAAGTACCGGTAGAAGTACATTTGGCCGATCAACTGATTCTTCCCCTAGGTTTTGCCGAAGGAGGGAAATTCTTAACGTCGCATCTTACAGAACACTTGGAAAGCTGCTGTCAGACGTTTGAATTGTTTACCGGGAAGAAAGTTGGATTAGAAAAGGACCGCAAAGAATTGCTTGTTGAAGTGCCGAAAGTACAAGGATAAAAAATGCTTAAAAGAAAAGATTTGGATGAGACTCCCATTTTTAAAACAGAAGACCTGAGAAATGCTTTTTATGAGGCACTGCATGAGGCTTATCGCGTCGGTAAGTCTGACGTTGAACTAAAAAAGGCGTTAAAGCAATTAGCCTCAGCATTAAAGCCGACAAAGGTTCTTAGCGGCGATCTCAAGGAGATTTTTGCAGTTGCTGCTGAGAAATTAGAACAATCCAGAGCCAATAGAATTAACTTTTGTGAGAGAAAAGAGAAGGCTCCTTGGAAACTTTGGGGCACGGAAAAAGTTGAAGCAAAGGCTTTGGAACAAATGGATGACGCTGTCAGTCTGCCGATTTCTGTGGGAGGGGCCTTGATGCCGGATGCACATCAAGGCTATGGATTGCCGATCGGCGGAGTACTAGCAACAAAAGGCGCCGTCATTCCTTATGCAGTAGGCGTAGATATTGCGTGCCGCATGAGAATATCGATTTTGGACGTTCCTTGTGAAGAGTTCGAACGAGATAGAAGAAGGTTCGGCGAGGTCCTTTTGCGTGAGACTCGTTTCGGAGTCGGAATCGCCTTTGATCCAGGAATGAGAGTCCATGAGGTTATGGATGATCCTCTGTGGAAGAAACCGGGCGTTTTGAAAGAGAATTTCCAGAAAGCCAGATCTCAACTAGGAACCAGCGGTCACGGGAACCACTTTGTTGAATTCGGCAAACTTACGGTTGAAGCCGATATTGACGAACCAACACTGAAAATAAAAGCGGGCACTTACACAGCTTTGCTTTCTCATTCGGGCAGCCGAGGACTTGGTCAGCATGTCGCTAATTTTTATTCCGAACTTGCAGCATTTTTACATCCGGAATTGCCGGAAAACTTGAAACGACTCTCTTGGTTGGAGTTGGATTCAGAGGAAGGAAAAGACTACTGGGAGGCAATGGAACTTTGCGGGCGATACGCAGCGGCCAATCACGAATTGATTCACAAGCATGTTATTGCCGCCCTTGGATGCGGTGTTCTCGGATACGTTGAAAACCACCACAACTTTGCTTGGAAGGAAGAGTTCAACGGAGAAGAGGTGATTGTTCACAGGAAAGGAGCGACTCCGGCTGGAGAAGGAAAACTGGGAGTGGTTCCAGGTTCCATGGGAACGCCGGGATTTATTGTCAGAGGCAAAGGCAATCCGGAATCTTTTAATTCCTGTTCTCATGGCGCAGGCCGAGTTATGAGTCGTGCCGCAGCATATAGAAATCTCAAAAGAGAGGATATGAAGAATTTTCTTCGCGCAAGAGAGGTGACGCTGATTGGCGGTACTTTGGACGAGTCTCCTGAGGTGTACAAGGACATTAATAAAGTGATAGCAGGTCAGACTGACTTGGTCGATGTTCTGGCAAAGTTTGAGCCGAAGGTCGTCAGAATGGCGGAAGAAAAGGCTCAATGGACTCAAAGGCGCAATAAAAAGAAAGCAGCAGGTGAGGCGGAAGTCTGTATGTAGGTTGCTTCCTCAAATGATTTGTTTTGCCTCCGGGATCGAGGAATCCCGGAGGTGGTGATTTTGCCGTAATTTTTGTCATGGAGAAAAGAGAGTTGCTGGCCAAAAAAGTGTTAGCGATGTGAGTTTTGTCGACTATTTTCTGTCAAGCGACAAGTTGTCAAGCGACAAGTTTAAGGACGTACTTTCAAGATCTAATAAAAAGATGGTTGTAACCGTCTTTTTCTTAAGTTTTTTTATTTTTTGACCAATGAAGGTTTCTTTTTAAGACCTTGCTGACTTACAAGTTCGAAGGAAGAGGAACAAGGTGGTAATGTTTTTGCCAATATGCGCTAGTAATTCGCGCCACAAGTTCATGAATTTGACAAGTATCCGGATCGTTGGGAAATTTTGTGCAGAAAGGACTGACAGATTTTCTTGCAAGGCGGAACCAGATCATAAAAATGAAAAATCGCTTAAGGCAACGGATGTTGACACGTCCGTTGGCGCATACGGTGAGATCTCAAACAATGATTGGCAGATCCCAGTGAGATAAATAGTTTTGGTAGTTGTTTTTATTCACGACGGTATATTTTGCTTCTGGATAAGCCTCCCTGAAAGAGGGAGGACTCATGACATCATCTCGACTTAATTTTATTTCGAAAGCTTGAATCTCGTCGTTGTATGTCTCGATTAGATCTACTTCCGCTTTGTTTTTTGTCCTCCAAAAGTAGTGATTAACCATGCAATTGTGGTAGCTGGCTTGCTTAATTCTTTCGATAACAAAATAATTTTCAAACAAAGCTCCCTGCTCTTCAAAGGGGCGCGATTCTAAGGGAGTAAATCTTTTTAAGATGGCATTGCGCACGCCAAGGTCGTAAAAATATATCTTTTTAGATTTTTTCAATTCATTTTCAAGATTTCTTGCAAATGAAGGCAAACATTTGATGACAAAACATTGCTCTAATAAAGTTATGTAAGTCCGGACTGTTGGGCTGGAAAGCTTGCATTCTTGGGCTATCGACTCATAACTGCACATCTGTCCGATTCGAGAGGCAAGGACATAGACCAAATGTTGGAAGGCCCCGTGATTTTTAATCCCTCCCAAAGCTAAGGCATCCTTGAAGGCAAGATTTTTGTAGAGGTTGTTCAGATTTACTATTGCCTGAGAAGGTTCATTTATTATCTGCGGGTAGCTTCCGAACACTAGCCGGGAAGAAAGATTTCGTTTTTCTTGAATTACAGAGGAAGCATCTGCCAATTCCTCAAATGAAAAAGGCCACAAATAATACGACCGGGTCCTTCCTGCTGCGCTTTCATAGACACCACCGGCTAAATCTAATGAACTGGATCCTGTGACGTAAATTTTGCACTCAGTACGAGCATCCACCATTCTTTTGATAAGAAGACCAATTCCCGGAATTTTCTGCGCTTCGTCGATAACTATGATTTTGTGAGAACTCAGCAACGAAAGCACTTCTTTTTTGGAAGGAAGGTTAGTCAGGATATTCACATCAACTGGCTCATCTCCGCTTAGCCAAAAACAATCTCGATTCTTTATGAAGTGCTCTAAAAGGGTCGTTTTTCCGACCTGTCGCGGACCAAAAATAGTGGTTGCCTTGTCTTTTGGAGTGTTTTCTAAAATTTCCGACAAAGAGCGATTTATATATTCCATCTTAAACTTTTTTAAAATTGATTTTAGAAAAGTTTAAACTATTTTAAAACTCATTTTAAAAAAGTTTAGTTTGTTTCGCTCATCAAGCCTTGATTAATGGTTCTTTTGTTCTGTGTGAGTGGCTCTAAGTTATTCTCCTTCTTTGATAACAACGCTGGCGCGGGAGTGTTTGCACCCTATGGTGCATCTTCTCTGGCCTAAAAGGCCAAATATAAGGGTTCAAGAAAAGAAAAACCGGCAGATCATTTCGAGGAATTTTCTGCCGGTCTTTTGATTGTTATCTTACTTTAATTGACTACCGCTAATTTGGCGTCAAAAGCAAGATTCCTTTGGCTAAGCAACCAGATTAGTATTCATCAAACATACGTTGAATTTCTTTAGGATCGCTGGTCTTTGTCAGAGCCAATTGCAGAAGCAAGCGAGCCTTTTGAGGATTCAAAGTATCGGATTCCAAGAATCCAGCGTCTTTCCACTTAGCAAGAGAAACTGTTGTTGGGCCGTTTGGAACACGAGCGCTTCTAACAACAATGACGCCGTTCTTGACAGCATCTTTCAAACCTGCTTCTGTCGGATCAGCAATAGAACCATTTCCTGTGCCAGCGTGAATGATGCCTTTGGCACCGGCTTTAACAGCAGCATCTGCCATTACGCGGTCAGCATCAACGTGGGAATAAATGATGTCAACGCGCGGCAGAGTTTCTAAGTTGGAAACGTCAAATTCGCTGTTGGTGGTGTGACGTTTGGTGGACTGTTTGTAGAAGCGGACTTTTCCGGCTCCGATGTAGCCCAGAGCTCCGAGTTCAGGAGACTTGAAGGTTGCAACGTTAGTTGTATTAGTCTTGGTGACGTCTCTGGCGCTGTTGATGACATCGTTCATAACAATCATGACGCCTTTGCCCTTAGCTTCCGGAGAAGTGGCAACCTTAACGGCATTCAAAAGATTCATTGGACCGTCTGCTGAGATTGCAGTAGCCGGTCTCATAGCGCCAACCAGAACAACCGGTTTGTCGCTCTTGGTTAGAAGGTTAAGGAAGTAGGCTGTTTCTTCCAATGTATCGGTGCCGTGTGTGATGACGATGCCGGATACAGAAGGATCCTTAAGGAGTTCGTTGACACGTTTAGCAAGCTTCAACAATGTCGGTGTGTTCATGTTGTTGGAGGAAATCTTAACGATTTGTTCTCCGGTCACATTAGCAATATCTTTGACTGCTGGGACAGCGTCAATCAAAGTTTGAATAGCCAAATCTCCGGCTTTGTAGCCGGTTACCTGTGTGGCGGAAGCGGCTGTGCCGGCAATAGTACCGCCAGTGGCAAGAATTTTCACATTCGGGAGGTCGGCTGCGAATGCAAAAGAAGCGGAGCAAACAGCAAGAGCTGCGATTATTGATTTAATTTTCATATAGTAAGTTCTCCTTTCATTGGGATCGTTATCCCGATAAAGATCCTAGCTCACTACTTAGAAAATGGGAAGTTTTTTAAAGTACAGGACACTAGTTTTCAGGGAAAACTTGAGCATGAAGGAAGCGGGATTATCAAAAATAAAAATCGAGGTGAGAGTCAAAGGTTCGGTCTTTATTGGTCTAACATCAGCGTTCCAGCGATGAAAAACATAACGACGGCTATTAACAGGTCCAAAACTTTCCAAGCGATTGGACGCCTGAAAATTGGTCTTAGCAGTCTTGCTCCGTATCCAAGGCTATAGAACCAAAGAAAACTTCCCAAGCAGGCTCCCATGCTGAAGAAATATTTGCCAGGTTCACCGTAGGCAGATGCGATGCTGCCAAGCAAAATCATGGTGTCAAGGTAAACATGAGGATTGAGGAATGTGAAGCCTAAACAGGTAAGAAGGACCTTGGAGAGACTAGGCAACGAAACGGTGTTGCCTGCGACTAAGGAGCCGGAAGACTTAAAAAAGTTCTTCAAGGAAAGCAGCCCGTAAACAAACAGGAATGCCGCGCCGCCATAGCGGAAAGTGTCGAGGAAGATAGGGAACTTTTGAATAATGGCGCCGATACCGAAAACACCGCACCAAATCAGCAGGAAATCGCCTAGAAAACAGATTGTGCACACCGGAAAGACGTATTTCTTGTGCAGTCCGATTTTTAATACATAAGCGTTTTGTGCACCAATAGCAATGATCAATGACAAACCGGTCAACAGACCTGAAATCAATACTGAGAAATCAAGTATGGCACAACAAAGAAAAATGAAAGCTAAAAACGACAAAAATATATGTTTTTCAGAAGATTCCCAGTGAGATTATTGTCTTTAACGACGGATCATCGTCTCTTGTTGGAAAGCGACTGATATTGAATATTATGTTAAAAAAATTCTTCTCTCTGAATGGAGGAAGACTTTTAGAGAAGAAGGTTTGGAGCAGAGTGCTTTGAATGTCAAATAATTAAGACTTAATACTATGAAAGAAAAATACGACCTATATGTTCTTTCTCTGATAGAGACTATACAGGTCGTAATCGAAATTAAAAGGATTCAAAACTCATTAGAAGTCATGAACCATGCCGAAGGCAATCTGGTATCCATTTAGGTTAGTCGTTTTCAAGCTGGTTCCCTTCCCCCAGCCTTTGCCTCCGTCAACATATCCCGCGAATCCATAAACTTTTGTTCGCTTAGAAAATGGATACTCATAGCCAGCACCGATATTCCAGAGATTTGCTTTTTTCTCTTTTTGGATAAGGGAACCTTTTCCGTCCACCTTTCTCGTGATGTATTTGAAGCCTAATTTTGCAGTACCCGCGCCGATTTTAATTTGGGTTCAGACTTGGGCGGTATGCTGTTTGTAGCGATCCTCTCCCCATTGATATTGATAAATTGCCATTGGACGAATTTGTCCGATTTGCCAATATCCTCCGATAGTCAGATGATAGAGCGGATTGTGCTTAATACCAGTTTCATTTTTGTAGTCCATAGCTTCAAAAATAACGCTCCCGCTAGCTTCTTTGCTGCGGTAGAGAGCTCCTAAGCCATAATAGTGATTGTTTTTTGACCACTTGTTTTCGGAGTCGTCCGTGTTAGTGCCATTTGAATACATTGCATGGAGGGAGACGTTTCCAAAAGACGGTGTACTGTATGCAACCGCATTGTCTACACGGCTAAAATGAAGAGAGGTAGTTCCAGAGGCCCATCCGCTGGCACCATGGGTGACACCGAATACTGCGCCTCTCAAGATGCCCGTGGATTGGGCGAATCCCAGAGTTCCTAAACGGCCAAACGTTACACGTCCAAAACTGCCGTCGAGATAGAGAGAGGATTCTCTATTGAAAGCTTGATTGGATCCCCCTTCTGCTCCGTCATCGATAGTAAATCCCTGTTCAAGAATAAAGCCGACTTTATAACCGTTGCCGAGATCTTCAACTCCTTTTATACCCCATCGAGATCCAGCTGTAAAACCAGACTTAAGTTGGACAGTGGCAGCCCCATGACGAGTTTTGCCAGTCAACACGCTTGCATCAATTTTCCCATAAATATTTACTTGAGAAGCTTGTGCGCCAAAAGAAGTGATTAAGCCGGTACAAAATAAAGCAACGGCGACGGATCTAAATTTCAACATTTTTTTTCTTGGACGTAAATGAACATAGATATTTAGAAGACGGGATTGTCTTCATTACACTCAGCTGAAATTTTTATATCTTCGAAGAATCCTTCCCTCAGTTTGCTTTGTTTTTCTTTGGGTGTTTTGTTGAGTTCAAAAAACTTTTAGAAATGCTTAGCTAACTCCGAGAAGGTGTTTTTTATTCTATATATGTAACTTCTTAATACAAAAGCGAAGTTCGCAAAGGTTCTTTGTCATTTGATCAAAAGCTTCATCTAAGTAGTTTTGTTAAATCGGGGAAAAACTTGGCGGGAGGGACTTACTTATTTTGGTGGTGATTTGTTCAGATAGGGAAAACACGGATTTATCATTAACGGACCAAACAGCGAAATACCCGTGTTGTTTAAGTATTTGAGGAGTGAAAAAATGGCTGATGTAAAAAGCATCAAGGGAACCCAGACAGAAAAAAATTTGGCTATCTCATATTTGAATGAAGCCCAGTCCTATGCTCGTTATACATACTATGCAAATCAGGCAAACAAAGAACTGTATTTCCCAATCGGCGTAGTCTTTAACGTTACGGCTGCTAATGAACTTCGCCACGGCAAAATCTTCTTAGGTTTTCTGCAGGGCGGCTCCGTTATCGCACCTACACCGGTAGATGCGCTTCCTCCAAGCGGAACTATTGAAAATCTGAAGATTTCTATTTCCGAAGAACAGAATGAAGGCGTAGACGCGTACATTAAGTACGCACAGATCGCTGAACAGGAAGGATTTGCCGATATCGCCTCTAAGTTCAGAGCCATTGCACAGATTGAACAGGAACATTTGAACCGCTTCCGCCGTCTGCTCCAGCAAGTCGAAACCGGCACAGTTTGGAAGAGAGACAAACCAATTCTTTGGCAATGCTTGGTTTGCGGCTACCAAGTCGAAGCTTTGGAACCTCCAAAAGTTTGCCCGGCTTGCTCACACCCATATCAACACTACATGGCAACAGATATTCTTCTGTAATTTTGCAGGTTAGTTAAGAGGTGAAAAGGATCGTCTATCGGCGGTCCTTTCTTTTTGACACTCTTTTTAGGCGTTTTCATATGACAAACCAGCATTTATATGAAAGAATCCAGCAAAGTGTCTGCTAAATAACGGAGAACTTGTAAATGCATATTGATAATGAAATCAAGCTAGACTTCAAAGATGTATTGATCAGACCTAAGAGATCGACACTTTCCAGCCGCTCTAGCGTTGACCTAGTCAGACCTTTTAAATTCCTTCACTCAAAAACAGAATACGCAGGTATTCCAATCATTGCTGCCAACATGGATACGACCGGAACTTTTTCCATGGCCGAAGCCTTAGGCAAGCATCAATTGTCCGTAGCTCTTCATAAACACTATGACGCTAAGGACTATGTTGAATTTTTCAGCAAACTTACCAACAAGAGCACCGCTTTCTACTCTTTAGGCATCGGTTCGGCCGATATGAAGAAGTTTGAAGAAGTCATGAAGGCCGCTCCCGATGCAATTAAATATGTCTGCATCGACGTTGCTAACGGTTATACGGAGACTTTTGTTTCCTTCGTCAGCTCTTTCAGAAAGAGCTTCCCGAACATGGTCATTATGGCCGGTAATGTTGTTACAGGAGATATGACCGAAGAATTGCTCTTAGCAGGTGCTGATATCGTTAAGGTCGGTATCGGCCCAGGTTCCGTCTGCACAACCAGAAAGATGACAGGCGTTGGTTATCCTCAGCTCTCTGCTACGATTGAGTGCGCAGACGCAGCTCATGGCCTAGGCGGACTGATTTGTGCTGACGGCGGTTGCACAAGACCGGGGGACATTGCAAAAGCATTCGGTGCCGGTGCAGACTTTGTTATGCTCGGCGGCATGTTTGCCGGCCACGATGAAAGCGGCGGTGAAGTTTTAGAGAAAGACGGCAAGAAATACAGAGCTTTCTACGGCATGAGCAGTAAATCTGCTATGGATAAGTATGCCGGCGGAGTCGCTCACTACCGTGCCGCAGAAGGCAAGACAGTTCTGCTTGAAGACAGAGGCCCTGTCGAAGGAACTATTCAAGACATTCTCGGCGGCGTTCGCTCCGCATGTACTTATGTCGGTGCAAGACGTCTGAAAGAGCTTACAAAGAGAACCACGTTCGTTCGTGTAACTCAGCAGCTCAACGAAGTTTTCGGGAAGTCATAAAACTCAATTTTGGAGAAGACAGTGACGGAACAATTGAAGCAAGAGGAACAAACCGGTTTAGAAGAGCTGGACACTAAGCTTTTTGATCTCAGTTCACTCGAGCCGGCTTCGAAGTATCTGAAGACTGCTGTCAAAGCGTTAAACGGAAAATCCCCCAAGGAAGTGACGAAGATTGTTCTTTCTCATTTAACGGCTGACGGGAAGCAGCGTCTCCTAGAAGACCTAGTTGCTGATAAGGTCTTAAAGGAAGACAAGAAAGCCTCTCCAACCGAAGAAATGGATGAAAGAAATCCTGACACGTCTCCTTCGGCCTATCCGTATATTCATGGCTACAATCCGGACCTTTACAAGAAGCAGCTATATCAGCTTCAGATTGAATTGCTGAAACTGCAGAAGTGGGTTAAGGAAAATAACAAGAAGGTTCTGATTCTTTTTGAAGGCCGAGACGCGGCCGGAAAGGGAGGAACCATTCTTCGTTTTACCGAGAGCCTGAATCCTCGCGGCGCTAGAGTGGTTGCTCTGCCGAAACCTACGCCGGAACAGCAAGGTCAATGGTATTTCCAACGCTATTCGTCTCAACTGCCTTCTCCGGGCGAACTCGTTTTCTTTGACAGATCCTGGTACAACCGTGCGGTAGTAGAGCCAGTCATGGGATTCTGCACGGAAGAGCAGACAAAGCAGTTTTTGCAGGAAGTTCCTTATTTCGAAAAGAGCATTATCAACAGCGGGACGATTCTGATTAAGTTCTGGCTTTCTGTTTCCAGAAAAGAACAAAAAAGAAGATTTAAGCAGCGCCGCACGGATCCGCTGAAGAGGTGGAAACTTTCTCCTGTTGATTTGGCTTCATTAGACAAGTGGGATGAGTACAGCGAAGCTATTCATAATATGTTCGTAGCTAGCGATAATTTCTATGCCCCTTGGCTGGTAATCCGCAGCGACGACAAGATGAGAGCACGTCTCAATGCCATCCGTTATGTATTGAAGACCATAGACTATGCTGAAAAAGATCCTAAGGCGATTGGACAAATCGACCCGTTAATCTTGTATCCTGCCGGTTCTTGCCTTGGCGAAACTAACGACAAGCTTGATATGCCAAGGGAAGATAAGAAGGAAAAGTCCGAAAAGCACAAGGACAAAAAGAAAAAGTAAAGAAGGACAAAGATGAGTTCATTATTTGATTCTGCAAAATTTGTGATGTCCGTAGCCGACATTGAAGGTTTGCCGGACTCTGAACTTCCGGAGATTGCCTTTGCGGGCCGTTCAAACGCAGGGAAATCAACCTCGATCAACTGTATTTGCCGCCAGTCCCGTTTGGCATTTTCCTCAAAGACTCCGGGCCGTACTCAGCTTTTGAATTTCTTTGAGCTCTCTGTAAAAGGAGAAAAGCCTAGAGAAAGAATTCCAAAAGGCTATTTGGTTGATTTACCGGGATATGGCTTTGCTAAAGCCGCGCCTGAAACCAGAAAGACCTGGGAAAACTTAGTCGGCGGCTATGTTGTCGGAAGAGAGCCGCTCAAAGGCATTGTCATCGTGATGGATGCTAGAAGACCTTTTATGCCGGCCGATGAATTCTTGCTCGACTTTCTGCTTCCTCGAGAAGACCTGGCGATTCACTTTCTTTTGAATAAGTCTGATCAGCTCAAAACAACTGAGAAGAGAGCCTCCATGGAGATGGCCCGCAAGAGGGCGGCCGAGCTTGGCGGCAACATTACATATCAGCTGTTTTCCGGCCTTAAGAAGGAAGGAATTCAGGAACTGCAGGATGTGCTGACCGGTTGGCTTGGGTTGCCGAAAGGATCTTAAAGATATTTTTTTCAGTAATTTGGAAGCGGGCGTAGGCCCGCTTTCGTTTTGAGAGTGTTGAACGGAATTCTTATCCGAAGGAATTTCTTCTAAAGGTTTTAATCTTATGCAAGTTTCCTATTTTTCTTTTGCTAGACGTTTGCTCTAAAGGAAAGGATCTGTTTTTAACTCGAAGATAGGCTTGCACTTTCTAATAAGAGAGTACAGTCCAATGGATTTACATCCAAATTTTCTGGCTACGGCTGGTAACTTCGGAGACTTACAGTTGGCGTCTATATCAGTTTTTTCTAAAGTGACAATGGTTGAACCGTTGATACTGGCGTGTGCTACAAGCCACGGATCAGCTCCATCCAAAAAAGCATCGACTTTTCTTTCCCATTGCGGCTGACTCACAGTATAAGTGCAGACTTCCTTGTATTTTGTCATCTCTTCTGGTGACGGACTCTTTACTTTTGGCTCCCACAGCGCAACTCGTTGGCTGAGTTCGTCTCGTCCTTTTCTTAATTCTTCATAGACTCGCCGATGAAGAATAAAGGTTCCGTTATTTATCCCCAAATCCAAAAACTTCCAAAAGCCCGGATGAAATTGTGGGTCGTAGTATGAATTTTTGGATGTAATAAATACATTAGCATCCAAGATATATTTTTGTTCTATCACAGGCCCATCTCCAAGGCTTTTTTCTGAATTGTATTTGCACTGTATAGAGTTAACCGCATTGCTTCAGAAAAAGGAATCTCTCCCGAATAGGCTGCTTTTATAGCGTTATCGATCAGCAACTTTCCTAGGCGAGCTTGTTGAATCACGGTGTAACTGGGCCCTCCTTTTCCTTTTTCTTTTGGTTTACTGAAAGCAAGAAGTTTATTTAATTCCTCATGGAAGAAAGCATCCGATATGAGATGCAATTCATGAGCGCGACGAATTATCACCCACTTACTCACACAAAACTCTTCGGCCAGAGAATCTAGCAGTTCTAAGGTCTCTTGGGAATCTCCTCTCTCCCAGCAATTTCTAAAATCCTTTTCGGGGACCAAATACTCTACAGTGATACGGTCACAAAGTCGTTCTACACCGCGAGCGCTACCATCGCCTCCAGATATGCCCGTCTCCCCAAGCAAGATATGACAAAATTCATGGATCAAAGTAAAAATCTGCGCCTTAGACGAGTCGTTTTCATTGAGAAAGATCAGAGGACAGTACTTGTCACATAATGCGAATCCACGGAATTCGTCGCTGTCCAACTTATGTTTTATAGAGTTAAGCACATGGCTATTTTTTTGTATTAACACGCCTAAATTTTCGATAGTATGGAGAAGGTTCTTAAAGCGATTTTCCTGGCTACTAAGCTTCTTTTCTCCCAGGAGCTTCTTTAGTATGTTTGCTCCTTCTTTCGGAGTGTTATGTTGAGAAAGGACTCCTTCATATAAAAAAGGTTCAGCGTCCGCATTTTCTAAACGTTCACTGAGGAAGGCTTGGCACTCTTTTGCGTGCTCAATCGTTTTTCTTAGGCCTAAACTAATTTCTTTTACTGGATGGTTCCCTTTTGTTCTGAAATCCGGAAGTAATGGTATTTCCTCTGGAGGAGAAGGTAAGCAAAAATAACCAAAAGGTACAGACAGCTTATTGGAAAGCTTCTGAGTTTGTGTGATTGTCGGCTTTCGTTTTCCTTCTAACCAGCTCTGAATAAAAGGAAATTCTTTGACTAGATCTCCAGCAGTGTATCTGGCTCTCTTAAGAGCCCAGGCTAAAATTTTCTCATTAAAAACAATAAATTCGCTCATATTTTTCAACCTGCTAACTCAAATAGAACCTCTGCAGACAGCTTTATTATTTTCAGAGAAATCGCAATACGCCAGTTCCTTTGACGACACATCTTCTAATTTTAGATTATCACAGATTAAAAACAATACGCCACTTGTAGTGCGAAGGCTGAGATTAACCTTTTATAAAAAGAAGTGGCTAGAGCATCCAAAGTTTGTCGCTGGTTCGACAGTTCCGAGGAGCACAGCCAATCCAAGGCCATATAGAGTTAAAAGATTTTTCTCCAGACAAAAGTTCGAACGAGAAGAGGACACGTAGTTCCGAAGCCAAGAACTGACAGATAAGGACTTTTTCGAAAGGTAAAGTTAAAGGAGTATCGCTTTCGTTCTCCTCTAGCAAGTCTTATGAGCTCTGCACGGCAGGTTCAGTGCAACGATGAAACTTTCGTATCTCAGCACTCCTTCCAACGAACAAATTCTCTTTTGTCCAGGCTATAGACCGGATTTTTTCAAGACTGGAAATTTGCTCTCCGTACTTCCTTTCTTCAATCTGGCGTACTGCTTCATCAAGTTTATTTTGGGCATCTTCATTTCCGTGAGAGGTTTTGAATTCAAGGAGCCAATGCCTATTGCTCGCGCCAACATCCAAATCGCTTCGGCCATGAGAGTTGGGACGTTCCACGATTGGATCAAGGCCTGCGGCGGCAAAATAGATCTGAACAAAAGCTCTGACGGAGAATTCGTCTCTGACAGGGAACCGATGATAATCAATGGAAAGAAAAAGTCGATTAAGAATGTGGAATAACGATTCAGGACCGTCTTCAGACAAAACCTGGACAATGGGACCCGCGCCGACTTGTCCCGCAACGCGCCCGCCAAGCAGTTGCTCCATGTAAAGTTGAGCCATCACTGTCCTGACCTCTTTGTTTGGATAGCCGACAAAAACAGAAGTTCCGTATTCTATGGTCTTAATTGTGAGATAGCCTGTTTGAGTCAACAGCGCGACATCGGTCAAAGCGTTGAGCTCAGTAGAGCTGCTAAGAATACCCAACGACAGAGTTTTGTCTTTTCTATATTCTTCGGGATTTCTCAAAGGGCTGGATTGTAAAGACTTGAGAAGCACGCTTGGATGGCCGCCGCTTGCAAACCAATAGTCTTTGAAACCACGGTTGGGAGAGGAAAAAACTTTAGTAGAGACCATGGAGAAAAGACTGTTTGTTTTGCGGTTTCTTCAAAACAGAGGCCATCATAGTATTCAAGTAATTCCTCTATTAACTTTGGCTTATCTTTTTGAAGAACTTGAGAGGTACTCTCAAGGAAAGCACCAAAATATTTTTTGGACCTCTTCACGAGTAAAGCCGAGAAGAGCACCGTAGTCAGGTGAAAGTGAAATATCCGACAAGTCATTGAGTTCAGCGAAGAGGCAGGTTTTATTGAATTTCGTAATTCCGGTAATAAACAAGAATCTCAGAGCTCTACCATTTGTCTTAAGAACCGCATAGAACTCGGTTAACTTGCGGCTCACATATTCAAACTCATCGGCGCTGTCCAAGCATACGGTGAGCGGAGCGTCATACTCGTCAATCAAAATTACAAGTTGATTGACCGGCTGTGTTTGCAGCCAATTCGATAACTGTTCGGTTACGGAAAGGGCACTATCCTCCTGGTATGAGAAACCAGCAGACCGAAATTTCCGAGCAAGCAAGGACGTCAATTTTTGAGAAAATTCTTCAACATTCTCAAAGTCCCGAGTTTCTGAAAAATCAAGTCTAACAACGGTATATTTTTTGTCATCTTTCCATTTCTTTTCAATCGCTAATCCTTTGAAATCTCGGATACCGTTTTTAAATAAGGCTTCAAAGGTTGAAACGAGCAAAGATTTACCAAATCTTCTAGGACGCGATAAGAAAACCTGGGCTCTTATGGATGCAAGCTTGAAAATATATTCACTCTTTTCCACATATATTTGGTTGGCATTGCGTAAAGCTAAGAATGAAGAAGTTCCTAGCGGTAACTTTTTTATTAAAGGCTCTTCCATTTTTACGTTTATATCTTCTCGATTTCATTATAAGAATTGCTTCTTTTCAATTCTCTCAGTTAATCAAATGAAAGACGAATATGGGACATCATAGGTTTTCTAAAATTTTTTGGGAAAGGACATACATTCGCTCTCAAAGCACGGATGGCGGCCTTGAGTCTTCATTTTGAAAATATTCTTAATAATCGATTTCCTTGAATAGAGAGCCATTCTGCCTTAATAAATTCTTCAAAAAAATTGACTATCATTAAAAAGTTAATCATTGACTCTTACCGTTAAAGAAAATGCAAACTTTAGGAAAATACCCATCCGTAAGAATGAGAAGAATGAGACATGATGATTTCTCCCGTAGATTGATGCGTGAAAATCGTTTGAGTCCCGATGATTTAATCTACCCGGTATTCGTTGTTGAAGGCGAAAACAGAAGAGTTCAGGTTCCTTCTATGCCCGGCGTAGAAAGACTTTCTTTGGATTTGTTGACTAAGAAAGCTGAAGAATGCGTCAAGCTCGGAATTCCTGTGATGGCTCTATTCCCATCTATTGACGACTCTCTTAAGACTCCGGACGGCAGTGAAGCTGCAAACCCGAACGGATTGATTCCTCGCGTTGTTCGTTCTCTCAAGAAAGATTTTCCTGAACTTGGAATCATGACAGACGTTGCTCTTGATCCATACACTACCCATGGACAAGATGGCTTGATCGATGAAACCGGCTACATTCTCAATGACGAAACAATTGAGATGTTGGTTAAGCAAATGCTTACTCATGCAGAAGCCGGCGCTGACATCGTTGCTCCGTCCGATATGATGGACGGCCGCATCGGCATCATCCGTGATGCGCTTGAAAGCAGAGGTCTAATCCATACCAAGATCATGGCTTATTCTGCTAAGTATGCTTCTTGTTACTACGGTCCGTTCCGTGATGCCGTTGGTTCCAGCTCTAACTTAGGTAAGAGCAATAAAGCCGTATATCAGCAAGATCCTGCTAATTCCAACGAAGCTTTGTGGGAAGTTGGTCTTGACTTGGCCGAGGGTGCTGACATGGTGATGGTTAAACCAGGTTTGCCGTATTTGGACGTTCTCTGGCGTGTTAAACAAGAATTCATGGCTCCGACATTCGCCTATCAGGTCAGCGGCGAATACGCCATGATGAAAGCCGCTTTCCAGAACGGATGGCTTGATGAAAAGAAGACGGTTTTAGAATCCCTCTTATGCTTTAAGAGGGCAGGCGCCGATGGCATTTTGACTTACTTTGCTGTCGAAGCCGCAAGATGGCTCGCTGAAGACAGACTGTAAAACTATTCTGTTTTTACTCGTACCCGCTCAGTGCTAGTTCCCGAGCGGGTTTAATTTTTTGTGCTTTTTCAAAAAAGAATTCTGTCTATCGTGGTAGTTGCTTCTAATTGGATTTGGCTCCTGATTTTTACCGAAAGCTCAGAGTCGATTTGCTATGAATTCACGGCAGCTTCTAATTCCTCCTTTATTAGGAAGAATTTATCTTTTAATTGCTCAGCTGAGTTCACGCCTAGCTTGCGATAAGCTGCCGCTCTGTGGTTTTCTACGGTTCTTGGAGAGAGATTCAACCGTTCCGCAATGCTTTTATTGGAGATGTCCTGGAAAATTAACCCGATAATCTGTTTTTCTCGATCGGTAAGCTTCTCGGCAAGCAAGAGCAAATCTTGAGGATTGTAGAGGTTACCGGTCCTAAGCTGATCCAATTTGAGGGCCTCTTGCACTATTTCTAAGAATTTGTCGGCGTTAACCGGTTTTTGAAGGAAGTCCAACGCTCCTTTCTTGACGGCTCCCACCGCAATATCAATGTCTCCGTGGCCGGATAGAAAGATAATCGGATGAGGGTATTTGCGTTCAATCAGAATATTCTGAAGTTCAAGTCCGCTCATGCCCGGCATGCGGATGTCAAGAATGATGCAGCCCGGTACCGAGGCTGCGTCACCTGCTAAAAAAGCTTCGGCACTTTCGTAAACTTCACTCTCATATCCCTCGGACATGAGCAAATATTCCAGACCATTTCTAACGGAAGGATCGTCTTCTACTACTCTTATTGTTTTGGGCATTTTGTTCTTCCTGTTGATTATTCTTGGAAGTAATGAGCGGCAGGAGAATCGTCACCTTTAAGCCGCCTTGTTCACTCTTTGAGAATCGAATCTCTCCGCTGTGAGCTTGGACAAGCGTTCGAATAATAGATAGGCCGAGACCCATCCCTTCCGCTTTTGTCGAATCTCCAATGAGAGAGATTTCTTTAATTTTTTCTTCTGATAATGCCGGGCCTTTGTCCCAAATTTCAATCTGAACATAAGGTCCAACGTTGGAGACTTCCATCCACGCGACCGCACTCTTAAGATGAGACTGGGCTTGGGCCGCATTGCGAAGCAAATTGGTGAAGATAAGTTCCAACTCGAACTCTTCGCCGCGAATCACATGGTCGCCACCGTGATCCATGAAATGGACAGGCATGTCTCCGACGCTGGTGGTTTGAAAGTCTGCAATGGACCTCTGAAGAATTTCTTTCAAATCCTGCTGGTTTTGTCGGGAGGATTTGTTCTTAGCATAGTTCCTGACTTGCTCGACAATGGCGCTTGCTCGTTCGGCTTCAGCTTCTATTCCTTCAATACCTTTATCAATAAATGCCTTCGCTTTTTCCGGATTTTTAAGGAAGCGGCGTAAGCCGTTGGCATAGCAGTTAATCGCGTTCAGAGGCTGTCTGAGTTCATGGGCAAAAAGGCTCGACATCTGGCCGATAACCGAAATCTTTTGAAGTTTCTCATAACGTCGGTTAGCTAGATTGGCTTCTTTATGGAGAAGTTTCTGCTGTTCCAAGGCTTTTGATAGTTCTTCAGTTCTTTTGCGGACGATAAATTCGCTTCGAATACTGTGAAGAATTAGCAGCAGGATGAAGGCGGCGGCAGCGGCAAACCATTTCCAGTAAGCTTTGGCGAACTCGGTAATGGTTTGAGAAAAGTCTTTTTGCCAAGGTCCGTTTCTAAGATTCTGAAGAATTCTGTCAATGGCACTGAAGTCAGTCGCTACGCCCCAGGTCATACCGTCCGTCTCATCCATACCAAGCAAAGCTGTTGTAATTGTCTTCGATTCATAGGGAGACAGGCTGGGCATCGAAATGACCGTGATGCCGGGAAAGGGAGCGGCAGAATGCATACATGACAAGGACTCATCCTGTCGGGGAAGAAGTATGCGGAGCCAACCTGTGTCATCTGTCGTTTGCTGACTATAGCGCTCCAAAGAACAAGCGGGGACGACCGCTAAGTCTGCTTTTCCTTCTTTGAGTGTACGAAGCACATGGCTGAGGTTGGCCGGTACATAGATGATGTCCTTAAAAAAATTATCGGGCTTGACTTTGAGCTGCTCTGCAATCGTGCTTAATAAGGACGCAAGCCCTGAAAGTCCGAATTCTTTACTCGTCACAACAGTCTTTCCTTGCATTTCCTGCAGGGTAGTGGCTTTTGTTCTTTCTCCGTCGACTAGGAAGACACTGGATTCCGCACGGTTTGTATTGGTTGAGTTCTCATGGTCAAGAGAGGCTATATCACGGGCACCTTGAAGAATATAAGTTCGGGCAAAGCTGCTCGGAGCAATGACTAAGTCCAAACGGTTTTCTTTAATTTCTTTGGCGAGCTCTTCGTCATTTAAAAACATGACGCGCAGCGAGTATCGGGAAGTCAATGCACCTTGCAGGTCGGAAATGGTTTTAATCAGGAAATCTTCATAGTCACTAAAAGTTCCGGAGGTAGAAATGCCGATCTGGACGACTCTTGAGTTGACATTAGACAACGCAATTACCGAATAGACGCTCAATACAACCGAAAAGACCAGGAGGAGAAGTTTTTTCATTCCTTGACCTCCCGTAAAGCTTTAGTCGCCGAGAGGCCAGCGATTCTTCCGAAGCCGAAGGCTGATGACAAGGGTACACCCATCGCCGCGGCTGCCCCATGCACACCTCCCGTGACTTCTCCCGCTGCCCAAAGGCCGGAGATCGGTTTTCCGGATTTGTTCAGGACCTGGGCGTCCGTGTTGATTTTTAGCCCTCCGTAAGTCCCGAGAAGAGCCGGTTTAACAGGAATTACATAGAACGGCGGTTTGACGATTTGGGCCAGTTTTGCCTTTCCCGTAAGGTCCTTTCGGTAAAAGTCAGGATCTTTTCCGAGTTTGGCGATGGCTTCGTTATACATGTCGACCGTGTCTTTGAGCCCGACCGGATCAATGTGAGCATTCTGAGCTACCTCTTCGACCGTCTTTCCGGAAAAAACGGGTAAATTACCTATTTTGCCTGTGCCCCAAAACTCTTTTAGAGGACCAGAGGAGTTAGCTAGTCTGGAAACCGTTTTACGAATCTCATCATCAAAAACCAGATAGCTCTTTGCTTCATGCTGCTGAATGACTTTTTGAGCGATTTCTTTGTATGGCGCAGATTCGTTGACGAAGCGTGCACAGTCGTCATTAACAATAATCGGACCATAGTAATACGCGAAAGTCATGTCTTGGTAGGTAGAGGGATTGTCAGTGAAGGCATAAGAGGCTTTAATGTGTTCGAGATCAGCAGTGGCAGCCCCGACCTTAATCCCCATTTTTAATCCGTCACCGGTCAAACCAGGAGGGGCGATGGTCGCTACGTTCTGCAAACCTTCTTGTACCGATTCCAAGAGGGACTTGTTTCTTGAAAATCCTCCGGAACACAAGACAACACCCAGAGAGGCAAAGGCTTTCCTGTCGGCTCCCGCTCTAGTAAAGACAACTCCTTTTATCCTGCCTGTAACCTTATCTTGGATAAGGTCTTTAACAGGACATCCTGTCCAAATTTTGACACCGAGAGACAAGGCTTTTTTACGCAGAAAAAAGATGACTTCAGGCATATCGAATTTATGGATTCTTCGCACACCCTTTTCTGCAAAAAGCGCAATGGGACGGATGCCGTTTTGTTCAAACCAGACTATTTGTTCTCTGGCCGCCGGAAGCATGGCATCGAGCAGACTTTCATCGTTTTTGCCCAAACCTTCGGACTTTAGGTAGAGGACAGCATCATGGTCAGAGTCTTTAACTCCCCGAGTGGTTTGAGAAGCAGTGCCTGAAGCAAACCACGTTCCTCTTGCAATAAGTGAAGATCCTCCGATAACCGGATTTTTCTCTAGGACAAGGATATCTTTGACACCGTTTTCTGCAGCAATGCAGGCGCAAGTGAGTCCTGCTGCACCGGCCCCTACAATGATGAGCTGAAAATGATCCATGGAAGACGAAGCCCAGCAGAGCGGGCTTAGAGCCGTCAGAGCGGCGGTTCCAATCAGTTGTCTTCTTCTCATTTATTTCAGCTTAGGATTTCTTTAATCCCAATTTAACCGCTTTCGTTTTTCTGTCAAACCATGGTTTTTACTTAGACATAAAAAAATCTGAAGAAAGTTTGATCAAGGTCAAACTACCTAGGTAATGACTTTGGAAAAATGAGCACATCCGAAAGGAACAACGATTAACCAACCACCAAGGAAAAACAAAATGTCAAAGCTGATTTCCAAGAGAAGTTTTCTTAAAGGTTTCGCCGCTGCAGCCGCTGGTGCCGCTGCTGCTCCTTTAGTTCATGCAAAACCCGGTGATCCTCTTCCTCAGAAATGGGACCGCGAAGCTGACGTCGTTATTTTAGGTTACGGCGGTGCAGGTGCTTCTGCTGCCATCACAGCCAAAGACGCAGGCGCTGATGTCGTTATCTTCGAAAAATGCCCGCAGGGCGGCGGCAACACAGCTGTTTCTTCCGGCGGCATGATGATCCCTAACAACAGAGAACGTGCCATCGAATACTTGAGAAAGACATACGATTTTGCCAACAGCGAAAAAGATGACGAACTCTTGACAGCTTTCGTTGACGAAGCCATGAAGTCCAAAGACTTCCTCCTTTCCTTGGCTCCGGATCAGAAGGTTTACATCTACGGTCACGCCGGTTTCCAGAGCATTCCTGAATCCGATGGTATCGACAAATGGCGTTTCCGCACTCCGAAAGGACAGAAGACACGCGGCGGCGATATGCTCTTCAATAACTACCGCTACGCTGTTGAAACCGTCAGAAAGATCCCTGTTGTTTACAATGCACGCGCTCTTGAATTGATCACCAGAAACGACGAAGTTCTCGGTGCTTGGATTGAAATCGACGGCAAGAAAGAAGCTGTTAAGGCTAAAAAGGCAGTTGTTCTTGCTACAGGCGGCTACGAATTCGATGACAAGATGCTCTCTAACCACACAATGGGTCAGAAGTTCCATCGCTTAGGCCACCCGGGCAACACCGGTGACGGCGTTCGCATGGCTCAGGCAGCCGGTGCAGACCTCTGGCACATGAATGCTCTTTCCTGCCCATTGGGACTCGTTGTTCCGGGCTTGAAGACAGCTCTTCAGATCAACATGCTTGCTCCTTCTCACATCTATGTTGACCAAGACGGCAAACGCTTCGTTAACGAAAAGATGGACAACCACACCTGCATTTACGGTGTTAACCTTCTTGACGCTGTCAAGCATCGTTATCCGAGAATTCCTTGCTTCGTTATCTTCGATGAAGAAGCCCGCAAACGCGGCCCGATCATCGGCGGTGCAACTTCCGGCTACGCTTTGAACCGTGAAGACTACAAGTGGAGTAAGGACAACAGTGCTGAAATCGAAAAAGGCGTTATCGTCAGCGCTCCGACAATCGAAGAATTGGCTAAGAAGAACAACGTTTCTGCTGAAAACCTTGTTGAAACCGTCAAGAGATGGAATGAACAGATTACAGCCGGTGCCGATAAAGACTTCGGACGTCCTCTTGAAAAGAAAGACAAAGTTGCTTTCGAAGGCCGTGAAGCTCCGATCATTTCTCGTCCAATCGGTGAAGGCCCATACTACGCAGCTGAACTCTACCCAGCCATTCTGAACACTCAGGGCGGCCCGAAGAGAAACAAACTCGGTCAGGTTCTTGATCCGTTCGGCAACCCGATTCCACGTTTGTACAGCGCCGGTGAATTAGGTTCTATGTGGGGCCACATCTACCAGGGTGCTACCAACAACTCCGAAGCATGCGTATTCGGAAGAATTGCAGGACGCACAGCTGCCGGCGAACAAAACTGGTAATAAGCTCTTCAATAAATTCTTTTAACTAACAAGTGCCGCGCAAGCGGCACTCCTCCCGAGATTTATCATGTTAAAGACCGTTGTTTCCATCTTAGTTTTAGCTTTATCAGCTACGACTTCTTTTGCAGCTGATAAGATGCTCGCTGATCGCCACATGGAAAGAGGCGGTAAGTGCGAAGCATGCCATACCACAATGCCTCCGAAAGCGGTAGCCACTCAGCAGTGTCTGGTTTGCCACGGAAGCTATGACAAAGTCGCAGCCCGTACCGACAAGAATGACATCAATCCGCACGACTCACACATTGAAAATCCGGATTGTACAAGCTGTCACCGCGGTCATAAGAAACCAGTTCTCTTGTGCGACGAATGCCACGAATTCAGAGAACTTAAGGTTCCTTAATTAAAAACCGGAGAGGCCCGGTCACCAAAAAAACCTCATCTCAATTTCTCTAATCAACTTCAAATCAAAGGTTTTGTTATGAAACAGATCACATTGGCCGTTTTAGCTGCCTTTGCAATAGCAGGAACATGTTCTGCAGCCGTCAAAGACGGTACATATACTAAGACGGTTACGGGCCACAATGCGCCGATCACAGTGACCGTTGACATCAAAGGCGGCAAAATTGCTTCCATCGCAACTAAAGACCTGGAAAGTCCGGGCGTCGGTAAAGTTGCCATCAAGAAACTCGAAGACAGCGTTATCAAGAACCAGTCTACAAACATTGATATCGTTTCCGGCGCTTCCGTAACAAGCTTCCAGCTCCTTGGCGCCATTAAGGATTGCTTAAAGCAAGCAGGTGCTGAAAAAGGTGACTTCAACAAGCGTATAACAGACGCCAACAAAGCTCCCGTCACAGAACGTGCTGACGTCGTGATCGTTGGAGGCGGCGGAGCTGGCTTAGCTAGCGCGGTTTCCCCCGTCTTTAGCTTGTAAAAATAAAACAAAACTCTCTTAATTCAGAGAGTTATATAATTTTTGAAGCAGACAAAAGTCACTTATATTGGCAATCTAACTCCGAGACGCTTCGTAATATCAACCACGGTGGTGAGTGTTGGAAGCGGCTCAACTCCAAAGACAGCCATCACTTTTTCCGCTTCTTGGTTTAGATCCACGCTCTTCGAGCAGCTGCTTTCCGGTTTCTCCAGCTCTTGTTCTCCTGTTTTAAGGTACAGCTTCACTTTGTTTTTTACCCCTTCAATCGGAGAGACTGTCGGAGACATCAGCAGTTCAACCATCATCTCCGCAGAGTACTCTATGCCTTGCTCTCGCAGCTTAAATGCCATGAACCTCTCCAAAGCCAGTGCCAGAACACAAACGACAAAGTGACCTCGGATATGTGCTTCTGTTCTTACATAAATCGGTCTCGTACACAGTACTGATTTCATTACTCGGAAGCAGTTCTCTATCTTCCATAATTCTCTTAGTCTCGAGTAAATCTCCTCATCACTCAAGTCTTCGCAGCAAGTAATCAAACCGTAATAACCTGCAAACCTTATTTTTCGTTCATAAAGCTCACGGTTTAATTCATAACGCTCCTCCGGCGCCTTTTCATCTGGATCTGACTGCTTTACTCTTTTCAAAAATTGTCTCGCGCCTCGTTTAAAAGAGGCATCAATTCTGCCGGTGCCGGCACTTACCATTTTTTTGGCTTGCTCCCATTGCAAATTTAATTCCTTCATGTCATGGGCATACCGCTTAGCCGACCAAGTCACTATCAAACGCGGTTTAACAGCTTCTTGTGATTCTTCTTGCTTAACCGCATCAGGACAGTCCATTGTCTTCATCTTCCATGACATCTCTCCTGTTTCTGAATCAAATTTATATTTCCAGCCGTCCTCGCTAAACAAGCTTCCCAACTCTTTGCTGCTGAGCCGCTGAAGACTGTGCGCCACGATAAAAGCACAGTCGTTTTTAATCAGTTTGGAGAGATTGTCTTTGCTGTTGAGTCCTCTGTCGGCTACAACAATGGGTTTGCCCTGCGGACATTTTTCTCGGAACGACTCAACAACTTTCATTAAAGTTTTAACTTCTGCCGTATTGCCGCGGTAGATTTCATAGTCGAGAGGAATGCCGCAACGATCAATTAATAAACCGAGCAGAACCTGTGTCTCATGAGTCCGGTGTTCTTTACTCATGCCTCTTTCACGTAAACAATCAGGTTCAAAGCTCTCAAAGTAAAAAGTGGTTACGTCATAAAAGACTAAGGAACAGTCCCGCGAAATTTCTTTGCATACGGCTTCATCAAGTTTTTTGATAATAGTCGGTTTAGAAGCAGCCAGAATGTCTAAAGCTTCGTAGTGATGATCCAGTGAGACAGAGTCAAACTTGAACAAATGACGGGGACATTGACGCCTCATTCCTCGCCGGCTCAAGGGACTGAGAATACGGCTGGCCACTTGATAGAACACGGCTAAATCTAAATCCCAGGAAAGTTTTCTGTTGTATCCGGCCTTACGGAACCACGCGTTTAATCCAAGCTTTTCCCAGACTTTTCGTATGGGCGCCATTCCGTAATGGAGCCGAGGAGATGAGGCGTCTGCCGAAGAATTAAAAACCGCGGGCGCAATCCGCCGAACCGCAGCCTCTTGGAGCTGTTCTGCACGTGAGGCATCCGAGCGCAGAGCTGTGACTCTGTCTTTTAAAGATTGAAGGTAGTTCGGATCCTCCTTCATTTTTTCAGAAATATCTCCTAAAGCTTCCAAAGTCCGAGAAGAGTTCTTACGGGTAACCGGGTCTCGAAAGGTTTCGATGATGCTGGCGTAATAGTGCGATCCTCGTTTGTAGTGCTGCAGAGCAATAGTAGGCATATCCTCTCCAGAATCTAATTTTTATTAATTATACCACAAAAGTAAAAACTAAGTATAATATAAATCAAATATAAGTTAAATTTGTCTTCTATAAAAAGTGGGAACAATTAAGCATTCACAAGGGTTGGAGAAGAATTTACATGGCTAAAGACGGGAATAAGTAGCTTCAGGAACTCTGTATTTAACCTTTGGAAGATTTTCTTTCAAGAACTTGTCAAGAAACAAAGCATTGCCATGCAGATATGTTAGAAGAGCCTCGAGCCAAGTTTCTCCTTCATTGTATGCGGCAATCTGAGCAACGGAACCAAAACTGCCGGGCCATAAGTAGTAAGGAGCCATCCGATAGCGAAACTCTTTTCGAATCTTCTCATTCGGAATAATGATGTCAGACACAAGAAGTCCCGCCAAATTGAAACTCTTCGAAGGTGAAGTACAGATAATGCAATTGTCTGCGGCTTTTTCGGAGATAGTGGCATATGGAATAAATTTACTTTCTCCAAGAATGAGGTCTGAATGTATCTCATCGACAACAACTTTGACGTTGTTCCTCTCACAGATTTCATGAACCATTTTCAGTTCGTCTTTTTCCCAACATCTTCCAACAGGATTATGCGGACTGCAGAGAATTAGCATTCGTGTATCTTTTTGTGAAGCAATTTTCTCGAGCTCAGCAAAATCCATCTCGTATCTTCCACCCTTGTTTAATAAAGGATTGAAGGCAATCTGCCTTCCTTTGTAGGTAACATAGTCATAATATGGATAATAGACGGGAGACTGAATAATGACTTTTTCTCCCGGTTCCGTAAACATTTCAACTGCAACAACAATAGCCATGTTTATCCCCGGAGTATAGGTTATCCAGCCTGACTCAATCTTCCAATGATTTCGTCTCTTTTGCCAATTTACACAAGCGTCTAGATACTCTTCACTGCTGAAACCGTAACCATACGTTTCGTGAGCGGCTCTTTTATTGATAGCTTCCACTATTGAAGGAGCGCATTTAAAGTCCATGTCCGCGATTCCCATCGGGATGACATTACTGTCGCCATACATCTTTTGCCTTAACGAAGAAGACCATTTGATCGAAATAGTGCTGCTTCTATCTATAAGAGTATCAAAATCAAAAACGTTTGGTTCTATCGGCTTCATATCGATCTCTTTCTTATTTAAAATTAAAAGATTAATGTTGTTTATTATACAGAACAGTTGTTCTATTTAACGAACAAGGAGAAATTTTGGAAGATATTTTTTTAATAGTTGCGCAAAATTTAAAACAAATAAGAAACGAGCGAAATTTGAGCATTAATGAACTGGCAGAAATGTGCGGTTTGAGCAAAAGTATGTTGTCTCAGATTGAAAAAGGCGGAGGAAATCCAACGCTTGGCACATTGTGGAAAATAGCCAATGCACTTTCTCTTCCATTTGATGCTCTGGTTAAAAGGAAGAACGCTGATTGCGAATTAATAAATCTTTTTAACATATCTCCAATTCTTGAAGATGGAGGAAAAACTAAGAATTATTCTGTTTTCCCGGATGACGGCATTCGAAACTTCGCCGTATATTTCTTAGTCCTTGAGCCAAAGTCCGCTTGGAGTTCTGAGCCTCATGTTCGCGGGACAACTGAGTTTATAACTGTTGTAGAGGGTCTCCTTGAGCTCACGATCGGGACGGCGAAAATGGTTATTAAGAAAGAAGAGAGTATAAGGTTCTCCGCAGACGTCCCTCATGCTTACAAGAACATTGCAGAAGGGGTAACGAAGCTGCATATGATCCTTTCAAGGCAAGATTAAGACTCAGATTTTTAGGAGTTGCCAGAATCCAAGTTCTTTGCGAAAACCCAGTGGATATGGCTCTGTATTTGTTAAGTTTTGACCTTCAAGAAGCGACAGAGTTGCATGCTTAGAATACTGGCAAGCAAACCGAATCTCTCTATCAGTTGAGCTTCAAGAACAAAGTTAATCTCAATACTTATTACGAACGAGGTTCTTTGAAATTACTTTATAAAGGTGCTTGGACTGCAAACCCGAGTACTGAAAGAGAAATACTCGATTTTGCAGCCCGATGATTTATCTTGCTCTGGTCACTTAAGATAGGACTAGAGAGCCCCTGTGCCGAATTTTTCAGTGAAGATGTGCTCCTTGGCAACGTTAGCCCTTTCCAAGGCTTGAGTTGCATCCTTCATGAAACCAACAGGACCGCAGACTAGATATTCGGTATTCGGTTTTACTAAGGAAGTGAAGAAGGCTTCGTCCGGACGACCGGATTTAGAAGTAACGCATGTCACTAATTCAACAGATCCGGATTTGGATAAAGCTTCGACTTCATCGAAAAGCGGATAGTCTTTTTCCTCTTTGCATATATGAACGAAAGTAACCTGACGTTGAGGATTATGAGCTATCGCCTCTTTCAGCATTGCAAGCATTGGTGTGATGCCGATACCCGCACTGATCAAACAAAGCGGATTATTGCCTTCCGGAACATTGAACTCGCCTGTCGGGAAAGAAACTTCGACCAAGTCCCCCTGGTTAATATCCTGATGCAATGCGTTGGAAACCATACCGGCAGGAGAATTACCTTCAGCGACGATCTTTTTAACGGAGATACGCAAAGAATGCTTTGTAGCATCCGTCACTGTGTACTGGCGGGGCTGAATCAGATTTTCTTTCTTGACGTAAACACGGACTGACACGTATTGACCAGCCTTTGCCTTCGGCATCTTGCCGTGATCAACCGGGACCAATGTGAAGCTGGTAACTTCATCAGTTTCAGGTTTCTTTTCTTCGACTTTGAAGAATCTCCAGCCTGACCAACCACCTTCTTCATTAGCGTGCTTGTCGTACAAAGCTTTTTCGGCATCGATCAGAACATTGGCCAACTGCCCGTATGCTGTAGCCCAGGCATCAATCAATTCCGGAGTTGCAGCCTCACCGAGGACTTCTCTAATAGATGCCAAAAGATGTTTTCCAACGATTGGATAATGTTCTGCGCGAATACCGACAGAAACATGCTTATTGGCAATGTGTTTAACCGCATTAAGGAGGACGCCTAAATTTTCAATATTTTCTGCGTAAGCAAGAACAGCCCCGGCCAAAGCTTGTTGCTGAGCGCCTGCTCTTTGGTGACCTTGATTAAAAACCTGCATCAGCTCCGGATTATGGCTGAGCATCCTCTTGTAAAAGTGAGAAGTGAGAGCAACTCCGTGTTCTCTAAGCACCGGTACAGTGGCTTTAACGAGTGCAATTTGTTCTTGTGTAAGCATAGAATTCCTCTAATAGATTAGTATTTTCTAATGGTAAACCAGAGCCTTTTTGTCACCCTTAAAAAATTGTTAAGAGCGTTACTTATCACTTCACAGGCAGAAACAAGCCGCATATATTCAGAAACCGCCCAATTTGCAGATTGAAAAAGGTTATTCCACGCTTGGCCTGAAGTGAGGTACTGCTTCAAGGAGTTTCTGAGTATAAGAATGCACTGGAGAATTTAAGACCTGAGAGGCTGGTCCTGTTTCCACAATTTCACCCGACTTCATCACCACAATCTCGTCCGATAAATATTGGACAACACCAAAGTTATGCGTGATAAACAGATAAGAAAGTCCACGCTCTTTCTGGATATCATTCAAAAGATTCAAAATCTGTGCTTGAACGGAAACGTCTAAGGCAGACGTAGGTTCATCACAAATCAATAACTCCGGTTCCACGACAAGGGCCCTGGCTATCGCAAGACGCTGTCTCTGTCCTCCTGAGAACTCATGCGGATAACGATAAAGAGAGTCGGTCCTTAAACCGCATTTCTTCAGCATCTCGGCAATTCGATCTAAGTTTTCACTGAGGGAGTGCTCCGGATGAAGACTTTCCAGCCCTTCTAAGAGCACTTCTTGAACTCTCATTCGAGGATTCAAACTCGAGAAAGGATCCTGGAAAACAATCTGCATTTTTTTACGCAGTGTTTTCAGTCCCTTTTCATTGACAGCACCGAGATCGACTCCCTCTAACCTAGCCTCACCGGAAATGAATGCTTGTCCTCTCAGAAGCTGCAGCACACCTCTGGCCACGGTCGTCTTACCGCTGCCGCTTTCCCCGACCAGGGCAGTGGTCAGTCCTTTCTTCACAGCGAAATTTACGTCTTTAACAGCCTTGAAATAAGACTTCTTTTTAAAGATAGAACCTCTATTCGGAAACCAAACGTTGTAGTTTTGAAGCCCAAGTACCGTCGGCCTTTCCTCCGGTCTTGTTTCTACCGCAGAAGCCGGTAAAGGCAGTACAACTTTTTCCTCAATAGGGAATAAGCAGCGAACTCGATGACCGGCTAAATCATGCAATTTAACCGTTTGTATTTTGCATTCTTCCCTTGCCTCAGCACACCGCTCTGCAAAACGGCAGCCTTTAAAGTCAGTGGTGAGAGGCGGAACTACCCCGGGAATAGCATCAAGCCGTTCAGTTTTGCGCTTGCCGTCCGGAAGAGCACGCAGCAAAGTCCTTGCATATGGATGGAAAGGTCTTTTAAAGAAACTTTTGGCATCTGCTTCTTCAACCATTTCTCCGGCATACATCAGGCCGACTTTATCGGCAACCTGCGCCACCACGGCTAAATCATGAGAAATTAAGAGGATACCGATTCCTTCCGAATCTCTAATTTCTTTTAAGAGATTCAAGATCTGTGCCTGAATGGTCACATCCAAGGCGGTTGTGGGTTCGTCAGCAATTAAGAATCCCGGCTCGGCCGCTAAGGCAAGAGCAATCATCACTCTTTGCTTCTGACCTCCGCTGATTTCATGCGGGAACATATCTATTCTTTTTTCCGGCTCCGAAATTCCGACTTTGTTCAGCCAATCTAACACTTTGTTTTTAGCACTTTGCCCACGCAAAGAAGTGTGAAGATAAATCGTTTCAAGAATTTGATCTCCGATTGTCATGACAGGGTTCAACGAGAGCCCGGGCTCTTGAAAAATTAGGCTGATCTTGCTTGCACGAATACGTCTCATCATGGATTCGGGCAACCCCATAATTTCAGTCCCGTCAACGGTCACAACACCGGATGACACGAGGCCTGTCTCCGGCAACAAACGCAAAAGAGAGAGCGCTGTCATTGACTTTCCGCAGCCGGATTCTCCCACGAGAGCGTAGATTTCTCTCGGAGCTATAGTTAGAGTTAAGTCATCAACGGCTTTGATTGTTCCTTCTTGAGT
Source organism: Turicimonas muris (assembly GCF_002221595.1). Taxonomy (GTDB): domain Bacteria; phylum Pseudomonadota; class Gammaproteobacteria; order Burkholderiales; family Burkholderiaceae_F; genus Turicimonas; species Turicimonas muris. The sequence goes on from NZ_NHMP01000004.1 coordinate 76,832, forward strand.
TTCAATCTCGGTGACGATATTTTTGACTTCCAGCATTACTTGTCTCTCTTTCTTTTCAAAGCCAAACGCGGGTCAAAGGCATCTCTCACCACTGACGCAAATAAATTGGCTGATAAAACCAGCGTCAGCATAAAAGTAAACGAAGCTGCCAAGTTCCACCAAACTACCGGACTGCGGGAGAGCTCAAGTCTTCCTGCATTGATCATCGAACCAAAACTATGAGTCGTCGGATCCACACCGACTCCCACGTAAGAAAGCACGGCTTCATAAAGAACAATTCCCGAAAAATCCAACACGGCTACGATAAGAACAATATGAATTAAATTGGGAAGTATATGGCGTCTCATGATTGTCCAATGACTGACACCGAAAGTTTTAGCCGCTTGAATATAATCCAACTGAGAAATTCGTAGAGTCTCGGCTCTCAGCAGTCTCGCTAGTGTTGCCCAACCGGTAATTCCTATAATCAAAGAAAGCATGAACAGCCTTAGGTCAGCCCTCTCCAATCCGGTTTCATATAAGTCCGGATGGCCGTCGATAAAGACTTGTATCATCAAAACCGCCGCAGCGATCAATAAGACACTCGGAATAGAAGACAAAGTCGTGTAGATGTACTGAATCAAGTCATCCACCCAGCCTTTAAAGTATCCAGCGCAGATTCCGAAAATAATGGCAAACGGTAACGTCGTTAAAGTCGCTAATGAACCGATAACAAGAGCTGTTCTCAAAGACTTTAAAACTTGGTAAAGAATGTCGTTTCCTGTCTGATCCGTGCCTAGCACGTGGTAAACCGGCCAAAGAAATGCGACTAAGCAAATCAGAATAATGAACACCGTCAATGGAAGCAGAACATATTCATACGGAATCGCATCTCTGCGCTTAAAGAATCGGGAGAACTCTTGACCTAAGGTCACGGACTTTCTTATTGCCGCAACCTTGGCGACCAAAAGCCACAACAGAATACTCAGAGCACTTCCGGCACTGAATCCCAAAAAGACTCTCCTACCTATATCAAAGGCTTTAGATTCTCCTTGAGCTAAATGAGCCCCTCCTGCGGCTAAGGGCTCGTAATCACGTACGGGTTTGTCGTTTTCTATGCGTGAGATTTTTTCAAACGTCTTCGTGGCAAAGGGTTCGGAATACGTTTTTTCCTCTGCCGAAGCCGCTTTCCCTAAACTTTTATCCAAAAGAGAGCTTGTTTTCACATCGTAAACAACCTGCTCCCCGTTTGTATCGATTGCGCTTCGGAAGTGAATGGAGTCAATGATAGCTACAGTCAGAAAAACAGTAAGAATCGTACAAGTGCACAAAGCCGCGGGAGAATGGAACACATGGCTCCACCTCATTTTCAGTTCGTCAGAGCGACGAACGTGAAAAATATAAAAGACCAAAGCCGCCACAAGGCAGAAAAGAACGCAGTCAGTTGCCAGAAATACAGGTTTAAACATCATTTCAATCTAATCCTCGGATCGGCAATGGTGTAGGCAACATCCGTCAAAATCAAACCAATCACGTAGAGCACCGTACCAACGAACACCATGGTTCTGACAATGGCGAAGTCCTGAGCATTGATCGCATCGATAGTAAAACTTCCAAGGCCCGGAATGCCAAAAAAGCTTTCCATAATCAAAGAACCGAGAAACAGCATGGGCAAAACAGCGACCGTTGAAGTAATAATCGGCAAGCTGGCATTTCTAAGGACATGCCTGAAGAGAACAGCAGTTTCCGAAAGACCTTTCGAGCGAGCAGTACGAACATAGTCCTTGTTAATTTCTTCTAAAAACATGGAACGGTACAGCAGCGCATCACCACCGATGCGGGAGAATACTCCAATCGCAATCGGAAGAATCAGAAAAGTAATCATGGCCGTTCCGGTTTCAAATCCCGAAATAGGAAAGAGTTTAAAAACTTTAGAAAACAGCCACTGCCCGAAAATGATGTAAAAGAGCGAGGAAATAGACATCATCACGACCGCCAAAATGACTCCTCCGTATTCGAGTTTAGTCCTGCGAAAGAACACCAAACCCAAAGAAAAAGTCACAATAACGATCACTCCGAGCAAAAATGTCGGCAATGCAAGAGCAAGCGAAGGCCACGCTCTTTCCTTAATTTCATAGGCAATATCTCGGCCCGCATCCGAAGATCCTAAATCCCCGACCATCAGCCTTGCGCTATGAGTCCAAAAAATAGTATCTGTCGCTTTTTCCGTTCCTTGAGCCTTGGAATTCCAAATCAAAGGCTTATCGTAGCCGTGAGCTTCTTTCCAATTCTGAATGGCTTCGGCCGTCACTCGCTTACCGCCGATATTCAGTCGAGCCATATCATCGGGCGTATTGACCGCAAAGAACAATAAGAAGGTCAAGAGGTTGACACCCAGCAGAATCAGAAAGCCGTATCCTATTCTTCTTAAAAGATACCTCAGCATTACGCTTTCTCCTTTCTTGCTGTCATCGCTTCTCGTTTCTTATGAAGCAAGTACATCGGCACAATGATGAGAGACAAAAGCACAACAATTCCAAACAGCGGCCAGTAAATAGGTTTGTTCCACTCTTTGATTTTTTCAATTCTAAGTTCCGGATTTATTCTCAAGTACTGAATATGATTACGGACAATTTGAGTCGGCTTCCCGTTATAGACCCATTGATGAAATGCCGCTGCACTCGTCGGAAAATAGCCGAAGGTCCATGGAGCATCTTTCTGCGCAATAGCAATTAATTGCTCAATAGCTTTGGCTTTTTCCGGTCCGTCGCTCATATAACGCATTTTCTCGAAGATGCGGTCGTATTCGGCGTTTTGATAGTTAGAGGCATTCTCCCCGGATCCTCCGGTCTTAGACTTGGCGTTAGGTCCGTAAAGCAGGAAAAGAAAATGCTCTGCATCCGGATAGTCTGCTAACCAGCCCCATAAAAAGAGCTGGTGACTGCCGTTGATCACTTTATCTTGGAAACGGTTATAGTCCGTTGCTCTAATATCAAGCTGAATGCCGAGTTTAGCGAATTGTTTTTGATACCAGTCGAGAACGGCTTTTGTCCCCGGAGAGGCGGCTGCCTGGAAGTCCAGACTCAGCACCAACGGTTTTCCCGTTTTCAGATTCCGGCCGTCAGGGTAACCGGCTTCCGCTAATAACGTCTTCGCCTCTTCCAAAGATTTACGTATAACGGTCCCGTCTTCAAGTTTGTTATACACATACGGATTGAAGCCCGCGGAACCCTCCGGATTATGACCAAATAGACCAGGCGGAAGCGGACCATGAGCCGGGGTTGCCAAGCCTTTCTCAAAAATCTGAATATATTCTTCCCAATCCATCGCAATCGCAATGGCCTGTCTGAGTTTTCTATTTTTTTCTTTTTGTTCTGGGGTTGCGCCCTCCCCTATAACGGGGTCAAGCCAGTTGAATCCAAAATAGGTGTTGTGAGCTTCAATAACTTTCGGAAACTGAAGTTTTTTATTTTTGTATTCTTCTTCCTTCTCTTTACTGTCGGCCATCCCGATTAAAAAACCTTGCCCATTGTCCAATCTCTCGATTTGCGGAGAGTCGTAATAGCCCTGTAAAAACTTTGTCCTAAGAGGCACACTTTCTTTTTCTGCGGAAATCTCGATGCGATCGATAAAAGGCAGCGGTTTGCCGCAATCTTCCAAGTAGCCTTTTTCCTTGTCGCCCGGCTCGCCCTCGCAAGGATACAGCTCAGTCTTTCTAAACAGAGGATTTCTCTGCATCACATGCCGTCTATTTTCAATTGATTCAACCAACTGATAGGGCCCCGTGCCCACAGGCCAGTAATTCAGAGAGAGGTTGTTTTTAGCCATTCCCCTTTGAGCATAGAACGCTTCCGCCTCCCAGGGGATTGGAGCAAAAAATGTCATCGCCAGCCAATTCGGGAACTGAGGATACTTTCCCTTGACTTCTATTCTGAGTAAGTGAGATTCAGGTGCAGATACCCCTTCCAGTTCAAATTTACGCAGATCCAGAAAAGGCAAGTCTCGCTGGCTCGCAGGAAGATTGGCTCTGAGCTGTTTATCGTATTCACGAACTTGCGCAGCCAATTTTTCCAATCCCGGCAAATGAGACACAATTGTTCCATAAATCGGGGAAATGATCCTAGGATTGGTCAGGCGCTTGATGGCATAGACATAATCTTCCGCGACTAACTCTCGGGTTCCTTTGTTCGGCAGATCCAGAGGATTACGTAGTTTTTTTGTGACTTCCTCGGATAAGTGATGATTTACATAATTGCCTTTTTCATCTTTTGCAAAAGCCGGATGAGGAGCAAACAAGATCCCTTTCTTGATAGGAATTTCGTAAATGCTCAAGGCGACTTTATCTGCCGGAGCATCCTCCGGAAGCACATTGCCCTCTTTATCCAAAAAAATCGGAGCCGGAACTGCAGCTGCCGTGCGGGGAATCAGCTGGTAGGGACGTTTCAAATAATGATATTGATAAAGCGGCTCATAAATACTGTAAGTAAACGGCGTCTCATCAGAAGAATAAGAACTGGTCGGATCCAAATGCTTCGGACTGCGGCCGGAGAACGGCGTAAACAACGTATTGGAACTTAATTCTTTAATGGAATGAACGGAATTTGGGATAGGACCGCAAGAACTCAGCATTAATACAGCTGCCAGACACCCGACAGCTGAGGTTAATAGTCTTTTTTGGTCCATCTTTTCCTTTGAATTAAGTCTTTGGTTAATATACTGCCTACTTTGAGGCTATCGATTTTATCAAGAACTCTTTGATTTTAATGAGTTGAATTAACTTCTGATACAGCTTCAAACAGGTTGTATCAAAGTGGCTCCGGATGATATTCCTTTCCATTATGACCACCCAGACTTAGCAAAAAATTACGAATCTCACTCTAAGATTTCTACAATTTAGGCTTCTAAATATGATTTCTAATAAACGCAATGAAATTAGTACAATTTGAGTGGCTGGTGCGCGTTTACTACGAAGACACGGATTGTGCCAGAGTGGTTTACTACGCTAATTATTTAAAATTTCTTGAAAGAGCCCGCACTGAGTGGCTCAGAAGCCTCGGTTGGAGCCAAGATCAGATGCTCAAAGAACTCCATTTGATCTTTGTGGTAGCCGGTGTAGAAATCAAATACAGAAAACCTGCAAGACTCGATGACCAGTTAACAATCAAGTGCCGCACACTCAATGTAGGGAAGGCCTCTATCGTTTTCGAACAAGAAATATGGCGCAAAGATGAATTATTAATCTCCGCACAGGTAAAATGCGGGTGTTTAGACTCAGATACTTATAGACCTAAGTTAATGCCTGAGGCGTTGGCAGAAAAATTTCATCAAAAATAGGATTTGGATAAAAAAGGATTGCAATGGAAGCTACTGCAGATTTATCAATTATCACGTTAATTACTCGTGCGAGTATTGTCGTCCAAATCGTTCTAGCAATTCTCGTCATTTTCTCTTTGGCGAGCTGGACTGTAATTTTTCAGAAATGGTTCCAAATTAGCAAAGCGAGAACTGAAGCAAAGAACTTTGACAAACGCTTCTGGGGCGGTGCTGATCTGAATCAGCTTTATGAAACTGCTTCTGACAACAGAAGTTCCATTGGGCCGATGGAAGGCATCTTCTATTCCGGCATGACGGAATTTCTCCGCTCCCGTTCCAGACCCGAGAGTGCTAACGGAAGCTTCACCCTTATCGACAGCATTGCCCGTGCAATGAGAGCCCGATTCCAAAGAGAGTTGGACGGCCTTGAATCCGGCCTCAGTCTTTTGGCTACCATCGGTTCCGTTTCTCCGTACATCGGTTTGTTCGGGACAGTATGGGGCATTATGGACGCCTTTACCGGCCTTGGAAACTTAGAGAGCGCCTCTCTTGCCGTTGTTGCCCCTGGTATTGCCGAAGCCTTGGTAGCTACTGCTATTGGTCTTTTTGCTGCTATTCCTGCTGTTATTGGATACAACAGATTTGCTTACTCCATTGATCGCTTATCCATCCAATACGAGAGCTTCATGCAAGAATTCCAAAACATTCTCAGCCGTCAAAACTAATAGGAGTCTGAGATGTCCAGAGGAAATAGCAGACGCCGTCTTTTAGCGGAAATGAATGTGGTTCCGTACATTGACGTGATGTTAGTGCTCGTGGTCATTTTGATGGTGGCTGCCCCATACGTTAATCCGTCAATCGTTGACCTCCCGAAGGTTCATAAAGCTGCAAAAACACCCGACACCATTGTCGAAGTCGTTGTCGCTCCTGACGGCAAACTTTCTATCAAAGATAAGAAAAACATTATGCCGGTTGACTTCCCGGCGCTTGTTGCAACTATTGAGTCTTTGCAGAAAGACGGAACTCAGGTCCCAGTTGTCATTGCCGCAGACAAGACAGTTGCCTACGAGAAAGTTATTGATGTTATGAGAGAGCTCCAAAAAGCCAACATCAACCGAATTGGACTTTCTCTAGAACTTGAGCCTGGTATACGTTAATGAGCACATCCTTACCAAACAAACCGAACGGATCTTCTGAAGGATATTGGGGCGTCTCGTTTATTTTGGCACTGATTGCCCATGGACTTCTCTTTTGTTTACTGTTTGTAGCCTTTCAGTGGAAATCGCAACCGATTGGGCCTGTGTACGCAGAGTTATGGTCACCCTCTGCAATGAATGCCGCAGAAACTCCTTCCGTTGAGGAAACGGCCGAACCGGAATCCCAGCCAGAGCCGGAACCTGCTCCCGAACCAGAGTCTCAAGCGGAACCGGAGCCACAGCCGGCTCCTGAACCAGAACCTCAGCCTGAACCCGTTCCGGAACCAGAACCTCCGGCAGAGCCGCCTGCGCCTGCAGTTCCTCCAATTGCCAGAACTGACTTGGATACCCAGGCTAACCTTCTTGAAGATCCCGAAATTGTTCAGGAGCGCCTAGACCGTGAAGTCAAGAAGCAAGAAGAGGAACGTCAGCGTATTCTCGAACGAGAAAGACAACTAGAAGAAGCTCGCCGCGCTGAGGAACAAAGAAAGATAGAAGAACAAAAACGGGCTGAAGAAAGACGACTTCAGGAAGAACAAAGAAAAATCGAGGAACAAAAGAGACTCGAGCAACAGAAGATTGAGGAAGAAAAGCGCCGTCAGCAGGAAAAGATCGAAGAAGAAAAGAGACTTGAAAAAGAACGTCAGCTCGCTGAGGAACGCCGTAAACAAGAACTTGCTAAGCAGCAGCAGGAACTCAAGCGTCAGGCACAAGAGCGTGAAAAACGCATTGCTGAAGAAAAAGCAAAACGCGAAGCTGAGCTTGCTGAGAAGAAACGTCAGCAAGAAGAACTCAGCCGTCAGCACGCAGAAGCTGAAGCTCAGCAGAAACGCAGAGCTGCCCTTCTTAACAGATTGTCAGGTCAATCGGGTTCTGCAATGGGCCAAGGAAGCGGCATGACTAGCTTCCAGAAGGCTCAGTATGAGAATCGCATCCGCAGCTGTATCCGTCCTCATATAACATTTAACCCTCCTGCTAGTGCAAGAAGAGGACAATACGTTGCTAAGTTTGAGGTCAGTCTTTTGAGAAACGGCAGACAAACCGGTCAGCCTAAGATGCTGCAGAGCAGTAAACTCGGAGCCTACGATAAAGCCGTTGAAAAAGCTATTCTCAGCTGCAATCCTTTCCCGAAACCAGCAGTGGGAGATATTCCGTCAACGATCATTCTCAACTTTGACCCTGTTGACGATACTTCAAACTGATACTAAAACTAATTAAAAGTTGAGGGTGACAATATGCCTACCGCAGCTGAACTGGAACTACAAAAGGTAGTGAAAGCTACCCATTCTGCAGAAGATTTATTGGCGGGAGACCATAATATTCTGGACCAATTTATGGTGATGTTTGAAGAAGGATTCTTCAAACCCATCATTTATTGGCAGCTTTTATCAGTAATCGTTCCAATCTTTATCGGCTGGCTGGTTTTCTACTGGCTGAGAAAAAAAACTCTAAATGCCTATGCGCAAAAACTTGCAATGGAGCATTTAGAAAAAAGCCAGAGGATTGAAGGAATTACGGATGAAGAAGGAGCAGCGGAAAAAGCTAAAACCAAAGAAGAACTCTTCTGGTTAGGCATTAAACGCGGCCTCTTTAGCCTTTTCATGAGCATCTGCTGGCCGTTAGTCAGCTTGTTTTTAATCTTCATCTGCACAGTAACGGCAAGGTTATTTAAGCTTCTGCCTCAGCAGCCGTTACCCATCGAATCCGTGGTTTGGCTGATCTTATGCGCGTTCGTTGTAATTCGAGTCTGCGTCTTTATCATTCATCACAGTTTCCGAGCCGGCCGAGCCGCCTCAAGCCTCGAAAGCTTTATTTCCTTCTCTTTATGGATCGGCGTAGCACTGCAAGTTGTAGGTGTTCTTCCAAAGTGCCGAGAGTGGCTTGAGTCAACCAAATTTGCTTTAGGATCTTCGGATGTTTCCCTTTGGTCCATGCTGCTGTCGTTCTTTACGATTGCGTTAGCCTTATTCATCGCGAAATGGCTCGGACAGTTAGCAGAAAAGTGGCTCAACTCCATGAACGGCCTTCATACGAACCTCAAAGTCGTTTTGATCCGAATCCTCAAGGTCGCTTTAATGTTCATTGCGATTTTGATTGGCTTGTCATCGGTAGGTATTGACGTCACGGTTCTCGGAGTATTCGGCGGTGCGGTTGGTGTGGGTCTTGGTTTCGGCTTACAGAAAATTACTTCAAACTACATCAGTGGCTTCATTATCCTTCTGGATCGAAGCGTAAAAATCGGTGACTTAGTGACCGTATCCGGCGTTGAAGGCATTGTTGCTGATATCAAAACCCGCTATACCGTAGTCCGAGCTTTTGACGGCAGCGTCACGATTATTCCGAATGAGTCGTTTGTTACGGGCAATGTGAAGAATACCTCTTACCTCTCCGGCCCCGGCCGTACAACGGTAGCAATCAGTGTCGACTATTCTTCCAATATCGACGACTGCATCAACACGATGAACGACATTGTCCGCAGCCAGCCGCGTGTTTTGATTAACCCTGCTCCCTACACCATTCTTACAAACTTCGGCAATGACGGAATAGATTTGACTTCATATTTCTGGGTAGCAGATCCGGAAAGGGGAACAGCCGTCTTACGCTCTAACATCAGCCGTGCAATTCTCAAAAAATTTAATGAAAAGGGGGTCAACATTCCCTTTCCTCAGCGAGATCTTAGGATTCTCCAAATGCCGGAAATTTCCTGCAAGTTTGAGACAGGCACGCCTGCTAAGGCAGCGCCTGAGCCGAAAGAAAGTTAAAACCTTGAGCCTCTTAGCGAGGCTCTTATTTTCCTTTGATATCTTAATAAATCGGCTTTGACACATCAGTCAAACCGGCAAGAAGCATGAGCATCAAGATTGATTTTTGCTCGCACAAATACACGTCTTTCGGATCAAACCACTCTGCCAGTGTATGAGTGCCGAATTCTCTGCCCCCGCGTCCCAATGTCACAGCAGGAATTCCTCGGGCAATCGACATATTGGTGTTAGTACATCCTCCGGGCTTAAAATTGGCTTCCAGCCCAACGGCCGCAGTAACTGCCTTCGTAGCTTGGATAATCAAGGCGTCGTCATCTTGATTTCCGGCAGGAACATCCAGAATTTTTTCATAGCTGACCTTAACCTCTTTCTCGTTACTGTATTTTGCATTTTCTTGTTCACAGGCCAAATGAAAGATTCGTACGAGCTCTTCGTTGAGCTTATTCAGTTCAACCTGACTGTTGGAGCGAGCATTGATTTTGAAGCTAGCCTGTTGGGCAATGCCATGAATGGCTTGTCCACCTTCAATTAAGCTCACTGTAATGGTCGTCTTCGGATCTTCCGGCAAGCAAAGATCGCTAATCATAGCTACCGCTCGAGCTGCAGCATGGATAGCACTTGGAGTTTTGAATGCTGTCCATGCATGTCCGCCCGGTCCAGAGAAAATAACATCCCAATCTACCATTCCGGTAGCGTTGGCGTAGAAATCAACAGCTGTAGGCCCATCGATTGAAACAGTCGCCACAATATGGTTCTTTTTAGAGAGATCTTCCAGAATCCATTTCATGCCGCACATTCCACCTAAACCTTCTTCGCGGACGGTTGCCCCGATAACGATATCGTAAAAAGGTTTGATTCCGGAATCAATAAGTGCTTTGGCGACGGCTAAGTTAGCAGCAATCGCCCGTGTATCGTCGCAAATACCAGGGCAATGGAGCTTTCCGTCTGCACCTTCAATAATTTCTTTGACATCTCCGAATGAGAAAACAGTATCCAGATGGCCTTCCAAGAGGACACAGTTCCCTTTTTTTCGCTGCCGCGAATCCACCCCCAAACATTATTATGTTCGTCAGACTCAACATCATTTAAACCGACAGATTTGAGCAATTCTTTATATCGTTTTGAACGTGTTTCTTCGTGGCCTGTCGGCGCTTCAATGAGCACAAGCTCTTTTTGAATTTCGATAGTTTCAGGTAAGTTAGTCTTAACCACATTCAAAGCGGTTTTGACTTGTGAGTTTTCAAGAACTTCTTTCAATGTTTGACAAATTTCACTCATTTGTTTTCTCTCGGGATGTTTTTGGGAAATAAATTAGAGTAAAGGCTAACAACCTAGCCATTGAGTGTCAATCATTTTTCACTAGTTCTAACCATAAGTTAGAGAAAAATATCCCGGCTTTCGATAAATCAAATCTAGAGACTTCCTTCTAAAATGGAATAACTGTCGCCTTTTCATTTAAGCTCAATTTTTTTAATCCTTAGGTCAAACAATGCAATACACCAAAACGTACGACTCACCTTTAGGAGAAATTCTTTTAGCAGCCGACGAACAAGGACTGACAGGCTTGTGGTTTGACAAAGAAAAATACTTTGCACGAAACCTTGATCCGGAGCACAAACGAGGAGATCCCCCGGCGCTAAAAGAAACCTGCCGCTGGTTAGATGTTTACTTTTCGGGAAGGGAGCCAACATTTACTCCACCTTTGCATATCATCGGCACGCCTTTCCAAAAAGAAGTTTGGCAGATCCTTCTCCAAATTCCTTATGGAGAAACCGTAACCTACGGTGATATTGCACACCAAATCGCATCCAACAGAGGGGTGGGAGAAATGTCAGCCCAAGCCGTGGGAGGTGCTGTTGGTCACAATGAAATTTCGATCATCATTCCTTGTCACCGTGTGGTCGGAGCCAACGGATCGTTAACAGGATATGCAGGTGGAGTTGATAAAAAGAATTTTCTTCTGAGATTAGAAGGAGCGGATATATCGAAATTTTCTATTCCGACAAAAGGAACAGCGATCAAATCCGAGTGGTAAAACGAAAAGAGGCTCCGGATTTTCCGACAGCCTCCTCATTCAAAGATTTTGGAACTGGCCAGCAACAGACCAGTTAATTTTTTAGTATTTCAATTTTTCTTTGAGAAGCTCTTCAACTTGCTCGTAAGAAACTTTTTCGGTATTCATATCGCGGCGGTTGGTATATTCCACCACACCGTCCTTAAGTCCTTTGTCGCCGATGGTAATGCGATGAGGAACTCCGATAAGCTCCCAATCGGCAAACATGACACCCGGTCTTAAACCACGGTCATCGAGGATGACATCAACGCCGTCAGCTTTCAGTTTGTTGTAGAGAGTATCTGCCTTTTCTCTGACAGCTTCGCTCTTGTCGTACCCTAATGCGCAGATAACAACTTCAAAAGGCGCCATGGCTTTTGGCCAAATGATTCCCTTGTCGTCGTGGTTCTGTTCAATAGCAGCGCCCAAAAGACGGGAAACACCAATTCCGTAGCAGCCCATGTGAATAATCTGAGGCTTGCCGTTTTCGTCCAAGAAAGTGGCCTTCAACGGTTTGGAATAACGATCGCCTAAGTAGAAGACGTGACCGACCTCAATGCCTCTTTGCATTGTCAGTTTGCCTTTTCCGTCCGGAGACATATCACCTTCAACGACATTGCGAAGGTCAACGACTTGAGTCGGTTCCGGCAGATCCCGACCCCAGTTAACACCGGTAATGTGATATCCCTCCTTATTAGCACCGACAACAAAGTCACTCATGTTGGCAACAGTAAGGTCAGCAATCACCGGAACGTCTTTGGACAATCCGACCGGCCCTAAATAACCCGGCTTGCTTCCGAAGGTATTCATAATTTCGTCGTCAGTGGCAAAACGATAGCCGCCTTTAAGAATATCTACCTTACCTGCTTTCACTTCGTTCAAAGAGTGATCGCCGCGGACTAACAAAAGCACAACTTTAGCCGGAAGTTCCTTACCTTCTTCATCTTTCCGGTCAATAGCCAAAACGATGGCCTTGACGCTCTTTGTCAAAGGAAGGCCAAGATACTCGGTCATGGTTTCGCACTTTTCTTTACCCGGCGTAGCGACCATCTTCATTTCTTCAGTTGGTTCAGCTCTCTTTTCGATAACGGATAAAGCCGGAGCCAATTCAATGTTGGCTGCGAAGTCGCTTTCCGGGCAGTAAACGATGACATCCTCACCGGTGTCTGCGATTACTTGGAATTCTTGAGACAAATTACCGCCGATGGCGCCCGAGTCAGCCCTAACCGGTCTATAGACCAAACCAAGTCTGTCAAAGATCCTGCAGTAAGCATCGAACATCAGTTTGTAGCTCTTTACAGCCTGCTCTTCATTACGGTCAAAAGAATAGGCGTCTTTCATGACAAACTCACGGCCTCTCATCAAGCCGAAGCGAGGACGTCTTTCATCTCTGAACTTGGTTTGAATTTGATAGAAGTTGACAGGCATTTGCTTCCAAGAATTGATCTCCTGTCTGGCAATATCAGTTACTACTTCTTCAGAAGTTGGCTGGAGTGCAAATTCTCTTCCATGACGGTCTTTGAGACGTAGCAATTCATCGCCGTATTTCTGCCAACGGCCGCTTTCCATCCATAATTCAGCGGGCTGAACCATCGGCATAACGATTTCCAAAGAACCGGCTTTATCCATTTCTTCACGGATAATTTTTTCAACTTTCTTTAATGTCCTTACGGCCAACGGCATGTAGTTATAAATACCGGCGGCTTCTTTACGGATCATTCCTGAACGGAGCATGAGCTTCTGGCTCACAATCTCAGCGTCTGCAGGAGCTTCTTTCTTTGTCGAAATATGAAACTGACTTGCTCTCATTGTGTGGACTCTAATAATTTGAGTAACTTTAAACCTGAGCAAAAATCACATCTGAATGCCTTTATATATAATGCTCAGGCGCAAAGTATTTATTTTAATTTAAGTTTATGCTCGATAGAGAAGGATATCGGCCAAATGTCGGCATCATTTTGGCTAATCCGCTTAAACAGGTCTACTGGGGAAAAAGACCTCGTCAACATTCCTGGCAGTTTCCACAGGGCGGCATCAATAGAGGAGAGACTCCTAAAGAAGCCATGCTCCGGGAACTATGGGAAGAGCTCGGTTTAACTCCTGACAAGGTAAAAATTATTAACAGCACGAAAGACTGGATTCGTTATGACGTTCCCGAACGCTGGGTGCGCCGAGACCTCAGAGGCATCTATCGAGGGCAAAAGCAAATCTGGTTTTTACTTGAGCTTACCGGTAAGAACATCGATATCGATATCAACGCCACTAATCATCCGGAGTTTGAAGCTTGGAGATGGAACAATTATTGGGTTCCGCTAAGAGATGTGATTGAATTTAAACGTGACGTATACAAGAAGGTGCTTTTAGAGTTTGCTCCCTCCTTGTTTACCTCTCATCGTGATCTGACGCCGCCTGAGAATTGGGGCAAAGTTGAGAGCACTTCCCGCTTTCGCAGATAGTACCTTCCATTGACTTCCTCCTCTTCGTAAATGAAGAGGATTCCTACCACCATTACAACAGCCGTAGCCTATTGTTGTAGAAAGTCTCGTTGGGTTCCTGCTGACAACAGCCTTACTGCACCGTTCATTTCACAGGCTAACCGGGCGTGTCCGGCCCTTAATACATTTATCGCTCCCACGATATCGGCATTTTCTTTGTATCCGCATTTGACACATTCGAAATGTGCTTGCGTTTGTCTGTTTTTTGCCGAAATATATCCGCAATTCGGACAAGTTCTGCTCGTATTTTTCGGAGGAACCAATACCAGCAACCCTCCTCTTTCTTCCAGCTTGTAAGCCAACATTGTCTTGAAAGAAAACCATCCTTGGTCAAGAATTGAACGATTTAAACCGCTTTTCTGTCTGACCTTTTTTCCGGGCTGCTCAACTATACCTGACGCCGATGCAGACATATTCGATACTTTTAGATCTTCCATGAACACAATACCGTGGTTTTTGGCTATTGTTGTCGTGATTTTATGCAAAAAGTCTCTTCTTATATCTGCTATGCGTTTGTGCAGTTTCGCGATTTTGGTTTTGGTTTTCTTAGAATTGCTACTTCCTTTTTGTTGTCGAGATAATTTCTTTTGTAGTTTAGCTAACTGCTTTAGACAATTTCTCAAACTATTGACCGGCTCTACAAAAGTCCCGTTCGAAAAAGTAACAAACTTCTTAACGCCCATGTCAATTCCGATTTCGGAATTAATCATCCGCTTAGGCTCTATTTCAAATTCAGTCTGAATGGAAACGAACCATTTTAGACCCTCTCGAGATACCGTAATATTCTTTGGTTTGCCAATGATGCTTCTGCTCTTTCTATAGCCGACTGTCCCTATTTTCGGCAAATAGATCCTTTGTTTATCCTCATCTATTTTGAATCCCTGCGAGAATCGGAATGAATCGCGCTGAAATTTCTTTTTGAACCTTGGAAATTTCGTTCTCTTGGCAAAAAAATTCTTGTATCCCTTCTCCAAATCTTTCAATGCTTGTTGGAGGACTGAGAATTATCGAGCCGTCTTATTCGAAAAAAGAAATATCCCTCCATTCGTAGTCAATTATGGGCAACTACTCTCTGGTCGCCTTCTTATTTCATCGCAAGTTGTGGAGGCGCCCTACTTCTATTATCAACCAGTACATTGAACAGCAGAATACGCCTGACTGAAAAAATTTTAGATCCGGCCCTTATATCACCGTCCTAAAGAACGGTGTTTTACGGGCCTGCCTGATAAAGATTAATTCGCTGACTGGATGAGAACCATATTGTCGTGGTGAATGAGTTCCTGACGTTCAATATAACCAACAGTATCTTCGATTTCGCTACTGTGCTTTCCTTTCAGCTTTCTCGCAGTCTCCGCAGAGAAATTAGAAAGACCTCTGGCAACTTCTTTGCCTTCTTGGTCGAAACAAGAAATGACCTCGCCCTTCAAAAATTCGCCCTGAACGGATTTAACGCCAATCGGCAGTAAGCTCTTGCCTTTTCTGATGGCTTGAACTGCGCCTTCATCGATCACGCAGTAACCTTTGAGCTGAAGATGATCTGCCATCCATTGTCTGCGCGCAGAGAGAGGCTCCGATTCGCTTACTAACAAGGTTCCTAAGGATTCGCCTTCAGACAGGCGAACTAAAACATCCGGAATTCTTCCGCTAACAATAACGGTTGAAGCGCCGCTTCTCGCAGCTCGTTTTGCGGCTAAGATTTTAGTTAGCATTCCGCCTTTCCCGATGGAGGATCCTGCTCCGCCTGCCATAGATTCCAAATCGGCAGAGCCGGCTGCGGCACGTGAAATCAATTCTGCATTCGGATCATTGCGCGGGTCAGCGGTAAACATGCCTTCCTGATCAGTCAAAATAACCAGAATATCGGCATCTACCAAGTTGGTCGTCAGCGCCCCTAAAGTGTCATTATCCCCGACCTTAATTTCGTCGGTGATGACAGTATCGTTCTCGTTAATAATGGGAACCGCTTTGAGTTTTAAAAGGGCAAGAAGCGTGTGACGAGCATTCAGATAGCGTTCACGGTTAGCTAAGTCAGCATGGGTAAGAAGCAATTGAGCCGCGACCAGATCGTGGGCAGCAAAACACTTCTCATACGCGTGAGCCAAACCCATTTGACCTACCGCAGCGCAAGCCTGTAATTCATGAATTTCCGTTGGCCGTTTTTCAAAGCCTAATCTGACGACACCTTCAGCAATAGCGCCGGAGCTCACCAGGATAACTTCCTTACCCTGTTCCTGGAGGTGTCGGAACTGACTGACCCAACGATTAATAGCCTCTTGGTCCACTCCTTTCCCTTCATTGGTAACAAGAGAGGATCCGATTTTGACTACGATTCTTTTAGCTTTTTCCCAGATCTCTTTATTTTCTTTCATCGCCTTCGATTTTTTGAGCATTCTCCTCATCTTCATCGAAATCATCGATGACAGGCTCGGAGTCTTCGATTAGCATCTGCCGCTGTTGCTGCAAATCTTCGGAGATAGCTTTAACTAAAGTGTCGCAGCCTTCTCTGGTAGCAGCTGAAATCGGGAAAATAGGTGTTTCATCACCGAATTCCCTGCGGTACTTGGCAATGACCTCTTCTCTCTCGTCTTCGGGCACTAAGTCCATCTTATTAAGTACCAACCAACGAGGTTTATCAGCCAAAGCCGGATCGAAATTATAAAGTTCTTTAACGATGGCACGGGCGGCTGCTATTGGATCAGTAGTTTCATCAACAGGAGCAACATCAATAACGTGCAAAAGCAGGCTGGTTCTAGATAAGTGCCTCAGGAAGAGATGTCCCAAACCGGCTCCTTCAGAAGCACCTTCGATTAATCCGGGAATATCCGCAATAACAAAGCTTGTTTCCGGACCAACTCTGACAACCCCCAAATGCGGGTGCAAAGTAGTAAACGGATAATCCGCAATCTTTGGTTTTGCATTAGAAACTGCTGAAATCAAGGTTGATTTTCCAGCATTCGGCAAACCCAATAGGCCGACGTCGGCAAGAACTCTCAGCTCAAGGTTGAGTTCTCTTTCTTCCCCAGGCTCTCCCGGTGTGCACTGACGAGGAGCCCGGTTTGTTGAAGATTTGAAGTGCAAATTTCCGAGTCCTCCCTTTCCTCCTTTTGCAAGGAGAGCTCGTTGTCCGTTTCTATCTAAGTCAGCAATGACCTCACCTGTGTTTTTATCTGTAATAACCGTCCCTACGGGAACTTTCAATTCAATATCAGGCGCACCTTTGCCGTAGCAGTCACTGCCGCGACCGTTTTCTCCGTTTTTAGCCAAGAATTTTCTGGTGTAGCGATAATCGATAAGAGTATTGATATTTCTATCTGCAACCGCGTAAATAGAACCTCCTCGGCCTCCGTCTCCACCGTCCGGACCTCCTTTCGGAATAAATTTCTCTCTTCTAAAAGAGGCAACACCGTTGCCGCCCTTTCCGGCTTTAACTTCTATTCTTGCTTCATCAACGAATTTCATGATTTAACAAATTTTCTAATATGCTTAACGATTTCTCAATGATAGTCAAAAAATGGGACTCACCTCCTAACTTCTGCCTACTCTAGTGCACACAAGTTCCGGAAAAAGAGGAGAGGCAACGGTTTGGAGGAAGATCTATAACAGTCCGAAGCAATGCCGCTCGAATGGTCCAAACAAGATTATTGCAGCACTACCAGAAAGAAATAGTGGAAAACAAAAAGGAGGCCTGCAAAAGAACCTCCAAGAAAAACAAAAACCTCAGACCAACTAAGGAATGAGGTTTTAAAGCCGAACCTGAGATTAAGCTACAGGAACAACATTCACATAATGACGGTTAAGGCGACCGTGAACTACGAATTCAACCTTACCTTCAGCCTTTGCGAACAAAGTGTGATCACGGCCCATGCCTACATTTTCACCGGCATGGAAATTTGTGCCGCGCTGACGGACGATGATTGCGCCCGACTTGATCATCTGTGAACCGAAAACCTTAACGCCCAAACGCTGTGCATTGGAGTCGCGACCGTTTCTTGTGGAACCGCCACCTTTCTTATGTGCCATTTCAAATACCTCTTATCAAAAATCAATTAAGCAGAAATCTCATCAATCTTGAGTTCTGTGTAGTTCTGACGGTGACCGGCACTCTTGATGGAGTGTTTACGGCGACGGAACTTGAAAATACGAACTTTTTCATGACGGCCATTGGCGACAATAGTTGCTTTAACTGCTGCGCCTTCGATTGTAGGAGCGCCAACTTTCATACCAGCGTCATCTTTAATAGCGAGAACTTGTGTAAGTTCGATCTGGGAACCTACTTCTCCGGCCAAGGACTCGACGCGGAGCTTATCGCCAACAGCAACAGTGTACTGTTTGCCGCCGGTCTTAATAATTGCGTACATAAAAACCTCTTCACTTCAATGCAGTCCACGATCTGCTGAAGCCTTTTTGTGTGGTAAAAGAGTAATTCGTGGAACGTGCGATTATTACACAACTTTCCTCTCAAATCAAACAGTAAAGTTAAAAATAGGAAAAAAGCCCTAGCAACTCGAGAAATCCACTAGAAACAAAATAGAAGAAAATCTGACTCCGTCCATGTGCGAGAGCCTTTTGAAGAAATCAGTCTGTCTGCGGCTTATCCAAAAAGCTTCTTTCTGCCAACAGTTAAATGTCGCGCCAGTTGAAGACTTCATGTTTGATTATGAGATTTTTCGAATAATTTTCGTTCCGCAGCTGCTTTTGAAGCAGAGCCAGTCCGCAAAAAGCTACAAACTCCGGTTTACCTTGCATGATTTGCTTCACCGTAAGTCTGGCCTGACTTTTGTCAATCAGCATTAAAGGAACGTCCGCTTCCTCTGCTTCCTTACGCACAGCCTCTACAAAAGGCGCAGTTCTTTGATCTTTTACGGTCCAAAAAAGTGTGATCGAACCATGTTTGTTCTTGGCGGCTGCTTTAAGCCATGCATTAAAAGGCGCAATTCCTATTCCGGCGGCACACCATGACTGAGGCTCTTTCGAAAAAATCGGGATGAACTCTCCCCAAGGACCTTCAACCTCAAAAATATCTCCCGTGTGCAGCCTCTCTAGGAGGAAATTGGTAAAGTCGCCTGACTTCTTAATCCACAGTATTACTTCGTCATCGCTAAATTCCGCAATAGAAAACGGATGGCCTTCATCTCCGGGAAGATGCACAAACAAAAACTGTCCGGGCAGTACCTCTTTACCCAAAGGAGTTTTCATTTCAAGACGAATGCAGTCGCTGCCAACTTCTGAGATAGAAGTGACGTGGGCTTTCATCTTTTTTTGCCAACCGGGTCCTTTTCTTAACAGATTGATGCTTGCCCATAATCCCACGACCGTAATCGCAACGATACTTAGTCCGAACGGCATGTAAAAATCGGACACTTTCATCAAGCGCAGAGAATGCAAACTTAAAAATATAAAAACCCAAGCAAAAACAGAATGGATTTTTAACCAGCGTTTGTAAGGAATCTTCTTCGTTAGACAAAGAAGCACAAGAATCAAAGCTATCCAAGTAAGCCATACGGAAGACTCTTTGGCCACAGTTCGACTCATAGACCACACCAAATCCCAAAAAGCCGGATCGGCGAGCATCTCTTTTTTCGGTGGTTTTGGAAGCGTCCAGATAAGTCTTAGGATCGGACCGAAAATGTCTTTCACAAAGTAATGTACAAAGGCCATTGCAACGGCTGCAAAACCGAGCCATTTGTGAAAAACATACAATCTGTCGAGCGGTGAGCGAAAAACCTTTTCAATCCAAGACGGACGAGCAGCGATGACAAGGCAAATGGTCATCCACAACCAAGCAATTGCGCCGGTAATATAAAAAATCTCATGAGTATAGGAGCGGGCGTCAAAGTTCGGCGGAAAACACCACAAGCCAAGAATCCAAAAAATGAAAAGTGAAATGGTCAGGATTGAAGTAAGTATCATTTTTCTTTCCTTGCAAAACGTCTTCAATTCAAGTTTAAGAATGGGAATCCTTGAATTCAAAGTCTTTCATCAACCATTTGTTGGAAAACTTTTAAAATTGTTTGGTTCCGTAAATTTTTCAAGCAAAACAATTAAGGCACTTCTGATACTTAATAATTCATACTTTGCTTGTTCACGTTCAATCCACTTAGCAATTACGTGCATTCAAAAATCTTCCTACCTCCAATTAGTATTCTTTTGCCTGGCAGGAATTTACGAAATACATTGTTTTTTCCCTTCAGAGCTGACAGTTTTCTGTTTTCTTCCAGTAATCAAAGAGTTGAACACAGCTGGAAGGAAAAGAAAGACGGCAAAATAATATGATGAAATCTGCGAAATCCAACTGAGAAATAACTATTCAAACAGAGTGTTCTCCAGTTATGTCCACTGAGAATTTATTTTTTACTTTATATGCGAAACATTTTGCATTGAAAAAATATTATTTCATAATACAAAAACAATTTCACAATAAGCAAGATTTAACAACTAAACACAATTTTAAAAGAGCCTAAGTTCTTCGTTTTGAAGATCGGATCATTTACTTAGAAATTAACTGAGCGTCAAACCATTTCAGAAAATTTTTTTTAAATATTTATAAGGGTAAACATTTACATTTATTCTCTAAAAGAAGTAAGAAACTATTAATTTTCTATCTGACACATAGAGGAAATACCTATATTTTCTTCTATTATTTTTTCGAAAGCACAACTTTCAACCCCATCAACTTAACGAAAGAAGGGCTATATGAGAAGTAGAAGACCTTTATATAAAACCCTGTACTTCCAAGTTATTTGCGCCATCATTATCGGCGTTCTTTTGGGATATTTTTACCCCGAGCTTGGTGCCCAGATGAAACCCCTTGGCGACGGCTTCATCAAATTAATCAAAATGATCATTGCTCCGGTAATTTTCTGTACCGTTGTTATCGGTATTGCCGGAATGGAAGATATGAAAAAAGTTGGCCGCGTCGGTGGCTATGCTCTTCTGTACTTTGAAGTGGTATCAACCTTCGCTCTGATAATCGGCTTATTGATGGTTAATCTCCTCTCCCCCGGTTCAGGGATGCATGTCAATCCGGCCACTTTAGACATGTCGGCCGTCTCCGCCTACACCCAGCATGCCTCTTCCCACTCCACCGTTGACTTCTTTATGAATATCATTCCGTCAACAGTGGCAGGTGCCTTTGCATCCGGAGACATTCTTCAGGTCTTATTCTTCTCTATTCTTTTTGGTTTTGCCTTACAAAAAATGGGCGGCCAGAAATCTCAGCTTTTCCAGTTAATTGACAAAACCTCGAAAATTCTTTTCTTGATAGTCGGCTGGATCATGAAAGTTGCCCCTATCGGCGCATTCGGTGCAATGGCTTTCACGATTGGCAAGTATGGTATTTCTTCCCTACTTCCTCTGGCCAAACTAATGGGTGCTTTCTACTTCACCTGTTTCATCTTCATCTTCGGTGTTCTCGGAGCTATCTGCAGAAGCCACGGTTTCTCTCTTATTAACTATTTGAGATATATCAAAGACGAACTTCTCATCGTGCTCGGCACTTCCTCTTCTGAATCAGTGCTTCCGAGAATGATGGTAAAAATGGAGCATGCCGGCATCAGCAAGTCCGTCGTCGGCCTGGTAATTCCGACCGGCTATTCATTCAATCTTGATGGGACAGCTATTTATTTGACAATGGCAGCTGTGTTTATCGCTCAAGCCTGCGACATTCAGATGACGCTCTTCCAGCAACTGACTCTTCTTGCGGTGCTCCTGTTGACAAGTAAGGGAGCTGCCGGCGTCACTGGCTCTGGCTTCATTGTCCTTGCCGCTTCCCTTTCCTCTCTCGGCGATGTTCCGGTTGCCGGATTGGCGTTGATTCTCGGCATCGACCGTTTCATGAGTGAAGCACGTTCCATTACCAATATGATCGGGAACGGCATTGCCTGTATCGTAGTCGGCAACTGGGTCAAAGAGGCTGACATGGACACCGTTAAGAAGCACACTCACCCGGCTTACATCCATCTAGCAGAACAAGCATTGGAAGCTCTCGAAGGCAAAAAAGCACAAAACCTAGAACCGACAGCCTAATATTTATTCTGCAAAGGCCGCTTTCGCGGCTTTTGCTTTATCCGAGGCCTTAAGAAGCTGCGCGATTCAGCGCGATTGTAAGTAAAGTTGCGGCACCTACTTGAATCGCTTTATCGTTAAAGTCAAACATTGGATGATGAACACTGGCAAAGTGAGTTTCATCTTTCATGCCCAGACGGAACAAACATCCAGGCTTGGCTAAAAGCATAAAGGAGAAATCTTCTCCACCGCAGGTTCTATGCCATTGCTTGACGCGCTCTTCGCCCAATAATTCTTTAGCATAACCGGAAGCCTTTTCCACCAGCTCAGGAGTATTAAACATCGCCGGATAAAGCTTGGTGTACTCAACTTCGACCTCCATATCATTGGCAAGAGCAATTCCATCGGCAACCTGCTTCATTCTCCTAATAATTGTTTCCTGAACTTCCGGTTCAAAAGATCTGGCTGTTCCCGATATCTTGGCTTCTTGCGGAACAACGCTCGGTCCATCTCCAAATCCACTTTGAATGCATCCGGCAGAAACTACAGCGGTTTTCATCGGATCTACACTTCTAGCTACAATCGTTTGGAGTGCCAATACACATTCACAAGCTGCCACCAGAGGATCTTTTGTCATATGAGGACGAGAGCCGTGTCCGCCTTTTCCTTTGAAGGTGATTTCGAACTTGTCGGCATTTGCAGTGGCGTATCCCGGAATAAAACCGACATCACCGAGATTAAGGCTTGGCTCGGCATGAAGTGCATAAAACTCATCGATACCAAATCTTTCTACCAAGCCGTCAGCAATCATGTGTTTTGCGCCGGCAAAACCTTCTTCTCCGGGCTGGAAAATTGCAACTAATGTTCCAGCAAAATCTCGATGCTGGGCCGCATAATGACAAAGCGTCAGTAGTGTCGCGACATGTCCGTCATGGCCGCAAGCATGCATTTTCCCTTTGACTCGACTTGCCCAGGCAGCGTTGGTTTTTTCCTCCAATGGAAGTGCGTCAGAATCTGCGCGAAGCCCGATTGTTTTACCTGGTTTTGTCCCACGGATAACGGCAACTACGCCGGTCACATCTTTTCCTCCAACATACTCATACACTTCATTCAAAGAAAAAGAGGCAAGGCCTTTCGTTATTTTCTCTTGAGTTTTATATAAACAAAGACCAAGCTCCGGTTCTTCATGGATTTTGTGGCGGATATCGGTGCCGATTTTTGCGCTCTCTGCCATTTGTTCCGGCTTAATTAATATTGTCATTAGTCGTGCTCCTGAAAAAAAGGTTTTGAGAATTCAAAGTGTAGCAACCGTCAGTGCTGCATATTCGTAATTGATAGATGTGCGGTTCTAAGCGATTTCAAAAAGTTAAAAATTTTGCTGATTTCAGCGTAATAAATTTTTGTCTACGATATTTTCTGTTTCTAATCTCAAACTTAGACCTCAAAACCTCTTTTTTATCTCTTCACACTCAGAAAAAATTCGGTAATATGCTTTGGTTAAGAACTAGGAGGAGGAGCAATGTCACACGTTGCAGAAACAGTAAAACAGATAATTGAACCCGTCGCTTCTGATTTAGCTGAAGTCGAGAAAGCGGTACTTAGCGATCTGCAAAGTGATATTCCTCTGATAAAGAAGATAAGCGATTACATTGTTTCTGCCGGCGGCAAAAGAATGCGACCTTTAATTCTTATCCTTATTGCCAGAGCGTTGGGCTATCAAGGAAAGGAACATATTTTCCTGGCTACGATGATTGAATATGTCCATACAGCCAGCCTCCTGCATGACGACGTCGTCGATGAAAGCGATCTCAGACGCGGAAAATCAACAGCTTGCTTTAAGTGGGGAAATTCAGCTGCCGTTCTGGTAGGCGATTTCATGTACTCTCGGGCTTTCCAATTAATGGTCAAAACCAAAAACATCCGAATCTGCGAAATCGTCTCCGGTGCCGTCAATCGAGTCTCCGAAGGCGAGGTAATTCAGCTTCTTAACATCCACGATACCACTGTAGACGAGAAGCGCTACTTTGAAGTCATTGAAAGAAAGACCGGAGTTCTATTCGAAGCCGCCGCCCGGATGGGAGCAACGATTGGAGGAGCAACTAAAGAAGAAGAAGAAAAGCTCACACAGTACGCCTTAGCCTTAGGAACGGCCTTCCAAATTATCGATGACGTTTTAGATTACCGCGGCGATGAAGAAAAGACCGGCAAAGCCTTAGGTGCAGATTTGCGTGAAGGCAAAATGACGATGCCCTTGATCTATGCATTGAGAAAATGTTCAGACGAAGAGGCCAAAGAAATTAAAGAAGCCGTTAAACAAGGGGAAGGAGATCTCAACTCCATTACTCGTATTCTTGAAGAGACAGGAGCAATTGAAGAATGCGCAATCACCGCAAAACAAATTGTTTCTTCCGGAATAGATGCGATTTCTTTCTTAAAACCTTCCCTTTATAAAGAATCTTTGGTAAAATTGCTCTCCTTGACTGTGGAGAGAGATTTATAATTACTCTCTGAAGTTAAAAATGTCGGAGTATAGCTCAGCCCGGTAGAGCACTGCGTTCGGGACGCAGGGGTCGTAGGTTCGAATCCTGTTACTCCGACCAAATCGGAGTGACAAGCAATGACAAGTCATACAGAAAACTCCGTAAATGTCGCTTTTTCGAACACCTTTTAGTAAATCTCCCTGTGACAAACCGTGCCAACCAGTGCCAAACAATGACATGGTTTTAGGATGACTATTTTTATGTCTGTTAAAATTATAAAAAACAGCACTCTCAATAGTCATCTATGCCACAAAGAGCGAAAGAGTTATCTGCACTTGCCGTTAAACGACTTACCGAGGTTGGGTTTTACTTTTTGGGCGGAGTGCCAGGCTTTGCCCTCAAGGTCCAAAAGAACTCAGCCAGTTACGTTTTAAGATATTCGGATGCCTACGGAAAAAAGCATGACGTTTTCATCGGTCCGCGCTCTGTTCTGAGCTTATCCCAAGCACGGGGTATTGCATTAGAGCTGAAAGCCAAGATTCTTGCGGGAAGAGATCCTCTTGAAGAAAAGAAACAAGCTCGACAAAAAATCAAAGAAGAGAAAAAACAGCAACAAATCCCAAACTTCGAAAAAGTAGCTAATGATTGGCTTAAGGATCGCGCAAGAAACGGATTTTTCCGAAACAACCCGGAAGGTGAAATCCGAACGTTTTGGGTTTTAAATCGGCATATTTTCCCAAAACTCGGGGCTAAATCTATCAATGCAATAACACCTGAAATGATCAGGGATATTATCGGACCTTTATGGGAAACTAAAACAAACACTGCTCAAAAAGCACTAACCTACTTACGGCAGATTTTCAACTGGTCAATTGCTCTTCGGATTAGGGAAGACCGCGAAAATCCTGCTGATTTGAGATCTGCGCTAGGCGTTCTGCTCGAACCTCAAAAACGAAATCGACGCGAAAAAGAAAATCATGCTGCCATCAGCGTTGAGGAGCTTCCAGCGCTTTATGCCGCGCTGGATAAACTTCAGGGAACCTCTCCTCGTGCTTGTCAGTTCGCGATCCTTACCGCTTCTCGATCCAAAGCGGTACGGCTCGCAACTTGGGATGAGTTCGATCTCGAAAACAAGATATGGAATATTCCGCTTGAACACGACAAAATGAAACAGGCGAAGAGAGACAGAACCATTCTTCTTTCTGACGAAGCTGTCCAACTACTTAAAGATTTGCCAAGATACACCGGACAAACAAAAGTCTTCTTAAGTAATCAAATGCAAACATTGTCTGATATGACTATGTCGATGGTTCTTAGGCGATTGCATAAAAAGCAAAAAAATATAGACGGTATCGGTTGGATTGATAAAGAAAAAAGCCAGAGAACCGAAAAAGATTGCATCGTTACTCCTCACGGTTGTGCACGTGCAACATTCAGAACTTGGGCAAAAGACGACACTATTGGGAACAATAAAGTCTTTGATCAAGAAGCTGTAGAACTTTGTTTATTGCATTCAAAAAGAGACGTCTATAACGGTGCTTATGACAGGGCGAGGCTTTTAACCGAAAGAAGAAAAATAATGGATGCCTGGGGAAAGTATTGTATATCTGCGGTTCGAGAAAAAACATCTCAAATAAAAGACTCGTGAGAAACTTACTTTATTCTGTAGACGTGATAGACTACGTGTCTTTGGTGAAATCGGGGTGTAGCTCAGCCTGGTAGAGTACTGCGTTCGGGACGCAGGTGTCGGAGGTTCAAATCCTCTCACCCCGACCATCACATTTTTATATTAGTTCTCGTCTTTGCGCTTTTCAAAATCTTCTCCGTTTTGTACAAATGATTTTCAATAAATGAACTTAATTTGGCAATTTGGAGCTTAAGTTCTTTGAATGGGATTGACCTTTTCTCGCGATTGTCCACCAATATATTCAAGGCATGAGCAATTTGGTTTAAGTTAACTCCGATTTTATTCATCGCAACTGTCGAATCGATAACGGCCTCCCTTTCTTTTTCCAACAACATTATCGTACCTAGAAGATCCTTTCTAAGAAGCAACGTAAGGTAACCTTGTTTAGAAACGCCGAACTCTTTGGCTCTGCAATCTAATGCGGCCAGCTCACTTTTTGTTAACCTTAAGAAAAGAGGAATCTTTTTCTCTTCTGGGAATTCTTCTGCTTTGGCTTCAGAAAAAACAGTCCTAATAACACTTTTGTCCGAAGAGTTTTTCTGGCCTTTCAGCTTTTCTTCGATAGTTGCATTAATAAATGCCGAAAGACTTTCTCCGGATTTTTTCGCATACTCCTTGGCTGCATCTTTTGTTTCCGTTTGAACGCGAGCCGTAAGAACACTGGTTTTCTTTTCTGAACCTCTTTTTGGCATGACAAACCTTTTTGGTATTAACTCAGATCGTGTGTAACGTATCCACCGAACGCTCCCGCGTTCGACCGCCTTAGCGGTGTGGCAGGACAACCGAAAATGAAATTTTCGACCGAGCCCTCGGCGAGGTGTTGATGCATCTATGGTATCAAATGTATACATTTGATATCAAGATGCGATCCTGCCTTAGCAGTAGTTAGTCGTACATCCTCAGTTGTTATCCCCAATTCAGCTTGTCAAAATTGTGGGTAACTACTCTGGCTGCTGAGAGTTGTCCGCATTTTCTCCCGGTAAGCGCTTGTCTCCGAAACTGGCCGTAGTGAACCAAGTGAAAATTCTGGGCAACTCGAAGCCGAAAAGTTGATACGGATCAACTTTTGACTTCTCACGAAGTGGAGGCTCTATCTTTTGAAAAATCCGGCAGTAACCCATGCTGGCGGAATTTTCCTCTCTTCAGCATTGCCGGCAGAGACGGAATGCCGAAGCTGATTTCTGATTTGATTTTCAGAAAAAGTTGTTCCAGAACAACTTTTTCCCGATCCGATTTTTCTGTTGCCGTCTTTTTCAGCAGTTATCCCTAATCCGGGTTGCCAAGGATTGTGAGTAACCGCTCTGGTTGCTGAGAGTTGTCCTCATTTTCTCTCGGTGAACGCTTGTCTCCGAAACTGGCCGTAGTGAACCAAGTGAAAATTCTGGGCAACTCGAAGCCGAAAAGTTGATACGGATCAACTTTTGACTTCTCACGAAGTGGAGGCTCTATCTTTTGAAAAATCCGGCAGTAACCCATGCTGGCGGAATTTTCCTCTCTTCAGCATTGCCGGCAGAGCCGGAATGCTGAAGCTGATGTCCGATCTGATTTCAGGAAAAGTTGTTCCGGAACAACTTTTCCCCGATTCGATTTTCCTGTTGTGGATTTTTTCAGCAGTTATCCATAATTTGGTTTAGCAAAATTGTGGGTAACTGCTCTGACCGCTGAGAGTTGTCCTCATTTTCTGGAAGTTCTGCTATGGCAATGTTTTAGAATTCAAGGGCCTGAAAGAATCAATTTAAAGAATACCAAAATGCCGCTTTTAACTTGGATTAACGACAAAAGAGCACGTAGTGCTGCGACAGAAGTTCCCTTCCATCTTTTAAAGAAAATCTCCTCCTATGGTGATGAGAAGGCCGTAAAAGAAAATCTGCTAATTCAAGGAGATAATCTTCTCGCACTCAAGGCATTACTGCCATTTTATCGGGGGGGGGGTGAAGTGTATTTATATTGATCCTCCTTATAACACTGGGAGCGCTTTTGAACACTATGATGACCATTTAGAACATTCTCAATGGCTTTCCATGATGTACCCTCGTTTGGTCCTCCTTCGTGAGTTTTTATGCGAGACCGGAACGATTTGGATAACATTAGACGATAGAGAAGTTCACTATGCGAAGGTTATATGCGACGAAATTTTTGGCCGTAAATGTTTTGTTAGTAGCGTAATTTGGAAATCAAGTGACAATAGCAACAACGATGAAAAGAAAATTTCAACCGACCATAACGAGATATTAGTTTATTCAAAATCTGAAGGATGGATTAGCAACAAACTAAACGATCCGAATAAGAGAGCACATTTCAAAAATCCGGATAACGATCCAAACGGCCCTTATTTTGATGGGAATCCCCTTAACTCTCCAAACTACCGGGAAAATTTAATATATGACATTGTGGCCCCAAACGGAAACATCATAAAGCCACCAAAAAATGGTTGGAGATGGTCGAAAGAAACGTTAAAGGACAAATTGCAAAGTGGGGAAATCCGTTTCAACAATTCTATGAATGGGATCTTTAGGAGGACGTACCTTAAAGATATGGCTGGTCTTCCACCGTCTTCTCTCTGGGTTGACCATGAAGAAACCGGACACAACCGTAGAGCAGCTACGGAACAAAAGCAACTAATAAAAGATAGTGGACAAACTCCTTTCAAGACTCCTAAACCAGAGACTCTGATTAAGAGGATTATTGAGATTTCTACTTCTCAAGGCGACCTTGTTCTCGATTCATTCCTTGGTTCTGGAACTACTGCGGCGGTTGCACATAAAATGCGAAGGAAATATATAGGAGTTGAACTTGGAGAACACGCACGCACACATTGCCTGCCCCGGCTTGAAAAAGTAATACAGGGAGAAAGGGGCGGCGTTAGCGCTGTTGTTGGATGGACTGGTGGGGGAGGTTTTTCCTTTTATGAGTTAGGTCCGAAAGTTTTCGATCAATTTGGCAGTATCAACACAAATGTTGATTTTGAAACTCTCGCTGCATATATCTGGCAAAAAGAAACAAATACTGTAACAGTTCCGTCTAAGTCTCCTTATCTCGGAACCACTGACGAAGTTTCTATTTTTCTCCTTTATAACGGAGTCCTAGGCGATAAAAAACCGGAAGCAGGTAATGTTCTTACTCCAAAGATCCTACGGATATTAGAAAAAGAGTATCCGATAAGCAGACAAAAAATCATTTATGGGGAAGCCGTAATTGGCCTCTCGGAAACAGAGCTCAATAAAAAAGGTATCACTTTTAAACAAATCCCCTACGATATAACGGAGTAATTTTTATGTTCGAGCTGAAAAAATATCAACAAACGGCGATAGATACCCTCGCCGAATTTCTTTCCGTTCATCAACAGAAAGGAGCGCAAGAAGCTTATAGAAAACTTTGCGTGCTCAACGGATGGGGACAGCAAAGTGAATATTGCGATCTCTTTAATGGAGCACCGGCCGTTTGTCTCCGTGTCCCTACGGGGGGTGGAAAAACGATAATTGCAGCCTCTTCTATCAAGACAATAGACCAAGGAACATTGGACACCGGAGCCCCGGTCGTTTTGTGGTTAACACCGTCTGATGCCATTACAACTCAAACCTTTTCGGCCTTAAATAGTCCCAGTCACCCGTATAGAAAATCCTTGGAAAAACAATATCCCGGAAAGGTCAAAGTTTGCGATATTGACTCAGTTCAAAGCTTGGCTCCAAGTGATTTTCGTCAATATTGCATCGTCATAGTTTCTACCAACCAAACCTTCAATATTCGTGACACCGGTAAGAGAAATGCATATTCATTTAATGAAAATTTAGAATCTTTTTTTCTTGATTTGAGCGCCGAACAAACAGAAAGCCTCGAAAAAGTCACGAAACAAGAAATTGAAGAGTATCCAAATGGAGTTCTGACAAGGCAGGATGAAGGCCGAGTCAAATATTCCTTAGCAAATTTATTAAAGTTGTACCGGCCAATACTTATTGTCGATGAGGCACACAACAACCGCACTGAGACTTATTTCAACACTTTGAACCGGCTCAACCCTTCGGCCTCTTTGGAATTAACTGCAACCCCGCAGAAAATGAACAATACTATCTTTACGGTTAGTGCTTGGGATTTAAAGGCCGAAAACATGATTAAGATCCCTATCCTTCTTACGGGAGAAGAATTGGGATGGGAACACTGTTTGATTCAATCAATAGAAAAATTGAAAGAATTGGATAAGCTTTCTATTACCGAAAATAAATACATCAGACCAATTTTACTGATACAAGCAGAGAAAAAAGAAGGGACGGCTACCGTCGATATGATTAAAAAGTATATGACAGCTAATTTAAATATTCTCGAAAAAGAAATTGCTGTCTATACCGGAGAAACCAAGGATTTTTCAGGAAATGAACTCTTTTCTCCAAATTGCCCGATTCGATATGTAATAACCATCAAAGCTTTGGCTGAAGGTTGGGACTGTTCCTTTGCCTATGTTTTATGCGGACTTCAAAACATAAAGAATGCAAAAGATACGGAGCAGCTTCTTGGAAGAATTTTGAGAATGCCCTATGCAGAAAAGCGGGTACATCCGGAGTTGAACAAGGCTTACGCTAATATTCAATCCTCTGCTACGATGAAGCTTGCCCTGACTTTAAAAGAAGGTTTCGTCCGTAACATGGGCTTTGACAGACAAGACGCCTCAGACTTGATCCAACTTTCTGTTAAGCCAGATATTGAGACTTGTCCAGATCAACCTTCTTTATTTGAGCTCGGTGACGATAGGAAAGATTCGGATAACGCTAAAAAAAGAACTCCTGTGGCTCAAATAGCAGTAACGCTCGGCAATAAAGACCTCACTAGCTTGATTGAAGAAAAAGAAATTAAAGACATTCAAGTATCTGAGCTGAACCCGGATGAATCCAAAAAAGAAAGGACATGGATTATTACCACGCCCACCTTAAACGAGGAAGAAAACCGGAAGCTGATAGACATAATTTTGTCCAATACCCCAAAGAAACTATTAGATACCAATAAAGAAAAGATAGACGATCTTTATTACCAACAAAATAAAGAACGTTGTAAGAGCATTCAAAAAGAGCCTATAAAGCCAATCCCTCTTCTTCTACTTAAAGACCCAGAGGGGGAGGACAGAATTTTTTCCTGTGAGGTTCTGAACAGTCAGGAATGGGAGCCTTCCAAATATGGATACGAATTAAAAGGGTTTACACCTGTTAAAGAGTTGAAAGGCTACCTGTTTGATTCGAAAGAAAACGGAAAATTCCAGCTAAACGAGATTCGATCTTCTATCTCTCAAAAAACTCCTGTCTTCAATTCCGAGTTTGAATTGATAACGAAGGAACAACTGATATATTGGCTGTCCAGAGAGGTCAAACGGAATGATCTGACTCCTCAAACTGTCAGAAAATTTGTGGAAGCCATTGTTACGAGAGATCTTCTTACGTCCAAGGGCTATTCTCTTGAAAGCTTATATCAAAGTCGTGTTCCGCTGGCTAAGGCAATTAAAAACCTTCTCGAATCAAATTTCAAATTATCAAAGTCGGCCAATTACCAATGGGCCCTTCCACTTACTTTTATGGAGCCTGCCAAGGAGGAATTTTGTTTTAAATTCGATCCTCAAAAATACACCCCAAGAAATTGTTATGTAGTTGAACAAGGTTCAAGACAATTCGAAAAGCACTATTTCCCGAAGATCCATGACTTGCATTACAAAACTCCCAGCGGCAACGCTGTCTCTGAAGAGTATTTATGCGCGGTTGCAATTGATATGAATCCGAAAGTTGAATTTTGGATTCGGATCATAGAAAAGTCTGATGACTCTTTTAGGCTGGAAACGCCTTTCGGTTTCTTCTATCCCGATTTTTATGTCCAATTAGAAGATGGTCGACGATTCATTGTCGAATATAAAGGCGAGCAACTGTGGAGCAACACCGATTCACAATTAAAAAGAGACATCGGCAAGCAATGGGAAAAAGCTAGCAATGGAGAATGCCTTTTCCTAATGTGTCGATATGAAGACAAAGGCTTGGATATCTCTGAACAAATCAACAATAAGATAGACGGAATCCGTTAATCTTTATTTTCGAAACTCCGGAGTTTCGACCGCTTCTGATTTCCGATTTGATTTGCTGGGAAAGTTGTTCCGGAACAACTTTCTTCCGACTCGGCTTTCTTAACTATGAAAAAAAGACCACAATAAAACAGTCTATCGGGTCAAAAAAAAGACCGCAGAGAAAGCGGCCTCTTTTATTTAAAAGTAAATTATTTTGTATTTAGTGCGTCTTTAAAAAGTTTTCCTGCAACAAATTTCGGCTGAATCAAAGCTGGAATTTTAAGTTCTGCACCTGTCGCAGGATTTCGACCAACACGAGCCTCGCGCTTGGCTGACTTAAAAGTGCCAAAACCCATTAAAGTGACTTCATCTCTGGATTTTACCGTTTTGATGATTTGACCGTCTACCTAGCTCCTTCTCTTTTTTCTCATTTGGTTCTTCAAAGACATACTCAGGCGTGTCATAGGAGATCACCTCTTTATGCGCCATCGTCGGCGGTTATAACTCTAAGCTGGATTTACTTCTTCGTTAGATTTAATATAGGGAAATTCCCAGTATATGCCCCCCCCCGATAGAGTCCAGAAGCATTGTGAATTTGTTCGAATTTAGTACAATAATTATAAGAAAAAGTCTCAAGATAAAAAACACACCTGAGGAATTAAATGCTACTAACACTCTCTTCGGACTGTGATCATTGTCCGATTTATAAAAAAAGAAAGATTTTTCAGATCTTGTCTGAACTTTTAAATAAAAATTTAACGGTGGGGCAGCGCAGTAAGTTTGCATTTTTGCCAATCGTAGGTCTAGGGACAGTCGTGGCTGCAGAGCCACCTGTTGAGCCAACAGATGTGTTGGAAATAACGGCGCAGGTTACATCAAGCGAGACTTACAATGATTTAAAAGAAATTTCCTCATCTGTAAAGAATGTCTTTCAACTTGCTAACACGAGTGGCGAACAAAACCTTCGATTTAATAATGTTGCACAAATTAGTCTAATAAATAAAAGCAATAGTAGCGGATTTTATATTTTCCAAGTATCTTCTCCCAAAGATACCCAGAAACAAAATATTTATTTTACACAAAAAGCCCCTCTTATCAGTTCTTCTTCTGGCGTGATTTTCTCTGCAATAGGAAATTTAAATGGACGACTTCTGAGCCAGCAGAATGTCTATGGAGATATAGAAGAACTCTTCGTTACTAAGGGATCAATTGCTAGACCACTAAATATTGATGGAGAGTTCACCCCAGAAACACCGAGAAAACAGGGTGCTCCGTATGGCGTTATTTCGCTAACTACAGGCGCTCGTCAGGTTTTTTATGGGAATATTGGTGCCATATCAACAGGTTCGAATGCTCTTGGTACGGCGATTTATGTCCGTGGAGATAATCCGAATAGCACTTCTTATCCTGCTCCTACTGAACAAGCTTTCCTAGGGACTATCGGAGATATTGGTTCTGCTTCCAATCGTTTCCTTTACGGAATTTCAATGCTTCAGCAGGCTGATCAATATATAGAAGAAGTCGGAACAATTTATGCAACCTTTAGAGGGGTGCGTAATTATAGGTCGGAGCATGGTTCAGGAAACCAGCTAACAACATTCGGAAAACCAACTGGACAGTACCTTAAATCTGTAGAAATGATAGATTTAAAACGAGCTGGAACTTCATATAACACTATTGCTGTTTATAACTGGAACGATAATGGCAACAAAAGTTGGGGAAGACAATACATTGGGCTCAGAGGGAAAAAAATTGGTGACGAGTATGTCGGAATAAGTGTAGAAGACAGTTTACGAGTACCAATTGCACTGCAAAATATTGGAGGCGTGCAGGAAATAGAAGCATTAAATCATGAGGGAGTAGCAATCAATTTAATAGGTAATGCAGGCTATACAGCTTTCGTACAGGGACAAATTAACAATAAAAACGACTCGAGTCGGGAAAGCGTTCTCACAAAAACAAGTTTTACAGGGCCATTTACAATTACTGCTCCACTAAAGGTAAGGTCTACCTTATGGATAGGGTCCTCAGCTAAACCTCCCTTGGAAAAAGGAATTTCTGCATTAGAGTTTTCTTCCAACGAATTTGGCAGAGGAAGTAAATTTAATCCCGGAGCTTACATTGATATTGAAAAGAGTACAAATACAACACCTTTACAAGGGGATGAAAATGCTTATAACAATACAAGACTAATTTTTTCTAACTCTGGTCTGACCTGGAGCTACTCAAACTACATCCATAATCTAGGCGTTTTGCGTTCCTCACCTCTTGTTAATCCGTCCCAGGGAACGTCATTGGCTACATCCTCTTTTGAATTTAATACTGTTTACATTAGTTCTAATCATGTAAATCCAGATAATCAGCCTTCACCCCCTCCCTCTCCCGATACTGAAGAGCCAGATCCCGACTCTCCGGATCCAGTATTCCCTGAAGGTGGCAGCCCTGAGGGTGGCAGTTCAAAAAATGACGGTGGGGCGATAAAGTTTAACAGTTTGACACCTTCTGCTCTTATAGGAAGTACTGCTTCTCAGACTCCGGATGAAGGTTCTGAAGAGCCGAAAGATCCAGATGAGCCGGATATTGAGGTTCCGGAGATCAAGGTAAGATATAAGTATCCCTATGGAAATGGTCCTTACATGAATTATTGGGCTATTGGAAGCTCCGCAACTACGGCCCCTTATTTCTATTTTGAAAAAATAGAAACCTCTGATGGAAAAGCTGTCAAGGCAGACCGCTCCAATGCATCTTCTCTGGATTTTTATGTAAAACCAACAAATTTCTATAAAGATGGGGTTTCAACAGTCGGAACATTAAATGCAGATAATTTTTGCGCCGGAGAAAGCTGCGGAGATACTAAAGAAATTGCTCCTGGATGGCAGGGAGCACCAAGTGATAAGCGCTTGGCAGCTGCTTTTTGGTTGCTTAGAAGTGCTGCAAACTCAATTTATGCTAAAGAGGGAATAGAGAACATTGGTTCTCAGGATTACATTCTGATTAAAGATGACTATGAGGAAGGTTTTAATGGTCTGACTAAAGGAACTATGTGGATTAAAACCACAGATGAAGAGGGAAATGAAATTGTTAAGAGAGACGATCCGAACGGAGAAAATCCTAAGTATGCTCATGCTGCAGGTTGGGTGATTATTCCGGAAGGTGTCGTTAACCATGCTCTTAAAGCTCAATGGTATTTTGAGGATATAGATCTAGTCCAAGAAGCAAATAGTGAGGTACCGGAAAAAGTTAAAGATGCAGGGGCAAAATACAGAGGTGAAATCATTGATCTCGCAACATGGTTCCCTTGGGAGCCTATGGAACCCGGGTTTACTCATCCCATTCCTTTGATTCCTGCTACACCTATTCCCAAGCCGCAGCCTACTCCAACGATGAAATCCATAGAGTCGGTATCTCTTAGTCATTATTTCACTTGGCGTCAGGAAATAGACACCCTCCATCAAAGACTGGGTGAAGTTCGAGATAATTACGAATTGGAAGGTCTTTGGGCAAGAGGCTACGTCGGACGCAATAGATTTAACCATAACGGTTATTACTTCAAGGATAATTACAAGGGTATCCAGATCGGAATAGATCGGAATTACTTCGAATACAAAGACTCCTACCGCTGTCGCGATAAAGACGGAGAAAATTTCCCCTGTAAGAGAGAGAAGGCCCATGAATGGATTTACGGTGCAGGTCTGTCCTATACAGACGGAGACCTGAAACTTAGCAGAGGCGGAAATGCAGACAATTGGATGGCCAGTTTCTGGCTCTACGGTGTTAGGAAATTTTCCAATGGCGGTTATCTTGATCTCGTCGGTAAAGTCAGCCGATTCTCCAATAAGTTCTCCGCCTGGAGCAGCGACTATCTCCTAAATACCAAAGGTCATGACAGAACTTGGGGCTACACATTAAGCGCTGAGTACGGTAATAAGCATTACATTTACAAAAATAAAGATTGGTACTTTGACCCACAGCTTCAGATCATTTATGGCAGAATCTTAGGCTCTGATTTTAGGACTAACAATAATGTTAACGTCCGCCATAAAGCGGTCAATAGTTTGATAGGTCGTGCTGGCATTGCGCTTGGATATGAAGCAAAGGAAGGTTCCGCATTTGTCAAAGTTGATGCACTAAGAGAGTTTAAAGGCCGCTTAGATACGACATATAAACTCGATGACGGCAGTTCTAACCGTTCACGCTTTAATCTTAAAGAGACTTGGGGAGAAGTCTCTGCTGGGGGCACTTATACCTTCTCACAGAAAAAAGACAAATTTGCTCACTTCTACGTAAAAAGAAGTTTTGCCTCTAAGCTGAAGGCCGATTACCGCGTTGATATCGGATTCGAATACATTTTCTAATAAGAGTTGCCTTTGCTAAAAACGCAAAGGCAGCGGAGAGATACAATGAACAGTAAATCACTACTGCTGATGCTTAGCATTTCCACAATGTTAAGTTTATTTGGCTGTGCCTCCATAGTTGATAAAGACGTACAGGAAATTGAGATTACAACAATTCCGGAAAATTGTTCGATTTCAATCAAGGATAAGGATGGTGAAAATGTTTATACGGGACAAACGCCGTTTAAGGAGGAACTGACAAAAGCAAAGGGATATTTTTCCGGACAAAGTTATGACATCCATATTGAAAAAGGCGGATATCGTCCGGTAGATCTTGTAGTCAAATCAAGGAATAGTGTTTGGTATGTATTCGGGAATACCTTCAGTGGCTTTATCCCAGGATGGATTGGGGTGGATGCAAAAACACGTTCAATGTATGAAATGTCACCTTCAAGAATTGAGATTAGATTAATTTCAGATACCGAAACTGATTTTCCGGGGCAATTGGAAACAGAAAAAGGACAAAATTAAATGAGAAAGATTCTTTGGATCGTGTCGCTGTTTTTACTAGCCGGCTGCACTACAGTAGACAAAACGTCTATTGAAGAGCAAGAGGACGGTTCTTTCAAGCTGAGTTCTATTAGCGAAAACGAGTGGTCCGGTTCTTTTTTATCGGCTAAGGCCATAAAAGAAGCGGAGAAATTTTGTATGGAGCGTGGAAAAGTCTTAGAAAAAATAAAACTCAAAAAAATGAATGATGGCAGGTTTAATTGTGCAGAGTCGCAGTTGTTTTTTGTGTGCCGATAAGCAATAAGAACGGTTCATGCTGAGAAGGGAAGGCCTTGAATTTTAATGGATTTAACAAGAAGCTCTCAAAGTTTAAGGCACTCCCGAAGTTTAGATAGAAGCTTAGTGACTTCTCTTCTCCCGCTAAGCGCTTATCTCTGAAACAGGCTGTAGCTAGCCGGAAAATTATGGGGGACTCGAAGCCGAAAAGTTTATACGGATCAACTTTTGAACTCTCTTGAAGAACAAAACTTTGCCTTTTGAAAAGTTCCGTCACACCTGCATCCTCACGCTCAAGCAGGGGAATTTCGAGGTATTTGGTAAAATTCGAATAAACGATACTTTCGAGGTCTGAAAAAATTGAAACCCATTTACAAAACGACTGAAGGAGAACTTTATCAGTACGATTGCCTCGACTTTCTAAAAAACATTCCATCCGAAAGTGTAAGCACGGTTTTTGCCGATCCGCCTTACAACATTAAGAAAGCCAAGTGGGATTGTTTTACTACGGACGAAGAATATATTAACTGGTCCATTGAGTGGATATCCGAGTGTTCGAGGGTCTTAAAAGAAGAAGGAACGCTTTACGTTTGCGGCTTTTCAGAAATTTTGGCAGATCTTAAAAGACCTTCCATGCAATACTTTAAAAAATGCCGTTGGCTTATTTGGTATTACGATAATAAGGCCAATCTAGGGAAAGATTGGGGCCGAAGTCATGAGAGTATTCTCTGTTTTAGAAAAACAGAGGATTTTATATTCAATATTGACCAAATAAGAATTCCATATAATTCTCACACCTTAAAGTATCCCTCCCGTCCGATGTCTGGGAAAACCAGCGTAAGGTTCCCATGGCTCGATAAGAGCGTAAGGTTCCCATGACTGTGATGAATATTTTCTAGCGAAGGTGAAAAATTGGCTTATTGAACAACCGAGAGGAGTTTTACATGAGCCAAGCCGACTACGTTCTTTCCTTTCCATCCGTTACAGTGGAAGCCAATCCGAGCCCAACAGTTGTCCCCGACGAACTTGAGGCAGCCGAGCAAGATATGCAAGAAGACGAGGTTGAGATATTTGAAATCGAGCCGGCCGCAGTAGAAAAGCCGGCAGAATTAGGACCAGCCTCGAAGCAAATTACCGTTTCTGTAAGATCGGAGGTTACTGTGAGCTATGAAACGGCGGATCCTAGCCTTGAAGCCAGAGGTTTGATAAAGATGCTTCTCGGAGTGCAGCCATGAGTTTTCTGAACTTTAAAGGATGCAAGATTACGGTCGTCACCACTGCCACTGATCTACGAGCCGGTTACTTTAGACTGGAAGCCTTTGCTAGAAGCACTCTTAATATAGACATCTGCTCGGGCCATCATTGTGTTGTGTTTTTATCTCGTACACGGGCGCTGGCCAAGATTATCGCAGCTGACCAGTCGGGAATGACTTTGATAACCAGACGGCTGCATCATGGGAGCTTCCAACAGCTAATGAGTCTTCTTGACAGCCCGGCTAAAAGAAGCCTAACAGCTGAACAGCTCGTATCCTTTTTAAATGGAAAACGCATTGAAGGAGCCCGCAAAAACTACTTTAAGGAACAATAAGTTGTAACACTTTGTTTGATAACCAGCGTTAAAAAAATCCATCCTATAAACCTTGATCACCAAGGCTTTTAGCCATGGTATTTGAGAGCTTTGGAGGGGACTGCGAAGGCCGGTTTTAATCTGCTTTCAGTTGCTTCATAATTGAACAGTGTTCGGCATTCCCAACCGGAGAGCAAAGTGTTCAACAAGAAGCAGCTCAAAAATTTGTCACAAGAAGAACTCATTGAGCTTGTGCTTAAAACGGAAAAAGAAAAAGAAGAAATACAGGCGCGATTTCGCGGGCTCTCCACAATTGTCATCAACGCATTTCACAACTGTAAAGAAGTGGCCTTATTAGCCGACAAATATCTGATTGCCGAAGATAAATGGATGGGGCTAGCCATTGAACAGCAGATCAGCCATATGCTTGAATCGCTCAGAGTCTTGGCTGAAAATAGTTCGAGTCAATTTCAAGCGTTACTGGGAAAAGGATCGGAAAAAATTGGTAGGGCTGAGGTTGATAAAGAACTCAAAGAAAACAAAGGTTCGTGGGTTAACGGCAGCAAAGAACTGATAGAGGCCACACGCATCGTTGATCAAGTCGTTAAATCGTTGCCGGAAAACACTCCGTTAGCCGGAGAATTTAAAAGCATCGTCAATGAGCCTGCTGCTTCAATTGCCGCTTTAGAAAAGAAGCCGAGCCTTGGGCGCCAAAAGGTAAATCCAAAGGTAAGAGAGCGCACCGTTGTTCCTGCTTCCGACAAAGTTCCTCACTGCAAAGGCTGCACGGAAGAGATGATAAAGCTCTCTAGCTTTGTAGAAACAATAAGAAGAAAGACACTGCCAAAACTGGACAATCTTGAGGCTCTCTCTCAGCGGCAAGATGTTTATGTATGTCCTAAATGCGGACAAGCACATGTCAGGCTCCCGGTCGATGCAGAGCATCCGGTTAACTGCGCACGCACAGTCGGTACATCGATGCTGGTTGAGCTAGCTATGGGCCTTTACAGCGGAATACCGCTGCACAGACAGATTAAGGAGCTGCAGCAAAAGCTTTGCTTGGGCCATGACACCGTCTCGTACAACTTGCATGATTTAGCCCGCTTTTACCTGCATCCTCTTGCTCTGCTTTATGAATCCTCTTTAAAGAAAGCCGATGTACTAATCGCAGATGAAACTGTATTTCCGGTGCTTGAAGCTCAGGGAAGAGGAAAGTGTGCCAAGGAGCGCATGAATGAGTCTAAGCTGCGCAAACAGAATTATCTTCTGGCTCTGACAACAGCAGCTTCAGCGCCTGAACAAATATTTATCCTTAAGTATTTACCAAGCCGAAGCGCTCAAGCAATTAGCTCACAAATCACATCAGACTTCCAGTTCAATACTTTAGTAACCGATGGCTATAGCGCCTATGAAACAGTTCTTCAGGCACTAGGCGGGGAAAGAAAGCATCAAAGCTGTTTAATTCACTACCGGCGCAAACTTCTCAGTGCTCTGTTAAGCAGCAGTCTTTTAAAAGAACTTCATCAATCAGCGCTCGGTGAAAAAGAAAAGCTCAAGCAGATGAAGATAAGAGTCCAACAGGCTGAGCCGGGCAGCTGCGTGCTTATCTGTGTTGAGGCACTATCAAAGCTGTATAACCTGCAAGAGGCAATATCGAAGGAAGTCTCGCAGAGGAAGCAGGAAGAATACCGCAGGCGCCAGGACTCTTTATTAACGGCGGTAGACAAAATAATGTCCTACCAAGCCGACAAAATCTGTATAAAAACTCAATCTGGTTTATATAAGAAAGGAGTCGGAGGCGGGTTGTACTCAGCGGCATGCGCTTACTATATGAATTTGCGCAACGAATTTAAGGTCTTTATCGATGACTTCAAAGTACCGGCTGACTCTAATCTGGTAGAAAGCCGCTTGAGGCCGGTGACAGTTCTGAGGAAAAACATTTGGTATAAACAATCGGTTGAGTATGCGGTGGATATGTGCGACATCTACTCTATCTTTAAGACGCTCGAACTCAACGGCATAGCCCCAGTGGAATATTTGAAAAAGTACTGTCGGAGCGTCTATGGTCACGTCCTCGATAAGGCTTGGACGGAAGCGTTAAAAGACGGACACGATAAAACCAAGAAGATAGGTTCCTTGGACTTCAAGCACGGACTGGAAGATTACGACCTCAAGCCATGGCTTCCGTCTACCTACAAACAATTGCAAGCAGAGAGCTAATGCCGGAAAATCCACGGCTCTTATCGAGCCATGGGAACCTTACTAAAAATTGAGCCTTGATTTTTTCAAATCAAAGCCCCAACCAACGACGCTGCCCGAGGGAATAACTTCGTTTTTGACGGTCTAACTACAACAAAAATACAACAAAAACAAATTAAATCTTTACCGCTTTCTTGATGCTATCAAGGCAGTTTGTTTTCCAGCTGTTTTACGCTTTCAAAAACCATCTGCTTATAAAAGCGGCGGACAAACTCGGTATGAAAGTCCATATTATTAAAATAGGAGAAAGTAAATCTCTTCGGATCTTGTCCAAGCTCTTTTTCTTTAGAGTCTTCATGTCCGATGAACATGTGATCCGTTGTCGGAGTTGCTTCCAATTCCGGCTTATCTTTTAATTGGACGGTCATCTTCATCGTCATGTCATACTCATAGACGATTTTTTCAGGATGATTTTCCGGATCTGCTTTCTTGGCTTCGATTGCGGTTTTTGTCTTGGGATCCATTTCTCTGGAAAGATCCACCACGACTTCACCTTGTCTATCTTCTGCGTCTGCTTTTACGATCTTAAATAAGCCGGTTTGCTCAAGATAGCGCTCTGTTGCAAACCACAGGCCGTATTGCTCACGCCAATCGGCAGGACGCT
The DNA here is from genome assembly GCF_002221595.1 of Turicimonas muris. Lineage (GTDB taxonomy): Bacteria > Pseudomonadota > Gammaproteobacteria > Burkholderiales > Burkholderiaceae_F > Turicimonas > Turicimonas muris. The sequence continues at coordinate 118,382 of NZ_NHMP01000004.1, forward strand.
TTTCAAAAGGTTCTGTCACAATGGGGCGCCCTTCCCAAAGATAGTTAACAACCAATGAAACTTTTAATGGTTCTTCAACTTTCTTAAACTGATAGGCTTCGATCACGGTAGTCGGCTGAACAAACCAGCTTTCTCTCGGATAGTCTTTGTGATCATAAGCGCAGCCGCTGAGCGCCAAGCTAAATGCGCAGATCGATGCTGCCAATAATGTCTTTTTCGTTGTCATGATGAGTAAATTCCGTAAAGTATTCGAGTCGGGTTGCGGGGCGCAGAGTTTTTGCTCTGCGCCGCCTCAACAGCTAAAAGATCTGCTCTCGGCTAGAACATGTACTTGATGCCGATCTGAGCGGTTTCGTTGTGATAACCAGCTTTACCGGCCTGTACGCCGAAGGTCGCCCAGCCTAATGTGTTGCGGGTGATGTGACCTTCTAAGCCCATACGGAATTCACCGAGGTTGCGTCCGCCGTCCATGTAGACTCTGTCGCTTCCCATCTGAACACCGGCTTTCTTGGTGTTATGAATCCAGTTACCTTCGATAAAGCCTAAGCCCTTGTTCATGTAGTTAGCATGAAGTCTGGCGCCGACACGCAGCGTTACGTTGTCCGTTCCTAACTGACGATACTTGGTGCCGGTAGCGTCTGTTGCAGAATTGGCCTTAACTCCGTCCCAAATCAACTGGGCTTCAGGCTGGAACGTCCAAATCAGCTTGTTGTAGTCCTTGGTTCCGGTTTCATTCAGAGGGATGGTGTAACCGGTTTCCACTGACCAAACCCAGCCATGAGACTTGTAGTTAAACGGAGAGAGTTCATCGCCCCAAACCTTGTTGTCATAGCGTCCGAAGAGAAGCCAAGAGTCGACATAGAAGCCGTCATCAGGGCTGTTGCCTGTATAAAGCGTTCCGTAGATGCCAAGAGAGTAGCCGTCTGAACGAGACTTGGCGCTATCCCAAGAGCGGCTGTCTGTACGGTTATAAAGACCGCCGGCAAAGACACCGCCGATATACTTCCAATCCTCATTAAACTCGTTTCTCAGTAAATCTCCGCCAATCTGAGTAACCGCGGTACGAGAATGACTCTTGCTTTGACCACCGCCCATATTGAAGTGTGAGTGAGAGCCAACCTGACGAACCCATGCGGCTGCCGGCTTTTCCTCTCCGTCAAACGGATCGATGTAGTAGGCCTGACCGAAGCGGTCATGCAGTCTCATATGCATCTTCGCCCAGGATTGAGAGGCTCCGACATAAGCGCCGGCTTCAGGTCTGAGAACCGGAACTTCAGGTTCTACTGGTTCGTAATGATCTCCATCATCATCGGAGTTGTAGAGAACCCACGTTCTTCCTCCGTTTTCATCTTCGTTATAGCCCAATGAGTAAACCCACTTATAGGCCTCATCATCCTTAGCGACGACACCAAAGGGTTTCATTTCGAGTCGAAGCTGACTTCCGCCTTGTCCCTTGTCGGTAATCACAAAAATCGGAATGCCTTCACTCTTGATTGTCTTTTCCCCGCGAGATTCTGCGAAGACGCCGCTAACCGGAATCTTGTTGTGGTCATCTCCAAAAGATACCGTAGAAGTACCTGTGGCCGTTAGTGCATGAATAACGTCAACGGAAGAGTTTGCAGGGCCCTGGACCAAACCTCTGTAGTGAATAACAGAACCTTCTTCACCTGCATAGTTTTCTGCAACATGCACATGATTCAGATTAGAGATCTGATTATCCCCACCGGACAGGAAAACATCTCCGGCATTCTTAATGCCATATATATTGGCAATGCCTGTTGAGCTAAGGAATGATAACGAAGATCTTGAAGAAATATCCGCAGTTCCCTTGACTAAGGCATCTTGATGGTAAAGTTCAGCAGAAGCGTTACGCAAGGCGTAAGTACCTAAAAAGTCCGGATTTGCGCTGTATACGGAAGATGCTCCATATGTGACAATCAACTTAGATTGATCGTTACCGGTCAAATTTCCTCTAATCGTTGCAAGTTCACTTCGTGTACTCGGTCCAAGAACGGTCAGCTCTCCCCCAGTACTTCCCTTGAGAGCTTCGTCCGTACCATCCGGCGCTGTTAAATTAACGACAGCTCCCTCAGCAACATCTAATCCACCTACAGTTTGGGTAAATCCCATTAAGTCATAAGAACCCGTGGTACCATCTTCGCCCTTAGCAAAGGCTAACAATTGTGTATGAATTGCCTCTGAACCTAATGCGTTATTTATCCCTTGAATAAGGTGTGCATTTTGACCTACCGTTGTCACACCAATATAACGATTTTGGTTTTCTGCAAGGTTTTGTTTTTGGTATGGATTTTCAGGGTCACCCACCACAACTGTTGTATTATCCGCAATATACAAACCTCCGCGTCCAGTTACTTGTGCAGAAAGCTGATACCGGCCTCGTTCATAGTTCTCTGTCTCATTCTCATTTAGTCCGTAGAGAACTAACTGTTGTCCTTCTAGAACATTTAAAGATTTGAGCCAGTACTTAATTCCTATGCCCCCTTCCTCTCCTTCACCTGTTGCCTTACTGCTGAAGTCTCTATCGACCCCATCCAAATCCGTCACGGTAAAAGTCTCATCTTTCCCGTCAAAGTGCATGTATTTATAGAAACCGTAGGTAGCTATAGCGACAGGAGTCGGGCCTCCCTGATAGATTTCAAATCCAGGAATATCGATCGTCATATCTTCCCAGCTTGTTGAAGTATTCCCGCCTTTGATAGGCTCTTTGTAGTAAAGCTGATTCCTATCGGCGTTCATGAATATGCCGATTGCTGTATTTCCAAAAGCATTTGTTCCCTGTCCGGAGTCCTCCCGGAACTTTGCGATTTTATCGAAATCTATGGCAACAGATCTCACATCTTGCCCGTTTGCATCCTTGCCGTTATTAACCCCTAAATATAAGACTAAGCCATCATAATGGTAACGGAAATTGTGCATCAAAGCCTCTGAATGGTCCGTAGAAGACGAAGCGTCTACGTTCTTGCTGAACACCATTCCATCGTCATGAGTGAGGAGAGAAAGATCTCCTCCTTCATATTGATGGCGAACTTCGCTTCCATTAAATAACTTGCTTTCAGTTTTTAAGGACTTACCTTGACCATCTACCTTGTTCGTTAAATTGGTGTAGGCTGCCACCCAAAAATTATGATCACCATTTGTTGAGGGGCTATCATTAGAATTACGTTGAGAAAGACTCGAATTAAAACCCCTTCTATTAACGACATAAGAGCCGGCGACAAGTTGTCCGAGCTTGATTGCCTCAGGATCATCAGGATTAGAAATTCTTACTAGGCCCGGATTGTCGGTCTCATTAGCTGGTCCATCCACATCTTTGTTATATAACAGGTAGAAATTCTGGATTACATTGGTATCTTGATCAAACACCATCGTATTGGGATCAAAATACTGGCCGAAATGCACATATCTTGCGTATACGCTGTCAGCAAAGTTGGAGCCGGCCACGTACACGATTCCTCGTCTTCTATTAACAGGATGCAATTCATCTTCATTGAAGAAAACCTGACCATCTGCTCCGTAGTTAAGATCACTGTTCGTAGATATTACCGTATCGGCAGTTGCTGTTCCATATACTGCATTACCCGGCATTATTTTTACGTTATGAAGAGAGACAACATTTGAATGAAGTTCTCTCAATCCATTTTGCCCAGTCAGCTGATTTTGGAGTTCAAAGCCGCCATAAACATTTCCATTAATAATTGAATTTTCTACTACAACGATATTGTCTTTAGCAGAACCTGCGGAGTAGCCGCCGAATACTGAATATTTACACCAAGCTGTAGCGTCCGCATTGTTCGACATGTTGTCGCTAGACCATTTATAGGATGAATCAAGACCCAGATGACTGTTAGAAATAACGACTACGTTGTTATTTGCAATAGCGCTTTCTGTGCCGTAGGCCAGTGAACCTTTGTCGGCATAGCCTGTATTGAGGCGGTAACTAAAAAAACCTCTTCCGCCTATAACACCCATGGCTTCTGTCTTATTGCTTTGTCCGACAAGAGTGGCATCTTTGATGCTCACAAAATTCTTCGAGGCATTCCATCCTTCAGCCCCCCAAATTCCGGCTCGTGAGAGTATCTCTGCATTCCCAGGCGCTTCGTTATTAAATGCGTTTTTACCCTTCAAAGAGGAGCCCTGGACGATGACTTGGTTGTATTCGGTAGCATAGCCACTGTATGACTGGAACTTTTCTTTTTGAGCAGACCGGCCCCCAAAGAGAATTTGGGCAGCTAGAACTGCATCTTCACCCAGAGTCACGTTCAGCGTGTTATAAGAAGAATCGCCGTCGCCGTTCCCAAAGTAATCGTTTCTACCGCCGTAAAACTTCCCCGTTACAGAAGAACCGGCCGATATCTCAACATTTAAAATATATTGGGAGTTTTTGCTGCCTGTTGTCGGCGTGTATGCTTTCTCTGGATTATCGGTGTTATCGCTCGTTAGATAACGGTTAGGTGTCGTATTATCATTTAATTTATAAACACCGTTGGCCTGTTCTGTCGATGAGACGCCCAACAACGGCTTTACAGTAGCTTGCGGCCCAACCAATGATATGAAAGTTGCCGATCCGTAGATCCTGTTTGAAGGGTCGAATTTTTGAACATCTGAATATGCGGCGCCAACGATCAGCCCTGCACCATTAAAAGTCAAGGTCAGTACATGATCGCCTTCTCCGGAGGTTTTATTCAAGTAGTAATAATGACCAACTGTGGGACCATCAAGTCCATCTTCATAGTTAATGGCATCAACCACTGCACCATTTGTTCCGCCAGCATTTATAGTTAGATTTTGTGCCTGAGCAGGCGTCAAAAAAGCGACTGAAGAAATGATTAATAGAGTAAGTAAATTACGCTTAAAAGAGGTGGCAGGGGGGGTAATAAAATACTATTATTTGCTTTCATGATTTCCTCGGGGTATTTTTATCTTTGCATTTTCATTATAGAAGTACTGAAGGATATGCAAAGTGTTAATTAAGATTCAAATCTAGAGGAAAACCCGCAATAAAATTCAGTCTACCCCCCCCCTTCCCGTGAATAAGCTATCTTTCTAAAATCTTCAAGCGATCAATATTGCTTAAAAAATTGTTTCATGATTTATGCTTTAACTGGATTTACAGGTGTTTTTCTTTTATTTATCCGAGCATTCAGGCAGTTAGACTTCACTTATCCAGATCAGATGCATTGGTACCAAAGTAATCTGCTTTGAAACTGAATTTCCACCGAACCTTATAAGCTTAAGTCCGCAAACAAGCTGGTTTTCCAATCTTGTTACTGTTGACCTTTCAGTCGAAGTGGACTCCGTACTAATTGAGTACAATTGACTTCCTCCTCTCCATAAATAAAGAGGACTCCTACCGCTTCTCCGGCAGCCGTAGCTTAATGTCGAAGTTGCCTCGGAGGGTTTCTGCTTCAGCGGGATTGCCCAAAGGAGTACAGCTTGGTTTTTGCACGTTCTCCAAAAGGAGTTTTACGCGCTTGAACACAACCGTATACTCCTTCAGGTCTCACATCTCTCCACAGACTTCACTTCGGGACAGCCCGCCCCTAGATCTGAAAAGATAGAGCCAGTTTAGCATAGCCAGTCCTTCGGACTGGGCCCTTATTTCACCGTCATGAATGACGGCGCTTTACGGGCTAATTGGTAAAGGAATGACTACTCCCTTTCCGGAGGGAAGGATCACTTGGAGCGAGAGATGACCGCCAAGAGCATTCACATACTTAATGAGCGTGGACAACTTCACATCCTCTGCGTTTTTCTCAATCTTGCAAACAGCAGGCTGTGAGATATTGAGGTTATTAGCTAACTCCTTTTGAGACATTTGCAGTTCTTCCCGAAGCCTGGATAGAGAGTATTCCATCGCCATTTCGGAATACTGTTTATCCACTTCTTTGCGGAATTCCGGACTTTTTGAGGCTAAATATTCATCAAGGGGGATCATAATTTGACTCCGCCTAACGTAGAAAGATGTTCTCGATATTCCTCCTCCGCAATTCTGCGGAGCGTCACCGCCTATATTGGGGTGCAGAAAAACTTCATAGTGCTTATTATCGTAGATCATTCAACGTTGTTTAATTGATGCAAAGATTGATTTTTTCAACATGAAAAGAATGAGAAATTAACCTAATTCTCTTTCGTTGAATTCTTTCCAAAGGAAAGTAAAAAGTTTAGACATTCGAAATGAAGAAAACTACTTTTCCATATGCAAAAACTGTTTTGACAATGATGTTTTTTGCATCTACAAAGCTAGTGCTGGCTGGTCAATTCGATGCTTTGCATGGAGGCTTTAATCAAGTTAAAAGTTCACAAATTGAAACTTGGAATCAATTTTTTCCAGGCTTAGAAGATAAGATCAACGCTGCTTTTGAGGAAGCTAAGAAAACAGGAAACTTTATCTTTCATAGCAATGCAGCTCCAGTAGCATGGAACATTGCTGAGAATGGAGATATATACATCAACTCAATCAATGTCGGTTATTTTAAAAACCGCTACGACCCGGTAACCCATAAGCCTCTTTTTCCAGGGCTTACGGTAGAAAGCCAAAATATTAATATCTCAGCTGGAAATAATCTTATAGTTACGCCGGTACCGGTAGAAGAGCAAGGCTTCGGTTACGCTCTCAGCGTAGATCCGGATCAAAAAGTAAATATCCGTGCCCAAGGTCAAATTGTTTTTATGGTACCCCAAGACTTTGACACTGATTCCTTTTTTGATGAACTTTCTATTGCACTTTCTGAAGGCTCGTCTGCAGAGCTTCAAGCTCAACAAATTCTAATATTTGGGGGAATTTCAGCCCAACATGGCAGCCAGTTAAAAATGGTTGGTAATTCGGGAATATATTTCTTATCTCCAAGCGAAAAATTAGAAACTTCAATTTCAACCATCCAACTCATGGGTTCTCAGATGAGTATGGATGCTCCAGATATTTTGATTGACAGGACAATTCAGATCGGTCAAGTTATTTTTGGACAAGGATATCCCAGTGTTTTAAACATAGGTAAAGATCCCAGTCTTACAGGTTTTACTAAGAATGTATATTTCACAAAAAAAGTGGATGTAGAGCGGGATAGCCAGCTTAATGTCTCCTCTGAAAATGCTGCAATTTTTCAAGATCATTTGAATTTGATTCAGAATGCCCAAGCCAACGTTGAATCAAGACAAATTGCGATTAATAAACTTTTTCTTGGAAATCTCGGTGCGCATGCAAAATTTTTAGTAAACCCTAATGGGTATATGTATGTCAATGAAACAGTTTTAGTCGGCATAAATTCCCAACTTACAATTGACCTAGGAGAGAATTCAGTTCTATCCAGTGTTTTTAAGACACACAAGGACGGTCAAAGCAATCTGAACTTGCAGCGTAATTCATATTGGTTTGTTCCCCAAAGCAGCACGTTGTCTACCCTTTCCGTTGAACCCGACAGCTACATTCAGTTGGGACAAAGTAACACTTCCGTTCAAGTTGAGATGGAAAATCTCAAGGGAAGCGGGAGTTATTTTTATCTCCCTGCAGGCGCGACAGGAGCTTTGAATATAACTGAAAGCAGCGAAGGTAAACATACCGTCCTATTGGGCTCAACTGGTTCGTCTTTGAGCAAAAGCGGCTATCTCAACCATGTTATAGCAAGTGACGCATCCCCAGACGGTCAAGATAAAGCTCAGTTTTCTCTCGCTAATGATGGGATTATTGACGCTGGTCCCTATGAATATAAATTAGGACTGTATCCGTTTAAGCAAGGGGATTCTCGTGTTTGGGCAATTCTTGGAACTCAAACACTCAAGCCAATCGTTCCCATAGATCCGTCTCCTCCCGAAGAAAATATTCCTAAGCCTGATCTTCCGGATCTTCCGTTTAACCCTAATGATCCGCCTCAAATTGATAATCCGATCGGATTGTCTCCTGCGGCTAAACTAACTCTAGCAAGTGTTTCCTCCGTAAACCATGTCGCTCAGTTTTTAGGATCGCTTGAAGATCTGCGAGGGAGAGTTGGAGAGATTCGTGAAGGAGTCCGAGACGGTATATATGCTTTGTATCGACATGATCAAAGCCGTTTTAATTCAAGTTATTCCACAAGTAGCAAGTTCAAGTACTCAGCAGTTACATTTGGAGCGGACAATAAAATCAATCCAAATTGGCTCATAGGAGCTAATTTGATTTTGACAAGAGGTAAAATTCGAATTCATGATGCGTCTGGCAGCGGCTCCCGAATAGAATCAATCGGTGCGAAAGTTTATGCGGCTTGGATAGGAGATCGAGGACAATATGTCGATTCAGTTGTCTCTTTGAATCGCTATAAGAATGAACTACATGCTCAAAATCTAGACGAGAGTTCTACTACAGCGGATTATTGAACTACGGTTTAGGCCTATCTTTCGAAGTAGGTCATCGACTTAAACTCCTAGAAGATCCAAAGGGTTTTTGGTTTATTGAGCCTCAAATTCAATTAAGTTATTTCAGAACGACGGGTAATTCCTTCCATTTTAGCAATGATATGAGTGTTCATGCAAAAGCCGCAAATAGTCTGAACGGTCGGATAGGAATTGATGTGGGAAAAAGTTTTTATGATGCCGATGGAAAGGCTTTGGGACAAATATACCTAAAGGGAGGAGTTAATCACGAATTTTTAGGCAAAAGCGTGATCCAAATGAATGAATTTTCTTTTAAAGACCATTCTATTGGGACAAGGTTCTACTACGGGCTCGGAGGGGAAATAAATATTCAGGATCGAGTGAAGGCTTTTGCTCAGATCACTAGAGAGTCAGGAAATAGTTTCAAGACAGACTTTCAATTTAAAGTCGGCCTTAAGTATCTCTTTTAGAAAATGAGCGTGGACAACTCCACATCCTCTGCGTTTTTCTCAATCTTGCAAAAAATATTGAGGTTATTAGCTAACTCCTTTTGAGACATTTGCAGTTCCTCCCGAAGTCTGGATAGAGAGTATTCCATCGCCATTTCAGAATACTGTTTATCCACTTCTTTGCGGAATTCCGGACCTTTTGAAGCTAAATATTCATCAAGGGTAATCATAATTTGACTCCGCCTAACGTAGTAACGTAGAAAGATGTTCTCGATATTCCTCCTCCGCAATTCGAATGAGGCGCAGGTAAAAAGTTTTGTCATTAGACTTGTCCCCGGCACACAGAATTATCGCTTTGCGTTCTGGATCGAATGCAAAGAACGCACGTATTGGGCATCCTTTTTCCTGAATCCGAAGCTCTTTCATTCGAAAGGCTCGAGCCCTCGAAGTGAGAAACCTCGTCCGTCAGGACGGGGAGAAGTCACCAACAAGCTGACTGAACATTTAATAAGAAACACGCGAGCCCCTTTGCTTATGCTCTGGGGCTCTTTACTTACGCGCCTAGCACATCAGCAATAAAACCGTAACGACCACTAGTTTAATGATGATTCGAGTTAATTGCCGTATACTAAAGGTTGTTGATGCTTTGTCGAGCATGAATCAACTCCCTTCAAGCACCTCCTGACTACGAATCAAGGAGGCGTTTAACATGGTTTCTACTCCGAACAGAAAGATAACCAAGAACTTTCCGATTCCGTCCCTGTCATGCCCACCAGAGTTGGTTTTTGCATTCTGGCAAAACAGCTTGGAACTATATATGGCGAGATGTTCCTTCTCTCATATTCCATCAAGCATACAGGTACTTATAGATGACTTTTTGGATTATATTTTCTCGATACATCTATAACTACTTGAATTTATTTGAATATTATAATGCTCTCACTGTCGAAAAAAGAATGGAAACATTGATTAATTTATGGCACTCGATGCCCCCGGTCGCTAAAACGGTTCTCCTTCTTCTGATTTCTAACACATTCATGAGCTTTGCTTGGTATGCTCATTTAAAAAATCTCGGTAGCGCTCCTCTTTGGGTGGCAATCGTAACCAGTTGGCTGATCGCTTTTTTCGAATATATAGTCATGATTCCGGCCAACCGAATCGGGTTCGGCTCTTTATCTCTCGGCCAACTAAAGATTCTCCAGGAAATCGTTTCGCTTTCTATCTTCGTTCCTTTTGCGGTACTGTACATGAAAGAGCCGCTCAAGCTTGATTACCTCTGGGCGGCTCTTTGCATGTTGGGTGCTGCTTACTTTATCTTCCGTGACCACGTTTGATAACTAGTACCCGGGCTGAAGCATATGGCTCGGATTAACGAAGCTTTCGAATTCCTCGGCATCACATACTCCCAAGTCAAGAGCTGCTTGTTTAAGAGAAATATTGTCCTTATAGGCTTTCTTTGCTACTTTTGCCGCATTTTCGTAACCCACAAGCGGCGCCAACGCTGTGATTAGCATCAGAGAGCGCTCGACATTCTCTTTTAATTTATCCGGGTTGGCCGTTATGCCCTCAATGCAGTGAACCGCAAAAGAATTCTGAGCATCCGAAAGCAAACGAATGCTTTGATCGAGGTTATAAGCAATCAGCGGCAAAAATACATTGAGCTCAAAGTTACCTTGAGAAGCCGCAATGCCAACTGCATTATCATTGCCCATCACCTGTACGGCGACCATAGTCATGGCCTCACTTTGTGTCGGGTTAACTTTACCGGGCATAATGGAAGACCCCGGTTCGTTAGCAGGAAGATTGATTTCACCTAAACCGCAGCGGGGACCAGACCCTAGCCAGCGGATATCATTGGCAATTTTCATAAGATTGGCCGCCAAGGACTTCAGCGCTCCATGCATAAATACGGCACCGTCCTGAGATGTGAGGGCATGGAATTTATTCGGTTCGCTGACGAACTTCTCGCCTGTCATTGCGGTTAATTTTTCACATACTTTGGTTCCGAACCCAAATGGAGAATTCAATCCTGTTCCAACCGCCGTCCCTCCGATAGCTAATTCACGGCAAAAACGCAATGCTGCGTTTATTTGTTCGGCATTATGGTCAAGCATCGAAACATAGCCGCTGAATTCCTGACCTAAAGTCAGAGGTGTAGCATCCTGCAGGTGCGTCCTTCCGATTTTGATTAAATCTTTGAATTCCTCTGCCTTACGATTTAAAGCTTCACGGAGTGTTTTAACCGCAGGCAACAAGCGGCCCGTAACCTCCAGAACAGTCATAATGTGCAGTGCGGTCGGAAACGTATCATTAGAGGACTGGGACATATTGACCTGATCGTTTGGATGAACAACTTCTTCTTTGCTCAGTCTGTCTTTAAATCGGAAATCCCCGTTCAGAATTTCGGTCGCACGATTCGCCACCACTTCATTTACATTCATATTGGTTTGAGTCCCAGAACCGGTTTGCCAAACGGCTAAAGGAAAATTTCCGGGCAACGCGCCGGCTAGCAATTCATTGCAAGCCTGGACTATGGCGTTTTTACGCGTTTCATCCAGCTTACTGAAGTCACAGTTGACTTCTGCACAGGCTTTCTTCAAATACAGCATGGAACGAATCAGAGATTCAGGCATCTTTTCGATACCAATTCGGAAGTTCTCAAAACTTCTTTCCGTTTGGGCTCCCCAGTACTTATTGTCATCAACTTTTATATCACCTATGGAGTCATGCTCAATGCGGTAATCTTTCATTTTGTTCTCTCTAACAAGACAAATTTCGACGCCGGACTTTGTCTCGAACGTCTTTAATATTTCTCAGAGTCTACCTTGGTACAGAGTTTTCGATTAGATAAAAAGTCCAAACTTGGCACCTTAATCTGAAAGAATCTGATTGAGTTCAACCTGTTATTAGCAAATTGAACATCCGCATTCAGACTTGCTCATCAAAATGAAAATTAGAAAAATAAGGATCAGTTCTTCTGAAGGAGCTTTTGATAGCTTCCATCGATTGCTATAGTCCCAATGAAGGAAGTAAAGAAAATTCCAACTACTGCAACGGAAAGCACCAAATGCCCGCAAGGAAGCCCCATTGCTAACGGCACAGAACCGATGGCAGCTTGCACGGTAGCTTTCGGAAGATAAGAAAGAACGCAAAACAGCCGTTCGTCAAAATTGAGATTGGTGCCCAGCAGGCTCAAAACAACCCCTAAAGAACGAAGCACTAAGCCAATACATACGATCCAAAGTGCTGCGAGTCCGGCGTTTAGGATATAACTGATGTCAATTGCTGCCCCTACCGTCACAAATAAGATGACTTCAGCGGCCAACCACAACTTGCTGAACTTTTCTGACAGTCTTTTAGTGACAGAAAATGATGCTTTGAAATTCAAAGTACACGCCATACTCATCACTGCAAAAAGTCCCGAGACGCTGACAATTTCTTTGGTCCATCCTTCCAGAGCAATCAGAATAAAGGCAACGCCTAAGACAACCATTACTTTGAGGCTGTTCCGAACATAGTGCTTTACAGCGTAAGCGGTTTCAAAAAACCAACTGAGCAACAATCCGGCCCCGACACCGACCGCCATTCCAAGAATCAGCGAAATCGGCACTTGAATGAAGATCCCGAGTTCCGTATGTCCGGCCTGAGTAAAACCAAGAAATGTGGAGAAAAGCATGATGACGAAAACATTATCCAGCCCTGCTCCAGCCATAATCATTTGAGGAATGCTTTTCTCCGTTCCGTAGGCACGGTTGGTCAACATCACCATTCGAGGAATAACTACTGCAGGTGAAACAGCAGCTAATACGGAACCCATTACCAACGCTTCGAGTTTCGAAATGCCGAAGAAATAAGGTGCAAAAAAGAAAAAGGCAGCAATTTCGAAAAGTGCCGGAATGCAGCCGAGCAAAAAGAGTGGACGTTCAACTTGCTTAAGTTCCGAGACTTTTATGGACAGTCCTGCTTTGATAATGATGATGACCAACGCCAACTTCCAGAGGTCCGGCGATATGCTGAGAATTTTAGGATCCAACAAATTGAGGGCCTGAGGTCCGAGCACAATACCTGTAAGCATCATGCCGATGATTGCAGGTACTCTTATCGCTTTGCAAGCCGCCCCGATTGCCAAACCAAAAAGAAAAATAAGTGCCAGTGAGGTAAGCATCTATCCTAAAATCTCAGAAGTGAACGTTCATCTCAAAAAATTCTACTCGCTGCCTTATTTCTTTTTTGCAAAAAGGCCTATTTTTGAATCTTATAGCCTCGCTGCATAAGCAAAACCGCGAAGGCCGCTGACCCAACGGCACATACTAAGACAACACTAAGACTTATCCATGGATTGAAATCGCTTTGGGAAAAGAAACCATAGCGGAATCCGTCAACGATGTAGAAAAACGGATTGAATTGGGAAAGAGTCCGCAAAGTTCCCGGTAATTGCTGGATGGAGTAGAAAACACCGGATAAGAAAGTCAGCGGAAGAATAACGAAGCTTTGAAAAGCTCCGATTTGATCGAACTTATCGGCCCACAAACCAGCTATCAATCCCAGAGAGCCCATCAGGACCGCACCCATAAATCCAAAGACTACGACCCATAAAATATGATCTACAGGAGGAGCTGACCAAAAAATAGAAACCAACAGCACTCCAGCCCCCACTATCAGTCCTCTGGCGACGGAAGCTCCTATCATCGCCAATCCAAGCTCCCATCCTGCAAAAGGAGGCAATTGAATGAAGATAAGGCTTCCCATAATTTTTGCTGAGAGCATGGAAGATGAGCTGTTGCCGAAAGCGTTCTGCAGCAGAGACATCATCACCAGGCCCGGAACTAGGAAGTGAATATAACTTACGCCTTCAAACGTCGGCATTCGTCCTCCAAGCACTTGTCCGAAAACGACCAAATACAGTGCTGCCATGAGGATCGGTGCAAAAATCGTTTGAATCGCAATCTTCTTAAAACGCAGGACTTCTTTTTCCAACAAGGTAAGAAAAGCGGCACCTCTGCTGTATGGTTTTGGGTCTATTTTGAATTGTGTCATTTGCCTGTAATCCTTATGAAGGCTTCTTCGAGATTTGCTTTTCCAATTTCAAGTTTTTCCGGCATTAAGCCCACTTTTGAAAGCTCATTTAAAAGCGTGTGCAAGTTTTCCGGACTGCCGTAGGCCGTACAGTAAGACCCGTCAGAAAGCTTCGTACAATTGATAGAAAAATCCTTCGGCAGTTCACTTGGCAAAGAAAACAAAATTCGTTCTTTTGAGTATTCCTTGAGCAAACTTTGAGTGCTCTCTAAGGTCACAATTTTTCCATGATTAAGCAAAGCTACATTACGGCAAAGCTTCTCTGCCTCTTCCAGATAATGTGTCGTAAGAATAATCGTATGACCTTTTCGATTTAGATCTGCCATGAACTCCCACAGACGATGGCGCAGAGAAATATCCACGCCTGCTGTCGGTTCATCGAGCACAATCACCGGCGGCTGATGAACCATGGCCTGGGCAATCAAGACACGTCTTTTCATTCCTCCCGAAAGGCTCATCACACTGGAGTTTTTCTTATCGGATAGGTCCAAAACATCCAGCAGCCGTTCAATCCACTTCTGATTGCCGCGAAGACCGAAATAGCCGCTCTGCAGACGAAGCGTGTCGTAAACAGTAAGAAAAGGATCAAACGTGATTTCCTGAGGAACGATACCCAAGCACATTTTGAATTGACGCCATTGAGTTTCTAAATCAAAACCCAATGCCTTGATTGTTCCTGAATTCAGTTTAACTGTCTTTGCAAGAACTCCAATAAGCGTACTTTTGCCAGCACCGTTCGGTCCTAACAAACCAAAAAAATCACCTTGTTCTATTGTGAAGGAAACATCACGCAAGGCTTGTTTCGACTCGTTTCCTCGATAAAAGGTTTTTGAAACGTTTTCTAACGAAAGAGCCGGTAAAAGAAATTTTTGACTCATATACAAAACAAAATTAACCCCGCCTTAAGTCTTAATTAAGTAAACGAGGAAATAATTGGAAATAAGTTTTTTCTAAAATTTAAAAATTCACTCTTTATTCTTGCCTAACTTAATTTGATTTAAGAATCATATAGTTGTCTTTATCAAAAATACACCACCTTTCCGTTTACTAGGGAAATCTCTAATGAGAATGATAATTACTTAATAGAATTGTTCAATTAATATTGGCATTAATGATAATCATTCTCATTCAGTTTTAAAAGCAGAATCTATATGACAGTAATCAGCGGCGTCTCATCGGACAAAACGAAGATCGTTAAATTTAACAAGATGATGAGAAAAGACTCTGACTCTCCTTCTTGGAAAGCCAACATATCTGACAATCCACTTGTCGAAGCATTTCCTGAGTCTATCGATATTCATCCCGGCCTGCAAAGCAGTCCGATTGCACCGGCTCAAGTTCAGTCAACTCTTTCCGATTTGACTTTCCGCAAACGTACCAGAAGGACGGTTACCTATATCAATGTGCCTTATTGCGAAACAAGGTGCCTGTACTGCCTTTTTTATATCAAGCCTTACAGAAACAAAGAAGAAAGCAAGGCCTACGCCGACACTCTTATCAAAGAACTTCAGCTATGGGCCGACAAACCGATTCAGCAAAACGAACCGGTACATGCGGTTTATTTCGGGGGCGGTACGCCGACGGCTCTTGAAGCCGCAGATATCGAACGCGTCATTAAAGCCGTTCGTCAGTACCTCCCACTGGCCAATGACTGAGAAATCACTTATGAAGGCAGATTATCGGGTTTCGATGCAGAGAAGATGGAAGCTGCGGTACAAGGCGGGGCCAACCGTTTCTCCCTAGGCGTACAGACTTTTGACACCAAAGTTCGTCAAGCTGTCGGCCGCCGTTCCACTAAAGAACAACTCGTCTCCCAGCTAAGCCGCCTTACTCGCTTCAACCAAGCAGCTGTCGTTATCGATTTGATTTACGGTTTTCCTTTCCAAACCATGGGAACTTGGAAAGAAGATCTTGCCATCAGCCGTGAATTAAACCTAGACGGAGTGGACTGTTATCAGCTTCGCGTTTTTGAACGCTCTCCGCTCTTTAAGTACATTGCAAACGGAAAACTTCCGGCCGGTCCGAATCACGAACTCCGTGCCCTTATGTTCGCTGAAGCAGTACAAAGCATGCGAGAAGCAGGATGGAGCCGCCTATCCATCAGCCACTGGGCTGCAAATACAAGAGAACGCAACTTCTACAACTATTACGCCAAAACTCGTTCGGACTGTTTAGCTTACGGTCCGGGAGCCGGCGGCAATATCGACGGCTATGCATACATGATGGACAGAACACCAGATACTTGGAAAAAAGCAATAGAAGAAGGCATCAAACCGGTCTCTATGATGCTTGAACCGGCTCCGCATTGGCAATTATGCCGAGCCGTTGCAGAACAGCTTGAACTTAACTTCCTAGATCCGTCGAGATTAGCTGCGGAATTCACTCCCCAACTCCTCTACGTTTTTGAACCGTTGGTAGAAAATTGGACCAAAGCAGGATTGCTTAGTCCAATCGGAAGCCGCTATGAGTTAACGGTCGCCGGCCAATTCTGGCAAGGCCGCATGAACCAACATCTTCTTAATCAGATTAAATCTCTTCTCTAATATCATGAAAAACATTGTCAAACTAAGCGTTCTTTGCGCCGCTACTTTAAGCGCATGCTGGTCCTTGTCTCATGCCCAAGAAGTGCATAAGACCGGTGAAGTCAAGGTTACGGCAGGCCGAGTTGAACAGCAACTTCTTGATATTCCGATGAGCGTCTCCGTGCTTACCGCGGAAGAGATTCGTGATTCTTCCGCAAGAAATATCGGAGAACTGTTAGCAGACGTTCCCGACGTAGAGGTTGGAGGTGATGGTTCCCAAGGTCTGAAACGCATCAAAATCAGAGGTGAAAACGAATACCGCAGCCTAATTCTCATCGACGGCCAGAAAGTCTCCGAACATAAGTCCATGTCCGGCCCTGCCCTTCTCATTGATCCTTCCTCCGTTGAAAGAATTGAAGTGATTAAAGGACCTGCCTCCGTACTTTACGGGTCGGATGCTATCGGCGGTGTCATCAATATCATTACTAAGAAAGGCTCTAAAAAACCTTTTGAGGCAGAGGCCTCTGTCGGTTGGAACGGAGCAGGACATGGCTGGAGCGAATCCGTTTCCCTCGGAGGAAGCGCAAAAGGATTTAAATATCAATTGGATGCCGGCTATCAAAGCCACGGCAACATCAAAACTCCGAAAGGCTATCAAAAGAATACCGAGTTCCGCCAAAAGAACCTCGGTGCCTTCCTGAGCTATGACCTGACCGATAATTTCACGGTCGGCATGCATGCGGACATTTTTGATTCCAAAATCAATTCTTCCAGCTGGACCTATGAAAACGATCCGGACTCCGACTTCTTCGTCAAAATTCCAAAATGGAGAAGAGACAAGATCAGTCTGTTTGCCGAAGTCAAAGATATCAACGAATATCTGACTAGACTGAGAGTTGACGGCTACTGGCAAAAAAATCACAAGATGATGCAGAACTACGTGAGCCAGTCTGAGAAAAGTCCAAAATCTTCTATGAGCGTCACTACTGATTCTCATGCTGACAACAGAATTAAAACTCTCGGCTCCAGCCTGCAAGCGGATTGGCAATTGGGAGACAACAACTTCCTTATTACCAGGTATGAATTTTCTCAAGATCGTCTGACGGCAAATACAGAAGCAGATTTTGCTATGTCTATGAAAATGACCGGGATGCCTCGTCCAATGCTCGACCAGTCCTACGTTACAGACCGTTATGTAAAGGGCAAAGAAACGACTAACGCTATTTTTGCTGCAATGGAAACTACACTGCCTCATGACTTTTCTTTGAACTACGGGGTGCGCTATACCTGGGTAAGTTCTGAGCTTTCTAAGGCAACTTCCTTCCGGAACGGTTATAAAACCACTCCGGCGGGAACAACGGTTTTCAACAATACGGCGGTCAATGATTCAGGCACTCCAGGCAGCGAAAACAACAGCCGTCCTGTTTTCAATTTAGGTGTAATTTGGAAAGGCCTGGACAACACCTCCTTGCGTGCTCAGTGGGCTCAAGGATTCCGTGTTCCTAACCTGCAGGAAAAATTCTTGATTAACAGCATGGGAGGCGGTACCGTCTACGGCAATCCGAACCTCAAACCCGAGAAGTCCAATAACTTTGAAATCGGAGCCCGCTACAGTACTGATTTGATGGATATCGATGCGGCTTTGTTTTACAACCTCTCCGATGACTATATCTCCACAGAAATCGTCGGTGATGCTGATAGTGGAATCAGTCGATACGTCAATGCCGATAAGGCAAAGACATTCGGTTCAGAACTTTCTCTTAACTTGAGAGCAACGGAAAACCTTAATCCTTATTTCTCTCTGTCCTGGATCAAGAGAAAAACGGAATGGGCTGACGGCACCTCAACGTATGCCTCGGGCACTCCTGAATTCACGGCTCGTTACGGTCTGCGCACAATTTACCCGCTCTTTAACGGCAAATGGACAACCGACACTTATTTGAGAAGCAGTACCGCGAAGAAGTCGTACTCACTGTCAACTAAAGAAACCACTCGTATTGCAGGCTACACCACCTTGAACTTTGCAACCGCATATCACTTCGGTCCAAAACAGGCTTTTAGCGCAAACTTTGAAGTTCTCAATATTACTAACCAGCTTTACGGTTATGAGACCTCCATTTACGAGCCGGGCAGAAGATTCAACCTCAAGCTGACAGCCCGTTATTAATAAAGATGTAATTTATTCCGCTGAAAATCATGACAACAATGACTTTAAAAAGGGCCCGAACATCGCGCCTAGCCGACTTCTGTGGAAGATGGTCTGCCCGTGAACTTATCATCATCGGCGTTTTTGCAGCCACTGCAAAAGTCTCTACTGTACTGATTGCCATGGTTGGAGGCGGAATGAATCCTCTCTCCCTGCTGCTGAAGAACATGGTATTTACTACCTTGTTAGTGGCCATGCTCTTCAAAGTGTGCAGGCCCGGCACTCTCTGTCTTTTTGTCATCGTCAGCTCAGTAGTGAACTTCCTGCTCCTCGGCGGAAATTTGACTTTGATTCCGCCGATGCTTTTAGCGGCCGTTATTGCCGAGCTTTTGATGCGTTTTATTCAGAAGAACAACCTCCCGGGAGCTGTTTATTGGGGAGTTGGGTGCTTTGATTTACTTTGCAAGTTCGGCTCTCTCGGCATCTCGTTTTTAATGATGCGTGAATCTCCCGCCATGATGGCTGCGGTAGTGCCGATAGTCATCATCGGCTATATCGGTTCTTTAATCGGCCTGTGGACAGGCAGCAAATCAATTAAGGAGTTGCGACATGCAGGCCTCATCCGTTCCTAATTTATCTCTGCTCAACGCAGTGGACATCCGCGTCAAGATGATGATTACGGCTCTGGCATCCGTGATGACAGTAGCTATATCTTCCCTTTACGCACAGTGCTTTCTTTTTGCTGTTTCTTTTCTGTATTTATTGATGATCAGAAGGCCTAAGCTCATCCTTGTGTCATACCTTCTGTTCTTGATAATGATGGCCATTGCCTGCGGTTTCGGCCTGGTGTTAGCTCATTTTCTTCCTATGATGGGAAAAGGCATGGAGCTGAAATCTTTAGCTGTTCCGTTCATGAGAGCTTTTACGATGCTCAATGTCGTACTGCCTCTGGCATTCACAGGCAGACTCCAGCAAATTCTGAATTCGCTGCAGAAGCTTAAATTGCCCTTCGTCATTTATCTTCCTGCCGCCGTCATCGTTCGTTTTATTCCAACGTTTACTAACGACATTAAACAAATCTGGGAATCGCTCAAAATCCGTGGTTACCGCATCAATCCTTGGACGATGACGATTCATCCCTTTCAGACGACTCGACTTCTTTTTACACCGCTCTTAATCAGAGCCTTAAAAACAGGAGATGAACTCGGCATTGCCGCAGAACTCAAAGGCCTTAATGCAAATACTTCTGCCATCAAGAAGGATCCGCCATCTTTCACTAAGAAAGACTATGCCGCCGTTTCTTTGACCGCAGCTGTCCTTGTTGCCGCCGTTATTCTGCAAATTTATTTTCCGAACACTTCACCGGTCCTGATGAAATAATGATTGAATTAAAGAACGTAACTTATACCTATCCGCACAGTGACAGACCTGCCCTGAGCAACCTTTCTTTTATGGTCCGTCCCGGAGAGGCTATTCTTGTCACCGGTGTATCCGGATGCGGCAAATCGACACTTATCAGACTGATTAACGGACTATGTCCTCATTATTACGGAGGCAACGTAGAAGGCACAATTTGCATCGATGGAAAAGACAATATGAAGGAAAAGCTCTGCGATATTTCGCACCGAGTAGGAACTTTGTTCCAGAATCCAGAAAGTCAATTTTTCGCTTTAGGAGTTGAAGAGGAGATTTCCTTCATTTCGGAATGCAAAGGGGTGCATCCGAAGGAAATTCAAACAAAACTCTCACAAACCGCAGAACGTTTTAATTTAAAACCGTTTCTTAAAAGCATTATTCATGAACTGTCGCAAGGGCAAAAACAGAAAGTTGGCCTTGCCTCTCTCATGATGGAACCTCTGAAGGCCTTAATCCTGGATGAGCCCACAGGGAACCTGGATCCGGAAGCAACCCTAGAATTGGCCGAAGAAATCAAAAAACTTAAAGCTCAGGGCGTTGCCATTCTGATTGTAGATCACCGTCTGTACTGGCTCAAAGATGTTGTCGATAAAGTGATCGTCTTGGAAAAAGGTAAAGTGGTTCGGGAAGGCATCTTTCCGGATTTAGATTCTGAATTTAGAGAAAAATACGGCCTGAGAAAGCTCGAGGTCACGGACAAGCGCCTTCTCCTTCCGGTCAAAACGTCTTCCGGTAAACCTATCATGAAGATTTCAAAGCTGAGTTTTTCCTATCCTCGCCAGCCTGAAATCATCACGGACGCCTCTCTCGAGTTTCAACAAGGCATCTGTGGAATTTTCGGAGACAACGGTGCAGGCAAAACAACTTTGGCACGATTGATTACCGGTCTGAATAAAGCAAAATCCGGCACTTTTCAGGTTAAAGGGAAAACAATCCGTCAAAAGGACTGCTTAAAGCACGTTGCGGTAGTTTTACAGAATTCTGATCATCAGCTCTACATGAGAACCGTCTTTGAGGAGTTGAGAGCCAGCTTGGAAGCAGCCGGATGCAAAGGCGGCAACGATGCTGCCGAAGAGCTTCTTGGCATCTTCGATCTTCAGGAGCTAAGAGACCGTCATCCGCACTCTCTTTCAGGAGGCCAGAAACAAAGACTTGTTATCGCTTGTGCATTTGCCAAAAAGCCAGACGTCATTATTCTCGATGAGCCCACTAGCGGCTTAGATGGAGCCAATTTAAAAAGGATTGCCGGCGCCCTCAAGAAACTGTCTTCAGAAGGCAAAGCCGTCCTTGTTATTACCCATGATTTGGAGCTGGTAGATCTTATCTGCGACACAGCTCTACATTTACCGCTGCCAGTTCAAACTGCCAACCAACCTTTTATTAATTGATTTATAGGATTTTTATGACAAATAAAGACCCACAGCAAGTTATTCAAGAAGTTATCAACTCGGGCCGTCCGGTTACTTTGGACTCTTTGGCTTCCGCACTGAACTGCTCGGCCCTTGAAGCTGCACATCATTTGCCTAAAGAAACTTGTACTTTTGCTCCGGGAGAAGATTTTGAAAAAGTTTGGGAAAGCATTTCTCAGTGGGAAAAAGCAACATTTATCGTGATTGCCGGAGAAAACGTCATTGAAGTAGAAACCAAAGTGGCTTGCGGCAAAAAAGCCATGGGTTATTACAACTTGATGGGCGGCAAAAGCCCGCTGCAAGGCCACTTCAAATACGAAAACATTATTGAGATCGGGTTTATTACCATGCCGTTTATGGGAAGAGAAAGTCATTTTGCCGCCTTCTTTGATAAAAACGGAAAATGCGCCTACAGCTTTTATGTCGGCCGAGAAAAGCATAAATTAATCGAATCTGCAAAAGAGCAGTTTTTAGCTCTTCAATCTTCTTATAGGTGATTCGATATGAAAGTACTAGTTGCATATTCCAGCATTACAGGCAATACGGAAAAAATCGGTAAAACTATTGCGGAAGCCATTCCTAATAGCGAATGCGTCAAGCTTCCTACCGACAAAAAAGCTGAAGACTATGACTTAGTATTCTGCGGTTTTTGGTGTGACAAAGGGGTTCCTGACAATAATTGGAAGCAATTCTATGAATCCACAGGTACAGTTCCTGTCGCTGTTTTCGGCACCCTCGGAGGAGATCCGCACAATGAAGGCGGGATGAGATTCCTTCAGAAAGTCAAAAATGAAATTCATAAATCCTCTTTGCTTGATCTGCGTTTGTGGCAAGGAAAAGTCGATCCGAAAATCATTGAAATCATGACACGTATGTCCGGGAAACCAATGACCGAGGAACGCAGACTGAGACTGGAAGAAGCAAACAAACATCCGGACAGCAAAGATTTAAGAGAGGCCGCTCAATGGGCATTTGAGATTTTCAAATCCCGACAAGCATAGGAAGAGAATATGAACTTTAAAGAGATATATGACCTCATCGGAGGCGCCGGAGTGATGTTGATTTTGGTCGGCATCGCCGCTTGCTACATTACCATCTGGAATGTAATTTATCTGCAGGGCGTCTTGCGCCGGTTCAAGAAATCCAAGATTGGAAAAGACCGTTCTTCCTCTCGGGAACTTCATGACAAATTCGGAGCCAGCACAAATCCCTTGATTTGTATTGTGCGCGACATCGTCACAACTCACAGTGCTCACTCCGAAGATATCCGCGCCGAGGTCTCTTATCTCTTTCATAAAAACTTCAAGCCGGTTAATAATGCATTGACATGGCTCAAGCTTTTCGCCGCAATCTCCCCGCTGCTTGGACTGCTCGGCACAGTCCTCGGAATGGTTCAGGTTTTTAAAACCATCGCCGCGAGTGCCTCACCGGATTCGGCTCTCTTAGCTGCGGGAATTTGGACTGCTCTGATTACCACAGTAATGGGCCTTGTGGTTGCCATCCCTGCTCTAATGGCCTACTACTATCTCTTCCTTAAAGTTAAGGAAATGAGGATTGAAGCTGTGGAATACAGTTATCGAGCTATTGAACTGTCCAAGCCTGATTCTCCAGCTTCCGTTGTTTGCAAACATCCGAATGCTTCCTGTGTGCTCCATGGAAAACAAGCCCTCTCTGCCTAGGAATAAAATTCATGTTTGATGATTTAGATGAAGAACCGAAAGTCGATCTGACGCCTTTAATTGATGTCATTTTCATGCTTGTTATTTTCTTTGTCATGACCATGACTTTCAGCAAGCCGGTCATTGATTTGACATTACCTGCCGCAGAAAACTCTTTGGCTCAGAAAAACAATCAGGAATTGATCCTGCAAGTCAACGAAGCAGGAACCATTCTCTGGAACGACAAGGCTCTTTCTAAGGAAGAGCTGCCTGTCTTTCTTGATGAGCATCCGGAAGGGCTTCTTACTCTTATGATTGACGAAAAAGCGCCTTTTCAAAGTTTCGTCTGGATCGTGGATGTAGCCAAAGTAAAACGAGAGGGCCGTTTCGTTATCGGTACCAGAAAGAATAATAGTGGCTAATGATGGATACCTGTACTCAGTTAGATTTGAACGGCATAAGGAAAGCCAAGAACGCAGCTCGGCTGTTTATTATTTCCGCTTGTGTGTGTTCTGTTTACTTGGCGACCCTTCCCTCCCAAATAAAACCGCTCACCGTTACAGCGCTCCCTACAATTGAACTGAGTTTTGTGCAGTTTGAAGAACCGCCCCTCCCTACGGAGCCTGCACCCGTTGAGTCTGTTGAACGTTTGCTAGCCGAGGAATCCGAGATAAAAGTAGAAACTCCTCCAGAACCTAAAGAACCTGCAGTTGTTCCGGCGGAGCCGCCTGTAGCTGAACCAACGGTGATTCCTCCTCCGGCAATACCTATCAAGAACATCAAGAAAAAAATAGTTCAAGAAAAGCCTCGTAAAAAAGAAGTCAACCCTGTGCCAAAACCTTTACCCATCAAAAACAGCAAACCTGAGACTAAGCCTTCTTCAAACGAATCTATAAAACCCGCTTCATTAGCAGGAAGTGCCTCTGATCTGCAAGCAAACAACAAGCTTGCTTCCCTTTTGATTGCCTTGATTGAAAAAAAGAAAAAATACCCGAAAGCTGCGATTCGAAGCGGAACTGAAGGGACTTGTCATGCGAAATTCAGATTCGATAAAGAGGGCAGGATTATCGCCGCCTCTCTTTCCGTGCCGTCCGGAAAAGGAGTTCTTGACCGAGCTTCCAATCAATTGGCCCAGCAGCTGATCGGTACAAACTTTAATATTCCAAATTCCGGAATCGGAATCGAAATCCAAGTCCCTATCAAATTTGAACTGGTGAACAGATAGGATCACCATTTTCTCAACAAAAAGGCGCCTGAAAACAGGCGCAAAATGAATGAGAAACAATAGCTTGTTTAGGGTACCTTGAAATTGTAGTAGTGACACTCAGCGCAATAATTAACGCTTGGTTTGTGTCCCTTGTGGCATGTTGAACATGGCAGATTACCGTCATGCTGGCTATGCGGATTCATTTCTTCCGGATTCTCCGGTGTGGTCTTCTTAGCTACTTGATCATAGAAACCGTGACATTGGACACATGGTTCATGTCTTTGATCATCTTCTTTGAGCTGGGCCGAAATTTGCGGTCCGTGGCATACTTGGCACTGAACTCCGCGCGCAACGTGACGATCACCTAGGAACTGCGGCTTGTCCTGGGCGATAGCGCTGAATGAAAGAAGAGCGCCAAAAAATAAAACAACAAGCTTGGTTTTCAATTTAGTTCTCCTTTACACAATCGGCCGGAAACTACGTTCACGGCCGACTGTACTATTGCTCAGAGAAAGCGATTATCCGCGGTTAGGCTGTTTTGCAACTTCCTTACCGGCAACCTGACCGAATACTAAGCATTCTGTCAAGTTTCCGCCACCCTGATAAACGAACTTCAAAGCAGAAGCGATTTCACCAACAGCGTAAAGGCCAGGAATCGGCTGGAGGTTCCAATCGAGAACTTCACGCTTAGCGTTAGCAGCCAAGCCGCCTTTAGTATTTGGACCGCCGGCTACGAGAGGAACAGCATAGAATGGACCGTCAGAAACAGGCTGCAATGTGCTCTTGAGGCGTCCGAACTCTTTATCTTCGCCTGCTGCGCAAGCAGCGTTGTAGTTCTTAACGGTTTCTGCAAGAGCTGCAGGATCCATCTTGTTACCGTTTTCCTTGATAGCTTTGATCTTCTTGCCGAGTTCTTCAATAGTGTCAGCTTTCAGGATCCAGCCTTTCTTAACAGCATCGCTGTTGTCAGCTGCGCCGTAATCAACAAAGCCATAACCCGGAGTGGAGATGCCGAGACCTACGAGAGGTTTGCTCTTACGGAGAGTTTCGTCGAAGATGAACCAAGACGGGCTGTTTGGATAGTCGAGTTTGTCGATATCAAACTTAACGGCTTCTTTATAGAAGAAGTAGCGGCTTGGATCCTTAGTAACTTTGTGTTCAGCAGCGTAACGTTTACCGTAGTTATTAACAACGATAGCGTGGCCGGAACCAACTGCAGGAGTGATCATGCCCAAACGCATGCCGTTGTGGCGTACTGGAGCAGGCATAATGATACGGGAAGCGGCTTTACCGGCTTTCATAATACCGGCGCCAGCCTTCTGACCCATAGCGATACCGTCGCCTTCATTAAATGTTGTACCGTAGAATGCCCAGCCTTCAACGCCCGGGCCTTCCAAGAATGCTTGACGCATCGGGAGGCTGTATTCGTAACCGCCGGAGCAGAGAACAACGCCCTTGCGTGCCTTGTAAGCAACTTTTTTGCCGTTCTGTTCTGCGATAACACCGATAACTTCGCCCTTATCATTCTGAACGAGGTCGCGGCCGCGAGTTTCATAATCAACTTTGATCTTGTCGGCACGGGTCTTGATACCGTTGTCTAAGCAAAGCCAGAAAGCTTCACCGGAAATTGCTTTTTCCTTAGGACCGTTGTAGCAAGGAGTATTGAAACCTGCCGGGATACGATCAGGATAAGAAGAACGATAAACCTGATAGCCACAGTCCTTAGCGCCTGGGAATGTCGGGAAAGCTGCACCCTTGAAGCCCGGAGTAGCAAATGCCTGAAACTTCGGATCCTGTTTCTTCATCCAGTCAAGAAGGCCCGGAGTGTATTCGGCCCAAGCTTCGGCCAAGCCGTCGGAAACCTGAGGCTGTTCGCCTTCGAGTTTTCCAGGAATGTTTTCGCCGGAGAACATGGCCTTAGCATATTCTTTCAATGCAGCCTTATTGCCTGATTTATCCGGGCAGTGGAAGATACCGCCGGACATACGAGTATTGGAGCGAAGTGTTGCGGCTGGCTGTCTTTCGATAACGATAACATCTGCACCGTTGTCGGCAGCAGTGATAGCTGTAGCAGCGCCTGCACCACCCAAACCTACAACGATAACGTCGGCTTCCTTATCCCATTTTTGCTGCTGAGCAGAAGCGGTTGCAGCGGTAAATGTACCGACTGTAGCAACAACGCCTACGCCAGATGTTTTAAGGAAACCACGTCTTGAGATATTGGTCATTTATTTCTCCTTGTTTTGTTTTTTGAGATAGCTCACTGAGCTACGTATTTGAATTTACACGGTTGCAAAGGGGGCGTAAAGGGAGAAAGTGCGGTTGATTTGACCAAAAGAGAAGAGTAAACTTTTTAAGTTAAGCTTAAGGAATTGCCCGTAGCCTCAAGCAATTTTTCTCAGAAATGCAATCGCAATTTCTCCCTTCTCTTTCTCCTCACCATTTACTTTTGAAACAATTAGTTACTTTTGTTGAGTTCTAAATTGATGATTTTCTATTTCTTATAACAAAGTCTTTTCATAGAAAACCATGTTGTACTCAATTGCGGGAAGATCCTCCCCTGTAGAAAAAAAAGATTTTTATCATGCTCTTTAACTTGGAGATCTTCCGATGAATCTGAACGAAACGGCTAAAGAAACTCTCGTTGAGAACTTGACTCTCGTCCTCTTGTACCTCACTAGCAGGTGCGAAGAGCTTCCAGTAACTCACGAAAAAATTTACTCGACTTGGAAAAGTTATGACTGGAATGCTATGGATAAGCTAATTGAAAACGGCTGCCTGTTTCCTCCAAAATGTCGAAGAACACATACGAGATACTTGACCGATGAAGGCGTAAAAAAAGCAAGAGAACTCTTGGAGGAACTACATCTGACAGCAAAATAGCGTCCATAGCAGTCGAGCACTTCCCCCGCTAAAAAACACTAGTTTTTCTATGAGAACT
Organism: Turicimonas muris; assembly: GCF_002221595.1. Lineage (GTDB taxonomy): Bacteria > Pseudomonadota > Gammaproteobacteria > Burkholderiales > Burkholderiaceae_F > Turicimonas > Turicimonas muris. The sequence goes on from NZ_NHMP01000004.1 coordinate 145,570, forward strand.
TTTACTATAAATCTTAAGGCTACTCTGAGATTATGAAAAAAGACCCAATCAATTAATACTTATATTCCTGTGCAAAAGACTCTTTGATTTAGAATGTTTTTTGTTCTTGGTTATCCTACGGTGTTTCATGCTAACAAATCAATGGAAGTCCAAACATTTGGGAATGTGGGAGCTATTATTTAAAGTTTTTGAGAAAGGTTCCGTAAGTCGCGTTGCTGATGAGACTGGGGTCGATCGAGGACAACTTTCTCGCATGATAAAGGCCTTGGAAAACGAAGTCGGTTGCGAGCTGGTGGAAAGAATTGGACGAACCGCAAAGCCAACTCTTGCCGGCGCCCAAGCAAGAAAAGAGATTTTACCGTTATTGGAATCTCTGGATAAAACTATCGTTGACTTAACTACCTCCCAACAGCTATCCATCGGCAACATTAGATTCGGAGCTATGCCAGGATTCCTTCAAACTCAAATCGTTCCATTGATTGCCGAATTCCAAAAGCTGCACCCAAAAGTGACTTTTGATGTCATAGGTGACGATGATCCAAAAGCCATAATGTTCGGACAAAGCGATGTCATGCTCTATTACGGACCAAACAATAATCCGCACCTCGTTGAACACTGGGTAACTCGCTCTCTTTTCATTCCTTGTGCGGCGCCAAGTTATTTGGAACGCTATGGTTCTCCAACATCGCCTACTCAACTCGTGGATCACGCCGGAGTGATATATAACGGCAAAGTCCGGCCTCTCTCTCCCGCCTTGGTCAAAGGATCTCTCCAAGAAACAATCCATTGGAAATCCGAAATTCGATTTAACAATATTTTGTTAGCCAAAACAGCAGCCCTGGAAGGCTGCGGAATAGTGCTGGACATGCCTCTGCATCACTGCTACCAAGAAATTCTTGCCGGAAAATTGGTTCCAATACTCAACGGCTGGCATATTCCCAATCTTGATAATTACATTGGAACAACCTTAGAAGCTCACAAACTAAAAAGAGTTCAAACCTTTATCGATTGGTATGTAATGAGAAGAAGAGAAATAGAGGGCGAACAGAAGAGGCTTGTCCAAGAAAAATTTCCCTTTATTGTTTACTAGAAAGCCTGAGAGCTTCAGTTGACGGCTCAGGCTTTCAAAAAGAGAATAATTTAAAACATAAACATACAGAAGGTTGTGACCACTAAGGCGACGATAACCGGAATCGCTGTTCGTTTGGCAATTTCCATTGGGTTAACTCCGGCTAATCCCGCAAGAATAATTACGCCGCCTGCCACTGGGGACATGGTGCGGCCGAGACCGGCAGCAATTTGGGCAACAGCGCCTAACTGCACAATAGTTAAGCCGAAATCTGCTGCATGCGGAGTAATAGCCTCGTTAAAAGCCAAGGCAGCGGCATTTCCAGAACCGGAGATCGCGGCCATAACAAATGGGCCTGCTGCTGCAGCGAACATGGCCACTGACTGAGACCCCTTCATTGAGTCAACTAATGCTCCAGTAAGGCCAATAGATTTCATACCGGCAGCAAATAATGCGGCAGCGGCAATAAGGATGACAACATCACAGAATCCGTCTCCAGCGCCTCGGCAGAAACGCTTGGAACAATCGCCTATTTTTTGTTTGTTGATAATGGCAACCATCAAACCGATAGCTGTTCCAATAAGCATACAAACCGGAACCGAGAATACTTTTGTGGGTAATACGCCTACTTGCTTTGAGGCCAAAACAAGAAGAACAAGAGGAACAACAGGTACAACGGCGTAGATAGGATTTACCTTGAAATCCTTCTTGGTTTCTTCTGCCAGTCCTCCTTCTAAAGCGTCTCCTGCGGAAGACAACTGAGTAGAGCCCACACCTTCTTTCAAGAACATACAAATCAGAGCGAGCACGGCGGCAACGACTAGTGCGCCAATTGCACAGGGCAAAAACTCTTGCATAATAACAATCATCGCATCAGGAGCACCAATCTCTTTTGCTTTGAATGCAATGTCAGCAATCTGGGGATTAAACATCAAACCCGGGCTTACAACCGATCCCCATGTTCCAGCAAAAACAGCAGATGCTGCCATGACAGGCCTAACTTTTAGTGCGATTAGAGCCGGTACCAGCAGCACACCGACAGCCGCGGCAATCCCGGCCGCAGAAGGAAGAACGATGTTAAGCACCCACGTAATTAATACTGCGCCGGGAATAACAATCGCCGGTACGTATTTCAACGGCTTTACCAGAGAGTTGACTAAGTGATCTGAGCATTTTGTGAATGTCATGACATATCCGAAGCCCATCACTGTTACAATGGTCGGCACTAGACCACCGTTTACCAGCTGTTTGATGAAAGCGTCAACAGCAGTGCTTAATGTGACATTTGATCCGCAAACATATTGCCCTATCAAAGCCATCACAATGCCTGATAAGCACAAAACAAGACGAGCTTCATAATTCTTATATATGAGCCAAAAAGTAACGACAACTATTGCTAATCCAATCCAGATCATATGTATCTCCTGAGATTTATTAGGTTTATAACTTTGAAAACTCTGCGTCTAATTTGATTGCTGCCTCTGAGAGATCCTTCTTTTTCTTATTTAGCCAAAGCTCATCCTGCTCGAGTTGTTTGGCAATTGAAACTAAGTTTTTAGAAGTACTTGTAGGTGAAGGAGCTCCGGTTCCAACGCGAGACCTCACAACATTTTCAGGTGCGAGATAGCCTCTGAACTCCTGCTCGGAAAGTGGCAGATGCTGGGATTTTCCCTCCAATTTCTCTGTTATTTCTTCATAACTTTTTCGAACCGTTTCGAAAGGAATATTTTTAGGTAACCAACCGTTTTTGCGACCTTTTGACACCACATCACTGGCAAAGTTGTGCCCGACCCTGAAAGGCACCTGGTAGTGCATTTGAAGAGCTTCAGCCAATGCCATGGTGCATGTCCAGTCATTTTCCAATTCCTCTAAGGCACGTTCTTTATTGATGCGAAGCATGGAAAAAGCCTGGGTAGTAAGAGCCAACATAGACACAGCCAAAGAAAACACCTTGGCATTATCTTCAAGCACGCTTTCCTTGTTGTCATACATCCCGAGATTGAGGTTATGGGCCCTAAAAAATGCACTTGTAGAAGCACCAATTACGTCAGAGGCTCTCGCGCGGGTCTTATTTAAGATTCCTGGATTTCTTTTTTGAGGCATTGCCGAGGAGCCATAAGCATCCGAATCATCCAACATAATCCAAGGCCTCGTCTGCGAATACTGCTGAGCTAAATCTTGTATTAATACCGTTATTCTTACGGCGATATTGGATGCAATTGAAGCCGCTTCTAATGGAACGTCAAAAAGGCTTACTTGACTGCTATCCAATCCATTGATAATAGGAGCATCAAATCCAAGTAACTCGGCCAATCTTTCTCTTGAAAGAGGCCATGCTGAACAAGCAAGGACACCGCTTCCAAGTGCGCACTGATTTACGCGCACCCAGGACTCTTTGATTCTGGCCGCATCTCTTTCGAACGATTCCAAAAATGCCCAGAGATAAAAACCTAGTGTTATAGGCATTGCCTGTACACCGTTGGTATAGGCCGGCATCCATGTTTCTACATTGTGTTCCGCAACTGCTAACAGTTGCCTTCTTAATTTGTTCAGTCTGTCAAAAGTGTCGAGAACTGCTCTTCGTAAACGTGCTTGGTTGAGTGTGGCAAAAATATCCTGACGACTTCTTCCGGTATGGATGAGCGTAGCTTCCTGCCCGCAATGTTTGATTAGAAGCTTCTCCAGAGGCATGATATCGAAAATTGGAGCAGTCCCAGGCGCATTCAACTCTCTCTCAGCTTCTCGCTGTGCCTCTGCAATCTTCTCTGTTTGCTCCTTAGAAAGAATTTTCTGTTCACTTAACATCACTAGAGAGGCTCTGTTTATCCTGTTTTGCCAATACTGCCAGGTCTCATTAGCTGCCTCTTCACTAGTTGGTCCTAACGTGTCAGGACCCCAAGGAATTCGAGAATTTGTCATAAGGTACCTCAAACTTTTTTCTTCAGTCTAATTTGAGGAGCCCATAATTGCGATGATTTTTTAAACAATAAAATGTTTAATATTTCTTCAAATAATTCTTGAAACAAAATTATTTATTGTTCTTTTCTTTTGATATTCATGGGAAAATCAAACATACGAAGCTTAAGAAAATTATTTAGTGAAGAATTTATCATCCTTACTATATGCATTTTTTCATCATATAAGGGGAAATATCTAGAAGAGTTAAACGTGTGCTTGACATTATTTGTCGCAAGGGGTGACCAAAATAAAGAAAAAGGACCTCCTATGCGATTCAAGAAAAATAACAACAACTCTTACCACGTCTACTCTAGTACAAAGCCGGGCTCAGACCTTTTTTGCAAGATTTCCTTTTGTCCGTCAGAAGGAAACCTGGAAGAACAATATCAATTCGAATGGAAAACGGAAGATGAGAAAATTCGACGACAGATTATTCGAGAATGGAAATCCAAACAAAAGAAAATACCGTTTCTCACCATTCTTTGCGAAGGAAAAACCGAGCTGATTTATCTTTCGGAGATTATCAAAATCCTCGGCCTTACCAATAATGTCGCCATCTCCTCTTACAATGGCGGCGATCCAAAAGTTCAATTTATCCCGGCTACAAATAACTTCCTTTGGCAAAAGCAATTCAAGCATGACTTTAACCAGGAACTCTGGTTTGTCTTCGACAAAGACGATCATCCAGGCTACAAGAGTCTGACTGAAATGCCCAAAATTAATTCCGATGGGATCTTTTTAGCGTGGTCTAATCCATGCATTGAGTATTGGTTCTTACTTCACAGTAAAAAATTTAAAGACGAAGATCTGCCTCGAACACAAAAAGAAGAAATTGAAAGGAAATCTTGGGTTGAAACTGGAAAAGGCGATCACGTTGAGAATGTCCTTACGCAAGTCACATACCAGTCTCAAGTCTCTCCGGAGGATTGTTTTGCCAAACTCAGGTCTCAGTCTAGAGGCTATAGCAAAACTTCGCCGGATCTTTTCCATCGTTTTTCTCCTCATCTTCCATTCGCACTGAACAACTGTAAAAACAGAACTAATCCGGCTCAACATGGAAGTGCCATGCCGCTTCTAATTGAGCGCTTGATTAAATATTCACCTTATTCTCGTACTGCAGCTTTGAAATTGCTGAGCAACGCGAAACCTGCCCCGAAGAAAATTAAAGCTCCTCCTTCTCAATGGTCAACAAAGGAATTCAATCGTTTCAAGACGTTGGCAGGTACTGTGCAAAGCTCTAAAACAATTAGCGACGACAATTCAGAATTTATGGTGTGTTTCTTGAAAAAACTCCTCACAAACATCTCTCAAAAAACAAAACCGGAAATTATCAAAAACTACTTTCCCAATTGATTACTTCTATACTCTAATTTGCGTATTAACGATTTGGTGCCGAGCGTGTAGAATGAGCCAACCGTTAACTACTTCTTTCGAACTAAGGAGAACTCATGACTAAGTCTTTAAAAGGAACAAAAACTGAAAAGAATCTTTGGACAGCATTTGCCGGTGAATCACAGGCCCGCAACAAATACGACTATTTTGCAGGCGTAGCTAAGAAAGAAGGATTCCAGCAGATTGCTGCCATTTTTGAAGAAACTGCTTCCAACGAAAAAGCTCACGCTAAGATTTGGTTTAAAGAATTGCAAGGTATCGGCAACACAGCTGAAAACCTCAAAGCCGCTGCCGGCGGAGAACACTACGAATGGACCGATATGTATGATACATTCGCAAAAGAAGCTGAAGAAGAAGGATTCCCTGAATTAGCAGCTAAGTTCCGCGGCGTTGGCGCCATCGAAAAGCACCATGAAGAACGTTTCTTGAAGCTTCTCGACAACATCGAAATGCAGAAAGTATTTGAAAGAAGCGAAATCGTTATGTGGCAATGCAGAGAATGCGGCAACTTGGTAATGGGCCCAAAAGCTCCAGAAGTTTGCCCGGTTTGCAGCCACCCGCAAGCCTACTTCCAATTGCAGGAAAAGAACTTCTAATTCAACAGTTCTGAATTAAGAATAAAGGCTGACGAGTCGAATAACCGTCGGCCTTTTGTTTGGTTAATCAATAGAAAAACTCATTAGCTTTTCTCACTCCGGCCAAAGGAGAAAGTTTTGCTAAGAGCATTTCCTGCACTTTTTGCGGAAGAACTCTTCCTTGACTAGGACAGTTCTGCACACAACGCATACAATCAATACATTTCAGGGCATCAGTCTGAGTCGGATCTTCTTTTGAAATGGCTCCAACGGGACAGTTGGTCGCGCAAGTCCCGCATTTGAAACAAGAGGCTGGATCAGCTATCGGTGCCACCGGCATTCCGGCAAATTCTCGATATGGCTTTGAGCCAGGCACTTTTGGCTCAGAGTAATCCATCTCATCGTATTTGTATTTTGCGCGGTTAGCAAACGCCTCTGCTTCCTGGAAGTCTTGTTTATCCGGTCTGTCAGCAGCAACCTCCGGATGGAAAACATGTCGGGCCACAAACGCAGCACTGGCGAACACCTCGAAGCCGTCACCAACAAGAATGCTATTTAGTTCCAATAAAGCATCGTCATAAGCTCGATTTCCATAAACAACCATAGTTATTACGTGTGATTGATCGCCTCGCATGCGCTCTAACTTTTCTACCAAAGGAACCGGAAGCCGTCCGCCGTAAACCGGCGCTGCAAAAATAACAATGTCTTCTCTCTGAAAGTCGAGACGTCCATCAGAACGTGTTAGATCGACGTAAATAGGATTCGGGCCGAGGGTCTCGGCAACCTTGACGGCGTACTCTTGCGTGCTTCCGCACGGGCTATAGTAAAGGCAGTAGAGCATATTTTGTTTTTTAATCTAAGGGTTGAGGATATTGATATTTTCTCAGAAAATCCTTGTATTGAAGAGTGCAGATGCTGATTTCCTTATCAGGATTGAGAGAGCCATAGGCCGCTTTTCTCCTTACTCTTCAGCGAGTGCCGGTCCTACGAGAACTCGTTGCTGGTCCATCCCGTTTTCCCTCGACTACAATTAGTCAACTATCTAAACATCTAAGGTGCAGCTTTGTTAATCGGACTAACTGGCGGAATCGGATCTGGCAAAACAACGGTCTCCGATCTTTTTGCGGAGCTTGGCATAAAAATTATTGATACCGATGTTATTTCTCAGAATTTAACAGCTGCGAGCGGAAGTGCAATTTCTTTGATCTTAGAAAACTTTGGCCCGCAATCTATTGCCCTTGACGGAAGCATGGATAGAAAATTTATGAGAACAAAAGTCTTTAACTCATCCAATGAAAGAAAGAAACTCGAAAGCATTCTGCATCCTCTTATCCGTGAAGAAGCTAAACGTCAAATTCAAAACTTAGACGGCCCCTACTCCATCCTCGCTGTCCCTTTGATGAATAAAGATTCAAGTTGGATCCGGCTTTGCGATAGAATTCTTTTAGTGGACTGTCCGAAAGAAGAACAAATCCGCAGAGTGGAACTTAGAAACGGACTTGGACCGACAGAAATACAAAAAATCATCAATAGCCAGTCTTCAATTCGGGACAAACTATCTTTCGCAGACGATGTGCTTTTCAATTACGGAGAGAGAGAGTACCTCAAAAAAGAGATTCTGCGCTTACACCAAATCTATTTAAAGCTATCTGGAGCCTGCTCAAAATCGGTTTAAATGAGACGACCTTTACTTCTGTCTTACTTTTGTTATTTAGAATGCGAAGCTTTATCGATTCACTTTATTTATATGCTCGGCGACTTGATTTTTAATATTTAGTCCTAGCGGTATGCTAAATTATTAAGTGGTGCATAGGGTCACAGAACACATGAGTAATGATCTTTTGAGATATGAGTTTCCGTCTACAGAAAAGACTCGTACTTTTCTGAGACTTTCTTATCTCTTTAAACAATTGGAATGGTTTGCCGAACAGGAGTTCCCGCAAGATCATCAGGCTGCAATACGAAAATATTTTGAAATCCAAGAAGTAACAAACCGAGGAGATCAAAAGAATGATATTTTGCAGGAATTAGAAAGATTTAGAGTCTATTTGTCTCCTCTTGCCTCCAGTCCAAATGTCGATCAGTCTTCTCTTAAGAACACTCTCAACGAGATTCAGGCTTGCCGCTCCGCTCTTACTAGTGTCGGAATCCGAATCTCTCATTTAGCGACTTTAAACGAATTCCTTAAGCTTCTCGCTCAGCGATCTTCCATTCCTGCCGGCACATGCGAGTTTGATCTCCCTATATACCACCATTGGCTTAATTTACCGGCAGAAAGAAGAAAAGCCGACCTTCAAGGCTGGATAACTCCCTTAAAACCTTATCACCAAGGGATCGACCTAATTCTTAAACTTCTTAGAGGAAGTGCTGAAGTTACCGAAGCAATTGCTGAAAAAGGTGGGTATCAGAAAGATCTTCAGGGCAAAACCTTCACACTTTTGCAAATTTACGTAGACCCAAAATACGAGGTTGTTCCGAAAGTCTCTGCAAACCGGTACATGCTCTCCGTACGCTTTATCCCGGTATCTTTTAATAAACCCGCCGTCACCGGCGCAATTTCTCAAGATATTCCGTTTAAATTGGGAATCTGCAATATTTAAAGAAAATGGCTATTCAAGTTAAATGTCCGCAGTGCGGAAAAATGACTGAGTATTCAGATAAGAACCCATGGCGCCCATTTTGCTGTGAGAGATGCAAAATTATTGATTTAGGCGCATGGGCTAATGAGGATTACGTAATTCACGGACGTCCCATTGAAGGCGATGATGATCTGGATATCTCAAAAGATTCTTTGGCAAAAGGGAAAATCCATACCAAAAAATCTATTGAGCATTAATCAAAGAAGGCAACAAGGGCACTGTTGCCGGTAGAATGGGAGCAGGAAGATTATTCTCAGAAAAGAACCCGTAGTCCTGTCCCTCTTTACAAGTGATGCTCCCTTCCCAGTCAGTACATCTGAAAAAATGCAGGCGAACATCTGCGTGGGGATAGGAAAATTCTTCGCAGTCCACCTCTTTAAAATCTTTAGGAATTATTCCTAACTCTTCTTCAAGTTCTCGGGAAAGCGCCTGTGCAAGATCCTCCCCTTCTTCAACTTTACCGCCCGGCAACTCCCAGTAACCTGCGTAAACCTTTGGTTCGGGACGGCTAGAAAGAAGAATTTCTCCTTCCTTGTTGATTAGTGCCGCAACTACAACTTCCGTAAACTTCTTATTTGTCATTCTTCAGCTTATTTCTGCCGGTCCAATCTCTTGCGAACTGATAAGCGACTCGGCCGGAGCGAGAGCCTCTTTGTAAGGCAAACTGCAAAGCTTCTACCTTCCATTCTTCATTGATTGGCCCATTAAAGTGTCTTGTCCAACCTTCTGCAATCCTCAGGAATTCCTCCTGACTGAAAGGATAGAAACTGAGCCAAAGTCCAAATCTTTCGGACAAGGACATTTGCTCTTCCACCGTTTCCGCAGGATGAATTAATCCAGTTTCATCCATGCCGCAGGCCAAATTGTCCTGCATCTTTTCAGGCATTAAATGACGCCTGTTGGAAGTTGCATAGATAATCATGTTCTCGCTCGAGGCCGAGATAGAACCGTCAAGAATCGCTTTTAAAGCCTTATAAGCCGCCTCTCCGGGCTCAAAGGACAAGTCATCACAGAAAATAATGAACTTCTCCGGGCGAGTCCGAACTAAAGCTGTTATTTCTCCCAAATACTTCAGATCCGCCTTATCGACTTCGATCAGACGCAAGCCCTCAGGATAGAACTTAGACAAACACGAACGAATCAATGAAGACTTTCCGGTTCCTCTTGCACCCGTCAGCAATACATTGTTTGCCGGCAGTCCCTTCACAAACTGCTCGGTATTCGATAAAAGGATCTCCTTCTGTCTTTCGACGTTCTGAATGTTTTTTGGATCAACGAAAGCTACTTCTACGATAGGTTCCAGAGTTCCTAATTCCACGCCGAAATAACTTTTCTGTCTCCAACGAAAGGCTGGTTTAGACCAGTCAATCTCATCAGGAGAAGAGGGCAGAAGAGGTTCGATCTTTTCAATGAAGTGACCAAACCTTTCATAAAACTCTTTTCTTTGGCTCATAGACAATTAGCTGCGGTAATCGGCATTAATGGAAACGTAATCGTGAGAAAGATCAGTTGTCCACACTGTTTCGCTGGCTTCTCCTCTTCCGAGATTGACGGTGACGAAGATTTCCGGCTTATTCATAACGGCTTGGCCGTCTTCTTCTCGATAAGAGGCATAACGGCCTCCATTCTTGGCAACAAGGACGTCATCAAGCCATAAAGAAATCTTATTGGCATCCAAGTCATCGATACGAGAGTTTCCGACCGCAGCCAAAATTCTTCCGAGGTTAGGATCGGAAGCAAAGAAGGCTGTCTTGACTAAAGGAGAGTGAGCAATAGCGTAAGCCACTTTAAGAGCTTCCGCTTCGTTCTTTGCACCGTCAACAGTAATCGTAATGAATTTAGTAGCACCCTCTCCGTCTCGAATCATGGACTGAGACAATTTCTGAGCCACTTCAATTAAAGAATCAAGAAGATCGTTGTATCTAGGATCTTCATCGCTTTCAATCGGAGGGCAATCCGCGCGGCCGGTCGCAATAAGAATAAAGGAGTCATTCGTTGAAGTATCGCCGTCCACTGTGATGCGGTTGAATGAAGCATCTGCAACAGCACGAACTGTATCCTGAACGAGCTCAGCAGACATTCCGATATCTGTAGCAATAAAGCCGAGCATTGTTGCCATATTCGGTTCAATCATTCCTGAACCTTTGCTGATGCCAGTAACGGTAATCTCAACCCCATCCAGCTCAACTCTCTTGGAAGCAGCCTTTGGCACCGTATCCGTTGTCATGATCGCTCTGGCAGCATCAATCCAATTGTTTCTGCCCATATTCTGAGCTGCTTTGGGGATACCGGTCAAAAGTTTTGTCATTGGCAGCGGTTCCATGATCACGCCTGTTGAGAAAGGAAGAACCTTAATCGGAAGCGTGTTAAAGATATCAGCCACGGCCTGGCAGGTTTCTTCTGCATCGTGCAAACCGGTCAAACCGGTACCGGCATTAGCGCATCCTGTGTTAACCACAATTGCTCGGATGTCATTAGTCTCAAGCAAGTGTTCTCTGCAAATCTGTACCGGAGCGGCTGCAAATCGATTCTTTGTAAAGACCCCAGCGACCTTTGATCCGGGAGCTAGTTCCATCAACATTAAATCTTTTCTGCCAACTTTCTTGATACCAGCTTCAGCGGTTCCTAGAACCACCCCGGAAACCGGGAGAATGTCTTCAGCGACGGGAGCCTTAAGATTGACTGCCATGTTTTTTCCTTTTTAAAGTGATCTTTTTATTGTATAAAAAGAAAACCGACCATAAGGCCGGCTTCTTAAAGAAAAACCATTATTTCAGTTTTCCGTGGCAGTCTTTGAACTTCTTGCCGCTTCCGCACGGGCAAGGATCATTTCTGCCTACATGAGCAAATTTCTCTGCTTCCTCAGCTTCTTGTTCGAACATTGGTCCCTTCAACTGACCTTCGGACTCATCAACGTGAGCTTCCTGAGCCTGCATAGCCTGTTGCTGGGCCTGTTCTTCAGGAGTCGGCTGGCGGATCTGAACGTTCATCAGAACTCTTGTGACATCCTCACCGACAGTCTGGAGAAGAGCACTGAACAATTCGAACGCTTCGCGTTTGTATTCCTGCTTAGGCTGCTTCTGAGCATAGCCGCGTAAATGAATGCCTTGACGAAGCATATCGAGCTGGCTGAGATGTTCTCTCCAATGCTGATCCAAGAACTGAAGAAGAACATTTCTTTCAAATTCTTGCCATGCCTCTTTACCGACCAAAGCAACTTTACCGTCATAGACCTCATTAGAGGCCTTAATAACCATATCCAAAAGTTCTTGATCGTCAGAACTTTCAGATTTTTCAAGAGTAGCTTTCAGCGGAAGATCAAGGTTCCATTCTTCCTTAAGCACTTTTTCAAGACCGTCGAGATCCCATTGTTCTTCAACTGTGTCTTCCGGGACATAGCTGCGGAACAAAGAAGTGAAGAAGCCGTCCCTGAGTTCTTTAACCGGGCCGGACACATCTTTGTTTTCAAGAATTTCATTTCTCAAAACATAGATTTCGCGGCGCTGGTCATTGGCAACGTCGTCGTATTCAAGAAGCTGTTTACGAATATCGAAGTTTCTGGATTCAACCTTACGCTGGGCGCTTTCGATAGAACGAGAAACAATACCGGCTTCAATAGCTTCGCCCTCAGGGAGACGAAGTTTGTTCATCAAAGCCTGCATCTTTTCACCGGCGAAGATTCTCAAGAGAGGATCTTCCATAGAAAGATAGAATCTGGAGCTTCCCGGGTCGCCTTGACGGCCGGAACGGCCTCTGAGCTGGTTATCAATACGTCTTGATTCGTGACGCTCGGAACCAATAATTCTCAAACCGCCGAGGGCAACTACTTTCTCATGATCCAATTGCCATTGATTCTTGATGGCATCAATCTGAGCTTTCTTTTCGTCAGCAGTGAGATTCGGATTGTTTTCTACTTCGGAAACAGCTTTGCTGATACCGCCGCCAAGCACGATATCGGTACCGCGGCCAGCCATATTGGTAGCAATGGTGACCATACCGGGACGACCGGCTTCTAACACGATCTGAGCTTCTTTTTCATGCTGCTTAGCATTCAGAACATTGTGCGGAATGCCCTCTTTGTCAAGCATGTGGCTGATGAGCTCAGAATTCTCAATGGATGTAGTACCTACAAGAACCGGCTGTCCGCGTTTGTAGCAATCTTTGACGTCATCGAGAATAGCTTTATATTTCTCAGCTGCAGTTCTGTAAACCTTATCCTGTTGGTCATCACGAATCATCTGGCGGTGAGTCGGAATAACAACAGTTTCCAGGCCGTAAATTTCCTGGAATTCGTATGCTTCCGTATCAGCAGTACCGGTCATGCCGGAGAGCTTTTCGTACATACGGAAGTAGTTCTGGAAAGTAATGGAGGCAAAAGTTTGGTTTTCCTGTTGGATCTTCACGCCTTCCTTAGCTTCAACCGCCTGGTGAAGACCGTCGGACCATCTTCTGCCCTGCATCAAACGGCCGGTAAATTCGTCAACGATAATGACTTCACCGTTCTGAACGACGTAGTGCTGATCTTTGATAAAGATTGTATGAGCTCTCAATGCTGCATTGAGATAGTGGAGAAGCATGATGTTCTGAGGAGAATACAAGCTTTGTCCTTCAGGAAGAAGGCCCATTCTGCTCATAATTGCTTCAACTTTTTCGTGACCGGCTTCAGACAACTGAACGGTATGAGCCTTCTCATCCACCCAATAGTCGCCCTCGCCTTTTTCTTCTTTCTGTCGAGTCAGCTGATCCGGAATCTTATCGATCTGGACATAAACGTCTGTCTTGCCTTCGGCAGGACCAGAAATAATCAGTGGTGTTCTTGCTTCGTCGATCAAGATGGAGTCCACTTCATCGACGATTGCAAAGAAGAGACCTCTTTGGCGTCTGGCGTTGACGTCATATTCCATGTTGTCGCGCAGATAATCGAAACCATATTCGTTATTGGTTCCGTAAGTAATATCTGCTTGATAAGCGGCCTGTTTTTCTGCATTCGGCTGGTTAGAGAGAATGGTACCGACCGACATGCCCAAGAAGTTATAAACCTTGCCCATCCATTCAGCGTCACGCTTTGCCAAATAGTCGTTAACAGTAACGACGTGTGCGCCTTTGCCGGGCAGAGCATTCAAATAGACGGCTAGAGTTGCAGTAAGAGTCTTACCTTCACCGGTTCTCATTTCAGCAATCTTGCCGTCATTCAAAACCATACCGCCGATGAGCTGTACGTCGAAATGTCTCATCCCTAGAACGCGCCAGCTGGCCTCTCTTACTACAGCGAAGGCTTCAGGTAAAAGCTTGTCTAAGGTTTCTCCGTCAGCAAGTCTTTTCCTGAACTCAACGGTCTTGGCCTTTAATTCTTCGTCACTCAGAGCCTTAATTGAAGGTTCGAGTTTGTTAATTTCTTCAACTTTACGGCGATATTGTTTGATAAGTCTGTCGTTGCGACTTCCAAAAATCTTCGTCAGAAAACTAGCCATTCAGTATTCTCTTTTAATTGAGGGCGTCAACACAGAACCCTGACACCCGATTTCTCACATATAAACTCGGTGATTTTACACTCTATCTTGCTACTTCTTGTCGGTAAATGTGAATTTAACTATGATTGATAAAACTTGTTGAAAAAATCTTTTCTAACTATTTCCGTAACGCAATGATTCCATTTGCAAAAAGAAAAATTTCTGCCTATGACAGATTGAAGAGAACTCCTATTGGAGTTGCGGTCATGAATGCTGAATTAGCCAACAGAATCGCGCGCATTATCAACCCTATTTTCAAACAAATGAATTTGGGTATGGAGATCACCGGAGCTCAGTGTTTTCTGACTCAGGAGACCGTTAGAAAAAAAGACAATAATCCTTACGATATCGACCCAAACGAAGATCCAAACTTCGCTTACGAGAATGTTCTCGTTTTAAATGTTCTCTTTCCTCACCCTGCTTTTCTCACGAAATTTGCGTCGATCAAGCCGGAAGTAGAAAATGCATTGATGCTAAACGGAATTACAACCTTAAAAGTCATAGGCAAAGTTGTGCAACTCAAGCAGTGAAAGCATCCTCCTTGATTTTCAATTTCAAGAAATCATGACAAAAAGCCAAAAGAATGCTTTTTGCGATTAACGACAGTGAAGGCAAAACGTTCTGCGGGATGAAAAGATTCAGAGGCAGTTATGGTATTTCCTTCCCGGTCCAAATAGCATCGAACAATCTTCAAAGCGGGAACTCCTGGTTTCGAATTGAAGTGCTCGGCTACGTCAGGGCTCATCACGACCGCCGAAAAAGTTTGCCTTACTTCCGCACATTCAATGTCTAGAAAACCTTCAATCAAAGAAACAATAAGTTCCCTCGGATGTCTTTTAGCTTCTTCAGCCACATAGGCCATGCTTTTTCTGACGTAAACATAGGTTACAACCACCGGCTCATTTAAGTTTTTATCGGCCACGCGAATATTTTTAAATCGGACCCATGGCTCATTTTCGGTTAAACAGAGCTGTTCAGAGAGCTCTTTTGTTACGATCACATCCTCCGTCGCTTCTATAAGCCGCGGAAATTGATTACCGTAGTAGTCAATCGCACGAATATCAGAGAGTTCATGAAGAAATTTACCGTTTTGGACTTTGCTTTTAACTCGAGTTCCAATATGTGGACGCCTCTCAACCAATTCTGCTTTTACCAAGGCATCCAGCGCTTTCCTAACTGTATCCCGACTGACTGAGAGCTGCTCGGCGAGCTCAATCTCTCCCGGGATGATCGAGCCCACAGGCCAATCACCGCTTGTAATCTTAGCAACCAGCTTTTCCGAGACTTCCTGCCACAATTTTTTTCTCATGATGCCTCTTTTGTAGGAATGAAATAGTCACGAAACCATATCCATTTTTAGAGATCTCGCTGGGAGAGAAGGCTTCTTCTATTTGTTGCCGACATAATATGTCTTATTTGTTTGCCAACATATCACAACTATTTAATTTTTAAAAAGAAAATAAACCTTAACCTCGGAAAAGTTTGATCAGTATCAAAACAAATTCATTCTTTTGTACGTACATATTCTATCTCCAGCACAATGACCAAAGCACATTCATTGTTAAGTTTCCACAGGAGATTAAAGTGCCTTCTACCGCTATCGACAGCCAAATCCATGGATGCATGTTCAGCACCGATGAAATGAGGAAAACTCTGAGTGACGAAGCCTGGGTTCAAAAATGGCTTGACACCGAAGCCGCTCTTGCAAAGGCTCAAGGCGAACTCGGAATTATCCCAAAAGACAAAGCTGACATCATCCAGAAATACGCCAAAGCCGAGCTTCTGGATATTCCTTCAATCGGAGAGTTCTATAAAAGCTCCATCACTATTGTTCCTTTACTGAAAGCCTTCAAGAAAGTCCTTCCTGACAATGCAGGAGAGTTCGTTCACTGGGGCGCGACCAGCCAAGACATTGTTGACACAGGTATTGTTCTTCTTGAAAAAGATGCCTATGAAATCATCCTTCGTGATATGAAGCTTTGCCAAGAATATTGTTTAGACCTTGCCAAAAAGCACCGCAACACCGTTATGTCCGGCAGAACTCACGTCGTACACGCTCTTCCGATTACTTTCGGCTACAAAGCCGCAATCTGGGTAGATGAGCTCGGACGTGATATCGAACGCTTAGAACAGATCCAAGACCGAGTTTTTGTTGGTGAAATGGCTGGGGCCGTTGGGACTCTAGCTTCCCAGCCCGAACACGGACTTGCAGTGCAGAAGAGAATGATGGAAATTCTCGGTCTCAATGTTCCTACAATTGCATGGCACGTTGCTCGAGATAATCAGGCAGAGTTTGTTTCCGTTTTAGCTCTTTGTGCCGGAACTCTCGGCCGCATCATCCATGAGATTCTGACTCTTCAGAGAACAGAAATTCTCGAACTTGAAGAGCCTTTCTTCATGGGCAAAGTCGGTTCCTCTACGATGCCCCACAAACGCAATCCTGCCGTTCTTGAAAACGTTTTAGCTCTTCTTCGCAACGTCCGCTCTATAGCACCATCTATCGTTGAATCGATGATTAGTGAAAATGAAAGAGACTGGGGTTGCTTCCTGTCCGAATGGGAAGCCATTCCGCGCGCCTGTCACTTGATGGCAGCTGCTCTCGAAAAGTCCAAGAACATTCTCAAAAACTTGATTGTTTATGAGCAGCACATGGAACGAAATCTTTTCAAACAAAAAGGCCTCATGATGAGTGAATGCGTCATGATGCATATGGCTCCGCGTCTTGGCCGCATGACTGCGCATGAAATCATCTACAAAGGCGCCATGGAAGCTTACGAAAAAGAAATTCCGTTCAAAGATGTGCTGATGAATACTCCGGCAGTCAAGGAAGAATTTACGGAAGAGGAAATTGATCACATGCTCAATCCTCACTCTTACATCGGATTAGCTCCGGAATTCGTCGATCGAGTTCTTGCCAAGTATTCCAAATAATTTCCTTTCATCCGGCTGCGGTATATGCAGCCGAATCTCAATTCAAAGGTATTTGTATGCCTCAACGTTCAATCAAGCTGTGGCAGGCGGTAACTCCTGTCCTCGTCTGTTTACTCATATGGTTATATCCGGTACCGGAAGGCCTAAAACCTGAAGCTTGGTATATGTTTGCCATCTTTGTTGCAACTATTGTCGGTATTCTTTGCGCTCCGCTTCCTTCAGGCGCTATTATGTTCATTTCTTTGGCGGTCTGTATTTTTACAAATACGCTGACTTTCAAAGCGGCTTTATCCGGGTTTGCCTCCGGCACAGTATGGATGATTTTTGCCGCTTATGTTCTGTCTTTAGGCTTTGTCCAGTCTGGACTCGGCCGACGCATTGCCTACAAGACGCTTTCTTTATTCGGCGGTTCTTCACTTGGCATCGCTTACTCTCTGGGCCTGGCAGATTTGTTCTTAGCGCCTGCTATGCCGAGTGTGACAGCCCGTTCCGGCGGTATCATTCTGCCAATTTCAAAGTCTATTAACCAAGTGCTCGACAGTGAACCAGGTCCGAAGCAGAAACGGCTCGGTGAGTTCTTAACCATGACCTGCTTTCAGTTCACACCGATCACCGGCGCTATGTTCATGACTGGTATGGCTGCGAATCCATTGTGCGCGACACTTGCTAAAGAAGGTCTGGGCCTCGAGCTCTCTTGGATTGGATGGTTCTGGGCTGCCGTTGTGCCATCCATGATTTGTTTCTTCGTGATGCCTCTTCTTTCTTACAAGATTCTCGATCCCGGCTTAAAAAAAACTCCCGAAGCCAAAGTCATGGGCAAAGAACAGCTTTTTGCAATGGGTCCCATGTCCTCGCAAGAAAAGAAAGTTGCTCTCGGTTTCATCATCGCGTTATTAGGTTGGGGAACGACGATGTGGACTGGTTACAACGCCAATGCCATCGCTATCACTCTTGCTGCTTTCTTGTTTGCGACCGGAGCAGTTAATTGGAAAGACGTTTTAAACGATAAAGCAGCTTGGGACACCGTAGTTTGGTTCGGCATCATTATTTCCTTAGCAACCGGTCTTACCTCTTTAGGCTTTATTAAATGGATGAGCGCAGGATTTGCTTCCATGCTCACAGGCATGGACTGGATGGTTGCGTTCATCCTTCTCGGCTTCCTGTACATCTACCTTCACTATGTCTTTGCCACTGCATCAGGCCATGTTGCAGCCATGTACGTTCCGTTCTCTATGGTTGCGATCGGCGCAGGCGCCCCTCCGATGATGGTTGCAATCTGTTTTGCAATCTTCTCGAACTTTATGTGGGGAATCACCGAATACGCCGGCGGACCAGGCCCGATCTATTACGGCCAGGGCTACTTTGAAAGACCTCGGTTTTACGGCATCAACTTTGTACTGGTGACCATTAACGTTCTGATTGTTTTTGCCAGCGGCATGCTTTGGTGGAAACTTATCGGCCTCTATTAAGGCTAGAACCAACCTAAAAATCGCAGAGGATGCCATCAGGCATCCCCTTTGTTTTTGGCGTCTAAAGTCCTTTTGAAAAGTATCAGAAGAACAAATGATCAGATACTTGGAATAACAAGTGCGTTGGTAAAGGCAGAAGGGGCCTTTGAGCTATCTTCAAAAGTCACGAATTCCCAGCTGTCCGGTTCAGACAACAGTTTCCTGAGAAGCTTATTGTTCAAATCATGACCGGACTTGAAGGCCTTGTAATGAGCAACGAGAGGATGGCCTAAAACATAAAGATCTCCCATGGCGTCAAGGAGCTTATGTTTGGCAAACTCATCATTGGAACGAAGGCCGTCCGGATTAAGGACGTGATAGTCATCCATCACCACGGCGTTATCTAATGTACCCCCCTGAGCCAGCCCATACGAGCGGAGCATTTCCAAATCATTGACGAATCCAAAAGTCCGGGCTTTGGCGACATCGTTGATATAGGTATGGTTGTCAAAGTCAACTTCAACAAACTGTGCTGTTGCATCAATAGCGGGATGACCGAAATCAATGGCAAAGGACAGCTTATAACCGTTAAACGGTTCTAAAGATGCCCACTTATCGCCGGCGTGAATTTCAATTGACTTTTTAACACGAACAAATTTCCTTGGTGCGTCTTGTTCTTCAACGCCTGCCGCTTTAATCAAGAAAACAAAGGATGCACCGGAACCGTCCATGATTGGAACCTCAGCACCGTCAACTTCTACGTAGCAGTTGTCAATGCCAAGTCCGGATAAAGCACTCATAAGATGCTCAATCGTCGCAATCTTGGCTTGGCCTTTATCCAGAGTCGTTGCCATACGGGTATCGTTGACTCTTTCCGGTTCGGCTTTAATTGCAACCGGCGGATTCAAGTCAATTCTTCGGAAAACAATCCCGGTATCGACAGGGGCCGGGCGCAAGGCTAATTTAACTTTGCGTCCGGAATGCAAGCCGATACCGACAGTTTCAAAAGCTTTTTTAATCGTTCTCTGTCTAATCACTGAATTCGGTTCCTTGGATTAGTTCTTCTTTCTAAGAAAGGCCGGGATTTCATGTTCGAACTGCGGCTTTTCTTCTTCCTGCTGGGCCTGTTCGGCTGTATTAGAAACAGAAGCGTTGTTAGACCATAGTCCGCTGCCTTGTCCATTACGAGGATTCAAACTGGCAAAACCCCCTTGGTTGAAGCCCATACCGCTGTTCATCATGCCGAAAATTGTATTGTCTTTGCGTGCTGGAGGCACTTGGAAGCTGTCATCGGGTTGTGCGATTGGTCTTGAAAATGCTCCAGCCGCCCCAAAAGGGCTATGAGCTCCTTGATCCTGCTGAGGATGTTGAGGAGGGCGCGGCTCAGCGGCTCTCTGAACTTGCGGTTCCGGCTGAACCGGCTGAGAAGCAGAAGCCTGCGTCTGAGAAAATTGAGAAACAAAGCTCGGTGCATTCGACTGGGGCGCAGCTGCAGGTTGCTGAATAGGCTGAACCACTTGCTTTGGTTCTGGCATAACATTGACTCTGACTTCAGCGATTTCTTCGACCTGCACAGGCGCCGGCTGTTGAACCGATTCTCTGATTTCAGGGGTGGAGAAAGGGGCAGACGGCTGCTGTTTTAACGGATTCGAAAATCCGGTAGGATTTCTGATTTCGAACGGATTAACCGAAGTTTCCTGGACAACTGGCTGAGGCTCTTTAACCGGTTTTGCAGGTTTCTCTGGCTGACCAAAGAGGTCAACTCCCATGGCTGCAGGAGGAATCGGATCAGTATGGGCCTGCGGCTTCCATAAGCCGGCTGCCTGGTTCTGAGGAGCAGCTGTCGGCTGAGGAGTTGGGATGGTATAGCTAGGATCGATAGAATCCTGATCCAAGCCTGTAGCAATAACGGTAACGCGAATCTTATCTCCGAGAGAATCGTCATAAACACTGCCGAACACAATATTGGCATCAGGATCAGCGAAGTTGCGCACAGTTTCCATGGCCATACGGATTTCAGACATCTTGACAGCCTGGCTGCCCGAAATGTTGACCAGTACACCGCGCGCACCCTTAACATCAAACTCTTCAAGCAGCGGGCAGCTGATGGCTTGAGAAGCTGCCTGGAGTGCCCTGTCTTGACCTTCAGCTTCTGCGGATCCCATCATGGCGGTACCTCGTTCGCTCATAACAGTTCGAACGTCTTCGAAGTCGGCATTGACCAAGCCAGGAGCCTGAATAATTTCGGAAATACCGGCCACGGCGTTGTACAGAACTTCATCAGCACGGGCAAAACATTCCCCGATGGTGGCGTCCTCACCAAGCTCCATTTCGAGCTTGTCGTTAAGAATAATGATCAAGGAATGTACGCGAGCCTTCAAAGCTTTAATACCAGCCTCAGCATTTCTCATGCGGCGGTTGCCTTCAAAAGAGAACGGCTTGGTAACAACGGCAACGGTAAGAATGCCCAATTCTTGAGCCACTTCGGCCACAATTGAAGCTGCACCGGTTCCTGTACCGCCGCCCATTCCGGCTGTAATAAAAACCATGTTTGCGCCGCGCAAAGCGTCGGCAATTTCTTCGCGAGCTTCATTGGCTGCCTGCTGGCCGACTTCCGGTTTACTGCCGGCACCTAAACCAGTGTGCCCAAGTTGGATTTGTACTTCTGCTTCACTTTGGGATAAGGCCTGTCGATCCGTATTAGCAGCAATGAACACCACATTGCCTTTGACCTGCTTACGGATCATATTGTTAATTACATTGCCACCGGCTCCGCCGACACCAATTACCTTAATCAGTGCACCGCTTTCGCCGTTTTCCATCATTTCAAACGCCATCTGCTACTCCAAATTTATGCGGCTTTACCCACATTAAAACTTCTTAATTCTATTAGGAAAATGAATTTCCTAAAAGTTTCCTGTAAACCAGCTTTTCAACATATTTTTTACCGTTGTAAGCCCGCCCTTCTTCCGTGGCGCTCCGCCTCCTCCGTAATATCTGGCAGTTTCGTCGGCCAGATAACCAAATAAAGTGGCATATTCGGGAGATGAAACTCCCGCTAGTTTCTCAGGCAGTGTCTCCGTTGAGAATTTATTAGGTGAATAAAAAATATTTGTTTCGTACTCAATAATCGGATAACCGATTCGAACATTGATATATCCGCCAGCCATATATCCGCTGAACACTTCTCTTACCAGCCTTTCTATACCCTTGAGCTGTGCACCGCCGCCGGTCAGAACCACGCCGTAAGAAATCAAGTGACGAAGGTTCTTATCTCGCAGACGGTTGTAAATCGCCTCAAGAATGTCGCGCAATTTCATATCAATAATTCCCGAGAGAGCTTGTCTTGTCAACACTCGGTTATGTTCATGCGCAAACCCTGCGTAAGACGGTAAATCATAAGAATCGTTTTTGTCGCAATGCGGGTCAAAACGGACGTGCCCCATAGATACTTTGAGATTTTCTGCATCGATTTTGGACAATTGCGTCTTGATAGAAATCTCATTAGTCAAAGACTCTCCGCCTCCTGGAAATACCGCCGTGTACTGGACAGCATTGCCGTAATAAACCGCAACCTCGGTTAACTCAGCCCCAAGGTCGATCAAAATCACACCAAGATTCTTTTCTTCTTGTGTAAGAACAGCAGAAGCAGAACTCAGCGGATTAAAGTTCAAACGGCTTTCGATGAGCTCCAGACCGCTTCTTCGAATTGCCTTACCAATGTTCTGGCAAGGAGAGGTCTGAGCCGTAATTACATGCAGTTTGGCATCCAAACGATTGCCGTCCATACCGACCGGACGGTGATATCCCCATTTAAAATCAATAGCATACTCCTCGGCCAGAACTTGGAGATACCGCATTGACGGCGGCAAACTAGTTTGCTGAACGTTTCTGAAGATTTCATCCACGTCAGACTGTTCAATCTCGCCTCTGCGCGTCACGACCGTCATATGGACATTGTCTGACATGATATGGGTACCTGAAATGCCCGCAGCCACTCTCGATATATTCACATCGGCAGACTTTTCAGCTTCTTCTACTGTTTGTCGAATAGCATCGACTAAAGGATTAATTTCAACAACCACACCTTCTCTTACGCCGACACTGCCGCACACTCCCATTCCAACAATGCGATAAGTTCTGTCGGATAACGGTTGGGCAATTGCACAGGCAATCTTAGAAGAACCTATGTCCAACGCGGCTATTAAGTCATCTGCCTTACTTGGCATCTTTTATCTCCGTTTCCAATACGTCTGAATCGTCCGGTTCAGGTTCTATTTCCGGACGTTGAACAGCTACGCCTTTTGTATATCTTGCGTCAATTTTTCGCGGATGCGTCCCCAAATGGTCCTTCATCTGAGGCATCATGTTCAGTATTCTCTCCAGCCTCAGACTCATAGCCTGATTTGTATCGCTCCCTTTAAAAACAACTTCAACAGTCTTGCTTTCGGAATTCTTGAAAACAAGAAACCAACCGCTCATCGGAGTCAGCGTCAGAGACACAATCTTCAATTCTCTAGGTTGGCAGATTTTGTCGAAATCTAAGTACTGCTGGTAAATTTTTGCACTTAGCTCAGGCGGTCCGTAAATATGCGGAAGTTCTCCTTCGCTTTCTGCTACCGCCTGGTTTTCTTCAAAAATTACACCATCTTGCGACAAAACCTCTTGTTCTCCCCACAGCGCAACCGGCTTATGAAGATACAAGAAGATCTTCAGCCGATTCGGCCACTCTCTCTTTACGGATACATCCTTTACCCAAGGAATCTCTTTCAAAGTATCTCGGATCTTCGAAATATCGACCGTAAAAAAAGTTCCGCTGATCTTGCCTTTTAATTTTTCTGCAACAACGGGGGCCGTGATGGCTTCTTGATTGCCGTGAACCACAACATCGATTCCCCTTAACCAAAAAACCGGTTTCTGGATTGCCCACCAGGCGGCAAAAACCAACAGTACGAGGATGATTAAAATCGAGACGAAATCCGTCAGGAAATTAAAAGTTTTATCACTCCACTTGGACATCCACTAACCCTTTAGTGCAGCCCCTTCTGCTACAAGGCAGACCAATTCCTGATAGCTGAGACCGTCGGTCTTAGCTGCTAAAGGCACAAGTGAGTGCGGCGTCATTCCCGGTGCCGTATTGATCTCTAAAAGAACAAAACTACCGTCAGGTCTGAGCATGACATCTACTCTTGACCATCCTTGGATTCCCAAGACTGCAGCTGCTTTTTCTACCGCTGCCAAAATCGCGTCTCTGACATCATTGCTGACTGCGGCAGGGCAAATGTACTGAGTCTCATCCGAGAAGTACTTATGTTCGTAGTCATAATCGCCCTTAGGAGCCACGATTTCAATAATCGGCAGCGCCTTAAGGCCTTGCCCGTCATGTTTATCTAACACTGCAACAGTAAGCTCTCTGCCGATCACAAGCTCTTCGACCATTACCTGCATGCCGTCTTCCGTAGCCTTTCTCAAGGCCTCTGAAAGAGATTCCGGAGTCGCGTCATTGATACGGTAAAGACCAATGCTGGAACCTTCTTTGCTCGGCTTCACAATCAGGTTTTTACCGAGCAAACGAATGATTTCAGCCATGTTGCTGTCAGCGGTTACGGTTGTTCCTCTCGGTACAGGGATGCCGATTGACTCCCAAACCTTCTTGGTCATAACTTTATCAATGCTGATAGCAGAAGCAAACACGCCGCTTCCTGTATAGGGGAGCTTGATATATTCCATTAAACCTTGGATCACGCCATCTTCCCCGCCCTTTCCGTGAAGAATGAGGAAGGCCCTGTCATAGTCCTTGCTGACAAGCTCTTCTATGTCCTGCACCTGAGGATCAAAAACCTCTGCATCGACTCTGGCATCGCGTAATGCTTTAAGTACGCCCGACCCGCTCATTAAAGAGACTTCTCTTTCTGCAGACGTTCCGCCCATGACAACAACAACTCTGCCTAATTTTTTTTCTTTACTTGCCATAATTCTTTCCTTTAGCCATTAATTTAGACGGGATACCTCCAATACTGCCGGCGCCCATCACTAGCAAAACGCTGTCATTGGACACGTGCATTTCAATTTGTTCTTCTACTTCTTCAAGATTGGCGGCAAAAATAGGCTCTACCTTTCCTGCCACTCTGATAGCTCTGCAAAGGCTGCGACTGTCGGCACCAACAATCGGTTCTTCCCCTGCCGGATAAACTTCACCAAGAATCAGCTTATCGACTGTTGAGAGCACTCGTACGAGATCTTCGAAACAATCGCGTGTTCGGGAATAGCGATGTGGCTGGAACGCCAAAACAAGCTCTTTACCCGGATAGGCTCCGCGAGCAGCCTTAATCGTTGCCGCCATCTCAGCCGGATGATGACCATAATCATCAACCACCAAATATTTCTTTCCTTCTTTGGTCGTTGCTTCTCCCCAAATAGAAAACCTTCTTCCCACGCCAGTAAATTCTGTCAATGCCTGCTGAATAGCCTTAACCGGAGCCTCCACGGAAAGAGAAACACCAATTGCGGCAAGAGCATTCAGAACGTTATGCATTCCCGGAAGGTTCAATTGAATTTCAAACGGTTTTACAGGGAACTTAGAAGTTTCCACCGTAAATTTCATCTGGGTGCCTTCGGCACGGATATTGGTGGCGCGAATCTGAGCATCCTCTCCGAATCCATAAGTAATGACCGGTTTAGAAATCTTCGGCAAAATAGAACGAACGTTGTCGTTCTCAACGCAAACAACGGCCTTTCCATAGAAAGGCAGACGCATTGTGAAATCAACAAAAGCCTGTTTCAGTTTATTGATGTCATGGCCGTAAGTATCCATATGGTCGGCATCAATATTGGTTACAACGGCTACTACGGGTGTGAGATACAAGAAAGAAGCGTCAGACTCATCAGCTTCGGCCACGATGAACTGCCCCTTCCCTAATTTTGCATTGGAACCGGCAGCATTCAATCTACCTCCAATCACAAAAGTCGGATCAAATCCTGCTGTCTTGAGAATGGAGGTAACCAAAGAAGTTGTTGTTGTTTTTCCATGTGTTCCGGCAATAGCAATTCCGTTGCGCAGTCTCATCAGCTCGGCAAGCATAATGGCGCGGGGAACCACCGGAATATTGTTTTCTTTGGCATAGACAACTTCAGGATTGTCTCCGTGGACGGCACTGGAAATAACAACTACATCAGCATCACCGACGTGATCTCCAGAATGGTTATAAAAAATCCGGGCACCTAATCTTTCTAAACGTTCTGTCGCCGCATTGGCCTTCAAATCCGATCCGGACACTTCATAACCAAGGTTTAACAAAACCTCAGCAATACCGTTCATTCCGGTTCCACCAATGCCTACAAAATGTAGCCGTTTGACTGCAAACATGCCTTTTCCTAATCAGTAATATGTTCAATAAAATCCGCAACTGTGGTTGCCGCGTTCGGCTTTCCGAGCCCTTTGGCTTTCTTAGCCATTTCCAATAACTTCTCTCTGTTGAGGCTTCCAATAATCTCAGCCAGTTTTGAAGGCGTCAATTCTGTTTGCGGCAAGTAAATGGATGCACCCGCATCCTGCATGTACTTGGCATTTCCAACTTGATGAGAGGTAGTTTTAACCACAAGGGGCACTAATATAGCAGGAACACCGGCTACCATTAACTCAGAGACGGAAATTGCCCCCGCCCTGGCCAGCACTACGTCTGCTTTCATGTAGGCCGCGGCCATGTCATCAATGAAGGGGACGACTTCAGCCTCAACTCCGAGCTCCTTATAGAGATTTTTGACCTTCTCCAAGTCATTAACTCCGCATTGATGGACGACCGCCGGTCTGACGTTTTCCCGTACCAAAGCAATTGCCTTCGGAGCATTTTCATTGAAAACACGTGCTCCTAAAGAGCCCCCGAAGATCAAAAGATTCAACCGGCCCGTCCTGCCCGCGTATCTTTCTTCAGGAGATGGTAGAGAGACGATTTCTTTTCTGACTGGATTGCCCGTCACGACTGCACGTTTTCCGGCTTCCTTTGCAGCTTTGCCGTCAAAGCCGCACATCACACCGCTCGCATTGCCTTGAATCATCTTAATGCTGAGAAGCGGATCCGCATCACTGTTCATTAAAACATAAGGGATACCTTTTAGCCCGGCTCCTAAACACACAGGCACTGCAATATACCCGCCAGTGGAGAAAACGGCATCTGCTTTGACTTCAGTCAAATACTTTTTGGATTGGAAGATCGATGAAAGAAGCTTAACTCCGCCGAATAGAAAGGTTTTAATACCTTTTCCTCTCAAGCCTTCAAAATCCAGTGCTGTAAAGGGAATTCCATGTCTTTCGACAAGACGTTTTTCCATTCCGGTCCTTGTCCCAATCCATGAAACCTCCCAACCGCGCGAGATCATGATCTTAGCCACGGCAATACCGGGCATCACGTGACCTCCAGTACCCGCAGCCGCTATAACTAAATGCTTCTTCATACCATTCCCCCACGCATTGTAAGTTTATTTTCGTAATCGACCCGAAGCAGCAAAGCAGCAGCCGCTAAACATGCTAAAAGTGCCGAACCTCCGTAGCTGACAAATGGAAGAGTCAGCCCCTTAGTCGGAAGCAGCCCGCTTGCCACGCCGACATTGATAAAGGCCTGTACACCAAACCAAATGGCAATGCCCTGTGCAACAAGCCCCGAGAAAAAGTGTTTCAACAATATAGCTTTTCGGCCGATTTCGAAGGCTCTTTTAACGAGCCAAAGGAAGAGTGCAAGGACTACTAAAACACCGACGAAACCCAGTTCCTCCCCGATAATGGCCAAAATAAAGTCCGTGTGAGCTTCCGGCAGATAATTTTGTTTTTCAATGGCATCTCCCAGACCCACTCCGAACATCTCTCCGCGGCCGAAAGCGATCAATGAGTGAGAAAGCTGATAAGACTTACCGAGCGCATGGTCGGCTGACCAAGGATCCAAGTAGGCAAAGATGCGAGCCATACGCCATGGAGACGTCA
Source organism: Turicimonas muris (assembly GCF_002221595.1). GTDB lineage: Bacteria > Pseudomonadota > Gammaproteobacteria > Burkholderiales > Burkholderiaceae_F > Turicimonas > Turicimonas muris. The sequence continues at coordinate 173,066 of NZ_NHMP01000004.1, forward strand.
AAATAACGCCGATAAAAATACTGATCAACACCACAAAGATGCCGATGAAGATCCCGAAATTGATTCCTCCTAAAAAAAGAATTCCCATCGAGATACACACAATCATAATCAGCGCACCCAGGTCAGGCTCCAGCAGCACAAGCAAACCAACCAAACCGATAACGATCCCCATCGGCAGAAAACCTTTCTTGAAGCTATGCATAAAGTTCTGCTTACGAACCGTAAAATTGGCGGCAAACAGAAGGGCCGCAACTTTCATGAATTCCGTTGCCTGAAGTTGGAAAGGCCCGACTTGAATCCAACGATAAGAGCCGTTGACGTTCTTACCAATCCCAGGAATCAGCACGACAATCAGCAAAACAAAGCCTAAGAAGAAGATAAGGGGCGAGAACTGCTTCCAGACTTTCATCGGGATTGTGGTGACAATCACTGCAACCACGGCAGCAACTCCTAAGGAAATGGCATGCTTGACGAGGAAAGCATCAACGGCAACTTTATACTTAGGAGAATCTGACAGAGAGATCGATGCTGAAAAAACCATCAATGTTCCGATAAGCACTAAACTGAAGACAACAAACAGCACTCCCCAATCAGGAGAAATACCTGTCATCGATCGGCTCGGTGCGTAAGGAATCGCAGCCTCACTGGCGTCTCCCTCCGTTGTGTTGATCTGGAGATCGCCTTCTCCTTTTCTAAAATACTTCAGCACAAAGTTCCTTCATCTTCTGCAATTTGCTTGGCGCAATCAATAAATTGTTGCGAACGATCGGCGTAGTCTCTGAACATGTCCCAGCTGGCGCAAGCCGGCGACAACAAAATCACATCACCTTCTCGGGCATTTTGCCGACACGCCGTTACTGCTTCTTTCATATCTTTGGCGAGAATCTTCGGAATATCCACCTCAGCTAGCACCTCTTTAATCTGAGGAGCATCTCTACCAATCAAAACAACTGCACGGCAATGTTCTTGAACCGGCTTCATCAGAGGAGTGAAATCCTGGCCTTTTCCATCCCCGCCAAGAATAATGACGACTTTTCTGTTCCCAAAACCTTCAAGAGCTGCCGCGGTGGCTCCGACATTGGTACCTTTGGAATCATCAATATATTCAATGTCTCTTGAAGTTAGAACCGTCTGAACTCGGTGTGGCTCACCTCTGTAAGTCAGCAGTGCCTTCTGAAGATCCGAGAGTTCAATACCCGTAGATAAAGTTAAAGCAGCCGCAGCCAATGCGTTGGCCTTATTGTGATTTCCCCGAATCAAGAGAGAATTTGCCGGAATGATATTTAAAACTTCTCCTTCTTCATCCTCGTAAGAAAGCCAGGGGAAAGCACCAAATTGTTCAATACCGAAGTCGCCTTTGTTTTCCAGAGCGTTCAAACCGAATGTACGGACTAAAGAAGGATTTACTGCCCGACCAAAACTAATCGACACAGAATCGTCACGGTTTAAAACGCGAATCGTCTCTTCCGAAAAAATCTTGGCTTTGGCAGCGGCATAAGCTGCCATCGATCCATGCCAGTCCAGGTGGTCTTCCGTTACGTTAAGAAGGGCTGCTGCATCACATCTTAAGGAAGAAGTCGTCTCTAGCTGGAAGCTCGAGAGCTCTAATACCCAATAGTCCGGCAGCCTATGCTCTTTTTCCAAGCGAGTTATTTCAGCCAGAGCATTAGGACCGACATTGCCGGCAAAGCAGACACTATGTCCGCTTTCGCTGACGATATGAGAACTAAGCATGGTCGTCGTAGTCTTGCCGTTAGTGCCGGTAATTCCAATTACCTTAGGAGCGTAACCGGTTTCTTCCTTAATCTTTGCCAAGTGTCGGGCAAACAGTTCGATTTCTCCGACAACATCAATTTCTTTTGCTTTCGCTGCGGAAACAAGCGGCGCTATAGCCGAGAAATACGGAGAAATACCCGGAGAGAGGACAAGCAGTGACTCATCGGTTAACTGAACATCGTTTAAATCTCCGCCAATAAACTTGACCTGCGGAAGCTCGGTCTGCAGGACCTTTAGATTTGGCGGACATTCTCGTGTATCCAACGCAGTCACATTCCAGCCGTTTGATACCAAATATCTGACGGCAGTCATCCCGGAGGCACCAAGGCCAACTACTATTGCCTTTTCTTGCTGCATAGCAATCCTAACGAATCTTCAAAGTTGAAAGACCAATTAATACCAATACAATCGTGATAATCCAGAAACGAACTACCACCTGAGTTTCTTTCCATCCCTTCATTTCGAAATGGTGATGAAGAGGCGCCATTAAGAAAATTCTTTTACCGTGGGTGAGCTTGAAGTAACCGACCTGCAGAATAACTGACAGAGTCTCCATCACAAAGATGCCTCCCATGATAAAGAGCACTAATTCTTGTCTGGTGATGATGGCCATAGTTCCTAAAGCGCCTCCCAAAGCTAAAGCTCCTACGTCGCCCATGAATACTTGGGCAGGGTAAGCATTGAACCAAAGGAAGGCCAAACCAGCTCCGATCAAAGCGGCTCCGACCACAACAACTTCACCGGCTCCCGGGACATACGGGAACAGCAAATAGTTGGCGTAGTCCACACGGCCAACCACATATGCAAAGATACCCAGAGCAACGCTTACCAGAGCACTCGGCAGAATCGCTAAACCATCCAGACCGTCAGTTAAATTAACGGCGTTGCTTGTTCCAACGATGACAAAATAACTGAGAATAATGAAACCCCAAATTCCAATCGGAATAGATACGCCCTTCAGGAACGGTATCAACAATCCGCTCCTATCTGGAAGCTGAATAGAACCGAACCCATTGGCAATCCAGTCTCCAACCAGTGACCAAATACTCGAAGTATCGGGAGCCGCCACTGCAAAGGCCAAGTAAACGGAAGCCGTTATGGCGATAAGAGATTGCCAGAAATACTTTTCCCTTGATTTCATCCCTTCCGGATTGTGATGTACAACCTTTCTGTAGTCATCTACCCATCCCACGGCTCCGAGACCAAGAGTCACGAATAGGACAACCCAAACAAAACGGTTGTTCAAATCCATCCACAGAATCGTAGATAATCCAACGGCAATCAAAATAATAATGCCGCCCATCGTCGGTGTGCCGTCTTTAACCAAGTGAGTTTTAGGTCCGTATTCGCGGACTGCTTGACCCACTTTCAAGATTCTTAGTTCCTGAATAACTTTCGGTCCGATAGCCAGTCCGATAAAAAAAGCGGTCAGAGCTGCAAAAACTGCTCTTAAAGTCAAATAGTTAAAGACTCTTAACCATCCCCATCCACATGTGTCAGCCAACCACTGAAACAAAGCTAATAACATGTTTATTCCTTTCCAACCTTTTCTTCAAGTTTTGCGGCTATGTTATAAAGTTTCATAAAATTTGAAGCTTTTATGAGGATTGCGTGAGGACCGCTGCTTAAAAGTTCTAATACTGCTTCAAGCAGTTCTTCTTTATTTTCGAAATGCTTTGCTCCCGAGCCAAAGCTTTCAACGGCATCGATCATTCGATTGCCGGTACAGAACAGAGTTTGAATGCCAACGTCTGCAGCATACTTTCCAATTTCTTTATGACAATCTACGCTTTGGACTCCGAGCTCACCCATATCTCCCAAAATCGCCAGGCTGGGCATATCACTTGCCGCCAGCATTTTTAAAGCCGCAATCATGGAATCGGGATTCGCGTTGTAACTGTCATCAATAAGAATGCTCCCGTCTTTGAGTTTGAAGATTTCACCTCGATGAGCAACGGGTCTGAAATTTTCCAACCCCTCCTTAATGTCACAAAGATCTCGGCCAACCGCATATTCAACCGCAGCAGCACAAATAGCATTAACAATATTATGATCGCCCAACACATTCAGCGCGATATCGATTTCTCCTGACGGAGTTACCAAACGGAACCCTTTATCGTTTTTTTCACCGGAGACATCGCTGCATGGAGTACCAAAAGAGACAATTCTTCTTGGACCGGCTTGTTCATGCCAAAGATTACAGTACGGATCGGCTTCGTTAATAACAGCAACCCCGTTAGGAGGAAGCATTTCATAAACCAATCCGTTTTCTCTGGCGGTATCTTCCATCGACAAGAGAAACTCTTGATGGTCGCGCATCGTATTGGTAACCACGGAAACTGTCGGTGCGACAGCTTTAACGAGCGCTTCCATTTCCCCAACATGGTTCATACCAATCTCAAAAGCGGCCACTTGGTGATGAGAACGCAGTCGCCATAACATCAGAGCCACGCCCATATCGTTATTAAGATTGCCTAATGTACCAACCCATTGTGTTGGTTCGTAGCGGTTGCTGATAATTGACAGAATCATTTGAGTTGTCGTGGTTTTACCGTTGCTGCCCGCTACAGCAATAACCGGCAGAGAAAAATGCTTTCTCCACAGACTAGCCGATTCCAAAAGGGCCTTTCTCGTGTCGGGCACTATTACCTGCGGGATGGAAACGGGGACGATATGAGAAACTACAGCGGCCGCTGCACCGTTATCTGCAGCGTCCTGAACAAAATCATGTCCGTCTCTTTCGCCTTCGATGGCAAAAAACAACCCATTAGGCTGAACTTTTCTTGAATCAATTTCTACGGAGGAGAATTTAATTCCCGAGGCTCCTTTGACGGATGCTTCCGGACCTAAGGCCTGGGCCAACTCACCAATCGTCATTAGAGATTCACTCATTCAAATTTTCCTTTCTATTCATTAAGTTTTTACGTGCTTCTTCCACATCTGAGAAATGATGTTTAATACCGTTTATCTCTTGATAATCCTCATGGCCTTTTCCGGCGATAAGAATGACATCCTCAGGAGCAGCATTCTTTATTGCAAAGCGGATTGCTTCTGCGCGTTCGGGAATTCTGGTCACTTTTTCTGCTCCGGAAGCCACTTGCTCAATAATTTTTAACGGATCTTCGCTTCTCGGATTGTCGCTGGTGATAATTGGTTCATCGGCCGTGGCTGCCACCCGTCCCATCAAAGGACGTTTACCGGGATCACGATCACCTCCGGCACCAACTAGTACCCAGAGTTTGCCTTTACGCTGAGTTTTTACTTCCTGCAATGTTTCAATCGCCTTCTCCAACGCATCGGGAGTATGAGAGTAATCGACAACGACTAACGGATTGACTCCGACTTCCGCTATCTGCATACGTCCCGACGGCGGGACCAACTTTTGAGAGGCTTCGCAGACTTTCTCAAAATTAATTCCTGCGGCTAGAGCACAACCAACGGCAGCAAGATAATTTTCGACATTGAAGTTTCCAACAAAATTGCACTGAATGTTTTTAACTTCATCGTGCCAATGCAGATCGAATGCTATTCCATGCTCCGTGTGACATAGATTAGAGGCGTAGAGATCCGCTTTTTTCTTTCGGCTATAGATAATCCGAGTCACGTCACGGTTTCTGATCTGCTGGATATAACGCTGCGAATACTCATCATCGAGATTAATCACTGCACTTTCCAACTCAGGCCAGTCAAACAAAATTCCCTTGGCAGCCGCGTAGTTTTCCATAGTCCCGTGATAGTCGAGATGGTCACGAGTCAGATTTGTAAAGGCAGCAATTCTAATGCTCAAACCTTCCATGCGGCCCTGTTCAAGACCAATGGAACTTGCTTCCATCGCAAAAGCCTCACACCCTTCATCTCTAAGCTGAGAAAGAGTTGACTCCAAGGTCAGAATGTCCGGTGTTGTCAGCGAAACAGTAGGAATCTTTTTACCTTCGAAATAGCATCCGATGGTTCCGAGCACAGCACAAGGCACTCCGCAAGAACTCAACAAATAAGAAATCCAATGAGTCGTTGTGGTTTTGCCGTTTGTTCCGGTTACGGCAATTCCTGCCATAGATCGTGACGGATTGCAGAAATAAGCTGCGGATATTTCAGGAAGCATTTCCCTGAGGTTGCTGACTTCTAACTGGTTGTCAGGAAGTTCCAAATCTCCGAGGCCCTCCCGGACAACACAGGAAGCACCGTTTTTTAAAGCAATATCAATAAAATCTCGGCCGTCATGTGCTCCTCCCATGACGGCAAAAAACACATCTCCGGACTTGACCATTCTACTGTCAAGGCAAAGCCTGGATTCAGCCCGTGCGTATCTAGTTATAAAGTCCAGTATGTCTGAAAGGTCAGGCACCGCCAGTCTCCTTCTTCAGTCCTTTGCCTACGTCATTAGCGGCGCGAATTCTCGGCAGCTTCTTAACCGGCTCAGTTTTATTACTTACAGGCTGCGACGCGGCCTTTTTAGCTTTGCCTTGGACAACCGTCTTGAGCGATTTGTCCTTCACCTGTTGTCTAGAATCATTCTTTACGTAGGTTGTCTTGGGAGCGACAACTTTATCAGGATTAACTGCCATAATTCTTAAAGTTCCCGCCACAATCTGGGAAAACAGCGGCGCGGCTGCAGTTGAACCCCAGTGTTTGCCCTTCATCGGCTCATCAATCATTACTCCAACTACAATTCTCGGGTTCGAAGCCGGGGCGTAACCGGTAAAGCTCGCCACATATTTCTTCACATACTGACCGCCTTCGAGTTTGTAAGCAGTTCCGGTTTTGCCGGCAACACTGAAGCCCTCAACCTGTGCTCGCGTCCCCGTTCCGCCCTTTTCGACTACGCTAGCAAGCATAGCTTTCATTTGATTAGCCGTTTTCGGACTATAGACCACCTGAGGCTGTGCCGGCTCTCTATCTTTCATAATAGAAAGAGGCACCATATCGCCCTCTCTGGCAATAGCAGTGTAAGCTTGGACCAGTTGAAGCAAAGAAACCGTCACGCCGTGGCCGTAGGACATTGTCGCCTGTTCAATCGGACGCCAGCTCTTGGCCGGTCTCAATCTTCCCGGAGCAGCTCCGGGGAACCCGATATTGGGAGCCTTCCCGAAGCCTAACTTGTCATAGTAGGACCACATGGTCTGAGGCGACATCAGCAAAGCTATCTTTGAGGTTCCTATGTTACTGGACTGCTGAATGATTCCGGCAACGGTTAGTTCTTTGCTGTAGTGAGAATCACCAATACTTCGGCGTCCGAAAGTCATGCGATGGCCGATTTGGAATAATGTATTGGGTGTAACTTTCTTTTCTTCCAGACCAGCAGCTACCGAGAACGGCTTCATCGTAGAACCAGGTTCATATGTATCGGTGATAGCTCTGTTGCGGATAGCCTGACGGCCAATCTTTCTTCTGGCATTCGGGTCAAAGCTTGGATAATTAGCCAAGGCCAAAATATCTCCCGTCTGTGTATCAGCAACGACAACAGCTCCCGCTTTAGCATTTAAATCCTTAACTTGTTTCTCGAGTGCAGAATAGACCAAGTACTGAATTCTGGTATCGATTGTCAGTCTTATATCCTCACCATTTTGCGGTTCTCTGATCCATACGTCATCGATAATTCTCCCGAGACGATCTTTCATCACACGGCGGGAGCCTGTTGTACCAGTCAGAAGCTTATCGGCTGAAAGTTCGACACCTTCGACTCCGTTTCCGTCTATACCGGTTAAACCGACAATCTGAGCAGCAATAATGCCGTCTGGGTATTGTCTTAAGTATTCACGGGTGGAGTGAAGACCAGCAATATTCAATGCAAGAACCTCATTACCCACATCATTAGGAACCTGGCGCTTCAAATAAACGAAAGTTCTCTTTGAAGAAAACTTCTTCTTGAGCTCTTGTTTAGAGACTTTCAGCAATGAGGCTAGTTTTTTTAGCTGTTCCTCCGTAATATTGGTGTCCTGCGGAATAATCCACAAACCTTTTCCTGGAACGCTGGAGGCCAGAACGGCGCCGTTTCTATCCAAAATTCTTCCACGCACGGCAGAGACATCTAAAGTTCTCTGAAAGCGCATTTCTCCCTGTTTTTGAAGAAAGTCGGTATTGAATCCGAGCTGTAGGTAAGCTAAACGTCCAATCAGAATCAAAAAAGAAAGAACAATGATGAAATACAGAAACCGAACGCGTCCGGCAGGAACACGAATAGACAGCAGATCCTGAACGCTGTCATTTACGCCTCTGACTTCCTCGGGAGAAGAAGATATCCAACCTTTGATTTTATTAATTATTTTCATGGTACGGCAGCCCCCTTAGTTGGCTTCGCGCCGGCTGACCCGTTGGAAGAAGGATTTTTAAGCGACGGGGTCGGGTGGATGATGACTACCTCGTTATTATTAACAGGTGCGAGTCCTTGGAACTTCGCCGATGACACAATGTTTGACGGCTGTTCCAAAGAGGCGAGTTCCACTTTTGCCCGATTTAACTCATCGATCAGGGAGTGGTAAGTCTGCTGTTCTCTTTCAAGCTGAATAAACATCGTTCTATAGGTATGGCGGTTGTAGACAACACGAAGCCCGCAAGCAAAAATGCCTACTTCGATCAAGATGATTACAAACACCAAAAACCTGAACTCTTTCATTATGTTAACTCCAGTCCCTTCCAAGGAGTACCTGTTCTGGATGCAAAGCGAAGAATTGAACTTCGAGCTCTGGGATTGATTTCTAACTCTTCTTTTGTAGGCACGACTTTCTTGCCTTTGCTGAACAGAGGCTGAGGGAGCTGCTCTGCACGCAGCGGCAATCTAGGATCAATTCCTTTGTCAGGATTTGCGCACATATCAAAGAAGTGTTTAACAATGCGATCTTCCAAAGAATGAAAACTGATGACTTCTAAAATTCCTTCCGGCTGCAGCAGCGAACCAGCTGCATTGAGAGCTTGTCTCAACTGTCCGAGTTCATCGTTAATAAAAATACGGATACCTTGGAAAGAACGGGTTGCAGGATGCTGATCGCGATCCTTTTTATTTCTCGGTACCACCGACGCAATCAAATCTGCTAAAGCCTTGGTTGTGGTAAAAGGCTCCTTAGTTCTTCGTTCACAAATAGCGGCAGCGATCCTAGAGGAGAATTTTTCTTCTCCGTAAAGCTTCAAGACGGAGGTTATTTCTTCAGCGGCTGCTCGATTGATCCATTCCGCTGCGGTCATTCCGGTACTAGTATCCATGCGCATATCGAGAGGTCCGTCAAATCTGAATGAAAAACCTCTTTCTGCATCATCGATTTGAGGACTTGAGACACCGATATCTAGGAGGATGCCGTTGACAGAAGTAATACCGAGCTCGATGAGCTTCTCTTTCATTTCTGCAAAAGGAGCATAAATGATCCGGAAACGAGGATCCGATATCTCTTCGGCGGCTTTGACCGCTGCCTCATCTCTGTCAAACGCATACAGCTTCCCCTTTGGAGAGAGTTTTTCAAGAATCAGTCTTGAGTGTCCTCCTCTTCCGAAAGTGCCGTCTACGTATATGCCTGAAGGATCTCTAACCAGAATGTCAGGAACCTCTTTAGCCAGCACAGGAATGTGTTTGAAATTCTTTGCGATGTCCAAAGCCAATCCTTAAAAATTAAATGCAGCTGCTATTTCGGACAGATTCTCTGACTTTGCTTGTTCTTCGCTCTCTTCCAACTTCTGGGCATCCCATAGTTCGAAATGCTGACCTAAACCGACTAAAACAACCTCTTTACGGTTTAAGCTGCAGCTGCTTCGGATCTCCTGCGGAATCAGCAGACGACCGTTAGCATCCTTCTCAACATCTATAGCTGAACCCATAACAATTCTTTGGAATGCGCGGGCAGCAAAAGGAAGGGCCATTAACTCTTCTTTCTTTTTCTGCCACACAGGACGAGGATAAAGAAGTGCGCATCCATCAGGGTGTCTTGTAAAAGTAAGTTGTCCGGAGCACAACTCCTCCAGGGCCTTGCGAAACCTCGCAGGCACTGAGAACCTCCCTTTGGAATCGAGAGTAATGTGAGGAGAGCCTTGGAACAATTTTTATTTCCGAAACATTAATACACCGTGGAACTCTAATTTTATCCACTTTTTAGCCACTTTTTCCCACTTTTTAGCGCTCGGCCCTATCGGTAGGACACTAATATAGATTCATAGATAAAACTTTGTTCCCAAAATGATTTTTCTTTGGCGTAAAAAAATTGTTTTTTCCACTTGTTGAACTTTGTTTTCAAAAAACGAAACAAAACGTGAAGAGGAGGCAGGAAAAGAAGGAAAAGTTTGCCGTAAGCCGGATTCTGTCCGCAATAAATTGCGCGATGATCATTCATCTAGAATATAAGTCGCCTTATATTTCGAGCCACCTACCCACAGTCTCGCCGGACAGGGTCAATAACTGTCTATTTGGTGTTGCTCCGCGTAGAGATTGCCCGTTTCAACCGGACTTAACCGGCTCGTCTCTGTTGCTCTAATCCTCGCCTCACGGCGGAGAGGTGTTACCTCCTACGCTGTCCTATGGAGTCCGGACTTTCCTCAGGGCTGAGCCCTACGATCATCCGGCAAACTTCGGGTATTACTTTAGTTGCTTTTTACAAAAATTTCAAATAGCTGATATCAAGTAATTACTCACTTCAAAATCTGCGGATACATTTTCATTTGCTTTTAACAAGTTATTGACGATCTAGATACACGGTCTGCTGCCCATTTAAAAAAATCGTTCTAAATCGCAATAGAATTAAATCGTAGAAAAATCTTATAAATTTGTTGGAAATCAAGTGAAAACAAAAACAAAGGCTCTTCTTGCACTTCTACCTCTTGTTGCGTTTCCTTCGATTGCTTCTAGTTCGGGATGGGATTCTTTTTGGTCGGCAATCGGTGAGACGCTTCCGGCGTCTGTCAGCGACAGTGATGAAGGTTATTTTTCTAAAACCTGGGACGGTTTAAAAACCATTATGCGTGATGGAAACACAGGCCTCTTAGTGCCTGCTTATACCATTCATCCGGCGTGGGACTATCCAAACAGACGTCAGGAAAACGGCTACACATGGGGCGGAGGCATCTCCAGCAACTACATTGATGCACGCGGCAACCGCCGAATTCTTTATGCGATGGCTTTTTCCGATTCACACAATATTATTGAGCCTTTCATGGGCTACGCCTGGTTGGCTAGATGGAAGCTCGGCGCAAGTCCTCTACATCTGGAGACGGGATACACCCTCGGTTTAACAGCTCGTGCTGATTACCGATGGGTCCCGATTCCTGCTCCACTGCCTCTGCTCGGGGTCGGAACCGATAACTTAACTTTCTACGGAACTTATGTTCCCGGGGCCAACATTTTCTTTTTCTTCGGCAACTTAGTTTTTTCCGACAAGAGCTTCAGCAATTCCGAGCTTCCTGAAGAATCTAGATTCAATAACAGAGTCATGCTTTACGGAGGGGGCGGTTGGCAGAAAACCGATATGAACGGACTCGGAGGAGCGAGCGTATCCTCGAATCCCGCTTGGACAGCTGGTGCTCGTGTATTTTTAACCAAAAACTGGGCGATTGACGCCAATGTCATCCAAAGCAAACATAACCTTAAATATTTCGGTCAAAAAATAGGTTCTTACAAATTGACCGGATACTCTTTGGCACTTCAATATCATTTCTTAGCCTCCAAAGACGTTTCTTTGTATGCCGGCATCGGTGCAGGATTCTTCAGACTGAACAATTTACAGCAGAACCCCGGCTGGCACTCGAGAAAGAACGCCTTCTCTCCGGTTATTCAGATTGGGGCAACCTTTGCATTGACCAAACATATTCAATTAACCGGAGGTTTGGATATGGCATTTCCGCGATACAAAGGAAGAAACCCCTACGGGGAAACATACTCTTTGAGACCTTCTCCGGCTACGTTCAAGGCTGCGATCGGCATTACATTTTAAGGTTTGAATTAAGTTTTCGGATTAGTATAGCGTCCTTACTAGGACGCTTATTTTATTAATCGGAGTCAACATGGATCGCAATGAAGCTCTTTTTGACAGAGCCCAAGAATCAATTCCCGGAGGCGTGAACTCTCCTGTCCGTGCATTTAAGTCAGTTGGCGGAGTTCCTCCTTTTATCAAAAAAGCTTTAGGCCCTCATCTATATGATGAAGAAGGCAAAAAATATATCGACTACGTTGGCTCCTGGGGTCCGATGATTCTCGGCCACAACAATCCTGCAGTCATTCAAACCGTCAAGGAGGCCGTTGACAACGGTTTGAGCTTCGGTGCTCCGACTCAAGGAGAAGTGTTAATCGCTGAAGAAATCAAGAAGATTATTCCTTCCATTGATGAAGTTCGCTTGGTTTCCTCCGGCACAGAAGCCGGCATGAGCGCCATCCGCTTAGCCAGGGGCTACACCGGACGCAACAAGATTATTAAGTTTGAAGGGTGCTATCACGGTCACAGCGATGCTCTTTTGGTCAAAGCCGGCTCAGGCTTACTAACTTTCGGCACACCGAGTTCTGCCGGTGTCCCGGCCGACGTGACTAAAGACACCATTGTTTTGGAATACAACAATTGCGACATGCTTGAAGAAACCTTCGAAAAAGAAGGTGAACAAATCGCCTGCGTTATCGTAGAAGCCATCGCAGGCAACATGAACATGGTTCCTGCTACTCGCGAGTTCATCACCAAGATGCGCGAACTGACAGCAAAACACGGCACCGTGATGATTGTTGACGAAGTGATGACAGGCTTCCGAGTCGCTTTGCACGGAGCTCAATCCTTATACGGCGTTACTCCTGATCTGACTATGTTCGGCAAAGTCATCGGCGGCGGCATGCCTGTTGCAGCATTCGGCGGCAAGAAAGAAATCATGGACTGCATTGCTCCGCTTGGTCCGGTTTACCAGGCCGGCACACTCTCCGGCAACCCGGTTGCCGTTGCCTGCGGTCTTGCTACATTGAAGGCCATTCAAGAACCGGGCTTCTACGACAGACTGTCCATTCAAACCGCCAAACTCATCAGCGGTTTGGTTCAAATTGCCAAAGAAGAAGGCGTTGCTTTCTCCGGACAATGCACCGGCGGTATGTTTGGCATTTACTTCCGCCCGACTTGTCCTGCCAGCTTCAAAGAAGTTATGGAATGCGACACCGAAAAATTCAAGACTTTCTTCCATGCCATGCTTGATAACGGTGTTTACCTTGCTCCAAGTACTTTCGAGGCCGGTTTTGTTTCCATCACTCATGACGATTCTGTCTTGAACAAGACTTTTGAAGCTGCACGAAAGGCTTTTAAAGAAGTAAGAAAGGTTCACGGATGATGGAAAGTTCTCTGCTTTTTCGCATATTCTTTATTTTTATTTTTCTTTTTGGCATTCAGATTCAGGCCGCTCCTTGGGCGCCAAAAACCAAAAGTAATTTCGTAAAAGCAGAGCTTATCTCTTCTATGGCCGAAGCCACGCCCGGCTCGACCATCGAAGTCGGCCTGAAACTAACTCACGATCCTCATTGGCATACTTATTGGAGAGCCACCGGCGACAGCGGGCTTCCCACCGAGATCCAATGGACGCTCCCAGATGGGTGGAAAGCCGGCGACATTCAGTGGCCCATTCCCAAAGTATTTAAACTCGGGACGCTTATCAATTATGGTTATGATGGCGAAATCCTTCTTCCCGTAAAGATCACTATCCCCGCCAACCAACCTCTTGATTCCTCAGCTTCATTGAAAGCGGAGGTTTCTTGGCTCATGTGTGCGGAACAATGCGTTCCAGGCAGAGCCTCTCTTTCTTTAGATATTAAAGTCGGGCCAAAGCCTGTTTCCTCTGCCGCCTATGGCATCTTCCAAGAAACACTTAGGAATGTTCCTTCCGATAGCATCCCCGTTACGGCAAAAATTGACCATACAAAGAAACTTATCGAGTTGTCTTTTCCTGATAGGGGAGCATTAGAAAACGTCTACATCTTTGCCCAAACTGCAGATTCCATCTCTTATGGAGCACCGCAAGAGGTTGTACCAACGGCCAATGGTTTTTCCGTTTTCCTTCATGCTACCGAATTCATTAATACAGGCGACACCTTCGAGGGATTAATTTTGGTCAACGACGGTAAGGAATCCCAAGGTGGCTGGGCTAAAAATTTCAGTGTACCGTTAAAAGAAGCCTCCTTGACGATTCCGGTTAAGTCAGAACAGCTTAATTTGTCTCAAAGCTCATTACTGGTTTCTGCCTTCTTTGCCTTCCTCGGGGGCTTAATTCTGAATTTAATGCCTTGTGTCTTCCCGGTTCTTTCTTTGAAGATAATCGGCATTGTAGAAAACCGAGGTACGAAGAACTTGTTACCCCACGGTTTCGGATTCTTAACGGGCATTTTGCTCACAATGCTTGCCCTGTCCAGCCTGCTTATTGCGGTTAAGTCCACCGGTGCAATGATCGGCTGGGGCTTCCAGCTTCAGTCTCCTTTCTTTGTCTGCGCATTAGCCGCCTTATTTATTGCTCTCTCGGCCAACCTTCTAGGATTTTTTGAATTTAGCTTTACTCCAGGAGTTCTCGAAGTTGGTGCAGCGAAAAAACGTTCCCCTTTTCTAGAGAGCTTCCTCACCGGGGTTCTTGCGGTTTTTGTTGCCTCCCCTTGCACTGCTCCTTTCATGGGAGCTGCATTAGGCTATGCGTTAAGCGCCTCTTATATTGAAACTTTATTCATCTTCTTAGCCTTAGGTTTAGGCATGGCTCTTCCCTGGTCCTTACTCACCGTTTTCCCGTGCCTTACACGTTGGCTTCCTAAGCCCGGGCAATGGATGAACACACTCAAAAAGTGGATGGCTTTGCCTATGGGCTTGACAGCCCTCTGGCTTCTTTGGGTTTTATCTCAACAAATCAGCATTCTTGCGTTTTCCTGCATTTTTGCCGGCTTTCTCTTGTGCTGTGCTGCACTTTATTTTTACGGAAAGTTTCAATTTGGCAAGCTTTCGGCTAAATCAGTTGCCGCTGTTCTTGCTGCCGCAACATTATTTTTAGTAGGAGGAGGCTTAACGCTCTCAGCCATCTCTCCAGTTCCAGAAACTCACCAAAGAACTGACAGTTGGTCCCCGCAAAAGGTAGACGATGCCCTCAAACAAGGGAAACGAGTATTTGTGGACTTCACGGCATCTTGGTGCTTGACATGTCAGGCAAACAAATTAGCCGTTCTGCGCACCTCCGAAGTCCAAAAAGCTTTCAAAGACAATGAGTTTGTCGTGCTTGAAGCAGATTGGACAAACTACGATGAAAGAATCACGAAAGTCCTAGAACATTTCGGCAGAAGCGGTGTCCCTCTCTATGTCATTTATGAACCGAACGGATCCACGGAAATTCTTCCGGAACTGCTGACACAAGAAATTGTTCTTAAGGCCATCAAAAAGAGCAT
Organism: Turicimonas muris; assembly: GCF_002221595.1. Classification (GTDB taxonomy): domain Bacteria; phylum Pseudomonadota; class Gammaproteobacteria; order Burkholderiales; family Burkholderiaceae_F; genus Turicimonas; species Turicimonas muris. Next base: position 188,190 of record NZ_NHMP01000004.1, read on the forward strand.
GAACTAATCGCCTTTTGATAAGTTCAACACGGAAAAGGATGAGAAGAGCCAGAGAAGTTTCTCCTTATTGTTTGTACTTATGAGGTGATAATAAGTTCATAGTTCAAAACTCTAAATTCGAGGAGGAAGCCTGTAACATTCCTTACAGTTAAAATAAAAAGAAGATTCAATCATGGCTGTCGCATCCTCCTGGACATCTCGCTTAGGCTTCATTCTCGCCAGCGCCGGTTCTGCCGTAGGCTTGGGAGCAATTTGGAAATTTCCGTACTTAGCCGGAAACAACGGCGGTTCCGTTTTCCTTTTATCGTACTTATTATTTACCTTTACCGTTGGTGTAGCCATGCTCATCAGCGAGTATGTTGTCGGAAGGGCCGGGCGTGCAGGTCCAATCGGCTCCCTCACTAAAGTAGCGGGAAAGGGATGGAAAATTTTCGGAGCGATTGGAGTTCTGACGGCCTTCTTGATTCTGTGCTTTTACTCGTGTGTCGGTGGCTGGTGCATTAAATATTTCATTGACGCATTATTCGGAAACGGATTGGTATCCAATGCTGATGAACTCAATAAAAATTTCGGCAATTTCGTCAGCAACGGCGTAGTCGCCTATCTTTATCAGTTGGTATTCTTAGCTATTAACGCTTGGATAGTATCCAGAGGAGTACAGAAGGGAATTGAACGTTTGGCAAAAGTTTTAATGCCTGTTCTTTTCGTACTCATGTTAATTCTTATTGTCAGAGGATTAACTCTTCCGGGTGCGATACAAGGTCTGGAGTATCTGTTCAAACCTAATTTCTCAGCTTTCACAACTGAAGCCGTCTTTAATGCGATGGGCTTCACTTTTTTCTCTCTGTCGCTTGGGGCAGCTGTCATGGTTACCTATGCCGGCTATCTCTCGGAAAAAGTTAACCTGGTCTCTTCGACTGCTTGGATTGCATTTTTAGCCATCTTATCTGCAGTCCTGGGCGGCTTAATGGTCATGCCTGCAGTGTTCGCTTTCAATCTCAGCCCCACAGCGGGTCCCGGACTGACATTTGTCACGATGCCTGCCATCTTTTCCCAGATGCCTTTCGGTGCATTCTTTGCAGCCTTGTTTTATTTCTGCTTGGTAGTAGCTGCAATTACCAGCTCTATCTCAATGTTGGAAGCCGTAGTGGCCGCCGTTCTAACCTCCAGAGGAACTGACAACCGCTCAATTATTACTTGGATTATTACCGCTGCCGCTGCCCTCATCGGACTTTTCTGCACATTAAGTTTCGGATCTCTGGCTGACTTTAAGATCTTCGGCAAGAACGTTTTCGATCTCCTCGATTTCCTGACAAGCAACGTCGGCATGCCGATTTCTGAGATTGGCTTCAGTCTCGTTGCCGCTTGGATTGCTTGGGAAGTCACTGCTAAACAGCTTGCGAGTGTCAAACCTGTAAACAAGACACTTCTCTGGGTTATCAGGATTGGCATCGGTGTTTTAGCGCCGCTGCTCATCATCACAGTAGTCCTCACCGGCATCTTCTGATATCTTTCCATCAAGTTCCTTCTTGCGTTCTTCATCGATAACCGCTGAAGGAACTTTTTATTATTCAAAATCAAATTATTTAAATAATCTAGTTTTAAATAATTTGAAACTAAATTATTTAGCTGTCAAAAGGTTTAACCTGTCTTCCATAAGCTTGACTCAATCGGCTACACGCTCCTTAATCGAAAAAGGAATCTTGAGAAAAACGGATAGAGGTTTATCGATTTATGACTTCCTTTTTAATGCCTGGATCAAAAAACACTACGTTTAAACAAAACCAACTTACGGCCTCTTAATTGCGATTCATGCGAGTTGTCTGCAGGCTGTCTGTATGTTTTCCAGAGTGCACGATGCCGCTACGTCGTAAAAAATGTCGGAAATAGTAAAATCTAGCCAACCCAAGGAGTTTTTATGAAAGCCCAAACCTTATACGACAAAATAATTGAGCTTCACACTATTGAGAACTTAACAGCCGACGGCACCCGTCTTTTATGCCTACGAATTAAAAAAGGGCCTGTGAGGCCCCGTCAGCTCTAGTTTCTCTTTTTCTTAATTTTCTAAACTTATTGTAGTAGAAGAGAATAAATCTTTGACAGAAGTGTAGAGTCGCATTTTCTTCCTCAAAGCGCTTGGGTCTTCGTAAGTATTTGGAGGCGTCAAGCCAACTAGATTCATAATGTTTCGTACTGTAGAGTCAAAGCCAGCGGTGCCGTAAAACTCAATCCCGGAGGTTGGATTAATCAATGATATCGTGGCTCGGTTCAGTCCTCTGATAATTCCATCGGTCGTGGCCGGAGTATTATTTGCCCGAAGTTTATATTCCAAATAACGATGGACGCATAAAGCTAAAAAGCAGATTAGGAAGTGTCCGCGCACATGATCCGGCAGCCGTAAATATACTGGTCTTGCCTCAAAAGTACTTTTTAAATGGCGGAAACTATCTTCAATTCTCCATAAGTTTTTATAGATTCTTACCACTTCTGAAGCAGGTGAACTCAATGATGTTTCGATAACATGAATTCCATCAAATTGCTCCTGTGCTGCAATTAGTGATTCATTTATTCTTGCAGTCTCCAAATCCATATCTAAGAGAATAAAACTTCTTCCTCCTCTTTTGAATGAGGTCTTGATCTTAGAAGGTTTTCCAACTAGCTCCTGAGCTTTCTTGATTAACCTTTCTCGGTCTTTTCTGTCTTTTCTGGCTCTGGCCTCGGTCCAGGTAACGATGAGTCTGCGTTTTAATTGGCTTTTTACGTATTTCCCAGATTTCGTTTTTGTATGGTTTAAGTTTTTCTCAAGTTGCTTTTCTTTCTCTTTGTCACCGTCTTCAAAGACGTATTCCGGCGACTCGTAGCTGATAGGACCGTTCAATTGAATTTCTTTGTACCAGCCGAAGTCTAAGATTTCCCCGTCTTCGGAGACTTTCTGTATTGGAACTCTGCCTTCCTCAGAGAGAACTTCTCTTTGTATATCGCTGCTTGCGCCTCTTATCTTGGAGGCTAGAACGTAGTTATCTCCGAGTTTTATCAGAGCGTCGATATTAGCTTGGCTGTTCAGACCTCTATCGGCAACTACCGTGAAGCTTTTAACATTAAATTTCTTCTTTAGTTCACTAACAAAGGGCACCATAGTAGCCCCCTCAGCCTGATTGCCTCTGTAGAGACCATAGTCGAGGGGCAAGCCTTGTTTGTCCGTAGCTAATCCCATAACTACTTGGACTTCATTAAATTTCTTGTCCTTGGAATAGCCAAAATCTCTTAGCGCATCTTGATCGGTACTCTCAAAGGCATATGTAGTTATGTCATAAAGACAAATCGAAGTATCCCTGTCGGGAACCAGCTTGCTGATTTGACGATTCCAGTATCGGATGATGTCGCTTTTATTCGCACAGAGTACATCCAGAGCTTTGTAGATTTGATTTAGATTATCAAACTCCATGCCAAGATAACGCTCGGGTCCTTCGATTGAGGAACGTCTCTTGGAGGACGGGGCAAGAATTCTGAGCAAAATTAGTTCCTTGGCAATTTCTGCTAAGTCATACTTGAAAGAGCCTTTCGTTGCAATGTAATCGAACTTAGCATCCAATTTAAGTTCATCATAGAGGCGGCGCAAGATAAGATAGCCGGCACTACGAGTACAAAAAACGGCACTAGGATCCAAAGTTTGTCGTTGAAGAAGCTCGGATAAATCTTTAGAAAGTAACTCAAGAGAAGTGGGAGTGGAAAGCAGTTTCCTACCCTCACAGTTGAGGTTCATCCGGTCAACCTCTTCTTGGATCTTTTGTAGTGCCGCAGGGTCTTTAGCTAAGAGGTCTTTTTTCTTTCCAAAGCGTTTAATGATTTCTCGAACGGGATGTTTGACACCTGGCTTTCGAATAGAACACTCGATATAAACACTAGAACTGTCTTTGTTAGAACTAAACCCCAACCTATAACGCATAGGACCCCCAAGATTTATCATTAAGCTAATTATACTACAGTTAATACATATTATTAGAAAATAAATTTAGGCAAAAATAAAGAACCCATCGGGGTTCAAAACGGATCAGACTAAATAAAAAGTATTAAAGACAGGAAAAAGGAATCTTGAGAAAAACGGATAGAGGTTTATCGATTTATGACTTCCTTTTTAATGCCTGGATCAAAAAACACTACGTTTAAACAAAACCAACTTACGGCCTCTTAATTGCGATTCATGCGAGTTGTCTGCAGGCTGTCTGTATGTTTTCCAGAGTGCACGATGCCGCTACGTCGTAAAAAATGTCGGAAATAGTAAAATCTAGCCAACCCAAGGAGTTTTTATGAAAGCCCAAACCTTATACGACAAAATAATTGAGCTTCACACTATTGAGAACTTAACAGCCGACGGCAGGGAGAGACTTGTATACATTGACAGGACGGTAGTCAATGAATATACCAGTCCGCAAGCCTTTTCTCTCTTACGAGAAAACAAACTTCAAGTTTGGCGTCCCTGCGCCACACTCGGCACGGTAGATCACGTTAATTCAAGCGCTCCTGATCGAACCGAATTTCCTTCAGAAAAGAATTCATGTACCCAAGTTAAATATCTTCTGAAAAACGGCGCGGATTTTAATTTTGAAGTCCTCAATAACGGCAACCCAAAGCAAGGCATTGAACATGTCGTCATGGTGGAACGAGGAAAAGTTCTTCCAGGAATGCTTATCGGTGCAGGTGACAGCCATACCGCCATGTACGGCGCTCTCGGAGCAGTTGCATATGGAATCGGGACTTCTGATATTTATCATTACCTCGCAACCTCCACACTTCGCTATAAAAAGCTTAAGAATATGAGGGTCTGCGTTACCGGTCAAAGAGGCGCAGGAGTTTCTGCTAAAGACATTATTCTTTTCATTGTCAAAAAACTCGGCGCGGGCGGATGTACAGGTCACTGCGTTGAATTCTGCGGTCCGGTCATCAGCGAATTAACGGCAGAAGAAAGACTAACTCTATGCAATATGGCGGTCGAATGCGCAGCTCGTTCTTCAGTCATCGCACCGGATAAAAAAGTATTCGAATATCTAAAAGGCAAAGAATGCAGTCCTACCGGCGAACTTTGGGACGAAGCTGTCAGCTTTTGGAGAACTTTAAAATCGGATTCCGACGCCGCTTTTGATAAAGAAGAAACTATTGACATCACAGGCCTCGAACCTTCTGTTACTTGGGGCACTAGTCCTGATCAGAATTGTTTTATTTCAGAGACTATTCCAAATCCGGAAGAAATCGAAGATCCTAAAGTTCGCGCAGACTTCAAGAGAGCCCTCTCGTACATGGGGCTGAAAGCCGGACAAAAAGTTAAAGGCTTACCGATTACTCATGCTTTCATTGGTTCCTGCACAAATTCAAGAATTGAAGATCTTCGAGCTGCTGCCGCTGTACTAAAAGGCAAGAAGCGTGCCCCAGGCGTCTGGGCAATGGTGGTACCGGGAAGCACTCAAGTACGTGCTCAAGCTGAACGGGAAGGAATTGACAAAATTTTCAAAGCTGCCGGCTGGGAATGGAGAAACTCCGGCTGCTCTCTTTGTTTAGCAATGAACGGAGACATTCTCGACGCACAAGATCGCTGTATCTCGGCTACCAACCGCAACTTCGAGGGACGACAGGGAGTTCAAACCAGGACTCACTTAGCCAGTCCTCAGATGGTCGCTCTCGCTAGTGTTAAAGGTTTTATTGCCGATATTCGGGAGGAGTAGTTATATGTCTCAATTCACAAAACTGACAGCTGTCGCTGCACCGATGCCGGCATCCAACATTGATACTGACATCATCATGCCCAAAGCCTTCTTAAAAAGAATTGATAAAGAAGGCCTCCTCGACGGACTTTTCCATGACGTCCGCTTAAACAAAGACGGGAACGAAAGAAAAAATTTCGTTCTCAACAAAGAAGAATTTAGAAGTGCTGAGATTCTGGTAACGGGTCCTAATTTCGGATGCGGTTCTTCTCGTGAACATGCCGTCTGGGGCCTTCAAAAGAGGGGAATTAGGTGTCTCATTGGGTCTTCATTTGCCGGTATTTTCTTTGACAACTGCGCTAATAACGGTATCTTAGCTATCGTTATTGAACCAGACTGTGCTTCCTCTTTGATGCAAGAGCTGTCCACAAACGAATCAAAGAGTATTACCATAGACTTGGAGGCGCAGACTATAAAAACGCCTTCAGGAACCGTCATTGCTTTCGACATTGAACCTTCAAGGAAAGAAAAGCTGCTTAAAGGCTTGGATCCTGTGGGTTTGACGCTGAAATCTAAAGACAAAATAAAAAAATTTGAAGAAAAATACTTTAAGCAATTCCCTTGGCTTGCTTGATAAAGAATAACTCTCTCGCATCATTTAGTGTTGAGGTTTGAATGAACTGGAAGATTTCGCTAGGAATTCTGACAACTTGTACGATTCTCATGTCAATGAGCTATACCATGCTCATTCCTTTCCTACCCATGTATCTCATTCAAGATTTGGGAGTAGCCAAAGCCGACGTAGACATGTGGTCCGGCCTTATCTTTTCGATTACCTTTCTTATCAGCGGCATCATGGCTCCGATTTGGGGTGCTCTTGCTGATAAAAAGAGCAGAAAGTTAATGGCTTTGCGCGCGGGGTTCTGTTTAGCGATAACTTATTTCCTCGGCGGCATTGTTACCAATCCTTGGGAACTATTCGGCGTTCGATTCATCCAAGGTCTTTCCGCCGGCTTATGGCCTGCTCTTCTAGCTATTATCTCGGCGAGCTCACCAAAACTGAAACTTGGGTTTTGTTTAGGCGTGATGCAAGGCGGCATGACTGCCGGAGGCGTTCTCGGCCCCCTATTCGGCGGTTTATTGGCTGACCAATTCGGTATGCGCGCCTCTTTCTTTATCGCCGGCGGCGCACTTTTTATTATTTCCTGCGTCATTCTTTTCTATATTAAGGAAGAACCCAGAAAACCAAACCCGAACGCCAAGCCTGTCAAAGTTTGGGACTTCTCTTTGTTAAAGATTCCTGCCGTCAAACGTATGTTAATCTGCGCCGGAATCGTTCAAATGAGTATTCTTCTTACCCAGCCAATCATGCCCTTATACGTTGCGGAACTCCAGGGATCAATGGATAAAATTGTTCTGGTTTCCGGAATAGTGTTTTCCATTGTTGGCGTTTCAGGCGTCATTGCCTCTCCTATTTGGGGCATTCTGGGGCAAAACTGGGGCTATCGTCAAGTACTTTACTTAGCTCTCTTTGGCTCAGCAGTTTTCGGCATTGTGCAAGTCATTCCATCCTCGTTAGAGGGATTTACTATTTGGCGTTTCATCGGAGGATTAACCTTCGCAGGCATTTTCCCTGCGATTAATGCCGTTCTCACCATTTCTACATCTCCGGCTGACAAAGGCCGTGTTTTCGGGTTATCTTACTTAGCCCAGCAGATCGGTTCAGTGATGGGACCAATTTTCGGCGGTATGCTCGCCGCGGCTTTCTCCTACAAGATTATTATCGGGGCCTCCGGTGCTATTCTTCTGCCGTTAGTGTTTTATCTCTGGATTAATCGTCCGAAAGAGAAAGTCATGGCAACCGGCACACCTCTGGAAAAAGACCACTAAACTCAATTTTTACGAAAGAACATTATGAAATTCAGTCAGATGCTTAGCTCCTGTTGGGAGAAAAATGATTCCTTACTGTGCATCGGTTTGGATCCGACACCGGCAAGATTTCCGGAAAAGTTTAAAACTTCCTCTCGCCCGATCTTCGATTTCTGCGCTGAAATCATAGATGCAACAGCAGATTTGGTTTGCGCTTTTAAACCCCAAATTGCCTACTTCTCTTCTTCGAGCGCCGAACAGGAACTCATTGACATTATTGACTGGATCCACACTAACCACCCCGGCATCCCTGTCATTCTCGACGCAAAAAGAGGAGATATCGGGAGCACGGCAGCTCATTACGCTAAAGAAGTTTTTGAACGCTTTAAGGCCGACTGCGTTACTCTGTCTCCGTACATGGGCAAAGACTCCGTTGAGCCTTATCTTGAATACGTTGAAAAGGGCGAATTTGTTCTTTGCCGAACCAGCAACAAAGGCGGCGATGACTTCCAGATGCTTGATATCGGAGGAGTACCTCTCTACATCAAGGTTGCTGAGAAAGTCGCTGAATGGGATATAAATGGTCAGATGGGTTTAGTCATCGGTGCCACTTATCCTGAAGAATTGAAAAAAGCCCGTGCAACCGTTCCCGAGCTCACATTCTTGGTTCCCGGCATCGGAGCCCAAGGCGGCGACATTAACGCAGCTGTAAAAGCCGGGATGAATAAGGATAAGACAGGTTTAGTCATCAACTCCAGCCGTGCCATCCTCTACGCTTCAAAAGAAGCGGATTTTGCCGAAAAAGCCAGAGCTGAAGCACTGAGGACAAGGGACGCAATCAATAAAGCACGCGGTTAAACTTCCCGCGTCACAGTCTCTCTAGGAGGCTCCCAGTAGGGACGGACTATATCTTCTTTCTGAGAAAAGAATTTCTTCAGTCTGTCCCGGAACCACTCCATAAAGATCCGATGACGCCGCACTCTCCAGTGAGAAGTCGACGTTATGATAAAACATTCATGAGGCGGGTTGACCCAACCGGGAAGGATGGGAATTAGCTTTCCCGCGGCAATTTCTTCCGCACAATGGATTAACGGCAGATCGACGGCAAGACCCATTCCATCAAGTACGGACTTTCTGATTGCCAGGATATTGGCAACTTTCATAATGTTACCGCAGACCACTTCTTCTTCGACTCCGTTTTTAACGAGAACCTTCGTTGGGTTTCTAACGGTTCCCGAATAGAGCAAAACACGGTGATTTACCAAATCTCTCGGATGCAGCGGCATGCCGTACTTTTTGATATATTCCGGTGAGGCAACCGGGACGTAGACGTTTCTTCCGCGGGAGAAACTAACGATTCTCGCATCCTTGGGCTTGTAGGTGACCACCGCAATATCAGAACGGTATTGAAGAATATCTTGGATTGCTCCGCCCCCTCCGACTTCAAAACTGATATCCGGATACATCACGTTGAATTCCATCAGCATCGGCATCATAAATCGAGTAACGAACCCAGGGGCTAAGGAAAGACGGATTTTGCCGCTAAGTTGAGAAGAGCCCTGCTGCAAATCTGAAATCATCTCATTGTGCATTTGAAGCAAAGGAACGATATGGCTCCTAGCTCTTTCGCCGACTTGCGTTAACTGCAAAGGCCGAGAATTACGCGAAAAAAGATCCTGACCAAGGGCTTTTTCCAGCCCTCCGATTGAACGCGAAACCGTGGAAACATCAATATCAAAATCGGCGGCAGTATCGGAGAAACTTCCAGTCCTGCAGAGGCTAACGAAAATTCTCCAGGCGTTGAGATCGTTTAACTTAGTCATTGGGATTCCTTTTTCGCAGAGTCTAATTATCTCTTGCAATTTCAACAATAACTTTGTATTTAACGCAAAACCGCCTTGCAGAAATCGCCAGATATGGTGAGAGAAAACCTCAATACCAAAACAAGGGATATTTTATTTAAGCAATTCAAGTTAGAGGTTTATATTTCGGGATCTCACTGATTTTTAAAGGGCTATCCCTATTAGAGAAACCTAGGAGTTTTAAAGCTTCTTCCCTGCCTCCCTCCTTTCTTCCTGATGAAGAGAATTCTGGTTTGCTCCGACATTTTGCATTCTCCGCAAAGTACTTTTGAAGAACTTGCCTAGTCTTTTCTCTGAATCAAAGGTAATATAAAAAAACAAAAATATTCATACTTTCCCACGGAGTTTCTATGGCAGTAAGAGACGAATTCTTTTGGTTAAGCAAGGTTAACCAAGCCACAATAGTTATCAACAGCAAGCTCGGCCTTCTTCCTAAGCCAATCGCAATTGAAGCAGCCAGAGCTCTCAGAGAAGTTATCGCCGACGGCGAAAAAGATCCCGCTCTTCGTCCTAAGACTTACATCACCTTTGAGCCAAAGATGATTGCAAAAAGCGGACCTGAAATCACGATCATGCATGCAGGCAGATCCAGCCAAGACATTCATGCTACCTACCGAGCAGCCACTCTTCGTGAAAAGGCCCTTGAAGTTGCCGACGGTCTTCTTACCGTCATGAAAACAATCGAAAAACTGGCTATAAAACACAGAGGTGTTGTATTGCCCAACTACACCAACGGTGTTGCCGCTCAGCCTAACGCCTACAGCCATTACTTAATCGCTTTCTTGTACGGATTCCTGAGAGATTTCGCTCGTTTGGAAGAATTCTACGGAAGACTCAATGTCTGCCCGATGGGTTCAACCGTATTAAACGGTACTTGCTGGCCTCTGGACAGAAGAGAAATGGCCAAAAGACTTGGCTTCTCCGGCATTGCCTACAATGCTTTTGATGCCACGCAGGTTGCTCAGTCCGATTTGCCTGTTGAATTCTCTTCCATCGTTACCGCTATCGCCATCCATATCACTTCTTTCCTGACTGACTTGATGGTGCAGTACGCCCAACCTCGTCCATGGATCCTTTTACAGGAGGGCGGAGACAATACCTACGTTTCTTCCGCAATGCCTCAGAAACGCAATCCCGGCTTGGTCAACAACTGCCGCACTGAAGCCAGCGAAGTTATCGGCCAAGCACAAGGTGTGGTATTCCGCGCTCACAACCTTGAAACCGGCATGCTGGATCCGAAAAAACAAGAACTCCATGCTGCTTTAGGCAATCGTGCCGTCAATATGCTCAAGCTGTTCAACAAGGTCCTCAATGCCCTTGTCGTTGATAAAGAACGTGCTCTGGAAGAACTTAATAACGACTGGACCGCGAGCCAGGAAGTCGCTGACGTCTTAATGCACGAATTCGGACTTCCGTTCCGCGTAGGCCACCACGTTGCCAGCCAGATGGTTAGCTTCGCCCGTGCCAACAAGATTCTTCCTCTGGACTTCCCTTATGAAGAGATGAAGAGAATCTACAAAGAAGTCATTGAAAAAGAATATCCGTCTGCCAGTTCAGAACTTCCGATGTCTCTGGAAAGATTTAAGGCTGCCTTGGATCCTGTTGCCATCATCAACAACCGCAAAACCGAAGGCGGTCCTCAACCGGCTGAAATTGAGAAGATGCTTCAGGATGTCAAAGATAAAAACGAAAAACGCACACAATGGCTTGAAAAACAAGTCACTCAAATTAATCAATCCCTTCAAAACCTCGAATCTGAATTTAATCAAATAGGAGAATAACCATGTTAATGCTTATGCCATGGTTTGCTTTAATTGTCACGATTATTACCGGGTGGCTCATTATCAAGCGCTACCCAACAGCAATGGTCTTATTGTTTGCCGGTTTAGCAATGTTTGTTTTCGCTGTTCTTTGCGGCGTTAACGGCTTTCTTCCAAAAGGCGTCAAACCATCTGGCTTCATCTGGTTTGACATCTTTGATTTACTAAGAACAATTGCCACCAAACAAGCTTCAGGCATCGGCTTCCTGATTATGGTCGCCGGCGGCTTCGCAGCTTATATGGATAAGATCGGTGCTGCCAGAGCTTTGGTTAATGTCTGCATTAAGCCCTTAAAAGCTCTTTCTTCTCCATATCTCGTTTTAGTTCTCGGCTACTTCATCGGCCAGACTTTGGTCCTCGTTATACCGAGCGCGGCAGGCCTTGCAATGCTGCTCTTAGTGGCTCTTTTCCCGATTCTTCTCGGTGTAGGCGTCTCTCCTGCAGCAGCGGCCTCTGTCATCGGTACAACAGCAGGCATGGTTCTCGGGCCAGCCGGCGGAACTGCAAACCTTGCCGCTAAAACAGCCGGCTTAGATCCGATTATCTACTTTGTAGAATGCCAGCTTCCGGTTGCTATTCCAACATTGGTTGTTGTCGGCATTGCCCACTATATTGTTCAAAAGTACTACGATAAGAAAAATGACGACGTCTACACTCAGGCCATTCTTACTCAAAAAGAAGATGTTCGCGATGTTCCCAACTGGTATGCCATTCTTCCATGCCTTCCAATCGCTTTGATGATCATCTTCAGCAAACTGGTTTATTCTGCAATCAAACTCAATACCATTTCTGCTCTCCTTTTGGTTTGGATTCTTACCGTCATCATTGAATTAATAAGAAGAAGACAACCTAAGGAAGTATTGAAAGACGGCCAGTTTATCTTCAAATCTATGGGCGGAATGTTTGCATCCATCGTTGCCTTAATTATCTGTGCCGAGTTCTTTGCCAACGGTCTTAAAGTTACCGGACTTATCGACGCCCTCATTTCTCACGCTCAGCATTTGGGTCTTGGTTTGAACGGCATGACCATTGTTCTTACAGGCGTCGTCGGTCTCGTCACATTCCTCACCGGTTCCGGTGTAGGCGCCTTCTCCAGCTTTGCAGCATTGGCTCCTGACGTTGCAGGCGGTTTAGGCGGAACAGCCGCGGCTTTCGTTACTCCGATGCAGTTTGCTTCCGGCATGCTTCGTGCCATGTCTCCGGTTGCCGGCGTGATCATTGCCGTAGCCGGTGCAGCTGGTGTCTCCCCAATGGCAATCGTCAGAAGAAACTGGATCCCGATGATGGCCGGTATGATTTCCGTCATCATCTGCAACTATATCTTCTTGGGATAACAATTGTTTCCTAGGACGCAAAAACCGCCAAAAGGCGGTTTTTGCTTGTCAACATAATTTGAATATTAGACGCCAGTAGGACTAGTCCAATTTGGTTCCTGCAGAGGCATCTTTGGGCTCTTCAAGGCCGACTCCGGGAAATCCAATCTTTCGGGCAACTTCTTTTCTTTGGCAATGGCCAAATGAAGAACGCTCAGAGCAATAGAGGGCCAAATGTCAAACACCCATTGAGGAGGCTCAGCCTGAAGTTTAGCTTCATAGTCCTTAACGGCAGACTTTACGCCTTTCTTCGTATTGTCTGATTCATAGCCCATCTGATGCATAAAAGCCAAAACCAAAGCGTCAAAATCCGCATTGGGATCTTGTGAGGGCGGCACTTTAAACGTCAAAATAGTCTCCTTTTTTTCTGTTAAAGCTAAATAGATAGTTCTTAGCTTACAGACTCATCCAGTTATTGCTGCGCACTCGGGGCATTTTGAGCAGAAGAAGCTCCTTGCTGGAACTGGCCCGGTTGGACGGGGATCAAGACTTCTTCCTGGGGAAGCGGCTGCGGAGCTAGCTGCGCTTGAGGAGACTGTTGTACTTGAGGAGCTTGCTGAACTTGAGGGACTTGCGGGGGCAACTGTTCTTGCGGAGCAGGTTGAGCAGGCTGCTGTTCTACAGATGGAGCCGGCATTACTTCAGGAGGCAATGGTGTCACAGGCTGTGGAACCATTTCGGCTGCCTGTTTCTGAATATCCATAAACGTAGCTAACGAACCAGCGATATAACCCATCCCGACCAGTGCTTCGTCACGGGTTACTTCAACGCCTTCGGCCTTAGCTTTGTTCATTAAAAATTCGGTAGCTCTATCCAACTCTTCCTGAGTGACAGGAAACTTGCCGCTGTTTTGCATAGCAACTAGTTTATTGATGACCACTGCAGCAGGACCAAATTGATTTGCACTTTGAGGTGCCGGAGCTTCAGCTTGAGGAACAGGCGCAGGAATCGGAGCCTGCTCTTGCTGAGCAAAAGCAGAAGAACCAAAAGCTAGAGCTGCTGCGAGAGATACAGCGACTAATTTGAAACCTTTCATTTGTGTCTCCTAAAACACATTCGGATGCGGGTCAATATACTCTTTGGCCTGAAAAACGATCACTTCCAACGGTCGTACGTTTCCCGAATTGGTAGTTATTTTTTAAAGAAAAATCCTAAGAAGCCAGACAGCAAAAGAGTTTCGAGAACTCTGAAATCCATTGATCCAAAAAGTAAGGTTTGTTTCAAAGTTTCTCCTTATGAGAGGTTTCGAAAATTCTTTGAAAAGTTCTGAAAAAGAAGAAAAAGCAAAGTTTTTCCAACCAGGTCAGAATATTTAAATTTTCAAATTGCTTATTTTAGTGGGTATTTCTACTTATTTCTTTAGGGTTGTCCATAATCGACAGAAACAGGAATATTTTTTGTTATTTAACTAACTATACGCATAAGGTTCACTATGATTACTATCCAAGATGTATTAAGCCCGCGTACAGAATCTAAATGCTCCCGCCTTAGAGGAGCCAAGGTTGGTTCAACTATCTGCCAATACTGTGCAGTCGGTTGTTCTCAGCTGGCCTTCTTCCAAGGCAACACGCTGGTAGACATTGAAGGAGATCCCCGAAGTCAGGTAAACCAAGGCAGACTCTGTCCTAAAGGCGGTTCAACTTATGCTCTCGTAGACAACCCCTATCGTATTACCAAGCCGATGTACCGCGCTCCGGGATCCGACAAATGGCAGGAAGTCACCCTTGATTGGATTCTTGATGAAGTTGCTAAAAGGATTTGGGACAGTAGAGCTAAAGGCTTTATTGAAAAAGACGAAACCGGACTGACCGTCAACCAAGTTCCGAATATCGGCTTTATCGGCGGTTCGGCAAACGATAACGAGGAATGCTATTTATTCCGTAAGCTGTTTACCGGCGGTTTGGGCCTAATGCCGGTCGAAAACTCCGCTCGTTACTGCCACTCTACTACTGTTGCGGCTTTGTCGCCTACTTTCGGTTTCGGAGCATGCACTAATCCACCGAGAGATTTGCTAAATAGTGACTGTATCGTCATCATGGGCTCCAATATGGCAGAAGCTCACCCGGTAGCCTTTTACTGGCCGATGCAGGCTAAAAAGAAAGGTGCGGTTACCATCCATATTGATCCTCGCTATACGCGAACAAGCGCATCCTGCGACCATCACGTTCATATCCGTCCTGCCACTGACATTGCCTTCATTTCTGCAATTATTAAGTACATCCTGGACAACGATTTATGGTTCCATGAATACGTTTTAAATTATACGAACGCTGCGACCTTAATTAATCCGGGATTTAATTTTGACCAGATCACCGGTATGTTTAACGGCTGGAATCCTGAAACCAACTCTTATTCTCTGGAACCTGATTCGTGGGATTATCAATACGAAATCAATTCTGACGGAACGAAAGGAAAGCCAAAAACCGATCCAACGCTTCAAGATCCGAACTGCGTATTCCAGCTGCTGAAGAAACAAGTCGAGAAATACACACCGGAAGCCGCAGCAGATACATGCGGATGCCGACCTGCAGATATTATCAAAGTTGCAGAATTAATGGCCCGAAATTCCGGAAGAGATAAGACAACGGCTTTCTGCTATGCCACAGGCTTCACTCAACACAGTGACGGCACCCAGATTATTCGCTCAGTAGCCATTCTTCAACTTTTGCTTGGAAATATCGGGCGACCGGGAGGCGGCATTCTTGCCCTGCGCGGTCACTCGAACGTGCAAGGCGCTACAGATATCCCGACCCTTTTCGCAGCACTTCCGAACTATATTCCTATGCCGGAAGCAAAGCCGGGGAATGCCACCCTTAAAGATTATCTAGCAAACGGCCATGCTTTCTGCGATGCACGCGATAAATCCAAGGGTATGTGGAAATTGGAAACTGAAAGAGGATCTTGGGCCGCTCTGCCTAACTACATGATCAGTCTTCTAAAAGCTTGGTACGGAGACGGTGCAACCAAAGAAAATGAGTACGGCTACCAGCATCTTCCGAAACTCCCCGGAGATGAGTCATTAACAATCACAATGCAGCGCGCCCTTGAAGGAAAAGTCGACGGCTTGATTGTTTTTGGTCAGAACATTGCCGTGACCAACCCGAATACGGGCTGGAGCCGCGATGCGATAAGAAATTTGAAATGGCTGGTCGTCTGCGATATGTTCGAAAACGAGACAGCTTCCGTTTGGTATGCGGATCCTGATGCTCCTGATCCATCAAAGTGCAAAACAGAGGTCTTCCTCTTACCGACCAATGCTCTGATTGAAAAAGACGGCTCTGCCAACAATACAGAACGTCTGATGCAGTGGCACGACAGGGTTAAAGAAGCTCCAGGAGACAGCCGCTCCGATGCTTGGTGGATTTACCAGCTTGGTCTTCGTTTTAAGAAAATGGCAGAAAAGTCAATGCTGCCTCGCGATGAAGGAATGAGAGCACTGACCTGGAATTACGGTGTTGCCCCGAATACAGTTAACGTCATGGGACTTCCTGCCGTCGAAGGCGATGCAGATATTGATGCTGTAGCTCTGGAAATGAACGGCGTCAATTTGGAAACCAATCTGCCGATTCAATCAAGTGCAGAACTGAAATCTGACGGTACTACCATTTGCGGATGCCGTTTGCTAGCCGGCTTTATCAATAAGGAAGGCAACAACCTGATGAAGAGGAGAGAGCCGGGAGAAGTTGATCATGAACTTGATCTGACCTACCGTGTGTCTTGGCCTACAAATACTCGAATTCTTTATAACCGCTGTTCAGCGGATCCGAAAGGAAAACCCTGGTCAGAAAATAAGAAACTAATCTGGTGGGATGAACTTCAAAAGAAGTGGGTTGGCTATGACAAACCCAACTTCGATGAAACCAAAGCCCCCGACTATGTACCTGCGGAAGGAGCCAAAGGCGGAGCTGCGTTATCCGGCACCGAACCATTTACCGTTCATTCTGACGGTAAAGCTTGGCTCTTTGTTCCATATGGAATTAAAGAAGGGCCCTTCCCAGTCTTCTACGAACCAGCTGAATCTCCGTACAAAGACGCTTTCTTCCAGAATAGTAAGACTCCGGGAATTATCACTATGGATAGCGACAAGAACAAGCTCGCTCCTCAGGGTGATCCTATGTTCCCGACTGCTATGACTACCTACCATATGACCGAACATTGGCTGAGCGGCGCAATGACGCGACATGTTCCATGGCTTGTCCAGCTGCAGCCGCAAACCTTTATCGAAATTTCTCCTGAAATGGCAGAAGAAATCGGTATTCAATCCGGCAACTATGTGACAGTTAAAAACCTAAGAAACTCTCTGCAGGTGAGAGCCCTGGTAACACCGCGACTCAGAAGCGGAATCGTCCACGGCAAGCCATCGAGCATTGTGGGTTCTTTTGTTTGCTCCGGCTATAAGGGCAATATGGTCAGCGCCATTACCAATGACTTAAGTCCGGCCATTGAAGCTCCTGACGGCTTGATCCCTGCCTCTAAAGGCTTTGTGGTGAAAGTTGAAAAAGGCGATCCAACTAAAGTTGAAAAACTAATTCCGGAAAAAATTCAATATCCAGAAGCGATGATTGCGCCGATTCCTAATACTCCGTGGGCCTCTCAGCCAGAAGGGAGGAGCTAATCATGAAATTAAAAGAAAGCAATATTTTTAATCTTATCAGCAAGGCCTTCCCTGCCGGTTCTCCCAAGAAGGAAGGAAGATTCGCTCCGATTTACGGCCTCTTCGAACGCCATGAGCCAAAACCTAGACAGACTGAGATGGCATTCTTCACCGATACTTCTATCTGCACGGGCTGCAAATCCTGCGAAGTAGCCTGCAAGCAGTGGAATCAGATAAAGGCACCCACGCCGAAATGGTCCGGAAACAGCTATGACAATACTCAGGATCTGTCTTACTTGAACTGGCGTCACGTCAAATTCATCGAGAGATTCCCGGAAAAAAACGAGGTTAATCATCCGGCTCCGAAGAATATTGACAATTTGTTAGCTGAGAAGAAAATCGGCGAATGGCTCTTTATGTCGGATCAATGCAAGCACTGCCGTCAGTCTCCGTGTCATCAAGCATGTCCGACAGGCGCCATTATGCGCAATGAATTTGGCGGGGTTTATTATCAAACCGATATCTGCATGGGCTGCGGAATGTGTATTGCGGCCTGTCCTTTCGGTGTTCCGGAAATCAATCCGGACACCGGCCACTCCGTCAAGTGCGCTCAGTGTTACGACCGTCTGCGTGATGGTTTAAGACCAGCCTGCGTTACTGCCTGCACCACGGGCGCTATCGATTTCGGACCGCGTGAAGTGATGGTTGAAAAAGCCCGCGCAAGAGTGAAATTCTTACACGAGCACGGCCACCCGGAAGCCAACCTATACGGATGCGATGATTTTGAACATTACAGTTCGTTGAATTCTTTCTATTTACTGATGGACAAGCCATCTGTCTATGGGCTTCCCGAGAATCCGATTACACCGACCGAACATATGCCGATGGACTATCTCAGAGCAGCGGCAACACTGATTCTGTGCAGTGCAGTAGTCGTTGGAACTTTAATGTAAGGGAGAAAAATAATGAAAGAAAAGACTTGGGTTAGCGGTTCATTATCACCTTACCAGCTGCATGACATTACACATCGCCCTGACTGGGAAAATCTCATTGTTTGGGATGCCTATCTCAACAATATGACTTCCGGCTTCATGGTCATCACAGGACTTGCGTGGATGGCAGGACCTGGGTATTTCACTGCACTTTTACCGTGGGCAATTACGGTTGCTCTGGCAATTGTGGTAGTGGATTTGATCCTGCTGATTTTTGACTTAGGAGATCCTTTCCGCTTCACGAACGCTATGCGTGTGATGAGGTTTACTTCTCCTCTTTCGGTCGGCGTATGGGGACTTGCCAGCTATGCGACGTGTGTAGGATTTGCCGTCGGCCTTTACTGGCTGTCCTACATTTCTGCCCATACCACCGACTTCTTGAATCCGTATATCGATATCCTGGATATGCTGACAAGAATGTTTGTGATACTGGCTTTTTTAGGCGCTTTGGTGGTTATCTGCTACAAAGGCGTCGCCTTCAGCTGCACTTCTCAACCGGGAGTTAAAAATGCAAGATGGCTGACAAGCTTCATGGTTGCTGATGCCATGCTGATGGGTTTAGGCGTCTATTCCATCATGGTAGCTATTCTGCAGGCTCCGGAAGCTATCGCCTATTTAATGCTTCCGACACTGATCCTGATTATTGCCAGATGCATTGCCTTCTACTTGCTCAGCTTAGATCTCAACCCGAGAGCCAAACTGACCAACAGCAAGATGGAAAACTTCTGGGTTAAGTTTTCAGTTTATATTCTCGGCGGCGTAATCGCTTTCGGATGCTGCTTCATCGGTCCGTTCGGTGTTACCGTTGCCGGCGTGATTGCGTTAGTGGTAGGCCTTATTGAAAGATATTGGATTATCAGCACTACAAAGAAAATTTAGTTTAATTATTTAGGAAGGTTAAGCGGTCTTCGGGCCGCTTCTTTATTGGTCATCAGTCTTTTTGCCGGTGACAAGGCGGAATAATGAGAGCCAGCCTTTTACAAAAATTCCGACACAAATGGCAGAGATAATCGTTCCTTCTCGGATACCTTGAAGTTCTTTGAAGAAAAAGTAACTTAGCAAGACTGCCAAAACCACTAACATCACATCATTGAACACTTTAACTTTCGGGAAAGGTTTCCCCGAGAACAGAGCCATTGCAACAACCAGACCTTCTCCCGGAAGCACAGCAGCTTTTGAATAAATCTCTAACGAAACTCCAAGAGCGAGAACGACATTACCAAGCATGCTGAATGCGATTCTGTGCCAATAAGTCACAAGATCGATTGTCTGAACCCAGCTCATCGAGAAATCGATAAGGACAGAGAAAAAGTAAGTCATCGGCAGCTGCAGCAAAAGCACAAGCCATTTGACGTTTTTACGCAGCAGAAGCAACTGACCTAGAATCATTGCTACGTTGATAATCAAGGTAGTCTGGCCGAAGGTAAGACCTGATATATAAGAAGAAACCAGCGGCAAAGCGCTGATAGGAGTGGTTCCCAAGCCGGCAACAGTAACAATACTGATGCCAAGACTCATGATAGAGAGACCTAAAAGAAAAATAGTCCAATTAATAATGTGTGTTTTCAATCCTTTCTCCGAAGAAGATTGAATTTTACTATATGAAAATTATTTTCACATAAAGATAACCCCACAGCGTATTCACACTGGATGCTGCAGTCTTACCCATATTGGGAAAGATTAAAAATATATTTTCCTTTTACAAGTGATAACGTAAGATCTTATTAAAAAGTTACAGGGTCCGTTAATTTTTCAGGAGACGTCATGATTAAATTTCCAGCTTTTTTTGCTGCACTTGCTTTTTCTGCCACTGCTTCTGCACACTTCGGCAGCGTTCTCCCCGATAAACAGATTGTGGAAAATCAAAAAGATAATGTAGTGACATTGACTGCCGCCTTTAATCATCCGATGGAACAAACCGGCATGACAATGGACAAGCCGCAGAAATTCAGCGTTTTTAAAGATAATCATGCTCAAGACTTAACATCAACATTAAAGCCGGCCACCGTACTTGGCAAGGATGCTTGGACAACACAATACAAAATCTCCCGACCCGGCTTGTACCAATTCCTTCTTGAGCCAACTCCTTACTGGGAACCGGCCGAAGATAAGTTCATCATCCACTACTCTAAGTTATATGTTCCGGCTTACGGCATAGAGGAAGGCTGGGAAAATCCTTTGGGAGTAAAAACTGAAATTGTTCCTCTGACTCGGCCTTTCGGCAACTATGTCGGCAACCTTTTCCGAGGCAAAGTCCTAGTTGACGGGAAACCAGCTGCTAACACACCTGTTGAACTTGAGTTCTACAACAAAGGAAAGATAGCCGAGGCACCTAACGATATTTTTGTCACTCAAACGGTTATGACCGACGAACAAGGCATATTCAGTTACTCCGTCCCTTGGGCCGGTTGGTGGGGCTTTGCCGCCTTGACGGATGCCGACTATCAGATGAAAAAAGACGGTTCCGACAAAGATGTGGAACTTGGTGCTGTATTATGGACAGAATTTGTCTCTCCCAAGTTAAAGAAATAAATGCATATTGCTGAAGGAGTTCTATCTGCACCCGTACTGATTACGGGCGCAGTGGTTGCTGCGGCCGGTATCGCGTATGGATTGAAAAAGATTCCGGCCAATCATTTAATGCTGGCAAGCTTATTAGGATCTGCGTTTTTTGTGGCCAGCTTAATTCACGTTCCGATTGGTTTTTCCAGCGCACATCTTATTCTCAATGGACTCATCGGAGCCATCTTGGGAGCCGCATCTTTTCCAATCATTTTCGTTGCATTGCTCTTGCAAGCCGTGCTTTTCCAGTTCGGAGGATTTACTGTCTTAGGAGTGAATACAGCGACTATGGGAATTGGCGCCTGGGCAGCCGGATTAATCTTCCGCTGGCTAACGGGTCCGGCAACCAGCAAGAATTTAAAAACAGCAGGATTTGCGGCCGGGTTCAGCGGAGTTTTTATCTCAGGTCTTCTCACAGCCCTGGCGCTAGCCTTTTCTAATGAAGGCTTCGTTGCGGCGGCTTGGACGATTTTCTTAAGTAACCTGCCCGTCATGTTTATCGAAGGCATCCTCACAGCGATCGTGGTGGTGTACATTAAACGCACAGATGCAGGAGTTTTTGATGCAAAAACAAGCTAAGGTCATCCTTTCCCTTTTGGTTCCCCTTCTCTCTGTGTCTACGGGTAGCACAGCGTTTGCTCATCGGTTAAATGTATTTGCATACCCGTCCGGATCAGAGATTTGTGTAGAAGCATCTTTTGCGGGAGGAAATCCTGCAAAGAACGCTGACATAAAGATTGTCGATGAGCAGGGAAAGGTTGTTTTGACATCGAAGACATCCAAAGACGGCAAAAACTGTGCGGCAGTGCCCACAGACTTTAAGCCCGTTTCCTTAACTGTTGTTGTCAACGCCGGAGAAGGTCATCGGAATCAATGGACAATTGAGAAATCTGAATTCGATGGAATTTCTACACCTATCCCCCCTAATTCTCCTTCACCTGCAGCAATAGTCCCTCAGGCAGAAAGTAAGCTTCCGAAGTCCGGAGTGAAACTCTTCTCCCAGCAAGAAATGGACGAAGCAATCCGAGCGGCTAAACGCGATATTGAAGTTACCGTAATAGCGCCTCTAAGAAAACAGCTTGCAGAAGCTCAGCTGCCAAAAACAACCTTCAAAGATATCATCGGAGGAATCGGCTGGCTGGTAGGCATTGCAGGACTGATTGCTTGGTTTACCTCCCGAAGAAAACAGAAATAACTCATTTTGTCCGGCCGCTTTGCGATGAATATTTCTTCTTTTACTCCCGCCTCAAAAATACTAAGCGCATTAGTATTTGCGGCGGTGGCCGCCATTCTTCCGACAATTCCGTCGGCTTGTCTGGCCTTTCTTTGCAGCCTTATCGTCCTCTGCATATTTCCTCCTTCTTGGAATTCTTTTCTTAAAAGAGCTGCAGTGATCAATATTTTTGTATTGTTTATTTGGTTCTTTACGCCCTGGACAACACCGGGTGAATCTATGTGGGAAGGCAGCTGGTTCACAAAAGAGGGAGTTGTGTTGTCTTTGCTGGTAACTCTTAAAGTAAATGCGCTGTTTTGTATTTTTTATACCTTAGTCAGCTCCATGAGTTTCAGCCAGCTAGCTGCGGGGCTCAATCAGCTTGGATTTCCAGACAAACTTGTGGCGATGATTCTTTTCTGTGCCCGCGGAATAACGATTTTTGAAAAAGAGTATGCAAACTTAACGGAAGCCGCTAAGTTAAGAGGCTTTTATATGAAAACTGACCTTCGGACTTATCGAACTGTCGGTGCTATGGTCGCTTTGTTGTTTTCGAAAGCCTTCCGGAAGGGGAGAATCTTGGAACAAAGTATGATTCTGCGAGGCTTTAATGGCAAAATCAGAACATTAACCAAGTATCAGTGGACTGGAAAAGACATTGCTCTGTTGGGGGCCTTTTCCATCGTTTCTTTCTGTTTGAGCATAAGCGGATGGATGTTGTAAAGAACAATATGGCAGACACAGAGTTATTGTTGGAGCTAAAGGGCATTAGTTTTGGATTCTCGGAAAAAAAACCGCTTTATCGCCAAACCGGACTTTCTCTGCGTAAAGGTCAAAACCTCGGATTTTGGAGTCCGAATGGCAGCGGCAAAACAACTCTTTTCAAGATCATTACGGGACTAATCCAGCCTCAGGAAGGAGAAATATTCTTAAAAGGCAAGCCTATTAGCTCTGAGTCCGATTTCAGAGAACTTCGTTCAAAAGTTGGTTTTGTTCTTCAGCATTCCGATGACCAATTATTTTTTCCGGAAGTCATTGATGATGTCTCTTTCGGCCCTTTAAATCTGGGCTTTTCTGAAGAGGAGGCTTTATGCGCCTCTATGAATGCTTTGGAACGCCTTGGAATTTCCTCTCTAGCCCACTCATTAAGCTTTGAACTCTCGGGAGGCCAAAAGAAACTGGTTACTCTTGCAGCCGTCCTCTCCATGAGTCCGGAAATTCTGCTTCTAGACGAACCTTCGAACGGATTAGATGAAAAAAGCCGACATCTTCTCATCTCCCAAATCAATTCACAGGACTGCGCCAAAATCATCATCAGTCATGAGCCCGAGCTGTTGATTGAGACATGTGACAGTTTCATCACCATTCAGGAAAAGAAGATAGTTCCAGTACCGGCGCCCACCATACATGAGCATAGACATGCTCATTTCTTTGGAGGAACAGAACATACGCACGGGTCTTAGGACTCAGATTCAGTTACACGCAACCTACGATAATCTCCAATATTGAAGCCATATCCTTTATAGAATTATTCTACAGGAAACATCTATTGCTTTGTCTCCTCGTGGTTGTATAGCACTCTCGCGGGAAAACTGATCCCGTTAGATAACGCACCGAAATGTCAAACCCGCTCTTAAGCGGGTTCTATGCTTTCTGGAGAAAAGAAATATCTGATTATTTACTCAGGATATGTTCTGCTGCCTTTCTGCCGGTCCAAAGACTATGAGGTGTGCCGGAATCGTATGTAAGCTCTCCTACGGCATACAAATTGGGAATGATTTTCCCATCGATTGTTTTGCACTGCATAAAGTCATTTACATCTAAGCCTCCAACTGATACCTGAGTCCCAGGAAGAAGGCTGGATGCATAGTAGGGAGGATGAGTAAAATCTGTCTTCATGTTTAATGTTCTTCCAAAGGCTTCGTCTTTACCTTTTCGTACGGATTCCCCGTAAGTCTTTAACGTCTCTTCCAGATTCTTCTCTGGCACTCCGATCTTCCTGGCTAATTCAGCAACTGTTGGGGCCTCTACGAAATAACCTTTCTTTAAAAACCCTTGCAGACGTTTAGATGCTTTCATTGATTTGTCATCGATAATTACGAAACTTTTACCTTCCGGCTGAGCCATCATTTGTCTTGCCATCTTGGTATAGTCAGGATAGTAATCATCACAGAATCGTTTTCCTGCAAGATTAATCATAATTCCACCTTCCAATCTCGCAGCACTCATAGAAACATTTATTCCGTCCTGAGAATGGATTGAAGGATTTAGGCCAACTTCGGACGCACCTTTAACTGCCGCTTTTAGCTTTTCAGCTAAAACAATACCATCTCCTGTTGCACTCACCGCTGTAGTCGTCGGAAGTCCTTTCCATTCGGGGGCATATTTGGCAATTAAGCCTTGGTTATTATTGAAACCTCCTGTTGCAAGAACAACATTCTTTGCAAGTACTTCCTGTTTCTCGCCTCCTTTTTGCTCTATTTCAACGCCGAGAACCTTACCATTTTTATAAATTAAATTGACCACTTTTGCATTGGTCATGATTGGAATACCAGCCTCTTTCGTTTTTTCAGCGAGAACTTTCATTATTTTGGAACCAAGAGAACTTCCGTCAGAAATCCCGAGTTGGTAGTCGCTGATAACTCGCGTAAGCCCTACTCCTTTTTCGTTCAGCCAGTCGACATTTTTTTGAGAGTCATACATTCTTTGAGCGGTCCGAGGAAGGTTTGCGGCATTCCTTCCTGACTTTTCTGTCCTCTTAAGATAATCCGGTACCGACAGCACTTTACCTGCTGCTTGATGTTCTCTTGTGTTTACAGAAACGAAATATTGTGCTGCGAGATTAGTTGTGCCACCGAGGAAAGGCATTTTTTCCAGCACTAGAACGTCTTGCCCATATTTATTTAAATCTAAGGCGGCTGCAAGCCCAGAGATACCGCTTCCAACAATTACAGTACCTGTATGGATTGGCTCTAACGCATAAACGTTAGCAACAAGAAGCAATGCTGAGGTGAATGTAAAGACGGACTTGTATTGCATATCTTTTTCCTCCTAGGATTGACAAGTAGATAGAAGAAGTCTAGTTTCTGAAAGATAAATTTAATATTTTGATTTTTTTATAAAATATTTTTAAAAATTAAATGAATCTTCAAGCCCTAAAAATTTTCTATACAGTCATGACAACCGGCAGTTATTCGGCAGCCGCCCAAAAACATAATTGCTCTCAACCTACGGTAACCTTTCAGATACACCAATTGGAAGAATATCTAGGTATCCAACTGTTTGAGAAAATAGGACGTCACAATTATCCGACTGACCAAGCAAGAACACTGCTTCCCAAAGTAATCGGACTGCTAGACAATTTAGCTCAGATAGATAAGTTCAAGGAGGTTCGCAGAGACCTAAAAGGAGAGATTTATATTGGAATATGCGACGGAGTTTTTTCTTACCGTCTTCCGCATTTGTTTAAACGCTTTAATTTTCTGGCACCCAATGTGAACATCATCACACACTGTGACACAGCAGCAAGCCTAATTAGCCAGATTAACAAAGGAGAGCTTGACTTAGCTCTTACTTTTAACCGTGGAAATTATCCTGCTTCTGCCAGTACGTATCCTTTAAAAGTGATGAAATTATCTTTAATCGTTAATAGCCAAACAAAGATAGGGAAAAATGCTTTCATGTTTCCTAACCAAAGAATAGATCATCCTTTTATAGTCAGTAATCTTAACAGCGGTCCTGCAAAATTTTTTTTAAAGTTTTTAAAAGAATTCTGCATTGAAACCAAAGGAATGATTCAACTGAATAATGTCGAGAGCGTTAAACATTTTATTCTTAGCGATTTTGGCTTTACTTACACTCTTGAGCATAATTTTGACAGTGAAATTAAATCCGGAGCTTTGAAAGTTCTTCCAACGGCTCTAGGGCAGGCGAGTATTGGATTAATACTTATGAAGAACCGGAATAAGGTTGAGAGTCCTTCTGTCAGTTTGCTCTCTCAGCTAATTATCGAAGAACTTTCAAATCCAAAGGAAGAGTTCAAAGATTTTTACACGAAAACTCTTTTGAAATACCAGCTTCCTTTACGCAAAAACCGCTCTTAGAGTTAAAAACTATTCATCAAATTGTTGCTCAATCCTATACGAATTAAGAGAAAGCCTATCTTTTTCGATAAAAGACATTAATTTTTCTCTCCTGCCAGTTAAAAATTAGCAAACAAATTGGGCGTTACTTCCGCAACCATCCTTCGCTATGTCGTTCGAACAAATTGTTTGAGACTCTAGTCACCATGGGCAACCATCGCTACTTTTCTTTCTTAGCGTTCTCCCATTTGATAAAAGAAAAAGAAGCAAGTGCATCAGGTATGCCCGCGTCTCCAGCTACGATCAAAAATCAGATCTTCAATCTAAAAACTTGAGAGAAGTCTCTTAAAAATATCTCAAAATAGTGAACCATTAATTTGAGAAATTGCAATTTGATAAATAGAAATAAGGCGCAAGCTCTTTGGGCACAGAATACTAAATATATTTCAAGAAAGACAGCAACAACACAGTCAGTACACCAGCCATCAATGGCACCCAAGTTCTTTTCACCAACACCAGCGGATTAACTTTGATAGAGGCCGAGACAATAATTACCACAGCGGCAACCGGCGACATAGAACGGAACAAGTTGGACATACATTGCATCGGAAGAGCAACCATGATTGGGTCCAGCCCTGCTTTTTCAGCAATCTGCGGAATTATTTCGATAAAACTATAAAAGGCAGCATTACCGGAACCGCTGATGAAGGTAATCAAACCAGTAATTGCAGAAAATGCCAGCATAAGACCTGCTTTGGCGTTTTCAAAGTCAGACACAGAGCGAGAAATTGCATCTATGAGTCCGAGTGCGCGAAGGCCAGCAACCATTGTGGCGGCAGCAACGATTAATACGACTACCTTTGAAAAGCCGTCTCCCATTCCATTGAAGAAAAGTCTCAAATCCTTCATTGTTTCTTTGGCATTCTTATTTCGAACAAGTTCGCTAACCACGGCAGGAACTAAAGAGAAGAGAGTTATTTCAACTAAACCTACTTTTGCTTTACGGAAAAATACCCAGAAAAAGATGACAAGAAACAGCGGTAAAACCGGAAAAATTGAATACCAAATCGGTGTATTTTTTTCAGGGCGATTCTCTTCGATCATCGACTCTTGATTTAAGACCTCAAGTTCCGATCTTTGACGTTTGTCTAAGTAAGTTTGCCAGAAATAATGAACAATACCCATAACAAACAAAGCAGGAATGGTAATTGGTGCGCAGTGATAGAACACATAATCGACAACATTTTCAAAACCAAGAACGCGAGCAGCTACCACGTTATCTCCACCCAGCGGAGTCGGAACAATCGTAGCGGTAGTAGCAATAAGAGCTGCAGCAGTAAGAGTCGAAAGTCCTGCCGCACGGAGGACCGGATAAAGTGTGGCCATTAAGATTACTGCCAAAGAAGCCGCACTTGGGATAATGATCTGCAAGCAGGTGCCTATCCAGAAAACCAGCGGGATCAATAATGCCGGGTGTTTAATTTTGGAGAGCGGCTTTGTTAAAACTTTAATGACCATGTCGTTTGCGCCGATATGAGACATATAAGCTGCAAAGCCGAAGAGCGTAAGGATAATTAATCCTGCATTACTGAATTGCCTTACGAACTGTTCCCTAATTACCTTAAATGGATCGGCCCAAGCGAGCCCTGATGTAGCTTTAGCTCCGAGGACATCGTTCCCACCGATAAGGGCCAAATAAAGCATTACTAGGCCGGCGGCAAATAGAACAACCTTTGCATCATAGTTTTTAGCGATCGCCCAACCAGTAATTACAAGAATAATGACCGCAAGGATGCAATCAATCATTGTGAGTCTCCGGGATTTTTATTTAATAATTTTTTCATTTTAATGAGCATCGCCATTCAGAACATTTCGGAATGGACCTTACGGGTTAAAACTATGGGTAACAACCAATTGTTTTAACAATAAAATAAATGAAAACCCTATGGTGACAAGAGATTATGAACTTGAAAGATGTATATTGCTTTTGAATAATCTCACGGAGACAAAAATGCGAAAAGACAATCCTGGTTTTGTACCTGACTCTCCTTTTCAAAGATCCTTGCCTAAAGAGTGGATAGACTTCTTCAGTTCTTTCCCAAAAGTTGAACTTCACTGCCATTTACTTGGCACAACAGGAAAGGATACTTTTGAGGATTTGGTCAAAGAATCAGGGGCGGACATTCCGCAGTCCACAATAGATGAGTTTTATACACGCGGAGAGAAACCCGTTGGTGTGCTTAGAATTTTTCGAACACTCGAATCGCAGATCCTTTCAAAACCGGAATTCTTAAAAAGAATCACCTTTGAACATATGAAGCGTGTAGCGGAACAAAGTGTCCGTTACATCGAGTTCTACTGGAATTGGACTGGTCTTAAACATTTTATGAACTTTGAGGATGCTCAAAAAGCCATTGTAGAAGGCTTAGAAGACGGCGAGCGTGAATTCGGCGTAATTGGGAGGTCCGTTCCCGCGATTGACCGTGAAGCCTCTGCTGAAGATGCCGTTGAACTAGTCCAAGAAATGATTATCCATCGCCATCCTAAAACAATCGGACTTGGCATTGACTACCGCGAAACTAATCATGAACCTGAAAACTTCTGGAAAGCATTCAAGTTAGCAAAAGAAGCCGGCTTTAAGATCACAATTCATGCTGGAGAGTTCGGAGAACATTGGCGCAACGTGGAAACTTCGCTGAAGCTGCTGGGAGCTGACCGCATTGATCATGGCTACACTATTATTGACAATCCGGAATTAGCCGAAGAAGCGCATAGAAACGACGTCCATTTTGCTGTGGTTCCTACCAACTCTTACTATCTCAGAACCTTCACAGATGAAGAATGGGCATATAAGCATCCGGTGAAGAAAATGGCGGAATTTGATCTCAAAATTTTTCCAAACAGTGATGATCCCACAATGCATCAAGTATCAATTTCAGAATCGTGGCTGCTGATGTTCAACTTTCTTGGATTCTCATTGGAAGATTTGAGAAAAATGCTTGAAAACAGTATAGAAGCTGCTTGGGTTGATGAAGCTACCAAAAAAGAATGGAAAAGAGATTGGCTCCTTGAGTTCGACAAATTAGCAAAGAAGCTTCCCTCTCTTGCTTAGTCATCTGATGAATCCTATCCAAGCTAAAGCAATTGATAGTTTTAACTGATCAAATAAAACCTCCGAGAGGCTTGACACTTCATCGGAGGTTTTCATTTGAGCTAGATGTTTATTACATCATGCCAGGCATCCCGCCCATTCCGCCCATCGGAGGAACTTCAGGCTTGTCTTCCGGCAAATCAGCAATCATGCACTCAGTTGTGAGAATGAGGCTGGAGACAGAAGCGGCATTCTGAAGGGCTGTGCGGGTAACCTTAGTCGGATCCAAAACGCCCATTTCGATCATGTCACCATATTCGCCTGTCTGAGCATTGAAACCGAAGTTCCCTTTGCCGTTAGCAACGCGGTCAACTACAACGCTTGGCTCATCACCAGCATTGCGAACGATCTGGCGCATTGGCTCTTCCATGGCGCGCAAGACGATCTTAATACCAGCGTCTTGTTCAGGATTGTCACCCTTAAGATCTTTGATAGCCTGTTTAGCGCGGATAAGAGCAACACCGCCGCCGGCAACAACACCTTCTTCAACAGCAGCACGTGTAGCATGCAGAGCATCTTCAACACGGGCTTTCTTTTCTTTCATTTCAACTTCAGTAGCAGCGCCGACTTTAATCAATGCGACACCGCCTGCCAACTTGGCAACACGTTCCTGAAGTTTTTCGCGATCGTAATCGCTGGAGGTTTCTTCAATCTGCTTGCGAATCTGTTTAACTCTAGCTTCGATCTGATCTTCCTTACCGGCACCGTCGATGATAGTTGTGCTTTCTTTGTTAACTTCGACTTTCTTAGCAGAGCCAAGTTCGTTCAAAGTTGCTTTATCAAGGCTCAAGCCGACATCACTACTGATGACTGTACCGCCTGTGAGGATAGCGATATCTTCGAGCATGGCTTTACGACGATCACCGAAGCCAGGTGCCTTAACTGCAACAGTCTTCAATACGCCGCGGATGCTGTTGACAACCAATGTTGCAAGAGCTTCGCCGTCGATGTCTTCAGCAATGATGAGCAATGGTTTGCCGGCCTTAGCAACCTGTTCAAGGATTGGGAGAAGATCACGAATGTTGCTAATCTTCTTTTCAACCAACAGGATGTATGGGTTGTCTAACAAGGCGACTTGTTTGTCAGGATTGTTAATGAAGTATGGGGAGAGGTAGCCGCGATCGAACTGCATACCTTCGACAACTTCAAGTTCATTGTGGAGGCTCTTGCCGTCTTCAACGGTAATAACACCTTCCTTGCCAACCTTGTCCATGGCTTCAGCAATGATGTCGCCGATTTCATGATCAGAGTTAGCAGAAATAGCACCAACCTGTGCTATTTCTTTGCTGGTTGTTGTTGGTTTGCTGAGTTTATGGAGTTCTGCGATAGCAGCAGCGACAGCCTTGTCGATACCGCGCTTCAAATCCATTGGGCTCATACCGGCAGCAACAAACTTCATGCCTTCGTCAACGATGGCTTGTGCTAAAACGGTAGCTGTTGTTGTACCGTCACCGGCGTTATCGCTGGTCTTAGAAGCAACTTCCTTAACCATCTGAGCGCCCATATTTTCAAATTTGTCTTTGAGCTCTACCTCTTTGGCAACGGAAACACCGTCTTTAGTGATTGTAGGACCGCCGAAAGCGCGTTCCAAAACAACGTTGCGACCTTTAGGTCCCAAAGTAACCTTAACGGCGTCAGCCAAAACGTTTACGCCGCGAACCATGCGAGTGCGGGCGTCATTGCCAAACAATACTTGCTTAGAAGCCATTTTGAAAAGATCTCCTATTTCTAAATTATTTATTCTGTGCCGCTTATTCCAAGACACCCATGATGTCTTCTTCGCGCATTACAAGATATTCTTCTCCGTCAACTTTAACGGTCTGCCCGGAATACTTGCCGAACAAGACACGATCGCCGACCTTAACGTCCATAGGAATTAATTTTCCTGCATCATCGCGCTTGCCAGGACCGACTGCCAAAACTTCACCTTGATCCGGTTTTTCGCCGGCAGCATCAGGAATGTAGAGGCCGGAAGCAGTACGGGTTTCTGGTTCAACGCGCTTGACGATCACGCGGTCGTGCAAGGGACGAATATTCATCTTATAACTCCTTATCTTTTAAAAATCTAAGTCACGCAACTGTGCTAGTGAATATGTGGGGACCATCTTTTATTTTTCAAGTCCCCGCGTGCGACTAGGTGTAAATACTAACAATATCCAAAATAGGTTGGGTGTTATTTCTCGACAATCTGTAAGAAATATCGAATTTTATACTCTCGAATGTTTCTTCATGTGCCCAAAAAAGGTTTATCTTCCAAGCTCAAACTAGAAAGAAAATAAATCTGTGTTAAACCACATCCTAACTAAGGGCGCACTAAGTTAGAAGAAGACGCGATGAAGAGTAAATTTGTTCAGTACATGTGCTTGTCGGCTTTTGCATTAACCTGTTCTTTAGGAGGGCTTGCGAACGCCTCTGCTCCTACTAAAGAGCCTCAAAAAAATAAAAAGACGGCAGTATCTAAGAAAGTTGCTGTGCCAAAAAAAGCTGTACAGCCAGCCAAAAAAAACGTTAAGAAGAATACAGTAAGAACGGCGTTGACTAAGGCAAAAAAGGCGGTTGTACCAATATCCGCGGCGGCCATTCCTTCAGCTTTGGCTCTTTCTTCCGGGAAGACCTCTAGTGCAGTTTCAGAATTGCCTTCTGAAATTTCTCATGCAATGCTAAGGGCCCGCGTAGATAAAAACGATCTTTCTATCGCGGTCATTCCGCTTGGATCTGAAGGTAAAAAACTTTTGATCAATGCCAACCAGCCGAGAATCCCTGCTTCCGTTGAAAAAATAGTCACCTCTGCTGCAGCTCTGGATTTGCTTGGTCCCTCAAATGTTTGGTCGACGTATATTGCTTCTGAGGCCGAGCCCGAAAACGGCATACTGAAAGGGAACTTGTATTTGATTGGTTCCGGAGATCCTTACTTAACTATTGAGAGATTTTGGCTGCTGTTGGATAACCTTCGTGCCCGAGGAATCAAAACCATTGATGGTGACATAATCCTAGATCGAAGCTCTTTCCAAGTGCCGGCACATGATCCATTTGCTTTTGATGGAGAAGGCAATCGGCCTTACAACCTCGGCCCTGATGCTCTGCTAATTAACTCTCGCTCCTTAATCATTAAATTCAGACCAGATCCGAAAAAGGGCGTTGCTTATCTATACCCTGAGCCAATCCTGGAAGGCATCAAGCTTCCCGAAAATATTCCGCTCAGCAAGGAAGTTTGCGGAGCTTGGCGAAAACAAATTAATCCGGACTACTCCAATCCCTACCATCCGGTCTTTAAAGGGAAATATCCATCCAGCTGCGGTGCTAAGAATTTGATGTATACCGCCTTTGCGCAAAACGAATATGTGAACGCGATTTTCTCCTCTATGTGGAAACAGATGGGAGGAGAATGGAAGGGAACGGTCAAAAACGGAAAAGCTCCAGAGGAACGCACCGTCTTGGCTAGCTCTTATTCTGACCCGCTCACCAAACTTGCCTACAACATGAACAAGTACAGCAATAATCTGATTGCTCGGCAATTGTTCTTGGCGTTAGGTAAAACAGCAAAAGATGAGCCCAAGAATTTAGCTAAAAGCCGCGAAACAATGAAAGAGTGGGCGCAGACTTTAAAAATCTCGCCGAGAGAACTCTATCTGGATAACGGGTCGGGCCTATCTAGGAGCTCTCAGCTTTCAGCAGCCGCTGCCGCCAGAGTACTTGAGTATATGTGGAACCATAAAGTCATGGCTGAATACATGGCTTCCATGCCGATTTCCGGAATTGACGGAACAATGAAAAAACGCCCTGTTGCCAAGGGACAAGCTCACATAAAGACCGGATATATCTCCGGCGTCCGCTCGATTGCCGGATACGTGCTGACCGCCTCAGGTAAGCGCTACGCGGTAGCAGCCATCATCAATGGGAACACCGCTATCAACGCAATACCCGTAATGGACGCGATTATCGACTGGGTGTACTCTGAGTGCTAGACTTTTTACAGTTATATAAGGAGATCTACACCTATGAGCGAGAGAGTAGAAAACATGATTCGTGACAATATCAATGAAGCTTTGGAACAAGCAGATGAGCTGCTTAAGAAAGCTGCAAATGCATCCGATGAAAATGCAAAAGAATTGCAAGAACAAGCTAAGAAGAAGTTGCGCATTGCTCGCGAAACACTTGCTGATTTTTATCAAAACGCGTCCTCTCAAGGTAAGGAAATTGCCGATGATATCAATTCATGCGTCCATGAAAATCCGTGGCGTGCTGTCGGTATCGCTGCTGCAGCCGGCGTCCTCCTTGGTTTACTTATCGCAAAGAAGTAAATAAATGACAAAGTCCGTTCCACCGAAGAATGATGCTTCGCTGAGATCTGTTCTCGACTTGTTCGTTGAAGGCTTGTCCACGCGTGCTCAGATTTTCGGTCTTGAGCTCTCGGTGGCTAAGGACAACACGGCGAAAAGCGCCCTCAATATGGTGTTAGCCGCATTGTTCGGCATTTTCGCCTTAGTCTTCATCTCAGTGGCCTTATTGGTTATCTTCTGGGATGACCACAGAATATTTGTTGCGTGCTGTCTGGCAGGCTTTTACACGGTGATGTTTCTTTTTTTCCTCGCAAGAGCAAAAAATTTGGCATCCAATCTTCCGTATGCCTTTACAGAGTCGAAGCAGATTATATCTAACGACTTAGAAGCCCTGCGTCGTTCACTAAACACTCCGACTCATAAAGATCAGGAGGAGAAATAAGATGCAAGCTAATGAAAATGTCGCCAAAAAGCTAGCTGACCTCACCATGAAGGCAAAGCTCGAGAGAGCCGAACTTCAGCAGGAAATATACGAAATCCGCAACAAACCTCGAACTTTAGCAAATGTCGGAGTTGCCGCCTACAAGACGGCTCGCTCGATAGGTTTGGATGATATGAAAGTTATTCTCCCTATTGCTAAGACGGTACTTCTGCCCGCAGGGATAGCTCTCGGAAGAATTCTTGCTGAGAAAAGCAGCCCTAAAAGAGTCGCCGGAGTTGCGGGTATAGTCCTGGGAGCTTTTGGTATCTTAAAAGGCATCCAATACGACAAGAAACGCAGAGCTCTCCGAGAGGAAGAAAAAGGATATCTTCCTGAAGTAATTGAAGAGCCAACCTCCAAAAAGTAAACGTTTTCTGAACGCCCTAGAGAGAAGACGCTGGTAAGGCGTCTTTTCTGTATTAAGTTAAAGAGAGTATTCTCTTGCTTGCGTCTTGCACGGATTGCTATCCGTCAAATACAGTTTCTTGTCTGTAACATCAACAACCATCGACCACAAAGACCGATGACGGTGATACACCGCAACTGTTTCGTCATCATGACGGCAGACGCCTTCAGGATGTCCTGCGTGATCCGACAAGACTCGGAAAAGGCCTTCGACAGTCATTTTTCCTTCTTGTTTAACCAACCTTCTGGCTCGGTCCAAACGGATGAACGTTGAATTGTAGGAATAATTAGTTGCTTCTCCTCCCAAAATCATCTTCATTGAAAGCCAATGGTTGGAGTGGCAAATTGTTTCGCCGTCAGACAGCAGAATATCCATATCGATTGGCGCATATTCAATGAAAAGAAGCAAACCATCAGAGCTTGCCAATCCGACACATCCGCTTCCGGCGCGTTTGGCTTTCGCAACGGCATCGATGGCTTTAGGAATAGTTGGGCAGGACAAAGCACCTCTTAAAAGTACTATTGCCGGAACACCAATCCTTCCATTCCGCGCGGATAAAGCATTAAGAGACAGTGCGATGCCGTTTTCATTCAAGCCTTTTCCGCCTACCAAACCTGCTTCGGTAATAATAAGTACTTTGGGATAAGGAGTTTGCTCCACCTCCACAATTACAGTAGTACCTTCACCGATGGCCCACCAGTCCCAATTCTGAGCTAGGTAGGTATGACCACTTGCGCTTGCCTCCGGCGGAACTCCAATAGTTGTGCAAGCATCTTCTGCTAGTTTTGCTTTGGCAAACATAATCTCAGAGCGGCAATTCAAAGTCAGGATTGTGACAAGGTCAACGCCGGCACCGTCTGCAATGCCTTGCATTTCGTCTATCAAATCCGGACGATAATCTTCTATTTCTTTCCGAAACGGTTCGGAGAGCTTAATAGCCTTGTCCCAACTGATGGAAGCTTCTTTTTCGAAAAGAACTTTATATTCTTCAATAACCTTAAAAATTCTTTCCTTTGCTTGGCTTCCGTACTGGAAACCTCTTTCATACGGAGTGCCGGAAATCTTTATGAACTGATGCATCTATTCATTCCTTTTTCTCTAGAGTTAGCCGTTCGCATTCAAGTAGCCGCAAACTGAAGATTACGAATTGACGGCGATACTTTGTTCGCTACATTGTAGAGATTAAGTTTAGCTTTTGCTTCTGAGTTCACTCAAAGGCTTCTGGAAATCACCTGTTCACTACAAGTGTTCCAAGGAAATCCCAGGAAAATGGATGATAGCCAAACTGGACCTCTCACGAGATTTATTACCGGTCGAGAAAGTCCAGCTTGCAGTTCTTATTAGGCACTCGGCAGCCAAGAGTCTCTTTGACGCGTATGGCGCGGAGCTAAGTGCTGTATCAGTTTAATCTTGTGCATTGGGTCAGGATTTTCGCTTACAAGCTTGAAGTACATTGAATCGGGCACCATAGACCCGGCACGGTGAGCAGTTTCTTTAGCGATCGCACTAATCATTGCATTCCAGTCAACGAGAAGCACTGAATTCTCTTCGGCTTTCTCATCACGTTTCCATGAAAAAGCATTTCTCAAAGGAATTAGAGGAGAAAGGAAAACGTAGGCCGAAACCATAAAGAGCACAAAAGCCGTACCATATGCCGATGTATCCAAGCCATGGACACCGAGCCCTTCGTAAAACCAAGGCTTAGAAACAACCTCGCCAAGAAGCCAGAAGAAAAGGAAAGAGACAATAAGCAAAGCCGCCCAAGTCATAAAGTTATGAGTTTGCTTGTACTGACAGACCTTATTGGCGATGAGTGCCTCAATTTCAAGCGGGGATAGGTGCTCAAGAACGTACTTGCTGAGGATAATTTTCTTATTGAATCCGTATCCAACAATTTGTACGCCCTCCGAGGTTTTTGCATCCTTTTCTTCATCCACAAAAAGTTTTGCTGATTCAAAACGGATCCGTCGTTGAAAAGCCTCCAACCGTTCTTTCAGGTCAACGTTAGTCATTGGACGTACAGCAACTCCATTAAAAGAAAGCCCCAAATGTACGGCAACGCCAATTCCATATACAGCCAAAGCAGCCCAAAACCACCACAAACCAGTCCCCAACATCCAAATCGGCAGTACCACTAACGGAACAAGTGTGCAGAATACTAAACGCTTCAAGAAATGGCTTTTCCCGGAAACTGCCAGCTTAGTTTGTCTAAAAGCAGAAAAGAGCAAGTCGATAGCGACAAAAACAGCTAACACGCCAAATACGATGAAATATTGGGTTAGCAATCCACTCCCGAAATTAGCAATCAGTGTAGAACTAAACCAACCTAAAACTCCTCCATATGTAAGAAGAAGGATAGCCACTAAGTTTGTAATTCTACGAATCTCGAACACTTTCGCTTCGTAAAGGCACAAATCGGATGTTTTCTGATGCTCGGACAAACTTACGTAATCAGAAAAGACATGAGGGACAGTGTCTCGGTGCAGTTTGACGGAACGAACTTGCCTTACATAAAAATAAAAAATCAATAAAGCGTTTCCAAATAAGAACAATAAAAAGAGAATTTCAAAAGCCATTACCTCACCCGTCTTTCTTGTATTTTTAGGATCTTAGGAATTACCAGTACAAAGATAGACGAGCGTAACGCTTTAGGCGCATAAAACGCACCATAAGGAGCGCTCCAATTTGTAACGGAGCCTTAACTATCGGCTCGCTGATTACATCTGGAAGCGCTTTTGCCTAACTTCTGCAAAGTATTTTCAGAATTTCTCTAGATCAGGTTAACTGCTATCAATAAAAAAGGAAGAACAACAATCATTCCAACGGTCGAAGCACCGATGGCTTCTGAGGCAAATTCTTCATCTCCTCCGTATCCCTTGGATAAGACGGCAATCACAGAAGACACAGGCAATGCGGAAGCAAGGATGAAACACTTCCGCATAAGAGGATCCATATCCAGCGACATTGTGCATAAATACATCACGAGGGGTCGTATAACAAAGCAGGACAGGAGAACAAGCCAGACCTCTCGCGGCATCTTTCTTAACTTCTCCACCCCAATCTGGTGAATGGTAATACCTACAAAAATAAGTGCTAAAGGTGTTGTCAGCTGTCCTAGATAGCGAGTCGAGACTTGGATAAAGTTTGGAACCGTTATTGAAGAAAGAACCACCACGAGACCTAAAAGAAACGCCAATAAGGGAGGAGACAAAAGCATCCTCAAACCTTTAAGCGAAATAATTTTAGGAGCGACTCCCGTTCCTTTGCGCACTCCGTCCACCTGAATATTAAAAAGACCAACCGTCCAAATAAACACGCAGTTGGCAAAGAAGTACACCAATAAGTACGGAATACCGTCTGAACCATACATCGTCGACACCAAAGGAACACCGACAAATAAAACGGTTGCCGCCGAAAAAGCCGCGATAAAAGTCCCTTTCAAATGAGGTCTTACCCAACCTAAGCGGATAAAGAGCAGAGAAATAAAATAATTAATAGCGACTGTTAGAAACGGGACTCCCGCAAAAGTCAAAAGATTGAGTAACTCATCATGAGAAAATTTTGAAATTACCGAATAGAACAGAAAGCATGGAATTGAAGTGTTTACCAACTTCGAAACAGTGGCGCGGCTAGACGGCAAATCGAAATATCTTTTTCTGGACAGCCATACTCCAAAGCAAATAATGGTCAATAAAACAAAAAGCGCGGAGATAGACTGTAATATCGTTGAGGCTAGCATTCTTATTTTTCTCCTGAGGCTGTCTAAGTCTACCTCACCCGAAGTCCTCTCTATCTCTTAAAGGAAATCTTTTTCCTTGTTGCAGTGAAAATCTGCACGGCAGTCATTCATGGATTCATTGCTTGAAATATCGGATTTTGCATGACGCAA
The DNA here is from genome assembly GCF_002221595.1 of Turicimonas muris. Taxonomy (GTDB): domain Bacteria; phylum Pseudomonadota; class Gammaproteobacteria; order Burkholderiales; family Burkholderiaceae_F; genus Turicimonas; species Turicimonas muris. The sequence continues at coordinate 226,460 of NZ_NHMP01000004.1, forward strand.
TGACTTTAGGAGATTCCCGATAGTTACTGCATCGTAGTCAGAAGAAAATTCCTGCATGATGCAAAGTAAAAGCTACAGGAGCCTCCGCCTTTGCAGGAGTTCACTGCAGCTTCATACTGTCTTACGAGTAATTTAAGATGCTTTCTCAGAAAGATTATCTTCCGGAAGTTTAGAAATTAAGATTCTGTCAAGACGCCGTCCGTCCATTTCTAACACATAGAACTCCCAGCCGTCCCATTTGACCTTGTCACCTTGTCGAGGAATTCTTTCGAGCAGGAACATCACCATACCTCCAACTGTGGTGTAATGGTCTTCCTCTTCTTCCGGAACTTCATCGATATCGAGCAGGTCCTTCAACTCCGGAATAGGGAGCAAGCCATCTACTTCAAAAGAGTTCTCTCCCTTTTTGATAATTTGAGCATCCTCCGGAGTAGTCGGAGTAAATTCTCCTGCAATAGCTTCCAGCACGTCGTGCGGAGTCACCAAGCCGAGAATTGCTCCATATTCATCAACAACAAAAGCTAAAGAAGCAGAATTCTTCCTAAAATTTTCCAAAAGCTCCATACCGGTTAAAGATTCCGGTACGAAAACCAAGGGTTCATATTGATCCTGAGCCTTGAAGTTAGGCTTTCCGGTCTGAACCATTTGTTTAAGAAGCTGACGAGTCGTCACAATGCCCTTAACTTCATCCAAACCGCCGTCGCAGACCGGCAAACGAGAATAAGGAGAATTCAGAATCTTCTCCATATTAACTTCTCTGCTGTCCTGTAGATCGATAAATTCCACTTCACTTCTTGGAATCATCAAAGAGGCAACTAATCTGTCGTCGAGACGAAATACATTTCTGACCATTGTATGCTCTTGAGCATCCAATACTCCGGTTTCTCCGCCTTCTTCAATCATCGAGTGAATTTCTTCTTCTGTTAGTTGCTGACTGTTATTTTGAATACCAAGTAACTTCAGTAAGGACTCAGTAGAAACTGAGAGCAGTTTGACAAATGGGAGTGCAATAAAAGCAAGCCAATGAATGGGCTTAGCGACAAATCTTGCGATGGCATCAGCAGCAATCTGACCGACTCTCTTAGGAACAAGCTCGCCTATGACAATGGAGAAATAAGTAATGCCGATTACCACACACGCCATAGCTAACCCGCGGGCAGTCGCCTCGTTGAGCGGGAAAGCTTCGGTCAGTACCTTGGAGAGAGGATCAACAAGTGCAGACTCGCCGACAATACCGGACAAAATTCCGATAGAAGTAATGCCCACTTGAATTGTCGATAAAGCCCTTGTCGGATTTTCAGAGAGCATAAGAGCCAACTTGGCTCCCGGGGCCTCATCTTCAGCAAGCATTTGTAGTTTGGTACGCCGGGCCGTAACAATGGCAATTTCGCTCATGGCAAAAAAGCCATTCACACAAATTAATAAGAACAAACAGCCGACATCTATCCAGACGCTCATTTATTAACCTTTCAGTAAATCCAATAACCCATTGACAGCTTCTTCAACACACTTCTCTCTGACTTGCTGTCTGTCGCCTTCAAAATGAAAGCAAATAATATTCGGCATTTCGTCTTTAAGACCCCAACCTAAGAAAACGGTTCCTACAGGCTTGCCCGGTTCTTCACCGCCGGGGCCTGCAATGCCGCTGACTGCTACTGCAACTTGAGCATTTGAGTTCTTTAAAGCTCCTAGAACCATTTGAGCAACACAGTCGTTGCTGACGGCACCATACTTTTCCAAGATGCTCTGAGACACTCCCAACATTTCATGCTTTGCTGTGTTGTTATAAGTCACAAAGCCTCTGTCAAACCAGTCGCTTGCTCCGGGAAACTCGGTCAAAGCAGCTGCAATCATGCCGCCGGTGCAAGACTCGGCAGTCGCAACTTTCAAATTACGGTCTTTTAATACATCTGCCAGGTCGGCAATCTTTGCTTTTAATTCGTTTCTCATTAGAAAACCTTCCACATTAGTTCTGCATTAAGGAAATACACAAGCAGCCATGCAACCCCGTTGACAACCAAAAGCGTATACAAAGCTGCAAAAACATCATCAATCAACACCGTCCAGCCTGATTGGGGACCATTATCAAGTCCGGCTGCTGGCGGCAATTTAACAATGTCAAAAAATCTAAACACCAATACACCGGCTAATTGCCAAAACAAACCGGTCGGACAAAGAAGAAGCACAAACCAAACGGCAACCACTTCGTCTATCACGATTGAACCGTGATCCATTTTTTTTAACACGGCCTCGCACTTCGGAATGGCAATAACTCCGACAATAAAACATAGAATCGTCAGAATCCACATCAGCCCTCTTCCGCCCAATGGCTCCAAAATAAGAAAAGCCAACCATGCTGCAAACGACCCCCACGTTCCGGGCCCCGGTGTTAAACAGCCCGCTCCGAAAAAAGTCGTAAATATGAGCCACGGGTTCTTGTAAACCTCTTTAATACTTGGCGCAGTGACAGAATAATCTTTCATAAATTATGCAAAGTGATTAAAACTTTTTGAAAGCTCAATGGACTTTCCATCTTGATCCAATACTTTTAGAGGTTCAGCCGCCGGGGCAATTTCTCCTATTCTCGTCACTTTGACGGCTCCTCCCTCATTAAGGTTCTCGATCTGAGCTCGTTTATTCTTCGGTGCCGTAAACAGAAGTTCGTAATCATCGCCGCCCGAAAGGACACACCTTCTCTGGACTTTCTCAGGGAGCCGTTTCATTTGCTCTGAACGAGGAAAATCTTTCCAGTACAAAATTGCCGAAACCTTTGATCTCTCAAGAATATGGCCTAAATCTCCGACCAGACCATCGGAAATATCACAACAGGCCGTCGCCACGCTTTTTAATTTTTGTCCAAGCTCAACTCTGGGCGTCGGCGTATCCATGCGTGCTTTGAAATAAGAGAAATCGTTTACGGGAACTTCAAACTGACCCCAGATTGAACCCAAGGCCGCGTAGGCATCTCCCGGAGTTCCCGAGACCCAAATGTCATCGCCCGGCTTTGCCCCTCCGCGGGTCATATAAGAATCCCCTTCAACTTCTCCCATAGCGCAGATAGAAATACAGGTCTTTCCCGGCAAGCCGTTAACGGATGCGGCTTTGGTAGTATCCCCGCCTCGCAAAGGACAATGAAATCTCTCTGCTGCCTCAAAGAGACCTTCAGAAAAACCTTTTAGCCATACAGGGTCGGCTTCAGGCAGCGCAATAGAGAGGAAAAAAGCTTTTGGAGAGGCTCCGGCCGCTGCCAAATCTGACAAGTTAACGGCCAAAGCTTTTTTGCCGACCGTATAGGGATCGGCATCATCAAGAAAATGAGTGCCTAAAGCCATCATATCTGCGGTGACGGCTATCTTCACGGCCCCAATGGTAAGGATGGCGCAATCGTCTCCGATCGAAGAGGAAGGCCAAGCGCCCGCGCCTATCTCCGGACGAACAAAGAATCTCTTGATCAAAGAAAATTCGTCAAGAGATCCTTGGCCCTCCGAGATACTACACGGACTGTCGTCTGCATCTGCCGGCATTATCTAGCTTCGTGCGGACGAAGTTCCGGAACCAATTTATCCAGAACGCCGTTGACATAACGGAAACCGTCTGTACCGCCAAAGCTCTTAGCAAGCTCGACACCTTCGTTAATAACAACACGATAAGGTGTAGTTGTATGCTTCAACTCATAGGTACCAATCAAAAGAATAGCTCTTTCGACCGGAGAAAGGCTCTTGGTTTCGCGATCCAAATGTTTTTGGTAAACCTCTTCAAGTCCGGCAAAGTCTTCAACGGCACCGTGGAACAATTCGCGATAAAAATCAGAATCGGTTTCCGAGAAACCTTCCATCTCATAAATGTTGAGATCGATACCGTCCGGATCATTTCCGGTTAAAAGCCATTGATAAATGCCTTGAAGAGCAAACTCTCTTGCACGTCTGCGTGCACTTCTGCCGCCGCGTTTCTTGGCAACAGGAGAGTCAGATTGCTGTGATGCCATCTTTGTTATTCCTTGTTTACTACTCGGCTTGTCCGTAGCCAAGCAGTTTGTCAGTTCTTACTTTTAAGTTACCCATTTCTACGGCAACATTAGCAGCGTCCGTACCTTTTTCTACAACTCTTGCTTTTGCCTGCTCTTCGTTTTCAACAGTCAGAATGCAGTTAGCAATAGAAATGGCTTCGGCGCCAATCATGTCGGTAATGCCTCTGGAGGATTCGTTAGCAACTAATTCGAAATGATAAGTTTCGCCTCTGATAACACAGCCAATTGCGACCATGGCTTCCAATTCTGTGGATTCGTAAAGCTGGTAAAGTGCAAACGGGATCTCGAGAGCGCCGGGAACTGTCACAACAGTGATGTTTTCTTCCTTAACTCCAAGATTCTTCAATTGAGCAAGACAAGCTTCGAGCATGGCGTTGCAGGCCCACTCGTTAAATCTTGCAACAACGATACCGACTCTTAATGCGCTTCCGTCTTTATTTGGTTCAATGAAATTAATAGCCACAACTGACTCCTAGAAAAGAGATTTTTTGATTCTAACAAAGCGGTGCTTAGAAGGAGTCTTCTTCGCACCTTCTTAAGCACCCAGAATATTTAATTTTTAAAAATAATTAGCAATGTGACAATGAGTACATACGCTCAATGTAGCGAGCCACGGTATCCACCTCAACATTGACAAGGTCACGCTTCTTGGTGTACTTGAAAGAAGTGTGTTCAAAAGTGTGAGGAATCAAGTTAATGGAAACTCTTGTTCCGGCAGGAGTATCTTCAACGGAGTTAATTGTCAAAGAGACGCCGTTGATGGTGATTGATCCTTTGTATGCCAGGAATTTTGCGAGCTTCATTGGGCATCTGACAACCAAATGCCAAGATTCTGCCTTCTGTTCCATCACTTCAACTTCACCGACACCATCAACATGGCCGCTAACGATATGGCCGTCAAGACGATCGCCGAGTCTCATGGCTTTTTCAAGGTTTACATAGCCCCAACCGTCAAGACCAGCGGTCTTCTCTAAGGACTCGGCCGAAACGTCAACTTTGAATCGTTTTTCATCGACTTCAACTACGGTCATGCATGCGCCGTTGATGGCGATAGAGTCTCCGATCTTCACACTGTCGAGTCCCAAATCCGGAGCTTCTACGTGAATTCTCAATCCATCACCAATCTCTTCGTTGTCACGAATTCGGCCGACAGCCTGAATAATTCCTGTAAACATCTTCTTCCTTTATAAAGTTAATTTTTTATTTTAACGGTCTAAGCTGAAATCTGACATCCTCACCGACTTTCTGCATCGATTTGAATTCCAGTTGAGGGACTGCCTCCATATTATGAAATGATGGCAAACGGAAAGCACGCATCCCCTCTCCCAGAAGCTTAGGAGCCATATAAATCAGGTACTCGTCGATAAGACCTAGTTCAGTCAAAGCACCGTTTAATTTCGGGCCTGCTTCAACATGAATCTCATTGATTTCGCGCCTGGCAAGTTCTTTGATCAAAGCCTGCAAATCTACTTTGCCGTCCGCACCCGGTAGTTCCAGAACCTCCACACCCATATCCTCGAACACTTGAGCACGGACTATGTCGTACCTAGAGCATACTAAAAGCACAGGCCCCGTCTCAAAAATCCTAAGCTCAGGGTTAAGCGTCAAATGAGAATCAACTATGACTCTCAAGGGCTGTCTCTGAACATCAGGGAGTCTTACGTTCAACTGCGGATTATCAACCGCAACAGTGCTTGAACCCGTCAAGATGGCGCCTGCACGAGCTCTCCACATCTGCCCGTCTTCCCGGGCAAGTTTGCCGGTAATCCATTTACTTTGACCATTGCTCAACGCAATGTCGCCGTCCAAACTCATTGCGATTTTGCTGCGGACGAAAGGGAGTCCGGTTCTCATCCGTTTTAAGAAACCGATATTCATTTCTTCTGCCTCTTCGGCACAAATACCAGATTCAACCTGCACCCCCTTCTCTTCGAGCATCTTTAAGCCTCTTCCCGCAACGGCAGGATTCGGGTCTTTCAAAGCTGCAACTACGCGCCCGACTTTTGCGTTAATTAACGCCAAAGCACAAGGTGGGGTCCGTCCATAATGCGAACAAGGTTCCAACGAGACATAGACCGTCGCTCCTTCGACGCTCTCACCTCTGGATTGAGCGTCTCGAAGCGCCATTATCTCAGCATGAGCTTCACCGGTTTTCTGGGTGAAGCCCTCGCCGATAACTTTGCGGTCTTTTACGATCACACAGCCGACAGCCGGATTCGGAGGGCAGTTCGGCAGGGCGTTTTCAGCAAGAGCTAACGCCCTCTTCATGAAACTGATATCAGAAAAACTCATTTGCTTTTCTCCCTTTCGAGAACGTCCCCGAGTTTTTTCAAAGCTTCAGTGAAGTCCTCAGGCTTGGAGTAATTGAAATAGACTGAGGCAAAACGAAGATAAGCCACCGAGTCAAGTTTTCTTAACTCACCCATCACCAACTTTCCTACTTCTTTGGTTGAGATTTCTTTCTCTTTTCTCAGCTTCAGGTTTCTCTCAATCCTATCGATCGCCTCTTCGAGAAGATCTGCTTTAATCGGCCTTTTCCTTAAAGCCAATTGCATTGAATTTCTTAACTTTTCTTGGCTGTAAGGCACTCGGGTTAAACCGTCTTTTTTAATTAAGACGGGTATGCTCAAAGCAACCTTCTCGTAGGTCGTAAATCTGCTGTCACATTTTGGACACTTGCGTCTTCTTCGAACGGTTGTTCCCTCATCGCTTGTTCGGGAGTCAATTACCTGAGAATCCCGGTATCCGCAGTATGGACAATTCATAGCTCTCTCAACTTTTATGGTTCTCTGTAGACCGGGAAACGAGCAACAAGACTCTGCACTCTTTCTTTAACGTTCTTCAGTACCGCCTCATCGTGAGGAGCATCTAAAACATCGGCAATTAAAGAAGCAATTTCACGTGCTTCCTCTTCCTTCATGCCCCTTGTTGTCATAGCAGGGGAACCGATTCTGATGCCGCTGGTGACAAATGGTTTTTGCGGATCATTCGGAATGGAGTTCTTATTTACGGTAATACCGACGTCGTGAAGAACGGTTTCTGCTTCTTTACCGGTAATGTTCTTTGAACGGAGGTCAACCAACATGACATGGCTTTGAGTCCCGCCGGAAACAATACGCAGTCCTCTCTTCTGCAGTTCATCGGCGAAGACAGCTGCGTTTTTGATAACCTGCTTTTGATATTCCTTGTATTCAGGCTGCAAGGCTTCATGCAAGGCAATTGCCTTACCGGCAATGACATGCATTAAGGGACCGCCCTGAATGCCCGGGAACATAGCGGTATTAATTTGTTTTTCCAATTCCGGCTTGCAGAAAATCATGCCGCCTCTTGGCCCTCTTAATGTCTTGTGAGTGGTAGTTGTGACAATATCTGCGTAAGGGAAAGGAGAAGGATAAACACCAGCGGCAATCAAGCCGGCGTAGTGAGCCATATCAACCATGAAATAAGCGTCAACTTTCTTAGCAATTTCTGCAAAGCGCTTGAAGTCAATATGCAAAGAATAAGCGGACGCACCGGCAATGATGAGTTTCGGCTTATGCTCGAGAGCCAGCTTTTCTAAAGCATCATAATCAATGGCTTCTTTTTCATTCAGACCATAACTGACGACGTTGAACCATTTACCGGACATGTTAAGTTTCATGCCGTGGGAGAGGTGGCCGCCTTCTGCCAAAGACATTCCCATGACGGTGTCGCCAGGATTAAGCAATGCAAAAAATACTCCCATGTTGGCCTGTGCGCCGGAGTGAGGTTGGACATTCACAGCCATTTCTACGCCGCATGGTTCGCAAAAAAGCTTCTTAGCGCGTTCTTTAGCCAGTGTCTCAACTTCGTCAACGTATTCACAGCCGCCGTAGTATCTTTTTCCGGGGTATCCCTCAGCATACTTATTTGTCAGAATACTGCCCTGCGCCTGAAGAACAGCAGGAGATGTGTAGTTTTCGGATGCGATCAGTTCAATCTGTTCTTCCTGTCGTTGGCTTTCTCTTTGAATGCTTGCCCATACTTCTGGATCAATCTTTTCGATAGTGTTGTCCTTGCTAAACACGGTTGCCCTCCGGAATTGTTAAAGATAGTCACCAAATTATAGTGGTGACATGGGGCAATCTCCGCTTCTTCCAAAAGTTATGTAAAGAATTCCGAGAAAAGATTGTTATTTTTTGAATATTCTTTCTTTTTTACCTTGACGACTTCCATATAATTATCAACAACTAATTATCTTTTAAGGAATAAAAGAAATGGCAGATAATACTCAAACAAACGCTGAAGAAATCAAGCTTCCGGATCCAATCATTTTTACCGATGCTGCCAGCCTCAAAGTTAAAGAATTGATTGAAGAAGAAGGAAACCCTGATCTGAAATTAAGAGTTTTCGTCCAAGGCGGCGGATGCTCCGGTTTCCAGTATGGCTTCACATTCGATGAAGAAATCAACGAAGACGATGCCACAATGGTAAAGAACGGCGTTACATTGCTCATCGACTCCATGAGCTATCAGTATCTTGTCGGCGCTGAAATCGACTACAAGGAAGACTTGGAAGGTGCTCAGTTCGTTATCAAGAATCCGAACGCCACCACAACTTGCAGCTGTGGATCCAGCTTCTCCGTATAGTAAAACTTTGAGCTGAAGTTCAATCCCGTTCAATCTCTGTTGGATGGGATTTTTCTTTAAGCATCCCGCTGTCCTAATGCGGATAGAGTGCCCCCAGAATTCTCTTCCCTTTCGCACCCGTAACCGCGGGAAGATTCCCAGGCAATCTCTCAACAAATTGTTTTGCTAGCCATGCGAACGCCGCGCCTTCAACATCTTGTGTACCGAGTCCAAGAATATCCGTCGGCTGTACGATTTTGCCGGGCAGGTACTTTTGCAAGTATTCCATTAAAAGCGGATTTTTTGCACCTCCTCCGCAGGTAAAGACTTCCTTTGTTTCCGGTTGATATTTTTCGATGTCTTTAGCCACCGCTAACGCCGACAAAGCAGTTAAAGTGTGCTGTACATCTTCCGGTTTCATTCCGGCACGAAGATGCTTATTGAGCCATTCGAGGTTAAACAACTCTCGACCCGTACTTTTCGGACAAGATTGGCTAAAGTAGGGCTCCGAACTATAGAGACAACTGAGCCAATCTTCATTTAAGACCCCTGCTCTCGCCCATTTAGCATCTTTGTCATAAGTAAGACCTAAATTGTCTTTAACCCAAGCATCTAAAAGGATATTAGCTGGTCCGCAGTCAAAACCGAAAGTCTTCTCCTGGTCCTCCCTTCTTCCCAAGAAAGTTACGTTGGCAATCCCTCCGAAATTTACAATTGCTCGAGGCTCATCAGAAGCAAAAACAGATGCATGAAAAGCCGGGACAAGAGGAGCTCCCTGGCCCCCGGCTGCAATATCACGATTTCTGAAATCGATGATCGTGTCAATTTGCGTTAGTTCAGCCAGCAAAGCGCCGTTGATGAGCTGAGTTGTAGCCCCGTTTTGCGGGTTATGGCGGACGGTCTGTCCATGAGCCCCAATCGCTGTGATATGAGACGCAGACAAGCTCAAATCTTTCAGGAGAGTACAACAAGTCTCAGCGTAGATTCGTGCCAGCCGATTGCCTGCAATTTGGCAGCGATTGATTTCATTGGGTCCAGTAAAACAAAGAGATAACAGGAGTTCTTGCAGCTCTTCCGATAGGCTAAGTGACTTAGAACCAAGAACTTTAAGAACCGTGTTCGATTCGAACTGCACAGCCACGGCATCCACCCCGTCCAGACTGGTGCCCGACATCATTCCGATATAAATGCTCATAAAAAACGAGACCTCCAAACGGAGGCCTTTTTACATTTAACTATTTACTCAATGGAAACTGAAGAATTTGAGTTATGGGCCAAATGGAATTTTCCAAGGAGTGCCAGCTGACGTTTAATTGGAGAAATCGCTAAGTCGAACTCTTGCTTTACTGCTCCTGTGAGAGGTTCTCCCGTACGCAAATCCGCCGTCAAAGGATTAATCTGCTGCCCGTTGTGTTTAAGCTCATAGTGGAGATGAGAACCGGTAACCATACCTGTTCTTCCAACGTAGCCGATGAGCTGACCTTTCTTGACTTGAACTCCTTCCTTCATACCGGGAGCATACTTGCTCATGTGCGCATAAATTGAAGAATATCCGGATCCGTGATTAATCTCTAACCAGTAGCCGTAGCCTCTTCTCTGATAGCGCTTGGTAACGATCTTGCCGTCGCTGGAAGCATAGATTGGGGTACCTGTTGGAGCAGCCAAATCGATTCCCCAGTGGGGACGAAGACGTCCCGTCACAGGGTGCTTTCTAACACGGTTGAAAGTTGAAGTTAAACGGGCCTCGCAAGGCATACGGAGAAATGTTTTTTCAACGCTTTCTCCATCTGCATTGAAGTAGCCTTTAAAGTTATCATTTTCAAACCAGTAGGCCTCGACCGTCTTGTCTTTTCCGAAAAATTCAAGAGCAAGCAAACGCCCCGGGCCTAAATCAGCACCGTCAAGCTGTCTTCTTTCATAAATAACATTGAAAGAATCGCCGTTAGCAACCTTCTTAACATCAAAAGAGTCACCCAACTGTTCTTTGACCTGCTTCATAACCCCGGCAGGAATCTTCGCAGACTGAGCAGCTCCGTCTAATGTACGTTCTACATATGCGGAGGCGGCAACCGGCAAAGTCGTAAAAGCGCTGGTTTTGTTTTCATGAACAAACTTTGACTTGCCTGTATTGGACCGGCTGATCTGAAAATAGGTAATATCCTCAGAAAGTGTGTCAATCGGTTTGAATAATTTAATTGCGATAACTTCACCCTTCGGAGTCAGCCTTGCTTGGATCAATCTTCCGGGAACTAATCTTGCGAAAGGATTTTCTTTAGGTTTGATGGAATTGACGTAACGTTTAAAAGCGCTATCTTTAATCCCTAATCTTTCAAAAATCTTGTTGCTGTTGTCTTTATTTCTAATGACAGTTTCAGCATAAACATGGTCCATCTCTCCGGCCCACTCTTGAATGAGGGCGCCGAGATCCACTTCTCCGGCCTTTTCAACAACTTTAGAGGGTTGTGCAGTTTCTGCGGATATAGCCGAATGGGATGAATAAACCGTACAAGCTAAGACTAGACAGCTTGTTCCTAACGCTTTCATCAGCATCTTAAAATTCATCATCACGGCTTATTCACTCACTAACAATTAATAAAAAATAACTCCCTTCCCTAGCCAGCAAATAGTAGACTTTTGTCAGATAAAATTACGGTTCGGATTGGAATAGGCCCGCTTCGAATTGAAGCGTCGCAATTATAGTAAATAATCGTTTTCCAGTCCCTTATAGATTACCTTAGCTTTTTTCAGGATGTTTCCAACAATGGCTGATACAGTTCAAGAGAAAAAATTACCGGTCTCTCCTAAAGTCAAGAGCGCCATGGCCTTGATTAAGAGAGGAATTGACACGATGTTAATTGAGGAAGAGTTGGAACAAAAACTCGCCAGATCCGAGCTTACGGGAAAACCCCTGCGCATTAAATTAGGGTTAGATCCAACTGCTCCGGATATCCATATTGGGCACACAGTTGTTTTAAACAAGCTTCGTCAATTCCAAGATCTTGGTCACACCGTTATTTTCTTGATCGGTGACTTTACAAGTTCTATCGGCGATCCCTCCGGCAGAAACACGACTCGTCCGCCGCTCACACGCGAACAAATCGAAACTAATGCTAAGACCTACTTAGATCAGGCAACTTTGGTTTTGGATAAAAACAAGACTGAGGTCCGATACAACTCCGAATGGACAAACAAGCTCGGCGCCGACGGACTCATTAAATTAGCATCCCGCTACACCTTGGCTCGTCTTTTGGAGCGGGATGATTTTGCTAAGCGCTATGCAGAAAATGCTCCTATCGCCATGCACGAACTCATCTATCCATTGATGCAAGGTTACGACTCCGTTGCTTTGGAATCCGATGTTGAGCTTGGCGGTTCCGATCAGAGATTTAATCTTTTAGTCGGCCGTGAACTCCAACGCCAATACGGTCAGGAACCGCAATGCATCATCACAATGCCTCTTCTTGTCGGTCTTGACGGCGTCAACAAGATGAGCAAGTCTAAACACAACTACATCGGCATTACCGACGAACCGAATGAAATGTTCGGCAAGGTGATGTCTGTCTCCGATGATTTGATGTGGAATTGGTACGACCTTCTTTCTTTAAGAAGCAATGAAGAAATCGCTCAGTTCAAAAAAGAATGCGAAGAAGGCAGAAACCCCAGAGATATCAAAGTTCTTTTAGCCAAGGAAATCGTTGAACGCTTCCACAGTAAAGAAGCTGCTGATGCTGCAGAACAAGAATTTATCAACCGCTTCAAGAAAGGCGCCGCTCCCGCCGATATGCCGGAAGTAACCGTCACAACTGACGCGGATGAAACCTCTTTAGCCAAAGTTCTTAAAGAAGCCGGTTTGGTCCCGACTTCTTCCGAGGGCTACAGAAATATTGAACAAGGCGGTGTACACATTAACGGTGAAAAGATTGCCGACAAGACCTATAAACTTAAACCCGGTCAGTACACCGTTCAGGTGGGCAAGCGCAAATGGGCCAAAATCACGTTGACTAAGGCCTAAGATGATTGCCCTTCTTCAGCGCGTGCTGGAAAGCAGCGTCAAAGTTGACGACCAAACCACGGGAAGCATCGGAAAAGGTTTGCTTCTTCTTGTCTGCGCTCAAAAAGGAGATACTGCGGCAAATGCTAAAGCACTTGCGCAGAAAGTCCTCAAATTCCGAGTGTTCGAGGACAAAGCGGGCAAGATGAATTTAAGTGCTCTTGATACAAAAGCAGAAATTCTCGTGATTTCTCAGTTTACGTTAGCCGCTGATACAAACAGCGGCAACCGAGCGAGCTTCACACCTGCTGCGGAACCAGCCTTAGCAAAGGCTCTCTATGATCTCTTTACTGACGAAGTCAGAGCTTCCGGCTTAAAGACAGAAACTGGAATTTTTGGTGCAGACATGAAAGTTTCTTTGGTCAACGACGGTCCCGTAACTTTCTGGCTGCAGATTCCAAAAAACAAATAATGGGAGAAAAAATGGAAAGTATTTTTAGAGTTTGGAGCGATTCCTTCCCGGATGGGCAGAGAATCCCTGAAGGTTTTGCCTTTGCCAAAATTTCTAGTACTCCCGACGAACACACGGTGCCCGCAGGCAACCGAAATCCGCAAATCGCTTGGTCTAGTCCGCCTGCCGGTACTAAGTCGTTAATCCTTCTTTGCACGGATCATGATGTCCCTGCCGATTTTTCATCGGCCAATAAAGAAGGCTGCACTATTCCGGCAGATGCCCCGAGAACAGACTTCCATCACTGGGTTTTAGTTGATATCTCTCCTGAGGAATCCTGCATCGATCCCGGAACATTGTCTAAGGGCTTCGTTACACACGGGAAGAAAGGGCCTGCTTGCGCAAATGGAATGCGACAAGGTCTGAATGACTATACCAAAGCCTTTGCCGATGATCCGGAGGTGAGAGGCAAGTATTACGGGTATGACGGTCCATGCCCTCCCTGGAATGACCTCCGCCCTCATGGTTATGTCTTTACGCTCTATGCCGTGGACTTTCCGCTTTTACCATTGTCCGGTCCGTTTACAGCGGAAGACGTCCTCGAAGCCATGAAAGGCCATATCCTTGCCTCCGGCTCCGTTACCGGGATGTATTCCTTAAATCCGGAAGTAGCAAACAAACTTTGAGCAACCAATTGTTCAAAAAAGCCGAGTACTCAATGTCTCGGCTTTTTTGTGTTTTTAAGATTAAGGAGCCAGGGCTATCTGTTCTAATCCGGTAGTTTCCGGCAATCCAAACAGAATATTCATTGCTTGAACTGCTTGACCTGAAGAGCCTTTTACCAAGTTGTCTTCGACAACGAGGATAACCAATAAGTTCGGTTCTTTACGGTAAAGAGCAATACGAACGTAGTTGGAGCCTCTTACCATGCGTGTCTCGGGCAACGCTCCTTTAGACATCACATCAACAAAAGGTTCGTTGGCGTAGCGCTGTTCATAGAGTTTTTGGAAATCTTGTTCCATGCCCTTCTCGGTCAGTTGAACATAAATAGTGGAGAATATTCCGCGAATCGTCGGAAGTAAGTGAGGGATAAAGGTCAAAGAGACTTTTTCTCCGGCGAATTCACTTAACTGCTGAACAATTTCAGGAGAATGGCGGTGACCGCCTACTCCATAAGCCTTAAAGTTATCCGTTGCTTCTGCACAAAGTAAATTAACTGCTGCTTTTCTTCCTGCACCACTGATGCCGGATTTACTATCGGCAATGATTGTTTGCTTAATATCAACTATATTGCCGACTTTCTTGTGAAGTTCAAGCAAAGGCAGCAATCCTAACTGGATGGAAGTCGGATAGCAGCCTGCCATGCCCAATACCATTGCGTCTTTCATTTTGTCGCGCATGGTTTCTGGCTGCCCGTAAACGGCTTTTTTCAAAATATCCGGGCAAGTGTGCTCCATCTTGTACCACTTCTTAAACTCTTCCGTGTCTTTGAGTCTGAAATCAGCTGCCAAATCGATAACCTTCACTCCGTTTTGGGTCAGCTCTTCAGCCATGGACATGGCAACTCCATGCGGTGTGGCAAAAAATACGACATCGCATTCTTTAAGAGGTGCTTCCTTCGGATCCTGGAAAACTAAGTCAACTCTTCCTCGAAGAGAAGGATACATATCTTCAACGCGGGTCCCAGCTTCTCCTCGGCTGGTGATAGTGACAATTTCTGCGCTCGGATGCTGCGTCAAAAGTCTGAGCAACTCAATGCCTGTGTAACCGCTTCCGCCGACGATACCGACTTTAATTTTCTTCATTTTTTTTACCGAATAAGTTAGAGAGGTTTTCAAATTGTGGACTGCCAAGAAATAAGTGTGAAGCAGCCTGGGCTTTTTTGCAAAAAATCCCGGGAAAACATCGAGCCTCCCGGGATCTTGTTTAGAAGAATTTTACTTCTGAACAATGCCTTTTAATTCTCTTCTGAGAATCTTTCCTACAGGTGTCTTAGGAATTGAATCCACGAAGACGATTTCTTTCGGCATCTTGTATCCGGTCAGATTCTGACGGCAGTAAGCAATAACCTGTTCCTTAGTTAAAGAAGGATCTTGCTTAACAATAACAGCCTTGACCATTTCACCGGATTTTTCGCTTGGTACGCCGACAACTCCGCATTCAAGCACACCGGGCATACCCTGAAGGACAGATTCAATTTCGTTTGGATAAACATTAAATCCGGAAACAAGAATCATGTCTTTCTGACGGTCCGTAATCGTAATTCGGCCGTTGGAATCCATATTGCCGATATCGCCTGTTCGCAGCCAGCCGTCGCGAATAGTAGCGGCGGTTTCATCCGCTCTGTTCCAGTATCCTTTCATAACCTGCGGACCGCGAACGCATATCTCACCGGTATGTTCTTGAATTTCGTTAGGGGTTGTCCAAGTTCCCAAATCTCTAAATCCTTCCCCGCGGATAGAGACTTCGGTCGAGGGGAACGGGAAACCGACAGAACCGTTCCACGGTGTGTACATCGGATTAGCGGATACGCCCGGAGAAGCTTCGGTCAAGCCGTAAGCTTCAATAATATGGCCTTTTGTTGAGTCAAACCACGCTTCAGCTACCGGCTTCTGAACCTGGGTTCCGCCCCCGACAGTTAACTTCAGCATTGAGAAGTCAAGATTCTTGAATTCCGGCACTCGCAGAAGACCGTTAAATAAGGTGTTGACGCCGCAGATAACGGTAAATTTGTTCTTAGCCCATTCTTTGACTAATCCCTTCATGTCGCGCGGATTAGTGATAAGAACGCACTTGGCTCCCCATTGAAGGAAGCTGCACATCGCCGTTAAAGAGAAAATGTGATAGAGCGGAAGAGCAACCATCACAACTTCTTCTCTCTTCTTGAATTCCTTAGAAATCCAGATCCCGGTCTGCATCATGTTGGCCAGCACATTGCGGTGTGTCAGCATAGCGCCTTTAGAGACGCCTGTAGTCCCGCCGGTGTACTGAAGGAATGCAACATCGTCAGATTTAATTTCAACCGGTTTAAATCCTTTGGAAGCACCAATGCTTAAAGCCTGGTTGAATTCCACGGCATCCGGAAGATTAAACGGAGGGATCATCTTCTTAACGTTCTTCAGAACAAAGTTGATGATTTGTTTTTTCGGGAAAGATAAAAGATCACCAACCTTGGTAGTAACGACATGCTTAACAGGGCTGTCGGAAGCTATTTTTTCGAAGGTTTTTGCAAAGTTCTCAATGATAACAAGAGCCTTAGCGCCGGAGTCTTTTAAGGTGCCGTTTAACTCTCTGGCTGTATAGAGCGGATTGACATTAACTACAATCATTCCAGCTTTCAAAATACCGAACAAAGTGACAGGATACTGCATCAGATTCGGCATCATGACGGCAACTCTGTCACCTTTTTCGACTCCTTCTAAACTCTGCAAATAAGCCGCAAAAGCAGAACTTTTTTCATCGAGCTCTTTATAAGACATAGTGCAGCCGAAATTTTGGAATGCCGGGGTGTTGCCATACTCTTCAGCAATTTTTTCTTCAAAATCGGGCAAAGAAGAATAAATATCGGGATTGATCGTCGCCGGTACCCCTTCAGGATAGTTTTTGATCCAAGGGAACTCTTTTTGTTCTGTCATCTCAAATCCAAAAATAAAAACGAAAACTCATTAACTTAAAAACCTTTGGCTTTTTCAGGCACAAAGGTTTCTCTTCTTCTACGACTGTTCTGCCAATTTACCGATATGCTCAGCATATCTCTTGACATCGTCCCAATCTGTAAAGTCAATACACATTGTCGGATCTGTTGGCCCATTAGTAATCTTCATAATGAGCTGAATACATTTCTTGTCAAAGAAATTGAGATTCGGATAGTCAATCTTGCCGGCAAAGCACTTGAGATCTTTAGGACGCCAAGGAGAGCGCGTCAAAAAGTTCTGCATGTATCTATTGCCTTCAACCGTCGCTTTAAACGGAGAGCGTGCAACTACAGTCACGTTAAACATCGCATTCGGTTTTCTGTCCAGACGAGTGCAGTTATTACGGACAAATTCATAGACGTTCGGGTGATAGGTTCCGTAGAGAACCGGAAAGCCGCAAAGCACAAAATCGTATTTGTCCCAATCTACTCCTTCCAAAAGCGCCTCGCTCACGGGCATTACCGTCACGTTATGACCCATTTCTTTCAAATGGTCTTCGATAGTTCTGACCATCCTTGCGGTATGACCTTTGCGAGAGTAGTAGACAATCAATATATTTTTCATTTTAAATTCTCCGAATGGGAGCGATGTTTCGTCAGCTAAAAGAAAACTGAATCAGCTAATAATAAGCCGTCATCCGCAGTTTTTCTTCAATTTCCAACTAACAATTTTAGCAAGATTGATTTTTTTGAGCTTCCCAATTCTTAAAAAGAGTAAAACTGTGTTGGAATCAAGCATTTGTGGAGTACAATCCACTCACTTTATTTATAGGACTACAAGCTTAATTTATGGCAAAAGAAGATTTACTTGAAATGATTGGTGTCATCACGGAAGTTCTCCCTGATGCTCGTTATCGTGTGACACTTGAAAATGGTCACGAACTCATCGGTTATGCAAACGGTAAGATGAGAAAACACCACATCCGTATCCTTGCCGGCGACAAAGTAGCTGTAGAAATGTCCCCATATGATTTGACTAAAGGCCGAATCACTTACCGCTATATTGAAGGCCGTCCGCAATCAACAACTTCTGCTACTTCTAAGAAGAAATAAGAGTCTCTTAGAGAGCAATCGACAAAAGCCTGCCGTTTGTGTGCAGGCTTTTTTCATACGAAAAAAGCCTTACGGAAAATCGAATCCGTAAGGCTCATTAACAGGAAATGAAAGGAAAGGAAAACTACTAGACAATAAACCGCATAATCAACATACCGATGACAGACATCAAAATGCTGTTAAGCATAAGAAGCGGCCAATACTTTTTAGGCACTTCAGCCACACCTAACAAACGGCCCATGTACTGAATCTGGGAAGCCATCAACAGAAGAGCCGGAGACATAATAGTGATGGCGGTACCGTCCAAAGTCCCAGAAGCAAGCAAGCTGGCAGCAACGCCGACACCGGCACCGCAGGACAACCAAGTGGCACAAAGTACGGTAATTGCTTGACCTGGCAGATCAAAGATACCCATAACGGGACCGCAAACCTTGCCTAAGAAGGCCATAACACCGAATAAATCCAAGATGTAGGCCAATACGAAAGCCATTAAAACATTGGGCAGGAGGTTGTTAATAGCAACGTTGAACCCTTTTCTCAATCCGATGATAAAAATATCAAACGGATTCTTTGTCTGGACTGTTGGCATTGCGTTACTCATTTTGAAAATCCTTCTTATAGAAAGTTGTAAGACAAACTCTGACAAAGACACCGCCGACAAATTTCAGGCAGAACATCACGACAAGCGGAATCCAGACAGGGACGAGGAAGGCAAAGAACAAAGCGGAAGCGATAGAGAAGTAGTTGTTAACCAAACCTGCACCGGCGTACTGCCATGCACTCATCACAACCAAATTCTTCTTATCGATCTTGCCGGTATCCAACAAACCTTTTGTTAAAGCGGCACCGGCATCAGTACTTTGCAAGTCAGTAATCAAAGCCAAACCAGTAACGCCTGGAACGCCAAGAATAGGCTTGAGCAGAGGTGTCATCAATTTTTGAGCAGCTTTTAAGGCTCCGTAGTAAGAAAGAACTTCCAGAAGGCCTAACGCGAGCATCACACCCGGCACCAAAGAGAGAGCGAAAAGGAAACCGGCACGAGCACTCACGCCGCCGCTGCCGACAAAGGAGGAAGCTCCGGAAATAGAGCCAAATTTGCCGATCAACGTTGTGAAGTCAAATGCTCCTAGCCAGCGATAGGCTTCAGGCATTTTGTAAAAAACTCCTGAAAAGAAACAGACCGCAAAAAAGAGAGAAACGTATGCGCCGACTCCGACTTTTTCTTCTTCCAAAGTGGCTTGTTCCTGTTGTTCAGGCACTTGGGGAGTTGAAAGAACATTAGAAACCATTTGATAAACCTGTAAAGATTTGTTAATCACAAATTCATTATATTTGTAAATAATTTGTAATTTTTAATTTTTATTTAAGTATCAACCCTGATATAAGAAACGATTAATTATTTTTTGATCTATTTGTTAATTTTTATGTCATTATAAATATGTAGTTGATAACCCTAATTGTTTTCTGAATATCAGGAGAAAATCATGCAAGTCCTCATTAATGAAACTGGTGAAAGACGCTCTCTCAACATGATTGACTGGATGGACGAGAAAGACTATTCAGAAGCTCTGACCATGGCAGTTTCCAGCCCCGGCACCTTCGTCTTTGACCCGGAACAGAATCTTTATTGCTGCTCAAGAGCCACCTGGGAATGGTGGAGAAGCTTCCTCTCGGGCCACAACCGTTATCCAGAAGCTAAAGCCGCTCTCTCTGCTTAAGACGTATTCCGATTAAGCCTGTCTCGGCTGAAGCTCTCTCTTCGGCCGAGCTCGTTTCGTCTTTTAGCAATTCTGCATTGACGCTCTTACGAGCTATTTCAACCACAACAAACAAACCATATTTCGACTCAAACCAACTTCATTTTTCCTTCAAGGAGCAACAATTAAAGACTTCGTTATTTTGATTTTTATGCCGATTTTGATTGTTTTACATTAGGCCGTTACTGGAAAACTTCTAATCTGTATCGGTCTTATGGGAGGAATTCTCATGACCGCTGAGAATAAAAGAAGCTGGTTTGGGAAAAACCTAAATTCATCTTCGAATACAGCAACACCATTAAGCGGCTGGTGGATATTCGGTCTGTGTGTAGCAATGATTGTAGGTTTCACTACACTCATCACACTGACTTGCCTCGCCTACGTAGACAAACCTCCGATTCCCGAACAAGTCGTTGATACAAGCGGGAATACAGTTTTTACCGGCTCTGATATCCGTCAAGGACAAGAGATTTTCTTGAGCAAAGGTCTCATGAGCAACGGAACTGTTTGGGGACACGGCTCGTACCTCGGCCCGGAATTCCCGGCTCTGACTCTCCACCGTATAGGTGAGCAGGCTAGAAACGACTATGCCTTTCAATTCAATAAAACCTATGATCAACTTTCTACAGAACAAAAAGGCGCCGTAGATGCCAAGGTCATCGAAACTATAAAAGCCAATCGATTCAACCCGTCCAAGTCCGTCCTAACTCTTACGCATTCTCAAGTTCGAGCCTATCAAGCTGAACCGGCTCATTGGGCGGAGTACTTCAGTAATCCGGGCAAGAACGGCGGTTTAAAACCCAACACCATTACGGATCCGGATGAACTCAAAAAGCTAAGCGCTTATTTCACTTGGATGGCATGGGCGAGTGCCGCCAATCGTCCGGGCGAAAGCTACTCGTACACCAACAATTTTCCGTATGCCCCGACAGTCGGTAATACGCCGACTACCGTTGCATTCGTCTATAGCGTGGCAAGCATCCTTTTCCTTTTGGGCGGCATTGGTCTGACCTTGTTCATCATTGGACGCCATCCTGAATGGGACTGGCATTCTCCGCAAAACGGCACCCTCCTTGGCTGCCTGCGCAGATGACATCTCCGAGTCAAAAGGCTCTCGTTAAATTTGTTGTTTTTGTCGCTTTCCTCTTCATCATGCAATGCCTTGTCGGAGGAGGAGTTGCGCATATGCGTGCAGATCCAACGAATTTCTACGGAATTAATTTGGCGGAATACTTCTCAAGTTCTTTATTGAGAACTTTCCACTTGCAGGCGATGATTTTCTGGCTCGCTACGGGCTTTGCTACCGGCGGCTTATTCCTCTCGAGGGTTCTCGGAGGCAAAGAAATGCCTAGGCAAGCGCCTTTGACGAACATTCTTTTTGCAGCCTTAGCTATTGTTGTCTTCGGCAACGTACTGAGCGAATGAGTGGGGGGGGACTGTCCGGTCTCTGGGACGGAATGACATTCTGGCTTGGCAGCCAAGGTTGGGAGTATCTTGAAATCGGACGTGCATGGCAGTGGCTTCTCATTGTCGGTTTACTGTTCTGGTTCTTCCTTGTCGTACGCAACACCGTTCCGGCCTTGAAAAGGCCTCCGATTAGGAAACTCTCGATCATGTTCTTGATCGCCGCTTTCTCGATTCCGTTCTTCTATTTGCCGGCCGTTTTCGTCGACAACACCACCAACTACACAATCGTCGATACATGGCGTTTTTGGATCATTCACTTGTGGGTTGAAGGCTTTTTTGAACTCTTTGCCACCACGATGGTCGCTCTTACGTTCATTGAGTTAGGCCTAGTCTCTAAGCAGATGGGTTTGCGGCTCATTTTCCTGGATGCTACCTTGATTTTCATGGGCGGGATCATCGGAACCGGCCATCACTGGTACTTCTCCGGCATGACTCAGCCGAACATGATGCTTTCTTCCTGCTTCTCAGCATTGGAAGTTGTTCCTCTGGTCGTTCTATGTGTTGAAGCCTGGTCATTCCGCAAAACTGCACTTCTCGGCCCGGATCAGACAATGGCAAAGAAGTTCTACTGGCCCCTTATGTTCATGTTAGGCGTTGGCTTCTGGAACTTTATCGGAGCAGGTGTTCTAGGATTCCTCATCAATATGCCCATTGTCAGCTACTTTGAAGTCGGAACTTATCTGACGTCAAACCACGGTCATGCTGCTATGTTCGGTGTATTCGGAATGCTTTCCTTGGCACTGTGCTTGATGGTTCTCAGAGAATCTGCTTCAGACGAAGTATGGGCAAAAGCAGAAAAATGGATCAAATGTTCCTTCTGAGGATTGAATATCGGACTTATACTGATGCTTGTTCTAAGCCTAATGCCGGCGGGATTCATCCAGCTTTGGGAGGTATTCAGCAGCGGTTACTGGCACGCTAGAAGTGTGGAATTCACAAATTCCGGACTTCTTTCCTTCTTCGGCTACTTCAGAATGCTGGGCGACTTGGTCTTCATTTTCTTCGGCGCCATCCCCTTCTTTATCGCGAGCTGGAAAGTTTGGAGATTCAACAGTAAAACTTCTGTGAAGTAATTTTAGCTTCTGAGGCGAACGGCCCGGATATTCTTCGGGGCCGTTTCTGTTGACCTACAGGCAAAAATTAACCGGCGCAAAGGCCGGTCAGATCTGACAGCTTATCTATTAGATGAGAGTCAAGAAGCGGGAGATCATGCGGATACGTTCTTCAACTGTATCCAATCTCAAGTATTCTCTGTCGCAGTGGAATTCAGCACCGGCTGGGCCGCATCCGTCGATAACAGGGATATTCATTTCAGCCATGTGGTTGCCGTCGGAAGCTCCGCCAGCATCAACCCATTTAACGTCAACGCCTTCGAGCTTGCCGGCTTCAGTAATCTGGCTAACCAATTCTTTGGTGTTTTCAGACAACGGCATAGCAGGAATATGGCTGACGCGTACGAGTTCTTGAGTAACTCTCGGAGCCCATGTGCATTTAGCCATGTTATTGAGGGCATCATCAATGAGTTTGTCGCATTCCGGATTCCAGTAACGAACGTCGAGCTTAACAACGCATTTATCAGAAATAACGTTGGAAGCAGAACCGCCCTGGATCACGCCTGGGTTAACTGTAGTACCGACTTCATAATCAGCCAGACCGTAAGCAGCTAAAGCAAATCTCATTGCAGCAACGTTAGCGTTTGCTCCTTTGTACGGTGCGTTGCCGGCGTGTGAACCTACACCGTGGAATGTGACTTCATAAGTAGCGGAACCCTTTCTGGAGCGAACTAATTCGCCGCCTGCACGAGCAGCTTCGAATACGAGTGCGCGTTTGGACTTTGCTGCCAAAGAAGCAAGCCACTTGGCGGAGTTCTTAGAACCTGTTTCTTCGTCCGGGTTCAAAGCAACGGCGATAGCCAATCTTTGAAGATCTTCCGGTCTTGCATTCTTCAAAGCATAGAAGATAGCCAAAACACCGCTCTTGCAGTCAGAGCATCCTGGACCGTATGCTGTGTCACCTTTCATGGAGAATGGGCGAGCAGCAGCTGTTCCGTCAGGGAATACTGTGTCCATATGAGCATTCATAAGAACATCGTATTCTTTTGCATCAGGTTTGTTTGTTGCAAAAAGACCTTTACCGGCGTTAGGACCGAGATCTACTAGTTCTGCATGGAATCCGATGGATTCATAATGCTTCTTCATCATTTCGGCAATAGCTGTGACGCCAGCGACATTGCTTGTACCGCAATCGATGTTAACAAGAGGCTTTAAATCTTCGATAAAGGATTCAAGGACTGTCATGAAAATCTTCCTGTTAAAAGATATTGAGAAGCGAGAATAATTCTTGGTCATTCTCGAAAATTGCTCAAAATTGTAGGAGGCTCCTCAAGAATAAGATATAAGTACTAACACGAACAACGGATCAATCCTCGTACTCAGTTTATCTCAACGAATTACTGCTGATTGTCTCAATACCTTTGTCTTTCCACTGCTGCTTAGCAGCTGCCAAGGAACCTCCAACGTCAATACCACGGCATGCATCTTCGAGAACGAAAGTCTTAAACCCTTCTTTAACGGCATCCAAAGCGGACCAAGACACACAGAAATCCGTGGCCAAACCGCATAAGAAAACTTCCGTAATTCCTCGGTCTCTCAGCCAATCGGCAAGAATTGTTTTTGATTTGCCGTCAGCCTCAAAAAATGCGGAATAACTATCCACTTCCGAGTTGGTACCTTTACGAACCTTGAATTCGGTGCCTTTAACCGCAAGGGTCTCGGCAAGTTCCGCCCCTTTGCTGTTCTGTACACAATGAGCAGGCCACAGCACTTGTTGCCCGTAAGGCATCGTCGTCACATCATACGGTTTTTTGTTTTCGTGATTTGAAGCAAAAGATTTGTGCTCGGCCGGATGCCAATCTTGGGTTAAAACAACCGTTTGAAATAACGGCATCGCTTTATTGATGACAGGAATTACTTTAGAACCTTCCGGAACCGGAAGCGAGCCTGTTTCCAGGAAATCATTCTGAACATCAACAACAATGAGAGCTTGATTTTTATTCATTTTTTATCCACCCATGTACGTAATCAACAACTTCTTTTACAGAACCGGTCTTAACTTGATAAGCGCTCTGTCCGAATTCGATGTATGCTAAATCCATGCTGCCGAACTCTTCCGCTTTTTTGAATATGTCTTTGAGAGCAAACCACTGATAAGGGAAGTCCAGAACCGGAAGTTCGTTTTCTTGGATGGCTTCCAAAATTCCCGTGTACAAACTTCTTGAAGGTCGGCCCATGGCAAAAGAATTTACTTCAGAAGCCCCGTCAGAGAAATAAGAAAGCGGAAGTCTCCAAGTTTGAGGGAACGTAGATTCAGAAGTATTGATAAGACCATCCGAAATCACGATACCGGAGGCACCCAACTGCAGGGCAGCTTTAACAGCATCTTCGGAAAGTAGAGATGCATCCGCCACAAAAGGAATTTTTAGAGCGCGGTTCAATTCTGAAAAGTAGGTCAAAGAGTCAATCGCCGAAGCCGTTACAGAAGATTCGCAAAAGGATCGAAGGCCCGGAGCTCCCCAGCCCTGAGCCAAGATAGTTTTAACACCGCTGGCAACTAAAACCTTAGAGTCTTTTAAATTGGAAGATACTCCGTAAATTCTTACATCTTTCTCTTCCAAGGCTTCCATATACGGTTCACGAAGTCCACCAAGACAGACTCCCAAGATTTTGACATCTAAATCCAAGATCTTTTTGAACTGGGCCTCGAAATCAATCCCTTTCGGAACTTCAGGATCATCGAGTCCCAGATCTTCTCTGACCGGTCTCAGCGCCTTATTAAGAAGCTCGAACTTCTTTTCATCAAAAGCCGTTTTCTGTTCCGGGAATATTTCCACTGCAAAAGGCTTATCCGTAAGCTCCCTGATCCTCCCGACGTTTTCTGCCAACTCTTCAGGAGTCATCAAGCCTGCAGATAACACACCTAACGCACCGCTGTTGCTCGCCTGAGCAATAAGTTCCGGAGTTTGCCAGCAAAAACTCGGACGGCAAAAAATGGGTTTTTCTATATCGAAGTACCACTGGACTCTTTCTATTTGGTTTTGGTGATTTTGAGAACTCAATTGATCCTCTGCGTAATGGCTTTCAAAAAATGAAAATATAACTCGAATCCTTGCCCTAGAACTTAACAAGAGATCTTTGCTCACCATAAGATAAAAGACGCCAAGTGTCTTAAATTGAGGATTAAGATTGTTAAGGAGAGAGCAGATGTAAGAAAATTACAATTGCATTTTTGGGCTTAAGAAAGCAACGGCATGGCAGCAAAAAACAAAAAACGATATTTCATCATCGGGACGACAGTAATGGGTTTGCTTATCCTCTCGCTTATTGCCGTGGCCGTTATTGCCAGCCCTAATTTCTTTCGGCCTAAAACCTATGCAGAAACCTACTTTACTGAGTCCGTCAATGGATTAGATGTGGGTGCGCCCGTTAAATTCAGAGGCGTTCCGATAGGGAAAGTCACAGAAATCGATTTATCTTCGACCGTTTACCCTGAAAATCATATCTTTTTATTTTCTAAGAATAAGTCTGTAGCTGTCGTGAAGATGCTTCTCTATTTTGATGAAGGTCAAGTAAGACAGGAACTGCGCAAATATATTGAAGAAGGATTAAGAGCTCAGACTCAATTATCCGGCCTTACCGGCACTCTTTACATATCTCTGGACTTTCTCAATCCTAAAGAATTTCCTGCCCCGAAGAAACCTCCCGTCTGGGAAGCCAATTATTTGGTGATTCCATCCGCGCCAAGTCTTACTACTCAAATTACAGAAAGTGTTAGTTCATTCTTATCTCGCTTAGACAAGATCCATCCGGATCAAAAACTGATGGAAACGATTCCAAATGCAAAGGAATTAATTGCTAACTTGGATAGAATCGCCGACGGTCTAAATGCTCATACGCTCAATCTTATTTTAACGAACTTCGATAAACTGCTTAAAACAGCATCCAATAAAATCTCTGATTTAGACGTCAAAACTCTGAAATCTTTGATTGCTCAGCTTGATTCCACAGCAGCCGATCTTGATAAACAAGTAGGCACAAGCAATATTGATAAGCTAATGAACGATATCAATTCACTTTCGGCTAAGTTCGACGCAATGGCCAAAAACAATCAGTACGATGTACGAGCTTTAATGTTGTCCCTACTTCAAGTAACGCAGAATCTTGATCAGTTGACGAGCCAATTGGCCACCGACCCGTCTAGTCTCGTCAGACCAAGACCGGGCATTCCGCGCGTGGAATAAAAATAGCCGATCGCGGAAGCGACCGGCTTAATAACCCATTTCAACTACCAAGCTACGTTATTCTCAAAAACAATAACAACTTTATGCCTGTAGCGTTGGTGTAATTTTGCTATATTTCCATCAGTTCGTAAATTGCAATTATGTCCTTTCGTATTGCACAAAATGGAAATAAAAGTTAAGTCAATCAAGCTATTTTGCTCCATCGTTGAAACTGGCTCACTCATTGCAGCTGCAAATAAAAATTTATTATCAGCTCCGGCAGCCAGCCGTGTTCTTTCTCAATTAGAAGATCGGCTTGGATTCAAACTTTTTCACCGCACCAACCGTAATTTGTCTTTAACCGAAGAAGGCGCAGACTTTTACCGTATCGCCATGGAGTCGGTGCGTGCCTGGAAACATTTGGAAGACTATCCGATAAGACGAAATCACCATAAGAGAATCCTGCGTGTTGCTCTTTTAGCAAGACATACCAGCGACGTGACTCTGCCGGCTGTTGTCAAAATTTTAAAGAAGCATGAGGAGCACCTAAGGGTCACGATTGACGTCCATGCAAGCCGGGATATCTATTATTCCAAATACTCTCATCCCTTTGATGTCGGGTTTGGGATTCTTTTATCCGACCATGACGACTTGGTCAAAGTAAATTTGGCAAACCTGCCTTTCTGTCTGGTTATGTCTAAAGAGAATCCTTTGAGCAACCGCAAAATTTTGAAACCTGCCGATTTCGCAAGAGAACGTTTTATTGTTTTGTCCCGAGATATTAAAGAAAGAAATGCCTGCGGGCCCCTCCTAGGGAACATTGACGAAAATCAAATCGTCGGTGAAGTCTCCTCCACGCAAGTAGCTATCCGAATGACACGCAAAAACGTGGGAGTTCACTTAACGGATGTTTTAGCCGCCGTTAAGGTCAGTGACGACTGTGCCGCCATTCCGGTAGCAGATCCTCTGACAATTCCTTTCAGCGTTTTCTGGCCGAAAAACTCCACCGCACTCTCCCCTGAAGCCATTGAATGCATTGCAGAAATCATCAATAACATTCAGCAGTTAGGTATTGAAGTTACGGAAGACGGACAGAGCTTTTTACAAGGGGAAGTACCCGAAAAATATCTGGAAGCAGCTCAATAAACCTATCCAACGTTTGGAATTCTATAATTCGAAACTTGTGTACTTAGATCAAAGTTGAGGAGAGATCATTGACTGCAAACCGAGTAGTTGTTGGATTATCCGGAGGAGTTGACTCCTCCGTGACAGCTTACCTTCTTAAACAGCAAGGATATGAAGTCATCGGTCTTTTCATGAAAAACTGGGAAGACGACGATGACAGTGAATACTGCTCGTCCAGGCAGGACCTCATCGATGCAGCTGCGGCCGCCGATGTCATCGGAATCGAACTGGAGGCCGTTAATTTTGCCAAAGAGTACAAAGCGAGAGTGTTCTCCATTTTCTTGGAGGAATATCAAGCCGGTCGTACGCCCAACCCAGATATTCTGTGCAACTCAGAAATCAAATTCAAATCCTTCTTGGATTACGCTCTGAAGATGGGTGCAGAAAAAATTGCCACGGGCCACTACGCTCGAGTCAGAGAAAATAACGGTCTTTTCGAATTACTCAAAGGAGTAGATCCGGCAAAAGATCAAAGCTATTTTCTGCACAGACTCAACCAGCATCAGCTCTCCAAATCTTTATTCCCAATCGGCGGCTATTGCAAGACTGAAATTCGCAAAATTGCCGCGGAAATCGGACTGCCGAACGCCCGTAAAAAAGACAGCACGGGGATCTGTTTTATCGGAGAGAGGCCCTTCCGAGAGTTTCTTCACCGTTATTTGAGCAACAAACCGGGCCCAATTAAAACCCCAGACGGGAAGATTGTGGGAGAGCACATCGGTTTGTCCTACTACACCCTTGGTCAAAGGAAAGGAATTGGAATCGGCGGTACAAAAGATTCCAATGGAGAGCCTTGGTTTGCAGCGAGAAAAGACATCAAGGAAAACACGCTTTATGTAGTCCAGGGTCATGACCATCCTTGGCTGCAATCCATGACTTTAAAGGCAAGCGATCCGAATTGGATTCTCTGCACGCCCCCTGTTGCAGGAAGTCTACTCTCCGTTAAAACGCGCTACAGAATGCCCGATGAGCCCTGCGAGATTATTTCAGCAGATAAAAACTCTTTATTTCTGACCAGTAAAGAGCCCATGTGGGCGGTTACCCCGGGTCAGAGTGCAGTTCTCTACGATGGAGAAGTATGCTTGGGCGGTGCAGTAATCGACAAGTAATTAGCGTCCTTGTCAAAAAAGCTCCGTGTTCAGCGGAGCTTTTTCTTTACCGGAAGGTCTTATCCGGACGTCTTTTTACTGTTCTTTAGCCTTGCGATGATAAATCCCACCACAACAACAAAGACAGCCCCGGCGATTCCGCCCTCAACGTGAAGGTTCGGCAGATTCGGGAAGTGCGGAGAAATTCCCGGATCATCAACCATCAGCGTACCGGCAATCCAACCAAGCAAAGCACCACCGGCATAAACGATAATTGGGAATCGATCGATTACCTTCAAGATAATCTGGCTTCCGCCAAGAATAAACGGGATACTGACAAGAAGACCGAAAATAACCAACCACATCTGATGGTGTCCCGGAGCCTGTTCAGCAGCCCCGGCGATAGCAATAACGTTATCAATACTCATCACCAAGTCCGCAACAATAATGGTCTTAACGGCACCCCAAAGTCTCTTACTGGCATGAATTTCCTTTTCTTCTTCATCGTGAGGAATAAGGAGCTTGATACCAATCCAAAGAAGCAAAATACCCCCGCAGAATTTCAGGAACGGCACCTTCATAATCGAGACGGCGAAAGCTACCAAAATAACTCGCAGGAGAATGGCACCGCCGGCTCCGTAAAGGATGCCTTTGCCCCTCATGTGCGGGTCTAAGTTTCGGCAAGCCATCGCGATTACAACTGCATTGTCTCCGCCTAGCAAGATGTCAATAATGATGATCTGGAGTACAGCACCCCAATGTATGTCAGCAAATACCTCTAAAAAATATTCCACAATTTATCCTTTCAATTGGAAGAGTTCAAAACCTCTTTCAATAGACTTCCGATTTCAGACGGATTGCGTGTAGTTCTTATTCCGCATTCCTCCATAGTACGAAGTTTTCCTTCAGCAGTCCCTTTGCCTCCAGAAATAATCGCACCGGCATGCCCCATTCGTTTACCAGCAGGAGCAGTCACGCCAGCAATAAATCCTACCACCGGCTTGCTCATATGTTCTTTTGCCCACAGAGCAGCCTCTTCCTCATCGGAGCCTCCGATTTCCCCAATCATGACAACAGCGTCAGTATCAGGATCTTCGTCGAAGAGCCTCAAAATATCCTTATGTTTTAAACCATTTATCGGATCGCCGCCAATTCCAACAGCCGTCGACTGGCCCAATCCGAGCTCAGAGAGCTGAGCAACCGCTTCATAAGTCAAAGTTCCGGAGCGGGAGACCACTCCAATTCTTCCCTTCTTATGAATATGAGCAGGCATAATACCTACTTTAATTTCACCCGGTGTCACAAGACCCGGACAATTCGGTCCCAGGAGCAAGCTCTTAGACCCGGTTTTGCGCATATGCTCTCTAACCTGAATCATATCAAGAACAGGAATTCCCTCTGTGATGCAAATAATGAGGTCCATTCCTGCATCAGAAGCTTCCATAATGGCAGAAGCTGCGCCGGCGGGCGGAACATAAATTACAGAGACATTGGCTCCGGTCGCTTTTTTAGCTTCTTGGACCGTACCAAAAATGGGAAGACCTTCCCAAGTTTGTCCTGCTTTTTTAGGATTTACGCCCCCCACGAAACATTCTTTGCCGAATCCATATTCTCTGCAGGCAGCCGTATGGAACTGGCCGGTCTTCCCGGTCATTCCTTGAGTAATTACTCTTGAATCTTTATTAACCAAAATACTCATCTTATTGCTCCTTAGCCAGAGAAACCGCTTTAAGGGCTGCTTCTCCAAGAGTCTCAGCAGTAATGATCGGCAAGCCGCTTTCTTTGAGAATCTGTTTACCTAAATCCTCATGAGTTCCCTTCATGCGAACGACAAGCGGAACGGTCAAGGAAACAACTTTGCAAGCCTCAACAATTCCTTCAGCAATGGTGTCGCACTTCATAATGCCGCCGAAGATATTGACTAAGATGACTTTCACTTCCGGCTTGGACAGCATGATTTCAAAAGCAGCCGTCACTTTTTCTACGGATGCGCCGCCGCCGATATCCAAGAAGTTTGCAGGTTCTCCCCCGAAAAGCTTAATGGTGTCCATAGTTGCCATTGCTAATCCGGCGCCGTTGACCAAACAAGCAATATTGCCGTCGAGCTGGATATAAGGCAGTCCAGCCTCATGTGCCTTTAATTCGGTTTCGTCTTCTTGGGACGGATCAATAAGAACTTCTAATTCAGGATGGCGATAAAGAGCATTATCGTCAAAAGTCATTTTGGCATCGAGGGGGAATACTTCCCCTTCTTTGGTGACGATTAACGGATTAATTTCCAGAAGAGAGCAGTCTTTTTCCTTAAAGGCTTTCCAAAGACCCAATAAAACTTTCTCAGCCTTTTCACGGACTTTTTCATCCATGTTGAGCTTGACAACTACGTCTTTCGCTTGTTCTTTAGTTAATCCGACGGAGCTATCGATATATTCTTTAACGATTTTCTCAGGAAAATCAGCAGCTACTTTCTCGATTTCCATGCCGCCTTCCGAAGAAGCTAAAAGGACAGGAGATTGGTTGGCTCTATCAATAAGGAAGCCGACGTAATATTCGGAGACGATGTTTACGCCTTGTTGAATCAGAACCTTACTGACCAATGCACCGTCCGATCCCGTTTGCTTGGTAACCAATCTCATCCCGATCATGGTTTTTGCAAGTTCTTCGACCTGTTCTAAATTTCTGGCTAATTTGACGCCGCCGCCTTTACCTCTTCCGCCAGCGTGAACTTGAGCCTTGACTGCCCAAACAGTACCTCCAAGCTGTTCTGCGACTTCTCGGGCCTGTGAAGGAGTTTCTGCAACTTTTCCGGCAGGAATTGGGACGTCAAAGTCTTGCAATATTTCTCTGGCTTGATACTCGTGAATTTTCATGGTGATATTCGAAAATGTGCCAAAATGTGAAGTATAGCAAGCTCATCTTTTAGTCGAAGTCGTCCCCATCACCTTTAATAATTTGATTGATAGTTTTGAAAGAAAATCCTCTTGAGGCTAAGAACCTAAATTGTCTTGCTCTTTCTTTTTGATCTTCGGGAACTTCACCGAATTTTCTTTCCCAGAGTGTCTTTGCTCGTTCGAATTCCGACTCTTCAAACTCTTCCATGACAGAGTTAATCGTTTCAGAGTTGACGCCCTGGCACCGAAGTTCCCACTTAAGCCGCTGATCTCCGAATCGTGATGCTTTGGTTACCAAAGAAGCGCGAGCAAAACGTTCATCGGAGAGATACCCTTTACCTTCCAACTCATCGAGGCAGGCATCGATTATCGGCAAATCTTCCAGTTCAGAAAATTTTTCTTTTAATTTGTTGCGGAGAATAAAACGAGAGCGCTCCCTGACAGCAAGGAGCGCCACAGCTTTTTGTTTTATTAACCGAACTCTGTCGTCATCATCAAGCATTAGCTGTATCTTCGTAAGTTTCTTCCATTAAGGTTTCTTCATCGTCATCGTTGTTCAAACCGGAGTTCTCAGCAATCTTAGCTTTGATTTGCTCTTCGATAGCTTTCATTTCTTCCGGATGAGCGTGGAGCCAATCTCTAGCGGCTGTCTTACCTTGGCCGATCTTATTGCCTTGGTAAGAGTACCAAGCGCCGGACTTACCGAAGATATCCATCTCGGTTCCGAGGTCGATAATTTCACCTTCTCTGGAGATACCCTTACCGTAGATGATTTCGAATTCAGCGGACTTAAACGGAGGAGCAACTTTGTTCTTAACGACTTTAACTCTTGTTTCGTTACCTAAAACATCATCACCTTTCTTGACGCCGCCTGTTCTACGAATTTCCATACGGATAGTAGAGTAGAACTTTAATGCGTTACCGCCTGTCGTCGTTTCTGACGGACCGTACATGACGCCGATCTTCTGGCGGACCTGGTTAATAAAGACGACTAAAGCGTTGGATTTCTTAATGCTGGAGGTAAGCTTTCTAAGGGCTTGACTCATCAAACGAGCCTGAAGGCCAGGAAGGGCTTCGCCCATCTCACCTTCAATTTCTGATTTTGGTGTTAAGGCTGCTACAGAGTCGATAACGACAAGGTCAACCGCACCGGAACGAACCAAAGCATCGGTAATTTCAAGAGCTTGTTCACCGCTGTCAGGCTGAGAAAGAAGAAGATCGTCCACATTTACGCCCAAATCCTTAGCGTATTTGATATCTAAAGCGTGTTCAGCGTCGATGAAAGCACATGTTCCGCCCAATTTCTGCATTTCAGCCAAGATATGGAGTGTCAGCGTGGTTTTACCGGAAGATTCAGCACCGTAGATTTCGACAATTCTTCCGCGGGGCAGACCGCCGACACCAAGGGCCATATCCAAGGTAAAGGAACCGGTGGAAACAACTTCCAGATCTTCCTGGACGGTTTTTTGTCCCATCGGCATAATTGCTTCTTTACCGAACTGTTTTGCAATCTGATCAAGAGCGACCTTAAGAGCTTTTTTACGTGCTTCCGGGTCAACTACCTGCACCACCTGCGGTTTTGCTTTTTTCTTTTCTGCCATTTCTTTTTCCTAACTTTTTCTTATTTATAAACTGATTCTGTAAATACTAATTGGAATAGTTTTTCTTTGCAAAAGATTTATTTTTTCCAATCTTTTATGAGAATTATTCCTCTATATGCGTCAATTTATGTCTTTTATTTAACTATTTTTAGACTTTTTGGAAAAAAACAACAAATTTAATAAAAAATCGTGCAGATCGTTTGACGGATAAAAAAAAGGGATGTATAGTTCGACTCCTGGATTGATTCAACACAAATCAAACGGGTTGTTAGCTCAGTTGGTAGAGCAGTGGACTTTTAATCCATTGGTCGCAGGTTCGAGTCCTGCACAGCCCACCAGAGGGAGCATAGCTCAGTTGGTAGAGCAGCGGACTCTTAATCCGTAGGTCCCGGGTTCGAATCCCTGTGCTCCCACCAGAATACCACCCGTGACTCTTTCGAAGAGCGCGGGTTTTTCTTTTCATTCGACCCATATCACCCCTGAACTTTACTAAACTAGATATATTTCTCAAAATCTTTTAGCCGGAGCGCCTAAACCCCTTATCCAGAGCCTGTTTTGGCCGTTTGAGGTTTAGTTTTATCTTTATTTCTAGATATAATTCTTATATCTAGTGAGGCTCCCTATGTTTTTTCAAACTCTTTCAAATGAACTTCACCCACTGTTAGTTCAGAAAACCAAAAATGCTTCTTACGTTCTCAGGTGTAAAAATAAATGGGTAGACGGCGTTTCCAAACGCATTAGCAGCGAAACAGTGGGAAGAATTCTTGATGAAAGTACGGGTGCCTTTGAATTTAGCGAAAAATTTCTCAACAAGAATCCTCAGTTCCGTGGCCTGAACCTCTACTGGGATAAGGAACATTGCATTCTCACTTATCGAGATGCTCCGGATCTCGGGCCTACCACTCAATCAAGGCTGAATGCCGGGGCCTCCTATTTGTTTTTAGAAATAGCAGAACAGGCAGGAATCCTCGAAGATCTCAAAACCGTCTGGGGAGAAAAAGCTGCCGATATTATTTCTCTAGCCATTTACTTTCTTGTTCACCCGCATCTTAATATCGACAGTTATTTTCATACAGCAGAACGGACTTTACTGCCTGGGCAGCCACTCAGCGCCAAACGTTGTACAGAGCTTTTTGAGTCAATAACTTTCGACGAGCGTAATCAATATCTTAAATTGCGGGCCGCTAGGAGTTCCGAAACTAACAACCCCAATTACTGGGCCTATGACACAACTTCTATTTCTTCTTACTCCGAAACGATACCGCTTGTTAAATACGGCTTTAACAAAGAGCACGATCCTTTGCCGCAGATGGTGCTTGGGATTCTGATGGATTGCAATACCGGGGAACCTATTGACTATCAACTGCTTAATGGAGCTACGGCTGATGTATCCACTTTAAAAAAACTTTTTCTAGATCTCTCGAACATTGATGTCGATACAATCAATTTAATCCTTGATAGAGGATTTGATAGTTTTGAGAACCTGAAGCTGCTATATCTTCAGCATACGAATTTCATCCTGGCCGTTAAGTCCAACAGCACAATCATTGCCGATACATTTAAAGCAAATTGGAAAACTCTAAAGGCTCGAAACCCTCTCGAATATATCCCGGAGTACGAATGCTTCGGAAGAGCATGCAAGGCGAACTATAACTTCCAATCCAAAGAGCTCGGTCAGATTGATTCGGAGGTCTACGTTCATATGTTTTACAGCCCGGACAAGGCCGGGAGTGAACTTCATCGAGACGATTTAATCCTTCATGGATGTCTAGAAGAAATTACCGAAAGAGAAAGAAAAAAGCGGATGAATAAGAAATTGGGCGACCCGAGTACTTCTTTAAAAGCGTACTTTAGGAGAGCAGAAAAAGGAAAATGGGAGCTTAAAAGTGAAGAATGGCTAAGCATTCAGCAAAATTCCGGTTTGTTCTACCTGGTATCAAATTCGATATCAAGTCCGCGAGAATGCCTGTTCAAATACAGAAGCCGAGACGTTGCCGAAAAAGGCTTCAACAACTTTAAAGAACGATGTGCCGGAAGGAGAGCCAGATGTCAGGAACGTTCTTTACATGCCAAAATTTTTGTTATTTATCTAGCTGTGAGCTTGCGCATGATGCTTCGTCATCGTGTTAATCAGACAACAGAAGAAGAGTATCTTAGAACAGAGAAAATTCGGAACATTCCAGATAACAGCGTGCCGGAGATGATCGACGACCTTAACTATGTTGGAGTGACAAAGTGCATGGGAACTTCGCCGGTGAAATATTTCTGGGATCAACTCACTCCCAAGCAACGGGACTACTACAAATTTGCAAGAGTACCGCTGCCCGAGGGAACATTTGTCTTAGATAGTTTTATATCTAGGTAAGAAAAGTTCAGGATCACCCCTTCGTCTACTAACTTTCCTTATTAGTGAGAAGCTAGGAAAAACAGCGAAGCTTTTCCTTTAACGATTTCTCCAGCTAAAAACCAATTTGCCGCACAGCAATAAACGTGGAATCCTCAAATCTGAAGGAGAAAGCCTTGTTGGAATCAAAATCATTCAGGCCTATTTAGTCGCATCTGCTTCTATTATTTATTTCAATTCATTATGAAAATTATCTAACCAAACCCACCGACTCAGGGAGGAAATATGGGAGAACAACAAAAAGATTTCATTTTTGAAGGCAATAAAACACTTTTTAGGGAGGAACACGACACTGAGAAAGCAGGCGTCTTAGAACAATTTCTTAATCTTCCTAGGGAGATGACTGAAGAAGACTTTCTCGAAGAAGTGCACCGCGGAACTGTGCCTTATGCAGCCGCCCAAAAGATAGACGAGGAAACTGTATTACTAATTCGGCGAAATGTTAACGCCGGTCCTAATTGTTTAGACTGTGTGCTGAAAACCGACGGTAAATATTTGACCTTCGAGGACGCACTTCTGCGTCTTGAAGACATCCCGGAAAAATTAAAGTTGAAGCAGTATGCTTTTGGCCCAATGGATTTGAAGGAGAGATCGTAGGATCTCTGGGTACTAGAGAGTTTTCTTTTTATGTTCCGTTTCTGCAATTTTTCAAAGACGAAGTCCAGTTAGAGAAAGAGGTTTCTTTTGAATTTGCTGGCCTTCTGAACAAAGTTCGAAAAGTCCAACCAAAAAAATTTCACATTTCTACTGGTCCATTTTATGAAATGGCTCGTACTGAGTTCTTAAAGAACTATCCTGAAAAATCTGCTTCAGATTTTCCTTACGTGGTCGTCCGCACAAACGGGATGAAAATTCTTGATCCTTCCCGTTACTGTTCGTGGCATATGTTCCGAGGACCAGTGATGGAATGCTCTGCCCTCTTTATCAATGAACATCCGTTTTACCGCTTGAAGGTTCAAATCACAGACGGCGACAAAGACCTTGATTTATATGCGTACACTAGCTGCAAGCAATGTAGTGACTACATTCCACAAGTCGGCGACGACATCTGCGGCGAATTGTGGCTGATCGGGTACAAAGAAATTCCAGAATATTTGAGACTAAAACCATAATCTATTAACCATATATACTCATTAAGTTAAATTGGAGTAGGCTTCTAGTGTGACCTACTCTCTTCGCCCCACCATTTCCTAATGACTCTACAATTGCTCACTCTTTTAGAATAGCCAAAAAGTTTCTTCAGGAATTGTGAAAAAAGAGGCAGAAGACTCAATCCTCTACCTCATTAATCAGATGTTACTTCCTTCGGCGAAGTTCTCTTACAGTTACTCCTCCAATGCCATAACTATCCATAGGTACTTCTTCAATGATGACGCAGAGGTTGTGGGTGTTTTTGTGTAGAACCTCACCAATTACGTTAGTTATTTTGGAGATTAGCTGTTTTTTTGATTCAGTACTTGGAGATTCTTCATCTCCAGTGATTTTAATAGTGACGATAGGCATGCACTAACCTTTGTTCTTGCCAAAGTACAAGTGCTTATTACGAGATTTTCCGGAAATCTTTGTCGGAGTAACCTCCCAAACAGTAATGCCCTTTCCACCCTTATCGAAATATGCTTCAGCAGCCTTTGCACCGGCCTCCGGAGCATGGATCTTACAAATTTCTAATTGAATTTTTCTGAGTTCTTGTGGATCAGTGATCTCCTTGGCCGTGCCGGCAACAACCACAGAAGCGAAATCAACGGCGAATTCCTTTTGATTGATATCATCTTTACCGATGAAGCACAAAGAAACTCTTTCATTTTGTCGCAGGTTGTCTACCTTTCTTCCGCCTGCTTTAGAACAATGGAAATAGAGTTTGCCATTCAAAAGGATAGGTGTGACAGGAACGCCGTATGGAGTTCCGGAGTTGTCTGTTGTGGAAAGCACGGCATGAGGAGTATGACGGATAAGATAAAAGCATTCTTCTTCTGTTAATTGCCGATCCTTGCGACGCATTTCTCTTTCCGTACTTGTTCCAGAGGCAAATGCGAAAGGTGCAACAGAAGCAGCAAAGCTAGATACGAGGATTGAACGACGTAAGAGGTTCATTTTTTTCTCCTTTAGAGTTAAGCCATTAAGACCAAGCCTTTCGTGTTCAGCTTGTGAGCTCACTCTATTGGAATTTAGAAAAATCAGCTTTCTAAGGTTGATATTTCCGGCACTGCATTTAGCACATTAGGAAGCCTTTTTGCTTTCCACTCTGTGGCACTCACACCAAAATGACTTTTGAAAGAACGGCAAAAATTTTCAAAACTTCCAAATCCGCACAGCTCTGAAATCTCGCGGACAGAACGTTTTTGATAGCGGTGTTCGCGGAGTTTTCTTGCTGCCTCAGAAAGCCGAAGCTCCTTTAAACGTGCCATTACAGTGGTTCCGCTCGGGCTATAAATGTTGTTTAATTGTCGGCTAGAAATGGAAAAGAATGAGGCAACCTCCGTGGCCGTCAGTTCCTTATTATTAAGATTTTCT
Organism: Turicimonas muris; assembly: GCF_002221595.1. Taxonomy (GTDB): domain Bacteria; phylum Pseudomonadota; class Gammaproteobacteria; order Burkholderiales; family Burkholderiaceae_F; genus Turicimonas; species Turicimonas muris. The sequence continues at coordinate 264,438 of NZ_NHMP01000004.1, forward strand.
TTGAGATAGCTCTCAACCTTTTGCCTCAATATCTCATGTTTTGTGAGTGTCCCGTCTAATCCTTTGGCCTGACGACGAAATTGAGCAATAAGCGGCATAAGAATGTAAAGAAAGCCGATACACATGCTTTCGAGCTCAAGGGGATGTGCCTTCTTTAACATCCGTCGAACGGCCCTCAGTGTATCTAAGCTTGTTTTCCCTAAGTTGTTTTGGAGAGAAATACGCACTCCTAACAGTTGAGATGGCCGATATACCATGTGGCTCGACCAAACAGAAGACGAGATCAGCAGAAGATAAAAATTACTGTCTTCCACAAAATTGAGACAAAAGTCTTCACTAGGATCTACAAAAAAGACCGACTGGCTGGGCACCTCTCTTTGATTACCTTTCTGCTCGAGAAAAAAGTGTCCCTGCTGCAAAAAGATAAATGCTAACTGGTAGCTGTCATCCTTTTGAAAGACGCAAGAGCCTTTTACATCCTGGGCATAAAGCAGAAGAGAATTGTCGGACTGCGACATTTCTGACTGAGGTAAGTCGAGCAAATCCATTGAATTACGCGGGGCGTCCCTTATTTCACCCGGAAATTTTCCATTCATCTAACTTCTCCAAGGATACCTCGGGTTTCAACCCGAGGAGGAATTGGACAGCTTTTCCAACTGTAGGAATAGCCATCCGAGTGTGTAATTAATCTGCAATAGCGATAGGAAATACCTTGTATGGTTTGGCCGGAGGTTTGAAGATTGAAAGATCCTGTTTTACGGACAGCAACCTTTCCCACACACACGCCTTTTTTCTTGCCTTTCGGGATAATCGCTTTGACCATATCTCCGGTTGAAAATCCGTAAACTTTCTTCTGCCTCATGCAGATTCCTCGTGGGAATCCATACTTATCAGTTCTCGTTCTTTGATAGGCTCCACGGCCACAACATTTAATGTTCAGAACATTGAGGTTTCTCCAATTTGTCACTGATGGAACATTGCCCACACAGAGTGCATCTAGCCAATGCGCTTTTGGAATACCGAATTTTTTGCGGTTAAACTTAGTTAAAGCTCCTGAACCAACTTCAAAGGGAAAACCAGTTGATTTCAGTTTGTTAAACAGTTTCCAACGGGTGGCATTAACAGAAGCTGCGTCTTTAAGCGGTTGTTTTAACTGATTCTTGATTTGCCGCAGAACTTCCGGCTTGTCTTTCAGAAACTCCTCAATGCTCCTTGAGCCTTTCTTCTGATTGCATTGAACACAAGCTAAAACGAGATTGCTGACTCTGTTAGAGCCGCCTTTGGATTTTGGTATTACATGATCGATATTAAGTGGGACATTGTCTGCTCCGCAGTAGATGCACTTGCGGCCGAATTTTTCAAGCAGATACTCCCGGAGTTCGTAACCAGTCAGCTCTCCTTGTTGATACTCAATCCCTTCAATTTTCGAGTTCTGGGTAAGCTGCGTATCGAACTTTACAAGCTCTTGGCTGATTCTTTCAACAGGGGTTATCTTGCGCAATCGAGAAACCCAAGAAAGAATGCTGTCTGGTCGATGCTGCAGGGAAGGAGCAAGCCACCCCTCTGCTCTCCTGCGGTTCAGGAACCGGGGTGAGCGGTAACGGAGATTACGGCTTCTTCGGCTGCGTCTCAAACAACGCCTCTTGTGGAGTGCATTGCGAATCTGCTGACCTCGATGCTGAAGATTGATAAAGTACAAAGCATGATGCTCTTTGTTTTTCTCTTCCCGCACTAGAGCAATACCTGTCTCTTTGGAACCCGGATCAATCTTGATAAGCATCGGTTGGACAGATGAGTTTTCCAGTTCACGATCCGTTAGACGGATTGTAAACGGGAAAACCTTATGGACCCGTGCCCGTCCTTTTTTCAGGAGTTTCCTTGCTCTTGCCGGATGACAGGGCATCAGGCGCCGGCCTTTCCTATCTAATACAAATACGAATGTCGTCATAAATAAATTACCTTACGGTTACTGGACTTGTCTTTCGACTTGTCCGTGGCAAACACCTTTCGGTGTTGTTCCCCTCGCCAATGTTGCAGAGCGGCGTTTTGTTCCGAACCGTTTCGTACTTACCCATAGCTTGTCTGCTTTCGGAACTTTCAGGGTCCGGAGCTGAGGAAGCACCCCGGAGTGAGTCTTGAACCTCTTTGCAACGTAGTCAGCATTGCTGACTGAAGCTGGTCAACCAGACTTTTGCAAGCCTCGGGCTTTTAGCCCGGGGTAGTTGACCAAATTGATTATTTCAGAGATCTATTTGATGAAAAAGGAATATTGGTACAAACGACAATTACACATCTGGGACCTCAGCCGTAGAAGTAGCCGTAAGGGAAATTCCGACTTTAAATAATACTTTCTCCATCGGGCTTTTCACTTTTTCATCCAGCAGGACAGTCCTATCTTCTTCCTTTGAGTCCTCAACTTCTTACTTCTTTTTATTATCCTAATCAAGACTCTTGCGTGATGGGAACGCCAAAACCTTCTAAGACAATCCATCGAACTTTCTGTTCTGCTTGCAATCTTTCACCAATAGCTTTTCCCAGAAAAATGTGTAAAACTTTCTCAGATGAACACGGCATTTCTCAAACAGAAGTTACTTCTTCTTTGCTTTCTATTCCTTGCTTCTATTACACAAGCAAAAGAAGAAATCACTATTGGCCTCATTGATACGTTTGATCCCGACTTTTATCTCGAGACTTTTGTACCAACTGTCGAGCATTTGCAAAAAGAGTTGCCTAACTACAAACTAAAAATCATTGAGATATCACCGAAAAACATCATTGAAGAGACTGAAAAACTTAAACCTCAATTCCTTATAGCGTCAGCGGGCGACTTCTCTACCTTAATGAGCTTAAAAGGAGCGCAACAGATAGCTACAGTAAAACGTCCTCAAGCCATCAACGCTGAAAAAGCCGTTTTTGCAGCTTTTGTCGTCAAAAATGATCGGAAAGACCTTCAGACTCTCCGAGATCTAGAAAATAAAACCGCAGCTGCGGCTACCGAAACTGACTTTGAAGGTTGGCTCGTTCCTCTCGGCGAAATTGCCGATGCCGGATTCAATCCGGAAAAATTCTTCAAAAATGTTAAGTTCACGGAACATCAGTTCCCGGATGTCCTGACTCATCTAAAAGTCGGAAATGTCGACGTGGGAATTTTTGGGCCATGCCAATTAGAGCGATTGGCAGAAAACGGAGAAATTAATAAATCAGATTTTCGAGTGATAGGACTTAAGGATCCGAAAGAGTTATGCGCACGGTCCACGAAAATGTATCCGGACGTCGTGTTTTGTTCGATGGACGGCGCACCCTCTCAAGCAGTGAAAGCCATTACGCTTTCCCTGCTCTCTTTTCCTCCTCAGCAAAATAATTTTGAATGGATTCCGGCAAGCAGTTTTTATCAGGTTTTTGAATTGCTGAAATCTTTAAAGCTCGGTCCGTACCGGCATTTAAGAGAAACTACCGTTAAAGACTTTCTGGCTGCGCATAAACTCGAAATCGGGCTCTTTTTTGCGCTGGTAATTGCCGTGCTGATTCACATCGTCCGCGTCAATATGCTGGTTCGCCTTCGGACGGAAGAACTTAAAGCTTCTATTGCCGAACAGCATTTAATCGAGTCACGAGCATTGGAAAACCGCGAACGGCTCGAGATGCTGGAAAAAAGCCGCGTAATCTCTCAGCTAAGCTCCATGTTTGCTCACGAAGTTAAACAGCCAATCACCAATATCCTTTATTACACCAGCGGTTTGAAAGTTCTTCTTGAAAAACTAAAAATAAAAGATAACCAAGTAGAAATGGTACTGGATAAGCTCAGAGAACAAGCCCTGCGGACCGCCGATATTGTTGACCACGTAAGAAGCTACGCCAAACACAGACCGTCTAAAGAAGTTGAGTTCGATTTAATCCCAACCGTCCTGCGTGCTTTGAAAAGTATTAAAGAGCAAGAAAGAAAAGGCGTAGAAGTTAGAACTGTTTTTCCTAGCGAAAGCATTTCAGCTAAGGGAGATCCCTTTGAGATTGAATTGGTAGTTCTTAACCTTCTCAAGAATGCCCTTAGTGCCGTCAAGGACGTATCATCCCCGGAAGTCACTATTACGATTACAGAAAATGAAGATAAGATCCGCGTTCATATTGCCGACAACGGCCCTGCTCTTTCTGATGAACAGTTTGAAAAACTAGGGAAGCCCATCCAAAGCAAGAAATCCGACGGATTAGGAATCGGCCTCTCAATTGCTCTTAGTATCATCGAAAGCCACGGAGGCCACTTGACCTTTTCCAGAAACCAACCGAACGGCTTGATCGTAAGCTTCTCTGTAGAATACGCTGCGAATAAGGAGAACCACAATGGCTAACCTAACACCTCTCGTCCGTATCGTTGACGATGATCCCACTATTTGTGACTCTCAGTCTTTCTTTTTGCAGTTAGCCGGCTGGCAAACCGTCACCTACCAGGATCCCGTAACCTTTTTGGAACGAGACGATTGGGATCGGCCGGGATGCATTATCTTGGATGTGAGAATGCCTTCTCTCTCTGGATTGGAAGTGCAGCAGGAATTGAATAAACGCGGCGTTGATTTGCCGATCATTTTTCTCTCGGCCCACGGTGACATTGAGATGGCGATGAATTGCGTTGAGCAAGGAGCTTTCAATTTTCTAGTTAAACCTCCTATCCCAGAGAAGCTTAAGGATTTAGTTGAGAAAGCCATCAAACTGAATAAGTCTCAGAGAAAAATAAAAAAGGAAACCGAAGAACTACAGAAACTTTTTAGTCAGCTGACGTCGACCGAGCAAATGGTAGCCCGTCAGGTAGCTAAAGGTTTAACCAACAAAATGATCGGCGAAGTATTGGATATGTCGGAAAGGACCGTTCAATCACATCGGAGCAAAGTTTTTGCAAAGCTGGACGTTGGAAATGCAGTAGAACTTTTCCAATTCCTTAGCGACATGGATAATTCCTCAAACCTGTAACCGAACAAAAAGATGAAACGCCGCACACTAAACTCTTTACTTGCCTTCTTCAGCTTAGGTTTCGGTTTTGCCCCTTCTATTGTTGAAGCCGCTGTTACTTCCTGCGATGTGCTTGTAGTTGGCTCAGGCGCTGCCGGTCTTTCGGCTGCTTTAGAAGCTGCTGACGCCGGATGCAAAGTTATCCTTTTAGAAAAAGAAGCCTTCGTCGGCGGAGATACTCTGCGTTCAGGCGGGTTTTACAATGCTCCCGATCCAAAAATCCAAGAGCTCATTCATGTGACCGATAGTCCGGAATTCTTCTATCAACAACTTGAAGAATCAGCCCATGGAAAGGGCGATCCGGCCTTACGCAAAATACTTGCTTATAACTCAGTCGACACCTTGGAGTGGCTGAAGAAACAAGGTGTGGTCTTTGAAGAAAGAGTATTTCAAATTTACGGTTCCAAACACCCGAGAAGCCACAAACCAAGCCTCATCAGCGGCACTTCATATATCCAAAAATTATCTGAAGCCTGCCTTCAACGCGGGGTTAAGATAATGACAGGTTCCTACTTCTCGGACTTTATTGTTGAAGGTTCAAATGTTATCGGCGCTTTTGTAGAACACAAAGGCATGCGCCAGCAGATTTATGCCAAAACAATTGTATTGGCGGCGGGCGGATTCGGAAATAATCCGGAAATGGTCAAACGGTATGTTCCAAGCCTTAAATTCGTATTTTCTGATTCTCGCGGGCACGGAAGTGTCCTGCAGAAGGCAATTGATCTCGGCTTAAAGGCGGAAAACATGGATATCGTGGAATGCGTCCCGGAAGGATCGTTTCTTGATCAGTTCTCGGCCCGTATTTATGTTTTTGTGAAGAACACGTTTTTCGTTAATGAAAATGGAGAACGATTCGTTGATGAAGCCGCTCAGCGCAATGTCATCAGCAAAGCGCTTATCGCACAAGGCAACAAAAGATGCTACACAATCGTAGGATCGGAAAACATTTCGAAGATGGGCAAAGACTTGAGAAAAAACCTTTACCGAGCCTATTTCGCCGGACAAGTTTGGAAGGCCAACACATTGGAAGAATTGTGCGAAATCATAAAAATTCCGTTTGCACCAATCAAAGCCTATGTTGAACAGGGAGACAGCTCAAAAACTCCCTCAGAGCCTCCTTTCTGGGCTGTGCGAATGTATCCCTGGATTCACTATACTTTAGGCGGCCTCTCTATCAACACGGACGCCAACTGTCTTACCACATCCGGACAACCGATTCCCAATTTATTTGCCGCCGGTCAGATAACCGGGAACGTTCACGGAGAAAATAGACTCGGCGGATGCGGACTGACCGATGCTTTTGTTTTTGGAAGAATCGCGGGACAAAACGCAGCAAAATTTGCAAAATCCCTAGCACAGTAAAATTCAAAAATCAATAGATCTTTAACTGACGACTTGGAAAACGTAACAAATTAAGATTTCTCCATACTTTCGATAAGTATATTGACACAAGGAGAAAAAATGAACACTTCCAGACGTTCTCTTTTGAAAGGCGGAATCATTGCATCAATGGCTACCGGCTTTGCAGCCATGCCCGCTATAGCTTCTGCAGCAGAAGAAACAAAGTTTCCTCCTGTCTTTAATACTTTTTATTTAGTCTGATCCGTTTTGAACCCCGATGGGTTCTTTATTTTTGCCTAAATTTATTTTCTAATAATATGTATTAACTGTAGTATAATTAGCTTAATGATAAATCTTGGGGGTCCTATGCGTTATAGGTTGGGGTTTAGTTCTAACAAAGACAGTTCTAGTGTTTATATCGAGTGTTCTATTCGAAAGCCAGGTGTCAAACATCCCGTTCGAGAAATCATTAAACGCTTTGGAAAGAAAAAAGACCTCTTAGCTAAAGACCCTGCGGCACTACAAAAGATCCAAGAAGAGGTTGACCGGATGAACCTCAACTGTGAGGGTAGGAAACTGCTTTCCACTCCCACTTCTCTTGAGTTACTTTCTAAAGATTTATCCGAGCTTCTTCAACGACAAACTTTGGATCCTAGTGCCGTTTTTTGTACTCGTAGTGCCGGCTATCTTATCTTGCGCCGCCTCTATGATGAACTTAAATTGGATGCTAAGTTCGATTACATTGCAACGAAAGGCTCTTTCAAGTATGACTTAGCAGAAATTGCCAAGGAACTAATTTTGCTCAGAATTCTTGCCCCGTCCTCCAAGAGACGTTCCTCAATCGAAGGACCCGAGCGTTATCTTGGCATGGAGTTTGATAATCTAAATCAAATCTACAAAGCTCTGGATGTACTCTGTGCGAATAAAAGCGACATCATCCGATACTGGAATCGTCAAATCAGCAAGCTGGTTCCCGACAGGGATACTTCGATTTGTCTTTATGACATAACTACATATGCCTTTGAGAGTACCGATCAAGATGCGCTAAGAGATTTTGGCTATTCCAAGGACAAGAAATTTAATGAAGTCCAAGTAGTTATGGGATTAGCTACGGACAAACAAGGCTTGCCCCTCGACTATGGTCTCTACAGAGGCAATCAGGCTGAGGGGGCTACTATGGTGCCCTTTGTTAGTGAACTAAAGAAGAAATTTAATGTTAAAAGCTTCACGGTAGTTGCCGATAGAGGTCTGAACAGCCAAGCTAATATCGACGCTCTGATAAAACTCGGAGATAACTACGTTCTAGCCTCCAAGATAAGAGGCGCAAGCAGCGATATACAAAGAGAAGTTCTCTCTGAGGAAGGCAGAGTTCCAATACAGAAAGTCTCCGAAGACGGGGAAATCTTAGACTTCGGCTGGTACAAAGAAATTCAATTGAACGGTCCTATCAGCTACGAGTCGCCGGAATACGTCTTTGAAGACGGTGACAAAGAGAAAGAAAAGCAACTTGAGAAAAACTTAAACCATACAAAAACGAAATCTGGGAAATACGTAAAAAGCCAATTAAAACGCAGACTCATCGTTACCTGGACCGAGGCCAGAGCCAGAAAAGACAGAAAAGACCGAGAAAGGTTAATCAAGAAAGCTCAGGAGCTAGTTGGAAAACCTTCTAAGATCAAGACCTCATTCAAAAGAGGAGGAAGAAGTTTTATTCTCTTAGATATGGATTTGGAGACTGCAAGAATAAATGAATCACTAATTGCAGCACAGGAGCAATTTGATGGAATTCATGTTATCGAAACATCATTGAGTTCACCTGCTTCAGAAGTGGTAAGAATCTATAAAAACTTATGGAGAATTGAAGATAGTTTCCGCCATTTAAAAAGTACTTTTGAGGCAAGACCAGTATATTTACGGCTGCCGGATCATGTGCGCGGACACTTCCTAATCTGCTTTTTAGCTTTATGCGTCCATCGTTATTTGGAATATAAACTTCGGGCAAATAATACTCCGGCCACGACCGATGGAATTATCAGAGGACTGAACCGAGCCACGATATCATTGATTAATCCAACCTCCGGGATTGAGTTTTACGGCACCGCTGGCTTTGACTCTACAGTACGAAACATTATGAATCTAGTTGGCTTGACGCCTCCAAATACTTACGAAGACCCAAGCGCTTTGAGGAAGAAAATGCGACTCTATACTTCTGTCAAAGATTTATTCTCTTCTACTACAATAAGTTTAGAAAATTAAGAAAAAGAGAAACTAGAGCTGACGGGGCCTCACAGGCCCTTTTTTAATTCGTAGGCATAAAAGACGGGAAAATGAACACTTCCAGACGTTCTCTTTTGAAAGGCGGAATCATTGCATCAATGGCTACCGGCTTTGCAGCCATGCCCGCTATAGCTTCTGCAGCAGAAGAAACAAAGTTTCCTCAACATACTTATGACCTCGTTATCGCAGGTTTGGGCATCGGCGGCATCGTCACCGCTATCCGCGCCGCAGAAAACGGTTTGAAGCCAGTTGTTTTGGAAAAGATGGGCTCTGCTGCCGGCAATACTGTTTACTCCGCAGGTTTCATGCTTGGCGTCAACACAAAGATGCAGCAGGAAAAAGGTTTGAAGACCGGCGACACCACTGAAAAATTCTACGAAGACATGATGAAGGTCTCTCAAGGCAGAGGAGATCCAGCTCTCACACGTCTTGTCGCTGAAAATGCAGATGACACACTGAACTGGCTTCACGACTATGTCGGCGTTAAATACGGTGTCGGTGCCAAATTGGTTTGGCCGATGCTGCAGAGAGCTCACTTAACAATCGGCGAAGAAAAGCCGGGCGGAAAACAGTTGATGAGCTATCTCTTGAAAAAAGCAAAAGAGTTGAATATTCCTATCATCTACAACGCCAAAGCCGTTGAGCTCCTAGACAATCCTAAGAACGGTACCGTTACCGGCGTCAAGGTTAAGACCGCCAAAGGTTTTGAAGAATACATCGGCAAACTCGGTGTTGTCATGGCAACCGGAGGTTATTCTGCCAACAAGATGATGCTGACAATGATGGCAGGTGTTCCAGCAGCCAACATGCCAGTCCGCGGTTCCAACACCGTTACCGGCGAAAGCATTCTGCTGACAGCTCCTTATTTCCCGCGCGTTGTCAACGTTGATCAATACCACTGCGGTCCTATCCACGGCCCAACAGGTGCAAATCCGTTGAACATCGTCAATACCGGTATCGCAGTTTCTAAGGAAACCAAGAGATACACCAACGAAGGCCACACATACGTTGAAATGTCCCGCGACACAGCCGCTAAGACAAAAGACAACTGGGGCTACATGATTGTTGACGAAGATACTCATAATCTTCCGATGCTCAAGAACGACTGGTTTTCTTATGCTTCTAAGAAAGCTCCTGTTTATAAGGCTGACACCATCGAAGGTCTTGCAAAAGAAGCCGGCTTAAATCCTGAAGAATTGAAGAAGATTGTTGATGAATACAACACAGCTTTGAAGGAAGGCAAGCTTGATCAGCTTACTCCTCCAAACACTCACAAGAATCCGCGTCCAATTCTGAAAGCACCTTTCTATGCCGTTCCGTTCCAAGGCGGTATGACAGCCACATTCGGCGGTCCGCTTATTAATACTAAGGGACAAGTTCTGGATACAGAAGGCAAACCGATCAAAGGCTTGTATGCAGTCGGCAATGCCGCTGGCGGTCTGTTCTACGACAACTACGTTGGCGGTGCTCAGCTGACTTCTGCCTCCGTTATCGGCAGAGCCATCGCTGATCACATGAAAGCCTTAATGCAATAGGAGCTCATTGAATGAATGTCAGAATTTTTCAGGCTCTGTGCGTATCCGGCTTGCTGATCTTTTCCTGGAATGCATCGGCGCAGGTACAGCTCCATGGCAAACATGCACAGATGAATATGCAGTGTGACACTTGTCACGGTCAAACCAGACCTCGAGAAGTTCCCGATGAATCAGTTTGCCTTACATGCCATGTCAGCAGGGACGCCGTCAAGCAAAAGACTGCAGCACTCAAGCCTAATCCTCATTACGGCCACAGCGAGTCTCAGCCCTGCGGAGACTGCCACAAGCAGCATGAACCATCGGTTTTGACATGCGATCAATGCCACAAGTTCGGCTATAAGACTCCTTAGTTCCTTTTAGAAGAAAGGCCGACGAAATTGCCGACCTTTCTTTTAGGAATGAGATCCTCCTTACCGCCTTAATGGCGGTTCTTTTTTTGATAGCGTCTTCTAACTTTTTTCTCAAAAAATAAAAACCAGTCCAAAAATGCATTACTAGAGGGAGAGGATTCCAGACACATCCGAGTTAATAGTGCAACCTCTGATCATCTCTAAAATTCTTACCTGAACTTTAGTTCAGTCAAATCTAGACTTTTAAATTTTTATAAAAAATTTATAAGATATTTCGCACGAGTTGCTCTATGCTGTACAAACTCTCATTAATGCTCCCTTTAAAATAAAAGCGATGCGACTTATATCACTTTTTGGATTATGTGTGTGGGAGATCCAGGTGGCGAAACAGGTAAAAACAAAACAACGAGTCATTGATCACGGCGAAGTATTTACAGCTGAACGAGAAGTCAAAGCTATGTGCGATATGGTAGCTAGCGAGTGTCTAAGGATCGACTCTAGATTCTTGGAACCTGCCTGCGGAGAAGGCAATTTTCTCGCTGAGGTTCTTGCTAGAAAGCTAACCGTTGTCAGAACCAAATATAAGCAAAGTTCTTATGAACTCGAACGTAATTCGATTCTTGCTATTTCTAGTATCTACGGAATAGATATTCTTTCCGACAATGTTTCCGCCTGTAGAGAACGCTTGTATCAACTTTGGAATACCTGGTACAAGGGTGTTTGCAAGGATGAAAGCAATGACGCAACTCGAGCAGCCGTAAAATACATTCTAGAGAAAAATATAGTATGCGGTAATGCCCTAAGTATGAAGCTTGTTGATGACACTCAAAAAGATACCCAAGCGTATATAACTTTTCCAGAATGGACATTCCCTTTGAATGACGCACGTATCAAGCGTAGAGATTTTCGGCTTGATGTTCTATTACAAGAGAATACTGATAGTGCGCTCTATGATGGACAAATTGAATTATTCAGCGATGATGCAATGAATGCCAATAATTGGATGTTAGACCCAGTAACTCGCGAAATAATCCCTAAGCCAATAAGAGAGTATTCTCCTATTCACTATAGGAGGATAACTAATGACTGATACTGCCCCTGTAGGAGTCAAATACAACCCAGATGTTCTCAGCTGTCTGGCAAACCTATCAAATGACGAGGTTTTCACTCCTCCGGATGTCGCAAATAGATTATTGGATCTCCTCCCTCAAGATTTATTTGCTAATCCAGATACCAAATTCTTAGACCCCGCCTGTAAAAGCGGAATTTTTCTTCGAGAAATTGCAAAAAGGCTGTTAAAAGGACTGGAGCCTCAGATCCCAGATTTAGAAGAAAGAATTGCTCATATTTTCAAAAATCAGCTGTACGGCATCGCTATTACAGAACTAACCGGCCTACTTGCAAGAAGAAGCCTTTATTGTTCAAAATACGCTAACAATGAGTACTCAGTATTCAAATTCAGTACCCCACAAGGGAATATTTGCTACAAAAGGATGAGGCATAAATGGAAGAACCAAAAATGCATTTACTGCGGAGCCACTAAGTCTAAATATGAGCGAGAGGATGGGTTAGAGACTCACGCTTATCAACTAATACATTCACCTAAACCAGAGGAGATATTTAAAATCAAATTTGATGTAATCATTTCCAATCCTCCATACCAGCTTTCTGATGGTGGAGCTCAGGCAAGTGCAAAACCTATTTATCATCTCTTTGTTGAACAGGCCGAAAGACTAAATCCACGGTATTTGGCAATGATTATTCCTGCCCGTTGGTATGCGGGTGGTAAAGGTCTTGACGAGTTCCGAAATAAGATGTTAGATGATGAACACATAAGAGAGCTTCATGACTTTCCTAATACATCCGATTGCTTTCCTGGTGTAAATATCCGGGGGGGGGTATGCTACTTTTTGTGGGATAAAGAATATAACAATCAACAAGAGTTAGTCCAGGTTGTTACCCACACCAATAAAAACACGCAAGCCACTCAAAGAAGTTTGAAGTATCGTGACTTGGACATATTCTTGAGGTATCAACAATCGATACCTATATTAGAAAAAGTCATGAGCTCCGGTCAGAATGATATGTTGTCTGAGCATATCTCTCCTCGAAAACCTTTCGGCATCGATGCAGAATTTATTAAAACATCTAAACTCCAAAATAAACCAGACAACTTAAAGCGTGCCGTTCCATGTTATGGAAAAGGCAAAGAATTGTCCTATATTGAATTTGATGAGATTCCATCCCATCAAGACTGGATTGGAAAGTGGAAGATCTTTGCGCCAAGAGCAAATAATATTGGCACTGAATTAAATGATGACAATTTAAATGTTTTCATAGGTAAAGACGAAGTTTGTACAGAGTCTTATCTTGTGATCGGGGCAGAAATGAACCTCACTCAAGAAACGGCGACTAATCTTATCTCCTATCTTCAGACTAAATTTGTCCGTTTCCTTCACAGCTTAGCTAAAGCAAGCCAGGATGCGACTTCCAAAACATATCGTTTCATTCCAATGCAAGATTTTTCAAAGTCTTGGACGGATGAAGAACTATTCAAGATGTATGGCTTTACTGAAGGAGAAGTGGCTTTTATCGAGGCACAAATAAAGCCGATGTCATAAATCAACAAGGTTGATTTAACTTACAAAGGCAATACTTTCGAAGAGATCAGTGAGATGTCTCTCCCATAGCCCGAAAAGAAAATTTTTGGGCCAAGCATAGATAGAAGAGTACGGCTAAACGCTTTTAATACATACATAAAAAATTCCAGGAAGAAAAATGAGTCAATTTTTTGCTCCCCCACCCAAATTAAATCCCACTATTTATGCTTATGAGTTTGTCAATGTACCCTCTCACCAAGGGTATCTGAAAATCGGCTACACAGAAAGAGAGCCTGAAGTGCGGATAAAAGAACAACTACATACCTCCGCCGTTTCTTACAGAATTGTGTTTCAGACCTCAGCTATGCGAGCGGATGGTTCTTGTTTCACTGACCATGAAGTTCACTCTGTTTTGAAGAAAAACGGATTCTCGCAGTTAAATGCGGGTAAAGATAAAAACGAGTGGTTCAAATGCGATATCGATTCTCTTAAGGCAGCAATAATTGCTGTACGAGAAGGCAGAAACTACATAAAGAATCGGTTTCAATGTTTCAAGATGCGTCCCGAACAGACTAGAGCTGTCCAAAAAACAGAAGAATATTTTCGACGAGCACAAAAAGAGGACCCTAATAGAGCTCCTAAGTTTCTTTGGAATGCCAAAATGCGATTTGGAAAAACATTTGCCGCATATCAATTAGCCAAGAAAATGAGATTTTCTCGGGTCCTAGTTCTCACTTTCAAGCCCGCAGTTGAATCAGCATGGGCAGAAGACCTGAAAACCCATGTTGACTTTGAAGGATGGAGCTTTATTTCCAACAAGGATGCCAAAGATAGAGGAATTTGTATGGACGAAGCTTTTCTCCAAGCCGATAAAAGCAAACCAATCGTTGTCTTTGGATCTTTTCAAGACTTGCTTGGCACAAATGAGAATGGAGGTGTTAAGGCAAAAAACGAATTTATTCACACAACAAATTGGGACTTAGTGATATTCGACGAATATCATTTTGGAGCATGGAAAGAAAATGCAAAAAAACTATTTGAAGATCCTGATGAAGAGGCGGACATTGACTTCGACCAAGAAAAATATAAGAAAGATGAGGCTGATAATGCCTATAACGAAACTTTTCTACCCATCACATCAAATTTTTATTTATTCCTCTCAGGAACTCCCTTCAGAGCCATTAACTCAGGTGAATTCATAGAGGATCAAATTTATAACTGGTCTTATTCCGATGAACAAAATGCAAAAAGCAAATGGATAGGATCAGGCAACCCATATTTGACATTGCCAAGAATGGTTATGTTGACATATCAGGTTCCCGATAGTATTCAGCAAATAGCAAAAGGAGGAGAATTTAACGAATTTGACCTGAACGTTTTCTTCTCCGTAAAAAAAATGCGGAAAGGAGAAAAAGCGCAAAATGCTCGCTTTATATATGAGTCCGAGGTTAAGAAGTGGCTCCAACTCATCCGGGGAAGCTATCTCCCATCAAATATTGACAATCTCAAGCTCGGCCAAGACAAAAGGCCTCCAATGCCGTTTTCTGACGCTCGGCTGCTAGACATCTTGACACATACTTTGTGGTTCTTACCAAATGTTGCGTCCTGCTGGGCAATGCATCATCTTTTAACTCAGGATAGTTTTTTCAAGGACTACAACATCATTGTATGTGCTGGTTCCGGAGCGGGTATAGGTGTTGCAGCACTTACCCCAGTCCTAACTGCCATGGGAGATCCCTTAAAAACCAAAACAATAACTCTATCTTGTGGCAAGTTAACCACCGGCGTAACTGTAAAACCTTGGACTGGGGTTTTTATGCTACGTAATCTCAAAAGTCCGGAAACCTATTTTCAGACGGCTTTCAGAGTTCAGTCTCCATGGACTGTCGTGGATTCCTCAGGACATCAACAAATTCTAAAGGAAGAATGTTATGTCTTTGATTTCGCCTTGGACCGTGCTCTACGGCAGATAGCAGATTACTCATGTCGGCTTAACGTAAGTGAAGAGAATCCCGAAAGAAAAGTCGCAGACTTCATTCATTTTCTTCCTGTTCTAGCCTATGACGGTTCAACAATGAAACAGATCTCCGCTCAAGATATTCTTGATATCACTTTAGCAGGCACCTCTGCCACACTCCTTGCTCGTCGCTGGGAATCCGCCTTGCTCGTTAATGTTGACAATGAGACTTTAACTAGACTATTAAAAAACAAGAATATCCTCAAGGCTCTTATGAAAATTGAAGGTTTCCGAAGCTTAAATAAAGACATTCAAACCATCATTAACAAATCAGAAAAAGTAAAGGCTGCGAAAAAGAACAACACTAAAAAATCGCCGAATAAGATGAAAGAACTTTCTAAGGAAGAGAAGGAATACAAAACTCTACGAAAAAAAATACAAGAAAAGCTAATTAAGTTTGCGACTAGGATTCCTATCTTCATGTACCTCACGGACTATCGGGAACGTACTCTCAGGGATGTAATTACCAAACTGGAACCCGAATTATTCAAAAAAGTCACCGGGCTAGAGGTACCAGACTTTGAAGCTCTTTGCTCCCTTGGTTTATTTAATTCCAGCCTGATGAATGATGCTATCTTCAAGTTTAAACGATACGAAGACAGCAGCTTATCCTATACAGGGTTAAATCGACATGAAACGCAAGCGGTTGGAGGTTGGGATACGGTTCTTAAGAAAGAGGAATTTACTCAATTTTTTTATAACCAAGCTTTCTCTTCTGAAATTCAAAATCATCCGTAATCCACTAAAAATTATTGAAAAAACTCCCCCCATCGTGAGCTGTCTCGCTAATTGAGAAAGAGGGGAAAATCAAACATAGTTAAAGTTATTGAGAGGCATCTTTTTTCTTTCTGTCCTTTGTTTCTCGTCTCTCTGTTAAAGAAGCAACAGACGAAAACGCAACCTTAAATAGATAAGATCCGTGAATTCACTAAATTCGATGAAAAAAGTACCTTTCTTTTTGTTTTAATTAAGATTTCGAGGCTAATCTTAGAGTCTTCAAATTTTTTCAACAGGTAATCAAACCGATAGGCAACTATTGTCCGCTTACGAAACTATTTGTCCTTACCGGGACCTCGAGGCTTGCCTCTGAATTTGGAATTTTGACAATGATTGAACTACAGCACATAACACAAGAATATGACACTGCTGACGGAAAGGATAAATTTTTCGCCTGCAAAGATGTCAATGTCAGCATCAAGCCCGGAGAAATCTTCGGGATTATCGGCCGAAGCGGTGCTGGAAAAAGCACTTTAGTCAGATGCATCAACCTTCTTAACAGACCTACTTCCGGAACAGTCATTGTTGATGGAAAAGATCTGACAAAAATGTCTGATGAAGAACTGCGCAAAGAAAGAAGACAGATTGGAATGATTTTCCAACACTTCAACCTTCTCTCTTCCCGTACGGTTTTCGATAACGTTGCGCTGCCTCTGGAACTTGCCGGCGTCAGTAAAGCAGATATCCGGAAGAAAGTTGAACCTTTGCTGGAGCTTGTCGGTTTAACCGAGCATGCGAACAAATATCCTTCGCAGCTCTCCGGCGGTCAGAAACAAAGAGTTGGTATTGCCCGTGCCCTTTCCTCTGATCCGAAGATTCTTCTTAGCGACGAAGCGACCTCCGCGCTCGACCCGGAAACCACCCAGGCTACTTTGCAGCTTCTCAAAAAGATTAATCAAGAACTGGGCCTTACTATCGTCATGATTACTCATGAAATGGATGTCGTTAAGCAAATTTGCCATCGAGTCGTAGTGATGAATAAAGGACAAGTAATCGAAGAAGGAAGCGTTCTGGACGTTTTCCGCGATCCTAAGCATGAAGTTACGCAGGCTATGCTCGGAACCGCCTTAGCTGCACGAACCATCCCTGCTTCTATGAAAGAAAAGATTCAGAAGCTCATGCGCGGCACAGACTCTAAAGGAAGACCAATGCACTTGCTGCGCTTAACCTTTGTCGGATCCAATACGACGGAACCGGTTCTTTCCGCTGCTTGCCACAAATACGATCTTGACTTCAACATTCTTCTCGGCCAAGTCGACGAAGTCCAAGGCGAAAGCTACGGCACGCTTACCCTGGTAATGATGGGAGAAAAAGACGATTACCAAGCCGCCGTTGAATTCATTAAAGCCAATAACGTCAAAGTCGAGGAGTTAAGCGATGTCATCTAATATTATTCAACTGCTGTGGGACTCCTTTCTTGAGACCATATTGATGGTCGGTATTTCCGGAGGTCTCGGAGCCGCCATCGGCATTCCTTTAGGTGTATTTCTTTTCATCACCTCTCCTAAAGGAATCATGCCGAAACCTCTAGCCAACAGAATTATCGGCACTCTTGTGAACGCCGTTCGTTCCACCCCGTTCATCATTCTTTTGGTTGCCATCATTCCATTTACCCGTTTGATTGTGGGCTCTTCCATCGGTACCGTTGCCGCTATCGTTCCCTTAACTATTGCGGCTGCTCCTTTGATTGCCCGTTTAGTTGAAACCAGCCTTCGCGAAGTGGACAAAGGTCTCATCGAGGCTGCTCAATCCATGGGCGCCTCAAACCAGCAGATCATCATGAAAGTTTTGCTTCCGGAAGCTATGCCAGGCATTCTTGCCGGCTTAACCATTGCTTTCGTAGCCCTTGTCGGCAGTTCTGCCATGGCAGGTGCCGTCGGCGGTGGCGGTCTCGGTGATATGGGCATCCGCTACGGTTATCAGCGCTTCATGCCTGATGTCATGGCAGCCGTTGTGGTTATCCTTATCATTTTCGTTCAAAGTCTTCAAAGCTTTGGGGACTGGGCGGTTCGCCGGGTTTCTCACAAATAAAAAAATATGGAAGAAGAGTTCTAATTTGATGTAGAATTCCTTCTCCTGCGGGTGTAGCTCAATGGTAGAGCAGAAGCTTCCCAAGCTTACGACGAGGGTTCGATTCCCTTCACCCGCTCCACTTCTCCTCTCCTTCCACCACCTGAGTTCCTTTCGAACAAGGATACAAAATCCTTTAGGTTCAATACCGTTAAATAATTTAGAATTTCTGCAAATTATTAACTTGCAGTGAAAAATGTCACAAGAACTGACTCCGGAAAAACTTGAAGAACTCAAACATAGCCATATACGCAGTTTTAGTACTCGTAAAGGCAGAATCAGCCATGCTCAAGAAAGAGCTTTGAGCGAGCTTTTCCCAAAATACGAACTCACATACGACAAAGAGAATAAAGTTAACGCCAAAGAAATCTTCGGCAACGATAATCCTGTTGTTCTTGAAATCGGCTGCGGAATGGGAGAAACCACCGCTGCAATTGCAGAGGCTCATCCTGAGATTAATTTCATCGGCTGCGAAATCTTCCCCTCCGGCGTTGGAGCACTATCCCTTCTCTTAGAAGAAAAGCAGTTAAAAAACGTTCGCATTTTCAAACATGATGCCGTTGAAGTCGTCAGAGATATGGTTGCTGACGGTTCTTTAGACGGAGTGCACATTTACTTTCCCGACCCGTGGAGAAAAGCAAGGCACCACAAAAGACGCTTAATCTCTCCTTTCTTTGTTGATCTTCTCTCCCCGAAACTTAAAACCGGTGCTTACTTGCACTGTGCAACGGACTGGGAAAACTATGCCGAACAAATGATGGAAGTGCTTTCTGCAGCACCATTGCTGAAGAATAAGTATGAAGGATTCTCTCTGGTTGCAGAAAATCCAATCACCAAGCGTCCGGTCACTAAATTCAATGAACGAGGAAACCGGCTTGGACATGGCTGTTGGGATTTGGTTTTCTTAAAAAAGTAACCGTTAAGACTTTTGAACGTAAATAAGGCTCCCAATGGGAGCCCGATTTTTTGAATCCTAATTAGCTAAAAGCGTTGCTTACCACTTCACAAGACCCGTCATCCAGGTGACTAAGATAACACCGCCGAAGAAAATTCGATACCAGCCGAAAGCTGAGAAATCGTGTCTGGCAACATAATGTAAGAGCCAACGTACAACGATCAAAGCAGAGAAGAAAGAAACTACAAAACCGATACTGATAACCGGAAGACTATCCGCCGACAAGATGTCCCTAGACTGCCAAAGCTCATAAACCGTCGCGCCAAAAATGGTTGGAATAGCCAGGAAGAAAGAGAACTCAGTAGCAGCGGTTCTTGATAAACCGATGACAAGACCACCGATGATAGTTGCTCCAGAACGGCTGGTTCCAGGAATCATCGCGAGACATTGAAGGAAGCCGACCTTCAGCGCATCTTTCCAGGACATATCGTCCATAGTAGCGACTCTCGGGATATAGCTCTTCTTGTCTTGATATCTCTCGACGATGAGAATGATGATACCGCCGATAACCAAAGCCGTCGCCACAGATACCGGATTAAACAACCACTCTTTAATGTACTTGGCAACCATCACGCCAATAACTGCAGCCGGAAGAAAGGCAATAATCGTATTCCAAGCAAGTTTCTGCTGAGCCGGTTCAGTAAAGAGTCCTTTGCAAATTCTGACAATACGCTCGCGGTAATACCAGCAGACAGCGACAATCGCACCAGCCTGAATTGCGATGTAAAACGTGTCGGCTTCTTGACCCGTGTAGTCCAACAAGCTTCCGAAAACAATTAAATGGCCGGTAGAAGAAACCGGTAAAAACTCCGTCAGTCCTTCGACAATTCCTAAAATTACGGCTTTTAAATAAAGAATCCAATCCATGTCTGTTTTTATTCCGGCATAAAGAATTTTTTAAATACTGGTACTAAAGCTTTCTGCTGTTCAGAATTGAGCTGTTTGAACACCTCATCTGTCTTAGCGTTGCAATAAGATTTTTCGCGATTAGAAAGAATACCGCATCGGTAGAACTCAAAAAGCAATTCAGAATTAATAAGTTTGTGTGCTTTGCCAAGTTCTTTTTGAACGCTTTGATTAAAGGCCACGAAACTTTGTTTATCTTTTTCAATGGCGGCTGCCTCTTTTTCTGCGTCAGCCTGAAATTTAATAAACGATCCAGTTGCAACCACAACAACAAATGCCGTGACAACCCAAGGTCCGCGGTTTCTGGAAAAAATAAGCATCTAAGTCCTACTCAAAAATCTTGCAGGATTTACCGCATCCAGCAGATCTTTTTCAATCGGATATGGTTCACCTGTTACTTGGGCCGCAATTATACGTGCTCCCAAATCGCTGAAAATAAGGCCACGAGATCCCATACCCGTATTTAGAAATAAAGTGTCATTGACAGAATCTTTCTCTGATACAAAGCCTTCTATTAAAAATCCGGGAGGAACACTTCCAATCAAAGGAAGCCGATCAGAGGGAGCCGAACGAATACCTTCGTAAAACCCTATCGCAGTGCCGAACACTGCATTGGGGAACATCTTATGAAGCTTCTCTGCATTTTGCCTATGAGCCTCTCTTTCCTCCATGGATGCGCCTTCTCGCTCATAAGTTGCTCCTACGCCAACCCAATTGTCTCCATCATTGATGACATAACCGGGGCCGGTCATAGCTCCTTTCAATTTGGGAAATTCTTCTCCGCTTAAAAGGCTTAATCTTCCATGCCAATTAGTAACCGGAACATTGTCCGATGCTATTTTCAGAAGAGAACTTCCGGGACACAAAATGCAAACGGCGGCTCTTGCCAGTTCCTCTCCCGCATTCCCATAAGCGACCCACTTTCCTTCTTCTCTTCTTAAACTGGACACTCGGGTATTAAAGAGACACAATGCTCCGGAGGAAAAAAGTCTTTCTCTTACAAAACGACCGGCTTCCACTAATCCGGCTGCTGGGTGCAGTAAGGCTCCGTACGAAGTTCCGTAGCCGATTAGATCTGAGACTTCTTCCCGGCTTAACAATCTCAAAAAATTATGCGGAAACTGGAAAGGCTTGTTATTTTGAAACCATCTCTCCCACTTTTTGTACTCCGTCTCGTCTCTGGCGATCTGCGGCAATCCATTAAGGTGGAAATATTCAGGAAAATCACGGCTGATCTCTTTGAGCACGTCAAAACCAGCTCGAGAAAGTCTAAAAAGAAGATTTTCGTCGCCTGCCGGCTGGAAATGTGCGATAGCGTAACGAATTGCCGACGCAGCAGACGCGGCTACCCTTCCTTCGTCTATAACCGTTACTTTCCATCCTCTTCGTGCAAATTCACAAGCACAGGCCGCCCCAGCCATTCCGGCTCCAATAATTAGAAGGGAACGATCAGGATATTTTTCACTGTAAGGAACCTCTTGAGAACGTCTGTGAGAAAACTTCGGACGATAAATGCCTACCGTCATCTGAGATTTTTTGCCAAACCCTTGAACCTTTTGAACTTCAAACCCGGCGTTGTGCAAATCTTCGCGGACGTGCGACGATACGCACCAAGTAGCCAATGTAGCCTCAGGTTTGGCGAACTTCGATAAAGAAGTAAGTACACTGCGTTTCCACATTGCATCATTTTTTGCAGGAGAGAAACCGTCAAGATAAAGAGCATCGTATCTCAAAGCCAGCTTCTTAGACGCAAAAGCAACATCCATAAAATATAAAGACAAAACGACGCGACCGTCATCGAAATAAAGACGGTGAACGCCAGGAACACAGTCAGGCCACTGTTGAACCAACTCGACGGTTTCGCTTGCGACATCTGGATCGGCAAAGCGGAGCAAATCTTCTTTGGATACGGGAAACTTTTCAATAGAAACGAAATGAAGAGATTCCGAGCGATTTAGATCTTCTCTCCATGTTTTTAAAGTAGTAAGAAAATTCGTCCCGAGCCCGAAACCATTTTCCAGAATGACAAACTCCGGACGGTTCTGCCAGGCCTGAGGCAGATTGTTTCCCTTAATAAAAACATGCAGAGCTTGGCCAACTGCTCCTTGACGAGAGGCATAAATATCTCCGAACTCCGCACTGTAAGGGTGCCCGTCCTGATCAGTGATTTGAGCAGGACGAATTTCCTCCTTCTCTGACATTAGTCTTTGAGAGGCTTGAATCTAAGGCGATGCGGTGTGGCACCCTCACCAAGACGGCGCTTCTTATCTGCTTCATACTCGGTGTAGTTGCCTGCAAAGAATTCGACCTTGGAATCACCTTCAAAAGAGAGGATGTGCGTGGCGATTCTGTCCAAGAACCAACGATCATGGGAAATAACCATGGCGCAGCCCGCAAACTCCAACAGAGCTTCTTCCAAAGCACGGAGAGTTTCAACGTCCAAGTCATTGGAAGGTTCGTCAAGAAGAAGAACATTGCCGCCGTTCAAGAGGGTCTTGGCCATATGAAGACGTCCGCGTTCACCACCGGACAAATTACCAACGATCTTCTGCTGATCTCCGCCCTTGAAGTTGAATCTGCCGATATACGCACGGCTCGGCATTTCGAACTTACCTACCTTGAGAATATCCAGACCGTTAGAGACTGCTTCCCAAACAGTCTTATCGTTCGGGAGAGACTCTCTTGTCTGAGTGACGGAGCTAATCTTAACTGTAGAACCAATATCAATCTCACCCGAATCAGGCTTCTGGTCTCCGGTAATCAACTTGAATAATGTGGACTTACCTGCACCGTTCGGGCCGATAACACCGACAATTGCTCCGGGCGGAATCGTAAAGCTCAGATTATCGAACAAAAGCTTATCGCCGAATGCCTT
The DNA here is from genome assembly GCF_002221595.1 of Turicimonas muris. GTDB lineage: Bacteria > Pseudomonadota > Gammaproteobacteria > Burkholderiales > Burkholderiaceae_F > Turicimonas > Turicimonas muris. Next base: position 287,139 of record NZ_NHMP01000004.1, read on the forward strand.
GGAAACATTCTTGAACTCAATGACCTTATCGCCGAGACGGTCTGCGACAGGAATAAAGATTTCGTTGGTTTCGTTACGTTTCTGGTATTCGTAAGAACTCATCTCTTCGAAGCGCTGCAAACGTGCCTTGCTCTTGGCTTGTCTGCCTTTAGCATTCTGACGGACCCATTCAAGTTCGTGCTTCATGGCTTTGATTCGAGCGTCTTCTTTCTTCTGTTCCATTAAGAGACGCTGTTCTTTTTGATCCAACCAGGAAGAATAGTTTCCTTTCCAAGGAATACCATGACCGCGGTCCAGTTCCAGAATCCATTCAGCCGCATTGTCCAAGAAGTATCTGTCGTGAGTTACGGCAACAACTGTTCCCGGGAATCTCTGGAGGAATTGTTCAAGCCAGTCAACGCTTTCCGCATCCAAGTGGTTAGTCGGCTCGTCAAGAAGGAGCATATCCGGTCTGGAAAGCAGCAGACGGCAAATTGCCACACGGCGTTTTTCACCGCCGGAAAGATTGCCGATACGTGCATCCCATGGAGGCAGACGTAATGCGTCAGCAGCAATTTCCATTTGAGTCTCGGCATTGGTACCGCTGGTTGCAATAATGGCTTCCAATCTAGCTTGCTCAGCTGCCAATGCATCAAAATCAGCTTCCGGATCCGCATAGGCTTCGTAGATTTTGTTCAGCTTATCCTGGGCGGAAAAAACTTCACCCAGACCTTCAGCGACGGTTTCTTTAACTGTTTTTTCAGGATCAAGAACTGGCTCCTGCGGTAAATAACCGATGTTTAAGCCCGGCATTGGAATGGCTTCGCCTTCAATCTCTTTATCTATGCCTGCCATAATTTTCAGGAGAGTAGATTTACCTGCGCCATTCAAACCCAAAACACCAATTTTTGCACCAGGGAAGAAAGACAAAGAAATGTCTTTCAGAATTTGTCTTTTTGGTGGAACGATTTTTCCAACTCGGTTCATCGTATAAACGAATTGAGCCATACCATATCCTTTAAAAAAATGCCCGCAATTTATATGCGGGAGTAATGTAATTGAATTTTATTTGTTCAACGTTCGAATTGTTATTTCTTCTTTGGATGGAATAACCAAATTTTACGTATTTTTTCAAAGCGTTCCGCGGCTTTTTTCCTCTTCTCACCCATTTCATTGGGACGGAAGGCAATCCACTTTTTATATACGCCTCGCAGATCCATCGCCTTTAAGAAACCAACTAACCTAGAAGGCAGGCCCTTTGTTTTCATCGCTGTCTGGAAATCAATCAATGCCGGCCGATTATCCGGTTTAACAATCCAATTTCCCATTGCTCCGGTATCAAGATGAACCAATCCTTTCTTGTGGATGTCTCGAAGAATTCTCTCACACTCAGTTAAGAACTCCGGTGTAATTTTGTCCGCAGGATAGTCCCTCAAAGAGGCTCCCTCAACATATTCAAATGCCAGACAGCAAGAGTCAACAAAGAAGGGATTCTGAGGGACGCCCTCTATGCCGTTAAGCATTGAAATCGCGTTAAGTTCGCGATTGAGAAGAATCTTGGCATAAGAATTTCTGACGAACCAATTGCAATCAGAATAGTCCTTTACGGTCCATTTCTTGTTGCCAAAGGTGAGAATTCCGACTTCCGGATGCCAATGTGACGATGTTCTGAGACGAACATAGTCACACTGGTGAGTCAGAAGATAAATTCGATCAAAAGGCTTTCGAAGTTCCAAAGTTATTCTTCCTCATCTTCATCCAAATTTTTAGCCGTTCCGAAAATGGAGCAAAGCCAAATTCCAACTTGGTAGAGAATTACCAAAGGCAAAGCCAGGAGAAGTTGAGAGAGAACGTCAGGGGGAGTAAAGATCGCAGCAATCACGAAGGCGCCTACGACCATGTAAGGGCGTGCTTTTTTTAGTTTTTCTACGGTTGTAATGCCGAGTCTGTTGAGAACTACCACAACGATAGGAACTTCGAACGTCACACCGAACGCAATAAAGAGGGCCAAGACGAAGCCGAAATAGGAGTCGATATCCGGTGCAAAGTTAACGGAATCCGGTGAGAACCCTGCAATGAATTGGAATACCATCCTAAATACGATGAAATAGCAATAAGCCATTCCAAGGAAAAACATAACCAAAGACGAGATGATGATTGGTAATGCGAGTCTCTTCTCTTTTCTATATAAACCGGGGGCAATAAATCCCCACATCTGCCAAAGTACGTATGGCAGAGCAATAATAAAGGCCACGAAAAGCGTTACCTTCAAAGGCACCATAAACGGTGCGATAACGCCTGTTGCCAGCAGCTTTGCACCTTGAGGCAGAGCGACCATCAGCGGTTGGCTGAGGTAGTCGAAAATCTGCTTCATAAACGGGGAAAGGCAGGCGAATACCAACAAAATCGCCACAGCCATGCGAACGATTCTGGAGCGAAGCTCAACTAGGTGAGCGACAAGGGTCTGTTCCTTGTCATCTTCCGGCCCTTCTAACTCTAAGTCTTTATCGCTCATGAGATTATGAATATCTACTTCTAGTCTTGTGAATTCTATTGAGTTTGGCTGCAACAGCCAATTTGTTTACGTGACCCCGTCTAACAGAACGGATCTGTTTCTTAGATCCCGAAGTACTGGACTGAATCATCGCCTTCAGCTCTTCAACTTCTTTACTCAATACAGCAATTTTTTCCGATTCCGTAATCGAATTAAAGTCCACTCCGCTGGAAGTGCCGATTAAGGAATTTTCTTCGGTTAATGCCGGAGGAACAGGAACCGGAATAGAAGTCTGACCGGATTCCGCGTCGTTCCAAGCAAATGCTCCCTCTAAATTAGAGGTATCGACTTTATCCGGAGTGATTTCCCAAACTGTTTCCTTCCCAGCTGCCGGAGTTTCTACCATATTTTCGATAGAAGCCTCGGATTGGGCTACAGCCTTAGGGGCCGTATCAGAAAGCCATTGATTCTTGGCTTCGTTTTTTACTTCGTTGATTTGAGCCGCAGTATCCTTGGCTTGGTCTTCCATACTTTTGCCAATGGAATTTACTGCGGAATTCAGATCGGATACCTCTTTCTCAATCTGATTTTGTGTGTTGCGCAAGTTATCCTGAAGATCGCTAGCCATTTTCTTAGCGTCTTCTTGAATCTTCTTCAGTTCGGATAACTGAATTTCTTTGTCAATATCAGTCTTGACCTGAGTAACAAAACGCTGCGCTTTCCCTATCAGAGAACCCGCAGTCTTAGCAACCTGAGGGAGTTTGTCAGGCCCTAGCACCACAAGAGCTACCGCAGCGATAAGGCCGATCTCTCCCATGCTGAAATCTAGCATAGGACAATACTTCTAAATTAAGCTTCTTTCTTTTCAGTTGCTTTAACGTCAACAACGTCTTCAGCTTTCTTTTCAGCAACCTGAGCCGGCTTTGTTTCAGCTTTAGCTTCGGCCTCAGCTTCTTTCATGCCTTCTTTGAAGCCTTTAACGGCGCCGCCGAGATCTTTACCCATGTTCTTGAGTTTACTGGTACCGAAAATCAAGACAACAATAACAAGTACGACAAGCCAATGCCAAATAGAAAATGAACCCATTATTTACTCCTAGAGTTTAGTCCAAGGACGGGGACCGCCTAAGACATGAATATGAATATGATTAACTTCTTGGCCGCCGTCGTGACCGGTGTTGATGACCACACGGAAACCATTATTTGCACCTGCCTCTTTGGCAAGGACAGGAGCTAAAGCCAGCATTTTACCTAAAAGCGGCTCTTCGTTCTTTCCCATTACAGCCAGGGAATCGTAGTGCTGTTTTGGAATAATCAACAAATGGACTGGGGCTGCAGGATTGATATCTTTGAAAGCAATTACTTCTTCGTCCTCATAGACTTTCTTAGAAGGAATGTCTCCTTTTGCAATCTTACAGAACAGGCAATCGTCCTTTTGCATAATCTTCTCCAATTTAACATTTAATATTTTTCAATAAATGCTCTCCGTACTCAATATGAATTACCCTAAGATTTACATTTATTGAAGTTTTTATTTATTTCTAATCCTTGCGGGAGGCTTTCTCTACCAAGCCCGAAGTCCCCTCTCTTCTCTGCAGTTCCATTAGAACTTGCTCGGGCCTCAAACCGGCCTGTGATAATGCCACCATCGAATGAAACCAAAGATCGGCAACTTCGTAGATAAGATGGTCAGGGTCGTTATCCTTTCCGGCCATGACAACTTCGGTTGCCTCTTCGCCGACTTTCTTTAATACAGCATCGGGCCCTTTTGAAAACAGTTTTGCTACATAAGAAGTGTGAGGATCCGCGTCTTTTCTGCTGTCGATAACATCGGCGATCTCACTGATTATAGGAATTCTTTCCATTTCTTCCTCTTATTTATGGTTTGCGTACATTACGTCCGGAGACTTAAGTACATCTGAATTCTCTTCCCAAGCATTGCCTTTCAAGGTCTTATAGAAACAGCTTCTATGCCCGGTATGACATGCAATACCGCCGATTTGCTCAACCTTATAAATAACGGCATCGCAATCGCAATCGAGGAGAATTTCGGAGACTTTTTGAATATTGCCACTCTCTTCTCCCTTTCTCCACAATTTTGAACGGGAACGGGAAAAGTATGTTCCACGGCCGGTTTTAACCGTTTCTTCGAGTGCTTCCTTATTGGCCCAAGCCAACATCAAAATCGTGCCGTCCTTGGCGTCTTGCGCTATCACCGGAACGAGCCCTTTAGCATCAAAGTGAATTTCGTCAATAAACATCTTAGTCCAACCTCACTGGAATACCGTGATCCCGCATGTATTGCTTAGCTTGCCCGATGGTATATTCCCCGAAGTGGAAGATAGAAGCAGCGAGCACAGCGTCAGCCTGCCCGATCTTGATGCCGTCGACCAAGTGCTGAAGATTGCCAACGCCCCCGGAAGCAATTATCGGAATATCCACTGCGCTGCTGACAGTTGCCGTCAGTTCAAGGTCAAATCCTTTTTTAGTCCCGTCGCCGTCCATACTGGTAAGCAAAATCTCGCCGGCACCAAGAGACTGAACTTTCTTAGCCCATTCCACGGCATCAATGCCGGTATTGACACGTCCGCCGTGAGTATAGACTTCCCATTTATTGTCGCCTGCTCTCTTGGCGTCGATAGCAACAACGATGCACTGAGAACCGTAGATAGCCGCAGAATTGCCGATAAGATCCGGATTCTTGACGCCGGCAGAGTTGATAGAAACCTTATCGGCTCCGGAATTTAAGAGACGGCGAATATCTCCGACTTCTCTAACGCCGCCGCCAACCGTAAGAGGAATAAATACCTGTGCGGCCACATCTTCAATTACCTTAAGAATTAAGCCTCTGTTATCAGACGTGGCGGTGATATCCAAGAACGTAATTTCGTCGGCACCTTGTTCATCGTAACGACGAGCAACTTCAACCGGATCACCGGCTTCCCGGAGTTCTACGAAGTTAACGCCTTTAACGACTTTACCGTCAGTGACGTCTAAGCAAGGAATAATTCTTTTGGCGAGCATTAGAAACTCCAGTTCTGTTTGTGATTTTTTACTAATTCCAAAGCTTCTTTGAAGTCCAAGGTGTGCTCATACAAAGAACGTCCGAGCACTGCCATGGTGACTCCGTCGTATTCGACATCGAGCAGCTTACGAATATCGTCTAAGTCGCGGATACCTCCGGAAGCAATGACCGGAATATCGATGGCTCTAGCTAAATCAGCAGTGGCTTCAACATTGCAGCCGGTAAGCATGCCGTCACGAGAAATGTCAGTATAAAGAATGGCGTCAACACCGTAATCTTGGAATTTCTTAGCTAAATCGATTGCGGTACGTCCGGAAGACTTGGTCCAGCCATCAGTCATGACGATACCGTCTTTAGCGTCCAAGCCGACAATCACGCTACCGCCGTATTGGCTGCACACATCATGCAGAAAACCGGGAGCTTTAACGGCTGCAGTACCGATCACCACGAAATCAACACCGGCATCCAGAGTTTTTTCGACTCTCTCAAGAGTTCTCATGCCGCCGCCGACTTCGATTTCAACGTCATCACCGAACTCTTCGGAAATTTTACGAATGATTGGAAGGTTTACCGGCTTGCCGGTTCTGGCGCCGTCCAAATCAACAATATGAATTCTTTCTGCTCCCATCTCAACCCATTGTCTGGCCTGTTCTACAGGATCTTCGTTAAAAACGGAGATATTGGATGTCAAATCACCTTGGCGCAGACGGACACACTTGCCGTCCTTAATGTCAATAGCGGGAATTAAAAGCATGGTAGTACTTCTTTTTATAAAAACTTAAGATTAAGGTTTCCAAGTTAGGAAATTGCTGTAGAGCTTCAAGCCCATATCAGCACTTTTTTCAGGATGGAATTGGGTTGCAAAAATATAGTCTTTTGCGACTGCCACAGTAACTTTCCTGCCGTAGTCAGTTGTTCCTGCAATTAAATTCAAATCGGCAGGTACAACGTAGTAACTATGGACAAAATAGAACCAAGAATTGTCCGGAATCCCTTCCCACATATAATGGTCCATCGTTTTACGCACCCTGTTCCAACCCATTTGCGGAACTTTCAAACGAGAACCGTCCTCACCATACTGGTTGGCCGGAAAGCGGACAACTCGTCCCGGAAAGACACCAAGGGCAGAAACATCGCCTTCTTCGCTAAAGTCGAACAGCATTTGTTCTCCAACGCAAACCGCAAAAAAAGGTTTCCTCTTAAGAGAGCCTCTTACCGCCTCTTCCAGTCCGGCCTTGCGAAGATTCCCCATGCAGTCGGGCATTGCGCCTTGGCCCGGGAAAATGACTCTGTCGGCTTCTTTTACTTTGTTCGGATCTTCAGTTACCCAAACATCCGAATTCAAAGGAGCAACTTTCTTTATTGCCTGATAGACGGAACGCAGATTTCCTGAACCGTAGTCAACTACTGCAATTTTCATAGTGTCCCTTTGGTAGAAGGAATGACATTTTTAGAGCGTTCATCGATGGCTGCAGCCATGCGGAGCGCTCTTCCGAAAGATTTAAAAACGGATTCACACTGATGGTGAGCGTTGATGCCTTTCAAATTATCGATATGCAAGGTCATCTTGGCATTCGTGCTCAGTGCTAAGAAGAATTCACGCGGCAGCTGAGAGTCCAAGGCGCCGATCATCGGGGCAGTGAAATCAACATCCCATGAAAGATAAGGACGGCCGGAAAAGTCAATAACGGTTCGAGAAAGAGCTTCGTCCAACGGCACATAGCTAAAACCATAGCGCACAATGCCTTTCTTATCGCCAAGAGCTTGACCGATAGCCTGCCCCAACGCTATTCCGACATCCTCGACGGAGTGATGGCCGTCGACTTCTAAATCTCCTTCGCACTGCACGGTCAAATCAATCAAACCGTGACGAGCGATTTGATCAAGCATATGGTCGAAAAATCCAATTCCCGTCGAGATAGATGCCTTACCGGTTCCGTCCAAATCGACCTTCACGAAGATTTTGGTCTCTTTGGTTTCTCTGCAAATCTCAGCATGCCTGCTCATTATTTATCCTTGCTGTCTAAGTCCTTAACACGGTACATTGCACTGCCGGAGTGAGCGTACAAGAACTCACCGCGGGCCAGCACATCGGCAATCTTACCGAGCTCATAAGCGCCTTGTTTGGAAACCTTGAGAATGCTGGTACGTTTTTGGAAATCCCAAACGCCCAAAGGAGAAGAGTAACGGGCTGTTCTAGAAGTCGGCAGTACGTGGTTAGGACCTGCACAGTAGTCGCCCAAGGCTTCGCATGTGTAAGCACCTAAGAACATAGCACCGGCGTGATGAATCAAATCAACATATTTTTCCGGATCTTCAACAGACAGTTCCAAGTGTTCCGGAGCAATCTTGTCAGCAATGCGGCAGGCTTCCTCGACGGATTCAGTAACGATAATTGCGCCGCGGTTCTTCAAGCTGGCTGCAATGATGCCTTTGCGAGGCATATCAGGCAACTGTTTTTCGATAGAAGTTTTAACTGCTTCTGCAAATTCAGCATCCGGAGTCAACAAAATAGCCTGGGCCAATTCATCATGCTCAGCTTGGCTGAACAAGTCCATTGCAATCCAGTCAGGATTTGTCTTGCCATCGCAGATAACGAGAATTTCAGACGGGCCGGCAATCATGTCGATCCCTACCGTACCGAACACATATCTCTTAGCGGCAGCAACATAAGCGTTGCCGGGACCGACGATTTTATCAACTGCAGGAATTGTCTTTGTCCCGTAAGCCAAAGCAGCTACTGCCTGGGCTCCGCCGATAGTAAAGCAAGTAGATACGCCGGCTAAGCAAGCGGCGGCGAGCACGAGTTGATTAGGAGTGCCGCCCGGAGTCGGAACAACCATAACGATATTTTTAACACCGGCAACGTGGGCAGGCATCGCGTTCATCAGGACGGAAGAAGGATAAGCAGCCTTCCCTCCGGGAACATAAAGACCGACTGAATCCAAGGCTGTGTAGCGAATACCGAGCTTTGTACCATCTTTTTCAGTGATAGACCAGCTTTGTCCGAGTTCATGTTCGTGGAAAGAACGGATTCTTTCAGCGGCTACTGTTAAAGCATGCTTTTGATCTTCCGGCAAAGTCTCAAGAGCGTTTTTCAACTGCTCCTGAGTGATGCGGAATTCTTCCATGCACTTAGCGTTCATGCGGTCGAAACGGTTGGTGTATTCCAAAACAGCTTCATCGCCACGTTTATGAACGTCTTCGACGATTGCTTCAGCTCGTTTTGTAATTTCCGGATCAACGGAACTGTCAACAGCTACTAATGCAGAGAAATTCTTTTCGAAGTCTTTATCCTTCGTATTTAAAAATCTAATCGTCATATTTAACAGTCTTTTCAAAAGTATCAATTATCGGAAGAAGTTCACTGGTTTTGAGCTTCATGGCTGCCTGTCCCACAATCAGGCGTGAAGAGATAGTATCGATCTGCTCGACTTCAACCAGGTTATTTGCCCTCAAAGTGGCACCGGAACTGACTAAGTCCACGATAGCATCGGACAAACCTGCAATAGGGGCAAGCTCCATGGAACCGTAAAGCTTAATCAGATCCACATGTACGCCAATCTTTGCAAAATAGTTGCGGGAGTACTTCATGAACTTGGTTGCGATTCTTAGACGTGCTCCTCTTCTGACTTTAGCGTGATAGTCAAAATCACGAGGACATGCCACGCACATTCTGCATTTTGCAATGTTCAAATCCAAAGGAACATACAAGCCGGCCCCGCCGTGTTCGTACAGTGAGTCTTTACCCGCTACTCCCATGTCTGCAGCGCCGTATTGGACATAAGTCGGAACGTCGCTGGCACGCACCACCACAATTCGGATATCCGGATGGTTTGTACCGATGAGCAGTTTTCTTGAAGTCTCAGGATCCTCTAGCGGAACCACACCGGCAGCTGCCAGGAACGGCAGTGTTTCGGTAAAAATGCGGCCCTTTGAAAGTGCGATAGTAATCATGCCTTAATCCTTTCTATCTGAGCACCCAAGGTCTTTAATTTTTCTTCCATTCTTTCATATCCGCGATCCAGGTGGTAAATACGGTCTACGGTAGACTCTCCCTCTGCGACCAAAGCAGCGATAACCAGAGCGGCACTGGCTCTTAAATCCGTAGCCATCAAGGGAGCACCGGAAAGTTTTTCTACTCCTCTGACAGTCGCAGTGTGACCGTCAATGTTGATGTCAGCCCCGAGTCTTTGCAGCTCGGGAACGTGCATGAAGCGATTTTCAAAAATTGTTTCGGTAATATGAGAAGCTCCGTCGGAAATCGTATCCAAAGCCATAAACTGAGCCTGCATATCAGTTGGGAAACCGGGATATGGGACAGTTCTGATATCAACGGCTTTGGTGCGTCCTTTAGACTTTGCTCGAACCCAAGTATCTCCGGTAATAACTTCCGCGCCTGCTTCTAATAATTTTTCGATAACGGCACCAAGATATTCCGGCTGGCAGTCGGTAACGGTGACATCACCGCCGGTTGCTACCCCGGCTACCAAGAAGCTTCCTGCTTCAATACGGTCTGCCATCACTTTGTAATTAGTTCCGTGAAGTTTCTTCACGCCTTTTATGACAATCCTGACGGTTCCTTCGCCGGTAATGTCCGCACCCATGGACTTCAGGCAACGTGCTAAATCGACAACTTCCGGTTCACGGGCGGCATTTTCAAGAATCGTTTCTCCCTCAGCTAGGACAGCGGCCATCAGGAGATTTTCCGTTCCGGTTACGGTCACCATGTCGGTCAGAACACGAGCACCTACAAGTTTGTCGGCGAAAGCGTTGACATAGCCGTGTTCCAAATTGATTTCCGCACCTAAGGCTTTCATACCCTTGATATGCTGATCAACGGGACGAGCACCGATAGAACAGCCTCCGGGCAATGAGACGGTTGCTTTGCCAAAGCGAGCAATCAAAGGACCAAGCACCAGAATGGAGGCCCGCATTGTTTTGACTAAGTCATAATTAGCCACGGTGGAGCGAACTTGAGAAGCATCGATTTTCACACGATGATCATTTCTCTCAATCTTGCATCCCAAATCCTCAAGAAGACGAATCATAGTATTGACATCAGCCAACTCCGGTACGTTTTCAAAAACAACCGGTTCGTCCGTCAACAAGGCAGATGCTAATAAAGGAAGGGCCGCATTCTTAGCGCCGGAGACTGAGATTTCTCCATGCAGAGGGACACCTCCTTTAATGACTAATTTTTGCACTACATGCTCCAATAAAAAAGAAGGAGTTGGGGTCTTTCGGGCCCCAACACTCGAGTTTATATCTTGTTTCGGTTTAATACATTGATTTGAAGATTATTTTTCAAGGTGACTTTATTTTGCGTATTCACGCCATTCACCTTTATCCATCTTCACGTAATCTTTGTTCTGATAATGAATCACCTTCGCATTGGCGTTTTCTGAAACGGCTTCCGTCTGCGGAAGGTCTTTAACTAGGTCGTTAAGCGGGACGGTACCATGCTCTGCGCTGAAATAGTTGCTTTGCAGAACTCTGCCGATCAAGCTGCTGATTGCCAGATAGCTGGTCGGTTCCTTGACTTGAACTTGTTCGTCTCCGTCACCGATGCCGATGAATTTAACCATGGCAGGAACCTTGGTAATAGACGGGCTCGGGATGTCGCGCAAGTGGGCTACCTGAACCTTATCTCCGCGTTCAGCAGCACCGTGTTCCGGAACCACTATCAGCATGACTTTCTTGCCCGATGCTTCAATATCTTTGATCAATGACTGCAGGTCATCGAGCATCGCCTTAGCTCTCGGCTTAAACGGTGCCAATCTTCTCTTATTGGCATACCTGTTGCCGTCATGAAGAGCAATCAAGTTAAAGAAGGTCGCACTGCGCTTATCTTTGTTGGAAGCAAGAATTTTTTCCCACTCCTTAAAGACAGCGCGAGCATCTCCAATTGGTTCTTCATCGAAAGAATCGTAGCGTTTCGGATAGTTCATTGCACCGAGCTGAGGGCTAAGCCCCGCTAAATGCCTCAAGCTCTGATAGAAATTGTCGTATTTACCGCTGTGGTCCATGAACACGTGCTGGTTATAGCCGAGATGCCCTAAACGGTTCATCAATTCGCAATCCGGATTTCTGCCCTCATATAAATCTTCATGGGAGGGCTGACCACAGACGGACTTCAGCAGACGCAACGCGGCCGGCCCGGAGTAAGAAGTCGCGGAGTTAAAGTTATCGAAGACGACGTTAAACTCTTTGAGAACTTCATGGTTGGTCAAGCCCGCTGTCTGCAGGTCATCGTTGGATAAAGAGCAAATGTTGATGAGCAGAATATCGAACGGAGTATCATCTTTGCCTAAACGCTCAGGGAATACCGCCCTGCGGGCTTTTTCCTTGCTGTGGAAAGCATAAAGCCACTTATCCAGATTTTCGTTGGTCGGACGGTCCTTCTGCGGAAGCAGATCGGATCGAGCCTCCTCCGTTTTTTCTCCTTCTTTTGCGCCTTCGGTTTGAGCCACCACAACCTGTTCAGCAGGCTTCTCAAACCATGGCTGCCAAATCGGACCGCAGATAAGAAGAAACAGATACAGCAAGGTAAATGTGGAGATGCGGACGTAGTCCTTCAAACCGTAGTAGGCGATGATCAGCAGAATACCGACCCCGATCATTTCAAAATTCAGGAAGTTATAGGCGGACTCAAGCAGGTAGCTTGTGCCCATTGCCTCTAAATTATGAAAATTACCTTTGATGCTTTCGAGTCCGGGAAGCCAGCTCTCCGCATAGACCATTGCTGCTGCCGCAGCAATAGCCAGCAGTGTTCTGACGACACGAAGGAAACGACTCTGAATTGGAAAAATTACGAAAGCCGCAAGCAGGCAGTTCTGTAAAAGATTAAGGTGCAAATAGCCGAAACCTGCCAGCAAAAACTCTCCGATAAAGAAAACGTTCCAAAGCCCCAGCCCGCTCCAGCTTGCTGTTCGAGCGCCGCTAACTCTCATGTAGTGTTTTTTCCTTTTTCTTATGGTTTATTTTGAGGCTGATTTACTCTGACCGTCATATTATCTTTCGGGATAAACAAACGGCCCTTCGCATCAAAAGCGTAGTTTTTGTAATCAAAGCCTAAGCCAAATATTGTCAATACATTCCGATAGTAGTTGTCTCCCTCCATTTTAGTATTTGTCAGCAAGGTTCGAATGACTGCGCCGCTCTTATCGTTAGAGACATAGGGTAAAAAGCAAGCACCAAACGCATTCACTTCCCTAGGACCAAAGCTCATGCTGCCTAAACTAACCTCTTCCGGAGGTACATTCAAGGTCTTAACGGCATTGATCATCGGGGCATAGTGGCGAGCCAACTTTGCGTACAACGGATCTTTCGGAGAAGTAATAGCTGCCCACAAATAAGTGCGGATAGCGTTGTAGCTGCCGACCATCTTCTCGGGCTCAACCAATTTTCCGGTTGAGTCGAATTTTGCCCAGTCAGGAGCAGCACCGCCCGGAGAGCAGCGGATCATGGCGTTAATCAAACCTTCAAGGATAGGCAGCCACGACGGATCGTACTCAGCGAAGCGTCTGAGAATAAACGGCGGATAGTAGCTCGGGTTGATAGTTACTACTCCCTTTTCTTCAAAGCCCACGCGAGCAGGAAGAATGACTTTTCCAACAGTCGGAACGTCTCTGACCAATTCTTTGAGCTTAGCCATATAGGCTTTAGCTTTTGTTTCGTAGGCCGGTTCATTCCAGATGCGGGATGCTTCCAAAAGACAGTAAGCAATCCACATATCCGAGTCTGTAGCGTTGTTGGTATCAAGGATTTTGCCCTGGCCGTCTTTTTTGCCGTCAGGAATGCCCCACCACCAAGCAGGTTGATCGGGTCCCAAATTCTTTTCCGACCAAGCAAAAATCTTATCGAAAGATTCTCTGTCGTTAGCCACGAGAGCGAAGAACATTCCGTATGACTGTCCTTCGGAGGTCGTAATCAGTTTAGCATCGCTGTAATCGACAACACGGCCTTCCGGAGTGACGTTTACCGCTTTGAACTCGTCCCAAAGATCCCATGCCTGTGCCGGAAGGTGTACAGCCAAACTCATCAAAAAAGCGACAATCAGTTTCTTTTTCATCTGAATCTCCTTATTTATGACGACGGCTGCGATATCTGATCAAAGAGTGCATCAGGTAGTAAATACCACCGGCAAACAGCAATGCGCAGACGAGAGTAAAGAGAACCAGCAACACGGGTTGATCGAGCATAGAGTACCAAACTCTTTGGTGCCACGGCAAGGAACCTGTGTAGTAAGTAGGTCCGATGTTATAGCTTGTAGGGGTTGCGTTTGTCTTAAAGACAGCGACGCTACCGTCAATCAGCTTTAAGTCGCCCGGGATCATCAATCGCTTATTGATGAGAAAACTTCCGTCCTGACCGTCGCCGAGCACTGCAACGACAGATCTGTCATCGCTGAAAGGAGACTGATATTGAACAATAGCGGCTATGCCAGCATCTTCTGCCACCACCGACTCCATATTCTTGTCATCGGATACTGCCTTAGTCAGAGACTTTTCAATTCCCTGTTTGATTTTATCGATAGCTACACCGGCATCTTCTTTATCGATACCGTCCAAAATCCGGCTGTTTTCACCGAATACCAAGATGTCTTTATCTTTCAGAGCACCTTTATCGATGGTTTCAACAACTGTCAGCTTTGTTGCCGGGTAGCCGGTTTGGGCAGCAAGGCGGGCCATCGTATTGAGATAGGTAGTCAGAACCGCTGCCGGAGCATCCTTTGCCAGCACGACACCAGTCTCAGACAAGTCGGCATACTTTGTAAACGGGAAACCGCTTACCGTGAACAGGTTTAAGTTCGGAAGCTTAGCAAAGTGATAAAAGCCGGAGAAATCGATTGTGGAAGTCGGATCGATTTCAACTTGGCTCGGAATTAGTGCAACGGACTTGCAGTTTTCAACGGATCCGCCGGGAACAGCCAGTCCATACTGGAAGTCAAACTGCATTAAATTATCTGCTCCAAGCAAACCGGTAGGAACGGACGTGTCGTTCCACATATTGGCCAAACCGTTGAGCAGAGAGAATCTAGAGGTGAAAGAGCTGCTGTTTTTCTTCGGATCCAATTCGAAGGACTCAACGAGCTGCTCATTGAGCAAGAAGCGCATTTGAGCAGCTTCGCCGCTTGTCGGTTTGGTGTAGCGATAACGCAGGTCTAAATCGACATTGCTCTTGTTGACCATGTAGAGGTCTGGCGGAAGTCTGACTTCCAAAGAGATAGGCGCAGGATGAAGTCCTGAGCTTCTTAGCTGACCGCGGTACTTGGCGATTTTTTCAAAAGTAACCTTATCGTTAGTAGGAATCCAATTGGGAGCGTCATAAGCTTCACGGTTAGGCAGCGGCTTAAAGTCTTTTACTTCAGCGGAACTGCCGGTAAGAACCTGTGAATTAACGGCGAGCCACTCAGCTGCGGTCAACACTTCAGCTTCGTCTTTACCCCCGATAACGAGCACTTTGGCGTAGAGACTGTTAGGAGCATCAACGACGGTTACGAAGGGTCCGGTAAAAGCCGGCAAGTTCTTCAGAAATTCCGGTCTGCTGTCATTGGTCGCAAAGACCACAAAATTCTGAGCCTGCGGCACTTCTTTGATATAAACGGGGAATTCAGCGCCTCTCCATTCCGTCTTAGTGCCGATCCAAGAAGCAAAAATACCCGAGGCTTTCTTTAAGGCCGGGGAAGGATTCCCGTTGAAAACAACCGGCAAAGTCGTTGCATTCGGGCTCAAGTTGTTGGCAAAAGGAGCCGGCATCAGGCTCAGGTCATTCGCCAAACGCAGTTTCTGCGTATTAAACGACATGTAGCTTGAGTCATCGATGGTCAGCCATAACGAAGGGTTCGCGATATTGCCGCAGTTGTTGGTGTACACACCAACGAACTCAATCGTCATACGATTGCTTTCTTCGATATTTTTAGTATTGAGTTCAACGGTCTGCGTTACCGCATTGCCAAGCTGTTCTTTAGTGATCGGCAGACTCTTTTGGATCTGACCGTTAAGGAAGATATTGAGCTGGCTTTGCTGAGGAATCAACGAAGGCGACGGAGTGTACTTTAACGTAACCGTCACCTTGGAGATGATTTCATCTTTCGGGCTGTAAAACCTGAAGCTTCTTTCCGGATAGATTCCGGTGAGCTTGATCTGTTCTGTCTTACCTTCAGGAATAAAATCAAACAAAGCTACATCCGAACGAATAACAGGAATCTCATCGGTTCTGTAATTCGGAACAACATCTTTGATAAAAGTCGATGCTTCTTGAGGGGCAGCCGAGGAGACAGCCGGCGTCAAAAAAAGAGCCGGAATAATAGCGGCCGCTGCTATTTTCTGGAAAAAGCACAGAGGCCCCGAGCCTCGAGTTCCTATCATTTCTTTATTATTCGACATAAACGTAACTTCTGAGGGTTAGATTCAGACCTTCCTATAGGCAAGGAAAGCCAGTATGTTTCATGGTTTATTAGCGATTACCATTATATTTAATGAGAGCCTTCCTGGAGTCAAATTTCATAAATTAGGTACAAAAAACGCATGCTAATTAAGAAGCGAATACGGTTTGTTTAGATTGACTCCTAAGCTTTGGCACTCTGGGGATAAAGCTAATGATCCATTTCAGAGATCCAACGGTAATATAGAACAGCCAGCTGGATGATGGCGGGGTATAGTGGACAAAAGCCTCCACGCCTTGGCGAGCCATCCGCAAAAGAGCCATGAAACCGTCAAGCATTCCGAATCCTTTGATTTTGGCCTGTTTATTAATCCACAGTTCGGGGACACCGAATGTGCATGCCGTGTACTCTTTTTCTTTCTGGAATGTTTCCTGATGAACTTCAAGATCAATAACGCCGGCAGAGAAGATAGCTGAGACGGTGCAGTTAAATTCATGCACGGTCTTGCCCTCGCCGAATATCAGCTTGACGCTTTCACCAAGCTTGAAGTTAGGTATAGCTGACGGAATCTTGAATACCAACTGACAATCTTTTTGAGAGAAGGCCGCAAGCACAGCTTTGACTTTATGACCGTCAGAAAGTTCAACAGTTACCTTCTGCATAGCAGCAACCCGAGGGAATTTTCTTTGCTGAACACTTTCGACACAGACGGCAATAGAGGCAAAAAGAATGATGAGGTTATAAAGAATCCATCCGATATTAATTGCCAACATCAGTACTTGATACTGAGAAGCACCGATCATCTTGTATAAACCGAAACATAGACCCGCCAAGTTCAGAATCAGCAAATACAGATATGGCTTTGCAACTGACCAGTCTACGTAAGCTTTGTCGATAATACCGCCTTTAGCAGTCACGTTGAATTTACCTTTATGCGGAGCAAAGATTGCCACTAAGGTCGGCACAAAGATATACCAAGAAAGAATCGTTTCGTAAATAGCACTGACAAACGGAAAGCGATAGCCTTTATGGATCACATAAGTCGTCATTGTCGAGTGCACCATATGGGGAACGAGGTACACGAAGATAGCAATGGCGCTCGCGTAGATCACGTAAATGTTGGCGAACAAGAACGGCAACGGTGCGAGCAAGAAGATAATTCTGGGCAAGCCGTGCAAGAAGTGAATCATCGCATTTAAGAAGCACAGCCGCTGCGGAATAGTCAGGCCTTTACCGAATAACGGATTATCCAATCGGAAGATCTGAATCATGCCGCGGGCCCAGCGGATTCTTTGGCCGATATGAGCGGCCAATGTTTCCGTACTCAGACCGGCAGAAAGAGGCGTACTTAAAAATGCGGAAGACCAGCCTTTGCGATTGAGTTTCAGAGAAGTATGAGCGTCCTCAGTCACTGTTTCAACGGCAATACCTCCGACCTCTTCCAGAGCTTTTCTGCGCATGATGGCGCAAGAGCCGCAAAACATGGTTGCATTCCAAGTGTCATTGCCCTTCTGGATAAAGTCATGGAAGAGGGAGTTTTCATTCGGCACGTGATCAGAGAGGTGAAGATTCTTTTCGAAAGGATCCTGTGAATAAAAATGGTGAGGCGTCTGAATCAAAGCAATGTTCTTATCTTTAAAAAACCATCCCATGGTCTTCTTTAAGAAACTCCTGACAGGAACGTGGTCGCAGTCAAAGATTGTGATGAATTCGCCGGAAGTTTTAGTTAAAGCGTGATTGATATTGCCCGCTTTTGCGTGGTTATGTTTTTCACGTTTGATATATCCCGCACCGACGGAATTAGAAAATTCTTCAAACTCAGGACGGCTACCATCATCAAGAACATGCACATGAAGTTTTTCTTTCGGCCAATCCATCGTCAGACAAGCGTAGACGGTCGGTTTAACCACGTCCAAGGGTTCATTATAAGTCGGAATAAAAATATCGACATGAGGCCACAAAGAAGAATCTTTGGGCATAGAAGTCGGTTTTCTATCCAGAGCCCAGCAAACCTGGAAGTAGCCCAACAACATTACGATGAAAGCGTAAGTTTCAGCAAGGATCAGCATCCAAGAGAAAATCACGCTCATGAAACTATTCGGGTTAATCGTCTCCGTGTAGCGCCACCAGATATAGCGGCTGGAGACAATCACGCTGATGACGATCAGCATGAGCAGCGTCAATCTTGTCTGAGCTTGGAAAAGGAGTAAAGCGCTTACCCACAAAATTGACAAAAAGATGATTTGCTCTTCCAAGCTGAAGGGCTGAGTAATACAAAGGAAATAGAGAACCAAGCCGACGGAGAGCAAAATGCCAATCACGGTTTTTCTTACCCAACTCATTTTATGAGCGGGAGGTTCTTCGGCTGAATTTTTACCCTTTTCTGCAGCAGCAGAAGAATCTGAGAGGAGCAATTTAGAGAGCGTCTCGGAGAGATTGCGAATTTCTCGGCCGATATTGACTCGAACATATCTGACGAACTGAGACAGCGTTCCAGGCTGTCCTTTTGCTTTTCGCTGAGAAAACTTATCTTTTGTGATTACAAACAAGCAAAGGAAGCCAAGCTGGATAAGTATACGAAAAGCATCAAGCGGATGCAGAGAGTGGAAGTTAATCTGCGGGAAATAGAAAGCACGGTTACGGAAGATTTTTTTGTATAGTTTGTTTTCTAATGGGAAAATCGCCCATGCAATCAGGAAAAAGAAAGCATTACAAACGTAGCTCCATGAAGAACAGCAATGGCTTTTCAACATAACCAAATCTGTCTTTAGACTCAGATCAAAACTTCTGAATAACTGGGTCAAAAGCATATTGAGTGGTCCTCCGAAGGCATCAATTTTTAGTATAGAAAAATTATAGGCAGTGTAATTTTAAGAAATTAATAATTTCCTAAGGAACTCTTGCGCTCATTACGGAAAACTACTGTTACGGGTTGATGTCCCACTTTACTTTGTGACAACCTTACCCTGTTCATCTGTACCAAGAGCTGCTATATCATTAGATATTAGTGATGAGAAAAATATGGAGAATGGATATGGTTTCAGTTAAACACGCTGCACTTGCTGCTTCCGTTGCCGCATTACTTGCAGGCTGTCAAGCAAACGGCGACATTTATCGCTCTGACGTTTACTCTGCAGGACAGGTTAACCAAGCCCAGCAAGTTCAAACCGTTCAGATCATTGCAATTCAGCCGGCACGAGTCGCTGTCAACAATTCTTCTGACAGAGGCACCAATCAGCTGTTAGGAACTGTAATCGGCGGAATTTTAGGCGGTGTTATCGGCCATTCCATTGACAGCGGCACAGGCACAACAGTCGGTGCGATTGCCGGCGGCGCACTCGGCGCTGCAGGAGCGAGCTATGCTTCCCCCCAGGATGCTCTGGTCAACGGCGTACAAATTACTTTCAAGATGAACGGCAGGATTTTCAATTCCGCACAAGTCGGCCAGCTATGCGAGTTCAAACTTGGTCCGGCCATCATGACATCGACAAGTCCGACAAGCACAAGAATTCAGCCGAACAATCCTTACGGATGCCAAAAATAATTTGGGAGGCATGATCCATGAATCTTAAATTTACTGTAATTGCTTTAGCCGCAGCTTTATCCGGAAGTGTGTACGCCCAACAAATCGTTGAGCAGACCTATCCGCTTGTACCGGTAAGCCCCACGGATCAACAAATTATGGCTGTTCAGCAGGCAGAAAGACAAATTCAAGCCAATGAACAAGCCATTGCTCTGGAAAAAGCCAGAGCTGCTCAAAGACAAGCCAAGGCAAACGCAGCCGCAGCTGCAAAACGCAGAGCCGCCCAGGCCAAGGTTAATGAGAAGAAAGCCGCCGAAGCCGCTCAAAAGAAAGCCTACGACGACGAAATGAGACAGATTGACCTTGAGATGAAGAAGCTTGATCTTGAGCTCAAACGTTCTAATGTCAAAACTAGGATTGACATGAACGATATAGCTCAGCGCAAAGCCGAGTTAGAACTGCAGAAAGAAATGCAGGCTCCGGGAGCAGCTCCAGCCGTACCGGCTCCTAAAGCGCCGTAGACAAATCTAAAATTTGCGACAAAAGCAAAGGGCAGAGCATTTGATTGTTCTGCCTTTACTTTTATTACAGCTTCTCCATCCGGCATAAGCCGGACTCGAATTACTTCTGTTCTTTCTTCGGGACGAGAAGAGCCGAAAGACCTTTATCATCCATTTCTTTTACGCCTTCAAAGACCATCTGTTTGTAGAATCTGCGGACAAACTCAGTATGGAAATCCATGTTGTTGAAATAGGAGAAAGTAAATCTCTTCGGTTCAAGACCGACTTTTCTCTTTTCTGAATCTTCATGGCCGATCCACATGTGATCGGTTACCGGAGCAGCAGTAAAAGCTTTTCCCTGAAGAAGGTTCAGATTCATCTTCATCGTCATATCGTATTCGTAGACGATTTTTTCCGGATGACTTTGCGGGTCAGCTTCTTTGGCAGCGATAGCTTTTTTCGTTTCTTCGTCCATCCACCGAGAAAGATCGACGGTCATAACGCCTTGCTTTTCTTCGTTGTCTTCATCGACGATGATGAACTGACCTGTCTGCTGAAGATAACGTTTAGTGGCTTCCCATAAACCATATTGCTCTCTCCAATCGGCCGGCCTGTCCTCAAACGGTTCTTGAACGATCGGTCTGCCTTCCCATGTGTAGTTGACGACTAAGACAACTTTCAAAGGATTCTCGGCTTTCTGGAACTGTTCAGCCTCAATCAGCTGACTGCCGGTTTTAAACCAGCTTTCTCTAGGATAGTCTTTGTGGTTGTAAGAAGAGCAAGCTCCAAGAGTCAGAGCAAGAGCAGCAACCGCAGCTAATTTCAATATATTTTTTTGTGTTTTCATGATTAGAAATTCCGTCAAATGCAGGTTTTGCAAGCCGGAGAGGCGAAGCTCCCCGGTTCTTCTTGCTCATCAGAACATGTATCTCAAGCCGATTTGAGCCGTTTCGTTGTGATAGCCGGATTTGCCAGCCTGTACACCGACAGTTGCCCATCCAAGCGTATTGCGACTCAAATGACCTTCGAGGCCCATCCGGAACTCACCGACATTGCGTCCGCCGTTGCGATAAATATCGCCGTTGGTCATCCGCACGCCGGGGCTCTTAGTGTTATGGATCCAGTTTCCTTCGATAAAGCCTAAGCCTTTATTCATGTAGTTGGCATGAAGTCTGGCACCGACTCTGATAGAAACGTTATCTTTACCCAGCTGGGTGTACTTGGTTCCCGTATTGTCAACCACGCTGCTGGCCCGTACGCCGTCCCAAACCACCTGAACTTCCGGTTGGAATGTCCAAATCAGCTTGTTGTAGTCTTTTGTTCCGGACTCTGAGAGCGGGATCGTGTAGCCGCTTTCAACGGACCAGACCCAACCGCGGGACTTGTACTTAAAGCCTGGGTTTTCATCGCCCCAAACCTTATTGTCGTAACGGCCGAACAGCAACCAAGAATCTACATAGAAACCGTCATCCGGGCTGTTGCCGGTATAAATAGTTCCGTAGATACCCAATGAGTAACCGTCAGAACGAGACTTAGCGCTATCCCAAGAACGAGTATTTGCGCGATTGTACAAGCCACCGGCAAATACACCGCCAACGTACTTCCAATCCTCATTAGCTTCGTTTCTGATCAAATCAGCACCGACCTGAGTGATTGCTGTTCTAGCGTGTGTCTTGCTGGAACCGGCTTTGAAGTGAGAATGTGTTCCGACTTGGCGAACCCATCCGGAAGCCTTCTTTTCTTCGCCATCAAACGGATCAATGTAATAAGCCTGACCGAAACGATCATGCAGACGCATATGCATCTTTGCCCAAGCTTCCGAGTTAGCGATATAGGCACCGCTTTCCGGTCTCAACACCGGGATATTCGGCAGATCAGGATCCACTGACGGAGAAGGCGGAATGATTGGAGTGGGTTCATCATCCGGCGTATTGCTGTTATATAGTACCCATTCTCTTGAGCCATCTTCCTTTTCGTTATAGCCGAGGCCGTACATCCATTTGTAAGCTTCGTTGTCTTTTGCCTTGACTCCGAACTCTTGCATTGTCAGAGTCAGATCATTTGCATCATGTGTCGGTTTTTGAACAATGAATACAGGGATACCGTTCTCTTTAAGAGTCTTTTCGCCTTGAGACTGGGCAAAGACGCCAACCGGCGGAAGATCTTTGTGATCACCGAATGTTATTTCTGAAGTTCCCGTTGCAGTCTGAGAATGAACAACATCAACTTGAGAGTTGTTTGGTCCCTGAACCAAGCCACGATAATGGATTACAGATCCTGCACTACCTTCGTAGGCATTTTTAACGTTCACAACATTCAGAGTATCAAGTTTTTGTTCTAAATCAGCATTAGAAAGGTAAACTTGACCGCTATTTGTAATAGCACGAATAGTTGCCGTTGTATTGCCAACAGCTTTTGTGGTTGCGGGTGTTGGAGATGTCAAGAAATACAAGGATGAATCTTTTCCAACATTGGCAGCGGCCGCTTCAAGCGCATTTTGATTATTTAATAATCCGCTTGCACCATCCTTGAGATAAACAGTTCCCAAGAAATCCGGGTTGGCAGAGGAAATGTCAAGAGAATATCCCTCAACATTAATAATTGATTTTGTTTCCCCTTTAATGTTTCCAGCGACTACACCGCCTTTTCGTATTGTAAGTTCCCCGTCAGTTGACCCTCGATTGGCGGTATAGGCTTTTCCGTCTGTAGAGGTGACCTTAATAACTGCATCTTCCGTCAAAGAAAGAAGAGCATTCTCTTCTACAGTCAGACTACCAATTACCTGCTGATGGCCTTGTAAATAAAAAGCGGTCTTTCCATTTTTTCCCTCAAGTAATTGGAGCGCAGATGTATGAGAACTGTCGGATCCTAAAGCACCATCAATTCCAGCTGCTAAAAGTGCATCTGACTCAATAAGTGTCACTCCAGTATAAGAGTTCGGCAATGCAGAATTGAATTCGACTTCATCATTGTCACCGTAGTCTTTGACTTTGATGTTGTAGATAGTTTTAGGAGTCCCTAAAACTACAATATTATTTTCTGGAATAACCACACCGCCGTTACCGGTTAGTTCGGCAGATAATGTGTATCTTTCTTGGGGATCAATACTAACTGTAGTTCCAATATCTGTATTTTCTGTAACACCGTTCAAAGTCAACATCTTGTTATCCAAGATATTTAGTGACTTGAGCCAATACTTGATCCCAATACCTCCACTTTCTCCAGCGCTTGTAACCTTTCCTGTATATTCGAGTGGATTACCATTTTGATCTTTATCGGAGATTTTTCTGTCTTCCCCATCGAAGTGGAGATACTTATATATTCCGTAAGTAGCTTCTGCAACTACTTGTCCATTTTGATAGATGTCAAATCCCGGGCGACCATTTTCTTTTATCGGATCAAAGGTCATTAATTTTGCGTCTACAGTCTTCAGTCCATCAGACGTTGAGTCTAAGAAAAATGGACGAGAGTTTCCTTCTAAGAACACACCGACAAAGGTATTTCCGAATGCATTTACACCTTCTCCCTTTCTGAATTTTTCTATTTCCTCAAAAGAAATTTCAACGGCATGTATAGCATTCCCAGTTGAGTCAACTCCTGGATTTACCCCCACATACAAAACCAACCCGTCATAGTGATATCTAAACTGGTGCATCAGCGATGGTCGGTGAGTTGCATTCTGATCTTGCGCTCCTCCTGTAACCGTGGTCGGTTTAAAGTTATATACCATACCATCATCATGAACTAACAATGATAGATTTTGGTCTGCTGAAGTTGCGCCGTCACCATAGTTATGATTGACCGTATAAGTCTTTTTATCTTTAAAAAGATTTTGTGAATCTTTATTGAATAACTTTCCATCACCATCAACCTTACTTACAAGATTCACATAAGCTCCGACCCAGAAATTATGCATACCATTAGTAACATTGGAAACATTGGCACTGTCATGAGAAGTAAGGGTAGAGTGGAAACCTGTCTTGTTAACCACATAGCTCTTGGCGACAAGATCTCCAAGCTGCATAGCGTACTGACTTGCTTCTGAGTTGGAAGTAACTCGGTTCAAGCCTAACGAGTCTTTAACCTCATAATTCGGATCACTTAGAACTTTGTCATAGTTAGATGAGGAAGGATAATAGTCACGAACTATTTCTCTATCAACCTTTGGATTAGCTTCTAAGACTGAATTATCAACATACTGTCCAAAATGAACATATCTCGCATAAACCGCATCAACTTCATTTTCTCCGGTTAGATATACTACACCTCGTCTTCTATTGACGGCTTTTAAAGAAGACTGATCAAGAACAGTCACACCGTCTTCTTCTTTGAATTTTCCCTCTGCGGTAGCAGTACCATAAACTGCTGAGCCATCCTCAAATTTAACATTAAACAATGAGACCAAGTTGGCGTTCAATGGTCTTAAGTCCGAACCACTAGCAGTTAAACGATCTTGAAGTTCCAATCCACCATAAACATTTCCGTTAATTACTGAGTCTTTAATAGAGACTATGTTATTTGCAGCAATTCCAGTAGACCATCCCCCGTAAATAGCATAAGAAAAATCAGCCAGGGTTGAACCGGTATTCCAATCGTTAGCTGTCTTATAGCCAATATAAGAATTGTTAATCGTTACTATATTGTTATTGGCAATAGACGAATGTTCAGCTAACTTCTCGTTATCCCAAACGAGTGAATTATTAATTCTTGTACCTAAATCTACCTGGTTAATTCTCCAGAAGTACATACCTCGGCCGCCAACTAATCCTAATTTTCTGGCGCCACTGTAACCAGCCACGAGTAACGTATCTTTAATCGACACTAAATTTCCACTTGATTCATAGCCCTCTCCGCCAAAGATTCCTTTTGAAATCAACAAAGAAGAATCTCCTGGTTTGCCAACTTCAATAGCATTAGCATTCTTTTCCGCCGTTGGCCCAGAAATGGTTCCTTGGATGAATACCTTGTTGTTATTTGTTTTGAAGCCTTTATGGATGGCTGTAGTGGTGACATTGCCTTTCTCGGTGTTTACAGTGACTGTAGATCCTAAAATAGAATCTAGCTGAGCCGATCGTCCCCCGTAAGTAATTTTCGAGTATAGACGAGACTTTTCTGCAAGATCAAACCGTACAGTATTATTGTTTGTCTCTCCTAAGGTCGCAAGAGTAGAGTCTATTGAAGCTGTTAACCCCCCCCCTAAATCATTCCTAGCACCAAAAAATTTTCCCATAAACGAAACATCTTTCTCTAAGGTCACAGAGAGCATATTCCCGTTAGGGGTCCGAGATCCAATACCTGTGTCCGCAATACTTGTAGCGGCTGCCACCTCTTGTTTACTCGCTTTACTCCCATCAGAAAACAACGAAACGAGACCTCCCGCAAGCCACATAGTTGTATCTGTATGGTCTACAAATTTTCCATCTGTCTTACTATTCCATCCCTGTGTTTGGGAGAGAACCACACTAATGGAACTTGGAGCAGGAGAATCGGAATCGGAATAGGACCACAACCAAGCGTAACTGTTATCGTATGGATCTTTGGTACTTAGAAGAGAGTAAACTGGCTTCTCATTTGTTCCTCCCGTTGTAACTTGAAAGCCACTATTTGTACCCAGTGTCCAGACACCGTCTTGTTCTTTAAACTGGTTTGTGTCAGGAAAAGCACTAACTTGCCCTGAAACTCCCAAAGCTCCAATAGCAACAGAAACTGCCCCACTCAGCAATTTCATAGCAAAAGACGTTCTCTTTGTGTTAGTGTGGCGCTTGAATGAAGCAAAACATCCCTTGGGGTAGGCGTTAATATCCATTTTTTACCTCAGCTTTTCTATTTAATAGTTATTATCAAATTGTATTAATTTTCTACTATTGTCCTACCAAAACCCTCTTTCTTTCAACAAAAAAACAGGTTATACTAATTTTTACCCCCCCCCGTATTTTCCCTAGAAATTTTTATGTGGATCTATTTGTTTATTTTGAGATTTTTAACGTTAGAGAAATACCCGCTGGGACTAATAGGTTCTTTTATTACACCTATTTTTAAGTCAGAAAGTAGAGTCCCATAAACTTGGGAATAAAAACAAATTATGAAATCAATAGATTTATTCTATTGTGCCAATAAATGACGTCTATATGAAACAACACCCTCCGGCATAGGTTGAAAAACTAAATCAAGCGAGGAGAACTTCCAAAAATTTCTAGCAAGAGAAGATCTGCACCTCTGCCCGTAGTTAACCTTCTCTTTAATGCGGCTTAGCCTCGAAGCATAAACCTTGAATCCTCAAGTAAAGTCTCTTTGGAGTCAGTCAGTTGGAAGAGCTAATGGGAAAAGGGTGTTTATCTGCCTTTTGCTGTACTACGGAGGAGTGTTTCATGTGGCTCTAATCCGGCATACGAAGTTTTGACTGCTCAGTCTTCTTCTGCACTTCTCTTAAGCGTTTGCAAGCATCATTGTAATATTTTTGAGACCACAACCCAGGAACTGGTATACAAACCTTTCCGTATTGCTGAAGGAGGAGTTCGGTTTCAGAACTTTTCTGTTCTTCTCGAAGAGATGCCGCTTTATAACACCCGTAACGATAACCAAGAGTACAAGCCTTATCAAACGCATCCTGAATCTGAGCCTTTGTGCTCTTCTGATCTTCTTCTAAGGCTTCGGCATAATCCAAACAAAAATTACTGCCAAGCGTAGAGTCACTTTCGCTGTATTCACAGGCTTTGCTTAAGTTCTCAATTCGATCTTGATAATTGGCAAGAAAAAAACATCCTACGGCAGATTTTCTTTCGCAGCCAAGTTTCCAATTCTTGACCTTGTTTTTTGTATCATCCGCAGGAAGATTGTAGGCATACAAACTGCAACCCTCGCCACTTCCTTTTTCACAGCTCTCCTTTGCCAAAGCTTGGGAATATTTCAGTCCTTCTTGGTATGTGATACCGAGTTCTTTCCAGCGAGTAACATAAATTTTTGCCGCAATAAACATCGCATCAGGGTTGCCGGACTTGGCTCCCTTATGCGCATAGCTTAAAGCTAGAAAAACACGATTGGCTTTCAACAAGGTTCGACTTAATTTGATACAGGCGAGGCTATTGGCAGAGTTAGCGGGGCCATTACAGGCGGTCTTTAAATCTTCTAAGGGCAGCGCGGTTGCGCTCGCCGTCATGGACACCGCAAACAAGAAAATACCCAAAGTTATTTTTTTTGTGTTTTTCATCAATCTTCCCTCAGCTTTAAGACAGACGCAAAGTGTTCCAACGCACTACATTTATCTAAAAGGTCAGAAAGGAAAAACCTACAGAGCCACTTCTTGCAAATCTGTTCAAATTAATTATGGTTTGAGCATTCGGGACTGATTTTACAAATTACGCAAACCCCTGATAATTGGGGTTTATACAATTTTATTGCTGAGAAAGCCCGAACTTACGGGCTTTCCCGAAAATGAGTAGACTAAAAATTACCTAATTTTTAATCTTTCACTCGTAGTTTCACCGAGAAAAAATTGCCTCACTTACGCCTATATGCTTCTGCATCCTCACACCATCCATTGGGCCGAACATGTTATAGGATTTTTCTTGGCGGTTGAATAAACACAAACACCGTCCTGACTTCTTGCAGAAGACTGTGATAGAAAAATCTCCTCCACGTGGCTCTACGCCTCACTAGAGCAGATTTTTCTTCTTTCTTACTTAGCCGAAGAAGCAGCAGCCGGGTTTACAGCCGGGGCTGTAGCAGGCTTCTTACATAGCTTGCCATGCAGGTAATCGATAACGGTCCCAGTCGGAATTGCATGCGGTTGATCGTTGACTCGGCCTTTGGAAATTTCTTTGCCTTTTCCCATTGGCTCGGAGTATGTTGCCCCTGCAAGAATCGTGAACTGTCGCGTGGTGCAGTTTAATTTGTACTGGATCTTTGCGGACTTGCTGTCCTTGTTCTCTTTATTGTTAAGCATCCAGAAGCTGACTTCGTCGCCTTTTCTTCTGATGCCGGTTTTGACAAGGTAGGATGTCTCAGTTAACTTTTCGAGATTGTTCATACCGAGAATCGGCGGAATAAACAATGGAATCGGTACGGGAGCAGTACCTTGCGCTTGATTCTGATTCAATCTTCTTACGGCCGGATTGGGACGATAAACTCGTGCGGGAGGAGTGTAAGTTCTAGGGGCAGAGCTTCTCGGACGAATTGTCGCTCTTCCTCCAAGTCTAGCTGCATATGTTTCAGAGGCAAAAGCGGCAACTAAAAGACACGCAACGGATAAAAGGAAAAACTTTTTCATTTTTTTGCATCCAAACTAATAGAAACTTCCATTTCATTATGAATCTTCAGCTGGATGCTTTCCAGACTTCGAGGCGCTTCTACGGGAAAGCCTGCTCCTCATGAAATCCCTTATTGTCAAGAGCCGCTCTCTTTCTCTGTAAGGTTCCCATGACTGTGATGAATATTTTCTAGCGAAGGTGAAAAATTGGCTTATTGAACAACCGAGAGGAGTTTTACATGAGCCAAGCCGACTACGTTCTTTCCTTTCCATCCGTTACAGTGGAAGCCAATCCGAGCCCAACAGTTGTCCCCGACGAACTTGAGGCAGCCGAGCAAGATATGCAAGAAGACGAGGTTGAGATATTTGAAATCGAGCCGGCCGCAGTAGAAAAGCCGGCACAATTAGGACCAGCCTCGAAGCAAATTACCGTTTCTGTAAGATCGGAGGTTACTGTGAGCTATGAAACGGCGGATCCTAGCCTTGAAGCCAGAGGTTTGATAAAGATGCTTCTCGGAGTGCAGTCATGAGTTTTCTGAACTTTAAAGGATGCAAGATTACGGTCGTCACCACTGCCACTGATCTACGAGCCGGTTACTTTAGACTGGAAGCCTTTGCTAGAAGCACTCTTAATATAGACATCTGCTCGGGCAATCATTGTGTTGTGTTTTTATCTCGTACACGGGCGCTGGCCAAGATTATCGCAGCTGACCAGTCGGGAATGACTTTGATAACCAGACGGCTGCATCATGGGAGCTTCCAACAGCTAATGAGTCTTCTTGACAGCCCGGCTAAAAGAAGCCTAACAGCTGAACAGCTCGTATCCTTTTTAAATGGAAAACGCATTGAAGGAGCCCGCAAAAACTACTTTAAGGAACAATAAGTTGTAACACTTTGTTTGATAACCAGCGTTAAAAAAATCCATCCTATAAACCTTGATCACCAAGGCTTTTAGCCATGGTATTTGAGAGCTTTGGAGGGGACTGCGAAGGCCGGTTTTAATCTGCTTTCAGTTGCTTCATAATTGAACAGTGTTCGGCATTCCCAACCGGAGAGCAAAGTGTTCAACAAGAAGCAGCTCAAAAATTTGTCACAAGAAGAACTCATTGAGCTTGTGCTTAAAACGGAAAAAGAAAAAGAAGAAATACAGGCGCGATTTCGCGGGCTCTCCACAATTGTCATCAACGCATTTCACAACTGTAAAGAAGTGGCCTTATTAGCCGACAAATATCTGATTGCCGAAGATAAATGGATGGGGCTAGCCATTGAACAGCAGATCAGCCATATGCTTGAATCGCTCAGAGTCTTGGCTGAAAATAGTTCGAGTCAATTTCAAGCTTTACTGGGAAAAGGATCGGAAAAAATTGGTAGGGCAGAGGTTGATAAAGAACTCAAAGAAAACAAAGGTTCGTGGGTTAACGGCAGCAAAGAACTGATAGAGGCCACACGCATCGTTGATCAAGTCGTTAAATCGTTGCCGGAGAACACTCCGTTAGCCGGAGAATTTAAAAGCATCGTCAATGAGCCTGCTGCTTCGATTGCCGCTTTAGAAAAGAAACCGAGCCTTGGGCGCCAAAAGGTAAATCCAAAGGTAAGAGAGCGCACCGTTGTTCCTGCTTCCGACAAAGTTCCTCACTGCAAAGGCTGCACGGAAGAGATGGTAAAGCTCTCTAGCTTTGTAGAAACAATAAGAAGAAAGACACTGCCGAAACTGAACAATCTTGAGGCGCTCTCTCAGCGGCAAGATGTTTATGTATGTCCCAAATGCGGACAAGCACATGTCAGGCTCCCGGTCGATGCAGAGCATCCGGTTAACTGCGCACGCACAGTCGGTACATCGATGCTGCTTGAGCTAGCTATGGGACTTTACAGCGGAATACCGCTGCACAGACAGATTAAGGAGCTGCAGCAAAAGCTTTGCTTGGGCCATGACACCGTCTCGTACAACTTGCATGATTTAGCCCGCTTTTACCTGCATCCTCTTGCTCTGCTTTATGAATCCTCTTTAAAGAAAGCCGATGTACTAATTGCAGATGAAACTGTATTTCCGGTGCTTGAAGCTCAGGGAAGAGGAAAGTGTGCCAAGGAGCGCATGAATGAGTCTAAGCTGCGCAAACAGAATTATCTTCTGGCTCTGACAACAGCAGCTTCAGCGCCTGAACAAATATTTATCCTTAAGTATTTACCAAGCCGAAGCGCTCAAGCAATTAGCTCACAAATCACATCAGACTTCCAGTTCAATACTTTAGTAACCGATGGCTATAGCGCCTATGAAACAGTTCTTCAGGCACTAGGCGGGGAAAGAAAGCATCAAAGCTGTTTAATTCACTACCGGCGCAAACTTCTCAGTGCTCTGTTAAGCAGCAGTCTTTTAAAAGAACTTCATCAATCAGCGCTCGGTGAAAAAGAAAAGCTCAAGCAGATGAAGATAAGAGTCCAACAGGCTGAGCCGGGCAGCTGCGTGCTTATCTGTGTTGAGGCACTATCAAAGCTGTATAACCTGCAAGAGGCAATATCGAAGGAAGTCTCGCAGAGGAAGCAGGAAGAATACCGCAGGCGCCAGGACTCTTTATTAACGGCGGTAGACAAAATAATGTCCTACCAAGCCGACAAAATCTGTATAAAAACTCAATCTGGTTTATATAAGAAAGGAGTCGGAGGCGGGTTGTACTCAGCGGCATGCGCTTACTATATGAATTTGCGCAACGAATTTAAGGTCTTTATCGATGACTTCAAAGTACCGGCTGACTCTAATCTGGTAGAAAGCCGCTTGAGGCCGGTGACAGTTCTGAGGAAAAACATTTGGTATAAACAATCGGTTGAGTATGCGGTGGATATGTGCGACATCTACTCTATCTTTAAGACGCTCGAACTCAACGGCATAGCCCCAGTGGAATATTTGAAAAAGTACTGTCGGAGCGTCTATGGTCACGTCCTCGATAAGGCTTGGACGGAAGCGTTAAAAGACGGACACGATAAAACCAAGAAGATAGGTTCCTTGGACTTCAAGCACGGACTGGAAGATTACGACCTCAAGCCATGGCTTCCGTCTACCTACAAACAATTGCAAGCAGAGAGCTAATGCCGGAAAATCCACGGCTCTTATCGAGCCATGGGAACCTTACCTTTCTCTCCTAGCAATTCTGTTGTCTGTCCCATAAACAATTTAGCCAGAACTTTTGTCCTGGCCAATCGTTTACATTTTTTCTAAATAGCTCTGTTTCTTAAGGAATGTCTAATGCTTGGATGGTGACATCAATAACGAAGAGACATTGTAAAGATCACTAAGCTTTTTAAGATTTTCAGAGGCATGAATAAATTTAAGATCGCCTCCTAGTTTTTGTGCTTCTTGCTTCCATTTCAAAGCAATGGCAATAGCAGAACTGTCAATGCGTTCAACTCCGGACAAATCCACGATGAAGTCACCCTGTCTAAGAGCTTTTAGTCCTTCATCCAGAACCTCCATTGCATTTACATTGGTTATCTGCGGCTGGCTAATCTTCATGTTATTTATTAGCTTTCTTTCTAAGTTCAGTAATCAACCCGTTAATGCCGCCGTTTGAAATAACAGAGGCGAATTGGCTGCGGTAGTTTTCAACGAGCCAGACGCCACCGACATTTACGTCAAAAACCTTCCATTCATTATCTTTTGTCTTCAGGAGACGATAATCGAGCTGAATCGGTTCTCTTTGTGAAGCTGTAAGCTTAGTTCTGACCAACACCACCTTTTCATTCGGATTGATGTTGTTTCTGCCAAGCTGCATA
This sequence comes from Turicimonas muris, assembly GCF_002221595.1. GTDB lineage: Bacteria > Pseudomonadota > Gammaproteobacteria > Burkholderiales > Burkholderiaceae_F > Turicimonas > Turicimonas muris. Next base: position 319,059 of record NZ_NHMP01000004.1, read on the forward strand.
GAGTAATCGGAAGCTTCCTTCAAAGCACCGGAGTAAACGGCAATCAACAGCTTTCTAAACAAAGTCTGAATCTCTTCCTTTTGCTCTGGAGTGGCATTTCTCCATTGAGGACCCACTGCCATACGTGTCATGCGAGGGAAGTCAGAGTAGGGAAGAATGTGCTTATCAACTAAGTTGTTGATTGCAGAAGGATCTTCTTTTTGAAGTTCCGGATGATTTCTAATCTGGGTTAAAACTTCGTCTGTAACTTCAGTAATCACTTGCTCCGGCGGATTGGTCAAGTTAACAGATGCGAAAGATACTGCTGCACACAGTGTCAAAACAAAAGTAACTAATAACTTTCCTAAATTTTTCATTTTTTACCGTCCTTTGTAGGCGCAGCTTTGGTATCCGGTTCATCGTCCTCTGCAAATGGATCAAGCATGGAAGAAGCCGGAATTACCGCGGGTTCATCTCCGTCCTGAATTGCTGACTGGCGAGACTGCAAATAAGCATTCCTCATTGCAACGTACGGATCGATTGCATCATCAAGCATGTCCGTTACAGGAAGAAGCCTTTCTCTTGCACTAACGTATTTTCCTCCCCACCAAGACCATTTAGTGGCCGGATTTCCGATATAGGTATTCGGGTCTAAGAAAACTTCAGGGACAAGTGCAATACCGTCACGCACAGTAGACGGTCCGATAATTGGAATAACTAAGAAAGGACCGCTGGATATACCCCATACAGCCAATGTCTGACCAACGTCTTCTTCCTTGCGTTCGATTCCAACTTCCTGGGCTACGTCAAAAATCCCTGCAACCCCGACAGTAGAGTTAATCATTAAACGGAATAAAGAAAGGATTCCATCTTCGACTTTGCCTTGCATTACGTTGTTGACTGCGTTAGCCGGCTCCATCGTATTCTTGAATACGCGTGTTACGCTTTCTCTAACCGGTTTCGGTGTAATGAACTGATAACCTTTTGCCAAAGGTCTTGAAATCACCGTATCAAATCCTTGGTTAAATGCAAAGGTTTGGCGGTTCATTGCCTCCCAGGGGTCTTTAGGATTTGAGCCGGCACCATCCGGAACAGAAGCACATCCGCTTAAAAGCATGGTGCCTGTCAACACAGCGGCTGCCAATAATTTATTATTTTTCATAGAAATCTCCTTACTTGCCCCCGTTGTTTTCCTCTGCCTTGTTAAAGAGGAACTGACTAATCAGATTCTCAAGAACAACTGCGCTCTGGGTGTATAAGATTTGAGAGCCGTTTTTCAGGTTCTCTTCTTCAGAGCCGGGCTGCAAGCCAATATATTGTTCTCCAATTAACCCACTGGTCAAAATTTTAGCCGAAGTATCTTCGGGAAATTGGTACTTACTTTCTATACCAAGCACTAACTTGGCTTCAAATTTATTGTTGTCATAAGAAATACTCTTGACTCTTCCGACGGTAACACCGGCACTTCTGACAGGAGCCCTGACCTTTAATCCTCCGATATTGTCGAAATAGGCAGTCACTTCGTAAGTTTTACCTGAGGTAAAAGATGTGAGGTTTGAGGCCTGCAAGGCTAGAAAAAGCAGGCCTACTGCAGCGAATAATACGAACAGGCCTACAAAAAAGTTAACTTTAGTATTGTTTTGCATATAGAAGCCAACCTTAAGAACTAGTAAACATGAGAGCGGTCAACATAAAGTCGAGCCCCAGTACAACCAGTGAAGAAATAACAACAGTCTTGGTTGTCGCCCGAGATACACCCTCCGGTGTGGGACGAGCCGTATAACCCTCGTACAGAGAAATTAAACCTACAGCAAGACCAAAGAAGAAAGATTTAAGAATTCCGTTGCCAATGTCTTCCCACAGAGCGACACCGGCTTGCATTTGTGACCAGAATGCTCCGCTGTCCAAACCAATCATTGGAACAGCAACAATCCAGCCGCCGATGATGCCCACGGCAGAAAACAGAATTGCCAGCAGCGGCATTGAAATTACAACAGCCAAGAAACGAGGTTCAAGAACCTGCTTAACGGGATCGACGCCCATCATTTCCATGGCGGAAAGCTGTTCGCCCGCATTCATCAAACCAATTTCTGCCGTCAAAGAAGTTCCGGCCCGTCCTGCAAACAGCAATGCGGTGACCACCGGGCCAAGCTCTCTAAGCAAAGAAAGTGCAACTAAAACGCCCAGAGCCTGTTCGCTTCCGTAGGTAGAAAGAACATAATCTCCCTGAAGACCGAGGACAAAGCCTACGAACAAGCCGCTGACGAGAATAATTACGAGTGAGTAATTACCAACAAAGAAAATTTGGCGGATTGTGGACTGAAAATTAACAAAGGCGGAGCCTAAATTTTTAAAAAGACGAAAACTGAAGACTCCAAACTTTCCGAGTTCTTGTATCTTCTCCAGACTCCACCCTCCCAGGCTAGCTATTTTGTTATAAATGTTCATGCTTCGAGTCCTAAATCTTTTGAAAACGGCGGTGCGGGATATTGGAATTTAACAGGACCGTCAGGCAGCCCGTTGATAAATTGGACCACAAAAGGATCTTGACTATGACGAAGTTCTTCCGGAGTACCTTGGGCCGCGATTTTTCCGCTTGAAATCATGTAAACGTAGTCAGCAATTTCGAAGGTCTCGGCCACGTCATGGGTAACAATAATGCTGGTTGAGCCCAAAGCATCATTGAGCTTTCTTATCAATTGAGATGTCACACCCATGGAAATCGGATCCAAACCTGCAAACGGTTCGTCATACATAATCAGCAGAGGATCCAAAGCGATTGTTCTGGCCAAGGCCACTCTTCGGCTCATCCCGCCGGAAATTTCCGCAGGATAAAGAGAAGCAGCTCCTCTTAGCCCCACCGCGTCCAGCTTCATCAAAACCAGCGAGCGAATAAGTTCTTCGGAAAGATTGGTTTGTTCTCTAAGAGGGAAAGCAACGTTATCAAAGACCGTCATGTCAGTAAATAACGCGCCGAATTGAAAAAGCATTCCCATGCTTCTTCTAATTTTGTAGAGGGCTGCTGAATCGGAAGTATCGACCTTCTGACCGGCAAATGTCACCGTCCCCTTCTGGGGCGTTAAAAGGCCTCCGATGAGTTTTAGCAGGGTTGTCTTACCCATGCCGGATCCGCCCATGATTGCCACGACGGAACCCAACTTAAAAGAGAGGTCCACGTCATCAAGAATGATGCGTTCTCCATAAGAAAAACTCATATTCTTAATATCTAATAAAGTGTCTCCCTTTTTCATAACAAGCCAGTAAAGTACTAAAAAATAAAAGACTGAATGCACGTTCAGTCTTGGGCTGATTATGCCACAATGAAAACTGTTCAGGAGTCCGAATAGGAAATAGATTCAATAAGTTTCTTTTCAAATCCTAAAGTGTTGCTGAATGAATCTACCATCCGTATTTGCCGGTTTTGATCTGATGTATACAAAAAGTTTTCGGCTATTAAGACCCAACAAAAAGATTTCTTTTCAATTGCAGTGTTTCTTTTCAATCAGGCGTGCAGACGAGATTTTCGTCAGCAGGTTTCATCAAACACTTCTAAAGGCTTTCCATTCCACATACTCTCTTTTCTCGAGACTGAATACCAAGACGAAACGGATAATTTCTGCGTCACGTCTTTGAAGACGATAATTCTCTTCATTCAGTTGAGAAACTGCTTCTTCCAGCTTCTTTGAGGCATTCTCTGCTCTTTCCGCGCATTTAAACTCCATGACCCAATATCTGCTTCTAAACCGCGAAAATCTCTCAGCCCAAACTTAAACAAGGACTCAAACGTCGAGATGAGAAGTGATTTTCCAAATCTTCTCGGACGAGTTAAGAGGAACTTCTCCTTTTTTGAAGACAAATCAAAAATCAAACGAGTTTTATCAACATAGATTTGGCCTGCAACCTTAATTCTTGAGAAAGAAGAGTTGCCCAGCGGAAGAGGCCTAGGAAGGCTCATGAGCTTAGGTTGATTTGCGTTTTAACTGTAAGTTCTATCGTAAATCATTCAGGCAACCCTGAGAAATTTTTGCTGTTTCTCGGCTCACCAACTTTCCGGACTTCTCCAGCCATTCCGAAAGTTGGACAATAAAAAACCGCTTCTGCCCATCCACGTAGGACCTCAGAAGCGGCCTCAAATCAAAGAACAAAAATTACTTCATGGCTTCAACAGCATTCTTAGCGGCATGACGGCCGGAATAAGAAGCAAATCCGAAAGCATGACCGGAGAAGAAGTCCGGATATGTTGGTCCAACCATATTGGAAACTTCCAAGCCTGCAGCATAAAGACCCGGAATCGGCTTGCTGTCTTTTGTTAAAACTTGGTGGTCTCTGTTAGTAATCAAGCCGCCATAGGCGCTGAAGAAATAGGATTTAAGCTTCAACGCATAGAGCTTCTTACCGGTAAGCGGTCTGAGATAACGGCGGTCTTTCAAGAACATCGGATCATGCTGGAGTTCGCATGTCTTGTTGTACTTAGCGACTGTCTTTTCGAGGGTCTCTGCCGGAACGTTAATAGCTTTAGCCAAAGCGGCTACTGAATCAGCTTCTTTGAAGCCGTCGCTGTCAGCTGCCAATGCGTCTTTGATATCGTTCTTCAGATTGGTGTACTTCGTTCCGATTGGAACTAATACGCCGATACCGGAATCAGCACCTTTGTTCATCAAATAATCGACGGAGTTTTCATCAAAGATAGCCCAGCCATAGTGACCCGGTTGTACATAAATTGCGTTTGCAGCTTCACTGAAGGCGTTGCAGGTAGATTCGTCAGTAAAGCGCTGACCCAATCTGTTAACCCACAAATTTCCCGGCTGCCAAGAAACACCGTACAAGTTGCTTAAGAACTTAATGCCTTTGCCTTCGGTTCCCAAATGGCCGATAAAGCTGACAGGACCTCTTTCAGCACCGGCTTTCATGGCCATCACAATGCCGTCGCCGGTCTTATTAACGGGAACGGAGGACTTCCAGCCTTCAGGATCTCTATGGCCCCAATCTTTTACTTTCTGAGGATCGTCACCGAAGCTTCCGGAAGCAAGAATGACTGCCTTAGAGTTGATGGTGTAAGTGTCACCTTTAGCATCCTTGGCGATAACGCCCACAACCTTGCCGTCTTTGGTGATTAAATCAACGGCCGGAGTAGCAAGTTTTGTATCTACGCCAAGTTTGTCGGCAGCTTCTTTCAAGCCTTTAATCAGGCCGGCACCATGGTCTGTGCCTTTGAAGTTCTTAATAATATGCCAGGTATTATCTTTCAATGGAGTTTCGCGTCTGACTTCAAATTCGATGCCATGGGAAGCCAGCCACTCAATATTTTCAGCGGAACCTTCTACGAAGTCTTTATTTTTGTATGGATCAACCATATGGTTTTGCTTTTGAATAAAGGCTTCATAAGCCTGCTGGCGAGTCAAAGGATCACCGCGCAGACGGTTCCATTCGGAATCGACGGCAAACAAGCCTTCGGCATGCTGAGAATTGCCGCCTACAAACGGATTCTTTTCAAGAAGAACAACCTTCTTGCCTAATTCCGCACCTTGAACAGCTGCACTCAAGCCAGCGGAACCGGCTCCCACAACGACCAAGTCCGTGTTGACCTTGTGGTCAGCTGCATAAGAGATTGTTCCCAAACTGATAGCAAGAGCGGCAGCTAATGCTGTTACGACGGGTTTATTCATTGTGATCTTCTCCTTGTTCTTGAGATATAAGAGAAGATTAGCAAAGTCAATTTTCTGACTATGTAAAACAGCTAACACTTTGAAAAGCGACTAGAAAAAGACCTGGAAAACCTCAATGGCAACCAGGTCCTTCTTACAAAAAGGCGCTAAATCGCAGCTTTGAATAAAATCGTTTTTATTCCGAGCTCTTTAAGCTCTTTGTCGCTGCTCGGAACACAAAAGAACGAAGAAGAAACCTCTTCCGGAATACTTTGGCCGCGCCCCGTCTCGATATCGATAAAAGCCCACTGGGTAGCCCCAAGCATGCATACCTTCTTATCTCTCATCAGATAAAAGCGGCGCAAGCTCGTCTTATCCTGCATGTTTTCCACCCAGGTGTACATCGTCAGTCTGTCGCCCAAGAAAGTCGGACGCAGATATTCGATCCAGTGCGCCTTAGCCACAAACGCCTGTCCGATTTTGAAATATCTCTCGGTATTCCAACCGAGGAGCGAAGAATGTGCTGTAGCAGCTTCTTCCATCCATCTGAGATATTCCTTGTTGTTGGTGTGCTTCATCACATCAATGGACTCCGGTCCGACAACAATTGGATAGGCAAATACTCTGTTCATTCCGTTCCTTTTTCATTAAGCGCTTAAATAACGGTCTACCGCCTCAGCACAACGGCGACCTTCCGCAAGTGCCCAAACTACTAAGCTCTGCCCTCTTCGGCAGTCTCCTGCCGCAAAGACTTTAGGCACATTTGTAGAGAATGAGTTTACTCCTTCATACTGTGCGCGGGCATTGCCCCGAGGATCCGCCTCAACTCCGAAAGCTTCCAGAACCCCTTGATTCGGGTGGAGGAAGCCCATGGCTAAGATAGCCAAATCAACTTCGATTTCGAATTCAGAACCCGGAATTTCTTCAAATTTCGGTCTCTTAGTAACCGGATCAGTTGACCAATTCAGACGGACTGCCTTAATGCCTTTTAGTTCACCCTTTTTATCGCGGATAAACTCTTTGGTCATAATGGCCCAGTCTCTTTCGCCCCCTTCTTCATGAGAAGTAGAGGTTCTGAGAATGCGAGGCCAAAGCGGCCAAACTTTCATCTTGTCGTACTCTGCGCTCGGACGCGGACCCAAGTCGATCTGAAGAATTTCAGCCGCACCCTGACGAACGGCCGTTCCCAAACAGTCGCTGCCGGTATCTCCGCCGCCGATAATCAGCACTTTCTTGTTCTTAGCGTTGATTTCCTCTTTGACCGGGACTTCATCATTGATCTTGTTCTGACGAGGCAAATACTCCATAGCGAAGTGAACACCTGCACCTTTTCTGCCTTTTACAGGCAAATCCCGCGGCTCTTCCGAACCGATGGCAAGAACAACCGCGTCAAAATCACGAAGAAGTTCGGCGGGATCCACATGTTTTTCTGCGTCAGACCAGATGCCCTTAGGTGCTCCCCCGGTGCCGATATAGGTGTTGTATCTGAATTGCACACCCTCGGCCTCCATCTGGCTGATTCTGCGCTCAATAACGGTCTTATCCAGCTTGAAGTCAGGAATACCGAAGCGAAGCAATCCACCGGCTTTGCTGTTCTTCTCAAAAACCGTCACGGAGTAGCCTTTTCTGGCAAGCTGCTGTGCGCAAGCCAAGCCGGAAGGACCGCTGCCGATAACGGCTACTGACTTACCGTTAAGCTGAGCAGGTATTTGCGGCTTGACCCAACCCTGGTTCCAAGCGTGGGTAATAATTGCACGCTCCACCGACTTTACGCCCATCGGCTTGCTGGTGTAGTTAAGAACACAGCCGCTTTCGCAAAGGGCCGGACAGACACGAGAAGTAAATTCCGGAAAACTATTCGTTGAGGAAAGAACCTCGTAAGCGGCTTCCCAGTCTTCCTTATAGACAAGGTCGTTAAAATCCGGCGCAATGTTGTGCAAAGGACAGCTGAACGTACAGAACGGTGTGCCGCAATCCATGCAGCGAGCCGCCTGCTGCTTTGCTTCCTTGGGATTGAGCGGCGTAATGAATTCACGGAAATGTGTTTTTCTCTGGGCTGCCGGCTCGTGCTCTTGTTCGAGGCGTTCAAATTCTAAAAATCCTGTTGTTTTACCCATGATTAAACTCCTGCGAGACGAGCGAGTCCCTTGATAAGGGCTTGTTTATATTCTTTCGGGAAGACCTTGATAAATTTCTGGCGGGCACTGTTCCAGTCATCCAAGATTTCTCTTGCTCTCTGACTTCCGGTGTACTTGAAGTGCTTCTCAATCTGATCGAGAAGAATTTCTTCGTCAGTCTTGCCCAGATGCCATGTGGACGGTTCGCCGGAAACAAGCTGCTCCTTAGAACTCATGACGGATTCCAACTCAACGCTTTCCATGTTGCAGTTAGAGGCAAAGGTGCCTTCCTTGTCGTACACGTAGGCCACACCGCCGGACATACCCGCCGCAAAGTTTCTGCCGACTTCACCGAGCACAACCACAGTACCCCCAGTCATGTACTCACATCCGTGATTGCCGACGCCTTCTGCTACTGCGGAAGCTCCCGACAATCTGACCGCAAAACGTTCCCCGGTAATGCCGTTAAAGAAAGCTTCACCGCTGGTTGCACCGTAGAGAACGGTATTGCCGGCAATGATGTTTTCCTCGCCCTTGCCGCGGAAATCCGTCGGACATCTGACGATAACGCGGCCGCCGGACAAACCTTTACCGACATAGTCATTGCCTTCTCCGACAAGATCCAGGGTAACGCCTTTAACTAAGAAAGCGCCCAAAGACTGTCCGGCTGTGCCGGTAAGCTGGATGTGGATAGTATCGTCCGGGAGAGCTTCATCGCCGTAACGTCTGACAACTTCAGAAGAAATCTTTGTTCCGACGCAGCGGTGAATATTCTTAACCGGAGAAATGAAGCTGACTTTCTGGCCCTTTTCTAAAGCCGGCTTGCAGGCATCAAGCAATTGGAAATCCAATTCTTTTTCAAGCCCGTGAGGAATGTCGATGCTGTGACGCTTTTTCTTAGGATCGGATTCTTCAGGAACGTACAGGATGCGGGAAAGATCGACCTTGCCGCATTTAGCTAAGTCCATGTCTTTCTGCTTCAAGAGCTCCACGCGGCCGACTAAATCTTCGAACTTTCTTACTCCCAAGCTGGCCATCAGTTCTCTGACTTCTTCGGCCACGAAGAAGAAATAGTTGATGACATGTTCAGGCTGGCCTTTGAATCTCTTGCGCAGAACCGGATCTTGTGTAGCAATACCAACGGGGCAGGTATTGAGATGGCACTTTCTCATCATAAGACAGCCTTCGACAACCAATGGAGCCGTTGCAAAACCAAACTCATCGGCCCCAAGAAGAGCTCCGACGACAACGTCGCGGCCGGTCTTGATCTGACCGTCAACTTGGACGCGGACTCGGTCTCTCAAACCATTAAGAACTAAAGTCTGCTGAGTTTCTGCCAAGCCTAATTCCCAAGGCGTACCGGCAAACTTGATGGAAGAAAGCGGAGAGGCTCCGGTACCGCCGTCATGGCCGGCAATAACAATATGGTCTGCCTTAGCTTTTGCTACACCGGCAGCCACGGTACCAACACCCTGTTCGCTCACGAGCTTAACACTGATGGAGGCCCTGTCGTTAGCCATCTTCAGATCGCGGATGAGCTGAGCCAAGTCTTCGATAGAGTAAATGTCGTGGTGCGGCGGCGGAGAAATCAAACCAACGCCCGGCACGGAGTAACGCAGCTGAGCAATGTATTCAGAAACTTTATGGCCCGGAAGCTGACCGCCTTCTCCCGGTTTTGCACCCTGGCTCATTTTAATCTGAATCTGATCAGCACTGTTAAGGTACTGAGCGGTAACTCCAAAGCGGCCGCTGGCAACCTGTTTAATTCTTGAGCGCAGAGAGTCGCCTTTCTTAAGCGGAATATCTACCACAATGCGATCCTCTCCAAGAATCTTCTTCAAGCTGTCGCCCTCTTCAATAATCGGCTTGCCGGCTTTCATCTCCGCTGCGTAACGCTTCGGATCTTCGCCGCCTTCACCGGTGTTGCTCTTGCCGCCGATGCGGTTCATCGCAATAGCCAAGCAAGCATGAGCTTCAGCGGAAATGGAGCCTAAAGACATTGCGCCGGTAGCAAAGCGCTTAACGATTTCAGAAGCCGGTTCCACTTCATCTACCGGAATGGCTTTGGCCGGATTCACCTCAAATTCCATCAATCCTCTGAGAGTCATCTGACGCTGACTCTGATCATTGATGATTTCGGCGTATTCCTTGTATGTCTGATAAGAGTTAGAACGTGTGGCATGCTGGAGCTTATAAATTGCTTCCGGCGTCCACATATGTTCTTCTCCGCGAGAGCGCCAGTTGTACTCGCCGGATTCCGGAAGAAGCTTACCCTTGGTCGGGCTCTTGAAAGCATTTTCGTGATCGTTGACGGCCTCCTGCATCACATCAAAAATCCCCAACCCGCCGACTTTGCAGCTGGTTCCGGGGAAGTAACGATCAACGAAAGCTTTTTCCAAGCCCAAGGCTTCAAAAATCTGAGCGCCGCGGTAACTCATATAAGTTGAGATACCCATCTTACTCATGATCTTCTTAAAGGCTTTCCCGATAGCCTTGATGTAGTTTTGAATGGCAGCTTCCGGATCAATTTCCGTGTTGCCCTTGTAGTGCTTCTTGAGAGTCTCCAGAGCCAAGTACGGATGGATGGCTTCGGCACCGAAAGCGGCTAATAAAGCCATGTGATGGGTCTGCACTGCGCTGCCGGTTTCAACGATGATACCGGTCTCCATGCGCAAACCGTTTTTAATCAAATGCTGATGCAAGGCGCTGATAGCTAAAGGAGCCGGGATTGCAACACGATCTTTGTCGACTCTGCGGTCAGTCACGATAATAATGTTGTTGCCGTTTTGGATGGCATCCACGGCTCTTGCGCAAATGGAAGCCAATCGTGCTTCTACGCCTTCCGCACCCCATTCCGCAGGATAAGTGATATCCAACTCATAGGACTTGAACTTGCCGTTGGTGTACTTCTCAATTTGACGCATCTTGGCAATTTCATTGAAGCCGAGAATGGGCTGAGAAAGTTCCAAACGAAGAGGCGGATTAACGTTGTTGATATCGAGAAGGTTCGGTCTCGGACCCACGAAAGAAATCAAAGACATCACCAATTGTTCACGAATAGGGTCAATCGGCGGATTTGTGACCTGTGCAAACAGTTGACGGAAATACTGATAGAGCGGCTTGGACTTCTTAGAAAGCATGGCCAGAGGCGTATCGTTGCCCATAGAACCGAGAGGTTCCTGGCCTTTTTCTGCCATCGGGAAGAGGACGAACTTCAAATCATCTTCCGTGTAGCCGAAAGCCTTTTGTCTTTGCTGCAAAGGAACCGGATTGTGTTCGGGGATTGGATCGGGCGCAACAATGTCGGAGAGATGGATGTTAAGGCGCTTGGTCCACTCTTTGTACGGATTAGCTAAAGCGAATTGGCGCTTAATTTCTTCGTCCTCGACGATTCTGCCTTGTTCCGTATCGACAAGGAACATCTTGCCTGGCTGCAGACGCCATTTTTTCTTGATCTTGCTTTCCGGGATCGGAAGTGTTCCGGCCTCTGAAGCCAAGATAACAATATCGTCGGTGGTCAGCAAATATCTTGCAGGACGCAGACCGTTTCTATCTAAAGTGGCGCCGATTCTTACACCGTCGGTAAAGCAGATGGCGGCGGGACCGTCCCAAGGCTCCAACATGGCGGCATAGTATTCATAGAAATCTTTCTGGCCCGGCTTCATTTGGGAAGCTTGCTCCCACGCTTCCGGGATCGTCATCATCACGGCTTGGGCCAGCGGATACCCGCTCATGACAAGAAGTTCAAGCATGTTGTCTAAGCATGCCGTATCACTCTGACCTTCGTAAATAATCGGAAGAAGTTTCTTGACGTCATCGCCTAATACATTGGAAGCAACGGTTCTTTCGCGGGCACGCAGCCAATTGAAATTGCCTTTGACGGTATTGATTTCTCCGTTGTGGGCAACCATTCTGTAGGGATGAGCCAACTCCCAGCTCGGGAAGGTGTTAGTGGAGAAGCGTTGGTGAACCAAAGCGATCGCAGAGGTCAGTCTGGCATCCATCAAATCGTTGTAGTAGAGGCCCACTTGATGAGCAAGGAGCAGCCCTTTGTACACGATAGTTCTGGTAGACATGGAAGGAACATAGAATTCCTTGCCGTGCTTCAAGTTTAAGGCTTGGATTTTATGGCCGGCGAGCTTGCGGATAACGTAGAGCTTTCTTTCGAGAGCATTCGGCACCATGACATCTGCACCGCGCCCGATAAAGATTTGTCGGATAACGGGAGCAGCTTTGCGGACGGTTTCGGAGAGTTCGATATTTTCGTTAACCGGCACATCTCTCCATCCGAGAAGAACTTGTCCTTCGGCTTTAACGGTTCTTTCGATTTCTTGTTCACAGGCTCTGCGGGAAGCATGTTCTCGAGGGAGGAAAATCATACCCACGCCGTAATCGCCGGGCTGAGGAAGCAGAATATTCTGCTTGGCCATTTCGGTGCGAAAGAATTGGTCAGGAATCTGAATCAAGATGCCTGCGCCGTCGCCAAGCAGCGGGTCGGCACCGACCGCACCGCGGTGATCCAAATTCTGAAGAATCATCAATGCCTGTTGGACAATTTCGTGGCTTGGTATTCCTTTAACACTAGCCACAAAACCGAGTCCGCAGGCATCATGTTCAAATTTAGACTCATACAGTCCAAATTTCTCAGCCCTTTGACGGATCTCCTGAATGTTTGTCATGGGGATGCTCCTAATTGTTCGAGAATTTTTTATCAACGTAATCGAATGTAAACCAATTAGGAGCATTAAATGCCAAGAGGTCTATTAAACTGTCCCTCTTATTTATAATCCTCAAAGACTACCATATTTAAATGGGGACATATTAATTAGAAATTTCAGATTTTCGAGGTCTTCCTCGGCCTCTTTCAGGCCAGATTCTGCTGGGTTCAACGTGGTTTTCTAATAGAAATTCCCGATCGGCCCAAGGCCATCCTCTGATCAGATGCTTTTCTAAATCTTCCCCTTCTCTTTTGGGATATCCTTCGGGGAATAAGACTTTATAAGCTTTCTGACGCTCAAAAGGAGTATTGCCCAAACCCCAATATTCTTTTCCGGGGGCCATAAAGTAATCATTTCTAAGGCCGGCATGGTGACTATAGCTTGACCAAGGGTACAAAACCGCTTCTTGATACCCTTTGGTCTCCGGCAGCCACTCCATATAGAGCAGTGCATTTAAACAGCGGTCTTTGCCTTGAACTACGCAAGAGCGGAATCTTCCATGCCAAAGCGCCCCTGATCGGCGATAAGCATCATTGAAATAACGGGAGTACAAACGACAGAAGGCCTGCGTGAATTTAGACACATCCTCCGCAGAGTTTCTTGGAGTAATCAGGAGGTCTATTTGAGAAGGAAGGATGGCATAGCCTGTCATGTCCACATGATGCAAAGATACTACCTTGGAAAACAAGCTGAGCATCGCATCCAAATCTTCAAACATCGGCATCAAAGAAATGTCGGCTGCACCGTAAACACGGACATAATGAACTTGGCTTGGGAGAGAGAGTCTGGCTAGTCGGGCCATGGAACTTCCTTTAATCTGTCACTCTTATTTGTTCATTTTATCTGGTCTTGAGCCGATTCGAGGCATATTAAGCAAAAATTCCGTATCGAATGCTGTCTTGAGCAACCATCCCTAACGAAGTTTCTCTAGGACCTGGTCCCGCAGAGCCGATTGAATTAAAGGATTCCAAACTAATGACAATTGAATTTCTGCAGGAGCGTCCACTATTGGCCTAGCGACAATATTCTTTGGAATCCAATCCTTGAAAGATTCTCCTAACATGGCAATGCCTTGTCCGCAGCTCACATAGGCCATCTGTCGAGAACTGGACTGCACTTCATGGCAGATTCGAGGCGTAAAGCCTCCTATGTTTTCGCATATACGCACCAGTTCGTCAAAATATTTAGACGCCACTTCTCTCCGATGAAAAACAAACTCCTCATTGCGTAAATCTTTCAGGTAAATTTCTCTGTTTGCCGTCAGCCGATGCCCCTTGGGCAATAGAATAATCGGCCGCTCCCGACGTAATGGAATCAGCCTCAGCCGCTTATCATCCAAGTCCTTAAAAAGACCAATACCGAAACTAATTAAACCTTCGGAAACCTCAATTTCTACATCCCGCGAGTCAACTTCTTTCGTAAAAATCTCAATCTTCGGAAAGTCTGCCTTGACCTGTTTCTTAAAGTCCGGAACCCAGAACAGCATCGCTTCAGCATTCGCACCGACCGACAAAATCCCGCAAGAATCTTCCCGCATTTGATTTAAGGAATAGTAGAGCTGCTCGGCCTGCGTTATAAAACGTTCAATAGAAGGAAGCGCGGCTTTGCCTTCTTCCGTAAGTGAAACGCCTCTCGGCGAACGCCGTAAAAATTTCAAATTCAGATTTTGTTCTAACTCATTGAGTTGGTTAAGCAAAGAAGGAACCGATAAGTTCAGTTTAGCGGCTGCTTTTCTTACGCTTTGGTTCTCGGCCACCACCGCAAAAAGCAGAAGCTGTCGGATAGTTTTGTGATCGAAATGATGTGCCATGGTTGCGGTCAGACTGTTTGAACACTGTGTATAGAAAGTTTAATCACTGAAAGCCTGAAACGGCAATTTTCTTTTCTACACTTTTTTCGTACAAGGAGAGAAGAAAAATCATGTCCCTCAGCACATTAGGTCTTTTTTTAGTCGTTGTTTTCATCACCTGCGTTACTCCAGGCGCGGGCGTTTTATACACCTTACATAATGCCGTTAATTACGGCGTTAAAAATGCCTTTATGTCGCCGACAGGCAATGCCCTCGGAGTAGCCGTCATGTCCGTCATTGCCGCCAGCGGCATGGGCGCAGTGATTAATAACAGTCCTGTTCTTTTCTACGGCCTACAGACTGGCGGATGCCTGCTCATGGCTTGGTTCGGATGGAAGAGCTGGAAGGCTCCGGCACTTTCTCTCAAAGATCGCCTCGGCACACCATTAGATCCAACGGAACAAAAAACAAGAAACTGGAGCATTCTCGCCAGCGCAGCAGTCTTGCAGATCAGCAATCCCATGCTGATTGTTTTTCTTCTTTCATTGATGCCGCAGTTTATCGATCCGAAGCAAGCGTACCTGCCGCAAATTACAATTCTTATCGCACTCTTTGTTTTTATCTGCTGGCTGGTTCATATCGCCTACAGCTACAGTGCTGCCATGGCCTCCGACCGATGGATGGGGCCGAAATTCTCTTTCTACCTTAATAAGATAAGCGCCTTTCTTTTCTGGGGTATCGGCGGCTCCGTAATGCTTCATCTTTACGGACTGGTTTAAGCAGAAAAAGGCCCGAGATTAAGCTTTGTCGGGCCGTCAACCTCATCAGGCTGACCGTTTTAATCAACCTTTTCTTTTTGTTTAATTTGATGCCTCGTAGGAAGGATTAAACACTCTCTCGTATTCTTTAACAGCGTAGCGGTCGGTCATTCCTGCAATGTAATCGGCCACGGCCCTTTGGACGCCCCCGTTAATGGCTTTTTCGTAAAAGCTTGGAGGAAGCAGTTCCGGGTAAGAAGTAAATTGCTCAAAGAGTTTTTGAATGACTCGAGAAGACTTATTCATTACCCGGAGAACCTGATAATGTTTATACAGGGCTTGCATCAGATAACTCTTTAAGACTCTCATCTGAGCAATTCCCTCATCAGAGAAAGCAATTAGAGGGTATTGAAGATTTCTGACGTCCTGCACAGACTTCAAGGTTTCTCCTTGAATCTTTTCGGAACTGTTAGTCACTAAGTCATCGACTAAGTAACCAATTACTCTTCTGACAACTTCTTTTTGGCTTCTTCTGATCGAAAGCCCGGGATATTGTTTCTCAACTTCTTCAAAAAACTTTCTGTAAATCGGGACGTTCTCAAACAGTTCTTTGTGCGTCAACAGTCCGCATCTCAACCCGTCGTCCATATCATGCGTACTATAGGCAATCGCATCCGCAATATTAACGAGCTGAGCTTCCAAGCTCGGCTGAGTTTTTGTGTGCTCGGCATGAGTGCAATCTAAAGGGTGAAAGTCCCGAGCTCGCCCGCTAGTGGGAAGAGCTAGCGAATCTGCAAGGTGTGTGCAGTGATGTACAGGCTGAAAGAAGCAGATAGCAAA
>NZ_NHMP01000005.1 GCF_002221595.1 Turicimonas muris
GGATGGGATGGGCGAAGCCCTCGGGAAGGCAGTTCGCTTGTTCCACTACGTTCCACAAGCGAACTGCCTTCCCGGGAAAACAAACTACATTATGAAATTGGGACAGACACAAAATTTCGGACACTCCCAGAATAACAGGAGTGCAGGTGTTTAGTGCCCCTGTTATTGAATGCCTTCCAGCTCGAATCTTCTTGACAAAGATACAAAAAAATCACCTTCCCCCTCCTGTTTTTCCGGCAAACGGAGAGCGTCTCTCCTTCGCTGCTTTTCTTAGAATGACCATAGTTCTTAACTTGGGTTATCCTTTTGGATAACCTATTAAGGAAATTAGTCATGCGAACAACAACGACAGTGAGAAAACCCAGAGGATCTGCAATTACGACCCTTCCTCCTTTCATAAGTAATTTTTTGAAAGTAGAAATTGGAGACGAACTTTCCTGGGAAATTAGGACTGGTGAGGTCATCCTTACATCATCAAAGACAAGAAGAAAGAGAACGAAGTTGAATGACTTGTTAGACAAATTTGGAGCAACCCAAAACACACAAAGCCTGGAAGACGAACAATGGCTTAACTCCGCTCCTCAGGGAAGAGAACTAGTGTGAAAATTTCTGCTGAGGAGATCTTCGTACGCTCCTCCTCTTTGTGAACAAACAAGACTCCTACCGCTACTACCAAAGCCGTAGCTTGTTATCGCAGAAGGTTCCGGTCGATTCCTGCTGACAACGGCCTTACTGCACCGTTCATTTTGCCGGCTAATCGAGTGCATCGTGCACTTAATGCATTTACAGTTCCCAAAACATCGACATTTTGGAGCCAAAAATCAAACTCTCCGCCTGTTTTTCCACCAAACGGAGAGTTTTTCTTTATTTTCCGAACGGTTAAGTTCTGGTTTTCGCCTCTATACCAATGTGTTCATCTGTCCTGCATAGAGAATAAACAAACGCAGGCACATCATGCCGCCGATGGCGCAAAGACCGGCAAAATAGAATGACATCTTGGATTCCGGTTTAGATCCGGCCACAATGGAAGCCAGTAATGGCACGCCGAAACCGACACACACCGCACCGACCCAGAATACAACAGCCCAGACGCCTTCAGTAAAGGCACTGAATGCCAACTTGGCAGATTCGTTGCCGCTCAGAAGAGCAATCGCAATCATGAACAAACAGAAAGCTTCCGTTGCCATGACCGGCCACTCTGCCTGATGCATTGCGTGCATGTCAGGATCAGTTTCTTTGGCTCCGAAGAACCAAGCCGCCAAAATCTTCGTCGCAGCCATCCCGGCAGAAATACCGGAGGCAACGAACAAGGCAGGCAGCACGGCTGTATTGATAAGAGGGAAACGAATAAGTGCGGAAATCAGGAAACCTGTATAGGCGCAGATCGCAAGGGCTAAAACCATAACAATCGAGTTAATCCAAGTTTTCCACGCTTCCAGCTCTTCGCACACAGGCTTGATCCAACCCAACAGCGGCCAAGTGCTGAATGTATCTGCAAAGCACATAACAAACAACACGGCAACCAGAGGTATGTAGAAAAGCAGCAGCATGACGCCGATACTCATAACGCTTGTCGGGTTGTAATAGACCAAAATTCTCCAGAAATACAGAGGATTTGTCAGGTCAAGGACCAAACAAAGCATACCTAAGAGAATGGTAGCCAAACCAATGATGCTGGCTGACTTCAGGATCGGAGTGACGTCGCTTTTATGCTTAAAGAAATTAAGCATCAAAGCAACTGCCACAGCTCCCCCGGAAATGCCTGCTAGGAACAGATAAACCGCGATTGGCCAAGGCCAAGCAATCCCCTCGGATAAACCGGTCGTAAAAGTAATAGTACCGTCCATTTAGATGCTCTCCTTTGTAACGGGGATGTATCTCACGCTTGGATTTGTTCCAAGATGAGGTTTTACACGGACAGTGTCCTTGACGTTAAGGAGCTTGCTGACATAAGAATTCGGATCGTTGACGTCACCGAATGCCAGAGCGCCGTAACGGCATTTAGAAACACAGGCCGGATCTTCACCGTTAGCCAATTTAGTTTGAAGACAAAAGTCACAGTTTTCAGCGACTTTTGTCGTCGGATTAATGAAGCGGACGTTGTAGGGGCAAGCCGCAATGCAGTATTTGCAACCCACACATCTGTCCGGATCCATCGTAACGATATTCGTGACTTCATCTCTATGTGCAGCCTGTGTCGGACAGACACGAACGCAAGGTGCATCCAGACACTGCTGGCAAGAAACGCGGACGTAAACTCGTTCACAATCACACGGTTCAATCTTTCCGCAATACGGACAGGCTGTTCCGGGAACTCTCGTATTTTGTCTTTCAAGAACCATACGATGAACACCCGGAGGCAGTTTATTAACTTCGCTACACGCTTCTACACATTCACCGCATCCAACGCACTTGTTCTGGTTGAACACCAAAACATAATGAGGATTGGAAGCTGCGTTTTTTTGTGCAGAGCCGGCTGCAGGTTGTCCTTTCGTCTTATCAGCCTCAGCAGCTTTTTGAGATTTATCTCCGGACTTCTGAGGTGTTTCTGATTTTGGAGAACAACCGGCAAGCGTGAGAACGAACAGAGAACCGGCGCCAGCGCCTCTCAAAATTGTTCTTCTGTTTAAAGTACTCACAATGTACCTCCTTGGCGGTTTTAACCGCTTAATCTTCATAAGGGAGAGGTTGGTTCGGGATATGTCCCGAACCGTCCCAACCTTACTTGGCTACGACTTTGGTGTAACCGCCCTTGTCGATGATTTGCTGTGCCTTGGCAATGTAAGCTTTGGCAGTCTGAACGCGGTCAAGCAGGTAATTCTGTGCATGAACGCCCCAAGATCCGTCTTTCTGAATCATTGCTGCAATATCATCAGCCTTGTCCAGCAGCAAACGAGCTTCGGTCTGATCAGCCGGACTTAAGCGGGTAACTTCAAGAAGTTTTCTGATGCGCGGAATGGCGCCTGCAACTTCTTCGTAACCTTCTTTGATCGGAGTCTGCCACTTCATCACTTCGCCGTAGACTTCTTTCTGATCTTGGTAAACGAGACCTTGATCTAGTTTAGAAGTGGCTTCGTTGTGGCATCCCTTCCCTTCGAAGACGGTGTAGTCGGCAGGAGAATTTCTTGCGCAGCTCCACATCAAATCCACAAAGGCGTTGCCGTCTTCATTCTTAGCAAGAACGTAGGCCTTGACTTTGCCTTTTGGTGTGTCGACTTCTTCCTGAACCATTGTGGAAGCGGCCGGATCAACATTGATCTTGTATGTATGCAGGCGTTTGAGAGCCTTTGGGCCAGCAGCCTTTTGATCGGTTGAGTAGTCATCGGCAGAGGCCATATTCGGCATATGGCAAGCGATGCAGTCGATCTTGTCATGAGTATCGGTATGCGCAAAGACTTCGGCTTGAACGGTATGGCAGTCTTGGCAGCTCTGACGAATTGCCGGCTTAGAAACAACGGCCATCCAAGCAACGCCTTGTTTGCCCTTCGGATCGTGACAAGAAACACAGCTCACGCCTTTCTGAGAGTGCACTGTCATAAAGTGCTGATCGGCTTTTTCTTGATAAGCCTGCTGAGTCAGCAATGTCTTTTCTTTCTTAGTCAGCTTAGGCTGCGCATCTTTGGCAATGCCTAAGGACTGCATGAATTCCGGTTTTTCAGGAATATTAATCTGTTCAACTTTGTAGCCGCCTTCCTGGGCAAATACGGCAGAAACTCCAAACGCTGCCAAACAAGAAAGAGCTATAGTGGTTAATTTCGTAAGCATGGTATTTTCGCACCTATGTTGCGGAGCCTGAAATCTCAAAACTCCGGCATTCTTTACTAGAGCATTTCTGCTTCGCCCTGATCCATTTCCTCGGCCAAGAAGTCCGCGTAGGCATCTTCCAAGTAATCGGAAGAATAGAGATACAGAGAGCCGGCTGAGGTTTCGGCAACTCGTATATCCTTTGCCTTCGGGTCCTTAGCGACCTTATCCAAAACATCTTGGATGACTTTCGGGTCGAGGTTGAACGGAGCAAACTCAAAGGAAAAAATTCCAACCGGTCTCGGATACAGCTGCGAGCTTTCACGAACCGTATTCAATATCAGCTGATAAGGATTGTTCTGAGCAGACATGAGTCTTGCGAAAGAACTGGAAAGAAGCGGCAGGAAATGTACATACCGTTTTCCGTCCCAGCTTTCGAATTCCTCAATATTGTTCGGACCTTTCAGAGCTTCAGCGTAGACCTCGTCGAAATATTCCGGAGTGACTTCTCTAAGTTCTTCGGGTTCGCCTTCTTGTTTTTCCAGATCTCTTACGCTCAGCTCTCCGTTAAACAGAGAGTGAAGCATTCTTCTTCTGGAAATCAGTCTGCGGCGTTCCTTTCCTTCCGGACTGTCGTCAGCAGAATTGCGCAGTTCTTTTTCCTTATAAGGAATAGTGTCAATTTCAGTCTTCGCTTCCTCTTCGGTCAGCATTTTCTGATTCGGAGCCCGTTCGAGAAACTCTGCCCGGAGCTCTTCAACAGTGACAAGTTGAACCTTGGAACTGTGTTCTGTGACTAAGTCAACAAGAAATACGATGTCAGATTTGAACTGGCTGGTATTTGTTGAGAGTTTGTTTTCAGGACAATTCATACTATTGCTCTACTTTCCAGGCATTAAACCTTCTTTTTGCATGACAGGGACAACGAAGTCGAGCTGCATTTCTTTGTAGGCCTTTTCAGTCGGGGCACCGGTCTTCGGATCCCAGCCAACCATTTCAAAGAAAATATCAAAGCTCTTTTCGATATCGTCTTTATCCATTCTGATCGTGCCTTTCGTAAATGCAGGACGATTCTTCGGATCTGTGAAAATCCAGTTCGGATAGAAGTCGTGTTTCTTGCGCATATTCAGCTCATTCATCTGACGCATTGTGTAAGCGCGGTGAAGAGTAAATGCTCTGAAACCGGCGTTGTCTAACTGTTGAGCAGTGTCCTTTCTGCCTGTTAAAGCACGATAGACCTTGCCTTCCATGTCATCGTCTCCGATGTAGTTGTCAGACTTGTTCGGAGAAACAACCCACGGAGCCATCCAAGAGCAAAGACCCAACATATCGTGAAGTTCTTTTCTGCAGATAACCCAGCGGAGGCGGCGCATCTTAGCTTCGTTTGTCGGAGTGTAGTCGCCGATCTCATCGACGGCATCTCCGCTACCCCAGAAGCGTTCGGCAATTGTCTTCTTAACGCCGATTGGCAAGCCGCTTCTTGTGAAGTTAACGGTACCGTGGCTCATCGGGTCGCGGTTGTACAGGCAGTTCAAAACAGTTCCGACCTGTCCGTCATCTTCATTAGCATGATGTTTCGGATGGCTCAAAGCCCAGTAGTTCGTAGACTTATCATTTCTCCAATCATCTTCAGGGATGCCGAAGTGATCAAGCATATAAGCGGTACTTTCTCCGAGCCACTTGCCCATTTCGCCTTGTCTGTAAGCGATACGGGTGAAGAGATCCATTAAGAAAGAGGCGTCGCAGTCTTCAATCTTCTGCCATGGAA
This sequence comes from Turicimonas muris, assembly GCF_002221595.1. Taxonomy (GTDB): domain Bacteria; phylum Pseudomonadota; class Gammaproteobacteria; order Burkholderiales; family Burkholderiaceae_F; genus Turicimonas; species Turicimonas muris. The sequence continues at coordinate 5,513 of NZ_NHMP01000005.1, forward strand.
TGGAGTTGTATTCCTTCTCCGGCAGGACCTTCTTCCAACGCCCTTCTACGTACATCTTCTTGAAGTCGCGGTGCAGCTGACCGTAGTTGCACCAAACACCAAGGTCATCCATCACCTGAATACCTACCATGGAAGCTTGGCGGGCTGCCGGCAAATCGCGTTTAGCGGCAATCTTCGGAAAGATCACGCGGCCGAAATACAGAGACATGCAGGTCTGTTCGGTCATCTTATTGATGTGATAGCGGGCAGCAGCTTCATCATCTTCAACGATAGCGTAGCAACGGAGCGGGCAGCCGTAACAGCCGTTATTTCTAACCTTAATCTTCAAACCTTGCGGTTTGCCAAGGAAGAACTGGCTGGCGCACCAACGATAAGAAATGCGGTTAGGACTGCGCATATCTTCAGAAAGAATAATAGGCGGATTAGCCTTCTGCCATACATTACCCGGCATACCGTTCCAACGGCTTCCCGGTGCATAGAACTCAAACAGCGGATTAGGAGCAGACGGAACCACGTGCTGGTTCAAAGAACCGAACAGTTCGATATTTCTTTCGTTGATCTTCTGCCACTCTTGTTTATCGGCGTGAATGTGAATCGGCTGGTCGCCGTTAACTACTACACCTTTGAGCTTCTTAGAACCGAAAATGCTGCCGATACCGCCGCCGGAGTGCTGGCGTGCGCTGATAAGTACAGACATTGGAACGAGGTTTTCACCGGCCGGTCCGATAACGGCTACAGAGGCCGTCGGCTTCGTCTGATTGGCGAGCATCTGTTGTGCGCGGCGTGTGCCTTGGCCCCAAATGCCTTTAGCGTCTCTAATTTCAACTTCGTCGTTGTCGATATAGAGATATACAGGTTTGTCAGATTTTCCTTCAATGATAATGAAGTCATATCCGGCCAACTTCAACTTAGCTGCCAAATCACCGCCGATGTGGGCGCTGGCGATCATCGGAATCGGGTAGATAGTCGGATAGATGGTAGTGATAGAAGTACGGCTGGAGCAAAGAGCACCTGATCCGGAGAATGGTCCGGGAGCAATAACCAATTTATTAGCTTCGTCTAAAGGCTGTGTCTTCGGAGGAACTTCATCCCAAAATACGCGGTAACCGATAGCTGTTCCGCCGATTTCATCTTTGAAACGCGGGAATGTCGGCTCCTTGGTAATCTGGCCGGTTGTTAAATTAACGCGGAGGCCCTGACCGGTATAGCCATATCTTTTTTGTGTGTTGTCCATTTCAGTTCCTTTCAGTTAATTAACCGTGGCAAACAGAACACTGTTTGGTGTTTTCTTCCGGCAGATAACCGTGAACAGGGCGCTTGCCTGGTTCGCCGGAACGATCTTTCCAAGGCAGATAAACGAGAGCAGCGGCCGGACAGGCTTTCACGCACTTCGGATCACCGTCGCATAAGAAGCACTTACTGGCTTTTTCCGCTTCGCGGTCAAAAGTCATCATGTCCCAAGGACAGGCTTTCTGACATAAACCGCAGCCGATGCACTGGTCTTCGACAACGAATCTTGCACCGGTTTCCGGATTAACTTGAATGGCGCCTTGAGGACAGGCATTGGCGCAAGGAACCGGGTGAGCACACTGGCGGCAGGTATCCTGGACGACAGTGGAGTTGCCCCAAACACCCTGCAGAGGACGGTAACCGGAGTTGCCCGGGCCGTACCAAATATTGCGGCCGATCTTAATTCTGGCTAAAACGGGGTCGTTTTTGCCGTCGTTATATTCGGTACAGGCCATTTCACAGCGCTGGCAATCAACACAGAGAGAGGGATCACCAACGATTAAACCTTCCGGTGCCTGCAAAATGATGTAAGGACGTGTTCCGGTTTGGGCTCGTACTTGGTTCATCGCAGCCAATGTAGCAGTCACGGATGCGACCTCGAGGAAACCGCGTCGGGTAATGTCATGGGGTAAATTGACCTTGGACATCAAGTCTTTTAGATCAAACATAATTATTTTTCTCCTGGTGGAGGGACGAAAAACCGTAGTAATCCGTCATAGGGAGAGCTTCTAAAACTCGAGCTTGTGCCGCTTTTTAGAAACTTACTGGCTTTAAGAGTGGCAAAGATTATTTGCTTTGGAGGGACCAGCCGTTGCTGCCGACAGGCTTAATAGTCCATCTTGTGCGTAAGGAAGGGGTAATAAAGGAAAGAACAACAGAACAATCACGCTCGGAGGCGATGCATTGAATTTCCGAATTGTGATTGGTTCTTATGGAACTCATTTTATTTCTCCGCAACAATTAACTGTTGCCGTCTTGGGGAGTACTGCTGAAAACCTTTACATTTGTATGAAACGTAACAGAATGTTAGGAATTTTAACAAATAGAAATAAATAGTGAAAAGGTTTTAAGCTCCTTTTAACAATTTTCCCAGTTAAAAAAATCATTAAATTTATATAATTTATCGACTATGTTTGCATATTAATTAAAATATTTATATTAATTTCAAGTAATTATTTACTCATTTATTTTTTAAATTATTTTTCATGTAACTCAAAAATTATGAGTTGTAAATTTACAAATATCATCCTTTCGGATTAGCTTTATTCGCAATATCGAAAATTTGAATCCGATACAGGGTTCTTAGCGATGCTCCGGAACGAGCGTTCCGCCTGCACGTATAAAGGCCAAAACATCAACAGTGTCAAAGGATATAAATGAATAACAGAGCAAAATCACATTTTCTGTGGAACTCGGTTTTGTCAGTTTTGTACGCTTTACAACTTACATCCTCAAGCACTAGCCTTCATTGGTCTTGTGTACTAACTCTTGCGAACCGTGTCTTGAATTTGGGCACTGATAACTACATCTTTCCTGCGTCCAAAAACTTCAATCAGGAAGGACATCTGAAGAGAGTATCCTCTAGTCTGCATATTTATCTCCTGGGGAACGATTCTTTTTTACTGAGACAATTTTCTGCCAGATAACTGCTCGAGTAGTTTGATATAGATCAAACTTTGGTCACTTTTTTAAGTCAATGAGGAAACAGAGAAGACGACACAGCCAAGAACTTCAAGTTGTATCAGCTCATATTTGCTGATTACTTCACAGATTTATCTGTGTCTCGGCCTAAAATAACGGTTTTAGGTTTATTGCGTCCAAGTCATGAACGGAAATTTTGTACTCTATCCTTTCAGCCGTCCGCCGTTGCCATTTGAAAAAGTCAAAATCACTTCTCCTTTGGCAAATAGTTTTGGTCTTGAACTGGCGGAAGACGTTATCAGCCAAGAAAATATTCCACCCTATGATGTGGCAACCAGAGACGGCTGGGCTATTGCAACCGAAGATAAGCACTATCCGCTTAAATCTCCGGCAATCGTTAACGGCGAAGGGCCGAAGTACTTGGAAGTCGATTCATACTGCTGGATCAACACCGGAGGATATTTACCGGAGAGGGCCGACGCCGTTGTTTCTAACAAAGAGCCGTCCGATCCTGAATTCGGTCTCGACACATATCCACTTGAAAATGTCTTGCCGAAAGGCAGCGAATGGCAAAGAGGCGAGTTAATTCTCAAAGCCGGGACGGTGCTGGCTGCTGCGCAGCAGGCCCTTTTGTTTGAAGCGGGGATTCAAGAAGTAACCGTATACAAACGCCCTTCCGTTGCAATTTTAGCCACGGGACACGAAATTGTTGAAGCAGGTTCGGAGTCAATAGTCAAAAGAGGACGGCATTCGAGCAATGCCACTTATCTCTCTAATCTGCTGAATGGTCTGGGACTAACCGACACAGCCGTCTTTTTTGCAAAAGACTCTGCGGTAGAACTTACCTCGAGGCTCATTTCGTTGGGTCAATATTTTGACTTTATCATTACCGTCGGCGGCACAGGTCAAGGCAAGAGCGATTTGTTGCGCAAAGCTATCAAAATGTCCGGCGGTTCTCTTATCAAGGACGGCACCCGGTTATCCAGTTCCCTTCCGTTTGTATATGGAAAGATGAACAAATCGATTCTTATCGGCCTACCTGGCAATCCGCTCGGCTTTATTTGTCTAGCTCAGCGATTTGTCCTTCCTCAGATTTGGTCTTCCTTCATGACTACACCTTTTCCTGTGAAGAAAGTAGAAGCGATCATGGGCTTCAATTTCCAAGGAAAAGCCGGAGATATCTGTGTTCAGCTTGCTCCTTTGGGTGATCATCTTATTGCCCTTCCGCTGCAAAAAGGAAGCGGTCGTTCTGCGTCATTCAGAGATGCACAGGCCATTATTAAGAATCCAAAAGGACACCACTTAGAAGCAAACCAGCAAGTAGAAGCTGAGCTCTTCTTCAACGGCCTTCACTTTTAGGCTGCAGCTGTCTTCGCAGATAAGAAGAAAAATAGATCTCGGGTGATGAACCTACCGATTTTGATCAAAGAGAGAGCGGTCTCATTCGGCTGTAAACAGCCTGAGCAGCGCAGCTCCCTTCAATAACGAAAGGACGGCAGTTTCAATAGATCTGACCGTCCTTGTGCTGAATTAGATTAAAGAACTAACCTCTGGCTTTTTCTTTAGCGACATTTTCGCCCGCGATCCTGCCAAAGACGAAGCAGTCAAGAAGAGCATTACCGCCGACTCGGTTGGTTCCATGGATACCGCCGGTAATTTCGCCGGCTGCATATAAGCGAGGAATCGGAGTTCCGGTGCAGTCCAGAACTTGAGCCTTGGTGTTGGTATTCAATCCGCCCATCGTATGGTGAACGGTCATGCCTGTGTAGCAAGCCCAGAAAGGTCCTTTTTCAATCTTTCTTGTGAGATTGCGCGGTGCCTTATAGAAGTCAGGATCTTCCTTGTTTTTGATAATAACGTTGTTATATCTGTCTACCGTCTTCTGCAAACCTTCAGGATCCACGCCCATCTTCACAGCCAGTTCTTTAATAGTCGGAGCTGTCCATGCTTCGTTGATTTCAATGCCTCTTTGAACTGCATCATGTACGGCACTGTTGTATGACTCATACTGATTATTATCAACCACTGTATAGCCATAGCGTTCCGGTGTGCCTAATACTGCATCACGGATATGATCGCGCCGTGCGCCTTCATCAACGATACGATTGCCTCGTTTATCTACATAGATGGAACCGTCCACATTGGTATTCAAGATGATCTTCATCTTCTTACCGGCCGGTGCTCCCGGAGTGGACTGGATGAAGTCCATACCAATCAAATATCCGCCGATTCGATTTGCAGCCATCATTACATCACCGGTATGGCCGGGAAGATTGTCAGTGCCGAGGCCGGCAGTTCTCGGATCATGCAGTTCTCTTAAATACTGATTGCCGGAGAATCCGCCGCTGGCCAAAACTACGCCTTTCTTGGCTTCGATATTTAAGACTTGTCCTTTGCTGTTTTGAACTTTTACGCCTAGGACATCGCCGCTCCATGGCTGTTCGCGGTAAATTTCAACGACGGAGAAACCGGTCTTGAAAGGAACGTTTTCTTTCTTCAGGGCTTTAGACAAAACACCTGTATAACCGATGCCTTTCGGAACTGCAGGAGAGTGAGCGCGAGGATAGAGACCGCCGAACATTTGATGAACTGTAGGCTTGAATTCCATTCCTAAGCCTTCAAGCCATGTGATTACGCTATAGGCATTATCACAAAGGACTTTGACGCGGGCAGGATCGCCTCTGAAATCGCCGGCAGCTAAGGTTTGAGCGGCATGCTTTTCAGGAGAATCTTCAATATTTTGCTTCGGTTGACGGACCGGGTCTGCTGCATTAATTTGGCCTTGAGCTGCCATTGTATTACCGCCGGCAAAAAGCAATTTTTCAATAATTACTACTTTTGCTCCGTTTTGTGCAGCCAACAATGCAGCAGCCATGCCAGCTCCGCCGCCGCCAACTACAACAACATCATAGGATTCGTCCCACTTCTGAGGAACGTACGGATTTGCAGGATTTGAGGTCTGGGCAAGAACAGCTCCGGAACCAAAAGCAAGAACACCTGCACCGGCTGTCTTGAAAAGATTTCTTCTGCTAATGTTGGACATAATAAACTCCTTGAAGATTTTGAGAAAAAACTTCCCCTGAGAGGACCTTTTCAGTCCCCTGTGAATTGAATTAACTGTTTAAAAAACTATTGAGAAATAAAGCGTTACGCCTCTATATGCGACATAAACTCTCTTAGTTGTATTAGGTCTCTGACACCGACTTTGTTATAGGCATTGAAGCGATGAGTTTCTACGGTTCTCTCACTCAATCCTAACCTTTGAGCAATCTGGTAGTTCATCAATCCGGCATTAACCAACTTCAATACTTCCTTTTCTCGTTGAGTTAAAGCGTCGTAGAACTCCTGATACCTGACCATTCGATAATCCTTATGCCGTTCTTCATTATCAGTCTTCACGGCTCTTTCAACAGCTTCAAGCAGAACTTCAGCTGACACAGGCTTTTTCAGAATATCAACGGCGCCTTTTCTAAAAGCGGTAATGGCCATGTCTACATCCGCATGAGCTGTAAGAAAGATGATAGGCTGAGAATAACCTTCATGCGCCAGCATTTCCTGAAACTCCAAACCATTCACCAAAGGCATTTGGTAATCCAAAATGATGCAGCCGGGAACTTCCGGATCGTCCTTTTTCAAAAACGAAGCGGTGTCAGAATAAAAAGTGACAAGCCAGCCTTCAGTCTTGAGGATGAAACGGATTGCGTCTCCGAATCCTTCGTCATCATCAACAATACGAACGATTGAATTTTCCTGAAGTTTGCGGTCGATCACTTTTTTCTCCCAAAAGACTAAAAGTTATGACACACACCGAACGCTGTTGTTAAACGAGTCGCCTTGCTTTCAGCATTCTTGAACATTCCTGTTCCTCTGGCATAGCTGCCTACTGCATAGAGCGAGGTTCGCTTGGACAATGGATAGAGGTACTTTAAAGAAGCGACCCAACGATCGCCGTCCCTGTCGGCATCTGTCTTCATGCTTTCACCCTGCCATTTTCCCATATTCCATTTGAAGGCGCCAAAGAGTTTTCCTCCGCCTACAGGATAGCTACCGCCGATAACAAAGGAGTCGGATCTAAAGCCTTTCCTGCTTTCTTTGACCTTAGCTGCGGTTCCAAAACCTAAATCTTTGGCATAAAAGGCATTAGGACCGCCGCTCAGGTTTCGAGAATTCCAAACATGTTGGTATCCGAGGTTTAGGCGAAACTGTCCGAACATCTTATATGCTGTCAAGAATAAGTTATAAGTCGGCTCCGAATCTGCCCCATTATTGGCTCCGGCTTTTCTGTAATCGATCACTGTAAAAACAGTTCCTACGCTAAAGTCAGCTTGTTTGTATTGGGCAGATAGACCATAGTAATGATTGTTTTTACTCCAAGTATCCTCATCAGAGGAGATGCCGTTTGAGTATTGCGCCGTCAAAGTAACTGAATTGGTTGGCTTTACTTGGTAAGTAACAGAATTGTTGAGCATTCCGGAATTAACCAGAGAACCAATAAGAGCAGCATCTAAGAAGTTGCTTGCCATTGGATTGGCACCCATCTTTGGAAACTGCCCAAAGTATCCGGTGGTGCCCATTAAAGAGCCCGAGCGGCCGAAACCAAGTTCGCCCCATTTCCCGCCGACGAGCAGTAAAGAATCTCTGTCGAAAAGCACACCGGCGGTTTGAGGAGCTCCGTTATTCACTTTGATGCCTTGTTCCAAGATGAACTTAACGTAATTCCCACTCCCGAGTTCTTCTTTTCCCGTCAGACCCCAACGACTGGCGGCATTTCCTCCCGAGACGGCTTGAACACTAGTCTGCTGACCTTTGCCTTTCATAACGCCGAAACCCGTATCCACAACACCGTAAACACTCACCGTGCTTTGAGCGTAAACAGTCGGGACCGCGCACAGCAAACAAAAGGTTAATATCTTGTTGGACAATCCTGACACCTTTTTCTCCTTTGTTTTGAGAACTTCCATGGCTCCAAGATAAAGAAACCATCACTTAGGATCCTGGTACCTAAGTACTAAAAAAGGTGAAAATCCTAATAGGCCGGTATGAGATCATAGAGGCAGTGATATGGAGATCTTTATGCCGAAAATTCTCTTGCTTTTATTGCTGCCTTTGGCTTTGTTATCGGGTCCGGCACAAGCCACTTACGTAGTTGGTCTCGGAACCGGTGCTATGTCGAGCAACGAGCAAGAATTCTTTGAAGCAACTAAAAATTATCTGGAACAGAAATTCGGCACGAATGAAATCCAATTCATGCAGCCGGTGTCTCTTACGCACTTAAAGAAACTGATAGAAGAAAAGAAAATCGAGTACTTCATTTCTTCGGCAGGCTTTGCTCGCTCTCTTTCACAAGACGGTGTTCGCGAGCTATTAATCTACGCTCCTACTAAAAAGGGAACAGATAGAAATGAATTAGGCTCGGTCTTTTTAACTCGGCAGGAGATGACCGTGCGCACGCTTGCCGATTTAAAAGGCAAACGCTTTACCTCCAACAATCCTGAGGCTTTTTTTAGCCACATTGTGCCGTTAGCAGAAATCAGTTATGCCGGATACGATCCTAAAAAATTCTTCTCCTCGGTATCTTTCCTCAATAAAAATCCCGAAGATCTTCTGCAGGCTTTAATTGACGGAAGAACCGATGTCGTAGCGCTCCCCGGCTGCTATTGGGAAACCTTGTCCGCACAAAATAAAGAAATTCGAGAGAAGGTAAATCCGGTGTTAGTCTCGAGTACGTCTCCTTGCACCAGCTCTACTCGAACCTTTCCGAATTGGACCTTATCTTCTACAAAAAACAGCGATGCGGCCTTCACACGAAAGTTAGTTACTGCACTTCTTGAGATGCCATTTTCGAAAGGAACCGCTTCATGGTCGGTTCAAATGGATCTCAGCTCAATTGATGGTCTTTTCAAGGAGCTGAAGATAGGCCACTTCTCTGACTACCGGCCTTGGACTCTCAAAGAAATGCTTCAAAAGTACAGTTTTGCAGTCCTTCTTTTTGCAGTTTTCCTTTTGGGCCTGCTTTCTCTGACGCTCTTCCTTTACCTGAAATTAAAAAGAAGGTCTGAACAGCTTGTAGCTACGTTAAGAGCCAAAATCAAAACCGATCGGGCTATGAAAGAGGCCGAAGCCCGTTTGATGGCGTTGCAAAAAATAAGCACCATCGATCATATGAGTTCAATGATTGCGCATGAACTACCTCAACCTTTAGGGGCCGTCCAAGCTTATGCCGAAGGTCTTTTGCGAGCACAAAACAAACAAGCACTTGACAGTCAAACTCTGACCGAGATGCTAATAAAAATAATTTTTCAGACCAAGAAAGTTGAAGATATCGTCAACTCGGTCCGAAATTACGCAAAAGAAAGAAAGTTAAAGAAAACACCATCGAAAGTTAACGGAACAGTAGCGGAAGCTATCCAAGATTTTCGCTTTGCCTTTCATTGTGATAATTTGGCAATCAATTTTTTCCGATCAAATGCTGAGCCGGTTTGCAGTTTGTCGCCTTTGGAATTTGAATTGGCAATCTACAATCTGCTTAAGAATGCCAAGGAGGCTCTCGAAGCTCAAAATGTTAAGAATCCGGAGATCACTCTTGCTGTTAACGAGGACAAAGATAGTTGCAGAATAGCCATTGCAGACAATGGGTCCAAGGTCTCAGATGATGAACTGCAAAGAATCCAAGTATCCATGTCCTCTCGCAAAAGTGCCGGGTTAGGAATTGGTCTTTCCATCGTGAGATCCATCATTCAGAATCACGGAGGAAAATTTTCAATCAAACGAACTGAACTTGGGTCAGGTATTACCTGCGAAATAACGCTTCCGCTTTTCAAAGCAGAGCATTCTCAGGAAATCAAACCTGACCGAACCATAGAGGCTCACACAAAATAACTTACAAGATTAAGCAGCCAGCTTGTAAAGACCAATAATCTGTGCGGAACCGACGATAAAACCGTCCATTTCTCGGAGAACTTCTTTTCTTTGAGGAGGACGTTCAAAAGACAATTCGGTATTAACTGCGTAAAGCTTAAAGAAATACCGATGTGTGCCGATTGGAGGACGAGGGCCGATATAGCCTACTGTACCTCTGTCGTTCAAACCTTCCTTTGCTCCGGGAATTTGTGAGATATCCTGGCCTGCCGCCAATTCCATAGACTGCGGAGGAAGGTTATAAACAATCCAATGGGTAAAAATTAATTTAGGATTTTCCGGATCAGGAGCATCCGGATCCTCCACGATGAGTACCAAAGATTTCGCAGCCTCAGGAATGTCAGAAATTACTAACGGAGGGGAGAGGTCTTCTCCTTCCTGTGTGTATTCGATTGGAATAAATCCTTTGTCAGCAAAAGCCGGAGAAGAAATCTTCATCTTTGGTACCTCAATTTTGACTACGGTCTTTGTGCAATCTCACGAGTCTTAGAGGATTTAACAGCTCGGACGATACTATCAAGCATTACTGAAAGTTCCTCTACGATATTAGAGGCTGTCACAATACCGCTAATCTTACCTTCCTCATCAACTACAGGGAGTCTTCTTATACCCTGTTCCCGCATTCTGGCCAGAGCATCGACCACACCTTCGGAGGAGTGAGCTACAGAAACCGGTGCAGACATAACTTCATCAACCACGAGAGTCTTAATGTCTTTTTCCAAGGCCACTACTTCGATCGTAATGTCTCGGTCTGTCAGCATACCGATCGGGCGTTCGTTCTCATCAACAACCACGAGACTTCCGACATGCAGTTCTCTCATTTCTTTTGCGCAATTAAGAAGCGACGTGCCGGAGGGTATTGTTGCAACCTTATGTACAGCCAAATCGCCGATCTTCATTGAGCGAGCTCTCATATTTACCTCTTACACTAAATAATCTTCGATTATCCGAATAGTCTACAAAAAATCTGTTGTTTTTTAAGCAGTTCCCGATAACTCAGCCGATAAATACCACACTAAATGTGGACACCTTGAGAGTTCCCGGGTCTCAGTTTCTGCAGAGCGAGCTTTGAAAAAATAATTAATTCTGTTCCTTTTCTTCTTGCGGTTGAGCCTTCAAATTAACGAAATCAAAAACTTCCTCATCCATCAGATGAGAAGGTGCTACGCGTCCTAAACTCTTAAAAATATTTTCCACTCGGCCCGGGTGCTCTTTGTCCATTTTCTCAATCAGTTCTTTCATTTCTCGACGGCATTTGTCATCGGCTCCGCAAAGCTTCGGAATGATGTCGTAGTTTTGAACTTTGCACCAGCGCTTCAAGTCCTTTTCGCGAATATAGATCATCGGCCGGATAACAATATGCTCCTTGGCATCGCTCAAAAGTTTCGGCGGCATCGACTTGAGGCGTCCGCCGTAATACATGTTTAGAAGCAGCGTAGAAACCACATCGTCCATGTGGTGTCCAAGGGCAATTTTTGTAACCTTCTGCTCTTTGGCAATACGGTAGACAATGCCTCTTCTCAAACGAGAACATAGGGAACAAAAGTTTCTTGGATCTTGATACTTGGATTTAACAATACTGAAAGTATCCTGATCTTCGATGAGGTATGGAACGCCGATCTTCTCGAGATGATTAACCAATTTATCCAACGGGAAATTGGGGAGATGCTGATTCAGACAAAAAGCAAGAAGTTCAAACTTCACGTTGCTTCTTCCCTGCAGTCTCACCAAAGCATCTAAAAGCGCATACGAGTCTTTGCCCCCGGATACGCAGACCATGACCTTGTCGCCGTCTTCAATGAGATTGAAGTCGATAATGGCCTTTGCGCAAAGTCTGACGATTCTTTTTTCAAGTTTTCTATTCTCAAAAGAAAGTCGCTGACGTGTCACCAAATTTTTTTTATCTTTCGCAGGCTCCATTTCTTCCGCCGAGGTTTCGTCCGACGGCTCTTCGGCCATCAAAGAAAGTACTTTCTCTTTTTCTTGGAGAGAATCTACCGCTTTAATTTTGATCATGCTGTTCAACAAATATCTCTATTCCAAAGGATGCACTGTCTGTCAGAACATCCAATTTTTCTGTCTTAACTTTTACCGCCTTTACCATGGGATTTGAGAGGACCTGTTTAGCCACCGATGCAGCAAGAGTTTCCTGCAGATCAATGTGACCTTTTGAAAGGACTTCTTTTATAGAACCGATGATTTCTTCGTAGTTGTATACATTGGATAAATCATCCTCGACCGGAAGATTTTCAACCCATGCTTCAACATTAAATCTGACAGATTGTTTTCCTTTTCTTTCCGAGTCATAAGCACCTATCGCAACATCTAGGACATAATCTGTCAAATGTATTTTGCGGTATTTGCCGGAACACAGAAGAAAATCTTCTATCCGCATTTATCGTTTTCCTTCGCTGAGTAACATCACTGCATTGATTTATGCCACAATCTAATGCATGCGATGGATTCTTACTATTTTTATAGCTCTCTGTATTCTGTCGTCTGCAATTCCTTGGCTTCAAAAGCTCGGAATCGGACGACTTCCGGGAGATATTAACTTCAAAATCTTCGGAAAAGAGATAAACATTCCGATTGCGAGCACTATTCTCATCGGAACTGTAATTCTTTTGATCGGCAAGTTACTTTGAGAACTTTTCAATTAACAAGCACCTTGCCTCGTCTACCATTTTCGGCACATCCTTTTTATCTTTAACTTTTGCGACAATTTCCTTCAAGTCTAATTGTCTGACAGCGTCAGCAAGTTGTTCCCAATAGTCTCGCTCATCTTTTGAAAGATCTGTCTCATAGCAGTCAAGCAATTGTTTGAATCTTTCAGGCCTTCTGAGCGAATCTGTTTTTTTCAAGAAGAGCAATTTTTCAGAGGAAGATGATGAAACTTTTGGAACCTTCTTTTCATAAGTTTTGGCCAAGACCGCCAGTTCAGAGTACTCTTTCGGCAGTCTAAGAGCTTTCAAAATCTTATTCAGATCTTGAACCGGAACCTCTTCTAAGCTCGCGACAAATCTTTTGAGTCTTGGATCCTTACTTTTAACCTCATCGACTTTTGCTAAAACGGATGGAGAAAGCTTCCAGGCCGGGAACGCCCTCTCCAGGTATCCGGTTTCTCTCAAGACTTCAAAGAATCTGGAAGGCTTAGACTCTTCAAGCGCTCGCAAAAATTCTTGAGTAACTCTTTCTTGGACTAAGTTATCGGACTCTCCCGACGAGACGATAGTCTGCAAAAGAGTCATCGTTTCCGGGGCAATAGAAAATTCCGAGAGTCTTGCAGAGAATCTGGCCACTCTCAGCAATCGAACAGGATCCTCGGCAAAAGCGTCGCTGATATGTCTCAATACTCGATTTTTTAAATCTTCTTTTCCGCCATAGCAATCGATTAGAGAGCCGTCTTCATCAAAAGCCATGGCGTTAATAGTCAAGTCTCGTCTTAGAAGATCCTCTTCTAACGTGACGGAAGGGTCGGCATGAAAGACAAAACCGTGATAGCCCTTCCCGCTTTTTCTTTCCGTGCGGGCGAGCGCCAACTCTTCTCCATTCTTGGGATCGATAAAAACCGGAAAGTCTGCGCCTACGGGAATAAAACCACGCTTAACCATTTCTTCCGGACTGGCACCGACTACGACCCAGTCCTTATCCTGAGGAGCGATATCAAAACCCTCTTCTTTTAAAAGAGTATCTCTGACCCAACCTCCAACTATGTATCTTTTCATAGCTCCAACGATTCTTGAAATCTTTTGAATTTTTGAGAAATAATACATAACCGCCTTGTTAACAAACGAATTCTGAACTGAAAATGCAATCTTCGCTCTTCAAAACCAGTCTCCGAAAAAAGCTCAAACAACTTCGCGATGAGCGTCCCATCGACCATTGTGTATCTGCTGCAGTTATTGATAATTTAAGTAGCTGGATTTCAGAGCAAAGTTACTTCACCGTTGGTTTTTATCTTCCGATTTTTCACGAAGTTGATTTAGTACCGTTCATGACTTCATGGCTTGAAAGAAATCCGGGAAAAAAAGCTGCAATACCGATCATTGAAAACAACCAGATGTTTTTTGCCGAATGGTCTCCGGAAACAAAACTGACCAAAGGCATTTTCAATACTTTGGTTCCGCAAACCATCCGAAAAATTGCTCCAGATCTCTTGCTTGTTCCCTGCCTGGGCTTCGATAACTCAAATTACAGGCTCGGTTATGGAGGCGGGTGGTATGACCGTTATTTATCTCAGACAAATCCCCGGCCATTTACTGTTGGAATAGCGTACTCTCAGTGCAGAATTGAAACTATTGAGCCAGAAGAAACTGATATTCCACTCGGCTTAATAATCACAGATGAGAGCAAAAGCTATAGTAAAGGACGAATTTAATACTGATACAGTAACAGAAAGAGTGAAATGTTATACGAGTACATCAGAAATAAAATTAACCTACCTTTCGTAGACGGCACCATTCGAGAACTGCAGAAACAGGCCAAGAGCATTTATAAGGTCAGAGATAATCCTGTCGAATTAGCAAGCGATAGTATGATATGGGCCCTGGTAGCTCTTGCGGATTCAGTTCCTACAAATAGAAGAAAAGAAATCATAGAAATGTTGGTTGAATTCATCAGAACACATCTTACTTGGAACTATATGGTGGGAGATTTTGATAAACATTTAGAATTAATAGGGCAGAATTTCATAGCCGACGAAATGGAATGGGACGTTTTTCGAGCTGTTCCGCAGGATTTTAGTTATCAAAAATTTTTAAGACAAGAATGGTCAGAAACAATCGTAGTAAAGGACAGAGTTGAGCGGGCGGAATACTTGTTAAATATGATTCTTATCCATATTGCCGAGCTCCTAAGTTATTTACGTGAATTTGATGACGCTAAGAAGATGAACCTTGGCTTTATCGGCTCTTTAATGACTGTGAGTTGTTCTTTAGAAGGTTTGGTTGGTAGTTTTACAGAACTTTTTTATGAACCCAAAAACTAATCATGTTGAAAACAGTATCTCAATACACAAAACTGTCGATTGATAATCCCAGTAACATCTTCTCGAAGGCGTCACTGTAAAAAGAGATCTTGTTCTCAGACAAATATTCATGAATTTCCAATAACGCAGCTTCGTTTAAACTTGTCGCTTAAGAATCTATTAGAGAACTTAAACAAAAATTAGTACCGTATTTTGAGCGTTTCATTCAGCAAAATAACATCCTTCGGCAATTATGTTCTTTTAAGTGTTTTGAAGCACTCTTTCTGTTACGGTATCAGCATTAAATTTTGCCGTTTGCTATAGAGAACTTTCCGGACTTTGACTGTCCCGTAAGAGGCTACATTTCCTCGTGATAATGAAGAAGTCGGAACGTCTTTGACCAGTGTATTTGAACAGCCTCCTACATCCTTATTCGCTATGGGGAAAAACATTCCTCCGTGACACACTGCCACAACACCGATCGCGACATCGTCTGACAGCTCAACAGTCGCGACGACGATTCCTCGGGAATTAGAAAGTTCAACTTTTTCACCGCTCTGTAAGCCGAGTTTTTCCCCGTCTTCTCGATTGATCCTGACTTTTTCGGACACTTTCGGGCCGTCAAAAGTTGCATCCAGATTATGGAGTTGACCATGCAGGCGATCTGAGGCTTTGAGGCTTACCAGAAAGAATTCGTTTTCAGCGGCCCGCAACTCTTCAGGTCTGAAATACATGGGATATCCGCGGCAATCCTCATAGCCGAATGAATCAATGGTCGGACTGAAAAGCTGGAACTTGCCGCTTTCAGTTTTTAGAGGAGTGCCTTCCGGAGAATTTATAAAATCTGCAAAAGCAACATACTCTCCTTCTTCAGGATCCTCCGGATACAACACGTATCCTTGCGTCCAAAATTCTTCAAAAGCCGGAAGCTCAACGCCAATCTTCTTATTAGGCGCCAATGTATCGTTGTAAATTTTTCTGATCCAGCCGGCTTCATCGAGACCCTCGGTGAAAGCTTCTTTCAGTCCCAGCTTTTCTGCCAAAAGCGTATAGATTTCATAGTCTGATTTTGCTTCTCCTGGAGCCTCAACGGCTTTATGCATAGCGACTATGCCATCATTGGTGTAGGTACCTATTCCTACAATGTCGTTTCTTTCAAGTGTGGTTGAGGCTGGCAGAACGAGATCAGCATGTCTTGCCGTCGCACTCCAGACATGGTCAGATACAACCACAGTCTCCGGAATGCTCCATGCTTTCTTAAGCCGGTTAGTTTCGGGCTGATGAGAGAATGGATTACCGCCAGTCCACATCACCATTTTGACTTCAGGATACTTAACTTTTTTGCCGTTGAAATCAATAACCTTTCCAGGATTCAAGAAACAATCCACGAAAGATGCCACCGGTATCTTCTGAGAAAATTCTCCAGGCTTTTTGTAAGGCCAAACCGGAGCAACTTTGGAAGAAATTCCTCTCGGTTGTTTTCCTTTTCGAACAGGAACTCCTCCGTCGGAGTAATGGTAATTTGATCCTATCCCTCCTCCGGGCAAACCAATTTGTCCGAGAACACAGGCCAATGCGTATGCCATCCATGGAAATTGCTCGCCATAACGTGCTCTCTGAGGCCCCCAGCCAATCATCAGCATCGTCCGATGAGTTGCCAAATCTTGGGCAAGATTGCGAATGACAGAAGCTTGAATGCCGGTTTCTTTCTCGGCCCATTCGGCGTTTTTCTCGACACCGTCTGTTGAGCACAAAATGTAGTTTTTCAGTGCATCGAAACCGAACGTATATTTATCCAGGAAACTCTTATTAGCCATGCCGGCTGCAATGAGCTCATGCATCAATGCAAGCATCAGTGCGGTATCAGTACCGGGCTTTGGGGCTATCCAATCATTCTCAAGAAACTTTGAAGTCTCAGGACGAACAGGATTTATGCTGTAGGTCTTGATGGAGGAAGATTTAAGTTGATCTAAATATTTCTGTGCTCGGTGAAGCGGAGCAATCCAATCGATATCTCCGGTCACCAAAGGGTCGCAGCCCCAAAAAACAATTCGTTCACTGTGTTTGAGGATATTCGGCCACGCCGTACTTTTCAGTTCGGAGCTGCCGGTAACGTAAGGAAGAATGGTCGCAATGGCACCTGTCGAATAGCTGTTAGCGCATTCAACAAAACCTCCGCAAAGATTCAACAAACGTTGCTGTAAGGTATGCGCGCTATGAACCAGGCCCGAAGACTTCCAACCATAAGAGCGCCCGAACATTGCCGCAGGTCCAAAGTTTTTATAAATTCTTTTGATCTCGCTGGCTACCAAGTCAAGAGCTTCATCCCAAGTGACCTGAATCCACTCATCCTTGCCTCTTTTTTCAGAACTTGCAGGACCTTTTTCTAAATATTCCTTGCGGACGTAAGGATGCAGAATTCTGTTCGAAGACGTTTGAAGTTTAACTAGCTTTTTAAGATTCTTTGATGGAGCAGAATCTTTCTCGAACGGCTGCACATCAACCACTCTGCCGTCTTGAACGATCGGATGAAAAATTCCCCAATGACTGGCTGATATCAATTGGTTACCACGTACGTCCAGTTGGTTTGTGTTCTTTCCCGCCGACTCCATCCTACCTTTCCTCCGAACAATTCAGCCCAACCAGATTTGATTCTGATTGGGCCGCTTCGAAAACTCTTATAAGTTATTCTTCTTCATGCATTGCCAAGCGAATAGCTTCAATCTGCTCTTCTGTTACTCCGTCAGAAAGCTTGCAGTAGCATTCTTGGAAGGCTTTAAGTCCGTTTGCCTTGAAGCAGCAAAGAAGCTTACCTAAATCTCTGCCGTTCTCTAAACAACCTCCTGTCATAAGAACGTTGCCTTTTTCGTCTTGAAGGTTGAAATAGAACATTCCGTCCTTTTCACGATACTGTTTGAATTTAGGGCAGCTCTTCTTCTTGGCTTTCTTCTGTTCAGCTTTTTCTTGGACCGGCTTGAATCTTCTTAAGCCGACGGCATTTCTGACTTCTTCAATCAATGCCTGACTCATTGGTCTCAAGCGAGCGGCGCCTTCCATAAGAATATCTTCCACAACCTGTGGGTTTCTCATGAGTTCTTCGTATTTAGCGCGTTTCGGACCAATTTCTGCGTTGATTTGCTTGAATACGATTCCTTTTGCCTCGCCCCAGCCGAGACCGTCTCTCAATTTATTAGCAAACTCTTCTTTTTCTGTCGGAGTGGCGAATGCATCATAAAGCTGAGTAAGAGAGGTAGAACAAGGATCCTTTGGCTCTCCCGGTTCTTTACAGTCTGTCACCACCTTGAGAATAGCTGCTTTAAGGGCTTTTTCTCCGCCTTCAAAAAGCGGTATGACGTTGTCGTAGCTCTTGCTCATCTTTCTGCCGTCCAGTCCCGGCAACACAGCTACTTCTTCATCAATAAAAGCTTCCGGCAGCGTGAAGATTTCTTTTCCGTAGAGCTGATTGAAACGCTGAGCAATATCTCTGCACATTTCGACGTGTTGGATCTGGTCCCTACCAACCGGAATATAGTTGGCATTAAACATCAGAATGTCGGCAGCCATCAAAATCGGATAGCAATAAAGGCCCATAGACACATTGTTGTCAGGATCTTCCCCTGCGGCAACATTGTCGTCTACTTTTGCCTTATATGCATGAGCTCTGTTCATCAATCCTTTAGAAGTGATGCAATTAAGAATCCAATTTAATTCAGGGACTTCTAAGATGTCGCTTTGGCGGTAGAAATGAACATGATTAGGATCTAACCCGCAAGCAAGCCAGGTGGCAGCAATTTGCATACGGCTCTTTTCAATTCTGTCAGGATCTCTAGTCTTGATGAGAGCATGATAATCAGAGATGAAATAGAAGCTCTCAGTATTGGGGAGCTTTGCTTTTTCAATCGCTGGCCTGATACATCCAACATAGTTACCCAGGTGAAGGGTACCGCTGGGAGTTATTCCTGTTAAAAATCTTGTTTTCATAATTCAGCCAATTCTTCTTAATACACCGTTGAGGAATTCTATATCGAAAAATCTACCTCAGTAACGACGAAGGTCCTCTCTTCTCCGTTAACCTTCCTCAGTATCATTCTCAAGTTGGAAGAAGCAAGAAAAATAACGGTGTTTTCTGTTCCTGGAATGGACTCTTTCCATCTACCCAGAGCATCTTTCCGCTAAGTACTGTATTAACATTCTGAGTCCAACCGGTAGAGAAACCTCGTCTTGGATTGTGAAGTCTGTTTTATGGTGGCCGTGGTGGTTACAGCCGAATAAGAAGTATCCGGCCTTTCCGCCTCTGTCACGTACTCGCTTAATGAGCCAAGTACAATCCTCAGAAGCTGCTATATCGTTGTAATAGGCCACTCGTTCAACTGACTCAACCTGCTCGGCAATTTTTTGAAGTCGGACAGAGATCTCGTGATCCGTTTCCAAATTAACCGCCGACCCGACCGTCTCAATTCTGGCCTTCACATCAAAAGCTTCTGCGGCAGAATTTACGATCCTGCAGACATGATTGACCATGTACTGATCGAGTTCTCCCGTCTCTCCTCTGGTTTCAATTTCCATTGCTGCGTGTGCAGGAATGACATTTCTACTTTCGCCTGCAATAAGCTTGCCCACGCAAACACGAGTCAAGCCTTTGCTATGCCGTGGAATCCCTGAGATGAGTGTTGCGGCATTACAGGCTGCCAAGAGTGCGCTTTTACCAGCTTCCGGATTTGAACCCGCATGAGCAGGAACACCTTCAAATGTTACGTTCAGTTTCGATGTCGCCAAAAAGCCTTTCTCGCATATCCCGACCTCACCTAACTTACATTTAGTGCCGATATGGAAACACAGCAGCACATCAGCATCGTCCAAAAAACCTCCGTTTGCTACGGCCAAGCCACCACGGACTCCTTCCTCTGAAGGTTGGAACACAAATTTGAATTTCCCGCAAAGATTATCTTGATTTTCAACTATCCATTCAGCGACTGCCAACAAAATAGCGGTATGTGCATCATGACCGCAGGAGTGCATCACCATTGGTATTTCGGAGCAATAGCCTCCCATGACAGACTCATGTGCTTCATCTTGACTTTCTTGGACCGGAACCGCATCAATATCTGCTCGTATTGCAATGGTTGGACCTGGTCTGCCGGTATCAAAAATTCCTGCAACACCCGTGTAACCTTGAGTCTTCTTGATGAAAGTTTTTGGGACTCCATGCTCGAGCGCTCTTTGTATTGCTGTTCGTACTTCCTGCTCATCGCGTCCGTGAACAGAAGCCCGATCCAAAAAATCACCGCCTAATTGAAATTCAATCTGAAGTTTTTCCAATCGCTTCGCGATGAAGTAGGTGGTTTCAAACTCTGTCCAACCTAATTCCGGCCGTTTGTGGATTGTCCTGCGATCCGCAATCATCTGTGTAACAAGCTGAAGAGGCAATTCTTGCATGGTGTTCTTTCCGTCACGAGGTTCAAAGTATTTAGCATAATCTTTTAAATACTCTGGAGTTCAGGGCATTCGGGTTATTCCTTCACTGAAAGAGTGTTTTGGAGAGCTTTGAAAAATTGTCTGAGACAAGTTTTTATTAGGTGAGGAGATCGTAAGAACTTGATCGCAAAAAATCCCATCCTTTTGTTGAGGAATGGGATTTTTTGATTGGTGAGAAAAAATTACTTATCGAGTCCGGCAGCCTTTCTCAATTCTGCAGCCTTGTCGGTACGTTCCCATGTGAATTCCGGTTCTTCTCTTCCAAAGTGGCCATATGCAGCTGTTTTGCTGTAAATCGGGCGCTGCAGATCAAGCATTTTGATGATGCCGGCAGGGCGAAGATCAAAATGTTCACGAACTAATTCAGCGATTTTTTCATCAGGAATGACACCTGTGCCTTCAGTGTAGACCGTAATATTGACAGGTTTAGCAACACCGATAGCATAAGCAACTTGAATTTGGCACTGACGTGCAAGTCCAGCAGCGACAATGTTCTTAGCAACGTAACGGCAAGCATAAGCAGCAGAGCGGTCAACCTTAGTCGGATCTTTGCCGGAGAAAGCACCGCCGCCGTGCGGACAAGCACCGCCGTATGTATCAACGATGATCTTACGGCCGGTTAAACCGCAGTCGCCCTGCGGACCGCCGATAACGAAACGGCCTGTCGGGTTGATCAAGAACTTGGTGTCCTTGAGCATTTCAGGCGGGAATACCGGACGAATAATTTTGTCAATAACTGCCTGAACAAATTCAGGCTTCATTTTTTCTCCGTCGCTCATCTCTGGAGCATGCTGAGTAGACAGAACAACGGTTTCAACGGAATCCGGTTTGCCGTCAACATAGCGCATTGTGACCTGGCTCTTAGCGTCAGGACGCAGATAAGGCATTTCACCGCTGCGGCGCATTAAAGACTGCTGTTCAACAAGTCTATGGGCGTAGTAAATCGGAGCCGGCATCAATGCATCTGTTTCATCGCAGGCATAACCAAACATCAAACCTTGGTCGCCGGCGCCTTTTTCCAAAGGATCGTCCTGAGCGTTGTTGACGCCCTGAGCAATGTCAGGAGATTGTTTATCGTAAGCCACTAATACGGCGCAGCCTTTGTGGTCAATACCGTAGCTGCTGTCGTCATAGCCGATTCTCTTTAAAGTAGCGCGAACGATGTCAGTGTAATTGACGTTGGCTGTCGTGGAAATTTCACCGGCCAGCATAACGGTGCCGGTTGTACACAAAGTCTCGGCTGCGACTCTGGCGGTTGGATCTTGTTCGAGAATGGCATCAAGAATTGCGTCGGAAATCTGGTCTGCCACCTTGTCCGGATGGCCTTCTGAGACGGACTCAGAAGTAAATAAGTATTCGTTTTTAGACATTTGCTGTCACCTAAAAAAATATTTAACACAAAGGAGACAGCGTCATTGAAGAGCTTCTTCAAGACGCTTTAGCGGTTATTTAGCCTTCCGGCAGCGCTCCGCAAGTTGTCCTTTAACTCAGCGCCCGAGAACTATAATCTTTCGCAATGCGAAATACAATCCTAGTTCTTACGTAGAATTGGACTTTAACAGAAAAATATTTCAAAGAACTTAAAAATGGCGAAGAAAAAATCTGCTTTAAACCGTTTCTTTTCTCGGTGTGCTATTGCCATGATGAAGTCAACCTCCGGGTGGAAACAGTCCTCTCGCACCAGAGTTGCTAACTGGCTTGCAGCCGTAGCATGGCATGTCATCCCGAAAAGAAGAAAAGTTACGCTCCGCAACCTGGAACTGTGCTTTCCGGACTGGCCGGCAGAAAAAAGAGAAGAAATCGCAAAAGGCGTATTCAGAAATCTCTTGAGAGCAGCCATTGACCATAGCGTCCTCATTAAGGGTACGCGTGAAGAAGTTCAAAATTACGTTAAGTTTGAAGGGAAAGAAGAGTTTCTAAAACTGACTCAAGAACACCCGGTCATCGTGGTCACTCCCCACTTTGTAGGCTTAGACCAGGGAGGAATCGGCATCAATACGTTCTATCGCGGCTGCTCTCTTTATCAGCCGCAGTCCAATCCGCTTTGGGATAAGGTTTTCTACGATGCTAGAAAAAGATTTTCCGACCCTGTCCTAATCCCGAAATCCAATTCCGCCATGAAGGAAGTAATTCGAGCCATTCGTTCCGGTTTATCTTTTTACTACCTCCCGGATATGGATCACGGCAAAAGAAACTCCATCTTTGTTCCTTTTTTCGGCGTCCCGGCCGCTACCCTACCCATGGTTTCAAAGCTGGCTAAATTGACAAAAGCCAAAGTCATTTGGGGAATTGCTGAAACTACACCGGACGGCTACACTATGCATCTATCGGCTCCTTTGGAGAATTTTCCCACGGATGACGCTGAGGCTGATACGCTTCGAATAACTCAAGAATTGGAAAAATTTATTCTGAAACACCCCGATCAATATCTTTGGTCGCACAGAAGATTCAAAACTAGACCGGACGGTGAACCGTCAGTTTACGAAAACCTATGAAGAACCGCGTCCAAGGCCTTAAAATAGTTGTTTAACTCCCGACTTTTCTAAGAGGTCTTCGTGAAGATTAAGTTTTCAAAAATGCAGGGGGCCGGCAACGATTTTGTCGTTATCGACTCGACTAAAGAACAATTCAGCTTATCGCCGGAAAATATTAGATTTTTAGCCGACAGGCACTTCGGAGTCGGTGCTGACCAAGTCCTAGTCATCGAGAAAACCGAACTTCCAGACGTTGACTTCAAGTACAGAATTTTCAACCACGACGGCGGAGAAGTTGAACAGTGCGGCAACGGCGCAAGGTGTTTTGCACGATATGTTCACAACAAAGGCCTCACGGATAAGAAGAAAATCAAGGTAGAAACCGTCAAAGAAATCATTGAACCGGAGCTATTGGACGATGGCTCCGTTAGAGTCATGATGAATACTCCTTCTTTCCGTCCTTCTGATCTGCCGTTTAATCCTAAAGGTCTTCCCGAGAGAGAAATCAACGGAGAAAAGCAGTGGGCAGTGTCCTTTCAAGGAAAACTTTGGTGGTTCTCGATCTCCTCCATCGGAAACCCCCACGTCACTATTCAAGTTGAAAATTTAGACGAGACTCCGATTAAAGAGCTTGGTTCTTTCATTGAAAACCACCCGGCCTTTCCTGCCCGTGTAAATGTCGGCTTTCTTCAAATCCAAGATCCTCATCACGGCAAATTCGCCGTATGGGAAAGAGGAGCCGGACAGACTTTAGCTTGCGGAACGGGAAACTGTGCCGCTGCGGCTACAGCTATCAAAAACGAGGCGATGGAAAGTCCTGTGGCGCTGGAAAATCTTGGCGGTACCTTAACCCTCGAATGGGAAGGCGAAGGAATGAACATTTACCTTCGCGGTCCTGCCGAAATGGTGTTTGACAGTGAAATCGAAATATAGATGAGGCGCTATGGCAGACGATATTGAACTTCCTGAAGGATTGAATCCTGCTCAGTTTGTCAAAGATTATCTGTTGAAAAATCCGGAATATTTCCGTACTCATTCAGATGTTTTTTGCAGACTGGTACCTCCGCGTCAAAATCGAGAAGGGACTCGAAGCATTATTGAATGCCAAAATGAAGTTCTAAGGGCAAGTCTCACGACTTATGAGCTGCGTGAGGAAGAAATCGCAGCGCGTGAAAGAGAGCTGGAAAGGAAACAAGCCGGCCTGTCAAAGTCTCTCCTTGAAATGGCGGTAGCCCTCGTCTCTGCCACTAAAGACTACGAGATTCCCGCAATCTTGTTGGAGCAATTCAAAAAGTTCTTCAAGGTTCAGAACGGTATCCTTCGTCTTTGGCTTTACCGCACGGAATTCGAAGGGCAGCCCTTTACTAAGCGCTTTTCCGAAGAGGTTGAGTCAGAGATCTCCGAAATGCCTGAAATGTTTATCGGAGAAAATTCAGGTTCAGAAATTGCTTCATGGTTTGGAGTACCAATCTCCGAAACCAAAGGAGTCATTCTCATTCCAATTAAAGCGCCAAATGGAATGACATTCGGTGCAATTTGTCTAGCTTCGTCTGACGTTTCTACATTCAAGGCCTCTGACGTTCAAGATTTCCTGTCAGGTGCGCTGCCGCTTGCTGAGGCAGCCTTGCTGCGTTTAACCAGATAACTCATATGAAAACTAATATTCCTACTTTAATTCTTAAACCCGGAAAAGAGCGTGCTCTTCTCAGAAGACATCCTTGGGTTTATTCCACCGGCGTAGCTAATGTAAAAGGAAAACCTCAGAGCGGCGACACCATCAAAATCGTTGACAACAAAGGCAACTTTTTAGCGTGGGGAGCTTATTCTCCGGAATCAGCCTTACGCGCCCGCTGCTGGTCGTTTAACGAAAAAGATATCATCAATGAAGAATGGATTCGTGCACGCGTATTTGAGGCGATTCGCTCCCGAGATGATCTTAAGAGCCGTACCAATGCCATTCGCTTGATCTTTGGCGAGGCCGATTTCTTGCCGGGGCTTATCGTCGACCAATACGACACACAGTTGGTCACCCAATTTCAGGCTGCAGGTGTCGAAAAATGGCGTTCTGAAATCGGAAAGGCATTGACCGATGCAACCGGCCTCACACAGGTTTTCGACAGATCTGATGCAGCTACACGCGCCCGCGAAGGACTCCCAGAGAGAAAAGAAGTTCTTGAGGGAGAAGAACCTCCGGAAAAAATTCAAATCGATGAAGACGGAATTCTTTACGGCGTTGATGTCCGTATGGGCCATAAGACCGGTTTCTATGTTGACCAGAGGGACAACCGCCGCCTTGCACGCCAATTAGCTGAAACCTTCCGAAAAGTTCACGGCAGAGGCATGCGTGCTTTGAATTGCTTCTGCTATACCGGCGGCTTCTCTCTTGCCTTAGCGAAAGGCGGCGCTGAAGAAGTCATTTCTATTGATTCTTCTGCCGATGCACTTGAAATGGCCAAGTCCAACGCCAAACTCAACGAATTTAACGAATCTCAGATGAAATGGGTTGAGGCTAACGTCTTCGAGCAGCTCAGAAAATATAGAGATGCCGGAGAAAAATTTGATTTGGTGATTTTGGATCCGCCGAAGTTCGCATCCAGCCACCATCATGTAGAAAAAGCCGCCAGAGCATATAAAGATATCAACCTTAATGGTTTGAGACTCTTAAACGAAGGCGGTCAGCTTCTGACTTTCTCCTGCTCAGGTGCAATAGATGTCGACTTGTTCCAAAAAATCGTCGCAGGTGCGGTAATCGATGCAAAGACCGATGCATGGATGATTTCAAGACTAGGGGCAGGATCTGACCATCCTCTCTTAATGACTCATCCGGAAGGCGAATATCTGAAAGGACTTCATTTAGTCAGCCGCGGCGCCAATACCGCCGGTTAACAAAAGCCGACAAAGAAACGGGAGCTGCAAAGCCCCTTTTTCTTGTGTCCGAACTAGAAATAGCGAATCGGGCTGCTCAAATTCTTCAGCAAAGCCAAAACACTTAAGGCCGCAGACACGCTGGACTTCGGATTAGCTTTATCAGGCTTGCTTTCAAAACTCAATGTGGCATTTAGAGTCTCGGACCGCACGCGGATAATATGTTCATTACTGGCACGGCCAGGCTCAGAAACCAAATTTGCCTGAATCTGCTCAGACTCAGACGCTAATTGAGTAGCAATAGCAACATTGACGTTCTTCAGAAAACCTTTAATAGCTTCTTGAGCCGTACCGTCAAATGCAATTTCTCTTTCCGTCTTCGATAGAAGTTTTCCGTGTAGTCCCGGCGAACCTTCGAGTCCTTTCGGATTTTTGCAAGTTTCGATTGAGACTGAATACGGATAATCAGAAAAACTCAAAGTCTGTAGAAAATCCAGGCCGCCGATTGCACCGTTAGCGACATACAAAGCAGCTCCCGACAGCTCAGCCTCAGCTTTGACTTGTTCAAGGGAATGACTATCAGCAAGTGCACCAATAGAAATACAAACGTAGTTTTTGCCGTTCTTTAGGACAGGAATACAAGTTTCTTTGACCGCACCGGCTCCTGCCAGCTCAACGACATATTCGCCGGAGCAGGCAAGAAAATCTTCAAAATCGGTTTTTACTTTGAGGCCAAAACGTTCTTCAAAAGCACTTTTGCTTTTTCCTTCTCTGCCGTAGACGCTGACAAGCTTCCATTCATTGCCGAGCTTCCCAAAATTTTGTACAAAAATCGAAGCTAAGGCGCCGCATCCGATAAGAGAAACAGTTCCCATAATATTTCCTTTAGGTTTTACGGTTAATCTTATTGAAAAAGAAGCTCATCTGAAAAAGTTGTACTTAGAGGTGAGTTAAGAAGAGCTTAGCTTTATAAGGCTAAGGACAAATCAGGTAAAATATGTAACCATTTGCAATCTAGGTTATGCCCGCCCTGCGGGTTCTCACTCAATTTGAGAAGCTGGATTTGTTAAGAGGAAGACGTATTTTTACCTTTAATCTCTTGACAGAGGTAATAGAATTGCTTGCTTGGAGAAGATGTCATTATTTCCTTCAGAAGATATTTATAGGAGAAAATCAAAGGCATCCTTCTTATTGGAGGTTTAGAAATGGACAAGATGATTCCTGTTACTATCATTACAGGTTTTCTTGGAGCTGGTAAAACAACTCTGTTAAACCGCATTCTCAAAGAAGAACACGGTCAGAAAATCGCCGTTATTGAAAACGAGTTCGGTGAAGCAGCTATCGACAGCGATCTGCTCGTCACTAATGAAGACGAAGAAATTATCACCATGAGCAACGGGTGCATTTGCTGCACTATTCGAGGTGACCTCGCAGAAAATCTAATCAAACTCGCTGAAAGAAGAGAAAGAGGCGAAGCCAACTTTGACCGAGTCATCATTGAAACTACCGGCGTAGCCGATCCTGGTCCGGTTGCTCAAACCTTCTTTATGGATGAAGCTGTCAGCGAAAAATACATGGTTGACGGCATCATTACCGTCGTTGATGCAATCAACGGTACAAGAACACTCAACGAATCTGAAGAAGCGCAGTCCCAAGTTGGCTTTGCCGACAGACTGCTTCTCTCTAAAGTAGACATTGCCGACAAAGAAGTCGTCCAAGATTTGACTGATAGGCTACACCATATCAACCCGAGAGCTCCGATTATTGAATGCAACATGGGCAACATTGATATAAACGAAGTACTCGATATCCATGGATTTAATCTTGATGCAGCTCTCGAGCTCGACCCGGATTTCTTAAAAGAAGAAGCACCGGAATGCTGCGAACATGATCACCACGATCATGAAGAAGGATGCTGCTGCGGCCATCACCATGATCATCACCACAATGATGATCATTGCACCTGCGGTCATCACCACGGCGAACACGATGAAGGCTGCTCCTGCCATGACCATCACGATCATCATGCGCACAGCACAAAAGCTCGCTACGATGATGAAATTTCAGCCTTCATGTTCCATTCAGACAAACCGTTTGACCCGGCTCGTTTGGACAGCTATATGAGATCCCTGACAGGAGTCTATGGTCCTGACATGCTTAGATATAAAGGCGTCCTTTACATGGCCGGAACAAACCGCAAGATGATTTTCCAAGGCGTACATATGCTTATGGCCGCCGACTTAGGAAAGCCGTGGGGAGACGAAAAGCCATCTTCCAAGATTGTCTTTATCGGACGCCGCTTGCCTAAGAAATCAATCATTCAGGGCTTAGAAACCTGCTTAGCAGAATAATTTATTAGTAAACATTAGTTATAGGGAAAATAACATGGCAACAAAACGTAGCGCCACAGTTAAAAAAACCGCTGCAGCTGAATCCAGCGTTAAAAAGACGTCTACACAAAAAGCCTTTGAAGACGCTGCCGAAATTGCTCCTTTAGTTCAGACACACAAGTCCAACGGCGGAAACGTCGTCGATGAAAAAGAAGCTCAGAAAGCAGCTGAATTCTTAATGGACTCTATGGCCAATAAGACTCAGGGCGGCATTATTGTTGACGGAATCGAAATCCCGACACTGGCTGAACTCTTAAGCATGCCGGAAGAAGACTACATGAACGAAAGACAGGTCGCCTTCTTCAAGCACCTTCTCAGAGAAAGAGAAGCTCAGCTGAAGGAAAATGCAGGTCAGACCACAGAAAACCTTCGTGAAAACACAATTATTCCGGATCCTTCCGACCGCGCCACTGTTGAAGAAGAACATGCTTTGGAACTCCGCACCCGTGATCGTGAAAGAAAACTTCTGAAGAAAGTTCAAGAAGCGCTTAAGCGTTTGGACAAGGGTGAATACGGCTGGTGCGAAGAAACCGGCGATCCAATCGGTATTCCACGTCTTTTAGCTCGCCCGACTGCAACTCTCTCTTTGGAAGCTCAGCAAAGAAGAGAAATGCGTCAGAAGCTCTACGGGGATTAATCCACGCTTTGCTCTTCGCTGAAGCCAGTCTATCTGTGCTTCAGCAGAAACTGACACAAATGGCTTATTGCCGGCAGGCAATAAGCCATTTTGCTTAAAAGTCGTGGAATAGGACCGTACGGCGGTAACAGCCAGAAAAAATCACTCTTTAAGCACAGAGTCTCAGCCTCAAAAGCGAAAGCTCAAAAACAGCGGAACTATTTCACACATTAATGCAAGATGGTTCACAAGAATTCCAAACCAGACTGTTATTCATCCGGTGTCTTATTAATCATCATCGTGGTGATGATGATGTTTTTTGAAATGCTTCTTGAAGTGTTTCTCCATTTTCTTGTGGTGCTTCCACTCCTTCTCCATATGCTTGTAATAATGTTCATCGTGTCTTGGATGATAGCGAGGACCGTACTCCTGCTCGTACCACGAGTTCTTCACAAAGAAAACAGGACGTTCGCAGGCACCGTATCGTCCACAATACTTCCTCCAAGACTTCCGCTGAAAATTAGGCACCCGCAGATAAATAGGTTCTGCTGCGACAACAACCGGCCCGACGGCAATTACCGGCTGAACATTCCATAACTGAGGGACCATGCCGGAAACCATAGGAATCGGTCCGAAATATCCGGGTGCTCCTACATTCACATTTAAGTCAAAGTGCACGCCGGCGGTTGCATTAAATGCAAGCAGCCAAGAGGCACAGAACAAACTGAACCAGCCGCAAATCTTTCCTAGAACTTTCCTCATTTTGTCCTCTTGGAAAAGTTATCTTGAAACGAGGATATCAAAGAAAATGTTGCTAAGTAAGTGATTATACCTATATGGAGACTAACTTATGCTCAAATTAAGTGACTTCTATCCGGTCAAAATCATTTAAGAAAAAGAAACAAAACCTTCATCCAGGCTAACGAAATGAGGACCTTCCTGTAGAAGAGCGACTTTTTTCCCTTAAATTCGTTTAAATACCAAACTTTGATCTAAAGTTAAGAATAATATTTCATAACTTAGCAAGTTAGTATTTACATTCCCAAGAAGAAAATGTTCGCACAAAATTTTTTGGTTGCCTTCCCTTTGTTTGCTCTGATAGGGCTCGGATTTTTGTGTACTAAACTAAACCTTCTTACGGATTCTGTTGGCACAGGTCTTTCTAAGTATGCCTTTGTCATTGCTCTGCCGATGCTGCTATTTAATGTCATGAGCAATATCACGCACTTGCCTCCTCCGAACTGGTTTATTGCAATTGCTTTTTTTGGGTCTTGCTTCATCGTTTTTGTAATAGGAAGAGTCATCGGCGACAGGTTCTTAAAATTAAATGGAGAAGGGCAAACGATCTTTGGGATGGCTGGAGTCTTCTCAAATAATGTCCAGCTTGGAATTCCTATTGCTATCTCTCTTCTCGGCCAGGAGGCCCTGCCATCGATTGCCGTTATTTTCTCTTTGAACGGTTTCCTGATGTGGACACTGGCCACAATCGCCATTGAAATTAGCAGAAATAAGAGTCCTTCTATTAAAAAAACGATTATTAAAGGGACTTGGTCTACTCTCAAAAATCCGATTGTGGTTGGTATTCTTGCCGGTACGTTATGGGGTTTCACAGGACTTACACTGCCCACCCCCGTTCAAACCGCCGCTAACTTGCTTGGCAACTCAGCATCTACCGTCGCATTATTTGCTGTCGGGATTGGACTGGCCAAGTACAAGCTATCGACCAACTTAGGCTTTTCTCTTTGGATTACCTTATTAAAACTCGGCGTGCAGCCGTTGATTGTTTTGGTTCTCTGCCAACTAATTGGGTTAGGGCCGCTAGAAACAAAAGCCACGTGTCTCATGGCTTGCTTGCCTGTCGGCGTCAACGTCTACATCATGTCTCAAGAATTTAACGTTTTACAAGGCGCAACCGCAAATGCTTTGCTCATCACAACTACTCTGGCCTGTCTCACTGTACCGCTGACTTTGGCGGTATTCGGCCTCATGTAAACTCAAAGAACTCCTCCGGTCCTTGATTCAAGCCTCCGGCATCGGTGCGTAGTGATATTTGTCAGTGATACATAACTGTCTGTGGTATTCAACCGGCTCATCATTTACCGTGTAAGCAATTCTGCGGATTTCTATAACCGGGGTAGGAGACGGCATTGAAAACATGTAGCAAAGATTAGGTGGTAAAAGAGCAGCCTTAATCGTTTCTTCACATCGACCGATAGAGACTCCTAGTTCGGTTTGGTAGAAAGAATATAGAAGCTTTTCTTTGTGATTGAGAAGGTTCTCTTGTGTCAGCTTCTCGAACTCTTTGCCCCTTGCCCAAATTTCATCAAAAGTCACTAAACCGGAAGAAGCCATCAGAGCACGGGCCGTATGGACCACCAAGTCCTCGGATGTCTGCTTCAAAATCGTTTGGATTTCTAAAGGAGCGACAACACGATCGAAGAATAGAAGTTTAGTTGCAGTCGGAACACATTCATCTTTTTCCGGATCATCGGGAACCAGCTTGATGTAGCGCTTTTGAAAGTGCGCCTCATTAGCTCGCATCTCCGCCACAAAAGTTCCTTTGCCTTGACGGCGAATAAGGGCGCCTTTGTCAACCAAAAGATTTAAAGCCCGCCTCATCGTTCCTTGACTAACATTAAAAGAATGGGCTAGCTCGATTTCATTGGGAAGCATCTCTCCGGGGGCCCATTTGCCATGACAGATCATTTCGGCAAGAGTCTTACTTACTTGCTCAAACAGAGTCAATCTTTGCGGAAAAACAAAATCGCTTTCAATCAAAGAGAAATTGTCCATTTGAGCAGCTCCCGAAGAAATTCTTAGTTATTATGTAGGGCAGTTCGTCTTGCTTCCCAGATCTGATTTTACTAATTTGGCAACTTATTAACCACCTGAGCTATACCCTTATAGATCTCAAAGGCATTAGGCAAACTTTGTTCGTCTTGAATATCAAAATTCGAACGGTGATGGCCTTTGTGATTGCAGCCGTAAAGAATAAATGCTGCTTTTCCGCCATTCTTAATTACTCTGCTTAAGAATAAGGCACAGTCCTCAGAGCCTGATGGACAATGGATCCTTGGAACCAGTTTAACGTTTGGGATCTTCGCCATCACCTCTTCGACGGTGTCGAAGAATTCCGGACATGGAGTCAGGGTTATAGATTCACCAGCTAGCTCGACCTTTGACTTAACTCGATAAGACTTATCTATACCGGCGAAAATGTCATAGACAAAATTCTTCATGAAGTCGTTAACCTCTTTAGTCTCCCCTCTGACTTCCATTTGAATCTTGGCATGAGCCGGAACTACATTTCTGCCTTCACCGGCGTGAAGAGTTCCAACAGAAACCCTCGTTGCTCCGTCTCCATGTCTCGGAATTCCTTGCAGCATCATGGATGCAGCGCAAGCTGCCATCAAGGCATTGTTGCCAAGCTGTGGACAGTTTCCGGCATGGGCGGCTTTGCCCTCAATTGTTACATCAAACTTGGAAGAAGCCAGAAATCCTCCGTCCATTACCGCCACTTCACCTAAACCGATGACGCCGCCGACATGCCCTCCCACAAAGTAGTCAACATCATCAACTATTCCGGCTTCTACCATGGCTCGTGCGCCGCGAACACCCTCTTCTGCCGGTTGGAAAATTAATTTGAATTTTCCGCTGAGGTTGTCTTTGTTATCCCAAATCCAATGTGCCAAAGCAAGTCCGACGGCACTATGACCATCATGTCCGCAGGCGTGCATGAAGCCCGGTCTTTCCGAAGCAAAGCCTAATTTATTAGGAAGATGATCCGGGTCCTTAGATTCACGAACCAGCACGCAGTCGATATCGCTTCTGAAAGCTGTTGTAGGGCCGGGCCGACCGGTATCAATCACTGCAACCGCTCCCGTATATCCCGCACATTCATCAATAAAAGCTTGAGGAACACCATGATTTACCGCTCTGGTTATTGCGTCTTCAACGAGCTGAGGATCTCTTCCGAGGACTTCCTTTTCGTTGATGTTAGCTTTTCCAACAGTAACCGGGATACCCATTTTCCTGAGTTGATCGACAATGTAGTAAGTCGTCTCAAATTCGGTCCATCCTTCTTCGGGACGTTTGTGCAGATGGCGGCGATGAGCAACCATTTCATTGACGTAAACAGAGTTCATGATTTTCTCCAAAGTTATTTAAGGCTGAGTGATCTTTTTTTCAAGTACAGATAGAAACAAGCAAAGGCGATTCCAATAACACTGGCGCTCATGCAGATCCAGTAAGCGAGATCGTTAGAGCCGGACTCTTGAGCCCACTTAATGAGTGCCGGACCGGCAAAGCCGCCGACGCTATAGCCCAAGAACATGAGGGAAAGATTGACGCTGTTGTGCTTGCTGCCGAATTCATCGGCTACCAGACTGGGATAGGTGCCGATAAACGCCCCGTAGCAAAGGCCAATTAAAACGATTCCAATGAAGAAGGAACTCACTTTAGACGCGTTGGCCTGAGTCAGCAAAACAAAGCCCACAAGTGCAAGCACAAGCATCACGATCAAGGTTTGGACTCTGCCGAATTTGTCAGAAACCGCACCGGAAATAAAACGTCCGAACGTATTTGCCACAGAAATCACGGATACAGCAGTAGCTGCTGCGCCCAAACCTAAACCGATTTGATTCTGAGCAATCCCGGCGAGACTGGAAATAAGCATCAAACCCATTGTTGAGCCGGTAATAAACAAAGCAAACAGAGGAATGAACAAGGGGGACTTCAACATTCCAACCCAGTTAGTTTCAATGCCGGTACATTTGGAACCGGATGACAGAGCGGCGAAGCTATCTGCAAAATGTTCCGGGCACTTATCGGTGAAAGCGGCGCAAACGGGGATGAATATTCCGGAGAAAATTCCGAAATAGAGGCAAGTCGAAGAAATACCGGACACTTCAATTAATCTATTGATTGCAAACGGAAGCAATGCAGCGCCAATACCCAAAGAAGCCGTCACCAAACCGCCGGCAAATCCTTTTTTGTCTGGGAAAAATTTAACTGCACTGTTGATGGTGCAGCCGTTAACCATTCCGGTACCAATACCGACACAAAGACCGTAGCCGATATAAAGCATGTTCAATGAAGATGAGAAACCGCAGATGATGTATCCGAGACCTATCATCACACCGCCTGCAATTACGACCAACTTTGGTCCGAGGCGATCGTTAATAAATCCGCCGGCCAGCATTAGAAAAGGTGTTACACCGGCAGCCAAGCCAAATACCTGTCCAAGATCCGATGCTGTAAAAGAACTTCCGCTGAGCTCATTTAGGCGAACTGCTAAAGGACCGGCAAAAACACTCCAAATATAAAGAGCACCGGTACAGAAATTAATGGCACAAAAGAGGAAGAGAAATAACCAACGTTTTTTCTTTAAGTCGTTCCAATCGTTCATAGAGATTCCTTATCTGTTCTGAGGGAAAGTCTAGAGGAATGTCTAAACTTAACAATAGAATATTTACTTAAATATCAATTGGTTATTCAATATCCGATATCAGATATCCGACATAAGTTGTAAAACAAAAAACGTACCGATTTTCCGAATGGGCCTGCAAGAGAGCCATTCCTAGACTTGTAAATATCTTCACAACCAATCCCATCAACTACAATTCAGAGGTTTACATGTCACTCAATATTGGCTTTGCTCTTCTGACGGTTCTCGTTACGATTTATGCATTAATAAAGCGCTATGAAACCCGCTTTGTTCTGCTTGCTGCCGGTTTTGCCATGGCTATCTTCTCTCTTAAGCCCATGATTGCGTTCCAGCAGTTTGATGCATCGATGACAAAATCATCTTTAATCATTGCGATCTGCTCCGCAATGGGTTTTGCCGCCACTATCTCTTTAACTAAGTGCGATGTTCATTTAGTCGCTCTACTGACCAGACCACTCCGCAAGCTCGGCGTATTTCTTCTCCCTGCCTGCATGGTCGTGACAAGTTTCTGTGCCGTTGCGATCCCTTCTACAGCTGGTCTTTGCGCTGCTGTCGGGCCGTCTTTGATTCCAATCTTGATTCGTGCCGGTTTTAAACCTGCTATCGCAGCCGCAGCTATCGTTTGCTCCACTACCCCAGCCCTTTTCAACCCCGGCGTAGCCCACAACGTCTTTGTTGCGAAACTTGCCGATATGGAAGTTATGGCATTCATCACCAAGTTCTTCATGCCTTTAGCAGGTTTCTCCATTGCTATTATTGTCGGCTTAACTGTCATCTGTTTCCTTTACCGCGATTACAAAAAGCCGGTAAATACAGGTACTAAAGTTGTCCAAGAAAAAGAAGTCAGCAATCTTCCTGCTAAAGTTAACCTCTTCTATGCCATTGCCCCGCTGGTTCCTGTTGCTATTCTTCTCTACGTCTCTTTGTACACCACAATGAAGATGAGCGTTGCAACAGCCATGCTTATTGGTACAGCTTATGCTCTGGTAATTACGCGCTCCAACCCTGCCGAAGTCACTAAAAAATTCTTTGACGGTATGGGTAAAGGCTACGGGAACATTCTAGGCATCATCATTGCTGCAGGCGTCTTCGCAGCCGGTTTGAAAGCTGCAGGCGTCGTTGACATGCTCGTTGAAGCTCTGACTTCTGCCAATCATCTTGCCAGAATCGGCGGTGCCTTCGGTCCTTACCTCATGGGTGTCCTGACAGGTTCAGGCGACGCTGCGGCGTTTGCCTTCAACGAAGCTGTTACCCCAAACGCTGCTAAATTCGGTCTGCAAATTGCTGACTTAGGCTGGCTCGCCGTCATCTGCGGTTCATTCGGACGACTTTCTTCTCCACTTGCCGGCGGCGTCATTCTAGTTGCAGGTATGGCAGGCGTTAATCCAATGGAAATCGTTAAACGGAGCGCTCCTGTAATGCTCTGTGTCTTATTCGCCGCCTACTTCCTTCTCTAATTATTGAAATCAACCACTATCAGGAACCAATCATGAACTTACATCATTACGCTGCTTCTGCCGGCTTTGCCTTACTTGCTATCTCTACAGCCATGGCATCTTCCGTAACCATTTACGGCAGAATAGACACAGGTGTCGTATACAACAACTACGGCGGCGACACTCATAAACCTTCTACTGTCTCAATGGAATCCGGATTGAATACTGCATCCCGTATCGGCATCAGAGGAATCGAAGAAATCAACTCAGACATATCTGTCCAATTCCGTCTCGAAAACCGTTTTGCTTCTGATACCGGCGCTTTGAAAGGAGGCTCTAAAGGAGACAAAATCTTTGAAGGATGCTCCTACCTTGGCTTGACCAGCAAATCTTTGGGAGAGGTCTCAATGGGCCGTATCTCAGGAATCGTCTCCGGCTCCGGTGCCTATGACTTGGAATTCTTCATGGATTCCTTTGGAGGCGGCACTTACGGGACAGGCCTAACTCCGGTTAAGTCCTCCCGAATCGATAACATGATCACCTATCGCTCACCCACGTTTGCAGGGTTCCAGACAACTCTCCAATACTCCATGAAAA
Source organism: Turicimonas muris (assembly GCF_002221595.1). Classification (GTDB taxonomy): domain Bacteria; phylum Pseudomonadota; class Gammaproteobacteria; order Burkholderiales; family Burkholderiaceae_F; genus Turicimonas; species Turicimonas muris. The sequence continues at coordinate 41,627 of NZ_NHMP01000005.1, forward strand.
CTGACGGCAATGAAGAAGGCAATGAGAATACATCCGCTGTTAACCGTTTCTATGCCGGCGGCATCCGCTATAACCTCAATAAATTAAATCTAGTTGCTGCCTATGAAGAAACTGACTGGGGAAGAAATACTACTGCCAAGGCTTCCACTAGCAAAAAAGTTGCAACCTTAGGCGGAAGCTACCGCTTTGACCCCGTCACGATCTACCTTCAAGGACAATACTTCAACGGCGTCAATAAACTAGATGGCTTCTCAGAGGCCAAAAACATTAAAGGCTTTGGTATCTACGGTGGCACTCAATTCTGGTTCGGACTTTCTTCCTGGCAATCCATGGTTTACTACCGCAATTACAAAGTTGACACCATCAACGGCATTAACCATCATCGAGCTTCTTTGATTGGCGTAGCTACTAAATACTTGTACCGTCCGTCCAAGAGCATCGATATGTATATCGGTGCAGGGTTCTCCCGCTGGGACGGCCAAAACAGTAAAACTAAGAAGTTTACAAAAGACCACAACATTAACGTATTTACTGGTATTACAAAGTATTTCTAAAGTACTTTGAATGGAGGAGGATGCTGTGCAGGCACCTCCCAGCTCCAAGCGATATTTCCATTTCTCCTGATTGAAGGTTGACCTGACTTTTGAGAGCCAAAGTCAGGTCTTTTTTGCTTGCAACGGTCAAAGGAAACTCTACCCTTGAAAAAAATGAAAATTGTTTTAATTACAGAATTAAAATTAACTAAATTAATCAAACGGCTTTCCAGGCCATACTTTTAGCAAATAAGTTTGGTAATTGAGGAATACCCCCATGGAAATCACAGAGCTCAGAACCCCGTGCCTAATTTTGGATGAAAAGAAATTCAGGGACCATTGCAACTGGATGAAAGATAAATGTAAACGTCTCGGCGTTAATCTTCGCCCTCACTTGAAAACGGGAAAAAGCAGAGAAGTAGCCCTTTGCCAAATGATTAGCCAGGAAGGCCCAGCCACCGTTTCTACCTTGTTGGAAGCAGAAAATTTCTTCAGTTGGGGAGTCAGAGATCTAATTTATGCGGTCGGCATCTCGCCGAGTAAATTCAGCCGCGCCGCTGAGCTAATCAAAAAAGGCTGCAGGCTTAAAGTCATTCTAGACAACGTCGAAACAGCCAAAGCCTTAAGCAACTTCTGCGAAAAAAGTCATATTGAAATCCCTGTGCTGATTGAAATTGATTGCGACGGCCATCGTTCAGGTGTGAAACCGGTTTCTCCCGACCTCATTGGAATTGCCAGCGCCCTAACAGACGGTGCAAAACTTGTCGGCGTCCTCACTCATGCCGGAGACTCCTACGGATGTGTGGGAAGCAAGGCATGCAGAAAAGCCGCAGAGAACGAACGCGACTCTATTGTTTTAGCCGCAAACCGTCTGAAAGAAGCAGGGTTCAATATCGAAATTATCAGTGTAGGCTCCACTCCCACTGCCACTTTTGCTGAGAATTGGGCTGGCTGCACTGAGGTTCGATGCGGTGTTTACTGTATCGGCGATTTGGTCATGGCAGGTGTCGGCGTTTACAAGCTTGAAGATTTAGCTTTATCTCTGCTCGTCGAAGTCATCGGGCACCAAAAAGAAAAAGGATGGGTCATTACCGATGGCGGATGGATGGCTCTCTCAAGAGACCGAGGAACCGCCTCCCAGGCTGTTGATTATGGATACGGTGCGGTTTGTGATGTAAACGGCAAGATTCTTGACAATCTCTATGTCAAGCTTGCAAATCAAGAGCATGGAGTTATCGTTAACAGAACCGGAGAGGCAATCTCTCCCGAAGACTTTCCGGTGGGCACCAAACTTCGGATATTGCCGAATCACGCTTGCGCTATGGCAGCCCAGCATCACAGCTACCATGTAGTTAACGATGGAAAGGTTATTGCCGAATGGCCTAGATTCTGCGGCTGGTAATCAGTGAGGTGAACGGTGGACAGGATCTCCGATCTCGAATTTTTTCAAGCACTTTGCCGTTTTGATTCTTTCAAAAGCGCAGCACAATTTTTAGGAATTACGCCTCCGGCCGTCAGCCAGCGCTTGGCAGCTTTAGAACAGAGGCTAGGTGTCAGTCTCATCCGCCGTTCTACCCGCAGCCTGCGGATTACTGAAGAAGGAAAGTATTACCTCGAGAAAGGTTCAGCTCTTCTTGACGATCTATCTAAAATCGAACAACGTATCTCCTCTCTAGGTGATTCTCTTCAAGGCACCATCCGCATCAACGGACCTTTCGGCTACGGCAGAAAGGTCCTTGCCGCCCAGCTCGTTGAATTTAAAAAACTGTATCCGCATATCAAACTTGACCTAATTCTGTCCGATACACATTTGGATATCATCAAAGGTGGTTTCGATGTCGCCATCCGTGTCGGTACTCTTAAAGACAGCCGATTAATCGCGCGTCTTATCAAGCGAAACAAACAGCATTTATGCTGCTCCCCCGACTACCTTCAAAAACATCCCATTACTTGTTTTTTAGACTTATCCGATGTCGACGGGATCATCATTTTGGAAGATGATCTAACCAGCGGGACATGGAGACTCAGCAACGGCTCCCGCCAGGAGCTAGTTAAACCTAAAACCTCGATGCAGACTAATAACGGAGAAGTGGCATTGAACTGGGCATTGAACGGTCTTGGCGTTGTGCTTCGTTCCGACTGGGACATCGAACCTTACTTGAAGACCGGTCAACTAGTCAAAGTTCTTCCTCAATGGTCAGTTACCGCAGACGTTTATGCTGTTTTCGCTTCCGATCAAAGTGCCGCTTATAGAACTCAGCTAGTCATTAACTTTTTAAAAAGCCAAGAGGAGAATAGTAATCCTTGAGTATTCAATAGGAACTTTCTCTTACTAGGACCTTGATCCGGTTAACTCTGAATTAAGTTGAACTTAATTCATATAAAGATTTTTAATAAATACTTACAAAAGCTCAAATCTTAATAACAAAGGAGTTAACTATGATAGGTGTCGTCGTTACGCTATTGGCTATCGGTCTTCTTGCCTACTTCGTCCTCAAGAATTACTATCCTCCGATTATCCTTTTAATCATTGGCTTAGTCCTTTTACTCGTCGGCGGCATGCTCGGCAATGCTCCGGTCGCAGCAAAAGCCTCAACCGGCTTCTTCGGTTTTGACATTGCCCAAGCTTTTACCAATCTAGTCAAAGGCCGTTTACCGGGTTTAGGCTTGAATATCATGGCTATCGCCGGCTTTGCTGTTTATATGGACAGGATAGGTGCCAGCAAGTCTCTGGTTAAGCTTTGCGTCAAACCTCTTCAGGCTATCCGTTCCCCATATGTTTTGTTAGCTATCACCTACGTAGTCGGTCAATTCATCGCCTTGTTTGTTAACTCCGCTGTCGGACTCGGTCTTTTGTTGATGGCTTCCATCTATCCTCTGCTTGTCGCCCTCGGTGTTTCCAGAACTTCCGCCGCGGCCGTTATCGCAACAACATGCTGCTTGGACTTAGGACCTTCTTCTTCAAACGCCATGCGTGCCGCTGATCTTTGCGGGATCGACGTTGTCACATACTTCATCCAAGGTCAAGGCCCAGTCGCTCTCTGCACAATAGCTTCCGTGGCTATCGGGCACTTCTTTGTCCAGCGCTGGTTCGACAAACGCGAAGGCGCCAAAGCTAATAATGTTAATGAAAAAGCTGACGAGCTCGATGTTGATAAAGCTCTCGCCGGTGCCGGCCCCGCTTACTATGCCATCCTTCCGATGCTCCCGCTGTTCCTCTTAATCATCTTCTCCCCGTTGGTCTACAAAGGAATCAAACTCTCTTTGGTCACAGCGATCATTGTTTCTTTGATCGTTGCATTGGTTGTTGATATTCTTACAAGACGAGAGTTCAAGCTCTGCTGCAAAGACTCCCAGGCTATTTTTGAGGGCATGGGCAAAGTCTTTACATCAACCGTCAGCTTGATTGTGTGCGCTGAATTGTTCGCTCTCGGCTTGAACAAAGTCGGCGGTATTACCACAATGATTCAGGCTGCCGCTTCCATGCAAAACGCCGGTTTGTTCGTCATGCTGTTCGTCATGCTCTGCATCATGATTATCGCCACTATCGTTACCGGCTCCGGCAACGCTGCGTTCTTCGCATTCTCCCCGCTTCTTCCTGAAGCCGCCGCTTCCGTCGGCATCCCTACTTTAGCTCTGGCCGTCCCGGTTCAGCTCTCTGCCGGCATTGCCCGTACAATGAGCCCGATTGCAGGCGTTATCATCGCTGTATCCGGTATTACGGGCCTGACTCCTATAGCTCTTATCCGCCGGACAATTCCTGTGATGATCATCGCAATGATTGTTTCTGTAACATCAAGTTTGATTTTCATCTAATTCCTTAAGGAGAATCTAATGCCCCTGCTTATTAAAAATGCTCACGTCTACAGTCCTGACGATCTTGGAATCAAAGATATTCTCATAGTCAACGATAAGGTAGCCACCATCGGAGAAAACTTACAAGTCTGCCTGCCGGAACTTGAAACTCTGGATGCCAAGGGAACGATTTTGACACCGGGCTTTATTGACCAGCACATCCACGTCACCGGCGGCGGCGGAGAAGGCGGTCCGAAAACCCGTACTCCTGAGATTATGCTCAGCGAGTTAATCGAATGCGGTACAACAAGTTTGGTCGGCGTATCCGGAACAGACAGCGTTACTCGTTCCATCGAAAACCTGCTCGCCAAGGTAAGAGCCTTGACGGCTGAAGGAGTCACCGCCTGGATGTACACAAGCAACTATTCTTTCCCGCCAACAACCTTAACAGGCAGCGTCAAAGGCGATCTGTTTATGGTTCCGGAAGTGCTCGGAGTTAAGATTGCTTTGGGTGATCACCGCTCTTCCTTTCCAACTGTCGAACAAGTTCTCCATCTGCTGACAGACATTCGCGTCGGCGGCATGATTGCAGGAAAGATTGGTGTTCTTCACATTCACACCGGTAATGTCCGCGGTGCTTTCGAAATGTATGAAGAAATCATTAAACGTGGCTTCCCGATCCGCCACATTCGCCCCACACACTGCGCCCGCGACAAATACGTCTTTGAAAAGGCTTTGGAATTTGCGAGAGCCGGAGGCCGCATTGATATCACCACAGGCGGCTCTTGCTGCTTCGAAAGCCCCGCTGACGCTGTTGAAGCTGCTTGGGAGGCAGGAATCGAACCGAGCCTTATCACGATGAGTTCGGACGGTCACGGATCCGTTCCGCGCTTTAACGATAAAGGAGAAATGATCGGATTAGGTGTAGGCGGTGTAGCCTGCAACTTAAGAGACCTCAAGAAACTTATTGAACGAGGACACTCTCCCGAAAAAGTTCTTCCTCTCTTAACGAAAAACGTTGCCCGCGGTCTCGAACTGACCGGCAAAGGCGAAATTTACGGCGGCTGTAGCGCCGACCTGTGTTTATTCGATCAAGATTGGAATTTGAAGCATGTCCTAAGCAAAGGCCAGATGATGATGAAGGACAGAGAGCTCCTTGTAAAAGGAACTTTTGAAATCTAGCCGCAAACTAGCTAAAAACCTCGCCTCTGTGAATAGAGGCGAGTTTTTTTTGGCTTCAAAAAATTGAAATTAATTCAGAGCCACGGCTTTGTAATCACCGACTTCGGCAAGAGCTTTATTAACCTTCTCTAAGCTAACGGGTTCTTTAACGGTCAAAACAGCCAGTGCCGGTGACAAAGTAACTTCAACACTTTCTGCAAGCGGCTCAAGAGCCTTCTTGACTCTTGCAACGCAGTGCATACAATTTACACCTGACAACTCGAAACTTTGTTTCATTGGTAATGTCCTCAAATGAATACCTGTATGAGTTTATTCTAACGTTCCTGAATGGTAGTATTCACGGTTATTAATTTCGTGTTCCCATTTTGCTTGAAGACTATGAGTAACCTTAGCAATGCATATGTTCCTCCTCAGCTGAAGGCGGAAATCTTATCGGACGCCTTGCCATACATCCAGAAGTTTCATGGCAAAACGATCGTGGTTAAATACGGCGGCAATGCCATGACCGATGAAAAACTTCAACGCGCTTTCGCACGTGATGTCGTTCTTCTGAAGTTAGTAGGCATGAATCCCGTTATCGTGCATGGAGGCGGCCCGCAAATTGGGAAGGCCCTGAAGAAAGTCGGTAAAGAAAGCGAGTTTATTCAAGGAATGCGGGTGACCGATGCTGAAACCATGGAAGTTGTTGAGTGGGTACTCTGCGGTCAGGTCCAGGGAGACTTGGTCACATTGATTAATAGCTTCGGCGGTCAAGCCGTCGGCCTAAACGGCAAAGACGGCTGCTTAATTAAAGCCAAGCGTCTGAGGCTTCGTGACTATCAGAATCCTGACAAATTTTATGATGTCGGACAGGTTGGTGAAATTGAATCCATCAATCCGGCTGTCGTAAAAGCTCTTCAGGACGATGCGTTCATTCCGGTCATCTCTCCGGTAGGTTTAGGAGAAGATGAGCTTGCCTACAACATCAATGCTGATGTTGTCGCAGGTAAGATGGCGGAAGTTTTAAAAGCTGAAAAGCTCGTGATGCTCACTAATACACCGGGAGTGTTAGACAAAGAAGGAAATTTGATTACCGGATTAACCTCCAAGGAAATCGATGCCTTATTTGAAGACGGTACCATTTCCGGAGGCATGTATCCGAAAATCTCTTCCGCTTTGGAAGCTGCAAAAAACGGAGTGAAAGCCGTACATATCATTGACGGCCGCGTTGACCACTGCCTGCTGTTGGAAATCCTGACTCCTGAAGGCGTGGGAACGATGATTAAATCGGAATAAGAATGGAAGAAGAAATCCAAAAACCAAAAACAAGAAAAGCGAAACCGGGGGAAAGAAAACTGGATATTCTGAAGGCCCTTGTGGACCTTCTCCAGAGTTCTAAACAAAAACACATTACAACGAAGGTCCTGGCCGCTCACCTCGGCCTGTCCGAGGCTGCTCTGTACCGGCATTTTGCCAGCAAAGCTCAAATGTATGATGCTCTAATCGCCTATGTTGAAAGCGCCGTCTTTACAGCGGTTAATCAGATTCAACAGTCCAATCCTTCGGGAATGCACCAGGCGCGCATGATTGCCACAACTTTGATTAGCTTGACGCGCACCAATCCCGGCATGGTAATTCTGATGTGCGGCGATTTTCTGACTCAAGAGGATGAAAGACTTCAGCATAGACTCAATCTCCTGTTCAGCAAGTTGCGTACACAGCTCAAGCAGTCTTTGAGTCTTGCCGTTGCACAGATGGAAATCTTTTCCGACTACGATGTACAGGTTAGAAGCGAACTGCTGTTCTCCCTTATTCTCGGACAGTGGGTTTCTTTCTCTAAAGGCATCCAACGGACAAATACCGAACCGAATTCAGTAGACAAACTTATCTGTACGGCTTTAGGCATCCGTTCTTAGAATCGGTTCTGCTTTCAAGACAGCAACACCTCCTTTCTTGTTTTCACGCAAGGAGGTGTTTCCTTGAGAATCAATACTGCTATTTCTTCGGTTGGTTGATAGGCTCAATCCGCTCTTTAATGCGGGAATTTTTAGCAGGTTTTGTACCATTCGGCTTTTCTTTCAGATACTTGACTGCCTGCTGGAGTTGGTAATCGTCCGGCTCCCCATACTTATAGAACTTGGGAGCAGGTTTCTTTTCTTCTCCCTTCTCATCGACAACCTTCTCCTTAATCTGTCCTGCCGACTTCTGCTTGCCTGCGTCCACGGGAACAGGCTTCGGAGCTGAAGTATCTTCAACCTCCAAGTGGTTAGCTAGGTCAGCTTCGCGGATATCGAAGTCTAAGAAATTTCCTTCCGCCGTATCTTTTACTTCAACGTCAGGAACAATTCCTTTAGCCTGAATACTGCGTCCTGTAGGCGTAAAGTATCTTGCCGTTGTCAGTTTGATGGCCATGTTCTTCGCATCGCCTCTCAATGGGATGACAGTCTGAACTGACCCCTTCCCGAAAGTCTTGGTTCCTAAGATGGCAGCGCGCTTATGATCCTGCAGGGCACCGGCCACGATTTCACTGGCGCTGGCAGAAGCTCCGTTAACGAGGACAACCAACGGGATGTTCTTAATTGCCGGCGGCAGACGCTCAATAAGATCATCTTCTTTAGTTGTCCTATAGTCGGCAGGAACCGTCAAATAATCTTTTTTAGCTTCTTCAACCTGCCCTTTTGTGGAAACGACTTTGACTCCCTTCGGCAAAAATACCGCAGAAACTCCGACAGCAGCATTGAGCAAACCACCCGGGTCGTTGCGCAAGTCTAAAACTAAGCCGTTTTTCAAATTGTCTGTCTTAGCCAGTTCATTGATGGCTTTAGCCAGTTCCGAATTCGTTCTTTCTTGGAACTGAGAAATACGCACATATCCCATATGGTCGGGAAGGGCTTTAAATTTGACAGATTTCACCTTGATGATGGCTCGTGTCAGTTTGATGTTCAAAGGCGCCTTCTCTCCTTTTCTAAGAATAGAAAGATCAATCTGCGTATTCGGCTTGCCTCGCATCATCTTAACTGCATCATTCAGAGGAACGTCACGTATAAGCTTGCCGTCAATTTTGTAAATAACGTCACCTGCACGGACATTGGCATTGGCTGCCGGAGTATCGTCAATCGGAGAAACTACCTTAACACCCGCCGGATCAGAGGTAACTTCGATACCGAGTCCTCCGAATTCGCCCATTGTTCCTTCCTGAAGCTCTTTAAAAGATTCTTCGTCAAGGAAAGCGGAGTGCGGATCCAGCCCATGAAGCATTCCCGAAATAGCTTCCTTCATCAGTTTTTTGTCTGAGACGGGCTCGACGTAGAATTGTTTTACAGCACCATAGATATCGGTGAACTGTCTGATTTCACTTAAGGGAAGAGTCGTTTTTTTATTAGCAACCGGCTCGGCCGTAACGGCGCCGATCACTGCACCTGCAATCATCCCTACGCTGACCAAGATGATGCCGCGGATTCCACTTTTCATAATATTTTTTTAGTTAGCTTCTAGAAAATTATTCAAGATTATCAAAGTTTTAGCCACTTATTCGGATTAATTGGTTTCCCATTGTGACGCAACTCGAAGTATAAAACCGAGAGATCGCTTTCTTTTGAACCAACATGAGAAATAATTTCTCCGGCCTCTACCAAATCCCCTATATCTTTTTCCATCGAAGAGTTGTTACCGTAAACCGTAAAATAGCCCCGTCCATGGTCAATAACCAATAAGTTTCCATAACCTTTTAGATAATCGGCAAAGACCACTTTTCCGGCACGGACGGCTTTAACCGGCTGCTCTTCATTGACGCTGAATACTACGCCTTTCCAATTGCCCATGTTCTTATCTGCTGCACGTTTTTGGCCATAAGATGCGGCGACTTTTCCAAGAACAGGAATACCGGAAGAGACGAGCACAAGTCCGCTCTGTGTCTTTGGTGCGGAAGCCGCAGCCGCTTTTTCTGTCGTGCCTTTCTTTACGACAGGAGGACGATAAGCAGTTTTCTTTTGATTTTGCAACTTCGTCACTAAGCTGGCGAGTCGTTTTTCGTCTTGCTCAAGTTTCTTGAGCGTGGTGGCCTTCATGGCCAGATCTTTTTCCAAACGAACAACCGTCCTTTGGCGTTCTCTTCTTTCGCTTACCAGTTTTTGCTGCTGCTGGCGTTCGCTGCTGACATTATTTCGCAGCTTTTCTCCGGAAACTCGAGATGCATACACAACTTTTTCGAGCTGTTTTTGCTGTTCTTCCAGTTTCTTATAAGAAGTCGCAGAACGCTCCCTTAAAAGTTCGAGCAAAGCCTCAGCCCTAGCTTTCTGATGGGGATCGCTTTTTCCAAGCCAGTCCGGTGCGTCTTGAAGGCTGATTTGTTCCAAGCGTTGTTTGTCGATTTCACTCAAGATTTTTCTTTCCTGAGCCATTGCGTCTTCGATCTTTTGTTTTTGGCGAAGCTGATTTCGAAGATCTCTTTCTACGACACGGCGCTCTTTCTGCAGATTTTGAAGGTTTTGCCGTACTTTGCCGATTTCTTTTTCTGATTTCTGCAGTTCTGCCTGAATATTTGTTCTGTTGGTCTGAGCTTCAGCCATTGAGGCCTGCAACTTCTCGATTCTTTGCTGCGTATTACTTCGTTGTTGTGAAACTTGACTGACAGAAACGTTCTTTGGTGCAGAAGAGGTTCTCTTTTTAGTTGTTTTTTGCTGAGAGGAACGCTTCGTCGCGGTTTGTTTTTTTGCGGTTGTTTTTTTAGCCGTCGTTTTCTTTTTAACGGCAGAATTCTTTTGGACGGCCTTTTTAACCGTTTTGGCTTTCTTTTGACTAGAAGATGACGCGGGTTCCGGACTCTGCGCCGCGAAACCTGTTGTCATCGTACTAAACGAGCATGCTGCCGCCAGCAATAAGACAGCAGCGGTTCTCAAAACAACCTGAGTTTTCAGTTTACTTTCCTGCCTTACCTTGTGCCGCCACTGCAGCCATTGCGTTTTTAATAGCTTCTTGGTCGCCGAGGTAGTAACTCTTGATTGGTTTCATGTTCTCATCTAATTCATAGACAAGAGGAGTTCCCGTCGGGATGTTCAAACCAACGATGTCCGCATCGCTGATGTTATCCAAATGTTTAATCAAAGCGCGCAAGGAGTTGCCGTGGGCTGTAATTAAGATTTGCTTGCCTTCGCGGATCTTCGGAACGATTTCATTTTCCCAATAAGGAACAACTCTTTTCACAGTATCTTTGAGGCATTCCGTCAAAGGCATCAGTTCCGGATCTTCTAAGCGATAACGAGACTGATTAGCCGGCCACATCGGGCTTTCCTTGGACAATGCCGGAGGCGGAACGTCGTAAGAGCGGCGCCAAATCATGACTTGTTCGTTGCCGAACTTTTCGGCCGTTTCTTTCTTGTTAAGTCCTTGAAGAGCACCGTAGTGTCTTTCGTTCAATCTCCAATCTTTGATAACAGGAAGATAGAGTTGGTCGAGCTCGTCTAAAGCAATGCAAAGTGTTCTGATAGCTCTCTTGAGCACAGAGGTGTAGCAAAGATCAAAGACAAATCCTTGTTTCTTTAACAGCTGTCCGGCCAATGCGGCTTCTTTACGGCCTTTTTCGGTCAAATCAACGTCTACCCAGCCTGTGAAACGGTTTTCGAGATTCCACTGGCTTTCGCCGTGTCTCATCAAAACGATTTTGTACATATAGTTTTCCGAAGGAAATTGAAAAATGAACTTCCATTTTACCAGTGCTTGAACTCAAGCCTAGTATTTACAGTCATCTCAATCTTCCCAAAAGTAGAAGTTCTTCTCCTTCTCAAGAGATAGGCCATTAGAAACTACGCAGATTTGGAAATTTCTTCTCTATTTCTCTCGCTTGTTAATTGTCTTGAGCCAAGCCTCGGCTTGATTTGGCGAATATACGCTCTGAGTAATCGGATCGGCTTTAAATGAATCATCCTTGGAAATGATCATGGTCAGTGCTTCGGTAGCTAGCTGTGCCATGGTAACGTACCAAAATTGACCGGCAACTGTCGGGCTATAGAGGTCACCGGATTTCTCTAAGAGGCCAGCTTTAATCCATTGATCCATCACCGGTTTCAAAGGTTTTTCGATGTCAACGTTGAAATTGCCTCCAATCTCACACAAGTTGAAAGGTCCTGATTCCACACTGCTTGCCAATGTCCGCATTAACGTCCAATGTTCTTGAGGCTTCATCATGACAAAAACAGGCTTCAGTCCTTTGTCGACCATATCGCTCCACTTCGCTAGTTTGCGTTCCTGCATCCAGCTGTATCCAAATAATTTTCCGCCGGCACCGCAGCCAAACGGAAGGCAGTCGGAAGGCCCTTTGGCCAGGCGATTATAGAGATTACGTTCCAGTGGCGTTTTGGCCCAATGCGTATTGGTCAAACGATGCCAATCCGGATGAGAAGAAAATTTTTCAACACTTTCTGCATACATGTCAGCGGCTTCTGCCAAAGTAGCTGCAGGTTCGCATAGTCCGGATTTGATGCGGGTGTTCAAAGGAGATTTTTCAAAAACGTTCAGTTGATAACAATCAACCCCGTCAATCGGTAACTCAGCTGCAATTCTCAAATCCTTTGTCCACACCTTTCCTTTCTGTCCGGGAAAGCCGAAGAGAAGATCGATAACCACTGCAAGATTGTCGTGTTCACCGAGTTCTTCTAAACGATGAATAATAAATTCAGGAGAATCCAGACGCTGCATTTCACGGCGGATCTCCGGATTAAATGTCTGGACGCCGATGGATAGACGATTTACGCCTCCTTCCAAGCAAGCCTCAAGTTTTTCATCAGAAAAGCCATGTACACGGCCTTCAAAGGTAATCTCGCAATCTTTTGCAAGCGGTAAGTTTTTACGCGCTGCGCCAAGGATCTTTCTGATATCGGAGGCTTCGAGAGCTGTTGGTGTTCCGCCTCCGAAATACAGAGCCTTGATAGGTGCGGAATTTTGTGCAGCTCGGCCGTTCCAGAGTTCGAATTCTTTTATGAGAGTATTTGTGTACGCATTTGACGCTTCTTTCGAGTAAGGATTCTGGTAAAACATACAGAAAAGGCATCGGCTTTCGCAAAAAGGAGTATGCACATAAGCAATTCCTTCTGTTTTTCTTGGTTCAAAAGACTTCTTCTCCAGAAAGTTTCGTGCCGAGTTCCATAACATAGGAATCCCGAACGGACCTGCATGAACCGTTGCTTTTGCTGGAAAAGCTTTGTGTAAGGCATCGCTTTCATCTGCAAAGAAAGCTGAGTAGCTCTTCTTCTTAATAAGCATGTTTTTCAGAAGTTGCACACCCATCTCAAATGAAGCCATGAAGTTCTCCTTGGTTATTTTGGCAGTCTTTCGGAACTAGGATGATATCGAGAATTATTCGCAATTACGTTTTCCTCTCTTCATTTTTCTCATCTTCCAATTCCGGGTATCCTCAGAGCATAGAAGCCAGTATCCGTCATCAGGCCTCGACCTCGTGGTCTTTCCTAATTTCTTCTTCTAAAAATTCCCAAAAGTGCTCGGCTATCTTGGGCAGAGACTTATTCCTTTTCCGAATCAGGACATGACCTGAAGTCATTTCCGGCTCGATCGGCACAAAGCGCAATCCCGGACAGCCGCGATTGGTGAAACTGCCTTCGATGCATAGAGATGAACCCAGACCGTTTTGAACCATGGCTGTTGCATTAGATAGAAGATTATGCAAGGCAACAATCTTCAGGTCTTTCTCCGAAACTCCAAGCCATTCACAAATCTCCTCAATAACAATGTCTCTCGACGGCAGGATTAATTCCAGAGATGCCGCTTCTTTTTTGGAAAAAGCGAGTCGTTCCTGTTCAACAGAGTCTTCTCTCACTACCACACCCCACCGCTCTTTTATATCTAACGGAACACTTTTATATTTAGCGACCTCCACTGGTTCTATCAGGACGGCAAGATCCAGTTTATCTGCATCAATTTTTTTTCTTAGTTCTTCTCCGGTTGCAGAATGAATATGAAATTTAATTCGAGAATATTTTTCCCGGAACTTCTTTATTTTTCTCGAAAGATATTCCATCACGGAACTTTCAACTACACCTAGCACGATAGTACCGCCAAGTTCGCCTTGCTGCGAAAGTTCGCGTTTTGCCCGTGCACTCAGTTCAAGAATCTCTTGGGCTCTTAACTAAAACAAATAGCCGCTTTCCGTAAGAGAAAGACTTCGAGTATGGCGATTCAAAAGTTTGCAGCCGAGTTCCTCTTCCAAATCTTGAATTTGTCGAGATAGAGCCGGCTGCGACAAATAAATTTCTTCAGCTGCTTTTGTTATGTTGCCTGTCTTGCAAACAGTCAAAAATGCTTTTAAAACTTTGAGGTCCATAGACTTTAGATTATTTATGAATTTTATGCATTATTTTCATTATAAATTCTCATTGGAAATAATTAGATATTTTTCTTAGACTAATCATATGGTTAGACACACATCCCTATCAATAATCTTTAAGCAGAAAACAAGGAGTTCAAGATGCCAAAATTTTTTAGACGTCATCTCTTACTTGCATCAGTTGTCGGAACAACAGGATCCTTGGCTTCATCGGCTCCGCTTTCTGAAACTTTAATTTCTCCCGACGAAGACCTCCTTAAAATTAAAAATCGCCTTCTCTCTTTGAACTCTCGAGGAAGCACGCTCACTGTTGAAGAGAAATTCATCTCGCTGCTTGCTGTATGTGCTGCCCAAGCTCTTGAAGCTCAAGCCCGCGAAATTGCTTCCGATGCTCTTAGAGCCGAAGTAGAACCACTTGTTATCAGGGAGGCCGTATACCAAACCGCACCTTATGTTGGAATTGGACGAGTGGAACAAACGATGCGAGGTGTCAATGCAGCATTTAAAGAACATCACATTGAACTTCCTCTGCCGTCTCAGACCTCTGTCAATGACGACAACCGACTCGAAAAAGGTATTGAAGTCCAGACAGCAATTTTTGGCGATACCATTACTCAAATGCACAAAAATACATCCGACAACATGAAGCCGTTGATGATTAATGATTTATCAGGGTACTGCTTCGGCGATTTTTATACCCGAAGCGGCTTGAATATCAAAGAAAGAGAATTGGCCGTTTTCTCTTGCATTGCCGCTTTAGGTGCGTGTGAGCCTCAGTTAAAGGCCCATGGTGCAGCAAATCTGAAAGAAGGATACACAAAGCAAAATCTCGTTGATGCGTTACAGGTCGCTCTTCCTCTCAATGGCTTTCCGAGAACATTAAACGCTCTGGCCGTTGTTAACAGACTTTAGGAGCTTTTTATGAAAAAATCACTCCTCTTTCTCGCCATAGTTGTTGGTCTCCAAGGATCGATTGGATCTTCCTTCGCGCGCCCAATTCATTCCGACTTAAGTCCTGAGATGACTGTCGCAGTCAGCGCCCCGCTGTCTAATTTCTGGCTTCAGACACCACAAACGATAGAAGATTGGGAAAAAATTCAAAAAGGCTATGTTGCTTCGGCCACAGTGAATAACCTCAAACTTGCAAAATCACTGGGAGTACAAATCTTTGAAGAAAAGATGAATGGCATTCCTGTCTTCATTCTTCAGCCGAAACATACTAAAAAGAATGCAAAGAATAAGGTAATTCTTTATTTTCACGGAGGCGGCTACGTACTTGGACATGGACGTTCCGGACTTGGAGAGGCTATTTTAATGGCAGGCCTAGAAGGTTATAAGCTCGTTTGTGTTGACTACCGCATGGCACCCCAACACCCCTTTCCTGCCGCTATCGATGACGCTCTTACAGTCTATAAAGCTCTTCTCGCTCAATACGATCCACAAGACATCACGGTTTTTGGAACTTCAACCGGCGGCGGAATGGCTCTTGTTCTGCCCATCCAAGCTCATCAAAATAAACTGCCTATGCCTGCCGCAATTATCGCCGGTACGCCATGGTCTGAGCTTGGCAAGAAAGGCGACAGCTACTTCGTCAACGACAAGGTTGACAATATTCTCGGCACATACGACGGTATGATTGATGCAGCGGCTAAAGCCTATGCCAATGGTCATGCCTACCAATCTCCGTTGCTCTCTCCGGTTAATGCTTCCAATGACACGTTAAAAGCGTTTCCTCCAACCCTGCTGATTTCCGGAACACGTGACTTATTTTTAAGCAACACCGTCAGAATGCATCGCAACTTACTGAGAAACAAAGTCCCTACAGACCTGCTTGTCTATGAAGGCCTTTCGCATGCTCAATACTATTTAGTTCCCAAAGCGCCGGAAACGAAAGAGCACTACGAATTTATGGCTAACTTTTTAGACAAGGTTTGGACAACGAAACCTTAGAGGAAGTTCTCTGGGCTAAAAACGACTTACTTTCAGAGAAAGAAAATGAAACGCAGGAAACTTCTAAATAACCTTGGCATGCTGAGTCTTTTTAACTTTGGCAGTCATTTGGCCTCTGTCCTTCATGCTCAAGAAAACTTCTTAGCCGGCACGCCGATTGCAAACATCAGGCTTCCTCATCTGACCGAAGATAAAAACGCGCCGGTCGTATTCTACAGTCCGATAGTTTCTTCTGAAGCCATGCTCAAGCTTCTAGAAGCCAGTCAGTACAAGCTCTCCGGCAAAGTCGGTATCAAAATGACGTTCTCCAACGTCCGAGACAGCGCAGTAAAAATCGATCCGATGTTAATCAAGCCTCTCATTGAAAATGTCAAAGGAACCATGATCGACAGCAACTACTTTGACGGCGCCCGCAGCAATACACAAGCTCATTTGGCAACCGCAAAAGCAAACGGCTTCGACAAGGCCGGTCCGATCGACATATTAGACTCGGAAGGCGAGATTGCTCTTTCGGTTAAAGGAGGTTATCACCTCAAGACATTTATCACCGGAGCTAAGCTCGCTGACTATGACTCTCTAATCTCGGTCGTTCGATTCAAAGGACATAATCTTCCTCGCTATGGCGGCTCAATGAAAAATCTTTCCATCTGCCTGGGCACGCCCAAAGGAGCTGCTCAGATCCACAGCGGAGGCAAAATAGCTGACTATTTCTCATCAGCCGGAGAAAAGGTCACCAGTGAATCCATGGCGGACGCCGTCAAAGCTGCGCTTGATTTCAAACCGGGAAAATGGATTTTCTTCAACATCATTGATTTGCTTGAGCCTCAAAGACGTGATGCTTGTGACGGAGCAAAGAATATCGGCGATATCGGAATACTTCTCAGCACTGATCCGATTGCCTGTGATCAGGCTGCGGTAGACATTGTCTATGGCTTTGCTCCTGACGAACAAACCAGAAGACAGTGGGAACAAGAACATTTTGTTGAGTCTCTTGAGATGGCTGAAAAAATTGGCGTTGGTGCAACTCATTATCGCCTTCAAGTCGTTCGTAACTTTATGCAATGAACGATTACGAACAAAATTTTTTAGATTTTTACTTTCAATTTTATGGCACAGGAAAAAATAGTACAGACAGCAGGGCGCGACCAACTCGGCGACTTCGCCCCTAAATTTGCGGAACTCAACGACGATGTCCTCTTCGGAGAAGTATGGAACCGCACCGACAAACTTGATCTGCGTGATCGCAGCTTGGTCACGATTACCTCGCTTATCAGTCAGGGAATCACAGATAATTCGCTCGTATACCATCTCCAGTCGGCAAAGAAAAACGGAATTTCGCGCTCCGAGATTGCCGAAATCATTACTCATATCGGTTTCTATGCCGGTTGGCCGAAGGCTTGGGCGGCGTTTACCCTCGCCAAAGGCGTATGGGCGGAGGATACGGCTGGTGAAGATGCCAAAGCCGCCTTCCAACGTGAGATGATTTTCCCGATAGGCGAACCGAATACAGCCTATGCACAGTATTTCATCGGCAACAGCTACCTTGCTTTTATATCGACCGAGCAGGTTCCCATAGCAAATGTCACTTTCGAGCCTCGCTGCCGCAACAACTGGCATATCCATAAAGCGACAAAGGACGGCGGCCAGATGCTTATCGGCGTAGGAGGCCGCGGCTGGTATCAAGAGGAAGGCAAACCAGCAGTGGAAATTCTGCCTGGAAAGGTCATCCACATTCCTGCTAACGTGAAGCACTGGCACGGAGCGTCGGCCGACAGTTGGTTCGCTCATCTGGCCTTCGAGCTTCCTGGAGAAAATACTTCCAATGAATGGCTCGAACCGGTGACAGACGAGGAGTACGACAAACTGAAATGACGAAGTAATGACTTCGGACAATCTTTTTAACTAAGAAGCGCTTCATTATCCTTGACGCATTACGGAAAGTAGCGCTCCTTGGTATTTGTTTGGCAATTACCTGAAGTTTTTGTCAAATGCTTTCCAAGGTGCCGAAACAATCAGCCAAACGCCGGCGAGAGTAGCTCAAATAGTCCGCGCCATCCCAATATTTCTTTATCGATGAGAATTACTTTCTGTTCTCCTGTAACGGCTTTTGGATCTTTCTGTTGAAAAGTGTTTTCAACTTTTTTCTTTGTTTGATTATTTTTGTCCCTCCATAAATCAGCCGCGAGAAATATGTCTCCTTTCAAATTTATAGTTGTAATAGGAGGTCAATTTCTTCCATAATATGAAGCTTAAAGTAACTGGCATTATTTGATAGGCTAGAAACCTATCAAATAAAACGATAAATCTTAGACTTACGAAAAGCTTCCAAAATGGAATTTCTTACTGAAAATATTCTCCTCATTCTGTGCTTTGTCGGCTCAGGTATTCTTTTGGCATTTCCATCTTTGTCCAAAGGAAAAAATTCTGGTCTGAGCCCTGCAGAAGTTGTTATCAAAGTCAACGACAAGAATGCTCAATTAGTTGACATCAGAACTCCAAAAGAATTTGCAACCGGCAGCTTGGCCGGCTCTGTCAACATTCCAACCGAAGATCTGATGGCAAAACTCGGTACCTTGGATAAAAACAGACCTGTTATTCTTGTCTGCCAAAACGGACGCCGTACAGCTCAAGCATTAAAAGACATGAAGGGTAAGGGATTCGCAGAAGTCTACACACTCGAAGGCGGTATTGTTGCATGGCAGGCTGCCAAGCTTCCGCTCACCAACCTTGCGATCAATAGAAAAGAAAAGGCAAAAAGGAAACATTAATCTGTTTCTTCAATCTCATTTTTAATAAAGGACTATTAAATGGCTGAAAACCAAAACACAGCTCCAGCACAGGAAGAAAACGGACCTCAGTTCGCCATCCAGCGCATCTACTTGAAAGATGCTTCTCTCGAGATGCCGCACGCTCCTCAGATTTTCCTTCTTCAGGACGCTCCTGAAATCAGCATTCAAGTTGACGTTGAACAGACTAAGCTTGCTGACGCTGAAGATCTTTTTGAAGTTGTCGTCCGCGGAACTGTCACAGCAAAGTCAAAAGCAAACGGTCAGGAACAGACTGTTTTCTTGGTTGAATGCAAACAAGCCGGTATTTTCTTCATTCACAACATCCCTCAGGAACATCTCCCGATGATTCTTGGCATCACTTGCCCGGCTGCAATCTACCCGTACTTGCGTTCCAATGTGTCCGATCTTTTGACACGTGCAGGCATGCCTCCTGTCTACATGGGCGAAATCGACTTCCAAGCCATGTTCGCTCAGCGTGTACAGCAAGAAGCTATGCAGGCTCAGGCTGCTCAAGCTGCCGAAGCCAACACTGTCAACGGCACCGGCACCGCTCAGTAATCTTAGTTGTAAAATTCCCTCACTCACATCTTCTGTTGAGTGAGGATTTTTATTTTTGGCAAAATGCGTAAAACAGTATGTGTATTCTGCGGTTCTCACCTCGGTGACGATCCTGCTTTCAAGGAATTAGCGGAATCTCTCGGCACCGCTATTGGTTCACATGAAATGGATATGGTCTTCGGCGGAGGCGGAACCGGCTTGATGGGAATTGTTTCTCAAACGGCTCTCAGTGCCGGTGCACATGTCACTGGAGTCATTCCTGAAATTCTTTATAACGTCGAGCGTCCCGAAGCCAACCTCTCTAAGCTCTTTATCACGCCAACCATGGCTGAAAGAAAGCGCCTGATGGGAAAGATGGCCGACTATTTTGTGGTCTTACCCGGCGGTATCGGAACCATGGAAGAAACTTTCGAAGTTCTTACAAGCAATTGGTTAGGAATCTTCAAAAAGCCGTTAGGCTTCTTGGATTTTAAAGGCTACTATGATGACCTCTTCCGTTTCCTGGAAAATGCCCAAAATAAAGGCTTTATTTCTAAAAGAGCTAGCGTCCTTTGGCCGCGTTCTACAGATCCTGCTGAGCTCCTCGACATTCTGCAGACTACGCAGCTTCCGCGGTAACCACATCAGCCAAAAGAACCGCTGACATATTGCGCTGTTTTCATGCAATCGGGAGAGTGGAAGATCTTCTTCGTGTCTCCCCACTCAATCAATTCTCCCATATAAAAGAAGGCTGTTTTATCCGAGATTCTTTCGGCCTGCTGCATATTGTGTGTAACGATGACAATACAAACATCGTTCTTCAACTCTTTAATACCTTCTTCTAATTTTTCCGTAGCGATCGGATCCAACGCACTTGCCGGCTCATCCATTAATAAGACCTCCGGAGAAACCGCCAAGGCCCTCGCAATACATAGTCTTTGCTGCTGGCCCCCGGAAAGAGACAAAGCTGATTGATGGAGACGGTCTTTGACTTCATTCCATAAAGCTGCCTTTTTAAGACTCTCCTCGGCAATATTCATCAGCTCTTCTTTATCCTTGATACCGTTAAGTCTTACGCCGTAGACCACGTTTTCGAAGATACTTTTAGCAAAAGGAGTTGGTTTCTGAAAAACCATGCCGACACGCCGGCGGAGCTCAACAACATCACATTCTTTAGAATTGATGTCCTCTCCTTCGAGAGTAATGAAGCCGTCTATCCTTGACGACTCAATTAAATCATTCATACGATTCAGAGAACGCAGGAAAGTACTTTTTCCGCAGCCCGAAGGACCAATTAAAGCGGTAATTTCATTTTCTTTAAAAGAAAGAGAGACGTCTTTAATTACCTGCTTTTCTCCATAGTAAAAATTTACGTTCTCGGCCGATAATTTTGTTTTTTTCTGAGTTTCTTTTGAATTCATAGAGATTTCTCGACAATGTGTTCTGTTCAACAAGTTGCCGAGATTCTATTTTTGCTTTATGACGGTTTAATTTCAGAAAGATTACGGCTCCATGACACTAAAAGGAGACACGTTCCGCAGGCGATACTCTTCTACTTTTTCCTGTCCGTTCCCTTTCTTCTAATGCTGTTCCAATAAATATTTTTGTAAGTTATGTTGGTTAACAACAAAAAAATCTGCATCGGGGTAGGCGTTTAAAAATGAAGGAGGAGCCGCGACATTTTCTCGTGAAAGTTTTACTTCGAAAGCTGTCATTTGTTGATTATTGACCTCAATGAGGTCAACCTCTGCGCGATTTTTTGTACGCCAGAAATAATGGCGAGTCAGAGGATTACGGTAGAGCGAAAATTTAATTCTCTCCATAATGAAAAAATTCTCAAATAACGCCCCTTGCTCTTCAGGAGGACGAGTAGAAAACGGACGAAAATCACCAATGGCGGCATTTCTTAGGCCCACATCACAAAAGTAAATCTTCTTTGATTTTTTTAGTTCATTTGCCAAATTCTTTGAAAATGATGGCAATACCTTAATAAGAAAACACTGCTCAAGCAAAGACAAATAATTTTCTACCGCTGAAGCGCTCAGCCCGCACTCTTTAGCAAGAGAATCAACCGTACACAGACCGCCAATGCGATAGGCCAATATCTCGACCAATCGAGTAAATCCAGCAGGTTTTCTGATGCCGGAAAGAGAGAAGATATCTTTGAAGGCCACGGATTGGAAAAGCATGGAAAGGTTTTGTTCTGCTTCGAAAGGATCTTCTTCCACCACAAAAGGATAATTTCCATACACCAACCTATCAGACAGATTTTGACTGACCTCCCCCCAGCCAAAAAACTTAGTCAACTCTTCCAGTGAAAAAGTCATTAACTGATAAGCTCGAATTCTGCCGGCAGCAGACTCAAACACGCCGGAAGCCAAATCCAAGGAGCTTGAGCCGGTCGCCATTATTCTGCAATCCAATTGCAAGTCAACCAGTCTTTTAAGAAGTAGACCGATACTGTCAATCCTTTGCGCCTCATCTATTACAAAAACCTTGTTATCTCCTATGTATTGCTTCAAATCAGTCGGAGAAATCAGCCTGGAAAGATCTGAGCAAGTTTTAGGATCATCTCCGGAAACCCACAAATGTGGAACCTCACTCAGGAGATGCTTCAAGAGCGTACTTTTTCCTACTTGTCTTGCTCCCAACAAAAGCGTTGCCTTGTTCTTAGGAGAAGCAAGGAGTCGGTCTGTAATTTGTCGTGGAATATACCGCATTTAAACTTTTCCATTTTTTAAGATGGAAAAGTTTAAACTATTCCTATTTATAAAATGGAAAAGTTTAAATATGTAACATAAATTTTCATACTCTCTTAAACCATAAACAATCTATTCTTTGTATTGGTGTGTCTTCAACCTTCTATATGACGAAAAGAATGTACCTAGATTTTGCGTAAAGCCTTTTGGTCCAAAGGTTAGGGTTAGTGCTGTGTTAAAATTCTCTTTCCTCTTAAGAGAACCTGAGATGACCCCACGTCTAAGACTTCAGAACATCACCAAGCGATACGGAAGCACCATTGCTAACCGAGATATTTCGCTTGAAGTAATGCCAGGTGAGATTTTGTCTGTACTTGGCGAAAATGGAGCGGGTAAAAGTACGCTCATGAAAATTATCTTTGGCTCTGTGGTCCCCGATCAAGGCCAATTTTTTTTCAACGGTAAGCGAGTCAACATTTCCAGTCCGGCTGACGCCAGAAAGCTTGGCATCGCCATGGTCTTTCAGCACTTCGTGCTCTTCGATACTCTTACCGTTAAAGAAAATATTCTTTTAGGACTTCCGGAAGGCACCAGCCTGGCAAAGCTAGAAAAGGAAATTAAAGAAAAGAGTAAGCACTACGGTCTCGAGGTCGACCCGAATGCCGTCATCAACGATCTTTCGATGGGAGAAAGACAGCGAGTTGAAATTCTTCGTGCCTTGCTCACAAATCCTCAGCTGCTTATTCTCGATGAGCCGACTTCCGTTTTATCTCCCTTAGCGCTAAAGGCCCTTTTCAAAACTTTGCGCCAGTTATCCTCCGAGGGCGTTTCAATTATCTTCATTACGCACAAGCTCAACGAAATTCGAGCATTGTCGAAAAACTGCTGCGTCATCAGAGGCGGCCAAGTAGTTGCTAACGTAAATCCTCAAGAGATTTCTGAGGATGATTTAGCCAAGCTCATGATTGGCAATGATCTTCCGGAAATCCTGCCTAAACCTGAAGTCAAACAGGCTTTAGGCCTCGATTTAAATCTTCGGAGAGAAAAAGTTTCCTATAAGAGCCATTTCCCGCTGTCCGGTCAAATCCATGTTCCATGCGGAAAAATTGTCGGTATTGCTGGAATCTCCGGCAACGGCCAGTCTGACTTGATGAAGGCGATTTCCGGAGAAGCTCTCCTTCCTAAGGATGCAATTTCGATCTGCGGAGCTCCTGTGGGGGATTTAAGGGTAAAACATAGACGTGCAATGGGGCTGAGATACGTCCCTGAAGAACGTCTCGGCCAAGCCACCGTCCCTGAAATGTCTCTTGAATCGAATACTCTGCTCACCAGCAATTTATTCTTGGCTAAGGGATTCATGAGAAATAAAATGATTCACCGATTTACGGAAACCGTGATTGAAAAATTTAAGGTGAAGTCAGGCGGCAGTCATGCCTCGGCCGCAAGTCTCTCCGGAGGCAACCTGCAGAAATTCATCGTCGGCCGAGAACTTCTGCACAATCCTAAGATTCTGGTTCTTAATCAGCCCACCTGGGGTGTAGATGCAGGGGCTGCAGCCTTAATCCGCAATGCCCTCATCCGTCAAAGAACGGGAGGAAGTGCAGTGTTGGTTGTCAGTGAAGAATTAGATGAACTTTTTGAAATCTGCGATGAAATTGTTGTAATGAGTGAAGGCAAGATTTCTCCTCAAGTAAAAATATCAGACGTCTCCATTGAAGAAATTGGTCGCTGGATGTCAGGCCTCTGGCCGCAGAAATCCGAGGCCCCTAAGGAGGCTTCAGTATGAATTTTCCGATAGCACTGTTTAACCGCCCAAATCCGAATAAATTCTTGGCGGCTCTATCTCCTTTCATGGCTGTGTTTTTAACGCTGATCATCGGAGGATTGATTTTCGCATTCATGGGAAAAGATCCCTTCTATTCCATGTATGTGGTGTGCATTGAGCCTCTCCAGACTTTAAGAGGATGGGGAGAACTGGGCGTCAAGATGACGCCTCTTATTCTTTGCGCCTTAGGTCTACTGGTCTGCTATCGAGCAAACGTTTGGAATATCGGCGCAGAAGGTCAGCTTATCGTGGGGGCATTAGCCGGCGGTGTGGTGGCCCTTCAAGCCGGACCTGACCAAAGTCAGCTTTACATGATTTGGGTCCTGCTCGCGGCAATGGCCGGAGGTGCTTTATACGGGGCAATCGTTGCGTGGCTCAAAGACAAGTGCAATGCAAATGAAATTCTGGTTTCTTTGATGCTTGTTTACATTGCAGAACTCTTCTTATCCTGGGCGGTTCAGTCCCCTCTCAGAGATCCGCAAGGACTTGGTTTTCCGCAAAGCCCGATGTTTGAAACAGCAGCCTCTCTTCCGATCATGATTCCGGGCACTAGACTGCATTGGGGTGTAGCTCTTGTCTGCTTAGCCTTGTTCGGTGTCTGGCTCATCATGTCCAAGATGTTCATCGGTTTCCAGGTCAGAGTCTCGGGCATGGCTCCGAAAGCCGCTGCGTACGCGGGCTTCTCTAACCGTGCCATGATTTACTTTGTTCTGCTTCTTTCCGGAGCCTTAGCTGGGCTAGCAGGCGTTATAGAAATTACCGGACCTATCGGGCAATTAACTCCAAAAATCTCCCCGGGATATGGCTTCGCCGCCATTATCGTTGCGTTCGTAGCACGTCTGAAACCGCTTAATACGGTTCCTGCTGCTTTCATTATGGCCCTCTTCTACCTAGGCGGAGAGCTTGCCCAATCAAGACTTGGAACTCCTGCAGCCTTAACCGGTGTTTTCCAAGGTTTGCTTCTTTTCTGCATCATGGTTTGTGATTCTTTTGTGTTCTTTAAATTTAAATGGCTCGGCTTCAGCCATAAAAAGGAGGTTGCACCATGAGCGTAGCTGCTTCTTTAATCGCAACAACCATGAATGCCAGTACGCCTCTGCTTCTGGCCGCTTTAGGAATTTTAGTTGCTGAACGTTCGGGCGTATTAAACCTTGGAGTCGAAGGCATCATGCTGATGTCGGCTGTTTGCGCTTATATGGCCACGGTAGAAACGGGAAGTTTTGCCGCCGGATTCATTTTTGCCATTGTTATCGGCATCGCCTTTGCTTTATTTTTTGCAATTTTTGCAGTTGGCTTAAGAGCAAATCAACAAGCCTCGGGCTTAGGCGTCGCAATATTCGGCGGAGGCTTATCAGCCTATATCGGCGTTGCTTACCAAGGAGCGGTTCTTCCTGAAAGATCTGCCGACGGCATTTGGCTTTTGGACCAAATTCCCTTCTTCGGTCAAGCGTTCTTTTCTCAGCATTGGATTGTCTATCTTTCCTTGCTTATGATTCCTGCCATTTGGTACTTCCTGTTTAAGACCAGACCGGGACTTGTTATCAGAGCTGTTGGTGAGTCACCTTCCTCAGCGAACGCTCTCGGTTATAACGTACCGCTCATCCGTTGTGCGGCTTTGGCCTTCAGCGGCGCCTGTATAGGCTTATCGGGTGCTTATCTGTCGCTGATTTACACTCCATTGTGGGTGGAAGGCATGGTTGCAGGAAGAGGTTGGATTGCATTAGCTTTGGTTACGTTCGGTACATGGCGTCCGCTTAGGGTCTTTTTAGGCGCCTATCTTTTCGGCGGCATGACCATGATTCAAATGAATTTACAAAGTATTGGGATCTCCATTCCTCCGCAATTCATTTCTATGGCGCCATACGCCGCAACAATTATTGTGTTGGCTCTTCTCTCCAGGAACCCGACTTGGATTCGAATGAACATGCCGGCATCGCTTGGCAAACCGTTCATTCCACACTAACTGAATGATTTTTAGGATTGTTTTTTTACTCTCATTAATTTCACTTTAGGAGACAAAAGAGTGAGAATGTCTTTGAAACTCGTTGCGGCTGCTGCCGCCCTTGCTTCCGTCTTTGCCCTCACAGCTTGTGATGACAAAGGAAGCACCGCTAAAAAGGCTGAGGAGCCGAAAGCAGCTGCTGAAACTAAAACAGCAGCCAATGAGCCATTGAAGGTTGGCTTTGTCTATGTTGCTCCGATTGCTGACGTAGGCTACACAAAGCAGCATGATATCGGCCGTTTGTACGCTATTGACAAGGTTGGCAAAGACAAAATTACTACAACCTTTGTGGAAAATGTTCCTGAAACAGCTGACGCTGAACGCGTTATCCGTCAGATGATCAATGACGGCAACAAGCTTATTTTCGGTACAAGCTTCGGCTACATGAACTATATGCAGAAGCTGGCTAAAGAATATCCGGACGTCAAGTTTGAACACGCCACCGGATACAAGTCCGCTCCTAACATGACCAACTACAACATTCGCTTCTATGAAGGCCGCTATCTCGCCGGTATGCTTGCAGGCGGCGCTACTAAGAGCAATGTTATCGGTTACGTCGCTCCTTTCCCAATTCCTGAAGTTCTTCAAGGCATCAATGCCTTTACTCTCGGTGCTAAGTCCGTCAATCCGAAGATTCAGGTTAAAGTCGTTTGGACTAACGCTTGGTACGATCCACCCAAGGATACAGACTCCGCTAAGACTCTTATCGGTCAAGGAGCTGACGTCCTTACCCAGCACACCAACACCAGCGCCGTTGCTTCCGCAGCTGAAGCCGCAGGCAAGATGGTTATTCCTTACAACAGCGATATGAAGTCTGTTGCTCCAAATGCTCAGATCGCCGCTCTGGTATTGAACTGGGGTCCGTACTACGCGAAGAAGATTAACCAGGCTCTCGAAAACAAATGGGAAAATAAACCTGTTTGGATGCACTTGAAAGAAGGCGCTATCTCTCTTGAGAATATTTCCGACAAAGTGCCTGCTGACGTCGTCAAGAAGATGGAAGAAGTCAAGGCTAAGATCAACAGCGGTGAATTCCATCCGTTTACAGGTCCAATCAAGACCAATGAAGGAAAAGATGCAGTTAAAGCCGGAGAAACTCTCCCTGATGACAAGCTCGTAACTATGAATTACTACGTCGACGGCGTTGTAGGAAAAGTGCCTAATTAATTCGCTCGAGAACGTTTAATTTGCAAACCGGAAATATCAGTCCTTGCTCTCGGATGTTGAGAGAAAAAAGGCGTGATTTTCCGGTTTTTTTATGACATTTCAATGACTTTTTAGTGACATTTTTATTACACGCAATTATTTGATTTTATTAAATATTCTGTCATCAAACTTTCATAATTGCGTCAAGTTTTCGTCATTTTTCCTTTCTAGAATGCGCTCAGATTTTGAAGAGCGCTTCAAACCACTCATATAAAAATGAATCAAAAAATAGGAAAAATGATGAAAACAAAATTATTAAAGACAGCCTTATTAACCTCCCTGTTCTCTGCCTCTATTCTCTCCGGAGCAATTGCGGCTGAGACCGTAACGGTTTCCGGATCCACAACGGTTCTGCCGATTATGCAAAAAATTTCAGAATCTTATATGCGTGAAGATCCGAACGTTGCTATCGAATTGTCCGGAGGCGGTTCCGGCAGCGGCATCAAAGGTTTGTCTGACGGTTTAACTCAGGTGGCTATGAGTTCTAGAAAGATTAAACCGGAAGAAAGCAAGATTGCAGAAAAAAATAAGGTTCAGCCCCATCAAACTACCGTGGCCATTGACGCCATCGTCCCAATTGTTCACCCAAACAATAAGGTTCCCAATATTTCTTTAGATGCCCTGAGAAAAATTTATAAAGGCGAAATCAAGAATTGGAAAGAAATCGGAGGCGCAAATGCCCCAATCGTATTGGTCTCGAGAGATACATCCTCTGGTACCTACGAAACTTGGGAAGAATTGGTCATGAAGAAACAAAGAATCTCTCCAAGAGCTTTGCTTCAGTCCTCCAACGGTACAGTCGTACAAACCGTCTCAAAAAATCCTAATGCCATCGGCTACATCGGTTTCGGATACATTACTCCAAGTATTAAAGCTGTCAACGTAAACGGCATTAAAGCTACATCTGAAGCAGCTGCCGACGGAAAATGGCCTCTTTCCCGCGAACTCTACCTTTACACCAACGGCGCTCCGAAAGGTGCTGTAGAAAAAGTTATTTCTTACACCCTTGCTCCGAAAGGCCAAAAATTGATTAAAGAAACCGGTTTCATTCCTCTGAAATAGGAACACGAGAGAGAGGGGGCTTCGGTTCTCTCTCTGAAAAACGCTTATGAATAAATATCTCAGAGAATTCTTATTTAAAAACGGCCTCATGGTCTGTGCCCTGGTGTCGTTAGCCGGATTGGCCGCCATCGTTTGGTTTCTGTTTCAAGAAGGTTTTCCCGTTCTGCAGCACGTCTCCATAAAAGATTTCTTGACGGGCCAGGATTGGTATCCGACAGAGAATCCGCCTTCATTCCAAATTCTTCCGCTGATAGCCGGCTCTATCGCTGTAACTATCTGCGCCTCGGTCTTTGCAATTCCTCTGGGCCTTATGACAGCGATATACCTTAGTCATATTGCCTCACCTAGGGTCCGAGCCTTCTTCAAGCCCTGTATCGAACTTTTAGCTGCCTTTCCGTCCGTCATTATCGGTTTTATCGGGATGGCCGTACTAGCTCCGGTAATTCAAACAATAACGGGAGCACCAACGGGACTAAACGTTCTGAATGCGTCCATTCTCCTCGCATTGATGGCTCTTCCGACCATTTGTACGATTTCTGAGGATGCGCTGAGATCAGTCCCTAATCATATGAAGGAAGCCTCTCTAGCCGTGGGCGCCACCAACTGGGAAACTTTAACCAAAATCACGATACCCGGAGCCGCTTCCGGAATCTCTACGGCAGTGATGTTAGGAATGAGCCGCGTTATCGGAGAAACGATGGTAGTACTGATGGCTGCGGGAGGAGCTGCCATTATTCCAGAAACCATTTTTGACCCTGCTCGTCCATTGCCCGCAGCAATTGTGGCGGAAATGGCTGAAGCTCCTTTCCGAAGCTCTCACTACCATGCGCTATTTGCTACCGGTATCGTGCTGTTTCTTTTCACGTTCGCTTTCAATCTCGTAGCCTTCAAGATTTCGAAAAAATACAAACTGCAAGCTAGCTGAACCTCATTATGTACCGACTTGAACAAACTCTACCTAATTTTTCAGAAACCGCCGTTAGCGTGGACAGCAACCGCACTGTGAGACGGATAACGGCTTCCGGATCCAATAAACAAAGAAGAACGCTCAAAGAAAAGGCTTCAAAAGTTTTTCTTAGGCTCGTCGCCTGGTTTGTGATTACAGCGTTCTTTGCCGTGGTGTTCTACATTGGCTATCAAGGATTAGAGAAGATTAGCCTCGAATTCTTGATAGGAAATCCTAAGAACATGATGACGGAGGGAGGGATTCTCCCCTGCATCGTCGGCACATGCCTTCTGGCATTAGGAGCTGTAGCCGTGGCCCTTCCTTTAGGTGTATTCAGTGCCATTTGGCTAAATGAATATGCTAAGGATGGTCCGCTCAAACGACTCATTACGCTCTCAGTCGCAAACCTGGCCGGCGTGCCTTCCATCGTATTCGGTCTGTTCGGCTTAGCCTTTTTCGTCATTCTGTGCGATCTGGGTGTCAGTGCAGTTTCCGGTATTTTGACGCTTGCCGTCCTGACTCTGCCAATCATTATCAACACTGTTCGTGAAACGCTTTCTCAGATCCCTAATGCTTGGAAAGAAGCCTCTTATGCTCTGGGAGCAACGAAACACGAAACTATTCTCAGGACCGTGCTTCCAGCAGCGATGCCCGGAATTATGACGGGGGCCGTTCTGGCAGTAGCCAGAGCAGCCGGAGAGACAAGTGCCATTATGTTTACGGCTGCGGTCGTGATGACCACGGATGCTTTTAATTCGCCGTTATCTGCCGTGATGGCCCTTCCCCACCATATTTATATTTTGGCAACGACCGGAGCGGAACCCGAAAAAGTACTTCCAATGCAAAGCGCATCCGCATTAGTTCTTCTTTTTGCGGTATTTCTGATGAACTTAACCGCCATCTACTTCAGGCAAAAAGCCTCTCATTTGCCAAAGTAACCTGAAGAAGATTTAGAGAGTTTCGGAAGAAAAGAATTCTAGAAGAGTATCTTTGTGTCCGGTGCCGTTACTAAGTAACAGCAACTATCAGATCTCACAGAAAGGTTTGCAACTATCCGAGATATTCTACTTTCTGTACTGGGACAAGCGCGCGGCGGTCAGCCTCATGCGATATATGGCCGACCGCTCTTTTGTTAAAAGTTCGGATACTCCGAGGCGCAATTTAAGTTGTACTCGTCTTGAGGTATGTATCCTATCTTTGATTATTTAAGTTCGTTTGGCGCTCTTTTATTATTGCCGGCATGTTGTCTTTCGCCCAACCTATCAAAGATTGGATATGAGGGAAAAGAGTCTTAGCACGATCAGTCAAGGTATATTCAACTCTTGGAGGTACTTCAGGATAACTTTTCCTATTTACAAAACCATCTTCCTCCAACGTCCGAAGTGTTACTGTCATCATCTTCTGAGATATATCGGGAATTTGGCGCCGCAGTTCGCCAAACCGGACCGGCCCATCGGTTAATGATAAGGTGTACAACACTAGCAGTGACCATTTATCGCTTATGCGCGAGAGCACATTGCGAATCGGACATGCCGGATCAAAAGCGTCTCTTAATGTTGTTCTGCTCATAGCCATTTAAGTCCCTTTGTTAGGAATGCAAATAAAAAAACATCTTAAATTTTAGGCGGTCAAAAACTCCTGGGACAGAATAATCGTTACCTATAGGTGACTAACACACAAACCTGTGCCTACTTGACAGGAGCGTCTTTCCGTTATAACTTTAGTATATAAAATATTGTTAGTTACTATTTTATACCAATATTTATTATCAACTAGTTAGGAAATAAGTAATGAAGAAAGTTGCACTTATTGGCGCAAGCGGTTACGTAGGCTCTGCAATTCTCAATGAACTTCTGAGTCGAGAATATCAAGTCGAAGCAATGGTTAAACATCCTGAAAAAATCAAGACTGACAATCCAAACTTAATCGTTAAAAAGATAGATGTCAGTGACAAGAAAAGTCTTGAAGAAGCGCTCAAAGGTTTCGAATATGTAATCAGCGCCTACAATCCCGGTTGGGCAAATACCCGCATCTATGAAGATACTCTCGCCAATTATCCTAAGATTCTGGACGCTGCCAAGAAAGCCGGTGTAAAACGTCTCCTTATTGTCGGCGGCGCAGGCACCCTGTTTGTGAAACCAGGTGTTCGTCTCATAGATGCCGGCATCCTTCCGGATGCTTGGATGCCGGGAGTGAAATCGCTTGGCGAATTCTATCTAAACACGCTGTTAAATGAGTCAGATATAGACTGGGTCTTTTTCTCTCCGGCCGGAAACCTTGGAGATATGGGGGCCAAAGGTCCGGGTAAGCGGACCGGAATTTATCGGCTCGGAAAAGACGATATGATTTTTGACAAAGAAGGCAACAGCTTCATCTCAGTAGAGGACTACGCTAAAGCAATGGTTGACGAGCTCGCCGAACCTGCTCATCACAAAGAACGTTTCACCATTGGCTACTAATTCAATCAAAAACCAGATGAGAGACTAGGAATAAGAACGCAGATTCCTAGTCCTTCTCTTCTCGTTGCCAATGACATGCTCCAATTTCTAGATGTCTTTAAGAAGGCAGCTTTTCTCAAGTTCTGAGGTGGCAAACCAAGCCTACGCAAAAGAATTGTTACTCAGTGTGTGCAAAAGCCGTGTTATATACCCAATTTGAAAACGAGTATGTAACCAAGCGGTTTTGACATGGTTCGAATAAATTTTCGGCTCTAGAATTGAACCTAAGTCATCTCTTCTCTTGCTTTTTCGAACGCACTTTTGTCATGCACCAATTCTTACAGAAATATCTGGGTTTTAATCCGGAAAATACCACCATCCGTACGGAAATCATTGCAGGGCTATCTACCTTTTTAACGATGGCATATATTCTTGCCGTCAATCCCGCGATCTTAAGCGTCACAGGGATGGATAAGGGAGCCTTATTTACAACCACTGCCCTTACTTCCGCAATTGCCACACTCATCATGGCGTTTTACGCCAAAATGCCCTTCGGTCTAGCCCCCGGCATGGGCATGAATGCCTTCTTTGCCTATACGGTCTGTATATCCATGGGACACACTTGGCAATTTGCTTTAACGGCAATTCTGATCGAGGGCATCATCTTTATTCTTCTTACCGTCACAAACGTTCGAGAAAAAATAGTTCATTCAATTCCAACTAGTCTGCAAACCGCTATCGGTGTAGGTATTGGTCTTTTTATTGCCTTTATCGGTCTGCAAAATGCAGGGATTTCGGTTAAAAATGATGCAACATTGGTCTCATTAGGCAACATTTTTGACCCTAGCGTCATGCTTGTGATTATCGGGTTGATTGTCACGGCCGTTCTTTTAGTCAAAAAAGTTACCGGAGCTCTCCTGATCGGGATTGCCGTTACAACTCTATGCGGTCTACCGTTTGGGATCACTCACTTCAACGGATTCTTCTCTCTTCCGCCGTCAATCGGGCCGATTTTCATGCAATTTGAATGGCACAATCTCTTCACCGTGGATATGGTGATGGTAGTTTTGTCGTTTCTCTTCATGGATCTTTTCGATACTTTAGGAACTTTGGTCAGCCTCATGATTAAAGCCGGCTTCGTAAAGAACGGCAATCTTCCCCGCCTCAAAGAGTCATTCTTTGCAGATGCGGTCGGTACCACCGTAGGTGCTTGTTTAGGAACGAGCGCAATTTCCACTTACGTCGAAAGTGCAGCAGGTGTTTCTGCCGGCGGCAAATCAGGTCTAACAGCGTTAGTAATTGCTGTCTTCTTTCTCTTATCTTTGCTCTTTTCTGCAGTATTTCTCGCCATTCCAACTCAAGCTACGGCTCCTGTGCTGATTTTGGTGGGCTTCTTCATGATTAGCTGCATTAAAGAAATTGATCTGAGTGATTTTGCCGAAGCTATCCCCGCTTTTATCTGCATCATCACCATTCCATTAACTTACAGCATCGCCAACGGCATCGTATTTGGCCTTCTCAGCTACGTCCTGATTAACTTATTCAGCGGCAAAGCTCAGAGAATCAAACCCGAGATGTATATGCTCGCTGTTTTCTTCATCATCATGCTGATGCTTCATTAATCAGTTCCAGCACGTAGATTCGCCGCAGGCTCCTGCGGCGTTTTCATTTGCAAAGAAGAAAATTAAACTCCGCCTTTGAAGCCATTCTGTCTCCAGGCCTCATAAACGGTAATAGCTGCTGAATTCGACAAATTCAAAGAACGATTGTTTGGCATCATCGGCAAACGGACACAATGGGCAGGATCAAAAAGATCTCTGACTTCCTGAGGCAGTCCGTGGCCTTCGGAACCGAAAACAAACCAATCATTAGGTTTGAATTCTAAGCCTTGCACCAGTTGAGTTGCCTTTGTCGTCATTGCAAACATTCTGGAGCGATCGGGCTTCTCTGCTTCAAGGAAGGCAACGTAATTGGGATATATCTTGACATCCGCATACTCACGATAATCCAGACCTGCGCGTCTCATATGCTTATCTTCAAATGAGAAACCTAATGGTTCAATAAGAATTAAACGGCATCCGGTGTTCGAGCAAAGACGAATAATATTTCCTGTATTAGGAGGAATCTCCGGATGAACCAATACGATGTTAAACATTGTCTTTTTCTGAATTTAAAATTTCTTTTAGTTTAGAGAAAGCTTTCTTTTCAATCTGCCTGACTCGCTCCTTGCTGATACCTAACTCTTTGGACATATCATCCAAGGTAGCCCCTTTTCCAGTTGTCTCATCATAAAGCCAACGAGCTTGAATAATTTTTCTGCTTCTCTCATCGAGCTGTTCAATAGCTTTCGGCAAATCGCTGTTGAGTGCCTTATCGTAGAGTGAACGCTCGAGCATTTCTTCTGGAGAATCCCCTTCAGCTTCGAGCCAATCCTCCATCGGTTTATCGTCTTCTTCATGAACTGGCGGCTCATCGAGAGAAACATCGTGTCCGAGGAGTCTAAGCTCCATCTCTTTGACGTCAGCAGGCCGTACTTCCAAGTCCTGAGCGATCTTGTTAGTCTGCTCCGTAGTCAAAGCCTCAGAACCTTCCTTCATGCTTCTGAGGTTAAAGAATAATTTTCTTTGAGCTTTAGTAGTTGCAACCTTGACTAGCTTCCAATTTTTTATCACGTAATCCTGAATTTCTGCGCGAATCCAAGTCATTGCAAAGGTCACGAGACGAGCACCGTTATCCGGATCAAACCGTCTAACAGCCTTCATCAACCCTATGTTTCCTTCTTGAATAAGATCAGGGAACGGCAGTCCGTAACCCAGGTATTGACGGGCAATCGAAATAACTAAGCGCAAGTGAGAGGTAATAAGTTCGCTCGCGGCTTCCAAGTCGCCATGATCGCGCAGTTTAACAGCCAGTTCCTTTTCCCGCTCTTCGCTAAGCAAAGGAGCTGCATTGGCAGCTCGTATATATTCTTCTAAGCTTCCAGGTGTTCCGCGAAGTGCCAGCGGAGTTGGATGGTAAGGAGCAAGAGCCGTACTTTTAGGCTTATCAGTATTCTGTTTAGTCATCAAGGCGTATTCTAATACAGCTGTAGTTTTTCCTTAATGTGTCAATCGATTAGAAACAACTGCTAGAAGGTAAGAGGGTTAGTTCTGCCCGCAGTGACGTAGGAGCAGACAGTTGCATAGACCATCAAAACGAAAGTCAAGAACATACAAATAAGAATATTGACACCCAAAGACGGCAGCAAATGCACCTCGAACGCATCTTCTAGAAGCGGGACGCTCACATAAGTGGTAATGAAATAAAGAACGCTTCCGATAGCACTACTGATGAGAGTCGCGGCACAGGCAATTTCAACCAACGGACCGCTTACTTGCCAACGGTTGGCACCGAGCATTAACAGTAAAGCTTGATCGTGTTTCAGGAAACTGTTGAGCCTATGAATACCAACCACAAAGAGCAGTCCGACCAAAGCACAAGCCGGAATGCCGAAAGCAACTGCTCCCAAAGCTAGCGCTTGTCTCAAAGAATATCTCTTTTTAATCCAATCAAGATTGGCGCTGACAACCGAGACATCTTTAGCCTCCGCAATTACATGCACCATTTCTTGGATAGAGGCAAACGGTGTGGAGATTGGAAAGGTAATTACATAAATATCAGGTATTTTGTCTTTTTTACCAATCAACTTGAGGATATCTTCCTCCAAAATATCTTTCGGCGGGATTAAACGAATCTCGGATCCCGGCGCTAATTTATCTAATTGGGAAGTTAAGAATTTCTTTGCATCTTCCGCCTTGGTACCCGGCTCCATAAAAACCGATATTTCATCACCTGTCATGGTTCTATGATTTTCATAGAAGGAAATAAAAATCAAAGACATGTGCGCTAAAAGGCAGAATGCCAACGAGCAAAGTACCACGACAACCCAAAAGGATTTTTTATCTTGCTCCAGAGAGCGAACTGCCCTGACGTTAACGGTAATCACTAACTTCCTCCTAAGTTAATTACTCTCAGGGACTTGATTTCAAGAGGAAGCGGAACGCTGGAGGTCATTACAACGGCATAACCGATCTTTGCAAGCTTTGTGCAAAGATAGAGAAATTGCTCCTGAGACGTCCCGTCCAACCCTTCCAATGGATTGTCCGCCAAAATCATTTTTGGTCGCCCCACGAGAGCGCGAGCGATCACAACACGTTTTCTCAAACCTTCGGAGAGATTTTCGACTTTCTCATCCAAGTATTTGGACAGACCGCAAAGCTCAGCACTTTCTTTGGAATATTCTATTGCCTCGTTCGGCTTAATACCTAACAACTGAGCAGACAATCTCAAATTCTCGAGAACGGTGTAGGAGGTAAATAAATTGGAATGGGAAGGAATAAGTCCCAAAGTTCTTCTCCAGGCCAACTTTTCTGACTCACTCATCACACTGACGCTGTGCCCATCAACGATAACTTCACCGGTGTTAGGTTCCGTCAAAGCAGCTATAAGATTCAGAAGGTAAGTTTTACCGGAACCGTTCGGTCCCTCAAGCAAAATAAAGTCAGGCTCTTCAATCACAAAGGACAAGAGACCGTCTGTGTTCCTCCCTTCTTTCCGGATAGGAATTTCTGAAATCTCGACTAAGATGTTCTTGGGGCTCATCGTGTATAAATTTCAAATTTAATTCCAACCTTAGCCCATATTTCTTTTTCCTGGCCGAGCAAGTACTCAGTCAACGGATGCTCGGTGAGCCAATTCTTTGGAATACTCATCATGAACCCGTCCGCACCGCTGAACAACTGAATGGGCGGAAGGTCTGTGTCAATCTTAGCATGGCAAAAAATCACCGCTAGTCTAAGTGCCAAGATTTTCTCGGCAATTGATCGGTCAGCAAGGAATGATGCGACTTTCTTCAGATTACCTCGATGAGCCAAAACAATGGCCGCCAGTTTCTCTTGTTCGGAACGAGAGAAGCCCGGGATATCGCTGTTTCTAATCAAATACTCGCTATGTTTGTGATAGTCACTTCGAGAAAGACTCAAGCCGATTTCATGTAAATCGGCGGCCC
The DNA here is from genome assembly GCF_002221595.1 of Turicimonas muris. Lineage (GTDB taxonomy): Bacteria > Pseudomonadota > Gammaproteobacteria > Burkholderiales > Burkholderiaceae_F > Turicimonas > Turicimonas muris. The sequence goes on from NZ_NHMP01000005.1 coordinate 77,952, forward strand.
AAGCAAGTTCTTTGAGTTCTTCAGGGGACACAGACGGTTCAATCTTCTTATAAAGTTCTTCAGCGACTTTAGCGACTCTAGAGGCTTGTTCTTCGTCAACATGCATTCTGAGCATTAATGAATGAACGGAAGCAGCTCTGGGATCCTTATCGAGTTTTCTTCCGGCCAAATCATAAAGAATGCCGTAGCGCAATGCCCCGTCTGCCAGTTTCATCGACTTAAGTTTAAATTTATTGAATATTGCTAGCAACACGCATACACCACCAGCCAATACCTCTCTTCTGTCATCCTTCATTCCCACGAACTTGAAAGAGCTAGTATTTCCAAATTCGAGCATGGCATATTTCAGTTTCAGAAGAGCCTCTAAGGTAATCGTACCGTCAGTCCAACCCTGGTCGTGCAGAATTAAAGAAACTGCGGAGGCGGTGCCTGAGGAGCCGAACGCTTCCTGCCAACCGCATCTAAAAAACTTCTCAATACTGCTGTCGAATTCTGCTTCTGCAGAAAGCTGTGCCTTCTGCATCATGGCAGGTGTAATGATGCCATTTTTGAAAAAGGTCACGGAAGTATTAACGCATCCTACATGGAAAGAATCAGCCTCCAATACATCCTTGACGTGCCCGATAACGCATTCGGTAGAGGCTCCTCCGATGTCAACAATCAATCTCTTTTTATCAGACTGCGGCAGGGCAAAGCTGCATCCTTCGTAAACCAGCCTAGCCTCTTCCTTTCCCCTTAAAATTTCGATTTTGCAGCCTAAAACCCTCTCGGCTTTTTCAATAAATTCTCTTGAGTTTTTTGCACTTCTGAGAGTCTGGGTTCCAACTGCCCTGATTTGAGATCGCGGAAAGCCTTCGATTTTTTCAGCAATACGTGCGAGAGCTTTCAGTGCTCTTTCCTGGGCCTCTTCGGTCAGATTCCCTTCGCTATCAATTCCGCCGGCTAATCTAACTGTTTCCTTCCAGCTCCCTTCGCTAATAATGACTTCTTTTTCTACACGAGCTATTTCCAAACGAAAACTATTGGAACCCAAATCAATTGCAGCTAAGCGCATTTTTCTTCCTCTGTCATTCTTCTAATCCGACTAACGCATTTGCAAATTGACGAGCATTAAACGGCTGCAAGTCATCAATTTTTTCTCCCACCCCAATGAAATAAATCGGCAGAGGTTCTTTGCGCATATCCGCCAGAGCCAATAGCACACCCCCTTTAGCTGTTCCATCAAGCTTGGTAATAATTAGGCCCGTTAATCCGGCTACGTCATCAAAACTTTTTGCCTGCATCAAGGCATTTTGACCGTTAGTTCCGTCCAAAACCAAGATAACTTCGTGAGGAGCTCCCTCCATGGCTTTACCTTGTACTCTTTTAATGCGGGAGAGTTCATTCATCAAATTGGTCTGCGTCGGCAGGCGTCCTGCAGTATCGACCATCACGACATCTGTTCCTCTTCTTTTCCCGGACGTAATAGCATCAAAAGCTACCGAAGCAGGATCTCCCTTTTCCTGAGCAATAACTTCTATCTGGTTTCTATCGCCCCATATTTCTAGCTGTTCTCTAGCCGCGGCTCTGAAAGTATCTCCAGCGGCAAGCAGAACCGTTTTCCTTTCATTGGCAAAAAATTTAGCTAATTTGCCGATGCTGGTGGTTTTTCCGGCTCCGTTAACCCCGCACATCATCCAGACCGTCGGGTGATGCGTTTCCAAATCCGGTGCTTTTTCGCAAATTTTTAATCTTTCTTCAATAACATCTCGGAGAGCTGTCTTTACTTCGTCTTGAGTCTTCAGACCCTTAAGTTTGATTTGATCTTTAAGCTGACTAATAATCTTGGCGCTCGTCTCTACGCCAACATCAGAAGAGATTAGCTGAAATTCCAGCTCTTCCATGAATTCATCATCAACTACACCCCCGGAAAAAATTCCGATTAAATTGATTCGACTTTTAGAAAGACCGTTTTTTAACCGGGCAAACCAACCCGTTTTTTCTTTTTTTGTGTCCATGACTAACAATTATCAATTAAAGTTTAGGTACCACTAACTTGAGTAAGTTTACACATACATGAAACAAGGCGGAAAAATCAGGATTATTGGGGGCCTCTGGAAGAGAACTCCTCTTCCCGTTTTGGACTCAGAGGGTCTTCGGCCGACCGGCGATAGACAACGTGAAACCATTTTTAACTGGCTAAATCACCTTTTTGGCGGCGAGTTCTCAGACAAGCGTTCTCTAGATATGTTTGCAGGTACCGGAGCGTTGTCTTTTGAAATGGCGAGCCGGGGCGCAGAAAACGCCGTGCTCCTTGAGAAAAACCGCGCCGCTGCAAAGCTTATTGAGCAAAGCAAAGAAAAGCTGAATGCCGACAATATCCATGTTTTTTGCGATGACTCGTTAAAAGACTCCAAAGCAGAGGAGTTCGGCCCTTATGACATTATCTTTATCGACCCACCTTTTGCTCTCAATCTTCAGGAAAAAGCCATTCAGAAAGCCGTTCCGCTGCTAAATTTCTCTGGCCTGATCTATGTGGAGAGTCCGACGGAAATATCGGATGACTTTTTAGACTCTTTCGGCTTAACGGCAGTAAAAAGATCCAAGGGAGGAGCAAGCCACTTGCTCTTAGCCCAAAAAACAGAGAATAAAAAATGATTGCGACTTATCCCGGCACTTTCGATCCTGTTACCAAAGGTCATGAAGACCTTATCCGCAGAGCTTCCAAACTTTTTCCTCAGCTAATTGTGGCCGTTGCAGAAAGCCGGAAGAAAAACACTCTTTTTTCTCTAGCTGAACGCGTGGAACTGGTTAAAGCTGTTACTCAAGACCTGCCTAACGTCAAAGTTATTGGTTTTGATTATCTGCTGGTCGACCTTCTCAAGCAAAATCAGTCTTTATGCATCGTCCGAGGGGCCAGAGCGGTCAGCGATTTTGAATACGAATTTCAGATGGCAGGGATGAACCAGCTGCTCCTGCCGGAAGCTGAGACGATCTTTTTGACACCGTCCCCTGGCTATCAATTTGTCAGCGGTACTTTCGTTAGAGAAATTGCTCTTCTCGGAGGGGACGTCAGCAAATTCGTCAGCTCTGTGGTGTTAGAGGCTTTTCAGAAAAAGCTCTCAAAAACTAGTCTAAATGCGCCGCTTGCTCAGGGCCCTCGCTAAAACAAACTCTCCTTTCCATAAGGGTATTTACCTAAAACATCCTCCCAATTGCCAAGGTAGTTAACTCTTTCCTCCTCTTCTAAAATGAAGGGGTGATACTTGGTCTGGGGGTACCCAAAACCAAGTAATACGCATTGGATTTTTTGTGGGAGGCCGTGATGAGTAATGTTTCGTGGGAGTGGCTCTCTGCAGTACAGCAGGGCCGACAATACGATCTTGATGCAAAAACGCCTGACTGTGCAGTTCCAATTGTTCCTTGGATTCATCCGCCGGTTCATCCCAAACTCCAGAATCTTATTGTCAGAATCGGTCGGAAAATCCAGTTATCCCGCCAAGACAAGCTCATTTCCTTAGACCGAAGTATCAGTCATCTTGCTCTCGTGACCAGCGGAGTTACAGCACGGAATTTCGGCAACCCAATCGTAGGAACTGAGAATGCTGCGGCTATCTCTCCTCCGGGCCATATTGCATTCGGTAATTTGAACTTTTTTACAGAACGGCCGGCTTTCGGGCATTATTTCGCTTTAACAAAAGCGGAAGTTGTCGTCTGTAATAAAGAACTTCTTCTTCCAGCCCTGAAAGCAGATCCCGAACTTTTTGTTCTGCTTGTTCGACATTTTGAATGCTGTGCACTATCAGACCGCATTGGTTTTGCGTTCATGGCGTTTGCGCCGGTCGAAGAGCGGCTGAAGGCTTTTGTTATCAGTTGGGCCGTGCATTATGCAAAACTTTCGGGAAGAGACGGAAAACCGTGGCTAACAATGCCCGTACCCTTAACCCGAAGCAATCGCTGTCTTTTAGCAAACGCATCCTCTGTTTCAACAGATACTTATCTAAAACGGTGGAAAGACAACAGTGTTTGGATTCGAAATGGAGATTTCGTCTCTTGTCCAACCTCTTTCCTAGAAGAGACCTATAAATGGATGAGAAAGTCCGAAGAGCAGAGTGCATACTCTTACGCCCCTACACTTCTGGAACTCTTCCAGCATCTCCATGAAATCCGCTCTCCTCTCTACTGAAGAGCCTTTCAAGCCGCCTTATTGAACTCAAAAGCCGTATCTTTCTGCCAAAGACTAGGCTTTTGAACGCATGAGATCGTTTTTTTGGTGCAGTAATGTCTTGAATAGTTAGAGGTCAAGCCATTTCAGACCTTTTTACCTTTATTTCTCACGTAATCGTGTGACCTTTTATCACTATCTAGGGGAAACCCTAGTATTTATCAACCAAAATACTTAGGTAGTTGGCAAAACGTCTGATTTCTAGAATTGTTACTAAAGATTCATCTCACAACCACTTAACACAAGGAAAACTATTATGAATATCTCAAGACGTTCCTTCCTCCGCTCTTCCGCAGCGGCTTCCGTTGCCACTCTCGGCATGCTCGGCACAGCTCATGCTGAAACCCTTCCGAAAGATGTTAAATGGGATGAGACTTGCTCTCTTCTCGTTATCGGAACAGGTTTTGCCGGCCTCGGGGCTGCACTCGAAAGTCATTATCTCGGAATGAAGGACATCCTTGTTGTTGACAAAATGCCATCTGCAGGCGGTAACTCCATCATTAACGGCGGCGCTATAGCTGCAGCCGGAACCGACATGCAGGAAAAAGCAAATATCAAAGACAACGCTGACCTCCTCTATTCCGACATTCTGAAAGCCGGCGGCGGTATCGCCCATGCCAACCTAGCCAGAAGAATTGCCGACGAATCCGTGTCCAACTACAAGTGGCTTCGCGACGAAATCGGTGTTAAGTTCAAAGCTGTTACATATCACGGCGGTCACTCCGTTCCCCGCAGCCATGCAGTTATGGAAAACAACGGCTCCGGCTTCATCAATCCAATGCTTGCTAAATGCAAAGAGTTCGGCATCAAAGTTCAGCTACGCACTATCGTTGACGATCTTGTCGTTAACGACAAAGGCTGTGTTGTTGGTGTAAAGGCCCGCATCAACCATCGCTTCAACCGTCCAGAAAGCGGCAAGGTTGTATACATCCGTGCTACTAAGGGCGTTCTCATTGCTTCCGGCGGTTTCAGCCAGAACGTTAAGATGCGCACCAGCCACGATCCGCGCTTAACCGACGCCTTCACTTCCACTAACCATCCGGGTGCTACAGGCGAAATGATTCAAGAAGCTCAGCAAATTGGTGCCAACACTATTCATATGGACTGGATTCAGCTTGGTCCATGGACCTCCCCTGACGAATCCGGTTTCGGTTTAGCTCCTCTGGCTGTTGAATCCATGGTTGGCTACGGTCCGATGATCAACCCCAAGACAAGCAAGCGCTTCATCAAAGAAACCGGCAACCGAAAAGTTCGTGCTGACGCTATCGTTGCTATCGGTGCTCCTGCCATCATTTATACAAATGAACAAAACTTCATGAACAAAGTCGTTGGTAAAAACATGAAGCAGGAACAGTTCGAGGCGGCTCTGAAGAACGGAGTTATCCGCAAATTCGATAATTTGAAGTCTTTAGCTGAGTTCTACAAGCTTGACTATGCAACTCTCGAAAAAGAAAACGAAACTTTCAACGGCTACATGAAAGCCAAGAAAGATCCGGAATTCGATTGCATGTTCTTCAATGACGGTGTTCAAAACGTTAAAGGACCTTTCTACGCCATCAGACTTTGGCCGCGCGTTCACCACACCATGGGCGGTCTGGAAATCAATGAAAAGGCCCAAGTCCTCAATGTTAAGGGCGAACCAATCTCCGGCCTCTACGCCGCAGGTGAAGCTACAGGCGGCGTTCACGGAATGGTACGTCTCGGCACAGTTGCTGTGGCTGACTGCATCATCTTCGGCCGCATCGCTGCCAGAACTGCAAACGCATGGGGCGGCTGCTAATTAGCCATGTAATCAGTGAAGTGCCTCATGGCACTTCACACCTCGTCGGAGATTCTTGTGAAAACCAAAAAACTATCTTCAATTTTATGGGCTTCTTTAGTTTGTTCCGTCGCTTTTGCTCTCTGCCAGCCTTCTTATGCTGCAGACGCCAAGATGGGAGCAGACCGTCATATCGCCAAGGGATTAAATTGTCAGACTTGTCACGGCAGTGACATGAAAAATCCGCAATTTCCGGAAGAAGCCACCTGCGTGCAGTGTCATAACAAAGAAGCTTTAGCCGAAAAAACTAAAGATTTGCCGGGAGCCAATCCACATAAAGCTCCCCATAACGGAGACTGCATTAACTGCCATCTCCAACATGAACCAGCTGAAGACTACTGCGCTCAATGTCATAAATTTAACTTCAAAGTTAAATAACGAAAACAACCAATCAGAAGTGGAACATCATGAAAAAATATAGCTCACTACTCACCGCAGTCCTTGCATCCGCTTGCTCCCTCGCTTTTGCCTCTGACATCACTGTCTATGGCGTAGTCGACTCTTATGTTCAGGTATACAACGGCGGTAACGGTACCGTTGTGGACATTGGAAGCGGCGGTAAAGGCGGATCTCGTTGGGGCATCAAGGGAACCGAAGATCTCGGTAACGGCATCAAGGTATTTTTCCGCTTAGAGAACGGATTCTTGCTTGATGACGGCACAAATACTCCCGCCGGAAACGGTAACGGCTGGGCCTTTCAAAGAGAATCAGTTTTAGGCTTAACCAGCAATAGTTGGGGTACTTTCTCTTTCGGCCGCCAGTACACACTGAATTTCGGAGGTATTGCTCAGTTTGATGCTTTCGCCTGCAGCTTAGGAAGCACTATCAACAACTTCATGTCTCCGGCTCCTTATCTTCCGAGCACCCATATCCCGGGCATTAATGGGGCATCTGGTGTTGATAACCTGACCAGACGCGACAATTCGTTTATATATGAATCTCCTAGTCTCGGCGGTCTAAAACTTTCCGCCATGGTGTCTCTAGGAGAACAGACCAAACTTAACGAAGAAACTTCCAATAAGCTCGGCAACTCCTATGCAGCACAAGCTGTATATCGCAAGGGTGCTTTTGGAATCGGATTTACCTACACCTATCAAAATATGGCAGGTAAAGCTCCCAATGATTTCCAAACCATTAACGCACATGAGTCTCTCTACAATGTCGGCGCCAGCTACGATTTTGGGTTCACAAAACTCTACGGCAACTTCGTCTTCCGCGACGGATCCAAGGCCTTGGATCGCAACGCCAATCCAAATATCGCAGTCTACAGCGTATCTACCAAAACACCTTTAGCAGGCGGTTACTTACTTAATGGCCTCGCCTTCCTGAGAAACAACACAACAGATCATGCCAACGCCTGGAACGTATCAGCCAGATACGACTATCCGTTGAGTAAACGTACAACTATTTACGGTGGTGCAGCCTATATGCACAATGGTGCAAATGTTAATTACACCATCAATGGTGGCGGCGGATCTTCTTCAGCTCCCGCAACTAAAGTTGGGAAGAGTCCCTGGACTACTTTTATCGGCTTGAACCACAACTTTTAATTAGCAACTACAGCTGAATTGGGAGGAAATGACGGAGAAGGATGGGAAAGTTGCACTCCATCTTTCGAATCCAGCTGCTAGCTTTTCCAATTGAAGAAAAATTCTTCGCCTGCACATCTGATGCGGGCTTTTTTCTTTTCCAAAACCGACTCTATTTCTCACCAGTTTTTCAACCTTACTAACAACCAAATACTTTCTTCGGAAGAAACGAATTTGCGGTTAGCGAGCTCAGCTATCGTGTACATACCACCGATATCACAATCCGAGCTCTTCTGTCCCAAGCCAGTTACTTGACTCTTAAGCGGACAAAACTTGGAACTGCTTTTTTAGGAATCCTTAATAGGCAATTTGAAACAGCTATGCATAAAGAAACTTTTTTCAATTAGTCACCTCAAAGAATCTTAGCTGGCGAATTCATCATTTGATCGCTCTAGGCCAATTCGGCGAAATGCTGGCATAAATTCCTATACACTGGTACTTTTCAACTCTTAGAATTCGCCCGATGTGCCTTTAATTAGGTCAGCACAAACATCTGCCAGTTCTTTCCTAGCAACTAACACATCAGTGGCTGTCTGACGACGCTTCGGACTCCAAATAGAATCCGGAAATGTTGCGTCATCTTCAAAGCGAGCTATCAAGTGCCAATGCAGATGAGGCACCATATTTCCGAGCTGAGCCCAATTAACCTTGATAGGCCTCATGTTCTCTAAAACGATTTCTTCTATCTTGCTTAAAGCCGAAATAATGCGCATTTGCGCTTCAGAGCTAAGCTCTGACATTTCTTTAACGTGATCATTGGCAATCACACGGAAATATCCCGGATAATCCACATCATTGACTTGAATGATCCGGAATAAATCATTTTTTAGAAGTACTTTTTCTCCTGATGAAAAACAAAGAGGACAATTTGTCATAGAAGCACCTTTTCAATAAGTCCGTCCTTCACTTCAGACAGGACCTTATGCATCCAATTCTTACCGTGTTTGGCTTTCATCATTTCGACAATCAAGAATTCGCTGGTGGTCTTGACCGCATCTGAGTAACGGCTCATGCCTTGATAACATCCGGGGCAAGTTGTCAGAATCTTAACTTCACCGCGGAAGTCGCCTTTCTTCAGTTTGGCCGAAGCGCCTTTGAGACTTTCTTCTTTACTCTTGCGAACTTGGCTGGCAATATCAGGACGTCCGATAGCAAAAGTTCCGCTTTCGCCGCAACACCTTTCAGAAAGTTCGATAGAAGAACCGTCAGCAGGCTTAAGAATCTGGTTAACAGTCTTAATAGGAACGCCTTCTTTCAACGGAGTATGGCATGGGTCGTGGTAAATGTAGCGCGTGTTTTTAGCACCGGCCAGTTCAATACCTTTTTCCTTCAAGAAGTCGTGAATGTCCATCACTCGGCAGCCCGGGAAGATACTTTCAAAGTTGTATTCTTTGAGTTGATGCAGACACGTACCGCAGCTGACCAACACGGTATTGATATCCTTGTAGTTCAAAGTATTGGCAATACGGTGGAAAAGCACTCGGTTGCGGGTGACAATTTCTTCGCTCTTCTGCTTCATGCCGTTGCCGGCCTGCGGATAGCCGCAGCATAAGTATCCCGGAGGAAGCACCGTTTGGATATCCAAATCATGGAGCATACCGATGACAGCTACGGAAACTTGCGAATACAGACGTTCACTTCCGCATCCGGGGAAATAAAACACCGTTTCTTTTTCGTTCCTTTCCTTATTTCTAATAATCGGAACATATGTTGTTTCTTCAATGTCCAACAGCTTACGGGAAGTTGTCGGAATCTCAACCTTCGGAAGCTTGCGGTTTACCAAATGAATAACTTCTTCCTTCAAAGTCGGCTTTCCGGTTGAGAATCCGGGGCGTCTAGCCGAAGGAGCCGCCGCCATCTTCAAGGTATCAGCCGCCATTCTTTGGGCCTTAAAACCATACTCAATTAAGCCCTTTCTAGCTGCACGAATAAGCATCGGCTTTTCAATCTCAAGGAACTTAAGACCGAAGTATTTCGCTGGGGATTTCTTCTCTTTATTCAGACGATGAAGCATGTCTCTCATCATCATCGTGACGTGCCCGAAATCAATCTTGACGGGACACGGCTTCTGACATTTTTGACAAATTGTGCAGTGGTCCGCTAAATCTGCGAACTCCACAAAGTGCTTCTGAGACAAGCCGCGGCGAGTCTGCTCTTCGTAGAGGAAAGCCTCAAGAAGCAGGGATACCGCAATAATCTTATTTCTCGGCGAGTACAGCAGATTGGCATCCGGTACGTGAGTAGTACAGACCGGTTTGCATTTACCGCAGCGCAAGCAAGTCTTGATTTCATCAGAAATTTGCTTGGCTTCGCTGTTTTGCATAATGATCGACTCATGGCCAAGCAAATTAAAGCTGGGCGTGTAAGCCAAAGAAAGGTTGGCCTCCGGTCTGAGCTTGCCTTTGTTGAAATGACCTTGCGGATCAACTCTGTCTAAGTACTCATAGAACTGATCGAACTGTCCAGGTTCAACAAACTCAACTTTCGTCATGCCAATACCGTGCTCGCCGGAAATCGCTCCGCCGAGCTTCTTGGCCACACCCATCACATAGACAACAGCTTCGTTAGCGATTCTGAGCATGTCGATGTCGTCGGAGTTCACCGGAATATTGGTATGAACATTACCGTCGCCTGCATGCATATGCAGCGCAATGAATACGCGGCCTCGCAGAACCTTGTCGTGAATTTTCTTAATCTGCTCTCTGACTGCCTCGAAGCTGTCGCCGGCAAAAATGTTGTACAACGGCGCAACAACTTCTTTTTTCCAAGAGATGCGGAGTAAGTGGTTTTGGACAAGACCCAAAAGCGCAGGGTACTTATCCTGAGATTTAACTGATTCATCGATGACTCGGCCGAGACTTTCAAGTGCGGCGACCGCTTCAGCTGAGTTTTCATCCAAATGATTAAGAACATACTGCCACTGGGATTTAACTTTATCCAAAAGAGCAATTGCCGCAGGGATTCTTTCTTTCAGCAGTTCTTCCTTGCTCAGTCCCTGGGAAGACACTGCCAGCTTGCCTAAGGAGATTGGTCCGCGAAGATAAGCTTCAACGGCATCAATCATGTCTGTTTTATTCTGGATGGAACAACGAATATTAAAACGCTCACAAGCATCGGTGTACTCGCCAATTTTGTCCAACGGAATGACAACGTCTTCATTTAATTTAAAGGCGTTTGTGTGCTTGGAAATTGCTGAGGTCTTAGAGCGTTCTTGCCAGAATTGGTGGCGCGCTTCAGGAGTCTTAGCAATAAAGGTTTCACCGTTTCCCTCAAGAGAAATTTGTTTGATTTTCTCTACTTGACGGTCGATGGCCTCTTCATTGTCCCCAATGACATCACCGACGATAACCATCTTCGGATACTCAGCGCGCACGCTCTTCGGAGCATAGTTAATCGCGTGAAGATAGCGGTCGTCCAAATGTTCCAATCCGGCGAGCATCACACCCTCGGGATGAGAATCAAGCAGCTGAGAAATTGCATAAATAGCCGGACCGGCATTGCTGGCAGCCCCGTAGAACTCTAAACACAGAGTTTGGGTGAACGGGGGCATCTTGTACAAAACAAATTTCGCAGACGTAATAATGCCGTCGGTGCCTTCTTTCTGAAGTCCTGGAACACCACCGAGGAACTTGTTGGTAACGTCTTTTCCTAATCCTGGCTTTCTGATTGTGCTGCCGTCAATCTTAATATGCTCAGTACAGAGCACCTTCGCATTTTCAGGATCTTTCGTACCTTCTTTGTATACGACCTCGAATTCAACTTCTTTTTGTTTATGAATCTTGCCGAGGTTATGGTTAAGACGCGTGACTTCAATCCATTCGCCGTTTGGTCCAACCATACGGTACCAATAGACACTGTCAACCGTTGTACCCCAAAGAACTGCCTTTTTACCACCGGCGTTTTCAGCAATGTTGCCTCCGATGGAACAAGCGTAGTTAGAGTTTGGGTCAACGGCAAAAATCCACCCGTCTTTGGCTGCCTTATCGGCCACTTGTTTATTTACAGCCCCTGCCTGAGCATAAATCGTTGCAGTCGTATCGTTTCTGCCACGCAAATGAACCATTTCCGGGGCGGCGATGGCATTGAGTTTTTCCGTATTGATAACAACGCTTTTCTCATGAAGCGGAACCGCACCTCCGGTATAGCCTGTACCTGCCCCTCGAGGAACAATCGTCAATCCCAAAGAGATACAAGCTTGAACGAGACCTGGAATTTCGGACTCGCTGTCAGGAAACAAAACCACAAAAGGATAGTGGACGCGCCAGTCCGTGGCATCTGTCACATGCATTGCGCGGGAGAAACCGTCAAAACGGATATTTTCCGACTTGGTATGTTTTTTCAGTTTTTTTATAACCAAACGGCGAAAATCCCAAGAGCGTTCGAAAGAACTCTTAAATTTTTCAACGGTCACCAATGCTTTCTGAATCAGCTGAGAAATCAGCTCTTCGCGCCTAGAAGAACTTCTACCGTCGATTCTCTTTTGGATGGCATTAATACGGTGATAGAGCGCATCAACCAACAAGTCTCTTCTCTTTTTGTTGAAGAGCATATCCTCCTGCAGATACGGGTTGCGCTGAATGACCCAGATATCTCCCAGCACTTCGAACAACATACGTGCAGAACGGCCCGTTCTGCCCTTTTGAGCTCTCAGGGTTTCTAAAATGTTCCACGCCTCTTTACCAAGTAAGCGAATGACAATTTCGCGGTCTGAATAAGAAGTGTAGTTATAAGGAATTTCCCTTTGTCTACGAGTCTCTTCTCGCTCGGTTTCTTTGGCGGTAATTCTTTCCTTTTCCACAGGCCTATCTCCAGGTCATTGTTTAGAAGAATCTTTTTCTTCGAACTTTTATCAAAGTCAGTGAAAAACATTGTACCTTCTGACCTTGAAAATAGACTGATCTCAATAGAATTTTTCTCGACAAAACAAATTTTCACCGTTTCTAGTGGTATGTTTAAAAGCTCCTGTAATCAACTATTAACCGGTTAAATCAATGCTTGAACAAGAATATCTTCGCCGCGTTTTAACGGCAAATGTTTATGAGGTAGCTAAAGAAAGCCCTCTTCAAAAGGCCACTCTCCTTTCCACCAGAACTGGTAATACCGTACTTCTAAAGAGAGAGGATCTTCAAAGCGTGTTCAGTTTCAAACTGCGCGGTGCTTTCAACAAGATGTCCAAACTTTCTGAAGAAGAAAGAGCACGAGGAGTTATTGCCGCTAGCGCCGGCAACCATGCACAAGGCGTTGCCTTAGCAGCCAGCAAACTTGGCTGCAGAGCCGTTATTGTGATGCCGATTACCGCACCTGATTTAAAAGTTAATACAGTACGCCGCCTCGGCGGTGAAGCCGTCCTCTTTGGAGACTCATTCTCTGAAGCTGCAGCCTATGCCGAGGAACTAAAAAATAGAGAAGGTCTAACTCCAGTTCATCCTTTTGATGACCCTGATGTGATTGCAGGACAGGGCACCATTGGTATGGAGATTATTCGCCAAGCCAACGGCAGAAAAATTGATGCAGTGTTTGCCCCGGTCGGCGGGGGAGGACTGCTTGCCGGTATTGCCGTTTACATTAAGGCCCTATACCCTGAAATTAAAGTTTTTGGTGTTCAAACCGTTGATTCCGACGGCATGCGCCAATCTCTTGAAAAAGGTGAGCGAATTGAGCTCCAGGATGTCGGCCTCTTCTCCGACGGTACTGCTGTAAAACTCGTCGGTAAAGAAACTTTCAAGCTTTGTGAAAAATTCGTTGACGGCATCATCACCGTCACAACAGATGAAGTCTGCGCCGCTATCAAAGATGTTTTCCAAGACACGCGCAGCATTCTTGAACCGGCTGGAGCCCTTTCTGTGGCCGGCATTAAGAAATACGTCAAAACGAATCAAGTCAAAAACGAAACTTTAGTCGGCATCTTATCCGGTGCCAATATGAACTTCGACAGACTGCGTTTCGTTGCAGACCGTGCAGAAGTCGGTGAACACCGCGAAGTACTTTTCTCCGTCACGATTCCGGAAGAAAGAGGATCTTTCAGAAGACTCATCTCTCTTCTCGGCAACCGCAACGTCACCGAATTCAATTACCGTATTTCCGATGCCAAGGACGCCCAGATTTTCGTCGGCATTCAAACTCAGCATAGAAGCGAAGCCGAGGAAATCGCCAAACTCTTCAAAGACAATGGATTCCCGTGCTTAGACATCACCGACAACGAAATGGCCAAAACTCATTTGAGATACATGGTCGGCGGCCACTCTGCATTGGCAACTAATGAGAAACTCTTCCGATTCGAATTCCCGGAAAGACCAGGCGCACTCGGTAAGTTCCTCTCCAGCGTCAATCCTGAGTGGAATATTTCCTTGTTCCATTACAGAAACCAAGGTGCTGACTACGGCAAAGTCTTAGTCGGTTTGCAGGTTCCTGACAGCGACAGAGAAAAACTCAATGATGTCCTCAAGAATCTTGGTTATTCCTATGTTGAAGAAACTGACAATCCGGCTTATAAACTGTTCTTAGGATAATTAAGGACTGTTTTCATCATGGACCCGATCTCTGACAAAAGCGTAGAACAAGTAATGTCGAGGCTTCCTCCGCAAGCCAGAACCGCCCTGCACGTCATGTCTGAAATGCAAAACAGAGAACCGGAAGACGTTCTAAGAGATGAAATCAAAAAATATATCGAAGGACGGATCCCTGCTATTGACCTCGAAGGGATCGTCCACGGTATTAAAGACAAAGCCTACACTGCAGGCTATCTAGTCGGCAGTCTTAGAAAATTTGCCAGAAACTGGAACTCAAGATAGTTCTGAAAAATTGGGCCGAGAATTTGTCATAGTTCTCGGCTTTTTGTATCTAGACAAAACAATTCTGAACCTCTATCTCGCCAATAAAAAACCGCCAATAGAACGCTTTGTGTACCGGTCCGAACCAAGGTAAGTACAAGCTTCTCTATATCTGAGCAGTACACCATCAGCCCGTCATTCTATGACACTCTCGGACATTTCTATACTGACGGAAATCCAGAAGCAGATGATCTCGTTACTTTCGATCCAACGGTTTCTCGTTGATGGGGAGAGCAATGACAACTTTCAATTCCTCTGGATCAAGTCCTCTTTTAACAGCCTTCTTGTAGTCTTTTTTGAATGGAGAACGATAGTTAACTTAACGCTAAGCATTTAACGAATCCATGACGTCATCGGCAGTGAAGAAAGGCCAACAAGATCTTTCTCTTCTATCGCTTCCTCGATAGCTTAGCTTTCATCGTTTCTTGAGAAGGTTTTTCGATTTGAAAAACAAAAGGAAATCCGTTTTTTCTTATCATTGCTTTAGCAAACATATTTATGGCCGTTGAAGGAGAGAGGTCAATCTCTTCACAGACCTGAAAAATTCAGCCTTAACTTCCGTATCCATGCGAGCGCTGACAGTACAGTAGGCCACACTTAATCCATACTTTTAATAAAAGTCTCTTGCATTGTATTACAAAGGCGCAACACGGCCGCCTCAGTTCTAAAAGAACTGAGGCGATTTCAGGATCAAACTGGAAAAAGTATATTAACCAAGCAGTTTCTTAACTGTCTTGATATAAATATCCAGGCAGTTTCTAACTTGATATGGGTATCCATATTCATTGTCGCCGTGCATATTTCCGCCGGACGGACCGAAGGTCACGACAGGAATTCCCAACGACACAGCCAAAATATTGGAGTCACAGACAGAAGGGTCGTAGGCGCATGGAAGCTTTTCTCCCGTTACTTCAGTAAAACTGTCTTGGAGAGCAAGCACAAGCTCATGATCTTCAGGAATAGCGAAAGACTTCATATATGGACTGCTTCTTGGTTTGAGACGCACCTCTACTTTGTCTTTCAGTCCAAGCTTATCAGCTGCTTCCGTAAGCTGTTTCAGACAGCTTTCTTCGTTCTCTCCGGGGACCACATAGCGGTCAAGGAAGAGCAGAACTGTATCCGGCACCGTCAAAGTCGCGGTAGTGCCCCCTTCAATGTAACGGACACACCAAGTCCCTTTTTCCAGTTTCGGATGGGTTGCCGTGGGAAGGGCTTCGATCGCTTCTGCCATCTTGCCTGCCAGAATAATGGCGTTTTCTCCGCTTTCCGGATATCTGCAAGTGTGACCGGCTCGGCCGTGAACGATAACTTCAAAGCTTAGTCTGCCGCGGAATCCTACCGCCACATTGTCATAGCGGCATTCGGCCATAATGGCGTAATCGGCATGAATATTATCTTCATCAACCAATTGGTAAGTACCTTTGCTGAGGATTTCTTCGTCAGAAACAAAGCATCCAACCAACTTTCCGGAGAACTCATCTTTGTGGTGAGCGAAATACTCCAGCGTACAAAGAATATCGGCAAGTCCGCCTTTCATATCCATTGCACCTCGGCCGTAGACCTTATCACCTATTTCAGTTGGTTTAAAGGGGTTGGTATTCCAGTTCTTTAAGTTGACCTCCACCGTGTCGATGTGACCTATCAGCAGCATGGTTTTTCCCGGTTTTCCGCTATCGAGTTCGCACCAAACGGATGGACGCTGGCGTTCTTTATCATCGGGGAAATAACTGTAATGCGGTTCTATTCCCATTCCTCTCAGAACTTCAGCAACATAATTAGCGGCATTGATTTCATGACCGTCGACGGAGTCGATGCTGATGAGGTCGTACCATCTCTTAATAACTGTATCCATCATTAATCCTTTGCTAAAGCTGCATTACCGGTTAAAACTTCTTCCTCAAGTTTGGCTTCGTCTTCTTCCATCTTGGCCAAACCAATGCCTGTTAAAGCGTAGACGACAGAGAGAATGATAGAGAGCCAAAGCATCGGAGCAAATGCCATGAATGCAATATTGGCGACGCCGAGTGTGGAAGCCGTGTAAGAACCTGTTGTAGACCAAGGAACCAACGGAGCAAGGCCTGTACCTGTATCCAACATCATGCGCATCAAATTCTTGCGGTGGAGTTTGTATTTCGGGAACATATCCTTAGTCATAGAACCGACTACAGGATAGCTGACGTAGTAGGCGCCCGTAATCATAAAGAACAGAGTGTGGAGGCACATCACACCGAAGCACATGACACGGCTGTTCTTTGCAAACTTCGTAACGTAATCCAATAAAACTTGAGCAACACCGGCAGTTCTCAAAGGAGCGCCGAAGATAGCGGCGGCCATCAGCAGACCGATTGTACTGAGCATGCTGGTAAAGCCGCCTCGGTTAAGCATCTTATCTACAAATGCCGAATCCGTATGGACAGAGAAACCGCTATACATGAAGTTCATGATGCTCTTGAGAGTGACGCCTTGAAGAAGCATAGCAATGAAAGCTGCAACGGCAATACCGGCTACGAAAGTAGGGATAGTCGGTTTCTTCCAAACGATAAGAGCGATAACTACCAATACAGGAAGCAAGGTAATTGGGCTCAGAACGAAACTCTTTTCAATAGTGTGAAGAATTTCAGAATAAGTGGCGCCTTCCATTGAGCCGGAGGTAAAGCTCAGGCCGTAAACAAAGAAGAAAATCAAGCTGATGATATAAGCCGGACCGGTTGAAATCAAAGAATGTTTGATACCTTCAAGCAATGGAGTATCTGTTACGGTGGCTGTAATAACAGGAGAGTCACTAAGCGGGGAAATCTTATCGCCGAAGAATGCACCGACGCAGACAGCACCAGCAGCTGCTTCAACAGGAACGCCCAGGCCTTCGGCCACACCCATACAGGCCACACCGACGGTAGCCAAAGTTCCCCAAGATGTACCTGCCAAAGTACTCATTAAAGTACAAAGAATACAGGCAACCGGCAAGAAAAGTTCAGGAGTAATAACCTTCATGCCGTAGTAAATCATAACCGGGATGGTACCGGAAGCCATCCAAGCACCGATTAAGACGCCGACTGATAACAGAATTAACATTGCTACCAGCATTGAGGCGATCATATCTTTGATGCCTTTTTGGATCTCGTTGTAGCTAATGCCGAAGGCACAAGCCATCAAGCACATAATGGCACCGTCAACCGCCAAAACAATTCTGGCGTTGACTTTAAGTGTCATCAGGCCAAAGAAAATTATTGCAATTCCAAGAAATAGCATTGACATAGCCTGCCAAGGGGCTAGTTGCTTGCTTTCAGAGTTAGCCATTTGTTCCTCCAGGGACACTAAATATTTATTTCACAGGGTTGAGCCTTCCGGTCTCAACATAGTTAATGTGTCTCTGCGAGTTAGGATGAGGTATATCTGTTGAGTTCCGGTAGCGCTCCACTAAAAAGTGACAGTCCGCAAGATGTTCTCTTACGGCCCAGCGTCATTACCTCCGGAGCAGATAATGAAACTTCGGCGGGTTTTCCTTTCTGCATCTCTCAATTCTCCGAGAAGAGATGCATACTGATAAAAACCGCTCCTCTACCTTTACTAATAATCCTATTCCTAAAATGTAAAGAAAAATTACTTTCTAGGAACTATCGATCTACTTATTTTCCCGAACCTTTCTTTGGTTATAGGTCCTGAAGCTGTTGGGTGATTTGAAAATTGAATACAAATTCAAAAGACGCCCTTAACGAACTTACCTTTCTTTTGAATAGGTTAACTTTTGCGCCTTCTCCAAAACAGATAAGCTCCGCAGCCGATAAATAAGACCAGAAAACCTGCAGGAAGAACCCACAAAGCTATCGTGGAACCATTCATCTCAGGAGCATAACGAATCTGCTGGCCGTACTTGTTCGCAAAAATTTTGAGAATTTCTTCTTTTGTTTTACCTTCCTTTAGGAGCTGGAAAATCTCAGCCTTCATTCTTGAGGCTTGCGGCAATTCCGATTCATATAAATTCTGATTTATAGAATCAGGACAACGCAGTTCTTTAGAAATTTGGATCGCTTCCTGCGTGATGGAAGGACCGCTTTGGGCCCAAGCTTCTGACAAGACTGCGCAGAAGAAAGCGCATCCAAGGAACCACTTTTTAAACATTTTTTCTCCTGCGAACAAAAAAGAAAATAGCAGACAACAGCATGAGGCATCCGCCAAGCCAAATCCAGCTGACCAGAGGCTTAATACTTAGTCTCACCAGATAATCCGTCGAGCTTAATTTATTTCCCATCGACACATACAAATCGCGGAAGAACCCGTGAGAAATACCAGCCGCTGTCATTTGCATGCCGTTACTCTTGAATGTTTGTCTCTGCGGGTAGAGCTCGGTCAGAACCTCTTCCTCATCATTAAGGACCATCACATGGCCTTCATCGGCATAGAAAGACGGGTAATCAACTTTAGCCGTACGATCGTAGACGAAGATTAAATCGCCTAACGGACGTCCGTATCCGGGGCCCATCCTCACAACAGCTTCGTGTTGGTATTGGGTATCCCCGACTACACCCAAGATGCTGACTGCAATACCTAAATGCGCAACCAAGGCGAACCAATTGATTTGATTTTTGTATTGAATAATCCTGCAGATACCCGAAAGCACGATGGCCGAAGCACTAAATACACCCAAAGCTGTATAAACGGGAGAATTGTTTGCCGTCATAAACCCGCAATAACAGGCAATGGCGATACTCCAGCACACAACACCGGCCCATATCGGCCAACGTGAATATCTCAGCTGCGCAGCACTAATCAGAATCGCTGCTAACACAACCATCGGAACGAAAATACTATTGAAGTAGGGTGCTCCAATGCTTAGAGAACCATTCCAAACAGCTTGATAAATCAACGGATAAAGAGTCCCAAAGAGAATACACAGGGAGCTGAAAACCAACAGCAGAACACCAAAAATGACACTGATTTCAGCGATGGTAAATGAACTGTCTTTTGGCTCACTGACTTTATTGAATTTGGTTGCGAAGTAGAAAATCGCCGGGAGCACGATCAATGCCAAGATGCACAGCAGGAAATTTCCGCGATTAGGATCGGACGCAAAAGCGTGGACTGACTGAATTACTCC
Organism: Turicimonas muris; assembly: GCF_002221595.1. Lineage (GTDB taxonomy): Bacteria > Pseudomonadota > Gammaproteobacteria > Burkholderiales > Burkholderiaceae_F > Turicimonas > Turicimonas muris. The sequence continues at coordinate 97,489 of NZ_NHMP01000005.1, forward strand.
GGAACGCACGATAAACGTACCGATAAGACAAAACGCAAATCCAAAAATAGAACAGGCAATTACGGTTCTTAATAATTTCTGGTTATATCTCAAAAGAAGCAACGCATGAAGTTGTCCGGTCATCAGCAGCCATGGGATGAAAGAAGAGTTCTCAACCGGATCCCAGAACCACCAGCCGCCCCAACCTAATTCGTTGTAGGCCCACCAAGATCCGAGCATATTGCCTGCTGTCAGGAAAAGCCAAGTAATCACGGATACTGTTGTCAGAGAAGACACTTCCTGACTTAAAAGCTTTCCTTTAACCAATCCTGCGATACCAAGGCAGAACACTAAAGCAAGACCTGCGTAGCCAAGGAACAAAAGAGGCGGATGGAAGATCATGCCGATATCTTGAAGAATAGGATTCAGATCTTTACCGTCTAAAGGATAAAAAGGCAGATTTCTGGCAAAAGGATTTGAGGTAAAAATCAAGAAAAGGCCCAGCAAACCAATGATACCGAGCATGGCTGCAAACACATTGGATTTAAAGTTTGCCTCGTCTCTCGAAAAGATACCGTAGCAAAGGCTCCAAGCACAGATTGTCCAAATCCACAGAAGCATTGAACCTTCATGACTGCCCCAAATCGCAGAGACTTTATAGAAATCGGGCAACGATCTATTGGAGTGATTTGCGACATAGACTATTGAAAAATCATTGGTCAAAAAAGCATAACCGAGAAGCAGCAAAGCCGCCGTAAAACCGAAAAAAGTCACCAGCATCGCCGGTTTCCAAAGCCGCGCCCAGAACTGGTTCTGCTTCGCTGCTCCCAAAGCAATGGGAATAAAACTAATCACCGCACAGAAAGAGGCGAGAACTAAAGCAAAACTTCCTAACTCACCTATCACGTTACTCACCTTTTCTTGTCGATGTTGATTGAACTTGCTGCGCTTTCAGCCGCTGCTCTGCGTTCGCAATGGCAGTGCGAATCAGTTTTTCCTGCATAGGAGCATTACCGGCTTCAAGGACACTCCTCCAGTAACCGATAGCTTTTTCATAATCTTTATTTCTGAAGGCATCTTCGGCCAAGAACATTTTGACTGACGGCTCTCTGGGATTGAGTCTCAAAGCGCTCTGTACTTCTTCTTCCACTTCCGGAGTCAGTTTTTTTCCATCGCGGTAATAGAGAGCCTTGGCTTTCAATGCATAAAGAGAAGGATCTTGCTTTCTGATTTCCATCAAGGAATTAATATTCTTAATTGCCTCTCCGAACTGACCTGCCTCCATATACAAGGAGATAAGTTTTCTTCTCTCTACCATATCGTTTGGAGATTCTTGAAGAAGTTGCCGGGCCTCTGTAATTTTTGCGGCAAGCCGCGGATCTTGATCAACGTCTACTTGAGCAGTTTGCCAATCGGAGAATCTACCGATTTTTAGATACGCTGCTCCGGAAAATCCAACCAAAGCAATAAGAAATAATAGGAAAGGAAACGACAAAATGGCTTTCTTCTTTTGAGTGCAAGCATAAAAAATAAAAATTGCCGACACTAAGGCGACAATAAACCCGATACCTAATACGAGCGGATTGAGCATAGCTATTCAACGAACGATGCAAAGCTGCATCTTCTTAATCTGTTTCACACGAGAAAGCTTAAAGCCTTCTCTCTCCAATGTTATTCTGAATTCACCATTCTATAGAACGAATCTTATTGAAATCTTTCAAAAATACCTCTTCCGGAGTAGTTACAACTCCTTCAAGTTTTTTCTTGTGTTTCTTTCCTGTTGAGCTTGTATTAATTTTTTTAATACATCTCTATAAAGAATCTAAATCCCAATTGCCGAGAAATAGCTAGTCAGCCACAATGGCTTCAACATTTACATCAACCTCAACATAAGGAAAGAAAAATGATTCAAGGAAACAACCGCGGAAAAATCAAACAGCCTCCAGCCGCTGAAGTAGTCAAGTACATGATTAATCCAACCATTAATGAAGAAGAACAAGTTCGTTCCTTCCAGAACTACGTTGAATGCAACAAGGCTCACGTCTTGATGCTGGAAAAGCAAGGAATCATCAAACCGGAAGTTGCCGCCAAAATTCTTGAAGTTGCCGAAGAAATGACAGCAATGGGACCCACACCTTCTTTTGAGCTTCGCCCGGAACTTGAAGAAATGTATTTCAATCTCGAAAACTACTTAATCGGCAAAGTCGGAATTGAAATCGGCGGTCAGCAGCACACAGCTCGTTCTCGTAATGACCTTTATGCAACCGTATGCCGTATGGATGTGCGTGTCTTGTATTTGGAAATCTGCAAGCTGTTCAACAAGATGAGAAGAACCATCCTTACAGTTGCCCGCAATAACTCTGACGCGGTTATGGCTGGCTACACTCATTTACAGCCTTCTGAGCCGATTACATTTGCTCAGTACTGCTCAGCGATTCTCAATGCAATGGATAGAGACTATGCCAGAATTGAAACTGCTTGGAAGCAATTGAATATTTGTCCGCTTGGGGGCGGCTCCATGGGTTCGACAACTTGGCATATCGACAGAGAATTTACCGCTCGTCTGCTTGGTTTTGACGCACCAATCGACAACTCTATCGACAGCGTAGGATCCCGTGACTACATCTTGGAAATCTTGAGTGCCTTCGGCATCGCAGCAAACACTTTCACACGTATGTGCCAGGACTTGTATGTCTGGGCCACACCTGACTACGGATACGTTGAAGTGGCCGATGAGGTCGCGGTCTGCTCCTCCATCATGCCTCAGAAGAAGAATCCTTGGACTTTAGAACACATCAAAGGTAAAGCTTCCAATGTTGAAGGATGCTGCATCGCCACTTGGATGGTAATGAAGAACACTCCCTACACTCACAACAATGAGGCCAACGGGGAAGGCCCAACTATGATGTGGACAGCATTTGCCGAAATGAAGGCTTGTATTGAGTTACTGGCCGTTACGATGCGCGGCATCAAGCTCAACAAAGAACTGATGGTCAAGACTGCTTCCAACAACTTCTGTACGATGGCTGAATTGGCAAATACACTCGTCCGTGCTGATCACATCTCTTTCAGAACAGCCCACGATATCGTTGCTCACGTTGTCAACCATATGTTGGAAAACAACAAGAAAGCAAGTGAAATTGACCGTTCAGTCATTGTCCCGATTGCAAAAGAACTCTTCAATATTGACTCTCAAGTCACTGATGAAGAAATTCAGCTTGGATTGGATCCGGTTAAAAATGCTAACTCCAAGTCCAGCCAAGGTGGTTCGGCACCTGAAGAAGTGGCCCGTCAATTAGACAGACTCGAAAGACTGATTGAAGCGAGCGAAGTGAGAGTTGTCGAGAGAACTCATCAGCTTGCTGACGCTAAGGTAGAAACTGAAAGACTGATACAGTCACTTCTAGCCCGAGTGTAAACTAGACTGTAACAAAGCCGTCTCTATGGCGGCTTTTGTCTTTTAACTTTCTTTTGAGGATACAGCATGGCAGAAATATCTAGTTTCTTATCAGACGTTGCCTCATCAGCACCGGCTCCGGGGGGAGGATCCTGTTCCGCTATTGCACTGGCACAGGCAGCTGCGTTAATCAGTAAGGTCATGTCCTTAAGCATGAAGGATGCTTCCGAAAAGCAAAAAGAAAACCATGCTGAATCTCTAAAGGCTCTGGAGAGAATGCGGGGACTTCTAATAGAGCTAGCCGACAAAGATTCCCAAATTTTCTTAGACTTAATTGCTGCGTTTCGGCTTCCAAAAAATAGTCCTGAAGAAATCGAGAAGAGACGAATTGAAATTCGCACCCGGTATTCGGAAGCCGCTGAGTCGCCTCTCAACATGATTAAAGCTGCCTCTCCTCTCAGAGCAAATATTATTTTCCTGATGCACAATGGAAATCAAAACGCTCTCTCTGACACGCTCTGTGCAGCAAAACTTTTTGAAGCAGGCATCCAAGGAGCACTTTTTAATCTAAAAATTAACATTCCGCATCTCTCGAATGGAGCAGTCCGAACCAACCTAGAAAAAGCTTGTTTGGAATATCAGAGCGATTTAAATAGGTTCTCCGTAGAGGTAAAGGAATTTGCGAGACAACAAAATTATCTTTAAACCTTCTTCCCAAGGAGTACAAATGAACAAAATCATTGAATGCATTCCGAACTTTAGTGAAGGAAAAAGGCAAGACGTTATTGACGCTATCAGCAACGCTGCCAACTCCGTTCCGGGAGCCAAATTAATTAATGTTAACGTCGATCCAAGCTACAACCGTTGTGTCCACACGATCGTAGGAGAACCGGAAGCTGTCCTTGAAGCCACCTTCAGAGCCTGTCAAGTTGCGGTTGAAAAAATCGACATGAATTGCCACCACGGCGAACATCCAAGAATCGGTGCTATTGACGCCTCTCCGATTGTTCCTGTTGAAAACGTTACTATTGAAGAATGCGTTGAATACGCAAACCGTTTGGGTGAACGCATTTTCTGCGAATTGGAAGTGCCCGTATATCTCTACGAGAAAGCCGCAAAAAAAGAAGAAAGAATAAAGCTGCAGAACATTCGCCATCCTGAGTACGAAGGACTTCAGCAACTCATCACTCAGCCGGAATGGCTCCCGGATTATGGAGAAGCAAAACTGCATCCTACTGCCGGCGCAATGCCCCTTGGAGTCAGAGGACCGCTTGTTGCTTTCAACGTCAGCCTTAACACTACAGACGTCAAAATCGCCAAAAAGATTGCTCAGTGCATCAGAGAAGCAAAAGGTGCTTTTGCAGAAGCTCGTGCTATTGGTGTTTTTGTTGAAGAAAAACAGTGTGTTCAGGTCAGCTGCATGATCAATCACAAGATTGTTCCACTTTATCGAATCATCGAACTGGTCAGAATGGAAGCCCAAAGATATGGTTTGTCCATTATTGGAACAGAGGTTTGTGGAATGATTTCCAAAGAAGCCCTAATGGATTCTTGCGCTTACTATATGCAGTTAGAAGGCTTCGATCCTAAAGCCCAAATCTTAGAAGACCAACTATAGAGAGATTTCTATGTACCAAATCTATTTTCCGACTGATTTATATTTCGGCGCCGGCGCCCTAAAAGAACTTCACAAAATCAAGATGCCTGGAAAAAAGGCTCTTGTTGTCACCACTTCCGGTAAAAGCATAAAACGTTTCGGATATTTGGCGGAACTGGAAAAACAACTTAAAGAACAAAACGTCGAATTTTCTCTCTTTGACAAAATTCTGCCAAACCCGACTAAAGACAGCATTATGGAAGCGGCTTCCCAAGCAAAAGCCGAAGATTGTGATTTCGTTATAGGGTTCGGCGGCGGCTCTCCTATGGACTCAGCCAAAGTTATTGCTCTGATGGCAACAAACCCCGGTGATCTCTGGGATTACTGCGTTCGCGGAACAGGCAAAGGACAACCTATTCAGAATCCGCCTCTTCCCATCGTCTGCATTTCCACGACTGCGGGTACAGGATCGGAAGCGGACTGCAGCGGCATGGTCAACAATACTGATACCAACGAGAAATTCGGGATAGGAGATGTCTCCATGTTCCCGACCATTTCAGTAGTAGATCCTGAATTAATGGTCTCGGTTCCGCCGGTTCAAACCGCTTATCAAGGATTAGACGCTTTCTTCCATTGTGCAGAGGGATATATCTCCAAAAAGGCAAATTTATTCAATGAGATGTTTGCAATTACAGCCATTGAAAACGTTGGAAAATATCTTGTTAAAGCCTACAGAGACGGCAGTAATTTGGAAGCAAGAGAACATATGGCCTTTGCTAACACTCTAGGCGGCCTGGTCATGACGACAGGCAAGCTCACGAGCCAGCATTCTCTGGAACACGTAATGAGTGCTTTCCACCCCGACCTTCCGCATGGTGCAGGTTTGATTTTGATTTGCCGCGCTTACTTCGGCCATTTTGTACGTAAGGGGGATGAATCTCAGAAGTTTATCAATATGGCAAGAGCGTTGGGCAATCCAACTGCCGACAAGCCGGAGGACTTCCTTGTTGTGCTCGATAAACTTCTTGACGACTGCGGCGTAGGTCAACTGAAGATGAGCGACTTCGGAATCACAAAAGAAGAGCTTCCTGTTTTTGCTCACGAAGCGAAGAAAGTCTTTGAACAACTTTTTTACAACGATCCTTCTTTGCTCTCCGAGGAAGATTGCTTAAAGATCTACGAAGAATCTTACCAGTAGAAGAAACTCATTTTTGAGAGAGATGTAGGTTTATCCTACATCTCCCGACTGACAGGATAGAGAAGCCAATATTCATCTGAAAAGGTGGATATTATTCTAGCTGGTTTAAAATTGGGCTCTATTTGGATGACTAGTTTTTTAACCCTTTGCATTCAAACGACGCCACAAAGCATCACCTCTGCTGACGAAGAGCATACCAAAGATATTAAGAAACGCCGCTGAATGGATGCGGCGTTTTTGAATTTTACCTAAGCGAACACCTTCTTTAGATGCTCCTTGAAACGCTGTCTATCCTCTTCAAAGGTAGGATTTTTATCAACGTCATTGGCCATAAAACTGGGGAGTGGTTTCATTCCCAAAAATTGGAAAGCTTTGTGAACTGGGAGAAGAACACCGTCGATCCCGACACCTCCGAAAAAATCATCTTTCCTCTCAAAAGCGGCTTTAGGAGCGTTCCAGGTTGAACTAAGCATATATTTCTTATCGGTGAGAGTTCCTCCGGTGCCATAGCCTATTGAAGGATCGGCATGATGCCGCCCGTCATTTTTCACAATACCCGGTTGAATGAAAACTTCGTCTTGATATTTTTTAAATTGCCAAGGAGGGCTCATCCACCAGGCTGGAGTCTGAACAATAATCGAATCCGCCCACTGGATTTTCTCGACTTCTTCAGAAATTTCCCATAAACCTCCGACCAACGTAATCTGAACTTCGTGCCCCAATTTTTGAAGCACTTTCATAGCCAGGTCGGAGTAGTAGTGATTAAGGTTTCCTCCTCTGCCAAAAATTTGGCACCCGCAATCAAGAATAAGTACTTTTTTCTTTGACATAACGCTGTCCTCATAAAGGATAAATGCTGTAATACTTTCTCAAGTAGTATCTTATTAAACGGAAATAAAAGAAGTTAGCTACCTGTTAGACGCATGAAAGGAACTGTATAGAAAAACTTATCCTTTTCAAAAAACAATAAAAAAAAATAATCATTAAGGATAAAAAAAATCACTTCCTCGATCCTTGAATGCTTTAAAAAAGTTCAGAACTTGCTTACCTGTGGATACTTCAAGGTAACGAAGTGGGGTAGAAAGGCTTGTGATTCTTACGATGATCAAGTTTTTCCAACTTCATAAAAACGGAATCCCTCAAAAGATACGGCATTAATTTTTATTCATGTTCTCCAGTAGATGGTGAAGATAGTAATGGCAGGGACGCGTTAAGCACTCCTGCCATCGGTCTGATTATCTGAAATTAACTATTTTTGTAATAATTCTGCTGCGTTCTGACCTGCAATTCTTCCAAACGTAATGGTTTCAGGAATCGAGTTGCCGGTAGTAATAGATCTTTAACCTTCTCCGCATTTCTCGTCGAAGGCTTGTTTAGTCACTATTGAAGGATTTTTTATCTTACATACACATGGCCAAGCAACTCGGGGAATTCTTTTTCAAATGAATAAAAAAGCTTCTCGGTAAGCGCATTTTTTATTTCTCCTGCTAGAAGCTCTGCAATCGGAGAATATATCTCATCGTAATAATTAATAAAAAATGTCCGGGTGGCCTTGTTCGTCATAAACGGAATCAGTTTGAGATTATTCTTAAATAAGCGAGTGCTCCATAACGCAAGCGCAGGTTGAATAGACCAACCATTCCCTTGACTGATAATATCCATCATTCCTGACTTGGACCCAAAAGATATCTTTCTTGTCTCTTTCAGCCCAAGTGTTCTATAGATGCGTTCTACTTGAAAAAAGTCCATCGTATCCGGTGGAAATCCGAGGAAAGGCAAATTTTCTAAATTAGGTTTGACTGCCTCAATGGAACCTCCTTTGAACTCCGGCCTGTTGGGAACGACTAAAAGGAATTCTTCTGAAAACAAAGGAGCCGACAAAATATTCTTTTCCTTTGTCAGAGGATCGGTGCAAAGGGCAATATCAATTGCCTTCTTTTTCAACAAATCCGCGACATAAGGAGAAGTTCCGGACGTAATGAACAAAGACTCTGTTGCCTTCCTTAGATCCTCGAACACATACGGTATTAGATTTGCCGCGATTCCATCGGAACATCCCATCCTCAGGTCTAAGTCTCCGCAACTTCCGGCAAGTGAAATATTTTCAGCCAACCGAGTAATTTCTTTGATTAGACAGGGACCGCGGTTATATAAGGCACGTCCGGCCTTAGTTAGTCTCATAGGCCGTGTTTCACGTGTAAAAAGTTCGACACCAAGGTTCATTTCCATTTTCTTAATAACACTGGAAATGGCAGGTTGAGTTAGGCCTAAAGTTTCTGCAGCTCTGGTCATACTACCGTCGGCAGCAACTTCAAGAAAAATTTTAATCGAGGATATTTCTAAGGGTGAGTCGAGCATATGCAGTCCTATCAAGAAAGAACTTAACGGCAGACCATAAGTTTTTTTAATAGTTCTCGTTTAACTTAGTTTATTTTAGTCGCTTTCCCATCTGCCTCGTATCACAATGTGATCATGGATTCAAACTCAAATATCCTCACCAAATATCAACCCAAAGGAAAAAACAATGGCAACAAGAATTGAACGAGATTGTCTCGGCGAAATGGAAATTCCTGATGATTTGTATTATGGCATTCAAACTACCCGTGTTATGGGAGTTTCGGGCGTTCTCGGAGAAAAAGTTATCAAATATCCGTATCTTCACAGAGCTCTCACTCAAATGAAGAAAGCTGCCGCCTTAGCCAATGCGGAAATCGGGGCTCTCTCTCCTGAAATTGCCCAGGCTATTGCATGGGCTTGTGACCAAGTTCTCACCGGCAAGTATGACGATCAATTTCCTCTTGATATGTTCCAAGGTGGCGGTTATACCTGCGTCAACATGAACATTAACGAGGTCGTCGGAAATTTGGCAAATGAGCATCTGACAGGTCATAAAGGCCAAGATAAAGTGCACCCAAATACTCATGTCAACATGGGCCAGTCAACAAACGATGTCGTCACTTCAGCAGAACATCTCTGTATTTATCCGGCTTTGGATTTACTTGCTCCTGAACTCGACAAACTTGCTGACGCATTCCAGGGTAAAGCTGATGAATTTGCTGATGTCGTTAAAGTTGGAAGAACTTGTCTTCAAGATGCGGTTCCTCTTACACTCGGCCAAGAATTTGGCGGTTATGCTGAATTCTGCAGACGACAAGCCGCCAATATCCGCGGTCTTAGAGACGAGTGTTTTGAATTGATTGTTGGTGCCACTGCGGTAGGCACAGGTATGGGAGCAGCTCCTGGCTACCAAGAAGCTTTCTACAAACATCTTTCCGCACAGCTTGGCGAAAATGTCAGAAGTACAAAGAACCTCTTCGATGGAATGCAAAACGATGACTTCTGCGTAAAAGTCTCTGCTGCGGTTAAACAAGCGGCATGCGGTATTTCTAAAATTGCCAAAGACTTACGTATTATGAGCTCCGGTCCTCGTGCCGGCTTTGGCGAAATCACACTGCCGTCTCTTTCTCCGGGTTCTTCCATTATGCCGGGCAAGATCAATCCGATTCTTCCGGAACTAGTCTCTCAGGTTGCACAGCAAACCTGTGGCAATGATGTAGTCATCAGTATGGCTTTTGAGCAGGGCGAATTGGAAATCAGCGTCTGGGCACCTACTCTTTACAAGAACTTATTCGAATCCTTCGACCTTCTTACTAAAGTCATTCCGCTGTTTATCGAAAAATGCATCAACGGTATTGAAGCAAATCGTGAACGCTGCCGTAAAGAAGCTAGAGAGACTATTGCTCTTTCTACCGTAGTCGCTGCAACTCTCGGCTATCCGGAAGGCGTTAAAGTTTCTCACTATGCTCAAGAGCACAACCTTGCCGTCGCGGACGCTGTGTTGGAAATGGGCATTATGACCAAAGAAGAAGCCGATCTGCTCTTGGATCCGGCACTCTTGGTAGATCCTGCCCGGATGTCTGAAGCAATCGCTAAGTGGAAGAAGCAAAAAGGAAAACTGTAAAAAAATTCCCTCCCTGAAGTTTTTGACTTATTTACATAAGTCCTCCATCCTTCGAGAGCCCGATGAACTCTCGAAGGCTTTTTTATTTTCTGCTGCCTTGTCCCAAAGGCAGCAGATTTTCAGCTACCGTTCTTGATGCCCTTTATGGCAAACGGAACATGGAACATCAGCGGTCTTCAGCGCAGAATGCTGAGGATTTGAAGTGCTTAACTTTTCTTTTCCTCCGTGGCATCCAATGCATTTGTTGTAATCGGCAAATGGCATTTGAGTATGACATCCTTCACAGCTCAGGCCTTTGAGCTGGTGATTCTGTGCAACAGGAGCCGCAAAGGCACAGACCGCAAAAACCAATGAAGAAATATAACATCCTAGTTTTAAAAAAGACATAGTGCACTCCTAATCGGGAATGACTACCATATTGCGGTTAATATCTTTGACGGTTTGTGCACCGGTCAATACCATGGCAACGGCCAGTTCATTCTTGATCTTATTAGCAAACAGAGCTACGCCGTCAGCCAATCCGCCATGAGCCGCTCTAACAAAATGACGTCCTGCCAAAGTGCATTGAGCACCTAAACCAAGATATTTTTCAACATCGGTACCACGAGCAAGTGTTCCATCAACCATAATGAAGCAACGGCCATTCACTACATCTGCGATCTTCGGAAGAACAGCTGCTGTTCCCGGGGTATCAGCGAGTGTTCTGCCGCCGTGATTGGAAACTACGATACCGGCAGCCCCAGCTTTAACGCACAACTCTGCTTCATCCGGGGTCATAATGCCTTTGAACAATAACGGAAGCTTAGAAGCTTTAACGAGTTCTTTGAGTTGTTCAAATGTCTTTGGTTCAACGGTCTGTCCTTTTGTTGCACGAGACGCGCGGCCAGCACTGTCCAAATCAATAGTCAAAGCAATGATGCCGGCCTGTTCAGCCAATCTCATTCTCTCGATGATATCTTTCTGCAGTCTTGGCTTTAATCCGACAATGGCTTTGTAACCGTGTTCTTTCAAAGTTTGGAGACGTTTTTCGTAGACATCCAGCGGGTCACCGATTCCATCAGCAACAGCACCCAATGTACCGGCTTGGTTGCATCCGCCGCAAATAGCATTCACAAATTCCGCTTCAGTTAACTTTCCACCCATGTTATAAGTCGTGCCTCCTGTCGGAGCTGCGATAACCGGCATAGAAATTTTGGTACCGAAAAAGTCAATAGAGGTATCTGGAACATGAACGCCGTGCACAACACGTGAATTCAATTGGACTGCGGCCAAAGAATCGTAGTTGGCTTGGAATCCGCGAGAAGCCCCCATACCTCCGAAACCAGGTACTTGACCTACGCAAGGTCCTCTGCCGTTGCATTCCGGACAGACATAGCAACGCGGGATCATCATTTCACGTGCACGATTACGAACTTCTTCATAAGTCATCTTTCTGGTCAACGGACGAATCTGTGAAGTCTTTTCTTGAGCTGCCGCGACAGTACCTACTCCTGCCAGAGCGGATGTTGCAAGAGAAGCTACAGAACCTTTGAGGATTGTACGACGTGTAATGAAAACGTTTTTTTCTTCCATAATATTCTCCTTGGTTATGAACATCTTAATAATAAATTAAAACATATTATGAAGTAAAGTACATATTTTCCATTATCATAAAGGAATATTGTGTTCATACAAAATGATTTAATCAAAAAATTTCCATTACAAAATCTTGTTATTAAACATCGGAGGCCAAAGTTATGAAGTAAAATACATTTCTCTCCTCTGAGGTTTTTACAAATGACTCCGATCAAAGTAAGACTTAATTTCTCCTTGTTTAAGAAAGAGCAAAACTCCAAACTAGTGTTAAGCAACCCTCTCTTAGACTTACTCGACGCTGTTAAGCGAACGGGTTCGTTAACCGCAGCTTCTAAAGAATTAGGTTACTCATATCGTCATCTCTGGAATGAAGTCAAAGAATGGGAGAAAGAACTCGGAGCCGATCTCTTGGTTAGCGGGAGAGGAAAGAACGGAGAATTAACGCCTTTTGCAGAAAGACTCCTGTGGGCGAATAAAGAAGTTCAAGCCAAATATCACAAACAGCTTTTAGATTTGAAAGCGGGCATAGCACAAACGTTCTCCAGAGCTATCAAGGAGACCTGGGATCCAATCCAGATTTCCGGCTGCCCGGATATGGCAATAGACATTCTCCGCCAAATCGCCGTTGACAAAGGAGAAGACCTTGAAGTTAATTTCAGTTCCAGTCTTGAGGGGCTGAAAAGCTTGAATAATCATGAGTGCGATATTGCCGGTTTTAACTTTCCTCTTTCCTCCGGAAGGGACAGCCAAGCATGCAAAATCTTTTCGCCTTATCTGAACCCTGAGAGCATGGCCGTAATTACGTTTGCAACTCGCCTCCAAGGGCTCGCCGTACCAAAAGGCAACCCAAAAAAGATCTATTCCATCATGGATATTGCCTTCAAAAAAGCTAAATTTATCAACCGCAAGGAAGGAACTGGTACGCGCCTTCTCTTTGACAAGCTTTTACAGGCCTCAGGCCTTTCCTCCTCTGATATCTTCGGATACGATAATTACTCGGCGTCCACCTCCATGTCGGCAGTTGCCATCGCTTCGAACCGAGCTGATGCTGGAATCTGCACCGCTAATATCGCTGAAGAGTCCCACTTAGATTTCATACCGCTGGCGAAAGAAATCTATTACCTTGCCTGCACAAAAGAATTTTTAGCCTCTCAAAAAGGAACTGATTTCTTATCTTTTTTAAAAGACATTGATTGGGAGCCATACTCGAAGCAGCTGCAGGGCTATGACTTTTCCCACGTCGGAGAAATTCTCAGTCCGGAAGAAATTTTTTAATAAGATGTCAACAAAAAACAGAAAATTTTTATTTCGCTCGAGCATAATTCCGAGCTGCAGGATCACTAGATCGCGATGTTGAAATCCACTCTCATGGGCATCTGCTACTAGGCATTACCCGCACTTAAACCAACAATTACCCTAAATAATGATAAAACTTAGATAAAGTCTTTCAGTATTTACTATCCCGTAGAAACGGGATTATGTAATGGCCCAATTAGGAGTGAACAAATGACTGTAGATTCGGGGCTGGATATTGGCTGTCTAAGAATATTTCTTGAGACCGCAAAAGACTGCAACATGAGTCGAGCAGCACAGACGCTCGGTGTCTCTCAACCTGCGGTCTCTGCTTCCATCAAAAAAATTGAAACCATACTTGGTACTAGTGTTTTTGATAGGAATACCCGCCCTATTCAACTTACCACAGCAGGACGAATGCTGTGGAATCGTGGTTCGTATCTTTTAGAACAATTTGATTGCCTGACCCCATCAATTAAAAGCTCCCTTGTCTGTCATAAGGTTGATTTGAGAATGGGATGCTCAGACTGCATGAGCTTTGCTCTTAGCCCTAGCCTAATGAATGCTGCCTTGGAATTCACCAAGAATCTAAGCGTTAAAACCGGAAGCACACCTACTATTTCACAGATGCTTTCCTGCAATCAGATTGATATTGCATTAGCCTCCGACTCCATGATTGGAGTAGAAAACGTTCAAGCGCTTCCACTTTTGACTGAAGAATTCCTCTTTGTGGTTCCCAAAGACATACTAGCGTGCCCAAGTCCTTGCTACAAAGAAATTTACGAAAAACTGTCCCATCTTCCTTACCTACGGTTTGGCAAAGAAACTTTCGATTTTGTTCAGTCCGAAAGAATCTATCGAGGACTTCATTTCAAAGATGTGCAGCGCATCGAAGTTGACACAAACAAAGCCATGATGTCCCTCATTTCCAACAGAAGAGGATGGTGCATTTTGCCCCCGTTGAGCATATGGATGGGAAAAGAATTCTCTAGCAATGTCAGTTTTTTCAAATTCAATGTAGAAGCTACACGTCGTTACTTTGTTCTTTATCAGTCACATGGATATGCCTCAATCGCAGAAAGAATCAGAAAGGTATCTATAGAACTCTTTAAAAAAGAAATATTCCCGCAAATTGCTAAAGAGTGGCCGGAATTGTTAAAGCACATCCATCTTAATGATGATTGCGCCAGTTGAGCCCGCAACGCTCAAGCACACTTAATCAATGAGACAGGAGATGGATAAACGATGATAGACCCGGAACAATTTTGTCCATCTTTGGCATGAGATTATGCTGAATTGCCTTCTTTGCCGCTGTATGAACCACCGTTCTCATCCGATTGCTGGCTCCACACTTTCCAATAATCCAGGACTGTCTTCGCATCTGACGGCCGGGAATAGTGAAAAAATCCACGCCTTGAATAAAATGGCCTGAGGTCCATAAATTTGTGGGTGTGACAATCGACCATCCGTCAAGTTCTACTACGAGTCCCACTAAGAGATAGCTAGTGGACACAGCAGTTTGGACTCTTGCATGCATTCCGATTGAGCGGAGAATCCTATCAACCTGAATTCGATCTGAACTTTGCTTGTTATATTCGATCAATGGATGAGAAAAGGCAAACTGCTGGAATTCATTAAGAGAGGTAAAAGTTTTCGTCCCTTTTTTCACAATTATTAGAAAGTCCTCTTCCAACAAATCCAGTCTCTCGAAACTATTGTTTTCGAAAAGTCCCTCAGGGGAAAGAAGGATATCGATCTTATCTGCCTGAAGGGCTCTGCTCATTGGATAAGTTAAGCCTGACTGAACTTCCAGCTCATGAGTTTTTTCTTTTAAATCGCTAATCAGCCATGGTCCGTAAGATCCGGCTGCAGATTCACTTAGGCCGAGACGTAAAGAACTTAAGTTTTTGCTTTCATCTTGGATTTCATCGTACAAAGATTCCGAAAGCCGCATCAGCTCCTGGCCTTGAGAATAGAGGCGGCGCCCTGGCCCTGTAAGAGTCATCGGACGAGAATCACGTTCAAATAATTTAACTTTTAAATGTTCTTCTAAGGCTTTGATGCTCTGGCTGACAGCCGAGGGTGTCTGATTCAACCTATGCGCTGCTTCTTTCAAGTACCGAACTTCTGAAACTATTAAAAAGACTCTTAATAAGTCAGTTTCAATCCATTTTTTTTCAGTCATAAGCGAGGCTAAGTTAAGGAAAACTGAATCTTCTTTATTGTATTTCTCATTTTAATCGACCTATAAAAAGAGTTCTGACAGAATCATATTCAAGAAAGATTTTTATGCTTACTCCCTCAAATCCTAAGGAGAAAATAAATGACAAACTTCAGAACTGAAAAAGATTGTCTCGGTGAAATGCAGATCCCAGACAGCGACTACTACGGCATCCAGACTCATCGCATGGAAAAAGTTTCCGGCTGTGCAGGCCTTCCTGTCATTTTCTATCCTGATATGCATTATGCGTTAGCTCAAATCAAGAAAGCAGCAGCCAAAGCAAACGGCCGCATTGGTGCCATGCCTCAGGAAGTTGCAGACGCAATCGTCCAGGCCTGTGACGAGGTTTTGACCGGAAAGTACAATGATCAATTCCCGCTTGATATGTGGCAAGGCGGTGGCTATACCTGCGTTAACATGAACGTTAATGAAGTTGTTAGCAACCGTGCAAATGAAATCCTTACAGGCGAAAAAGGCACTTCCAAGGTGCATCCGAATACGCATGTGAACATGGGACAGTCCACCAACGACACCATTCCTTCTGCCACACACCTCGGAATGATCGGCCGTGTAGACAAAATGATCTGCGAACTAACCAAGCTTGCAAAATCCTTCAGAAACAAGCAGGAAGAATTCAAAGATATCGTTAAAGTCGGCCGTACATGCTGGCAAGACGCTCTTCCTTTAACCCTCGGTCAAGAATTCGGCGGATTCGCATCCGTTACAGAACGCTTGGTTAGAAAACTCCAACATCTCCGTCCCGGCTGCTTCGAAATCGTTATGGGCGGAAGTGCTGTTGGTACAGGATTCAGTGCTGCACCAGGCTACAAAGAAACTATCTATGAAGAGCTAACCAAACAATACGGTGAAAAAGTTTCTCCGATGGAAGATCTCTTCGACGGATTCCAGAATCCTGACTTCATCGTAGAAATGTCCGGTACCGTCAAAGAAGTTGCCATGACCTTATCTAAGATCTGCAAAGACTTACGTCTTATGAGCTCTGGTCCAAGATCCGGATTCATGGAAATCCAACTGCCGGCTCTCTCCCCTGGATCTTCCATTATGCCGGGTAAGATAAACCCAACGGTCCCGGAAATGGTTATTCAGATTTCTCACCAGGTTGTCGGCAACGATGTTGCTATAGCGATGGCTTACGATGAAGGCGAACTCGACCTTAACGTTTGGGATGCAACCTTCTACAAGTGCTTATTCGAAAGCTTCCAATTAGTCAACTCTGAAATTGAAATCTTGCGTGTTCATTGTGTAGACGGCATCAAAGCTAACGCTGCAAGATGCGCCCAGGAAGCCAATTCTTCTATCGCCCTCTCCACAGTTGTAGCTACAGCGTTGGGCTATCCGATGGGCGTGAAAGTTGCTCATTATTGTGAAGCTAATAATAAGACAGTTAAGGAAGCCGTTATTGAAATGGGTCTGATGACTGAAGAAGAAGCGCAGAAGCTGGTTGATCCAATGCTGATGACAAATCCTCATGCAATGGCACCTGTCGTTGACGCCTTCAAGAAAGAAAAGCACGTTATTTAATTTTTAGAAAAACTCCTTTCTTCCTGTTTTTTTATTCCAGCTTTTTGAAATCCATAAAGAAGCTCCAGCCTCGGTCCTGAAGCCCGAGGCTCTTTTTTTTCTTTGTCTCACTCTGCAAATAAATACTCGCTTGAAATCCAAGGGATTATCGGACAAAGTTCGGCTTTAATCTTCTCTTGCATAAGATGGATAAGAAGGTTCTTCACGGTCCCCAACAATTCTTTGTCAAAGCTATTTCTCGAGACTAAAAAGACTTTCCGCCGTGATATCGGAGAGGGTGCTTTTACTATGGTCACCTCTCCCAAACCAACCAGTGACGAAACAGCATAGGGCTGAACGAGTCCCCAACCCAATCCGGCCTTTACGAATTTCAAGATCATATTGGTATCCTCGACTTTATAGCGCGTGGAGAACCGAAGAGAGAGACGATCAAAAAACGTTGAGATTATTCTGTTGTTTGCCGTATTTTTCCCATACTGAACGAACGAGAGTTCCAGTTTGCTTAACACTTGCCAAGTTAGAGGAGAAGGAATTTCAAAGCCTCTAGGGAAAATAAGTACCCATGGCTCTTCAAATAAAAAATCCCAGGCAAGAGAATCGTCAGAAAGTACTGGAGAGGAAAGAACCCCGAGTTCTATCTCACGGTTAAGGAGGGCAAAGAAAAGACGATCCGAGGGACCGGTTTTGATTTCCAACTCATTGATGTCCTGAGACAACCCCTTGGCCACATCCGCACCTATGAAAGAACCTACAGATTCCAACATTCCAAGTTTCAAAAAAGGTTTTGTCTGACCTTTGTTTTTTAGCTGATGTAAAAGGGCCCCCAATTCTTGTGTACCTTTTTCTAAACCCGCAAGCAATAGCCTTCCTTCATGTGTCAGTCGTAACGGACGGGCGTCTCTTTCAAAAAGTCTGAAGCCCAGTTTCTTTTCAAAGCTTTTAATCGACTGAGAAATTGATGACTGAGAGACATGAAGACGCTGGGCAGTAGAAGAAAAAGAGCGCGAGCTTGCCGCTTCTAGAAAAATTGCAGCATTCCTTGTTAACAGAGAATCCTCTAGGAGCGAATCGTTTTCCATAGCTATCATAAGTAAACGCTAATACTATTAATTAAATTAATCAATTCTAATTCACAAATTCATTATAAAGAACTAAACTTTTTTCATAATCCTCATTTTTCAAGGAACTAAGAATGCCGAAAGTAATTCATAATCTTCCTATTACTGGCATTGCCAGCTTTGCTAAATATCCTATCTGTACAGATCTTGACCAAATCGACGACGCCGACATGGTCGTCATGGGAATTCCCTACGATATGGGTGCTCCTTACCTGAGCGGTGCTAAGTTCGGGCCAAGAAGAATCCGTGAAGTATCTTGTCACTACGGTCGCGGTCCCGCAGGATTCTGGGATCCGGAAAGAATGGAGCAATATTTAGAAGCACCGGTCAAAGTAGTTGACGCCGGAGATGTTGATATGGATCCGATGGATTTCCACAAGAGCTTTGAAAACGTCACCGAGGCTGTCAGAAAAATCGTTTCTAAAGGTGCAATTCCCGTCATGATGGGCGGCGACCACTCTGTTACCATTCCTCAAGCCATGGCAATGGATATGTACGATGACATTTGCATCGTGCAATTTGATGCGCACTTGGACTTCGGAAAAAGAACTTGGACGAACGGAAGTCCAATGAGAATGATTTCCGAGATGCCACATTTCACAAAGATGTGCCAAATCGGCATGAGAGGTCTGGGCAGCAATACCCGAGAAGACTTTCAAGCCGCTTATGCTTATGGTTCTGTTGTTATTCCTTCTCGTAAAGCATTAGAACTCGGAGCACAGGAAGTCATCAAGATGATTCCGGAAGCCAAGAATTATTTTGTGACCATTGACATTGACGGATACGACATGAGCACCGCCCCTGGCGTTGGTTCTCCTTCTCCAGGAGGCTTGAATTACAACTTCGTCACTGATGTTCTTGAAGGCATCGCTAAAAAAGGCAACGTCATCGGCTTTGACTTAGTTGAAGTTGCTCCTCAATACGATCCGACAGGCATCACTCCAAGACTCGGAGCTATGACCATGCTGGCTTTCATGGGCTTCATCATGAAAGAAAGAGAAAAGAAAGGCTTGTTGAAAAACAAAAAAGCTGAATAAGTTTTCTTCTTAACAGGAACACAGAGCGGTTGAAAGCCGCTCTTTTCTTTTTTAAGAGTTCTCCTAGGAAAAGTCTTCTCTAGACAAAGAGAACCATTCCATTATCATGGAAAGAACAACTAGAAAAAACGATAATCCTAAGGAACATGCATGAACTTAACTTATCTTTGGCTCATCTGTGCCATATCTTTGGCATGCGCTGATTTGCTTCTCGGAACGGCTTATCTTCTTATCCTCGGCATCGCAGCCGCTTTGGCTTTTCTGGTTTCTCTTTTTACCGACTCTTTCACAGCGCAGGCTTGGGGCTTTGTTCTATTTTCAGTCATCGGTGTCCTCTTCTACAGTCTCCGGAGGAAAAGCTCATTAAAGCAGACAATCAATTCCGAAAAGCTTCAGAATATTAATGAAGGACAGCTTGTAGAAGTCCATTATTGGGATAAGTATGGCAGAACAAAAGTCTTTTACCGTGGGTCTCACTGGGAAGCCGTCCCTCTCAAAGGAAACCTCCCAACTCCCGGCGTATGGGAAATTATCGGCATGACCGGAAACACTCTAATCATCAAATTCATTAATAACAAATAAGGAGAACTTGGATGGAAGCAGAAAACGTTGTGTTATTGGAGTGGGGAGCCCTCATTCCGGTTTTAATTATCTTTGCCGTCATTTTTATCTACAAATCCGTGAAGGTAGTTCCCCAACAAGATGCTTGGGTCGTAGAACGCTTTGGGAAATTTAATGCCGTTTTGCAACCGGGTCTGAATTTCATCATTCCTTTAATTGACAAAATCGCCTATCGTCACTCCCTTAAAGAAATTCCTTTAGATACCTCGAGCCAAATCTGCATTACTAAAGACAACACTCAGCTTCAAGTCGATGGCGTGCTCTACTTTCAAGTGACAAACCCTGAGCTAGCCAGCTATGGAACCTCAGATTATGTGATGGCGATTACACAGCTAGCTCAAACTTCTTTGAGAAGTGTTATTGGCACCATGTCTTTGGATAAGACATTTGAAGAACGGGATGAAATTAACGCGCGGGTCGTACAGGCAGTAGACGAAGCCGCTCAAACTTGGGGCGTTAAAGTTTTAAGATATGAAATCAAAGACTTAACACCGCCGAAAGAAATTCTCCGAGCCATGCAGCTTCAGATTACCGCTGAAAGGGAAAAACGCGCTGTTGTAGCAGCCTCCGAAGGTCAAAAGCAAAAGGAAATTAATATTGCGGAAGGTAATCGTGCCGCTCTAATCGCTCAATCCGAGGGCGAAAAGCAAGCTGCGATTAATAAAGCGGAAGGAGAGGCCAGAGCTATCGAAGCAGTCGCAAAAGCACAAGCTGAAGCCATCCGTGTGGTAGCCGACTCTATCGCTCAGCCAAGCGGCATAGCTGCCGTTAATCTTCAAGTAGCAGAAAAATACGTAGAAGCCTTTGGAAATGTTGCTAAAACCAACAATACCATGCTTCTTCCCGCTAATTTTGCCGACATGGGCTCAATGATTGCCACTGCCATGACCATCGTCAAAGAAACGAAAGATCAACAGTAATTTCTTCCTTCCTTGATTGGATGAGAGAAGTTTTAAGACAAACTTCTCCATCCAATTTTTCTTCTAAATTTCCGTTGGCAATTCGTGGACAATCTCGTTTTTATCTTTCTCTTCCAGGGAGCTGAAAAGTTTTAATGCGTAAACGACTCCACCGACAAGACAAGCCATTCCGACCACAAGAGAGACCGGCGGAAGCTTCCACTCATAGACATGGGCCCATACGACAGAAAAAATAGTTTCGAAAACCAGCATCTGACCAACGAGAGCCGTCGGAACTCTTTGACTCATGGCGTTCCAGAGCGCAGTTGCGACAAAAGAGCACATGACACCGGCAAAGAGACTCCATCCTACGAAGTCAATCGGCTGAGGGCCTAAGAACTGCGGCATATCTCCCTTCAGATACCATACCAGTACGTATAAAACCAAGCCGAAAGGAAGAAGAAGACTGCATTGCATACTCGTGAAAAACACCGGACTAACTTTCGGATGCTCTAACAGCCAATCTGCGTTTCTGATCGGATACCAAGTCCAAGCAACTGTTGATGCAATTGCAAAAGCTGTTCCAATGACAAAATTCACCGCACTATTTCCTGAGGAAAAGGACTCAACCAGGCCGTTATAGTTAGAAAAAGTTAACCCGAGAAGAATCAAACCAAGCGGAAGGACCAGCTGGGAATTAGGCAGGTAACGTTTGCCTTTTTTCCGGTCTCTTTCGTTCGCGATAATAGCGACCAGCACAGGGATTAAACCAAAGAAAGTTGCTGCAAGAGGCACACCTGCGTACTGAATCGCCGTAAACAGAAACCACGGCTGAATAAGGTTGCCGATCATCGTCAGCACAAAAGCAAACTTCCAGTCTTTAAAACTGACCTTAGAAAGATACGCCTTTTGAACCCAAAGTCCGAGCAGAGCAGTCAATCCCATTACTATGGCTCTTGCAATGGAAATATATAAAGTGTCATAGCCCGGAAGGACAATCGGGAGCAAGTAAGTAAGGCCCCACAGAGCACAAGCAAGGAGGCCGAATCCAACACCTAACAGCATTTTTATATTCTCCGAAGGAGCTACCACTGTACTATTGTTCGTCTGCTTAGGTGTCCCTTATTTAAAAATTTAAGGAAGTTCAATAAATAATTTTTATGCTTTGGCTACTTGAAAGACTGTTTTAAGAACTCCGTTAATCTGCCCCGGAACGGTGAATTATTGTCTGAAAAAACGCCAAGATAACTCTTTCCCGGGACGTCCCAAACTTCAGCTTGTTCAGGCAACGCTGCCGAGATCAACGCTTGCTCTGTCTTTCTAACAAAGTCGTCTTTCTGCGGTTTAACAACAACTAACGGACATTGAATTGTTGGAAGTACTTCTATCGGCTCCAATGCGTCAGATTTGAGTAATTTGGAAATCACATCCCCAACAACGGGCCCGTACCTCTCTTTGAGCCAACCTTTTCTAGTCGCATAAATAGACTCAACAACCAACGCTTTAACTTCGCTTGAATGATTAGCCGCAAAACGAAGGGCAGCATCTGCACCTACGCCTTGGCCCAAAACAGCCAAACGATTCATGCAATATTTTCCTAGATTTCCCGGAACCTCATTTATGGCTTTCCAAGCTGTTTCTCCGTCTGTAGCAATACCTGTAAGAGTCGTTGAACCTTGACTATGGCCGATACCTCGATAATCAAAGAGACCGACTGCATATCCTTCCAACGCCAAATAAGCGACTTGCTGCAAGTTGTAGGACATGTTGAATTGCCCCGAATGGAAAAAGAGAACAAAACCTTTGCAAGACTGTACTGTAGATAACCTAGGCTGAAGAACTTGATAGCAAACCGACTCTTTATCTGAAATGGATGCCTCACCATACTCAGCTGTTAAACCGTAATGCTGAGCGCTCCAATAAGGAAGCGATGTTCCTCGGAAAAACATGCTCTCAGTCATATCAGATAAAAAACTCATTCTCTTCTCCGATGAGGGATTTTTTGGGGAAAGTATTTTCAGTTTAATCTTTTGGCTTACAAATGTGCCTAAGGTATATCCATGACCTTTGGTTCTTTACCGAGACAGCAGTGCTTCCTCGGCCTGTCAAAAATGAACCGCATGTTTAGACGCTTTGTAGACCGTCTTTATTATGAAATATAATTATAATTAGTAGTCTTTTTAATTCTAAAAAGAAATTCTTTCGGACTTAAGTTTAAAGTTTAGAAAACAAACTATCTTAGGTCCAACGTCATGCGATTAGAGAAAGATTCTTTAGGAACGCTTGAGGTTCCTGACAACGCTTATTACGGCATTCAAACCGTCAGATGTGCAGCCAATCACAACGTCACCAATCACACTTTCTGCGAACTTCCACGAATCCAGAGAGCCCTTGCAGAGATAAAAAAAGCTTGTGCACTAACTAATCAACAAATTGGCGCTTTAGAGAAAGTTAAGGCGGAAGTCATCGTTCAAGCTTGTGATGAAATTATTGCCGGAAAATTCCAAGATCAATTTCCAATCAATATTTGGCGCTCACACGGAACAGGGGCCAACATGAATGTCAACGAAATCATTGCTAATAGAGCCAATGAAATATTGACTGGGCACAAAGGCTACGAACAAGTCCATCCCAACACTCATGTGAATATGTGTCAGTCCTCCAACGATGTCTATCCGACCGTACAGTCCATTGTTCTATATAGACAGATTGGCGAGGCCCTAGAATCCGTCCAGCTGTTGGAAGATGCGTTAGGTGACAAAGCTAAAGAATTCAAAAACATCGTAAGGCTCGGCCGGACCTGTTTGCAAGATGCCGTACCCAATACTTTCGGTCAAGTTTTTGGCGGTTGGCAGCACATGATTCATCGCTTGAAGAACAGACTTGCTGACTATCGCGATGAGTACACGAGTGTAGTTTTAGGCGCAACTGTCCTCGGTACAGGTATGGGCCAAATGCCCGGCTATTCCGAACATATTATGGACAACCTCTCTCAGGTATTAGGATGGAAAGTTCAGTGGCCTTCATGGGAAGAGGAAGTCATTCAAGACAGTGCGGCTTTTGACGGCATGCAAAACTGCGACCATTCACTTGTCCTTGCAGGCCTGTTGAAAGCCCTTTGCTGTGCGGCAGGAAGAATTTCTAAAGATCTCTGCATTCTTTCATCAGGTCCGAAACACGGTTTCGGAGAAATCAATCTTCCCCAAAAAGCAAACGAGGACTCCTCATCGGTGCCTCAGCTGATGTTCGAAATTATGCAGCAGTCCATTGTTACTGATCAGGCTGCTACTTTAACAGTCAATGAAAATGACAGTGATGAAGCCATCACAGACAGTCCCAGCTTCATGGGTCTAATGGAAACCTTGGACAACATTACGGAGGGCTTCAAAATCTTCGCAGAAGATTGTATTTCCGGCATCACTGTAAATGAAGAAAAAGTAAATACGAATGCAGAAATGTCCACATCTTTGGCCACGATGGTCAGCGCATTGTTCGGCTATCAGGTGGGTACAAGAATTGCCCATCGTGCTTGGAATGAAGGCATCTCTTGCCGAGAGGCGGCTTTGGAAGAAAATTTGCTGACTCAAGAACAAGCAAACGATCTGTTCGATATTCAAAAACTGACGGACAGAGAGGCGTTAGTTCAGATGTTTGCCAAATACGGCTCCTTGAGAAACATTAAGTAAGTTGAGGCACAAAATGAAAAACCTTACCAGCTCAATTACATGGTCTACTTACCCTGCATATCCTCGTGCCATACTCTCCATCCTTCAGGTAATTGGAACCGCAAAATCCAAAATCGGACTCGTTTCTGAAGACACCTCTCGAGCAATTGAAGAAGCTATTCAAGAGGTTATCCAGGCTTCATTTGATTGGAAGATCTTAGGAGTTTCTGATCTTTCTTTGACAAAGAAAATCCTTGAAGAGGTCATAGCCAAAATTCCGGAAAAGTTACAACCTGAGGCCAGGGAGGCCTTAACCGCCGGATACTCGCCCTATGCGCTTTTCCTGACAGCCAAAGAGTATGTCATTCTTCGAGAGCTTCGGCTTTTGCTTGACTCGACAAGTAATCTAAAAAAGATACTTTTGCAAAAAGCCCAAGCCTTTTCCGAAGAACGTACATACGCAAGAGATCATTTAAGGGATGCAGATGAAATTAATTTCTCCACCGTTTTTGAAATATTCGAGCAAGGTATTTCCGAGCAAGACGAACTTATTTCCTGCTCATTGAACCGCTGGAATATTAATTATTTAATCTCTTACAGACCTGGTTTAGAGGAGGCTCCGACAAACATATCGGGATTCCAATCGGCTCTGCGACAAGAACTGGAAAAACAGTTTGAACTTAAATTAGACAATCTGCCGGGGTACTTAGATTTTTTGAACTTTGGAGTAAAACTGCTTAACTCGCACGCTCTGCTGCAAGGTCTCTCAACGCAAGTCTGGAGAATTGCCAACGATCTGAGAATTCGAGCTTCCGGTCCTAGGGGCGGCTTGAGTGAAATAACACTTCCAGCAGTTGCTCCTGGCTCTTCCATCATGCCGGGAAAGCTGAATCCGATTATTGCAGAAATGATTTACGGGACATGTGATCAAGTGGATGCTGACCATGCCGGAATCAGCATGTCTCTCAAATCAGGATGGCTAGAAACAGCTGCTACGTCATCTCTTTCTCTAAAAGCTTACCTTCAAAGCGTTGAACTATTGAGACGTTCCATTGACTGCTTTACCAACCTGTGCATTAGCGGCGTGGAAATTAACAAAAAGGCTTAAGTTTTAGAGCTCTCGTGAGGACACAATGAATATCAGTGGTTCTTATATCAAAGGCGTTCTTCTTGTTCTGCTAAGTGCGCTTTGTTTCAGCATCAGCGGAACTCTACAAGCTCTTGCCCCGGAAGGCTCCAATCCTTTCATCATCACGGAGATGAGAATGATCATCGGAGCCTTATTCCTTTATTTTTGGTGCCGAGCATTTAAAAAGCTTCCTCATAGCTACAGAGACTTGCCTTGGAAATCACTTTTCATCTGTGCTATTTTCCTTCTGATAGGTCAGCTGTGCTTCTTCACGGGAATGGCCAATATCGGCGTAGCTGCCGGTGCAGTGATCTCCATTGGTTCTGCTCCGATATTCGCCGCCATTATTTCCAGAATTTTTTTCAAGATCTCTCCTCCCAAGGCCTGGTATGCGGCCACCTTTTTAGCCATAGCGGGAGTCGCACTAATCAATGGAGGCGACCTAAATCAGTCCAGACTATTCTTTATCCTGATACTCCTCACCGACGGGTTGACGTACGCTGCCTACATCAATTTCAGCTCAAAAATCGGAGATAAGCTTGATAGCGATGCTGCAGTTATGCTGATTCTTGCGATTATTGCCGTAGCACTTTCTCCGGTCCTCTTTATCTTTCCTATTTCCTGGACCTACTCCTCTTTAAACGGAATACTCGTTTGTCTCGGACTCGGTATATTTACGGGAGGAATGGCATTTGCATTCTTAACCTCAGGTGCAAGACTTGTAAGCCCTGCCGTCGCATCTACTCTTTGTCTTGCCGAGCCCCTCGGAGCAGTCTGCTGGGGTATCTTTCTTCTTAAGGAAGACGCTTCCTTCACCACCTTGCTAGGAATTACCTCTGTCCTTTTGTCCATCATTGTTCTGGTATTTTTTGCCAAGAAGACGAAGAAACCTTCTAATCCAAAAGCTCAAGAAATCCCGCAAATACAGAGCTCTTCAACAATTACCGATGTCTAGTACACTTGTTCCTCATCGGGAAGGACGAGGAGACAATTTTTATGAAGCTACAAGACACCGGAGCCTTGAAGCCAAGTTGGCGCGCTTTTCTTCTTCTTTGTGAGGCTCAAAGTTTCTCCAATGTAGCAAAGACAGTGGGTATTTCTCAATCAGCTCTATCCAAAACGATTAAAGCTATTGAATCAGAGCTTGGCTTTCCACTATTTGACAGAACTAAACGTCCGATCGTTCCTACACCGGAAGCTCTGCTCCTAAGAGAAGAATTGGTAGTAATGTCTGCAGGAATCGATGCAAAAATTAAAAAACTGCGGCTTCAGAAAGATCTACGACCTACCTTGCGTTTCGGCTGTGTTGACAGTGTATGCCGTTTCATCGTTCCTGCTCTTATCAATCATTTTGGAGATAGTCTTTCCAAGTTTTCTCAGATCACCGCAAATTCAGGAATTCTTATTAAGAAGCTCTTATCAAACGAGCTGGATGTAATTTTGGTCAGCGGTTCCTTTGATGAAATAAGCGGGCTCTACCGTAGAAAAGTCTTCACAGAGCCCTCCCTCATTGTCCTCCCTCCGAAATTTGGAGAAATCAAAAAACAATGGAGTTGGCAAGACCTCCAAAAGCTAGAGCTGCCTCTTCTTTCTTCATCAGAATCGAGTGAGGCAAAAAGACTGAATGATAGGTTCTTAAGCAGTTCCAGACTCCATTTTTTTTCTCCCTATCAAATTGATTCTGATGAAATAATGATTTCATTGATCGAGTCAGGAACCGGTTGGGCGATAACGCGGCCTTCAACACTCTTAGCTTCGCGAAAGGACAAACTTAGCGTATCTCTACTTCCGCTTCCTAAAGGAAGTTTTGACCGACACCTTTATTTGATGAGCAAAGAGAATTTTTTTATCCCAGAAGTTAATGCCATTGAGTCGGTATGCAAAGCGGTTCTTCAATCTGAAATCAAACCGCTTTTAAAGGAATTTCTTAAATATACAAAACTCCTTCAACAGGCTAAACAAATTAAGTAGAACTTAATTAAAAAAGAAACCTCTCTTCACTTTCTTGGCTGCTCGCATCCCCACTTTTAGAGTGGTGTTATTCCATTGAAGAGCGCATCCTCCGCCCGCTGCTCTAACCATAAATCAAATTTATAGGCGCAATGTAATTTGGATTATTAGAAGTGCAAACGGACGGAGGTTCTCAGAAAATGGATATGAACCAAATATTTAAGGTCTTGAGAATATTTGGGCACCATCTTTCTAAAACAACTATCAATCCAAGGAGGAAGAAGGTCTCAGGACTCTGTACCTTCTGCTTTTATGATTACTCTTATTGAACTACTTATCGTCTTCGGAGCCATTTTCATGGGCGTCCGTCACGGGAGCTTAGCTTTAGGTTTTTGGGGCGGTTTGGGCTTAGTTGTATTGGGCGTATGCTTCGGTGTATTTCCTACTGCTCCTCCGATCGACGTTATGCTTATCATTTTGGCTGTCTGCATGCGCGCAGCCTGTATGGAAGCTGTCGGCGGCTTAGACATTCTTGTTAGAATCGCAGCTCGCATCATTCGTGCAAAACCAAAAATGGTCGGTGTTATCGCTCCGGTTGTCAGCTTCTTCCTAACATTCTTCGCTGGTACAGGAAACGCTGTCTACGCTATTCTGCCAGTGGTTTATGAAGTGTCTTACAACGCCGGTGTACGTCCTGAAAAGGCTATGGCTGGAACTGCTGTTGCAGGTCAAGTAGGTATCACTGCCAGCCCGATTGCCGCTGCTATGGCTGCTATGATTGGTTTGTTTGCTCAAAACAATCACGGAGATATCGGCTTGGGTTCTATCTTAATGATTACATTCCCAGCTTGCTTAATCGGTGTTGTTCTTGGATCCGCTATCTGCCTTCTGTTTGGTAAGGGTTTAGATGACGATCCTGAATATCAAGCTCGTCTGAAAGCCGGTCTTGTTCTTCCTCCTCAGCCAATCTCCAATCACAAGCTTCCTCCGCAAGCTTTATGGTCTGTTCTTATCTTCTTGGGCGCCATCGTTGTCATCGTTGCAGCCGGCTTCTTCCCTGAACTAAGAGTTCTTCCGGGTCAAACCAAGGGCGTTGGAATGGCACTTGTGATCGAAGCTGTCATGCTCGCAGCCGGCGCTCTCATGATGCTCTTCTGCAAACCTGATGTTAAAAAAGTGGTTAAGAGCCCCGTCATGGAAGCTGCCGTTGTTTCACTTGGATGCGTGTTTGGTGTTGCTTGGATGGCTGACTCCTTCATCGCTGCTAATAAAGAAGTCTTCCTTCAGGTTGCTGGACAATTAGCACAAACCGCCCCCTGGCTGTTCTCATTCATTCTTGCCGGCATGTCTGCCTTATTAGCAAGTCAAGGCGCTACTACTCGTGCCATCATGCCTTTAGGTTTTGTCCTTGGAATTAATCCGTGGTACTTGATTGCCATGTTCCCTGCCGTTAACTGCCTGTTTATTCTTCCAACTTCCGGCCCAGCATTGGCTGCAGTTGGTATGGACCGTTCCGGTACTACCTATATTGGCAAATACGTCCTTAACCACTCCTTCCAGTTACCCGGCATTTTGATGGTAGCCATTGCAGTGTTGTCTGCCTTTGCAATCGTCCAATTGTTCGTAATTTAATAAAACCTTTACGAGCTAGCTAAAAGGAACCCGGCCGCGGCCGGGTTTCTTATGTTCGAAGTCTGACTGATATCTCTATGGATTCATCATCTAATTAATCCACCAAATGAATCTCTCCACCGTCTTCAACTAACTGATAATCGTATTTTTTCTTGCCGTTAATTTCTTCCAGCCATGCAGCACGAGGTTCCTCAATATCCAAATTGGCATTGATGAACCTTTCAGCCTCAAGCTTGGTCGCGAAATTTTCACATCCGTCCGAATACTCTACGATTACCTGTGTTACTACGTCTCTTCTCATTCCTCTGCCTTTGCCATCTTCGCAATGATATATGCCACACTAGCTGTCAGCTTCTGAGCATAATCTATATGCAGGAACTCATTGGGACCATGAGCATTCGATTTGGGCCCTAACACCCCTGCAACTACGAATTCAGCACTCGGCCACTCTCTGGAGAAGACGTTGAGCAGTGGGATGGAAGCGCCCATTCCTAAATAACAGAAATCATTTCCCCACAAAGACTTAGACGCTTTTTTGAAAGATTTCTTCAGCCACTTTTTCGGCTCTTTAGCGACCCAACCGTTGCTCATCACAACGGGCTCATAATCTACCTTGGCATTAAACGGCGGATGTGCCGTAACAACATCTTTAAATGCCTGAGATGCTAAAGAAGCTTCCACATTGGGAGGCAGTCTCATGCCAATCTTGATTTTCGTCCAAGGTCTTAAAACGTTTCCGCCGTTTTCTACTGAAGGTATCCCGTCGGCTCCGGTAACCGTCAATGCCGGTTCCCAATTTCTGCGCAAGATACATTCCATCGGCTCATTACAGAGCGGAGAAGTCTCGCCGGCCCAAGGGAATTGTTCCCAAGCTTTATCACCCAAAATCTTGGCAATCTTCTTGCTCTGTTTGAGAATATCGCTGGTCAGAACGGTATGGAAAGGAATGCCAATGACTTTTCCTTTCTTTGAATCCTCGACTCTATCAAGCAAACTGCGGAGAATCATAAAAGAGCTCGGAACAATCCCGCTGGCCTCTCCGGAGTGAACTCCCTCTTTCAGCACCTCGACTTTGATAGCGCCGCCAATCATTCCGCGGAGAGAATTTGTAATCCACAAACGGTCATAATCCCCGCAGCTGCTGTCTAAAGCCACAACCAGGCCAATAGCGCCCAACTGCTCTTCCACATGCTTCAGATAGGTTTCGTAGTGGGCAGAACCCGACTCTTCGCAGGTTTCAAATAGGCCTACGCAGCGAGGATGAGAAATATTTAATTCTTGCAGTGCCTTCACTGCGGATAAGGAGCAGAAGAAGGAATAACCATCGTCAGCAGCTCCGCGGCCGTAAAGTTTTCCGTCTTGGACGACAGGTTTCCAAGGACCTTTGTCCTCATCCCAGCCAAGGTTGGGAGGCTGCTTATCCAAGTGCCCGTAAAGGAATACTGACTCTTTTGCCGTATTACCCTCGCTGGCTTCAATTTCGACATAAAGACACGGAGGAAAGCCCTCCTCCTGAACTATTTTTGTGGAGAGACCTTTAATATCTTGTTTTTCAACCCAATTTTTGGCAAACTCTACGGCCTTGAGAAGAACACCGTTTTCTTCCCACTTTTTATCGAAATCAGGGGAGAGTGCCGGAATTTCAACAAAGTCTTTTATGCCCTGCTCTGTCGTCTGATTCCACTTATCTTTAACTTGTTCGAAGATTTTCTCTATCATCAGTTCATATCCTTGACTACTACGGCATTTTGATGGAGCAGATCTTTAAGCTGCAGGCTAAGTTCCTTAGCCGCATCGTGCTGAAAGTTACCGCCGACTAACACACGATATAAACCATCTTTACCCACAATCTTAGCCGTTGGAAGAGTGTTTTCCTTCAAAACGGATTCAATCTTCTTTTTGAGGTTCTCAGCATTAGGCTGTGATTTAAAAACACCTAACTGAACGGAATAACCGCTGGCCTCGGCCTTGTGAACCACCTTTTCTACTTTACCGACTCCGGAAGAGCCGTCGGCCATGACAAACACGCCTTCCTCAATATATTTCACTTCCGACTTATTGTTTTGGTCCGGTGCCTTCTCCTCAGACACAGAGATAGTTTCAGCTGTAAGGATCGGAGTTGGCTCCTTCTTTTCTTGAATCAGACGACTGATTGCTTGGTCTGCCAAGTCGCTTTCAGAGGCTTCGGAAATTGTCTGAACCGTCTCGGCTGCCGTTGCCGTTTTGCTATTGGACTTCAGTATCGGCACAATAACCGGAGCAGCTGCAAGAAGAGTCTTACGGACGGCAGAATCATTATCCCATTCGCCCTTAGCGATTTGCTCTCGCGTAATTCTTTCTACTTTCAGTTTTGCCGTTCCTTTACCGGCATAGCCGAGTTTAGTTGCCGCAGCATAAGACAGATCGATGATTCTGTTATGCAAGAAAGGCCCTCGGTCATTAACGCGAACAATAGCGGATCGGCCATTCTCAAGATTCGTCACTTTAGCGTAGCTCGGAAGCTCCATTGTCTTGTGAGCGGCCGTCATTTTGTACATGTCATAGACTTCTCCCGAAGAAGTCTTCTTGCCGTGGAACTTTTTACCGTACCAAGAGCCGTAGCCAATCTGGACCATCGATTTGTCGCCGGTGACGGGATAGTAACGCTTACCCATGACCGTATAAGGCTTGTTAGTAGCTGCAATGGGTTTTTCGACAACCGGCGTGGCATCCCGCATGTCCATTTTCGATAAAGAAAATACTCCGGGAGGACCGTCATCTTCGAAATACTTACCGCCTTTATTTGAAGAACAAGCCGTAAGAAGTGAAAATGCAGCAAATATCGCTATCCAACCTACGATTCTCATCCTTCTCTCCTGACAACAAAAACTATTTCTTGCGCGGTCTTCTTCTGCTTCCGGCAGAAATGCGCATCAACAACCCACAGCAAATACCGAGTATAAGGAAGGCCGTTCCTCCGTAGCTCATAAACGGCAAAGGTACGCCTACCACGGGCAAAATTCCGCTGACCATGCCCATATTCACGAAAGAGTACATCAAAAAGATTGCTGCGATTGCCCCTGCAATTAAGCGCTCAAATAACGTCTTAGCACGGCAGGCGATATAAAGCGTTCTGAAAATCAAAGCCGAATACAAAATCAGCAGGCCAACGTCGCCTAAAAATCCAAACTCTTCCGAGTACACGGCAAATAAAAAGTCACTGGTTCTTTCCGGAATAAAGTCTAGGTGAGCTTGCGTACCATTCATCCAGCCTTTGCCGACAATCCCTCCCGAGCCAATCGCAATAATGGCTTGAATGGTATGGAAGCCTGCACCGAGAGGATCAGAACTCGGATCCAGCAAAGTCAGCACACGCTGTCGCTGGTAGTCGTACATCATGGTCCAGGCAATCGGGATAGAAACCAGAACACCGCAAACTAAAGCCGCCAGAACTTTCCAGCTGAGACCGGCAAAAAAGATAACCGCAAAACCGGCGCAGAACACCAAGATAGAAGTTCCCAAGTCAGGCTGCTTGAGGATTAACGCCACAGGAAGAGCCAAGAAGAAAGCAGCAATCACGTAATCCCACCACCGCAAGTATTCGTCTCTCACCTGGAAGTACCAGGCAATAAACAGAGGAACTGCGATTTTCATAATCTCGGAGGGCTGAATTCGGCCTACACCGATATCAAGCCAGCGCGTCGCGCCCTTAATGGTGACGCCAAACAGCAAAGTTGCCAGCAGCAGTAAGACTCCGACGATGTAAATAGGCACGGACATGTTCTTTACCCACTTCATCGGAACTAAGCCAACCACCAGCATCGCCGCCGCGGCAACAGCAATATTTCGAATCTGCCCCTCAATACGCCACGGGAAGCTGTAGCCCGCAGAATACAACGCCACAAAGCCCACTGCAGTCAAAAGAGAAACAATCACAAGCAAAGGCCAGTCAATTGCCAGCAAAAACTCCATTAAGCCGATAGCGGCTTTTTTATACCAAGGAACGGGAGCGTCTCCGTAGTAATTCTTGTAGAGGTTCATCGTTGAGCTCCTTTTGTTTCCGGGGTTGTTTTAGTAGGAGTTTTACGAACAGCCTGCACTTTCTTTGTTTTTTGCTCCTTGTCCTTGTCTTCCTTCTTTGTCTCTTCTTTGTGCTGTCCAGCTTCTTCTTTGGCCTTCAAACGCTCTACTAAGTAGTAATCCAAAATCTTTCTAGCTGCGGGAGCTGCCGCTTGCGCACCGAAGCCTCCGTTTTCTACTAAGATGGCTAAAGCGATTGCCGGTTTATCGTAGGGAGCGAAAGCAATGAAAAGGGAATGATCGCGGTGTCTTTCACGAATCTTGTTCTTGTCGTATTTTTCACCTTGTTTAATCCCTAAAACCTGAGCAGTACCAGTTTTCCCGGCTACCTCGTAGGGAGCCCCGGCAAAGGTCGAGCGGCCTGTACCCTTCTTCGTTACTTCATGCATAGCACTTTTAACTAACTTCAGGTATTCGGGCTTAAACGGGATTTTTCCTACCGGCTCTCTGGCTACGTATTCTTCTTCTCCGGTTGTAGGATTTTCAATTTTCTTAACCAAGTGAGGCTTCATGACCACACCGTCATTGGCCAAAGTGGCAACGGCATGCGCCAGCTGAAGCATCGTAAAGGCGTTATAGCCCTGTCCGATACCAACGGAAATTGTGTCTCCGGTGAGCCACTTGCGCTTAAATCTCTTTTCCTTCCATTCTCTAGACGGGAGAATGCCTCTTGCCTCACCTTTCAAGTCAATGCCCGTAATCTGACCGAAACCAAAAGGAGCCAGAGAATCATGGATCTTATCGATGCCCATATCCTGAGCCAAAGAGTAGTAATAGACGTCACTTGAGACCACAATCGATCTCTTCATATCCACAGGACCGTAACCTCTTCCATGGGTAGAATCCCGGAAAGTATGGTTGCCGAGCTGGAAAGTACCACGGTCTTGAATAACCCGGCTTGGATCTCTAACACCCAACTGTGCGGCAGAAAGTGCCAAAAAAGGCTTAATGGTGGAGCCAATTGGATAAGCGCCTCTCAATGCTCGATTAAGTAAAGGTTTATCCTCATCGTTATTGAGTTCGTCCCAAGTCTCTTGATCAATACCATCGACGAATAGGTTCGGGTCAAAGCTAGGATTGGAGACGAAAGCAAGCACGTCACCAGTAGCAGGTTCAATCGCCACGATGGCACCTCTTCTGCCGTCTAAAACCTTAGTAATTTCTCTCTGTAAACCCATATCGAGGGACAGAATTAAGTTAGAACCGGAAGTGGCAGGACTCTTAGACAAAGATCGAATCGGACGGCCGGAAGCACGGACTTCCAGTTCTTCAATGCCGGGCTTGCCGTGCAGGACATCTTCATAGCTTTGTTCGAGACCGAGCTTGCCGATATTAAGAGTTCCGGAGTACTCAGCTTCTTTGCCGCTCTTTTCTAAAGCAGCCTGATCACGCTGAGAGATACGCCCGATGTATCCAACAACGTGTGCTGCATCTTTTCCTTGCGGATAGTAGCGATGCATGCGTGAGCGAACCTCAACTCCCGGAAATTTCCATGCCTGTGCAATAAACCTCGCAACGTCTTCATCGGTTAAATTACTCTTTAAAGGCACAGGACTCAAACGAGGCAATTCGTCCTTTAATCGATAAAATCGCTTCTTGTCGTACTTGGTGATTGGAATAATTTTTTCCAGGGATTCGATTGTCTTGGCAAGTCCCACCACTTTCCCGGGAGTAATTTCCAAGGTATAGATTGGCTCGTTTGCTGCCAACAGCTCTCCGTTCTTATCCATAATAATACCGCGGCGCGGAGGATGAGCTGTCTCTGTTTTTCGATTGGCTTCTGCTTTGATGATGAAATTGTCGTACTCAATAATCTGCAAATAAAAGAATCGGCTGGCCAAGAGCAAAAAGAGAATGAGCGTAACAAAACAAAAGAATACCGTTCTCTTCCGAAAAGTAGAGATTTGTTTTAGTTCTTCGGGCGTTAAGCGAGTCGCCATTACGTTCTACCTTACGATTTGAGAGAGATAAAACGACGAGTCAGAATAAAACACCAAGCTGGCCAGAGCACTACACCCATTAAAGCGCGTGTAAACCATCCCCAGTCAATCTGAAGAGAACCAAAGCAGAAACTTTCGATTACCAACAAAATCGGAAGAATCATAAATACGGGCAGAATATTAATTGCCTGACCCACAGGCTGCAGCCATTGGAGACGCTGACTCATAGCTTCCGCACAAAATACAACCAAGCAAAACGCTAAAGAATTTTGTCCGAAAACTGCAGCCGAATCCGTATCTACCAGCAGACCTAAAAGAAATGCCAGCCAGTAGTAGATCTTCTGAGGCTGATAAATACCCCAAAAAACCAATGTCATCACCAGCAGGTTGGGAAAGAATGGCCACTCCGTAAGAGGAAGCAGACCAATACCCCAGCTGATTGCTATAGAACCGTAAATCCAATAGTTGCTGGAAAAAGCCGGATCAAAAAAAGTTCGATCGGGCCTGCGCCGTGTTTCATAGCCTTTGGAGAACTCACTCACGAGGGGCCCTCCTTCTTGTTTGACCGTCTCCGCTCTCCTCCTCTGCGTCCATGCTAGGAAGAGGCTTAACGTTTGGGTCAACCATTAAAACCAAAACAGCATCCTGTTTGCCGATGCTCTTCGGAGCTTCAACCGTAACTTCAACGTAAGCTCCGGTTTCACCGGGAACTGCAGAGATAACGGTACCGACGGGAATACCTTTCGGATAAATTCCGTCAAGGCCTGATGTAACCACTTTTTCACCGACTTTGATTTTATCCGTATAAGGCAGATCGCGGGTCTGAAGCCTTGTATCGTCACCGGTTCCGTGAACGATGCCGCGAACACCGGAATCAACAAAAAGAACCGGGACTTCTTGGTTTTTATCTTGAATAAGCTGGATTTGGCTGGCTCGAGGAGCAACATGCATCAGCTGACCTGCCAAACCTTGATCAGAAACAACCGGCATACCGACTTCCAATCCGTCATTAGAGCCCCCGTCAATCTGGAATCTTTGTGTGAAACCGTCAGACAAAACTCTTCTAACGGAAAACATTTCTGAGCGAACCGGCAACGTCTTCTTCTGAACCAGCATCTGCTTAAGAATTCGGTTTTCTTCGTCTAAGGTTGTCAGACGAGAGATAAGAACTTTATTTCTAGCCAATTCTTCCTGAAGTCTCTCGTTTTCTTTAATCATGGAAGATTTGGAGCGCAGACGGTCAGTAGCTTCTTCAGCTAATCTTACCGGGGCGTTGAGAGTGTTGTAGGCAGCATTTGAAACGACAGCTAAGCCGCTTCTGACCGGTTCCATCATCCGCATCTGATGGTCAACGACCATCAGAAGGACGGAAATTACTGCAAAGAACGCAAAACTGGTTACAGAAGAAGGTTTCGGTCCGAAGAACTTCTTACCAGGGGTGGGTGCTGCCATTAGTTTGTATTACCGCTAGCCGAAGCAGAAGATGGAATCTTCGATCTTGCCAATACCTTCCAAAGCGATACCGCAGCCGCGGACAACGCAGCTCAGAGGATCATCAGCGATAACAACCGGCAGCCCCGTCTCTTCCATCAGCAGACGGTCTAAGTCTTTAAGAAGTGCACCGCCTCCGGTAAGCATTAAGCCTCTGACAGCAATATCAGCGCCCAATTCCGGAGGAGTCTGCTCCAAAGCCTTGTTGACGGCACCGACGACCTGATTCAAGGGTTCGTTCAATGCTTCAAGAACTTCGTTGCTGGAAATAGAAAATGCGCGCGGCACACCCTCAGCAATGTTGCGGCCTTTCACTTCGAGCTCTCTGACTTCGCTGGAAACGAAAGCAGAACCAATCTCTTTCTTGATAAATTCAGCTGTCGGCTCACCGATCAACATGCCGTAGTTTCTACGGATATAATCGATGATTGCCTGGTCGAACTTATCACCGCCGACGCGAACGCTGCTGGCATAAACAATACCGCCAAGAGAAATAACGCCGACTTCTGTTGTACCGCCGCCGATATCGATAACCATGGAACCGATAGCTTCGGAGACGGGCAGACCAGCACCGATAGCAGCTGCCATTAGCTCTTCAATTAAGAAGACTTCTTTAGCTCCGGCAGCCTCCGCGCTTTCTTTAATCGCTCTGCGTTCAACTTGAGTAGAGCCGTAGGGCACACAAATAACGATTCTCGGGCGCGGAGTAAAAATGCTGGGAGTATGAACTTTCTTAATAAAGCTCTTTAGCATTTGTTCGGTTACGGTGAAATTGGCGATGACACCGTCTTTCATCGGACGAATAGCGTCGATATTTCCCGGAACGCGGCCAAGCATACTTTTTGCTTCTTTACCGACAGCACGAACATCCAATTTATTCGAGTTTCCCTTATCAGTACGAACGGCCACTACGCTTGGTTCATTAAGAACCATCCCTTTACCGCGGCAATAAATTAAAGTGTTAGCGGTTCCTAGGTCGATTGCGAGATCATTGGAGAAATAATTTCTCAAGCTGCCAAACATCAAAACTCCCTGCCTTTAGAGGCGGCACTCTGCGCACATAAATAATAAATAAACCAAAATGATAGACTAAAAAAGGTTATTCTTGTTCGATTGTGTGACCGTTCTTTACGTGCTGAAACAACAGGCGTAAAAAGAACAAAAAATTTTTAATTTGATTAGGTGCAAATATGTCCTTGACTTTAAGCGATGTCCGCAGAATCGCTGATCTGGCTCGTATCGACCTCTCCGATGAAAAAGCCCCGGAATTGATGAGCCAGCTAAATGACATTCTTGGAATGGTTGAACAAATTCAATCTATTAATACCGAAGGGATCGAGCCTATGCCTCACCCGTTCGGCGGAGCTCAGCGCCTTCGTCCAGATGACGTAACCGAACATAATCGTCGGGAAGAAAATATGAAAAATGCCCCCGATGAAATGGACGGTCTTTTCCTAGTACCTAAAGTAATTGAGTAAAGGAATAGTAATGACGGATTTAACACAAGCGACGGTCGCAGAACTCAGCTCCCTGCTTTCTGCTAAAAAAGTTTCTTCAGAAGAAGTCACCAAAGCATACCTTCAAAAAATCGAAGCTACAAAAGAACTTAATGCTTATCTTGACGTCCGCCCTGAAGTCAGTCTTGCCCAAGCTAGAGAAGCTGATAAGAAAATCGCCGCAGGCGAAGCCGGTCCTTTAGCCGGCGTCCCTATTGCCCACAAAGATATTTTCGTAACCAAAGAATGGGCAAGCACAGCTGCCAGCAAGATGCTTGAGGGCTACATGAGTCCCTTCGATGCCACAGTAGTTGAAAAGCTCAAAGAAATCAACATGGTTTGTTTAGGCAAGACCAACTGCGATGAGTTTGCCATGGGTTCTACCACAGCAAACAGCGCTTTTGGCAAAACCTACAATCCTTGGGACAAAAATGCGGTTCCGGGCGGTTCCTCCGGCGGAGCGTCATCCTGCGTGGCAGCCCGCATTGCTCCGGTCGCTACAGGTACCGACACCGGCGGCTCCATCCGCCAGCCGTCTGCTTTCTGCGGCGTCACCGGCATTAAACCTACTTACGGACGTCCGAGCCGCTGGGGCATGATTGCATTCGCCTCCAGCCTTGATACAGCCGGCATCATCGCCCAGACCGCAGAAGACTGTGCACTGGTTTTGTCACACATCATCGGCTTTGACAAGCGAGATTCCACCAGCATTGAACTTCCTCCGGAAGATTTGACAGTTTCTTTAAATGACGGCGTCAAAGGATTAAGAATCGGCGTACCCAGAAAGTGGCTAGACAAGGTTGCTCCAGGCCTTAAAGCAGCTCTTAACGATGCCTTGTGCCAATATCAAGAACTCGGTGCAGTGCTCGTTGACATTGATCTGCCGACAGCTGACTTGGGCGTTCCCGTCTACTACATCATCGCTCCTGCCGAAGCCAGCTCCAACCTCAGCCGTTTTGACGGCGTCCGCTACGGACACAGAGCTCAGAAGTACGATGATCTTCTCGATATGATCAAACGCAGCCGCGACGAAGGATTCGGTTCGGAGCCCAAGCGCCGTATTCTTATCGGAACCTACGTTCTTTCTCACGGCTATTACGATGCTTACTACATCAAAGCTCAACAGGTACGCCGCTTGATTGCTCAAGAATTCGACAACACCTTTAAAAACAGCTGCGACGTCATCTTCTGTCCGGTCTCTACAGATGCCGCATTCAGTTTTGATGACAAAAGCGATCCGCTTTCTCTGTACTTGAGCGACCTCTTTACAGTTCCGGGATCTCTCGCCGGTCTGCCGTCCATGAGCGTTCCCTGCGGGATCAGCCCTAATAACCGTCCTTACGGTTTCCAATTAATCGGTGCAAAATGCCGGGAAGCCCAGCTGCTTGGCGTTGCTCACGCTTACCAACAAGTTACTGACTGGCATAAGAAAATTCCCGCAGGATACTAGGAAAGGAAAAAGAAATGGAATGGGAAGTTGTTATCGGACTTGAGACACACGTCCAGTTATCTACAAAAAGCAAGATTTTCTCAGGTGCTTCTGCGGCCTTCGGTGCTGAACCGAATACTCACGCCTGTCCGGTGGATTTAGCTCTTCCAGGTTGCCTGCCGGTTTTAAACGAAGGTGCCGTTGAAAGAGCTATCAAATTCGGTCTTGCTATCGGCGCAAAAGTTGCCAATAAGAGCGTTTTCGCCCGTAAGAATTACTTTTATCCTGACCTGCCAAAAGGCTATCAGATCAGCCAATTTGAACACCCGGTGGTCATCGGCGGCAGCCTGACTTTCCCAGTTGAGAATGCGGACGGGACTTCTTATACCAAGACAGTGAACCTCACGCGTGCCCACTTGGAAGAAGATGCAGGCAAGAGCGTACACGGTGTCGTCCACGGCAAAACCGGCATTGACCTTAACCGTGCGGGCACACCGCTTCTGGAAATCGTTACCGAACCGGAAATGAGAAGTGCTGCTGAAGCCGTAGGATATGCTAAAGCTCTTCACGACTTAGTCGTTTGGATTGGAATAAGCGACGGCGATATGCAGAAAGGAAATTTCCGCTGCGATGCTAACGTTTCTATTCGCCCGAAAGGTCAGAAAGAGTTCGGTACCCGCACAGAAATTAAAAACCTTAATAGCTTTAAGTTCCTTCAGGCAGCTATCGAATATGAAGTCAGAAGACAAATCGAAGTGATTACTGAAGGCGGTAAAGTTGTTCAGGCTACGCGCCTCTACGATCCGGACAGAGATGAAACCCGAGAAATGAGAAGTAAAGAAGATTCTATGGATTACCGCTATTTCCCGGATCCTGATCTTCTTCCGCTGATTATCTCCGACGAATGGATCGAAGAAACTAAGAAAGGCATGCCGGAATTGCCGCACGCTATGCGTGAAAGACTTCAGAAAGAAATGGATCTTTCCGAAGCGGATACTCAGCAGCTGACTTCTTCCAGAGAACTCGCAGTTTATTTTGAAACGACAGCAAATGCCGTTAAAGATAAGAAAGCTGCAGTTAACTGGATTAGAGGGGAAGTTCTTTCTCAGCTCAACGCTACTGAAACAGACATTTCTGAATGCCCCGTTTCTGCGCTTCAATTAGCCGCCATTATCAACAAGATGACTGACGGCACCATCAACCAGAAAGGCGCCCGTACGATCTTTACCGCTATCTGGGAAAAGAAAGGCGATGATATTGATGCGCTAATTGAAAGTCTCGGCCTCAAGCAGATTTCCGACACTAGCGCTATTGAAGCGATTGTTGACAACGTCTTAGCCGCTAATGAGAAAATGGTTCAAGAATACCGTTCAGGCAAAGAAAAAGCCTTCAACGCCCTTGTTGGCCAAACCATGAGAGCAACCAAAGGCAAAGCCAACCCTGCACAGGTTAATGCCATTCTGAAGAAGAAACTGCAGGCTTAATTTCCAGACTCTTATTTCAACAGCTTCCATATGGAAGCTGTTGTTGTAAAGAAAACTAGAAGAAGAAGCTTGCGCCGAATCGGACCTGGACGTCAGTCTTAATACGATGACCAGATTCACGGTTCAACTGAGCATATAACTTCACTCTATCTTTAGCTCGGACTTCAAAACCAACACCGTAGTAGACACGGGTTCCTAACGCCTCGTCTTCAAAATTGAACTCATTTAACTGAGCTTTAGTCTTGCCAAGGAACTCATGCAATACGCCGCCGCGCAAATACACTTGGGCGGGTTTCTTATCCCCGATCAAGAAGTTCTTTCCGATATCAACACCAACTCTTCCGCTTAAGCTCGTACCGGCCTTCACGGAGACATCCATACCGTTACTAAGCGAGAAGTTCTTTCCCTTCAACCAGTAAGAAGACAGCTGTACTTGCGGTTGGATAAAGTAATGGTCGTATGGACCCTTTTCTAAGAATTTGAACCGGTGGCCGACCTCTGCGGAAACGCCTGCGCCGACATTGGAATATCTTGCACTTGTGGACTCTTCATCAAGCATCTTAGTGGACATACGATGACGGTAGTGATTAAAGGTCAGCACTAAATCAGCATAAGTACCGGCTTGGTTAAACCAAGTCAGATAACCTCTGGCCCCTAAAGAATTTGTGTGGACTTTTCCTTGACCGATGTCGTTAATTTTTAGCTTAGCGTAGCCAATATCAATATCGCCGCCGACAATAACACTCGGAGAAATTTTGCGGTTTACTCCAACGGCAGTACCATAGTGCCTCAGTTTGCCATTTACACCCCGGAAGAAAGTAAGACGCGACTGGTCATAACGGAATAAAACATATGCCCCGTCCGTATCTTCAGAGAAATTATTTCTAATTTCTCCCAATCTTTCTCTTAATTCAGCCAAAGCGCCCAGATATTGAGTTACTTGGGTGCCTTGTCCGACGGCCGCTAAGGCAAGTTTTGCACTCTCTGACAGGCCATCAGGTTTTGGAATTAAGTAATCCGGGTAAGTGGAAGGGTCTTCCACATCAAAGTTCGGAGGAGGAATGAAAGTTTCAGGCTGATCTCCTCCACCGGGCTGATCCGGTGTGCCCGGCTCGGCAGGAGTATCGCCAGCAGGGGTAAGCTTGATATCTTTGGCTCCCACGAACCAATATGTTCGGGTTCCTTTATCGGCGTTATAAAGTCCCAGTTTGTATTAGTAAGGACCGGCTTCGATAACTCCATTGTTTACTAAGCTAAAAACTGCTTCTCCATCCTTGTCTGTCAAGCTCTCTACCACAAGCGGGCGCCATAGATAATCGGCAGAACTGATATCTTTGCCGGTTGAACCTAATAAAGCTTGGTGAGAACCTTCACTTTTAACAAGAATCTCCAATGTCCCTTTTGCACCGGGCCTATACCAGAGAAGTCCTCCGTCGCCTCGTAATGTTTCAGTTCTTATCGTCAAGGCGGTATTAGGGTCACCCATGTCTACTACGCTGCCCTTAGATAAAGTTAAATTAGTAAGTCTTGAATCGCCGAGCGAAGCCCAAAAGCTTTGGGGCCCCATCGTCAAAGTAGTGGTGCCAAGCTCTTTGATTATGTGAGTGTGGTGAGTAACAATCTGGGCGCGTAATGCACTTTTTTCTCCCAAATTAATATCCAGATGCGAGTTGTGGCCGACTTCGATCTTGTTATCAACATACATAACCCCGTTATCCCGGACATTGAAATCTGCCTTTGAACCAAGATTTCCTAATGAAAGACTCTGTACTCGGATTCCAGAGGCTGTTACCTCTGACTGACCATTGGAAAGCAGTTTCATACCTTCATTAAAAACCACGTTTCCTGCAATATCCACTTTTAAATCAGAGTCAGCTTCGACTAAAACCGGCTTATTAAAATAAACGCTTTCAACTTTAATGTTTGCAGAGGGAGCATCTTGGATAATTAAGGAACTGGGATGGGAAGTATCGAAAAAGAGTGCACCTATAGCCACCGGACGATTAAAAAGAATATTTTTTGCGCTCAGTTCCATGTCCGAAGTAAGTAAGCGAAGCGGACTCTTTATCTCTTCGCTTCCACCAGCATCGGTCGGCTGCATAAAATTAAGATTGTTTGCAGCCTTGATATCTATCTTTGCTCCGTACTGTGCTTCAACCGTTCCAAAAATATAGATATCTTCCGCCCTCATATTCAGCTGACCCTTTTCGCTAACTGCGATGGCCAACTCATCTTGATAACTTTTATATTGGTCGGAATACGGGGTCATTAAAACAATTTTTCCACCGGCTTGAAGCGTTGTAGTCGTGTCGTGACCTACGGATACAGCATACCCGAACCCCTTCTCTTCTGTCGGACGAGGACTGATAGTGATGTCCCCACCTGTCAGAATACTGACCCCTTGTTCATCTGCGTGAAGCCCAGGAAAAAGGAGTTTGGCAGGGTTGTCCGGATTCCGATAATTCATGAAAAAACCGGAATTGACTGAATTGATAACAACATCGCCTGTTGCCTTGACATTCCACGCTACAGGGATTTGGTTCGAGCTAAAAATAAACTCTCCATCTTTACGAGCCTCTTCAAAAGCCTGCTCTATTTCTTTCTGCAGCCCTGGGAAATAACGCTCCCAGTTTAATTCCAACGGATCTCTCGAGGTTGTGCTTTTCTTCCCCGCATAAACATGATCAAACTGCCCTGCAGAAACCGGCAGAGTAAGAAAAGCCAAGCTCAGCAGCGTTAATGTCTTCCTCATTGTCTTGTTCCCTATGGTTCTAATTCATACCTAAGCTATATTCCCGAATTGGTTCCTTAAGTGGAGTTATGAATTAGCATGGTACGATGCTCTCGTTAGTACCCTTACTTGTCACTCTACATGACAAGAGAAAACCATAAGAAATCAAAGTGCACGATTTGAGTCCTTATATATTTTAAGGCCGTGAAGATTTTTATAAAATCACCCGCTTGGACGGAAAGCACCTCGCTAATGTGGAAGTAAAAAACACCTTCTGAGGAAAACTCGAAAGGTGCTACCTTTACAAGAGGTTATCTTACGGCAGGTGATTCTCACCCGGAACTCTTTTGAGCGGAAGAAAATCTTCTCGGTCCGGACTGAATCTAAACAACTCTCCTTCTCTCAGATCGTAGTACAGAGCGTGCAGTTTTAATGTGCCTTGCTCTACCCGTTCATAAATCCACGGATAAGATAGAAGATTATCTAGAGACACCAACACTGCCCCCTCCTCACAATGCCTTGTTCTGCATATATGGGTTTCATCTGCCGTCAGATTTTTTAGCCTTTCTAAGGCCGGAGATGCAATGGCAACCCAGTCTTGAATATAGGTTTCCGAAGCAATCGATGCCGGCTCGATAAGGCCGTGAATACCGCCGCAATTGGAGTGTCCTAAGACGACAATATGTTCAATGTTCAAATGCTTCACACCATACTCTATCGCCGCCATCACAGAACTCGGTGCCTTGACTTGAGAGACGTCCGGCACGAGAGCAGCAACATTGCGGATGACGAAAAGTTCTCCCGGCTTGCAATTCAAAAGAAGGGCCGGATCAACACGCGAGTCACAGCACGAAATTACCAGAGTCTTTGGGTTCTGCTGCTTTTCCAGCGACTCAAAGAAATCCCTTTCTTTCAGAAAATATTTTTGTTTGAAATGATGGAATCCCGCAAGCAGTTGGTGAAAATTTTCCAATCTTTTTTCCTTTCAGACCAAAGAAAAACTATCCAAGTCAAAGCTACGTATTGGTCGGATTGTAATTTGAAAAACTCAAAAAACTGAGAACTTCGTTGGATCTTAGAGCCTGAATTCCCGTTAATCTAGGTGCATATTTAACAATTTCTTGCTTTTTCTTAATAACTTGCTGATTTAGTGCTC
Organism: Turicimonas muris; assembly: GCF_002221595.1. Taxonomy (GTDB): domain Bacteria; phylum Pseudomonadota; class Gammaproteobacteria; order Burkholderiales; family Burkholderiaceae_F; genus Turicimonas; species Turicimonas muris. The sequence goes on from NZ_NHMP01000005.1 coordinate 142,089, forward strand.
TTTTTGAGTTACGAATCAGCTTTTTTATATATTTCATAGGTGATAATTATCTCCTATGGAAACCGATACTTCTCAAACAAATTTTGATCCTTCGGCTCAAGAAAACTATTTCATTGAGTCAGGAGTTATCTCACCCATTTTTATTAAGAACAATCATGGGATTAGATATGCGATTTTCTACAGAAATAAATGGGAAGGCTCCACTTGCCAGAAACAATTCCAGAAAACGGTAGGAAGAATTTTTGATGATGACTCAGTAGAGCTAGGAAAGAAATTCTTAAGTCAGTTTCCTGCTTTAAAGGACTGCAAGGCCACCTTATCTGGAAGAACAATACGTCTTGCCGGTCCAAATATTGCGGTGCTTCCACCTCTTGAGCCCATGGCTCAACAACGTCAGGCTTTCTTTGATGAACTCGATCAGAACACTCGACTTTCTGCCGGAGCCTCCTATGTCTTGTGGCAAATAGCCCAACAAAACCATCTGCTGACTGATCTTGAGGATGTATTTGGGAAAAACCGTGCGGCAGTTCTTCTGTCTTTGGCTATTTTCTTTGCCTCCGATCCGGGCGCCGTTGCCTCAGAATTTGAGATCTACAGCCATCACACTTGGCTGCCTTGCTCTCCCTTGAGCTCTCAGGAAGTCTCCGAAGTTTTTCAAAGCATCTTAAATCCAGAAGTCATGCGATTTCTTCACAAAAGGATTCAACACTCTAAATCTTCCGAGCAGAATTCTCTTTATTGGAGCTTTGACACCACCTCTATCTCTTCTTACTCTGAAACCATCCGAAAAACTGCCTATGGTTACAGCAAAGAAAATCCAGAACTGCCTCAGTTAAACTTGGGTCTGATCGTTTCCGAAAATTCCGGAGAACCTCTGTATTACAAAGTTCTGGAAGGTTCAATTTCTGATCCTCTGGCTTTAAGGCAGTTGTTGGTAGACACCGCTCAATTGGATACCTCCAACGTTAGCTTAGTCATGGATAGAGCCTTTAGCTCACCTTCTTTGCTTGACCAACTTTATAAAAACAATCTTGGATTTATCTGCGGCTCTAAGACCAACCTTAATTACTGCAAATCGGTTATTAACAGTTTTGCCAGGGAATTGCAGTTAGGAGGCGTGGATACATTCTTAGAAGAATATGGACTGCAAGCCAAAACATCTTCAACTACTTGGTCTTACTACGATCCTTCAACAGGTTATCGTGAAAGGAAGCCACTGTATATCCATGTTTATCTTGACCCATTCCGTGCCGCCGGAGAAAGAGAAACATTGTTGAAAAAGCTGAAAAAACTGCAGAAAAAAATTAAAGCTAAATCTCCCTTAAATAAACCGGAAGCAGACTTGCGTAAACAGTTCTTTATCAAGGGCTCTCTAGGATGGGCTTACGACAAAGAACTGTGGCAGCAAAATGAAAAACTACTAGGGCTATTCGTATTGGTGTCCAGCTCAGTATCTTCGGCAGCTGAAGCTTTGAGAATTTACCGGCAAAGAGACATCGTGGAGAAGAACTTCAATAACCTCAAAGAGAGATGTTCGGGACGCCGCATGCGTTGCCAGGAAAGCGCTTTAGAAGGAAAAGTATTTGTTCTATTTCTAAGCTTGATTTTGCTGATGAATTTAAAAATGCGTTTCCACCGGGCAAGAGAAGAAGAAAACTGTCAGGAAGAAAAAGCAAAATTTTTGCCTGACGATGTCCCCGACTTCTTAAGAAGCCTGAGTGTGATAGATGTCACAAGCCGGAAATCAGAAAACAATCAATTCTTTTATTGGGACTTAATTCCAAAGAAAATAAGATTAACTTTGGAAGCCATAGGAATCAAAGAACCTCCTAGATTTATCACCTAGGAGGTCCGGAATTCAGGTTAGAGAAAGAGCATGCGAATGAAAGAAAACCAAAGTACTACGGCCTCCCATATGAGAAGCCGTTTTCTTAAAGACTAAAAGAGGATACTAGCGCCTACTCGGATCTGCAGATCGGTTTTAATTCGATGTCCCGATTCCCGGTTTACCTGAGCAAAAAATTTCACTCGGTCCTTAGCTTTAACTTCGAACCCAACGCCGTAATAAGCACGAGTCCCCAGGGACTTATCTTCAAAACTAAACTCGTTTAACCGAGCTTTGGTTTTACCGAGGAATTCATGCAATATGCCTCCTTGCAAATACACTTGGGCAGGATTTTTATCAGCAATCAAAAAATTTTTCCCGATATCAACGCCAATGCGCCCGGTAAGACTCTTCCCGTCTTTTACTGACACGTTCATACCATTGTCCAGAGAGAAATCTTTTCCTTTAAGCCAGTAAGATGACAGTTGGATCTGAGGCTGAATAAAGTAGTAGTCATGCTCCCCGCTGTTCAAAAACTGGAACTGGTGTCCGGCCTCCGCAGAAACGCCTGCACCGAAATTAGAATATTTTGCGCTGGTGGGAACTCCATCGATCATTTCAGTTGAAAGATGGTGGCGATACTGGTTAAACGTAAGCACAACGTCAGCATAACTGCCTTTTTGATTAAACCACGTTAAATAACCTCTTGCTCCAACAGCATCAGTTTTGACCTTTCCTTTTTCGTCGTCATTGACTTTCAATTTGGCATGAGCAAAATCTATATCGGCCCCGACAATTACTTCCGGAGAAATCTGACGGTTAATGCCGATAGCTGTCCCGAGGTTTTTAAGTCTTCCGCTTACTCCTTCATGGAAAGAGAGACGAGATTTGTCATAGCGGAATAATACATAGGTGCGGTCATGACTTTCGTTGAAGTTATTGCGAATGTCTCCCAATCTCTCCCGTAGCTCACTCAAAGCTCCAAGGTATTGTGTAACTTGAGTACCTTGTCCTATGGCAGCCAATGCCAGCTTTGCACCACTGGATAAACCGTCCGGTTTCGGCATTAAATCATCAGGATACGTCCCGGGATTATTCGGTTCCGAAGGCAAAGGAGGGAGTGGATCCTGCGGCTGCGAAGGAGAATCTGCCGGAGGTTGGCCGTCCGAAGGAGGAGCTTCCGGCTTTGGATTCTGAGCTGCAGTGACTAACCATACTTTATCTGAACCGTCGGCATATTCTCCGAGCTGAAGCTTGTACTGATAAGGCCCCGCTTCTACCACACCCCCATTGGCTAAATAAAATTCACCTTTGCTGTTTTCCGGACTTGATCCATCAATTGTCACGGTCTGAAAAAGGTAGTGAGTCTCTTGGATACTTCTTCCCGTAGATCCTAAAAGGGCAAAATGAGTACCCTCGCTCTTATTATTAATTTTCAGGGTACCTTGAGCCCTTGGCTAGTACCATAAGACACTACAGTCGCCTTGCAGGGTATCGGTAGTGACCGTGATAGATTCACCTGGCGCCCCCATCTCCAAAACACTGGTCTTGGACATCGTCAGTGTATTGACATTCGAATCTGAAATAGGAAACCAAATACTGCCCTGCCCCATGGTTACGGAAGTTGATCCGAGCGGATCTGCCTCCACATAAGCCCTGAGGGAGCTTCCTTTTCCAAGATTAATATCAACGTGAGAGCGGTTTCCGACTTTGATAATTCCGTCGACCTGCATAACACCGTTGTCTTTAACATTGAAGCTGGCCTTGGAATCAGTGCCGTTAATCAAAATATTCTTAACTCGAATTTTGGTCGCAGAAATATCGGAGCTACTATTGTTTGAGAGTACCAGCTCTTCATTAAAAACAACGGAACCTGCAATATTTACCTTCAGGTGGGAGAAGTCATCAACAAACGCGGGAAAATAAAACCAGACATTTTCTACGGCGATGTTTTCCTCGAGATTGTCTTCGATAGTCAATTGACTGGGATGGGGCGTATCAAAAAACGTCTGACCAATATCTACCTGACGGTTGAAAAAGATATTTGAGGCACTAAGAGTCATTCCGGAGGCAATCAAACTTATAGGCATCTCATTTGCGTTTTTTATTCCGACCGCCGGATCCGTAGGTTTCAAAAAATAGAGGCTATTTGAAGCATTGATATTAACGGTGGCACCGTATTGCGCAACGACGCCTCCGTAAACATATACATCTTCAGCCTTTAGATTTAGCTTTCCATTTTCAGCTACGGCAATAGAAAGGCCATCCTGATAGCTTGAATCGGATTTCTGATCCAGAGCTTTCAGTACAATCTTTTTTCCTGCCTCTAAAGTAGTTGATGTATCCGAGTCGACCGCCACGGCATATCCATAACCTGCATGGTTCGTAGACTTAGGAGAGACAATTATGTCTCCTTGAGTTTTGATCAACACGTCGTTATTGGCGTTTTCCAATTCCGGAAATACGATTTCGTGTGTCTTAGGATCTCTGTACGAGCGGTAAAAACCGGAATTAATTGAGTTTATGATGACGCCCTTTTCTGCCGTGATATTCCAAGCTACGGGGGAAAGGTTAGTTTCCAGCTTGAAAATCCCGTCTTTTTTTGCTTCTTCGAAGGCTTTCTTTACTTCCTCTTCCAAGCCAGGAAAGTACTTTCTCCAAGTTTCCATTGTTTTTGGCCAAGAGGGTAAGTTTTGTCCGGTATTTATCGGTTGGGGGTCGGCAGCAAAAGCCGGCAAAGCGCACAAAGATAAGCTTAGTAGTAATAATTCTTTTCTCATGTCCTGGAATCGGCATAGTCTAGCCTATCCATAAGTTATTAGCCTAAATAGGATACCTATAATTAGTTATGAACTAGCGTAGCTATACTTATATATTTAAGTGAAAACTCGCAAAAATCTACAGGAGCAAGGAGGAGGAAGGCAATATGCTTGTGCCCATTCTAGGTACTATTTTTTTAGTGAAAAAGTGAAACTTTTGTAAAATTTAAAGTTTATTTGCTAATATTTAGCAAGTTAATCCTTAATCCGTAGGAAAGTTCTTTTTTCATAAGAATCTTTCAAATGAATTGACCCCCAAAGGAAATGTTCTCGCAAGCAAATTGATTGCATAAGACTTTATTGAACGTAACATTGGGCTGGTTTCTGCTGTCTTGACACGTATTTGTTTCAAACAAGGCCGTTGTATTTAAACAACAGTTTCTATGCTTTACTTATTTTAATCTCGGCGATTGTGCACGATTCTCGATTTTCTGCCGTGATTCGTCACTGTTTGAGCCTGTTCAATACTGCATCTAGGTGGCTTTCTCAATAGCTTTAATTACCGAGCATGGCCGGCAGCTTCTGAATTCCGGAGGAAGCTGACTTTTCTTATGCAGGAGCCAAAAAAAAGAGGACGGCCTGTAGCACACCGTCCCGGTTTCAATAAGATCTAAAAAAACTAATAGATTATTTTTAATTCAGTCCGTTGAGTTGTCCTGCGTAAAGAATGAACAAACGCAAACACATCATGCCTACTATCGCGGCTGTACATCCGGTGTAGAAGCAAAATGCTGAACGGAAGAAGCTCAGTGTAATGGGCACGACCATCCCGATAAAGATAGCGCCGAACCAGAAGACACAAGACCAAGTTCCCGTCGTAAATGCCGTAAATGCAAGCTGTGCAGCCTCCGTTCCGGTGATAAGCGAAACGGCAATCATGAAGATGCACATGGCTTCAACCAAAATAATCGGATACTCGGCCACATGCAGCTGATGCATAGGAGCATCTTCGCGTTGGGCACCGAATGCCATCGCCACCAGACGAACTGCTGCGCCGCCGGCAGAAAAACCGGAAGCAACGAACAGCGCCGGAAGAACAGCCGTATTGATAAGCGGAAAGCGAATCAATGCCGAAATCAGGAAGCCGGTGTAGGCACAAATCACGATGGCTAAAATCATCACGGCCCAGTCCAACAGCACCCGAAAGCCGGCAAGGAAATCCGTAATCGGCTTTAAGAAAGCCAGAATCTTCAAATCCTTGAAAACCAGTAGCGTGAGCACGAAAAGCAAAGGGATGTAAAAGAGCAAAGCCATTACACCAATGCTCATCACAGAGGTCGGATTGTAATAAATCAGGATTCGCCAGAACTGGAATGGATCGGTCAAGTCCAGAACCAAGCAAACCATACCCAGCAAGATGGTAACTAAACCGACGATGCTAGCCGCCTTCATCTGAGGAGTATCCGCGTGAGAGTGGCTGAATAAATTCAGAATGACTGCCAGCGCCACTGCACCGCCGGAAATACCGGCAAGGAACAAATACACGGCAATCGGCCACGGCCAAGCGACGCTCCCGGATAATCCGGTCGTGAAGTCAATGATAATGTCAGTAGGTTGCATATCAGACTCCTTTCTTAATAATCGGGATATAGTGCAGATTCGGCTGTGTACCTAACATTGCACGAACACGGACTGTATCCTTAACGGCGAGCACTTTATTGACGTATGAATTCGGATTATTAGCGTCACCGAAAATCAAAGCGTCATAGCGGCAGGCTTGTACACAAGCCGGCAATTCTCCGATAGCCAACTTGGTATGCAGGCAAAAGTCGCAGTTTTCTGCCGCTTTGGTTTTTTCGTTGATAAAGCGCACATTGTACGGACAGCCAGCGATGCAGTATTTACAGCCTACGCAGCGGTCATTGTCCATCGTGACGATATTGGTAGCCGGGTCGATATGAGCTGCTCCGGTCGGGCAGACTCTGACACAAGGCGGTTCAGAACACTGCTGGCAGGAGACGCGTACATACTTCCGATTGCCGGGGGTTCCGTCCAGAGGAGACTGCCGTTCCAGTGTCATACGAAGCTGACCGGCTGGAACGTTGTTTGTCTCTGAACAAGCTTCTTTACACGCGCCGCATCCGACACACTTGTTCTGATCAAAGATCATCACAAACCGAGGCTGATACCCGCTGACATTTCCGGCTTCTGCTTCTTTGTCGAGCGGAATCATCGTTCCGACTGCACCCAAAGCGGCAGTGGTTAAAAATTTTCTACGGTCTATTGTCATGATATTTTCCTCGCTGTCCTTTTATAAAGGACAGCGTTGACTCGGTTACTTAAGTGGATTAACGGGAGTCTTGGAGAAACTTCCTTTGTCGAGGATATCCTGAGCCTTACGGATGTAATTTTGGGCTGCGGATAAGCGCTGGGTCAGGTAGTTGTGTGCGTGAGCACCCCAAGAGCCGTCCTTTTCGATCATGTCGGCAATCTGCGTTGCCAAATCGACATAGGAAAGAACCTCTGTTCTCTGATCGCGATCAAGACGCGTGACTTCAAGAAGTTTGTTGATTCTTTCAGTAGCACCGCGAATTTCTTCGTAGCCGCTCTTAATCGGATCCTGCCACTTATTTAACTCACCGTAAATCTGCTTCTGATCTTTGTAGACAAGACCTTCTTCGAGTTTGGAGGTATATTGGCTATGGCAGCCTTTGCCTTCAAATACCGTCCAATCAGCCGGAGCATTACGTGCGCAGCTCCACATCAAGTCGACATAATCTCGGCCTTTTTCGTCTTTAGCCAAAACATACTTAGTGACTTTCTTGCCGTCGGCTTCAACTTCCTGAGGAATATAGGAAGTCTGATCCGGAGAAGGATTGATCTTGTACATATGGGCTCGATACAGAGCAACGGAAGCGGCTTTTGATTGATCAGCCGTATACTGCTCAGGCATCGGCATTGTCGGCATGTGGCAAGCGATGCAGTCAAGCTCGCTGTGTGTATCGGTATGCTTGAATACATCTGCTTGGACAGTATGACAGTCCTTGCAATCCTGCTTCATCTTAGGATTACTGATGTAGGCCATCCAAGCGGTACCTTTGATCTGAGTCTGATCGTGGCAGGAGAGACAGCCGACGCCATTTTTAGCATGAACACTCATGAAATGCTGGGCTGTCTTATCGTTGTAATTGGCTTCAGCAAGATTGCGAAGTTCTTTTTTAGAAAATTTCTTAGGTTCAGCTTTAGGATCGATGCCGAGAGACTGAAGAAAGCCGTCGACGCCTTCGATCTTGAACGGTACATTCTTCAGAAATTCAGGTACTGGGACCGGCACGTTATCCTGCCCCGCTGCGATAGAACTGAAGCCAAGGCAAGCGAATACGGTAAGAATGACGGTAGTTTTGATATTCAACATTTTTAGCCTTTGAATTCGTTAATTATGGATTGAACGGTCTTCTTTCCTGCTCTTCTGCAAGGAAATCAGCGTACTCGTCTTCCAAATATTTATCTGAGTAAAGAAAGAGAACGCCGCTCGAGGTTTTGGTCACCTTAATGTCGCTGTATTCTTCTTTATTTCCCATCACATCTAAAATTTCAGCAAGGCGCTGGCTTTCAAAATTGAAGGGAGTTTTAAGAAACATTTGCGCAGGTACCGGTCTCGGATAGATGCGGGAGTTTTCTCTTATCTGATCGGAGATAAGCGCTTCATCGTCATCTTTGACGGATAACAAGCGTGCATAAGAGTTAGAAAGCAGAGGCTTAAAGTAAAAGAACTCCGTGCCGTCCGGCTTTTTAATGCTCATTACACCAAGATCTCCTTCCAAAGCTGCCTGCATGACCGCTTCGAAGTATCCGGGCAACTCGGCATCCAACTCTTCATCACTTTTCAGATCAGCAGGATGAATATCTCCGTGAACTAAGGAGCGGAGCATTTCACGGCGGCTGAGAGCCTTTCGGCTCGGCCGCAGATTCGGATGTTCGGCTTCGTAGAGATCAACCTTTCCCTCCGGAGTCATTTGAACCTCAAATGCCTGAGTCTCTTTACGATCGAGAGCCCTTTCCAGAACCGCGTCCGTAGTGATTTCGGCGGCAGTCTTAATTTCTTCGGCTGTCGGAGCCTTGGCTGTATGAACCTTACGAAGGAAGATTTCTCTTAACTTCCCGGTGTCAACCAGCTCAGTTTTGCCGCTGAATTCAGCAACGATATCGGCCAAAAGTAAAACGTGTACTTTGAAGATAGGCAGATCGTAGATATTTTCCTGTTTACTCATAATTAATATCTCTCGGATTTACTTGATGAGACCTTCTTTTTGAAGAGCCGGGATGACGAAGTCGAGATGATATTCTTTCAACGTATCGACAGTCGGAACGCCTGTCTGCTTGTTGAATCCCATTTGTTCAAAGAAGATATCGAAGCTCTTCTGGATATCAGCCGGATCCATGCGGACAGTACCTTTAGTGAAAGGCTTTTTATCCTTCGGATCCCAGTAAATCCAACCGGGGACGGTGTCGTGATCCTGACGCATATTAGAGCTGTCGAGCTGACGCATTGTGTAGACGCGCTGCAGGAGCCATGCGCGGGTCGCATCTTTATCCAAATCATCGCCGGTCTTCTTAACGCCGGTGACAGCGGAGAAGACCTTGGCTTCAATGTTCGGATCGCCTACATACTGGTTCTTTTCATCCGGGCAATACTCCCATGGGCCCATCCAAGAACACAGTCCCAACATATTGTGCAATTCGGTACGGGCGATAACCCATGCCAAACGCTTCATCTTGTATTCATTCACCGGCGTGTAATCGCCGATTTGGTCAACAGCACTCTCGTCTCCCCAGGTCACTTTAGCGATGTGCTTCATTTCCTTAATTGGAAGACCACTGCGGGTGAAGTTTACGTGTGCGTGAGCCATCGGGTCACGGTTCCACATACAGTTCAAAACGCAACCGAGCTGTGCATCATCTTCATTGGTATGATGCTTCGGGTGACCGTTGGACCAATACAGTGAACGATGGTCATCACTCCATGTCTTCAGAGGGATGCCGAAATGTTCGAGCATAACCGGGGTTGTTTCTCCCATCCACTTACCGAATTCACCTTGTCTGTAGGCAATCTTCGGAAGAAATTCCTGCATAGCGGAAGCGTCAACGTCATCGATCTTCTTCCATGGCAAGGAGTCGTATTCTTCCTTAGAAAGAAGTTTCTTCCAATAACCGTCGGTATACATCATGACCATATCGCGCTGGATTTGGCCGTAGTTACACCACAAACCTAAATCATCCATCAGCTGGCTGCCGACAATTGCGATCTCGATGTTTCTTTCCGGGTGCAGCTTGAGATTCGGGTAGAAAAAGACCGGGAAGAGCAAACCGCCGCAAGTCTGTTCAGTAATCGGGCTGACATTGAATTTAGCAGCAGTCTTGACATCTTTAATCACCGGATAGCAGCGAATCGGACAAGCAAAGCAGCCGTTGTTGCGGACATGCAGCCCCCATTCCTTATCACCTAAGAAGAATTCTCCGGCATTCGTACGGAAGGCCATCTTAGAGAGGCGGCGCGTATCCAAAGGAACATTAATCGGAGGATTAGCAGCTCCCCATTGTTTCCCGGGCATACCGGACCAGCGGGAGTTCAAGGAATGGTATTCAAAGAGCGGGTGCGGATAGCGGGAAACGACGGTCTGCGTCAGAGCGCCGAGTAATTCTTTATGACGGTTGACGAGTTTTTCCCAGTCTTCCTTATCAGCTGCGATATGGATGGCTTGGTCGCCGTCAATCGCGATACCCTTCAAATTCTTGGAGCCGAAGACACCGCCGATACCACCGCCTGTATGACTCTTGGCATTAATCACGATGGACATCGGAACAAGATTTTCACCGGCCGGTCCAATGACGGTAACGGATGCGTTCGGAGAAGTTTCCTGGCTGATCAATTCATGAGATCGGCGTGTACCTTCGCCCCAAATGTGCCCTGCATTACGGATTTGAACGTCATCGTTGTTGATGTAGATATAAACGGGTTCTTTAGCCTTACCTTCAACGATGATGAAATCGTAGCCGGCATATTTAATTTTTGCACCGATATCACCGCCCAAGTGAGCACTTCCGACCATGTGTCTCGGATAAGTAGTCGGGTACATCGTGGTGATAGATGTTCTGCCGGAGCAAACGGCGCCTGTACCTGTCAGAGGTCCGGGAGCGATAACAAGTTTATTGGCTTCATCGAAAGCCTGAGTCTTAGGCGGTACTTCATCCCAAAAGATCTTATAGCCGAGCGCAGTGCCGCCAATCCATTGTTTATCTGTCGGAACTGTAGAGACTTCGCCTGTAGAAAGATTGATTCTGAGACCTTGACCGGTCCAACCGTATTTTTTTGTATCAGACATATGCGTAACCTATAGAGAAAATCAGCCGTGACAAATACCGCATTGGTCGTTGTTGTTCTGAGGCAGATAGCCATGCTGCGTACTGCGGTTAGGTTCCTTGGACCGATCAACCCAGGGAACGTAGCGGATAGCTTCTGTCGGACAGGCTTTTACGCACTTCGGATCGCCGTCGCAAAGGAAACATTTGCTGGCGACATTCTTTTCAGCGTCAAAGCTCATCATGTTCCACGGACAAGCTTTTTGGCAGAGACCGCAGCCAATGCAGATTTCTTCGTCTACATAGCGGGCGCCGGTCTTTGGATTTACGCGAATAGCACCTTGCGGACAAGCGTTAGCGCAAGGTACCGGGTGGTCGCATTGACGGCAAGTGTCTTGGATACAAATCGGGTCAAAACCGAAAGCACCGTTATTGGGGCTAACGAGGGCCGTTCCTTGCGGACCGTACCACATGTTGCGGTTAATCTTGATTCTGGCAAGCTTAGGGTCGGCTTTTCCGTCATTAAATTCCGTACAGGCCAATTCACAGCGCTGACAAGTCACGCAAAGGCTCGGATCTGCAATGAGGATGCCTTTTGGTGCTGAGAGGATGATATAGGGCTGGGCGCCTGTTTGGGCTTTTACGGTATTCATAGCAGCCATTGCAGCGGCAACTGTCGATACCTCTAAAAAGCCACGACGGGTGATATCTAACGGCAAACGTGCCTTAGAGAGCAGTTCTTTAAGATCTAACATTAAAGACTCCGTTGATTGCAAAGTAAATGGGGATGCTTATTCATTAGTTCGCACTAATGAACTTATGGTTTTCGAAGGGGAGCGATTTATAAGGGATTCACGTCCGGAAAAAGGACGATCCTCTTAATTTGGAGGAGGGAGAGAGAAAGGCAGAGTCGCGTTTTGCTTTACGAGTGAGCAAAACGATTGAGAGAGAACTTGTCTACCGGTAATTTTTCTATTTATCCGGACGGAAAGCATTTTGAGCTCCTTGCTACGAAACCATTAGTTGGGGTGAAAGAAATCGTTTCGTTTCATTTCGTTTCAGAGTATATCCCTAAGAACTAACCCGATAACAGATTGTCAAATTTTGTAACTATCACTCAAATATGTTATTTACTCATCCGAAAGGATGAATATAAATGTTGAACATCAATGAATCTTTGACAGTTTGTAATAAATATTTGGTTACACCCAAATTGAGATCTATTGTTGGATTTTCACAAAAAAGTACCAAATTAGTACGCTAACTTATTGAAAAGGATGTCTATATATGCGCAAAAACTGTAATTTTTAACAATTATCGAACTGAATTATGTCGGAGATCTCACTCGTCAATGAACAGGTTCTTGCCTCATACGTTTTCATGAGATTTCAAATAGTTTTTGGAGTTAGAAAGAACTGTATTACCGCTTTGACGCCGTTTCAATGGAATTTTTCTGCTGGCGCTGATATTGATTGAAGAAGTACAAAGGTGTTGAGATAAAAATAACCAATCCGGCAATCAAGAAAAGGATATACCCAAGGCTCGCCCAAACTCCCTTTGAGAGAATTTGTTCCGGAGGAACCAATCCGCACAAAATAGAAATAAAACAAGTGACGAAAGCAACCCCTGACATCAGACACAATCCAACTTTGCCGCCGGGTACTTGATAAGAACCTTTCTTATCGGGATACCGCAGCTTAAGCCGAATAGCAGCTGCAAACATCAGAAGATACATCACCATATAGAGCTCTCCGCAAAGAGCTAAAAAAAGCCAAAAAGCATCTGACACCGATGGCATTACCAGCACACTCAAAGCCAAGAATGTGGCACATCCTGTCTGCAGAATCAGGATGCTGGTTTGCATACCGAATGAATTTCGAGTTTGCCAGTATTTAGGCAGGTAACCTTCTTGGGCTACTTCGAGTAGGCCCCGGGAGGGTCCGTTCATCCACGTTACGATGGAAGCGAGAGCACCGTAGGCCAGAAAAGCAGCAAGGATAGGAGTGAACCATGAAAAACCAAGAGCTTTAAGCATGGTCTCAAAACTTTGACATACACCCGCAGACATGGAAAGCTGAGTACCGGGGACCACTAAAGCAACGGATAAGGCACCGAAGATAGAGAAGAAAAGAATAATAAGTGAGGCCAAGAAGATAGCTCTCGGGAAGGCCGATGTCGGATTCTTCATATTGGTTACGTGAACGGAACTCATTTCCATACCCGCTAATGAAACCATCATCCCCGCCAGCAGCATCCACTGTTTTGGAGTGGATAAGTCCGGAATTAGGGCCGCGCCTCCGTTAAAAGGAATCTGGATTGGTTTGTCGGTGAGAATATAGGCGGATGCAATCGCTATAAGAAAGAAGCCGGGAATGATCGTACCTACCAGCACCCCGGACTTGGAGAGAAAAACCGAAAGTCTCATGCCTCGGAAATTCAGAACAGTCGCAATCCAAAGAATGGCGATAGTGGTAAAGAAAATATACCAGCGGTTGTGCGCGAGATCAGGACTGAAGGTGTATGCCAAGCAAGTTGCCACAAAAGTCGCTGCTGCCGGATACCAAGGCAAGTTCTGAACCCACTCCATAAAGATGGCGAGGAACCCGTATTTAGGGCCGAATGCTTCACGCACCCAAACAAAAACACCGCCGCGTTCCGGATAGGTACTAGCTAACTCAGCCGAAACCAAAGCCGAAGGGACAAAGAAACAAACAGCGGAAGCAACGAGGAAAAAGATAATATTCCAGCCATACTCGGCCATACTCGGCAAGTTTCTCAAAGAAAAGACCGAGCAAACTGTGAGCATGGCCATGGCACCGATGCTCAATGTAAAACTTGTTTTATTTCTGTCGGTATCGCCCACGGCCCTTCCTTCCACAACTTTCAACTTCGGACTATAGCCCCATGATTCGAATGCAGATTTCTAAAGATCCCAAAACAGAACCATTCCACTCAGAGATTAATAATGTTTTAGTTTTTCTTCGGCAGCAGAGTCATCCAGCACATATCGAACATTCAGAACAAAGTCCTAAAAAATCGTGTTTTATAACAATAAGTTGGAGATCTTTTACGCAATTACTCCCCAATTTGTTAAAGATGGTTGCGAAAAGCCAAACATTGGCCAAATAAGTTACATCAGCTTACTTCTTGCGAAATTTTGACGAACTGCAAAAAAACTGTTGTCGAAATTGGGAGTTTTTTACATTTTCGAGCTATTTCCTCTCAAATTTTTTAGAATCGAACAAAAGACACTTTCTCGAATAAGTACATAAGAGTTTTTATCCACTTTCAGGCGTAAATTGACCTTAACCATATGTTTCAATCCACCGGTGTCCAAAATAAATTTCTACCGGTTTATCTGAAAGCGAAAATTCCATAAGCAAACATGCGGGTCTCCTGATAAAGTAAACTTTGAACCAAATACTTCAGAAAGGAGCCGGCAAGCAGAGAGCAACAATCTATGTTTGCGCAACTTGTCCAGTCATTGAACTGCAAGTTGGAATTTAATAATCTAGTTCAAAAACACGGTTCATGCCATGGAGCTAAAGGCTTAACAAGCTGGAGTCAGTTTGTAGCTATGCTTTTTGCCAGCTTACCGGTGCTGATTCATTAGAAGAAATCGAGGACGGACTGCATTCCTGTATAGGAAAATTACAACAACTTGGAGCCAGACCAGTGGATCGTTTCGCGTTAAGTTATGCAAATAGCAAGAGACCTTGCCAGCTATATGAAGACCTTTATCACGCCTTGCCGAATAAATTTCGGCATGAATTCCAAGGCCGTCTCGGCCCCTGGTTTGCAAAATCCGTCTTTAGTTTGGATTCCACATCTCCTTATGTTTGAGAATGTTTGATTGGGCTCAGCACCGCAGAAGAAAAGAAGGAATCAAGCTGCATGCCTTGTTAAACAACGACACAGGACTACCGGAGGTCATCGATGAGACAGCGGCCAAAACTAGCGATAGGAAAGGAGCAGCATTAATTCTTGACGGTCTGAGCTGCGGATCTATCGTCGTTATGGGCAGAGGCTACAACGATTACCGACTTTTTAAAGAACTCACTGACCCACGGGGCACCTTTGTCTCACGACTGAAAGACAATACTAAACACACACTGTTAAAAGATGCTCCTATCTCTGAAGCTGCCTCAGGCAAGTGGGGGACTTTACGAGATGACTTTTATTGGCCTCAAGCCGTAAAGGTCTGCGGACAAACCAAATTTAGAGTTCTTCAATGGCATGACGAAACAACGAAGAGATGGTCTAAGTTTCTGACAAATAATCGCCAACGGCATCCTCAAGAGACCGCCAATTTATACAAGGATCGGTGGCAAATAGAACTCTTCTTCAAGAAGATTAAGCAAAATCTTAAAGTTAAAAGCTTTGTGGACACCTCGGAAAATGCTGTTATGACACAGATTTGGACAACTGCTATAGCCGTAATAATCTTGGAGCTATTAAAGCGCAGAGCCTCCTACAAATGACAATTCTGGCGCTTAGCGCAATATTTCAGGATCAATTTAATGACCTGCAACGCCTCAGTGCAGTAGCCATCGAATCCTAATATACGGGAAAGAGCCGGAAAGTGTGGCCTTCCACCTCTACAAATGAGACTTTTCGGCTAGGAAGGCTTGTTTTTGGAAAAAACGAAATAATTTAGTGAAGGCTCGATGAGATCGAGCCCTTAAATTTGATTTGAAATTATTTTATAGCAGCGACTTTTTATAGATTATTGAATTCGTCCGCCCTGCACACTCCAAAACCTAACCAATTTTTAGGTTTTGGAAGTCTGCGTTGGTTTAAGCTCCGTAAGCCCTCCTGTAGGCCTCGATGGCTTTCTCGTATTGCTTAATTTCAGTAGCTTCTGAATTCTTCAGATAACTCATCAAGTCTTTCAAACTAGCAATTGAACAAACGGGAATTCCGTATCGTTCTTCCACCTCTTGAACCGCCGATTTCTTTTTAATCGTTTCTGCATTGCCTGCACATTCCATCCTGTCCAACGCAATAAGAACGCCTGAAGGGACAGCTCCGTTGGCGCGGATAAGATCGACAGACTCTCTAACGGAAGTTCCGGCAGAAATCACGTCATCGATAATGACAACGTTACCTTGAAGAGGCGCACCGACAATGGAACCTCCTTCACCGTGATCCTTAGCCTCCTTCCGGTTGAAGGCAAACGGAAGATCTCTGCCGAGCTCGGCCATGCGGATTGCAACGGCACAACCAAGCGGAATACCTTTATAAGCAGGACCAAAAACCATATCGCACTTTACTCGGCCTGTATCGATTGCAGCGATAAGAGTCTTCGCATAAAAATCTGACAAAGTATGAAGCATGGAGCCGGTGTTAAAAAGGCCCGCATTGAAGAAGTACGGGGACAAACGGCCTGCTTTCGTCTTAAACTCTCCGAATCTGAGAACTTTTGAATCAATACAAAATTGGATAAAGTTTTGCTGTAGAGTGGACATTTCAGGTAAGTAAAAAGTTAAATGATTAATCTTACGATTTTAGAATTTTTTCCAGTGTAAAAGTGCTACGAGTTATCACCATCAATACAAACGGCATCAGAAGTGCCTCTCAAAAAGGTTTTTTCAATTGGATGAAAGAACAAAATCCGGATTTTGTTTGCATCCAAGAACTGAAAGCTCAAGAGTCTGATATTTCCGAAAATATTCGGAACTGCCCGGGCTATAACTTTTATGCACACTATGCTGCCAAAAAGGGCTACTCTGGCTGTGCCGTGTACAGCAAAGAAAAAGCCGACAGGGTCCGTTTAGGATTCGGCATTGAAGAGTTTGACAACGAAGGCCGTTACGTTGAACTCTCCTTCAAAAATTTTATTTTGATTTCAGTTTACTTCCCTTCAGGAAGTTCCTCGGATGAACGTCAACAAGCTAAGTTCCGTTTCTTGGAGGTATTCCTGCCTCACCTTCGTGAACTCAAGAAAACCGGAAAAGAAATTCTCGTTTGCGGAGACGTCAACATTGCTCACAAAGAAATCGATATCAAGAATTGGAAAGGAAATTTAAAAAATTCCGGCTTCCTTCCCGAAGAAAGAGCTTGGATGACTAACCTCTTTGATAACGAAGGGTGGTTCGACATCTTCAGAAAATTAGATAAACGTCCGGAGCAGTACACCTGGTGGAGCAACCGAGGCCAGGCCAGGGCAAAGAACGTTGGCTGGCGCATTGACTATCAGATTGGCACTCCCCTCATCTGCGATGCGGCTACAAACGCCTCGATTTATAAGGAAGAAAGATTCTCGGATCACGCTCCGCTCATTATCGACTATTTGTTTTCACCTGAACATGAAAGCTGAACAAGTACTATTTTCTCAGGGTTTCGGCACTCGCCATGAATGTGTCGGAATCATCGCCAACGGAAGATTTAAGGAAAACGGCGAGCTCGTTACCGATCCTTATGAAGAGATTGATACCGACAATCTCACTTTTGAGGTTGACGGCAAACCATGGAGATTCTTTGAAAAGGCCATCATCCTTCTCAATAAGCCTCAGCATTACGAATGCTCTTTGAAGCCTCTGCATCATCCAAGCGTGCTTTCTCTTCTTCCGCCGCCTTTGCGCGTCAGAGGCGTGCAGCCTATTGGGCGCCTTGATGAAGACACAACGGGACTTCTCATTCTGACAGATGACGGCAAGCTCAATCATCGCCTGACTCACCCTAAGAAAAAAGTGCCTAAAGTCTATAGAGTCACTGCAAAGCATCCGATTACCGAGAAAATGATTCAGCAGCTTCTGGCAGGCGTAAAACTCGATGACTCCGACGAGATTGTTAAAGCTCATGAATGTTCTTTAATTTCAGAAAAAGTCCTGGATCTGACAATCTTTCAAGGCAAATACCATCAAGTAAAGAGAATGCTTGCCGCGGTCTCCAATCGAGTTGAGGCTTTAGAAAGAATCAAATTCGGGAAATTAGATCTTCCGAAGGATTTGCCTCTCGGAGAATGGACTTGGGTTGACGCTCCTTCAGAGATTTATTAGTTCCTATGTCTGGTTCTGCTTCTTGGAAATCCCTCTTTAAGATTTATCTTCAGCCTGTCTGTCTGAGGATGTTTTTGCTTGGGTTTTCCGCCGGCCTTCCTCTTCTTTTGGTGTTAGGAACGCTAGGCTTTTGGCTTAGAGAAGCAGGAGTTGATTTAAAAACCATTGGCTTTATGTCTTGGCTTGGATTGGCCTATGGATGCAAGTGGCTGTGGGCCCCTCTTGTGGACAATATCAGCCTTCCTTACCTGACCGCAAAACTAGGTCAGCGCAAAGCGTGGCTTTCTTTTTCTCAGGTTCTCATCGTCCTCGGACTGCTTGGAATGGCTTTCAGCAATCCGCAAAACCAGTTGCTTCAATTAGGCATCTTTGCGGGGCTGACCGCCTTTGCTTCCGCTACTCAAGACATCTCATTGGATGCCTATAGAATCGAAAGCGCCGCTGAAGAATACCAGGGCGCGCTGGCAGCTGCCTATCAAACGGGCTATCGCTTAGCCATGATTTGGGCCGGCGCAGGAGCTTTTGCCATTGCTGCCTTTGCTTCAAGGGCTGACGACGCCCTTACCTACGATCAGTTCGGCTGGACAGTAGCTTACACAGTAATGGCAGCTTCTATGGCGGTAGGCCTCTGTACAACGCTTTTATCCCCGCCTCCCAATGAGGCCGACAAAGAACATAAAGCAGAGCAACTGGCTCAAAACAAAACCGCAATCGATGCATTTTGCCGTGCACATCCTAACCTTCCGCTTCCGGCCTCCAAAATTATCGGATGGCTAAAAGTTATCTGTCTTACTCCGCTTTATGATTTCTTCATTCGCTACCGCTGGCACGCCGTTGCAATTCTTCTTCTGATTGCAACATACCGCATCAGCGATGTTGTGATGGGAGTCATGAGCAATCCATTTTATCGGGACTTAGGATATTCAAAAGAAGAAGTTGCTGCTATTTCTAAAATCTTCGGCGTCATCATGACTTTGGCAGGAGCTTTCTTAGGAGGCGCTGTCGTCCTCAAGATTGGGGTTCTTAAAACTTTGTTCTTGGGTGCAGTTCTATCTGCTGCAACAAATCTTTTGTTTTCTTGGCTCGCTACCATCGGCCATGACGTAACCTTCCTGATTTTCACGATCAGTGCCGATAACCTTGCGGGAGGTTTGGCCAGCGCCGCATTTGTGGCTTATCTCTCCGGGCTTACGAACGTTGCCTATTCAGCGACTCAGTACGCACTGTTCTCCTCAATCATGCTCATCCTGCCGAAATTCCTAGCAGGATTCTCGGGAGTAATCGTGGAAGCCGTCGGATACAGCAATTTCTTTATCGGTACTGCGCTGCTCGGCCTCCCCGTCCTGGTTTTGATTCCTCTTATTGCTTATTTGCAAAAGAAAAATCCGCTGCACTAACTTTCAGGTTCTTCTTCCTCGGCCAACTTCTCTTCTACATCCGGCGGAAGAGGATAACCTTTCATACCTTTTGCCATAATAGCTACGTTGTTCACAACACCTTCAAGCGCATCATAGAAATCGTCATATATGATAGCCGTTTCTTCGACTTCTTCTCCGGCTTCATTCTGCGGTTTGCCTAAGATGGATTCCAGATTAGAAGTGCCTACCACTAAGGGATAAACGGAATCCAGGTCATTGAAGTTCAAGTTATTCGGGATGTCGTAAATGGCGCTGTAGAGACCATTAACAAAGGGGCTGAGGTAGCTGAGCTGTTCTTCCAGAGGTTCAGCAAGCAGCTCTTCAGTTTCCGGTTCAAAGCGTACCGGATCAACAACCTGAGAATTCTTAAGCTGTTCGTTGATTTCTTTATATCTCTTCATCAGAAGCTTTCTGAGCTTCTTGAAGTCCTCAGTTTCAGCAATAGGTTTCCCATCTTTGGCAAATACTGCTTCAATCCAAACTCGATGTCCGGGAGCATCTGGCAAAAGAGCCCATCCGGTTAAAAAGCCGTCCAAAAAAGAAGCATCGATGTCATGCGGTCCGACTTCCTGAGCTACTGCTTCCGTCAGGCGTTCCATCTCCTCGAACTCTTCCATCGTCAGAGCATCGTTTTTAATTGACATTTTTATCCTCGTGTTTAGCCATGAAATTGTTTATTGCTGTCTTTACTTCAGCAGACGTATTTTTTCTCAGCAGATTCTTGACAAACTTTTGGCACTCTTCCAGAGTCAATTTCCTAATCTGTTTTTTGACGGAAGGAATCTGCATCGCAGCCATCGAAAGTTCTTCAAATCCCAAACCGACAAAGAACGGAGCAAAATTTTTCTTTCCGCCCATCTCGCCGCACACTGAAAGCGGTTTATTGAGCTTCTGAGCCATCTTTGCCGTATTGGCAATCAAATGGAGGACGGCCGGGTGATACTCGCTGTAAATCGGGGCAACGGATGGGTTTCCGCGGTCTACGGCTAACGTATATTGAACCAAATCGTTGGTTCCCAATGACGCAAAATCTACCTCTCGAAGGAATGGTTCAGGACGAATGGCAACGGCCGGAACTTCTACCATAATCCCAACCGGAACTTCAGGATTGAAGAGCTTTCCTTCTGCAGAAAGCTGTGCCTTTGCCGTCTCGATATATCTTTTTGCCTCAATAATTTCTTCTATGGAAGTCACCATCGGGAGCAGAATCTTGACGTTTTCTTTATATGCTGCGCGGAGAATGGCTCTTATCTGAGTTAAGAAAAGGGAAGGATTAGCCAAGGTAAAACGAATGGCCCTCAGACCCAAAGCCGGATTTTCTTCCTCTTCATTTAGAGCAGTCTGAGGAAGGTTAGCCGCCTTCGCCTCATGGGTCAGAAGTTTATCTCCTCCAACATCCAAGGTTCTAATAGTTACGGGCCTGCCGCCCATTGATTCGATAAGTTCTTTGTAGCTTTCATACTGCTCTTCCTCGTCAGGCAAACGGTTTCTTCCCATGAACAGATATTCACTGCGGAAAAGCCCGACGCCCTGTGCACCCTGATGTAAGACTTCATCTAAGCCGGCAACCATGGCGATGTTGGCCAGAAGCTTAACCTTATGCTTTTGGTCCTTTGTTTCTGCGACACGTCTACGGGCTCGGTAGAACTCAGAGTAAAGCTCTTCCTGCTCTTGGACTTGAGCAGTAATTTCCAGAATCTCTTCAGATGAAGGATTACAGATAATTTCTCCGGTATTAGAGTTTACGAATAGTTGATCGCCGTCTTGAATCTGACTTCTTGCTCCTGCAACCCCAACAACGGCAGGAATAAACAATGTCTGCGACAGCACTGCAGTGTGGGAAGTCGGACCGCCTTTCTCTGTGATGATGCCCACCAGGTCAAGGTCTTCATATTCAGTCAGCCAAATCACGTCCGCCAAAGATAGGTCGTTCGTAACAAGGATGACTTCTTCTAAGGCCGTTCTAACTTCGGCCTGAAGCCGTCTCCCCTTTCCGAGAAGCTCTTCCTGCAGACGATTGACGGCATGTTCAATATCATCCCCGCGTTCTGCCAAGTAAGAGTCGGTCATGTTCTCGAAGACTGTCTTTACCTCTTCCAAGTGCTGCGCCAAAGCCCACTCCACATTAATCAAGCGCTCAGCAATAATATGATCAACCTCTTCTTTCATGGTTTGATCATTGATAAGCATCTTGAACATTTCCAAGAAGGACTTCAGCTCTTTCGGGGCTCTCTTCGGCGTTCTGGAGAGCATACGGTTAATTTCTTTATTAACGGAGGCAATAGCCTTAACCAATCTTTCCTTTTCTGGTTCTATTTGGTCAGGAGCGATGGAATACTGAGGGAGCTGTAAAGGAGCCATCGCCATTACGCGCGCTCTGCCGAAACCGAGTCCGCTAGATACGCCTATTCCGCTAAGTTCCTTTCTGCCTGTTGCGCTGCTTTCCGTCATGGCTTACTGAGCCTCACCAAACTTATCTTCAAACATCTGTTTGAGTTCCGAGAGCATCTCATCTTCGTCGGTACCATCTCCGATTAAAGTCAGCTCAGTTCCCCGAGAAGCGGCCATCAGCATCACTCCCATGATGGACTTACCGTTAACCTCTCTACGGCCATTGGTGATCTTCAAAGAACTGAGAAATTCATTAGCTTTTTGAGTTAATTTAGTAGCCGGTCGGGCATGCAGACCTAGCTTATTCAAGACGGTAACTTTAATTGTTTTCATTAGTTGTTCTCGTTGCGATTTGTGCTGCCTCAGAAGCCTTCTCCAGCAATACTTTCAGAGGCTGATTTCTGTAGCAAAGGAGTTTCATGAGAAGAGGGAGACTCAACGGAGCGATGCATTCGCAATTTTTTTCTTTTGCAAAGGCGCAAACGACATTGCCGGGCGTTGCACCAAAAACATCAACCAGAACGACTTTCTGGTCCGCATCTATAGCATTCCAAGCTCTTTCGAGTTGCTCTTGCTGCAATTGCCGATCTTCGTCGGAATCTATATCCACTGCCTCCACAGCCTCCAGTCCAGCAAAAATTTCTTTAGCAACTGAATTAAACGACGAGGCTAAGGGCTTATGAGCCACGAGTAGAAAACCTGTCTTCACAAAGAATACTCCTTCAGAATCACACTAATTTTAGACAAAGTTTTCAATTCAGGAGTGGTATAAAACCGAAAAAGAACAACCTTGAGTACCTTCAACGACGCCGCATACAAGAAATTCTCTGCCTGTTCATCCTTTTCCGGTCAGAAATAACCTCTGAAATCTTATGAAGGCAAAAGTGAAAGCCGAAGAAAATCTCTTCGCCGCTATGAAGGAGAAGTTACCAAATTGATGGATTTTTAACTTGTTATTTTCTGCAAACGGTTACAGGATTAAATGTAAGGCAGCCATAAACTAAAGATCTGGGCTCTTTAAAGGAAGCACTTCCGCCTTGTATCATATACTTTTGAACCTGAAAAAGCTACAGTGTTTGGTTGGTCTCTTTCGCTCCTAGTAAAATCATTTGAACATATTTAACTGCTTCCCGTTTCAGAAAACTTATAAAACGAAAAGCATTACTTGAAATTTTTAGTTTTTATGGAGGATTCCGAATGGCAATCATCACATTCCGTTCTAGAGCAGCGGGCGAGATTTATATGTTTCGCGAAACAGCTGAGGAAATCTTTAAAGTATTTGGCAAACCTTTAGGCATCCGCGGAGTTATAACGCCTGAAGAGATTCCTGCCGCTCTTAAGGCTCTTCAGGTCAGAATTGAAAAAGAAAAAGAACTTCTGAAAGAGGTTAAAGCCAAGGAAGACAAAGCCTTCAGAGAAGGAAAAGATTTAGACAAAGAGAAGAAATCGGCGATGGAACAAACTGTCTATTTTACTCAAAGAGCTTACCCCTTTGTTGAAATGCTTGAACGCTCTCTTAAAGAAGATGCTCCTGTTACTTGGGGAGTTCCGTAGGGAATGAAAGTCTGCTATGGTGAATGAAACTCCATCTTAGAATGGAGCTTCTTTTATATCCGTATGGCCTTCTATTGCAGTTCCTTTACATCTTTTTCAATGCCGACGATCTTTTTTATGTGCTCGGTATCAGTTCCGGAAGGGATAGGAATGTATTTGCCGGAGGAATTTTTAAATACACCAAGCGGCACTGTTGTTAAGCCGGACCAACGAGCTATTTTGGCATTGGTCCAAACTTCGTCTCTGTATTTCTTATCGACCGTTGTTCCGACAGGATTAATACCTCGAAAATCTTTGTCCTTAAAGTGATCTTCATGGTGCTGCATGGCATCCCAAGGTTCTTCAGAGGAAAGAATAAGAGCAGCTTGATCGATACTCAAATCACGTAGAACAGGAATTGGAAACCAGATAAAGTTCACTTGGTTTTGCAACGGCTTTGCTGCACTCCACAACTTGCTGCACCACGGACACTGAGTGTCAGAAACAATGACGACTACAGGCTTATCTTTACCGATATTCGGATTGCTTATGCCGAATCCGTTAGCCAACATAGATTCATAGAGATGGTCGAGCTGTGTACCCGCGCGTAGTTCCGGATAATCTGCACGTCCCGGAACAGTCTCCGGTTTGATTCCAACTTTTTCCGCTGCATGAACCATCGTTCCGCAAACAGACATTAAGGCCATAGCCAAACAATTTCTTCTAAACATGCTTACTCCTGATTGTGTTTTCCGTATCCGGTTTTTGCATTGATTACCCTTACCAGCACCGAACTAAAGTTTAAGCTCGCCAGAAACCTCTGGTAAAGAGAACGAGTACCGTAAATAGTTCCAAACGTCCGATAATCATTAAAAACGTACAGAAGAGGACTTGGAAATCCGTCAAAGACGAGAAGTTATAGGCGGGCCCCAAATTTCCTAACGCAGGACCAAGATTATTTAAGCAGCTAATCGCGGTAGAAAACGCTGTAAGGCCGTCAAAGCCTGTCAGAAGGAAAACCATCGTGCTCAAGAAGGCAATCGCAATATAGAGCATTAAGAAGGAAAGAATCGCGAATATAACCTGGTTGCTAATCGGTTTGTTCCCAATCACCAACGGAGCAATGACACGCGGATGCAAAATCTTCTTAAATTCGAGACCGCCCTGTTTCACCAAAGCAATCGCACGGATCATTTTGATGCCGCCGCCGGTAGAACCGGCACAAGTAGCAAAGCTCGAGCCGAACAAAGCCAACAATTGAACTACTAAAGGCCAGTCTCCATAGTTTGTGTTCGCAAAACCGCTGGTACTTATCACAAAAATGACGTTGGTCACTGAATAGTAAAACGCATCTCCGACATTGACGTAAGTCTCAAAAGAAACCAATAAGAACGTCGATAAAAGAGTAAGGACTAACGCTGTTAAAAGCCATGCACAGCTTTCAACGTCTTTGAAGTAGAGCATCGGAGACAGCTTTTTCCATACGAGGAAGTGCATGGAGAAGTTGATGCCGCCGATAAGCAAAAAGACTACACACACATAGTCAACGGCCCTGGTTGACCAATATCCGAACCCGGCATCATGGCTGGAGAACCCTCCCAAAGACACCGTTGTGAACGTATGCATAATGGCATCGTCCCAGTCCATACCGGCCATGTGATAGCAGATTGCGCAAAGAACGGAAATCGCAAAATAAATATTGAAGAAGGCCTTAGCCGTGTCCGAGATTCTTGGCGTAAGGCGCCCCTCCTTCAAAGGCCCCGTGCTTTCCGCCCGGAAGATCTGGGCACCACCGACGCCCAACAGCGGAAGAACTGCCACGGCCATCACCAGAATACCGATACCACCCAACCACGCCAGGAAGCACCTCCAAAAGTTCACGCTCATCGGCAGATCATCAAGCCCTCGAAGAATCGTCGCACAGGTAGTTGTAATCCCGGAAACGGCTTCAAAGAAAGCATGAGTAAAAGGCAAATCCGGGATAGTGAGATAGACGGGCAGCGTAGCATAAAAGGCTAAGAAAACCCACGCCATTGTTACCAACAGGAATCCGTCTCGGGGAATCAGCTCTCTTCTAAAACTTCTTGTGGATAACCAAAGAATTCCGCCGGAAAAAAATGTAATCAGGAAAGAAATCAAAAATCCGTTAAATGCCCCGTCTTCTTTCCAAAAAGACAAAATCAGCGGGATCAACATCGCAAAAGAAAATCCCACAATAATCGGACCTAAAACATTAAGGACCGGCAGGAGCATTAAACGGAGAATAGGATGCATCTGCGGCTCTCCTTAGAAGAATCCCACAGATGGAGCAAAGAGTTTTTCTATCTCCGGTACCTGTTGGCGACTGTCGGCAAAAATAATGACATGATCGTCGTCTTCAATGCTTAAATCTTTTTCAGAAGCCATCAAGACTTCTTGAGAGTCATCTTCTTTTCGAACAATACAACCGATAGTCACGCCATGTGGCAGATTTAATTTTGTGACGGGTTTACCGATTACTTTAGAGTTTTTAGACGTTCCGTGAGCCACTATTTCCATCGCTTCCGCAGCTCCTCTCCGCAGTGTATGAGCCGAAACCACGTCTCCTTGACGAATATGGCGAAGCAAGTCAGACAGCACTGACTCTGTGGGGGAAAAAGCAATATCAATATCGGTGGAGTCAATCAAGTCAATATAGCTCGAACGGTTAATCAGAGCGATAGTACAGTGAGCCCCAAGGCGCTTAGCCAACAAACAGCTCATGAAATTATCTTCGTCGTCGTTGCTAACTGCAATAAATACGTCGATATTGGCAATACCTTCGTTAATGAAGAGCGACTCATCTGTCATGTCGCCGTTTAATACTAAAACGGAACTCGACAAATGTTCAGAAAGATACTGACAGCGTGAAGGATCGCCTTCCAAAATTTTAATGTTGTAGTTATCTCCGTTAGCGGTCTCGGAACTATCGAGTGCTCGTGCCAGCTGCAGGCTAAGAGAGCCGCCGCCGGCTATCATGATTCGATCATATCTTCTGACCTTCTGTCTGAAGACACGAATAATATTCGATGCCTCGGATTTAAGCGTCAAGAAGAAAACTTCGTCTCCCGGATTAATTACGGTGTCTGGCCTAATGTTAGTAACGCTGAACTTTTGGCGACTGATAGAGACGATCTGCACCTTAGCATCAGGCAGAACCTGATGAATATCAGCTACGGTCTTGCCAGCCATTTTAGAACCGGCATCCGTTTTAACAGAGACCAAAATCAAGTCAGCCGTAGAAAAATCGATAACCTGAAGAGCTTCTGGATAATGAATGAGCTGAACAATTGAGTTAGTTACCGCCTCTTCCGGCCAAATCACGGAAGTTGCTCTAAAACCGGAAGTCGATAAAAGCGCTGGGTACTCTCTTAATTCCTCGTTTCTAACGCGGGCAATACGTGCCGGAATATTAAAAAGCTGTTCAGCAATTAAGGTTGTGGCTAAATTGGTTTCGTCGCTGGCAGTCACGGCCACGAGCATATCGGCATCAGCCGCGCCGGCGTCGGCCAAAACTGACGGGGACGTTGCGTCTCCAACAATCCCCTGCAGGTCATACATTCCTTGGATTTCGTTAATTTTATTTTTGTCTTTATCGACAATGGTGATGTCGTTAGACTCGGAAACTAGGTTTCCCGCTACTGAAGCACCAACCTTCCCCGCTCCAAGGATCAGTATTCTCATGTTGTCCTCAAATGGCTTTGGCTTCAGCCTTCAGAAAACTCGTCGTTGCGCTCTTTAGATCTTCCGGCCCGACCAATGTCTAAACCAAGTTGTTTCAACTTACGATAAAGATGCGTACGCTCTAAACCTGCGGCGCTTGCAACCTTCGTCATACTATTACTTTCTTTTCTAAGAAGATTCATAAAATAAATCCTCTCAAATTGGTCTCTTGCTTCTCTTAGCGGATCATTGAAATTAATAGCCGCCATCATAGAAGTAAGAGAGTCGTGCTTATGTTCAATAATTCTAGGTTGAACCGGCTGGGGCTGAGGCTCAGGTCTTGGCTGCTGATAAGTACCGTAGCCGGGCTGAGGACGAGGCTGGAGTGGCTGACGAGGCTGAGGAGCACGGTTTGTACCGATCTTGGGTTCAACGGAATTCTTTTCGAGAGCCGCTTTTACCGAGGAAATTAAGCGGGAAAGAGCAATCGGCTTTTCCAAAAAGTCTACGGCGCCGAATTTTGTTGCCTCGATGGCGGTATCCAAAGTGGCATGTCCGCTCATCATAATCACGGGCATCGTCAGCTTGCCTGTCGAACTCCATTCCTTCAGAAGTGAAACTCCATCGTTGTCCGGCATCCAAATGTCCAGCAATACTAAATCGGGCCGATTATTGATAGCAATTCTCGCTGCACCGGCGTTTTCTGCCAGGAGCACAGAATAACCTTCATCAGACAAAATCTCAGAAAGAAGTTCCCTAATCCCTACTTCGTCATCAACTACTAAAATTACTGCCATATCGTTTTATTTTCGACTATTTATAAGGCATTCTAAACAAAGAATGACGATTTTCCTAATTCCTTCAGTTCGCAAGCTGTCTGAAGATAATCGTTATTCTTGCACCTAATATTTGCCCCTGTTCATCCACTATATTTTCTACGCCGACCGTGCCTCGGTGCTCGGCCACAATTTTCTTTATCATCGGCAACCCAAGTCCCGTGCCCGAGGTCTTTGTCGTTACATATGGTTCAAAGGCATGCTCCAGAATTTGAGCGGCAAAACCCGGTCCGTTGTCAATGACTTCAAGCTTGACGCCGTCCACAACATTTGTTCCAAGCTCATACTCTCTTGCGACCCTGATTTCCACACGCATAGCCTCTTTATCGGGAGCAGCTTCCATCGCGTTGGAAATGAGATTGTGAAGCACTTGTCTGAGCATGTTGGCATCGGCCTCGATCAGCGGAACTGTCGAATCCAAGTCCAAATGAAGATGAATATCTCCGGCCAAATAAAGGTTGGTTACTTCCTGGACAAACTCAGCCAAATTGATCTCTTCGAATCGAGGAGAGCCGATCTTCGCATACAAACGGAAGTCGTCGACCATCTGCTTCATAGCCGTTACCTGGTTGACAATAGTTCTCGTAGCCTTCTGAAGAATCTCTTCGTCCTTGCCGAAGACTTTGGTCTCAAGCTTCATCTGAAGCCTTTCAGCGGCTAACTGTATCGGCGTCAGCGGATTCTTAATTTCGTGAGCCAAGCGGCGCGCAACTTCAGCCCAGGCTTCGGTTCTTTGGGCGGCAGCTAAGGAGCTAATGTCGTCAAACAACAAAAGGTATCCTTCACGGCTTCCGAGGGAAAGAGTCGAACCTCTGGTGAACAAAAAAATACGCTGATGTTTCTTACCGGATTTCACAACAAATTCGCTTTGAACGGAAACATCCGGATATTTGCCGTTAACTGGCTTGCCGATTTCTTGTCTTATCGGCTCAATAAAATCAGGAAGAACATCCTGCAAAGGTTCGCCGAGATAGGCCGCCAAATCGATTTTAAGAATCGAAGAGGCACTAGCATTGACAGAAACAATGTTCCACCATTCATCCGCAACGATTACGCCGGAAGACATCTTGGTCAGAATACTTTCCAGATAATCCTTGGCTTGCTCGAGCTCCTCGCCGCGCTTTTCAATGTCTCTGCGAGCGTCAGCCAGCTGCGTGGTCATGATGTTAAAAGAGCGCGTCAATTCCGAGACTTCGTCGTTAGTCTTGGATTCGGGCAATAAATCATAATGGCCGCTTCCCAGTCTGCGGGTACCTTCAAGCAAAATCATCAGAGGTTTTGTGATTCTGGTCGCAATAATGACGGATAAAGCAATCGCTGCGAACATCGACATCAAAAGAACCAGGGTCAGAGTTATCAAATAAATGGAACGCAACCCTCCGCGTGCCAGAACCATTTCTTGGTAGTCGCGGTAGCCGTTCATCAGCACTTCGGAGTTATGAGCCAATGACGGAGGAATATTGTCCACCACCTCCAAAAAAACAGCTTCTCCCGTCTGATTGGAAGATTCAAAACCGTTTCTGTTGAACGTAAAACGTTCGCTTCTCGGAGAACCGGCATTGGGAAGCAAAGACAGCGGGGCAGCGGCCGGCAGCTCAACCGTCGGAATCAGTACAATC
The DNA here is from genome assembly GCF_002221595.1 of Turicimonas muris. Lineage (GTDB taxonomy): Bacteria > Pseudomonadota > Gammaproteobacteria > Burkholderiales > Burkholderiaceae_F > Turicimonas > Turicimonas muris. The sequence continues at coordinate 171,512 of NZ_NHMP01000005.1, forward strand.
GCTTTGGCCTGAATAGTACCGCCCTCTTTTTCTTCCAGTCCCTCCCAGTGACCCTCAGATCGTGCAGTTTGTAAATTTCTTATCGAAGGAACGACTGGTGCTAAGGTATTGAAGGAGGCTCCGCTGACCCCTATCAATCTACCGCGGGAGGTCACAATCATCGCCTCGGATAAATTCTCTCTTTCGCGAAGACTGTCTAGCCGCGACACCCATTCTGCGGGAGGACTTTCCGCCAATTCAACTGCGAGATTTCGCGCGCGGTTCAACAAGGAAAACTGATAGTTCTCAAGAACTTCTCTACCAAGCGTCAAACCGGAATCTAAGGCTCGCTCAACCTTTCGGTCAAACCATGAATCTACGGAGCCATAGAGAAACTGCACGGAAACTAAAAAGATAAGAACACCAGGGAGAACGCCTGCCAAACCTAAGGCAAAAGCGAACTTAGAAAGAATTTTTACGCCGTATCTCTTTTTACGGGCCCTTTGATAGAGGCGGGTAAGAAGAACGGCGACGAGTCCCAGAAAAATTGCAGCGACCCCGGTGTTGACCCACAAAAGGAGCTGATAGTACTTTTCAAAGAAGCCGCTGTTACGGCTCGCATTCACAAGCAAAAAAAGCAGGATACAGCTGACTCCCACCATAATCAGGAGCGCAAGCCTCAAGTACTTGGACACGGTTACTCCTTAGCGGGAACTATCGTCACGTCAAACCATCCGGAATCTAAATTCCATCCGTCATCTTTCTTGAGCGTTACCTGGAAAGGCTTGGGTAGTCTTTCCGTATCCAAATAGAAACGGGCTCGGACTTCATAGTCATCCGAGTTGATATCCCTGTACGGCGCAACGTACAGTTTGGAAATCGTGGTCATGAAAAATATGGCTTGATCGAGATTGTCAAAGTTCTGAGTCATCCCACCGAGACTGACACGATACTGACGGGTCAGCGGGTTATAACTGAGACGAATTCTTTCAGTGACCTTACTGATCTCACGGTCAAACCAATACCAGCGATTTTTGAAGATTTCTACTTCCAGATTGAAGTTAAGAGGAACTCCTCTTTCAAGAACTTCTTTGACCTCAGGAGCCAGCTCCAACTCAAAGGAGCCGTCAAAGTAAATGGCTTTGGAGGAATCTTGAATCGCAGACACCTCCGCATGCACGGGCACAATACCTTCTGCACAGGCACTAACAGCCATAGCAGCTGCGATCAGCCCCGCAGCTGTTTGTCGAACAAAGCGCCTGTGTAAAATATTCATTAAATTTTCTCAAAAAGTGCGTAGAAAAAACCGTCTCTTACCCAAGGGATAAACTCCAAATCAGGAGCGTCCTCATGCGGGGACAGTCTTATCCATCCTTCAGGAGCTCCTTTAAAAGGTACAAGTTTTGCATCCGGATGTGAAGCCGCAAATTCCTTAATTTGGTCGATCCCTTCTTCGGGCATAACAGAACAAACCGCATAAAGCAGTCTGCCTTTTTTTGCCAATATAGACCACATTTTATCTAACAAATACGCTTGAGTCTTTGCCAAGCTCTTCACATCGCTCAAATCTTTTAGCCACGGAATATCAGGGTGACGCCTTGAAATCCCTGAAGCTGAGCAAGGAGCATCTAAAAGGATGCGATCAAAAAGTTTCTTTTCTACATTCCAAGATGCCACATCACCGACATCAGCGACTCGAACTTCTGCTTTCAGATCCAATCGGCCCAAGTTTTCTCCGATTCGTTTTGTGCGCACCGGGTCCTTTTCTATCGCCGTTAAATCAACATCGGCCATTTCCAACAGATGTCCCGTCTTGCCTCCCGGAGCAGCGCAGGCATCGAGCACAACCATGCCGTCCGAAGGATTTAAGATTTGAGCCGCAAGCTGACTGCCCGCATCCTGAATAGAAACCTCTCCGTCTAAGAATCCGGGGATATCCGAGACGGGTCTGGGCGAAAACAACACTATGCCGTCTTGGCCGACGCGAAGCGCATCTTTGATCCCGTTTTCTTCTAACTTCTTTAGATAATCTTCGGGACTGATTCTTCTGCGGTTAACTCGAAGCACCAACGGAGGATGCTTCTGCTGTAAAGATAAAACTGCATCGGCATCTTTACCGAAAATCAAACGATATTTTTTTATCCACCAGGCAGGTGCATTAAATTTAACCTCATCGTTCTTCATTGCTTCAGCAACGAGGGCTTCCTGCTCTCTTAAGAACTTTCTGAGAACAGCATTAGCAAAATTTGCCGCGTTAGCCAGACTCGGATCTTTTTTAACAGCCCGGACGGTCTGATCAACAACGGTAAAAGGCTTCTTCTCGCTAAGTACGGCTTGGGCAAAGGCTACCTCTAACAGTGAAGAGAGCAAAGGTTTAGGCGGCTTAGAAGCCAACTTCTTGAGAATCCATTGAGTTAGAACTCTTCTTCGGGCCACGGCATACACCAAGCTTTGGACAGCCGGTTTAATTTCGCCCTTTATTTGTCCGAGAGCTCCGTCAATTGAGGAGCCTTCTTTAATTTTCTGCCAAGTTTTAGCGGCTTCCATTAAAGCCGTCGACAACGCTACTTTACTCATTCCAACAGTTCTTTTTCTTTAATGGGATGACCGGCTAAAAATTCTCTTGCAGGCAATTTCTTTCCGCCCGGTCTCTGCAATTCTTTAAGGCAAACGACTTTGCCGTCGCCAGCACAGACGCGAACTCCTTTAGCATCTGCCGAGAGCACGGTTCCGGCCGATTCTTTGTATTCTTTGTCCTTTTCGCATACGGCAAACCAAGCTTTCAAGTTAGTCTCACCGTGTTTGAAAGATGTCCCGGGGAACGGATTAAAAGCGCGAATCTTGTTAACGATGACCTGAGCCGGCTGATTCCAATCAATAACGCCTTCGGCCTTTTCCAGCTTGCTGGCATAAGAAGCTTCTTCGGGCTGAACCACCGGCGGATATTTTGTCGGGTCTTTCAAATATTCAACAAGCATCTCCGCACCGAGCTTTCCAACTTTTTCGGTCAGTGTTCCGGCGGTATCTTCTTCCGTGATCGGAATAGCTTTTTTGTAGAGCATCGGACCGGTATCAAGGCCGACATCCATCTGCATTAGTGTTACGCCTGCTTTTTTATCGCCTTTTTCAAGACCTCGGGCGATCGGAGCCGCGCCCCTCCAATCAGGCAGCAAGCTGCCGTGGATATTGACCGCCTTCAGATTCGGATATTCGCTCCAAATTCCTTTCGGAAGTTCAAGCAGTTCTTGAGGAAGGATCAAACCGTAAGCAGCAACGATTAATAAGTCCGGATCAATTTCGCGCAGTTTGTCGTAAACCGCAGCGGTTTCTTCTCCGCCTTTGGCTCGTCTGAATGTCAAAGGCGTTTCAACAGGAATACCCGCCTTAAGTGCAACTTCTTTGACTGCGCTCGCTTTTAATTTACGTCCTCTGCCGGAGGGACGATCGGGCTGCGTCAGGACCATTCTTATGTCGTGCCCTTCTTCTATTAATTTATTTAAGGCATAAGCGGCAAATTCAGGCGTGCCTGCAAAAACAATCTTCATGTAGTTCACCTTTTGAAAAGGAAAGAATTTCTTTCCGACAGAGATTTTGTTCTCAGATTGTAGGACAATGGAAGCTTAATACATCAAGTATGGCTCGATTTGGATTACTTTCATGCCGGTTGCTAAATTAAAAAACGTTACTTTGTCATACCACGAGTACGGAGATAAGCACCTTCCCACAGTCGTCCTGATTATGGGGCTCGGCATGAGTGAGCATTCTTGGCCGAAAGAACTTTTGCGCCTATTAGTCAAAAAAGGACTTCGAGTCATTACCTTTGATAATAGAGACGTTGGTCACTCGCAATATTTCCCAACCGATAAGAATTTTCAATCCGTTCCAATTGCCATCGGCAGAGCGTTATTAAGGCTTCCTGTCAAAGCCCCTTATAAATTAGAGAACATGGCTTTGGATTTGGTTGAGCTGCTGGACTATTTGAAGATTGATTCGGCCCACTTGGTCGGTGTCTCTATGGGAGGGATGATTGCACAGGTAACGGCAACCATTCGTCCGTCCCGCGTGAAATCTTTGACCTCCATTATGTCGGCTTCCGGAAACCCTAGAACCGGAACAGGCAAGGTTAAAGCCATTTACTCTTTGTTTATGCATCCGGAACAACCTGATAACCCGGAGAAGCTCTTCGAGCATTTCTGCCGCGTATTCAATACTCTTAAAAGTCCTAAATATGAATATCCGCGTGAAGAACAAGAAAAACTCCTGCGAGACTCCAGCCAAATTCCTTTTGACTCGAAGGGAGCGGAAAGGCAGCTTTTGGCCATTTTAGCCAGCGGAGACAGATCAGCTCAGTTGTCACGCCTCAGTACTCCAACCTTAGTCATTCACGGCGAGGATGATCCTTTGCTGCCGCTGAGCGCAGGTAAAGAGGTGGCCGACCTTATTCCGAACGCAAAATTAAAGGTCATGCCTTTGATGGGCCATGACCTTCCTCCGATACACTACGAAGAGATTTCTTCTGCCATCGCCAAACATGTTTGGGATGCAGAGAACTGATTAATCTTCTTTGTGTTTAGCCGCTTTAGCTTCTTCGGCTCTTTGTTTTCTGATTTTTGTGCAGATACGGCTGCGCTTGAGCAAACTCAAGTGATCAACAAATACGATACCGTTCAAATGATCCATTTCATGCTGAACACAAACGGCAAGCAAGCCGTCGCAAGCCATTTCAAAAGTATTGCCGTCCAAATCCTGAGCTCTGACAACGACCTCAGCCGGTCTTTTAACTTTGTCGTAAATACCGGGCAAAGACAAGCAGCCCTCTTCCCAAGGTTTTAACTCTTCGCTTGCTGAGACGATTTCCGGGTTAATCAAAACCTTCAAATCGTTTTTCTCTTCCGTAATATCAATAACGATCAGACGAATGTGCTTATCAACCTGGGTGGCTGCAAGACCAACACCGGGAGCTTTGTACATTGTTTCTGCCATATCGGCAGCTAATTTTTTCAGTTCCTCATTGAATTCCGTGACGGTAGCGGCTTTCGTTTTAAGACGCTCATCCGGATATTTAAGAATAGGAAGTATTGCCATTAAAGGCCTCCATAATATTTTTCTCGAGATCATACTAGGTACGAGATAGAAAAAATCTTTGATCTGCCTCTATTAAGCAAAAAAAGCCTTTCTTCGTCCGCCAAGAAAAAAGATCTAATCAGAAAAAGAAGAATTCTTGCAAACAATCACACCTCCTAAATTTCGTGACTTAATTAAGAGTTATGGGTTTGGGGAATTTTCGACAACTCTTTGAAAAGGTGCTAATTTAGAAAAAAGAAACCACATTTATGCAGGATAAAAGATGGGCAAGACATTGGTTATCGCGGAAAAACCCTCCGTAGCGACTGACATTGCAAAAACCTTAGGCGGCCTCAAAAAGGTCACCGATTATTATGAAGGCGACGAATACATCGTCGCCTCTGCAGTCGGTCATTTATTGGAGATCAAGGCTCCTGAAGAGTATGAAGTCAAACGAGGAAAATGGAGTTTTGCGCATCTTCCTGTAATTCCGCCTCACTTTGAACTTCAGCCCATAAAGAAATCCGAAGCCAAGCTCAAAACACTCTCCAAATTAATTAAGAGAAGAGATGTAGACAAAATTGTCAATGCATGCGATGCAGGACGAGAAGGCGAACTCATTTTCCGTTACATCATTGAAGCAGTAAAGACTAAAAAACCGACCGAAAGACTTTGGCTTCAATCCATGACCAAAGAAGCCATCCGCACGGCTTTCCATCACTTACGTACAGCCGCAGAAATGCAGCCTTTAGCAGACGCTGCTAAGAGCCGCTCTGAAGCAGACTGGCTTGTCGGCATCAACGGCACACGCGCCATGACCGCTTTCAACAGCAAGGACGGCGGTTTCTTCTTAACTACCGTCGGCCGTGTGCAGACTCCGACTCTGGCTCTGGTCGTCAAACGTGAAAACCAAATCAGAAGCTTCATTCCTAAAGATTATTGGGAAGTTCATGCTGACTTCGGCGTTCAGTCAGGCTCTTATCACGGTAAGTATTTTGACCCTAACTTTAAGAAAGGCGATGACAACACATTAAAAGCGGATCGCCTATGGAATGCGGAAGAAGCACAGAAAATCGTCAATGCCTGTCAGGGCAAGACCGGTGTCGTAACCGAAACTTTCAAGCCTTCAACAACCAGCTGTCCGCTCTTATATGATTTGACCACTCTGCAAAGAGAAGCAAACCAGCGATTCGGATTCTCTGCTAAGACAACCTTAGCTATTGCTCAGGCTCTTTATGAAAAACATAAAGTGTTGACCTACCCAAGAACAGATGCCCGTGCTCTTCCGGAAGACTACATCCCTTCCGTCAAAGAAATCATGCACATGCTGGTGGAGTCTCCTTGGGGACAATTTGCAAAAGAAGTTCTGAAGAACAACTGGGTCACGTTCAATAAGAAGATCTTCAACAACGCCAAGATCAGCGACCACTTTGCAATTATTCCGACAACACAGAAAGTTCCTGCTTCTTTAAGCGAAGCCGAACAGAAGATTTATGACTTAGTGGTCAAGAGATTCTTAGCCATTTTCTTCCCGCCAGCACAGTTCAAGAACATTACCCGCATCACCGATGTAGAAAAGTACTCTTTCCTCTCTGAAGGAAAAGTATTAGAAAGCCCGGGCTGGTTAGCCGTTTATGGTAAAGGCGCGGATGCCGTCGGACAGGAAGTGATGGTTCCGATTCAACAGAATGAACCTGCTGCCGTCGAGCACATTGAATCTCAGCAGCTCGCTACAAAACCGCCTGCCAGATACACTGAAGCGACTCTCTTGAGCGCAATGGAAAACGCCGGCAAAGAAATCCAAGAAGCAGAGCTTCGCGACGCGATGCGTGAAAAAGGCATCGGTACGCCGGCTACACGAGCCGCTATTATCGAAGGGCTGGTTCTGCAAAGCTATATGATCCGCGAGGGCCGCGAACTTGTTCCGACAGCGAAAGCTCAGCAGCTCTTAACGCTGCTTCACGGCTTAAACATCAACGTCTTATCTGAAGCCGAACTCACCGGTGAATGGGAATATCAACTGTCCCAGATCGAAAAAGGAAAACTTTCCCGCAATGAATTCATGAAGGGCATTGCTGAGTTGACAACGCAGATCGTTGATAAAGCGAAGAGCTATGGGGCTGACACCGTACCTATTGAACAACCGATGCTGCTTCATGCTAAATGTCCCAAGTGCCACTCACCGATGGTTGAACATTACAAGCGTTTCGCCTGCTCTCACTGTGATTACAGCATTACTAAACATCCGGGCGGACGCATGCTGGAAGCCAAAGAAGTTGATGAACTCTTTGAAAAAGGAAGCATCGGACCTCTCGACGGATTTATCAGCAAGATGGGACGTCCTTTCTCTGCCGTTCTTAAACTTGGTCCGGCCCCTGATTACAAGCTTGATTTTGATTTCGGCAACAAAGAAGAGGACGAACCTAAGACACCGGTCGACATCAATTCCCTTCCGGTCATCGGAAAATGTCCCGTCTGCGGCAAGAGAGTATTAGAAACCGAAACTGCCTACGCCTGCGAAGATGCCCTGAATCCTGAAGCTAAGAAGAAATGCACTTTCAGAAGCGGAAAGGTTATTCTTCAGCAGCCGATTGACGAAGCTCAGATGAAGAAGCTATTAGAGACAGGTAGCACTGATCTTCTAACCGCCTTTGTCTCCAATAGAACTAAACGTCCGTTCTCTGCCTTCTTGGTTTTAGAAAAAGGCGGCAAAGTCGGCTTCAAGTTTGAAGAAAAGAAACCGAGAGCTGCCGGAACCGGTGCCAAGAGAACAACAACCGCACGGAAAACCTCGGCCGGCAAAGAGGCTTAAGAGAATCTGTGTCAGCCTCTTTGGCTCCTGAGCTATCAAAAGGACAGATAATATAAAGTGTCATAAGTGCGGCCATAAAAGCCGCTCTTAGACCTGTTCTTCTAAGGAAATCCTACGCTAACAAAGCGGAGAAAAATGAGAAAAGACACGTTGCAAGACTTACCTTTGGGCACATCCTCTTTTGAGGCGCTCAGAGAAGCCGGGGAAATATACGTGGACAAAACTGATTTCATTTTTCGGCTTGCATCCAAAAGAAGAAAACTGTTTTTAACCCGGCCAAGGAGATTTGGAAAGTCTCTGTTAATCTCTACATTGGAGTCTTTATTTAAAAATGGCCTGCAATACTTCCGGAATCTGAAAATTGAAAAACTATGGAAAGATGAGCGAACCTATAACGTAGTCCGGCTAGACTTTTCAGAAATACGTGACTTTCGCTCAAGCGACGAATTTGCCAAAAAACTCACCGCATTGATCGCAAGAAAATTTAATCCGGTGGGGCTGAAATATCAGATTAGTGAACTTTTTTCGATGTCGGACCAATTATCCGATTGCCTTGCCACTCTTCCTACAAACAGTTTGGTTCTCCTAATAGATGAGTATGACGCTCCTTTGACCGCCTGCTTGAACGACTTCAAATTATTTGATGAGGTGCGGCTTAAGCTTGCGAGTTTTTATGCAGCTCTCAAAGCGAATGAAGCGGCTTTTAGGTTTATTTTCATCACTGGAATCACTACGTTCAATAAAACCAGTATCTTTTCGGAACTCAACAATATCTCGGATATTTCTTTATCTCCAGAATACGGTACTTTACTTGGATATACGCACAACGAAGTAAAAGCATATTTTGCAGATTATTTAGTCCAATCGGCCACAATTGTGAAAGAGAAGGAAGAGAAGCTCTTTGCTGAGTTAGCTCGCCAATACGACGGCTTTTGTTTTGATAGAGATGCTTCTCAAAAAGTATTTGCTCCGTGGTCGCTTTTAAACTTTTTTGAAGATCCTCGGTCAGGTTTCGTAGATTACTGGTTTGAAAGCGGAGGCAAGCCCAACGTATTGCAAAAATATCTGCAGTCTCATTCTTTACGTAATCCGAAAGAATATGGCAAAGAAAAGACGGTTTCTATAAATGTCTTAAGCGGAGCATCTGATCCAAATAGCCTGTCTGATATTGGCTTACTGACACAAACCGGCTACTTAACCATTAAGAAGGTGGAAGGAGAAACGGTATATGTGGGATATCCCAACTCAGAAGTTAGGACCGCAATGGCTCAACTTTATATCGAACAGCTTCTTGCTGGAAAAACCTTGGAACAGGCAGGTGCTGATAGGATAGTTCATAGACTTGAGACAAAAGGCGCGGAATCAATCGTCTGCATGCTTAATCGTTTGTTTGCTTCGTTGGATTACGTGAATTATCCAGTCCGCAACGAGGCATCTTTACGTGCATTCATCCAGGTTTTCTTTTCAGGCGCAGGATTGGAACCTATCGTTGAACATCACAATGCTCACGGTCGAAGCGATTTAGAGGTTCGCGCAGGCGAAAAAGTTTGGTTATTCGAGCTCAAAGTTGCCAAAGAAGGAGAAAATTCGGAAAGACTGCTTCGTGAGGCCATAGAACAAATTAGAGAAAGGCGGTACGGATACTCACTTTTGGACAAAACTCTCATTAGAGTGGCTTTGGTCTTTAGCCTAGAGAAAAAAGAATTCATCCGTTGGAAAGCGTTTGCCTAAAGCTAAGCGTCCACAACTTAATCTCGACACAAAAACTCGACCGGTAAAAAGATCTAAGAAAATTACAGGAGACCGACTCCTAAAAGCAAAAACTGAAGCTGTTTCGGCTTCAGTTTTTGTTTGCGCTTGTTAAGTTCCAAGCTATTTCGTTTCGCTACTTCGCAGTTGCTCCTTCCGAAGGATGCTCTGCTTCATCAACTTTGGTCACAAGAATCTGGTCAATACGATTCCTTTCAACGTCGATAACTTCGAATTTATAGCCTTCATAAATGAACTTATCTGTCAGCTTCGGCACCTTGCGGAGCATATACATCATAAATCCGGCAACGGTTTCATAAGTTTCATCGTCAGGGAGCTGTCCGAAATCAAAAACTCTTTCAACGTCATCAATCGGAGTAGAACCGTCAATCAGCCATGAGCCGTCTTCTCTCTGAACGATCTGGGCTTCTTCCGGAGTCTGGACCAAATCGCCCATCACCGTACTCATAATATCGTTGAGAGTTATTACACCAACCGTAAGTGCGTACTCATTTACAACAACTGCAAAGTCTGCTCTCTTGTTCTTGAACATTTCCAAAACTTCAGAAAGAGACAAAGAGTCAGGAACCGCAGGAAGCGGGGCGATGAAATTTTCGTCCTTCAAAGAAAAGGAACGTCCTTCAATAACCCGGCGCAGAAGATCTTTGGAATCTACGTACCCGATAACATGATCGATGTCTCTGTCGCAGACAGGAAACTTGTTATGCGGGCTGTCTGCAATCTTCTTGCAGATGCTCTCGTAGGTTTCATTGAGCGTAAAGTAAACCACGAATTCACGTGCTGTCATGGCGCTTGGAACCAAACGGCTTTCCAAGTCCATCACGTTTTCAATAGCTGCTTGCTCACTCGGAGCGAGAACGCCTGCCGCACCTCCGGCTTCAACGGTAGCGACAATATCTTCTGATGTAAGTTTGTTATTGCTCTTTGTCGGCAGACCCAAGGTCTTCATGATGGCGTTGGATACCACCGTCAGCAGCCAAACCATCGGTTTGAGGATGGTTATCAGAAACAACATCGAGCGGATAAGACGCACAGATATTGATTCCGGCCTGCTCAGTCCCACTCTCTTCGGAATCAGGTCAGCAAACATAATGAACATGAAGGTGACCAGCACGAAGGAAGCAAGCCATGAAACTGTCGAAAGCATTTCAGGCGGACAAATCGGCGCCAATAACTTTTCGAAAACCGGAGTAAAAGTCGGCTCGCCTACGATACCGCCGAGAATGGCTACCGCATTGATGCCGATTTGAATAACAGAGAAGAAAGGTCCGGGTTTTTCTTGTAGTTTCAAAACCAAGCGGGCCCTTTCATCGCCCTGCTCTTCAAGCTGAGTTAGGCGGACTTTACGCGAGCCCGCCAGAGAGATTTCTGCAATAGCGAAATAACCGCCTGCAGCAACTAAAAGTAGTATTGCTATTATTCTTAGAGAGATGTCCACGATTTTCCTCTTAATCAGACGACATTATCTCAGATTGAGGAAAATACGCTAAATCGCTCAATCATAGATAAGGATTTGTCCTGTATATCTTTCTTATTTGTCTCCTCAACTCTTGGCTTTCACCGATGAAGTGAATCAAGAGAGCCAGTGAATTTGCGTCAAGCTGGAAGCTTTTCCTCAATCTTCCGGCTTTCTTAAAAACCACCACCGTGTTTGCCGGAAGAACCCCTTCTCGGAAAAATTCATCCAAAGCACCCAACTCTCTGAGCTCATTGAATACATCTGCCGGAATACCGCTCAATTTTTGGAGCTCATCGACATCCAATGTTTCGAAAGTGGTCTGAATCTGTGTAACTAATGCTTTACTCATATTCTTCGCTCCTTAAAGATCGGCCCGCGGATCAAATGTTGAAATCTCAGAGAGCTTCTTGTAGAGCTCTTTCTCTTCATCCGTCGGTTTCGGAGGAACCGCGATGGAAAGCACCAAGTAGAAGTCGCCCGGGTCACCCTTCTTATTCGGGAAGCCTTTACCGGCTAAGCGAATCTTCTGGCCGGCTCTGGCACCGGCCGGTACCTTCACGGATACCTTCTTGCCGGAAAGCATCGGAATAACGACTTCTGCACCGAGAACCGCTTCATACGGAGCAAGCGGAACTGACAAATAAACGTCGCGTCCTTCTACCTTGAAGCGACCGGATTCAATAATATTGATAGTGATATAAAGGTTGCCGTTTGAACCGCCGTTATAACCGAGACCGCCTTTGCCGGCCAAGCGCATCCTTTGTCCGTCAATTGTTCCGGCAGGAACCTTGATTTCCAATGTCTTAGTCACATGGCGAACAGTGCCGTCAGGCTGCTGTTCCGGTTCTCTCAAAGAGAGACTTACGGAAGTGCCGTTGAAAGCCTGTTCCGGTGTAATTTCCACGGCAGCTTCCAAATCTTCGCCAGCCATCGCTCTTTGTCGGGATGCTCTGGCGCCTCCCATGGAGCTAAACAAATCAGCGAAATCGAATCCTGCGCCGCCGAAATCAAAGCCTGAAGCACCTCCTTCCCCGAAACCGCCAAAGCCGCCCCAACCCGGAGGAGGCTCAAAATTGCTTCCTTCTCGTCTTTGTCCGAGCTGGTCATACGCTGCTTTTTTCTCAGGATCGGAGAGGGTTTGATAGGCTTCGTTTACGTCTTTAAATTTAGCCTCGGCATCTTTTTCTTTAGATACGTCAGGGTGATACTTGTGTGCCAATTTTCTGAAGGCCTTTTTAATATCAGCCTCGGAGGCATCTCTTTCTACGCCCAAGATCTTGTAATAGTCTTTGTATTCCATAATGACAAATCCCTTATAAGTCTTGCTAGTTTGTTCTTTTTTAGCCATTTATGGCTTCTGCCTCGCTAAAAATGGGCCTATGGGTGAAACTGAATTCTTGAAGAGGCGTGTGAGGTTTAACAAACGCGCATTGACATCCTCCTCTTCGTGAACGAAGAGGATTCCCTACCACCACTACAACAGCCGTAGCCTATTGTTGTAGAAGGTCTCGTTGGGTTCCTGCTGACAACGGCCTTACTGCACCGTTCATTTCACA
>NZ_NHMP01000006.1 GCF_002221595.1 Turicimonas muris
GGTACAGTTTAGAAAAGGCCCTGCGAACCGCATCTGGAACGTAGGGATGTTTACTGGAACCGCCTTGGTGCCGAACGGCATGCCAGGTGGTGTGAGAGGGACGGGTAATAACCGGCCCTACTCGATTCATAGCTTAATCAAAGTGAGGTGTTTCAACGCCTAAAACTTTGTGCAGCTTCGGACTTGTTGTGGTGTACTGCAGGAGAATACGTTTTTCCGGGAAAACGTAGTCAGCTGCCGCAAAAGCAGCAAGAGCACATTCATGGAAGCCGGACAAAATAAGTTTCTTCTTGCCCGGATAGATGTTGATATCGCCCACGGCGAAAACTCCCGGAATGTTGGTTTCAAATCTTGCAGTATCAACCGCAATCTGTTTGCGTTCGAGCTTAAGGCCCCATTCGGCGATTGGGCCGAGCTTCGGCTGAAGACCGAAAAATACCAGCAGATGATCCATCGGCATACGGCGTGTAACACCGTCGGCGCCTGTAACTCTGACCTCTGTCATAACACCGTTTTCTTCTGTAAAGCCGGTGACCTGACCTACTTCAAACTGCATTTCCCACTGGTCGCAGAGTTCTTTCATCTTAGTTACGGAAGCAGGGGCTGCTCTGAAGCCGTCTCTTCTGTGAATAAGAACAACGCTTTCTGCTTTTCCGACAAGATTTAAGCACCAGTCTAATGCGGAGTCACCGCCTCCGCAGATAACGATATTTTTACCTTCGAACATAGAAGGATTTTTAACTTTATAGTGCAGCTGTGTGCCTTCGAATTTGTCGATGTGCGGTACTTTAAGTGTTCTTGCCTGGAAAGAACCTACGCCTGCGGCGATGAATACTGCACGGGCCAGAAATTCCGTTCCTTTAGAGGTTCTAACATAAAGACGGCCGTCTTCGAGCTTCTTGAGTTCCTGGGCTTCTTCTCCGTAGTGGAAAGTCGGATTAAAGGGCTCGATCTGTTTAAGAAGGTTGTCTGTGAGTTCTTGTGCAGAGCAGACTGGAACGGCCGGAATGTCATAGATAGGCTTGTCCGGGTAGAGTTCCACACATTGACCGCCCGGTCTCGGTAAAGAGTCGATGACGTGGGCCTTCATTTCCAGAAGACCGAGTTCAAAGACTTGGAACAGACCGACAGGGCCGGCTCCAATGATGACTGCATCCGTTTCAATTGGTTTGGATTGATTTTCTGTTTCTGCCACTTTATTTCTCTAAATTTAAAACCGTGATATTTTCTCATTAATCAAAAGGTTCAAACGACCTCAATTTTCATACTTTTTGTCGTCTTCAACCTGCTTTCTTAATTCTCTTAGTCTCGCGTCGATTTCACTCATCGTGTAAAAATCGCCGTCGTTGCTTCGCTGAGCAATTTGAAATTGCTGAATAGCCGCGACTTTCTGGCCGTTAAGCGCGTACATTTCTCCGATTGCCTGGTGACTTAGGCTTTTCTTTCCAAGAGCCTCGTAAGTTCTTCCTAAAATCGACTGATACGCCGGAGTCCTAGAGTTAAGTGCATGCTGTTTTCGCATCAGCTTAATGACCTCGTTGTATTGTTTTCCTTTGTATAAGAGTTCTGCATAGTTCAGAAGCGCTAACTGAGATAAAGGATTGCGGTCGTAATTCTGTTTCGCAAGCTGAATGCCTCGGCTTTGCTGACTTGGTGAAGAAAGGAAAACCAACTCGGAATGGAGTTTACTGATTATGTTTGAATTTTGACCGGCCATCTTCCTAGCGGTTTCAATCTCTGTCAGAGCTTCGGAATATTTCTTCATTCTCTGGAGTGCAACGGCGCATCCGTAGTGATCGGCAACCGCTTGATAGCCTTTGGCTGTCTTTAAGTCGTTTCGGAAGTACTGCAGGGCATCATCCCAGCCTTGGAATCTGTTGGATTCCAGCACACGAAGGCGTGCCTGAATCAAAAAGAAGTCAAGAGAGTCTTTGTAGTTTACTTTCTTTGAAAGACGGGAGCGATTTTGAGCCTCACTCATTCTTTCAACTGTCATCGGGTGAGTGCGCAGATAAGCGGGGGCAGCATGCGCACCTTCGTATACACGATTATTAAAGTCTAAACGGTCAAAGAACTGCTCCATGCCCTTGGGATCGAATCCTGCGCGCACAAGGGAAGCGTAGCCTACACGGTCAGCTTCTCTTTCAGCGTTGCGGGAAAAACTTAAGTAGTTCTGTGCCATTGCGGCTTGCGTTCCGACAACCGCCGCGGCTGCACCATCACCGCTGCCTGCTCTTGCTGCCAGAATAGCGACAAGCAAAGATCCTAGAGTCCATGCCAGATTATTTTTTTGTCCTTCCAGCATACGTGCAATGTGGCGCTGCTGGACGTGGGCAATTTCGTGTCCCATTACAGAGGCAAGTTCGCTTTCCGATCGAGCTGCCGTAACAAGCCCTGTGTGGATGGCGATAAAGCCGCCTGGTAAGGCAAAGGCGTTGATCGAGGGATCGCGGACAGCAAAGAAATTGTAGGAATAGCCGTTGGCAGGGCCGGCCGAAACTAATCTGTATCCGATTTTGTTCAGATATTCCGAGGTCTCAGGATCGGGAAGATAAGTCGGATCGCTTCGGACCTCGCCCATAATGTGTTCGCCGATTTGTCTTTCTTCCAGGGGAGACAAAGTAGAACCGCCGGCCGCTCCTAAATCCGGAAGATTGTAAGATTGGCTGTAAGCTGCAGAAATCGGTGTTAGCGCTGTAAACACCGAAACAACTAGACAGCATAACGGTTTAAGGTTCATACACTCCTTCGCACAGATGTTATAGGATCTACAAAGTTAACTTTAAAAGCAAAAGCTTATCTCTTTTTGAGAGAAATAACTTAAGTTGTAACCAAATATAGGAGTTCTAATGGCAGAACTAACTCATTTTAACCAATCGGGTGAGGCCCACATGGTTGATGTCGGAGGAAAAGGCATTACCAGAAGAATTGGGATCGCAGAAGGCTGGATCGGCATGCATCCGGAAACATTGAAGAAAGTCCAGGAAGGTACTTCCAAAAAAGGAGATGTGCTTGCCGTTGCCCGAATCGCTGCAATCATGGGATCCAAAAAGACGCCGGATTTAATTCCGCTTTGTCACCCGATATCTTTGACCCATGTAAATGTGGATTTTGAAATTTTCGAGGAAGAGTCAAAAATCCGCTGTGTCGTGACATGCGAAACTTGGGGTAAAACAGGAGTTGAAATGGAAGCGCTTACCGCTGTTCAGGTAGGTCTGCTTACGATTTACGATATGCTGAAAGCCGTGGACAGAGGCATGGTCATGTTCGATATTCGCCTCTTAGAAAAGCACGGAGGAAAAAGTGGCGATTGGTTCGCCGCTTAGCTAAGAATTATTTTTCCAAGATGCCCAGCTGGGAGGCTTCGTAAACAGCCTCTCCGCGGGAGTGAACTTGGAGCTTGCGGTAAATCTTTTTAATGTGTGCCGTGACCGTATGACACGAAATTTGCAATGTTTTGCTGATTTCAGAGAAACTCATTCCTTTGGCAAGAAGTTCGAGAATCTGCGATTCTCGCGGAGAGAGAGGATTGTTGGGGGAGGCGACTACGCGGGCTCCATCCTTTTTCCTGTTATCTCTGCCTTTTTTTGCCTGAATGGAGTCCAGGACAACTCGTGCGACGGGAGGACTAATAGGGCTTCCTCCGGATGCTACGACACGAACGCATGCGGCAATATCAATTGCTTCAGGTTCGCCTTTTAGAATGTAGCCTGTAGCGCCGTTGTCTATAGCGGCTTTAATGTCAGAAGCGGTGTTTTTTGCGCTGATGACAACACAATTTCTCACGCCGTAATCAGTTAAAGCCAAAGATATCAAATCGGCACCATTGCCGTCAGGGAGATCTATTTCCGTGATCAACAAATCGCAGGAGGTCTGACTCAACAATAGATTGGCTGAGGACATGCTTGAGCAGATACCAACTAGTTTGATTGTGGGATCATGAATCAAACGTTGGCGGTACAAGCGCTGTGTCTCTAAATCAGACTCGGCAATTAATACTGAAATTTCTTGATTTAACAAAACACCCTCCTACAACTACAAAACTCTTCCTTCTATAAAAAATATAAAAAACTTTTGTTACGGTTAGAGAAATATTTGAAGTAACAAAAGGTGGGTTTACTTCATACTGCTATTTTACAGGGGTGAATGAAAAATAACCATGAGTAAAGTACTATATCGTATTAAGAAAACCCCTTAAATGAAAGTACTATTCTTAACATTTTGTTAGCTACTCATTCATAACCCCTTAATTATTAAGGATATATAAAAGTTATTTTGGCGATATCAATTAATAATAAGTTGAATGTAAAAATTCAGCACGATATTGTTACACTCTTAGTTGCTATTTCTGAAAAGCCAAAATACTTTTTTATTAGATAGGTTCGAAAACGCCGTCCTTGAGGACGGTGATGTAAGGTTGGAACCAGGCTTTTAATCAAGTGGAAGTCGGGGATGAGAAATTTTTGTTAGAAGCTCTTAAGTAACCCGCTCCAGCTAATAAGGTACCTCCTAAAGACCAGAAAGCAGCGGCTGCTCCGACTAAACTTCCTCCGGCTCCGAATAAAAGCGGAAATACACAGTGACTTAAATTCATCAGCATTGTTCTGATGCCGATTGCCTCTCCAATTCTCCCGTCCGGTGTCACCGTGTGAAGTAAGGAAAGGACATTAGGCTGAGAGGATCCGATAGACATTCCGAGTACGGAAACAAAGACAAAGAGAAGCGGAAGAGAATGAATAAACGGAAATGCCAAGAAAATAAGCCCGCTGCTGGTTAGGACAAAAATAATGATCTTCCACTCTTCAAATGCCTTGGAAATAATCGGCATAACTGTCCTGACGGCAAAAGTCGAAATGGAAAAAGCACTCAGCAGCCAGCCGATTTGTACGGCATCTAGCCCAATTTCCGTACCGTACACCGGAATCATAAATGCTTGAAGATCCCAAGCCATCGAAACAAAGGCCGAGGCAATAAGAACATTACGAACAGGTTTGAGAGCGAAGAGCTCAAGAGCGCTGTGCTTTTCAGTCCGCTTTAGTTTAGAAATATTGCTGATCTTCTTAGGAAAATTTGAACTAAGCAAAAAGAAGGCTAAGCCTCCGACTGTTGCAAAGCTGAAGGCAGCAAGATAAGCATAGCTGAAACTTCCTAAATCAATGAAGTATCCGGCCATAACGGGTCCTGCCGATCCTGACAAAGAAAAGGCAATTGATTGATAAGTGAAAGCCGTTGCTCTGGTCTTATTGGTTGAAAGAACTCCAATGAGACCTTGTCCGCTGATTAAAGCAAAGAGAAAACCTGTTCCCGCCAATAAACAAGTGATGAAAACCGGCCAGATCCCGAAACTTTCGTAAGGCAGAAAGACCGGAACCAGTGAAGCACTGCCTACCATTGATGCGGCTATCCCGAAGGGAAGCTTGACGCCGACTTTATCGATCCATTTGCCGACATGAATGGCAATAAGTGCTGGGATGAGAGAGTAGGCAGAAAGAATCGCGCCGACCACCCAAGCAGATTCTTGATGATCGAGCGCGTAGAGAGTAGATATCACTCTTGAGGATGTAAAGCCGCAATGCATCAAACCCATAATTACAACGAGTTTGATAACTTTAAGCATATTAAGTCCTCATAAGAGCGGGCTGTGATTAAGCCTGAATAACCAACAAAGGTGTTTCGCTGATAGCTGCGATACGAGTTGCTGTGGATCCGAGGACGGCTGCTTTAAATGCCCCGTAGCCGCGGGTTCCCATCACGATCAGATCCAAACCTTCTTTCTTAGCATAGGCAGCAATTTCATCGCCGGGGTTTCCGACAAGGCAAATTTCTTTAGTTGCATAACCAGCTTTGTCGAAGCCTCCGCGGATTGGACCGACAGCTTCTTCGAAGGCTTCTTTCTGCATGGAACGCACTTCGGACTCATTTAATGTCGGAAGAGCCATTCCGGCCATATCCGGCATTACTACGCCGGAGTAATCGCTGACGACGTTGATCAAATGGAATTCTGCGTTATCGCCGAAGAGGTCATGATTCTTCAAAATATATTGAACAGCAGCTTCTCCATATTTAGAACCGTCAATGGCTACGCCGACTTTCAATGAGTCATTTGCGGGTGCCGGTTTATTTCTTAAGATAAGAACTGGTTTGTTGCTCAGTGCCAGAACCGCGTTAGTAACGGAGCCGAGTAATAAGCCTTTCAGAGCGGATCTGCCGTGAGAGCCCATAATGATCAAATCAGCCTCTGTATCTTCAGCAACTTGAGCAATGGTCGGAGCGGCCTCACCCACGGCGAAGCGGGACTGTGCATTGACATTAGCTTTTTTCAAAGCTTGGACAGCGGGTTCTAAAACGATTTGAGCTTCTTCGTCATAGTAGGTCTTCAATGCACCGGAACCAACTAAGTTAGATGCACGGGATGGAACTGCTGCTTGGACGCTGAGAAGTTCGACGGTTGGGTTGTGACCCAAAAGAGTTGCACGCGAAGTTACGAAGTCAATTGAATTCTTGCTGAATTCGCTCCCATCAATAGGAACTAAAATTTTCATAGATATCCTCCTCTGTATCGGCTGTACTTATTCTAATTGTTGTAAAAATCTTTGACTACAAAAATCCGTATAACATTAACTGAAGCCAGCCATTAAGACTATTATGCGGTGGTCAAACCAATAGTGTAACGGTTAATTGTCGTTGAAAATTAATATCTAAAAGGTATTGAATTGTCGAAAAACTTAGAACAAGCTGATCTAAAAAGAAGATTTTCGGGAGTCGGACGGTTATATACGCCTGCCGGTCAAAAAAACATTAACGAGTCTCACTTTATTGTTGTCGGTCTCGGAGGAGTTGGATCGTGGGTAGCGGAGTCTTTGGCCCGAACAGAAGTAGGGCACATTACTTTGATTGATTTAGACAATGTGGCTGAAAGCAATACGAACCGGCAGATTCAGGCTCTTGACGGAAATTACGGAAAGCCCAAAGTTCAGGCTTTGGCCGAGAGAATCTCTTTGATTAACCCTGCTTGTAAGGTTGAATGCATTGAAGATTTTATTGAGCCGGACAACGTCGAGGAAATACTGCCTAAGGACGGCATCGTCATTGATTGCATCGATAATGTCAGGGCAAAAGCGGCGATGATCAATACAGCTCTCAAACGCGGTCAGACGATTATTACTTGCGGAGCGGCCGGAGGACGCAAAGATCCTCTGCGAATTAAAATCGATGACCTAGCTTTGACAAAAGGGGATCCGCTTTTATCCCGCGTCAGAGCTCGTCTCAGAAAAGAATACGCCTTCCCAAAGAAAAGTGTTTCCGGAAAAGTCACGAAATTTAAGGTGCCGGCAGTATTTTCCGACGAAGAGGTTCTCCAGCCCAATGAGCAATGCGAGCTTCAAACCATGGGCGGACTTTCATGTGCAGGCTACGGATCCGGCATGGTTGTGACGGCATCAGTAGGTTTGGCTGCATCAGCCCTGGCCCTCAGAAATGTTGCGGCAGGCAATAAAATCATTCGGATTTAGAGGAATTCTTATTTTTGCATTGGAAGTTTTTGCAAAATTTGTGATTTGCAAAAAAATATTTCATAGAATGTGTGGCTGCGAGTAATATTAAAGATTAACGAGCTAATCGGTAGAGAACAGGAAAAATATGTATTCAAAGATTTTAATTCCCACAGACGGTTCAGAATTATCAGATAAAGCCCTCGAAGCCGGTGTCAATTTTGCAAAAGCCCTTGGTTCCTCTGTTGTTATTGCAACTGTGATTGAGCCTTACAGTTACTCTAATCTTTCAGAGTACAGACCTGAAAGTATTGATCAATATGATTCTCGAGTCAGAGAATTGGCTCAGGAAAGACTTGAAGGGGCTCGAGAACTGGTTGAGAAGAAAGAAGTTCCCTGTGAAGTAGTGGCCTTTAAATCTTTTTCACCTGCGGAAGCAATTATCGATGCCGCTACTGAGTATGGCTGTGATTTGATCTTTATGGCCTCTCACGGTCGTCAAGGTTTAGCCGCTGTATTGCTTGGCAGTGAGACTCAGAAAGTTTTAACTCATTCCAAAATTCCTGTAATGGTCTATCGTTAATTTTTTGCTAGCCGGCCGACAGTTCCAATTAATGCGTCAACAGTCTCTTTTTAGGGAAGAGGTGCCGCATTATTGTTTGCGAACGGGGCAGAATATAAGAAAATTATTTGAGGAGTGTTTATGTCCGAACCAGTTCAACAAGAAAAGCCAGAACAGGCTGAAGATGCTCAGATGAATCCTGAAGAGCTCTATAGAGAAGAGATCTACACGGATCGTAAAATTGGCGTGATTCGTGCTTTGATTCCTATTCACGTCAGCGGTGAATTTGATGACAGAAGACCTGTAATCTATACCGGTGAAGCTCAGATCATGACTCAGATGGGACCTCTTCCGATTTCTTTCGAAATCAAGGCAGATAACTTAGCGGATGCAGTTGCTAAGTACAAAGAAGCTGCTAAGGCCGGGGTTCAGGAAACAATCCAGAAACTTCAGGAACTGCGCAGACAGGAAGCCAGCAAGCTTGTAGTTCCCGGTCAGCCTGGATTTACTCCACCGTCCGGAAGCGGAATCGTAATGCCGTAACTGGCTTAGTAAACGAAGAGGCAGCAGAGATGTTGCCTTTTTTTATATGCTATCGGCTTCATAACGCCGGATCTGCATTGGGACGATGCATAAAGATCCATTCTTATGCACGTCGGTATCATTGAGAAATTCAAATTTCTTTCTTCTCCAACGAAGGATTATTTTATGAAAACAGCCGTGATTGAAAAAACACTAAATGAGTTTTTAGACATCAAGAAAATCAAGGATTACGCTCCAAACGGCCTTCAAGTTGAGGGTTGCAAAGACACAACAAAAGTTCTTTGCGGAGTGACGGCTTCTTTAGAACTCATTGATAAGGCGATAGAAATTGGTGCCCAGACAATTATTGTCCATCATGGCTACTTCTGGAAGAATGAAAGTCCGTGCATAACCGGAATCAAAAAGAAACGACTTTCAAGGCTCCTTACAAAAAATATTAACCTCTTGGCTTACCATCTTCCGCTTGATATTAACCCCGTGATCGGCAACAATTATCTTTTCGGAAAATTGCTCGGAATTCAGGATGGACGGCCTCTTGAAGACTATCCATGTTTAAACATAGGAACATTGCCAAAACCCATGACCGTTTCGGAATTGGCTAATCTCATCAGTACTAACCTCAATAGACCACCCCTCTCCATATTTTTAGACTCCGACAAAATTTTATCGACTGTTGCTTGGTCAACCGGAGCCGCCCAAGACTACTTGGAAACCGCATATGAAGCAGGAGCTCAAGCTTACATAAGCGGAGAAATTAGCGAGAGAACAGTGCTGGAGTCCCGCGAACTGGATACTCCTTACTTTTCTGTTGGGCATCATGCCAGCGAAACATTAGGCATACGAGCTCTATCGGAGTGGCTCAAACAGCAGTTTCCTGAACTCGAAGTTTCTTTCGTCAATATAGATAATCCGGTTTAACGGAATCTATCAGCGCGACAGGGCTCTTTACATAAAGGAAATTTATGCCTTCCATTTTGAAAGGCAGGGCGAAGTCGTGCCTTGTTTTGGCGGTTTTTAATGCCGCGATGTGTTTATCTTCCGTTGGTGCTCAAGAGCAATCTTCGGAAAACTGGTTGGGGATCTGGAAACAAAACGGATTCGCTCAGATTTCAGATGACGAATTAGTAGAACAATTTGCTTCTGAGGCAAAAATTGTATCCGACAGCGCTGTGCTTACGGAGTTCTTTACGGATTTGACAGCGCCGGACTTAGAAATTCTTAAGCCCGGTGTCTCCGTGAATTTCGGCTATGAATTCAACTCTCAGCATCTACCTGTTCTGACATTATCCGATTCTTCCGTAACATTGAAACTGAATTTATTCGGGTTGAACAGAGGTGAGAACACTGCCGGCATCAATCTGCTTCAAGTCAACGGAAAAACTAACTTCTTGGAAGATGTTTCTCTTTCTTTGGCATCAAAGGATGAGACAGCGGCAATGCTGCAGCTTAATCTGTCTTCGGAGGCGACGTTTAATGCCGGACTAAACGTTCAGCAGTGGTCAGAGGCTAACAATACTTTGGTTGATATTGCTGCCGGTTCTTCGTTGATTTTAAATGGTACCTCAGAGCTTTCTTTTGAAACTCCTAGTAAGGGTGGTACAGGCATCCGGTTTGTCAAGGGTTCCTCAGTTTTAAAAGTCAACGGCTCTTTAACAATCAATGCAGCAAAAATTTTTGAAGGTACCGGCCGTATAGAGGTTGCGCCCGGTGACGAAGGAAAAATTGTCCTTAACGGATCTCTAAAGGATTTCACGGGAGATTATGTTCAAAAGGGCGGCTCTTTTGAAACTTCCGGAGAATTTAATAAAAATTCGGAAGGTTATGTCGTCGGATGGCTCTTTAACGATGTGGACATTACGACGGCATCTTCTAACCTTCTCAAGATCTCAGCTTCTGATTGGGGACTGACAAGTCTTCAGGAGAGCACCTTCAATAATGGCACCACCTTTAATTCGATCACTTTAACAGACGCCTCTGTTTCGTTGGATTATTTGCTGCGCGCTCAGGAAGTCTACAAAGATTCCGTGGTTATTGCCGCGGGTGAAGTAACGGTGCGTGAGGGGCAGTTGAGCGAGGTGAGTTTTGAACAACACTTTGGAGTTCTTGACAATCCGAATTTGATTCTTTCTCACGTGACTTTAAATCTTAAAGACGAGACCCATCTTCAGAACAAGGAAATTAAGATTGGAGCTTTGAAGCTCGATACCCAAGGGGATGTGCAGTTAGAAAACAGTAATGTTGTTCTTTATAGTGCAAAAGGCGATGTTACCGAGAACATCTCAAAGCTTACTGTGGAAAACGGCTCTTCCTTATTAATCCATGGACAAGCCAACTATTCTCATACTCGAAACTACTATGAGCCGACTCTCTTAAACAGCCAAGTGCTTACCAAGGAAGGTGCCGTATTTACGCTTTCGGGCCAAGTCGCTGTGAAGGCAGGCTCCGATGTCGAGAATCAGGGAAAGATGAGAATCGCGTCGAATGCCTCCGTTCGCTTCATGGACGATGTAAGCCAGAGTGGAACAGGCAGTCTGAAGATTGAAAACAACTCGACTGCACAGTTCTATAAAAATTTAAACAATGCCGGTACGGTTTCGCTTGATGGAACTTTGTTAGGTAGTTCTGTCAATAGTTCCGGACAGATAAAAATTCGTGGATTAATGGCGGTCTCTTCATTGAATTTGGCAGGAAGCAGCCGAGATCTATCCGGAACTGCTTTGGAAGTTCAGGACGGAGGGATGCTTAAGGTTCAAGAGCTGACTACAAAAGACAGCAGTTTTAGCTTGAAAGGCGCCAAAGACGGAGCAACTTCCTGGGCGATTATCGACAAGCTGTCATTGAATCACGCCGAGATATCCGTTGAAGAGAACTCTGTTCTACTTTACGGGGTCGGCTCATCGGGGCTGAGCTTTCAAAAAGAAAGCGTAGAGGGGCTAGTTAAAGACTTCGGACTGAGGGACTATGCCGTCCTAGCGGTGAATTCTTCGCTGCAGTTAGATAGTTCATCGAGCATTGTAGTGGGTATGGATACGGTTCGCTCTAATGGTGCAAATCTTGTGTTCGGTGAAGGTTCCGCCTTACTTTTTAATCCTGTTGCTGCCGAGCCTGTCTTCACAGCAAACGGCTCTGCATCTCTGGCTTTGGAACAAGGCAGTAAGCTCATTGTGCTTGATCCTTTTAATTTAGGCTATCTCACGGACTCTTCGGTTGACGTCGTTCAGGGATTCATTGGAAGCGAAATTGTGTCAGCCAACCCAAATGTTCTGCTCGGACTAGAGAAGGATGAAAAAGGGTGGAAGTTTGAACGCATCGATATTGTTGAACAAAATTTTCTTTATCCTCAAATTCAGAACGTTCTCTATAACGATTTTGAAGACTTTAATGTGAATTCCGCCAATATCGGTGCCCGGTTTTTTGCGCGTGCAGACAATGAAAAATATATGAGCCCTCACCTATCGCATCGTTTGTTGGCAGAAGGTACGCAATTGTCAGCTTTAACGGGAGCTAAAACTACCGCTTACCTAAATGCTAATGAAGCGTTGAAGGGACAAATGGAAGGAATTCAGAAGAAGTTGCTTCGCAGCGGAGAGACTGAACTCTATGGCGGCATTATCGGATCAGCTGTATTTTCTAAACACATTAACTCCTACTTAGGCGAAGATAAATTTAAAGCTTTTTCTGAAGGAGTAAGAGCAGGGGCCGTGTACGCATTCACTGATTCCCTGAAGGGTGCTTTTGGAGCCAGTGCTGTCAGAACATCTTCGAAATCTTCGGGTGCGGTTATAGAAGCCAAGAATAAGCAATGGAACTATGCCCTAAATTTCGCTCTGCAAAAAGAATTTGATAATTGGTTCCTTGGGTCTCATGCAGGCTTCTATCACGCTAATAATCGCATTTCCGGTGTGATGCCGTCTTCCATGGAGATGGAGGACCTGAAGTTGAAAGGAAAATTCAACTATATGAGCTTAGGTGCAGCAGCCGGAGTGCGCCTCAAAGAGTGGGGAGACATGAGGTTCCGACCAACAGTCTGGCACTATCCGAAGCATACCGAGAACACGCAAATAGGAGACGGAGGCGCCTTTAGCCTTAAGACGAAAGCTCAGACTTTTATTGAACTTCCGCTCGAATTAAATATCAATCAAAAAATTTCAACAGTTAAAGGTGTTGATCTCTCAGTGCATGGCGGGCTTGAAGGTTCTCTGAGAGTCGGACAGACAAAAGATAAAGCGGGTCTTTCAATTCCCGGAATTAATGCCTCGCAAAAAATCGTAACGGGAGAAATTAACCGTTGGTCGGCTTCCGCTGAGTTTGGTGTTCAGGGCCAAGCTAAAAACTTCGGAGTTGCGGCTTTTGTTGCTGCACAAACGGGAGACACGCGACTTGCCGTTACAGGGGGTATTAAGGGAGTTTGGAGGTTCTAGAGACGTCCTGAATTCTTTTGTGTCGAGAGTGACGAGTTCTTGATGATGAAATGGTCGAAAGATTTTTCTCATTCGACCATTTCAAATATGTGGTGTTATTGCTGCGGCTTGTTCTTCTTTAACTCAGCCAGAATTTCACGAAGCAAAATCGTATCTTCGGGAGTAACCGGAGCAGGTGCAGGTTTTTCTTCTTCGGCTTTAATTTGAGCTTCGAGTTTCTTTCTCATTGAAGACAAAAACTTGAGCATGCAGAAGATCACTAAAGCTAAAAGAAGGAAGTTGATAATGGCGGTTAAGAATGTGCCGTAACCTAATACAGTAGCGCCGGCCTTAGTGAGTGCATCGTAGGTCATTGGGCCGGAATAATCCGCGGGCATTTTCATAACCCAGAACAAATTTGAAAAGTCCGGTTTGCCGATAATGACGCCAAGAATTGGGTTAATAATGTCTTTGACAAAAGAATTAACAATATTGTTAAATGCTGCACCGACGATAACGGCTACAGCTAAATCAATAACATTACCTTTGGAAATAAAGGCCTGGAACTCTTTGAAGAACCCCGATGCCTGTTGCTGTACAGAAGCCATGAATACACCTTTCGGTTAATACTATTTAGGCTGATTCTAGAAGAAAAGATAGAAAAAATTAGCGGCTGAGCTCGAAATTGGTGATTTCAAAAATTTGGGATTTTTAATCAAATATTTTAAAATTCGGATATTTAGTACATTCTCAATTAAATTAGGAGAGGAATACCCTCATGATGGTTCTTTATTCTGGCAACACTTGCCCATTCTCGCAGCGTTGCCGTTTTGTTCTTTTCGAAAAAGGCATGGATTTTGAAATCCGTGATATCGATCTTTACCACAAGCCTGAAGATATTAATGTCATGAACCCCTATGGTGAGGTTCCCATTCTGGTTGAAAGAGATCTGGTTTTATACGAATCCAACATCATTAATGAATACATTGACGAAAGATTTCCGCATCCCCAGCTGATGCCGCCTGATCCGGTTGAAAGAGCACGTGCAAGACTGACTCTCTTTAACCTTGAAAGAGAAATCTTTGTGCATGTAAAAACTTTGGAAGACAGAAACTCTACCGAAGAACAGCGCGAAGCTGCAAGACAGAAGATTAGAGACAGCTTGGTTGGTTTGGCTCCTGTCGTTGCTAAGAGAAAATATCTCAACGGCGATGAATTCTCTATGCTTGACATTGCTTTAGCCCCGCTTCTTTGGCGTTTGAGCTATTACGGCATTGAGCTTCCTCCTGCCGCCATGCCTGTTCAGAAATATGCTGAAAGAGTTTTCTCCAGACCTGCGTTTATCGAGGCCTTGACTCCATCTGAAAGAGTAATGCGTAAATAAAATGTTTTTTAATAAACCTGACGTTCCTCCTTTTACTCCCTATGCTCTCAGAGCATATTACGAATGGGCTGTTGATAATTCCTATACTCCGATGATTCAAGTGGATCTTCAGAGCAATAAAGATGAAATCAACGTCCCTGCAAAATTTGAAAATGATAAAGAAATCGTTTTCAACATTAGCCCTGAGGCATGCGGAAATTTAGAAATCGGAAATGAGTATGTTGATTTTGATGCCAGATTCGGCGGCCAGGCTCATCATATCCACTTCCCGGTGGAGAACGTTAAATTGATAGTCTGCAGAGAGTGTCAATTTGGTTTGCCAATGGATCTTTTCCCGGGAAAACGGATAAAGAAAAAAGATACACGGCCTAAGAAACCAGTATTTTCAGAGGTTTAAAAAAGTTAGAGGACAGATTCATCTGTCCTTTAATGTTTTTAAATGTATATTTTTGCTTTGTTCAACACGAAAATAGATTTTTTGTGTACAATGCGTACCTCGTTAGTGAGGAGCCCGTTTAGCTCAGTGGTAGAGCAACCGCCTTGTAAGCGGTAGGTCGTCTGTTCAAATCAGTCAACGGGCACCATAAATCTTCGTGGTGTATCTCTCCGCTCTAATTCTCAAGTGGCCCGTTTAGCTCAGTGGTAGAGCAACCGCCTTGTAAGCGGTAGGTCGTCTGTTCAAATCAGTCAACGGGCACCACTTCCTTTCTCATCAAAAAGAATCCAAATACTTTGTTATCTCCGTGTAAGCGAGAGTGATTTTTTACTTTTCGGAATTATTTTTACAGCTCGGGACTACTCGGTCCAGACCGTAAATCTGTCATTGCCGCCGTAATCACGCAAAGTTTGTGCACCCTTAAAGCTGTTTTTCTCAGCCAGTTGTCTAACTGCAGAACCTTGATCCCAGCCGTGTTCAATGGCTATGACAGAAGGTTTTTCTTGAAGAGCAGACGCTTGTGAATAAATGGCCTCAATACAGCTGAGACCGTTTCCATGATCAGTCAGTGCAGATATGGGTTCAAAGGTTAATTGTTTAAGATGCTCATCATGCTGATCAATATAAGGCGGGTTGCTGACTATTACATCGAAGCTTTCATCGGCAGGGATGGCTTTAAGCCAATCCCCTTGATAAAACTTAATTTCAGCTCCTAAGTTCTCAGCGTTCTTTTTAGCTATAGCTAAGGCATCCCCGGAGATGTCGGTGGCGATTACCTCTAAGTCCGGTCTTTCCAGCTTAAGCGTGATAGCAATACAGCCTGAACCTGTACCCAGGTCTGCAGCTTTAGCGTTTTTCGGAATATGGTCAATCAGCCATTCGATAAGACATTCCGTATCCGGCCGAGGAATAAGGACGGAGGGATTGACGAAGAACGGACGAGAAAAGAATTCTTGAGTACCGACAATATAGGGGAAGGGCTCTCCGTCTAATCGGCGTCTGACCGCTTCGGAGAGATAGTGAATTTCGTTTTCAGAGAGAACTAAATCTTTTCTGGTTAAAGTCTGTATTTGTGTTAGGCCCAGAAAATGACAAAGGAATCCTCTCTTTTCAGATGTAGGGAGGAGTGTGGCTTGATACCACTCTCCCAGCGTCATCGGCTTATTAGGCATCGTTGCTGAGATTTGCCAGCTGTTCTGCCTGGTATTCGGCGCCTAAGGATTCGATGATTTCATCCATGTCCCCGTCCATAATGGAATCCAGTTTATAGAGAGTCAAATTGATCCTGTGATCGGTAACTCGTCCCTGGGGATAATTGTAGGTACGGATTCTTTCACTTCTGTCACCGGAGCCAATCAAAGATTTTCTCATGGAGGCTTCTTTAGACTGCTGTTCCGCAACTTGAGCAGCTTTGATTCGGGCAGCTAAGACCCCCATGGCTCTTTCTTTGTTCTTGTGCTGGCTTCGTTCGTCCTGGCATTCGACAACAATACCGGTCGGAATGTGGGTGATTCGCACTGCACTATCTGTTTTCTGAATGTGCTGACCGCCGGCACCGGAAGCACGAAAAACGTCCACACGAATATCACCGGGGTCAATGACGACATCACCGATTTCGTCTTCTTCCGGAAGAACGGCAACCGTACAGGCGGAAGTATGAACTCGTCCCTGTGATTCAGTTTCCGGCACACGCTGAACGCGATGACCGCCGCTTTCAAACTTCAATTTCGAGTAGGCACCTTGTCCGATGATTCGAACAACGATTTCTTTGTAGCCGCCAAGGTCGGATTCACTGGCCGAAACAAACTCAATGTTCCATTTTTGGCGTTCTGCATATCGGGAATACATCCTGAAGAGGTCACCTGCGAATAAGGCGGATTCGTCTCCGCCTGTACCTGCTCGGATTTCTAAGAAGATATTCTTGTCATCGTTAGGGTCTTTCGGCAGAAGAAGAATTTGAAGATCTTGCTCGGCTTTTTCCAAGGTTTCTTTGGCTGCTTTGATCTCTTCAGCGGCAAACTCAGCCATTTCCGGATCTTTGAGCATTTCTTCAGCAGTTTTCAGATCCTCTTCTGCGGTTTTAAATTCTTTTGTCTTGACCACAACAGGTTCAATTTCAGCTCTTTCTTTGGAGAGAGCACGGAATTTGTTCATGTCGCTGGTGACATTCGGATCTTGCAGGGTGGTATCAATTTCTTCTAAACGTCTGGCCATTTGAGCCAGTTTGCTTCTCATCGAGTCTTTCATGTTCAACTAATTAATTGAATTTTGTGAAATTCTAATGTGTAAAGGCGTGATTTGTCTCTTCAAACACAAAAATGAGTTGAAGAGGAGAGAGAAGGAGCGATCGCTAATGACCGTGATACAAGAAAAAGTTCTGTAAGAGGTCTAAAACTTTCTGGTAGTCTTCATCAGGAAGACTTTGATTATTTCTGAGAGTAGTAAGCGGATCGTGGATGAACTTATTCATCAAAGATTTTGACATGTGCTCCAGAACTTTTTCAGGATCCTCTCCTTTGGCCAAGGCTCGTCTGGCCTTTTTTATTTCTCTTTCTCGGAGAGCTTCCGCTTTTTCCTTTAGGGAAATAATTTGAGGAACGGAATTGCGGGCGGACATCCAAACGTGAAATTCGTTGACTCTTTCTTGGATGAGAACTTCAGCGGCTTTCACTGCTTCCTGGCGTCCTTTTATACCTGCTTGAACTACTTTGCCGAGATCATCGACGGTATACACGTAGATGTCATCGAGATTGCTGATTTCCGCTTCAATGTCACGAGGCACTGCCAAATCCACCATAAACATCGGGTGGTGACGTCGTTTTTTAATGGCTCGCTGAGCCATCCCGAGGCCGATTATCGGCAGAGAGCTGGCGGTGCAAGAGACAACAATGTCATAGTCAGCCATTACTTCCGGCATGTCGGAAAGTTTGATGGCATCAGCGCCAATTTGGTCCGCAAGAGCCTGAGCTCTTTCGACAGTTCTGTTGGCGACAGTGACTTTTTTAGGATTTTGTGCACAGAAATGCGCTGCACACAGTTCAATCATTTCACCGGCTCCAACGAATAAGATGGTGGAATCAGAGATGTTCCCGAAAATTCTGTTGGCCACTCTGACAGCTGCTGCAGCTAAAGAAATAGATCTTGTGCCGATTTCAGTAGTTGAGCGAACTTCTTTGGCTACTGAAAAAGTTTTTTGGAACAAATGGTGAAGGTGCAAGCCTAAAGAACGGGCTTCTTGAGCTGTTTTTTCGGCTTTTTTAATTTGACCTACGATTTGGGTTTCACCCAAGACCATGGAGTCCAAGCCCGAGGCAACCCTGAATGCATGTCTGGCTGCTTCTTCGCCGATGTAGAGATAAAGGTGTTCTTCGAGTTCGGCAAGTTGAACTTGTTTTTGTTCCGCAATGAACTCTCTCAGACTGCGAGCTGCTTTTTCAGGATCCTGAGCTGCACAATAGATTTCGGTACGATTGCACGTAGAAAGAATTGCGGCTTCCGAGATGCCTCCCTTGTCTTGGGGTGAGAGCATCGCTCGAATCATATTGATAGAATCTTTCAGCTCATCCGGCCCATAGGATACTTTCTCTCTCAAAGAGAGAGGGGCGGTGTTGTGATTAAGACCAAGAATAAGCAGATTCATGAAACAGCGGCGTCAGAGAGTGTTTAATAAAAAACGTGAATTATAGTTGCTATGGCTAAACATACCAACCCACTTCGACTTACCATATTAGAAATAGTGCATTATTCTTATCTTAAAGTGTAATTCTTTAGGTAGAAACGAGGAACGGTAATGACAACAAAACTACCCGTAGTTCGTAAAGAGCAGGAAAATGTCAGAGAGTCCAGACAGATTCCTACGGAAGACGATGATCTCGAAGCGGCAATTCAACGCTGTAAGAAACTCGTTACCAAAAGAGCCTTGTATAGCGCAGGGGCTTCATTGGTGCCGATTCCCGGAGTCAATATTACCGTTGATGTTGCCTTGATGGCTTCGATTTTGAATTCCGTCAACTCGGAATTCGGACTTTCTCCCCGAGAAATAGAGAGATTATCCACGGATCAGAGGCTTCAAGTATTTGCCATGATTACGGCAGTTGGCAGTTCGTGGGCCGGAAAATATATTACGGCTCCGTTAGTGACGGCGGTGCTCAAGAAGCTAAGCGTACAGATAACGGCGACACAGGTTGCGAAATTTGTTCCGATTCTCGGACAAGTTGCCGGAGCCGGGATTTCGTTCGCCGCGATGAAGTTTATCGGGAATAAACATATCGAAGACTGCGTCAGAATTTCTCGGCTCTTTTCTCAAGCGAAATCTAAGGAGCAGGCGTAACGCCTGGATTTAAGACCGGAGCTTTGATTTGATAGCTTGGAGTCTGCAGAGGAATCATGAAGCCATTGGACAAAAGTTTCTGCACTAACAGCTGAGAGTAAAGTTCAATGGTTTTTTCATTTGAAAACTGCTCAAGGAGCGTAGTGAAAGAAGCTGTCCATAGAGTTTGATAGTCCTTTGCCAGCAAAAGCTGGATATTGCTCACTAAATACTGATTGGTAGTAACTGAGGGAGGAATTGCCCATCCTCCCCACATCGGTCCGGGGCCCATGAACGGACCAGGGCCCATGAACGGTCCGGGCCCGAAAGGGCCGCCCCAGAAAGGATCTGGTCCCCATGTCACGCCGGGATTGTAGACCGTCTGGTTTTTTACACCGTTAAACGTAATGACGAGAATGTCGCTAGCCTTGGCATTCTTGGCGGCTTGTCGAAGAATAGGGAGATTCAGGCCACCGTTTTGAAGCAAAAGGCCGGATCCGGGGCTTAGATATTTGTACACCGGTTCCGAAGGAATACCGTTCAAAGTAAACGTCGTGCTCGTAATATCTTCGTAAAGCCTTTGGGTAGTCGGATCTGAGGACACCGCAACAACTAAAATTCCGGTAATTGTTTTTTGATCAAAAGTAACGCTTTGATTTAACCATTGCGAATTTATCTGAGTAGGATTGACTTGTTCCTGCACGGCTGTACATCCATTGAGAGCAAGAAACCCTGCGATGGATAGAACGAGCAGAAGGCCTCGGTAAAGTTTCTTCATATTTATCCTCTCTGTTTCTAAGACAGATGGTTCAATTCTAAAAAGCTTTCCAGGTTCCTCAAAGTCTCTTTCTCAGATTGAGAGTACGCAAGTTAAGAGATTTTCGGCGTGAAGTCCAAGGCTACGAAGATACCGATGATTACAAAGAGAGCCGCAGAAATTAAGCGTACCCATTTAACCGGTATTTTTTCTGAAAGTTTGTCGCCAATCCAAACTGCAGGAACATCGGCAATTAACATGCCCAGGGTCGTACCGGCAACAATGATGAACGGAGTGCCGTAGCTGGCCGCGAGAGCAACCGTAGCTATTTGTGTTTTATCACCCATTTCTGCCAAGAAAAAGGTAATGAAAGTAATTCCAAATGCTCCCCATTTTTCCATGAATTTGTTTTGAGGGATGCCATCATCGTCCATTTTGTCCGGAATAAGAATCCAAATAGCCATTGCAACGAAGGACAGGGCAAGGACCCACCTCAACACATCAGGACTGAAGAATTCGGCAAGCCAAGATCCTGCAAGCCCTGCCAACGTGTGATTAAAGATGGTTGCGACAAAAATACCTAAGATGATAGGCAACGGTTTTTTATATCGAGAAGCTAGAAGGAAGGCTAAGAGCTGGGTTTTGTCGCCCATTTCTGCAAGTGCGACAACACCGGTAGATAGTAATAGGGTTTCCATTATTGTTTTCTCTTTTCTGCCGGTAAGTAAAATCAACGATAAAACAGACAGACCGGCGGCCGCCTTTTATCGTTGGTCTCACCAAGCTGAAAACCGACAGTGCCATGATTTATTTAATCAAGTATGTTGACCCTGTCTTAGACACCGGAATGTCTAACGGTTACTCCCCAATGATCGGAATATCTTAATTGTAAGAAAAAATCCCAAGGACTTTTACATCCTCGGGATATTTATTCTGGTGGCTAGAGACGGAATCGAACCATCGACACACGGATTTTCAGTCCGTTGCTCTACCAACTGAGCTATCTAGCCAGCTCAATCAAGAGAAGTCGAACTATACAGGAGAAATTTTAATCGTGCAACTATCCCGGACAAAAAGTTAAATTTATTTACATTTTGAGAAAGGTTTACTTTTTCTGCATGCCATTCACCGCGAGATATCTTGAAACCAAAGATTAATTTTTTAAGATTGAGCAATTACTTCAACTGTTATTATTGGCCTGCTAAAGATTTACTGCTTTTAGTATTGATTACATACAAGGTTAAAGTCAGAGATGCTCAAGAAATTTATTTGTTTAGCTGTCCTTGCCGCCGTTTGCGGTGTGGGACAGGCTCAAATACCTGAACAAAAAGCCGCTCCCGCCGAAGCAAAAGAAGCTGTGCAAAGCACTAATGATTCTGCACAAGAAAAAGAGTTGGACAGAATAAGAAAACTAGCTCAAGGACGTTTGGGAGTTCAAGTCAAGCATGTGCTTCCCTCTCCGATTCCCGGACTCTACGAATTAGCTGTGAATAATGAGATTATTTATATGGATCCGACCGGAGATCATGTTCTGATGGGCGAAATCTTCAATACCCTGTCCAGAAAGAATCTCACTCAAGAAGCAAAAGATAAACTTTTGACAATTGATTTTTCTGCTTTGCCTCTTGCAGACGCAATTAAGACAGTTCACGGCAACGGATCCAGACAGATTGCCGTTTTCTCCGACCCAAACTGCTCCTTTTGTAAGAAGCTCGAGGCTAGCTTAGCCGGCATGAAGGACGTAACTATATATACTTTCTTGTACCCGGTAATTACAGCCGGATCCAAGGAGGCCAGCGCGAATATCTGGTGTTCTAAAGATCGTGCTTTGGCATGGAAACAGCAGCTTTTGGAAGGCAAAGCTGCTCCTAAACGCGCTGCAAACTGTGATATTTCTGCTTTAGAGCGTAATATTGAGCTTGGTTCCAAACTCAACATCACAGGAACCCCGACTGTCTTTGTACCTTCCGGAAAGAGAGCTCCGGGTGCAGTCGGCATTGATTATCTTGAGAACCTTCTTTCTGAAGTTTCTCAGCATCCATAACTCATTTTGGAAAGTAAAGCGTTTGTATTCACAGGTTCTTTTCTATAGTTCCTTCTAGAATTTTTTGGAGATTTGTCAATGAAATTCGATGAAAAAAATTGGCCGGTAGGACACGCATTTACTACTAAGTTAGGAGACGGCAGCGCAAAAATTGCAGTATTCGCCGATCCTAACTGTGGTTGGTGCAAACGCCTTGTGCAGGAAACGTTGAGCAAGATGGAAAATCTGACCGTGTACTGGTTCTTTTATCCTGTGCTTGGTGAAGACTCAGTTGTAAAGTCTGCCGTTATCCTCTCCTCCAAGACTCCGAATAAAGCTTGGTATGAATGGTGCATGGATGAAAAGGCACCGACAGGAATGTTCAAGGCTTCTCAAATGAAAGTCTTGGAAGACAACTCCCGTTTGGCTGAAAAACTCAAAATAGAAACGGTACCTGCAATCTTTTTAGAAGACGGTGCAGGTCCGTTCGGTTTTATGACAGCAATGGAGCTCGGTGAAAAAATCCAGCATTCCTAACGAATATCTTCGGGAACTGCTCCCTTGGGGAGCAGTATCCATGCAGAGACATCGCTCTTTTGTTTTCCTGCATTCTTTCCAGCTTCATCTCCAAATCCCCAGAAAAAATCAAATCTTAAAGGTCCTTTGATGGCTCCACCTGTGTCCTGTGCGACAACAGGTCGGGTGAAATCTAAAGAAGGGTTGTCTTGAGAAGCATGAACAATCAGAGGTGTTCCCATGGGCACGAACTTTCTATCGACTGCCACAGAAGCCTTCGGAGTTAGAGGAAGGCCTTGGGCGCCAATTGGACCTTCCGATGGATCAGTCACCACTCTCTCTTTGAAAAAGACAAAACTAGGATTTTGATCGAGAAGCTCATTTACACGAGTGGGATTTTCAACCGCCCATTTCTGAATATTCTGCATGGATAGCTCGTGTCTTTTCAGATAACCTTTTTGAACGAGCCAAGAGCCGACGGCCTTATACGGATGGCCGTTTTGGTCATCGTATCCGACGCGAATAGTTTCTCCAGCGCTAGTTTCCAATCTGCCGGAGCCTTGAATCTGTAAGAAGAAAACGGCAACCGGATCATCACTCCAGCCGATTGCATACTTATCCAAGTCTCTGCGCTGAACAATGTGGCTTCGGTCATCGTATGGAATTAGTTTCCTTCCCTGGAGTTTGCCCCGAAGGCGCATTCCTTTCAAAGAAGGATATAAGCTGGCGAGGTCAACGATAATTAAGTCATCGGGCGTAGAAAGAATCGGGATTTTGTGCCTGGAAGTTTTTTCTTTACTGATCTTCAAAAGTGGCTCGTAATAACCGGTCATGAGGCCGGATTCATCTTCGCTGTATACGGTTCCCGTTTGCTTTCCGAGTTGAATTTTTGTGATTTTCCACGGAGTAAATTGAGAACGAAAGAAATCTTCTGCCTCGCTGTCAGGCGTAGAGACGGCTTTAGCACAAACTTCTTTCCATATCGCTTTTTTGCCGATGCTTCTGCAGGATACTCGAAAAGCTTTCAGACCGGCTTGCCAATCTTCCTGGGAAATCTGATTAATGGAAGAGTAATCGTCAATTGTCGTTCTGGTTTCTATAGACGTCGGTTCATCAATTTCTTTTTCCGGTTTAGTTTTATCAGTAGTTGAGCAGCCTGCGAGCAAAAGTGCTGCAGAAACGACGGAGAAAAAAGAAAATCGGAATACTAATTTGTGCATTTTGTTACCTCAAAGCAAGCCTACATTGTAGAGGTTGTAGGTAATAGGATAGGTGCTTACGGGAGATTCAATCGTTAAAATAAGCACAAAGGAGATGCCTGATGAAAGATAATCGCTTTAAGATTGCTCCGTCCATCCTGTCTGCCGATTTCGCCCGCTTAGGGGCTGAAGTAGAAGATGTCATAAAGGCCGGAGCAGACTGGATTCATTTTGATGTGATGGACAATCACTATGTTCCTAACTTAACTTTCGGCCCTATGGTTTGTAAAGCCATCCGTCCATGGACTAAAGCTCCCATCGATGTACATTTGATGGTAGAACCAGTTGATAGTTTGATAGAACCTTTTGCCAAAGCTGGTGCTGACTATATTACTTTTCATCCTGAAGCCAGCAGGCATGTAGATCGTACTTTGTCACTAATCAGAGAAAACGGCTGCAAAGCAGGTTTAGTGTTAAATCCTGCTACATCACTGGATTGGCTGACCTATGAGATGGACAAAATTGATATGGTTCTGCTCATGAGCGTCAACCCGGGATTCGGCGGTCAGTCTTTTATTCCCGAGACTCTTCATAAGCTCCAAGAGTGCAGATGGATTCTTGATCAATATGAAAAAAAGACAGGCAAAAAGATTCTTTTAGAAGTTGACGGCGGCGTCAAGATTGACAATATTGCGGAAATTGCAGCTGCAGGCGCAGAAGTATTTGTCGCAGGAAGCGCTGTTTTTTCCGGAAAGAATTACGAAGGCTATAAAAAGATAATTAACAATTTTAGAAAAGAGTTGGACGGTGTCTAAGAACAAGGAAAATTTTAAAAAAGTCAAAGCTGTTTTATTTGACTTAGACGGAACTCTGGTCCATACCCTTCCGGGGCTGACTCAATTAGTCAACGCAGTTAGAAGAGACTTTGATAAGCCAGCGCTGCCTGAGGAGAGAGTGGGCCTTTATATCGGAAAAGGAATGGTCAATTTAATACACCGTTCAATGACTGATTCAATGAACGGCAGATTGGATGATCATATCTTCTCTTTAGCAGTGTCTAGTCTCCGGAAGCATGTTGAAAAAGGAGATTATGACAAAGGTACTTTGTTTCCCGGAACAAAAGAGGCTCTCGAACTCCTGAAGAACGCAGGACTGAAGTTGGCAATTGTTACCAACAAACCATACGATATGAGTATAGAGACTTTGAATAGCTGCGGCATCGAGGATTTTTTTGACGTAGTGGTAGGAGGAGATTCGGCGCCGAGACCAAAACCGGCTAAAGATCCTGTTGAAATGGCTATTAATCTTCTGAATGTTTCCAAAAACGAAGCTCTGATGATCGGAGATTCAGGAAATGACTCCGGAGCTGCCAAAGCAGCAGATGTTCCATCTATCTTAGTACGGACAGGTTGGAGTGAGGGAGTTCCTTTGGAGACGATTGCAGAAAGAGATGATGCAATCATTTTGGCTGATATTCCTGAAGTAGCAAAAGAAATTCTTGATTCCCGTAAAGCTTAAAAGCAATGAATTTTTCGGACGTAAACCGGTTGAAGCCCGGATGGGGGAACCTAGTCGAAGATTTTTTTGATTCTTCCCAAGGACAGGGATTAATTTCATATGTGAACAAGCGGAAAGACGAAATCGGGGAGGATAACGTTTATCCTCCGGATCCTCTTCGTGCTTTAACTTTAATGTCTCTTGATGAAGTCAGAGTTGTCATCCTTGGACAGGATCCCTACCACGGTCCAAATCAGGCGAATGGTCTGGCTTTTTCTGTAGGAGAAGGAATAAAACTTCCTCCGAGTTTGAGAAATATCTTTAAAGAAATCATCAATGAATATTCCGGAGAAATGCCTTCGAACGGTGATTTAACTTATTTAGCTAAGCAAGGTGTTCTTTTGTTGAACGCGTCTTTGACAGTAGAAAAGGGACAGCCATCCAGCCATTCTCGTATCGGATGGGAAATCCTCACGGATAATCTTATCCGCGCGGTGGCTAAAAGACAGCGTCCGTGTGTTTATCTGTTATGGGGAAGCTTTGCACAACAAAAGCGTCCGATTATTGAGGAGATTTCTAAGCCCTCTTCTTATCTGATTTTACAAAGCAACCATCCTTCCCCGCTGTCTGCACGAAGGGGCCCAGTTCCTTTTATCGGCTGCGGGCACTTTAAAGCAGCTAATAATTGGCTTGAAGAAAAGGGAGAAAAACCTATCTCGTGGCTTCCTCAAGAAAATTCAAAGCAAAAAACAGAAGAAAAACAGTTAAATTTGCTTTGACAAAAGGAAAAGCAAGAAATTTACAAATTTTTACATCAGATTTAACTGATTGAAATTAAATATAAAATCTATATTTTACGCCGAATTTATAGAAAAAATTTCTTCAAGGGGTTTGACAAGCTCAAAAAAGGTATTTATAGTTCGCACCTCGTTGTTGATGACGAACACGAAATCAGCGACGCAAGTTCTTTAAAAATTTATCGACGAACCGATAAGAGCGGGCACTTAAGTTTAAGAGTGAAAGCAAAGAGATTAAATTTAAGAAGCTCGCTTTGTGAGGCAAACGGAGTAGGAAATACTCCGTCAAAACCGAAACGAAGAGTAAGAGCGACAACAGAGATTAAACAAAAGAGTTTGATCCTGGCTCAGATTGAACGCTGGCGGAACGCTTTACACATGCAAGTCGAACGGTAACGAGGAGGAAAGCTTGCTTTCCTCCGTCGACGAGTGGCGAACGGGTGAGTAAGACATCGGAACGTATCCGCTCGTGGGGGACAACTTCCCGAAAGGGGAGCTAATACCGCATGAGATCCGAGGATGAAAGAGGGGGACCCGCGAGGGCCTCTCGCGAGCGGAGCGGCCGATGACTGATTAGCTAGTTGGTAAGGTAAAGGCTTACCAAGGCGACGATCAGTAGCTGGTCTGAGAGGACGACCAGCCACACTGGGACTGAGACACGGCCCAGACTCCTACGGGAGGCAGCAGTGGGGAATTTTGGACAATGGGCGCAAGCCTGATCCAGCTATTCCGCGTGTGGGATGACGGCCTTCGGGTTGTAAACCACTTTTGTAGAGAACGAAAAGTCTATTGATAATACCGATAGATGATGACGGTACTCTAAGAATAAGCACCGGCTAACTACGTGCCAGCAGCCGCGGTAATACGTAGGGTGCGAGCGTTAATCGGAATTACTGGGCGTAAAGGGTGTGCAGGCGGTTTTGCAAGATGGATGTGAAAGCCCCGGGCTTAACCTGGGAAAGCCATACATGACTGCAAGACTAGAGTGCGTCAGAGGGGGGTGGAATTCCAAGTGTAGCAGTGAAATGCGTAGATATTTGGAAGAACACCGATGGCGAAGGCAGCCCCCTGGGACGCAACTGACGCTCATACACGAAAGCGTGGGGAGCAAACAGGATTAGATACCCTGGTAGTCCACGCCCTAAACGATGTCAACTAGTTGTTGGGAGGTAAAACTTTCAGTAACGCAGCTAACGCGAGAAGTTGACCGCCTGGGAAGTACGGTCGCAAGACTAAAACTCAAAGGAATTGACGGGGACCCGCACAAGCGGTGGATGATGTGGATTAATTCGATGCAACGCGAAAAACCTTACCTACCCTTGACATGGCAGACAACTCCTTGTAATGAGGAGAGCTCGCAAGAGGATCTGCACACAGGTGCTGCATGGCTGTCGTCAGCTCGTGTCGTGAGATGTTGGGTTAAGTCCCGCAACGAGCGCAACCCTTGTCACTAGTTGCTACGAAAGGGCACTCTAGTGAGACTGCCGGTGACAAACCGGAGGAAGGTGGGGATGACGTCAAGTCCTCATGGCCCTTATGGGTAGGGCTTCACACGTCATACAATGGTCGGAACAGAGGGCAGCGAAGCCGAGAGGCGGAGCAAATCCCAGAAAACCGATCGTAGTCCGGATTGCAGTCTGCAACTCGACTGCATGAAGTCGGAATCGCTAGTAATCGCGGATCAGCATGCCGCGGTGAATACGTTCCCGGGTCTTGTACACACCGCCCGTCAAACAATGGGAGTGGTGTTTACCAGAAGTCGTTAGCCTAACCGCAAGGAGGGCGGCGACCACGGTGAGCACCGTGACTAATGTTAAGTCGTAACAAGGTAGCCGTACCGGAAGGTGCGGCTGGATCACCTCCTTTCAAGAGTTTTTGCTTGAAGATTTGAGTGTCCGCTCTTATCGGCAGTCGATAGATTGAAGAAGAGAATAGGCCAAAGGCTAAGGGTCTTTAGCTCAGCTGGTTAGAGCACCGTCTTGATAAGGCGGGGGTCGATGGTTCAAGTCCATCAAGACCCACCAAAGTCTTTCATGGGGGTATAGCTCAGCTGGGAGAGCACCTGCTTTGCAAGCAGGGGGTCAACGGTTCGATCCCGTTTACCTCCACCAGATTGCTGAAATAAGTGCTTGATGAGTATTTATTTCAGGTAATTTAGAGCCTGAAAATTTGTTCTTTAAAAAACCGGAAATTTGAATCAATTGAAAACGTTTATGGAAACGTAAACGGGAAAAGATTGGCGAGTCATAACAAAGCAAAACTTTGTGAGAAACTTGAAAGC
Source organism: Turicimonas muris (assembly GCF_002221595.1). Classification (GTDB taxonomy): domain Bacteria; phylum Pseudomonadota; class Gammaproteobacteria; order Burkholderiales; family Burkholderiaceae_F; genus Turicimonas; species Turicimonas muris. The sequence continues at coordinate 28,195 of NZ_NHMP01000006.1, forward strand.
GAAGACATAAACAGCGTAATGGGAACAGCGTTTAGCGGTTGCTTGTAACGCTGCCGGGCAATAGGCGGCAGGGTTATAGGATCAAGCGACTAAGTGCATGTGGTGGATGCCTTGGCGATCACAGGCGAAGAAAGACGTGGCAGCCTGCGAAAAGCTGCGGGGAGCTGGCAAACGAGCATAGATCCGCAGATATCTGAATGGGGGAACCCAGCCCGATAAGGGTTATCGCATGATGAATCCATAGTCATGCGAGGCGAACGAGGAGAACTGAAACATCTAAGTATCCTCAGGAAAAGAAATCAACCGAGATTCCGGCAGTAGCGGCGAGCGAACCCGGAGGAGCCTAGTTTTTGATAGTTTGGATAATAGAAGAATGAGATGGAAAGCTCAGCCAGAGAAGGTGATAGCCCTGTATTTAAAATTGTCCGAATGGTACTAAGGAAACGAGAAGTAAGGCGGGACACGAGGAATCCTGTCTGAAGAAGGGGGGACCATCCTCCAAGGCTAAATACTAGTGATCGACCGATAGTGAACCAGTACCGTGAGGGAAAGGCGAAAAGAACCCCGGGAGGGGAGTGAAATAGAACCTGAAACCGCATGCATACAAACAGTAGGAGCCTTTTTTTGAGGTGACTGCGTACCTTTTGCATAATGGGTCAGCGACTTACATTCTGTGGCGAGGTTAACCGAATAGGGAAGCCGAAGCGAAAGCGAGTTCGAATAGAGCGAAAAGTCGCAGGGTGTAGACCCGAAACCAGATGAGCTATCCATGGCCAGGTTGAAGGTGTGGTAACACACACTGGAGGACCGAACCGACTAGTGTTGCAAAATTAGCGGATGAGCTGTGGATAGGGGTGAAAGGCCAAACAAATCTGGAGATAGCTGGTTCTCCCCGAAAACTATTGAGGTAGTGCCTCGTGTGAAGGCTCCAGGGGGTAGAGCACTGTTTTGGCTAGGGGGACATGTAGTCTTACCAAACCAAGGCAAACTCCGAATACCTGGAAGCTATACACGGGAGACAGAGCACCGGGTGCTAACGTCCGGACTCAAAAGGGAAACAACCCAGACCGCCGGCTAAGGTCCCCAATAGCAGCTAAGTGGAAAACGAAGTGGAAAGGCCGTGACAACCAGGAAGTTGGCTTAGAAGCAGCCATCCTTCAAAGAAAGCGTAATAGCTCACTGGTCGAGTCTTTCTGCGCGGAAGATGTAACGGGGCTAAGCTGCTAACCGAAGCCGCGGATGCATGGAAAAATCCATGCGTGGTAGGGGAGCGTTCTGTAAGTCTGAGAAGGCGGATTGAGAAGTCTGCTGGAGATATCAGAAGTGCGAATGCTGACATGAGTAACGTTAAAGAGGGTGAAAAGCCCTCTCGCCGCAAGCCCAAGGTTTCCTGCTCTACGTTCATCGGAGCAGGGTGAGTCGGCCCCTAAGGTCAGGCCGAAAGGCGTAGCCGATGGGAACCGGGTTAATATTCCCGGACCGCTGTCAGATGCGAAGGGGTGACGGAGAGGCTAAGGTCATCCGAGTGTTGGACTACTCGGTACTTAGACGAGGACGGTTGGCAGGCAAATCCGCCAACGGATCGTCCGGATCGGAAGTGGTGCTCCCACGGGAGCGAAGTGATTGGAAACTCTTCCAGGAAAAACCTCTAAGCTACAGTCTGAGAGGACCGTACCGCAAACCGACACTGGTGGGCGAGCTGAATATGCTCAGGCGCTTGAGAGAACTCGGGAGAAGGAACTCGGCAAATTGACACCGTAACTTCGGAAGAAGGTGTGCCGCAGTAGCGTGAGAGGAGAGACACCTTGAGCGTGAGACGGTCTCAGAGAATAGGTGGCTGCGACTGTTTATTAAAAACACAGCACTCTGCAAAGTCGAAAGACGACGTATAGGGTGTGATGCCTGCCCGGTGCTGGAAGATTAATTGATGGGCTGAGAGGCCTTGATCGAAGTCCCAGTAAACGGCGGCCGTAACTATAACGGTCCTAAGGTAGCGAAATTCCTTGTCGGGTAAGTTCCGACCTGCACGAATGGCATAACGATGGCCACACTGTCTCCTCCCGAGACTCAGTGAAGTTGAAGTGTTTGTGATGATGCAATCTACCCGCGGCTAGACGGAAAGACCCCATGAACCTTTACTGCAGCTTTGCATTGAACTGTGAACCGATTTGTGTAGGATAGGTGGGAGACAGAGAAAGAGGAGCGCCAGCTCCTCTGGAGTCAACCTTGAAATACCACCCTGATTTGTTTGCGGTTCTAACCAAGACAGGACCACACTGTTTGGGACCGTGCATGGTAGGCAGTTTGACTGGGGCGGTCTCCTCCTAAAGGGTAACGGAGGAGTACGAAGGTACGCTAGGTACGGTCGGAAATCGTGCTGATAGTGCAATGGCAAAAGCGTGCTTGACTGCGAGAGCTACAACTCGAGCAGATGCGAAAGCAGGTCATAGTGATCCGGTGGCACTGAATGGAAGGGCCATCGCTCAACGGATAAAAGGTACTCTGGGGATAACAGGCTGATACCGCCCAAGAGTTCATATCGACGGCGGTGTTTGGCACCTCGATGTCGGCTCATCTCATCCTGGGGCTGAAGTCGGTCCCAAGGGTATGGCTGTTCGCCATTTAAAGAGGTACGTGAGCTGGGTTTAAAACGTCGTGAGACAGTTTGGTCCCTATCTGCCGTGGGCGTTGGAAGATTGACGGGGGCTGCTCCTAGTACGAGAGGACCGGAGTGGACGCACCTCTGGTGTACCGGTTGTCACGCCAGTGGCATAGCCGGGTAGCTAAGTGCGGAAGAGATAACCGCTGAAAGCATCTAAGCGGGAAACTTGCCTGAAGATGAGTCTTCCCGGAGGTAAAACCTCCCAAAAGAGTCGTTCGAGACCAGGACGTCGATAGGTCAGGTGTGTAAGTGCTGCAAGGCATTGAGCTAACTGATACTAATTGCTCGTGAGGCTTGATCCTATAACCGTGAAGCTTAAAGCCCGCGTTGGTTGTAGCAAGTAAAGTTAAACAAAGCAGAGCTTAAGAGCTCGTCAAGATTGATAAGAATTTCCGAGCATCGAAAGATGCAGAACAAGTTAAAGCCCGGAGGCCATAGCAGGGTGGAACCACTCCTTCCCATCCCGAACAGGACAGTGAAACGCCTCCACGCCGATGATAGTGAGTTGTATTTCTTGCGAAAGTAGGTAGCCTCCGGGCTCAATTATTTAAAACAGACCCCTCGAAGTCATTGCGGCTCCGAGGGTTTTGTCTTTTGGGAAACCGATATAGACTCGCTTGAAAATAATATTATGTTTCTGTTGAAATATAGTGTTTCAGTGTTATAAAAATGATCGTTCTAAAACCAATAAAAATATCGGAGTACCCATGCTTAAAGTTAAGTTAGCATCTGTTTGTTTAGTCGCTGCTGCGGCAACTTTCTCTGCGGCAGCATTTGCTGAAACTTTTAAATGGGCAAGCCAGGGCGATATTCTTACCTTTGATCCTCATGCACAGAATGAAGGACTTAACAGCGCTGCTAACTCTTATGTATACGAAACCCTTGTCAATTTAGGCAAAAATTCTGAAATAATTCCTTGCTTAGCAGAGAGCTGGTCAAAAGAGCCGGGCGGCTTCCTTTTCAAGATTAGACCCAACGTTAAGTTCCATGATGGTCAGACATTGTCTCCTGAAGACGTTGTTTTTTCTATTAAGCGTGCCCTTCATCCTCTTTCTCAGTTCCGTACGTATACTGCCGGGATTCTTGACGCAGAAGTACGCTCTGACGGACAAGTGTTTATTAAAACCTCTACTCAGAGTCCTGTTATTCTTAACCAACTCACCCACTTGCGTATTCTTAATAAAAAGTGGGCAGAAGAACATAACGTTGTAAATCCTCAAAATTACGTCGAAAAAGAAGAGTCTTACGCAGCCCGTAACGTTAATGGTACTGGCCCATTCAAACTCAAGAGTCGAGAAGTAGATGTCAAGACAGTATTTGTAGAGAATCCTGATTGGTGGAACAAAGCCAATAAGGTCGGCAACGTAACTGAGGCCATTTACACTCCTATTAAATCAGCTGCCACTCGTACCGCAGCTTTGCCCCGTCTTTTATGCCTACGAATTAAAAAAGGGCCTGTGAGGCCCCGTCAGCTCTAGTTTCTCTTTTTCTTAATTTTCTAAACTTATTGTAGTAGAAGAGAATAAATCTTTGACAGAAGTGTAGAGTCGCATTTTCTTCCTCAAAGCGCTTGGGTCTTCGTAAGTATTTGGAGGCGTCAAGCCAACTAGATTCATAATGTTTCGTACTGTAGAGTCAAAGCCAGCGGTGCCGTAAAACTCAATCCCGGAGGTTGGATTAATCAATGATATCGTGGCTCGGTTCAGTCCTCTGATAATTCCATCGGTCGTGGCCGGAGTATTATTTGCCCGAAGTTTATATTCCAAATAACGATGGACGCATAAAGCTAAAAAGCAGATTAGGAAGTGTCCGCGCACATGATCCGGCAGCCGTAAATATACTGGTCTTGCCTCAAAAGTACTTTTTAAATGGCGGAAACTATCTTCAATTCTCCATAAGTTTTTATAGATTCTTACCACTTCTGAAGCAGGTGAACTCAATGATGTTTCGATAACATGAATTCCATCAAATTGCTCCTGTGCTGCAATTAGTGATTCATTTATTCTTGCAGTCTCCAAATCCATATCTAAGAGAATAAAACTTCTTCCTCCTCTTTTGAATGAGGTCTTGATCTTAGAAGGTTTTCCAACTAGCTCCTGAGCTTTCTTGATTAACCTTTCTCGGTCTTTTCTGTCTTTTCTGGCTCTGGCCTCGGTCCAGGTAACGATGAGTCTGCGTTTTAATTGGCTTTTTACGTATTTCCCAGATTTCGTTTTTGTATGGTTTAAGTTTTTCTCAAGTTGCTTTTCTTTCTCTTTGTCACCGTCTTCAAAGACGTATTCCGGCGACTCGTAGCTGATAGGACCGTTCAATTGAATTTCTTTGTACCAGCCGAAGTCTAAGATTTCCCCGTCTTCGGAGACTTTCTGTATTGGAACTCTGCCTTCCTCAGAGAGAACTTCTCTTTGTATATCGCTGCTTGCGCCTCTTATCTTGGAGGCTAGAACGTAGTTATCTCCGAGTTTTATCAGAGCGTCGATATTAGCTTGGCTGTTCAGACCTCTATCGGCAACTACCGTGAAGCTTTTAACATTAAATTTCTTCTTTAGTTCACTAACAAAGGGCACCATAGTAGCCCCCTCAGCCTGATTGCCTCTGTAGAGACCATAGTCGAGGGGCAAGCCTTGTTTGTCCGTAGCTAATCCCATAACTACTTGGACTTCATTAAATTTCTTGTCCTTGGAATAGCCAAAATCTCTTAGCGCATCTTGATCGGTACTCTCAAAGGCATATGTAGTTATGTCATAAAGACAAATCGAAGTATCCCTGTCGGGAACCAGCTTGCTGATTTGACGATTCCAGTATCGGATGATGTCGCTTTTATTCGCACAGAGTACATCCAGAGCTTTGTAAATTTGAGTTAGATTATCAAACTCCATGCCAAGATAACGCTCGGGTCCTTCGATTGAGGAACGTCTCTTGGAGGACGGGGCAAGAATTCTGAGCAAAATTAGTTCCTTGGCAATTTCTGCTAAGTCATACTTGAAAGAGCCTTTCGTTGCAATGTAATCGAACTTAGCATCCAATTTAAGTTCATCATAGAGGCGGCGCAAGATAAGATAGCCGGCACTACGAGTACAAAAAACGGCACTAGGATCCAAAGTTTGTCGTTGAAGAAGCTCGGATAAATCTTTAGAAAGTAACTCAAGAGAAGTGGGAGTGGAAAGCAGTTTCCTACCCTCACAGTTGAGGTTCATCCGGTCAACCTCTTCTTGGATCTTTTGTAGTGCCGCAGGGTCTTTAGCTAAGAGGTCTTTTTTCTTTCCAAAGCGTTTAATGATTTCTCGAACGGGATGTTTGACACCTGGCTTTCGAATAGAACACTCGATATAAACACTAGAACTGTCTTTGTTAGAACTAAACCCCAACCTATAACGCATAGGACCCCCAAGATTTATCATTAAGCTAATTATACTACAGTTAATACATATTATTAGAAAATAAATTTAGGCAAAAATAAAGAACCCATCGGGGTTCAAAACGGATCAGACTAAATAAAAAGTATTAAAGACAGGAAAAATGATCGTTCTAAAACCAATAAAAATATCGGAGTACCCATGCTTAAAGTTAAGTTAGCATCTGTTTGTTTAGTCGCTGCTGCGGCAACTTTCTCTGCGGCAGCATTTGCTGAAACTTTTAAATGGGCAAGCCAGGGCGATATTCTTACCTTTGATCCTCATGCACAGAATGAAGGACTTAACAGCGCTGCTAACTCTTATGTATACGAAACCCTTGTCAATTTAGGCAAAAATTCTGAAATAATTCCTTGCTTAGCAGAGAGCTGGTCAAAAGAGCCGGGCGGCTTCCTTTTCAAGATTAGACCCAACGTTAAGTTCCATGATGGTCAGACATTGTCTCCTGAAGACGTTGTTTTTTCTATTAAGCGTGCCCTTCATCCTCTTTCTCAGTTCCGTACGTATACTGCCGGGATTCTTGACGCAGAAGTACGCTCTGACGGACAAGTGTTTATTAAAACCTCTACTCAGAGTCCTGTTATTCTTAACCAACTCACCCACTTGCGTATTCTTAATAAAAAGTGGGCAGAAGAACATAACGTTGTAAATCCTCAAAATTACGTCGAAAAAGAAGAGTCTTACGCAGCCCGTAACGTTAATGGTACTGGCCCATTCAAACTCAAGAGTCGAGAAGTAGATGTCAAGACAGTATTTGTGGAGAATCCTGATTGGTGGAACAAAGCCAATAAGGTCGGCAACGTAACTGAGGCCATTTACACTCCTATTAAATCAGCTGCCACTCGTACCGCAGCTTTGCTCTCCGGCCAGGTTGACTTTGTTTTAGATTTGGCACCTCAAGATGCTCAGAGATTAAAACGCAATGACAAAGTTAAGTTAGTAGAAGGGCCTGAACTCAGAGTCTTGATGATTTCCCTTGATCAATACAGAGATAAGTCCCCTTATGTTCGAGTAGACGGTAAAGCGACTGACAAGAACCCCTTCAAAGATGAAAGAGTAAGAAAAGCACTATACCAGGCAATCGACATTCAGACTTTGAAGAGAACGGTCATGCGCGGTTCGGCAATTCCAACCGGCTCCATTATTCCTCCTAACGTCGCAGGTTGGGCTCCTGAACAGGATGTTCGTCATCCTTATGACGTTGTTGCTGCCAAAAAGCTTTTAGCTGAGGCCGGATATCCTGATGGTTTTGAATTTACTTTAGATACTCCGAATAACCGCTGGGTCAATGACGAGGCTATTGCTAAAGCTCTAGCAGGTATGTGGGCAAAAATCGGAGTTAAAGTGAATGTTAACGCCATGCCAAGAGCTAATTATTTCCCTAAAGTTCTGGGCTTTGATTCTTCAGCAGGAATGGTGGGCTGGGGCTGCAGTACTCAGGACGCATTGTTCAGCATACAGTCTTTAGTCTCTACATTTGATACAAAGAAAGGCAATGGCCTTTCTAACATCGGCAGAGTTTCTGACCCTGAAATTGATGTCCTCGTCGAGAAAATTAAAGTTGAGTCGGATCCTAAAGTTCGCAATGCTGATATTGCGAAGGCCTTGAAGATTATTAGTGATAAGGTTTATGAACTACCTTTGCATACACAGCTTATTACTTGGGGTATGGGGAAAAACATTGATGCGGAAATTCGCTCTGATAACAGACTTGAAATTGATAAAGTAAAAGTTAATAAATAATCTGAAAGATCTTTTTGATGTTTGTATTCGTTGTAAAACGAATGTTTCAGGCGATTTTCGTGATGTTGATCGTCACGCTTATTGCATTTCTTCTATTTCAGTTCGTTGGCGATCCCGTCATGCAAATGCTCGGACAGGAAGCCACCGAAGCTGATCGAGAAGCTTTGAGACATTCTCTAGGTTTAGATAAGTCTATTTGGGAACAATACGCAGCTTTCGTAGGAAAAGCCGCGCAAGGTGATTTCGGAGTTTCTTTAAGACAAGGTGCTCCGGTATCAGAATTGCTGAAGGCGAAAATGCCTGCCACTATTGAGCTAGCGTTTTTCTCTGCGTTTGTAGCGACGTTGGTAGGAATACCTTTAGGTGTTTTCGTTGCTTTGAAGAGAAACTCTCTTATAGCAAAGTGGCTGATGGGGCTTTCTTTGATCGGCATTTCTTTGCCGACTTTCCTCATTGGTATTCTTCTGATTTTGGTTTTTTCCGTCTGGTTAGGATGGCTGCCGTCCTATGGAAGAGGAGATACAATAGCTCTTGGTTGGTGGACTTCCGGCCTCTTTACCAAAGATGGCCTTCTTCATATTATCTTGCCGGCGATCACGTTAGCTGTTTTTCAGATTGCATTGTTGATGAGATTGGTCAGAGGCGAGATGCTCGAAGTGCTGAGGACGGACTACATTAAATTTGCCCGGGCCAGAGGAATCTCGCAGCGTTCTATTTATTTCCGCCATGCTTTGAAGAATACGCTTCTTCCCGTTATCACGATTACTGGATTGCAATTGGGAGGAATTATTGCTTTCTCTATTGTGACGGAGACAGTGTTTCAGTGGCCGGGAATGGGGCTGCTTTTTATTCAAGCAGTCCAATTTGCAGATATTCCCGTAATGGCAGCCTACCTATGTCTCATTTCTTTTATTTTTGTTGTGGTGAACCTTATTGTGGATCTGCTCTATGTAGCCGTGGACCCACGTCTCAAGATTGACGGTAAATCACAAGCGTAAGGATTAAGATGTTTGTTTCTCAAGAACCCGTAGTAGATCTGAAAAAAGCTTCGATCCCTCTAATCGAATCATGGAAAGATGAATTTAGAGAGATAAGACAGGATTTTCACCGGAATCCTGAAATTGGTTTGGACACTCCAAGAACTTCTGGAAAGATCGCAGGTTTTCTTCGTTCCTACGGTGTGGATGAAGTACATGAAAATATCGGAGGCTGCGGTGTCGTTGGCGTAGTGTACGGCTCTTCCAAAGAGGGTCCGTCATTAGGAGTGCGTGCAGATATTGACGCTCTTCCGATGAAAGAAATGAGCGACCATGATCATGTTTCCTGCTTAGGAAACAGAATGCACGGATGCGGTCATGATGGCCATGGAACGACTCTCTTAGCCGTTGCCAAATATTTTGCTCAGACCAGAAACTTTGCCGGCAAAGCGGTTTTGATTTTCCAGCCAGGAGAAGAAGGATGGTCGGGTGCAAAAGTCATGATGGATGACGGCCTTTTTGAAAGATTTCCGGTGCAAGAAATTTATGCCTATCACACAGCATCTGCTCTTCGGCCGGGAGAATTGGCTTTGAATTACGGAGCAATGCAGGCAGCTGCCGATGCATTTACTCTTACCATTACCGGAAAAGGCGGCCATGGGTCTCGTCCGGAAAACTGCAACGATCCGATTGTGGCTGCAGCTTACATTATTACCGCTCTTCAGACTTTAGTTTCCAGAAACGTAAGTCCTTTGGATTCTGCAGTAGTTTCATGCGGCTCTATTCATTCGGGAGATCCTTTGGCACAAAGTGTTATTCCTAATTCTTGCCAGATTGTCGGAACTACTAGGACCTTTAAGCCGGAAACCAGAGACTTGATTGAAAAACGTTTAAAAGAAGTTGCTGAGAGTACGGCAGCTGCTTTTGGCTGCACAGCTGTCCTTGACTACGACAGAAAGTACCCTCCGCTTATTAATAGTGAGGAACAGGCAAAGCCAATAGCCGACGTCGGAGCGGAACTGGTAGGGGAAGAAAATGTGAAAAGAAATTACCCGAGAGCAACCGGCGGCGAAGATTTCGCCTTTATGGCAGGAGCGGTTCCCGGTGCCTATATTCGAGTAGGACAGGGCGGGGCTCCGGCGCACAACGGGTACTTCGATTTCAACGATGAAATTATTCCGCTGGCCGCTAGCTTGTTAGTAAAAACATTAGAAAAAAGATTTAAAGACTTAGCAGGATAAGAATGCCTAATACTCAGACAGACAGCCTTTTAACCGGACTTAAATTGAAATTCCTTAGATTTTGGGATTCCGATTTATGCTGGCGATTCAGACATGCTCCTGTCATCATCCTGAGTTTTGTTATCGCGGCAGGAATGATTCTGTCAGCCGTATTTGCAAGTTGGATTGCACCCTACAATCCGTTCGATTTGGCGTCATTTGATCTGGCAAATGCTTTCCTTCCTCCTGCTTGGGAGGAGGGCGGCTCCCGAGAGTTCCTTTTGGGAACGGATGATCAGGGAAGGGATATGCTTTCAGCAATCCTTTACGGATTGAGAGTATCTCTTGAAATCGGTCTTTCCTCCGTGTTTATTTCGGTCGTCCTGGGCATCTCCTTGGGCCTTCTTTCAGGCTACGTCGGAGGAGTGACTGATGCAATAATCATGCGTTTCTGTGACGTTATGCTCAGCTTCCCGGCAATTCTTCTAGCTTTATTGATTGACGGAGTGATTCGAGTAGTTTTGCCAGAAGGAACTCATGACGAGGCATCTTATGCCGTACTAATTTTTGCTATTTCTTTGTCGGGCTGGGTTAAGTATGCCAGAACTGTCAGAGGTTCGACTCTGGCGGAAAAAAAGAGAGAATATGTGCAGGCTGCGCAAGTTTTTGGTGTGAGTTCTTTGAGAATCATGTTTACTCATATCCTTCCTAACGTTTTAGGCCCGATTCTCGTATTGGTGACGGTCCAGATTGCTACCGCAATTATTACTGAGGCTACCTTGTCCTTCCTGGGGGTTGGAGTACCTCCTACAACGCCGTCTTTAGGAACGCTCATCCGCATCGGTAATGAGTTCTTATTCTCCGGCGAATGGTGGATCACCATCTTCCCGGGTTTAACTCTGATCGTGTTTGTTTTAACGATTAATCTTCTCGGCGATTGGCTGAGAGATGCTTTAAATCCAAAGCTTCAAGGACAGTCATGACAGAAAAGAATCCATTGGTGGAAGTGAAAAATCTCAGAGTTGAGATTCCCACAAGAAAAGAACTTCTTATTGCTCTGGATAATGTGAATCTGGAGATATATCCCGGAGAAATTCTCGGCGTAGTCGGTGAATCCGGAGCGGGAAAATCCATGACCGGCAATGCCATTATTGGTTTGTTAGATCATCCGGCTCATGTCAGCGCGGGAGAAATATGGCTCGACGGTAAACGAGTGGACAACGTGTCCGAAAAACAGCGCTCAGAGATGAGAGGAAAAATAGTCGGTGCAATTTTCCAAGATCCGTTAACAAGTTTGAACCCGCTGTTTACCGTAGGAGAGCAGCTCGTTGAAACTATCGTTACGCATAGAAGTCTTTCAGAAAAAGAAGCTCGCGAGGAAGCAATAGAGCTTTTAAAGAAGATGGGGATTCCGGCGGCGGAAAAAAGAATCGACGACTATCCTCATCAATTCTCAGGGGGCATGAGACAACGTGTTGTCATTGCCCTGGCTTTGGCCGGAGAACCTAAGCTAGTGATTGCAGATGAGCCGACAACGGCACTGGATGTTTCAATTCAAGCGCAGATTATTGATTTGCTGAAAACTCTCTGCAAAGAAAAAGGCACTGCAGTGATGCTTGTTTCTCATGATTTAGGAGTCATTGCAGAAGCATCAGATAGAGTAGCTATTATGTACGCGGGAAGATTAGTTGAGATTGGAGAAACCAAAGCAATCATTCATTCTCCTTTACACCCGTATACTTCCGGTTTGATGGGTGCAATTCCAAAAATCGGAGAAGATACCGAGTTTTTAACTCAGATCCCGGGACATATGCCGTGGCTTAATGAAGTTCCCAAAGGCTGTGCATTCCATCCGCGTTGCCCTTTGGCAGATGAAAAGTGTATCGGTGAGAGACCCCAGATGGAATCCGTAAATAATGTGATGGTTGCTTGCTGGAAGTCTCGCAGCGAAGAAATTGCAAAATACAGAACTCAGCCTTACTTCATCAGAAAGGAACTAGCCGATGCAGGCAGAAGCTAAGACCCAACAGAGCGTTCTAGTTAAAGTCCAGAACATCGGAAAGTATTTTGATGTCTCCGCTCCTTTACTAAACAGGCTCATTGAAAGAAAACCAAAAACTATTCTGAAGGCGGTTGACGGAGTGTCCTTCGAAATCCGAAGAGGAGAGACTTTATCCTTGGTAGGTGAAAGTGGATGCGGTAAATCCACGACAGCGAGAATGCTGGTCGGTTTGCACAAACCAACTTTCGGCCGTGTAGAAATTAATGGTTTGGATATGGCGACCGTAAAAGGAAAGGATGCCAAGGAACTGCATAACAAGATTCAGATGATCTTCCAAGATCCATATGCGAGCTTAAATCCCCGTTGGAGTGTCGGAAGAATTATTGCTGAACCTATCATCGCGCAGAAAGTCCTTACTGATAAAAAAGAAATTCAAGATCGTATTGATTCCGTCCTTTGGCTAGTGAATATGTCGCCGGAAGACAAGTCCAGATATCCGCACCAGTTCTCCGGAGGGCAAAGACAAAGAATTTCGATTGCCCGTTCAATCGCCATTCACCCTGAGTTCATTGTTTGTGACGAACCTACTTCTGCTCTGGACGTTTCCGTGCAAGCTCAAGTGTTGAACTTGATGCAGAATCTTCAGAAGGAAATCGGTCTGACCTATCTATTTATCTCTCACAATCTTTCAGTGGTGCATCACATCAGCGACCGTGTCGGGGTGATGTATTTAGGGCGTTTGGTAGAACTGGCCGATAAAAAGATTTTGTTTAACTATCCTCTGCATCCGTATACCCAACTTTTATTGGATGCGATTCCGGATATTAGAAGCGTCGGCAAGCCTAGAAAGAAAATCCAAGGAGAGGTGCCCAATCCTCTTGAGCCGCCTGCAGGATGCACATTCCATCCGAGATGTTCTTATGCGAAAGACATCTGCAGAAAGGTCAAGCCTGAGATGAGAAAGGTAGAAAATATGGGCTCGATTGTTGAAGTTGCTTGTCATGCGGTCGGCAACTGGCGCAAATGAGTAATGCTTTGTGAATTTAATGAGATTCACTTCAAGCTTAAACTACTCAAGAAGGAACTCACGAGGTAAACTAACAGTTTGTTTGCATCAGGGCTAACTGCTCTTTGTTGAGTCGAACCATAAACGATGATTTACCGCCGTGCTTTAATATCAGAATTACAAAATACTGCTGGAGGGGCGTTTACCGTTCTCTTCTCCATTGTGGTAACTATCGGGCTCGTACAAATTCTGAATCAGACCGCCGGGGGAAGATACGACAGCAACTCTATTTTAGAGATTGTTGCTTATTCCTCTTTGGTGAATTTGCCTCCCTTAATCACATTGGCCTTGTTTCTAGCCGTTTTTATGACGCTGAACCGCTCTTGGCGCGACAGCGAAATGTTTGTATGGTTTTCTGCCGGCGGCTGTAGTTTGGCAACTTGGATCCGACCTGTTTTAAGGTTTTCTATTCCTATTGTGATTCTGGTAGGCCTGTGCTCTTTAGTTATTTCTCCGTGGTCCAGAGCAGAACTTGCTGCTTATAAAGAAAGATTTGCGCAAAGAGACGATGTTACAAGACTTTCTTCCGGCCAGTTTATTGAAGCTAAGAGCGGCAAACAGATTTTCTTTTTAGAGGCCGTTGACCAAGATAATAAAACCGTAGAAAGAGTATTTATGGCTGAGCCCAGCCAAAGCGGTGCACAGACTGTTGTCTCTTCTAAGAAAGGAAGAATTGAGGAGCATCCTAACGGAGACCGTTATGTTGTGCTCAACGACGGAAAACGTTATGAAGTACCTGCAAACGGACAAGATGCTCAGATAACGGATTTCGGAACCTACGAACTCAGGCTGGATACATCTCCAAGTAATGTGAAAGCGAATTTGAAGGTTGACTCCATGCAGCTCCCTGCTTTATTGGCTTTGGTTCCTACGAACAAACAAGCTGCGGCAGAATTATTCTGGAGAATTAACTGGCCAATCGTTGCAGTTATTCTGGCTCTTTTAGGAATTCCTCTTTCTTATACAAATCCGAGAGCTTTGAAATATTACGGCCAGACAGCCGCCGTTTTGTTCTTTATTCTTTATTTGAACTGTTTATCTATCTTCAAGACTTGGATTATCAAGGGCGTTTTTGATATTTGGTCGGCAACGATTGTGATGAATCTGCCATTTATCGTGCTGGCTATCTTCTTGTTCTACCGATTAATGACAATGAATACGCGCCACATTGATACGATTGTCGTCAATTGGGTCTTAGCTCCTTTCAGAAAATTGAAGAGCAATAAGAAGGAGTAGGCATGAAAGTTTTGGGGAAATTAATTTTTAGCCAGGTGATTAAGAGCAGTTTATTTGTGCTCTTAGCATTGGTTGCTCTTTTTGCATTCTTTGATTTAATCGGTCAGTCAAGCAAGATCGGAACGACTTACACCATTGGTCAGGCCTTTATGCTTACAGCCTTAGTGCTGCCGATGCGTTGTTATCAGGTTCTTCCTATTGCCGTTATGCTGGGAGCGATCTTTACGCTTTCAAGATTGGCTGCTACCAGCCAGTTTACGGTGATGAGAGTCTCGGGCGTTAGTCCATGGAAGTTTGCTTCCATGCTGATGGTTCCGGGCTTAGTTATGGTTTTATTTGCCTACGTACTCGGGGAGTATGTGGCTCCTCCCGCGCACCGCTACTCGAAGGTTGCCAAACTTGACATCACAGGAGACTCTTTCAGCGGTAAGGATTTGGATTCCGGTATTTGGGTCCGCGACGTGGTTAGAGACGGAGACGGCAAACCGACCAGCATCCGCTTTGTGAATGTTTCCAGTCTTCGTCCTAATGAAGCCGCCTACGACTGGAAGATTTACGTCTTTAACCCAGAAGGCGACATGACTTCTATCGTGACAGCCAAAGAAGGGAGCTATTCCGAAAGCGAAGGTTGGGTTTTGACGGATGCAAAAGAAGAAAAACTGCCGATTATTCCGAAGCAATCCAGAGAAGTCACAGACGAGAAGGTGGAAGTTATTCATACACCTAGACTTGTTTGGGGCAAACATCTGGATGGGAATATTTTCGGATTGCTGATGGTCAAACCGGAGTACATGTCTCTGCAGGAACTCTACCACTATGTTGAGTATTTGAAGAGCAATGGCCAGACCTATAAGATTTTTGATACAGCATTTTGGTCGAAGATGTTCTACCCCTTGGCCATTCTCGTGATGTTAGTCCTAGCGATGCCGTTTGCTTATCAAAGCGCACGAGCCGGCGGTATGGCCATCAAGATTTTCTGCGGCATCATGATAGGCATTCTGTACTACGCCTTAAACAATATTTTTGCCTTCATGAGCGTATTGCAAAGCGTGCCGTCTTTTATTTCCGCGCTCATGCCGTCGCTGATGATGTTGATACTTGCCTCCATTGCGATGTGGTGGGTTGAACGAAGGTCTTGACCTTCTTTCCACATTAATGCATTTTTGAGAACGCTGAGAGAGGATTTAGTTCCGGTAAAGCTCCACATTTTTGGGACACTTATGCTCACTATTAAGCAAGAAAATTTTGTGTTGCCGAACTAAAATCAGAACTAACTCAAAACTCTAGGAGAAATTGCTCATGACAACCAAAGGGAATTGCTGCTGCGGATGCGAAGATTCAATCGTAGATAGCCCGGTTCTTACGCCCGTTATCGGCTCTAAGCGTGTCGAACCTGGAAAGTACAGAGGTTCAGCAGCAAAGGTTTATTTCACACGCAAAATTGATGCTGAGCACTTAATCAAGCTTTATAACCTTGTCAACAATGAGATCTACGGCAAGGTGGCCATTAAACTTCACACCGGTGAACGACATGGTCCTAATATCATTCCCAGAGAAATGGTTCAAGCGCTTCAATCTACCATTCCGGAAAGCAGTATTGTGGAGACCAATACGCTTTACGAGGGTGATCGCGTCACTACTGGGAAGCATCGTGAGACACTGAAGATTAATGGGTGGACATTTTGTCCGGTGGATATCATGGATGAGGACGGCGACGCAAATCTTCCGGTTAAAGACGGCTTCCATTTGAAAGAAGTCGCCATGGGTAAAAACATCCTCAACTACGATTCGATGCTTGTGTTAACACACTTTAAAGGGCACGCGATGGGCGGCTTCGGCGGCTCCATGAAGAACATTGCCATTGGCTGTGCTTCCGGCAAAGTGGGAAAACGCCAGGTTCACGATGTGATGGGGGAATTGCCGGCTGACTGGAATGACTGGCCCGCTAAAGAACGTTTGATGGAACTGATGGCTGATTCAGCTAAAGCGACAATCGACCACTTCGGCAAACGCATTACCTACATCAATGTTATGCGCAATATGTCGGTAGACTGTGACTGCGCGGGAACGGCAGCTGCTAAACCTACAATCGCAGATATCGGCATTCTTGCTTCTACCGATATCCTTGCTATTGATCAGGCTTGCGTTGACTTGGTTTTCTCGCATACCTCCGATAACCATGATCTCGTTGAGAGAATGCAAACCAGACACGGTTTAAGACAGCTCACCGCAATGGCGGAAAAGAAAATGGGCAATCCGCAATATGAACTGATTGAAATTCTCTAATCAGTGAATCGTGGTTCTTCGTGAGCCGTAAGTAAGAAAGCTCGAAACTTCCGAGCTTTCTTGATCTCCGTCTCTAGGAACAACTAAGATTTTGACTCTTTACTTTTGTTCTGCTAGAAGTTCGAGGACTTTTCTTCCAAGCTCAATTCGCGGCTTAACGGATGTCATATCGGACCATTCTTTTTCCGGATGATGAAGGTCTCCGCCGACTACACCCATGGCACATGCTACTGCGGCTCCTGCACCTGAGAATCGATTGCCGTCAGAAGCCCCACCTACATCCATCCATTTCGGGGCAGGCTGACCCAACTCTTTGGCGGCTGTATCAATAACTTCGATGACCTTTTGAGATTTTTCCGTGTGAGCCAGGGCGGAACTTTTTGCCACATATTTAAGTTCAGATGTTACGTCAGGAGCGAATCCTCGTTTACAAAGATTCTCGATATCTTCAAGAACGGCATCTCGAGTTTGATCATTGAAGAATCGGAAATCAAAGACTACGGTTGCGTCTTCTGCAATTGTGTTCGGAGTAGTGCCACCTTTGACTACATCGGCATTCAACGTGACGTCTTTGTACTTAGATGCAATGGCTTTAATTTCCGGAATAGCTATGGCCATAGCTTCAACAGCATTTCTACCGTCTTGCGGATTATTGCCGGCGTGAGCCGGTCTTCCGTGGAAGTTGACGGTGAGGAACATTGAACCTTTTCTTGAGCGGACGAAGCCATTGCCGGGGCGTCCCGGTTCATAGACGAGAGCTACGTCAGTTTTCTTCGCTTGTTCGTCCATGAAGGCACGTGAGGCCGGAGATCCGGACTCTTCACCGGGATTCACAATAACTGCAATCTTGAGTTTTTCTTGGGCTTTTTTCGGAATCTTCTTGCAAATCCACCAGACAGCATTCAATGAGCTTTTATCGTCGGCCACGCCAGCACCGTGAGCAATGTTATCTTTAATCGTTAAAGGATATTTGGAGGCGTTTCCAACTGCCTGGACCGTGTCCGAATGAACGGATAAAACAACGTCATAGTGTGTTTGATCGGGCGTGTTTGTTGCGACGAGAGCCCTCCCACGGCCTTCACAGTCTCGTTTGGTGACCGTCCAGCCAATTGATTTGAAGCGTTTTTCAAGAATATCTGCTATCTGGTTTGCACCTTCTATATGGCCAGACTTGGAATCAATATCCATCAATTCTTTAAGTTCTTTGAGGTATTGAGTCATGTCGAAATCACCGGCGTAACCAGAGTTTGCAAAGACAGGAAGTGTTGGGACGGCAGCTAGAACACAGCCGGAAAGGAATTGTCGACGGCTTGTCATGAAGTTCTCCTTGGAAGGAAGATTGAGGATTGAACTCGATTATTATGGAAGATAAATTTTTAAGAATACGAAAAAAGGCTATAGGAATACACAAACCTCCTAGGTTTATCACCTAGGAGGCCGGGTGTTCGGATTATATCGAGAAACTTAATTAGTTTAATTAGTGTTCTGCGGCCATCATTTCATGAACCGCCTTCTTGGCAATGTCTTCCATAAACTGCTGATTGTCATCTTTAAGATTGTCCGCAATCGTACGAAGGCAATGATCCAAAATGACGAGCTCGTTGGTTGTCAAACCTTTAAGAGCTTTATGCTCCATGCTTTTTGAATTGGATTTGAGAGCTTTTTCGATTTCAAGTCCTTTGTCAGTCAGAGCAACAAACTTACAGCGGTTATCATCCTTACTTGCGACTCTAGTAATAAATCCCTTGAACTCTAATCTCTGCATTAATCCTGTAATTGTCGGGTGAGACAGCATTAAAGCTGATTGAACGCTTTGCTGGGTCACAGGACGACTGCGATTTTTTAAGAGGAACAGCATCACACTAGCTTGAGAAGAAGTGATGTCAAGCTGGCTAAAATCGAGATTCCTGCATCTCTCCATCTGGTTATAGATGTACCGTAGCAGTCTTAAGGTTCCTTTTTCATAATGTTCATTCACAGCTTTCTCCACACGGGTGTCCGTAAAAGAAGACACCGCTTGTCCCTTCATTCATCACTGATTATAGGGAGCCTCCAAAGAACCACGTAAATTTATGACCTAAGACGGGGAGAGGTGAACTAGGGATAAACCCATAACGAACAACAAGCTCTATTGTCGAAGAAGAAAAGTCCGTCTTTCAGAAAAATGTTAAGGAGTTCAACGAAGTTGAGCTAAGCTCAAAAAGATACCCAATCATAAAAGATTTCTATATTTTGATATTTGAAGAAAAAGTTAATCTAGGAAAGTATCAAACAAAGAAAATGATCAGAAGAGAGTCTTAGAGTCCTCTGCGAAAGCTCCAAGAAATTTTATTTCTTCATGAGCCGTCTTAATTCTTCAATGGCATGAGGGCCAATGGATTTCTCATTTCTTCGGTAGAGGCGATGAAGCATCCTGTGACAGTTGGAACAAACAGGACGTAAGTTTCTATAGCTTGTTTCTGTTTGAGTTTTAGAAATTGGAATTAAATGATGAACCTCAATAAAATTTTCACCGAGCTCTCCGTAAATTTCAGTGAAATTTGTTCCACACACAACACAACCTAGTCCGTATTCTTCGATTGCTTTTGCCCGAAGCTTAGGATCCCTTTCGTACTGTCTTGTTAATTTTTTGTGGGGCTCCTTTGGATTTGTTGTTTCGCCATCTTCATCACTCTCGTCGTCCGTTTGTTGTGGATTTTGTAGTTCTTCAAAAAAAGAAAGAGCAGTCTTCTTTTCAATTATTTCTAAAGCCTTTTCGCCAATGTTAATCAGTTCCTCCTCACTGAGTGGTAAGGAGGTGTCTTTCTTCCAGCAAGAAAAAAGTTGTTGAAGGTCAACTTCTTCTCGATTTATGAGAATTTTGTTTATAGTTCTGGAGTCTATCCCAAGAGTTGGCGGTGGAAGATCCTTTCTTGAGGGGCATCTTATCCTGACAGTGTACTTAACCGCTAAAACTCCTAATAGTTGTAAGAAGCAGGATGATTTAATCTCCTCTGTATATCCGGGCCCTACATATCCTTGTTTATCTTTTTGGTAAAAATAACGAGGGTTGTTCAGGTCAATCTCCCACTCTCCTATTATGGAAGTATGGACTTTCCTCTTCGTCAATTTTCTAACAAAGAGCAAATTTTCTAAGATCTTTTTTGCTTTTTTCTCTTTGAGGCTCTCTTGCATATTTCCTTTTCTTGGTGTGCTAAGTTGATAGGCTTTTTCTGAGGATTGGTAGTCTCATTGACTGATAAAGAGTTTAAATCTGTCTTCAAGCCTTGTACGGTTTTCAGATGGATAATTAAGAGAGATAGCTATAGGACACTAATTAGTTTTATTTGCATTTTGAAGTTTTTATCTTCGAGCTAGATAGAAAAAGTCGGAATAAGAAGAGTATTTACATTTCTTACAACAGATATAAGCGAGCTTCCACTCTTTCCCTTTTTTCAACTCAAAATGTGACTAACTCGATGAAAATGAAGGAGAGGTTGCAAACCTCTCCTTGGGATTTGCCGCTATCGATTTAAGAACTCTTGAAGCGCTTTGGCGGTATGAGTATCTTTCTTCATAAGTTTTTCAGGAGGACCTGCGAAGACCACTTTGCCGCCTTCAGAGCCACCTTCCGGGCCCAAATCGACTATCCAATCAGCTTCGGCCATCACATCCAAGTTATGTTCGATAACTACAACGGTGTTTCCGGCTTTGACTAAACGCTGCAGAACTTTAATGAGCTTATCGACGTCTGCCATGTGAAGTCCGACCGTCGGTTCATCAAGAACGTAGAAGGTGTGGGGAGCCTTTCTACCTCTCAAGGTGATGTCATCCTTCACTTTGGTAAGTTCGGAAACCAGTTTGATTCTCTGAGCTTCACCGCCGGAAAGGGTTGGAGAAGGCTGACCTAGGGTTAAATATCCTAGACCGACATCTTTCATCAGCTTCAGAGGATGGGCAATGGAGGTTTGGCTGGCAAAAAATTCGACAGCTTCATCTACATCCATTTTCAGAACTTCACCGATATTTTTGCCTTTCCAAGTTACGGCCAGAGTTTCCTCATTGAATCGCATCGAACCGCAGGTTTCGCACGGAACCTGAACATCCGGAAGGAAGTTCATTTCCACCGTCTTTGAGCCTTGTCCCGCACAGTCAGGGCATCTGCCGACAGCAACATTAAAGGAAAAACGGTTTGGGCCATAGCCTCGCATCTTGGCTTCAGACGAAGCAGCAAAAAGCTTTCGAATCTGATCCCAGAAACCGACGTACGTTGCCGGACAAGAACGCGGCGTCTTACCAATTGGTGTTTGGTCAACTTCCAGAACTCTGTCTACAGCTTCATAGCCAAGCAGATCTCGGCAGCCGACAAATTTAACTTTTTCTCCTTTAGCCTGCACGGCAGCCCTCAAGTTATGAAGAAGAACTTCACGAGATAAAGTAGATTTTCCGGAGCCGGAAACGCCTGTCACAACCGTCAGTCTATTAAGCGGGAACTTGACGGAATCAACTTTCAAGTTGTTTCTGAAAGCGCCTTTGACTTCAACAAAAGGATCAGTAGATTTCGTTTTCAGTAAAGCTTTGCCTTTATGTTGAAGAGGATTCTTCAAATACTGGCCGGTTAAGGATTTATCGGCATTGGCAATAAGATCATCAATCGTCCCGTTGACGATAAGCTGGCCGCCGCGTGCCCCTGCTCCCGGGCCGATGTCGATGACATGATCGGCTTTGCGGATGGTATCTTCGTCATGCTCCACTACTAACAGAGAGTTGCCCTTATCTGCGAGTTTTTCTAAGGCAGATAAGAGAATCTTATTGTCCCTCGGATGAAGACCAATGGTCGGTTCATCCAAAACGTAGCAGACGCCCTGAAGGTTGGTGCCGAGTTGGGAGGCTAAACGAATACGCTGAGCTTCGCCGCCGGACAAAGTCGGTGCAGAACGATTGAGCGAGAGATAGGACAAGCCGACCTCTTTCAAGAAGGCAAGACGAGATAAGATTTCAGCAATGGCATCTTTTGCAATCGCATTTTCCCTTTCATCTTCCTTGACGGCATCCGCCAACATAGTGAAGTAGTCTTCAGCTTCTTCAACCGTCATGTTGGAGATGTCCGCAATGCTCTTTTCGTAGAACAGAACATTTCTTGCAACTTCATTTAATCTTGTACCGGAGCATTCCGTACAGTTATTGGAAAGTTTTAAAGTTTCCGTATCTTCTTCATCAATGTTTTCTCTGGCAAGAGCATCTTGGAAGACGCCCAAGCCGTAACCTTGGCAGGACGGACACCAGCCAATCGCAGAGTTATAAGAGAACAGACG
Source organism: Turicimonas muris (assembly GCF_002221595.1). Classification (GTDB taxonomy): domain Bacteria; phylum Pseudomonadota; class Gammaproteobacteria; order Burkholderiales; family Burkholderiaceae_F; genus Turicimonas; species Turicimonas muris. The sequence continues at coordinate 50,094 of NZ_NHMP01000006.1, forward strand.
AGGATCAAGCTGAGGGAAGCTGGTCTCGCATACCGGGCACGCGCGAATAGCTGAGAATGTTTCAACTTTTCCTCCACATCTGACCTGAAGGACGCCCTTACCTAATTCCAAGGCGGATTGAATGACATGATCCAGTTCTCTCTCCCTGTCCTTGCTGATGACAGTTTCGGAAACAACGAGATCAATGTTGTGCTCTTTGAATCTGTCTAACGTACGGAACGGATAAGTTCCTACGATTTGTTCATCGACAACAAGACGTTCGAAACCTTTGTTATGGGCTTTTTCAAAGACTTCTCTGTACGAACCTTTACGGTTCTTAATCAGAGGAGCGGTAATCATCACGGACTTGCCGGAGAAACCGGAAATGACCTTTTCAATAATGGAATCTTTGGTTTGCGGGCGAACCGGAACATGACAGGTCGGACAGTATTGGGTTCCGAGCTTGAGGTAAATCAAGCGGAGAAAATGGTAAATCTCGGTCAAAGTAGCGACGGTGGATTTTTGGCCGCCGCGGGATGTTCTCTGTTCAATGGCAACGGTCGGAGGAATACCGTAAATCGCATCCACATCGGGCCGGCTGGCAGGTGCAACCATCGAACGCGCAAATGCGTTTAAAGAGTCCAAATATCTTCTTTGGCCTTCATTGAAAACCAAATCAAAGGCAAGGGTAGATTTGCCGGAGCCGGAAACACCGGTAACCACCGTGAATTTATTTCTCGGAATCGTTAGAGAAAGATTCTTCAAATTGTGCTCGCGAGCATTAACGATAGAAATCGCATCTTTCGGATACTGTTCTGCAATCTCTGTTTCTTCGGTCGGTGCATTCACAAAGTACGCGGTCGGATCTTTCTCGATAAGGGCCTGACGGTAGGAAGCCAGAGCCTTTCCGGTCGGTGTTTCTTTAATAACGAAATGATCCGGAGTACCGGCAAATAATTCTTCGCCGCCTTTTTCTCCGCCTTCCGGTCCAAGTTCAATAATCCAGTCGGAACCGTCGATAACGTCAAGGTTGTGCTCGACGACAAGAACGGAGTGACCGTTGTCAACCAACTCGCGAAGAGAACTCATGAGCTTGGCGGTATCGTCAAAGTGAAGACCCGTTGTAGGCTCATCAAAGACAAACATCTTGTGCTTCTTGGAACCGGCTTCATTAGCTGCTTCAATAAGATACTTTGCCAGCTTCAAACGCTGCGCTTCACCGCCGGACAAGGTCGGCACGGGTTGGCCGAGTTTCAAATAGTTGAGACCTACCTTAACTAAAGGAGTTAAGGCATTGACGATATTTTTGTTTTCCGAGAAGTAGTACAGCGCTTCCTGAACCGTAAGGTCAAGAACGTCAGCAATATTCAAGCTTTTGCCCATACGGGTGATGTGCACATCAAGCGTGGAAGGGCGGTAGCGCTTACCGTCGCAGTCCGGGCACTTGATGTATACGTCAGACAAGAACTGCATTTCTTCATGTTGGAAACCGCTTCCTTCGCAGGTCGGACAGCGGCCGTGGCCGGAGTTAAAGCTGAAGGTACCTGCTGTATAGTTTCTCTTCTGAGATAACGGAGCGGCTGCAAATAGGGCACGGATGTAGTCAAATGCTCCGACGAATAGCGCAGGATTGCTTCGTGTCGTTTTGCCGATAGGAGTCTGATCGACAAAGATGACATCGTCGATTTTATCGACGCCTAGCAAAGATTCAAATTTCCCCGGAGCTTCGGTAGTTTGGCCTTTTTCTTGACGAAGTGCAGGAACCAAAATGTCTTGCACTAAGGTGGATTTGCCTGATCCTGAGACCCCGGCAACGCAAACCAGATGGCCTAAAGGAATACGGATATCGATATTTTTCAGGTTGTGCTCTTTGGCTCCTAAGAGAACCAAAGCGTCGCCGACAACGTTAACTTTTTTGCGCTTTCTCTTATTGATGCGCAAAGCACCGCTTAAATATTTGCCGGTTAAGGTTTTAGCCTTCTTAATTTCCTGAGGAGTACCGTCAAAAACGATTCTTCCGCCGTCAGCCCCAGGTCCGGGACCCATGTCGATGATTCTGTCGGCAGCGAGCATGACTTGAGGATCGTGTTCGACAACAACCAAGGTATTGCCGGCTTTTCTGAGCTTGCGCATGACCGAATTGACGCGGTCCATGTCTTGGGGATGAAGACCGATGGACGGCTCATCGAGCACAAACAAGGTATTGACCAAAGAAGTACCGAGCGCTGTAGTCAAATTGATTCTTTGGACTTCACCTCCGGACAAAGTACGGCTTTGTCGATCCAAAGTTAAGTAGCCTAAGCCGACTTCTACTAAATAAGAGAAGCGGGTACGGATTTCTTTAAGAAGTTGGTCGCAGGTTTTTTCCAGTTCAGGCGACAGGCGCAATTCATCAAAGAAGACTTTAAGTCTTTCAATCGGCAAGAGCATGATGTCCTGCAGGTTGAGGCCCGGAAGGCTCTGAAGAATTTCTTCGCTGAAGGAAGAGCCGACGGGACGGAATCTCTGGTAGGTTTGACCCGACCCTCCCAACACCTTATCGGCAAGTTCTTTAGAGCCGATTCTCCAAAGCTGAGAGGCGGATTTCAGACGGGAGCCGCGACATGTCGGGCATTCGGAATATCCTCTGTAGCGCGACAGAAGCACGCGCACGTGCATCTTGTAGGCTTTAGTTTCAAGCCAGTCAAAGAAGTTCTTTACGCCGTACCATTTCTTGCAGCGGAAAGAAGTCCACTTCGGATCGCCCTCTAGGACGAACTTATGCTCTTTTTGAGAAAGCTCTCTGAAGGGCTTGTTGATATCGATGCCTTCGAGTTTTGCATATTCGAGCAATTCTTTTTGGCAATCTTCGAAAGAAGCCGTTGTCCAGGGCTTGATAGCTCCTTCTTTCAGACTTTTCGTAGTGTCGGGCACAACGAGGTTGAAATCAACACCGATGACACGGCCGAAGCCTTTACAGGTTTCGCAGGCGCCTAACGGGGAATTGAAGCTGAAAGTGGATGCATGAGGTTTAGAGTAAGTAATACCGCATTCAGCGCAGGAGAATTGGCTGGAAAATTTCCACTGTGCCAGTTTTTCGCCTTCAGGTGTTTCCGCACGAACATGCATGTGGCCTTTGCCGGTTTGCAGAGCATTTTCAATGGCCTCCATGATGCGGGACTTGTCGGAAGTGATCTTGAAGCGGCCGGCGACGACTTCTACAACAGCGGGCCCTTTAGTCACATTTTTTAAAGGAGCGGCGCGAGTGTAACCCTGGGCGCTTAAGCCGGCGAGAACATCTTCAACCGGATAATCTTTCGGGACATCAACCGTAAAGCAAACATAAAGACGAGTGTTTTCCGGCAAGGAGGCACAGTTTTCGATTAAAGAAGCGTAGATGTGTTCGGGTGTGTCTTCTTTGACTTCTTTGCCGCATTTTTCGCAGTAGAGCACGGCGGCTTGGGCAAAGAGCATTTTCAAATGATCATTGATCTCGGTCATTGTTCCGACAGTAGAGCGGGAGGTTCTGACCGGATTTGTTTGATCAATGGCAATCGCCGGAGGGACACCCTCAATCTTATCGACTTGAGGGCGATCCATTCTGTCCATAAATTGGCGGACATAAGGGCTGAAAGTTTCGACATATCTTCTTTGGCCTTCCGCATAAAGCGTATCGAACACCAAAGAGGATTTTCCTGAGCCGGAAACTCCTGTGACAACGGTGAATTTGTTGTACTCGAAATTAACATCGATGTTTGTTAAAGTATTTTGTTTTGCACCGATGACGCTAATTCCGTTTGTTTTTGGTTGTGTCTGCATATCGAAATTAATTTTGTGTTCCATATAGTTATTTCCGGACCTCAAAAATGAAGATGGAAAATTTGGCCACGTTAATATATAACAAAACCGTATTGGAGAGGATCAGTACTGTTAGAAACTGTTTGATTTTGAAAGGAAATGAAAATCAAGAGGTTATTCTTTCGTTGGCATAAGGCGTAAAAAAACCGCCTTTCGGCGGTCGTAAGAAGCGGCTAATTAGTTGCCTCTTCTCTTAGCAGCATTATCTTTAACTTGGCGGGTCAAAGAATCGAATGCTTGACGAACAGCGGCGTGTGCGTCTTCATTCTTTGTGTTCATAATGAATTCATGTCCCGGGGCGTTGAGGCAAACGCGAACGCTGCACTCACGGCCTTGGTTTTGATGTTTGCCTTCGCTTTCTACTGCAACGCGGCAGCTGATGAGGTCGGCATCAAATTTGTGAAGTCCTTCCACTTCTTTAGAAATTAATGCTTCGAGAGCTTCCGAGCGGTCGATACCATGAAAACTGATTTGTACCGGAAGTTTCATACATGCTCCTTTTTTTGTTGTTGTATGTGACTCTATTGTTTCACAAATTACGAAAAATTGTTAGGCCTTGCGATTTTTGCAGTTAAGCAGGAAAATAGATCTCTGTGTATGTTCACTTACAAGCCAAATCGAGAACTGCCAGCCGCAGCAGAACTATCTTCTAAGAAGAATTCTCAACTTGTTTTTTCTTGAATTTTTTACTCCGCAGAAAAAATCAAGATTCCGCATTCTTCTTCACTACTTGATTCTGAATTTCCTCCTAAAATAGAGAGTCGTTTTGAGAACTCAATAATTTCCAAATTTTGTCCGGAGTGGGAATGGAAAAAGTATTTAAATCGGGTTTGATTAGAAACCGTAATTTAGAGCAGCTAAACCAAGAAACGGTGTGGGATGTCGTGATTATCGGCGGCGGTTCAACCGGTTCTGCAATTGCTTTGGATTCTGTATCACGAGGATTTAAGACGTTGCTGGTGAATTCGGGAGATTTCGCTTCCGGAAGTTCCGGCTCTTCCATAAAACTCATCATGGCCGGACCGTCCTGCTTAAAAGGACTCAAGGAGTGGAAACAGCTCAGAGAAGATTTGGAAGAAAGAAAGTATCTTTTGGCGAATGCTCCGCATCTGGTTAAAGAAAAGAATTTCGTTATCCCCTGCTATAAAGGTTCTACACTGGCTTTTTATTATTTCACTTTGCTTGCCGGCCTAGCCGCAGGTTATGGCGGGTACGGAATGGGGCGTCCTCTTTATCTGAGACCTGAAGAAGTCATCAGAAAATTGCCGGATGTCAAAGCAAAAGGACTAGTCGGAGGCGTTCAATTCAAGGTTGTTCAATTTGATGACGCAAGATTGAATATTGCTTTGATCAAGACAGCAGCGAAACAGGGTGCAGTTTGTCTGAATTATGTTTCTGCAAAAGAGCTTGAAAGAGATGCGGGTGGAAGAATTCAATCTATTTCATTGGAAGACCAGCTTACCGGCCAGTCTTTCCAAGCAAAGTGCAAAATGATTTTTAATGCTGCCGGCGAAGGTGCTGATGGTGTTCGTCAAATGGCTTATGCCGAGGCTTCTCCATTAACTGAAGTGAAGAAATTTACCTGCATGGTCATGGCAGCCAGACATTTTGAAGGCGAGTACGGCATGCTCACTCCAAAGGCTAAAGGCGAGCAGCGTCTTTTCTGTGTCCCATGGAACCGGATGGCAGAGGTCGGAATTGTTGAAGAGAAAGAAGGCGAGGACAGCGGAGCCGCCGTTACTCGTCTTATAGAAAAAATTAAGCCTTTTTTAGAATTTTCCATTGACAGGAACAATGTCACGGCTTCTTTTTCCCATACCGTTGTGACTCCGAAGAAGGATTTCGGCCGAGGACAGGAAGGAAGCAACAGTCTGATCCTGACCGAGTTCGAAAATATGGTGACGGTTGTAGGAGGCGGCTGGAAGAACTACCGCCAAAGAGCAGAGAAAGCTATGACGGCAGCCATTGACGCCGGGCTTGTCTATAAAAAACCGTGCTCCACAATGTTTATGTCAATCGCCAGAAACCATCACTTCGATCCGGAAGCTCTGGATAAAGGACTGGCAGACGGAAAAGATGTTACAGCTCAAGTAGTCGAATATGCTCAATATTGCTTAGAGCATGAATTTGCCTCCTGTGCGGATGACGTTCTTTTCAGACGTCTGAGAATCGGCCAAATGAGTGCTGCAGTTACTGAAAAGCTCAGACCGGAGGTGGAGAAAGTTTTCGCATAACCACTGAAAATCAATTGGTTATAAATTGTTTTTAAAGTAAAAAGAATTTATCTGCACACCGCCTCTTAAGGAAAGCTTCCGGAGGCGGTGTTAGCATTCTTGAGCTTGCTAAAAACTTTTTCCTATCTTCATGAAGATGTTCTTTCGTTTTTTTCTTTTGTTCTCTGTGCTCGCCATGACAGGATGTGCTTGGCATGGCGCGATGGATAAGAATTTTTATGCCCCGGCATCTGACAAACCGGCCTTTAATGCTGTAATCGGCGTGATGCCTAATCCTATTAACCCTCCGCAAAGCGTTAACTACAACGGCGGCAAGATTGATATCGATCTGGAGAACATCGGTTACGCGGTGACAGCCTCGCTAGATACGGTTTTTAAGAAAGCTAAATTGATTGACAGCTACAGTCAGTGTCCGGAATGCCAAGGATTTGTTCTCTATCAGGCAGGTTTCACCGTGAGAGAAGGTCAGGCTAAAAAAGCAAGAATGACTTCCGGCATGGACTTGGAATTCTTAAATAAGGATAGGCAATATCTCACAACCATAAAAGTAAATGATGAAGGAGAAGTAGGCTCGTCTTCCGGCATCTTCTCCGGTTTTCTGTCCCAAGAGCAGGATGGAAAAGAAGTTTTAGCGGCCATCCAAAACTCAACGACAAAGATGCTGAAAGAAGGAGAAGGACGGATTCGTCAAAACCAAGTGATTGCCGACTACTTCTCTCCACAAGTCACATCGGTTGCTCAGCCGAGTGCAGAAGCAGCTTCGTCAGATCAGCCTAAGGCAGAAAAAGGCGTTAATTTTCAGAATTATTTAAATGCTACGGTCGTTATCCGCTCAGGAAGAGGCTTCGGTTCAGGCTTCTTTATTCATCCGACACTGGTAGTTTCCAACTACCACGTGGTTGGAAACAGTTCCAGAGTTCAAGTCAAACTTAGAAACGGGAAGGTGTTTACGGGGAACGTGGTATCTCTCGATTCTCAGAATGATTTGGCCTTGATTCAAGTTCCTTATCAATCTAAATCCTTCCTCGACTTTGATGTGCAGCCGACCATTGGAGGAGAAGTCTTTACCGTGGGTGCTCCGCAAGGATTTGAATGGACGATTTCTCGGGGCATAGTCAGCGGACTGCGAAATCTTGACGGTATTAAAGTGGTACAAACGGATGCATCGATTAGTCCAGGAAACAGCGGCGGTCCATTAATTTCTTTGAAGACAGGAAAGGTATTAGGCGTCAATACAATGGTATGGGCTGAGGCGCGCTCGCAAAATATTAATTTTGCGGTTTCCTCTGCTGTCGTTCAGAATTTCTTGATTGAAACTTTCAAACGCTACGGACTTTCTCCGTCCGAACTGAATCAGTAATTTTCTGCAATATATGAAAACGGCACCGCAAAATCGGTGCCTTCGGTTTTGAGGACGGGAGGTTAATCTTTCCAACCGTAGAATTCTTTGAGAACATTCCAAGCAACTTGCTGGAGGTATTTTGCATCTGCGGGTTTAAGAGGCTTTTCGCATTCGCCTAAGAATTTGAAACCTTCCGGAGACTTCTTAAAGAGCAATCCGTAAATCATGGCGCCGTAGAGGTATGAACCAGCAGCGGTCGGGTGGCTTTTATCTTTTTGATGAAGAATTAAGTCAGGTCTTTTCTTCAAACTTTCCGCGAAGGCAAGACCGACCGGCAATACGATGGCGTCGCTCGCATTGGCTGCTTCAATAGTGGCATTAGCTAAATGACGCGTTTGTTCCGGTTTATCCTGACGTGCCCACGTCATTACTACAATCGGTGTGGATCCGTGTTCGCGGATGGTTTCGATGTGCTGCTTCAAGTATTTCTTAAAGTTCGGTGCAAGTTTCGGATTGATTGGTTCGGTAGAAAGGGCCTGAAGCAGGACAACATCAAACATCGGAGGTGTTTTGCCGTCTTTACTTTCTTTTACGTAGGGATCTCCTTCATGAGGTGTCAGGTACTCCTGAAGGTTATGGAAAGAGAGTTTCCCAGAAGAAATTGTTTGCAGACGGGCTTTCCAAGGAGTCTTGCTTTCTTTTGCAAAACCTCGGACGTAACCATGCACGCCGCAATTGTAGAAGCTGTAGGAGTTTCCAACGTATAAGGCAGTAGAGGGTTGGTGGTTTTGAATATCCGTTACTTTCGGAGCTACGTCGGTTTCAAGGGCATTTGCTGCTCCAGATAAGATAAAGGCTGAAGCTACAGTCCATATAATTTTTCTCATCACATTCTCCAAGCTGATCATTCAAGTTAAGGATTGTGGCGCTTTTTTCCGGTTTTCTCCAGGCGGTATGCGAAAGCGGGCTTTGCAGAAACAGCAAAGGATCCGTTGAGAGAAATTAATTTTTGCAAATCAAGAAGTTGAAAACCTCTTGATTTTTAAGATATAATCTGCGGTCTCTCTGTTGGAGCGTTGTCCTTTCGTCATCGCTCGTTCCGTTGTACTTAAAGTGATCAATGAGATTAACTCGTTGATTGTAATGAATTAATATGGATGAATAGTCATCCTGCTTATAGGTGAAACGTAATGAAAACCTTCTCGGCTAAGCCGCTTGAAGTGAAGCGTGAATGGTATGTTGTGGATGCAACTAATATGGTTGTAGGTCGCCTTGCCGCCGAAATCGCTCTCAGACTCCGTGGCAAAAACAAGCCCATTTATACCCCGCACGTTGATACAGGCGACTACATCGTCGTTATCAATGCTGACAAGTTGGTAATGACAGGCAACAAACCTGAAGATAAGAAATATTTCCGTCACTCTGGATACCCAGGCGGCATCTACGAAACAACTTTCCGTAAGATGCAAGAAAAGCATCCAGGCCGTGCTTTGGAAATCGCTGTTAAAGGCATGCTTCCAAAAGGACCACTCGGATATGCAATGTTCAAGAAGCTCTTCGTTTATGAAGGCAACGAACATCCACATTCCGCCCAGCAACCTAAACAGCTCGAGATCTAAAGATGATTGGTATTTACAACTATGGTACAGGACGCCGTAAAAGCTCCGTAGCCCGCGTTTTTATGAAGCGTGGTACTGGCCTTATCATGATCAACGGCCGTCCGCTTGATGAATATATTCCTCGCGAAACAGGCCGTATGGTCATTCGTCAGCCGTTAGTTTTGACCAACAATGTTGAAACATTCGACATTAAAGTCAACGTTCACGGCGGCGGTGAATCCGGCCAGGCCGGCGCTATCCGCCACGGCATCACACGCGCTCTCATCGATTATGATGAAGCATTGAAGTCTGTCTTGTCTCAGGCAGGTCTCGTCACACGTGACGCCCGCGAAGTCGAACGTAAGAAAGTCGGTTTGCGTAAAGCACGTCGTCGTAAACAGTTCTCCAAGCGTTAATTTCAACGCATCGGAACTTACAGTTACGATTCAAATATGGTCTGCACTTGTTGCGAACCAAAGCAAAAGGGAGCATTGGCTCCCTTTTGCTTTGGGCGGTTATTCTCGCTTTTTCTTTTTCTGAGCTTGTTCCAAGCATTTAACAGGTTAGTGTCCTCGTATAAAAATCACAAAACCTACTTTCTTTATGCCTTTAGTAGAGGCTCTTTCCTTTTTATCCGTTTCACTCTTTCTTCTCGGATTCTCAAAGCTCAGAGCGTAAGAGGTGAAGAGAGGAAAGGTGTAAAAAGTGTTTCAAAAATTATTTAGTTTAAAAACAAATTCTCCACTTTTACGGTGGGGTAACATGTCTTTTATTCGTTAATTATCATCTAGTTAGTACTATTATCGGGAAAGTTCCCGTTTAGTCGCATGTCAACGCAAGATATGTAATTAGCTAGGTAGAAATACTTAAAATAAGCGTTCTGTTTCTGAATGAATGTTCATTCAGAAAATTGTAAACTCACACCTATTCTTGATAGTTAGACTGAGGGCGAAATGCTTTTTCTTAAGCAGTTAACAAAAACAAAGGCTCTTATTGCAATTTTGGCACTGATTTCTTTGAGTGCATGTTCTGACAAAGCTCCAGGACCGGCTTCCGAAGGACAGACACGCAAGCCGCAAGTTTCTGTGATTGATATTGAACCGACCTCACAGGTTATGATCACAACCTTGCAGGGCCGTACCGCACCTTATATGGTGGCAGAGGTAAGACCCCAGGTCGGCGGAATTCTTCAGAAACGCCTCTTTGATGAAGGTGCAGAGGTCAAAGAAGGACAACCGCTTTACCAAATCGATCCGACGGTTTATGAGGCACAAGTTGCAAGTGCTAAGGCTGAGCTTGCCAGAGCAGAATCTGTCTTATATCAAAGTCAGCTGACTGCTAAGCGTTATGCTCAGCTCGTTAAGACAGAAGCTGTTAGTAAACAGCAAAACGATGATGCGCAAGCTGCAGTAAGACAAGCTCAAGCCGCCGTTCAGGCAGCTAAAGCTCAGCTGAAAACAGCTCAAATTAACCTAGATCACACAACAATTCGTTCTCCGATTGACGGAAAGGCCGGCCGTTCTTTAGTGACTCCGGGAGCTTTGCTTTCCGGCTATCAGGCCAATAACATGGTAGTTGTTCAGACATTGGACCCAATCTATGTTGACGTTAATCAGGCCAGCGGAGACTTATTAAAACTTAAGAAGGAACTGGCCGAAGGAAAAATTAAGGCTACTAAGGGCGAAATTCCTATTCAGCTCATTCTCGAAGACGGTACTAAGTACAGTCTCCCGGGCTCTTTGACATTGTCTGAAGTTTCCGTGGATCAAGGAACGGGAACATTGACATTAAGAGCAGAATTTCCGAACCCGGACGGATTGCTTCTTCCCGGAATGTTTGTAAGAGCAGAGCTGCCACAGGGTGTACGCGAAAATGCAATTCTGGTTCCTCAGAGAGCTGTCCTGCGCAGAACAGATGGTGCGCCTTACGTTTTAGTTGTTGAGAACGGCGTCGTTGCACAAAAGGTTATTGATACAACTGAGACTGCAGGTTCTAATTGGGTTGTCGAGAGCGGATTAAAACCGGGCGACAAAGTCATTATCGAAGGATTCCAAAGAATCCGTCCGGGGGTACCGGTTGATGTTGTTCCTCCGCTCTCTCAAAAAACCGCTTCTTCAAAGTAAAAGCAGAGGGTTCTGATGGCAAAGTTTTTTATTAATAGGCCTATTTTTGCTTGGGTGATCGCTATTGTGATCATGCTTGCAGGCGCCTTGTCCATTCTTAATCTTCCAATTTCTCAGTATCCGCAGATTGCTCCTCCGCAGGTTAATATCTCTGCCACTTATCCGGGTGCGTCTGCTAAGACAATTGAAGATACCGTTGTTCAGATTATTGAACAGAAGATGACCGGCTTAGACGGTTATCTTTACATGAGTTCGACCAGTGAATCCAGCGGACGCATCTCCATTACTCTGACATTTGAAGCCGGCACAGATCCGGATATGGCTCAAGTTCAGGTTCAAAACCGTTTATCCCAAGCTCAATCTTCTCTCCCTGAGGTTGTTCAAAGACTCGGCGTGACGGTTATGAAGACAACTGCCAGCTTTTTGAAAGTGGTTGCTCTGACTTCTAAATCCGGCAAAATCAATGAGGCAGAACTCGGTGACTACCTGGTTTCTAATGTTCAGGAACCTCTTAGCCGTGTTGAGGGCGTCGGAGAAGTTCAGATCTTCGGTTCTGCTTTTGCGATGCGTATTTGGCTGAATCCTGAAAAACTTCACCAGTATGGATTGACTCCAGCCGAAGTTAAGGCTGCTATTCAGGCACAGAACGTTCAGGTTTCTTCCGGTCAAGTCGGCGGTTTGCCTGCTGTTAAAGGTACCGAGCTCAATGCGACGATTACTTCCAGCTCTTTGCTTGAAACTATTCAGGATTTCGAAGGAATTTTCCTAAAGACCACTGATTCCGGTGCTCAGGTATACCTAAAGGACGTAGCAAGAATAGAGAAGGGACCGGAAAACTATATGGCTACGGGTTTCTATAACGGCAAACCCGCCGCGGCCATGGCTATTAAACTTGCTTCCGGTTCCAACGCCTTGCTGACTTCAGATTTAGTCAACAAGAAGATGGATGAACTCTCACAGTACTTCCCGGAAGACTATGAGTACGTCATTCCTTTCGATACAACGCCATTCGTTAAGATTTCCATTCAGGGCGTAGTTCAGACATTGATGGAAGCTATTGTTTTGGTGGTACTGGTGATGTATCTCTTCCTCCAGAACTTACGCGCCACTTTGATTCCGACAATTGCAGTGCCGGTTGTGGTTTTGGGTACATTCGGCGTTCTCGGTGTTCTCGGTTATTCCATCAACATGCTGACCATGTTCGCCATGGTTTTAGCTATCGGCTTGCTCGTTGACGATGCGATTGTGGTGGTTGAAAACGTAGAACGCGTGATGCACGAAGAAAAACTTTCGCCGCATGATGCAACCGAGAAGTCTATGGGACAGATTACCGGCGCTTTGGTCGGTATCGCTATGGTACTTTCCGCCGTTTTTATTCCGATGGCGTTCTTCGGGGGTTCAACAGGCGTGATTTATCGTCAGTTCTCCGTCACTATTGTGGCAGCTATGGGCTTATCCGTCTTAGTTGCTTTAACTTTGACTCCGGCATTGTGCGCAACCATTCTTAAACCGGTTCATAAAGAAAAAGCCAAACGAGGCTTTTTCGGCTGGTTTAACAGAATGTTCAACAAAGGTGCCGACGGCGCAACCAAAGCTGTTGATTACATGACTCCGAGATGGGCTAGATTCATGGTTATCTACGGTCTTTTGATTGCGGTGATGGTATTCGGCTTTACCAAGGTTCCGACCGCTTTCATGCCGGATGAAGACCAAGGCTCCCTGATGGTTCAGGTAACACTGCCAGCCGGAGCGACCCAAGAGACTACGCTTCCTGTGATTCAAAGAATGCAGGAATATTTCATGAAAACTGAAAAGGACAACGTAGAGAGCGTAATGGCCGTTACAGGTTTCAGTTTGTCCGGTACGGGTCAAAACACCGCTATGGCCTTTGTGAAGCTCAAAGATTGGAAAGAAAGACCGAATCTTGATCAAAAGGCGCAAAACATTGCGATGAGAGCCAACAGAGTACTCATGAGCTGGAAAGACGCCATGGTATTCGGCTTTGCTCTCCCAGCGGTACCCGAACTTGGTATGGCTGATGGTTTTGACGTATTCCTGCAGGATTTGGCCGGCGCCGGACATGAAAAGCTGACTGAAGCAAGGAACCAGCTCTTGGCGGCTGCTCGTCAAAGTCCGGTCCTCTATAACGTCCGGCCAAACGGCCAAGAAGATATGCCTCAGCTCAAAGTTGACATTGACTTTAAGAAAGCCGCGGCCCTCGGCGTTTCCGTTGAGGCTATTAATGATGCTTTGTCCACTGCATGGGGTTCTTCCTATGTTAATGATTTCTACGATAAGGGCAGAATTAAGAAAGTTTATGTGCAAGGTGATGCGCCTTTCCGTCAACTTCCTGAAGACATTAACCGCTGGTACGTTAAAAATAACAAGGGCGAAATGGTGCCGTTCGCTTCTTTTGTCAGTACTAGCTGGAAATATGGTTCTCCGCGCTTGGAACGTTTTAATGGTTTAGGTGCCGTCAATATACAAGGTTCTCCGGCTCCGGGTTATACAACCGGTCAGGCTATGGAGGAAATTGAAAGAATTGTCCAGACTCTCCCATACGGTTACGGTATTGCATGGAACGGTATTTCTTATCAAGAGAAGGCGGCTGATACTCAGACAGGAGCTCTTTATGCTTTGTCCGTTCTGATCGTGTTCTTGTGCTTGGCCGCTCTTTATGAAAGCTGGTCAATTCCGGTTGCCGTGATTATGGTTGTCCCTCTCGGCGTTATCGGTGCTTTGGGGCTTACCGGTGCGTTTGGCATGCATAATGACATTTACTTCAAGGTCGGTCTTTTAACAACGATCGGTCTTGTCAGTAAAAATGCCATTCTTATTGTGGAATTTGCTAAAGCATTGCACGAGCAGGGCGAAGATATTCTGCATGCTGCTAGTGAAGCCGTCCGTTTAAGAATTCGTCCGATTTTGATGACCTCTCTTGCCTTCGGGTTGGGTGTTCTTCCTTTGGCTAAAGCTACCGGCGCTGGTTCCGGTGCACAGAATGCTATTGGTGTGGGCGTGCTAGGCGGTATGATTACAGGTACTTTCCTGTGTATCTTCTTTGTTCCGATGTTCTACGTTCTTATTGTTAAGATCTTTGGTGACAAGAAAAAGAAACATAGCGCTCCTGCTCAGAAACTCTCAACTCAGGCCTCCCATTCAGAGGAGAATAGAAGATGAATTTTTTAAAGTTAACCCCATTAGTAATTTCCGTGTTGATCGCGACCGGATGCACGATGGCACCGGTCTACGAAAGACCGGAATCTCCGGTAGCTCCTACTTTTCCACAAGGGGCAGCCTATGAAGATTTAGCCTTCAGCACTGCTCCGCTGCCTACATGGGATACCTTCTTTACGAATGCAAAGCTTAGAGAGGTTATTAACACGGCGCTGACAAACAATAGAGATCTGCGTATTGCTATTCTCAACGTTGAGAAAGCCAGGGCTGCGTACGGCATTCAGCGTGCGAGTCTGATGCCGAATGCAGGCGCTGACTTCAGTCCAACCGGTTCTCACACTCCGGACACCATGGCGCCGACAGGCCATGGTTATACTTCTCACACGTACCAAGCAACCCTTGCTTCAACTTCTTGGGAAATTGATTTGTTCGGCCGTGTCAGAAGCCTGACGGAAGCGGCTTTGCAGAACTATTTGGCAACGGAAGAAGCACAATACGGCACTCAAAATTCCTTGATTGCAGAAGTGGCTAATGCTTGGATTAATGTCGGAGCACAAAAAGAACTGCTTCGCCTCCAGGAAATTACGCTTAAGAGCCAACAGAACAGCTTCAAGCTCATTTCCGACAGCTATCGCCTCGGAGCCCGTTCTCTGCTTGATGTAGAACAGGCAAGAACCACGGTCGAAACAGCTCGCGCTGCAGTTGTTCAGTATCAAAGATCTTTGGCTCAGGCTAGAAATAATCTTGAATTGCTTGTAGGAACCAAAGTTCCCGAATCTCTTGAACCGGAAAAGTTGGAGGACCCGAGCACTTACGGTGCCATTGCTCCGAAAGGCTTATCCAGTGAGGTTCTGCTTAACAGACCGGATATCCGTGCTGCAGAAAACAGCTTAAAAGCCGCGAATGCCAACATTGGCGCTGCCAGAGCTAATTTCTTCCCGCGCATTACTTTGACAGCCGGAGTCGGCACAGGTTCTCAGCATCTGAATGATTTGTTCAGCGGAGGATCAGGCTTATGGAGTTTTGCTCCGGGTATTACTCTTCCAATCTTTACCGGCGGAGCCAATATTTCTCAATTAAGACAAGCCGAAGCCGAGCAGAAAGCTAAGGTGGCTCAGTATGAAAAAACTATTCAGAGCGCCTTTGCCGAAGTCGCTAATACTTTGGCTGCTGAAGGAACAATGACTCGTCAATGTTCCGCTCTGCGTGCCTTAGTCGATGCCACTCAGAGGGCCTATAACTTGTCTTACAACCGTTATAAGAACGGCCTGGACGGCTTCCTGACAGTCTTAGAGAGTCAAAGACAGATGGTAGCAGCTCAAACTAACTACATTGTGGCCGAGCAGAACCGTCTCTCTTCTAATGTGACTTTGTACAAAGTACTCGGAGGCGGAAGCATAAAGTTAGCCTCTGTCGAACCCGCGGTTTCTCAGACTTTAGCTTCCACTCATGGGACTGTCGTCACGGAGAAGGTCGAATGACAACTCACCGTTATCCGCGCCGAATGGAAATCAAGCGGCACCGACTGCTGGAAGCCGCTCAAGAGATTTGCTTTCATGCGGCCAGTATGAGCGATATTGCGAAGAAAGCTGAGGTCAGTCCTCCGCACATTTATAACTTTTATAAAAACAAAGCTGATTTGGCTATGGCCGTGCAGGAGAGAATGAATCAAGAGATCTTCGATACGCTTAAAAACAGCATGTTCGAAGAACGATCGGTTGATAAAGATAAGTGTTTGGACAATCTCTTAAAACCGGAGAGAGCTGCTCTGATGCTGACTTTAATTACGGAAGCGACCCGAGATACTAAGCTCATGGAACATTTCCGGAAGCATCAGAAGAAGTTCAGAGAGCTTCTTTATGAGTACTATCACGTCGATCCGAATGACGAAGAGCATAAAGTCCGCTTAGAACTACTGAACGCTCTGTATGCCGGTTTGGCAGTCCGCTCTCTGTTTTCTCCATACGAGAACAAAGAGCTTCTTAAGGAACTCTTGGGTAAGGCGGACAGCTTTCTTGCACGCAAGTACCCGGTCGATTACATGAAGGATATTGAAGCTCCTATGAAAAAATAGGACAGGATTTTTCAATAAGGAGGAGGCGGTTTTACCGCCTCTTATCCTTGGTGTTATCTAAGCCAATCGCGTCGTGCTCTTACTGCCTTAGCAAGTTTGTCAATTGCCTTGACAGTATCTTCCCAACCAATACATCCGTCAGTAATCGATTGCCCATAGGTAAGGTTAGGATTGCCTTCTAAGGGCTGATTACCTTCTACGAGATTGGATTCAATCATGACTCCCATGATTTTACGGCTTCCTTTTTCTAACTGTCCGCAGATGTTTTCAATAACATCCAATTGCTTTTTGTATTTTTTCTCGCTGTTTGAATGGCTGGCGTCGATCATGACGGCTGCCGGCATACCGGCTTCTTCAAGTTTTTTGCAGCACTCATCCACGCTCGCTTCACCGTAATTCGGGGCTTTGCCGCCGCGCAAAATCACGTGTGCATCTTCGTTTCCGCCGGTGACGACGATAGCAGAGTGACCGCCTTTGGTAACCGATAAGAACACGTGTTCATGTTCGGCGGCTTTGACGGCATCAATGGCAATTTTTACGTTGCCGTCCGTCCCGTTCTTGAATCCTACAGGACAAGACAGGCCGCTGGCTAATTCACGGTGGACTTGGCTTTCAGTAGTTCTGGCGCCGATAGCTCCCCAGGAGATGAGGTCAGCGATGTATTGCGGCGTGATCATATCGAGATACTCGGTACCGGCAGGAATTCCAAGTTCATTGATATTGAGGAGAAGTTCGCGGGCGATTCTCAGTCCCTGGTTAATTCTAAAACTGTGATCCAAACCGGGATCATTGATTAAGCCTTTCCAACCGAGGCTGGTGCGAGGTTTTTCGAAGTACACACGCATGATGATTTCGAGATCATTGGCGTATTTCTTTTTGAGTTCTATCAGCCTTTCTGCATATTCAAGAGCAGCCTTAGGATCGTGAATGGAGCAGGGGCCGACGATTAAAAGAAGACGATCATCTTCTCCATAAATAATCTTGTGGGCATTCAGACGTACGTGATGAACGGTTTCAGATGCAAGTTGTTCACAAGGGAACTCGCGGATTAAATGGGAAGGCGGAGTTAATTCTCTAATTTCTTTGATTCGAAGGTCATCGGTTGCGTAGCTCATTGATTGCCTCATGTTTTATAAAATTGAAATCCAAAAAAATTAAACCGCCGGTTTTTTGCCGGCGGTTGTGAATTTTGTGCTTATGGAGGTTGCAGTCTATTCTCCCGCCGAGGCCGGAAAATAAAAGAAATAAAAATTGAAAGAAGCTGCAAACATTATTTATCTCACCATAACGTGTAAGAGTAATTTATCTCAAAATAACTACGAATTTCAAAAAACACAGAACTATTTGAAGTTGAGTCAGGACTTTAAGGAAAGTCCTAATAGGACTGAGTACATCCGAATAACTACCTATAGTTCAAATGTTCACCAAAAAATTGAAGATTCATAATGGTATTGAATCATTTTTAGTCAATTTCCGTGCAGAAAAAGGCATAATTCGACTTACAACTGAGTTTTAGGAAGTTTAATCTTGAAGCATCTATTTCAATTCATGACTCCAATGGTTTGGATGACCAAACTATTGGTTGGCGCCTATCCTCAGTGGGTAGGATGCGCACCTGAAAGAAAGCAGAGGATTTACTTTGCTAATCACACCAGTCATTTGGATACTATTGTTATTTGGTCCGCTCTTCCTAAAGAACTTAGAACCAAGACAAGACCGGTAGCCGCAAAAGATTACTGGCAGTCCGGCATCCGCAAAAGAATTGCGGTCGACGAACTGAATGTGGTTTTGGTCGATAGAAAAAGGACGGAAAATTCCGATCCGATGGATCCAATGAGGCAAGCGCTGCGCGAGGGTAGTTCTCTGATTATTTTCCCCGAAGGAACCCGTACGCCTCAAGCTCTCCCCGGACCTTTTAAGAGCGGCTTATGGAGACTCATGACAGAATTTCCGGAAGTTGAGTTGATTCCGATTTATCTCGAGAACCTCCATCGTTCGATGCCGAAAGGTGCACTTCTTCCGGTTCCGACAATGTGTTCCGTGCGTTTCGGGGCACCGCTTCCGCATTCGCCTGACGAAGGAAAAGAAGAATTTTTAGAAAAGGCCAGAGCCTCCATCATCAAACTCGCAAGGGAGCTATAAAAGATGAATGAAATGAGATGGGGTTTTTCAACGAGTGAAGCCTATTTCACGATTTTAGCTGTTTTAGTGGTTTTGACAGCGATTGGTACTTTTATCGGTCAGTGGCTCTCTTCCAAGTCCACGACGGATTTAGCCATTAACAGAAACCGAATTATCAACTCTCGCATTCGTGCCGCTTGGGGATTGATTTTTGTTTTTGCCGTTGCCGTCTATCTCGGCCAAGGCGCTCTGGTCTTTATTTTTGCCATTGCCTCTTTCTTTTCCTTGCGCGAGTTTATCGCCCTGACACCAACACGGCGGCACGATCATTCGATTCTTATCCTAGCGTTCTATGTTGCCATTCCGGTTCAGTATATCTTGGTCTGGCTGAACTACTACAACCTCTTTACGCTCTTTATTCCGGTTTATCTATTCTTAGCTCTGCCGGTAGTGATGGTATTGAGTAAAGATACAGATCGATTCTTAGAGCGCGTAGCCAAAGTTCAATGGGGCATCATGCTCTGTATTTTCTGCGTCAGCCATGCTCCTGCTATCGCTTCAATTGACTTACAGCGCTATCACTCGAGCGGATTGTTTGTTCTTCTTTACTTTTTAATGGTTTTATATTTTGCTGATCTGTTCCAGATTCTGGCTTCAGCAATTTTCGGAGGAAGACCGAGTTTTAGTAATCCAAATAAGACTTACAAAGGCATTATTCTCGGCAGTATCGGTGCATTAGCGATTGGGTCTGCTCTTTTCTGGATGACTCCTTTCAGAGCTTGGCAAGCCCCTCTGATGTCTTTACTGATTATCGTGTCGGGTACCTTGGGAGGCTTGGTGATGTCCTCCGTTAAGCGTTCACTTGGCGCAAAGCGTTTGGATAACACAATGCTCCTTACCAGAGGAACTTTGGACAGACTTGAAATGCTGTTCTTTGCAGCCCCTGTTTATTACCATGCACTTTTACTATTCTTCAATTAATTAGTTGTATTTTTAGAAAAAACTCTTCGCCCGAGAAATCTCGAAGAGTTTTTTTCTGCCTGAATTGATTAAAAGATCGAGGGGCACGACCGTTAGCACATTTATAGTGGTTTTCATGATACGGAGGAAACATGCTTGGGCTAACAAGACTTGGAATTCAGGCTTTTTTAGCTGCTATGGGGATCCAACTGGTTTCGTCTTTGATGGGTACCGCAGTGGCAAGTATTGCACCGGAGATTGCAAAGTCTCTTAATGCAAACAGCACCTTTGCCGGCTTATATATCGGCTTTTTGTATGTAGGTGCGTGCATTTCGTCGTTAACCGGAGGAAACTTCATCCGGCGCTACGGCCCCGCCCATATTTGTATGATTGCATTGGCAGTTGCCATTATTTCCCTGCTTCTGTGTATGGTTCCATGGGAAGTCTGCGTCATCTTTTCCGCTTTTGTTTTAGGTCTGGCTAAAGGTCCTTTAATGCCGGCCATCAACACCATGCTGAGCCGTCAGTTGGAAAAAGGTCAGTACAACACCGTCTTTTCCATCAAGCAATGCGCAGGTCCGGTAGGGATGGCTTTATCGGGCTTAGTAATTCCATTTTTAACCGTTCGGTACGGTTGGAGAGTTGGGCTGTCTTTTGTCGCTGCATTGTGCGCCGTAACCGTTATTTGGAGCATAGCGATTCGCAAGAGTCAGGATGCCAACTATCAGTTCAAAGATGAGCCGATAACTCTATCTCATTTAGCCGATAGTATGAAGTTAGTTCTCAAGACTCCTTTGCTTCTGCGTTTATCCGTACTCAGCATCATCTACAAAGGCTTGCAGATGTCGGTTTTAGCCTACATGGTGGTGTTTCTGTCAGATATGAAGTTCTCATTGGTTTTCGGAGGTATTGCTTTAGCCGTGAGCAACTTCGGTGCTATTGTGGGAAGACTGTTCTGGGGGCAAGCCGCCAACAAGCTTCATTCCTCCCGGAAAGCTCTGGCCTATTGCGGCATTTTGATGGGAGCACTCACTATTCTTTTGAGCTTTGTTACTTCCGGCTGGGCTGAGTGGCTTGTATTAGCCATTTCCTTCATACTGGGAATTAATTCCTTAGGATGGAGCGGCGTATTTTTTGCACAAGTTGCCAAAGCAGCTCCGGAAGGAAAAGTTGCTGAGGCTACAGGCGGCGTGGATTTCTTCTCCTTTGTAGGTGCTATTTTCGTTCCGATGGCTTTCGGTTTTTTAGGGCATCATTTAGGAGAGTTCCAAACCGGCTTCTGGATTGTGTCCGCTGTCACGATTGTCGCAGCACTTTACCAGCTTTTTGTTCCGGATATCGATCCGAGCACTCAGACAAAGAAGGCTTAAGTTATATATGTGAAAAACGGCCGAGCAAATCGCTCGGCAAAAATTTCTTGTGAACTGGGGACTGGTCTTTTGGGCCGACTATTCAGGTAAGACTTGAGAATATTTAGTTAGCAGGATCCTTCCTACGAAGAATAAGAAATCAAAAGAGGAGAAATGTTTTAGATAATCAACTCACCGAGGAAGTAGGGAAAAAAGATCGGAAGAGGCAGTGAAGTTAATACGTCTGAATAAAATGGGACCTCGGGAATCTCATCTTCCCGAGGCGTAACTTTTTGAAATTTGTTTGTTATCTAAAAAAATGTTGCAGCATTATTTTATTTCAAGGAATTGATAGCATTTTCAGCTGCAATTCTCCCAGATGTAAGTGCGAACGAAGAAGTTGCTCCTTCGACCTTAAGGTCATCAGTACTATCAAATAGGCCGCCCATGTCGGCACCGACTACATAAAGATTCGGAATGGTGTCTCCCTGTGCATTTTTTGCTTGGAAATTTTTATTGATTTGGACACCGCCTAAAGTTAAGAAGTAAGTTCTGATGCCTTTAAGTGCATAATACGGTCCCTTGTTCAAATCAAAAGCTTCCAAGTGAGCCGGATTCCTTCCAAACTCAGGGTCTTTTTTCTGAGCTGCATACTCATTAAGTTGAACCATCGTCTTTTTCAGGTTTTCTGCCGGAACGCCAATTTGTAAAGCTAAATCCTCAAGGGTATTGGCTTTGAATGCCCAGCCATGTTTCATACCTTCTTCAAAAGTTTTCGGCAATTCAGTGAGTTTTGTGCCAACAGGAACGATTGCATTAAAAGGAATGACAGCACCATCATTAACCAAACGATCAAATTTCTTTTGGTCGAGAATGGAGTACATCAAGCCTCCTGCTTGGGTCATGGCGGCATATACATCCGTGAACAAAGAACCCCGGGATTCGTTATAGAATCTCTCTCCGTCTCTATTGACCCAGAGCCAAGGCTGAGCTAAGGCGCAACGGCCATGTTTTAGATAGGTGTCACCATTGAATTGGTTAATCAGAGGTTCATGCGGAAGATAAGGGGCATTGCCAACAACGTTTTCCATATCCGCAGTAGATGCTCCTACTCTTATCGCCATGTTAATTCCATCTCCAGTGCGTCCGTCCCCAATTGCACTTCTCAAACGGATCGGCTCAGAGACAGAGAGATCGGAAGAGTCTGTGACATACTTTTCAATCATGCCTTTATTTGCAGCGAAGCCACCCGTAGCAAGAATAACTTTCTTTGCGTTAACAATGACTTTTTCACCTGTTTTGCTATTGGTAGCTTCAACTCCAACAACTTGACCATCTTTGGTGATCAATTTTTGAGCTGGAGTATTCATCAAAATTTGGCCTCCTTTGTTCTTAACCTGAGTACTTAACTTAGCTACCACAGCTGAGGCTCCTCCTTTGAAGAGATGCCAGCAGTTATAGGACTCTCCTTGAGGCCAAAGAGTTCTGATTCCTCGGATTTCTACACCTTTATCTACGACCCAATCGATGGTCTCTCCAGAGCGGCTTATGAGCTGCCGAATAACTGCTGGATTTGTGCGGTAGTGATTGAAGTCTAGAAAACGATCAATATTCTTTTGGATGTCCCAAGTAATACCATGTTCTTTTTGATATTTTGTTCCTAAACCGAGGGATCCCTCAGGGAAGTTGCCCGCGCCCCCTAAAATTGCTGTTTTTTCTAAGACTACTGGTTGTTTCCCAAGTTCAACTGCACGGGCTGCAGCTGAAATTCCACTTAAACCACCTCCGACAATAACTAGGTCGGTATTGATAATTTGAGTAGCAAATGTGTTTGCAGAGAATAATAATGAGAAGGAAGCTGCGACTAAGGACAGTTTGAGTTCGTGCATTTTTAACTCCTTTTAGTTTGAGTATGAGGTTTGTTCTCGATTGCTAGGAGTCATTTTTAATTATCGAAGGTAACGCTTTTGAATAACAGATATTCAAAACTTTTTATTTCTTCGATCCATTATTAGCGACATGAAAGGAAAAAAATAAACCTATTAGAAGAAGGTTTTTCAATCAGAGTGTGATTCATATATACCGACGTTCTTATTACCCAGGTGTTAATAGCTCCCGAGGAGACTACTTAAACTCCTTACCCTTCGTTTGCTTTAGACCCCTGAAATACAGAAGGAACATGTTCGTTTCTTGTGATGGGTAATGCTTGGGGGCGCCGAATCAACAGAAAGCCCTGTACCGGGCCCCAAACCGTATGAGTTACAAAGTTGACAGTTTGAAGTCTAGAAGCTCTAAAGAAAGCAAAGGAGAAATAGATGTTTAGCCGAGAAGTTCAAAGAAGAGTGGTTGTATTTTTTTTAGGCCTGATGATTGCGGCATTAGGAGTAGGCTTTATTGTTAAAAGTGAACTGGGAGTGTCCGAAATTTTGTGTCTGTCCCAATTTCATAATGTAGTTTGTTTTCCCGGGAAGGCAGTTCGCTTGTGGAACGTAGTGGAACAAGCGAACTGCCTTCCCGAGGGCTTCGCCCATCCCATCCATTTTATCCTTGTTTGAAGCGATCTCCAAACATCACAACGAACTGGAGCATTGCCTGACGCCATCTAAATACTGATTTGTTCCAGTCTTTGGTGGCATTCTTTATTGCTAAAAATACCAGTTTGTAAACTGAATCATCCCTCGGGAACATTGTTCTGGTTTTGATTACCTTCCTAATCGAACGATTCAACGCTTCAATACTGTTGGTTGTATAGATCAGCTTTCTAATTTCCGGAGGAAAGTTAAACAAGGGAATAACTTGTTCCCATTGATTCAGCCACATCCCCTTGATGACACTGTAGCGTTTACCAAGCGTAGATTCGGCAAAATCTTCAAGTCTGTTTCTTGCCTCCTCCGCATCAGCTGCCCCATATATTCCCTTGAGTTGACTCAGCACTCCTTTCAAGTCCTTATAGGAGACAAAAGCCGTTGAATTTCTCAGCAAATGCACAATACAAGTCTGATGTATCGTCTTTGGGTATACGGTTTCTATGGCCTTTGTCATTCCTTTAAGACCATCTGTTACTGCTATCAAAATGTCATTGCAGCCGCGAGCTTTGATTTCATTGAATACGCTTGTCCAGTATGCGGCCCCTTCATTGTCTGACAGCCACATCCCGAGAACTTCACGGGAGCCGTCGGCTCTAACGGCCAAGGCAAGATACAGGGCTTTGGGCGTAATGGTATTGCCGTTTTTTACTTTTACTCTCAGAGCATCAAAAAAGACCACCGGATAAAAGTCTTGCAGAGGCCGACTCCTCCATGCACGCACGTCCTCTAACACCTCGTCGGTCACTCTGCTTATGAATTCTGCACTTACTCCAACTCCGTAAATTTCCTTCATATGGGCAGAGATCTCACGATTGCTCATACCCCTTGCGTACATGCTGATGATTTTGTCATCCAACCCTTTTAAGTGTCTTTCGTATTTGGGAACGGAGATCGGTTCAAAACTGCTTAGTCTGTCTCGAGGAACTTCTATACGAACTTGGGCATTGTCGGTGATGACCGTCTTACTGCTTGTCCCATTTCTCTTATTGACCGGCTCAGGTTCATCCTTTGCTTCTTTTGAGACAGGAACAATTTCTCCGTTTTTGAGATGAAAATCCATTTCGCTTTCCAGGCATCTTTCAAGAAACCGTTTCATTACCTCTTGAACCATGCCGGTTACTTCTTCTGAGCTCCAGCCGATTTTGCCAGTGTTAGCTAAGGTTTGATCAATGTACTTCGTTAAAAAAGCGTCGGCCTCACTGAGAGGTTGCTTTACCCTTCTTGCCATCTTTGATTCTCCAATCCCTTGCTTAGAAGTTTAACTACTCTCCAAACAAAGGAAAATTGTTAAATCGGACAAGACACAAAATTGCTTACATACTCAGTGAACTAGGAATTAGTCCTGTCATGTCTGTTCCTTATGTAATTTCTCTTTATATTCCTTTTACCTTTGGCAGCTGTGTGGCCGCTGAGCAAATAATCTTGTTGGTACTTCAAAAGATAATTTTGAAATCTGATTTTGAAATGAGGGCATTGCTGCAATTACCAACGGCAATCCTTTTTGGTGTGTTTTGCGATGTTGCTTTGTCTCTCTACTCTTCGATTTCTTTCTCAGAGTATTACCAACGTTTTTTTTCTCTTTGTCTGGGGATTTGCATTTTGGCGGTGGGATTAAGTTTCCAATTTATTGCCAATATATCTGTCGCAGCACCTGACGGCTTTATGTTGGCATTAGCACACCGTTTTAAATCTTCATATTCCAGGGTAAAAGTATCAGTTGATTGGCTATTTGTTGCTGTGAGTGTGGGCATTTCTTTTATGTTTTTTAAAGAGCTTCATGGAGTTCGTGAAGGAACTCTAATTAGTGCCTTGAGCGTTGGAACAGCAGTAGGGATTGCCAGACCATGGGTACACAAATATTTAACTCGATGGATGGCAGCATATTCCTCTGGGGAAGGAGAACTGCGAGAAACAAACGAAGGCTAGCCAGAATTATCCAGTTTTTATGAAATAGGCTTGGTATAAGATGTTGGTGAAAATGCTCAGTTCTGATTTGATTCCGCGGAGGCATAATGAAGAAAAGCTTGATGGAAAAGGAATCTATGGACATGGATCTGAATCTTCTCAAAGTCTTCTGCGAGATATACAACACTAAGAGTTTGACTAAGGCGGGAAAAATTCTCGGGATGTCACAACCGACAATTAGCCGAAAGCTTCAAGGTTTGCGAGAGCTTTTCAAGGATCCTTTATTCGTGTCAAAAGAACATCAGCTAGAACCAACGGCAAAGGCACTCGGCATTTTTCCTGAGGTTAAACAAGCGGTCGAAGGATGCTACTTACTCTTTTCCAGGTCAAATGAACCAGCCTTTAAAAAAGTGATAATTGCTTGCTCCGATGACTTTGAATACTTTGTTGGACCTGCAATCGTGGGATCTTTCTCAGAAAAAATGCCAGAGGTTCAAGTGATTTTTCATCAAACAAATACGCTTGGAGCGGAAAGAAAATTATTACAAAGAGAAGCTGATTTTTGTCTCACAGGGGGTGGAACACATAGTAATCTGGTCGCAAGAGAGGGGTTTGGATTTCATGCTGATGTTTGTTTGTACTGCAAAGAAGAAGGAAGGAAAGAGTCGAAGCTCTCTTTACAAGAATATCTTTTAAGGCCTCACATAAGTGTGCACTATGGAGGCGGGGAGGGAGTTTCTGATGAAATTATTCGTAGAAAAGAAAAGAATCGACGGCTGGTGGCCATGACTTCTCATTATTCTGGCTTAGAACGTTATATTCTGGGCACAAAATACGTGGCTTTAGTTCCTCTCTTTTTCGCTCGTATCCTCACACAAAAGTTTCCCGAGCTAACTTATTGTGAAATGCCATTCAAGAATGTTTTAGATCCGGTTGAGCTCTCTTACCGGAAAGACCTTCTTAGGAATCGTTTTTTTAAAGATTGCCGTCAGATCTTGGTTGATACTTTGTCCAAGATAGATTGGAATTAATCATTCTAAATTGGACAAGATGCATACATTATTGTTTCATTTAATCAACCGAATTATGACAAAAGGGAGTTAGGACCGAGAAGGGAGTGCAGAACAGTCTTTCAGAGATTATTTTGAACCAATCCTAAGTCAGGCATTATAAAAAAAGCCGAGCAAATCGCTCGGCCCAACCTCTGGTCAACTATGCAAGAGTCTCAAGGAGTCTTGAAATTGAATCTTTGATCGTCTTTGTTCTTATGGCATTCTCTGCAGTAGACGACGCTATCAGAATGTTCTTTGTGACACAAAGTGCATCTGAGCTGTCCGGCATGTGAATCATGAGGATTCGGATTCATCTTTGCTGTCTTAGCTGCGACAGCTTCGTAATCGTGGCACTTCATGCAGCTTTTAGATTTAGCGGCTGAAACCGGAGCGGCTGTGTTGTGGCAAGCTTCGCAATTAACATTTCTTGCTTGATGCTTGAATTGTGAAGGAGCAGCCAATACAGCGGAGCTCATGCAAAAAAGGCCAGCTATGAGAAAAGGCAGATATTTCATGGGGATTCTCATTACCGGCCCTTTCCGAGCCGGTTCCTATTATTGATTAAGGTTACTTACCTTCTTTGATGGCTTGGATGGCGTTGGCTGCACCTACGCGACCGCTGGTCATTGCGAAGGAAGAAGCAGAACCTTCGCACTTCAAGTCATAAGAAGAGTCATACAGACCGCCGAAATCCTGGCCGACTACGTAAAGGTTAGCAATCACGTCGCCTTGCGGGTTAGTAGCTTCGAACTTCGGAGTAACGGTGACGCCGCCGAGGGTCAAGAAGAAAGCACGGATACCTTTCAGAGCGTAGTAAGGACCTTTTTCCATGTTGAAGGTTGCTAAATGTTCAGGCAGACGTCCGAATTCCGGGTCTTTACCTGCCTTAGCGTATTGGTTAACTTTTTCCATTGTGGCGCGGAGATTCTGCGGAGGAACGCCGATCTTTGTTGCCAAATCTTCAATGGTGTCGCCCTTGAAGGCCCAGCCTCTTTGCTGACCGATTTCATAAGTCTTTGGAAGAGCTTTCAGAGGAACGCCAGCCAAAACGATAGCGTTGAACGGAAGGAGGGCTCCCTTGTTGACTAATTGGTCGTATTTTTCTTGGTCGATAATGTTGTACATCACGCCGCCAGCCGTTGTCATGGCGTTATATACGTCTACGAATACAGAGCCGCGGGATTCATTGAAGAAGCGGTTACCGTGCTGGTCGACCCAAAGCCATGGCTGAGCAAGTGCGCAGCGACCTTGTTTGAGTTCGTCAGCACCCATGAACTGGTTAATCGGAGGAAGGTCAGGAAGGTACGGAGCGTTACCGGCAATGGCGTGCATGCCTTTTACACCTGCACCAACCATCTGAGCCATCTGGATACCGTCGCCTGTACGGCCGTCGCCATTCTTACCGTCGGTAACCGGGCCTCTGTACCATACCGGTTCAAACATACCGAGAGCGGAAGAATCGTTAACGTACTTAGCCAACATTTCTTTGTTGGATTCGAAGCCGCCTGTTGCGAGGATAACTTTCTTAGCCTTGACGATAACTTTATCGCCTTCGGCGTCAACAGCTTCAACGCCCACTACTTTGCCGTTTTCAACAAGAAGTTTCTTAACAGGAGTTTCTGTCAGGATTGTGCCGCCTTTTGCTCTGACTTCCTTAGCGAAGCGCTGAACGATTCCTGCTGCGCCGCCTTTGAATAAGTGCCATGTCATCAAAGATTCTTCAGGAGAGTACATGGTACGGATACCGCGCATTTCAGCGCCTTTGTCCATGACCCAGTCAATTGTTTTACCGGATTCTTCGATCAAAACGCGGAGGACATGCGGGTCAGCTCTGTAGTGGTGGAATTGCAAAGCGGCTGTTAAAACTTGGTCAACAGTTGTCTTGATGCCGTGTTCTTTTTGATAGCGAGTGCCGACACCTAAAGAACCTTCAGGGAAGTTACCTGCGCCGCCAAGAGCCGGTTCTTTTTCAAGAACGATTGGTTTGACGCCTACGTCAACGGCATGCTGAGCAGCTGCTAAACCAGCGAGACCGCCACCGACGATAACCAGGTCAGTTTCTAAATATTGTGTAGCGAAAGCAGGAAGTGAAAATGTAGTTGCAAAAGCGGAAGCAATAGCAACAGAAACGAAATGTCTTCTTAACATAGTTAACTCCTTGGAATGATTGGGTTTTTTCCTAACCTCTGAGTGACATTGTAAAAATAACAGGTGGTAAAATGAGTATGTAAATATTGCAAAGATATCTATGTAAATAATGCAATCAAGTCCTTTTTAACCTCAAAAGGCGATTTTTATGGGCGTGAAAAACTTAGAACAACTGACGCTTGGCGATCTTCAATTTTTAATGGCCCTTGAGCGGGCAGGCGGCATAACAAAGGCCGGAGAGACAATGAATCTTTCTCCTTCAACGGCATCGCGTACGCTTAAGAGGATCCGAGAAATTTTAGGAGATTCATGTTTCCTCAATGTCAAAGACGGATTAGTGGCAACGGAATACTTTTTCAAAATCAAGCCCGTTATTCAAGATATATTAGAAAGGATGCAAGGTCTTAATCCGGAAGGGTTCTCGCCGGAGAAATGTCGAAGATGTTTTCGAATTAGCTCCATGATGGCCGAGGTTTCAAGAATTATCGGAGGAATTGTTCCGACTTTTCTGCAACAGGCACCATTCGCAAGTATTCATCTAGCTCACCATGACAATGAGTTCGAACAAGTTCTGTCAGGAAATGTGGATTTTGCTATTTTGACCCGGGTTGGCCTTCCGCCGGATATTCATTATTTGGATTTGTACCCAATTGAGCGAGTCGTCCTTTTTCGGAAAGGGCACCCTTTATCAAAACTCGGCCGTCCATTAAAGACATACGACCTTCAGATGTATGACCGCGCCAGTATTTCTACGGGGCGCCATAATCATTGGGCCGGTCCGGATCAAAGTATATTTCCCTTCGAAAAATTTAGAGAAAGAACGCGACTAACCACGACTCGATTTAATGTCGTTTGGGAGGCTCTTGAGAAGACCGATTTAATTTCCATCTGCGGATATAGAGCAGCAGAAATTGCGGTCAAGGCCAATGATCTGGAGTTCTTACCATTGCCGTCGGAAATTGCGGAACCCAATATTTGGAATTCTTTAATTTGGGGTGAGAGGGCGCATCAGGACGAAGGCTGTATTTGGCTGCGGAAGATTTTTGCGGAATGGGGGCAGGCGGATACGAAAAGGGTACAGAAATTGGTTAATTCTCAAGGCTATCGGCATTAAGAAAGCTTGGTCTTTTACGACAAGAATTAAGTGAATGAGAAAGATACTCAGGATTCTCTCTCATTGACTTAGGCGTCCTGAGTACCTAGCATATTTTCAGCCAAATAGAAAAGATAGAAGGTCCCGGATCGCCGTCCCAAACACATTGTCTTGTTCCTTTCGTGATAACTGTTCTTGTTTTGATAGGGAAATTGGGGCAGCAAGGAAAGATTTTGCTTGATATGCGGAGCAATGTAATCGCATAGCTCCTTAATAACAGTGAATTTGGAAGCCTCACCAAAAATCTTTCTAGTCGGCAAACAAATTTCACATGGCAATACAAGGGGGAGCTCCGTGCTGGACGCGCATACACAAAAAAGACTTGTCGTGTTTTTATTAGGACTTTCTATTGCAGCTTTTGGCGTGGGACTCATTGTCAAAAGTGAATTGGGCGTCAGCCCGGTCATGTCGGTACCTTACGTAGTTTCTCTTTATTTACCGTTTACTTTTGGGACCTGTGTTGCCGCAGAGCAAATTATTTTGTTGGCTTTACAGAAAGTAATTTTGAAGTCGGATTTTAAGTTGAAAGCTTTATGGCAATTCCCGACGGCCGTATTCTTTGGCGTGCTTTGTGATGCGGCGCTCTTCTGCTATTCATCTTTTTCTTTGACGGCATATTACGAACGTATTTTGGCGCTTTGCCTAGGGATTTGTATTTTGGCCATTGGGTTGTGTTTTCAATTTACGGCAAATGTTTCGGTGACAGCGCCCGATGGCTTTATGCTTGCTCTGGCTCAACGTTTTAGGTCTACTTATGCAAAGGTAAAGGTTTCAGCTGACTGGCTGTTTGTTGCCGTTAGTGTCGGACTATCTTTCTATTTCTTTGCGGAATTACAAGGCGTGCGCGAAGGAACCTTAATCAGTGCACTTGGTGTTGGAACAGCTGTAGGCCTAGTAAAACCGACAGTGCAGACTTTCTTGAGAGAAAGACTTCTAGCTTCTACAAGTTCAGTTAGAAATGAATAGGTACGATTTTGAGAATTTAAATTAAGGGCTTTTCTACAAGGATGCTTGCCTTTCAGAAACTTCAATCTCAACTAAGTCCTCTAAGTCATTTTGCGTTATATATCCAAGAGTTGTTTTGTGGCGGGAGAGGTTGATAAGATCCAAGCTGCGCCCTCTCTCAGTTATAAGAGAAATCAAGAACAAACCTAAAAAGATCTAACAGGTCTCTTTTCAATATGCGGTCCATAACAGACATTCAGAAATCTTTAGAAAGAAGTTTACTAACCTCGTTTATTGACGCTAATGTATCCGACTCAGATCCTCATTTGCGTGCAGATTTGCTTTGTAACTCAGTTGGAGAGAAAGGTGAATACATAAAAGTATTGCCAGAGCTATTGGACGAGCTAAAAGACTGTGATTCTTTTGATATGAGTGTAGCCTTTATAACTCAAGGTGGTTTGAGCCTGTTAAAAAAAACGTTAACGGAAGATGTATACGGGGAGAGTCCCGGGAAGAAAGTAAAAGGAAGGTTATTGACTACCGACTACAATCTTTTTACGGATCCGCGTGCACTTCGAGACATTGAAAAAAACTTTCCAGAGCTTCAAATAAAACTTTATCGTTGCGAAAATTCTGCAGGCTTTCATACCAAAGGCTTTATGTTCACTCGCGGAGATGAATGTCGTTTCATTATTGGGAGCTCAAATCTTACCCAGAACGCATTAACCACAAATTTTGAGTGGAATGTCAGGCTCGTATCTCATAAAACTGGTCAGCTTCCCAGAAAAATTAAAACGGAATTCGAGTATCTATGGGAGCATCCGAATAGTTTTCCTCTAGACCAAGTGATAGATGCTTATGAAATAGAGTGGGGAGCGGCAGAGAGGGCTAGAAAACAAAAGAAGAGGACGGAACTCCCCGAAACTCCTGTGGACGGGGTTCGAATTGAACCAAACTCCATGCAAAAAGTTTTTATTAAGAATGTTACTGACCTTTATTTGTCGGGCCAAACTAAGGCATTGTTGATTTCAGCTACCGGGACTGGAAAAACTTATGCTGCAGCTTTAGCTGTTAGGCACTTAATGAACTTGAACACTAAAAATGAGAAGGCCAGCCCGAAAGTACGGAAAGCTCCTAAAAAAATACTGTTCATAGTTCACCGAGAGCAGATTGCAATTCAAGCAAAGAAAAGTTTCGAGCGAGTAATTGGAACAAAGAATCTATCGTATGGGTTGGTCTCAGGTCATTCCTTTGAAATAGACAAAGATTTAGTTTTCGGAACTATGCAGACCCTATCCAAAGCCGAAGTGTTGAAGGAAATTAATCCGAAGAATTTCGATTTAGTTGTTATCGATGAGGTTCATCGAGCAGGCGCTGATAGTTATTCCAAAATAATGGCTCATTTACAGCCAGATTTCTGGCTTGGAATGACTGCAAGCCCTGACAGGCCGGACGGAAAGGATATCTATAAGATTTTCGATAATAACATTGCTTATGAAATCCGACTGCAAGGTGCCTTGGAGGAAGATCTGTTGGTTCCTTTCCGATATTACGGCATTGCAGATTTAGAAATTGACTCGCTGAAGCTCGATAAATTGAAAGATTTTAGTTGTGTTGAATTTGACCAGAGAGTGGATCACGTTATTAAACAAGCCGAAGTTTATGGACATGCAGGAGATCGGGTTAAAGGACTTGTTTTTTGCAGGACTATTGAGGAATGTGCTGCTTTTTCTGAGAAATTTAATAAGAAAGGGTTCAAGACGGTAGCTCTCTCTGGAAAAGATTTAATGGAGAAAAGACTGGAAAGCGTCGAAAAACTATCCCATGGAGAAGGAGAGGGGAGACTAGATTATATTTTTTCTGTAGATATCTTTAATGAAGGTATTGATGTCCCAGAAATCAATCAAGTTATTTTTTTGAGACCAACAGAAAGTCCTATTATTTTCGTTCAACAGTTGGGCAGGGGCCTTAGAAAAGCCGAGGATAAGGAGTTTTTAGTGGTTCTCGATTTTATTGCTAACTATCAAAACAATTACTTAATCCCTGTAGCCCTCTCCGGAGACAATTCTTATGATAAAGATGTCATGCGAAAAGTAGTAGGGCTAGGAACTCGAACCATACCCGGAGCCTCAACGATAGAATTTCAGGCAGTAGTAAAGCAACGCATATTAGATTCAATTGACACTGCAAGAACCAACGATGCTGCTTTGCTGAAAGAGTCGTATCGAATTCTGAAAAATAAATTGGGACGAATTCCACGACTGACCGAGTACAGAGATCACAATGGAATTGATCCCGTAAAGTTTTTTATGAATCCTAAATATCGGTCTTACTATGGGTTTTTGAAGGAAAATGAGGAGTCCTATCAAGTTCAGCTAACCCCGCGAGCTGAAAGTATGATCCGATATCTCTCATCAAAACTAGGCGCAGCCAAACGTATTGAGGAATGCATTCTATTAAGACTGGCGTTGCAAAATCCAAGCGGAGCACTCAAAGAAGATTTCGAATGTATTCTTCAAAACGAATTAAAGATCAAGCCTTCTCCTCTTCTTTTAAACAGTGTTTTCAATAACCTATCTGCTAATTTTTTCAGAAATGAAATAGAAAAGAAAGGAGCCGGAGACGTTGTTTTTGTAACGCGCACAGAGTCGGGTGATTTCCGAGCATCGAATCAACTAAAGGAAGAACTAGAAAATAACGGACTTGGGTTTAGAGACTGTTTGGAGGATTTATTAGACTTCATGACTCAACGTTACGAGGACAGGTTTAGTAAAAGATACAAGGACACCTCCTTATGTTTGTACGAGAAATATTCTTATGAAGATGTGTGCCGTCTACTGAACTGGCCTAAGAATCCTCCGGCTCAAAATATTGGAGGGTATAAGTACGATGAGACAACCAAGACCTTGCCTGTTTTTGTCAACTATCACAAGGCTGAGGACGCCATTGCTTATGAAGACAGATTCGAGTCGGAGAAGAACCTTATTGCCCTTTCAAAGACAAAACGCTCAGTTGATTCAGATGACGCAAAACGGATTTATAAACAATCTCCTGAAAATGAAGAGAATAAGATCTATTTGTTTGTTAGAAAAAACAAAAATGACAGCGAAGCAAAAAGTTTTTATTTCTTGGGGGAGATGAAGGCGGAGGGAGTGCCTGAACCAGTAAAGGTCCCAAGTGGAGCAGATCCTTCTAAGATGGAAAACGCCTTTGAAATTCAGTATGTTTTAGATACACCAGTTCGTAACGATATATACGATTATTTATGCGGGGAATAGAGTGAAAACAATAGAAGTAGTGGCAGCCATTATCCACAAAGATCATAAAATTTTGGCGACACAACGTGGGTATGGAGACTTTAAAGACGGCTGGGAGTTCCCCGGCGGAAAAATGGAAAAGGGTGAGTCTCCGGAAGCCGCTATCGTTAGAGAAATTCGTGAGGAGCTGGAAGTTGAGATTGAGCCAGAAAAACTTATTACAACAGTTGAGTACGACTATCCGAATTTTCATTTAACAATGCACTGCTTCCTTTCTAGGATTGTTTCAGGAGAAATCGTTCTCACTGAACACGAAGCGGCAAAATGGCTGGACAAAAGAGAGTTGGACACAGTCGATTGGTTGCCCGCAGACGTAGAGGTTGTGACGGAACTGAAAAAGGTATTTGGAGTTTGAAATAGACGTTTTAGGGGAGGTAGCGGCCCCTCTTTGATTTTCTCATCATTGCCTAGAGGTTGCCGTCGCTATGCAGAAAGAATGGCAAACTGAGCATGATGAAATGTGCTTTAACAAGCCGAAACTTTGAATAAAAAATTAAAGTTTCTACAATGCCCTTATGGCCGCTAAAAGTAAAAAGACCGAGTATCTGTTTTCTTTAATAAGAGATGGTTCGGAATTAACAATATGGAATCAGATTGATCTGGTTTGGCGGTTAAGTTTGCCTGCTATTTTTGCGCAGATCTTTTTCGTGATGGTCCAATACATTGATGCTGCAATGGTTGGTCATCTGGGTGCAAATCCTGCCGCATCCATCGGTCTGGTATCTTCCTCTCTGTGGCTCATATGGGGCTTAATTACATCGGTCACAGTAGGCTTTTCCGTTCAAGTTGCTCAGCGCATCGGAGCCAAACAAGATGAAGAAGCGCGTTCTGTTCTGAGGCAAGGCCTGGTCGTCGGTTTTCTCGTCAGTATCCTTATTGCTCTTATTGGTTTAGTGGTATCTCCATATTTGCCCAATTGGCTTGGAGGCCCCCCGGAGCTTTACGAAGATGCGAGAGTATATTTTCTGATTTTTTGTCTTGGAACACCTGCCGCTCTTTTGGGCTTTATGGCCTCCAGCATGTTGCGCAGTACGGGCAATGTCAAACTTCCGAGCATTATTAATATCGGAATGTGCTTTTTGGATGCCTTCTTCAACTTGCTTCTTATTTTCCCCACATCGGATTACAACATTCTTGGTTTCAAACTAACTGTGCCCGGAGCAAATCTGGGAGTTGCCGGAGCGGCGCTGGGAACTATCTTGGCAGAATTGGTAAGTGCTGGCTTGATGTTGTGGTTCTTGCTTGTCAAGTCCGAAAAACTCTCTTTGATTGGACGGAAAGGCTCTTTTATTCCTGAAATCTTTTGCATGAGAAGAACCTTCAGAATCGGTTCGCCAATCGCCCTTGAAAGAATAGCCATGAGCGGTGCCCAGATTGTCACTACCATGATTGTGGCGCCGTTAGGTCCTATTGCCTTAGCGGCTCACTCTTTCGCGATCATCTCTGAAAGTCTGTGCTATATGCCTGGTTTTGGTGTCGCAGATGCTGCTTCAACTATTGTTGGTCAAAGCATCGGTGCAAAACGACCGGCAATAGCAAGAAGATTCGCCAAAATCAATGTTCTCATGGTGATGGTAATGATGTCAGCGATGGGTATCCTGATGTACATCACGGCACCGTGGATGATCGGCTTCATGACACCCGATGAATCGATTATCAGTTTAGGAACAACTGTTCTACGAATAGAGGCTTTTGCCGAACCGATGTTTGCGGCCGCTATTGTTTGCTGCAGTATTTTTGTCAGTGCCGGGTACACATTGTTTCCAAGTTTGGCAAACTTAGGCAGCATGTGGTTTATTCGTATTCCGCTGGCCTATTTATTGGCCTCTGAGTTTGGTTTGATTGGCGTTTGGGTTGCTATGGCCACTGAACTGTGCTTTAGAGGAGCATTCTTCTTGATTGCCTTGTCAAGGTTTGACTTTTCCAAGCGCCGTGCAATCGAGGATTAGAATTTTTGAAGCGAAGAAAGAAATCAAGCCGCATTAAGCGGCTCGATTTGAATTTAATTGGTACCGCCGACCGTGAGCCCGTCAATGCGAAGGGTTGGCATGCCGACACCGACCGGAACGCTTTGGCCGTCTTTGCCGCATATGCCTACGCCGCCGTCAAGACAAGAGTCGTTTCCGATAAGTTTGATCTTTAACAGAGCTTCGTGACCGTTGCCGATTAATGTGGCGCCTTTCACAGGCTGTGTTATTTTGCCCTTTTCAATCAGCCAAGCTTCACTCATCGAAAAAGCAAACTTTCCGCTGGTGATATCTACTTGGCCTCCGCCGAAATTCTTGGCATAAATGCCGTAATCCACGGAAGAAATAATTTCTTCTGGCTCTTTATCTCCGCTGAGCATGTAGGTGTTGGTCATGCGGGGAATGGGAAGAGTTGCGAAGCTCTCACGGCGGCAGTTGCCTGTCGTTTTCTGCCCCATTAGCGAGGCATTGAGCTCGTCTTGCATATAACCTTTTAGAATGCCGTTCTCAATCAAAACGGTGCATTGAGTGGGATTACCTTCATCGTCAATTGTTAAAGAACCTCTTCTGTCTTTAACGGTTCCGTTGTCGACAATAGTAACGCCCTCGGCAGCTACTTTCTGGCCAATCTTGTCGGCAAAAACGCTGGTACCTTTGCGGTTGAAGTCTCCCTCTAGTCCGTGACCTACGGCCTCGTGGAGGAGGACTCCCGGCCAACCGGGGCCGAGAACGACGGGAAACACGCCTGCGGGAACAGGAATGGCTTCCAAGTTTCGAAGAGCGGAAGAAACGGCTTCTTCTGCATAGGAGGCAAGTTTTTCGTCTGTGAAGTAATCAAGCGAGAAGCGCCCGCCGCCTCCTGCATTGCCTCTTTCAGTCTTCCCGTCTTTCTGGACGACAACGCTCAGATTAGCTCTGACAAGCGGACGAATGTCGCCGGCAAGTGCGCCGTCGCGTTTCGCAATCAAAATCACTTCATAAACGGATGAAATAGTGCACATCACTTGAATGATGTGAGG
The DNA here is from genome assembly GCF_002221595.1 of Turicimonas muris. GTDB lineage: Bacteria > Pseudomonadota > Gammaproteobacteria > Burkholderiales > Burkholderiaceae_F > Turicimonas > Turicimonas muris. The sequence goes on from NZ_NHMP01000006.1 coordinate 86,982, forward strand.
GCTAAGCTTTCTAGCAAGCTTGTCGAGCTTTTTAATGATTTCAATCTTGTCTTTCGTTTCTTTGAGCTCAATCGGATTAACCGGCTGATAAAGAGCTTCAGGAATTCTCCTTTTTTCTAATTTGACAACGGTTTTATCATCAGAAAAGTTTCCGATAGCACGAACGGTTCTGACGGCTTCGATTAACGCATCTTTAGAGATTTCATCGGAATAGGCGAGCGCGCTTTTTTCTCCGCTGACGGCACGAACGCCGACACCCATGTCTGTATTAAATGAACCGTTTTTGATAATGCCTTCTTCTAAAACATAACCTTCGGAAACGGTTCGTTGAAAATAAAAGTCGGCGAAATCAATATGTTTTCCCGAGAGTTCGGCAAAAGCGGACTCTAAATCTTCAATAGTGACTCCATGAGGAGTAAGTAAAACAGAAATTGCAGTTTCAGTATTCTTGTTAGTCATAAAAGACGCGGTTATTTAATGCAGGTAAGTTGTTTCTTACTTGTGCGATAAATCTCGGATCAAGCTCGGTGATGAAAACACCGTTATCGTCTTGCCCCATCTCTCCTAAAATTTTACCCCAGCAGTCGACTGCCATTGAGTGGCCCCAGAAACTTCTTCCGTCCGGATTAGATCCGGCTTGTGCCGGTGCACAGACATAGCAGAGGTTTTCGATGGCGCGGGCTCTGACTAAAGTCTCCCAGTGTGCTCGGCCCGTAGTTTCAGTAAAGGCCGAAGGAATGACGATGAGATCGGGACTGCCTAAATGGCGGAAAAGACCCGGAAAGCGTAAGTCATAGCAAATAGCCAGACCGATTTTGATGTCTGTTCCGTTGTCTAAAGGAAGAATGAAGCTTTTGGCTTCGTGACCCGGTGTGTAAAGGGAGCCTTCATCGTATCGTTCTTCTTCCGTGTGGTAGGAAAATAAGTGAATCTTGTCGTAGCGGCAAGCGACGGCCCCATACGGGTCATAAACCAAACAAGTGTTGGTGACGTGATCTTTTTTGTCGGAGAACAAAGCAATTGAGCCGGCAATAATCCAGAGTCCGAGATTCTTTGCCAAAGAGGAAATGCGGGCTTGGATAGGCCCCTCGCCGTAGTTCTCAGCAAAAACTAATACGTCCTGCCGTCCTCTGGGCATCAATGCAAAAGTTTCCGGCAGACAGACCAAGTTGCAGCCTTCCATGGCTGCTTTTCGAATAAAACTTTCAGCCTCTTCCAGATTCTTGCTTAAGTCAATTCCGGAAGTCATTTGGCAGGTGGCAATTTTCAGCATCTTCAGAAAATCTCTCAACTAGAATGGATCGTGTTTTTCCAATTTCTTAACAACCGGATCAGACCACGTGCCGGTCACAGAATACTCAAAAGAAAAAAGCTTACTCAAAGGATCTTTGAAAATCAACTGAGCCAAGAAACTGCCGATGCCTGCAATTGGATTTGCAATTGCTAAGGCAATGGAAGCTCCGGTTGCATTGATATCCGGCAAAACCAGAATATGCAGATTTTCTGTTTCATTGCGGACATTAATGTCGCCTTTCATTACAACCGTCGCACCGCTTCCGACCATGGTCAAGTCGTTTAAACGCATCAGGCCGTTATTCATATTGGTGGAACCAATAATCGAGTCGAAGTTAAAGCCCTTAGAGTAGAAATCTCTAAAATCCAGTCTTAAGTAACGAGTTAAGGATTGCAGCGACAGCAGAGTAAGCAGTTTAGCAGCGCCGGGTTCAATCTTCAGGATTTCTCCTCTCTTTAAATCGATATTAAGCTTGCCGTCGAAGGTGTTCGCGTTGTAGCCGATTGGAGAGCCTTCCCAAGACAGCTCGCCTTTGATCGAACCGTTTCCGCGGCGGATTACTCTGCCTACTCCCAGGCGTTCCAGAAGCTGTCCTAAATTGCTGATCTTGGTATCTAACAGCAGCGTTGTTGTGTTCTGACCGTTAAATCCTTTCAGCCAGCTTCCGGATGAGTACAAAGTGGCATCGTTATTGATGACGTTGAGTTTTTGAATTTGCCACAAATGTCCTTGGCGGGAGATAGTGTTTCTGGCTTTTATCTCAATTTTTCCTAGGTTTTTATTTCCGTAAGCGAATTGCTGGACAACGGCATTAATTGCAGGCCAGCCTCCGGCCACTTCAACCGGTTTGGTTTCCTCTGCAAAGTCGCCGGCAGAAGCAGGAATATAAAGCTTAGAGAGATAAGCTTGAAGTTCAGCTTCTTTTCCGTTACGGGCTTTATGCCAATCTAAATCGCCGGACAGTTCCTTCGATTCAAGATGAGCTTGCCATCCGGTAGCGGTTTGGTTACCTACCAAATGGAAATTCTCTTGATTAAAGTTGTCGATAAGAAGCTTGCCTACATTTAAGCGAATAGAGTTAAGAGTCGGAATGGTGACTACATTAGCCTGTTCTCCCTTCTTCTCGTCTTTCTTATCTTGCTTGGATAAAGAAGAAAGAACTTCGGACCATTGCGCAACGGAAACCTCAGGCGCACTAAAGTCAATCGTGAGACCTTCTTTAGGCAGAGCCGGAGCCTTGCTGTTTGAGATGACGGCGGCTGCTAAAGCATCATTCTTCAAAAGAATCTTTGTGTCTAGAAGCGTCCCTAGGGTTAGGGCAATGTTAGAGGTGTCCTTTGAAGTAGTTAGGTCAAAAGCAAGCGGCTCTTTTTTATTGGCCGGTTTATTGAACGGCGCGGGCAGTTTTACGGCTAAACCGTTCAGAGAGCTGTCAACATGGATGTTGACCTTATTGGATGTAATTTCTCCTTTCAGCGCAAAAGGAGCAAGTCCGCTCAGATATTTTGTTGATAACGCAGCTAAGGACTCAACAGGAATAACTTGCTTTAATGCTTGCGCCGGAATGATGCCGGAAGCATTTACTTCGAAGACACCTTTGTCATTGGTGTTCAGACCAACGGTAACCGTTTCTCCCCACGTCTTTGCAATGAGGTCTTGAGCACTGGCACCTTTTTCTGAGAAGAAAACCTTACCTGAGACATCCGTCAGATCGGGAATTTGGTATTGATTAAAGTTAATGGCCGCGCCGTTTACTCCGAATGAGCCGTTGACACGAACATCGCCGGGGCCGCTGAGGGGGACGGTAAGTTCAAGCGTTAAAGCACCGTCGCCCGTTGCTTTGGCTTTTCCGAATATATCTGCCGTATAACCTTTGATCGGAGAGGTGTTGACATAGTTAAGATAAGAGGGCAGAGGGCCGTTTGCCGATGCATCAACAGTTAAAAGAACGGTTTCGGCTTCGTAAGACGGAATCTCTACGATAGCTTTATTTAACTTAACTTTTTGATAGGTTCCTTCCGTAACATCCGCTCTCAAGCCGTCACCGTGGAAGAATATCGTTCCGTCCACACCCGTGACGGTAGGCCAAATGGCTCCGGGCACATTCTTGGCAGACGGCTTGTCAAATTTAATAGGATAAAAGTCGATGACGCCGTCTTTGAAGTTGCCGGTGACCGCGAATTTATGGAGAGTGGAATCTTTATATGGAAATTCGTGGAGAGGGCCGGTGAACTCCAAGACGGCATTGGTAATATTTCCGCCGAGAAGACCGTAACGCAGCCATTCAACCGTTTCTTTTCCGGCAATAAGAGGAACATAACGCCAAACCGAGGCAACGGAGCCTCGACTTAACGTGCCGTTAGCATTAAGAAAGCCGTACTCGCCTTTTGTTGAATCGTAATCTCCGCTCCCTTGGAAAGCTAAGTCCTTATTTTCTAAAGCTAGGTTGTCAATCTTGAATTGGATTTTGTCATTGATGTCCCAACTGCCTTTAGCGGCCAGCTCATCAAAGTGGAAGCTGGCGACGGCAAAGAGCCCGGGCAGCGCAATATCCGTATTGGTGCTGTTCAGAGTCAGGTGACCTGTGCCGTTTTCAGCTTGTATCGAACCGGAAAGATTTTTAATACCCGGAATCCAAAGAGACTCCTTATCCTTCGGGGCAACATAGCTTAGGCTGGATAAATTCTCAAAGTTAACATTTGCCTTGTACTTGGAGGGCATTGCGGAATCACCGCTCCAATCGACAACCACGTTTTTCAACTTTCCAGCTAGCTTTCTGTCAATAATAAATTTTTTAAATTCTTCCGGAATAGGCAAAGATGGAAACGCTGCAGCAAAGCCTTGGATGTCCAATCTGTCAGCTGTAATCTGTCCGCCGGTGATTGTATTCTCTGCATTAGTTGTTAGAGCTAGAGAAGCTGTGAACGACGGAGCCTTTACTCCCGAAGCCATTTCGAATTCCACACGGTCTGTTGAAACCTTGTAGTAATGGTCTTTTATTTCTCCGGAGAGCTTGCCTTTGAAGAAGTTCAAAGTTAAAGGAGGAAGTTTCTTGTCAAAGACGAGATTAACATCGGAGAGTGCACCGATGAAGGTAGCTGAAGAAGGCTTCCATTTGTCTAAGGCGAGCCAAAGGTCTCCGCTGCCTATGCCTTTGTAGGAGATATTGAAATCAGGCGCCCACTTGGCTAATTCTCCGAAGTTGATTTCAGAAACAGAAAGGAAAAGCTGTTCATTCCAGTCTGCAACGCCTTGGCTTACCAGAGAAGGAAGTTCAAATTCCGCTTTAAGTGTTACAGGAGATGCAATCTCTTTGGGAGGAATGAACTTGAGAGCAGCCTTTTTAGTCAGGAGCGAATTATCCATGACAAATGTGATGTCCTCTATCTTCAGACTTTGCTCTTTTGTCTTATCCGTGTAATTGATGTGTCCGGAGTTGATGGAAATAGCTCCTTGCTGAAAAAGAGGATCTAGCTCATCTAAGTCAAAAGAGGAGGAATTTCCGGAGGATTTAATTCCGTCTAACTCGATGGTTTTGCCAAGGATATTAAATTGCAGATTGCCGGTCCTTTCAATTGAGATTTCCGGTTCGGTAATGGAAATCGTTCTAAAAATCGGACTCAGCTTGGCAATTGAAAGATAAGAAGGTACTAAAACAGCTTGCTTAATTTTGAGAGGAGAGATTTCTCCCAGCTGGATATTCTCTAAAGTGATAATTGGTGTAATGAAATCCCAGCCGCCTTTGAGGCTGCCGATAGAAAACGGCATTCCTATAAGTTCCGTGACTTTTTCTTCAATTAAAGGTTTGGATTTTTCCAAATAAGGGATGGCATAAAGCCGAAAAGCAAGAAGGGCTCCGAGGGCTAAGAAGTAAAGAATTACTATCGTCCAACCGAAGAAAGACAAAAGGGTTCTGAAAAATCCTTTTCTTTCTGAATTAGTTAGATCCTGTGATACCGGATCTGAATTTTCATTTTTGCCCATGATTTGCTCGGGCTCCTTGCCTGTGGAACGTTCTGGAAATTAAACAAATTCTAAGTAAAAAATGTACCATTAGAAGTTAGTTTGTCTCATTTAGCGAATACCAGAATGCCTCAATCTGCTCTTTGGGAGCCCGCAGTTCCCGCCAAGAATATCCCCGCAAGTAATGTTGGGGAATACTCGTCCTACTTTAGAAACTCTCTGAATGCTATGTTTAGAGAGGAGGGAGAAGAAAGAAACCGATTCCTGCAGCAGCTGCAGGAGGATAGATGGACGGCAGATAGAATTCGAGAAGAACTTGATAAAGCTCAAGATGCAGAAAGCTTGGGCACCGTGATGAGAAAGCTTCGCAGAAGAATCATGATGGGCCTGATTCTGAGAGACATCACGGGAAGTATTGAATTTGCAGAAGTTGTGCAGGTCATGTCGGATTTTGCTGAGGCCGTTATTCAAAAGACAGTATCTGTTCATGCCGTTGAACTTGCCGAACGCTTCGGAGTTCCACACTCTTCTCTTGGGGTGCCGCAAGATTTACTGGTTGTGGGAATGGGTAAGCTCGGAGGCCGAGAGTTAAACGTTTCAAGCGATATTGACCTTATCTTTTTTTACGATGAAGACGGGGAATGCAAGCCGACTGAGCGCTTTCCAAAGCAGAGAAAGATTTTAACCAACCGAGAGTTTTACGAGCGTTTATCGAAGAAAATTATTCTGGCTATTTCCGATATTACTTACGACGGTTTTGTATTCAGAGTAGATATGCGGCTTCGTCCTAACGGAGATTCCGGCCCGATCGTCGGTTCTTCCGAAATGTTGGAAGAGTATCTTATGACTCAGGGACGTGACTGGGAGCGTTTTGCTTGGTCGAAAGGTCGTATTGTCAGCGCTCCGGTTTTTACGTCTCAAGAACAATTTGAGAACCAAGCGAAGACTCTTAAGGACATTGTTCGTCCTTTTGTATACAGAAAATATTTAGATTTCGGTGCGATTAGCGCTTTAACCGATCTCCACGCCAAAATCAGAGCGGCAACTAAGCAGAAAGCGCTTACGGGTTTAAAGAACGGCACGAATGTCAAATTAGGCCGAGGCGGAATTCGAGAAATCGAGTTCATTGTCCAGACTTTCCAAGTAATTCGTGGAGGAAGAAATCCTAAGATCAGAGAACGTTCAACCCTCAAAGCTCTAGACGTTATTGCAAAAGAGGGGCTGATGGAGCCTGCTAAAGTGGAGCAGTTGAAACAGGCTTATGTTTTTCTGCGTAACCTAGAACATGCAATCCAATATGTGGATGACCAGCAGACGCAGCTGCTGCCGGACAATTCCGAACAAAAAGCCAAAATAGCGGCGATGATGGGTTTTACTCCGGAAGTTTTAGAAGAACAGCTTAAAGAGGCGAACAACTTTGTGGCCGATTCTTTTGATGCTATCTTCCAGACAAAGTCAGATGAAACTGCCGATCCTTGGCCTATAGGCTGGGAAAGAGGCGATGAGGCTTCACGCCCTGCATTGGTTGAACTTCTGCAGATGAAGGGTTTCTTTAAACCGGATGAGGTCGCTTCTGCCTTGCTCGGGCTGACAAGGCTACGCACCTTCCGGATGATTAACCCGAGTGCAAAGGAACGTTTAATAAAGCTCGCTAAGAAGGTCATCAGCAATATTGATAATTTTATTGCTCCGAATAAAAACAAGATTTCTAAAGAGGAGCTGATTGAGCGCTTTTTTAATTTGTTCGGTGCTATCGCCGGCCGCTCAACCTATGTTTCTTTGTTGTCTCAGTACCCACAAGCCATGTTGAAGGTAGGCAAAGTGCTTGGAGCCAGTAAATGGGCGACTGACTATCTGATTCGACATCCTATTTTGTTAGATGAGCTTTTGGACGAACGCATCACCTATGTTGATGACTACACGCCGGTGGATACAACAGGTTACATGGATCGCACGAGAGATCGACTGGCGCAGGTTGACGAGAATGATCAGGAGACCCGCATGAACCTTCTGCGCGAGTGCCATCACGCCCGTCTATTCAGACTGCTTATTGCAGACTTAGAAGGACGTTTCTCTGTCGAAAGATTGGCAGATCATCTCTCGGCACTTGCAGATTCAACCTTAGAAATTGCCATCGAAGAAGCTTGGAAAACGGTCCCGGGAATTTTCCGAGAAATTCCGAAATTCGGTATTGTGGCCTACGGAAAATTAGGCGGAAAAGAACTCGGTTATGCCAGCGATTTGGATTTGATTTTCCTATACGACGATGATCACCCTGATGCAGAAAAAATTTATATCCGCTTCGCTCGCCGTCTGATGAATTGGTTGACGGTGACAACTAGTTCCGGAGTGCTGTTTGATATCGATATGCGCTTGCGCCCTAATGGAGAATCAGGAATGTTGGTTTCCTCTCTGGATGCTTATAAAAAATATGAGAGAAACGAGGACGGTACCGGTGCTTGGCTCTGGGAGCATCAAGCGTTAACGCGCGGACGTTTTTCTGCCGGTGATGTGGATATCGGTCGAGAATTCGAACAATTTAGAAAAGAAATTTTGGCCAAGCCAAGAGATCCGAAAGAAACAGCCGAAGAAGTGTTGAAGATGCGTCAGCGCATGCGGGATGGGCACCCGAATACGACCTCTCTGTTTGACGTTAAACATGATCAAGGTGGGATGGTAGATATTGAATTCATGGTCCAGTACCTTGTTTTAGCCCATGCAAGTGAACATCCGGAACTGATGAATAACTTCGGGAACATCAAACTTCTCAGCATGATGGAAGAAGCCGGACTTCTCCCAGAAGGTAGAGGTTTGGAAATTGGCGATGCCTATCGGAGATATAGGAAGTTTCAACATGAGTTCAGATTAAATGCACCCGACTCGATTCCTGTACGAGTTGAGAGAGAAGAGTTCGAGCAAGAGATTGCTTTAGTCAAAGAGACTTGGAACTACGTGTTCCCTTCCGACATTAAATAATCTTTAATTGAAAAACGTGCCGATCGTTGGTTAACTTTCGGCACTTTCTTTTTTTGGATTGAAAATGTAATTTTTTGATCCAAAAAAGGATTGAAAAGTGTTTATTTTTAAAATAAGTCAATCAAAACAAAGAATTAAGAAGATGTAATGTTTTTCGAAAAGACAAAAATCTATTCATGAGTTGTTAGAAAGACATTCGGCAAAGTATAGAGCGTCCATGGTGCTCGCCAGACTGGAAAATCATCCTTAATTAGGTCGAGGAGGAAGTACAAGATATCTATTTTTAGCCTCTGCTCTTGAGGTTGTACCTGTTTTTGCAAACAAAGGCGAAGAAATCAGGTGCTTGAGCGGTAAAATTTCACGTTCTTCTTAAGTTAAACAGTTTAAAAATGCCAGTTAGTGACTCAGGTTACGTTTCTCCGGCGTGGTTACCCGGTGGAAATCTACAGACAATTGTGCCTGCTGAGTTGTTCCCTAGACCTAAAGTCCAATATCGCCGAGAAATCTGGGCGACGCCTGACGACGACATAATAGCGGTGGATTGGTGTGAAACGAATAAACTCAGCTCTGACAGTCCTGTGATGGTTCACTTCCACGGTTTGGAGGGCTCTTCTAAAAGTCATTATGCAGAGGCATTGATGGCTTTTTGTGCAGAAAATGGAATCCGTGGCCTCGTAATTCATTACAGAGGGTGTGGCGGAATCGATAACAAAAAGCTAAGAGCTTACTGTGCAGCTGATGTCCCGGAACTTTCTTGGATATTTAAGAAAGTCCGCTCCATGTTTCCCTTATCAAAAATCTACTCGATGGGAGTTTCATTAGGGGCAAACAATCTGCTGTTTTGGCTTGGGACTCTCGGAGAAGAGGCGGCAAAATATGTCGATGCGGCGGTAGCCGTTTGTTGTCCGATGGATTTAATGGAAAGCAGCAAAGTCATTTCCAAAGGATTCAGCAGAGTTTACGACATGAATTTTATCAATACCATGAAAGACAAAGCCCTGAAGAAAGCATTAGCTTTCCCGGGAACTTTGGACCCGGAGAAAATTAAGTCAATAAAGAATCTTCATGATTTTGATGACTTCGTTACGGCACCGATGTTTGGTTATAAGAATGCCGATGATTACTGGACAAAATGTTCCTCAAGCCGTGTGCTTAAAGGTATTCGTGTTCCGGTCTTAGCAATGAATGCACTCAATGATCCTATCGTCGGAAAAAAATCTTTACCAATGGAAAGCGAAGTTTCCAAGCAAGTCACTTTAGAATATACGCAAGATGGCGGCCATTGCGGCTATCCATTAGGACCGTTCCCGGGAAGCCTCGGCTATCTGCCGAAACGCACCTGGGAATTTTGTACCTCTTTTCACTAATTAACTTCCCCGGTTTGTGATTCCGGTTAGGAGATCGTAGATGCCATTGCGAGCAGATAAAAATTATCAGGTAGGACTGCTTTACTTCGTCCTTTTTATTTTGACCATTCCGGCCATGAATTGGGTGGTAATGAATGTAGGCACGGTGTGCACTCCCGACGGTCCTTGTTTGATTCCTGTGTGGCCTGGAATTGAGGCGCCGAGCGGTGTCTTGATGGCAGGTATTGCCTTGGTTTTAAGAGACGGTCTCCAATCCAAGCTCGGCGTTAAGTGGTCTTTGTACGCAATTCTTATTGGAGCAGCACTGTCGGCTTTCTTTTCAGAGCCGTCTCTTGTGTTTGCATCCGTGATGGCGTTTTTCTTCTCGGAGTTAGCGGACTTGATCGTCTACACGCCAATGCGTAAGCGTTGGCCTGCTTGGGCAGTCATGGTGAGCGGGTTAATCGGTTCTATTGTGGACAGCGCAATTTTCCTTTCTTTGGCTTTTGGTTCCGTTCAGTTTATTGCCGGCCAGGTTCTCGGAAAGTTTTGGATGTCCTTGATTGTCGCTGTTTTGATTGGCTATATGCACCGCAAGCATGCCGATTCATTAAAGGCTTCGAGCTAGTTAAATAGGAAAAATATGTCATACGACCGTACAGCTGTAGTTTTTGTTAACTTGGGCTCTCCCAAAGAATCTACTCCGAAGGCGGTCAAACAATTCCTAAAAGAGTTTCTGGGCGATCCGCGTGTTATTGAGGTCAATCCGATTTTGTGGAAAATCATCCTCAATCTCATCATTCTTCCGATTAGATCACCGCAATCAGCCAAACGATATGAGACTATATGGACGCCGGAGGGATCACCTCTAGTTGTTGAAACCGAAAAGCTCGTCGGAGGAATGGGCCAGCGGCTCGGTAAGAAATTCCCGGGTCTCTTCTGTACTTATGCTATGAGATACGGAGATCCCTCAATCGCTAATGTGGTTAGAAATCTTCATCTTGAGAAAGGCTTCCAAAAAATCCTGTTGGTTCCGCTGAATCCGCAATATTCGGCTACGACCACCGGCTCCGTGATGGATGCGCTGTGTGATGTGCTTAAGACCATGAGAAGTCAGCCGGAAATCCGTATGGTTCGAGACTTTCACAACGAAGATGCCTACATTGAAGCTCTGGCTAAAAGTATTTCAGATTTTTGGAAAAAACATTCTCCTCTCGGTGAAAAAGGCAAACTTGTCCTCAGCTTTCACGGCATGCCTCAAAGCTATGTGAATAAAGGCGATCCTTACCAAGATCAGACAGTCGTTGAATCCGACTTAATCGCAAATAGATTGAATTTGAAGTCTGACCAGTGGATTCGGACTTATCAGTCTCGATTCGGCAAAGATGTTTGGCTGCAGCCTTACACTGAACCAACGCTGGTAGAACTTGCGAAAAAAGGAACGGAACGTATTGATATTGTTTGTCCGAGCTTTATTACCGACTGTTTGGAAACTCATGAGGAAATCGAGGGAGAAGCAAGAAAAGCCTTCTTGGACGCGGGCGGTAAAGAATTTAATTACATCCCGTGCCTCAATGCCCAAGATTACTGGCTTGACTTATTCAGCGATTTTCTTGGTAAACATTTAAACGGCTGGGAAGAGCAGTCCTAATTCCGGCCTATTACTAGTCCGAGTGTGCCGGAGAAAGTTCTACTTCTTGTTGAAGGATATAACGAACGTACTTCCTTCTTCTCCCGAGTCTTTTAACTTAATAGTCCATCCTAAATAGTCGGCGGCTCGCCTGGCAATTGCCAGGCCAAGTCCGAATCCGCCTAACTTGTCATCCGGATTGGCTTGATATCCGCTGTCGAAGATCTTTTCTCTATATTCTTCCTTGATGCCGCATCCTGTATCTTCAATGACGACGGAGTCGGTATTAATGGAAATGGTGACTCCGCCTTTATCGGTAAATTTCAAAGCGTTGTTGAGAAGATTGTCAAAAGTAGCACCGACTAAGACTTCGTTGTAGGTATCTTGCGAGTTAGAAAGAACCTTCACATTAAAGTCCAGTCCTTTAGCGGCAAACTTTGTCTGCCATTCTTGACGATGATCTTGGAAAAACTCGCTGACCGTTACCTGATGCGTATCTTCGTTGCGGGTGCCGCGTGAGAGATTCAGAAAGACCTCCGTCAGCTCTTTAATTCTTTGGGAAGCCTTGAGGGCTCTGTTGACGAATTTTCTTTGAGAAGGAGAGGTGCCCGGGTCTGTTTCCAACAACTCTAAGCTTGTATTGATGACGGTCAAAGGAGTTCTGATTTCATGGCTGACTTCGCCTGAAAAGATTTTTTCTTTGACGGCAAGATTGCGGATCTTAGAGGTCAAATCGTTAAGCGTCTTAGCCAGGCGGCTGATTTCGTTGTCAGACCAACTTTTTTCTTTAAAAAGATCAGTTGAATAAATTTGACCGTTTTGAAGTGCCTTATCTGCTTCCGCTGCTTTTAGAGTTAAACGATCCAAAGGCTTCAGCAGTCTCTTGGAAAGCCAGTGAGCAAAGAAGAAACTGAAGCAGACTAGCGCTGCAAAAAATACCAGAATTCCGATGAATACTTTAATTTCCCACGATTCAAAGAGTTCTTGATTGCGGGTGAGAACCACTCGCTTACCGTTGTAAAGCATGGAGTAGACGTGCAGATCTTCGCCCTTAACTACTTCAACATATCCTAAAGGGAGATCTTTGAAGGCTTCCGGAATCGGACGGATCGGGTCATCCTCGATATAGAGACGGGAGAACTGGTCAAGACGAGGATGTTGGCCCTGAGAAATATCGTAGGTCATGATGCCGTTGAGCGTGCTGCTCATGGCCGACCCCATGAGTTGGTTCTCGGCCGAGTGAATCGTCATGTAGATTAAACCCGTGTAAATCAAGGCAATGCAGATGATGGTCAGGCTAATACTTATAGCTATGAGCTTCTTTAAAGACCATTCTTTCCTCATTTAATTTTCTCCGGCGTCTTGTTCTTCAGCTTTGATTGACCAGCCAAATCCTTGACGAGTGTGTATCAGCTCTCTTTCAAAAGGTTTGTCCACTAATTGCCGCAGCAGATGGATTTGTGCACGAAGTGCATCGCTTGCGACTCTGTTGAAACCCCAAATCTCTTTTTCGAGTTCTTCTCTAGAGACAATGTTAGGACTTTTAGACATCAGAAACTGAAGAATTTTAAAACCTGTTGGATTTACGCGAATTTCTTTATCGTCCCTGAAGACCTGTTTGGTTTCGGCATTCAGTTTCAAAGGGCCTATCGTTAAGAATGGAGAAAGTTCTTTTTTGGTTCGTCTGAGAACGGCATTGATTCTGAGAAGAAGTTCTGAAAGAGAAAAAGGCTTAACGATGTAGTCATCGGCTCCCACGGTCAGTCCGTTAATTCTGTCTTCTACCGTGTCTTTGGCACTTAAAAAAATGATGGGAGTCGAATCCATTCGTTTTTTCAGCTGTTCACATACGCTAATTCCATCCAGACCGGGAATCATGACATCGAGGAGGATGAGATCATAAGAGTTTACTAACGTGAGACCTAATGCCTTAAGGCCATCATCGGTGTTGTCGGTCTTAAATTTCTTAAGTTCAAGAAACTCGACAATGTTCTTTCTGACGTCTTCGTTGTCTTCCACAATGAGTATTCTGGGCATAGATTTCACTCTTATTTCACGTTTCTATGACTTAGCATAACAGAGGCTCCGTTCATACTAGATATGACGATAGTTTCAAAAGTGAATAATCCGTGAAAAGTTTACCAAGGCTTGTGAAAGATCCTCAAAGGATCTCTGAAAAAACTGAAGCATCTGAGAGTAATCCTATTGTTTGGATGCTGTTGGTTCCGGCGTGGATTTATATTTTTATCGCATTATTTAGATTTGGTCCGATCGACCAATTTTTTGCATTTCCTTTTTACGAGGGCGCCGGAAAGTGGTACGGGGAATCCAATGTTTTGTTGTTCCGCACTATTTTGCATAAAGGGGGAAAAATCTTTCCGGTAATTGCCGGTGTCGGCTCATTGGTCTTGCTCCTGTGCTCCTACCTCTCGCTTGGAAAAACTCTGAAGCCTTACCGCAAACAGTTCACCTACGTCATTGTCGCCATTGTGACTTGCGCCTTGTCAGTGGTTGGAGCAAAGGCCCTATCTTCTTCTCCATGCCCGTGGTCGTTAGAAATATTCGGAGGGAATCCCGAAGGGGCAGGCAGGTGTTTCCCAGCCGGACAGGCTTCGAGCGGATTCGCATTGTTTGCCCTATTTTTCGCCTTCCTCAGTTTGAAATTCTCGAAGTCTCCGCTTGGGTCCGCCGGAAGAAGCCTTGCGTGCGGTTTGATCTTAGGAGGAGTAGTTGTGTTAGGTTTGATTTTGGGTATAGGCAGGCAAGCTCAGGGAGCTCACTTTATTTCCCATACCGTAGCGACCATGTTTTTTGACTGGTCGATATGCGCATTTTTATATTTTTTATTTTTCCAGCCTCGAGTTTTTATCAAAAAGCCCACCGTGGTTTTAAGTGCCGGATCTTTTGCGTTAGCTGCTGCGGTTTATTTGGCATTCTTTCTGAACTTACCGTTTTTTTCTAAAGTATTTTCAGCTTTGCATTTTTCCTTTCAAGATCTGACGCTAATCTTTGCATTGGCTGTTGTTCTTCTGTGCATTATGTTTATCGGAGTAAGAATTTTATATTTTCGATGGATCATGAAGGCTGGGATACTTCTGTTCTCTCTGCTCGCTTCCGGAGCTCTCTACTTCAATTATGAGTTTGGAACCATCATCAATACGGAGATGATGAATAATGCCTTTGCCACCGATACTGCAGAAGCTTCGGAACTTATTTCTTTCTCTTCTGTAGCAGAAATTACCTTTCTGACTTTGCCCGGATTGTTTGCTTGCTTGTTTATCAAGGTTAAGCGTCAGTCGTGGTTAAATTGGCTTGGACAGATATCCTTAGCTCTCATCGTCGGACTGATGATGCTCTATGCTAATTTTCAAGGAATATCCTCTCTTATTCGTACGGAACCTGTCACGCGTAACCTCATAGCTCCTGCCAACGTGCTTAGTTCTACCTACAAAGCTCTGGTTAAAGAGTCTTCACCTTCAGCGCCCCGTGTAAGAGAAGTTATTGACCCTCAGCCTTCGTTAGGCGAAACTCATAATAGCAAAAAAGGGATGCTTTTTGTAGTTGTTGTAGGAGAAACTGTTCGGTTGGCTAATTGGGGCTTGGCCGGATATGAGAGACAAACCACACCTGAACTGAAGGCTAGAAATGTTTATGCCTTTAAGAAGACGATATCTTGCGGAACCAGTACGGATATCTCTTTACCGTGTATGTTCAGCCGCGTTGGAAGACGAAATTACGACAGAGATAGGATTTTACGGGAGGAAAGTCTTCTTCCTGTGCTCAAAAGAGCCGGAATGAACGTCTATTGGGTAGATAACCAATCTGGGAGCAAAGGCGTCAGTGACGGGATCACGGAACTTCCGATTGATAAGAAATCCGTAGCTTCACTCTGTCGAAGCGGAAGATGCTTTGATGAAGCTCTTCTTGCCGGATTAGATATCAGCAAAATATTAAAGCCGGGCGAGGATACTGTTATCTTTATGCATCAGTTGGGAAATCACGGTCCCGCTTATTCCAAACGTTATCCTAAGACTTTCGAAAAGTACACGCCGGTCTGTGAGGATGAGCAGCTTCAAAAGTGTTCTCGTCAGTCCATTATTAATGCGTATGACAATTCGGTTTTATACACGGACCACTTCTTGGCCGGCGTAATTGATTGGCTTAAAGGAATGAAAGGAATGGACACCGGCCTTCTGTATGTGAGCGACCATGGAGAAAACCTGGGAGAAAATAATCTCTATCTGCATGGTGCTCCTGAATTTATGGCACCGAGCGTCCAAAAGGAAGTTCCAATGATCCTTTGGCTTTCGAACAGCTTGGAAGAGAGACTTAAACTCGATACAACCTGCTTTAGAAAGGTCTTAGACAAAGAAGCAAGCCACGATAACCTTTACTCTTCTTTGCTGGGTCTGTTGGATGTCAAGTCAACAACTTACGACAAGTCTTTGGACTTCACGAGCCAGTGTAGGAAAGAAGATTAGAAGAGGCTTAACGGCTTTCTCCGGCTGTATCGCTGTGGGCAAATCCACCCGTCTTTTATGCCTACGAATTAAAAAAGGGCCTGTGAGGCCCCGTCAGCTCTAGTTTCTCTTTTTCTTAATTTTCTAAACTTATTGTAGTAGAAGAGAATAAATCTTTGACAGAAGTGTAGAGTCGCATTTTCTTCCTCAAAGCGCTTGGGTCTTCGTAAGTATTTGGAGGCGTCAAGCCAACTAGATTCATAATGTTTCGTACTGTAGAGTCAAAGCCAGCGGTGCCGTAAAACTCAATCCCGGAGGTTGGATTAATCAATGATATCGTGGCTCGGTTCAGTCCTCTGATAATTCCATCGGTCGTGGCCGGAGTATTATTTGCCCGAAGTTTATATTCCAAATAACGATGGACGCATAAAGCTAAAAAGCAGATTAGGAAGTGTCCGCGCACATGATCCGGCAGCCGTAAATATACTGGTCTTGCCTCAAAAGTACTTTTTAAATGGCGGAAACTATCTTCAATTCTCCATAAGTTTTTATAGATTCTTACCACTTCTGAAGCAGGTGAACTCAATGATGTTTCGATAACATGAATTCCATCAAATTGCTCCTGTGCTGCAATTAGTGATTCATTTATTCTTGCAGTCTCCAAATCCATATCTAAGAGAATAAAACTTCTTCCTCCTCTTTTGAATGAGGTCTTGATCTTAGAAGGTTTTCCAACTAGCTCCTGAGCTTTCTTGATTAACCTTTCTCGGTCTTTTCTGTCTTTTCTGGCTCTGGCCTCGGTCCAGGTAACGATGAGTCTGCGTTTTAATTGGCTTTTTACGTATTTCCCAGATTTCGTTTTTGTATGGTTTAAGTTTTTCTCAAGTTGCTTTTCTTTCTCTTTGTCACCGTCTTCAAAGACGTATTCCGGCGACTCGTAGCTGATAGGACCGTTCAATTGAATTTCTTTGTACCAGCCGAAGTCTAAGATTTCCCCGTCTTCGGAGACTTTCTGTATTGGAACTCTGCCTTCCTCAGAGAGAACTTCTCTTTGTATATCGCTGCTTGCGCCTCTTATCTTGGAGGCTAGAACGTAGTTATCTCCGAGTTTTATCAGAGCGTCGATATTAGCTTGGCTGTTCAGACCTCTATCGGCAACTACCGTGAAGCTTTTAACATTAAATTTCTTCTTTAGTTCACTAACAAAGGGCACCATAGTAGCCCCCTCAGCCTGATTGCCTCTGTAGAGACCATAGTCGAGGGGCAAGCCTTGTTTGTCCGTAGCTAATCCCATAACTACTTGGACTTCATTAAATTTCTTGTCCTTGGAATAGCCAAAATCTCTTAGCGCATCTTGATCGGTACTCTCAAAGGCATATGTAGTTATGTCATAAAGACAAATCGAAGTATCCCTGTCGGGAACCAGCTTGCTGATTTGACGATTCCAGTATCGGATGATGTCGCTTTTATTCGCACAGAGTACATCCAGAGCTTTGTAGATTTGATTTAGATTATCAAACTCCATGCCAAGATAACGCTCGGGTCCTTCGATTGAGGAACGTCTCTTGGAGGACGGGGCAAGAATTCTGAGCAAAATTAGTTCCTTGGCAATTTCTGCTAAGTCATACTTGAAAGAGCCTTTCGTTGCAATGTAATCGAACTTAGCATCCAATTTAAGTTCATCATAGAGGCGGCGCAAGATAAGATAGCCGGCACTACGAGTACAAAAAACGGCACTAGGATCCAAAGTTTGTCGTTGAAGAAGCTCGGATAAATCTTTAGAAAGTAACTCAAGAGAAGTGGGAGTGGAAAGCAGTTTCCTACCCTCACAGTTGAGGTTCATCCGGTCAACCTCTTCTTGGATCTTTTGTAGTGCCGCAGGGTCTTTAGCTAAGAGGTCTTTTTTCTTTCCAAAGCGTTTAATGATTTCTCGAACGGGATGTTTGACACCTGGCTTTCGAATAGAACACTCGATATAAACACTAGAACTGTCTTTGTTAGAACTAAACCCCAACCTATAACGCATAGGACCCCCAAGATTTATCATTAAGCTAATTATACTACAGTTAATACATATTATTAGAAAATAAATTTAGGCAAAAATAAAGAACCCATCGGGGTTCAAAACGGATCAGACTAAATAAAAAGTATTAAAGACAGGAGAAAGGTCTTAGACAAAGAAGCAAGCCACGATAACCTTTACTCTTCTTTGCTGGGTCTGTTGGATGTCAAGTCAACAACTTACGACAAGTCTTTGGACTTCACGAGCCAGTGTAGGAAAGAAGATTAGAAGAGGCTTAACGGCTTTCTCCGGCTGTATCGCTGTGGGCAAATCCAAGCTGAATATGAACCGGTTTCTGATGAATATTTTTAAGGACCGCACCGACGGACTGTTCAGAGCAAAAAGATTTTTTCTTCAGCAAAACACAGTAAAAATCTGTGAATTGATACTTTTCGCAGGTTTCCCTGTCTTTTTCATGCTTCTCGGAGAGAGAGCAAAATAGCAGTTTTACTTCTTGATTCCTAAGAGTTTTTTTAGTTTGGAAACAAATGTTTTCAAAACGCAGATCCTCGAAAGCAAAGGATGGCTTAATTCGGGTGGGTCGTTTAAGGGTTTCCATCTAAGTGGTTTAAAGTGTATTCATGCAAGGTTGAAAAATATGGCGTTGTCACCATATGCAACCTTATAGAGACGAGATACTTTATTTTTCGTCTTGCCTCCTTAATTTACGGAGTGTTGAATGCAAGAAAATAGATTCGATCAAAATAAACAGACCATGGAAGGAAAGGAAGCTCCAGGCGCCGCTGAAGAAGCAGTGCAGGACCAAGTACCCGAAGTGCCGGAACTCCCCGAACTCGATCCCGCTAAAGAGTTGGCAGCTGCTGAGGCCAAAGCAGCTGAGAATTACGATTTATATGTTCGTGCCGTTGCTGAGGCAGATAACGTCCGCCGCCGTGCCGCAGAAGACGTAGCCAAAGCCCGCAAATTTAGTATTGAAAAATTTGCAGAAGCTATGCTCCCGGTTGTCGATAGCATGGAAAAAGCCTTGGAAGCTTGTGCTAACGAACAAGGACCTTTGAAAGAAGGTCTGGAAATGACTTATCGGCAACTGAAAAGTGCCTTGGAAAATAACGGGATGAAAGAAGAGAATCCTGTTGGTCTCAAATTTGATCCCAATACCATGCAGGCAATAACGATGGTGAAAGATCCTGCAGTCCAGCCGGGCTGCGTTGCCCAGGTGTTCCAAAGAGGCTGGAAAATTGCCGATAGGGTACTAAGACCCGCAATGGTGGCGGTCGCTCAATAAAGGACTTGTTTTTTTAAGAATCGTCTCAATATTGAAAATAGAACGGGGTTGAAAGCCCCAATGTGAGGAAAATAGAATGGCAAAAATTATTGGTATTGACCTTGGCACAACCAACTCGGCTGTTGCTGTTGTTGAAGGTGAAAAGGTCCGTGTTATCGAAAATAGCGAAGGCGCTCGTACAACACCTTCCATCGTTGCTTATTTGGAAAACGGTGAAGTTTTAGTCGGCGCTCCTGCTAAACGCCAAGCTGTTACAAATCCGGCAAACACATTGTTTGCTATTAAACGTTTGATCGGCCGCCGCTACGACGACAAAGAAGTTCAAAAAGATATCAGTTTGATGCCTTATAAGATTATTAAGGCTCCTAACGGTGACGCTTGGGTTCAGGTTCTTGGCGATAAGGATTTGGCTCCGCAGCAGGTTTCCGCTGAAATTCTTCGCAAGATGAAACAAACTGCCGAAGATTATCTCGGTGAAAAGGTTACAGAAGCCGTTATTACAGTTCCGGCTTACTTCAATGACTCTCAGCGTCAAGCTACAAAAGACGCTGGTAAGATCGCTGGTTTGGATGTTCGCCGTATCATTAACGAACCGACAGCTGCGGCTTTGGCTTTCGGTATGGATAAAGGCGGCAAGGGCGACCGCAAGATCGCTGTTTATGACCTCGGCGGCGGTACATTCGATATCTCCATTATTGACTTGGCCGATGTTGACGGTGAAAAACAATTCGAAGTTTTGTCTACCAACGGCGATACATTCCTCGGCGGTGAAGACTTTGACCAGAGAATCGTTGATTATGTAATCGGCGAATTCAAGAAAGATACAGGCATTGACTTGAGCAAGGATATTTTGGCTCTCCAACGTTTGAAGGACGCTGCTGAAAAGGCCAAGATTGAATTGTCCAGCCGTCAGGAAACTGAAATCAACCTTCCTTACATCACAGCTGATGCAACAGGTCCGAAACATTTGAACATCAAACTTACGCGTTCTAAGCTCGAAAGCTTGGTCGAAGATTTGATCCAAAGAACTATTGAACCTTGCAAGAAGGCTCTTAAGGATGCCGGTGCAACAGTCCAAGACATTTCCGACGTTATTTTGGTTGGTGGTCAGACACGTATGCCTGCTGTTCAGGAAGCCGTTAAGAAGTTCTTCGAAAAGGATCCTCGTAAAGACGTTAACCCGGATGAAGCCGTTGCTATCGGTGCTGCAATTCAGGGTGCTGTTCTTTCCGGCGACCGCAATGACGTATTGTTGTTAGACGTGACACCTCTTACTCTCGGTATCGAAACACTTGGCGGTGTTATGACTCCGATGATCAAGCGCAACACAACAATTCCTACAAAGCACAGCCAGACATTCTCTACAGCCGAAGACAACCAGCCTGCCGTAACTATTAAGGTTTACCAAGGCGAACGTGAAATGGCTGCAGATAACAAGCTTCTTGGTGAATTCAACCTCGAAGGCATTGCTCCGGCTCCGCGTGGTTTGCCTCAGATTGAAGTTACCTTCGATATCGACGCAAACGGTATTCTTCACGTCTCTGCTAAGGATAAAGCTACCGGCAAGGAAAACAAGATCACTATTAAGGCAAGCTCCGGCTTGACTGAAGAAGATGTTGAAAGAATGGTTGCCGATGCTGAAGCTAATAAGGCTGAAGACCGCCGTCGTGTTGAATTGGCAACTGCACGTAACAACGCTGATGCTGCAATTCACCAGGTCCAGAAGACTCTTGCTGACCTTGGCGAAAAGGTTGAAGCTACTGACAGAGCCGCTTGCGAAGCTGCTATCAAGGAACTTGAAGAAGCCGCAAGAGGTGAAGACAAAGACCTTATCGTTAAACGTACTGAGGCTTTGAACACTGCTGCTCAGAAGATTGGTGAAAAACTGAACGCTCAGCAGGCTCAACCTGGTGCACAGCAGCAACAAAGCGGTGCTCAGCAGCAGAAGAAAGATGACGACGTAGTTGACGCTGATTTCAAAGAAGTCTAATCAGTAAAGTTGAACACGATAGCGTTATCATTTAGATAATAAAAATTAGGGTCGCTCCTGCAAGGGAGCGGCCCTATTGACTACACTAAACTATTCAAATTTCGCTTGTATAAAGAGATTATTCAATGGCAGAAGCTGAACTCGATTATTACGAAGTTCTGGGTGTAGAAAGAACCGCTACCCAAGAAGAAATCAAAAAGAATTATCGCCGTCTGGCGATGAAATACCATCCGGATCGCAATCACGGAGATAAAGCAGCTGAAGAAAAATTCAAACAGGTCGGTGAAGCTTACGAGGTTTTGAGCGATCCCCAGAAACGTGCTGCATATGATCGCTACGGTCATTCCGCATTCGGAGGCGGTCAAGGCGGCTTCGGCGGATTTGAAGGCGGATTCGGAGGCTTCTCTTCTGCGGGCTTTGACAACATTAACGATATCTTTGCCGACTTCTTCGGCGGTCAGGCAAGATCTCGCGGCGGAAACCGAAACATGCGCCGCGGTGAAGATTTACAGTATGAAATCGAAATCACACTGGAACAAGCCGCCGAAGGTTATGAAACCGAAATTCTCGTTCCTACCTGGACAAAATGTGAAGAATGCGACGGCACCGGCGCTAAGAAGGGTACTAAACCTAAACAATGTCCGACTTGTCATGGCGCAGGCAGCGTAAGAGTAGGCGCAGGTTTCTTCCAAGTTGAACAAACTTGTCCTACCTGTCATGGAAAAGGTACCGTCATCGATAAGCCGTGTCCGAAATGTCATGGAACAGGTTGGAAGGAAGAAAGGAAGAAGATTCAGGTTCAAATTCCTGCAGGTATTGACGACGGTCAGAAGATTCGTCTTGCAGGCCGCGGGTATCCCGGTGAAAACGGCGGCTCCAACGGAGACTTGTATGTTGTAGTTTCTGTTAAACAGCACGACATATTTGATAGAGACGGTGCCGACTTGCACCTTGAAATGCCGTTGAGCTTTGCTCAGGCTGCTCTTGGCGGAGAACTTGAAGTTCCGACATTGAACGGTAAGCTAACCTTGAAGATTCCTGAAGGAACTCAGTCCGGTAAGATTTTCCGTCTGAGAGGAAAGGGTATTAAGAGCTTGCGTACCAGCAATTTCGGTGACCTCTACGTTCATACAGCCGTTGAAACTCCGGTTAACTTGACTGATGAACAAAAAGAAATTTTGAAGAACTTTGAGGCAACTCTCCATAAAAGTAAGAGAAGCCATCACGCACCTGAGAAAAAAGGATTTTTCGACAAATTAGGGGACTTGTTCAAATAAGTTCGTTTGTCAGAAATTCATCTCAGCCTCCATTGGATAATGACTTTGGAGGCTTTATTTTTGCCGAGGTTCCTCTGTCGGTTGGTTAACGGCCCGAAACACTTTCACGTTTGAGTTTTCCCAAAATTGCCGATATCCGAAGGATCGAGAAGTCAGCGTAGTAGCCTGATTGGAACTTTTGGAGTTGGTTATGAATGAAGATTTTAGTTGGGTTACTTTTTATCCTGCGCTCTGCAATGGTTTAAAGAAATATGCATCAGACAGAAGAGCCTTGCTAGCTTTTCTTTTTGAAAAACTTCCTGAAGAAACAACTTATTTGCACAATCCGGAAGGTGTGAAGGTTAGGGATATTGATCCGTTCACTTTCCTTGGCGTTATGAACCGACACATTTCTGATCCCAAGAAATCCTTAGTAGCTGAGGCTTTCAAAGAGTTCTTTGAGGTAAAGGAACCGATTCCTCAAAATTTTCATGGAATTCCTCCGTTAAGCAATGAAAACTCAATGTTCTTTTCATTTAAGGACGGAAAAACTGCAGAGGACATTCAAAATCTTTGGAATTTTTTTCTTGCGTTGCTTGATAACAGCCAAGATGTCGGCTCAATGTTTGATCGTCTGACTACGACTCAGTATGGAATTAAGTTCAATTTGACGATTGGCATGTATTGGGTGTGCCCAGATGTGTATTTCCCACTGGACGGTCCGAGCCGGCGGTTTTTGCAAGAACACGGTATCGAGGTAGGTCACAAGGTTCCTTCTTTTGCAGAATACAAGACGATCATTGAAGAGGTTAAGAGCAAAGTTTGTGAGAAGCCTTTTAATCAGGAAAGTTTTGCGAAAATAACAAGATCAATTTTCTTAAACGATATCGTTAAAAAATAACGGAAAGGCCGGATAGATGTCTGTGGAGATTCTGTATCAGAACGAAAGATTTGCTGTGGTGAATAAGCCTCCGAAAATGCTCGTGCACAAAACTGAAATTGCCAACGGCGATACAGAGTTTCTTTTACAGACTGTACGAGATCAACTCGGGCGAAAGGTTTGGCCTTTAACTAGGCTTGACAGAGGTACCTCCGGAGCAATCATTTTTGTCTTTAGTCCGGAAGATGTTGCCTTCTTTAATGCAAATGCCAGCATCGAAAAATTCTATTTCGTGGTAGCCAGAGGATTCGCACCGCAAGAAGGTACTATTGATCATGCTCTCCGTCCCCCGGTTGACCCGTATTTAAGAACACAGAAAACGGAACCGCAGGCAACTGTCAGTCACTTTAAAACGATTGCATTCGGAGAGGTCCCGGTTCCATTAGGAAAATATGACAAAACCAGACTGTCGCTTATCCGGCTCTGGTTGGAAACGGGACGACAGCACCAGATTCGTCGTCATCTGAAATGGCTTGCTCATCCGGTAATCGGTGATGCGACATACGGCAAGGGAAACCTCAATAGAGCACTGTATGAGTATTTTGGAATATCCAGAATGCTTTTACATTGTGCCTTATTGAAAATCCAGCTTCCCGGTGCAGCTTCGCTGGCTGTCCAAGCACCGTTAGATGATGAATTTAAAAATGTTCTGGATCGCATGGGCTGGTTAGAGAATTACAAAGCAGATATTGATGCGTTGAGTTAGGGAAAACCTTTTTTCGTTTTTTTCTAATGAGCATTTTTTCGCAATATATTTAAAAGATATAACTTTTTTACCTCAATCATCATGAAAAAAATTATCTTCCCGTTGGCCTTGGCCGCAATGGCTATGGCTGTCTCCACCGTTTCAATGGATGCTTCAGCTCGTTCTTTAGCCCAGATTAAAGAAAGCGGAGTTCTGAAAGTTGGTTCTACCGGCGATTACAAGCCAATGAGCTACCTCAATAAAGAAACCGGTAAATATGAAGGGTTCGATGCTGAAATGGCAGAATCTCTGGCCAAATATTTAGGTGTTAAGCTCGAGTATGTTCCGACGAAGTGGAAGACTCTTCAGCAAGACACAATGGACGATAAGTTTGATGTGGGCATCAGCGGGATTACTGTGACCGATGCACGCAAGAAAGTGATGACCATGTCTGACGGATATCTCACATTTGGCAAAACCATTCTTGTTACTAAAGGCAAAGAAGGCCAGTTCAAATCTCTCGCAGACGTCAACAAGCCGGAAGTTAGAGTGATGTACAACCCGGGCGGAACAAACGAGAAGTTTGCTAAAGAATCCACTCCAAAAGCTCAGCTCACAATGCATGAACATAATGCTGAGATTCCGGGCTTAGTCGGTGAAGGCAAGGCTGACGTTATGATTACCGAAACGATGGAAGCTCGCCGTTATGTCAGAGACAATCCTAAGCTGGCAGCTCCTTTAGTTGATAAGCCGTTTACGGAAAATCATTTCGGCGTTTTGATGAAACAAGGCTATCCGAAACTTGAAGAAGCAGTCAATGACTGGATGAAGAAGGTCAAGGCTGACGGAACAATGGATAAGTGGGAAAACCATTACATCAAATAAGATCTGATTGATCCAAAAGAGGAGCCGAAAGCTCCTCTTTCCAACTCCCATGGAGTATTTAGATCATTTCAATTTTTCTATTGAAGCGGTTCAATATCAAAAACGTCCACAGACTTTGGTTGGACGACATCTTGATGGACTTCACCTTGAACTTTAACCGGAGTGTTCTGGGAGATGACTTGTCCTACCATCAATTCTTCCGGAACGTGAACAATGATCTTACCGGTTGAATCTTGGAATATGTAGTCTTCGCCTCCGACAGCTTCAATCAAGTTGCCGTCTAGCTCGACGAGTTCGAATGGAACACCTCGGACGCCAACATCTTGAACTGTCTTATCGACTGGGCCGCTTCCGTTGAAAGCTGCCGTTTCGATTCCCTCAGCTTGCGCATTGCCGAGAACAAAGCCAAGGCCGAGCAAACCGGTTGCAATAAATGTACGTAATTGCATTCAGGTCTCCTTAAAAGTAAAAACCTGAGGCTCAAGATAGATTTTGAGAGTGTAAATAACGTTACCAAAGACCTTTTTCGGGCTATGGGACATAGGTTTTTACGGTTTCCAACAAAAGGAGAGAATTCGTTACAGAGCGCTGTCCCGAAAAAAACGCTGCTTTGGAATCTATCCTCTGCAGCGTGTTTTGCTCTAATTCTCTTGGACTTTCTTTTGTTTCTTGGAAACAAACCAAGTAAAGAACACGGGAATAAAGAACGTGGTGATGAAGGTCGCTGCCAACATTCCGCCAAGCACGCCTGTACCCATGGATTGTCTCGCAGCTGCCCCGGCTCCGGTGGCGGTTGCCAGAGGGATGACGCCGAGAATAAACGCCATGGAAGTCATCACGATTGGTCTGAGACGCAGTTTGGCAGCTTCTAAAGCAGCCTCGCGGACAGATTTGCCTTCATGCATCAGTTGTGAAGCAAACTCAACAATCAAAATTGCATTCTTTGCTGTCAAACCCACCAATACCAACAATCCGATTTGGAAATAGATATCGTTGTTGAATCCTCTGAAGTAAGTGGCAATGAGAGCTCCGAGAATGGAATAGGGAACAGCCATAACGACGGCAATCGGGAGCGACCACCGTTCAAACTGTGCTGCCAAGATAAGGAACACTATGATCATGCCGAAGGCAAAAGCACTGGCCGATGAGCTGCCGATGCGCTTTTCATGGAATGCTTGACCGACCCACTCAAGATGATAGCCGCTTGGCAAGTTGGCACTGTGCGCTTCCACAGCGGTAATGAGGTCGCCGGTACTGTAGCCTTGCTCGGACTGCACGTTCATTGAGCCGGCTAAGAACCCGTTGACTCTTTTCAGAGATTCCGGTCCTGAGGTTCTTTCTACTTTTGTTAGTGTCGAAAGAGGAACCATTTGTCCGGTCGAAGAACGTACGTAGAGTTCTCCGAGAGCTTCAGGAGTCATTCTGAACTTTGCATCAGCTTGGATATAGACACGGTAGATCTTCCCGATTCTTGTGAAGTCATTAACATATTTACCGCCCATGAAGTAAGCCAGAGTGTTATAGACATCTTTAATCGGAATATTCATAGCCAGAGCCTTGGCTTCATCAACTGTCAGGAATAACTGCGGGGCATCAGCCGATACCATGGAGCGGGCACTGCTGACGGAATCTTCCTTAACTAGAGCATCTCTGAAGTCTTGAGAGACTTGCTGAAGAGCCAAAGGATCGTCGCTTTCTCTGGACTGAATATAAAAATCCAAACCACCGGCTCGTCCTAATCCTCGGATAGGGGCAGGATTAACGGCTTGACCGGTTGAGTCTGATCGCTTGTTGATGAGATTTTGAAGTTTCTTGATGACTTCATTGGAAGTAATGCTTCTTTCTTCCCAAGGTTCCAGCTGGACTAAAAATGTAGCGGCATTCGATTTAGTATCGTTTGCAATAGTGTCATTGGCGACCAGAACCGTGACCTGATGTACTCCTTCAATTTTCCGGATATCTTTAGAAATTTCATCAACCGTGACGCCGGTACGGTTTAAGGAAGCTCCCTCAGGAAGCTGGATCGCAAGGCGTGCCATTCCTTGGTCTTCCTTTGGAACAAAAGAAGTCGGCACAATCTGTAGAAACTCCCAAGAACCCCAAATTGCAATAAGCAAAGAAAGTGCAGCAAGCCATTTATTGCGAAGGAAAAAAGCAACTTCCGAAACAAAGAAATTTCTGAAGGTATTAAATCCCTGGTTGAAATAGTCAAATATCTTCAACGGCCTGTCTTTACGCTTGAGCAAAATGGCGCATAAGGCCGGAGTAAGGGTCAGAGCGACGAACCCGGATAAAACAACCGAGACACCGATTGTTACGGCGAATTGTCTGTAAAGTTCACCCGCAATGCCTCCTAAGAAAGCAACCGGCGTAAATACCGTACTCAAGACCAAAACGATGGCGACAAGAGCACTGCCGACTTCTTTCATCGCTTTCTTACTGGCTTCCAGAGGGCTGAGATGTTCCGTGACCATTAAACGTTCAACGTTTTCCAGCACCACAATGGCATCATCAACAACAATACCGATAGCCAGTGTCATCGCAAACAATGTCAGCGTATTGATACTGAAACCTAATGCCCAAAGACCCGCTAAGGTTCCGATTAAAGAAACCGGCACGGCAAGCATTGGAATGATTGTGGCACGCCAACTCTGCAGGAAGATATAGACGACCAAAAGGACGAGTAAAGCTGCTTCAAATAAAGTTTGAAGAACTTCACTCAGAGCCGCTTCCACGAAGAGAGAGTTGTCATCGGTAATGGTATAAGCAATATTGTCCGGAAAGCTTTCTGAAAGTTCTTTAAGCTTTGCCTTAACGTCTTCAGCAGTTTGCAGGGCGTTAGCGCCGGGCTGAAGATAGACGGCAACGGTGATGCTTGGATAGTCATTCAGGCGGTTGTAGGCTTCATAACTGCGGTTGCCGACTTCTACTCTGGCAATGTCTCTGATTCTCAGAATACCTTCTGCACCGTTTGAAACCAAAGTGATGTTGCCGAACTCTTCCGGTGTTAGAAGCTGACCTTTGGTTCGAATGGTGTAAACAAGCTGTTGGTCATCCTCGTTAGGTGCGGCGCCGACTTTACCCGCGGCATACTGCATGTTTTGTTGCTCAATAGCATTATGGACGTCCATTGCAGTAATGCCCAACTGGCCCATTTTTTTCGGGTCGAGCCAAATTCTCATCGCACTTTGAGAGTTGCCGAAAACGTCTACGTCTCCGACTCCGGGCACTCTCTTGAGATCATCAATAACATTTAAATTGACGAAGTCAGCAAGTTGAATGTTCTTCAGCTCCCCGTTGGGAGAGTAGAAGGGCACAATCATGAGGGTTTCCTCACTTCTCTTTCTAACGTTGACGCCGCCTTGACGGACTGTTTCGGGAAGCCGTCTTTCCGCAGATCTGACGCGGTTATTAATCTCCAGCATCGCATCATTGGGATCTGTTCCGACTTCAAATGTACAGGTAATGCGGACAGTGCCGTTGGAGCGAAGTGAAGTTTCGTAATAAAGAAGACCTTCGACGCCAGAAAGTTGATCCTCAATCGGGGCAGCAACGGTTTTAGCTAATGTAGCAGCGTCCGCACCTTCGTAGGTGGCCGAGACAAATACAACCGGAGGTGTAATTTCCGGATATTGTCCAACAGGCAGGAAACGGCCGGCCAAAAGCCCTGCAATCACAATAATGATTGACATTACCGAGGCAAAAATTGGCCGACGGATGCAAAATTGTGAAAGCATAATTATTTCTTCCCGGGAGCGTTGTTGGCTGAAATCTTATCAACGGTAGATTTATCTTTGAGTCTCTGTATATTGTCAATAATGACTTCATCTCCGGCTTTAAGACCGCCTGTCACAATCCAATCTTTTCCTGACCATTTGCCGACTGTAATCGGAGTTGCTCTGGCTTTATTGTCTTTTAACAGGTAAACGGAATAGGTCCCGTCAGACAACTGGCGAATAGCTTTCTGTGGAATAAGGAAAACGCCGTTCTGCATGCCTAAAGTAAGACGTACTGTGACGTATTGACCGGGGAGCAATCCTCCGACAGAAGGAATTTCTGCACTTAAGGAACGAGTTCCGGTTTTTGGATCAACCTGAATTGAAGTAAAGTTGATTTTTCCTTCGACGGGTTCTTTCAATTTGTCATTAAAAACAAAAACCGGCGAATTTTCATTGATTTCGTAACCATGAAGTTGGCTGTCGCTTAATGAGAATCTAGCCTTCAAAACGTCTTCTTGAGTAATGTCCGTCAACTGCGTGGAATTAGCCTGCACTAAAGTTCCGGGATTAACTAAAGAGCGACCGGCAACTCCGTCAACAGGAGCCTTGACCGTTGTATATCCAAGCGTGATTTTTGCTTCTTTTTCTTTTGCCAGAGCAGCTTGTAAATTCGCCTTGCTTACTTCATAAGAAGAAACTGCGTCTGTGTATTCTTTGCTGCTTACGGCTTTGACTTTGTGAAGTTCGGTATATCTTTTTGCTTCTCTTTGGGCTTGTTTTAAGTTTGCCTGAGCTTGCTGTGCAGCGGCTGCCGCACTTTCATAAACAGCTTCGAAGGGAGCCGGATCAATAATGAATAAGGGCTCTCCTTTTTTTACGGCCTGTCCTTCACGATAGACTCTTTCCAAGATAGGACCGGTTACCTGAGGATAAACCAACACGGCTTCATTGCCCTCGGTTTGACCAAAAACCTCGACCCAATAAGGTTGATTTGATGGTACTGCAGCTAAAGTATGAACAGGAATAGGTTTGGCTTTGGGTGCTGTTTTTTTCTCTTCTTGACACCCGCACAAAACCATAGAGAGGAGAACTGCTCCAAAAATGCCACAACGGAAAAATTTATTCATGATTTTTTTTTGGATTGAAGGTTTTGATTACCAAGGATAACGCATTTGAAAGTCTCATTCCTTCTAGAGATCCGCGGTTGCAAATTGAAAATAAATTAACGAGATTCAATAATATCTCAGGTACTTAGGATGTGCAGACAGGTTATGAAAAACAAGCGGGAAAAATAATTAATTTTCGGTATTTACCCAAACAGAAAAATGAAAATCGTAGATTTCTGAAGTTGATATTTTCTATAAGCTAACTGAAGAAAGCCGATGAGCTGAGATAGATTTGTGGGCAGAAAAAGGTGCGGGAGTCAGCCGCACCGATAATAAATTAAATATCCATATTTAGTTCTTGAATCTCTTTAGTCTTCCGACGAATCTCTTTAAGAAGTTTTACCTGCTGCTCAAATTTTTCCTTTTCCTGGGTAATCTCATCTGCACTTGGTAAAGGGAAGGCTATCTGGCGAAGATCCTCCATTTTCAAAAGAGGGGCGCGAGTGCCGATGCTCAAGCTATTGAACCTTTCTTGAAGAGCTGAAGACCGAAGAAGTCGCATAAGGTAGAAAGGAGGTAAAAGCTTTTTAAATTCATTTTTTACTCGGAAAATAACAAAGCAGGAACCAGCTGTGCATCTCTTATCCGGATATGTCCATAATCCGCATTTCCAGTTTCCGCTCTTGATGCAAAGGATAACGTCTTCTTCTTCAAGGGTGGCTTGCAGGGCTCTCTTTTCTCCTTTCTTGGCAACAAGCAGGATTTTTTGTGGCATTTCAATAAGACCGATTTCATCGATATCTTTGGGCAGAACTTCTTTTACGGTCATTGTCCAATTATCTTCATCTGCGGGAATTTCTTGAGCTCTGATGAGTTCAACTATCTCGCTTAGACGCATGAGATTTTCGGGCTTAACCTTAGAAAACAAATCGTTGCTTTTTGAGGCATAACGCTTAGGATTCAAATTAAAGTCATTCTGAATTAGTTCTTCTCGACTTGCAGAACCCGAATTTTGAGATCTCTCAAGCAGATCAAAACTTTCTAAGGAATCGTGCAAAGTTCGTTTTCTTGTGAGAAAAGTCTTCTGATTTGATTTATCAATGAACCAAACTTCGTTTTCTGTACTCGGCGTGTTCAAGACCAAGAGGGCGAAATCACATCCCGAGTCGCTCACTGAATTCGGCGGAAGCATGATGACCGCTTTTAGATTATTCCCTCCGATCAGGTCTTTCCGAAGTTTTCTGTCCTCTGTTGTTCTCATCCAAAGTAACGGAGCAGGAATCAAAAAAACCAGAGGGGCAGAAATAGCTTTCATAAAGGGTTCAATATTGAAACTGGCTGCATCTGGATTAGGAAAAACAAATGCTCCGGCATAGTCCTTCCCGTTCGTCGAAAATGCCGAACCTTCTTGATTTGCGGCGATATTCCGCTTAATCTTTCCTTTTGTGTTTTCAGCACTAACGATTAAGTCGAGAAATTCTGAGGATAGTTGGTAAGAAGCAGAGAAGGGCACATAATCAACTTGTTTGCCTCTCAAAGCTAGGGCAAATGCGGTAGTCAGTCCGATATCTCCGAAACAAAGGAATTCTTGCTCCGCTGGAACTTTCTGATTTAACGGTGACAAACAAAGCGAGATAGAGTCGGCAACAGGTCTTTGTAAATAGGAAAATAGTTTGTTGAACAAAGATGTGTATTTCAAGACACTCCAGGCGCTTTTGGCTGGGGAAAATGATGATTCTGAAGTGCCGGACACACTATGAACAAGTTCCAAAATATTCTCTTGCTCCTTTAAAGGCATTTTGCCAAGCAAGAAAGTAGCTTTAGAAATTTGAACTTCGTACTCAGGAAGCTTTTCTTTAATGGCCGAGAAGAAGTTCGTGAGATTGCTGCTGAGGCTTTTAAATTCTATTTCATTTAGCCGGGCCAATGCTCTGAAAGCGATGACAGCTAAAGCAAGATTCATATTCTGTAAGGAAGGATTCATACTGATGCCCTAAATTGTTGTGATGAAAAACCGATGAAAAAAATTGCGAATAAGTTCCTTGTTTTATAAGCTTTAAAGTACTTATTTAATATGTTAGGTTTAATCATCCTAAAATGCTATTATAACTTCAATCTTTTGTCTATTTTTCGAACCCACGAAAAGGACCGACGGAACATAACTGCAAGGCACAAAAAATCCTCCCGAAGGAGGATTCATCGCAGCGCAAAACCGGATTATTTAATAATAGCGATACCGATAATGACCCAGAACAATAAGAAGAATGTGTCTAGTGTCATAAGGATAATCGGTGTCCAACCAACTTCTTTTAACTTACCTAAAGAAGTCTTAAGACCAAGAGCGCCGATAGAAATCAAAATGAACAATCTGGAGATTTCACCCATTGCATTGGAAACTTCGGTTGGAATAGCGCCGCCGACGTTTAATCCGGCTAAAACAATGAACCAGATCAAGAACGAAGGAATGTTCTTGTACCACGGCTTAGCTGCTTCTTCAGCTTCTCTGTGTTTCTTAGAGGCGAAAATAAACATGAAGATGATGAGCATCGGGATAATCATCGCAACTCTCAACATCTTTGTCATGCTGGCAATTTCCAAACAATCCGGACCAATCATGGCACCGGCACCGACTACCTGAGCGACGTCATGAATGGTGCCGCCGAGGAAAATACCGGCATCCACATTATTGTATCCAAGCAGGGAGCAAATGCTTGGATAAATAATCATCGCTAATGTTGACAAAGCGGTAACAACAACGACGATTGCTAACAATGCTTGTTCGCGAAGCTGACTCTTGTTAAGTGTTGCAGCCAAAGCAATAGCGGCAGATGCACCGCAAATTGCAGTGGATGCACCGGCCAATGCTGCCTCAGCAGTAGGCCACTTGAAGAACTTGTTGATTATTACACCGAAAATAACGGTACAGAAAACACCTCCGACAATAACTACAAGCAATGCGGGCGATAAAAGACTAAGTTGCTCTGCAGAAATTTTTGCACCAAGCAGGGCCACACCGATTCTTAAAACCGTAGTAGCGCAGAAATGGATGCCGCCTAACGTTCTCTTTTCTTCAGAAAGAAAATGAAAAGCCATTCCAAACAGAAGAGCGAACAAAACGGCGGGGCCGCCATACTTCTCGGAAACATAAAGTGCAGCTGCACCAATAATGACCGCAATAAGGGTCCCCCTCCATCGGGACTCAAGCCAGACTTTCGTTCTGCTAACCATATAACCTCCTAACACACAGGGGAGGTCTTGGCTTTTAACCACTCCTGTGTCTCAATATCATCAATAAGTAGTGGAGAAAGTTTCTTCCACACGGCGCTATGGTAAGCGTTTAGCCAGTTTATTTCATCGGTTTGGAACAATTTTGAGTTAACAAGTGTCAAATCAATCGGACATAGACTAAGAGTCCGAAAACCTAAGAAGCTTCCGAACTCGCTATCTCCTGCAGGAATAGCGACAGTTAAGTTTTCAATCCTAATTCCCCATTTTCCTTCACGGTACAAACCGGGCTCATTACTGGTAATCATGCCCTTTTTTATTTGGGTTCTGTAGCTTACTAATGAATTAACCCCGTTTGAAACGCGAGGATAGCTAATTCGTTGAGGACCTTCATGGACATTCAAAAAGAAGCCAACGCCGTGGCCGGTCCCATGCCCATAATCGGCTAAATCTTCCCAAATTGGTGCCCTTGCAGCTGTATCTAAGATTTGTGATGAAATGTTTTCCGGAAAGATTAACTTGGCAAGGTTGATATGTCCTCTTAAGACTGCCGTGTAATCAGCCTTCATCTGTTCGGAAGGGTCGCCTATCGGAACTGTTCGAGTAATGTCCGTTGTCCCCTCAGGATACTGGGCCCCCGAATCAATCAACAAAAATCCGCTTCCTTGTATTTTTACCGGCTTATCGTGATTCGGTTGGTAATGCGGGAGAGCTGCATTTGGTCCGAAGGCACAAATAGTTTTGAAGCTGGAACAAAGAAAACCTGTCTGCTCTTTTCGGAATTCCAGAAGCTTTTCGGCGCACGATTCTTCCGTTAATTCTCCGCTGTCTTTATTTTTATCAAGCCAGCAGAAAAATTTTGCTAGTGCAACGCCGTCTTTCAGCATGGCCTCGTCGATAAGCTTGACCTCTTGGGGAGTTTTTCTGGCTCTTAAAAGTTCAACAATATCTTCTCCCTTGATAGGAGAAGAAAATTTTTGAAGTTTCTTTGCAATTAGAGCGTTAGCTGTGGATGGCGAATAAAGAACTTTTTCTTCTTTATCCAAAGAGCTCAAATAATCAGAAAACTCTTCATACGGCCTAAAATTAACGTTCTTCAGAACGAGGTTGAGCGCCAGAGGGACGGAGATGCTCTTTTCATTGACAAAAATTGTCAAACCGTTCTCTACGTCATACATCCCGAATGAATAGAAAACAGGAGTTTCCGGTAGATCATTGCCTCTCAGATTTGTCAGCCACGCAATGTCTTCCAGACTGGTGAGCAAGAGCTTTTGTGCACCTTCTTTCTCAACGAGAGGCTTTAATATCCCAATTTTGTCTTTAACACTTCTGGGACTAATTTTGTGTTCAAAAATCGGACTGAAAGAGACCTTCGGCCTGTCTTCTTTCCAGACAGCGTCAAACGGATCTTCTTCTAGAAGAACTAACTTGATGCCGGATTCCTGCAGTTCTTTTTCTAAAATGTCGGCATCTGCTGCACTAATAAAGGCAGCAGGTACTCCGACGGAAGAGCCGGAAGATAAGTTTTCTCTCAGCCATGCATTTTCCTCTGATATCAACCTCCCTTGTGCTTTGATAAGAGAAATTCCCGTATCTGCGAGTTGTCTTTCTGCCTGAATCCAATATCTTGAATCAGTAAAAAGAGCTGCTTCTTTTTTAGCGACGATTACATCTCCGGTTGAGCCTGTGAATCCTGTTAACCATTCACGAGAGGCATAATGCTTATCCAAATATTCGGAAAGATGCGGGTCGGCTGTAGGAACAATCAGAGCATCAAGCCCTTTTTCTTCCATGTAGGTGCGAATAAGAGTGAGTTTATCTTCTGCTCGAAGCGCCATTAATATACCTTTCTAATTTGAATGCTCAACGGGGTGCCGCTTTCATTGGATTCGACTACTTGTTTTCCAATATTCATTTTTTCAATACGCCATCCGGCATCTCTGAGTTCATTGAGAGTCGCTTCTACGTCAAGGTCAGGACATTCGAATTTAAAGCCCGCAAGCTTTTCTCCGGCTGAAAATAATTCCACTCCCTTGCATTCCGTTTGAGTTCTTACCGGAGAGTCAATGAGAGGATCGAGGCCTGCTCGGTCCACATGCGGGATGAACGCCTGACGATAGGAGTCGCCGGTTGTCGAACATGCGGCTAAAAACAGAACGGCTAAAGAGGATGCCAGTATCAGAATTCTTCTAATCATTTAATTTTTTGTCCAATAATTTTCTGTGTGCTTGACGTAAAGCATGCTCCGTTGTTTCCCAGTCGATGCAGGCATCTGTAACGGAAACACCGTATTTAAGTTGAGAAAGATCTTCCGGAATCGGTTGATTGCCCTCATGAATGTTGCTCTCAAGCATTACACCGCAAATTGAAGTATTTCCGTTCACAATCTGGGTGATGCAGTCTTTCAGAACAAAAGGTTGAAGGGCCGGATTTTTCATGCTGTTGCCGTGTGAGCAGTCAACAATTATGCGTTTTTCCAAACCGGCTTTTTCCAGCTCTTTTTCCGCAAGCATGATGCTGACGGTATCAAAGTTCGGTCTTCCGCCGCCTCCGCGCAGCACTAAGTGGCTGTAAGCATTTCCTTTAGTTTTGATAATGGAGCTTTGGCCGTTTTCGTAAATTCCGAGGAAGTAGTGGCTGTGGAGGCTGGCTTTGATAGCGTTGATAGAAGTTGCGAGCAACCCGTCGGTGCCGTTCTTGAATCCGACCGGAGCAGACAAGCCGCTGGCCATTTCTCGATGAGTCTGGCTTTCGGTTGTGCGGGCGCCGATCGCATACCAGCTGATTAATTCACCGAGATACTGAGGACTGAAAGGATCGAGCGCTTCGGTTCCGACTGCTAATCCCATCTCGTTAATCTTAAGCAAAAGCTTGCGGGCCTCAAGCATTCCTTCAGCCATATTGAAGGAATTATCCATGTGCGGATCGTTGATAAAGCCTTTCCAACCTGCAACGGTTCTTGGCTTTTCGAAATAAACGCGCATGATGGGAAAAATGGTCTCGGAAATATGGTCCGAGATAGAAAGCAATCTTTCAGCGTAATCTAAAGCAGCCTTAGGATCGTGAATAGAACATGGGCCTGTGATAACGATCAAGCGATCGTCTTGACCATCAAGAATATTCTTGACAGCTGTACGTCCTTTGGCCACGTTAGCTGCTGCAGCCTCAGTTAAAGGCGCCGTGGTTTTGATTTCCGCCGGAGTCGGCATCGGGGAGAAGCCCTCAATGTTGACGTCTTCAAGCGAAAATCCTGCAGAGCGTTTTACTTCATTTAATTCTGGTTGTTTCATTCTGTTTTCTCGTTTCGGAGGTTTTGCCCGAGGCTCTTCTTCTTGAACCGCGAGGACTTTTATTCTTGCTCTTGTCCATTTTAGAGGCTGAGTCTCGGTTTTTGGCGTTTCTTGGCGCTGATTTGCTGGTCCGCGGACTGCTTTTCTTCCGAGATGCTCCTTCAGAGCCAGAACCTGAGCTCTCTTTGTAGTTCTCGTAATTCAGGCCTGGAAACTCAGTAGCTTTTAGTGAGGTTTTTAAAAATTTTTCAATTGCTTTGAAACGAGGGAGCTCTTCACTGCCGACTAAAGAATAGGCTTCTCCTTCAAGGCCGGCTCTTCCGACTCTCCCGATGCGGTGAACGTAATCCTCTGCCTGTTCGGGAAGTTCGTAGTTAACGACCTGAGGTAGCTTTTCAATATCCAGCCCTCTTGCGGCGACATCCGTAGCCACAAGGATCGGTAGTTCGCCTTTCTTGAATTCTTCTAAAGCAGTGCTTCGATGGTTCTGACTTTTATCCCCGTGAATGGCTTTTGCTTTAAAGCCGTCTCTGAGGAGCTGCTTGCACAGTTTGTCGGCGCCGTATTTTGTTCTGGTAAAGATCAGCGTTTGGTTCCATTGATTATCGATAATCAAATCACGGATGACATCGGCTTTTGCCGTCTTTGGCACCTTATAGAAAGTTTGACGGACAAGGTCGGCAGTTTTGTTTCTGGAGACTTCAACACTTTCCGGATTATTAAGGAACTGAAGGCTGAGTTTTTTAATTTCAGGAGAGAAGGTTGCCGAAAACAACAGAGTCTGGCGATCTTCCGGTAAAAACTTCATGATGCGTTTCAGGTCAGGAAGAAAACCCATGTCCAGCATTCTGTCGGCTTCGTCCAGGACAAGAGTATGGGTTGAAGAAAGCTTGGCCATTCTTTGGCCAATGAGATCGAGTAAACGTCCCGGAGTGGCAACCAGAAAATCCGTTCCTTTGGCTAATGCCTTCTTTTGCGGATTGATGCCTACGCCGCCGTAGGCCAAGGCTACTCTGACCGGAAGGTTGCCTTTGAGCATTTCAATGTTTTCGGCAACTTGAGCTGCTAATTCGCGGGTCGGAGTCAGAATCAAAACTCGAGGAGAACACGGCTGATAATCCGTCGGGTCTTTTTCAATCTCATTGAGCAAAGGGAGTACGAAGGCTGCAGTTTTCCCCGTTCCTGTTTGAGCTGCTGCGAGCAGATCTTTTCCTTGTTGAATAATCGGAATGGCTTGTGCCTGAACCGGGGTAGGGTCGGAATATCCATTCTTAGTGACGGTTTTCTGAAGGTTTTCCGAAAGTCCAAGATTATCAAAGCGTACGGACATGATGTTCTCCTTTTTTACCTTTGAAAGTCTAATTTCGAATGTTTCTCATTCTGAGAGATCGTCTCACCACGGGTAATCGTAAAAGTTCACAATGTAACCATCTAGTTAGAGGAGTAATTTCCGATGTTTGGTATTGACACACAAGATCTCCAAGACCTCAAGATTGTTGATGTGAAAGTAGGTACCGGTGCTGAAGCTAAACCCGGCAACTTAGTTCGCGTCCATTACACAGGATGGCTTGAAGACGGTACTAAGTTTGACTCCAGCCTCGACAGAAACGAACCATTCGAATTCCCGCTCGGCGCAGGTATGGTAATTCAAGGTTGGGATCGCGGAGTCGCAGGCATGAAAGTCGGCGGAGTTCGCCGCCTCTTTATTCCGGCACAATGGGCTTACGGCCAAAGAGGAGCCGGCGGTGTAATTCCTCCTAATGCAACATTGATTTTTGAAGTTGAATTACTCGGCGTACAGGACAACGGTAAATGGCAGCTTGAAAAAGATGTGATTGAACCGGTCCAGCAACAGCCATAATCAGCAAAATCTATCTGAAAAGCAGGCCTCAATTGAGGCCTGTTTTGATCCGGTGAACTAGACGTTGATTTTTTCTGCCGCGAACCGAATGCTTGGGGCTGTTATTTCTTTTTGTGCCTCAATAAGCGGCAAATCAAGAGAACCTTTCGGGGTAAGTTTCACCAGCATGTAAAGCGTGGATACGGCATGTTCCAGAGCTTCTTTTAAATTATTTGTCAGCAAAAGAGTACCGAAAGCCACCGAAGTAAAAACGTCTCCTTGCCCTGCTACAGCCGTCATGGTTCCGGCAGCTCCTTCTTGTTCTCCGGCCATCTTGATAAATGGTGTCTTGACAATCCAGGCTTCATCTTTAGTGACGGCCAGCGTATCAATTTCATTTTCCGGAACGTCCGGTGTCCGAAGGCTGGTCACGAAAACGGTCCGGCAGCCGTGAGAACAGAAAAGCTTTCTTGCGGTAGCCACGGCATCTTCACGGCTGGTTAATTTTTTACCGCTGAGCAATTCCAGTTCGAACTGATTCGGAGTTGTGATGTCTGCAATGCCTTGAAGCATTTCATCTTTCATAAACCCCTGAATTTCCGGTCTTACGTAGACGCCCGGGCCGGTATCGCCGAGAACCGGATCACAGCACCAAAGAGCTTTCGGATTAGCAGTTTTAATTTCTTTGGCTAAATCTAAAATAATCTCTCCGGTTTGCACATCGCCTAAATAGCCGGTTAGAAGTCCTTCTATTTTAGGAAACAGTTCTCTTTCTCTGAGTCCTTGAATGACGTCAAGCAGATGTTCTTTGCTGAAAACAGCTCCTCGGAAAGTCGGATGGCCGGTATGGTTGGAGAATTGAACCGTATTAACGACGATCGGAGTAAATCCCATGAGCTGTAACGGAAAAACAGCAGCTGTATTTCCCACAAAACCGTAAGCTACATGCGACTGCATCGTTAAAACATAGCGTGCCATATCTAAATCCTGTTTTTTCAATTAAAAAATTCCTAAGACACCGAGGATACCGCCGGCGGCAATTAGCAGTATTAGCGGAAATTTGGTCTTCCACACGATGATCGTGACGGTCGCGGCCCACAATAAAAGTTTGTAGTTATCCAGATTGCCTTGAAGTAGAAGATATCCCGTAGCAAATAATAAACCAATTGCCACAGGAGCAAGACCTGCTTTATAGGCTTTGATATTTTTGCTGTCGGCATGATTGCGGACAAAACGGCCCGCATAAAGAGCAATCAAGGTGAAGGGAAGGCAGGTGCCTGCGAAGGTCGCAAGACATCCTAGGGGGCCTGCGGCGGCCCATCCTAAAACAGCGGCAATTAGAACGTTCGGACCGGGAAGAGATTGACCGAAAGCCACTGTTGCAGC
This sequence comes from Turicimonas muris, assembly GCF_002221595.1. Lineage (GTDB taxonomy): Bacteria > Pseudomonadota > Gammaproteobacteria > Burkholderiales > Burkholderiaceae_F > Turicimonas > Turicimonas muris. Next base: position 126,281 of record NZ_NHMP01000006.1, read on the forward strand.
AAATTGTTCCGGTGTGAGCAGCCCGCTGCTTTCTACCAAGAAAGAATACATGCCCGGCAAGCTTGCCATGAAGCCGCCGATAGCAAAAATAGAAATCAGAAAAAAGTGGCCGAACATCAACAAGAAGAGAGCCGGAGTCATTTTTTAAGCTCCTTGTTGGCTTTTTGAACGATGCGGTAGAGGGCCCAGAAAAAGGCCGGAATCCCTACGAGAGGCAAAACCTTGATCATTGACATCTTAAACAGTCCGACTGAAATGAATGTCACGGCAAGAAGCAAAATCCAAACGGGTTTGCCGATGATGTTGCTTTTGATGTTCGGTACTAATTTAATGGCTGCACCGATGACCATACCGGAAGCCGAGGCTGCCATTCCTGCCAGAGCAGCTGAGACGACCGGATTGGAGGCATACTGTTCGTAAATGACGAATACGGTCAGCATCAGTGTTGCAGGAAAGGTAATCATGCCCAAGAATGCCGCTAAAGCACCGCGCCATCCGAAATATCGGTCTCCGAGCATGACGGAAAGAATCATGATGTTTGGACCGGGAAGCACTTGCGACACTGTTAGCATTTCCAGAAATCGCGGCATCGTCAGCCATTGCTTTTGGTCGACTAAAAATTGCTGTGCAATTGCAGTTGATCCTCCGAAGGCTTGCATGGCCATGCACGTGAAGGACCAAAAGATGTCCCAACAGTTATTTGGCTGTTTTATGGAAGAGGGTTCTTGAGGCATTCTTTTTAGGCTAAATAAGAATTCTAGTTAACCTAAAAGTGTAATGCCACAATTTTGCAATAAAGAAAAAGTGACTAATTTCGGAAGGCCGACAATTCCTGAATAACTGCCGTTGAAGGATTTGACGAATTTAGCAGCTCCCCCTTGAATGGCGTAGGCACCGGCTTTGTCCATCGGTTCCTCCGTGGCAATATATTCTTGGATTTCGTCTGCAGAAAGCTCCCGGAATTGCACTTGAGAGATAGAAGTGTCCTGAAGAAGTTTCTGTTTTTGTCTATTACGGCGACAGAAGAAATGACACGGTGAGTTTTCCCGCTCAGTTTCTTTAAAGTTTTAAAAGCATCGACTTTGTCAGCCGGCTTTCGAAGGATTTCTCCGTCCAGTTCAACGATTGTGTCGGAAGCGAGAACGGGCAATCGAGTCATTCCGGCGGTTTGAATATAAGAGTCGACGGAGAGAGCTTTTTCTGCAGCGACGCGGGTAACGTAGTCAATCGGCTCTTCATTGGCTAAAGGTTCCTCGCTCACGTCGTCAAAAGGATTCAGTAGCACCTCAAAATTCAATCCCCACTGAGTCAGAAGTTCTCTTCTTCTCGGTGATTTAGACGCAAGATAGAGTTGAGCAGGTTTATGCACTTTAAGCTCGGTGATAAGGATGGTTGTGCAGCAGAGACCAAGAACGGTAAATCTGTTCCAATATCAAAACGCGAACCATCGCATGAGGAAGGGTAAGCGAAGATAAACGAAGCATCAGCTCTCCCTCGGCCTTTAAATGTTTGTCCAGACCATCGGCTCCGCCGATCACGAATACTACCGTTCTCCCCTGGTCGTTCCAGCTATTGAGTTTGGATGCCAGTTTGACGCTGGTGAGATCGACTCCCCTTTCGTCGAGAATAACCAAAACGGAGTTCTTGGGAATCGCGGACCGAATTCTTTCTGCCTCGGCCTGCATGATTTTTTCCGTTGTTTTGGTATTTCTGTCTTCGGCTTTTAGGGCTTTGACTTCTACGTTCCAATCTTTTGGAAATCGGCGAAGGTAGTCTTCGCAGGCGGTGTTGGCCCAGTCAGGAAGTTTCTGTCCGATGGCGATGACAACGACTTTCATTTTTCTTCTGAATCTTCAGACTGCTTTTCGAGCATCTTCAGCTTAACCGGATGTGCACCCCAAAGCTCTTCAAGGTTGTAATAAGCTCTGAGAGCCGGCTGAAGAATGTGAACGATGACATTGCCGCAGTCAACTAAAACCCATTCTCCGGTTTCTAAACCTTCAATAGCTACGGCTTCCCCGCCGTTCTCTTTGACTTCACAGAAAACGTGGTGACCCAATGCTCGTGCCTGACGGTTGGAGTTGGCACTGGCAATGATGACGCGGTCAAATAATGCGGTTTGTTTTGTGGTGTTGAATACTTGGATGTCCTTAGCTTTTACGTCTTCCAAAGCATTCACAATAATTCTTTGAAGCTTTCTAATATCCATTAATTTTTCCTGAGTATCAGTATTTCTATTGTATTCAGTTTCAAACTATTAAGTTGAAACATTTTGATTTTTTGAGACGAAAATCGTTATATTCATATTCTTGATTCTGACAAAGCATGCGGATAGAAATTACATGTTCCTTATTGTTCCTTCTGCCTTTCTAATTATTTATGCGGTTTGCAGCGGAGTGCTGCCTCTGAAGATTTCTTATGGATGGAAAATTCTTCTGGGTTTAGTCATCGTACTTGCCGGCTTAAAATATTCCATCTATACATCCGGAGGCGGTACCTGGCTGAGTCCTTCCGTCTCGAAAGAAGTGATGCTTGTCATGGAAGTAGCGTACGGCGCCTTGGTGGTGCTGGTTTTTCTTCTTATTCTGAAAGACATCGCTTCCATTGGATTGTTCCTGTTGAGGAAATGGGGCGTAACCATTCTATTCTCATTTAATAAAAATTCTTTTTTATTTACTTTGATGGGCATCGCCTTGTTCTCTGGACTCTACGGGTGTTGGCAGGCAATAAAAGTCCCGGATGTTCGAGAGCAGACGATAACTATTAAAAATCTTCCTGCTCAATGGAAAGGCTTGAAGGTTGTCCAACTAAGCGATCTTCATATCGGAGTTGTCCAGAGCCGAGATTGGCTTGCCCAGATTGTTCGAAAAGTTAATGCTGTAAAACCGGATTTAGTTTTAATTACGGGGGATTTTGTTGACGGCAGAGTCAGTCGAGAATTGCCGGACTTGGAAGTTTTAAAAGAATTGAAATCGACGTACGGAACTTATGCCGTCCCCGGCAACCATGAGTACTACTCCGGTTACCAAGACTGGATGAAGGCTCTCCGAGGTTTAGGAGTCCATATGCTTGAAAATGACTCTGTCGTGCTTGTTAAAGATGGAGCTCCTTTAGTCATCGGAGGTACGACTGACTTCGGAGCTTCGAGATTTAATATGCCTTCTCCTGATTTGCAGCGAACATTTGAAGGCACTCCGGCCGAGGCAGTTCGAATTTTGATGGCTCATCAGCCTAAGACTACATACCGAAGCAATGAAAGATTTGAGCTTCAATTGTCAGGTCATACTCATGGCGGCCATCTTCTCTTTATGTATCCGCTAGTCGGTTATTTCAATGATGGTCTCGTGTTTGGTCTTTATGAAAGAAACGGCAGGCAAATCTACGTCAATAGAGGCACCGGCCTCTGGAACGGTTTTTCCATGAGACTAGGTGTTCCATCGGAAATTACCCTAGTTAAATTGGAAAATTAGCTTTATTCTTACGCACTATCTTGTTGATTTTTAATTGTTTTAAAGTGACTTCTGGTTGTACCTCATAATAGAAAGACGGTATTTAATTAATAATTAAGTTCAGATAATCAATTCGGTTGCTCAAATCGTCAAATATGTATTCGTAGAAATACAGCCCGAGGAAATGAAATATCACAAGAACATCAACCTATTTGTACTCAAGAAACTCAAGAGTTAATCGCAAAACTTAGAGCTTGTCCGGCGGTAGAAAAAGGACTTGCTCAGGCAGAAGAGCAACATCAGCAAAGAATCAACGAACAGGTTCAGCTGACCGAAGTTCCGGCTCCTCCTTTCCACGAAGAAGAAAGAGCTAAGGTTTTCGCTCAGCTTCTGGCTGCTGCAGGCATTCCTGACGTGCATCAAGATCAAATCGGCAACGTTATCGGCAGACTTAAAGGAATCGGAAACGGACCGACATTGGTAATCGGGGCACATATCGATACCGTATTCAAAGAAGGGACGCCCATTAAAGTCTCTTAAGAAGGTACCAAATATTTTGCACCGGGTATTTCTGACGATGCTGCCGGCTTGGTTTCTTTGCTTCAGGTAGCTCGTTCCATTACTCAACAAGGAATCAAGACAGTCGGCGATATTGTTTTTGTCGGAATTTTAGGAGAGGAAGGCAACGGCGATTTACGCGGATGTAAAGCTCTCTTTAAAGTCAAGAACGATTATGACGGAATGCTTGCCATTGACTCAGCTAACGTTCACAGAATTCTCAGAGGAAGCGTGGGTTGCAAACGTTACCGTATTATTTTTGAAAGTTTAGGCGCTCACAGTCTTCACAAGTTCGGTATTGTCGGCTCCTCTATCCATGGTTTGGCCCGTGCCATTACTAAAGTAGACGATCTCCAGGTTCCGACTGAACCGAAATGCACTTTCAACTTCGGTGTTGTTAAAGGCGGTACAAGCGTCAATGCCATCGCAGCGCGTGCAGAGGCCGAACTTGATATCAGAAGCGTAGACCAGCCGTCCTTGGACGCTTTTGTTAAAAGAGTTCTCAAAGCCATTCAAGAAGCCTGTGACGAAGAAAATAATCGTTGGAATCTTGAAGGCGAAAACGCCGTTCGCTTGATCATTAAACAAATCGGAGACAGACCGGCCGGCGCAAATAAAGATGACGCTTCCGTCATTCAGGCCGCTTACGGAACTCTCCAATCCTTGAGTATTCCTTTGGAAAAATATACTTTAGCTGCAACTGACCAGAACGTGCCTCTTTTCTATGGTCTTCCTGCAACTACTCTAGGAGCTGGTGGCATAGAGGCTAACAACCACTCATTGAGCGAATGGTGGGAGGCGGAGGATGCCTTCCAAGGTCCGCAGGTTGCATTTTTAACCGCCTTGACCTTGGTCGGTGTAAACGGTGTAACTGAACCTTTATTAGAAAAACAACCTCGATAATCTCAAGCTGAAAGGAAAACTTTATGTTAAGTATTGGCATTGTTATCGTTTCAATTCTTGCCGTGGCGTATCTGATTTTCAAAAAATACTACGCTCCCGGTGCTCTTTTGTTTGTCGGTCTTGTTACTTTGGCCGTGGTTGCCGTTATTAGTCCTGAGCCGTTAATCAGATCTTTACCAATCTGCTCCAGACCAGAACCGCCGGTCTCGGCATGAACATCATGGCTATTGCTGGTTTTACTTATTACATGGATAAGATCGGTGCTTCAGGTGCTTTGGTAAGACTTAGTGTTAGGCCGCTGAAGATAATCAAAGCTCCGTACATCGTTATGGTTTTAGGTTTTGCTCTCAGCTTAGTTCTGAATGTTTTCATTCCTTCAGCTGCTGGCTTGGCGCTGCTTTTGATGGTCTCGTTATATCCGGTGATGGTGATGGCCGGAATCTCGCGTCAGTCCGCCGCAGCGACCATTCTTGCAGGCGGATGCTGCTGCTTCGGTCCATCGGGCGGTAACAACCTTTTGGCTGCTGAATTGACCAAAATGCACGTCATGGATTTCTTCCTGAATGTTCAATGGTCTGTGGGCTGGGCTGCTGTGATTGCTATGCTGATCGCTCATTTCTTTATACAACGTTGGTTTGATAAGCGTGACTTAGCTAAAGGCATTTTGACCAAAGAAGATTTTAAAGTTCCGCAATTAACCCAAGAAGACTCCAAAGCGATTAACGCACCTTTGTTGTATGCCTTTTTCCCGTTGATTCCGGTTATTCTGCTCTTTGTCTTTTCGCCGCTTGTCTATAAAGGCATCAGAATGGAAGTTGTGACAGCTTTGCTGGTTTCAATGTTCATCTCTTTGTTCTGTGACGGATTAAGAAGGAAGAATTTGAAAGAATCTATCGGTACCTTGAAGACCTTCGCTGAAGGTATGGGTAAGGTGTTCACTTCGACTGTATTCCTGATTGTGTGTGCCGAAGTCTTTGCTGCTGGTTTAACAAAGTCCGGCGGTATTGCGGAAATTATTAACTCCGTCTCAGGTATGCAGGCTGGAGGTTATGCGGTATTTACCGTGATGTTCCTTATTGTTGTAGGATCCGCCTTCGTGATGGGATCTGGTAATGCTGCCTTCTTCAGTTTTGCGCCGATGATTCCGGATATTGCCTCTAAGGTAGGCCTCAATGCAGCGTTCATGATGTCGCCTTTGCAGTTAACCAGCGGTATGGCTCGCTCTTCCAGCCCGATCGCAGGCGTGACTATCGCGGTTGCCGGCTTAAGCGGACTCAATCCTTTTGATCTCATTAGAAGAACAATACCCGTTATGGTGATTGCGATTGTTGTGACCTATCTGCGAACTCTTATGTTGTTGTAACATTTAAAAATTTTTCTCAGTTTGTTGAAACAATTAAAGATTCTCTCACTGGAAAGAATAAGTCAAAAAGCCCGTCGCTGAGTTTATATCGACGGGCTGAATTTATTGTCGGAAGAGCAGGAAAAGATTTAAAGAAAATATACCTATCTGGGGTAAGAGCCTGCTGCGCAAGGGATATTCGTTGTCCTGGAAAGAAGATTCCATAGGAATAAACCTCACTCATATTCAAATTTATATACCTATTTGTGGGGATTAGATCTCTCATCCAATTATCCGATATATGAACGGTTTAGGTTGAATATCCAATTTGTTAGGTATGGTGAAAGGAGTAAAATTAGGGAAACTACTCACTTGTAGCAATACCCCAAACGATAGTAGGACTAATATTATGTGCAACAAAATTGTCGACCTCTCTGTTTCCAGGAGGACGTTGATGAAAGGCGGTGCAGCGGCCGCTGCAGTGGCAGCAGCACCTGCGATCCATAATTGGGCTTTTGCCGAACAGATCCAAAAACTCGAAAAAGAAGGCTGGACCAAACATCCTGTAGCCTGCACTATGTGCGGCGCCTACTGTGGAATCTTGGCTATGCGCAAAGAAGGCGAGCCTATTTCCGAAAAAACGGTCAGAATTTTCCCCAACCCCGGACATCCCCAGCGTGGCTACTGCGGACGTTCTGCAGCAGCTATGTGGGTTTGGAACCATCCATTGCGTTTAAGAAAGCCTTTAAAACGCATTGGTGAAAAAGGAGAGGGTCAGTTTAAAGAAGTAACCTGGGAAGAAGCTTTAAACGACATCGCTGCCCGACTCAAAGACATCGTTCAAAAAAATGGTGAGAGCAGTGTTGTTTCGACTTCTCACAGCTTCCAAGGTTTCGCTAAGTGGCTTACTTTTCCTCTTGGATCACCAAATAACATCGGCCATCAATCTTCCTGCAATGCCGCCGGCATTTCAGGCCGTCATTTAGTATTCGGTAAAGGTTATGACGGTGCAGGCAAGTTAGAACCGGATTATGCAAATCTGCGCTATATCCTCTTGATCGGCCGTTCAATGGGTGCCGCTATGGGCGCTCTTCACACCTTGAACGAAGCTCGTGCAAGAGGAGCCAAGGTTGTTTCTATTGATCCGAGAATGCCGGATATGGCTTACGGTGATGCCGAGTGGGTGCCGATCCGCCCGGCCACGGACACTGCTCTTGTTTCCGGCTTGATCAACGAAATGCTTGCTCAAGGTACTGCCGATCTTGCCTTTATTGAAAAGCACACTAACGGCGCTTACCTCATCAAGGAAAACGGTGCCCCGTTGACCCAAGCAGATCTACTTTCTAACGGAAGCAAATCGCTTTATGTAGTGACGGATGGTAAAGGTAATTTAGCTTTCCGCGGAGTTAAGAAAGACGACAAAGGAGTCGCTGTTGGATTTGATGAAGATCCTTCTTTCAGAGCAGACCTTAACGCCAACATTTCCGTTAAGTTGGCCGACGGTACCGAGTGCCCCGTTAAAACAGCATTTGTTCTTATTAAAGAGGAACTTGCAAAGTTCACTCCGGAAAAAACAGAAGAAATTACCGGTATTCCTGCTGCTAAGATTCGTCTTATCGCAAAAGAATTCGCTAACTTCAAGGGCGTTATTGACGACGGTTGGTACAGCGCTAAAAACGGTACGGACGTTCAGCTTTATCAATTAATCTGCATCGCCAACGCTTTTAACGGCAACATCGATGTCAAGGGCGGCTTGGTAGTTACAGCCGGCGCCGCATTGAAGATCCCAAGCGTTGCCGCAGGTAAAGGGCCTAACGGCGAAACTTGGAAGATGGCTCCGGAAAAGAGAATCGATAAGATTATCTACCCTGATGCAGAAGGGACTTTCAAGGTAGCTCTCGAGGCCGCTGTAACGGGAAAACCGTATCCTATCAAGGCTGCCTTCTTTGTCGGAACAACAATGTTCCAGAGAGAAGCTAACAGCCAGGAGCTGGCAGACAACCTCAAAAAACTTGAACTTTGCGTAGTTCAGGACGTTCTTCCTCAAGAAATTGTGGATTATGCCGATTATGTTCTTCCGGCAACTTATTTCTTGGAAAGAAAGGAAATGAGCACCGTTAAATGGGCTCTGAACGGTTCCATTTATCTGTCTGATCCGCAGATCGAACCTCCTAAGGGATGCGAAGCTCGTCACGATGTCTGGATTCTTCTTGAAATCCTCCGCAGAGCCTTCCCGGAAAGAGCCGAGCGTGTAGGTTATAAAGAGTGTAAGACAGCCGAGGAGTTTAACAAGTATTTTGATGCCTTTACACAGCGTGGTTTCGACCAGTTCCTTGATAACTGCGATAAGGCAAAACCGGGTTGGAAAGCACAAATCCAAGAAGATATCGCCACAAAAGGTTGGTCTACGATTACGAAGAAGGTTTATGGAATTTATCCGTACAAGAAGCCATTCGGAACACCGTCCGGCAAACTTGAGATCTATTCCTTTAAGCTTTTCTCTGATCCGGGATTTTTGAAATCTTTTACTCCGTTCCCTGTCTACAAACCGTCTCCGGCATATACGGCACCGAAGCCTAACTCTAATGAGTTTGTTTTGGTCTCAGGTAAAAACTGCAATAGCTGCTCCGGGTTGAATATGTTCACTGAACCTACACGTTATTTGGGCGATAGAACAGTTTGGATGAACATCGACGACGCAGCACGACTTGGCATCAAAGATCAAGAAATTGTTGAAATTGAAGGTTTGGATACCAAGGTTAAGGCGACAGCGCCGGTAACAGTGACTCGCAAGGTCATTCCTGGTTCTGTGTTTGCCTTTGGGTTCTCCGGCGGTATCCGTACCAAGAACTTGATTAACCCGGAATATCAATTCGTTAAAGAAGGTATTAACACTCACTGGTACGCAACAGGTTATGCGGAGCCGATGTTTGGCAACGTAGCCAATAACAGTTCCGTTCGAATTAATAAAGTGAGAGGCTAAAAAATGGCGACAAAGACAAAACAACTAGCACACCTGTTTGATGCCACTCAATGCATCAGCTGCGGTGCATGCATTGTGGCCTGTTCTCAGACCAACTTCCCCGAGATGGCTCGCAGAAGCATTCCGGGAAGAAATTTACTTGCTTCAAACATCAAGATTTATCGTTCTGAAGAAAATCGTCCGGTCAATATTTTGGTTCAGTGCCAACAATGTGAAAACGCTCCATGCGTAAGCACATGCCCGTTTGGAGCTAACTATTACGATGAAAACGGCTTGGTAAGAAATGACCCGAGCAAATGCGTCGGCTGTAACTATTGTATTGCCAGCTGCCCGTACGATTGCAGATGGTCTCATCCGGATACCGGTCTGCCTGTCAAATGCATCAGCGAAGGTTGTTTGAAGCTGATTAAAGACGGACAACAGCCGGCATGTGTCCAGGCTTGTCCTGCTGAAGCAAGACTTTTCGGCGACACGATGGATCCGAACAGCGCTATTTCTCAAAAAATTGCTTCTAGCCGTACAGAAATGCTTATGCCTAATAAAGGTACGAAGCCTAACTTTTACGTAGTGGTGTCCAAATGACTGAATTAGTTTCTCTTACACCTCAGCTTCAAACCGCAAATTGGGGCTGGACAATTGCCATGTTCCTTTGGCTGGTCGGCTTATCCGGCATGGGATTTTTCTTGAATTTCTGGATTCGTCAGAAGAACTTCGTTTACGTTCTTACAGTTTCCGGAATCTTAGGCACACTGTTGGTGGCAAGCCATCTGGCACGCATGCTGAACTTGCCGATTGCCCTCTTCAGTGCTCTGTCAGCCGGTTCGTTTAATACACAGTCCTGGATGCTCATCGGTATTGTTTTGCTGTCAGTGCTGTGCATCGGGGCCGTTTTTTACTCACTAATCTGCGCCGGTATTCTCTTTAAAGGAGAAATGTGGCAGAAGATGGCTAAGTCAAGCTGGTTTAACTTTATTTTTGCAGCCCTTGGTGTCTTGTGCACAATCTATTCCGGATTTTTGTTGACTCAGGCTGTCGGAATTCCTTTCTGGAATACAGCTTTGATCCCACTGCTTTGGATTATGTCGGGCTTAGCCAGCGCTATCGGTTGTATTGAGCTTTTGATGGTTTTCAAGCTTATCAATCCTAACACTGTAGGTTGGAGCCGCAGAACCGCTCTCTGGGTTGAAATTGCAGAACTCTTCACAATTTTTGCCTTCCTCCACGTTGCGCTAGGTTCAGTTTTGACCGGTGCACGCGTCGGTGCAGAAAGTCTTATCAGCGGACCTCAGTCAACTATGTTCTGGTTCGGTGTGATTATCTGTGGTTGTGTAACTCCATTGCTTTTGAATCTGGTGACTAAGAATCACAAGGTCTTAGCCTGCGGTGCCGTGTTAGGCATTATGGGAGCACTCTTCCTTAGAGCTTCGGTTCTCTTCGCCGGTTACTACGATCCAATCGTTTTCTAATTCTTTGCTCAGACTAAAGACGCGGCCGCCTTTGGGCGGCCGTTGTCTTGTGCGCACGGCATGTGCGATATCTAGCGGGTGCAAGTCCCGTGGTCGAGCTGGTAGGGCTAAGACCTAACTTAAGACAAGCCGGCAGGGGCGACCTGTCGGGTGAAGGAAGCCGGCGGCAAAGTTCTGGTCTGACGAACAGACCACATACAGGCCTATCCGGAAGATAAGCGTGCAAAAGAACGCAAAGTCCAATACCTACACGGAAACCGGAGTGGTAAATATGGCAGATATATGGAAGAAAAGATGTTGTACTTACCCGTGGAGGTCTCTGTCGCGACAGAAGTCGTAGCAACAGCGAAGGCAGAGAAGTCAGCAACGGCCATAGTAGCTCAAGAGTGTGAGTGAAGGACCAAACTTTAATCTTTCATAAAACCTGATATGAACGAAAGTCAGCAAAGACTTAGAAAAAACAAAGGAATGAGAGATGGTATTCATCATGACCATGAGCATATGAGCTCAACCAATATGTCGAATAAGAAGACTATCTTCATTTATAACGGTGTGTAACGTGTATTCAAATCAATCTGCGTGTCCTACAAGGAAAGAATTGCTGTATAAGTAAGCTTCGTACAAGAAAATAGAAGTTTCTTTACCGAAAATAAATTTCGGCAAGGGAGTTATTAACCTTTAAAAATGTCAAGTCAGAATTTGTCGGTTGAAGGCATCTTACATTAATTAGAGACATAAATTCAGTGGAAACTTGAGCAGCAATATATTTTTGAATGCTTAGACTTTGATGAGCATGTTTGTCGAACATTCGTACGGCTGAAAAAAGTCGGATAAGAATATGAATGAAAGATGCTATTACAAACTATCAGTTGTTCTGACTTGACAGCTGAGGTCATAAGAAGTTTATCGAACAGAAGTTATTTTTGAAAGTAAACGAGGACAAGACCAAGATATGTCATCTGAGTCAAGACGTTAAATTCCTTGGGTACACGTTTTATAAAAGACGAAACAAGGATAGTGGGGGAGAAGAATGGAAAACTGCTGTTTATAAGAAGAGCAGGAAGAAATTCAAGAACACAGTCAGAGAAATACTAGATAGGAGATGTCCGCTAGGATTGGGGAAGTGCAAAAGTAAACTCCGAAAATTTATCACAGGCTGGGCTAACTACTTCAAATACGGGCTGACAAAGAATGAAAGATTGAAATTCGAGCAGTAGATAAGAAGACGGATTAGGCAAATGTATTGGAAAATCTGGAAAACTCCGAGAGCAAGAATACGAGCCCTTGTTAAGTTTGGAATAGCTAAAGGCTAAGCTTATCAATGGGGATACAGCTCCAAAGTATATTGGAGAATAGCGGGTTCTTGGGTTCTACATTCCTCCCTAACGGGAAAGAGGTTTGAAAATCAAGGAGGATGGGTGTGGCTGGAGAACTGTCGCTCATGGTAGAGACAGTGACTCCAACTAGATTAAGGAACCGCCTGGTGCCGAACGGCACGCCAGTAAATTGCGGTGTGAGAGGGACGGGAAAAAACCTCCCTACTCAATTGCGGGAACATAAAGTGTGCGAATTGAGGACTTAGGTTACGAAGGAAAAGCAAATCTCATAAAGAGCTCAGAAATAATATGAGGTTTGTTTAAATTTAATTAATTTATAAGGGATTTCCTTATTAGATAAGTGTTGTAAGCTAAATATCCAATTTATTTCAAATGGTAAAAGTCCTAGTATTTTTGGACTACCTACCCGGTAGTAATACCCCATTCCAAGTAGGACTTTAACTATGAGTAACCAAATTATCGACCTCTCTGTCTCAAGGAGGACGTTGATGAAAGGCGGCGCAGTTGCCGCTTCTATGGCAGCGGCTCCTGCACTCAATAATTGGGCTTTTGCCAAAAAAATTGAAAAACTTGAAAAAGAAGGTTGGACAAAACATCCTGTAGCTTGCACCATGTGCGGCGCCTTCTGCGGTTTGCTCGCTATGCGCAAAGATGGTGAACCGCTCTCTGAACATTCTGTTCGTATCTTCCCCAATCCTGGTCACCCGCAGCAAGGATATTGCGGTCGCTCCGCGGCGGCCATGTGGGTGTGGAATCATCCTCTGCGTTTACGTAAACCATTAAAACGTGTAGGAGAAAAAGGCGCTGGCCAATTTGAAGAAGTTACCTGGGATGAAGCTTTAAATGATATCGCTGCAAGACTTAAAGACATCGTTCAGAAAAACGGAGCAAGCAGTGTAGTTTCTACCTCCCACAGCTTCTCCGGCTACAGCAAGTGGCTGACTTTCCCTCTCGGTTCTCCAAATAATATCGGACATCAATCTTCCTGCAACGCTGGAGGCATCGCAGGCCGCAATTTGGTTTTCGGCAAAGGTTTTGACGGGGCTGGAAAGATGGAACCGGATTATGCCAATTTGCGTTACTTAATCCTGATTGGACGCTCTATGGGAGCTTCGATGGGGGCTCTTCATACTTTAAATCAAGCAAGAGCAAACGGTGCTAAAGTAGTTTCAATTGATCCGCGTATGCCCGACATTGCTTACGGTGATGCCGACTGGGTCGCTATCCGTCCGGGGACGGACGGGGCTTTCGTGGCCTCCTTAATTAACGAGATGATCACACAAGGTACTGCGGATCTTTCTTTCATTGAAAAGCATACGAACGGCGCTTATCTAATTAAAGAAGACGGACAGCCTTTAACTCAGAGCGATATTTGTTCTAATGGCAGCAAATCCATGTATGTCGTAATGGATTCCAAAGGCAATATCTCGTTCCGTGGCCTCAAGAAAAATGAAAAAGGCATTGTTGTTGGATTCGATGAAGACCCTGCTTTTAAAGCCGATCTCAACGCTGGCTCAACAGTTAAATTAGCTGACGGAACTAGCATTCCCGTGAAGTCAGCCTTTGTTCTTGTAAAAGAGAAAATGGCCGAGTACACACCGGAAAAAACTTCTGAAATCACTGGAATTCCTGCCGGAACAATCCGCAGAATCGCTAAAGAATTTGCCGATTTTAAAGGTGTAATTGACGATGGTTGGTACAGTTCCAAAAACGGGACTGACGTACAGCTTTACCAGCTAATCTCTATTGCTAATGCTATCAACGGAAACATTGATGCTAAAGGTGGTTTGGTTGTGACTGCAGGTGCAGGCTTGAAGGTTCCAAGTGTGTCAGCAGGAAAAGGCCCGAACGGTGAAACATGGAAGATGGCGCCGGAAAAGCGTATAGACAAAATTGTTTATCCTGATGCTGCAGGGACTTTTAAAGTCGCACTTGAGGCTGCTGCAACAGGCAAGCCGTATCCGGTTAAAGCTGCATTCTTCGTTGGTACAACAATGTTCCACCGCGAAGCAAACTCTCAGAAGTTGGCTGATCATCTAAAGAAACTTGAACTTTGTGTTGTTCAGGATGTCCTTCCGCAAGAAATTGTGGACTATGCTGACTATGTTCTCCCTGCCACTTACTTTTTAGAACGAAAAGATATATCCGGTGTTAAATGGGCATTAGACGGCTCCATTTATTTGTCAGATCCTCAGCTTACACCGCCTAAAGATTGCGATGCACGTCATGACGTTTGGATTCTTCTTGAAATCCTCCGCAGAGCTTTTCCGGAAAGAGCCGAAAGAGTCGGCTATAAAGAATGCAAGACAGCTGAAGAGTTCAATCAGTATTTCAATGCATTTGCACAACGTGGATATGACAAGCTTGTTGCCGATTGTGAGAAAGCTGTCCCGGGTTGGGGTAAACAAATTTGCGAAGACATGGCTACTAAAGGATGGTCCACTATCAAACCTAAGGTTTATGACGTCTATCCATATAAAAAGCCTTTCGGAACACCTTCCGGAAAAGCTGAAATCTACTCTTTCAAGAGCCTTTCAAATCCAGCTTGTTCAAAGGCCGTTTCCCCTATTACCGGATATGTTCCGGCACCGGCTTACACGGCCCCGAAACCTAACAGCAACGAATTTGTTTTGGTGTCTGGTAAGAATTGTCAAACCTGTTCCGGCTTGAACATGTTTACGGAACCCACTCGATATTTAGGCGACAGGACTGTCTGGATAAATCCGGAAGATGCTGCAAGGTTAGGCATCAAGAATCATGAGATTGTCGAGATCGAAGGTATTGATACCAAAGCAAAGGGAAGAGCTGCTGTTACTGTGACTAAAAAAGTTATTCCGGGAGCCGTCTTCGCATTCGGATTCTCCGGCGGCGTGAGAACAAAGAACTTGCTCGATCCTAACTATCAATTTGTCAAAGAAGGAATTAACTCCCATTGGTTCGCCACGGGATACGCTCAGCCCTTCTTCGGAAACGTGGCTAATAACTGCTCTGTTCGAATCAATAAAGTGAGAGGCTAGAAATGGCTGCAAAAACAAAACAACTCGCACATCTATTTGATGCAACCCAATGTATCAGTTGCGGAGCCTGCATCTTGGCCTGCTCCCAGACTAATTTTCCGGAAATGATGAATAGAAATATTCCGGGGACAAACCTGCCGGCTTCCAATATCAAAGTTTATCGATCCGAAACCAACCGTCCGGTTAATCTTCTTGTTCAGTGTCAGCAGTGTGAAAATGCTCCATGCGTAAAAACATGTCCGTTCGGTGCCAATTATTACGATGAAAACGGCTTGGTTCGTAACGACCCAAGCAAATGTGTCGGCTGTAATTACTGCATTGCCAGCTGCCCGTACGATGCCAGGTGGTCTCATCCTGACAGCGGTCTGCCGGTTAAATGCATTAGCGAAGGCTGCATGAAGCTGATTCAAGACGGTCAGCAGCCGGCCTGTGTTCAAGCCTGTCCTGCTGAGGCTAGATTGTTTGGAGATGTTCTTGATCCAAAGAGTGAAATTTCTCAAAAAATTGCTTCATGCCGTACAGAATTGCTTATGCCTAACAAAGGCACGAAGCCTAACTTTTACGTAGTGGTGTCAAAATGATTGAATTAACCTCACTTACACCTCAGCTTCAAGCCGCCCACTGGGGTTGGACAATTGCAATATTCCTTTGGCTTGTTGGTTTAGCAGGCATGGGATTCTTCTTAAATTACTGGATTCGTCAAAAAAACTTCGTATATGTTTTGACTGTTTCAGGCATCGTCGGCACTCTCTTGGTCGTCAGCCATCTGGGGCGCATGCTGAATTTACCGATCGCAGTATTTAGCTCCTTAATGGATTTGGCCCTCAATCTCCAGTCGTGGATGCTGATCGGTATCTGCTTACTGTCAATCTTGTGCATTGCTTCTGTCTTTTATTCTTTTATTTGCGCTGGCATTTTCTTCAAAGGAGAGAAGTGGCAGGCAATGGCACAGTCTGATTGGTTTAACGGCATCTTTGCATTGCTCGGTGTGTGCTGCACGATTTATTCAGGCTTCTTGTTGACTCAAGCTGTAGGCATTTCTCTTTGGAATACCGCTTTGATTCCGTTGCTGTGGATCATGTCCGGAATGGCAAGTTCCATTGGTTGCATCGAATTGCTCATGATTTTCAAACTGATTAATCCTGATACTGTCCGCTGGAGCCGTAGAACCGCCTTCTGGGTTGAAATCGCCGAACTGTTTACAATTTTTGCTTTCGTCCATGTTGCTTTAGGTTCCGCTTTGACCGGAGCAAGAGCCGGTGCCGAAAGTCTTATTAGTGGACCGCAGTCTACGATGTTCTGGTTTGGCGTGATCATCTTTGGTTCAGTGATTCCTCTTTTGCTGAATTTGCTGACCAGAAGTCACAAGATTTTAGCTTGCAGTGCCGTCCTTGGTATTATCGGCGCACTCTTGCTAAGAGCGTCAATCCTCTTTGCGGGCTATTACGATCCAATTATTTTCTAAGACCGTCGCTTTGAGAACTATCGGCCGCTTTCGAGCGGCCTTTTTAATTTTTGCAAACAAAAAACGTTATGCCTTATGAGAGCCTTCTCTGGGAAGGTAAAGTTTATGTTCCAGAATATAGTTATGGACGTTTGGATCGAGACCAACAATAGATGAGCTTCGAGAAGGTTCTTGAAACAGAATTTGTCGAATCGCAGAAGAAGAGACATCCTGTTCCGGAAGATTCAGAAGGAAGATCCCCCCGAACGCTGAGCAGTTTTTAGAGTCGCTTGCAGGTAAGACTTTGTATTTAGCCTTATACGGATCCGAAAAGGCTATCCCGTTTCTCTTGAAAACGGCTAAGTTTGTTAATTCTGGAAATCTTTGCCACTGTACCCAGGTAGTCAAATTCCTCCACTGATCGGCCCCCATTACAAAAAATAATTTGCAATCCAGACCGAATTGCTTTCTGAAAGAGAAAATTGTATCAATGGAATAAGATTGCCCTGCGCGCACGAGCTCCCGAGTATCAATTTTTAGATGAGAGCTGTAAGGAGCGCACGCAATTTTTAGCATTTCGAGACGATCTTCATCGGAAGCCCTGGCAGTTTTTTGCCAGGGCCGGGTAGGGACTAAAAAAAGTTCGTCAAGATTCAGCTGCAATTTTGCTCCTAAGGCCATTTGAATGTGGGCCGAGTGAACGGGGTCGAAACTTCCGCCGAAGATGCCGATTCTCATAGAAACTATTGAGCCTTAAGAGGAATGCTGACAGAGATGATCTGATCGACCGTATCATTGTCGAGTTTGATGCCGAATAAGCCTGCCTCATTGTACCCAGGGCGATCGGAGGGCAAAAGACTGAACCAATATTTCCACTGGCTTTCTTCGTTTTCAGCTGACATTTCCGGAAGTACCAGGCTCTTTAATTGCCTAGCGGTTTCATTGATGAATATGCCGTTGATTGATACTTCCCGGTAGGCCTCAGGAAGAGGTGGGCACATTTGCGCTGTGGCATTGAGCTTCTGCAGTCTCGCCTCCGAGATTTCTCCTCTGCTGCCGACAGTCAGCCAAATATTTTGAAAAAATGGCTCGGCGGGCTCTTCCTCTTTCTCTTCTGTCTTCTTCTTAGTCTTTACTTTCTGCTGAATCTCAGGAACTGGGGCGGAATAGCAAAGGAAGGGCGTCTTATCCTGCGTAAAGTGAAGTTCTCCTCCCAAAACATGTATTGCAATAGAAAGAGGCGTTTGACCGAGTATTACGTCAAAAACCCCGAGCTGAAGATAACTGCCGATATTCTCTTTTTGATCAAAAGTCGGAGAGGCAAAATCGGCAGGATAAGAAAAAGGAGCAGGCGTTTTATCGTTGTTCGGAGGTACAACTTTCGGAACAACGGTTTGCGCAGCTGCACCGGTAGAGAAGACAGCTGCACATAAAAGAGAAAAAAGTCGGTTTTTACAATACATTTAAAGAGCGCGGTGGCCGATGTCTTTTCGGAATTGACACCCGTTAAAGTGGATCTTTTCAGCCGTACAGTAAGCTTTGTCACGTGCTTCTTTCAAAGTGCTGCCTAAGCCGACACAGCAAAGCACACGTCCGCCGGAAGTAACGATTTCTTTCTTACCATTTAATTTAGTGCCGGCATGGAAGGTCTTAGTGGAGTCGTCTTCTTCAGGAATTCCTGCAATGACATCCCCTTTACGCGGAGAAGTAGGATAGCCCTCTGCAGCCAACACCACGCCTAGGGCAGATCTAGGATCCCACTCAACTTTAACTTCATTAAGCTTGCCGTCGATGCCGGCTTGGATGAGCTCTGCAAAATCGCTCTTGAGGCGGGACATAATCGGCTGAGTCTCAGGGTCGCCGAAACGGCAATTGAATTCCAAAGTTTTTACGGTCGGTTTTCCCTCTTTATCTTTGTCAATCATCAGACCGGCATACAAGAAGCCTGTGTAGCGGATGCCGTCTTTTGCCATTCCTCTGACAGTCGGGAGAATAATTTCTTCCATAGTCTTGTCATGGATTTCTTGAGTGACGACAGGGGCAGGAGAATAAGCACCCATACCGCCGGTATTCGGGCCTTTGTCATCATCAAGAAGTCTCTTGTGGTCTTGGCTGGAAGCCATTGGAACGACATGTTCGCCGTCAACCATCACGATGAAGCTTGCTTCTTCACCAGTTAAGAATTCCTCAATAACTATTCTTGCACCGGCATCGCCTAGTTTGTTTTCGCCGAGCATAAAGTCAATAGCATCATGGGCTTCTTTGTCAGTTAAAGCAACAATGACTCCTTTGCCTGCGGCCAGACCGTCTGCCTTAATAACAATAGGGGCACCTTTTTTATTGACATACTGATGAGCTTTTTCAATATCAGAGAAGGTTTGATATTCAGCTGTCGGGATGTTGTGCCTTTTCATAAAAGCTTTGGCAAAGTCTTTAGAGGATTCCAACTGGGCTGCAGCTTGAGTCGGTCCGAAGATTTTCAAGCTTTTGCTTCTGAAGAGGTCTACCACGCCCTTAGCGAGCGGAGCTTCTGGTCCAACAACGGTAAACGCGATTCCGTTGTCAGCAGTGAAGGTGGCAAGCTCATCTAGATCTTGAATCGGAAGATTTTCGAGTTTAGGCTCTAGGGCAGTTCCGGCATTGCCGGGTGCAACATAAACTTTAGAGACGTTTTTAGATTGAGCCAGTCTCCAAGCAAGGGCATGCTCTCTGCCGCCGCTTCCAATAACAAGAATATTCATTTTGACCCTGAGATAAAGTAATTTTAGAAATTATTCAATAACAGCTGTTGTGAAAACTTGCTGAACGTCATCGAGATCTTCGAGAGCATCCAAAAGTTTCTGCATTTTTTCGCCCTGTTCTCCGGAGAGAACAGTTTCTGTGTCGCTCTTCCAGGTGACTTCAGCAACTTCGGGTTTCCAACCTTTAGCCTCAAAAGCAGCATTGACTTCTTCAAAGGCCTGCGGAGAGCAGATGACTTCAATGGCGTCTTCTTCGTCAGTGATAACATCGTCAGCACCGGCTTCCAAGGCAACTTCCATAACTTCGTCTTCGCTCAAGCCGGGAGCAAACAAGAAATAGCCGCAGTGCTTGAACATGAAGGAGACGCTCCCATCTGTACCGAGATTTCCTCCGTTCTTTGAGAGGACGTGTCTGACATCAGCAACCGTACGGGTTTTGTTGTCTGTTGTGCAGTCAATAATTAGAGCTGCACCGCCGACACCGTAGCCCTCATAACGAATTTCTTCGTAGCTGACACCTTCTAATTTGCCGGTTCCCTTAAGAATAGCGTTGTTAACTGTATCTTTCGGAACGTTGGCACCTCTGGCTTTAAGAAGAGCGAGTCTAAGGCGAGGATTGCTGTCTGCATCTCCTCCGCCAAGACGAGCGGCAACAATAATTTCACGAATTAACTTTGTCCAAATATTGGAACGCTTTGCGTCTTGACGACCTTTTCTATGTTGAATATTGGCCCATTTGGAATGTCCGGACATTCTTAGAATCCTTCTTAAAATTTAGATAAATGATTATTTTAGAGGTTTTTGCTTTGAAAATTCTTCGTCTTACAAAAAGAAAACTCCTGAAAAACAATGTGACTTCTCTAGCTGGGAGTAGGAATTAAGAAAACTTTTTTGCCAACATGTTCTCTTTTGTTCGAAAACTGAATGCTTAAGGAAAATTAATTAAGTATTAACCCTGTCAATTAATGTAAAAGTTGTGATTTTATGCCATGCTTTGCAAGATTTTACGAAACGTTTCAGAAAGCATGCAGGAGAAATCAATGAAGACGTTTGAGTTTGCCTACGGACAAGGCAAAAAAACTTTCTCTTTAGAGGAAGAAAGAATTATTAAAGAGGTAAGGACTGAACCTTTCGATCCTATCAAAGATCTGAAAGCTGCAATTCATGATGTGCTTTATCACCCGGTTGCTCTTCCCTCTATCGATCAAATTGTTCGGCCCGGTCAAAAGGTCGCTTTTATTTGCAATGATTTGACCCGAGTAGCAAACTCATTTGAATTCATGCCTATTCTTCTTGATGAAATGAACAAGCTTGGCGTCAAAGACGAGGATATGCATATTCTCTTCTCTCTTGGTACGCATCGAGCCATGACTCATGAAGAAATGATTAGAGCCGTAGGCGAAAACGTAGCTTCTAGAGTAAGGATGTATAACAGCATCTCTACCCAGACAGAAGACTTCAGATATTTTGGAACCACTTCCCGTGGTACGCCTGTCTGGATCAACAAACATATTTGCGATGTTGACCACGTTATTTTGACAGGAAGTATCGTTCACCACTACTTCAGCGGTTACGGTGGCGGCAGAAAAGCTATTCTTCCGGGCTGTGCAGCTATGGAAACCGTTAGAGTCAATCACAGTTTTATGCTTCAGCCGGAAGCTGCTATCGGCCGGATGGATGGAAATCCCTGCTATGAGGATCAGGTAGAAGGTGTAAAGCTTTTTGCTAAAGGACGCTCTCTTTTCTTATTTAACGCGGTCCTCAATGCTCATCATCAAATCTTGAAAGTATTTGCGGGAGATGTATTTAAAGCCCACCGGGAAGCTTGCAAATTTGTTGATAAGGTTTACGGCTGCGAAATTCCAGAATTGGCTGATATCGTGGTTGCTTCCTGCGGTGGTTATCCGAAGGATATTAACGTCTATCAAATGCAGAAGACAATGGATAATGCCGTCTGCGCGGTAAAGCAAGATGGGGCTGTTATTCTGTTTGCCGAATGTGTCGAAGGAAGCGGCTCTCAGGTGTTGGAAGAAACCTGCAAGCGTTTAGGTTCTCCGGATGCTATCAGAGCAGAATTAGAGAAGAACTTCCAAATCGGAGCGAACAAAGCTTTTGCGGTGACGCGTCTGATGAAAAAAGCCAAGTTCTATCTCGTATCTAGTCTCGATCGCAAGATGGCTAGAGAAATGTTATTTGAAGGCGCTTTTGATACTTTCGAGGAGGCGCTCGCCGCTGCTGAAGTAAAGATCGGCAGAAACGGTAAAGTTATTCTCATGCCTGAAGGAAGCTTGACGGTACCTCGTCTTGAAGAGAAATAATCTACTTATTTCTTGGTAGAACACAATCTTTACTTTTAGGGAGAGACGGACAAGTAAATCCGTCTCTTTTTTTGTGTGCTCGGCATGAGTGCAATCTAAAGGGTGAAAGTCCCGAGCTCGCCCGCTAGTGGGAAGAGCTAGCGAATCTGCAAGGTGTGTGCAGTGATGTACAGGCTGAAAGAAGCAGATAGCAA
>NZ_NHMP01000007.1 GCF_002221595.1 Turicimonas muris
TTTGCTATCTGCTTCTTTCAGCCTGTACATCACTGCACACACCTTGCAGATTCGCTAGCTCTTCCCACTAGCGGGCGAGCTCGGGACTTTCACCCTTTAGATTGCACTCATGCCGAGCACACAAAAATCCTCCCACTAAGGAGGACTTGATAAAACAATAGAATTAATTATTTCAAAACAGTAGGAAGCTTGTAATCATACTCAGGTTTCAATATTTCTAATGTGTAGAGTTTCTTCAAAGCATCATAATAAGCAAGTTCTTCACCCATAGAGTCGGCTTGAGCTAACTCTTCTTTGATTCTCTGAAAGTCTTGGTCATCCTTAGGAGCGCTTTTACTAGATTCAACATAAGAGATAACGTAATCTTCGTGGTTCATAGCTCCAGTATAGGCAGGGAGATTCTTAACAGGAATAGCCATCTCTGCCGAAATCAAATCCTGAGACTGACCCAAAGAATTGACCCGGGATACCGTAATAGTTTTTCCAAAGCCTGCGAGATTGGATTTGTTTTGGAGTTCTTTTAATTTTTCTTCGCCGGCTTGACGTGCTAATTCGGTTGCAGCGGAGAGTTCAAGAGAATCTTTGATTTCATTCTTAACTTCGCTCAGAGGACGAATATGCTCAGGATTTTCTTTAACAACTCTCGCGGAGACGATTGTATTACTGTTGATTTCTACAGCAGAAATATTTCTCTTATCTGCAATTGAGTCTGGCTGGAAGAGTTCAGCAATTACTCTCTTATTAATATCGGGAGTATTTAGGGAAGGATCCAAGAAACCGTTTTCCGTCAGTCCGGGAGCCTTATGAAGACTTAAGCCAAACTTTTCAACTACGGGCTGCAAAGATTCGCTCTGTTCGTAAACCATATTAGAGAACGTATCGGCATTTTCAGCAAACACATTATGTCTCTGCTGATTTTGCCAGGTAGTCAAAATTTCAGGTTCAACTTCCTCGAACGGCTTAATAGAGGCAGGACGAACGTCTGTCACTTCAATGATATGGTAACCGAATTCAGATTTAACAGGTCCGACGATGTCGCCTTTCTTTGCTGAGAATACTGCATTTTCAAATTCAGGGACCATCATGCCTTTAGTGAAAAAGTCTAAATCACCACCGTTTCGAGCGCTTCCCGGATCAGCAGAATTTTCTTTTGCTACTTCAGCAAAGGATGCCGGATTTGCTTTAACTTCAGCATAGAGTTTTTCCGCTTTAGCCTTAGCTTCTGCATCTGCCTTAGCCGCATCTTTTTCATTTTCGTCTGCAACGATCAAAATATGAGAAGCGCGGCGGGTTTCTTCCTGGCTGAACTTGCTCTTATTCTGTTCGTAATATTGTTTGAGGACTTCTTGTGACGGTTTATCTTGAACTTTGATAGTTTCCGGAGAGAACACTACGTATTCAATGTCCAAAGTTTGCGGGACTCGGAACATTTCTTTGTTATCGTCATAGAACTTCTGAATCTGCTCTTCAGTAATCTTAACGTCCTTTCTATAAGCGTCCGGAGAGAACACCAAAGTTCTGACCTCTCTTTCTTCCCGCAAAGCTGCATTTAAGAATTCAGCAGTTTTAGCAGGAACGATTACAGTTCTTGAAACAGCATTAATAACGAGGTCTTTGGCCAAATCTCTTCTTAATTCGTAAACGAATTGTTCGTCGCTCTTGCCAGTTGCTGCTAAATAATTTTGGTAAAGTTCAGGGCTGAATTTCCCATCTTTCTGGAAAGCTTTAGCATTTTTAATAAAGTTGATAGCTTCTTGTTCAGAAATATTGATGTAATGATGTTGAAGCAAAGCGTTAACGGCTTTTTCGGTAGTCAAGTTATAAAGAATTGCTGCATTTGCTTCCGGAGTGTCAAACAATGAAGAATCCACCGAACCACCCTGTTGGACTCGGATTCTTTCAATATGATTGCGCTTAGCAGCATCAAATTCTTCAGGCTGGATCCCTTTGCCGTCAACTTTAGCGATTGCGTTTGCGTCAGGATTCAGACGGCTGTATCCGTTAATACCAATAAATACAAACGCCGGGATGATAAGAATCATCGCTAAGAGCATCAACCATCTTTTTTGATTTCTAAAAGATTGGAACATCTAGTCCTCTTCCTTTCAGGTACGTTTAAAAAATTCTTTTGATTATCCTCTATTTTGCGATTATTAACCACGAGCACACATCGAAAAATGTCGATTTTAGAAAGCGTTGAGTGATTCATATTGCATTTGTGAGCAGTCCTTTTCTTTGTTACTTTTTGAATAACTTTTCCAATGCACAACAACCATTTGAAAATTCAATAATTTTTTGAAAACCAGAAAAATTTAGAATTGTTTTTGAAATTTAACTTGCATGATTTCAAAAAGCCTGTACAATGCGCTTCTCTCACGAAACGAAGCAAACAAAAATTCGTTTCGACAGAGAGGAGTGGTAGTTCAGTTGGTTAGAATATCGGCCTGTCACGCCGAGGGTCGCGGGTTCGAGTCCCGTCCACTCCGCCAAAATTTTGGTCCGAATTTATGAATAAGTTCGGACCTTTTCATTTTTCCTTTGTTTGTTCTTTTAATCTGATTTTTACCCCCTCCCCTTTTTTTTTAAGAATGAAAACTTCCATGTCCTGCAAATCCCAAAATCCAACAAATCTGAAAAAATTTGGGACTGGACTTGCAGTATTTCAAAAAGTCTGTACAATGCGCTTCTCTCACGAAACGAAGCAAACAAAAATTCGTTTCGACAGAGAGGAGTGGTAGTTCAGTTGGTTAGAATATCGGCCTGTCACGCCGAGGGTCGCGGGTTCGAGTCCCGTCCACTCCGCCAGAATTTTATATAACTTATTGAATATAAATCGTTAGTTTTAATCTGTGTACCATTTTGTGTACCGGACGCGAAAATTTAAGGCAAGGTTTGATTCCTGCCTTTTCTCTTTAATGGTTCCTGTTGTAGCCTAAAGACCTGCTCCTAGATTACAAAACAAGAGGAGCGGGAGTTTTGACTTCCACTCTTTTAGCAGTTCCCTACATCGTTTCAGCCATTCTTGCCAATAAATAGTAACCCACTTCTCTCTCTGCCTAGTGGGAGAACGAAATGATGCTGTTCAGTTCATCGATAATTCTGGGCAAATTCAGCGGATTTTTCTTAGATTGTTCCTACCGTCTTTGGACAACCAGGCGCATGCACTGGGACAGATGCCTTCCTTCTCTGTGTATTTTCTCAAAATCGAGAGATTGTCTCCTTGTTGTTTTCCGTCTCTCTCAAAGAATACATAACTACTTGATTTTTAACGTTACCAATCGTTTACCCTTAATACTTTTTACTGGCTTATTTATCTGGCTAAGAATAAACCGCTTATGTTACGAATTGTTAAGAAATTCTCAATAAGTAACACGACCTCAAAACTTTCAGGAAGAAAAAATGAGTAAAACATCACGGAATTGGATCATAGTCTTAGGACTAGAACTGATCGTCTGGATCTGTCCTACCCCCGAAGGCTTGACTCCTATGGCATGGCATCTGTTTGCCATCTTTATAGCAACCATCGCTGGATTTATCCTGCAGCCTATTTCCATGGGTGCGGTTGCTTTCTTAGCTCTCACATTCTGTGCGGTAACCGGCGTTCTTAAGACCGGCGAAGCATTGATGGGTTTCGGCAACGGCACCATCTGGTTGATCGTCTGCGCCTTCTTCCTTTCCAGAGGCTTTATCAAGACCGGCTTTGGAAAGAGAATCGCTTTCGTCATCATTAAATACATTGGCCGCTCCTCTCTCTCTTTGGGCTATTCCATCGCTCTTTCAGAACTGGTTATCTCTCCGGCTATGCCTTCGGCGACAGCACGCGGAGGCGGTGTGTTTTATCCGATCGTTCAGTCCTTAAGCAACGCTTTCGGCTCCTCCCCGGGACCGACAGCCGGTAAAATCGGTAAGTACTTGATGCAAGTCGGTTATCACACAGACGCCGTCACTTGTATGATGTTCTTGACATCTATGGCCGGCAACCCCTTGTGCGTAGGATTAGCTGAAAGCACTTTAGGCGTAGAAGTCACTTGGATGGGTTGGGCTGTTGCCGCAATTGTCCCGGGCTTGATTTCTTTGTTCCTAGTACCTTTGGTCATGCTCAAGCTCTCTCCTCCGGAACTTAAAGCGATGCCTGACGCTCATAATTTGGCCGTTAAAGAACTCGAAAATATGGGTCCAATGACTCTCCAAGAAAAGGTTTTGGCATTTGTTTTCGTTCTTTGCCTTATCCTGTGGGCAACCGGAAGCTGGACAAAGCTGGGCGCAACACCTGTCGCTATGCTTGCTGTGTCTATTATGCTGGTCTTCAAAGTTTTAGATTGGAAAGACATCCTTTCTGAAAAAGGCGCATGGGACGCAATGTTCTGGATGGGCGGCTTGGTAGCATTAGCAACCGCATTAGCAAAATCCGGATTTATTGCTTGGATCGCTAAGATTATCGGCACAGCAATCGCTGCTGCAAATCTTGGCTGGATTGCTTCCTTTATCGCTATCACCCTTATTTACACATACTCTCACTATTGCTTCGCGTCCGTTACAACTCGTATTTCCGCCATGTATGCAGCATTCATCGCTGTTGCTGCAGCCTGCGGTGTTCCGGGTTTGTTAGTCGCTTTGGCATTCGGCTTCTTCGCCAACTGCCCGATTTCTCTTACTCACTACGGTAACGGTTGCGGCCCTGTTTACTTCGGTGCCGGTTATGTCTCTCAGAGCGAATGGTGGAGAAACGGTTTCGTAATTTGCACTATCAACGTTGTGATTTGGCTCACAATTGGTATGGCTTGGTGGAAGGTCATCGGTTTATACTAATTTCAAATTACCCAACCTAGGTTAAAATAAGGCGTCCGAACGGGCGCCTTATTTTTAGCCATGAGATTTATTACGCTTCTTTTATTATTTGTCCTAGCCTGTCTGAATACGGGCTGCACTGTCATTGGAGTCGCCTCCACAGGACTTTCTATCGGAACGCCAAAGCATGGTTGGTTTCCTTCCGATTCGCCCTATATAAAAGATGAAGAAATAAAGCCGACTCCGGCCCCCCTTAACCTTTCTCTCTCAACCAGATATATTATTCAAGGGGTAGACGCCGATGGTGAAGGAATAATGGAAGAATCCGTGTCTATGTTCTTTGAAGACAACTTTAAAAACCAGATAACCCAGTTTTTAGAAAGAAATAATTTTGCTCTTATTAACGATCGAGGATTAGACGGAGAAATATACGTTGAAGCCTCTAATACAATGGAAAATTTAGGCATGCGCTTCTTGCCATATATCGGCGCTATCCGGCTAACAGAAAGAAAGGTTGGAAAACTTCGGGTAACCTTCAGGAATAAAAACGGTGAGGAAGTGACCTCGCGAATCGTTGAAGGCGATGTTTATGTCCAGTCAGGTTTGTTCGCTGACTCCCCAAGCAGCCCTGAAAAAGTTGAACCTTTCGAAGTTCCGCGTTTGGACTACACCATAAAAGGCGAATCCGTTGCCCTGGATAAACTTAACGAACAACTTCTTAAAAGAGCCCTTTTCAAGATTCAAGAATCCGTCAACTTAAACGCATTCTTCAACGAACCGGGAACACCTTATCTCATCACAAAAACACAAAAGAAAACATCGTCAGAAAAACCGGACATCCTTGAAGAAGTTGTAATCTTGGAAACTCAAAAAGAAATGCCGGGCGACAAAACCCGGCAAGCTGATACTGTCAACTAATTATTGAAATTTATAGTGGTGCTGAGACTGGCCCGAATAAATTCCTAGCATTGGAGCCGGACCGTTTTCAATTCCGACTAAAGCCAAAACCGTCAGCAAAGCAAGCTGCGGACCCTCGAAAGAGCGATAAGGTTCGTACCATTCGTTTAACGAGTGACTAAGCCCTTCTCGGCCGCCTGTACCGAGCGTCGTTGACGGAATACCCATTGACATGGGTACGTTTTGATCGGTAGAAGCGCTGGTATAGTTAGTCAGTTCGATGCCAAGAGCTTCCATTGCCGCTCCTGCAGCCTGTAGAACTGAACTTGAGTCATCCTGCATACCTGCCGGACGATGACCGAGAGGAGTTACTTTGCATTTAACCTTCAGCTCCTCTTGAGTAATGCCCCACCTCTGGTTTTCTAATTCAGCACCTTCCGAGAAAAGAGGAAGAACTGAATCAACCAAGCTGTAGAGAGTTTCATTGTCAGTACTTCTCAAATCAATTTCGCATTCAGCGTGTTCAGCTATCGAGTTGACGGATGTACCGCCTTTCATTGTGCCGATCGTAAATGTAGTACGCGGACTGTCGGGAACTTCTAATTCCGCAAGAAGACTTCCTGCTCTGCAAAGGGCTTGGGTAGCACTTGGACATTGACCGAAGTTCAAATAGCTGTGACCTCCGGGGCCCGTGAATTCGATTTTGTATCTCTTGGAGCCTGTTGATCCCCATAAAAGTCGTCCAGGGTCAGCTGAATCCAGAGCCAACATTCCGTCAATATGAATTCCGGAAGTATAGAAAAGTCTTTTTACTCCTCGGAGATCTCCTTCAGCCTCTTCTCCCACGGTAGCTACGAAGAGAATATCTCCCTGCGTCTTGATATTGTTGCTCACCAAGCAGCGAATAACTTGCAGCATACTGGCCAGACCACGTGTGTCATCAGAAATTCCAGGAGCATAAAGACGTCCTTCTTTTCTTCTAACCTTAATTTCTACTTCTTCTCCAAAAACTGTATCTAAGTGGGCAGTAATGACGCAGACAGGTGCTTCAGAGCAACTCCCTTTATAGCGGGCAATTACGTTTCCTACAGGATCCATTTCCGCTTCGAGTCCGTATGCACGCATTTTTTCTTTGATTAGTTCTCCCCTTTGGAGTTCTTTCATCGGAGGGGCGGGAACCTCGCAGATCTCAATTTGTTCTTCAATGGCATAAGGTTCTTGGAGTTTAGCCATCTCCAAGGCTTTTTGTACGGATTCAGTCCCGTAAATAGCTCTCACTACCTTTTGGGAGTGTTCCGAGACGTTCAGCATCCTATCTCTGTCTTGCATAATCTTTTCCATCAAATCTGTCCTTGGATTATTTGCGGCGCATCAAAATAACGTAAACACCGTCTTCTAAATTCGAAGAGATAAATTCATGTCCGGTCTGCTGAGCAAACTGCTTTAAATCAATCTCTGCATGAGGATCTGTCGCTAATATTCTCAGAACTTCACCGGATAGCATTTTTGCCAAAGCTTTTTTCGTCTTTAACATCGGCATCGGGCATTTTGTACCTTTTGTGTCTATTTCAGAATTCACAGTCAAATCTTCCATATCTCACTTCCTTGAATGCCATTTAATTGGTTCTTATGTCAGATTTTACTTCTCAAGAACTCGAGAAATGATTTTTAGGTCAAATTTCCACCAAGATCTTTTTTTTTTTGAAAATCCAACAGTAAACTCAATAATTCAGTTTATTTATAACAATATTTACGTTTTTAGAAAGTTAGAAATGTCCGATAGAAGTAATTGGGGTTCAAAACTCGGCTTTATTCTTGCAGCTACCGGTTCGGCGGTAGGTTTGGGCGCCATATGGAAGTTCCCATATATGGTTGGTGCAAATGGAGGAAGTGCTTTCCTACTTCCTTTCATTCTTATGGTCTTTACCATGGGAGTAGTTCTGATTTTGGCAGAGTTCATTATCGGACGTGCAGGAAGAGGGAGCGTTGTCACCAGCTTCAAAAGAATTGCCGGTCCTCTTTGGGCACCTTTAGGTTTCATAGGCGTCTTTTGCGCCTTCTTAATCATGACCTACTACAGCAACGTAGGAGGCTGGTGCTTAACTTATCTATTCGAATCCGTCATGGGAAAAGCCGCATCTACTGATTTGGCTCTCCTGGAAAAGACTTTCACTGACACGGTCAGCACGCCTTTGTCTGCCATTATTTATCAAACCTTATTCTTGGCTATTACCGCCGGCATTTTGATCTTCGGCGTCAATAAAGGTATTGAAAGAATTTCAAAGATTCTCATGCCATTGCTCTTCGTGCTCATGATCATTCTTATTGTCAAAGGTTTGACTCTTCCGGGCGCAACGGAGGGGCTTAAGTTCCTTTTTGCTCCTCGCTGGGATCAGGTAACAGCCAACTCCTTGCTGAATGCAATGGGTTTTACTTTCTTCTCATTGTCTTTGGGCATGGGCATTATGATTACCTACGGCTCTTACATCAGTCATAAAGAAGACCTTCCCTCATCTGCCATTTGGGTTGCCTTCCTTGCCTTGGTATCAGCATTGCTCGCAGGTTTAATGGTTATTCCGCCAGTATTAGCTTTCGGATTAAATCCAAGTGCAGGTCCCGGACTTACTTTCATTACCATGCCTGCAGTCTTTGCAAATTTTCCCTTCCCTAATTTCTTTGCATTTTGCTTCTACGGCTGTTTGTTCGTGGCCGCTCTTACTTCAATGATCTCCTTATTTGAAGTACCTTTGGCATATCTCATGGATGAATGGCACTTAAAACGCAAATCTGCAGCAATTCTTTTATTTGTCTCTCTAACTATCTGCAGCATTCCTTGTGCGCTTGCAATGGGTCCGTGGTCAGATATTAAGATTTTCGGGAAAAATTTCTTTGACTTCGCCGATTTTGTCGCTTGCAACATCCTCATGCCTGTTTCTGCTTTGTTTGTCATTGCAATTACCGGCTGGTTCTTCTTCGACAAATCAAAATATGAAGTCAATTTAACTAAAGAGCGCAACGAAACATGGATGAAGGTTTTCCGATTCCTTTTGGCTTTCGTAGCACCTTGTTTTATCGCAGTCATTGCGGTCTTCAACTTAATGTAGGAGTTTTTCAGAATGTCTTCGCAACCCTCTAACTCTTGGACCGGCAAATTAGGCTTTGTTCTAGCCAGCGTTGGTGCTGCCGTAGGTCTGGGAGCCATCTGGAAATTCCCGTACATGGCCGGGGCTGAGGGAGGCGCAGCATTTTTGCTTCCTTATGTCATTCTTTCCTTTACCTTGGCCTTAGGTCTTCTCTTAGCGGAAATTACGCTGGGTAAAGCCGGCAAAGGAGGCATAGTCACTGCTTACCGCAACCTTGGCGGACCTTTCTGGGCCTTTTTGGGTTACCTTGGAATCATAATCGGTTTCGTTGTTCTCTCTTTCTACTCAGTAG
The DNA here is from genome assembly GCF_002221595.1 of Turicimonas muris. Lineage (GTDB taxonomy): Bacteria > Pseudomonadota > Gammaproteobacteria > Burkholderiales > Burkholderiaceae_F > Turicimonas > Turicimonas muris. The sequence continues at coordinate 9,121 of NZ_NHMP01000007.1, forward strand.
TCGGCGGATGGTGCCTTCTTTATTTTTACGAAGCAGTGATTGGGTTTCCGGAAGCCACTCCTGCCGCTTTAGGCGCATTGTTCGGAGAACTATCTTCTTCTCCTTACGTAGCAGTTTCAGCGCAGGTTGGGTTCCTCGCCTTAGTGGGAATTGTCGTCGGCGGCGGAATTCGTAAAGGGATTGAGCTTTGTTCCAGAATACTCATGCCTTTGCTGTTTCTCTTCATGATCGTTCTCATTGTTACGGGGCTCATGCAAGAAGGATCTTGGGAGGGAGTGAAATATCTTTTCTATCCGGATTTCAGCAAATTCAGCTTTAAAGCTCTTGTTGACGCAATGGGACTGGTATTTTTCTCTTATTCCGTCGGTGCCGGCTGCATGCTGACCTATGGAGCATACCTTGATGACAAAACAGATCTCATCAACAGCAGCTTCTGGATTATCACTTTATCCTTAATAGTTTCCTTAATGGCAGGCCTTATGATTCTTCCGGCAAACTTTGCTTTCGGAATGGATCCCACCGCAGGCCCAGGCCTAACTTTTATTACGATGCCAGCTATCTTCAGTCAGTTGCCGGGAGGACAATTCTTTGCAGTTGTTTTCTTTGCCTGCTTAATTGTTGCAGCTTTGACCTCTGCTGTTTCAATGCTGGAAATTGATATTACTTGGATGGTTCAAGAGCTTAAGATTTCCCGACCGAAGTCAGTAGTCATCTGCCTGCTCTTTATGCTCATCCTTAGTATTCCGTGTGCCCTCTCCTTCGGAGTTCTCGCGGATACAAAGTTATTTGGCAAAACTCCTTTCGATTTAGCAGACTTCTTCGTCTCTAACCTTGCCCTTCCCGTCGGCGGCATTATTTCCGCCATCTTAGCTGCTTGGTTTGCTTGGGACAAAGTACATACTCAATGGCCGACCAAAGAAGGCTATCCGGCATGGAAGAAATGGTTACGTATTCTTATCGGAGTCTTTTGTCCTGCTTTAGTGCTGGTTATTATGATCGCCGGCTTAATTTAGTAAACTTGCGGCATAACAGGTTTTGATTAAAGGAAACAAAATGTCTTTGAGCATTGAAAATCTTTTTAAAGCAAGAGATTTTGTGGATCTGAAGAATATTTCAGGTGAACACATTGAACTCACCTTTAAGAATCCAATTGTTGCCATGCTGGCCAAAGGAAAAATTCAAGAAATTGCGGAACAATGCAGCCCAGACTCAGCTTTTAACAGCTGCGAACTTAAAGGCAATGATCTCCATATTACCTACAATCCGGAACTTGTAAGCGAAAGACTTCTTTCGGAGATTTTTGTTGGTTCAGATGCTCGAGCAAAACTCGCTGCAAAGGAACTTTCTGATTACATCGCAGATAAGATGAAAGCATAATTTCCGAAAAATTATTTGAGATCCCGTGCCGAAAAGCGCGGGATTTTTTATTCGAAAGTTAACAAAAAAAATAAAAGCTAAACCATATTTTGAATGTGAGAGCGTTAACGTTCGAGCCCAGCGCTGGGAGGAAGATGAACCGTAGTTTCAACCAACTGAGCTTAACGACCTAACAGCGCACTTGCTTCCATAGTGCAGAATTCCGGATTCTTTATCGGCTCAATGACAACTTGCTGAATCCACAAAGAACCCTTTTGTTCTCGGACGAGATTAATTTTTACGCAGGGATTGTCTCGAATGGGATTATTTTCCATATCAAGCAAGTCTATATTCTTTTGAGGAAGAAGTTGTTCTGTTTGAACAATCCACTCCCCCTTAACTGTCTGATCGGGATCTGTAAGAATATTAGAGATTAAGTTTTCTGAAGCAACGGCGGTTGTAGAAATAATGGCTGTGGCTAAGAAACTGCTAATGAGTAGTTTGATTGACATTGATACCTCCAAGCCAAAGCATATATCATTTATGAGCATAGTTCTCATCTCGTCTCATTTCTTGCTTTTCTCCTATATTGAGCCTTCTTCATTAAAAATTAAGCTTCCACTAAAATAGCGTTCTAACTTAATTGAACTAAAAGAAATGACGATATCTATATTTGATATGTTTCGGGTCGGAGTAGGACCTTCATCATCTCACACCGTCGGCCCAATGAGAGCTGCCCGAAAATTTGCAAACCGTCTGGTCGAGAACGGACTTCTAGACAAAGTTCATCGGCTTCAAATCGATTTACTTGGAAGTTTAGCCGCCACCGGTATTGGCCACTCCACGGATCAGGCAGTACTTCTCGGTTTGATGTTGGAAAGCCCGTCTGAAGTAGATATTGACAGCATCCCCGCAACAATTAAATCAATTAAAGAAAATAAGATCATTAACCTTGCAAAGCAGCATAAGGTTAAATTTGATTACGACACAGATCTCGTCTTTAAACCGACCGTTGAAGATCCTTACCACACAAATACATTGTTATTTAAAGCATTCGATAAACAAGGAAATATTCTTCTGCAAGAAAAGATCTATTCCGTAGGCGGCGGTTTTATTGAAACCGAAGAAGAGGCTAAAGCAGAGAACAAAAAGTTGTCCTACACAATGGACAAGGAACCAGTATCAGTCCCCTATCCTTATTCAACTGCCAGAGAACTAATCAACTTATGCAAGAAGCACAACAAGACTATTGCTGAATTAGTTCGAGAAAATGAGCTCTCAAGAAAGAGCAATGAAGAAATCGACAAACAATTAGATTACATTGCTTCAGTTATGGACGAATGTCTGCAGAGAGGACTTAGAAACTCGGAAGTCCTTCCGGGACCGTTAAAGGTAAAGAGAAGAGCCAAGACACTTTTCGAAAAGCTTAAAAACAGCCGTCTTTCTTTAGACCAAGATCCTCTTCAAATTATCGACTGGATAAATGCTTTTGCACTTGCCGTCAGTGAAGAAAATGCAGCCGGAGGCCGTGTAGTCACTGCTCCGACAAATGGAGCAGCCGGTGTTATACCAGCTGTCTTAGCTTATTACAGAACCTTTGTTAAAGGCAGTTCTCAAGAGGGAATCAGAAACTTTCTTCTTACTGCAGGCGCCATCGGCGCTCTGTACAAAACAAATGCATCTATATCGGGCGCAGAAGTCGGATGTCAAGGAGAAATCGGTGTCGCTTGTTCAATGGCCGCAGCCGGACTTGCGGCAGCTTTAGGCGCAACAAATAACCAAATTGAAAATGCAGCAGAAATTGCTATGGAGCATCACCTTGGTCTCACGTGTGATCCTGTCGCAGGCCAAGTGCAGATTCCATGTATTGAACGTAATGCTGTCAGCGCCGTCAAAGCAGTGAACTCCGTCCGTCTTGCTGTTCAAGGTGATGGTTCTCACTATATTAGTCTTGACCAAGTCATCAAAACCATGTTAGCCACGGGCAAAGACATGAAGACAAAGTACAAAGAGACTAGTTTAGGCGGCTTAGCCGTGTGCATTGTAGAGTGTTAATGTTATAACTAACATGTAGCAGGAGGTTACATGATTAGTATCTTAAAAAAATTAAAACACCAATCAAAGTTATTCGAGCTTTACAAGTTTGTAACCGGAAGAATAGAAGAGGCACAGTTAAAGCAAGTTGCTTCAACGTTGACGCTGACTACTATTCTTTCGATTGTTCCCGCTATTGCCGTCATTATGGCGGCCTTTGCCGCCTTCCCGTTATTTGCTACTTACCGAGAAAGTCTGGAGCAGTTTCTTTTTTCCACCCTGCTTCCGGAACAATACAGCGTACAAATAATGGGATATATCAAAGAATTTGCAGAAAAAGCCACCGGCTTGACGATATTCGGTGTAATAGGTCTCGGCGTATCAGCAATTCTTTGTATTGCCACCATTGACGAAGGTTTAAACAGGACATTCCAAGTTAAACATCTTAGAAACTGGGTAAGCCGTTTCTTGCTTTACTGGGCACTTCTCACTCTTGGGCCCGTCATTTTAGCCATGAGCTTGGCCGCCTCCTCTTATGTCACCGGTTTAGCTGTCATGGGAAAATTGACAGCGGAATTCCAATGGATTTACCAACCTGTTCAAGCCCTTATTCAAGGAGTTATCTTAGCCTGTCTATATAAATACGTCCCTAACTGCAGAGTTTTGTGGAAAGACGCGATTATCGGCGGCTGTGTGACAGCCACTGTAATGGCAATATTCCGATGGGGATTTGGAGTGTACATCCTCCGAGGCTCATACACGACAATCTATGGAGCCTTTGCTGCTATCCCTGTTCTTTTGACCTGGATGTATATTATGTGGATGCTTGTGCTTGGCGGAGCTGCTTTAACAGCAACTTTACCGATGCTGCGCGCCACTAGATACTCTGACTTTAATAAAACCGGGAATAAACTTCTCTCTGCGGTGGCTTTAATTAAATTGTTATACGAAGCCAAGCAAAACGGCAATCCAATCATGACAGACATAGAGCTTGCCGATAAATCGGGGAGTTATCCCAATGCTGTCGACCATATTCTTTCTCGTCTTTTAGCTAAACACTATGTCGTAAGAATTGGGGGAAAATACTCCGTGAGCTGGGCATTGTTGGTAGATGGAAACAAAGCCACCCTCAAGGAAGTCTTTGAAGAATTTGCCGTTGATACAAGCAATTCTTTGCTGACCTCGGATGAATCTGAAAGAGTTTGGATTGAATCGGGTCTGAACGACCAATGGCTCAACACTCCTATTGCTCAGATTTTCTCAAAGTAACTCTCAGAAAATATTCTCGGAAAAGGAAATTCGTCGGGGCCAGCCTGAATTCCCGTTAATCTAGGTGCATATTTAACAATTTCTTGCTTTTTCTTAATAACTTGCTGATTTAGTGCTCTTTTTGAGTTACGAATCAGCTTTTTTATATATTTCATAGGTGATAATTATCTCCTATGAAAACCGATACTTCTCAAACAAATTTTGATCCTTCGGCTCAAGAAAACTATTTCATTGAGTCAGGAGTTATCTCACCCATTTTTATTAAGAACAATCATGGGATTAGATACGCGATTTTCTACAGAAATAAATGGGAAGGCTCCACTTGCCAGAAACAATTCCAGAAAACGGTAGGAAGAATTTTTGATGATGACTCAGTAGAGCTAGGAAAGAAATTCTTAAGTCAGTTTCCTGCTTTAAAGGACTGCAAGGCCACCTTATCTGGAAGAACAATACGTCTTGCCGGTCCAAATATTGCGGTGCTTCCACCTCTTGAGCCCATGGCTCAACAACGTCAGGCTTTCTTTGATGAACTCGATCAGAACACTCGACTTTCTGCCGGAGCCTCCTATGTCTTGTGGCAAATAGCCCAACAAAACCATCTGCTGACTGATCTTGAGGATGTATTTGGGAAAAACCGTGCGGCAGTTCTTCTGTCTTTGGCTATTTTCTTTGCCTCCGATCCGGGCGCCGTTGCCTCAGAATTTGAGATCTACAGCCATCACACTTGGCTGCCTTGCTCTCCCTTGAGCTCTCAGGAAGTCTCCGAAGTTTTTCAAAGCATCTTAAATCCAGAAGTCATGCGATTTCTTCACAAAAGGATTCAACACTCTAAATCTTCCGAGCAGAATTCTCTTTATTGGAGCTTTGACACCACCTCTATCTCTTCTTACTCTGAAACCATCCGAAAAACTGCCTATGGTTACAGCAAAGAAAATCCAGAACTGCCTCAGTTAAACTTGGGTCTGATCGTTTCCGAAAATTCCGGAGAACCTCTGTATTACAAAGTTCTGGAAGGTTCAATTTCTGATCCTCTGGCTTTAAGGCAGTTGTTGGTAGACACCGCTCAATTGGATACCTCCAACGTTAGCTTAGTCATGGATAGAGCCTTTAGCTCACCTTCTTTGCTTGACCAACTTTATAAAAACAATCTTGGATTTATCTGCGGCTCTAAGACCAACCTTAATTACTGCAAATCGGTTATTAACAGTTTTGCCAGGGAATTGCAGTTAGGAGGCGTGGATACATTCTTAGAAGAATATGGACTGCAAGCCAAAACATCTTCAACTACTTGGTCTTACTACGATCCTTCAACAGGTTATCGTGAAAGGAAGCCACTGTATATCCATGTTTATCTTGACCCATTCCGTGCCGCCGGAGAAAGAGAAACATTGTTGAAAAAGCTGAAAAAACTGCAGAAAAAAATTAAAGCTAAATCTCCCTTAAATAAACCGGAAGCAGACTTGCGTAAACAGTTCTTTATCAAGGGCCCTCTAGGATGGGCTTACGACAAAGAACTGTGGCAGCAAAATGAAAAACTACTAGGGCTATTCGTATTGGTGTCCAGCTCAGTATCTTCGGCAGCTGAAGCTTTGAGAATTTACCGGCAAAGAGACATTGTGGAGAAGAACTTCAATAACCTCAAAGAGAGATGTTCGGGACGCCGCATGCGTTGCCAGGAAAGCGCTTTAGAAGGAAAAGTATTTGTTCTATTTCTAAGCTTGATTTTGCTGATGAATTTAAAAATGCGTTTCCACCGGGCAAGAGAAGAAGAAAACTGTCAGGAAGAAAAAGCAAAATTTTTGCCTGACGATGTCCCCGACTTCTTAAGAAGCCTGAGTGTGATAGATGTCACAAGCCGGAAATCAGAAAACAATCAATTCTTTTATTGGGACTTAATTCCAAAGAAAATAAGATTAACTTTGGAAGCCATAGGAATCAAAGAACCTCCTAGATTTATCACCTAGGAGGTCCGGAATTCAGGGGCCAGGGAAGAAGGAATCTGCTGCAAATAGTCCTTAAGTCAGCTCCAGAAAAGAGAAAATCCGGAATCAATTTTTTTCGATTCCGGACCAGAATTTTGGCGGAGTGGACGGGACTCGAACCCGCGACCCTCGGCGTGACAGGCCGATATTCTAACCAACTGAACTACCACTCCATTTGGTGGATGCTGAGAGTCTCGAACTCCCGACCTACGCCTTGTAAGGGCGCCGCTCTACCAACTGAGCTAAGCATCCGTTGCGAGAACGACTGGGTTCTCATCAACAACAGAACGTTATTCTACAGCATCTTTTAAAAATTTACCAGCCTTAAATTTAGGAACTTTTTTAGCTGGGATTTCAATTTCTTCATTAGTGTGAAGATTTCTTGCTTTTCTTGGAGCTCTTTCAGCAACAGAAAATGTACCGAATCCAGCCAAAACAACTTCATCACCTTTTTTCAAAGCATTTAATACATTGTTGGTGAAAGCGTCCAAAGCCCTTTGGGCTGAGGCCTTAGAGATTTCGCACTCAGAAGCAATTGCTTCGATCATTTCGCTTTTATTCAATTTAAACTCCCTTTAGGAATAAAACTACTTGTCAAAATTTTGGCGCAAAGCAGGATTCATCTTGTCTGTTGTAAAACACTTTTAAGCAGAGTTTTCTTTACAATTATTAACAATATGAAAAAGTGCTTTTTAGTGCTCCAAAGCAATCTCGGTAATTATAACTATCTGAACGTTGTTAAATTACCACAATGATGATTTTTTGACTGAAAATCAATGCTTTTTCGATCTCTTTTTGGGTTTTATCTCAAATTTTTTCAAAAAATCACAAAACAAGTGAGTAAAAATACCCAAAACAAAGGGGATCCCCTCTCTCTCATTCGATTTCTTGATTCTTCAAAAGACAAAAAACTGATGTATTTCAGTATCCGAAAGATCAAAATCTGCATAGAAATAAAACTGTCTTTCTGATGATTTTTGCAAGAAATTTGACGACTATTGTGGTTTAAACAAACGAGCAAAAGAAAACCTCCCAGACTTTTACCAAGGAGGTTAATAGTTCAACGAATTAGACGTGCGAAGTCGAACGACTTAATAAAGGTTCAGGAACCGTTATAGGCTGGATGGCCGGTTCTTCTTTCAAAGGTTCCGGCAGATGTTCCAAACCATTTTCTAAAACCTGATCGATGGTACGAACAGGAAGAATGTCCAAACCTTCTTTGACATTAGCCGGAACTTCTTCCAGATCTTTAATGTTTTCTTCCGGAATCAGAACAGTCTTAATGCCGCCTCTTAATGCAGCCAGAAGTTTTTCCTTCAAACCACCAATCGGCAAGACTTCTCCGCGAAGTGTGATTTCACCGGTCATGGCGACATCGGCTTTAACGGGAATACCGGTCAACGCAGAAACTAAACCCAAAGTAATCGCAGAACCTGCGCTTGGTCCATCCTTGGGAATAGCTCCTTCAGGGAAGTGAACGTGAATGTCCGTCTCGCTAATCTGCTTATAAGAGATTCCCAAACGAGATGCTCTTGAACGAACCACTGTGCGGGCAGCTTCAATTGATTCTTTCATGACGTCACCAAGAGAGCCGGTACGAGTAATAACGCCTTTGCCCGGCATTGTGGCAACTTCAATAGTAAGAAGATCTCCGCCGACCTCTGTCCAAGCTAGACCTGTAACTTGACCCACCAAGTCTTTTTTATTCTTCATGCCGAAGTTAAAGCGTTTAACCCCTAAATAATCTCCGAGGTTCTTTGACGTAACTACAGTTCTGCCGGAAGTTTTCTTTAACAAAAGATCTTTGACCACTTTACGGCAAATCTTGCTGATTTCTTTTTCCAGACCGCGGACACCCGCTTCTCTAGTGTAGAAACGAACAATATCAACTATTGCATCCTTTTCTATCTTTAGCTCTTTGGCCATTACGCCGTTAAGCTTCACCTGCTTAGGGATCAGGTGACGTTGAGCGATATGAACCTTTTCATCCTCTGTATAGCCAGAAAGGAAAATAACTTCCATTCTGTCCAGGAGAGGAGCCGGAATGTTCATAGAGTTGCTTGTGGCAATAAACATCACATCAGACAAGTCAAACTCGACTTCTAAATAGTGATCTTGGAAAGTACTGTTTTGTTCCGGATCCAGTACTTCCAGCACAGCCGCTGCAGGATCTCCTCTATAGTCCATTCCCATCTTGTCAACTTCATCAAGAAGGAACAACGGGTTATTTACTCCGACCTTATTGATACTCTGCAAAATACGACCGGGCATAGAGCCAACGTAAGTTCTCCTGTGACCTCTGATTTCACTTTCATCCCTCACGCCGCCTAAAGCCATACGAACAAACTTTCTTCCTGTTGCTCGGGCAATAGACTGGCCTAAGGAGGTCTTTCCAACACCGGGAGCACCAACTAAGCAAAGAATTGGAGAGCGGACTTTTTTGGCACGACTCTGAACTGCTAAATACTCTATAATTCTTTCTTTGACTTTCTCCAAGCCATAGTGATCTTCATCGAGAACCTTAGCTGCTCTTGTTAAATTACAGTTAATCCTGCTTCTCTTGGACCACGGCAATCCGAGCATAGTATCCAAATAGTTGCGTATAACGTTGGCTTCCGCACTATTCGAACCCATCATTCTTAACTTTTTAAGTTCAGAATTTGCCTTCTCAGTAGCCTCTTCGCTCATCTTGGCTGAAACGATCTTCTCTTCATATTCAGTGAACTCTTGTTCATTCTGACCAAGTTCTTTCTGAATGGCTTTAACCTGTTCATGGAGATAATAGTCCCTTTGACTCTTCTCCATTGACTGTTTTACTCGTCCTCTGATGCGCTTTTCAGTTTGCTGAATATCTAACTCTTGTTCAAGAAGAGTCAGAAGAGTTTCCATTCTCTTAACTGCATTCGTCCCTTCAAGAAGAGTCTGTTTTCTGTTCGGGGCAATCATAAGGAGCTGGGCGATCATATCGACCAGCTGGTGTCCGTCAGACAACGTTTGAATCTTGTTTAATTGATCCGGAGTGATGCGTTTGTTGTTCTTCTGATAAGTATCAAATGTTGAGAGCAATGCCCTTCTAACGGCTTCGAAGGAAGGATCGTCTACAGGGATTTCTTGGACTTCTTCATAAGTTGCAGTTAAAGCTCCGTCATTTAATGTTCTGAGGTTTTTAACCTTACAGCGGAAAAGGCCTTCCACTAAAACCTTATGAGTTCCGTCCGGAAGTTTTAATGTCTGAATAACTCTTGCAACTGTTCCCACATCAAAAAGATCAGAAGCAGTCGGATCTTCTGTCGAAGCTTCTTTCTGTGAGAGAAGAAGAATTCTATTTTTTCCTGTGCTGCTTTCTGTTGCTCTACGTAAAGCTGCCAATGACTTGGACCTTCCTACGTAAAGAGGCATAATCATGTGCGGGAAAAGCACAACATCTCTTAACGGCAAAACAGGAATTGCTTTTGAAACTCTATTTGTCATTGATTTCCTAACGTTATTTTTTCCATTTCACAATGTCCAGATGGGGGCTTTCCTAAATTATTCAAGTCTACTTTTACAGTTACTCACTTTTGTATAATCAACCACACCCCTCTGTATTTCTTCGAACTTACTTTTGAGTATAAAACGGCATTTAGAAATTGAAGGCCTCAGAAGAAAAGAAAATGAGTAACAAAAACGGCGATTTATCGTAATTTTTACGCCTTTCTAACTCAACCCCGGGATAGTTAATCAGTCATAAGCGCTTTTTGCAGAAAAGGCCTCAGCATCTCTGCCAAGGCCTTTCAGGTAACGTCTTAAAGACTATGAGTCTGACGAAATTCTTGAATTCGGTTCACTATCCAAAAACTCTTCATACTCAGCCTTTCCATTTCTGATTGTCTCGGCCGTAACTACAACTTTCTTAACTTGTTTATTGTCGGGCACTTCGTACATGGCTGCCATCAATGCCTTTTCAATAATCGATCTAAGACCTCTGGCACCGGTCTTTCTTTCCTTAGCCAGTAAAGCAGCTTCTTTGAGCGCTTCAGGTTTGACTTCCAAAATCACATTTTCCATTTCGAACAACTTGGCAAATTGCTTGATAACCGCATTTTTCGGTTCGGTCAAAATACGAATCAAAGCATCTTCATCCAAATTGTCCAAGGTTGTGATGATGGGAAGTCGGCCTACCAATTCCGGAATTAAACCGAAATGCACTAAATCTTTAGCTTCGATATCGTGAAGAATCTCTCCTTCACTTCTTTCATCTTCGCCGCGAACTTCAGCCTCAAAGCCTATACCGCTCTTTTCTGTTCTTCTGCGGATAATCTTATCCAAGCCCTCAAATGCACCACCGCAAATAAAAAGAATATTTGTAGTGTCGACCTGAATATTCTTTCCGTTAAGGTGTTTCCTTCCGCCTCCGGGAGGAACAGAAGCAACAGTGCCTTCTACCAACTTAAGAAGTGCCTGCTGAACGCCTTCACCGGAAACGTCTCTGGTGATGGAAGGATTTTCACTTTTACGAGCAATCTTATCAATTTCGTCTAAGTAAATAATGCCGGTCTCGGCCTTCTTAACATCAAAATCACAACTCTGAAGGAGCTTCAGAATAACGTTTTCTACGTCTTCTCCAACATAGCCGGCTTCGGTCAAAGTTGTTGCATCGGCAATAGCAAAGGGAACATTCAGCATCTTTGCCATTGTCTGAGCAAGAAGTGTTTTGCCGGAACCTGTCGGGCCTAAAAGCAGGATATTGCTCTTTTGAATTTCCAGATCCTCGCCGTCACCGTTCCCCTGAAACTTGTTCTTCAGTCTCTTATAGTGGTTGTAGACGGCAACAGAAAGAACTTTTTTAGCCTCTGCCTGTCCAATCACGTACTGGTCAAGGTTCTCGCAAATTTCCCTTGGAGTCGGGATCTTCTTATTCAGAATAGATTCGCTTACTGCTGCAGCTCCCGCTGCCTCAGAATCTTTTGCAGACGCAGGAGAAGAAGCAGACAGACCGGATTGCTTCATTGCTTCGGCAATAACGCCGGAGTATTCAGCCAGCTGGCGAGTGCAGTCTTTGCAAATATAGCTGTCCCCTTCGCTGGATTTGTAAATCGCCTCGTACTGCCCTTTCTTGGCTCCGCAAAAGGAGCACACTGGATCTTTGCTTCCAAACTTCATTGTCTCACCCCGGAATTACGCCTTAGCCTGGATTTCTGAACGTTTTGTAAATACACGGTCAATAATGCCGTACTCTTTAGCTTCCAAGCTGCTCATAAAATTATCTCTCTCGGTGTCTTTAGCAATCTTTTCGATGGTCTGACCTGTATGAGAAGCAAGGATTCCGTTTAAGCGGCTTCTCAATTCCAAAATTTCTTTGGCCTGAATCTCGATATCAGCTGCGGTACCTTGAGAACCGCCGGAAGGCTGATGAATCATAATTCTGGAGTTCGGGAGAGCATAACGCTTACCTGCGGCTCCTGAAGCCAACAAGAAAGCGCCCATTGAGGCGGCCATACCTAAGCAGATTGTTGAAACATCAGGCTTAATAAACTGCATAGTGTCGTAAATAGATAGACCGGCGTAAACGCTTCCTCCCGGAGAGTCAATATAAAGAGAGATGTCTTTATCAGGATTTTCGCTTTCTAAGAAAAGAAGCTGAGCAACGACCAAATTAGCACTCTGTTCAGTCACAGGTCCAACAAGAAAAATCACACGATCTCTCAACAGTCTGGAATAGATGTCGAAGGAGCGTTCACCTCTTCCGCTCTGCTCGATTACCATTGGGATCAAATTGTTCATAGTAGGAGGAGTGAAAATCTTATCTTGCATGTTTTATTCCTAAAGACAAATGGGCGATGACTTCGCAGCCCCCGCCCAATTAAAAACCTAAATCAAGAATTTGAATTAAGCCTGTGCAGCCATCAAATCTTCAAATTTAACAGTTTCTTTCTGAGTATCAGCATTCTTCAATGCCCAATTTACGACATTGTTTTCAAGAACAACACCGATCAATTCGGATTTACGCTGTGGATCATTCAAGTACCAGTTGATAACTTCTTCCGGATCTTCGAAGCTCTTGGAGATATCTGTAGCCAATGCTTTAACTTCTTCCGGAGTAGCCTTAATGTCTTCTGCCTTGATGATTTCCTGAATCAGGAGACCTAAACGAACACGGTTAGTAGCTGCATCAAGCATCAATTCCTTGTTGGCGAAAACAGTGTCAGGAAGAGTCAGGCCGCGGGCCTTGAGCATTTCTTTCTGGGCCTCAACCATCTTCAAACGTTCTTCTTCAACCAAAGCGTGAGGAACCGGGAATTCAGAGGCCTTCAAGAGAGCATCCATAACGCTCTGTTTTGTCTTGTTGGTCAATCTGTTCTTGAGTTCGCGTTCAAGGTTTTCTTTAACATCAGCTGTCAACTGAGCAACCCCGCCTTCAGTGATACCCAAAGAAGAAGCAAATTCATCATTCAATTCTGGAAGATGAGGCTCTTCAACTCCAGTGAGTTTGACTGTGAAGGAAACTTCTTTTCCGGCCAATTCCTGAGAAGGATATTCTGCAGGGAATGTGAGCGGGAAAGTCTTTTCTTCACCGATAGCCATGCCCTTGATAGCATCTTCAAAAGCCGGGAGCATCTGACCTGCGCCGAGAACGAACTTGTAGTTGTCAGCCTTACCGCCTTTGAAAACTTCACCGTTAAGTTTGCCTTCGAAATCAACTGTAACCAGGTCGTTATCTTGGGCCGGTCTTTCCACCTTGGAGTAAGTTGTACGCTGTTTGCGCATTACGTCCAATGTCTTGTTTACGTCTTCTTCAGTAAGAGCACATTCGAATTCAGTAACCTTAACGCCTTTGAGGTCAGGCACCTTAACTTCCGGGAAAACTTCGAAAGCAACTTCGAACTTAACAAGGCCTTCTTCGTCCTGCTTTTCAGCCGGATAGATAGAGGGCTGGCCGACAATTTCAAACTTGCCTTCCTGCAAAGCTTTAGAAGCTGCATCAACAGCCAACTGGTTGATAGCTTCTTGTTCAGCTTCGAAACCATAAGTGGCGGCAACCATGCTCATCGGAGCTTTGCCTGGACGGAAACCATGAAATTTTGCCTTCTTGGCATACTGCTTCAAGCGCTTCTGAACTTCTTTTTCGATATCAGCGCGAGAAACGGAGACTTCAACCTTTCTTTCAAGCGGATTCGGTTCAACTTTAACTGCTTCTTCTTTGGCAGATTCAGCAACTGCGGTTTCAGCTTTAACTTCTTCAGCGGCTGGAGCTGCTTCAACTTGATCTTTTGTTTCTGTCATTTTCTGTTTTTCCTCTCGACCCGGAAGAGCCGAGCCGTCCAAATAAAAATATTCTTTAGTATCAATAAAGAGGCTTAAAAATCACTAAGCCATTTAGTAAACGGTTAATTATAACGACTTCCTTGAATTACACAATTTTGTTGCTTAAAAACTTTCCGTCAATGTTAAGAATCTTTTCTTGTTTTTTTCTAAGATGTTGAAAAGCACGAAGTTTGACAACGCAAAGCCTGCTAGAAAGCAGACAAAGATTGGAAAAACATTCGAGAACGTCTTTCGCTTAAAAGTGAAAATATGCTCTAGAACTTTGCTTCGAATTTTGAAGCGGCTGACTTGAAAGAGGCTGGCAGGGGAAGAAGGATTCGAACCCTCGAATGCCGGAATCAGAATCCGGTGCCTTAACCAGCTTGGCGATTCCCCTGCAAGTGAAGCGTGATATTACACAACTCTAAAAAAAAATGCAAATCTTCTTTTAATTTATCAAAAGACCGATGACCTGCATGAGAATAAATCCTGCACATAAGAATGCAAAATTAACTTTCATCATTTTTTCAATAAGTTGTAAATCTTTTCTAGCTTCAATTCTTTCTTGAGCTTGGTACTCTTTCGGATATCTCATAATCTACCCCCAAAGTTTCTCTATAGGGATTTTACCAATATCTACTTAGTATTTCCACTTAAAAGATTGCAACGATTTCTTATATTGGTCTTTTCAATTGCTCAAATAGATTGTGTAAATCGGCCTTTAATGGTCGCTTTTAATACCTGCTCCGCACATTGACAGTAAAGAGTCCGGAGTAGCCCCGTAAATTTTGCAATATTGCTCATAGGCAGCCAGAGCCGCCGCCGTTGTATGCTCGGCGTAAATACCCCTAGCAGCCAGTTTGCGGCGTGCGGGAAGAATTTCTTCTTCCGGTGCCGTCACAACACGAATGTTATGCCGTTTAATCATGTCCATGATCTCCTCTGCTCTTGCTGGCTTGCCAATCGCAATTCCCTCGGCCAAAGTGGGGACAGGAGTAATTTCGGCGAGATGATCTAATTGTTTTTCAACAGTTTCAAAGAAAGGGGCACAACCGCTTGCTTGGATAGCAATAACCTGCGGAAAATGAGATATAACACCTGAAGCCAGAAGATGTTCTAAAGCCAACACAGCTCCGATAAACAATGTTCCGTTTCCTAATTCAATAAAAATATTTTCCGGAACTCGTTTCAATTGTTCATAGGTCTCGTAGATATAAGTCTTTGTTCCCTCATAGAAGAATGGATTAAAAACGTGGTTGGCGTAATAGGCTCCTTCAGTAACTACTTTTTCTCTACATACATCTGCACAATGATCTCGGGTTCCGGGTACAACGACCGCTTTAGCTCCGAATGCCTCAATCATAGAAATCTTTTTAGGACTTGTTCCTTCCGGCACATAAATTTCGCATTCGATGCCAACTCTTGCGCAATAAGCAGCAACAGCCACACCGGCATTTCCGCTGGAATCCTGAACGCATTTTTTGACGCCGATTTCTTTCATATGAGCCACCAGCGCTGCTGCGCCTCTATCTTTAAAAGAAAGAGTCGGCATCATGTAATCCATCTTGACCATGACATCCTTGTCAAATGAGATGATCGGGGTTCTGCCCTCTCCCATCGTGACATCGCGCCAGCTTTCCCCTTCGATGTTCATAAAAACCCGATAGCGGAAAAGACTCCATTCATTTTTATCGATTAGCTTTTCTTCAAATTTTGGAAACTCATTAGGAAGAGAAAACAATCCGCCGCAAGAGCATGAAGCTTGAGGAGTATGTGTCGGTGTTAATTTTCCACATTTGCTGCAAATGAAATTCATAAAAAATCCTTGAGAGCTGAGTTGAGATACAAGAATAATAATCGTTGGACAAACCGTTATCACATTGCCTCAACAAAAAAGCCCGCGATTTGCGAGCTCTCTAAGTTGAAAATAACGAAATTATGATGCGTAGCTTTCAGCTATTCCTTTGACAACTTCCATCGATTCTTTAGCCGCTCCATCAAGGAACACAGCATAATCCACGTTTGCTCCGTCATCGGCGCAGTCAGACATAACTCTAATAACTAAGAATGGAATCTTATTTACCGCGCAGACTTGGCCGATAGCACCGCCTTCCATTTCTACGGCAACTGCCTTAAAGGTAGATGCAATTAATTCTCCCTTGACGGTGTCTTTCATAAACTGATCGCCGGTCGCAATAACTCCGGTTACGCACTTGAAGTCCTTGTCTCTGGCACTTTCAAGAGCAAGCTCTTGAAGAGCTTTATCGGTCTCAAAGAAAATCTGATTGAGGCCCGAAACCATTCCGACAGGATCGCCTAAGCCGGAAGTATCCATATCATGCTGGCAAACTGCAGTGGCAACAACCATGTCTCCCACCTCCAAGTCAGGAGAAAGGGATCCGGCCACACCGGTATTAATAATTTTGTCCACGCCGAACTTCAAAATCATTGTCTGTGCACAGATAGCTGCAAAGACTTTCCCGATGCCGCACACAGCGATAACAACAGAAGTTCCGTTCAAAAATCCTTGGTTGAATTCGATGCCGCTGATAGTAGTTACCTTCAGATCTTTCAGTTCTTTTTTGAGGCCTTCAACCTCAACTTTCATCGCTCCAATAATGCCAATCATTGCTTTTCCTTAATTAAGAAATCGGTTCGCCTTCTGCATTGAAAAGAGGCAATTTTTCTAAGAAAAGGATATCGTCGCGATCAGCCGCTTCCCCTTCAGCAAGAATAGCCATCTTCCCAACAACGTTAGCTCCGCATCTTTCAGCCAGCTCTTCCAATGCCTCCAAAGATTTTCCGGTTGAAATAACGTCGTCAACGATTAATACTTTCTTCCCCTTCATGGTTTCGACATCGAGCTGATCTAGATAGAGCTTTTGCCGAGCGGCTGTGGTAATAGACTGAACTTCAACAAAGAAAGGATCGACCATGTAGAGTTTCTTACTCTTTCTGGCGACGATATATTTAGCGTCTCCCCTTTGTCTTGCCATTTCATGGACTAAAGGGATGCCTTTGGTCTCTGCAGTAAGAACGTAATCAAATTCAGGAGCGATCTTAAGAAGCTCTCTGGCGCAATGCTCAGAAAGCGAAGGATCCCCGACTATGATAAAAGCTCCAATGTAAAGATCGTCATTAATTGCGCAAAGAGGCAATGCTCTTTCCATGCCTGCAATATTAATCTTGTATGTTTTCACCATCACACCGATAAATTCAACCAAATATGGGTTAATCCTACTTCAAAAATAGCCTAAAAACCAAATAGGAGCTCAGGCACTCAAGCAGGATTAGGCATTATTGGATCAAGTGGGGGAAATAAAGAAGAATTCTGCCCATTAATGAGCCCAAAGAAACCTTATTTATTCGCAAAACTTAGAAGAACGGAACTTTCTTTTTCCGAAAAATCCCTCAGACCAACTCCCACCTAAGTAATTTCCATCTATTACTGCTTTTCAGTGAGCTCAGTTTTGAAGAACAGCAGAAATTATTGTTAACATATTGACAATGGAACAGGAACCCACAAAGCTTCCTTTTCCTAACTGCACATCCATTGTCCAAGATGGAAGCCATAAGCCGTGAAGTTATAAAAACTAAGAAAGACTAGCGGCTTTGTATTGCCTCTAATTTTTAAAAACTCAATCCACACAAATAGGAGATTCAACATGAAGCACTTGATCGGCAAAGCGCTTTTTACCCTCGCCTGTGCAGGGTTAATGACAGCCGTATCCGCTGCATATAAAGCAGAATACAAATTAAGCGTTGTTCCAGGAGCCACCTCCGGCTGGGGTCAAACAGCAACTTTCTTTGCTGACTGCGTAAGAAACAAAACCGACGGAAGAGTCAACATTAAGCCTTATTTCGGCGCTCAGCTGATGGCAGGCAAACAAACATCCGAGCTTCTTTTGGTTCGCCGCGGTGCCATCGACTTTGCTCTTGCCTCCACAATTAACTGGTCCCCGCAGATCAAAGAACTTAACTTGACTGCTCTTCCTTTCTTTGTAGCCAACAATCCTAACCGTTACAAAGCTATGGATGCCATCGAAGCCGGAAAGTCCGGCAAGATGCTTCAAGACGCTATTGAAAAAACAGGCGTTAAATTCATCGGTTGGTCCGAAAACGGTTTCCGCGAACTGACAACCAGCAAGGGTCCAATCAACAAGCCTGAAGATATGAAGGGCATGAAGCTTCGCGTTTGCGGCACCCCAATCTTCATTGATATTTTCACAGCTTTAGGTGCCAATCCACAGGCTATTAACTGGTCTGAAGCCGTTACCGGTTTCCAACAAGGCATTGTTGACGGTCAAGAAAACCCGACCAACGGCATCAACATCCCAATGAAGATGTGGACATGGCACAAACACATGACCGATTGGCATTACATGATCGACCCACTCTTCTTGACGGCAAACAAGAAAGTTTGGAACGGTTTCTCCAAAGAAGACCAAAAAATCATTCTTGAATGCGCAGCTGAAGCAGAACTTTACGGCAAAGCCCTCTCCCGCTTAGGCTTTGACAATGGCGAAGCCTTAGCTTACTTGCAGAAGATCGGTAAAGTTCCTGCCGTCAGCGATCCTAATGCTGAATTGAAGAAGAACGGTATGGAAGTAACAAGCTTCACACCCGAACAAATTCAAGCCTTCTACAAAGCAACTCAGCAAGTTCGCGACAACTGGACAAAGAAGATTGGTCCTGAACTCGTTAAAGCCGCTGAAGCAGACATGAAAGCCGCTCAGTAATTGAACCATTGAGTAGTTAACGGGCGGCAAAAGCCGCCCGTTTCAAAATAGAAGTAAAAAGATGCTGAATTTTTTAAATTCCCGGTTTGAAGAAATACTGGGAGCCTTTCTCTTAGGGTTAATGGCTTGCATATCCTTTATCAATGTCATTGTTAGGTACTGCACAAACTTCTCTTTCTCCGCCTCCGAAGAGTTGACGGTCAACTTCTTTGTATGGATTGTTCTTCTCGGAACCGCCAGAGCATTCAGAGAGGGAAGCAACTTCTGCATGAACCTTCTTTATAACGCCTGTCCGCTTGCTTTAAGAAAAGGGATGTACATCTTCGGTGTTGTCTGCAGCATTGCTTTTTTTGCTGCTCTTGTTTATCTCGGCTCCATTGAAGTCTGGGATGAGTTTTCTCTGAATGTTTCCAGTGAGTCTTTGGACATTCCGGTCTGGCTTTACACCATGGCCACTCCTTTATTTTCCCTTTTAATCATTGTTCGCATTATCCAGAAAGTCATCAGTGACTTTAAGTCTGGATTGGTGTAGGAGGCAGAAATGACAGAACTCTTTCAAGATCCGGCACTGGTTCTACTTCTGCTCTTTGTTATCCCGCTTGCTCTGCGTGTCCCCATTGCGATTTGTCTAGGACTTAGTGCTTCGATTGTTGCCTGGATGTACGACATGGGCATCGATATGCTGCCCTACAACTTTTTTGCCGGTGTAGCAAAAGTTCCTCTTCTAGCAATTCCTTTCTTTATTCTTGCCGGCTTCATCATGGAGAGAGCCGGTATTGCAGCCCGCATCGTCACCTTAGTCGAGACCATTGTAGGAGACATGACAGGCGGATTGGCCATTGCAACCGTTGCCGTAGCAACCTTCTGGGGTGCAGTCAGCGGATCGGGCCCCGCAACGGTAGCTGCGTTGGGATTAATTTTGATTCCGGCGATGGTTAAAAGCGGCTATGACAAACCTTTTGCGGCAGCCAATGTCTCCGTGACCTCAGGCCTAGCGATTGTTATTCCTCCGAGTATCGCATTTATCGTTTACGGCGGTATCGCCGATGCCTCCGTTCCGGCTCTATTTGCCGCGGGCATCATTCCCGGTCTGCTTGTTGCCGGATGCCTGATGATTTGCGTTTACCTCATTTCTAAGAAACACGGCTACAGAGGTCTTCCTCGTTCAGTCCCTGTTTGGAAAGCTTTCAAAGATGCTTTCTGGGGTATCATGACTCCAGTTGTGATTTTGGGCGGCATTTACGGCGGTATCTTTACTCCAACCGAAGCGGCCGCTGTGGCTATTTTCTATGGTCTTTTTGTTGGTGTCTTTATTTATAGAACATTCAATTCTTTTGAAATTTTATTAGAAGTTCTGGTTGAGTCTGTCAAAGCGACTGCCGTTATTATGTTTGTTGTGACCTGCGCCGGGCTTTTTGCATGGGTTGCAAGTACCGTAGGCTTAGTCGAAAAAGGCGCTGAATTCTTATTAGCATTGTCTGATAATCCTTGGGTTCTCCTTGCGCTTATCAATATCATCCTGTTACTTGCAGGAATGCTTTTAGATGCGATTTCTATTTACTACGTCTTACTGCCCTTCCTTCTTCCATTGATCAGGCACTTCGGCTGGGACGTTGTATGGTTTGGCGTAATGATGACGGTTAACTTGGCCATCGGTCAGATTACTCCTCCCGTGGCGGTTAACTTATACGTGGGAGCTCAGATTAGCGGACTAACGATGGAAGAAATTACACCTGCGGTTATTCCTCTGCTGATAGCTGCGGTTTTGGCGTTGGTACTAATCATTTACGTACCCTGGTTCAGTACTTTCTTGCCAGCGCTTTGGGGCCTATAAACCTTCGTCATAAAGTTTTCAGTTCAAGTATGTTGTACTTTTGCTACTTGCGTCTCGAGTTTCTCCAAAGGAGAAAGGTTTCAGTTGAAGGATGTAAGTTTGTACAATTGAAACTTTTTCCACTCAGAAGCTGCTGAATAAGACTTCAGTTTCAGTTGAAGGATGTAAGTTTGTACAATTGAAACTTAAAGCCGGTAAAAGAGTCGATTGAGATGGTTACGTTTCAGTTGAAGGATGTAAGTTTGTACAATTGAAACTTCTTACCGGGATCCTAAGCAAAAGTCAGCGGATTCGGCGTTTCAGTTGAAGGATGTAAGTTTGTACAATTGAAACTTCTTACCGGGATCCTAAGCAAAAGTCAGCGGATTCGGCGTTTCAGTTGAAGGATGTAAGTTTGTACAATTGAAACTTCTACTAATTTTCTTGTTGCACGAGGCCACTTTCGTTTCAGTTGAAGGATGTAAGTTTGTACAATTGAAACTTAAGGATTGCTTGTTCACCTAAGTGAGCAAGGGAGTTTCAGTTGAAGGATGTAAGTTTGTACAATTGAAACTCCTCTTTAAATTCACAGAAGGAATCATCGAAAAGGTTTCAGTTGAAGGATGTAAGTTTGTACAATTGAAACCTTGACGAAGGTCATTAATCGTAATTGCATTGACACGTTTCAGTTGAAGGATGTAAGTTTGTACAATTGAAACTATGAATTTTTCTTCCGGTTCTGTTTACGACTATTTGTTTCAGTTGAAGGATGTAAGTTTGTACAATTGAAACTAGAAATGATCTACAAGACCGGGAACACCATAGACGTTTCAGTTGAAGGATGTAAGTTTGTACAATTGAAACTAACAGCCGTTTGGTCCAACCGATTAAAAACTGAATATTGTTTCAGTTGAAGGATGTAAGTTTGTACAATTGAAACCAAGAGGCGTCCCAACCACAAATCCACCAGAGTAGCGTTTCAGTTGAAGGATGTAAGTTTGTACAATTGAAACGATGAGAATCTTCAAAATTCTGTAAATGTTCCGACGTTTCAGTTGAAGGATGTAAGTTTGTACAATTGAAACCGTAAAATTCGTTACTTTGCTTGCGGTGAGTAGTTTCAGTTGAAGGATGTAAGTTTGTACAATTGAAACTGAATGAATCACCGGGAAGGACTTCGTCAACGTAAAAGTTTCAGTTGAAGGATGTAAGTTTGTACAATTGAAACCGCGTGGTATTCCTACTCTAAGAAGACTAGTAAGTTTCAGTTGAAGGATGTAAGTTTGTACAATTGAAACCGCGATGATTCGCTGTATTCATGAGTCAAAAATGGTTTCAGTTGAAGGATGTAAGTTTGTACAATTGAAACTGATTACATTAGTCGGATTCCTCGTGCACAATATGGGTTTCAGTTGAAGGATGTAAGTTTGTACAATTGAAACTCATACCAGGCTGATTAAGCACAGTAGATCCAATACGTTTCAGTTGAAGGATGTAAGTTTGTACAATTGAAACTACTTCTTTTGCCAACGGCACTGTTTTTGACTACTTGTTTCAGTTGAAGGATGTAAGTTTGTACAATTGAAACTCCTGACCCTGTTTCGAATTTCAATCTTTTGAAGCGGTTTCAGTTGAAGGATGTAAGTTTGTACAATTGAAACTTTAACAAGTCCTTTGTGGAACATGGTTATATTATGTTTCAGTTGAAGGATGTAAGTTTGTACAATTGAAACTGCAAGTGTGCTCGTCCTATGCCGGTTTACGGTGTACGTTTCAGTTGAAGGATGTAAGTTTGTACAATTGAAACGCACTGACCGCACGGAATTTGAAAATGCGTATAGTTTCAGTTGAAGGATGTAAGTTTGTACAATTGAAACGAGGTACTCGCTACACAGAAATTCTCCGGTCTCATTTGTTTCAGTTGAAGGATGTAAGTTTGTACAATTGAAACGCCTGACGCTCGTTTGCAACGGCCGGAGTACTTGGGGTTTCAGTTGAAGGATGTAAGTTTGTACAATTGAAACTTGCTAATTTAGGCTCTTCGCTTCTGTCTGACGCTACGTTTCAGTTGAAGGATGTAAGTTTGTACAATTGAAACGGCGCCACCAACACCGCCGGATAAAAAACTACCAAGTTTCAGTTGAAGGATGTAAGTTTGTACAATTGAAACATACACTGACCGCAAGGAATTTGAAAGTGCGTGTAGTTTCAGTTGAAGGATGTAAGTTTGTACAATTGAAACAAAGAAGAAAGTTTCTAAGTAGACGTTATCCATGAAGTTTCAGTTGAAGGATGTAAGTTTGTACAATTGAAACTTTCCAATCATCCTTCCGATTTTAGTCTTGTCTGGATGTTTCAGTTGAAGGATGTAAGTTTGTACAATTGAAACGACGTAAAATTCGTTATTTCGCTTGTGGCGAGTAGTTTCAGTTGAAGGATGTAAGTTTGTACAATTGAAACCTCGACCCCCCAACCTACTGATGTCGGTAATAAGGTTTCAGTTGAAGGATGTAAGTTTGTACAATTGAAACTTCCAGATTCAGAAGTTACTAGAGCGTGATGCCCGGTTTCAGTTGAAGGATGTAAGTTTGTACAATTGAAACTTCGATGATGCTACTCGTTCTTTTCAAGGCATCTATTTGTTTCAGTTGAAGGATGTAAGTTTGTACAATTGAAACGACGTAAAATTCGTTATTATGCTTGTGGCGAGTAGTTTCAGTTGAAGGATGTAAGTTTGTACAATTGAAACGCTATTTTTGATTCTGTAGCTAATGAGTACAATCCTCGTTTCAGTTGAAGGATGTAAGTTTGTACAATTGAAACGCAATCAACCTACGTTATTTAGGTATTTTAATTCGTTTCAGTTGAAGGATGTAAGTTTGTACAATTGAAACGATAAGATTTTCGTTAAATACGGAAACCGCCTCTCAGTTTCAGTTGAAGGATGTAAGTTTGTACAATTGAAACTAAGAATAGCTTGTTCGCCTAAGTGCGCCAGAGAGTTTCAGTTGAAGGATGTAAGTTTGTACAATTGAAACTTGACTGCAAGTGTGCTCGAGCTATGCCTGTTTAGTTTCAGTTGAAGGATGTAAGTTTGTACAATTGAAACCGACACCGGATACATTAGCAAATCCGGCCCTTACACGTTTCAGTTGAAGGATGTAAGTTTGTACAATTGAAACGCGGTTGAATGTCTCTTCGCCGTTAATCTTTGTTAAGTTTCAGTTGAAGGATGTAAGTTTGTACAATTGAAACTGAAATTTGAAACAGGGTCAGGACCGTCACCCATGTTTCAGTTGAAGGATGTAAGTTTGTACAATTGAAACTTGGCAGCTTATGGTCTTGCTTCTGATGTCCGTCGGTTTCAGTTGAAGGATGTAAGTTTGTACAATTGAAACCCAAGAAAGACAAGACTAAAATCCATAGGATGATGTTTCAGTTGAAGGATGTAAGTTTGTACAATTGAAACACAACAAACGTCTAATACGAACGATGTTTCCCCGCAGTTTCAGTTGAAGGATGTAAGTTTGTACAATTGAAACGACGCAACTTACTCAACAGTTGCTCAATCGTGCTCGTTTCAGTTGAAGGATGTAAGTTTGTACAATTGAAACTCAATCGTGCGATGTTAGAGACGCAACTTACTCAACGTTTCAGTTGAAGGATGTAAGTTTGTACAATTGAAACTTCAACAAATCTTTTGTTGAGCATGGCTATATCATGTTTCAGTTGAAGGATGTAAGTTTGTACAATTGAAACCCTCAGCTAATGCTATGAAATTTATAAATTTTATTTTGTGTTAGCTGAGGATTTCTTCGAAACAGTTCAAACTGCACGAAAAGTGCCATAATTTTCGAAAAATCTTATATTCACCCTCCCTATATCATCTTCAAAATATAACCCCCTATCAATCAGGAGCTCCCGCCGAGTTAGTTTTGGTTTTTAATTGAAAAGTACTCAAACTTGTCGATTTCAGCAAAATTGAATCTTTTT
This sequence comes from Turicimonas muris, assembly GCF_002221595.1. Classification (GTDB taxonomy): domain Bacteria; phylum Pseudomonadota; class Gammaproteobacteria; order Burkholderiales; family Burkholderiaceae_F; genus Turicimonas; species Turicimonas muris. The sequence continues at coordinate 33,591 of NZ_NHMP01000007.1, forward strand.
CTGCCCGAAGAATGAGATAGACCAGAAGTTAAGTTTCCGTTAGACATCTTTCCGAACAATAAGAAAGAATCGCTGGAACGTGACTGCAAAAGAAGTTTTCAGCTCCCAGTTTTTCGAATCGTCTTTCCTGGGAGAGCTCGGAAAGGTTCTTTCTATTTCCAGCTCTTCGACTTATCTTCAACAATGAAATTGGTGACTCTGACAGTACTGATCAACTTTTCATCTTTATTAAAGATGTCTACATTCCAGATGTGTGTTCGGCGTCCATGATGCAAACACTTTGCAACAGCATAGACCCATACGCCATCTCCGGTCTTAACGGAAGAAATATGGTTCCCCGAGACGGATGAGCCAACTGCAATCTCATTTTCGCCGCAATACAGAAAAGAACCATACCCGGCAATAATTTCGGCAAAAGCTAAAGATGCGCCCCCGCACAAAACACCGAAAGGTTGAGAAGTCTTTTCATTGACCGGCATCTTGGCCTTTACAAGCCCTTCTTCCTCACTGATGAGCTCAATGCCCAAATAGCCAATCATAGAATGTTCGAGAGAATATTTATCCGAGTACTTAGCCTGCATTCTTAGCTCTTTATAGATTTGATAAATGAAGACATTAATTTACACTTACATTCTTTACAAATTTTATTTTTAAAATAGGATAAAACCCCTATATCATTAGTTTGTTTCTATTTATAGGAGAGACAACATGAAAAAGATTTTAGTGATCTCGTCTTTAATCTTAGGACTTTCCGCTCTCGGTGCACAAGCAGCTGATAAGCTCGAAGTTCCAACCTCGAGCGATTCTGTACCTGCTGCTGAAACAGTGCTTCCTCAGGACCGGCCCAATGGTTTCGTCTCTGATTACCAAAGCGCAAAAGAACATGCCGCTTCTTTGAAAGACAATGCAAAATCGCTAGATCTTCAATCTCTTCAACAAAACAAAGAGAATCTCAAAAACGATGCCTCCAATTTGAAGTCTGATTTAAAAGAATTCAAATTCTCCAGCGATAAATCAACAGTTAAATAATCCTCCTACCTTTTTTGTCCGGTGCAGCGAAAGCCGTCACCGGATTTTTTTAAGACTTGTTCAATCTTGCTACTAATTCTCATTCAAAATTTTTCTTTTCATGGAATGCAAAAAGTAGTAACCTTAAACAGTTAAATTTTGTAACATAACCACGTCCTTGAGCCTCTAAAAGGTACAAGAAAGTAAGAAGGCTAAGATGAATAATAAAAATATTGACCTTTCCCGCTACGGGATTACCAACGTTAAAGAAATCATTTACAACCCATCCTTCGACAAACTTTACGAAGAAGAAACTCATCCTGAACTAAACGGCTACGAAAAAGCCTTCAAAACTGAGTTAGGTGCTCTCAATGTGATGACCGGCGTTTACACCGGCCGCTCTCCCAAAGACAAGTACATTGTCAAAGATGATGTAACGGAAGAAACAGTTTGGTGGAATACTCCGGAATATCCCAACGACAATAAGCCTATCACTCCGGAAACTTGGGAAGAATTAGAAAAACAAGCTGTCAAAGAACTTTCAGGCAAAAAACTTTACGTCGTTGATGCCTTCTGCGGAGCCAACGAACATACTCGTTTGAAAGTCCGGTTTGTTATGGAAGTAGCTTGGCAAGCCCACTTTGTCACCAACATGTTCATTCGTCCCACACCTGAAGAATTAGCAAAATTCGGAGAACCTGACTTTGTAGTTTTAACTGCTAGCAAATCCAAAGTAGCAAATTACAAAGAACTCGGCTTACACAGCGAAACTGCCATTGCTTTCAACCTCAAAAAGAAAGTCCAAGTGATTTTGAATACTTGGTACGGCGGCGAAATGAAAAAAGGTATGTTCTCCGTAATGAATTACTTAAATCCATTGCGTGGAATTGCTTCTATGCACTGCTCCGCAAATACCGATAAATCTCTCAACGAAACTGCCATCTTCTTCGGTTTATCCGGCACAGGTAAAACAACTCTGTCCGCTGATCCGAAACGCCTTCTCATCGGCGACGACGAACACGGCTGGGACGATGAAGGTGTCTTTAATTACGAGGGAGGCTGCTACGCGAAGGTAATTAATCTCGATGCAGAAAGCGAACCCGATATTTACAAAGCAATCCGCAGAGACGCTTTACTGGAAAATGTCATCGTTGATGAAAACGGAAAGATAGATTTTTCTGATTCTTCAGCTACAGAAAATACTCGCGTCTCCTATTCGATTTACCACATTGAAAATACCGTCGAACCAATTTCAAAAGGTCCGCACGCTAAAGACATTATCTTCTTGACGGCTGATGCCTTTGGAGTCCTTCCTCCGGTATCCATTCTTGATTCAGATCAAGCTATGTATTATTTCTTATCCGGCTATACCTCCAAATTAGCCGGAACAGAAAGAGGAATTACGGAACCGAAGCCGACATTTTCTGCCTGCTTCGGAGCAGCTTTCTTAACTCTTCATCCCTTCAAGTATGCCCAAGAGCTGGTGAAAAAAGCTGAGAAAAGTAATGCCAAGTTCTACCTCGTTAATACCGGATGGAACGGAACTGGAAAACGCATTTCTATTAAAGAAACGAGAGCAATCATTGACGCAATTCTGAATCAGTCCATTTTGAAAGAACCGACTGCAGTTATTCCCTTCTTCAATTTGAGATATCCAACTGAAGTCTTTGGAGTGACAAAAGACGTTTTGGACCCAAGGAGCTCTTACAAGAACCCTGCAGTTTGGGACAAAAAAGCTAAGGAACTCGCTTCTAAATTCATTGCTAACTTTGCCAAATTTGCGGCAACAAATGAGAAATGCAAGAAACTTGAGAAATCTGGTCCTCACATTTAGCTCAGTTGACTGAGTCTAAGAAAAACCCGGAACAATCCGGGTTTTTCACAATTAAAACATAGAGTTAAACAGGACAACGTAAACTAAAGTTCCGGTAAAAATAGAAAGCAACGCATTTTTCCAGAACCACTGAAGCACTAATGTTGCAACAATCGCTGCTAACTCGGGGATCGGCAATCCGCCGTGAGCTAATGCCGCTCCTGTCGAAGAGTGAAGAACCAGCAAAAACATAATAGCCAGCGGCAAGAACTTCCCCAGCACAATTGCCCACTTCTGCTTTTGCAGCCATTCTCCGGCCGCAAAAGGCAGTGCTCTCTCCCCGAAACTAATAATCATCATTGCGAAAAACGTCGCAAAAAGATAACCGTAATCATTCATAAATCTTCTCCTTCATCTTTCTGCGCGGCAGCATCAGCAGCAATGCTCCAATGCTGGAGAACGCGATAGCCAAGGCCAGACAATGTTCAACACTGATTAATCTGGCTGCTCCATAAGAGGCCAATGCTATCCAGACCGGCCACGAAGAGTCTCTTTGTCTCCATTGCTCACATAAGAGCATTGCAAATAAACTTGTCAGCACAAAATCAAAACCGCCTAAGTTGACTTTGATCCCTAACCCTAAAAGAGCGCCAATCAGACTTCCAAGAATCCACCAAAGATAATTAAAGAAAGCTAAAAAGAGTCGGTTGCTCAGAGGAACCGATTTTGGAAGAGTAGTTAATAAAGAGTATGTCTCGTCTGTCAGCAGAAAAGATAAAAACCACTTAGCCGGACCTTTTTTCGGAACGGTATCTATCAGTGAGAGACCATAGAACACATGACGGAGATTAACAACAAAAGTAGCAAAAGCGATGGCAGAAATCGGAAGCCCTTCCGCCAGCATCGGAATCATCATGTACTGAACTGCTCCTCCATAAATCATGATTGAAGACAGTGGGGCAAGCCACCATTCAGCACCTGCCTGAACAAACAAAAATCCAAAAACAACGCCTAATGGGATATATCCCATAAACACAGGGACAGAAGTTTTTAGGGCCCACTTAATTGCTTGTGACCGGGAATTTTCTTCCATTTTTAGTTCTTTTTCTCCTCTGACTGAACAGAAATAATCATTACATTCGCAAATACAAAAAGAATTCCTAACAGTTCATAAAGACCAACGGATTTTCCATAGAACATGATAGACAAGATGTAAGCCGTAACCGGTTCCATACACCCAATCAGACTGACTAAAACTGCTGAAAGATATTTGACACTGGAAAGATAGCACCAGAAAGATAAAACGGTTCCAATCGTTACAATAAAAGTGAAAGCCGCAATCGAATTAAGATTCCAGTCAACCTGAAGCGTCCAAGGAGGATTAAAGCAGCAAGCAACCATTCCTCCGATTATCATGGCCCATCCGACAACCGGGCATACTCCTAATTTCTTTATAACTTTCTGAGGCTGAATGGAGTACAAAGCACATAAAGCACTGGAACACAGTCCCCATAGCAATCCCACAACAGAGAAGTTAAGCTTGCTGAAATCTCCGTCCGTCACGACCAAAGCAACGCCGGCTGAAGCTAGGACAAAACAAAGACAAATTGCCGGAGAAGGAAACTTTTTGTCCACAGCGCAGTAATAACCGGCGCACATCAAAGGAATGACGGTAAATAAAATAGTTGCCAGCGCTGCATCTGCAGCTTTGATAGACAGCATAAATGTCAGTTGGGAACCAAGGATAGTAACGCCTGCAATAGCCACTTGAGTAAATGCCCACCGAGAAGAGAACGGAGACATGACGTCTGTACCACCTAAAATTCGGTAGATAAGCAGCAAAAGAATTCCGGCCGACACGAGACGGATAGAAACTAGATCGATTGCTTCAAAACGACAATAGTGAAGAAGATATTGGGCAGCGATCCCCATCGCACCCCAACTGACAGCCGCTCCGAGAGCTAATGATATCCCGAGGGCTACTTTGTTACTAGCCATGATACTTAACTACTTTGATCTTATTGTTTTTAACCTTGAAAACGGAACTTATTTTGGGCTATTAGGAACCTAGTTAGTTTGCAAACCCTTTATATTCCAAGGCATGTATATCTCTTTTTCTAAGGTGAGTTTATGGATTATAAAGTTTTAGATATTGAAGGTGTCGGTGAGGAATATGCAAAAAAACTCAATGACGCTGGTATTTTTACTACCTCGGAATATCTTTCCAAAACCGCAACTCCGGCCTTAAGAAAGAAATTAGCAGAGGAAACAAAGATTTCTCCGAAATTGATCCTAAAGTTCGCCAACCATGCTGATTTAATTCGCATCAACGGCATTGGACCTCAGTACGCTGAAATTCTTGAACGCGCAGGAGTGGACACTGTTAACGAGTTGAAAAACCGTGTTCCGGCAAATCTAGCTAAAAAAGTTGTTGAAATTAACGAAGAAAAACATCTCGCAAAACGTTCTCCAACATTGAAAGATGTGGAAAAATGGGTCGAAGAAGCCAAGACTTTAAAACCGGCTCTCACTTATTAATGTGTTAGTATTTCGGGCCCGAATACTTCGGGCCCTTCCTATCCAGGACTTTCTCTTAGCTAATAATAGCTACCTATTGCATGAGAAATGTAAATAAATTGCCCTGCGTATTACGAATTATTACGCTCAGTTAATCAAATTAACATTTAGGATGTTACATTTCGGGCTTTTTGTGTATCTTGTATGCGTGGAGCAAGAAGCTCCATACCTCCAATAATTCAATCAAAGGAAACCATGATGAACAAAGCATCTCAGCTCCTTCTCAAGGGATCTCTTATCGGCTCCTTAGCACTCTTAGCAACTGCTGCATCTGCTCAGTGGGTACCAGGCCCCGGCTGCGGTATGGGAATGATGGGTCCTGGTCCTAACTGCGGCGCTCCTTGTTACGGCACTTACAACGGCGCTCCTTGCTATTTTGGTCAGGGCAATCAAATGCGCGGTCCGGCAGTCGGCTATCAGGACAGAAAACTTTACTTGCTTGGCTCTCTTAATTTGAACGATTCTCAGAAGCCCGCTTGGAATAACTATTCCGCTGCTATCGACGCTCTTCATGCTCAGAGAAATGCGAACCAGCAGGCTCCGGGCTGGCAGCTCAGCCAAGAACAGCGCTTAGAAGCAAGAGTCGCCAGACTCCAGCAGCAACTCGAGGCTACTCAAAACCTGATCAAGGCTCGTGCTGAACTTGTTAAGGTTCTGACTCCAGAACAAGTTAAAGTTTTAGAAGCTCTCGAAAGCAAGAGCCACTTCAGAGGCCATAGAGGACCACGTCATCATGGATTTGCTCCGCAACGCCATCATGGCTTCGGACCGCAAGGTTTCGGTCCACAAGGTGCTCCGGCTCCTATGCCCAAAGCTCCGGTCTAATAAGAAAACGTTAGAAGGAACTGCCGGAAGTTAAAAAGCGCAGTTTTTAAACTCTAACTCCGCAGGCTGCAAACATAACAAGTGTTTGCAGCCTTTCCTGTTTTAAGTTTCTGAAAACCGACACAGTTTAGAAAAAGATTTGAGTGATTAGCTTTGCCTAACTGCAAAACGTAAAAAATGAAGCGCCCTCTCCTGAAAAGGCGAAGCGGTCCATTCAGAACCGCTTTGTAGCAAATACTAAAATAATAAGCAACGACCAAAGCTCCAAAGAGAAGAACTCGATGGAGCCCAAAGGTTCGTTTTTTCTAAAAATTAATAAAAGCCCATTACCAACATGGCCAACAGAGTGCCGGGCCATAAAAGAGCACCGATTACAACATACATGATGTTGAAGGCGAAATCTAATAGGCTTGTCCATAAATCTGCAATAACCGGAGTGTTAGCCCAGAGGTAGATGAACATGCCGATTGCGCATGCAAAATAGCAGATAGAGAACCAGTTAACAAAACTTTGAGAAGTTCTTAAAGGTATAGTGTTTGTGCTCATCGTAATTCCTTTTGGGGTTTTTCTTGCACCCCCTTCCTTTGTAAATTATTGCAAGTTAATAAGGAAGAATAAAGTCCTTGAACCTATTCTAGGCATTAAGGCAAATACTAAGAAACATCATACCAACGTGATAAGCTTTCTGAGATTCGTCAAAAGTGACTAGCTATAAGGACTTGAAATGGATTCTCTCGAAGAAAAGCAAATTTCAACTGAGGAAGTTTACAAAGGCAACTTCTTAAAAATTTACAAAGACAAAGTTGAACTTCCGGACGGAAAAATAACAACAAGAGAATATATTAAACATCCCGGAGCAGCGGCAATTATTCCTCTAACCAAGGACGGCCAAGTTGTTATAGAAAGACAATGGCGATACCCAGCCGGAAAAGCTTTTTTAGAAATTCCTGCCGGGAAATTGGACCCAAATGAAGATCCTCTTGTCTGTGCCAAACGCGAACTTTTAGAAGAAACCGGCTACGAAGCAGCAAACTGGGTCTTCCTAGGAAAGATCAATAATGCTATCGGCTATTCAAACGAAAGTATTTGGATCTACCTCGCCAAAGATCTTGTGAAAAAAGAACAACATCTTGATCCTGGAGAATTCGTAGAACTCTCCCTTCTTCCATGGAAAGAACTTGTCAAAAAATCTCTGAACGGCGAGATTACTGATGTAAAAACCATCATTGGCTCTCTTTGGCTAGAGAAATACTTGGGCGGCGCTGACTTCTCTAAAAAATAATTTCAAAAGACTCAGTTTAGATTTTATATTAGAACCTCACCTCAACTCTTCAAAAATCGAATTTGGCGAAAGTGGTAGAGGCGTTAGGTTTGGCTTCTAGAATCCTAGACGTGTCGGTTCGAGTCGGACCTCTTGCACCAAACACCAAATCAACTCCTAACTTACGAGCTTTCTTGTGTTTTAGAAACATACAAAGGCACTTTTTATTTAACCCCTTGAGATTATTAAATAAATAATTTCAAAAGATTCAATTTTGATTTTGTAGTAGAATTACGGCTCTTCAAAAAGCGAGTGTGGCGAAATTGGTAGACGCGCTAGATTTAGGTTCTAGTGTCTTAGACGTGTCGGTTCGAGTCCGACCTCTCGCACCAACCAATTCTTTCATATCCGTTGCTACTCAGGGCGTAAAAATCTTCTCTTATATAGCAAGTAAGTCAAAGCTTAGATTGCATTTTTTGAAGTGAGTAATGCTCATCCATAAACTATAACCCCAAGCACTCCGGGAAACCTTTCTCTTTCTCAAAAGACAATTGAACTCTTACCTTCTCGTTTCTGCTGATTTCCGTCTTATTATTGAGGAAGAATTTTGGAACCATAATCGAACACAACACAGGCCAAAACGTAAGCTTGCAGAAAAACCAATATTGTTATGTCCCAATTAGATTTTGATGCTCCCCTTTCACAGTATTTTTTTGAAGATGTCTCCGAACACCTTAAGTCCAACGAAATCTACAACCTAGATGACTTAATGGACTTAATTTATATCAATGACAATAATTGGTGGAAATCCGTCCATCTTGAAAAGGAAACGGCGAATGGAATCCTTAAATGGTTGTATGACCATCGCCTAGAAGGAGTAGAGCTTCCGGATTCGGTTTTAAAAAAGGCCATTGAACTTACCAAGCCTTACTACGGACATAAAATCGGTGTTGTAGCAGGAGCCCAATTTACTGAAGTCGTTAATCCTGAAACTCACTTCAAAAAAGTTCCGCAACGCGCTGGATTCATGCACTCCGAGCGCTCACAAATTGTTCCTCTCGAATCTTTTAAGGTGCCTGATCTTTTTAACGGAAGAGAAGGGACAAACCGCGGAGACAAAGCCAACTGTCAACTTAGTGCTGAAGATGACCTACAGGCCATTCATTCTTGGTTGAAAGCAAGAGGAAAAAATCAAAATACTCAAGCGGCTTATAAAAAAGAAGCCGAAAGATTTCTTCTTTGGGCCATTATCGAAAAAAGAACTGCCCTCTCCTCCCTTACCTTGGAAGACTGCGCCGAATACTTAACTTGGTTGGAAATGCTCGGACGCTCCAGCGATGAAACGTGGGGTGCCCGCTGGAACCAGCCTCAAAGTACCTGGCTCGGACCAAAGAATACAACTCGATCGTCCGGAGCTTGGCGCCCTTTTAGCTCGGCTTTGTCTTATTCCAGCAGAAAAATTGCTATGACCGTTGTGCGTCAGCTCTTTTCCTTCTTGCAAAAAACGGGATACCTGAAAATGAATCCTTTCGATCAGATATCGCCCAAAATACCGCTCCTTCCGGGGGAAGGAAAGCCAAAAGAATACGCCGATCGATCTTTGTCTAAAGAACAATGGGACGAAATCCTTGCTTATCTTGAGGCGATGCCCGAGTCCATTCAAAAGGCAAGGTTAAAAGTTATTCTGCTTCTTGGAAAAGGTCTGGGCATGCGCTGCAGCGAAATGATTAATGCCCGCTCTTCATGGATTGCAGCTCGCAACATCGGCGGCAGCAGCGTGATGTTTATTACCGTCATTGGAAAAGGAGACAAAGAAAGACGCCTTCCTTTATCCAATGAACAAGTAAAAATGATTTCCGATTACTTAGAACTCCGCAATCTTCCGCCACTGGGAGATGAAGCCGGTTCTCAATCCCTGCTTCTGGCTTCTATGAGGAAATCTAAAAAGAATTTAGAAGGCGGCGTAACCCGTTCAGGTCTTTACGTCATCCTTTCTAATTTCTTAGGCGATGTCGCTGACCATATTAAAAAGGAACGTCCATTGGACGCTGCCAAACTACGCACCAGTTCCACTCACTGGCTCAGACATACCTTTGCCGTAACAAGCTTGGAAGTCATGCCGGTTAACGTCGTACAAACTGCTCTTGGGCATGCTTCCGTCGGCACAACCAGTAAGTACATTATTCCGGATGAACAGACTATCGTAGAGGCTCTGAAGAAGAAACCGGACTTATAAAAAACTACCGTCTTTTTGGAAAGATATCTTTATATTTAAATAACATATCCTGCGTCATCATCCTGGGATTCAAAGCAATCTGCAGGTGGCGTCTGGTTGTATTCAGCTCATCCCAAAATGCATACAGTTTTTTGAGATTAACTGAAGACGCTATAGATTTTGTTTGATTTGCTCTTCTTAAGAAATAACGCGGTTGAAGTCCTTGAGAGACTAAAACCAGATCATTACACCATCTTTGCAGAAGCGTAGTTAAAGGCACCAGAGAATATTCCGCCGAAGAAAGATCAATTATGCTTCGGGCATCCAGAGCAGGTCCTTTTGCCAATAGGTCTAGAAGTTTTTCTTCTTTTTCCGGATCTAGGCGCAGTTTCTGATCTTGCTCAAAATAAAGTAAAGGCATTCCGCCAAGCTTAGCTAGTTCCTCGACGGGATTTTTGACACCCTTTTCTTTTAAAAATTGAACTCCTTGCTCCTGTGTCGGAGGTGCAACTCGCACAAGCTGACATCTTGATCGAATCGTCGGCAGCATCCTATCCAAGTTGTCTGACACTAGAATAAAAACCATGCTTGGAGGCGGCTCTTCCAGAGTTTTAAGAAGAGCTGAACTTTGATCAGCCATCATGGTATCAGCCGGATAAACCAAAACAACTCTTCGGCCTCCTCGATGAGAACTGATTCCGATAAAGTCGCTTAAAGCACGGATCTGTTCGATGGAAATCGTTCTGGATATAGTTTTCTTGCCCGTGACCGGCTTAGCTTCTTTTTGCCATGGCAACGGATGGATCGCTTCCTCCGCTTCTGAGAGAAGCAGTTTGAAATCAGGGTGGTTACCCGCTTCAATTAACTTACATTCTGCGCATTGCCCACAGGCATGCCCGTCTACTGGAGAACTACATAAGATTAATTTAGCAAATGCTTCTCCAAGCTCATACGTTCCGCTGCCTCTGGGACCGTGAATAAGAATCGAACTCGGGAGCTTCTTTGTGAAGGACTCCAATAACTCTGCAGGCTTCTGGAGCCAGGGATAAGGAGCTAACCCCATTTAGAAAACTCCTCTTTTAAGAAAGCGCTTATTTCGTCCTTTGGCTGTGAAGAATCAATAACTAAAAATCTTTCCGGTTCGTTTCTTGCCAGAGTCAGGTAGCCTTCACGGACCCTTCTATGAAAGTCTTTCTCTTCAGCTTCGAAACGATCAAGTTTTCTTTGAAGTCTTGCTGCAGCAATTTCGGTGTCAATATCGAACAAAACCGTTCTGTCGGGAGAAATATCTGAATGGACAAAGTCAGCTAACAAATCTACCCATTCTTTGGGCTGATTACGCCCATAGGCCTGGTAAGCATAAGAAGCGTCGGTAAAGCGATCGCATAGTACCCACTTCCCTTCAGCAATTGCCGGCTTAACGACCTTGTCTAAATTCTCTTGACGAGAAGCAAACATAAGAAGCATTTCGCACTTCGGAGACATTTCATCGTGCAGGAGAATTTCTCTTATTTTTTCTGCTGTCGGAGTTCCCCCCGGCTCTCTCGTGATAACCAAGTCAATTCCTCTGTCCCGAATCGCTTGTGCTATCACATCGATTTGACTGCTTTTACCTGCACCGTCCACGCCTTCTACTGTGATAAAACGTCCTCTTGGTTTTGCACTCACGATTACTTTCCTTTGCTTCTTAAATATTTCTGTACGGCCGCATTATGCTCCCGTAAAGTTTGAGAAAAATAAGATTTTCCTTCACCTTTGGCCACAAAGTATAAATATTTGGTGTCCGCAGGGTGTGCAGCGGCCTCTAAAGAAGCCAAGCTCGGATTAGCAATAGGAGTTGGAGGAAGTCCCGGGTGAATATAAGTGTTGTAAGGATGATCGGCTGCTAAATGGGAGCGAAGGATCTTTCCTTGATAGTCTTTCGTTCCATAAATAACCGTCGGATCTGTCTGCAACAGCATATTTTTCTTCAGACGATTATTAAACACGCTGGCGACCAGATTTCTGTCCTCCGGATGCCCCGTCTCTTTTTCGATAATACTTGCAAGAATCAATAATTCATAAGGATTCTTTACCGCAATGGAAGGATCGCGAGAGTTCCAAACTTTTTTGAGTCTCTTTTGCTGTTCGTTATAAGATTGTTTAAGAATAGAATTAGCAGAAGAGCCGGCGGCAAATACAAATGTATCTGGCGCAAACTGACCTTCGGGATGTGTATTTTCAGGTGCCCCGACCACCTTCATTACATTCTCCATAGTAATCGGCTCAGAATTCTGTTCTAAGTTAGTATCAGAATTGACCTTATCTACAATTTTCTTAGTTTCCGTTCCTTCAATGAAGGTGATCTTGCTCATAATCACCTTGCCGCTTTTAAGATGAGCAATGATTTCATTAAGAGTCCAACCTTTAGGAATCAGGTACCGGCCGACATGAATATTTTTATCTGCATCTAACAGCTTAAAAGCTAAAGCAGATATGTCAGGATGCACATCAAGCCCTTCCGACTGCATTTCTCTCACAATGATTCTTGTGGTATCTCCCTTATGAACTTTTAATACTAATTCTTGTTGTCCCTCCGGAAAAGGCACAATCCGATCCTGAACATACCAGTAACCATAGCAGACAGCGAGGGCTGCCGCAGCTGCGGCGGCAAGTGCAAAATACTTAATTATCTTGAGCAATGTCATCTCCTACAGTCTTTTTGTTCAAAAGTTCAAGTTTACTTATACAAACTCTTTCCGACTTTAGTTTTTGGAGCTAATAATTTTACTTATGAGATTGAATTCCGTTAAGGTCTTGAGCTTCTCATAACATTAGATACAATCTTTAAAACCTTCGTTGCCTAATTTGTTTAGCAATGCCATTCAATACATTGCCTGGCAGGTAACCTAGCAAAATCTAGAAATGGAGAAAATTATGACTATGTCTAGTTCTGATTTATGGACATTCAGCAATGAACCTAACTACCGTTTAGTCTCTGTCACCGGGGACGATGCTGAATCGTTTCTTCAGGGCCAATTAACCCAAGATGTTCATCACTTTAAAGAAGACGAAGCAAAATGGACGGCCAGCTGCAATCATCAAGGCCGTGTTGCTTCTTCCTCTTTAATTTTCAGAATTCCCAACGGATTCGGTTTGATGATGCCTGTCTCTATTGCTGAGACAGAAGTTCAAAGACTCTCTAAGTTTATTCTTAGAAGTAAAGTCACCATCGCCATCGAGTCTGTTCCCATCACTTTCTTCGCAACAAAAGAAAAAGACTCTGAAAAAATTACCGTCTGCCCCGCTATTCCAGCAGAACCGATGAAGGCTTACCGCGGAAAGTCAGTAACCGTAGTACGTCTTCCCAGCAAAGCAGCCGACGGCTTTTCCGCCAAGTTCGTGGCTTTTGGCAAACTGCCTGACATGATGGAATCGGGCAAGACTGAAGAAAATATGCTTCCTAAAGCACTCATGGAAGAAGGCGTCGCTTTGATTGACAAAGCTGAAAGCTTAGAGTGGCTTCCACAGTTCCTGAACTTGGATTTGATTGGTTCTATTTCCTTTAATAAAGGCTGCTACACAGGACAAGAAGTCGTTGCCAAGACTCAGCATCTCGGCCGTGTAAAACGCCGCATGCTTCTTGGTCAGGCCAACATCGAAAACGTTGACGAGGGGACAGAAGTATTCATGATTAACGAACCGATGGGACGTGTTATCCAATGCGTTGGAAATACTTTCCTCTTCGTTATCAGGGCTGATTATCTTGATTCTGACTTCACCGTTAAAGGAGAATCCGTCAAGGTCATTGATTTCCCGTACACAGTTTCATTGCCTGAAAGCAAGATCTAGAACTTCTTTGCTGTTTTAATACAAATCGGCTGCTCAACCTTATGTCATTTGAGCAGCCGATTTTTTTGGAGGATTAATTTGAAACTCGGTTATTTATTCACAAATTTCACTACTCTAGGTCCAATCCATTCGTAATGAAAACGTGCGTCATCTCCGCAAAAGGCGCATCCTGAACATTGAGCTTTTGTTGGCTCAACCTTCTTAACAAGTCCTTTTTGGATCCAACGATCCATCATGGCTTCAATAGCAGACTCATCAGACCCGAAGTGGAGGGAGAGTTCTTTCAGAGAAATCTGTCCCCGCTCCTGCACCAAGATTTTAAGTTCGCTTAATGTCATTAGCTTTTACTCCATCACCGGACCTTTACCTTCTTTTCTCAGATAGGCAAAGGTAAAAATGAACACTAAGCAGACGGCAGCAATACACACGGAAGAATAGACCGGGTGATTGCCAAAACGTCCAATCTGATAGATCAATGTGGCAGAGCCATAGCCCAGAGCTGAAGTCCAGAATGCTGCAAAGATGGTCCATTTAGCGCCGATTTCACGATACATTGCACCAATGGAAGCACAGCATGGGATATAAAGAAGAACCATAACGAGATAAGCGAAAGCGCCTAAATCTCCGTCAAAAAGCTTCTTCATATTGTGGATGGTACCAACGCCAACTTCTTGCTCTGCAGCCTGCTCATCAACGTCAGTCAGATCTTTTTCTACATTGACACCCAGAGGATCAACTAAGAAATCTCCAAGCTTTGAAAGATTTTCCGGAATTGTGGCAAAAGCTTCTTTTGTGGATTCCCAGATACTGAATTCTTTTTCCTCTTCCTCTACTGCAGGCGAAGGTTCTTTAACAGTGTTAACTTCACTGTCGTCACCTCGAGCAGAACGAGTTCCCATGCCGGAATATAAAGAATCCAGTGTGCCGACTACAGCTTCTTTTGCAAGAATGCCGGTAAAGATACCTACGGCAGCAGGCCAGTTATCTTGCTGCATACCCATTGGTTCAAATGCCGGAACGATTGTCTTACCGATATTGGAAAGTACAGACTTGTCTGTATCCTCGTTGCCAAACGAACCGTCAGTGCCTAAAGAGTTCAAGAAAGCCAAAACCGCAACAATAATAACAATCAGCTGACCCGCCTTGAGAATAAAGCTCTTTAATCTATCCCATGTACGGTAGGCCAATGTCTTGATTGTAGGTAAATGGTAAGGAGGAATCTCCATGACGAAGGCTGTAGGTGCACCTTTCAAAGCGGTACGTTTGAGTACAAAGCCGGTGATGATGGCAACAACAATACCAATCAGGTAAAGAGAGAAAACTAAGTTTTGTCCTCCCAACGGCCAAAAAGCTGTTGCAAAGAGAACATAAACCGGCAGTCTCGCACCGCAGCTCATAAACGGAGCCATGAGGACTGTAGTAATTCTGTCGGATCTCTTTTCCATCGTTCTAGCGCCCATGATCGCAGGAACGCTGCAGCCAAAGCCAACAATCAATGGAACAAAGGATTTCCCCGGCAAGCCCAACGTTCTCATCAAGCGGTCCATCACAAAAGCAGCTCGAGCCATATAGCCGGAGTCTTCCAAGAAGGACAAACTCAAGAACAAACAAGCAATTACCGGAATAAAAGTAGAAACAGTTTGAATACCGCCGCCAATACCGTCAGCCAAAATTGTCTTTAACCAATCCGGCGTTCCCCAGGAAGTAAGAAGATTTCCAAAACCTTCTACAAAGATTGCGCCGAAAAGGATGTCAAAGAAATCAATAAATGCAGAGCCGATGTTGATTGAGAAAACAAACATCAGATACATCACAAACAGGAAGAACGGAATACCGAGCCAACGGTTAAGAACGAACTTATCGATTTTTTCAGTAGTGCTCTGATTAACTTCGCCTTTTCTGATGATGCAGTCGGCCGCGACTTCAGATACAAAGCTGTAACGAGCATCGGCCATCGCGATATCTAAGTCACCTTGGTATTTCTCGTTAAGAGCATCGATAATCTTTTTAGCTTCTGTTAAGTCAACGCCATGAAGACGAGTGAGAAGTTCTTCGTCCCCTTCAAGAAGCTGCTCTGCAACCCACTGAGGTTTCTCAACATTCTGCTTCGCCAGTAAAGCGCCAATTTGCTTAATGGCTTCCGTGATATCAGGATGGAACGCAATTGGATTAGGAGGAGTTTTAAGGTCATCGAGCTGTTCATCGATAGCTTCACACAACTCTTTAAGACCTTCTTCTTTCGAAGCAACGATACCGACAACCTTACAGTTCAAATCTCTTTGAAGGTTCTCAATATTAATTTCAATCTTATGAGCGGCAGCGACGTCGAGCATGTTCACAACTACAATCATTGGAACACGCATTTCAATAAGCTGTGCCGTTAGATAAAGATTTCTTTCCAGATTACTGGCGTCAACGATATTAACAACCAATTCCGCTTCGTTTTGGAGGATGTAATCACGCGCGACTTTTTCATCGATGCTTGCGGCGGAGCTCGGCTGTAAAGAATAGATGCCAGGCAGGTCGACAATTGTGATGTGACGGTTCTTATAAACAAAGTCACCGCTTTTTTTCTCTACGGTGACTCCGGGCCAGTTTCCGACGATTTGATTCGAACCTGTCAGACCATTAAAGAGCGTGGTCTTACCACAGTTTGGGTTACCGACCACGCAAATAGTATTTTTTATAGGCATTTAGTACTTAAATGGGTTTAACGTCCAAAATTTCGATTTCGCCCTTTCGGACACTGATGTATGAACCTCTCAGTTTGATTTCAACAGGGTCGCCAAGAGGAGCCACTCTAGTGACTTCGAAATCTGTGCCGGGCAAAGCGCCCAAGGCAAGCAATCTTTTTCTGTATTCAGGCAAACCTCTTTTAAAAGAAACGATCTGACCTTTTTCTCCGGGATGCATATTTTTAAGAAGCATTTCTTTCTCCCAAAACAACTTTAAGCTCTTTAGCGATTTCCGTGCCAATGGCAAGTCTTGAATCATTTAATACGACTACGACAGGACCTGAGATGGTTTGTTCTGCAACTCGGATAGTGACACCGAGAAGGATACCTGTTTGATTCAAACGTTGAACCGTTGGTTCGTCCAAGGCTCCCCATTTGACCAAAGTGCACACCTGATTCACAGGTACATCGCACAATGAAACTTGAGTTAAATTTGCGTGAGGCATCGGAATCTCCGTTATTCAATTCGCTGATTATATTGCAAATAAGAACGATTATCAACAACAGTAAAGCCGTTATGAACAAACTCTGTTTTGATTGAGTTGACGAGATTTTTGTTTCGAAAAATTTAAGAACTGGTCTACCAGCATTAGGTAAAACGGAAATCTAGGTAGTTAAAAGACGAAAGACTGCACAAGGAGTTGACATTTCTAGAAACGAAGAATCAACCGAACCAAAATAAATTAGATTTTTTGATTGAAAAATGGGTGGGTAAATCTATCCAAAAATCAAAATTTTCGAAAAATTCGGCACTTTTTGTGCAGTTTGAAGTGTTTCGAAAAAATCCTCAGCTAACACAAAATAAAATTGTTAGATTTCATAGCATTAGCTGAGGTTTCAATTGTACAAACTTACATCCTTCAACTGAAACGGTCTTGGTTTGACGGGTGGCTGCGTGCGATGATGTTTCAATTGTACAAACTTACATCCTTCAACTGAAACAGTCAACTGTGGCGGAAAAATGAAGAAGTTCCGTGTTTCAATTGTACAAACTTACATCCTTCAACTGAAACATGCATTCATCATTTCGCGCCTGCGGAGGAAAAAGTTTCAATTGTACAAACTTACATCCTTCAACTGAAACAGCGGTGCTATTACTTATCGTTCTGATCTTCTTAGCGTTTCAATTGTACAAACTTACATCCTTCAACTGAAACGAGAAGAAAAAGTAATAGCACGATTGCCTTTACTAGGTTTCAATTGTACAAACTTACATCCTTCAACTGAAACTTACGGAAAACTTTGCGGGAACGTCTACGGGTTAAGTTTCAATTGTACAAACTTACATCCTTCAACTGAAACAAACTGAAGACGAATATCCGAAGGTAAAGATTCAAAGTTTCAATTGTACAAACTTACATCCTTCAACTGAAACAACCGCCGGAGTTTGCTGACAAAATCGGATTTAAGTTTCAATTGTACAAACTTACATCCTTCAACTGAAACAAACCACTCATTCCAAATAAGGTTATATGCTCGAAGTTTCAATTGTACAAACTTACATCCTTCAACTGAAACTGCGGAGAAACATCGTTAGTGTTCGATGTCTGTTGGTTTCAATTGTACAAACTTACATCCTTCAACTGAAACTCATTACCATGCAATTATTTTCAATTGCGATTTTGTTTCAATTGTACAAACTTACATCCTTCAACTGAAACTGAGGCAACGTCTTGAACATTGCACTTTCATTAGGCGTTTCAATTGTACAAACTTACATCCTTCAACTGAAACAAATGAGCAAGAGACGGCCAATAAAAATCGAATCTGTTTCAATTGTACAAACTTACATCCTTCAACTGAAACGTAAAAATCGAATCTAGAACGTCTAGACCACATACGGTTTCAATTGTACAAACTTACATCCTTCAACTGAAACGTTGTTGGTTTTGAGGGTGTTAGGTTTAACGTTAGGTTTCAATTGTACAAACTTACATCCTTCAACTGAAACACTGGTGATGGTCCTGACCCGATTTCGAATTTCAAGTTTCAATTGTACAAACTTACATCCTTCAACTGAAACTTGCATCAGCAGAACGAGCTAACCGACAGCCAATAGTTTCAATTGTACAAACTTACATCCTTCAACTGAAACGGCAAAACTTCATCGACATAAAACGGAACTAAATAGTTTCAATTGTACAAACTTACATCCTTCAACTGAAACTATCTTCCTGCGGCCGTTGGGCAATTCTTGGACACTGTTTCAATTGTACAAACTTACATCCTTCAACTGAAACGTACTGGTTTAAATAGCGCACTTTCCCTTGCAAATGAGTTTCAATTGTACAAACTTACATCCTTCAACTGAAACTTTTGGTCCATTCCTAACCGCTGAATACTGTTTGGTTTCAATTGTACAAACTTACATCCTTCAACTGAAACCTGTGAGGGCCGAATAGTCCACGCTAAGGTATCCGTGTTTCAATTGTACAAACTTACATCCTTCAACTGAAACACGACAAAAACGCTTCCAGCAAGGATTGATTGAAGTTTCAATTGTACAAACTTACATCCTTCAACTGAAACATAAACGATGTTAGTCCATCTATCACGCCACGGTAAGTTTCAATTGTACAAACTTACATCCTTCAACTGAAACCATTCATCAATGTGGATATTTAGACCGCTGACATGTTTCAATTGTACAAACTTACATCCTTCAACTGAAACAAAATCGGCTCACGGCCGAGGACATAAAGCAGATGAGTTTCAATTGTACAAACTTACATCCTTCAACTGAAACAGAAACAGGCTGAACAACAGCGGGAAGCTATGCGGTTTCAATTGTACAAACTTACATCCTTCAACTGAAACTCAGCAGATACGCAAGCGGATCGCATTCTTTAGTTTCAATTGTACAAACTTACATCCTTCAACTGAAACAAGCCCATCCCGGCCCAGACAGCGCACCTCTTGTGGGTTTCAATTGTACAAACTTACATCCTTCAACTGAAACTCATTACCATGCAATTATTTTCAATTGCGATTTTGTTTCAATTGTACAAACTTACATCCTTCAACTGAAACTGAGGCAACGTCTTGAACATTGCACTTTCATTAGGCGTTTCAATTGTACAAACTTACATCCTTCAACTGAAACAAATGAGCAAGAGACGGCCAATAAAAATCGAATCTGTTTCAATTGTACAAACTTACATCCTTCAACTGAAACGTAAAAATCGAATCTAGAACGTCTAGACCACATACGGTTTCAATTGTACAAACTTACATCCTTCAACTGAAACGTTGTTGGTTTTGAGGGTGTTAGGTTTAACGTTAGGTTTCAATTGTACAAACTTACATCCTTCAACTGAAACACTGGTGATGGTCCTGACCCGATTTCGAATTTCAAGTTTCAATTGTACAAACTTACATCCTTCAACTGAAACTTGCATCAGCAGAACGAGCTAACCGACAGCCAATAGTTTCAATTGTACAAACTTACATCCTTCAACTGAAACTATCTTCCTGCGGCCGTTGGGCAATTCTTGGACACTGTTTCAATTGTACAAACTTACATCCTTCAACTGAAACGCTGAGCGGCTTGTGCTCTGGCCATGAGATTTTTGTTTCAATTGTACAAACTTACATCCTTCAACTGAAACCTGTGAGGGCCGAATAGTCCACGCTAAGGTATCCGTGTTTCAATTGTACAAACTTACATCCTTCAACTGAAACACGACAAAAACGCTTCCAGCAAGGATTGATTGAAGTTTCAATTGTACAAACTTACATCCTTCAACTGAAACATAAACGATGTTAGTCCATCTATCACGCCACGGTAAGTTTCAATTGTACAAACTTACATCCTTCAACTGAAACCATTCATCAATGTGGATATTTAGACCGCTGACATGTTTCAATTGTACAAACTTACATCCTTCAACTGAAACAAAATCGGCTCACGGCCGAGGACATAAAGCAGATGAGTTTCAATTGTACAAACTTACATCCTTCAACTGAAACAGAAACAGGCTGAACAACAGCGGGAAGCTATGCGGTTTCAATTGTACAAACTTACATCCTTCAACTGAAACGGCTTAATAGTGATCGGGGTGTTCTTTTCACCCTTGTTTCAATTGTACAAACTTACATCCTTCAACTGAAACTTGGATAGCCTGAATGCGCAGACTTGTCGCCTATCCATAGGTTGTCATAATACTTTCCCGAGAGAATTTAAGAGGGCTAAATAAATGGGAAAAGGGGGTTTATTTCGATTTTACAAAGTCTCCTATTGTCCTCTAAATATTGGAACCAGGGAAACCCCTAAAATCTATCTGCACAGAAGTTTAAATATTCGCATTGGCAACATTGCCTCTCACTTGCACTGCTCTCAGGTAATAGACCTGCAACAAGGGAGGCTTTGATGTACTCTAAGCACTTCTTTACATCTTCTCTTTTCTGCTCATCAATCCTTATGCCAAATACTTTGCCCTTTTTCCCTAAAACCAAGAAGCCTTGTTGTATAGATTTACAATATTTTTCTTCCAGTGCAAGCGCATAAGCTGAGAGCTGGAGCACATGAGCTCTCCTTATTTCTTCTTTTTCAGCCAATTTAAACTCGATCGGGCAAATATCTCCCGAGTTGAAGAAAAAGACCCCGTCCACTCTGCCGTGAAACTTAAGAAGTTCACTTTTAACGTCTACATGGGGTACAAACCTTCCCTCATCAAAGCGAACTGAAGAAAGATTTCGACGTCTCTGCAAAACCGACATCCTCTCATGAAAGCTCAGTCCTTCCTCAACCCATGGTTTTAGTTCGGGGCTGATGCCATAAACGAGATAGAAAAAAGGTATTCTTGGACAAAAACAATATTGCCGAATTAAAGAAATGGGAATACTGTCTTCAAAGGAAAAGATATCCGTCGGCTTCAACATATTGAAAATCTCTATATCCCAAACAGGCCCGTACTTTATTTATATCTAAGTGGCAAGGGAACCACAAGCACCTGTCCTCTTCGTCCAATAAAACTTTTCTTGCGAGAACCTCTAAACTTCGAGCCTCTGGCGGGTTAAGACCTCCATAGAAGACTGATTTTTGCAGTGGTACCAAACCCAACTCTTTTAGAGAATCCGAAAACTTCTTCCTTCTCGTGCTGTCAGAAACGTCATAGCAGACCAAATAATTTACATACATTTCTTCCTCACCACTTGAAAGTTAACCCTTTATATCTTTTCTGACCCACAAACGTTGCGCAAAGCCGGTAAACCTGTCGCTGTAGGACATTTTCTAAGCGGCATTTTTTCCCTTTGTATAGCACCAATCCAGACATTACCGCGTCAATATTGTCTGAAATTTGCTTCTTTAAATTTTTATCCAAAAGCTGTCGATTCTCATCTTCACCTTTTTCTAAACAGGATTTCATTTTTATAATCGTCCGATCCACAACCCAAGCCCTATATTCTTCCATCAGATCGAGAGCTAGCGACGGTTTGCCAGGTCGATCGACATGCAAAAATCCGGCATACAGCTCCAACCCGGCGTTGGCCAGAGCAGAATGCACATAGCTTTGTAGAATTGCGTAGGCGTAGTTGAGAGCTGCATTTGTTATCTCTTGTGCTCCTCTGCCCTCTCGATTAGTAAATGTTGAAGGAAGAAGATGAGTATCCCGAAGAGCTTGCCAGTAGTGGACAGAAACTCGGCCCTCAATACCTAGAAGCCTGTCTCTCCATTCTGTCTCTTTTGTGTTGATAGAACTGATAGCGTTTAGAAGAGGATTAATGTCATCAGCTTTATCCTTCAGCAATTTACCAGCAGGTAGTCCTTTTTTGCATAAATACTTGCTGAAATAGAGTAATACCGCACGTTGATTCTTGATTTTTGTCTTTATAACTTCTTGTGCTAGGGAGCAACTGTTTTCTGAATTAATAAAATCGAATTGACTCTTTCGTACTTTGACAACAGCATGTTGGTACGTTCCAGATAGTTCGCTGACCCCTACACCTCTCCAATCAAGAAACACAAGTTTAATTCCCCGAGCCGCACAGGCTAAAACAAGATCAGAAGACAACGCAATGTGTCGCTCCAACCTCACAGTTCTTAATCGCGAGAGTGGAGCTTCATAAATGACTCGGTTGTCTTCTTTAACTACAAGCAAATTTCCCTTCAGGCCTACAAAGCTTCCTACGGAGGAAATTGTAAGATGTCTCATAGCTTATGCAGTCACGTAAGAGAACTTAACCGTACTTCCAACTAGCTCAATATTCATCGTAAATTTCTTATTATTCTCCCTAGGTTTTGGGAAGAACTGTGCCAGTTCTTCGTTCTTATAAATGCCCTCCTCAAAAAAATCTTTTGTCTCACGTATGACTTTACTTGGAAGAGTTAAGGAACTTTTATCTTTGGCTTTTTGCAGTTCTTTATCCCACAATAGATAAAGATCAAACGGTAGCGTGGCTCTAATGTATCGGCGGGCTTTCGTGCCGGGTGCGTGCTCGACTATTACTCCTTCTTTTTCATAAACGGTCTTCCACTCGTCCATTTTTACACACTCGTTAACAGGCTGATACTGGTATTCATAAATTTTTAGATTTTTGGTTGTTAATCGAGGATGTGGTAGCGGAGAATTAAATAAAATCTTGCCGTCCTTCTTAGAAAAACCATAATAAAGCTGATTTGCATCAATTGATTGGTAAACGTACCCATCTCGAAAGTCTTTTCTTCTTATACGCACTGCACCCGATTGACTTGCTAGCATGGGTAAGCTCATAGATCTTTTAACTTTTTTATGTCTTACACTGCTCTTTTCCGATGTTGTCCATAAAGAAGATAACCTGGCATTTACTTCTTCCAATCCTCCTTCTGGGCAAGCAGTCAGGAAATTACTCAATTCCTCTGATAGTTCTTGCCATCTCTTATAAGAGGGATAGACAATATTTCCTTTTGCTGAAAATTGTCTTTCTCTGTCTCTCAGCTCCAATTTAAGCAAAAATTCTCTCTTGAAGTTAGATTGATATTTCGACTTCAATTTAATTTTTTTAGAGGCCGTATCTACCAATTCTGTCAATACCTCTTGCTTCAAAGTAGTGTAATGAAGCTGATTCAGAAGACTAAGCTGCCTTGATTCATCGTTAGATAATAAAGCACAACCGGCTTTGCCCATCAACTGGAAAGCTTTAGTTTTGTCAATGCGGTAAGTGCCTTCGTCTTTACTCTCGTTCCTTTTTTCAAAGAACGGTTCAAGAATCTGTAACAAGAGATGAGGATTCTTACCCTTGACCTGAGTCAGACTCTCTTTTTCATTAGAGCCTTTTTTATCGTTATCAAATCCAACAAAAACCTCCTCCTTCTTTTTATAAATATTCAAAAATCTTTCTGCATATATAGTGTCTTTAAAGATAGCCGAATTATTAATTCGATCTTTTTGAGAAAAAGATTTTGGAGATATCTGAACCACTTGACACGTTTCAGGATATAACTTTTTAAGAAGTTGGGCGGCTCTCATACTATGTGAATCGGCTAGCAGAGCGTCCCCATGGAGGACACATTCTGCACTCGCATCTCCACATGCGGCTGCATAAACGCACATCGCATCAACGCTGTGAGAGGAGACGGATTGAATGTCTTCTTTAAACATGGAGTTTTCAAGCTCTCCCAGCTGTGAACGCAACGAGCTCACAGTGACAGCGGGAATCGAAAATGCATCAAAAGATAACTTGTTGCCGGTCTCTGTTAGCCAATTCTGCAAGCCATTTTCTAAGTAGCTTCTAAGAGTTCGTATAAACCAAGCTTGGGAACCATTAACTACTGTTTTTCTGCGAGCTCCCAAAACTGAGAGCACCTCTTTTCTGGCATCGCTTCCAGGATTTAGAAATAGAGCGTGGCGTACACAATTCCTTTCCTCTTGGCTTAACAAATCTAGATATCCGAGTCGTTTGTTTTCGATTAGCTGTTGAACAGTTGATTCTATCTTGCTCTCAATAGTGGAAAAATCAGATGTTCCGAAAACTGCAGTTAAATAAGCGGAATTGAGTTGTTTAAGGAAGTAGAGATTTTCCTTTTTAGCCGCATTTCCCTGTCTGGATACGAAAATGAGATTAACTTCAGAATTAAAAATTGAAGAATAATTTTTGATAGTTTTGCTTCTGGGAATAATATGGTCTACTTCCCCTTCGCTATTTAGAGGCGCACCTGTGTACGCACAGATTCCCTTAGCATCATCTTTGATTCTTTCTTCTTTAGAGAGCCATTTCTTTTTCTGAGCCTCTCCGGCTTTTTCGATCTTTTCTTGTTTCTTTTTAAGTCTTGAATCCGATAACTCTAACCGTTTAAGTTCCAGCAAGGAGGCCGTAAAATTGAATTTATTCTCTTCAACTAAAATCGGTACTACTATCTCGGCGCCTTGATCTTGAGTGTCCCTCTTGATTTTTTCTATCAGACGTTTACCTACTTCGCGAGCATTTCTCTCTAAAACTCTTCTCATATACCCGTCAAACGGTCTTACTGAGTCAGCGGGTAGTGGTCCGCATTGGGCGGCACCATTTTTAAACGTTAATCTCCACGCGTTTTCCAATAAAGCAGCAGTAGTGATTTTGGTAAAGCCCGATCTTTCTGTCTCGATAATTGTATAAAGTTGTGCTAAAGAGAAGGGATTCGCAAATTTTGTTCTTTGTTCGTCTGACAGTCCCAACTGCTCCCCAATAAAAGCCGCAGTCAACGAAACATCCTGCTTCAGCTTCACATATTCTTTTTCTTCTGAATCTAATTTTTCATTACCAAGGGCGGCTTTGGTCAAGGCACTTTGGTACTCTAAGTTAAAAGCAGAACCTCGATCTTTTCTTAATTGCTCTATGCGAGTACAAATACTTTTTACCGTACTGTTGCCTTTGACCTTTCCGTTCCAAACGTCAGCAATAAATCTTTTTGCTGTCTCTTCGTCAACTCTTAGGACATTAGCTACAAGACGATCTAAAACTTTTTTCTTCTGTTTTGGATGCAAATCAGATCTTTCCAGAATAGATTCTTTCTCATTCCACAACCCTTTCTGTGCCTTTGCTACTTCGTAGAAATATCTTCTGGCGAAGTCCAAAAATGGTCCAAAATTTTGCTCTTCCAATGTCTTAAACAACAGCAAATTTCTTGTAGCAGCTTCAGAATAAAGTGTAGGGCTCGAAAGTATCTTTCTTATTTCGAAAATATCATTTACCTTGGAGCGGTCTAAAGCTCTTTGAAGAATGTAAGAAAGTCGAAAATCCAAAGAGTCTTGAGTTGTTCTCCTGGATTTTCTATCACGATTCTGCAAAATAACATCTAAATTGTCTTGCAAATCAGAATCTGCGTTAACCAAACGAGAAGCCCAACTCCTCCATGAGTCGCCGTAGACCTCAGTGAGCTTAGCTGGGTTAAGGTAAAGAGTGTAGTCAAGAGGAGGTCTGCGATTATTTTGGTCCTCATACGGCGGAATTGTGCTCTTGCAATCTAATTCACACAAGCAGTCAATTATGTCATCGGCCTTGGAAAGAGCTCTAATCACGTCTGAAATTCTTGCCTTGTTTTCAGGATCCGGATGAAAGTACTTATAAGCTCTAACCCAGATATCCTTGAGTTTTTGCTCATTCAAGGGCTGAGAGTTTTCAGTCTCCACAGGCTTAACTTTCTCGATCCAAGGATCGTTAAAATACCAGCGAAGCGCTCTCAGCTGGAGATTTGATAAATTCCCTATCAAGTTCCAAAACCGGCATATGCCCCCGAAAGCTTCTCCAATTTTTTTCAGCCGAGAATCGCGGCCCATATCGTGAAGAATATTATCTAAATACTTTTCTCTGTGCAGATGGCCTAGAGAAGTTAACTCAGAAATTTGTCGAGCTGCCTCAATAATTGTTTTTCTCGCTTCAAGATATCTTTCTAGACTTTCTTTTGAACTGTAGTCAGGAAAATTATCCTTGACGTATTTTTTAAAGGTTTTTACATCCGGAATTTTTTTATTTGAATTTATTTTATTTACTTCGGACAAATCAGCTGTGAGAGAGTTCCACTGAGTTAAAAGTTCAATATCTGAACTAAAGAAATCTTCAAACCCGGGGCACATGGCAAAAACAATCGGATCTACATCATTCAAGCTATCAAGGTCGATTTCTGTCTCGATTCGTGAATAGCCTCTTCTCTTTAAATATCCTGACAAAGCTTCTGTCAGCTGAGACTTTTCCTGAGCGCTAAGGACAAAACCTGCTTTCATTAGCTGATGGTCAACAATAAGATTAAGCAGTCTACGAGCCAGAACAAATCTCTTTTTTGATCGGACTCTGTGCCGCACCGCAGTTCTATGTTTCATAGAGTAGTGAATCTTATCGGAGTTCACAATCGTCATTGCTGTTGCATCGGCAGCAGTAGGGAGAACGCCGTCGAGATGAGAAAGCATGAAGACGCCGGTATACTTTGCGCCCATATCGATTCCCACAGGGAAAATATACTTAGAAGATTCCATTTTTTCTCCTTGTTATGAGTTTTATATAGCGACATCTGTCGGAGAGAAAAAAGAAAAGCTCCCCCCAGGATCAAATCACTACAAATAAATTCTTCTTTTGCTTTACCGATTATCCCCTATTTTTAACAGATTGACACTAATTTTCTAAGGGAGACCTCAGTCAAAGGTGAGCAAAACGCAACTAACTGTTTTTCAGGGATTTTCTAAGAAAAAGAAAACAAAGAGTCGAGAAAGCTAAGCAAATTTACGGCAGCTAACAGGAGCAAGAGTTGAAATCACAGAAGTGCAAGCACAGGACATGCGAAATGATAATCGGAAAATGAAAAACTCCGGATGGTTAACCCAGAGGCCGGAGCCACAACTTAATTTCGTTGATTTCAGCCCGCAAAAAGCGGCTTCTGAAAGATGTAAGTTTGTTATGTACATAGTACGGGAAAGTTAAGAATTTTTCAACTCCCCCGCACTAATTTATTTTTGCCCTTCCGTTTTAGTTTTTTTCAAATCACCTGCAAGAACGTAAGTAATTTGATCAGGCTTAATATACTTCTTCAGGACTGCATTGACCTGAGCAGTAGTTAATGCATTGATCTTGTCTTCCATTTCCTTGTTAAATTTCCAGTCTCTATTGAGCTCAAGCTTTTTGATCCAGCTGGCAGAAATGACACGATCCTGAGCACGAGCAACGGCTTGGCTCTGTAAAAATCCCTTCTTAGCCTCTGCAACTTCCTGATCAGTAAAGCCGTCTCTTACGGCTGTCTCAATCACATCTTTTGCGCTGGCTTCAGCCTTCAAAAGATTTTGAGGAGCTACGATAGCTCTGAAAACAAATGCGCCTTCATTACCTTCAGCCGGAATCTTCACCCCAGAGCCAGCCCCGTAAGATAAGCCCTCTTTTTGACGCAGACGGTCAATGAGTCTGTTAGACAAACCGGTACCCCCACCTAAGATCCAGTTAGCAATCATCAGGGCTGGAGCATCAGCATCGGTGTCTTTAATTGGAAATACAGCTCTTCCCGCTAAAACTGCATTTTCTTTTTCAGGAGTATCGATGGTGATTCGAGTGGCTGCAACAGGCTTGAACTCTTTATAAATCTTGCCGAACGCTACTTGACTCTTGTTGTCAGCAAAAGCTTTCTTAATTGTTTCTTCGGCTTTCTTTGCATCAAAATCGCCGACAATTGCAATCTCTCCGCGAGCTGTTCCGAAGTACTCCTTGGCAAAGGCCTTGACATCAGCATCGGACAAAGCATTTAATGCTGCAATCTTTTCTGCCAAAGAAGGAGAATGGCGAGGATCTCCTTTCGGATAGGTGTTGAAGTGCTGAGCCATCGCATCGTCACTTAAAGCATCCGGTTTGTCCTTCATGCTTTCGAACATGACGGTCAGTTTCTTCTTCAGATCTTTAAATTCGTTTTCCGGATAAACGGAATGCTTCCAGAGATCGGCAACAAAGTTCAAAGAAGCATCCAGATTAGATCTTGTAGTGACGTAATTAGAAATCGAGCCAGTCATCTTTAATTTAGACATCTCGTCTTCGATTTCTCCTCTGGAAAGCTTGTCGGTACCATAAGTCAGCATGGCATTAGCTAATGTCATGGCAGTTTCTTTTCCAGAGAGATTCTCGAGATTACCGTAGTCAAACTTCAGCATTACCGTGACGGTTTCTCCTCGGTTCTTCTTAGGAAGCAGAGCAACCTTCAGGTCACCCACATTAAATTTGATAGTTCTCTTGTCTAAATTAGCAAAAGAAGAATCGAATGTTTCTGCTTCTGCTGAGTCTTGCTTAGGTGTGTAATTCACTAAAAGCTGCTCAGCCGTTGGAGAAGCCGGAATCGTGGCTCTCTTAGGATTATCTTCAGGCAGGAAAACGCCGACAACTCGGTTGTCTCTGACAAAGTATTTAGAAGCTGCATTTTCAGCTTCCTTAGCAGTCACCTTCTGAATTTGGTCGCGTCCGTAGAAGAAGAGTCTCCAATCACCTAAGGCAATAAACTCAGATAATCCAACGCCAAAAGCTTCAGGATCAGAGAAGAGAACTTCATACAAGTTTTCAGCTTCAATCTTTGTTCTATCCAGCTCCTTAGAGGAGATCGGAGTTTTTTCTAAAGAAGTTTCAATTGTCTCGATTAAAGCTTTTCTAACCGGCTCGATTGGTTCGCCCTTTTTGACGACAGCCATAAAAATTACATAACCAGGCTGTTTAGTCCCCATAACGGAACCAAAAACTTTAGTTGCCAAACCGGTTTTAACCAAGTTTTGGTAAAGACGTCCATTAGGATCGTCGCTCAGAATGTCTACTGCAGTTTCGACTGCCGGAGAATCAGCGTGCAAAGCGCTTGGAATGCGGTAGGCAACCGCAACTAACTGAGATTCCCCTTTTCTTCTGATTTCAAAGGAGCGTTCGCCGTCGGCTGTCGGCTCAACTGTCCACTCCGGAGGCAGAGTCTCAGCCGGATTCTCAATCTTTCCGAAGTCTTCCGCAATCCAGTTGAGAGTTTTTTGGATATCGAACTTTCCGCTTACCGTGAGTACGGCATTATCGGGACGATAATAGCGGTGATAGAAGTCTTGAAGGTTTTCGATTCTGACGTTCTCAATATCGCTCTTGTTGCCGATGGTGCTCTTTCCGTAGTTATGCCAGTCAAAAATCATGGACTGCATACGCTTCATCATGACGCTGGTCGGAGAGTTTTCTCCCATTTCGTATTCATTGCGAACAACGCTCATTTCACTGTCTAAATCTTTCTTAGCAATGAAAGAGTTGCGCATGGCATCGGCACTCCAAGCCAAAGCCCATTTCAAATTGTCTTCAGTTGAAGAGAAAGAAACGTAATAATTAGTACGGTCAAACCAAGTGGAACCGTTCATACGGAATCCGCGGCGAGTGAATTCTTTTGTTGGAGCCGGAAAATTTTTACTACCTTTGAAGATGAGATGCTCAAGCAAGTGAGCCATTCCCGTTTCGCCATAATTTTCTTGACGGGAACCAACCAAGTAAGTCATATTGACTGTGGCAGTAGGCTTGGAAGGATCGGAAAATAAAACTACTCGTAAGCCATTGGCCAAACGATACTCTGTGATACCTTCAACGGTCGGGCCCTGAGTCACTCCGGCAGGAAGGACTATGGAAGGTTTAACGACTTCTGCTCTAACTTCCGGAATCATTTTTGTTTCGTTATTCATCGAAATCAGCGAGGCACCGACACAAGCGGCCACAGCTAATTTTTTTATTGTTTTCATCGCGCTATAATACTCTAATTAAAGATACGATAAGGATATCCCTTTATCCTTAACAAACCCTAAGATTTTCAATTCATTTAAATCTTTTTTGTATTATTTGGTTACTCTCATCAAACCCATTGAGCTCCAAAGGATATAAAGAGATTTTGATTGTTTTTTATGGTGTTGTCTAATATTTTCTTAAGATTTTAAGAGAGGTATTTACGACAATTTAACAAATAATTGCTTTTTTTGTAAAATCTAGCTAAATCAACGTCTGTAGGAGCTAAACACGTGAAGTTTTTTTATGACCTCCTTCCGGTCATCTTATTCTTTGTCACTTTCAAAGTTGCACAAGGCAACCCAGACTATGCTGCTAGCCTTTGCAATTCTTGGCTTGGCAACGGATTTGATGCTTCGCAGGCCCCTATCATCTGCGCCACGGCGGCGGCAATCCTCGTCTCTCTTCTGCAAATCGTATTTAATTTGGTTAGCGGCAAAAAAGTGGAACCCATGCTGTGGATTTCTGTTGCCATCATTTTGGTATTCGGATCTTTGACTATATGGCTTCATGACGAGATGTTCATTAAGTGGAAGCCGACAATCCTTTATTGGGTTTTTGCGCTTATCCTGGTCTTCGGAATGCTGACTGGGCGCAACTTTATCAAGTCATTGCTCGGAAAACAGCTCGAACTTCCTGCCCCTGCTTGGAGAAAGCTCCTTCTGTCTTGGATCGGCTTTTTTTCAGTGGTTGGCGTTTTAAATCTCATCGTGGCCTATACCTGCTCCACAGATTTCTGGGTCAACTTTAAGCTCTTCGGGCTTATGGGTCTGACCCTTCTGTTCACGCTCGGTATTGGTTTTTATATCGCTCCTTTTATCTCTGAAAATAAAACTAAAGGAAAAGAACAGTGAGCCACACTCCATCATTAGAACGAATTTCAAACGCTCTTGAACCTTTGTTTCCGATTGAGCTTCGTTTTTCCAATCAGTTTATTCCAGGCAACCCGCAGCCCGCTTCGGGTCTTTATCACTTATTTGTGATTTCCAGACGGTTTGAAGGCCTCCCAAAAATTGAACGTCACCGCCTTGTCTTTGAATACCTCAAACCATTTATCGGACATGGCATTCACAACATAACTATGACGCTATTAGCGCCAAGCGAGTCTAGACACTAAACCAGTTTCTTAACAGGACTAATTAAAATGAAAAAAACACTTCTTGCCATCGCGTTGGCATCACTCGGCTCAGTTACCTTAGCTCAAACAGCATTTTCCGTTAACGGGCAGACTGTATCTGCAAAGACTCAGAAAGATCTCATGGGACAGATTGCCGCCCGCGGAGTAACTGACGTCAAACAGCAAGAAGCTTTGGCAAAGAATCTTATTATTGAGCAGCTGGTTATCGCCCAAGAAGCAAAAAAGCAAAAAATTGATCAGCTTCCGCAAGTTAAGGAAGAAATCGAAGCTCTTAAGCAGCGCGTATATGTTAACCAGCTAATTAAGAAGAATCTTGGAGATAAAGAACCGACCGCTGCGCAAATCACTGAACTTTATAAGAAAGCTCAGGATGCATACGATCCGCATGAAGTCAAAATCAGCCACATCCTCGTAAAAGAAGAGTCCAAAGCTAGAGACCTCATCAAACAAATCCAAGGAGGAGCAGATTTTGCCGCATTAGCCAAAGAAAACAGCCTTGACGCAGGAACCAAGGAAGCAGGCGGTGCATTACCGATGGTCAACATCAGACACTTTCAAATTCCTGGTTTAGGTGAAGCTGCCGCTTCCCTAACTAAAGGTCAGCTGTTGACGATTCCTTTCAAAAGTACTGCTGGTTACCATATCGTCAGACTCGACGATAAGAGAGAGGTTCCATTCCCGACTGAAGCTGAACTTAAACCTCAGCTCGTTAACCTCTGGAAACAACAAGCTGCACAAAACTATTTGGTCAGCTTAGTTAAAAATGCCAAGATTGAACAAGTCAAAGCTAAAGGCAAGTAATGCGCTTAGCTTTCTCGGCCTGCTTCGGCAGGCCTTATTTTTTGATGGCTTCAATCATTTTTAAATACTCCTCTTTGATTTGAGGAAGCATATCATAGCCGGCTTCAAATTCATGCTTTTTAAAATGGTTGTCCTGTTCTAACAGAAGCTGATAGAGCTTTTCCATCCCCAGCGTTGCGCTGATGCCTTTTAAAGTATGAGAAGAGAGATGAGCAAGATCCTCGTCTTTGACTTCTACTGCCTGTTCCAAATTTTCAAATGACGGATCCAGACAGAACTTATTAAGAAATTTCTCATACATCGGTTCCATCTGCATGAAACTGTTTAACGCCTTAGTAACATTAATTCCTGCCTCAGCGAGGATTTGTTTTTTGGACTCTTCCATTTTAAACCTTCCCGGCCCGGCTCAATTTTCTCCTGAAACCTTAGCCATAGACCGCCTGCAGTTCATCTAAATTTTCTTTTACTGCTTTGAGTAAGTGAGAATTGAATTCTCCGAACTCTCCCTCTTCTACTCTTTTCAAAGCTTCTGAAAAACCTTCTTTTCCGCTCTTTCCAGAATTAGCAATTATCGAGTCAATCATAGACGAAAATGCCACCCCTTGTACCCACAAGGGGATTTCCTGATGTCCGATTTTCTCAGAAAAATAGTGTCCTTCCATATTATCTTTTTGGAATTCTGCTAGATCCCTTGCAAATTGAAAAGGCTTAAAGTGACTGACCTTTTGAAGATCCGTCAATAACATTATGGCTTTCTTGCTTCTTTCGGAAATTTCCTCCTGTTGCTCTTTATTCGGGTGATCCGAGTCGTTGTGAAGGATAGAATCTTGCGATAGCTTACCTATATCCTGCAGAGAAATCGCTTCTAATACCTCGCTGATTTCTTGATGAGTAAGATTTTTACCAACTTCGCTCTTAGTTAAAAGAATTCGAGAAAGAGCTCTGACATTATGGCTATGCACTCTGCTGTCTTTTACGCGATCTTCAATCGCCGCTCCGATTGTTTTAATCAGCCCTCGTCCAAAATCTCTAACTTTTTTAGTTTCTTTTTCTAAGAGCTTTTCTAGTATGGCTCGTGTTTGATATAGCTCAATAATTGATTCGACGCGTTTCTGGACAATAAAAGCGGATAACGGTCTTTTAATAAAATCGACAACGCCAAGTTTGAATGCTTTTGCGGCAAGAGTGTCATCTTCTTCTGATGTAATCAAGAAAATAGGCGTTCGAGATAAGAGTTTTTCTTCTTTTACTTGCTCAAGGAAGGTTAAGCCATCCATTTGAGGCATTAAATAATCCAGCAAAACAGCATCAAGCT
The DNA here is from genome assembly GCF_002221595.1 of Turicimonas muris. GTDB lineage: Bacteria > Pseudomonadota > Gammaproteobacteria > Burkholderiales > Burkholderiaceae_F > Turicimonas > Turicimonas muris. Next base: position 66,817 of record NZ_NHMP01000007.1, read on the forward strand.
CACCCTTTTTTTTACGAATGACATCAAGAGCTTCTTTACCGTTTGAGGCAATGATAATCGGGTGAACAGAAAAAATAATAGACAAAATCTCGCAGTTGAGTTCATTGTCGTCAACGATCAAGATAGTGCCTTTTTCTAAGGTCATAGCGGACAGGTCATTTTGCAACATGTTCACCTCCCTTTTTATTTATTGAAGTTCTCTCTAGGGAGCGGCTAAGAACTTTATCTCCTGAGATGTTCTAATTGTAACAAATGGAACAAAAATAAAAGAGATTTGCCAAGACAATCACAAATGTTAGGGATTAGAAGATAAAAACAATACAAAAAATTTCTTTTATAAACAATAAGAAACCGTCAAAACAACAAAGTTATTGACGGTTATTTGTTAGGGAAAATAACTAGTATTTGTATGAAAATCTTTCATCCAATTTACATGGTTCAATACGCAAGAACGGATCGGAAGAAGCAATGAGTTTGCCGAGTACAGAAAACTTATAGGCCAGATAGTTAGCGTGTTCTTCTTCGGTTTTACATCCTTCTTGTTTGGCTGCCACTGCCTCAAACCATTCTTTATCAAAAATTTCCGGAGAGAGTGTGTAGGCAAAGCATCTGTCTCTATATCCGATTTCGAAATACATTGAACCGCCCGCAGGGGAAGGAGGAGCATCTTTCGGAGCTTTATCAAGGTCAAGAATGTATCTTCCTCTCGTAACAGCCCTAGTCACTAACTCAAAACCGTCCACAACGTCGGAACCTGGGAAAGAAGAAAGTATATAAATCTCATGTCTCATCGGCGGTTCACGGGGAGAGAGATCTTTGAACGCTCTGCCTAATAACTTCATGGTTACGCCGCTCGCAATCAAACCGCGCGGACCTGAATATCTCATTAAATCTTCAAGCTGAAAAACCAAGGTTCCTTCCGGCTCTCTGACCTCGACAAAATTTTTCATTTGAAAATACATTTACTTCTCCTTCGCAACCGGCAGCACGATTTCTTCTACCGGGACGGTTTTCTTGATAAAACCGTAATCTTTTAAAAACTTCTGAGTTTTTTCCAGCTGTGCAATATCATCCGGATTTAAACGAGAATAATAATGGTATGCAGAAGCTAATTTGCTTCCCAACTCTTCCGGTATACCCAACTCAGAAACACCGATTTTAACGGCTTCCTGTTTATTCTCATTAATCCATTGAACCGCTTTATCCTGAGCATTAGCGATTTTTTCCAGCGCTTCGGGATATTTGTCAGCAAAATCTTTGCTTACGGCCATCACGAGATTAACGCCAGTAAAGTCTTTAGCGTTAGCAATTTCTTTAGCGCCTGCTTTCTTGGCTTTTTCCAGCAAAGCTCCTCCCAAGAGAGCACAGTCAACTCTGCTCGTGAGTAAAGCGGTTAATGCCGCCTGCTGACTCATTCCAACGAAATGCACACTGCGTTCAGGAACCTTTTCTTTATTGAGGTAGTCCGCCAAAAGTTGGTGCAAGGCAGTACCTTTAGGACCGGCTACAGTAACCTCAGTTCCTTCCCCCGGCTTCTTTCCAGACAGACTGACTAAGCCGAACAACTCTGAAGGTCTTCCAACGCCTGCAATCACTTTTATTTGGTTGTCATTAGCATTTGCCAAAACCAGCGAAGAGAAATTCATCACTGAAGCTACCTGGGCCGAATTGCTGGCTAATGCCTGACCCTGTTTCCCGCCCTGTGTGAGGAGAATCCAGTTAATTTTGACATTATCTTTGGAGAGCTCTTTTTCTAAAAGATTATGTTTTCTCATCACGATATTCTGCAGGTTAAACGGCGCTTTAACATAGAGAATATCAATCGTTTCAGGCAGTTCTGCATTTGCCGCTGTCATCAAAAAGCTACATAAAGAAAAAGCCACTATGAACTTAAGCATTTTGATTCTTCCTTTTTATCATTGCAAGTATTCTATCTAATCAGAAAATCTTTCGAAGGTATTAGGAAGCATTGAAATTTGTAATCTCCTCTGCAGAAACGACTTAAAAGGGACACAGCACATTCATCTCTCAGGAAACAGCAGAGAAAGTGGCGATACGAAAATCAAAAAATAGATTGCTTTCCGATCCGCCTATTGAAAAGTCTAAGTATGCAAGCAAGCTCTTCTTATTAAAAAGAAATCCCCCAGTAGTTAGCTGGAGGATCTTTGTCTCAGATGACCGAGAAATTATTGAGCTTTTGCTAAAGCAGCGTTGACGGCAGCAATAATACCCTTGGAAGAGTTTGTAGCGCCAGCGATTGTTTCGAGGCCCTTTGTACCGTCATTCTTAACGATTTCAGGGATCAGGTTATCAATCGGGGCCTGAATAATCATGTCTGTTTCTGTGTGCTTCAAGACCTTAACGTCAGCAACTTTACCGCCTTTAACCGTAACAGCAACGGTAATTTTGCCGTGGTTGCCTTCACCTTCGCCTTCGAAAGTGCCATCTTTGTATGCTGCCTGAGCAGCAGTCATAAGACCAACGCTAGCTAACAAAAGTACTAATTTTTTCATCGGAAAATCTCCATACTTGAAATAAATTTTGTTTAGAGCATCAATACTCTAACCGCAATAATTTTATCTATTTTTTGAGGAGATACCATTTTTCAAACTACAAGTTGAACTGAAAAGAAAAAAGATGTGTTCTCAATTGTATTTTTATGGAACTACATTTTTCAGCATATCTTCCACCATGGCATCGAGCAGATATCTCGGCTCCCAACCCCACTCTGTCTCCGCACAGCTCTGATCCATGAAATCAGGCCAGCTCTCTGCAATTCCTTGACGAAGAGGATCAATTTGGTATTCGATTTGGAAGTCGGGTATATGTCTTCTTATTGCTTCGGCTATTTCTTTCGGAGTAAAACTCATGGCCGTGACATTGAAGCTGTTTCGATGAACTAACTTTGCAGAATCCGCCTCCATAATCTCTATTGCGGCCCGTATGGCATCCGGCATATACATGAAGTCCATTTTTGTGTCTGGTCCAATCGGACAAACAAACTTTTCCCCTTCGACAGCTGAATAGAAAATATCAACCGCATAGTCGGTTGTACCCCCTCCGGGAGGAGTTGTGTAAGAGATTAGGCCCGGGAACCTAACGCTTCTGGTATCAACACCGAATCTTTTGAAGTAATAGTCTGAAAGCAACTCTCCGGTTACCTTGCTTACGCCATAAATCGTCGTCGGCCTCATGACGCAGTCCTGAGGCGTGTTGACCTTTGGAGAGCTCGGCCCGAAAGCACCGATAGAACTTGGCGTAAATACCGCACAGTTGTATTTTCGAGCAACTTCAAGAACATTTAGCAAACCGTCAATGCCGACGTGCCAGGCGTTTACCGGATCCTTTTCTGCGGTTGCTGAAAGAACGGCTGCTAGATTGTAGATAGTGTCAATTTGATATGTCTCGACAATCTTCTCGAGCGCATCTCGATCAAGAATATCAATTTCTACGGAAGGTCCGGTCTTTTGTAAATATTCCGGCACTGATCTTCGTTTTGTGTAGCCGGCATAGACAGTACCGGACTTACCTAAATGTTCTCTCAATGCGGCCGTTAATTCTGTTCCTATTTGACCGGTTGAACCGATTATTAATACATTTCTCATGGGTTAGGTTTCTAAAAGAATCTGTAAATAAGGGAGCCCATTAATAGGACAAGGACAACATACAAAATATTTCGTACGAACTTACTTCCGATTTTAATCGCATAGTAGGCCCCTACTCTGTTTCCAATCATGCTGGAAATTGCGCATGGAATTGCAATGGAATAAATAACGGAGCCACCGGCTGCAAAAGCCAGGTATGCACCGAAGTTAGCCGCCAAATTAAAAACTTTAGCCGTCCCCGAAGCCTGCACCATCCCCATCTTTAAAAAAACATGGAGTGCAATTAAAAAGAATGTACCTGCACCGGGACCGAAAAATCCTTCATAAAGGCCGACGATTGTCCCGATTAAGCAAACTCGAAGCCAGAAACCTTTTTTAGGCATTTCTCCTTCATCAAGTTTGAAGCCGCCGGAAAAGATAGTCAGCAAAATTGCCAAAGGCAGCATGATGACAATAACTTTTCCCATCATTTCATCAGGAACGAGCAACGCGAGCTTACCACCCGTTATCGACCCTATCATAGATGTGAGGATGCCGACCGGAACAACTCTCATTAGGATTAAGTTGCCACGCCAAAAAGTCCAAATAGCGGCTAAAGAACCGATACTTGTTGCAAGTTTTCCGGTACCGAGAGCCATGTGCGGAGGAACTCCGCACAGTAAGAGAGATGGAACGGTGACAAAACCTGCGCCGCCCGCAATTGAGTCTATAAAGCCGGCCACAAAAAAGGCCAAAACACAAATAACTATGACAGTGAAAGAGACTTCCATCCTTTTCTCCTTTGTGTCTTTTATTTTTGTGGATTGTAATACTAATGTAATAAAAGAAATCTTTTGTTGCTTATTTCAGGAGAAAAAATTTTATCGTCACTCTCGTTATAGACCTAGGCGGCCAAGAGAATTAGGACTATGGCGTTACGGCAAAGAAATAAATACAAGCAGTTATCAAGATACCGATGATGATTGCCAAAATCCAATTTAAGAAATTAGGTTTCGGACGCGTACTGAATTTCTCTAACTCCTGAGAACACTTAGGGCAAAACGTTGCACTCACCTTCCCGTTCACTACTTTAGCTTTAGGAATGATCCGTTCACCGCAATGAGGACACTTAACTTTCAAATCAACTGACGTCGGGTCCGCAGAAACATTCTGTTGACGATGGTAAAGCGTGATGTTGTAAGGCTTATCTTCAATTAAAGTAAATTCAACAATATCTTTTAGGACAGGAGAATAGCCGGTACTTAATTGGTCGCTGGAGAAAGTAAAAATATTATTTTTCCCACAGTTAATCTCTCCCATGTTGCCATTGTCTATAACTTCAGTGACAACGCCTTTGAGTGTAACTTCGTTATCCATATTCTTTCTTCCTTTATTATTTGCCGCTCAGGCATGCTCCTCTTCTTCAGGCTGAATAGTCACGTGAGTAATTCCAAATTTAGCTTCCAGTTGATTCCTTGCGATGCTCAGAATCTCCGGCCATTTCTGGAAATCCGAAATGGTTACGTGAGCGGAAAGAGCTATTTCGTTTCCATCCATATTCCACACATGAAGATCATGCACAGACTTCACGCCAGGTACCTCTTCCAGCGTTGTTCCGACTTCCTCGTAAGAAATGTCCTCCGGGACACCGTCAAGCAAGAGTCGGAGAGACTTTTTGATGATGGAGTATGAAGAGTTCAGAATCAAGCAGCTCACGAACATGGAAAGGATCGGGTCAGCTTGAATAGGACCGCCGAAATAAATGATTAAGCCGGCCAGAATAGCGGCAATTGAACCTAACAGGTCGCCCATTACATGCAGCAGAGCCGCTCGTGTATTTAAATTCTTAGAATCGTGAGAAAGAATCCAAGCAACCAAAATATTAACAAGCAAACCGATGGAGGCCACGATAAAGACGCTGCCGCCTTCAACGGGCTGCGGATTTGCCAATCGTTCGACTGCTTCATAAAAAATCCAACCGACCACGAAGAACATCACGATGCCGTTAATTAACGCCGCGACAACTTCCATTTTGGCGTACCCATAGGAGTATTTAACACTTGCTGCCTTTTGAGCCATGACACTAGCAGCAAAAGCAAACAGCAAAGAAGCCGAGTCAGTCACCATATGACCGGCATCGGACAACAGAGCCAAAGAATTGGCCAAGTAGCCACCGATGATTTCCACCACGGCAAAACCCAAGGTCAAAGCGGATGCAAAGGCAAGGAGCTTTTTAGAAGATGATGTGTTTTTATGTATATAAGCTGAATCCCCTTTTTTATGGGACAACAACTCTGTATTTTTTAATGTATCGCTCATAATTCAGCCAGCAATTATGTTTTTTCCTCTATTCAACAATGTTAGGAAGAAAGCGTAATCTTACGGCGAATTACGAGTACAAAATGGTCAATGATCAGAAATTTCGTGTACTACCGGAAACGGCAAATCGGCGAGAGTCATCCCGAAACCCTCCAGTAATTGATGAAGCAACGACAATTCTTCAGCCTTAGTCAGCTTATTTTTCTTGGATTCAAGAAATTTTTCCACGACCTTAACCAGAACTTCTTTACTTTCATGCGAAGAGAGACGGCGAATAAGATCTTCTGTGCATTCGCAGCATCTTTTGAGAAGTCCTACACCCAAAATACTGATTAAGGTTTCTTCGAAACAGTCTTTATTATAGCTAAAGGCTTTCTTTCTGCCGATAAACGGCATCACTAAGAAGAAAGTTCCAATGCCTAAGCTGCACGGAACAACGGTTCTTCCCAACAAAGAATTCGGAATATCTAAAAGGGCCAACAAGACGCCTGCCAAAATAAAGCCGGCGCCGATTAACCACATCATCAGAGCATCTGAAAGGAACTCCATTCTTCCCCAGCTGCTGACATAAGCTTGAATTCTATCTATCTGATTTGCGACATGAAGAGCCTGGGCGTGCGTATAACCGGCTTCACGCTCAATCATTCCGATATGAATGGAATCCAAATAATCCCATTCTTTTCTAGTTACTCTATCCGGAGACTTTATAAGCTTTAAAAGCAAATGGGCGAACTTAAGACCTTCGTCCGTCTCTTCCTGGACGTAATGCTGCTCTGTCATGACCAAAATATTTTTCTAAAAGTAAGAGAATTTTAGCAAGTAAGAAACACCGAAAAAAATTCAAGACATAGAACTCCTTTTGGGTGCGTATTTGCAATAGAAAATCATCCGTAATTTAACAAATGCATACCTTTTTTTAGATAACTATTCTTAGGGTTTACTTTACTTTTTTTCGGGTTTGTTCTAGTATTTCGTTCGAGGGACTTATTTATCCCTCACTCCTTGGGATTTGAGGTTACCAAGCTGAGAATTTTCTTTCCGGACTGCTCAAACAGTCTGAAGTAAATTCCACTTGGATTTGAGGATTGAGTTCCCGTTAACTCTGTGGAACATATGCCGCTCGACACTTTATGTGCGGGTGGCTCTTTTTTTCGTTTTTCTTCGTTTTTCGAGGTCGTATTTCTGGACTTTTTCCGATAAAAAACTCGCCTTGTTCAGCAACGCATTGACGGAAAAAGAGAAAAAATTTAGGCGCTCCAGAACCTTAAAATTCCCAAAACGCCTCAAGAATTAACCTTCCTCCAGGAGGAAAGGAAGGCTCCTAAATTTTTTAATTGTTTCGTTGCTTTTCCGGACAAAGTGCCGGTGTTCCATACATAGGAAGGACCGGCGGGAAGGAAATAATATCGTCATCAGACATTTGCATCAGTGCCTCCGGACCATCCTCAGCACTGTGATAAGCGTAATTCAGCTTTGCATAGACGTTAATGATGCCCTCATCCAAAATCTCTTTGACTTCCTCAGGACTGTCTTCAATTTCGGCAATCAAATCTTGCAGGGCCTCAAGGGCGTCCGTTAAGGTTGCTACGCTCCATTCTGCATCGTACTTTTTTTCATCGCTCATGACTATTTCCAGTTAAGAGAAGAATTATCGAATTACGTCATTCTAATTCGCTTCGACGGACGAAGTCGGTGCATCCGCATCACCAGGCTGAAGAACTCGTTGATAAACCAACGTATCGAGCCAGCGGCCCAATTTCCAACCGACTGATTTCAATTCTCCGACTCTCTCAAATTTGCAATTCTCATGAAGAGCGATTGCTACTTTGTTTTCTTTATCGCCGATATAAGCAATCATCTGACGATAGCCCTTGCTTTCACACTCTGCGATCAGTGCTGTAAGGAGCTGCGTTCCTACTCCGTCGCCTTGAGCTTCCGGATGGACAAAAACGAAGTCACGGACAGTATTAACATATCCCTGCTCCGGACTAAACGGTAAAACATAAGCAAATCCTACAACCTCTCCGGAAACTTCAGCTACAAAACAAGGACAATGATGCTCTTCAGCATATTCTCTTGTTCTTTCGATATCCTTAGAAGAGGGTAACTGCAAATCTAAGCTGCCCGTTCCCATCACCACAATCTGACTATAGAGACACAGCATCGGCTCTATGTCGTCTTTGCTTGCATTTCTGATTGATACTTCGAGACTCACTTTTTCCTCCTGTAATGCAAAACATTCTAAGAAGAATTTGTTACAAAAAACAGATCCTCACACCTGAATAGGTACCGATACTGCGTTAGATCCAACCGATTTTTGAATCTTTCTCTGTTTGGGGAATTCGTCAATTTTTTTAACCGACTCAGTGCTAAAAATAAAGTTAACCTTTTCCCAAATTCAAAAAAGTTCTGTTCTCTTGTCTTTTGAGTTTCTTTCTCTCCTACAATTTTGAGCACAGACTAAAAAGAGGAAAGATATGGCAGGTTCAAGTATCGGTAAATTGTTGGTAGTCACAAATTTCGGAGAGTCTCATGGCCCGGCTATCGGTGCCGTTCTCGACGGAGTTCCTCCCGGGATGAAGCTGGATGTCAACGATATTCAAGTAGAACTTGACAGAAGGAAACCTGGAACCTCCAGACACGTTACGCAACGAAAAGAAAGCGATACGGTTGAAATTCTTTCCGGCCTCTACAACGGTGTAACGACCGGTACTCCTATCGGCCTTCTTATTCGGAACGAAGACCAAAAAAGCAAAGACTATTCTGAAATTGCAAATCTTTACCGACCGGCTCATGCCGACTGGACATACGCTCAAAAATACGGAATCCGCGATCCAAGAGGGGGCGGACGCAGTTCTGCCCGTCTGACTGCTCCGACGGTGGCCGCCGGTGCAATCGCCAAGAAATGGCTGAAAGACCAGTTCAATATCAATATTCAAGCATGCTTGATCCAATTAGGAAATATTGAACTGCCCATTAATGATTGGAAAGAGGTCGATCAAAATAGCTTCTTCTGCGCAGATAAAGAAATCATTTCTCAATTGGAAAATTTCATGGATAGTCTCAGGAAATCCGGAGATTCCGCCGGCGGAAAAGTTTTTGTTAAAGCTGAAAACGTTCCCGTTGGAATCGGTCAGCCTATTTATGACCGACTGGATGCAGAATTGGCATTCGCCTTTATGGGACTCAATGCCGTTAAAGGAGTTGAAATCGGAGAAGGCATCAAAGCGGCGAGATTAAAAGGCAGCCAAAACGCCGATCAAATGGACTCTAAGGCTAAGGATCATTTTTTGAGCAATCATTCCGGCGGCATCTTAGGAGGGATTTCTACCGGCCAAACGGTTTATGCAACCGTTTCCATCAAACCTACCCCTTCCATCCGCTTGCCCTTAGCAACGTTGAATTCTCAGATGCAAGATACAACGGTGAGTACAAAAGGCAGACATGACCCTTGTGTCTCGATTAGAGCCGTTCCGGTACTTGAGGCTCTTATGGCCCTTGTTCTCATGGACCTGATTCTTCAAAACCACGCTCAGACCGGATGGTAAAAGCCAAAGTTTGACCTCTGCTGAATCAACAGTCAGAGGTCTTTTCCAGCAAAATTACTTAGAACAGCCGCATCCGCAGTCAGTTGCAGCTTCGACTTCTGCGTCCATCAATGCTTCGGTTTCCAGCTGTTCTTTTTCTTCTTTTGCTTCTTTCTTGGATTTGGTAGAACAACAGCAACCGCAGTCGGTAGCTGCCTCAACTTCTGCATCCATGAGTGCTTCGGTTTCTACTTGTTCCTTTAACTCTTCTTTCTTGCTCATCGGAAAATCTCCTACACAGTTAGATTATCTATATTGATTGTGCAGGAGAAAGTTCGGATCATTGGACAAAATGCACAAAAATGAGACCTTGAAGGACTATTCAACGTCTTTGACTCGCAAATCAGAAAGCCTATAGCCGCACACAAAAAGCATGAATAAATACGCAACACCGGCAACGGCAATCAGTCCGCAGAGGATGGTCATTTTCATGGCCCAGCTCATTTGCAGATGTGCCCAATCAATCTGCATCTGGGCAGCAAAAAGAATCGCGCACAACACAACTGAGGAAACAAATACCGACATAAACAGCTTCCTCCAGCCCTCAACTGGGGTAAAAATCTTTCGTTTTCTCAGAATGCAAAGGAGAATTGTGCTGTTAAAACAAGCACCGAGCCCTACTGACAAGGCCAATCCGGCATGAGCAAATAAAGGAACATTAATAAGATTAAAAAGCTGAGTGACAATCAAAGCTGCGCAAGCCACTTTCACCGGGGTCTTAATGTCTTTTTGAGCATAAAAACCCGGGGCAAGAATCTTAATCCCAATCAAACCTATAAGTCCGATGGAATAGCCCAGGACTGCATTTGAAGTTTGGACAACATCGTTCGGCCCGAACAATTTGCTTTGAAAAAGAACGGATACCAAAGCATCCGAAAGAAAAGCCAACCCTAAAGCCGCAGGAATGGCAAAAGCAATAATCAGCTTGAGTCCCCAGTTGAGCAACGCGTTATATTTATCCATCGAGCCCTTTGCAAAAGCAGCCGAAAGACTTGGAAGCAGAACCGTACCGAGAGCCACACCAAGCAAAGCAGTTGGGAACTCCATCAAACGGTCGGCATAAGTCAGCCAAGTAACCGAACCTTCCGCTAGGAAAGAAGCGATATTGGTATTGATAAGGATAGAAATATGTGCAACGCCGACCGCAAACAAAGCCGGAACCATAAGTTTTAGGACTCTCCTTACGGTCGGATCCTTAAGAGCAGTAAGCGGAGAAACAGGCTTCGGCAGCAACCCTCTCTTCCACAACGCAGGGATTTGAACAGCCAGCTGCAGAAAGCCGCCTGCCATGACGCCGATTGCCAAAGCAAAGATCGGCCTTTCCATATGCGGCGCTAAAAACAAAGTAGCGCAAATCAAAGACAGATTCAAAAGAATTGGAACAGCCGCCGGAATCGCAAATTCTTTCCATGTATTCAAAATGGATGAACTAAGGGCAACCATTGACATAAAAAAAATGTACGGGAACATAATTCTTGTCAACTGGCTTGCTGTAGTGAATGTCAGCGGTTCTTCATACAAGCCTGAGGCAATAATCCAAACAAGAATCGGCGCACATAGAGAGCCTAAAACGCTGATAAGAAGAACGACACTGGCCAATAAGCTTGCAACTCTGTCAATAAACGTCTTAGCTTCATCTTGTGTCTTAGTAGACTTTGCATCGGCAAGCATTGGTACAAAAGCTTGCTGAAAAGCACCTTCCGCAAAAAGACGGCGTAATAAATTCGGAAGTCGAAATGCCACGTAGTAGGCGTCCGTATCTCCGTTTACGCCGAAAAATCGTGCAATTAAAATATCTCTGATAAGACCTGTGATTCTTGAGATAAGAGTCATGCCCGAAATCACTGCTGCACTTCTAAAAATACTCACTTCTACCTCTTAATCTCTTTTTGCGTATAGGAAAACTAAAAACAGGTGCCGAGACGTCCTCAGCTTTTAAAGCACAACATTCTAATCGTGTGAAATGCAGACTTCGGGATTTATCCGCAAATCCGTCCTAAAAATAACAGTTTGCGTGCAAATTTGTCCGCTCTCTTAAGTAAATGAAAAAGTTTTTAGGAACTAGAACAACATATTGTTTTCAAAACTAATCTTTTTCGGCAACAAACAATTCGGGTTTGTTCTTAGCGGAACGATTTTTCGTAAAATCTCGCCCTGAAATATTCTAAAAGATACATTTTTACAATACTTTCACATAGTCCATTAATTTTAATTTTGTTGTATACTTTCGGACTTGTTTGATGACGGCTGCCTCGGAACTGTCGTCTAGTATTAATTTTATTTAACAACCGGCCTAGCCCTAATATTGCAGTGGCAACCGGTGATTTTTTGTACAAGCCACTCGCATAGGCAAGGAATTTAAACAATGGCAAATACTAAACAAGCTCGCAAGCGCGCTATTCAGTCAGTTGCTCGCAACAAGCACCTCTCTGCTCAGCGTTCTCGCTATCGTACAGCAATCAAATCCGTCCGCAAAGCTATCGCTACTGGCGATAAGGCTGCTGCTCAGCAGGCTTACACTGCTGCTCAGTCCGTTATTGACTCCATGGCTGATAAGAAAGTTCTTCACAAGAACGCAGCTGCTCGTCATAAGAGCCGTTTGACCGCATTTATCAAGGCAATGGCCTAATAATTCGGACGAATTCGTTAAGGGGACCTACGCGGTCCCTTTTTTCATGCGTGTTTGCCACAAATGCCATGAAATAAATTCTTTCCTTATTCATTCTTCTTTACATTAAATCTATAATTCGAGAATTAACCTCTAATTTGAGGATTTTTTATAACATCTTTGTAAGGATAGGTTTGCCAATGTCAAATCTGATGAATACCTACGGCCGTCTCCCTGTCGAATTTGATCATGGACAAGGTGTTTGGCTTTGGGATAAAGAAGGTAATAAATACTTAGATGCGCTCGCCGGTATCGCTGTTAATGCTGTCGGACATGCCCATCCTCGCCTTGTAAAGGCCATCAGTGATCAAGCATCGAAGTTAATTCACTGCTCTAATTATTTCCAAATCAGCCTTCAAGAACAGGTAGCAGCCAAGCTGCTCGAACATTCCGGATTAGACGCTGTTTTCTTCTGCAACAGCGGCCTCGAAGCCAACGAATGTGCCTTTAAGATTGCTCGAAAATACGGTCATCAGAAAGGAATCAAGGTTCCTACCATCGTCGTTCTCAAAAAAGCATTCCACGGACGTTCAATCTCTACTTTGTCTGCGACCGGCAATCCCGGCGTTCGTAAAGATTTCGATCCCTTCATGGAAGGCATCATTCAAATTGATGAAAATGATTTAGACGGACTGCGTAAACTGGCCAAGACCAATAAAGATATCGTTGCTTTGATGTTTGAGCCGATTCAAGGTGAAGGCGGTGTCAATCCGATTGATCTGTCTGCCATGAAAGAATACCGCCGAATCTGCGACGAAAATGATTGGCTTTTAATGGTTGATGAAATCCAATGCGGGCTCGGACGTTCCGGCAAATGGTTTGCTCATCAATGGGCAGAAATTAAACCTGACGTCATGACCTTGGCTAAAGGACTTGCCGGCGGCGTTCCTGTTGGTGCCGTGGTTGTTGGCAACAAAGCCAATATCTTCACGCCAGGCAACCATGGTTCTACTTTCGGTGGCAATCCTCTGGCGATGCGTGCGGCATTGGAAACCTTGAGCATTATCGAAGATGAAAATCTTGTTGAAAATGCCTACAACGTTGGTAAGAAGCTTAAGAAAGATCTTTCTAAGTCTTTAAACGGCTTCTCCGGCGTTCTGGAAATCAGAGGAAAAGGCTTAATGCTCGGTGTAGTACTCGACCGTGATGCACATGATTTGCTGGAACCAGCTCTTAAAGCAGGTTTGACGTTCAGCGTCACAGCCGGCAATGTAATCCGACTTGTTCCTCCGTTAATCCTTACGGAAACTGAAGCTGAAGAAATCGTTAAGCGCCTTACTCCGCTGATTCGTGCTTTCTTAGCCCAGCCTAAAGTCTAAGGCTCTGCGCCTGATGTCAAGAAGCGAACTCCGATGAGTTCGCTTTTTGTTGGCGGAAAGAAAAGTCAGAACTAGACTATAACGACTTCCGGCTCAAGCTTTACGTTAAAGCAGTTTTTGACACGGACACGAATATCTTGCGCCATCCCTACAACGTCTTCGCCGAAGGCACTGCCGTAATTAACAATAATCAAAGGCTGTTTTTCATAGACGCCGACATCGCCCATTCTTAAGCCTTTTAATCCCGCATTATCGATAAGCCAAGCTGCCGACACTTTATAGCGTCCTCCGGCCATCGGATAAGCGACCACTGACGGATTCTTTTCCTGCAGGGCGTGAAATTCTTCACGGCTTAATACCGGATTCTTGAAGAAACTGCCTGCACTTCCAAGTTTATGAGGAGATGGAAGTTTTCTCTTTCTGATAGCAATCACGGAGTTGTAGATATCCGTTGGATGAAGCTCGGGTGCGTGATTGGACTGCAGATGCTCTCTCAGGTCCTTATAGCTAATCACCGGTTCCCATTTCTTAGGCAGCTTGAAAGTCACAGAGGTAATAAAAGCATTCTTCATTTCCGGCTTCTTGAACACCGAGGTTCTATAGCCGAAATCGCACTCTTCATTCCTAAGGACTTTGCGTTCTTTGGTCTTCAGATCAAAGTACTCAACGCAATGAATTCTCTCGGCCACTTCCATACCGTAAGCACCGATATTCTGAATCGGGGCACCGCCTACCGTTCCCGGAATCAAAGTAAGGTTTTCTAAACCGGGCTTTTTCGCATCCAATGTTCTTAGAATAAAACTGTGCCAATCTTCACCGGAAGCTGCTGTTACGTAGTAGAACTCCTCATCCTCACCGGCTGCTTCAACCCCATAAAGATGGTTGCGGAGAATAATTCCATCGAAATCCTGACTGAACAAAATATCAGAACCGCCCCCGAGAATTAAGAATCTTTTCTCCGGATGTTGGGCAAGAAAGTCTGCCGCTGAGTCTAAATCCTCAGCAGTTTCAATATCCGCGAATTCTTTGGCTTTCGCAGTTATCCTAAAGGTATTTAACTTCGTGAGGTCAACGTCATTCTTAACGGAAAAGCTCATAAAGATGCTCCGATTCTTATGCTTTTAATCTATTTAGTATTTTCTCTCTAATACTGTCGTTATCCAAGCCGCATTCCTTAAACAAGGAAGAATTGTCTCCTTGTTCCACAAACTTGTCGGGAATGCCGACTTGCAAAACTGGGACTGCGCCACCAAATTCTGCAATGGCTTCCAGACAAGCAGAACCTGCTCCGCCTTGAATAACATTTTCTTCAGCGGTCACAATTAAATCATGATTTTCGGCCGCTTCTTTAATAATTTCTTTATCTAAAGGTTTCACAAACCTCATGTCGACAAGAGTTGCATCAAGTTCTTCTGCCAGCGGAAGCAATTGATAAACCATGGAGCCGAAAGCCAAAATGGCCACACGTTTTTCTTTTTCCGCCCCTGATTGTCTCATCACTCTTGCTTCACCAAGCGGCAGCTCCTGCATCTCTTCGACAATCTCAACGCCCGGTCCCTTCCCTCTCGGATAGCGGACAACAGCCGGACCATTGTATTTATACCCGGTATAAAGCATCCGGCGCGCTTCATTCTCATCACTTGGTGCCATGATGACCAAATTCGGAATGCAGCGCAGGAAAGAAAGATCGAAGGCGCCGTGGTGGGTTGCACCGTCAGCCCCTACAATGCCGCCTCTGTCAAGCGGAAAGAGAACCGGCAGATTCTGCAGAGCCACGTCATGAACGATCTGGTCGAAGGCTCTCTGAGAAAAAGTTGAGTAGATCGCACAGACAGGCTTCATTCCGTCAATTGCCAAGCCGGCGGCAAATGTCACGGCATGCTGTTCAGCAATGGCAACATCAAAAAATCTATCCGGGAACTTCTTAGCAAAATTAGTAAGCCCGGACCCGGATTCCATTGCCGGTGTAATCCCAACAACCTTCTTATCTTTGGCTCCTATCTCGCAAAGCCAATCACTAAAAACTTCCGTGTAAGTCTTTGCATGGGCTTTAGCTTGAATTCCTACCTTCACATCAAACGGTGAGATGCCGTGGTACTGTGTCGGGTCATGAGCAGCCGGCTCATAACCGTGCCCCTTCTCAGTGACAATATGAAGAACCAGTGGCCCTGGTAACTCTTTCATGTTCTTGAGCAAAGGAATCAAAGCTTTCAAATCATGTCCGTCGATAGGACCATGATAATTAAGGCCAAACTCTTCAAAGAGCGTGGATGCCGGGGCTACGATGCCCTTACTGTATTCTTCCGCCTTTCTTGTCAAATCATAAAGTCGCGGAATCGGACGAACCAAAGCCTTTACTGATTCACGAGCTTGTGCATAAAAGCGTCCGCTCATCAAACTGAAGAAATGCTTGCTCAATGCTCCTACGGGAGGAGAAATAGAACAATCATTATCATTTAGGATAACCAAAAGGCGAATGTCTTTCATGTCCCCTGCACAGTTCATGGCTTCAAATACCATGCCTGCGGTCATTGCTCCGTCGCCGATAACTGCCACGTGATGCCGGTCTCTGAGTCCTCTTTCACGTGCGGAGACTGCCATACCTAAGGCGGCGGAGATGGAAGTTGAAGAGTGACCTGTTCCGAATGCATCGAATTCACTCTCGGTAATCTTCGGGAACCCGGATAAACCTTGGTATTGGCGGAGATGAGCCATCTGTTCTCTTCTGCCGGTAAGAATCTTATGGGCATATGCCTGATGGCCGACGTCCCAAATCAACTTGTCTTCAGGAGTGTCAAAAACATAGTGAATTGCAATGGCTAATTCGACACAGCCTAAAGAGGAAGACAGATGCCCTCCGGTTTTTGAGACTGAATCAATAATAAAGGCCCGAAGCTCTTTTGCTAAGACCTCAAGCTCCGGAATACTGAGTTTTTTTAGATCTCCGGGAGAATTAACGGTTTCAAGCAACTCATACATAGTTAGTGATCCCGGGAATAAATAAAGTCGGCAATTTCTCTGAGACGGAGTGTTTTATTTCCGCCGACGATATTTTCAATTTTTTGCACTGACGCTAGGGCCAGCTCATATTGTTCTTTTGCTAACTCACGAGATTTATCTAATCCTAAAATAGAAACGTAAGTCGGCTTGTTTTCTAATGCATCTTTACCGGCCGTTTTACCAAGCTTCTCTGCGCTTGAGACAACGTCCAAAATGTCATCGACAATCTGAAAAAGCAAACCTACGGCATTACCGTAGGATGAAAGTGCTTCAATCAATTCCTCGCTGGACGATTCTTCTTTCGCACACCAAATGCCCGACATAACGGCAGCATGAAGAAGAGTCCCTGTCTTCAAGGCATGCATATGCCGGAGCTCTTCCAAAGTCATCTTTTTACCGACCATAGATAAATCGATGGCTTGTCCGCCGCACATACCGCGGCTCGAAGCGGCGTCTGCAAGTAAAGAAATAAGAACAAGCTTTTGGTGAGGATTAAGAGTAGTCTCGGAAATATAAATGAAGGCTTCCGGCTGAAGCGCGTCTCCGGCAAGCATTGCCATCGCCTCTCCGTATTTTGCGTGAGTTGTGGGCTTTCCGTGACGCAGCATATCATTATCCATACACGGGAGGTCATCGTGGATCAATGAATATGAATGAACACACTCGATGGCAAGTGCCACTCTGTCGGCGTTGTGCTCATCAACTCCAAATAGTTCGCTCACTGCGTATACCAGGAGAGGACGGACTCTTTTTCCGCCTCCTATAACGGAATAACGCATGGCTTCATGCAGGATTTTGGGTTCAAGATCTGTTGGAGGCAAAAGCTCTCCTGCAGCTACCTCCACTCTTTGCTGGCAACCTTTGACCCACTCATTAAAACTTTTACTCATATTTCTTTTTATTGTTAACTAAAAAGGCACATCGTCTTTTAAGTCTGAAGAAGTGATTGCAGTCAGTTCGGAATCCAGCTTCTGAATTTTTTTCTGAGCCTCATCCAAAAGTTTTTGACAATGAGAACCTAATTCGATACCTCTCTGATATGTCGCCACAGACTCTTCCAGAGTAAGACCACCTTGGCTCATTTTACTGGAAAGCTGTTCCAATTCAGCCAAAGCCTCTTCGTAGGACATTTGAGAAATTTCCTTTGTTTTATCTTGTGCCATTTTCTTGCTTTTCTCAGAAAGTAGTACTTTACC
Source organism: Turicimonas muris (assembly GCF_002221595.1). Classification (GTDB taxonomy): domain Bacteria; phylum Pseudomonadota; class Gammaproteobacteria; order Burkholderiales; family Burkholderiaceae_F; genus Turicimonas; species Turicimonas muris. The sequence goes on from NZ_NHMP01000007.1 coordinate 84,490, forward strand.
TAACTTTATCCTATTTACAAAGGATTTTATTTGTTAACGGTCTAGAAAGTGTATGGAATTCAGATCTGAAAGATATTCAAACTAATTCTTTCGCCTCATAAAATACTAAGGTTTCGTTCCATGTCTTCCTACCAAACATTAAAATCTCGGCAATAACCGGAGAGATTATGATTTATACCACTTTGATGAATGTTCAGGAACTCCACTCAATCCTTGTTAATCAAAAGATTACAGGAAAAAAAGCGCCTCTTTGTGTTCTTGACTGCCGCTGCAGCATTGAAAACCCCGACGTCGGCATTGAGCTTTATAAAGAAGGCCATATCCCGGGAGCGGTTCTATGCGATTTTGATAGAGTTGTTACAGGCAAAGTCTGTCAGGGAAGCGGCCGACACCCAATGCCAGATCGAGAAATCTTTATCAAGAACATGGAATCCCTCGGCGTAAGTTCCGATAAACAGATTGTCCTTTACGATCAAGGAGGACTTGGATTCGCAACTAGGTTATGGTTCCAGCTTCGCTGGATCGGTCTGGAAAAAGTCGCTGTCCTCGACGGCGGTTATCAAGCATGGGTAAATCACAAATTTCCCGTGGCGACTAAGTCAACGGTTCCGGAGGCCGGTGTAATCAACGCTAACGAACCGCTCGAAATCCCGACCGAAATGAAAACGGTGCAAGACAATTTAAATACTCACAAATATCTTGTCGTGGACGCACGTTCGAATTCCCGCTTCCACGGTATCGGCGAAACTATTGATAAAAAAGCGGGACATATCCCTGGGTCAGTTTGCCGTCCGGGCTCTATGAACTTTAACAAAGACGGAGCATTCAAATCTCCGGTTGAACTTCGTAAAGAATTTCTTGAGTTGTTGGACGGAAGAAAACCGACTCAAATCATCAATAGCTGCGGCTCTGGGGTCAATGCCTCCGTTAATCTGTTCGCAATGGATTTGTGCGGTTTAGTCGGGTCCCATCTTTACACAGGTTCTTGGAGCCAGTGGATTGACGATGAATCCAATCCCATTGTCTGCAAGTAACGGCCAATTTTTTTCTCGGAGGTTTACGAATCCGCAAACCCCCGAGAAATTCAAGAATGTAGATTAATGCGTATGCAAAGACCCAGTCGCTACGATTGCAAGCAGAACCCCTAGGACAATAAAGAGCATCTGTGTAAAAAAGGCAGCTCTGCCCTTCTTAATCATCTCCGGCATCAAATCGGACAAAGCAATATAAATAAAGCTTGCCGCAGCCACGGCAAATGCGTACGGAATAAGCCAGCTGACTTTGTCTAAGAGGAAGTAGCCGAGGATCCCGCCAATAACGGACGTAAAGCCCGAAAGCAGGTTATAAAACAAGGCTCGCCCTTTACTAAAGCCGGAATGAAGAAGAACCATAAAGTCACCGACCTCTTGCGGAATTTCATGAGCCATGATGGCCAATGCCGTAATCCAACCTAAACTAGGCGTCACCATAAAAGCGCTGGCAATCAATACGCCGTCTGTCAAATTGTGAAAGGCATCTCCAAGAAGGATCGCTTGGCCGCCTCTGCCTTCGCTTTTTCTGCTCTCTTCGATCATTTGAGAAACATTTTCTGCTTCATGATGAGAGAAAAATTGTTCAATGCCGAAAAGAATCAAAACGCTTACAAGAAGGGTCCATCCGATATAGGTCGCATCTTCATGATGCTCAAAGGCCTCCGGAAGCAGATGCGTGAAAGAAACGGCCAGGAGAAGTCCTGCCGACAGGCATAACATCTTGGACATATATCTATCCAAGAATCGAAAACTAATCAACCCGGCCAACACAATAGAAAGTGCCGAGGAGATTGTTGTTGCTAAGATAATTTGCAGAACTATTGACATACTCTTCCTTTACGAACGTAAGAGTACTACGCCAAGAGCAAAAATTCGCTGAAAAGAGCTTAAATCAAGAAAAAAGTCTTCATCCTTCTTCTTTGCGAACGCTAAGTTTTTCTTTTTTATACCAGCTTCTTGCAAACGCCTCTTCGACGCTAATCGGCGGGATCCAATTTAAAAGCAAACGGTTTTTAGTTATGTCTTCAACGCGGCTTTCAAAGAAAAATTCTCCCCAAGTACGCCTCCCGATGTAGCTATTGAAGAGGGAAAGGAGCTTTTTAGGGAACGGCCACAACATGCACGGACGATGCCCGGTTCTGGCAAGCAGCTTAAAAATCTGCAGTGTTGACAAGTCCTGACCGTCGCTCACCAGAAAAACTTCATTGGCTGCTTTCTCATGCACGGAGACGCACCTTAGAAAATCCACAAGATTATCAATACTAACCAATGAGCGCTCGTTATCTCCCGTACTGCCCAATGGAAGCGGCAGGCAGAACTGAACCATCAGTTGAACGACTCTGAAAAGATTGCTGCACTCGGGTCCGTAAACCATAGGACAGCGGACGATCACAAGTTCCATTTTGCTTTCTTCCGCTATTTTTCTGACCTCTCTCTCGGCCGCAAGCATGGTCTTGCCAAGAGCAAGTTTCGGACGCGGAACCGAGTCGGCATAGAACTTTTTGCCCGGCGGCGTGACTTCCCCGTCAACCTCTATGGTGCTGAGAAAAACAAATCTTTTTACGCCCGCCTGAGCAGCGGCTTGCGCAAGATAGACTGAACCAAGCACAAATATTCTTTGCAATGTCGAAATTTCAACCGGCGTTCCGTGATTGGCTTTCTCTAAGGCACTAGCATGCACCACGACATCGACCCCTTCCAGTGCTTCACGAAGATTCGGTCTTTCTTCGAACGGTTCACAGCAAAAACATAAAATTTCCGGGTGATCCACCATTTTCCCAATGCGGGAAGTCACGCGCACGTCAAATTCCTTTTTGCGCTTTAATAGATCTAATACCATGGCGTTGCCGACATATCCGCAGCATCCGGTAATGAGGATTTTAGTTTTCATGTGCTCAGTATTTAGCCAAATGTTAGGTACATTTAACGTTTATTTTTTCATTCGGGAGAACGCAACTGCTGGTGATACTATGCCATATCATCATGTAATCGTATTCTATAGGAGAAAAAACGATGGATTTTCTTGAACTGTCCAAGAAGCGCTTCACAGCTAAAAAATTTGATCCTTCCAAAAAGATTCCGGAGGACGACATCAAGAAATTAAAAGAGATTCTCAGACTATCTCCTTCTTCAGTTAACAGCCAACCTTGGGTATTTATTTTCGGTTCCAGCGATCAGGCTAAGAAAAAAATCCGTCCGGCCGTCAACGACTTTAACTGGCCTAGAACAGATACATGCTCGCACTTTGTCGTAATCGCCATCAGAGACGGACTCAGCGACAAATATTTGGAAGCAATCCTGGATCAAGAAATTAAGGACGGAAGACTTTTGAGCGATCAGATTGTCAAAGAACAAAGAGAATCCAGAAAATACTTCGTCGGTCTTCGCGACTCAGCTCACACAACTTTGACTTGGGAAGCTAAGCAGGCTTACATTGCCATGACTACCCTTCTCTACGGCTCAGCGAGCTTAGGAATTAACTCCACTCCTATTGAAGGCTTTGAAGAAGAAACGATGGACAAGATCCTTGGTTTGGATAATTACGGTTTGAAATCGGTTTTGCTTGTCACGCTCGGATACGACGCCGCCGATGACCACAATGCCACTCGTCCTAAATCCAGACTTCCGTTAGATAAGATTATTTGGGAAATGAAGTAATCTATCTTCGTTAACGCATGGGAGCTTCGCCTCCCTTTTTTTGCAGTTTTCAAAAAACTTAGAGCCTAATCGCCCTCCTCTTCCTCCGAGCGGTTTCAAAAACTCTTCTCGAAAGTACTCATTAATTTTCTATACAAGATTTGAGAAAATCACCACATGTTTAGAGGTCAGCTTTTTCTCACAATCTTTGTTTTTGGCTTAAGCGTATTTTGCCAAGGAACCTGTGCACTCGAAAAAGACGACAGGCCCTCTTTAACCATCGGATATGTTAGACAAACAACAACCAACATAGATGATGACGCCATTGGTCCAACGGTTGAGTATCTTCAAGAAAAACTCAATGACAAGTATTCGTTTAGGTTAGTGGCTCTGACCTCCTCAAACCTTATTAGCGAAATTAAATCTATTAAACCGGAATTTCTTATCGTTCCCAGCGAATACTTCATTCAAATTACCGCTTCGGAAGGCCTAGGAGCGCATGATATTGCGGTTAGGAAGACGATTTTTTCTTCCGATGCCTCCCGATCGATAGGCTCGGCTTTCATCACCTCAAAAAATCGAGGCGATATCAAGACAATTGAGGATCTGAAAGGAAAAACGGTTTCAACAGCCGATACCGATACAGTCGGAGATTGGTGGGCCGCTTTGGGAGAAATTAAGAGAAGAGGCCTTGATCCGGAGAACTTTTTTTCTGAAGTGCGCCTAGCTCCATTCTTTTTTGCAGGAGTAGTCGCCGAAGTTTTGTCAGGTAAATCAGATGTAGGCATTCTTCCGACATGTGCTCTGGAGCAACTCCAGGCCGAAGGCCTCCTTTCTCCAGGTGCCGTTAAAGTAATAGAGGCGATTCCTAATAATCGTGAACAGGAACCCTTTTATTGTGCCCGTTCAACCGTAGGTCTTTACCCCGGAACCGTTATGGCTTCAATGCAGAATGCTCCGGATAAAGTCGTTAAAGACATTACGGTTGCCCTCTTCACAATGCCAGATACCAATAAAAGCGAATGGGCAGTCAGCAATGACTTTTCTGAGATGTTGGCCCTTATGAAAGACCTTAAGTTCGGCATGTTCGAGAACCTTCGGGATTATTCGGTAAAGAACCTTCTTAAGACTTATTCAACGGAAATATTTATCGTTCTGCTTGTCCTTCTGTTCCTTTTCTTGAACGAGCTCCGAATCCATCGTCTTGTTGACAAACGCACCGCTCAGCTTTCTTCAGCATTAAAAGCCAAAGAAGCCGCTGAACAAGAGGCCATCGAAGGACGCAAACGTCTTTCTCACATTGAAAGATCGGGAGTAATCTCCCAAATGTCCAATATTATTGCCCACGAGCTAAAGCAGCCTTTAGGAGCACTCATCAACTATGCGGCCGTACTGAAGCTCAAAGCAAAACAACAGGGTTCCGGAGACGACATTACCGCAAAGGTTATCTCCAACATTGACAGCGAAGCCCGGAGAATTTCCTCCATTGTCGACAGCGTCAGAAAATTTGCCAAGAAGGAACAAGCCCCGCAAGTCCCTTCCGATCTCCTCAAAATTACTGAAAAAGCTTTGAGGACTTTTGCTCAGCAAGAAGATCCGGAGGCATCGATTCCTCTTAAATCATCAGTTCAGGAAGCACCCATCCTTGCAGATCCTTTGTCTCTTGAACTATTAATTCTGAATATTATCCGAAACGGTGCTTCGGCAAGTTTGTCCGATACCGGTAAAGTCAGTATAAAGATCGACCTGGAAGATTTAGGGAATAAATGGCTGCTGAAAATATCCAACAAAGGCAAAAGTCTCTCGGATACTCAAATTTCTCGCCTCTCCTCCCTCAGCGAAAGTGTCAAGCCTGAGGGCCTGGGACTTGGATTGGCAATTGTCCGTGAGATCGCCGATAACCACTCTGCCGCATTAAATTTTGAAAGAAGACCCGGAGGCGGAGTAACTGCCAGCATTTCAATAGAAAAATTACAAAGGAAGAACTAAATGGAAGACCTTCAAAAACAAGCTCTCATAAGGATTGTCGATGATGATGAGAGTCTTCTCTTCTCCACCCAGATTTACTTAGAGGCTCTCGGATGGAAAGTCGTGACATACAACAATGCCGTTGACTTTCTAAACCGCGATAATTTGAATTTGCCCGGCTGCCTAATCTTAGACGTTCGTATGCCTCGGATGACAGGTCTGGAACTGCAGGAACTCTTAGAAAGCAGAGGGTTCGCCCATTTTCCAATCATCTTTCTCTCAGGTCACGGGGACATCGAAATGGCCGTCCACACAATGTCCCACGGGGCAGTTACTTTCTTAGAAAAACCGGCTGATCCGGAAAGGCTGGCTGAGGCTGTAAAAAAAGCCGTCAGCATCGGCATAAAGAAAGGAAGCGCGGAAAAGAACTAAGAGATCTCCGCAGAAAATTCAACTCTCTTACCCCTCGGGAAGTCGAAGTAATCAAGCTTGTAAGCAAAGGTCTTTCTAACAAAGAAATAGCAGAATCTCTGAATGTGGCGTTAACCACAGTAAAAATGCACCGCGGCAACGCCGTCGACAAGTTAGAAGTCCACTCTGCAGCAGAACTCACTAAAGCATTAGTCTCTTTAGGTGAGGCTTTATGATCTCGCGAAGACAGTTTCTAGGCTCCCTTGCGCTGGCAGCTGCTCCTCTGCAGTTAGCTTCTGCACAGGGTGTGGCTCACCTGGATAAGCTCTGGGATGTGATCATCATCGGCTCCGGTTTAGCCGGCCTATCCGCGGCGGTATCCGCAAAAGAAAACGGAGCTGAAAGAGTCTTAGTGATCGAAAAGACTCCTTTATTGGGAGGACACTCTAAGTTCTCCAGCGGCTCTTTTTGTGCCTGCCTCCCTACAAATGTTGATGCTCAAGGCCGAAAAGACTCTCCTGAGTTAATGGGTGAAGAGATATTTGAAGGAGGCGGAAGAATCGGAAACATTGAGCTCATCAGAACCCTAGCGGAACAAAGTCGGAGTGCTTACGAGTGGCTGGCATCGATGGGAGTTCGATGGTCGGGACCCTTTATCCCGGTAGGCGCAGTTTATCCTCGAGGCTTTCACGCACAGGCCCCCTTACCTGGATTTGATTACGTCCTCAAAGTCAACCGTACCGCCAGAGAATTAGGAGTAACCTTCCTCTTCAGCCATCGAGTCCTCGACTTGCTGACGGACTCAAAGACGGGTAGGGTCAACGGTGTGGTAATTAGAGGTGAAGTAGGACAGCTGAAATATCTTCTGGGAAAATCCGTCATCATTGCAACCGGCGGCTATACAGAAGACAAAGCTCTACGCCAGAAATACGATCCTCGTCTGTCGCCTTCTTTAACAAGTACCGCCAATCCTTACGGACGAGGCCTTGACACAGCCACCGGAGACGGGCTCAAAATGGCGGTGGCAATCGGGGCCGACACTTTTGACTTAGAACATATTCAGACGTTGTTTTATCTCGGAGGACGTTTACTCGACTATGTCGGCGGCGATATCTATTTAGATCCGAACGGCAAAAGATTTGTGAATGAAGGAGAAACTCTTAAAGAAATCTCTGACACGGTCCTAACTCTAGGGTTACCCGAGATTTGGGTCCTCACGGATTCCAAATCCCACAAAGGACCGAATTTCGAAAATCGAGTAAAGAACGGAATCGTCAACAAATGCGCATCTTTGGAAGAAGTAGCCGCCGTAATGCATTGTCCGGTATCGAATTTAGGGGATACTGTCATGGCTTACAACTTTGATGCCGCATCCGGAAAGGATTCTCAATTTCATAAAACCACTGTTCTCCAGCAGATCAACCTTCCTCCCTATTTTGTTGGAAAAGAAAAACTCGCCGTTCACTACTGCTGCGGAGGCCTAAAGTGTGATGCAAAAGCCCGAGTACTAGATATCTATGAAGAGCCAATCGGCGGTCTTTATGTAGCAGGAGAAGCTTCAGGAGGCATTCACGGGAAAAATAGGATGGGAGGCTGCTCGCTTGTGGAATGTGTTGTTTTCGGAAGGATTGCCGGCAAGGAAGCGGCAAAGCTCTCTTCTTAACCGGAACGACGCACAGAACTAAAGACTCAACGCCCGTTTCTCTCTTGAAATATAGCTCTTCGGTAAAAAGAAAAAGACTGGGAAGAACAGCTGCCAACATGTTCTTAACCAGTCGAAATCTAAGGAGAACTAAATGTCGTTAAAGAGCACTCTCTATCAACAAGACAAATTCTAAAGAGAACTTTTTCCTTTCAATACCTCCTTTGGTACATAAAGCTTTTTCTTTAAGTAATTATTCGTACCAAAAATTTTCTTTGGTTGTTAAGATATATAGGTCTAATAATTACTCCTACTGAAATGATTAAGAATCAAGGCAACAATAATCTGACCGCTATTGTGGTTGCGGCAGGAGTCGGCTCCCGCATGGGAGATAAGTCTCCTAAACAATATAAAAAAATCGGCACCAAGACGATGCTGGAACTGTCAATCTATGCATTATTGGCTGAACCTAGAATTACACGGGTTATCGTTGTAGTATCCCCGTCCGATATGCTTGCGCAATCATTGAACTTCGACAATGATGCCGTAACGGTTGCCAGAGTGGGCGGTTTAACACGAGCTTCCAGTGTTCAAAACGGATTGTCTTATGCCGCATTCACCTCGAATGATTGGGTCTTGGTCCATGATGCCGCACGCCCTTGCCTGCTCGCTTCCGATGTCTCAAAACTCATCGACACGTGCATTGAAAATGATAAGGGAGGCCTCCTAGCTGTTCGGGTCAACGACACATTAAAAAAAGAATCTAATAACGGAACAGCTTCCCACACAGTCCCTCGAGACGGATTATGGGCAGCTCAAACACCTCAGATGTTCAAAGCATTTGACCTAATAGATGCCTTGGAGAAAGCTGGGGAAAGCGTAACCGATGAGGCAAGTGCGATGGAAAAAGCCGGCGACTCTCCCCTCCTGGTGGAAGGCACGGAAACTAACATCAAAGTTACGAGACCCACAGATCTTTGGCTTGCTGAAGCAATCCTCGATAAAAGAAATAAGGGACTGAAATGACAGTTAATTTAAGAGTTGGACAAGGATACGACGTCCATAAACTCGTCGAAGGAAGAAAATTAATCCTCGGCGGCGTAGAAATTCCTCATGACAAAGGATTACTCGGCCATTCGGACGCTGACGTTCTTTTGCATGCCATCACGGATGCGGTCTTAGGGGCGGCCGCCTTGGGAGATATCGGCAAACACTTCCCCGATACGGATGACAAATACAAAGGGGCCGATAGTGAATGGCTCTTAGCCGAAGCTATGCAGAAGGTTCACGATAAAGGGTACAAACTCGTCAATCTCGACAGCACGGTCATTGCACAAAAACCAAAGCTTTCTCCTTATATCAACGAAATTTGCATGAACCTAGCCAACATCCTGCGGATTGATGCGGATTGCGTCAACGTCAAAGCCAAGACAAATGAAAAATTAGGTTTTGAAGGTCAGGAACTAGGCGTGGTCGCTCAAGCTGTTGTATTGCTTGAAAAAGCTTAAGACTTCTATTTTTCCGGTTTCAGCGCGCGGTTTATTAGGCTAGTGGCTACCAGCGGAATACTGACATGAATACTTAAACCGTTAGGAATATTCTGAGACAAGCGCACTGAACCGCCGGCAGCTCTTGCTGCTCTTTCTACAATTGACAAACCGAGCCCTGAACCGGTCGTGTTGCCGCGGGCCTGGTCTCCTCTTTCAAACGGGCGCAGAACTCTTTCGAACTGCTCTTCCGGCAAGCCTGCTCCGTCATCGGAAACCGTCAATTCCGCCAAGTTCCTCTTCTTGTTGTGCTTGAGAGAAATGTTCAAGCGCAAAATACCGTCCGTGCTTCTGCCGTACTTACCGGCATTAACGATAAGATTCTGAACGGCACGGGAAATATCCGTCGGATTAGCGCGAATTTCAAGGTTCGGATCAACCTCTTCAGTAAGCTGAACGTCCTCCGAGCTTTTCATACGGCTCGAAGCGATGGCATCGAGAACCGTCTGAGAAAAGTTGACAACCTCAAGAGGTTGTTCACCTTCCCGTACATAAGCCATGAACTGCTTAACGATGTTTTCCATTTGGTCTAAATCAGAACACATCGCATCGCGGGTTTCTTCCGATAATGGGGCTAATTCGACTTCCAGTCTTAAGCGCGTAATAGGCGTTCTGAGGTCATGGCTGACGCCGGCAAGCAAGACCTCTCGGTCATTGGCCAGCCGCTTCAGGTCCTGCACCATCACATTAAAGCTCTCGTTTACTTCCTGAATTTCTTTAGGCCCCTCAATCGGCAGAGGTGCGGGAGCCCTTCCTCGGCCTAATTCTCGAGCAAATCGGGCTAACCGCTCTAACGGCTCAATAATTCTGCTGGTCAATAAGACCGTAAACAAAGTCACGACAAAGAGCATGCCGATGAACCAGAAAATCCAGTTCTGGCCTAATCGTTCGGGATTGATGTCTTTTTCAGTTCTAAGCCAGTATTCGTCACCGTCAATAGTAAAACTTACCCAAAGACCGGGCATGCCGTTGATGCTCGAGGCAAGTTTCGTTTTAGCACCAAGCTGTTGGGTGACAAATTCTTCGACCATCGTATTTACCCGATCACTTGGTAACGGCCGAACAATATCTCCGCTCTCTTTAGGAAGGATGACGAGACCTTCTCGTTGGGCTAAAGCCATGATCAGGTCGAATCGGTAACTCGTATCTGAGCTGATTAGAGCATAGTGGGTCAAGGTAGTGATCGATGTAATCCTTTGGGAAATACCTCTCGCCCGCGGCTCTTCATCCATTACGGATAAAACGTAAAGCCACGCCCCGATACTTGTTACCACAAGAATCAACATCATCCCGAACGTTCTCCAAAATAAGCCCGAAGACCTAACTGGAGTACGCTGTTGAGAATCTGAATGCTGCTGGTCTTCCATAATTTAAGTTGATTACTTCAGAGCGTCGCTCTTTCCATCCGGAATAAAGACGTAGCCCAAACCCCAGACAGTCTGGAGGTAACGCGGATTAGAAGGATCCTCTTCGATAATCTTGCGCAAACGAGAAACCTGAACGTCCAAAGAACGGTCAAAAGCTTCGTATTCCCTTCCGCGTGCCATTTCCATCAGTTTATCTCTGGAAAGCGGAACTCTCGGATGGCGTGCAAATGTCTTCAACACGGCAAATTCACCGGTAGTCAGAGGAATTTCTTCTTCGCCTTTCTTAAGTTTACGTGTACCTAAATCTAATGTGAAGTCACCGAACTGTACAACCTCATCGCCCTTGCTTGGAGATCCCGGAGCTTCAACAGGTTCACGTCTGCGCATAATGGCATGAAGACGAGCCAGCAATTCACGTGGATTATAGGGTTTCGGCAAGTAGTCATCGGCACCCAAATCCAAACCCAAAATACGATCAATGTCTTCACCCTTAGCGGTCAGCATAAGGATCGGAGTATTGTCTTTCATGGCGCGGATGCGTCTGAGAATGGAGAAGCCGTCTTCACCCGGCATCATGACGTCCAAGACAACAGCGTCAAATCGTTCACGAAGCCATAGGCGGTTCATCTGTTGAGCATTTTCAGCAACAGTGACATGCAACCCATTGTTTACTAAAAATTGACGAAGCAAATCGCGCAAACGAGCGTCATCATCGACTACCAGAACACGCGGAGGCCTCTTCGCAATAGATAACGAATCTTTTCTTGAATTTTCCATACCTTGCATATCGATCACCTAAAAATTACTGCTTTTACAGCTTGCAACAGAATTTATGCTATTTTTTAACCCTTTTGTAAATTAGAACTTCCTTTTGGGCACAGAGTTTTATAGCATTACATATAACAATAAACAGAAAACAGAACCGAGGCTTCCTTTGAAAACGTTAATTGGGATATCTGTAACAGTAGTGATTATTATGCTACCTATTGAAGCCGTAGTACAGGCACACCCTAGCCAAGAACGTGTGTATCAAAATGTATCGGCTCATAATAAGATGCATAGAGGACCGTCCTGCGCGTTTGATACCTTACCCATGGAAGAAAAGGCCGTAGCTTGGCTTGACATGTCCCCTCGCCATCGAGATTTCCATTGGAGAGCCATGAGCACCGAGGAACGCCAGGAACTGAAAAAACATCTCCCTAACAACGCTAAGCAGGCCATGACTCATCGCTATGCGCCTAAGCATTTTTATGACGGCATGAGCGATGTTCCGACCGGTTGGCGCAAACGCTTAACTAACGAAGAAAGAATGATTCTGCGCGAGCAAATTGTTCACGCGCAAAAGAACTTAACCTCTACAAAGTCGAGAAACTCCAAGACCCCGGCTGAAGCTGAAAATGATCTTGAACTTCAAATCAAGATACAAGAGCTCAACGAGAGAATGCACTCTGAATGCATCATGTTCTCCTTCAGCAATTCGGTACAGACTCTTCAGGAACCGAAAGACAATTTGGCAGTTCAGCAATCCTCCGACAGGGAACTTTCTGCTCCGAAAGACCCTGTAGAATTATCCGCTTCATCTGCTCAACCTGCTAGCCCAAATCAAGAAACTCCGGCCTCTCAACAGTAGAATATGACCGTTAAATTGGACGGTTATAAATGACGGATACTGCTATCAAACTGCTTTCGATCGAATCTGCCGGAACCCTTTGTTCCATTGCGGTCGCCGGATTTGGCAAAAATGCTTTCATCTCTTCTGAACCAGGTCAGAAACACACCTCTGTTATCCTTGGCATGATAAGAAATGCACTCCAAGAAGCTTCAGGCTCTTTAGATAGTTTGGATGCCATTGTTTTCGGTGCAGGCCCCGGCGCTTTTACCGGCTTGAGAGTCGCCTGCGGAATGGCTCAAGGCATCGGCTGGGCACTGGATAAGAAGCTGATTGCGGTTAACAACCTCCTTGCCTTAGCGTATAGACAGATAAACGCACTCAAAGAAGAAGATTCCATTCTCGTCTCTACGGATGCCAGAATGCATGAATGCTACACCGCAGTCTTTACCAAACGCGGAGAAAGACTGGTTGAACGTATTCCGGCTTTTCTATCCGCCCCTGAAGATTTAGTTCGTCACGCAGAGGAATCGAATTGTTCTGCCCTTTGCGGAAATGCTTTTGCTGCATACACCGTTGAGGTTCCGCCCGCTCTTCAACTACTTTCGGTTGAAGACGCAAATGCAGAAATGCTGCTTGTGCCGGCACTCATTGACTATGGAGAGGATAGACTCATTACCCCTGAACAAGCAGGCCCGTTGTATGTGAGAAATCACGTCGCTCAAACCATTGAAGAACGTAAAAAATTAAAAGAAGCTAAATCTTCTTAACCTTCTGCAGCGACCCATGACGTCTTACAGAATAACTCTCATGACCGAAGCGCTCCTTCCGGAAACGGAGGCAATTGACAAAGTTCTGTTCCCGCAAGACTTTTGGACGGAAAAGAGCTTTCTCTCTTCGATGAAAGAACATCACGCTTACTGTATTGTCAGTAAAAGCGACAGCAAGGAATCGGTTGCCGGGTATGTCGTTTTTTCATCCGTCTTTGACGAGGGAGAATTGCTGCATATCGGCGTCTCTAAAGAGTTTCAGAAAAAAGGTCTTGCCGGAAGAATGCTTTCTTTCATGAATGAATTCGGAAATACCAATAAAATTAAAAAGTGGTTTCTGGAAGTCCGCCGATCAAATGATCCTGCCGTCGCACTCTATAAAAAATTCGGATTTAAAGCGGTAGGAACAAGAAAGAATTACTATAAAACTCCAACGGGAAGAGAAGATGCATTAATCATGGTCAAGGAGACTGCATGTTAGATGAAAGAAAATCTGCTTTATGGCAGGCCTTAGGCCTTGGTCCGGAGTGGATCCTCAGAGAGGAGCTTCAAGAACTTCAGCATAAACAAGCTCAGGTCAATGTCCCGGCTCCTGCACCAACAGCCCCGGCTGCTTTACTTCAGCCATCTGCAGCTTCTGCCCGTCCCCAATCACCTGCAATACCTTCACATCGCGTACCGGCTCAGCCTAAAAAAACTCCGGCTCGCAGAAAAGAAGGCAGAGGCGTAGCCCCTGACGCATTCTCCCCGGTTCGAACTGAAAAGATTAAGAATTTCTCATGGACAGAAATCATCTCGGGGGTTAAAAATTGCCATATTTGTGATATTTCATCGCATAGAATTTGCGCAGTCCCCGGTGAAGGAACTCCTCCGAAGGATCTTGTGCTCATCGGTGAGGCGCCGGGTGCGGAAGAAGACAGACAAGGCATTCCGTTCTGCGGCCCATCCGGAAAACTTCTCACGACTATTCTTCACGCTATCGGATTGGAAAGAGGAAAAGATCTAGCCATTCTCAATACCATCAAATGCCGTCCTCCGATGAATGCCGATCCGTCGGCTGAAGAAATGGCTGCCTGCTGGAGTTTCTTGGAACGTCAGCTTGAATTAATGGATCCAAAAGTTATTGTGGCAATGGGAAAACCCGCTGCAAAATCGCTTTTCGGAACCGATGAAACACTTACCTCACGGCGTCAGAAAGTATTTGACATGGTTATCGCCGGTAAATCCCGAAAGGTCATCGTTACTTATCACCCCGCCGCTTTGCTCCGCAATCCTTCGGATAAAAGAAAAGCATGGGTTGATTGGTGTTTAGTTCTCGATACACTGAATAAGGCACGCAATGAGTAAGAATGAAATCAAGAAAATTCCTTTGATTGGCACCTCGCTTGCTGACATCAAACCTGCAACCAGAAAAAAAGAGGAACGCCCTAAGGGTTCTGAACTTTCTCTGTGTATCGCGCAAAATGCTCTTCTCCTAAAAGAGAAAAAAGAACTGTTGGTCGTCATCTGTGCGAATCCCGCCGATGTCATCCGACTCCAGGAGGAGATTCCTTTCTTTGATACCTCTCTCAAAGTTTTATCTTTCCCGGATTGGGAAACCCTTCCCTACGATGTGCTGAGCCCCCATGCAGATTTAGTCGGTGAAAGGCTTGAGACTTTATATACACTGCTAAACAGAAACAGCCAAAATCGAGAACTTGACATTCTTCTTGTCTCAGCGACTACTGCCACTCAGCGTTTGGCACCGAAGCAGTTTATAGGCTCCAACTCCTTGATGTTGAAAAAAGGCGAAACTCTTGATCCGCAAAACCTTAAATCTGAGTTAGTTCAGGCCGGATACGAACACGTCACCCAAGTCGTCGAGCAAGGTGAGTTCGCCAGCCGCGGAAGTATTCTGGATTTATATCCGATGGGCTCCAAATTCCCCTTCCGCTTAGATTTCTTTGATGATGAACTTGAACAAATTCGATACTTCGACCCCGACTCTCAAAGATCCCTAGAAGAAGTCCGGGAAATACGGCTCTTGCCCGCGCATGAATTTCCGATGAACGACAATACCAGAGAGTTTTTCCTTTCCAATTGGAGAGAAAGATTTGAAGGAAATCCCAGCAAATACACGACATATAAGGATATCGAGAACGGAATCGCTTCTCCGGGTATAGAAAACTATCTCCCGCTTTTCTTCGATCACACGGATACTCTTTTCGATTTTATCGGCGATTCCGCCAAGCTCATACTTATCGGAGAAATAGAAGAAGCAATTATTCAGTTCGATCGTGAAAACGAAGAAAGAGCAAAGTTCTTAAAAGCAGAAAATTCTCACCCGGTTCTTCCTCTGAAAGAACTCTACATGACATCTCCGGAATTTTTTGATTTTTGTAAAAAATTCCCCAGACTCTCTCTCTCCTCTTCAAATGATAATACTCCCATTTTTGAAGCAACTATTGCTATTCAAAGGAAAAATCAGGATCCTCTATCAGGACTGAAAACTTTTGCAAAAACAATCGAAGAGAAAGATGGCAAACTTCTTATCTTGGCAAACTCTCCGGGCAGATTAGAAACCATCCATCAGCTCTTCAAGGAATATAAATTTAAAGTTGAACTAACCAAAGATTTCAACTCATTTATTGCTTCAAAACATCAATGCTGTTTAGCGTTCGGCCCTCTATATTCCGGCTTGAAGCTGGGCAGTCCGGTTCTGGCGATTGTCACAGAAGCGGAACTTTACGCATACAGCGGTAAACCGATAAGAAGAACAAGAAGAAAAACGGAAACCGAGTCCAATCTTGACATGATGATCCGGGATCTTTCGGAATTGAAAGTCGGAGATCCAATCGTTCACCTTGAACATGGGATCGGCCGTTACCGCGGACTCACTACTATAGAGACGCCTGAAGGTCCGGCAGAATTTTTGCAGATTGAATATGCAAAAGAAGCGAAGCTCTATGTTCCTATCACGCATTTGCATCTTATTTCCCGCTATTCCGGAGCCGATCCTGAAAATGCTCCGCTTCACGCTTTAGGAAAAGGAGATTGGGAAAAAGCGAAAAAGAAAGCGGCTAAGATGGTCAGAGATACTGCAGCCGAACTTTTAAATATCTATGCTTTGCGCGAAAGCCGTAAAGGGCACGCTTTTGAATACAGCCAGCAAGATTACGAAGCCTTCTGCGAAGACTTTCCGTTTGAAGAAACCGAAGATCAGCTCGCTGCAATCAGAGCCGTCAAACAGGACATGGAATCCGACAAACCGATGGATCGCCTGGTCTGCGGCGACGTGGGTTTTGGTAAAACGGAAGTGGCCCTGCGAGCAGCATTTATTGCAGTGATGGGCCATAAACAAGTTGCAGTGCTCTGTCCGACTACGCTACTTGCTGAACAACATGCGGAAACCTTCCGGGATCGCTTCTCAAACTGGCCGGTTAAAGTCGCCGAACTATCTCGCTTCAGAAGTTCAACGGAAGTAAAGAAAGTCATTGAGGGCCTTGAAACCGGTACCATCGATATTGTGGTCGGAACCCATAAGCTTCTTTCAGAACAAGTCAAGTTCAAAAATCTCGGTCTTGTCATCATCGATGAAGAACATCGTTTCGGAGTCCGGCAGAAGGAACGTTTGAAAGCCATGCGCTCCGAAGTGGATATTCTGACTCTAACGGCGACACCAATTCCGAGGACATTGTCGATGTCGCTTGAGGGAATTAGGGATTTCTCAGTAATCGCTACCGCTCCTCAAAAACGTCTGGCTATTAAGACATTCGTTCAGAGGGAAACTGATTCGCTTGTCAGAGAGGCTTCACTACGTGAACTGAAACGCGGCGGTCAGGTCTACTTCCTTCACAATGAAGTGGAAACGATCCAAAACCGTCTCGACCAGCTTCAAAAACTTATTCCGGAAGCTCGTATCGACGTAGCTCACGGCCAAATGAACGAGAGAGAACTGGAAAAGGTAATGCGTGACTTCTATGCTCAGAGAACCAACATCCTGCTCTGCACCACGATTATTGAGACTGGTATTGACGTCCCTAACGCCAACACTATTATCATGCATCGTGCCGACAAATTCGGCTTGGCGCAGTTGCATCAGTTGCGAGGACGAGTCGGCAGATCTCATCACCAAGCCTATGCCTACTTACTGACTCCGGGGGAAGGAGCAATTACAAAGAATGCGGCAAAACGCCTCGAAGCAATTCAGGAGATGGAAAGCTTAGGAAGCGGATTCTTCCTAGCTATGCATGACTTGGAAATCCGAGGCGCCGGAGAAATTCTCGGGGACAATCAATCCGGATTGATTACCGGCGTGGGTTTTGAAGTTTATAACCAAATGTTGGAAAAGGCGGTTCTATCGCTCAAATCCGGAAAAGAACCGGATCTAGAGGCCCCTTTAGCAGCCACAACTGAAATTAACCTACATTCTCCTGCCCTGTTGCGCTCTGATTATGTTCATGACGTCCATCAGAGGTTGAATTTCTACAAAAAACTAGCTGCCGCTAAGAAGCGTGAGGAAATTATCACTATTCAGGAGGAGATCGCTGACCGATTCGGTCCGCTGACTGACGAAAGCCGCACTCTCATCAAGACGCACTTGATCCGCATTGAAGCCAAAGATCTGGGAATTAGAAAAATTGATGCCGGTGAATCCGAAGCCATTATTACTTTTGACACGGACGCTCCGGTTGATCCTGCTAAGCTGTTCAGGCTCTTGCAAAGTAGTCGTTTCTTAAAAATGGCTGGACCAACTAAATTAAAATTAACGGATAAAATGGACACTGTCGATAAAAAAACAGAGAAAATCATAAAAATCTTAAAGGAACTAAAGTGAAACAGGACTTGGTTCTTCAGACAAAAATCGGTCGTGAATACGTACTCGAGAAGTTTCTGAAGTCGATTGGTAAAAAGGGAAAAATTAAAGAACCCTGCTCGGTCCGACTTTCCGGAATGAATCGTGAAGAGTTTGAAAAGCTCTGGAGAGAAAAAGCTCAGGCTTTGCAGATTGATGTCTGCTGGGTAGATCCTCATATGAAGCTCACCGACTTCAGGCTTTTTGCGACCGATATGGATTCCACGTTCTTGAATTTAGAAACTTTGGATGAAATGGCTGCTTTCGTTGGCAAAGGAGATGAGGTCTCACGCATCACTGAACTGACAATGCAGGGAAAAATCCGCAACTACGCAGAAAGTTTAACCGCACGAGTCAAATTAATGGCCGGAGTCGATGCTTCGGTAGTCGATCGTCTTATTAAATTCCATATCAAACCTAATCCTGGGGCCGAATCGCTTGTATCTGCTTTGAAAAAAGCCGGCATTCCAATGCTTCTTGTCTCCGGCGGGTTCAGCTGCGTCACAAACGTGGTTAAAGAAAGATATGGGTTTACCCACGTTATCAGCAATGAGTTAGAAATTAAGGACGGTAAACTAACGGGCAGAGTCACTGGACCATTCGGGACGCCGATCATCGACGGACGCGGAAAAATCTCCTACGTTTCCGCATATGCTCTTCAGCATGGCATCGAACTTAATGAGCTCATTACGATGGGGGACGGTTCAAACGATATTCCGATGCTCGAAGCCGCGGGTTTATCAATTGCTTGGCATGCCAAACCAGCAGTTCGTCCTCATGCGAAATATGCTTTTGACTTCGCACCACTCTCTGGTCTTTTAGCCTTATTTAACCAGTAATTAAGGCCTCGAAAGGCCTTAATTGAAACCGTTAGAACCATTGCGCAGCGAAGAAAATTGCTGCGCTTCCAATAGTGGAAAACAAGGAAGAAATTGCAATAACTTTCAGTGCTTCTGACTGTTCTTTTTCGTTTTTAATCATATAGTTTCACCCTCCTGAATATTCTGGGGGGATGATACTAAATTGTTAGAAAACAATCAATTCTTCTTTGTATCGAACTTTGGTTAAAGCATAGTCTGCTAACGAATTGATTACTCATCTTGAGGAAGGTCAGAAAGAACTCCCTCCCCTTTGAAACGCAGCTGATAAACAATTTCGCTCATCGGACCCAGGCCCTCCCACTCATTGGCGTTGCCGATAATAATGAGAGATTCGATAGCACGGCTGACCGCCACATTTATCAGATTCGGAGGCTCTGTTGCCCAAAGTCTGGCTCGTGAGCCCATCTCGCCTTTCTTCGAACCTAGTACAAAAATCACGATGTCGGCCTGCTGCCCTTGCATGACGTGTGTGGTGCCGATTCTAACAATGCGGAAAAAAATCGTTGCTTCGGCTTGCGCCTTTTAGTTTTCCTCGAACTGCCGCTGCAACGGCACGGAACGGAGTGACGATCATTAACGTCTTAGGTTTGCTCAACACACCTCGCAAATTTGCGTTGACCAATCTTCCATAGATATAACGAAGAACATCAATAACCGCGTCAATTTCTTCATCTACAGCGTTTGTTGAATATTCCTGTTCAGGATTAATATCGAGCCAAAAACTTGGAATCAACGCTTCAATTGAGCCTCTATTGCGCCTTTCTTTACCCAAGACCATTTGGTTTTCGTAAGAAATAGCATTTGAAATATCAAACATCGGAGAAAAACTTCTTCTTTGGGCTCTAAGCGGAAGTCCGGTCCAAATAGAGGTCTCGATGTTCTCTCCGATGCGAGTGCCGTAGGTCTGAGTGTTATCACAGAGGTTTTGCAGACTGAAATTAAAGGGAGACCAGTTTCTTAACTTTTTATTCTCATCCGTTAAAAGTTCATTAATGACTTTTGGCAATGTAACTACCGGCTGAAGCTGCTGGGGGTCTCCGACAACAATTAGCCTCTTTGCCTTCTGCATCATCAGAACAGCCGACTGCGGCGTAACCTGTGAGGCTTCATCGATTAAAACCCATGGCAAAGAGCCTTTCAAATATTTACCGAAGCGCAGCGGAGAAGAAGCCAGAGTAGATGAAATCAGGGGGCAAAAGAAACAAAAGGTTCCCAAGAAAGGAAGCGGATCGTTAATAAACTCTCTGTTTCCCATCGTCAAGAATGACTTTTCTATTGAATTCACGAAACGCTGCCGATGAATCAAAATCGTATATTTGTGAAGTCTCAGAGAAGACAAAAATAATTTAGTTCGAAGACTGTCGAGTTCAGGTGCGGTATAAATTTGTTCCAGATGACGGTCTAAATTTTCTCTCTTACTGAAATCGAAATAAAGATCGCTGCTCTTTAAGCTTTCTTCTTTATGAAGAATAGACGTTATTTTGCTTCCAAGCCAGGATGCGGGAGAGGCAGCTTTAATGTCCTTCAAATAAACTTTGTATTGCTCTGCAAGGCTTTCTCTTACTTGCGTATGCAGTTTCAAAAAGTTTTCTTTTTCCTTCTCCCAGAGTTTGCACACCTGAGCAAATCCACCGAGCTTCTCTTCTTCCGCGGCAAAAACATTTGAGAGAACGGATTTGCGATTCTTATCCCGCTTGAACAACGCATCGTAGGCTTTATTCCAGTTGGCGGACTTACCCAATGGAAGAGAGAGAAGCCCCCAAGACCATTGATTCTGCCCAAAAATTTCGTTGGAAAGATCAGAGAAATAATCTCCTTCCTCTTCTTCAAAACCATATTGAAGAGGAATTTCTTTAGAGATATTCTCAATCGCGTTGTTTGTGTTGGAAACAACAATAATCGGAAAGTCCTTGGTGAAGTTCGGTTTTAAAACCTGCACGGGAGTTGTGCCGGAATAGGTGATTTCAAAAATTTCCTCGTTTCTGATATCTGAAATCCCGGCAATTTCATACCCTCTTCTGACGACCACGTCCGCTAAAACGTCTCGGAGAAGAGTTGTTTTACCCGTTCCCGGAGGACCGTTAACGGTAACGATGGGATTGTATTCACTAGCCTGACAAATCCGAGATACTGCAATTTGCTGGCAAACAGACAACTTCTTGCTTAAAGAATCAGGCCATCGTCCAAGATTAAATAAACGCGGATCGGCAATTTCGTACAGAGCACGAGGATCTCTTAACACATCGTTGCGGACGCTGTTCCCATGAGAATATTTAAAGAAATTCGTTAGAACTTTACTCAAAAGTAATTCCGGATTCTTTTCTTTTACCGCCAAAGAAAGATTGCCTAACGGTTCCAGATAAGGAGAGTTCATAAAATCATCGACGACTTTATGCGGTCTTTTTTGGAATTGTTCTACAACCCACACAGAATCAGCGGCAGCAATACCGGCAAGCTTACAAACATAACGGCTGACTTCATCCAAAAAAGCAACGTTAACTTTTAACTCATCTGTCTGGCGAAGATCTCTCAGCCTTCTTACACCGTGCTTAGACTTGGTGTACTCAACCGAATACACCTCTTTTAGATCTTTCTCTGGCACGTTAGAGCTCAAAGCGCTCTTTAGATGGTCACGGCACAAAGAACAAAAATGAGAAACGAGAGCATCGCCGACGGCTAATTGTTGTGAACCATCAAATTGTTCCGGGCCTAAAGAAGAATTGTGTAAAGCCAGCCAACTCAGAGCTGAGGATGCATTAAATGTATGAGGGAGGACCTTTCCGAAATGGTTGATTTTAAAAGTTGCAAGGCACATCTTTCCGTTGCCGGCTGACTCGAAAAAACCAATATCGCTGACTTCAAGGTCTCTTTTAGACTTGGATGCGCTGAGAATATTAACGACCTTCTTAACATATTCATTAATCTCTACTACTCCAACACAGACAGTAAAGATCTTCATATATTCAGCAACTTCAAATTTTTCCGTGAGTCGATCCAACTCTATCTGGAAAGATCTTTTGCCCTCCTCTTTTACTTTATCCCAAATGAAAATATTGGCATTCTGCGTATTTATTCCGTCTGACAAATCTGCCATTAACATATCCGGCTGGAGCTCAAAAGGCGTGAGCTCCTCGACCGTCATCCAGTACTTCAGAATGTTGGAAAGTTCAATGGGATCTAATTTCATGTATCAGTGGTTAAGCGCTTCCCGTAAAAGCTCAAGAAAATTGGACTAGAAGAGATAATATCTGAAATAAGTCCATGCTGAATAGCAAATCAGCATAACTAGGGAAATAAAACCGCATCTTCCAATGACGTTCCACATATTAGCTTTGAAATATTCCACGGTTACCAGAATACACAGATGAACCGGCGTCATCATTTGCCCGGCCAGGCCAAAAACCATAGCGGTCGCAACCAGCAAAATATTTCCCGGCGACATTAAAGCGACAATTGGAATCACAACAGCAATATAGCCTTGTGATTGACCGGTCATGAGGCCGAAAATAAAAGCCAAAGCAGCGACAATAACTTCCTGCGGTAAAAACGAAGAATTAAAGGCATTAACAATTTCATCCAAGATGCCTGTGATTGTCAGCAGCTGTATAAAGTAAAGGATAAGAACCACGTTTACTAAAAGCTTTACATCCAGACTTTCCAAGAAGACGTTCTTAATGGGAATCTTTCTGCCGAAGGCGTAAAAAATTGGAATAAAGCCGACAACAACAAGCCCCATAGAAATGGCTGCTGAAATGCCAAAGCTCACGATTAATAAGAAAGAAGCAATGATCGGACCGAAAGCTAAGAAGAGACTCTTCCAATCAATATCGCGATCATTTGTCGTATTCGTTGCTTTTTCTTTGTCAACAATCTTCAAAGGCTGAACCAATAATATCCAACCAAGAACAAAGCAAAGAATCGTCACCCAACCTACTTGAATAATTAAGTCTTGGATTGTGACGTTGGCAATACCACAAGCAAGAATCATGCCGGGCATTAAAGGATTGGAAAATTCAAAGATGTGGCGGAACCACAAATTAATCACGCTTTTTTGTTCTGCGTTGACGGCTATTCCTTGAGAGGCTTCTTCAACAATAGGGGCAGAAAATCTCGCGCCTCCCATAGAAGGCAGTAAGCCAAGAAAAGCAGGCATAACAGCCAAAGTAACTTTATTGCTGGAGAAAATATTTCTGAAAGTTTTCACCAGACCGGAGAGAGAGCCACTGGTTCTAAGCTCAACTTCCAGGCACATCACAAAATACAAACAAAATATCAAGTCCCAATTTCTTTGGATTTTGGCTGCTTGAATTGCCGCCTCCCAAAGATCAGGGAAAGATCTTGATTCGAATAACCAAATAAAAAGGCCGCCGCAGAGGATGGAAATTCCCATCATGACTTTGAAACGCAAAAGAACAACGATCAAAGCCATCGCAGCAATCACAATATAAAAGACTGAGTCCATTGAAAAACCTTGGGAATTATTGTTTTATTGAGTTGCAATATTATAAAAGTCTTGCGATTGATGAACCTAAAGACAAGATTGTTTTCGCAAGGCAATCGAGTAGGGCCGGTTATTACCCGTCCCTCTCACACCACCTGGCATGCCGTTCGGCACCAAGGCGGTTCCAGTAAACATCCCTACGTTCCAGATGCGGTTCGCAGGGCCTTTTCTAAACTGTAC
>NZ_NHMP01000008.1 GCF_002221595.1 Turicimonas muris
TTGCTATCTGCTTCTTTCAGCCTGTACATCACTGCACACACCTTGCAGATTCGCTAGCTCTTCCCACTAGCGGGCGAGCTCGGGACTTTCACCCTTTAGATTGCACTCATGCCGAGCACACAAAAAGCGGCCTCGGCCGCTTTTTTTAATTATGAAGATTAGTCGTTAGAAACCTTGATGGAAGGCATCTTAGCGGAATAGTCTTTATTTCTTTCAGAAACAAGAACACCGACCTTTCTAGCGATTTCTTTATAAACTTGAGCAACCTTACTGTCAGGTGCAGCTTCAACAATCGGCTCACCCTTGTCCATGCTGAGGCGGATATTGATGTCCAAAGGAATTTCGCCCAAAAATTTGACGCCGTATTGCTCAGCCATCTTCTTAGCTCCGCCCTCACCGAAGATATGTTCTTCATGTCCGCACTTGCTGCAGATATGAGTAGCCATATTTTCAATAATACCGAGAATTGGAACATTGACCTTTTCAAACATGACCAAACCCTTCTTGGCATCCATTAAAGCGATGTCCTGAGGAGTTGTGACCACGATAGCGCCGGTCAAAGGCACTTCCTGAGAAAGAGAAAGCTGAATATCGCCTGTTCCCGGCGGCATATCTACAATCAAATAGTCGAGATCGTGCCAGTTTGTCTGCTTAATCAACTGTTGAAGAGCTGAAACCGCAAGAGGACCTCTCCAAATCATCGGCTCGTCCGGATCAATGAGTACTCCGATAGAAGCAACCTGCAAACCATGACCGTCTAACGGTTCAAGAGTCTTGCCGTCTTTTGTAACTGCACCGCCTTTAAGACCAAGCATAGTCGGCTGGCTCGGACCGTAGATATCAGCATCCAACAAACCGACTTTTGCACCTTCTGCCTGAAGAGCCAGCGCTAAGTTAGCTGCAACGGTGCTCTTGCCCACTCCGCCTTTGCCGGAGGAGACAGCGATAACGTTTCTGACGTTATCAAATACCTTTACGCCTCTCTGAACTTGATGAGCGATGATGTTCTGTTTAACTTCAACATCAGCTTCAATATGATTCTCTGCCAATTTTGCTTCAACAAGATTCTTGACAACGGGAATTTGTGTTTTTGCGGGGTAGTCAAGGTCGATTAAAATTTTTAACTTATCGTCGACATCTTCAATTTTCTTAACTGACTTGGAAGCCACCAAATCTTTTCCGGTGTTTGGATCAACTACTTCCTTCAAAAGATGGCGAACTTTTTGTTCAATTTTTTCGTCCATGTAGAACTCCAGTTATTAGTTCTGAAAAAGATCTGTTAAGTTTACCTCACGACCAAAGAGATACCCTAATTGATTGTTTCAAAACGGATCAAAAAAAGTTGTGACATATTCTATGAAACCCAGCGCTTCAAATGAGACTTCGGCCGCAAAAGTAAGACTGAAGTTCAATGCTCAAAAAGAGAATTACTCAATGTGCCTGATTTTCTGTTGGTCAGCTGATCGCAGCAAGAAGAAGCTCTGCCAGAAAGAGTAAAATTAAGAGTTTCACGTTAACTAAATCTTTAGCAGAACTTTAAACATGAGTAAACGCACCATATTCCTGACTACCGCTCTCCCATATGCGAACGGTAATTTTCACATGGGCCACATTGTTGAGTACATTCAAGCTGACATTTGGGTCCGTCATCAACGCATGGGCGACAACACTGTCCACTTTGTAGGTGCCGATGATGCACATGGTGCGCCAATCATGATTTCTGCCCAAAAATTAGGCATCTCTCCGGAAGCTTTCGTTAAGAAAATTTCCGAAGGCCGCAAACAGTACATTGACGGTTTTTACATCAAGTTTGATCACTGGCACTCCACAGACAGCAAAGAAAATACCGAACTTTCTTGCGAAATTTATCATCGCCTCAAAGACGCCGGTTTGATCTATACAAAGGATATTGAACAGTTCTACGATCCGGAAAAGAAGATGTTTTTGGCTGACCGCTTCATTAAAGGCAAATGTCCTAAGTGCGGTGCCGAAGATCAATACGGGGATTCTTGCGAAGTCTGCGGTGCAGTATATGCTCCGACCGAACTCATTGAACCCTATTCGGCTCTTTCCGGAGCAAAACCTGAATTAAGGAAAAGTACTCACTACTTCTTTAAGCTCTCCGATCCAAAATGCGTAGAGTTCTTGAGAGATTGGACCAAGGGAGTTGCTGCCGACGGATCGTTAAGACTGCAGCCGCAAATTATCGCTAAGACAGAAGAATGGCTTGGAAAAGACGGCGATCTCTCTGATTGGGACATCAGCCGTGATGCTCCCTATTTCGGCATCGAAATTCCTGATGCACCGGGCAAATATTTCTATGTTTGGCTCGACGCCCCTATCGGCTACCTCGCAAGCTTAAAAGCCTATTGCGAATTAAAAGGAATTAACTTCCAAGCCTTGTTAGAAACTTCCACAACTGAACAGATCCACATTATCGGAAAAGACATTGCCTACTTCCATACTCTCTTCTGGCCGGCAATGCTTCAATTTTCCGGCAAGCCCTTCAAGACCCCGGATCATGTTTGGTGCCACGGTTTCTTAACCGTTTACAACAGAAAGATGAGTAAGAGCCGCGGAACCGGCCTTGATCCTATCGCCTATCTGAATTTAGGTATGGATCCGGAATGGCTCCGTTATTATCTGGCCTACAAACTCAACTCTAAGGTTGAAGATATCGATTTCAATCCCGAAGACTTCATCCAAAGAGCCAACACCGACTTGGTCGGCAAGTATGTAAACATTGCCAGCCGCTCCGCCGGTTTTATCCTCAAGAGATTCGACGGCAAAGTCGATGCTGATGCGATTACTGACAGCGACCTCGTCAGCGATGTGAAGTCCTTCTCGAACGCCATTAGAGATTTCTATGAGGCCAGAGAATATAACAAGGCCATGAGAAAAGTCATGGAACTTGCCGATAAAGTCAATGAATACGTTGACAGTCAAAAACCGTGGGAATTAGCAAAGAGCGAAGAGAACCGCGCTAAGCTTCATGCCGTATGCTCTATCGTCTTGGAAGCTTTCCGTCTTCTGACTTTGTATTTGAAGCCTGTTCTTCCGAGAACTGCTTCTCAGGTTGAAGACTTCCTCGGCTGCTGCGACCTGAACTGGGAAACCGTCCAAAATTCATTAAATGCCGAAACTCACATCAAGCCATTCAAGCATTTGATGACGCGTGCGACTCCCGACCAGCTCACACAATTATTTGAACTCAGCAACCCTGCTAACAAAGCAAAAGCTGAAGAAAAAGCTAAAGAGGCAGTCTCCGATGAAAACAAAGATGAATTCGTCTTTGAACCCCTACAGCCCAATATCACCTTTGACGATTTCGCTAAATTAGATTTGCGTGTAGCAAAAATCGTCAACTGCACTAAAGTTGAAAAGAGCAAGAAACTCCTTCAGCTGACAGTGGATGTAGGCGAAGGAAAAACAAGAAACATTTTCTCCGGTATTGCCAATTTCTATAAACCCGAAGACTTAATCGGTAAATTGACGGTCATTGTTGCTAACCTTGAACCTCGCAAAATGATGGGTCAGTTTTCTGAAGGAATGCTTCTTTCTGCTTCTGACGGCAGTGAGAAGACCTCCGGCTTGTATCTGTTAAACCCTGATTGCGGTGCTAAACCGGGCATGCGTTTGCACTAGTAAAATCACCTAATTGACTCTAACTTTCGGTCAAAAACCTGTTATTTCTACCGAAAGTTAGAGTTTTTCTATTTTTGAGGGATACACTCTCAAAACTTCAATCTTCACTTGCCAACGAAATTTAGAAATGACTGCACGTCAGCATATTGTGGATGCTTTGCATCGCTTTCCGCTAGCAACTTTCCACCCTGCCTCTTTTAATATTCTTAAAGATTATTCCGTTAACAAATTTACCAGTGACCTGTCTGCAGGTCTGACGGTAGGTGTGGTTGCTCTTCCGCTTGCCATGGCTTTTGCCATTGCCTCCGGCATGACTCCTGAAGCGGGTATTTATACGGCCATTGTGGCAGGATTCTTAATTTCCTTGCTCGGCGGCTGCAAAGTGCAGATCGGAGGTCCGGCAGGTGCCTTCATCGTTATTGTCTACGGCATCATTGCTCAGTTCGGCGTAGGCGGTCTTTTAGCGGCAACTTTTATCTCCGGCATCTTCCTATTTATTATGGGGCTGCTGAAGATAGGAAGTTTTATTCGCTTCATTCCCGTATCCATTGTTATCGGCTTTACCAACGGTATTGCGGTTCTTATCGGCTTATCACAGGTCAAGGATTTTCTCGGCCTTGATATCGCTAAAATGCCGGCTGACTTTTTCAGTCAAATCTCCACTTTATACGGAGCAATTTCAACCGTTAATCCATACGCCGTCGGCATCGGTCTTCTTTCTTTAATTATTGTTTTCCTTTGGCCGAGAAGCTGGACCCAGGGAGGTGCCCCTTGGAAACGCTGGATGGCACGAATCCCCAGTACCGTCATTGTGCTAATCATCATGACTTCTGCAGTGACGTTCATGGACCTTCCCGTGGAGACTATCGGTTCCAAGTTCGGAGGCATTCCTCAGGGTCTTCCCAAACTCCAATTGCCTGAAGTCTCTTGGACCTCCTTTAATCAGCTTATCGGACCTGCTTTGACACTGGCACTGCTCGGCGCCATTGAATCTCTTCTCTGTGCCCGCGTAGCCGATGCGATGACAGATGAGCGTCATGATCCTAATCAAGAATTGATGGGACAAGGCATTGCAAACTGTATCGTGCCGTTTATCGGCGGTTTGCCTTCTACCGGCACAATTGCCCGTACCGTTACCAACATTAAGAGCGGTGCGGTCTCTCCTGTCGCAGGCATGGTTCACAGTATCACCTTGCTGATTATTGTCCTTGTTGCAGCTCCGTTGGCTTCTAACGTACCTTTAGCCTGCTTATCTGCCATCCTTCTCTTCATGGCCTTTAACATGGGAAATTGGCACGAGTTTATCCGACTCAGACAATTCACTATGTCCTACAAGGCTACTCTTTTGGCAACCTTCTTCCTAACAGTCATCTTCGACTTGACCGTTGCCGTAGAAGTTGGTCTGATGACAGCTGCAGTGTTCTTCCTTTACAGAATGAACACCCTGACGCGCGTGCTTCCTCTGCATCTGCCGTTTAATGCCTCCTACGGCATTGAAGCCTGGGTTATGGAAGGCGCATTGTTCTTCGGCTCAGTTTCCAAACTGGAAATCGTGACGGATCCGAAGCACATCATTGATCCTCATTCTCCGGACGTCATTATCTTCAATTTCACGGATCTTCTCTCTATCGATAACAGCGCTCTCGATATTATTGAGAAATTCCAGAAGAACCTTTTGGCTCACGGAAAGATTTTGGTTATTGCCGGTGCGAACGGCCATCCTCTTAAACAAATGGAACGTCTTGGCATGACCAAGACACTAGGCAAGTATCTTGTCGGAGACATGGACGAAGCTATCAAGGTGGGCGAAGAGTTCTTAGAAGAAAAGAGGCTTCAGAAGGAAAAGAAAGCCGCGCACGAAGATATCCGCATCGTTGAAAAGTAGGCTGAGTTCTTAATCCTTCTTCGTAAAAATCCCGCAGCGTTTTGTTCTGCGGGATTTTTTATTCCTAAAAGAAAAACTGCTGAGATTCAGAACTCCGAAGACTCAGCAGTTTTTCAAAAACCTTTAGAGAAGACTAGTCAAGGTACTTAGGTTTGTACATGTAGTCTTCCAAAGCAGCCGTCAAATCAGCAGGTTTTTCGATCTGGGCGATACCGCTTTCTAAGCAATATTCAGCAACTCTCTGTGCGATATGACGAGATACTGAACGAACTTCTGTCAAAGACGGGAAGAGGCTTCCGTTAGCCAAATCTTCGTCTGTAACAGTTTCAGTCAATGCACGAGCAGCTGCCAAGAACACGCCGTCAGGAATTAAACTGGCTTTAGTGTACAAGGCTCCCAAGCCGATTCCCGGGAAGACGTAGCTGTTGTTGCCTTGACGAGGAACAAAAGTCTTGCCGTTTAATTCAACCGGAGGGAAGGGGCTGCCGCAAGCAAAGAGACAACGTCCTTCTGTATACGTATAAGCTTCACGTGCTGTGCACTCTGCTTTGGATGTCGGGTTAGACAAAGCAAAGATGATAGGACGTTCATTCAATCTTGCCATTGCGCCTAATACATATGCGTTGAAGGCACCGGACTGAGCGGCCAAACCTACGATAGCTGTCGGCTTAACGGTTTCAATTGCATCCAAGAAAGTTGTGCAAGGTTCCACATCTTTGGCATAAAGTGCTTTGTCATGAGACAAGTTGTCTCTTGAAGAAACAACAAGGCCCTTAGAATCAAAGAGGAAGATTCTGTCTCTTGCCTGCTGTTCCGTCAAACCTTCG
Source organism: Turicimonas muris (assembly GCF_002221595.1). Lineage (GTDB taxonomy): Bacteria > Pseudomonadota > Gammaproteobacteria > Burkholderiales > Burkholderiaceae_F > Turicimonas > Turicimonas muris. The sequence goes on from NZ_NHMP01000008.1 coordinate 6,358, forward strand.
GCAATCATTGCCTGAACAAGTAAATTAGAGCAGCCGAGAGCGGCTTCACCGGCGCCTAAGAACAAAATCTTTTCGTCGGAAACCTTTGTTCCTTTGGCTTTTGTTGCAGACATGAATCCGGAGACAGTAACGGAAGCTGTGCCTTGGATATCATCATTAAAGCAAGTAACCTTGTCTCTCCAAATTTCAAGGAGTTTAAATGCGTGGCGGTTAGCAAAGTCTTCGAACTGAATTAATACACCCGGCCAACGTTTGCGAACGGCCAAAATAAATTCTTCTAAGAGTTCGTAGTATGCGTCTCCGTCAACTCTGGGATGTTGCAGACCAAGATACAGAGGATCTTTGAGCAATGCAGGATTGTTTGTGCCAACGTCAATGCAAACAGGCAGAGAACGTTCCGGATGGATACCGGCACAAGCTGTGTAGAGGGAAAGCTTTCCTTTTGGAATACCCATACCGCCGGTACCCAGGTCTCCGAGACCTAAAATTCTTTCACCGTCGGTAACGACAATAATGTCAACATTTTCCTGCGGACAATTGCTGACAAGTTCAGCAACTTGCCCTTTATCTTCGATGGAAACATATAGACCGTCGGTATTACGGAAAATATGGTCATAGTCCATACAGGCTTTGCCCACTGTTGGTGTGTAGACGATTGGCATTAATTCTTCGATGTGATTGATTAACACATAGAAGTAAAGCGTACGATTTCTATGGCGTAAAGAATCGAGGAGTTCATATTTGACCAAGTTGTCATCCGTCTCTCTCACTCTTTCCATAAATCTTTTGGCTTGAAGCTCGATTGTCAAAATTCTGGGCGGTAAAAGACCGCGGAGTTTTAATTTTTCCCTAGCTTCTTTACTGAAGGCAGTTCCTTCATTAACGTAAGGATTTCTTAAAACATTGACTCCTTCTAAGGGCTGAGCCATAACAAATTTCTCCAAAAAGAAAAAAATAGATTCGGGCGGAGACGAGCCCCGCCCTTTTATACTCTCGTTCAGCTAGAGTTTATCTCTTTAACCTTAAGATAAACGCTCATAAGGCAACAATTTGTTTGTTCTTACCCAAACAGCACTTGTTTTCCTTCTTTCTGAAGTTGTTTAACCTCAGGAATTCTAAGTCTCAAAGCCGTGTAAATCGGCAGATCCTTCAAGCACTTAGCGGTAAAGAAAGCTACCGCACTGGCGCCGATCATAGCCAACGTCAGATCCCAGCAAGCGGTCATTTCCAGAATCAAGAGCACCCCGGTAAAGGGCGCACGAATTGTCGCCCCGAAAAATGCGCTCATACCGACCGCACAGAAGGCCAATGGACTGACCTCTATCCCTACTAATCCAAGAGCCCAAGCAAACACATGGCCTAAAATCCCGCCCATGAGAAGCAAGGGAGAAAACAATCCGCCGGGCACCCCTGTTGAATAGCAAAGCGGTGCAAAGATCCAACGAATAAGACCAAAGATCAATACAATCTGGATAGGATAGGCGTAATTCAGCATATCCTGACCCAAATTATCACCGCCGCCTGCTAAGTAAGGCGCATACCAAAGAAGCAGAGCAACCACGATTCCAACAATGCCTGCCTTAACCTCCGGCAGAACATGTTTGAAATAATCGTTGAGATTCAAAAGAATCAGTACGGATTTGTTGTACAGAACTCCCATTGCTCCGATAAATATGCCGAACAAAATCAAGGCAAATACTTCCTTAACATTCGGAATAGCAAAAGATCTTTGGATAACGTCATAATCCGGCTGAGCCCCGAGAATTGTCATAGAAGTAGAACAGCCTACAAGTACACAAAGCATGGTAGAAATTACCAAACTCGGTTTAATATCCTTGGTCACTTCTTCAAAAGTAAACATGGCCCCGCCCAATGGTGCGGAGAAAGCCACTCCCAGACCGGTGCCTGCGGAGGCAATCGTTAAAAACTTCAGCTTGGTATAGTCCAGCTTGAAGATTCTGCCGAGAGTACCGCCGATGGAAGCCCCCATCTGGACGGTTGGACCTTCTCGGCCAAGTGCCATCCCGCTTCCCAGCGTCAAAAGGCCGCCGAAAAATTTTACAAAAAGGATTGGCAGGCGTGCCGGCTCATGTTCGTTGTGCCACATGGCCTCAACGTATTGAATTCCGCTTCCTCCGGCAGTCGGCGCAAAACGAACCAAGAATCTTCCGACAACGGCGCAGCCGACGCAAATTGCAATTAATGTCAGAAGACCTTCAAAAGTGCCGGCGGTATGGGCCCAAGAAGCAAGTTGATTACGGTATTTGTCGGCCATATAAAGGAAGTATTGGAAGTATCCTCCTGCCAAACCCGTCAAAAAGCCGGCAACCATACAAAGCACTAAGAACCAACACAATGAACCCACGGACTCTTTTCCTAAGGTTGTTGCACTGTCTTGCGGAGGCAGTCCCGCAACAGGCGGAGTTTGCGGGGGAACTGTCTGATTGGTTTTATTGGTAGACATAATGGCCTCTTTTTTCTTTGTATGCTTAGAATAAAGGCCAAAACAGCTGAGGGTGAGTCAATATCCTTCAAAATGAGAACAGGACCTTAACGGTCCTGTTCTTTTGTGCTTAACGGCAATTACATTTGACTCTTTGCCATCTTCGCGGCTTCGCTCTTCGGGAAACGCTTGATTAACTGTTGGAACGTTTGTTTAGCGTCCTCCGTTTTCTTAGTATCCATTTGAGCCATACCGATAATCAGCATTGCTTCGGGTACCTTTGCATGGCGAGGGAAGTTCTTCACTAAAGCTGACTCTGTATCGATAGCTTTTTTGAAGTCTCCCTTTCCATAGTAGCTGCTTCCTAACCAGTACATAGCTTCCGGATAGAACTCGGAACCTCTGTTTTTCTGGATGAAAGTATTGAATGCGGAGATAGCTTTAGCATACGCACTTTGATTCAACAATTTCAAAGCGTTATCGAGTTCTTGCCTCTGTTGGATCTTTTTATCCTGCGCAGCCTGGTTGGCTTGAACCTTCGGATCCATTTCCTGAATCTTGGTATTCAGATCACCGACCATGTTCTGCTGTTTCCCATAGGAATTTTTCAGGTCATCGAGCTGACCTCTGAGGTTTTTAACCTCTTTTGTCAGCGACTCAATGCGCTCGTACAGCCGCATTTGCGTTTCCTGCTGGGTCTGCATTTGGGCGCGTAATTCGACAATCGCCCTTCTTGCTTCATCATCTCCGAAGAGAGCATGCGCAGGATTGGCAAGAGTTGCAAAAACGATCAAGGAAGAGGCAAGTAAGCTAGTTCTCATTTGTTACCGACTAAATAATGAATATCGACGCGACGGTTCTGTGCGTAATCTTCTTCAGTATCGCCCAAAGCTTTTGGACGTTCTTTACCGAAACTGATAGATTCTACCTGATCAGGATTTACTCCCATCAATGTCATACGCTGTTTAACGGCTTCAGAACGTTTTTGTCCCAAAGCCAAGTTGTATTCACGGCTGCCGCGGGCATCAGTATTGCCTTCCAGCATAACTTTAACATTCTTGTTGTTGGCCAAGAATTTAGCGTGATTAGTTACGATCGGCATGTACTGCGGGCTGACGCTGTAGCTGTCAAAATCAAAGTAAATTTCGCGTTTAGCTAAAGGGCCGTCTTTAGCATTGAGCATTCTTTCCACTTCTGTTGCATCTGTAACGGAAGCAGCATCTTTATCCTTCTCTAAATCGATGCTAGAGCAGGCTGTTAAAGATAAGGCAGCCAAAACAGCAGCAGCTGCCAAAGAAAAACGTTGAAGATTCATTTTTAATTTCCTATCGAATGGTCGGTCCCCAGGCGGGTTCTCTAATGTCTCCGCTTAAGCCTGACAAGCGGGAACGAGAGCTTCCATCGGTAGATACCGTCGAGAGCACTCCCTTACCTCCTTCGTCAGTAGCGAAGATAATCATATTTCCGTTAGGGGAATAGCTGGGGGATTCGTTTTTACCAAGTTGAGAAAGGGGGATTACGTTACCGGTAGAGAGATCTTGTTGGACAAGCTGGAAGTTTCCTCCGGCTCTAACAATATACGCAATCTCGTTATTTTTTGGGCTCACAGTCGGGCTGACAGCATAGGCATTGCCGAAGCTGACGCGTTCTGTTGAACCGCCTGCCACAGGTTTTCTGTAAATCTGCGGGTTGCCGCCTCTGTCGCTAGTGAAATAAATATATTTTCCATCAGGAGAGAAGGTCGGCTCAGTATCGATACTATCTCCCTCCGTAAACGGACGAAGATTCATGCCTTCAGGGTTAAGCAAGTAGATTTTTGTACCGCCGTCTTTAGAAAGAGCCACTGCTAAGGTGGAACCGTCCGGGCTGAAAGCAGGAGCACTGTTGTTGCCGCGGAAAGCAGCAACCTGATGTCTCTTGCCGGTTGTCAGATTTTGAAGCCAAACAGTCGGCTTACCGGTTTCGAAAGTGGTATAGGCAATTCTTCTGCCGTCAGGCGACCACGCAATAGACATAATCGGCTCACGGCTCTTCAGTGCAGTTTTAGGATTGTGCCCATCGCTGTCGGCAACCATAATATTGAACATATGCCGTCCGTCCTGACGTACGAAAGCTATTCTTGTAGCGAAGTCGCCTTTTTCTCCGGTAATTCTCTCGTAGATTCTATCGGCAATGCGGTGTGCTGTTAAACGCAAATCATCAGCCGGGCAGACGTATGAGGCCTGGTCTGTTTCCTGCTTTTTAACCACATCAAATAGTTTGAATTTAATCTCATAGCGGTTATCCGTTGTCTTCTGGATGCTGCCAACTACGTCTGCATCTGCTCCTTGTGCAGTCAGAGCCTTCCAATCAGGCTCGACATCGATTCCGGATGCTGATCCGGCCTCAACTAAACGGAAAACGCCGCTTCGTACCAAGTCATTAGAAATGATCTTGGAAATATTTTCCGGACAAGCAGACTCATTTTCAAATGGTTGAACTGCGATTGGAAACTGATTTGCTCCAACTCCGAGAATATCTACTTGGAACTGTCCCCACGCCAAACCGGAAGCGGCCAGCCCGGCCATCAGCCCTGCTCCCTGTAGAAGCAAACGTCTCTTAAACATTTGAACTGTCATAGTTATTTCCTGCTCATCCCCACGTAGGAATATTTTCTTTACAAAATTAATCTGAAGTATATTAATTTTTTTTGTTACACAAAACCTATATCTGTGGACATTTTGGGTTAAGAAGTGTTAAGAAAAAGAGACCACCGATTTACTCAATGGTCTCTTTGTGCTAGTTAGCTACAAATTTTAGTGGCGGAAGTGGCGTTCACCTGTGAATACCATTGTGATTCCGCGTTCATTTGCAGCAGCAATAACTTCTTCGTCTCTGATGGAACCGCCCGGCTGAATAACAGCCTTAGCACCGGCATCGATAATTACATCTAAACCATCTCTGAACGGGAAGAACGCATCGGAAGCCGCAATGCTGCCCTGCAAGGACAAACCGGCTTCTTTTGCCTTGATAGATGCGATGCGGGCAGAGTCGACGCGGCTCATCTGACCGGCCCCTACACCTAAAGTCATGCCGTTCTTCACGAAGACGATGGTGTTGGATTTGATGAACTTAGCAATCTTCCAAGCAAACATCATGTCGGAAATCTGAGCGCTAGTAGGCTGGAGCTCCGTTACCACCTTCAAATCTTCTTCTTTGACTGTCTGGCTATCCGGTGTTTGAACCAAGAGTCCGCCGCCGATTCTCTTCATATCGAAATCGTTGTGGGCGGAGCCGTTAGCAACAATCAACAAGCGAAGATTCTTCTTCTTGCCGAAGATTTCCAGAGCTTCCGGTGTGAATTCCGGAGCAATAATAACTTCAGCAAATTGTTTGGAGACTTCTTCTGCTGCTTCTTGGCCAACCTTGCAGTTGAAGGCGATAATGCCGCCGAATGCGGATGTCGGATCGCACTTGAAGGCTTTTGCATAAGCTTCAGCAGCGTCTACACCGATGGCTGCACCGCATGGATTTGCGTGTTTGATAATAACGCAAGCCGGTGTGTCAAAACTTCTGACAGCCTCCCATGCAGCATCGGAGTCAGCGATGTTGTTGTAAGAAAGTTCTTTACCCTGGATCTGGTCATAGCCGGCAAGAAGTCCCGGAGCAACGTGTTTTTCTCTATAGAAAGCGGCTGCCTGATGAGGATTTTCGCCGTAGCGCATATCCTGGACTTTAACCCACTGACGAGTCAAAGATTCAGGGAAGCGGGTACGTGTGGAAACGTCCGAGCCCTTCATGCTTGTCAGATAGTTAGAGATCATGGCGTCGTAGTGAGCGGTATGAACGAACACTTTCTTAGCCAATTCCAGTCTGGTTTCAGGAGTTACATGGCCGACTTCTTTGATTTCTTCGATAACTTTTCTGTAGTCTCCGGGGGAAACAATCACGGCAACGCTTTCATGATTCTTAGCAGCTGCACGGATCATTGTCGGGCCGCCGATATCAATGTTTTCAATAGCGTTTTCGAAAGTGCAGTTTGGATTGGCAATTGCTTGTTCAAACGGATAGAGGTTTACGGCAACGATATCAATCGGGTCAATCTTGAACTGTTCAAGAGCCTGCATATGTTCAGGAACGCAGCGGCGAGCGAGAAGCCCTGCATGAATCTTCGGATTCAATGTCTTAACACGGCCGTCCAACATTTCTGGGAAACCGGTATAGTCAGCAACTTCTTGTACTGGAATACCTGCTTCAGCAATCAATTTTGCTGTACCGCCAGTAGATAAAATGTGATAACCAAGGTTAGAGAGTTCTTTTGCGAACTCGACCACACCTGACTTATCGGAACAGCTAATTAATGCTTGTTTTTTCATGTAAAAACCACTCCTCATAAGAGATTAATAGACAGATCCAACCTTTCAAGCAACAGAAGGGTCAGATCAATCTGTTCGTCCGGATTTCCGGCTAATAAAACTTTACGAATATCTTTCTCGTCCGCATTAAATCTTTTGAGGTACCAATTCAGGTGTTTTCTAATAGTTTTAAGACCAAGGACTTCTCCGTAAAAGGCATGATGAGAACGGATATGCCCAATGATTGTTTCCTCAATTTGAGTTTTGCTAAGTATAAATTGTCTTGTTCCCGATAACAGAGAATTGATTTGGCTAAAAATCCAAGGATTTCCAAGTGCTCCTCTGCCAATCATTACACCGTCAGCCCCAGTGGCTTTAAGCACTTCCAATGCCTTATCTGCGGCATCAATATCCCCGTTGGCGATAACAGGGATGGAAACGGCTTGTTTTAAACGCCGTATCGTTTCATACTCTGCATGTCCTTTGAAGCCTTGCTCCCCGGTTCTTCCGTGCAGAACCAGCATTTTTACTCCTGCGTCTTCAGCCCTTTTCCCCAAATCCACTGCATTAATATCGGATGTGCTCCACCCAATTCTGTACTTGAGGGTTACCGGAACGGAAACGGCATTCACAATACTTTGAAGAAGGGATTCCACCAAATCCGGATTTTTTAAAAGTGCTGATCCGCATGCTACCGAGCACACCTTCTTGGCCGGACAGCCGCAATTTAAATCTACGATGTCGGCACCGGCGTTTTCCGCTCTCTTAGCTGCTCTTGCAAGCTCTTCAGGAACGGAACCGATCAGCTGAATTCCTCTTGGGGATGGTTCTCCATCCAAGTTCATCCTGAAAGAAGTTTTGGCGGTGTGCTGAAGGTTATCTTTGGAAGCGGCCATTTCAGCAACTGCATAGGCAGCTCCCCATTGTCTGCAAATTTTGCGGTAAGGAAGATCGGTAAACCCAGCCATAGGGGCCAGAATTGTTTGACCGGCAATACTGACTGAACCTACTTGGATATTATTCATAGCAATACGGAGGCAGCTTTTCAAATTTTTCTAATTCTTCCGGGGTTCCGACATTTGCCCAATTACCTTCATAAATTTCGCCGGTAATCAGCCCCTGATCCACAAAATCGTAAAGCCATGGAAAAAGCGGAGTTTTAGTACTTGGAATATCCTTAAAAATTGAAGGAGAGAAAACAGCAATATTCCCATAGGTATATTGTTTCTGTTGACGAGTAATTTTCCCTTTTTCCAGTCCCATATCTCCGCCTTCATGATAAGAAGGGTTCGGAACCAACACCAAGTGAGCTTTAGCTTGGCCCTCAGAGATTTTCTTTGCTGCGCTTTTTAAAGACTTATAAGGAAAGTCGGTGACGATATCTCCGGATACGACAACGAAAGGCTCACTTCTGTTTTGCTCAACCAGCTTGTCTAACGCTTTAACGATTCCGCCTCGAGTCTCCAAGGATTCTTCGTGAGTATATCCTTCTATGGAAAAAGTTATCCTTACCCCGTACTTTGAACCGTCTCCAAGATATTCCAGCAGCTTGTCGGCACAGTAGGCAACATTAATAACAATGTCCTTAAAGCCCGCTTTTTTCAAAGCCAAAATCTGCCACTCAATCAAAGGGCGTCCCCAAAGTTTGATTAACGGCTTCGGCATCGAATCCGTTAGATGCCGCATTCGTTTACCTCGGCCTGCGGCTAAGATCATTGCTTTCATCAGAACGTATAACCTACTTGCTTTTCTTTATTCTGGATCTTGTCCATAAGGTTTGCCAGCGGTTTTAATGAATCATAACGGGCGGCAGTTTTAGAGACATAATTGATAAAGCGCGGAAGATCGCCGATGTATTTATCTTTACCGTCTCTGTAAGACAAACGGCAAAAGATACCCAACACCTTCAGATGGCGCTGCAGCCCCATCCACTCAACATCTTTCCAGAAGGCTCCGAAATCTGCAGGAACGGGTAGTCCTGCTTTTCTTGCTTTATCCCAGTAACGAATCGTCCAATCGATGATTTGATGTTCTTCCCAAGAAATAAAAGCATCGCGGCAGAGACTTGCAATGTCATAACTGATAGGCCCGTAGACTGCATCCTGGAAATCCAGAACACCAGGGTTATCCACAGGCTCCGGCATCAAATTTCTCGGCATATAGTCTCTATGAACGTATACCTTGGCCTCACTCAAATTTTTAGCAATGATCAAATCAAAAGTTCTCTCCAGAAGCTTTTTCTCGAGTTCGGACAATTCCATATGGAGATGCTTTTCTAAAAACCATTCGGTAAACAAATTGATTTCTTTTCTTAGAAGCTCGGCGCTGTAGGGCGGAAGGACATCCGGTTTGCTGGCAACCTGAAGTTTGACCAAGGCTGTCGTTGCATCATCCATGAGCCGGTCGGCATTATCGTGATCTAAAACATCCAAATAGGTTTTAGTTCCTAAGTCGGAGAGCAGCATGAAGCCGCCTTCAAAGTCGACCTCAAAAATTTCCGGAACGTTCAGGCCGGCAGTCTTCATAATTTTATCAACCTTGACGAACTCTTTCATGGATTGCTTTTCTTTCGGACAATCCATGATGATGTAGCTGCGGCCGGTTCCCTGAATACGGAAATATTGTCTGAATCCTGCATCTGAGGAGGCATAAGTCAAAGTCTCCGGCTGAAGACCGTAAGTCGGGGAAACCAAAGCGAGCCATTTGTTTAATTGTTCACGACATTCCATCAGAAAATACCTCTTTTCAGAATAAGCAAGACAACAACTATTGCCTTTATAATTTAGCCACCCAATTCCGTGCAATTTTAATGACTCGACTTACTCAACGGCGAAAACTTGTTACCAGAGTTGTGAAAGTGACGCCTGTAGCTGCTTCTATTGCCGCCCTCTTTTTTGTTGCGGCAGGCTCTGCTGTGCATGCTGAAATTTCAGCTTACGGCACAGCACTTCCGATTAACTTGAACATGGCGCGTTCGCTTGACGTAAACGCACCTACCGACACTGATGATACAAATATTTATCTTCGTTCTCATCAGATGCACTCTATCCCTGAAGAGCAGATTATTCTGACCGATGAAGCTGAAGTCCGAAAAGCAGGAGCTGTCCTGAAGGGAGATAAGATTACTTATACCTTCTCAAAAGATGAAGTGTATGCGCAGGGCAATGCTCTAGTTGCACGGCAAGGAACAGTATTCGAGGGTCCGGAACTTACCTATCGTCTTGATGCGGAAAGCGGCAGCATGCCTAATGCTAAATTCCGTTATCTGCCTAATAATGTCCGAGGCTCCTCTGATGAAGTCCAATTACTTGGCGATGGCAATGTGAAGATGTGCAACGCCATGATTACCACTTGCAAAGAAGGTGATAACTCATGGTGGATTGAAGCTTCTACGCTCGATATTGACCAGCAGGAAGAAACCGCAGACGGACGAAACGCTCGTCTCTATCTCGGCGGCGTTCCAATTTTTGCCTCACCTTACTTTACTTTCCCGATTGGCGAGAAAAGAAAGAGCGGCTTCTTGACACCGAAGATGGGTGCAAACTCCACGTTCGGTTTCAATGTTGAGATTCCCTATTATTGGAACATTGCCCCGAACTATGACTACACCATGGTTCTCAAGCCGATGTCAAAACGCGGCTTTATGCTCGGCAACCAATTCCGGTACTTGCAGCCGACCTTCGGCGGTCAGCTTGATTATGATATTTTGTTCCATGACAGAGAAACCAAAAAGAAGAGATATTCTCTTGCTTGGAAACACACTCAGCGTTTGTGGGGCGGTGTAGGACTTGGCGTAAATTATCAGAGAGTCTCCGATGACAACTACATCTCCGACTTCTCCACGAACTTAAGGCAGTCTAGTGAAGACGTTCTGCCGCAGAATGTCTGGTTGAGCTATGGTAAAACATACTGGAGCACCTCTCTGGGAGTTTATAAAAACCAAACTTTAAGACCGGATAACGAGTGGACGGAACAGCCTTACGAAAAAATTCCGGAATTTAATTTCCGTGCGTATGGCGCCGACGTGAAAGGCTTCTCGCTTCTTTCCAACTTTACGGCTACACGTTTCCGACATGGAAATAACTTCAATTACAGAGGCGAGCCGATTGGAAGAACTCGAAGCGGAGACGGAAACCGTGTCATGCTCAACAGCACCATCAGCTATCCGATGATGGGCTCTTATTGGTTCTTAACTCCGTCTTTCGAATACAGCATGGCTTGGTATGGTGACATCACCGGTCGTAAGTACAATTCGGGCAACGTAGATATCTACAAGAACTCTCATCGAACCATCCCGATCTTCACGCTCGATTCCGGATTGGTTTTTGAGAGAAATACTATAGTCCTTGGACGAGAGACCGAGCAAACTCTCGAACCCAGACTTTACTATGCTTACATCCCCTATCGAGCTCAGAACCACTTGCCGAACTTTGATTCGTCATTGGCTGACTTGAACTTTGCTCAGCTCTTTTCTCCTAACCGCTTTATCGGTTACGACCGTATTTCAAATGCCAATCAGCTCACGGCAGCTTTGACGACCCGGTTTATTGATTCTCAGACCGGAAAAGACTGGTTCAGTGCAACCGTTGGCCAGCGGTACCACTTTACCGACGAAAAAGTCGATATTTACTGGAATGAAATCAATCGGAAAAACCTCAAGAGCGATATTATCGGCATGACCGAGTTCACGCTCATTAAAGATTGGAAGGCTGAGCTTGGGGTTCAATACTCCACTCTGTGGAAAAAATTCTCTAAAACAACTGCCGGTGTTCGCTACAACCCTGCGAAATACAGCAATATCGGATTGTATTACCGCTATAACTACGATCCGACTGATACCAGAGAGGCTTTTTATAACTCGAACATCAAGCAGCTTGACCTCTCGTTCCAATGGCCGGTCACCAGAGACTTGTATGCCCTTGGCCGTTACAACTACTCAATTCGTGACAAAAAAGTCATTGATTCTTTAATTGGTCTTGAATATCGTGAGGGGTGTTGGATTTTCCGCTCAGCCATTCAAAGGTACGTACGCAGTGCTGGGCGCACCACAACCAACTTCTTCTTCGAGTTAGAGCTCGTTGGTTTAGGCGCTTTCGGATCAAGCCCGATTGAAGCACTCCAACAGAGTATTACCGGCTATCAACCTCTCAGTCCCAGACCGATAGAAGTTGGAAGATATGATTACTATGAATAAAACAGCAATGAAGAAAATTAAACTTCTGAGTTTGGTTCTCAGCCTTTCTTTAGCTGCTTTAGCCAGCGGACCGGTGTCCGCTCAAAAAGCCGCCAAGCAAGAGACCCAGCCGACCTCTAAAATTATTCCCGTTGACAGAATAGCCGCCGTTGTTAACAACGATGTCGTCACAGAGATGGAACTGCAGTCCCGCGTTCACCAGACTGCTTTGAATCTGCGCCGTCAAAACATTGCATTGCCGCCGATGGAAGCTCTGAGAGATCAGATTCTGGAAAGAATGATTCTGGAAAGAATCATCGAACAGAAAGCCAGAGAAACGGGCGTACGTGTTGACGACAATATGCTGAACTCGGCTATCGAACAGATTGCTGCCAACAATAACATGACCGTTCCTCAGTTAGAAAAAAGACTGCAGGCTGACGGTATTACTTTCAATAACTTTAGAAAAGAAATCAGAGCCGATCTTCTGACTCACCGCTTACGCGAGAGAGAAGTTGATGACATGGTGAAGATTCCGGAAAGCGAAGTCGATCAGTACATTAAAGATCAACTCGGACCTGAGAAACGCCGTCAATACAATCTGCAGAGAATTGTAGTCAGCCTCCCGGAAAATCCTTCCGGAGAGCAATTTGAAGAGGCTCAGAGAACAGCCAACAAAGTTTTGGAAAGTGCACGCAAGGGCGGCAATTTCAGTCAGCTCGCTGCCAGATACTCTCGCTCCCCTGACGCTATGGAAGGCGGGAACATGGGATGGAAGACTGCCAATACGCTTCCCCCGCCCCTTTTCGACGCACTTAAGAACGCGAAAACCGGCGATATCGTACCTCTTCGTGCGCAATCCGGATTCCACATTTATAAGGTCTTAGGCAGCCGAGATCCGGGAGATGCAGCGGAAGTTCAATCCGTCAAACAAACCCGTGTTCGCCAAATCTTTATGCGTCCCACAAACGTGACACCAGAGAATGTTGTTGTCGAACGCATGAAGAAGATTAAGGAAAGAATTGAAAGCGGCGACTCTGATTTTCAGACCCTGGCCCGTCTTCACTCTGCCGATCCTTCGGGCACTCGCGGAGGAGATCTAGGTTGGATTTATGAAGGCGACCTTCCTCCGGAACTGGAAGCAGAAATCAACAAGCTTCAAAAAGGTCAAATCAGTGAACCGATTAAAACTCCTTTCGGCTATCACTTGATCCAAGTTACAGACCGACGTACACAGCAAGGCGTTAATGAAAGACTTCGCAGTCAAGCCAGAGACAATCTGAGAGAACAAAAAATCAATGAAGCGACTCTGGATTGGGAAAGACAACTGAGAGACCAAGCCTACGTTGATAAACGTATCGCTCGCCCTCAGGATTAACATGAAGCGCCTGGAAAAACCAGGCGTTTTTTACTATGGCACTTGTATTAAAAAGCCACAAGGCTAAAAAGAATTTCGGACAGAACTTCCTTCACGATGATTTCTGGATTGAAAAAATTGCTTCCGCCGTTGATGCACAGCCGGGTCAAAATATTGTTGAGATTGGCCCTGGACAGGCAGCTCTTACACGCTTGATGATTCGAGACGCAGGTTGCGTTACCTGTATCGAAATCGATAAGGATTTAGCCCAGTGGCTGCAAAAGAAGTTTAAGCCTGAGGCACTGGCTCTTATAGAGGCTGATGTTCTTAAAGTTGATTTTGCGCTTATCAAGCCGGGTGAAAAAATAAGGCTCGTCGGCAATCTTCCCTACAACATCTCCAGCCCTCTTCTCTTCCGTTTAATGGAATTAGCAGACAGAGTCATTGATCAGCATTTCATGCTTCAAAAAGAGGTTGTAGACAGAATGGCAGCCACACCGGGTCATAAGGCCTTCGGACGTTTGTCAGTCATGCTTCAGCACCGATACAAGATCGTCAAGCTTTTTGACGTTCCTCCTGATGCCTTCTCTCCTCCTCCGAAAGTCATCTCTTCCGTCGTGCGAATGATTCCTTTGGAATCTCCGCTTCCGGTTAATGAAAAGTTATTTGAACGAGTGACCGCTCAGGCTTTTTCGATGAAGAGAAAAACGCTGAAGAACAACTTTGCCAAATATTTCGGCCCGGAAATTTTAGAAGAAGCCGGCATTGATCCCGGAGCCCGAGCAGAAGCTGTCAGTATGCCGTCTTTTGTGGCTTTGACCAATTTATTGGAGAGCAAAGGCATCCTGCTTAATGATTGCGTCTCGGCTACGCCGGAATAACTGAATTGTTCATTCGGTTGCTCCATCCGGCATTTCAACCGGGGAGCAGCCTTTTCCTTACACTTTCTTCGACATCTATCGAACTAAAAAGGTGTTGTGATGAGGACTAAACCTATTTAACAGGATCGCAGATGTGGAAAGTTCTTAGCTTTGCTCTGCGCTCCATCGCGTCCGGACATTTTTCAAGGACTTTGTTCCAGAAGCTTGGACTATGGTCCAAATAGTACAGATGGCAAAGCTCATGAATGATGACATATTCACACAGGCTTTCCTCAGTCAAAACCAATCTCCAGTTGAGATTGACATTGCCTAAGCAAGAACAACTACCCCATCGAGTCTCAGCCGAAGAAAGTTTGACCTTTTTAAGTCTTTCTTTGAAGTAGGCATCCTTTTCAGCTGTTTTATGAGTCAAGTCCGTTAAATAAATACGTGCCCAATACTTCACAAACTCTAAAGCAGCCTTGTAGAAAATCGCTTGATCAACTTCTTCCGTTGAAAAGAAATAAAAGGTGTTCGTCGACTCGTCAAAAGACTTCCTCACCTTCTTGGCAGAGATCTCTATTCTGACAGGCTCTTGGATGCCAACAACTTTGATGCATTTATTCTCCCAAGCAGAAAGCCACGGTTCACGGATTCTTTCATACTTTTTATTGGGAGCCTTGCAGAGATTTTTTTCAATCCAAGCTGAGTGGCCCTCGATAACCTTTTCAATCCAGAGTATTGGCTCATAATGAGGAGCTTTAACGGTTAACACACCCTCAGAGATAACTAAGCCAATCGTCTTTCTTGTTGACCTTTTCAGAATATATTCAAGAGGCTGTCCATTTAAAAGTATTGTCCTCTTGTATCCATTCTGAACTTTCTTTTTGGGCTGAACTTTCCTTTTTTGACCAGGTTCCGGCCTTCCCGGTCTCGGAGAAAGAGGCTCGCCGCTCATACCCGTATGAAGATCCTCCCAGAGAGCTTCCTCTTCCGTAAGATCTATCTTCCCATCTTTAAACGCATCAAATAAGTTCCAGAATTTCTGCTCTTCTCGAAGTTCATTCCAGAATTTAAGCAATTTTTTCGGATTGAGCAGATCTTTATCGATTAGATCGCTAATATCGGACATAGACTTCAGGATTAAGGTTTATCAATGACCTTCATTTGAGTTTCAATCCAATTCTGAACTTCATCATTAAGTTGAGCAACGGTCTTCCCTTCAGGACGAATTTCAGGTCCGAAAATAACTTGGATATGACCCGGATAAATAATGAAGCTTCCCTTCGGCCAGCATCTGCCGGAGTTCAAAGCAATAGGCACGACAGGAGTCCCGGTATCAATGGCGATTCTTGCACCGCCGGATTTGTATTTAACAGTCTGTCCCGGTTTTGTACGAGTCCCTTCGGGGAAAAGAACTATAGCCCAGCCTTTTTCAAAATACTTGGGGGCTTCTTCTTTAATATGTTCGAATGCAGCTTTCCCGTGACTGCGGTCAATGCTAAGCATTCCTAAGGAGGCCAGACCCCAGCCGAAAACCGGAAGTTTATGAAGCTCTCTTTTGTAGACGAAACTAACTCTGCGGGGAACAAAACCAAAGAGGGCCAAAGTTTCCCAGCCCGATTGGTGTTTGCTTAAGAGAACAACGGGCCCCATATTTTTAATGGAATCCATATTCTCAAAGTTGAACTTAACATTACAGATGTTGCCCATGGCTTGAATAATCCATTTGCACCATCCCCGGACAATGTCGTAGCACTTCTCCTTATTGGAAGAAAAAAGAGAGGCGGTAAGAAGAACGAATCCTGCAATCAAGATGCTGACTGCAAAGACGAACCAAAACAATATAGAACGAACCAAAGCAGTCAGCTTCATGATTAACCTCTAAAAGAAATTAGGACGCCAAGCAGGAGAGCTTAGCGACTTGGTTCATTGAACGATGCAGCTCTTTGAGCAAAGCAAGACGATTGCGTCTTACGGCTTCATCATCCACATTGACCATTACCTTGTCGAAGAAGGCATCAACCGGAGCCTTGAGGGGAGCCAGATCAAGGAGAATAGCCTCATACTCACCTTTTTCAAACTTACCTTCAAGATCTTTATTAACTTCAACCAAAGCCTTATAAAGGTCTTTTTCTTCTTGAGCTTCAAGAAGGTTTTCGTCAACACTCTCAGGAATGCTGTCTTTGCTCTTCTTCAAGATATTTTCGATTCTCTTGTTTGCGGCACTTAAGCTTGCTGCCTCTTCGAGTTTTCTAAAGGCTTGCAACGCTTTAAGACGTGCAGAGATTTCACGCAGGTACTTCGGTTCTACGGAAAGCACGGCTTCCACTTCAAGAGCTTGTGCACCCTCTTCTTTGAGCATGACTCTAAGGCGGTCATAGAAGAAGTCTTTGAGCTCGCGGGAAGCATCTTTAACGCCGTCAATCTTCTGCTCTTCAGCCACAGCAATAGAAATCAAATCATCCAAGCTTAGCGGAAGATCTTTTTCAATCAACATCCTCAAAACACCTAAAGCATGGCGTCTCAATGCAAATGGATCTTTATCTCCGGTTGGAATCTGACCGATACCGAATAGACCGGCTAATGTGTCAAGCTTGTCTGCCAATGCCACGGAAAGGCTTTCGGGAGTGCTCGGCAATTCACCGCCGGCATATCTCGGATAGTAGTGTTCTTTAATGGAAACGGCTACGATCGGATCTTCTTTGTCATGCAGAGCGTAGTATTCTCCCATGATACCCTGGAGCTCAGGGAACTCACCGACCATCAATGTACGCAAATCGGCCTTAGCCAATTTGGCGCCACGTTTTGCAAGTTCGGGATTTGCGCCGAGCTTCTCAGCAACTTTTTCAGCGATGTTTTGAATTCTTTCACTGCGCTGAAGCTGGTTACCCAGTTTGTTGTGATAAACAACGTGTTCCAAGCCGGGAACTCTAGAATCCAAACGTTCGAGCTGATCCTGTTCAAAGAAGAACTTAGCATCTGCAAGTCTGGCTCTGACAACTCTCGCATTACCGGACTGGATCGCAGCGCCGCCGTCTTTGGCATTGATCTGAGAAACTACTAAGAATTTATTGATAAGTTTGCCGTTCTGATCACGCAAGGCAAAATATTTTTGGTTTTGCTGCATTGTCAGAATCAAACATTCTTCCGGAACTTTCAAGAAATCTTCATCAAATGAAGAGACATAAACGACGGGCCATTCAGTCAAGGAAGCGACTTCATTGACCAAGTCTTCCGGCATGATGATTTGTGCATTCAGATTTGCCGCTTCGCTCTTTAAAGCCGCAACCATTTTGTCTTGCCGCTTTTCAAAGGAAGGAATCACCTTGCCCTGCTCTTCAAGCTGGGTTTCATAAGTGTCCGCAGAGTTAATTGTCAACAAATCTTTGGTGTGGAAGCGATGACCTGCCGTCTGGTTTCCGGCTTTCAATCCAAACAAAGAAACATTCAATACTTTATCGCCGTAAAGAGCAAGCAAATGCTTTACCGGACGAACAAATTCAACGGTCTCTCCATTAGCCAGCTGATAGCTCATGATCTTTGGAATCGGAAGGTGAGTTACCGCATAGTCGAGAGCGTTTTGGAGGCCTTTTTCCAAGCTCTCGCCTTTCTTCACACCCTCATAGTAAAGCTGGTCTTGTTTGCCGTCATTGACGACCTTAAGTTCAGAGACGTCAGCCTGTACACCGAGAGCTGCTAATTTCTTAATCAGAGCCGCAGTAGGCTTTCCGTCTGCACCGATACCAATCTTGCTTGGAACCAGTCTCTGGCTGAATGGTTTATCGGGAGAATCCGCCAAAACGTCAGTAATGTAAACGGCAATTCGACGCGGAGCGCCAAAGGCTTTCATCTTGGAGTCCGGCAGCAAAAAGTCTGCTTTCTTCAATTGAGTAAAGACTTCCTGAGAAAAAGCATCTGATAATTTTTTCAGAGCCTTCGGAGGGAGCTCCTCTGTTTGGATTTCTACTAATAAGGAGTTCATTTTTCTTTACCTCTTAGCCTTCTTTGGAACACATTGGGAAGCCCAAACGTTCGCGGGAATCGTAATAACTTTGAGCCACAGAGCGGGAGATCTGACGGATTCTGCCGATATAGGCGGCACGTTCAGTAACGCTGATAGCGCCTCTGGCATCTAAAAGATTGAAAGTGTGTCCGGCCTTCAAAACCATTTCATAAGCCGGCAAAGCTAAATTCAAGTCCATCAGGCGCTTGGCTTCGCTTTCGAAATAATCGAACTGCTTTAAGAGTTTTTCCGGATCGCTGGCTTCAAAGTTGTAATGACTTTGTTCAACTTCGTTCTGGTGGAATACATCACCATAGGTCAAGACATGTTCTTTCTCTCCGTCGGACCAGCGGGTATAAACCAAATCAAATACGTTGTCGCAGTTTTGAAGATACATACTAAGTCTTTCCAAACCGTATGTAATTTCACCTGTAATCGGTTTGCAAGGAATACCGCCGACCTGTTGGAAATAGGTGAACTGAGTAACTTCCATGCCGTTCATCCAGACTTCCCAGCCTAAACCCCATGCGCCAAGAGTTGGATTTTCCCAGTTATCTTCTACGAAACGGATATCGTTGACTTCCGTATCGATACCAAGTGCTCTGAGCGAACCCAAGTATCTGTCAACGATGTCTGTAGGAGACGGCTTTAAAACCACCTGGAACTGATGATGCTGGTGAAGACGATTTGGATTTTCGCCGTAACGTGCATCTTTTGGTCTGCGGGACGGCTGGACGTAGGCGGCTCTCCACGGTTCCGGACCTAAGGCTCTTAAAAATGTTGCGGTATGAGAGGTTCCGGCTCCAACCTCCATATCAATAGGCTGAAGCAAGGCACAGCCCTGCTTGTTCCAATATTCCTGCAAGCGCAGGATGACTTCTTGAAAGGTAATCATAATCTTTTAGGTAAGGTGAACTCTGCATGAATTCATGCCAATCTGATTATTTTAATGAAATAAAAGGATGATTAGCACCGGAAGGCAAGAAAATACCTCCTCCTTTTCCGCACGCACACTTCCGCGAAGTTATTGCCATACCGAAATCATCGCTTTAACAAGGCTCAACAACGCCAGATCGCCATTTCGTCTTGTACCAACCATCAGGCATCCCGGCGGTGTCTTTCCTAAGTCCACAGGGAAGGCGATAGTCGGACCGCCTCCGATTGCCCACCAATCTAAATATTCAGAAGAAACAATATAGTCGGCATCATATTTAAGTAACAAACTCTCAATGAGGTCGTTCGCTTTCTCTATGTTGCGATTCGCCAATTCCTTGTCTTTCGGTTCACGCATTGCTAAGGCATCTTCCAGACGTTCCATCCCATACCGATGAGATTCGGGTCGGCTACGGTACTTCTCGACTAATTCTCGGAAACTCTTCGGTTCAGAAGCGCTTCCATAGGGTTCCAGAAACTTGGTCATATCCCGTTTAATGTCGCTTGAGCTGATCTCTTTATAGTCAAACACAATTTGAGGCGTCTCAAGTTCAACTACAGAGATTCCAAGATCGGTCAACCGGATAAAAAAGAAGTTCAAGGCTGAGGACACTTGTGAAGAATTCCTTAGGAAGAGGAGCCTAGGGCGCGAACGAATGAACGGTTTGGGACAAAAAGAGAAATCAAACGATTGGGGATCGGAGGAATCGTAGCCTGTCATCGACAAGAAAACTTCTTTAAGCAGTTCCGGATTTCGTGCCAAAACCCCGGGAGCATCGAAGGAAGAGGACAAAGGTATGATTCCCGTTCGAGAGATCGAACCTCGCGTAGGTTTAAAACCATAGACCCCGTTATACATTGCCGGAATCATGATGCTGCCCCGTGTCTCTGTCCCCAGCGCAGCATCACAGAAACCTGCACTGACGGCTACGGCTGAACCAACGCTAGAACCTCCGCAGGGAAAACAACCGCCGTAGGGATTTCTTCCGAATCCGCCCAGTTCCGAATACCCTCTTTTTAAAACCGATGAAGTAACAAAACCAGCAAGTTCTGTCAGATGTGTCTTTCCAAAAATATCTATACGTGGATTTTTTCTCAGCTGTTCAATACAGAAAGCATCCGGCAATCTGAGGTTCTTTAAGGCAAAAGATCCGGCAGAAGACGGCCAATCTCGAACACCAATATTGTCTTTAACAAGGAGATGTATAGAGCAGTCTGCGTTTGGATTTTTGTAAAAACGAACGGCATGCAAAACGCTATTAAAGGCCTGAATCCTTTTTACCATCTGAGCGGCTGAAAGGTTTCTGTTTAACGGATAAGATAAGTTTTCCATAGGTTGAGTTTCTCGTACCAAGTCTCTTCCATTATCTTCCTTTCTTCTTCATTAGCGACGCAGCATACGGGAAAAAACTTGTCTCGATTTCGAATCAGGCTTGCGAGCTTGACTGCTTGAGAAGGTCTCAAGGTCAAAATCGGAATCCGCAAAATTCTAACTTTTTACTCTTGGCTAACGACTTTTTAATTTATTTTCAAATTTTTTTGGCTCATCAGCCCCATTCTCTCCCCATAATATGAGTAACTTAGTTTGCAGAAAAAGAGAGATTTTGTGAAAACAAAAATTTTAACTTGCCTCCTCAGCTTAGGATTAACAATCGCACTTCCTACAGCCTCCTGGGCAGATTCTTCAGCCAAAGAAACCGTTACCGTAGACATTCAGGTTCCTGCAGCGTTGCGCGGGTTCGTACCCTTACATAACCCGGTTGCAATGCCGAAGGTAAGACTTTTTACCAAAGATGGAGAAGAGGTCGACTTAAATAAATATCATGGCAAAGTTCTGATCCTAAATCTTTGGGCATCATGGTGTATGCCATGCATTCAAGAAATTCCGGCATTAGCCAAGATGCAAAAGAAACTTGAAGGATCCAATGTAATGATCATGGGTGTTAACCTTGAACAGACGACCAATCAAGTTCTGAAATTCCTTGAGAAGAAGAAGTACGAAGGATTTCAAACCTGGCTGGATCCAACTGTGTCTGTCCCGTCCGCCCTGCCTATAAGCGGTATTCCCACAAACCTTATCCTCAATGGAAACGGAGAAATCATCGCAATGGTTGCTGGTTATGCCCAGTGGGATGCCCCCGAAGTTGCAAAGTTTCTCAAAGAACTAGAGAAAAAGTACAGCAAACCTTCTTCTAGTGCTGAGAAGAAGCTTTAGGCTTGCGGCACCAAGACAGTCCGATTCCTGCTACCAATGATAAAAGCATAACAAGAACCGAGGGCAGATCGCCTAAACTCGCATAGGGCGTTGGCTTCCCGATTGCCGCTGTGACGGCCACATCAAGTTTTCCGGGCACCATGAACGGTAAACGAGCAATGATCTGCCCTTTTTCATTAATAGCTGCCGTCGCCCCCGTATTAGTGGCACGTACAATCGGACGGGCAAACTCTTTAGCTCTCATTCGAGAAATACTCAAGTGCTGAGGCAAAGCTGCGGAATCGCCGAACCAGCCGAGGTTAGATAGATTAATCAAAATACCCGGGGCCTCGCCTTTGCTCCACCACTGTCTGATAGTCTCGCTGAATAAATCTTCATAACACAGGGTTGGAGCCACACTGACCTGATCTACGACCGTAAAGGGTTCTTGAGAAACGTTTCCTTCCTTAAGGTTTGCCATTGGAATACCCAGCATATCGATGAACCAACGAAAACCGAAAGGTACATACTCTCCGAACGGAACCAAATGTTTTTTAAAATAGAAGCCGAACTTGCTGCCCTTTTCAATCAAAATTGCGGTGTTGGCATAGCCGCCTTCCGGAGAACGGATAAACGCGCCCAATATCAAAGGATTGCCTTTTTCCTCCGTTACTTTTGTCAGCTCTTTAAGCATTTTTGTAGGGAGCTTGTCAAAAGGAATCGGGAAAATAGTCTCAGGCAGAACAATCACGGCATCCTTTTTAAGGCCCGGAGCACTCATCTCTTCGGTATATCTTGCGAAAGACTGTTCCGTCCCCATCGGAGAAAATTTTTCGTTCTGCGCAATCCCGCCTTGAATCAAACGGAAATTGACAGTTTCTCCCGGCTCGCTCCAAGTCTTTTCTTTCAAAAGAAAAGCCGAACCCAGAAGAGCAAGGAAAGCGACAGCAACTAAATTAGCCGTCCAGATATCCCGTCTTTTCATAGAAAGAACGAAAAGACAGATAAGTCCCGCTGTCAGTGCTGCAAGATAATTAATGCCGGTTGCGCCAATTACGGGAGCAAAAACACTAAGAGGTCCTTCGATGTGAGCGTAAGCACCAGCTGCCCAAGGGAAACCGGAAAGAACCCATGTGCGCAGCCACTCTGTTAAAGCCCAAGCTGCAGGCGCAATCAACAGGAAGAAAACCCAATTTTTTCTGCTGCGATCCCTTAAGCCCAAACCTGAGAGCAGCCCGGCTGCCGCAGGAAAAATTGCCAGCAAAGAAGCAAAAGCCACAACCGCGATTACCGCAACCCATGCAGGTTGGTAGCCGTAGTCATGAATAGAAAAATAAATCCAGTAAACGGAGGAGCTAAACCAACCTAGTCCAAATAAAAATCCAAGAAAGGTGCTCCGAGCAACTGAGGAGGAATACAAAAAAAGAAAGCAGATTCCGGCCAAGCTCAGAAGTTGAATTAAAGCCCAGTGCGGTGCGATAGAGAAACCTTGCGCCGCACCTAGGACAAGCGCAAATCCGCAGATTTCAAGAAAATTAATCTTTCGAGTCATTTTGTTCGGTTGGAGCTTCAGAAACCTTCTCAGGCTTCGGCCCCTCAACCTTTTCAACTAAAAGCATCTGAACCTTTCGGGCCACCGCTTTCGTAACTTTGAAACGATATCCTCCGATAATCACGACTTCTCCCACATGCGGAACATGTTCTAGCTCATCAGAAATTAAGCCTCCGACAGTTTCGTAGTGATCATCGGAGAAGTGTGTCTCAAAATGTCTGTTGAACTCTTCAATATGCGTAGAAGCTTTAACACGCCACTTCCCGGGAGATATTTGAATGATATCGTTGGCAGTTTGATCGACATCAAACTCGTCATCAATTTCTCCAACGATCTCTTCGAGTACATCTTCAATCGTGATAAGACCGGACACTGAACCGAACTCATCCACGACCAAAGCTAAATGGTTTCTTTTCAGACGAAATTCTTTAAGAAGGATATCAACCGGCTTGCTCTCCGGAATAAAAACCGGAGTGCGAAGATGCTCGGACACCTTGTAATTAGGATCTACGAAAAGTTTCAGAAGATCTTTCGCAAGCAGAATCCCGACCACGTTGTCTCTATCTCCGTCAACGACAGGAAAACGAGAGTGACCGGCTGCGATGACCTGCTTAATCCAGTTCATCGGGTCATCGGAAATATCGATAACCTGCATCTCGGTACGGGGGACCATGAGATCGTCAGCTCTCAGATCGGCTACCTCCAGCACCCCTTCGATCATATGGAAAGCGTCATCGGTTAAGATTTTCTTTCCGTGAGCGTCTTGGAGTTTTTCAATAAATTCTTCTTTGGTCTCAGGATGTTCGTGAAATAGTTTTTCAGAAAGCTTCTCAAAAAAAGAACGGGGTTTTTGAACAGGTGCCGGGTTGTCTGACATATTTTTTAACTTTTGAACACAATAGCTCGATGATATAGGAAATCCTATTGTTTTTTCGAAGCAAAAACTATACGTAGTTCCTATCGGGATACGGAGGTTTGAAACCCAAATCCATCACGATTTCGGTTTCTTTGCGCTCCATCACTTCGGCCTCTTCGTCATTCATATGATCGTAGCCCAAGGCGTGGAGAGCCCCATGGACAAGCAAATGAGCTAAATGTTCCTCCAATGTTTTGTTCTGGTCCAAGGCTTCTTTTCTAAGCACAGGAACACATACAACCAGGTCAGCTTCCACGACAGGTTCTCTAACATAATCAAAAGTCAGAATGTTGGTCGCGTAATCTTTTTTACGGTAGCTGTTATTGAGTTCTCTTCCTTCTTCTTCATCAACGAATCGAACCGTCACCATAGAGTCTGAAGCCAAAGCTTTCTTCAGCCATCTCACCATTTTCGAGCGAGAAGGCAAGTCCTCAAACTTTGAAAGCTGCTGAAAAGAAAAATTAAAAACGGGAGTTTTAGTCTCTTTTTTCACCATTTTTTTGTGCTCTGTCATATGCCTCTACAATCCTTGCAACCAAAGGATGACGTACTACATCAGCCGCCGTAAAGTAGGTGATGGAAATGCCGCGGACATCTCTCAAGATATTTGCCGCATCCATCAATCCGCTTCTCTGGCCTCTCGGCAAGTCAATCTGAGAGGAGTCGCCGGTAATTACCGCCCGGGATCCGAAGCCTATTCTCGTCAGAAACATCTTCATCTGTTCCGGAGTTGTGTTTTGAGCTTCATCCAGAATTACAAATGAAGAGTTGAGAGTTCTCCCTCTCATGTAGGCCAAAGGAGCAATCTCAATATTTTGCCGTTCAAGCAAGCGCTGAGTCTTTTCTGTTCCCAATAAATCAAAGAGTGCATCGTACAAAGGACGAAGATAAGGATCGACCTTCTGTGAAAGATCTCCCGGGAGGAAACCGAGTTTTTCACCGGCTTCGACAGCCGGACGAGTCAGCACGATTCTTTCAACTTCTCCCTTTTCAAACGCATCGACGGCAGCGGCGACAGCTAGATAAGTCTTCCCCGTCCCGGCCGGCCCGATACCGAAAGAAATATCATGACTCATGATATTTCTGATGTAGGCCCTTTGCATCGGTGTACGCCCTGTCAAACCCTTGCGCCTTGTACGAAGCTCAGGAGTCGGTTCTTCCGTAATCTCTTCTTCGAGACTTGTCTTAGAACCGACAAAGTAAAGCTGAATGTCCTCAGTGCCTAAATCGCCGGCTTTATTCTGAGCCGCTTTTGCTAAATCGGAAATAGCCTGTACGCCTTTCCTTGCCGCTTCCAACGGACCTGCCACAGTAAAGACAGAGCCGCGCCGAGAAATGTCGACATTGAGGAAAGTTTCAATCTGAGCAATATTAGTGTCCATCGGACCGACCAAACTTGCCAGATCGCTATTGTTAATGTCTAAAGAAACAGAAAGCTTTTTTAAATCTTCTTTTGATTTGGTTTCTGCTTTGCTTTTATTCATGGATCTCACCACCTAATGTATGCGGATATACATCAGTTATTTTGAGACTTATCATTTTACCGATTAAGCTCTCGTCCCCATTAAAGGTAACAATTCTATTGTTATCGGTCCGCGCACTAAGCATATTTTCTCCGCGCTTGGCCTTACCAACCACAAGCACTCTCTGAATGCTACCCACCATGGATTGCGAAATTTCTTGAGCATGTTTGGTATTCAATGCCTGAAGTCTCTGCAATCTCTCAAGTTTAACTTCCTGCGGAGTGTCATCGGGCATCTCTGCAGCCGGAGTTCCCGGGCGCGGAGAATAGACGAAGGAGAAACTGGCATCGAACTTCACGTCCTCAATCAGTTTCATTGTTTTTTCGAAATCTTCCGCAGTTTCGTTTGGAAAGCCCACGATGAAGTCTGTAGCAATACAGATATCCGGCCGGATCTGGCGGAGTTTTCTGACGATAGATTTGTACTCGAGAACGGTATAGCCGCGCTTCATACCTGCCAGAACTCTGTCGCTTCCTGCCTGAACCGGCAAGTGAACGTGATTGGCAAGTTTAGGAATCTTTCCATAGGCTTCGATCAGTCTCTTAGAGAATTCTTTCGGGTGAGAGGTGGTATAACGGATACGTTCAATCCCTTCAATTTCCGCAACGTATTCGAGAAGAAGAGCAAAATCAACAAGTTCACCGTCAGGATCTTCTCCGCGGTAGGCATTGACATTCTGACCGAGAAGAGTAACTTCTTTAACGCCTTGTTCGGCAAGCTGAATAATTTCAAGCAGAACATCTTGCAGCGGACGGGAGAATTCTTCTCCGCGTGTATAGGGCACAACACAGTAAGAACAGTATTTGCTGCAGCCTTCCATAATGGAAACGAATGCAGTTGCCGCATCGGCGTGAGGTTTAGGAAGATGGTCAAACTTCTCAATCTCAGGGAAGCTGATATCTACCTGAGGACGGTTAGTTTCCTGGCGTTTTTTGAGCAACTCAGGAAGTCTGTGGTAGGTCTGCGGCCCAAATACGATATCAACGTACGGGGCTCTGCGAATAATATTTTTGCCCTCTTGACTGGCAACACAACCCCCGACGGCAATTTTCAGCTCGGGCTTTTCTTTTTTCAGTTCTCTTGCTCGGCCTAAATCAGAGAAAACCTTCTCTTGAGCTTTTTCTCGGATGGAGCAAGTGTTAAATACGATTAAATCTGCCTCTTCGATGTTATCGGTTGGCTGGTAGCCGGCGTTGGAGACAGCAATGTCAGAGATTTTGCCGGAATCATATTCATTCATCTGGCAACCGAAGGTCTTAATAAAAATTTTCTTCGCGTTCACGGTTTATATCCGGTGGCTAATAAGAGACGTCAAAGAAAGCAGGACGCCGATTCTGCTAAAAAGGTGCTACATATAAAGGTGCTTTGACTTGGAAAATCTCCTCAGGATTTTCTAAATTTCTTGCCGTTAAAGCACCGCCCCAAAGACAACCCGTATCTAAGGGATAAATGTTGGGCCATTCTATCAAGCCTAAAGTTGACCAATGGCCAAAGGTTACTTTGTCCTCGGCTGTTTTTCTATCGGGATACTTGAACCAAGGAATCAGTTCCGATGACGTTTCTGCCGGAGAAAGCTTAGCGTCATAATCCATCTCGCCGTTTGCGGTGAGAAAACGAGTGCGGGTAAGAACATTAATAATCGCCCGTAATCTTTTGAATCCTTCAAGCTCTTTACTCCATTGAGTCTTGCCGAAAAGCTCTCCCATATTTTCCTGCCAACTATCAGAGCGCAGATAATTTTCCACTTCATGAGCCAGTTTTAGGGTCTTCTTCTTGTTCCATTTCCAATGACAGGCTGCATGGACACAAAGCACATCTTCTACATCCAGAGCCATCGGCCAAGTTCTGATCCAGTCCATTAATTCTTTTCCGTCCGGAGCATCGAAAATTTCCTTAATGGTATCTTTTCGGTGAAGCTCTCTTTTACCGGCATAAACGGCCAGCATATGCAGCTCATGATTGCCTAGAATGCTGACCGCACGTTCTCCCAGCCCCTGAATGATTCTCAAGGTTTCTAACGACTGAGGGCCGCGGTTGACTACGTCACCGATAAAAACAATATTGCCGTCCGAAGGGAGTTTGGCAAGAAGCTCTTTCAGACTTTGTGCGCAGCCATGCACATCGCCGATAGCGTAGGTACTCATAAATGTCTTACGATTTTTCCTCAAAATAATTCGGAGCCTCAAGGTCTGAAATTCTGACCTTTTCGGCTCCTAAAATAGCTTTTTTCAAGCTAACTATGCTAACAAAAAATTATTTCTGTTTTGTTTCAAAGAACTAGTGGTTTCAAATACCTACAGTTTTAAGTTATTTTGCCGCACTCTTTTTGGTTTTTACTTTAGACGGCATCAAGGAAGTCACCATAAAATTCCATGCCTCTCTTTTCATTTTGGGAGAAACAAGATCGACTCCGAATTTGTGAGTATAGAAAAATCCTTCCAGCGCCATAATCCCAATGAGAAGCGCGGTTTGTTTTTCCTTAGGTGCTTGCTCAATTCTCTCAAAAAGTTTTTGGTACCACTCTTTGACCGGCTTCATTAGCTCTTCATCTTTACAATATTCAGACAGCAGAGAAGTACCGACGGCGGCCCAACCGTGATTGTCTAGATTGAAACTTCTAAACCACTGGATATAACCGGAAAGTAAAGTATCAGAAGGCTCACCCTCAAATAGTTCTTCATGTTTATTGAGCTGCTCATCAAGGTGATGGACGTAGTTCTCTAAAAGAGCCGTCTGAAGTTCTCTTTTACTTTTGAAGTGGTAAGTGCATGCGCCTTTGCTGAGCCCGGCCTTCTTGGCCACGTTATCCATGGTCAGTGCACTAATGCCTTCGGAAGCTACAAGAGCATTTGCCGCTTCGATAATAGATTGTCTGGTCCGCAGAGCCTTATCACTTGCCATTTTGAAATTCCTTCAAAGTTTTTCACGGTCTCCCACAGGAAGATACTTTATCTCATGAGATAAAAAAGAGAGAGCTTCGAGCCCTCCCTTTTAGTAAAGATCCTTATGGAACTTTTTATTACTTAGCTGCCTGGGCTGCTGCTTGACCGGCAATTCGCCCGAAAACGATGATATCGGTGTAAGCATTACCGCCTAAACGGTTAGTACCGTGAGTAACACCTGTAACTTCACCGGCTGCCCAAAGACCAGGGATGACTTTACCGTCAGCTGTCAAAGCTTGGGCCTTTTCATTGATTCGGATCCCGCCCATTGTGTGGTGAGTAGAAGGAACTGCCTTGATAACATAGTACTTACCTTGGCTCATATCCATCAGACCGCTTCTGTGATTGAAGTCCTTATCATTGCCTTTGCCTGTCATGGTGTTAACTCTATCAATTGTCTTAACAAGCTGGTCGTACGGCATCTTTGTAAAGTCAGCGATGCACTTCAAATCTTCACAAGTCTTCATGATGCCTTGTTTTGTAAAGGCTTCGTATTCGTTAGTGTGGGTCTTAACAGTGTTGGAAATCTTACCGATATTGTCGTTCCAGAGCACCCAGCAATAGCCTCCCGGCTGTTTCAAGATAGCATGAGAAAGAACGTCACGGCGGTCAAGTTCTTCAACGAAGCGCTTAGCATCCTGATTCAGCATCAAAGCACCGTCAAAGCGTGCATCTGCGATCAATTCAATCACACCGGAAATCGGGTCGCAAATAGGATAAGTTTGGATATATCCCATGTTAACCAACTGGGCACCGGCTTTTTCAGCCATATAAAGAGCTTCTCCTGTTGATCCGGGCGCATCCGTAGTCTTGAAGCGTTCATCAATCTTCGGATTGTATTTTTTAACCATTTGGGCATTAGCACCGAAGCCGCCGGTAGCTAAGACAACACCACCCTTAGCATTAAATGTGTATTCCTGACCGTTCATCTCAGCCTTAACGCCGACAACTCTGCCTTCTGCGTTTTTGATGAGATCAACCATCTTCATATTAGTAATTACAGGAATACCGAGTTCTTCTGCCTTGTGCATGAACTTAGAAATGAATTCCGTTCCTGTATGGCCTTCAGGAATCAATGCGCGTTTGCGGCTGTGGCCGCCGAAGAAGAAAAGATTGTCGGGCTCGAAATTAACACCGATGTAATCCTTACACCACTTAGCAGCATCAAGAGCATTATGTGTCATGACGTTGATAACCTTCATATCGCCCTTCTTATCGCCGCCTTTAAAGGTATCTTGAGCATGAAGCTCAGGAGAGTCGTCATTGATGCCGAGTTTTGGCTGAACCCAGTTCTTTGCCACGTTCATTTCAGCACCGGAAATAAGGGAGTTTCCACCGACAGCCGGCATTTTTTCCAAAAGAACTACGTTGGCACCTGCGTTCTTAGCGGTAATAGCGGCAGAGAAACCTGCACCGCCTGCACCGACTACCACAACGTCGTAGTTATTAACTTTAGGCAATGCCTTTTCTACTTTCTTGATAGCTTTCTTATCACCTTTAGACAACTTAATACCAGCATTCTTAGCGGCATCTTCAACAGCCTGTTTCAAGCCTTTAGAAGAGAAAGTAGCACCCGAAATGTCATCTAAATCAGTGGAGTTAGAAGCGATAATGTCAGAGCGAAGATCTTTGTAAACCTTCTGAGCAAGAACCGGGTTTTCCTTTTCTTTTAAAACCTTAATGTCTTGGATTTTGCCGTTATCAAAGGTGACGGCAACGGTAACGTCTCCATGTTTACCTACGCCTGTTCCTTCAGTTGTGACCGGGGCGGCAAAAGCTTGGAAAGAAACTGTACCGAATACTAAAGCAGTAGCTGCTGCAAGAATAGTGGATTTGTAGTTCATACGAAGCTCTCAATTTGTGAGTGAATTGTGACAAAACGAATTATATTTAAAAACCGACTGTTCGGTATATTTTATTTTTAGCGTAGTAAGTAAAAACACTTATTTTGTATCATAACTAATTCATTATCTTTTTGTTTTTAAAAGTTTTATTTTATAAGCTGGTACTTTTACTAATGGGGATATGTTGCTTAAAAACAAACCGACTAGTTGGTTTTTATTTTATGATTTTCACATCAAATTTTTTCCTCAATCCTCATTCACTCAAGGAACAGTACAATGCAACTACGTAAATTGGCTTTTTCTCTTGGTTTGGTTTTTATGTCCTCCGCCTCTCTCGCTGCCGTTACTTTGACCGGTTCTTCTCTTACGCAGGATCAAGCTTGGTCTGTCGCAAACGGAGAAGAGGTCAAAATTGATTCCAAAGCAATGAAGCATCTGACAGACTCCTTCAATCTCGTTAATGAAGCCGCGAGACAAGGTGCTGAAATTTACGGCTTAACAGTTGGAGTGGGCCTTAACAAAGATCATCATCTTTTTGACGCTAAAGGCGAACTTACAGAAGAAGCTAAGCAAGCCAGCACGGAATTCAACAGAAACATTCTTCGCTCTCATTCCGTCGGTTTCGGTCCTGCCTTAAATCCGAAGTTAGTCAGACTTTCGATGGTTATTCGATTAAATACATTGCTGACCGGAAGAGCCGGTGTTCAGCCGTATGTTGCAGAGCTTTATGCAGCTTTTCTGAACAAAGGCATTACACCGGTAGTTCCGGCGCGCGGTTCCATTGGAGACGCTGACATCACGCTTGCCTCTCATATCGGCGCAACCATGATGGGTGAATGGAAAGTGATTGTCGACGGAAAAGAACTTCCAGCCGCCGAGGCGTTAAAGAATGCTCAGATCCGACCCTTGGTACCGCAAGGCAAAGACGGATTAGGCATTCTCTCCAACAATTCCATCGGTATGGCTTTAACCATGAATGCCGTTAAGACGTTACGCCAAGTCGTTAAAGTTACACCAACCGTTTTCGGCCTGACATTGGAAGGAATGAACGGCAATGTTGCTCCTTTCCTTGTCCAATCCGTAAGCTCCCATCCGTTGCCCGGACTTCAAGAAGCCGCTCAGGATTTCAGAGCAGCTTTGAAAGGTTCTTACCTTTGGGACAAAAACTCCAAGCGCAATTTACAGGATCCTCTCAGCTTCCGCACTACTGTCTATACCTACTCAGAAGCACTCAAATCCTTAAAAGAGCTCGATGAGCTGATTGATGTTCAGATCAATTCGTCAGATGACAATCCGGGAGTAATTTTGAACGCCTCTCCGGAGGATTCAGAATCCTCACAAGTCGCACAATATTTCGTGGAAGGAAATGGTCTCAAAGGCGCAATTATTCCTTCTGCAAATTTTGAACCGCTTCCAATTGCAATTGCAGCTCAAAAAAGCGCAATTGCTCTCGGACATCTTGCTCATAACTGCATGCAGAGAACCATTCGTCTTGACGAAGATCGTTTCTCCGGACTTCCGCGTTACTTAACGGCGAAGACAAATCAGAACGGCCATAATTTCGGTGCGACCGAAGACACCATGGTTTCGATCTATGCAGAAAACGTTGATTTAGCAAATCCAGTATCTCTCGACGGAGCTCCGGTTGAAGGCAATATTGAAGACTCGGCCTCTAATCTTCCTAGAGTTGCAGAAAGACTTAACCGTTCGGCCGAAAACATGTTGGCTCTGTATTCAATGGAACTTCTGCATGCTGCACAAGCTGTTGACTTACGCAAAGAGCAGCAAGAGGTTAAGCTAGCTCCGGCGACCCAGAAGTTATATGACGCATATAGAAGCAAAGTTCCTTTCGTAGAAAAGGACAGAATCTTCTCCGGCAATCTGGCTGACGGAATTGAACTTCTATCCAACTACTAATACTTGCTTGAATCGATAAATTCTCCTCGGCACCGAGACCGCTACTTCATAGCGGTCTTTTGCATTTCCAAAATTGCAGAAATCAAAAAGAAATTCTGATTCCAGATATTGAAAATATTATTTTGTACGCTAATTAAATTGAGGTTGAGATAAGTATTTGGAAAACGAAAAACCCGCAATCCAATATTTTGAACTGCGGGCGGTATCTTGGTGGCGAATCAGGGACTTGAACCCCGGACACAAGGATTATGATTCCTCTGCTCTAACCAACTGAGCTAATTCGCCAGAGACGTAAATATTACAGGAACACTTTTATTTATGCAAGCCTTTTTTGATTCTTCTAATTTTGTAAGTGTAAATTTATGTAACCTTCTATCTATTTCCAGTACTTATAAAAGTGTTTAATCGGACCGTGACCGTGGCCGACCTCTAGATCATCAGATCCTTCAATGGCTTTATCCATAAATTTTTTAGCTTTTTTCATTGCGGTTTTTACGGTCTTCGTTTGAGGAAGAAGAGCCGCGATAGCCGATGACAAAGCACAGCCGGTGCCATGAGTATTCTTTGTGGCAATCCGTTTGGAAGAAAACTTAGTGAACTTTTTACCGTCAAATAAGAAGTCTTCAGCTGTCTTGGTATTCTCACGGTGCCCTCCTTTCAAGAAAACGTAGCCGTGAGAGCCTTTCAGTTTCCACAATAAGCGGCAGGCTTCTTCCATCTTTTCATCGGAATCTATTTCTCCTTTCCAGCCCAACAAAATCTGAGCTTCAGGCAGATTAGGAGTGATCACTGTAGAAATCGGAAGGAGATATTCGCGCAAAGCCGCAATGGCTTCTTGCTGAAGTAAAGGATCTCCGCTCTTAGCAACCATCACCGGATCTAGAACAATGTAATGAGGATTCCATTTTTCTAAGCCTTCGGCTACGGTTTTAATAAGCTCAGAATCGAAAAGCATTCCAATTTTGACGGAATCGATTGCAACATCTTCAAAGAGAGTATCAATCTGTTTTGCAACCATGTCCACCGGAATAGGAAATACCGCCGTTACACCAACGGTGTTTTGTGCAGTCAGAGCCGTAACAACTCCGCAGGCATAAGCTCTCTGCGCACTGATAGTTTTAATATCAGCCAAAATCCCAGCACCTCCCGAGGGATCAACTCCTGCTATTGATACTACATTCGGGCACTTACTCTTCATCTCCTTCACCTCCGCTTAAAATTTCGTCAATAACTGCCATCGTTTTCTTAGTAGCGCCTCTTTTCTTTTCAGAAAATAAAAGTGCTTGTTTAGACAAGGCTTCTCGTTTTGCCTTGTCTTCTAATAACTCTTCAACAGCCCTCATGGCGTCGTCTTCATCTTTGACCTGAAGAAGCGCACCCTCGTTTTTCCCTTCTTCAATGGCTGTCTGGAAATTAAATATGCTCGGACCCACAATAAGAGGCACCCCAATGCCGCACGGTTCGATAACGCTTTGAGACCCATATGGTCCGAAACTGCCCCCCATTACGGCAACATCGGCCAGTGCATAGTAGAAATTCATCTCGCCCATGCTGTCTCCAAGGATAACTTGCGGACCATTTGCACCGAAAACCGTCCTCCAATCACGGAGATTACTTCTCTTTGCAACCGTTAGTCCATGATCTTCAATGAGTTTTCTGACCTGCTCGAACCTCTGGGGATGCCGCGGAACGATTAACCACAAGGGTTTAGGACCTGAGCCGTCTTTTTCCTGTTTTTCTATAAGCTTCACAAACCTTTCCTCTTCCCCTTCCCTGGTACTGGCAAATAAAACCAGTGGCCTTTGCAAAAGCTTACGCAGCTCGATTGCAGTTCGAAGCTGAGGAAGATTAGGCGTGAAATCAAACTTTAAATTGCCGAGAACCACGACAGGATCGCAGCCGGCTTCTCTAAGACGCTCAGCATCGGCTTCGGACTGAGCCAGCGTAATATCTAAGCGCTGCATGGCCGGCTTAATTAAGGCACGAACCTTCTTTCCCTTTTTCAGCGATCTTTCCGAAAGCCGTGCGTTGGCTAAAATTAAAGGAATGCCTTTTTTCTTTGCATAAAAAGTCAAATTAGGCCAGACTTCGGTCTCTATCATGATGATAAGAGAGGGCCTAACTTGCTGAAGGAATCTTTTCACTGCAAACGGGGTGTCATACGGCAAATAACTTTGAGTGATTCTGTCTCCATAGCGGCGGGCAATCTTCTCTCCGACTTCTCGGCCGGTAGGCGTCATGTGCGTATAGATAATATCGACTTGCGGCCATTTCTTTAAAATGGCTTCCACAAGAGTTTCCGTAGCTCTTGTTTCTCCGACCGATACTGCGTGGATCATAATTCTCACACGCAAACTCTTTGGTTTGGGATAAGAAGCCAATCCAAATCTTTCTGACCAATGCTGCTTATATTCCGGCTGTTTTCTTGCCCTCTTAAGAAGATATAACATCGCCAATGGACAAGCAGCGTACAAAAGGCTGCTGTAGATAGGCCTTATCGGATTCATGAGAGAACCTCTTTAACAGCGTCATAGACTTCTTTAACTTCAGGACAGGCGTCCACACCGCCCAAAGCACATTTTTTACCCTCGCCCATCAAAGGCACTAACTCGATCGGATAGTCTCTGAAAATGCCGACTGTAGGAAGCCCCATTGCGGATCCCAGATGAGTCATTCCGGTATCTACCCCGACCACAAGCTCGCAGGTTGCCGTAAATTTCATTAACTCTCCAATTTTCATCCGAGCAAGAACAAATGCATCCTGACCGATTGCATTTTTAATTTTTTCTACGCGTTCTTTTTCTTCAGGGCTTGCCCAAGCAAAAAAAACCTTCCATCCCTCATCGGTCAGCAGTCTTCCGAGTTCAATCCAGTAGTTTTCGGGCCAAAGCTTCGTTTTGCGGCTCGTATTCACAAAGAAAATCGCCTGCTTGTTTTCAACCTTCTCTGATGAGAATAAGAAATCGAAAACCGGTGCCGTATCCGGCAGAACATAATCAAGGGCTTGAGCAGTTAACTGCCGGCATCTTTCAACGGCCGAGAGCTTCTTGGAAACCGGGTAAGTCTTATCGTACATCCAAGAAGCGACCGGTTCCTTAATCGAGGCTCTATCGTACCCAGCTATCGGAGACTTCGCGAGTTTTCCAACTGCCGCACTTTTGATTAAACCTTGCAGATCAATGACAAGATCATATTTCTTTTCCTGAAGTCTCTTTTTTAAGGCTTGGATTTCTTCTCGAGTTTGTTTGGAGAAAATAGACCTTCTCCATTTCCTCACGTTGCAAATAATGGTCTCATCGACAAGGGGCGTATGACGGACAATATCTGCAAACGGCTCTTCTACAAGCCAATCTATCCTCACTCCGCGGATATTTTTTCGGATATCCGCCAATACGGGAAGAGCATGGACTACGTCTCCCATTGAGGAGGTCTTTACGATCAATATATTCAAGGGACGCCTTTTGTAAAAAAAATGCACTCCCGCCTTTTTAAACGAGAATGCATCAATATTACGCTTACTGCTCTTCGTTCATGATGTCGCGGGCAAGCCGTTTACCCAACTCGACTCCGGGCTGATCGAACGGATTGATGCCGAACAAGTTGCC
The DNA here is from genome assembly GCF_002221595.1 of Turicimonas muris. Taxonomy (GTDB): domain Bacteria; phylum Pseudomonadota; class Gammaproteobacteria; order Burkholderiales; family Burkholderiaceae_F; genus Turicimonas; species Turicimonas muris. Next base: position 41,957 of record NZ_NHMP01000008.1, read on the forward strand.
GAGCATCGTAGTCTTGTGTTCGTACATAGCCATTAAAGCTCCTAAGGAGTATGGGCTGATGTCCCTAACTCGAATGACGTTGACCGTGTTCATGGCCAAAGAATCATCGTCTTCGGTCACTAAAACATTGGCCTGAGCCTTGGCATTAGCCAAAAGAAAGTCATGATGAACGGTAAGGCTGTGAGCAGGTCTGTCCGCCCAAAGAATGTCGATAGCCGTTCTGGCAACGCCCTGTCTCAGACATTGGAAGAATGTGTGCTGGGCATCATTGCCTAAACCGCCCCAAACAATACGGCCTGTAGGGAAAAAGGTCAGTTCTCCGTTTGTTAGACGGCTCTTGCCCAAACTTTCCATCTGGAGCTGCTGAAGCCATTGAATCATGTGGCGCAGACGGTGCTCATAAGGAAGGAAGCATAAGGTCCCGGCATTTAACGCAATAGAGTTCCAGATACTGAGTAAAGCCAAAGTTAAAGGCAGGTTCTTTTCAGGTTCGCTTTCAATGGAATGCATATCCATTTGATGCGCACCGCGAAGGAATTCATCAAAGTGTGTCGGACCTAAAGCAATCATCAGCGGCAGGCCTGTTGCGCTCCAAACAGAGAAGCGTCCGCCGACCCAATCCCAGATAGGGAAACGTCTTGCGCAAGGCACCCCGATTTTTTCTCCGGCTTTTTCATTGGAAGAGACAACCACAAAGTGCTTGCAAAGTTCTTCCCCTTCAATACCCTGCTGAATAAACCAGTTGCGGATGGTTTCAGCGTTCAGCAAAGTTTCAGCCGTACCGAAACTCTTACTGGAAACAATAACCAAAGTAGTGCTGGCTGACAGCTTAGAGAGAAGATTGACCAGCACCCAGCCGTCAACGTTACTTACCCAATGAACAGCAATTGAGGAAGTGTTCATGTCCTGGCAGGCATCGTAGACAAAGTGTGGCCCTGCGAAGGACCCGCCGATACCGACATTAATGACATCGGTAATTCTTTGTCCTGTAGTGCCTCTCCATAAACCTTGACGGATTTCATAAGCGAATTTGCGCATCTCATCAAGATTCTTGCGGACGGCTTCAGCCTGCGGCAGAGAAGACTCCGGATCTCTTAGAAGAGTATGGAGAGCGGCGCGTTTTTCTGAAGAATTAACTTGCTTACCTTGCATCATATTGCGATGACGCTCAACCAGATGAACGTCTTCCGCAATACGGTATAAATGCTTTAATTCTTCTTCATTTAAGCGCTGGCGGGAAATGTCGACCTTTACCCCGCAGGCTTCCAACGTATGGTCGCCGCCGAGAAGCTTGGGAGGATTTTTCTCGTATTCGTCACTGTAAGCTGAAATTTCGGCCAATCCGGCCTGGGTCTTAGAAAGGAATTCTGGCATTCGGTTCTACTCTCAAAATCTCGTCTTTAAATCTCTGCTGGATTCTCTTAAGGGCGTCTTCGCTGTCTGCTTCAAAGCGCAAAACAACGACGGGAGTGGTATTAGAAGGACGGGCTAAGGCAAATCCATCATCCCACTCAACTCTGATGCCGTCGATGGTAATGATATCTTTGGCATCCTCAAACTTAGCATTTTGCTTAATTTTTTCGACCAATTCGAAATTTTCTCCTTCAGCTGTCGGAATCTGTAATTCCGGTGTGCTAACAGCATTAGGCAGATTCTTCAGCGGCTCATTTGCATCGGCAAAGCGAGTCAGAATTTCAATCATGCGGGTACCGGCATAGACTCCGTCATCAAATCCGGGCCAACGATCATGGAAGAAAATATGTCCGCTCATTTCACCGGCGAAATCCGCATTGACCTCTTTCATCTTTGCTTTAATCAAGGAGTGTCCGGTGCGGGACATCACGGCTTTACCGCCTCTGGACTCAACGAACGGCTTGATGTTTCTTGTGCACTTGACGTCGTAAACAATAGTGGCACCCGGACGCTTGGAGAGAATATCGCCTGCAAAAAGCATTGCCTGACGATCCGGATAAATAATTTCGCCGTCTTTAGTTACCACGCCCAGACGATCGCCGTCGCCGTCAAAAGCCAAACCAACTTCGGAGTCGCCTTCTTTAAGAGCCTTGATCAAATCTTGCAAATTAGCCGGTTTGGAAGGATCCGGATGGTGGTTAGGGAAATTGCCGTCAACATTGGTGTAGAGCTCTTCAACTTCCGCACCCAGTGTTTTGAATAAAGCTGCCGCAGTCGGGCCGGCAATGCCGTTGCCTGCGTCAATGACTATTTTAATAGGACGGGAGAACTTCACATCATCGGTGATGGACTTCATGTAGGCCGGGAGCACGTCGACTTTTTCGTAGCTTCCTTTTTCTTCTGCTGTATAGAGTATGTCTGCCACAATAGCCTTGTAGAGATCCTGAATAGTTTCTCCGTACAAAGTTTCGCCGGCTAGCATCATCTTCAGTCCGTTATAGTCGGGAGGATTGTGGCTGCCGGTAACAGCAACGCCGCTTCCTGTTTTTAAATAGACCGTACTGAAATAAAGGACGGGTGTAGGAACTGCGCCGATATCATAGACACCAATGCCCGCTTCTCGAATGCCGCGCATCAAAGCACATTGAAGTCTAGGCCCGCTCAAGCGTCCGTCTCTTCCTACGCAAATGTGGCTGACCCCCTTTTCTCTTGCTTTTGTTCCGAGGGCTTGGCCAACTAAAAAACAAACATCCTCAGTTAAAGTTTTATCAACAATGCCTCGAATATCGTAGGCCTTAAATATGGATTGTGAGATCACTGTCATCAACCCGTCCTCCTAATACTTACTTCGCGTCATTTTAATGATTTGCAGACAATTTAGAAACATTTAGCTCGAGAAGAGCCCAAAGAAGGAGGCGGTTTGCTGAAATTATGTTAAAAATCACAAAATTCTGTGACATTTTTCTCGGGCGAAAAAAACTATCTTATTTTTGTGTTGGAGCGTGTAAGCGTAAAATCAATCCAACTTAGAAGGTCCGAAAATATGGAATTAGAAAATATTAATAAGAAAGCAATCGAAGCGGCATCCATCCTTGTGGTTGGAGATGCAATGTTGGACCGTTATTGGTTCGGAGATGCATCCCGCATCTCTCCTGAAGCCCCCGTTCCCGTTGTTAAGGTAACAAGAAGAGAAGATCGTCTCGGCGGTGCGGCTAACGTAGCAAGAAACTCGGCCAGCCTCGGTTCGCTTACTTCCTTATTAGCCGTCATCGGAGATGATGAAGCGGGCAACGTATTGATGGAGCTTTTGGAAAAAAGCAACGTCCGTCCGTGTCTCTATAAAGATCCCAACACTACAACCACGGTGAAGCTCAGAATCCTCGCCCGAAATCAACAGATGCTGCGGACTGATTTCGAGTCACAGGTTCAGGGATTAGCTCTCGACATGCACGAGTCTCGTTTCGCTTCTCTGCTTCCGGATCATGACGCCGTTATCTTGTCTGACTACGGGAAAGGCGGCCTCGACAGAATCGCAAAAATCATTGCTCAAGGAAGAACCTTCGGAAAACCAATTCTCATTGATCCGAAAGGCGATGATTACTCGTGCTACAAATATGCAACCTGCATCACTCCTAACAGAAGTGAACTTGCCCAGGTTGTCGGACAATGGCGTGATGAAGAAGACTTGCAAAACCGAGCTCAAAACTTGAGAGAAGAACTCAAACTCGAAAAACTTCTGCTGACTAGAAGTGAAGAAGGAATGACGCTCTTTGACGAAGACGGCAGCTGGAGCGTTCCGGCCCAGGCTAGGGAAGTTTTTGATGTATCAGGTGCAGGCGATACCGTTATTTCAGTTCTCGGCGTGATGCTTGCCGCCGGGTACGACTGGCGCACTGCAGTCACCGTTTCCAACAGAGCCGGCAGTATTGTTGTTGGAAAATTAGGAACTGCTACCGTCACCTTCGAAGAATTATTTGGCAAACAATAATTAACTAAAGGAATTAATCATGAGTTTTATTGTTACAGGGGCAGCCGGTTTTATCGGCGCCAACATTGTCCGAGGACTCAACCAGCGCGGCATTACCGATATTCTTGCCGTAGACAACCTGACTAAGTCCGACAAGTTCACTAACTTAGCCGATACCGTAATCGCCGACTATTTGGACAAGAGAGTCTTTATTGACTTGGTCAAAAAAGGCGAAATCACCGCTCCTGAAGCCATTTTCCACCAAGGCGCCTGCTCCGATACCATGGAGTTAGACGGCCATTACATGATGGAAAATAATTACCGCTACACCTTGGAATTGTTTAACTGGTGTCAGGCTAAGAAGATCCCGTTCTTCTATGCTTCTTCGGCTGCAACTTATGGTGCATCGTCCGTGTTCGTAGAAGATGTAGCCTATGAAAAACCGCTAAACGTTTACGGCTACTCCAAGTACCTCTTCGACCAAGTTCTTCGCAGAGAAATGCAGAAAGGCCTAACAGCCCCGGTTGCAGGTCTTCGTTACTTCAATGTATACGGCCGTATGGAACAGCACAAAGGCCGTATGGCTTCCGTTGCTTTCCATCAATACCACCAATTCAGAAAGGACGGTAAAGTCAAACTGTTCGAAGGCTGTCTCGGCTATGCCAACGGCGACCAGAAACGCGACTTCGTCTATATTGACGACGTCATAGACGTCAATATGTTCTGCTTAGACAAATCCATCACCGGCATTTACAACTGCGGAACGGGACATGCTCAACCTTTCAATGACGTTGCATTGACCGTCGTCAATACTTTGAGAGAACAAGAAGGCAAAGAGGCCTTAACCTTAGAAGATGCTGTCGCCCATGACTTCATCGAATACATTCCGTTCCCTCAAGCTCTTGTCGGGAAATATCAGGCCTTTACTCAAGCCGATTTAACTCATTTGAGAGCCGCAGGCTATGACAAGCCCTTTAAGACCGTTCAAGAAGGCACAAAAGCCTATATGCTTGAGCTTCTTAAGAAGTATCCATAAACGGCCGATGGTTTATAAATTTCTATTCTCCAGAAAAGCGCCAGCCCCGATCAAAGCTGCATTTCTTGATCGGGACGGTGTAATCAACATTGATTACGCCTATGTCAGCAAAAAAGAGCATTTTGATTTTGTTGAAGGCGCATTAGAGGGCATTCGGGTGTTAGTCGAAAAAGGATATGCACCCGTGCTCATTACCAATCAAAGCGGTATCGGACGAGGGAAATATACCGTTTTTGAATTCAAAAAATTATGCTGCTGGCTTGAAGGGGTATTAGCTAAGCAAAACACTCCCTTACTGGCAGTTTATTTTTGTCCTCACCATCCGGAAAAGGCTTTTGCTCCTTATCTGCAAGAGTGCAGCTGCCGAAAGCCGGCGCCCGGTATGCTTCTGGCAGCTCAAGAAGATCTCAACATCAACATGACTCAGAGCATCTTTATCGGAGACAAAAACAGCGACATGACCGCCGCGATGCGCGCAGACATACCGACACGCATCTTAGTGCAAAGCGACGGCTTTAAACCTTTTGACAAGCAGGATTGCTGCACCCAAACCGCTAAAAATCTTTTAGAGGCCGCTGAACAATTATGACCACTCACCTTCCTCCCCCAAGCTTTGAACAAAAAATTACGATGATGGAAAACTTGGCTGAAGCGGTAGGCAAGCTTCCTAAACCCGTCGTTCTTACCAACGGCGTTTTCGACATCCTGCACCGAGGCCATGTTACTTATCTTGCCCAAGCTAAATCATTAGGAAAAAGCCTTGTGGTTGCGGTCAACAGCGACAAATCCGTCAAAATGCTTGGCAAGGGAGACGACAGACCAATTAATACGGAAGCAGATCGAGCTGCTGTTCTTGCCGCCCTCGAAAGTGTTGATTTAGTGGTTATATTCCCGGATAAAGTTCCGCTGGAAGCTGTTCGTCAGGCCAAACCAGACATTTATGTAAAAGGTGGCGACTATAAGATTGAAGATCTTCCCGAAGCTGAAATTGTCCATTCTTACGGCGGAGAGGTTGTAACGGTCGCCTTTGAACATGACAGAAGCACCACAAAGTTATTAAAGAAAGTTCGTCAGACTTCCGCGGAAGCAAAGTAGACGAGCTTATATATCTCAAGATCCATTGGCCGAGACCAAAGAAAAAGCGGCGTGCCGGGCATAATCGAGCGTGCCGCTTTCTTTTTCTCAAGATTTCTTACGCGATCTTATAGCCGTCTTTTCTTGCGAAGTGAACTGTGGCATTCAAAAATCCTTGCTTGGAGCCACAGTCAAATCTTTCACCTTCGTAAGAACAAACATAGGTGTTCTTCTTTTCCAATTCTCTGGCAATTGCGTCAGTTAATTGAATTTCACCGCCTGCTCCCTTAGGAATTTTCTTGAGACTGTCAAAGATTTCCGGTTCAAGAATATATCTGCCGATAACAGCCAAGGTGGACGGGGCTTTATCTGGATCCGGTTTTTCGATGATGGACTCAACTTTAGTCACGTCGCCCTTTTCGGCTACCTTCACGATACCGTAATCCTTAGTTTTTTCACGAGGAACGACTTGAACGGCCAAAACGCTGCCGCCGCCCTTATCTTCACGAGTCTTCATTAACTGCTCAATAACCGGCTTCTTAGAATCAATCAAGTCATCGGCAAGAATGACAGCAAACGGTTCGTTACCGATTACCGGCTCACCGCAAAGCACTGCATGGCCGAGACCAAGAGGTTCCGGCTGACGGATAAAGATGAAATTAATTCCGGAGGGAACAATATCTCTTAGAGTCTTGAGAAGCGCTGTCTTACCTTTAACTTCCAAATCTCTTTCTAATTCAGGAGCGCTGTCGAAGTGATCTTCAATAGCACGTTTATGACGGCCGGTAATAAAGATCATATCGGTGATGCCTGCCTTAGCAGCTTCCTCAACGGCGTATTGAATAAGGGGCTTATCCACTACGGGAAGCATTTCTTTCGGCATAGCCTTGGTCGCAGGAAGGAATCTAGTGCCGAGACCAGCAACGGGGAAAATCGCTTTTCTTACAGGTTTCATTGTCTTTAATTTTGGGTTAACAAAGGTTTGTCAGATTTTAAACTCTTTAGGCCCTAGGTCATAGGTTAGAAGTTTTCTAAGAATGGCTTATTGCTTTGGAAAGGGCATTCGCCTCGTTGGGGTCATGTTCTAAGAAACGCTCGCCCCAAACACGTCTAAGCTCTTCGCGCATTCTTTCCTCGCAAATTTTTCCCACCTGATGACGATCAAGGCCTTTAGTGTCAATCGGCTTTAAAAAATGGGCTGTTGCAACAAGATCTTTTGTCGTAACAACGTTCCAAAGAGATCCCATAAGGGTCACATCTCCGCAGAAGGCCACTCTAGTTGTCGGAACACCTTCACTTGTATAAACCAGAACCATTGGCTGCACAACTGCACCTGCTTTGACCGCAGGAGCCAAGAAATTGGATTTCAGGGGAAGCAAAGAGTTTCCGAATGTGGTCGTTCCCTCAGCAAAAAGAGCTACGACTTCTTTCCTTTGCAAAGCTTCTTGAATGTCCGTATTAATCTGAAGAATCGCTCTCTTAGAGGAACGATTAATAAAGAGTGTTCCGATCGCCTGAGCAATCTTTCCGAATATCGGCCAGTTGGCAATTTCAGCTTTGGCCACAAAACGGCTTGCAACGGCAGAATCCAACGAGAAGATATCGACCCAGGAAATATGGTTAGAGACAATAATTTCTCCCGGGGCTTCCTCGGTTAAGCCATACTCCAGCATACTTTTCGGAAGACTGCCGGTATAAGCCGTTTTTACGCCTGCCATCGCCAAAATGCGGCAGTTGTATTCTTTAATCATCCGGCCTTGTTCTTTCTTATCCACCCTCTGGAATTTTGTATAAGCGACAAACAAAACCCACAGAGAATAGGTAAGAAGCGAAACCATACGGAAAACACCAACCAAGATTCTCATGATTTTTTTAATTTACGTTATCGATAAAATTTTCTCTGAACCACTGTTCCAGAATGACCTGAGCTGCCAGATCGTCAATGTAGTCATCTGAGCCCTCTTCTACCTCAACTGAGGAAAAGCGTTCATCCACTCTTGCTACATACACATTGAACCGGCCGTTGATTTGATTAGCAAAGTTTTCACAGACAGGGGTCATTGAGTTAGGTGCGCCGTCCTTATGGCGAGGGACACCGACGACCACCAACGCCGGCTTCCAATCCTCCATGATCTGCGTAATTTGCTTCCACTTTTCTTGGTTTTTCTTCCAATGAATAATGGTTAGAGGGCGACTGTCCTTGACAACCGTGTTGCCGATTGCGACCCCTATTCGGGCTAATCCATAGTCGAAAGCCAAAATAATGCTGTCTTCCGATAGTTTTTCGACGACTTTCCGAGGAAGAGATGAATTCTCTTTAAGCATGGCCGACGATACCTTCCATTGATTTGAATTGATTCACATCAATTCCCAATTCTGCCAATGCGGCGTCATATTTCATCTGATAAGGCATCTCAAAGAGTATCTCTTTATTGAAAGGTGCAACTAACCAATCTTCTCGGCCCAATTCATCTTCCAACTGACCTACGGCCCATCCTGCGTAACCGACGGCGCACAAAAAATTAGAAGGCCCGGTGCCTTTGAGGATATCGTCAAAAATATCAACTGACACGGTTGTTACTACCCCCGGTCCTGATCTCATCGATCTCATCCACAATTTTTCGTCAGGATGAAGAAAAATCCCTTGGTGAGGAGCTACAGGGCCGCCCCAAAATACCGGCATTTCCTCAACTTTACGAGGAAAAGAGTACTGAGTAAAAAGACTTTGTAGAGTCATTCCGATTGGTCGGTTAACCACAATACCGGTTGCTCCGTCCTTGCCGTGTTCGATCATATAGATCAAAGTTTCCTGGAATCTAGGATCCTGCATAGACGGTGCTGCAATTAAAAATTGCCCAGTCAAATCCACTTTATCAACTCCCTCTAGAAACAAGCCAAATACATTGTATCGGATGAGTTCTTTCTTGGATATAAGGCAGCCTTCTTAAAAGAAAGAACCAAAAGGCCAACTCTAGGCCATAAATTATCAGTTAACGTGCTATCTATCTCAGACTCTGGCCCTCAAAATGAGAAGTAAGCAAAGTTTTATCCTCTTTTTTCTCCGAAGCCAATACTGCATAAATCCAAGGTCCATCGAATTAGAATAGAGATTTTAAGAACAAAACTTCTTCTCCCGATGGTCGAATTTTCAACAACATTAGCCGATGCATTAGCTCCCATCACCCTGATTTCCGGCGTGGGGCTTTTGCTTGTTTCCATGTCTGCACGTTACGGACATGCCACCACCCGCATTCGTCAATTGATGGCTGAACGTTCAGATTCTCCTGATGAAGTGGATGAGGAATTAGAAAATTCCATTCGCCTGATTTACCGCCGTGCAAAACTTTTAAAAAACGGCGTACTGACCGTTGCGCTTTCAGCAGCTTTCAGCAGTCTGCAGGTTCTTTTCATTACGATTGAGCATCTGTTTAATCTAGACCTCTCTGTCTGGAAATCGGCCATGCTGTTAGCTTCCGTGATTTTCATCGTACTGTCGAGTTGCATTTACGTAAGCGAAGTGCAGATTTCCGTACGTGCTCTCGGTGTATCCGTTCATCATCACGACAGACCGCAATAAGGAGTGAATCATGGTAACTTACGCAGCAACTTTATCGAATGCCTTGACTCCTATTACTCTAATTTCGGGTGTAGGCCTTTTGCTGTTAGCGATGTCAGCGAGATACAACCACACAACAGACAGAGTAAGACAGCTTTTAAAGGAAAGAAAGAAAATTCTTCCTAGGAAAGACAGCGACTTAGAAAGAGCAATTAACCTCATCTACGAACGCAGCCATCTTTTGAAGAATGCCATTCTGGCGGTAACAATTTCTGCAGCCTTCAGCGGAATTCTGGTTCTAGTCTCCATTCTGGAAAACATTTTGAACCTCAAACTTGAGGTCTGGAAGTCCACTATTCTTTTGACCGCGGTTATTTTCATTGTCACTTCGACCATCTTTTTTGTCATGGAAGTGCACTTGTCTCTGAAGGCACTTGGCTTAAGTATCGAGAAGCGCATCCGATCATAATTTGGGCGATCATGTAGTGTCCATTTACTCAGAGTGGTTTGTTTTTCCTCTTACTCGCCTCCAATGAATTCATCATTGAGGTATCCGAATAAGAGGAAAAAAAATCATGTCAGACAACAAACAAAATCCTATGCCCGGCGATCCCGTCAATGCTCGTATCGTCCGTGAATTGCTCCTGCCGCTTCGCAACAGCTCCGGTTCTATGATTGGTTGGGGCATCTTCTCCATCGTCCTTGGTACCATCGGTTTATTTGCTCCGATTGCGTTCTCCGTAGGCGTCACGATTTTCGTCGGCGCCATGCTTCTCGTCAGCGGTGCAACCGGTCTCGCACTTTTTTGGAAAGCTCAGGGATGGGGGGCCAGAACGGCTGCCATTATTCTTGCATTATTGACCGCCGTTACCGGTTTAATCTTGATGTTCTACCCGATTTTCGGTGCAGAAACATTGACATTATTCTTGGCTTCTTACTTTGTCGCCGTCGGTCTTGTTAAGTGCTGGATTGCATTGAGCAACACCGATACAAAAGGCTGGGGCTTGATGCTCTTCTCTGCTGTCGTTTCCTTCCTGTTAGGCATCTGCCTCTGGTGGGGCTGGCCGCAAAGCGCACCTTGGATCTTCGGTATCTTTGTCGCTATCGAATTGATCTTCGATGGTTGGGCAGCTTTGATGATGGGCTTTGAAGTCAGAGCTTATACAAAGAACCAAGGAAATCAAAACAATTAAAAATTAGTAGAACGGCGCTGCTGCAGCGCCTTCTGTCGGAACGGGATAACGAAATGTTTATCCCGTTTTCTGTGTTCCTATTTCTTGGATTCCTCCTCAATATCGCCTGAGAGTTTATCAAGCATTTCATCGGAGAATTTTTCCAATTCTTCGATCTGTTTTTGGCTGTCTTTCCCGAGAAGTTCTGCGAAAGGACGCTGAGTCTTCATCAATCCGGTCACAACCTTAATGCCCTGCTCTTGATCGGAGACGGTAAAACTGTCGGTAACTTCATCAAGATTGACCGGAAGAATGACCGGTGTAAGCTCCCTTCTGAGCGGCATTTCTTGCGTTGTAACAATCGGCATGGGCGTCTCGGCAAGCTTCTTAAGCATAAAAGATAGGCCTGCGAACGGAATAGAAATCTGAAGCATAACGACCTGTCTGCTCAGCACGTTGTAATCTTTTTCATCGATCTTTTCGCGCTGCGGAATATCCGTTGGAATTAAGCCGGTCTCTCCAATCGACTGCGTCAACACCAAACCGATATCATTAGTCCAGTCCGGTGCCTTTCCCACTTCATAGAAGACTTTCTGAGCCGTCAGCTGTGCTACGGCGAAGAATCCGTAGGGCAGATGCTCTTCGCTCAGATGCATCAAAATATGCTGGGCGTTTCTAATATTTTTGATAAGAATTGGAAATTCCAACACTCGGAAAGTCCCGTTTGGGAGTCCGAAAGTACAAGGAAGATCATCGGGGCTGTTTAACCAGGAAATACGGTATTTGCTTTCGAAATACTCTTTAGCTTTTTGTTCCCAGTCTTTTGGAAAACCGTCCTCATAAAGGCTTGCGAGAACCTGAGGAAAAGGTTGATCATCAGAAGCTTCAACGGCACTTCCCTCAATGCCCATCCAAACCTGAGAAACGGAATACATTTTGGTATCCTTTCTCCAGTTCACCGTAACCTTGGCTTTTTGCTCGGCATCCTTCCATTGTGCGAACCAACCATCTTCATTGATTACCAATGTCCCCTCATCAAGAGGTCCGAAAATCAAATATGGAGGAAGATCTTTCTTTTCTTTAACTTCACTTGCTTTGAAAGCAGCCCAATTGAACAGCTCTCCTGTACAAGGTTTGCTATTAATAATGGCTATCTCGAAAAGATCATTATAATTTCTTTCTTGATCCGACATTTTGTTTCCCAAACTAAATTTACAGGCTGCCATCAAAGAGCGCCAACGACTCAAGCATAACAGCTTTCAAATCTGATGTTTTAGACGGTCCAACTCGGACGTCTGACAAAGTTCAGTCCATGATAATCACTTATTATCATGAGATAGATCGTGCCGAGAATAAACTGAGCAACCGTCGAAGAGGAGAGTGAAATAGGCAGAAAAACATTGAAGAAGAGCAGAAAATTCTTTCTCAGCTGTTAAACACAGCTGTCTTGGCCGAGTTGATCAAATCTTCGATGCAGATTGGCAATTTCCTCTGTTTGACTACGTGCCAACCACTCTCCGAAAACCCGAACTCTTTCGTACTCCCAAAACTGTTCCGGAGAAAAGATATAGCAACCCAAGGAAGGTCTCCTCCATCCGTTCAAAACAACTTTCAGCGTCCCGGCTTCCAGCTCATCGATACAATGGATTAGAGGAATATCGGCCGCAATACCACCACCAAGAAGGCAAGCATTTTTCATGTCCACCACAGTTTCAAAAGTAAAAATCTTGTCCCAACTCATTAACTTACGGACACCGTTCTTAACCAAAAACTCTGTAGGTTTTCTGGTAGAACCCTTAAATATCAACCCGTTATGATTGACCAATTCGTCAGGATCTTGGGGGCTGCCGTACTGAGACAAATAGCGTGGAGAACAGCAGGGAATAAAATCCATTTTCCCAACATATCGATAAACCAGACCTGCAAGAGAACCACCAGTGCTATAGCCTACGGTCAGATGAGGAAGAGTTTCGCCATCAGAAAATGTCTGATCTAATACTGCCCCTTTATGCAGTTGTACGACATCGAACTCAACATTTGGGTAAATCTGCTGGAACTCTAGAATCCTAGGAGTAACCATTCCCGGTCCGATCCCGCCGGGGATTGCCAGCCTGATAACGCCTTCCATTTTTTCTTTACTACTTAGTAAAGTCTCAAGCATTACGCGGTGCTGAGCAAGAAGTTTTTGAGCCTCTTTTAAGGCCTCTTGTCCGAAAATGGTCAGAGACAACGGCCTTTTGCCGTGGACAAACAACGGGCGTCCCAAAGAAGCTTCCAAGCTTTTTATGCTTCGGCTCAAAGTTGACGGCTCAATATTGTGAACGTTAGCAGCGAGGTTAAGACCTCCGTTTTCTGCTACTAATACAAAGTGCCTCCACGCCTCAAGATCAAATCGTCTGTCCATTTTTCAATCTCTAATTGCCGTTTGCAGAATTTTAATTGCAGAATCCGCAACTAAGATCTTTGAACTTTCCTGGCATTTAAGAAAAGATTCGAAAGAACCCTCGAAATAAATTGCAATTCCGACAATTAATAATCGGTTTTTTTGTTCTTTTCGTCAATAAGAGAAAGCCATAGACTAACCACCAACATCTCGTTATTCCAATGAAATTCAAATCCCAAGGAAAACAAAAATGTCCTGGCAAATCCTCGTTTCTATCCTAATTATCTGTGCGGCGATCTACGCAATCGTCAAAAAGTGCGATGCTCGCCTGACTCTCTTTTTAGCCGGTGCAATCATGTGTTTGTTAGCCGGTTCACCCATGGATGCCTTCAAAGGTTTCGTCAAAGGAATGGTTAATCCAAATCTCGTTCCTCCAATCTGTGCGGCTATGGGTTTTGCTGCTGCCGTTACCTATTCCAAATGCGACCAGCACTTAGTAGCTTTACTTGCAACACCTCTTCGAAAAATTGGCGGTCTGTTGATTTTTGCAGGCATGTTTACGACCTTCCTCGTTAACATCGCCATTATGAGTGCGGCCGGAACAGCAGCCACAGTGGGTGCAACCTTCATTCCTATCATGATTCGAGCCGGGATCCGCCCTGCAGGCGCAGCAGCGGCTATCGGAGGCGGGACAATGATGGGCTTACTTCTGAACCCAGGCTGTGCTCACGATATCTACATCGCCAAACTCGGCAACACTCCGGTAATGGAATTCATCTCCAATAACGCGATTTACATCGTCGCAACAATGTTGGTTGCCGCAATCGTCAGCACCTTAGTGATGATCTTCTTCTTTAAAGACAACAAACCGGAAGCCGCAGAACTGGCAGAATTTGTTTCTGAAGAAAAAGAAGGCGAATTCAAGATCAATTTAGCAAAAGCCACGGCTCCTTTAGTGCCCATGGTCCTCTTGATTTGCGGTACTCTTTGGCTGCCGAAAGGCTCTCTGGACGTTGTTGCTTCTATGTTGCTCGGCGTCGCCTACATCGCGATTATCAGTTTCCGTCATCCCAATGAACTTATCAAAAGTTTTTTCAAAGGCATGGGATCAGGTTACGCTTCTGTTATCGGTCTTATTATTGCAGCCGGCGTCTTTGCGCTGGGCATGCAGAAGATTGGTTTAGTTCCCGCCTTTATTGACCTCCTTAAAGAATCCAATGACATTGCTCGCTGGGGTGCCTCCTTCGGTCCATTCCTGCTGGCCGTATTAACTGGTTCCGGCGAAGCTGCAATCTGGGCATTCAACCAAGCCGTCACTCCGCACGCAGCTTCCTTCGGCATGAATCCTGAAACTCTCGGTCTTCTCTGCGCCATTGCCGGTCAATTAGGCCGTACCGCTTCTCCAATTGCCGGCTGCATCATTATCGTGGCAGGCATAGCCAAAGTCAGCCCCGTCGAAATCTCCAAACGGATGTGCGTCGGAATGCTCGTTGCTCTCGTCTTCGCAGCTTTGATCATGGTTTAGCACAGTACCAGGGGAAATGTTATGCCTACACGATTCGACCTCCTTATAAAAGATGTCCAAGCAGTTGACTCTTTGAACAAGTTCAACGTTCAGTCTGACATCGGCATCAAAGGCAGCAAAATCACCGCCGTTGCACAAGGACTAAATAAAGAAGAAGCCAGTACTGTTATAGAGGGGAACTTCCTTACAGCTATCCCAGGTCTTATCGATACCCATGTTCATTTAGGCATCAGTTCCTGCGGCTTCAATATGCTGACTCGAGCCGGTGTAACAACTGCCCTGGACATGAGCGGGACCTCTCAAGATATAGCAAAAACAGCGCTTAAATTTGGAACAGGAATCACATACGGCACACTGGAAGCCATCATTCCCGGAACAAATATTGCCAACAACGACCCTTCTACGGAAGAGATCCGACAGTTCGTTGAAAACGCCCTTAGCAACGGCAGCTACGGTGTCAAGATACTCGGCGGTCATTTCCCCCTGACTCCGGCAGCTTCAAAACGGATGGTGCGTTTTTGCCAAGACAACGGTATCTATATCGCATGGCATGCCGGCTCCACGGAAAATGGCTCCGACATGAAAGGTATGCGCGAAGCTGTAACAGCTGCTGCAGGCGGCTTCCTTCACCTTCCTCATATTAATGCTTACTGCAGAGGCTCATTTGCCAGCCCTCCCAGTGAAACGATGGAAGCTTTAGAACTCCTGCAAGAAAACCCGGCAATCATCAGCGAGAGTTATCTTTCTCCAAGAAACGGAGCCAATCTGATTTGTGATGAAAATGGAATTCCGAAGTCCAAGATTGTGCTGAATTGTCTGAGAAAGAATAATTTTTCAGAAGACAGAGAAGGCGTACGCGCCGCAATCCGCAAAGGTTTTCTTGCCGTCATGAAGGACATCAATCACGAAACCTGTTTGATCGAAGGGCAAGAAGGCGTTGAATTCTTTGATGAACAAGATTCCAAAGTCTCAGGAAGCTTCGACAACATCAATCCTCTGTCATCTCGCCTACTGGCTGCCGCTGGGAGAAGATATCCCGCTAATGAATTCACCGTAGATGCATTAGCAACTGACGGCGGGTGCATTCCTCGTAACGTCACACTCAAAACCGGCATTGAATTTGTTCGCATGGGTGTATTCACGATGCAGGAATTCGTTCATAAAGCCTGCTTAATGCCGGCACGTATGCTGAATCTTGAAAACAAAGGTCACCTGTCGATTGGTGCAGATGCGGATATTACGATTTTCAATCCTCAGACCGGTAAAGCAGAATTTGTTATCGTTCAAGGCCGGACTCTTTTAAGTCGAGGAATCCTGCATTCAGGAACGCCGACTGCTTTCTGCACCGATAAAGGTCTTTCTTTTTATGAACGGAAAAACCTTCCGGTTTTTTCAGTTACACCAAACCTAACAAGACTCAATAGAAGCTTAAATCCTTAGTCGTCATCTAACTCCAGCCAACCCTTTTACCTCTTTTCAAGGAAAATAAAATGAAAAAACTTCTAGTTATCTCCGTCGCCATTGCTGCTGCATCTCTTGCACACGCTGAATCCAAGGTAGAACTATTCGGTTTCTTAGATCAAGGCGTGACTGTTTTACATGAGAATGCAAACTTAGGAATGGCCGGCCCAGTCGGACAACGTGCACCTAATATTTTGAATGCAGACGGTAAAGTCGCTCGAAACGGCGCTTCAACTCGATACATGGAAGGCACAGGCAATGTGTCAACATGGGGCCTCAAGATCCGCGAAGATTTAACTCCGGATGTTGCTGTAATAGCCCATCTTGAACAAGGCTTCCTTGCGGACGACGGTGCAGAATATATTTCCGGTAAAGCCTTTGAGAGAGAATCCTCCTTAGGCATCTCCTCTAAAACTTACGGAACCTTAAAAATGGGCCGTATGCCTGCCATGCTTACCGGCTCCGGAACTACCGGCCTTTTTAACTCTCGGGTCAATCCTTTCGGCGCAGGTTGGGGGAACATGACAGGCGGATGGAAGTTCGTCGGCACGCTTGCGTCAGCTCGTCATGACAATATGGTCAACTACCGTTCTCCGTCCTTCGGAGGATTCGAAATCCATTATCAGTACGCTAACGGAGCCTCCAGCGAAACTGAAGGAACCTCGAAAACCAACCGCTATATGGCTTTAGGTTTCACCTACACGCAGCCTAAGTATTTTGTTGCATTAGCCGGAGACTGGCTCAACGTTCAAAGCGCAGCCCTTAAAGAAGGCAACTGGAAACTGAAAGATGCCTACAAAGTTCTCTTAGGCGGTCACTATAAATTTGACAGCTTCAAGCTTTTCGGTACCGCTCAATATATGAAAAATATTGCTTACATCGGCGGCTACTCAACTAAAGAATTTGCACCGATTTTGGCTGAACAGAGCAATAAAGGTAAAGTCGGTACAAATAATGGTTTCAAAGCATGGGCTTTCTCCACTGGTACGGAATTTAAACTCGGTGCCGGACAAGTTAAGGTATCCGTCGGCTACTCCTTCGGTGAGAACCAAAATACTACAACGAATAACAAGTTCAACAGAATCAACGGCGGATTAGGATACGTATATCCTCTTTCCAAGAGAACAAGCATTTATGCCATCACCGGAGCATTTTGGCAGCATGCTGACTGGCAAACAAAGAATATTCACTCCAGAGAATTCATTGCCGGTTTGATGCACCGTTTCTAAACTTTTTTCAGAATAATTAGTTTTTTCATCGGGGCCTAAGGGCCCCCGCGAGGTCAAGAACAAATGCTTGGATTTCAAATGACTCGGCCACAAGACAACTTAGAGGCCAAAGACTCCCGAGTTAAAGTCGGAACCACCGCAGACTGGCTCTATCGAATCAATCAGGCTTCCGTGGTGAGCAACCTCGAAGAAGGTCTTCTCAGCCCTGAATTAGCGCAAGCTCTGGCAACAGCTCTCTTTTCCATGCAGAAAGATGAGCATGAGGGTAAGATTGCCCCGGCCCAAACCTATATTGCCTTTGAACCGGAAATGCTCAATCGGGCCGGCATGAACGCATCGGTTATTCATATCGGCCGATCCAGTCAAGATATTCTTGCCACGGTAAATGCAGGTCTGAACAAAGAAAGGATCATCAAAATATTGGATGGCATCCACCTTGTAGTTTCTGCTCTTTACGATCTTGCTAAAAGAGAAGAAGATACCGTAGTTCCTGCTTACACAAACGGCGTCCAGGCCCTGCCAAACCGCTATGCACATTACATTCTCGCCTTCTGCAGTGCCTTCTTGCGTGAGGCAGAAAGACTGGAGCAGTGTCTCTCTCGGTACAACATATGTCCTATGGGATCAGGGGTCCTGAACGGTTCAGGCTGGCCTTTGAACCGAGACCGCATGGCTGAACTCTTAGGATTTGACTCTCCCGCTGTCAACGCATTCGATGCCGGACAGATTGCAGGAAACACGCTGCCTTTGGAATTGTCTCAATGCACCGCTTCATTGATGGCACTCGTCAACTCTTTCCTAGCGGATTTTTCCGTTCAATACAGTCAAGCTTCGCCGTGGGTACTGCTTTGCTTAAACGGCAGCACATATATCTCCAGCGCAATGCCGCAGAAACGCAATCCGGGCTACGTCAACGATTGCCGTCGTGACGCCGCAGTTGTTACAGCGCAGACTCAAAGCTGGCTCTTGAGAGCACAGAATCTTTCAACCGGAATGCCGGATATGCGCGACGATTTACTAATTGCAGAGCTATGCAGAGACGCATTCCAAGTCCTGCGAACTTTTTCCACTATAGTTTCCGGGATCCGAATCAACAAAGAAAGAGCTCTGAACGAAATAAATTCGGACTGGTCCTGTACTCAAGAGATTGCCGATCAACTCACTAAAAACGGAATGGACTTCAGAACCAGCCATGGTTTTGCAAGCTTCTTTGTTACTTTTGCCAAGAAAGAAGGACTGACTCCTCTTAACGTAAATTTTGAACAGGTTTTAGAGCAATGGGAAGCCTTCTTTGAGCAAAAGAATCTTAGCCTGAGACCTTTCCCTTTGACAGAATCAGCCTTCTTTTCAGCTATAGATCCCACTCAAATAGTAGAATCTCGCAGAACCTTGGGCGGCCCTCAAAAGTCTGAAATTCAACGTATGCTAAATAATACGCAGGGACTTATACAAAAACTTGACGAACTCATTGAAGGTTTCTTAACCAGTCAGGCTCAGACCTGGAGAGAACTAAACAATCGTATGGAAGATCTCTGCTAAGAAGGAAGAATAAAATGAAAAACTTCACTCATAAACGTTGGACTTTATTGGCCATCGCCTGTTTGATTAATCTTTGCACCGGCTCGGTTTATGCGTGGAGCGTCTTTGCCGGCCCGAAAGCTCAGCAACTTTCAGAGTTGACTGGCTCTCTCATAACCGCCGGAGATCTGGCAATAGCCTTTAGCGTTTGCAACGGTCTTGCGCCAATCCCGATGATATTGGGCGGTTATTTTGTGGATCGTCTGGGACCAAAAGCCGTGATTGTTGTAGGAGGTCTTTTCATCGGAGCCGGGATGTTTTTTTCCGGAGCATCCGGGACTTTCCTTTCCTTCCTTATTTCATATGGATTAATTTTTGGTTTGGGACTTGGCTTCACTTATGGCGCTGCCGTTAACAACACCATTAAATTCTTTCCGGACCATCGCGGTCTTGCGGGCGGTTTAACTACCGGCTTCTACGGTCTATGTTCCGTGATTGTGCCGCCTATCGGCCAGTACCTTATCGCTACAAACGGAATTTCGTTTGCATTTGAATCTCTGGGAATTGTTTTCGGGACAGTAATTGTCTTAGGCGGATTATTGAGCATTAAATGTCCGCCCGACTTCGTTCCGCAAGGTTGGACAAAACCAACCAACAACTTCGCATCCTTAGACGTAGATACTCTCTCCATGCTCAAAAGGCCTAGGTTTTGGCTGATGTTTGCATTCCTTCTTTGTTGCGGCGTCAGCGGAATGATGATTCTTTCTCATGCCGCAGTAATTGCCCGCACTCAAATCGGCTATTCCGCAGCTGCAGCCGCCGGTGCTGTTGCTTTCATCGCTTTGGTCAATACATTTGCCCGACTTGTCACAGGCGTACTTTCCGATAAATTCGGTCAGCTGCCAACCTTAATTGGGGCTGCCATCGGGGCAGCAGCCGGTTTATCGTTGTTAGTCTTTGCAGATGCAGACCATCTATTCCTCTTCTACGCCGCTTTCGCCTGCATTGGGTTTGCGTTCGGTTCTCTCATGGGAATATATCCGGGATTTACCGCCGCAGTTTTTGGAACAAAACACAACAGCACTAACTACGGCTTAATGTTCTACGGCTTTTCACTCGCCGGCATTATTGGCCCGTGGCTAATAAAAGTGCTCGCCATTGACGGGTCTTATTCCTATGTCTACCTATGCGGCTGTGCACTAACTTGTTTAGGAGTCTTTATAGGATTTGTTCTGTTGAAAATTAATAAAGAGAAAGTTTGATTGCGGTGGTAAGCAAACAGCGTTAAGTGGTAATTGGGAGGAGGCAAATTCCTCCTTCTTTTCTATCTGCTCTTTATCGAGAGGCAGCTCGTTTTTGCCTGACCGAAATCAAACGGAAAACACCAAACTGACGGCTAATCCCATGAAAATCACTGCACCTGTACGATTAATAATCTGTTGTACACGCGCAGACGAAATCTTTTCTCTGACGAATTCCGCAAAACACGCAATTGCACCGAACACAATTACCGTGGCAACGATAAAAGTTAATCCCATCATCAAAATCTGAACCTCGGTGTTCTCTCCGGGGAGCAAAAATTGGGGGAAGAAGGCCAAGAAAAAGATGATGACCTTGGGATTAGTCAGGTTCATGATGAAACCGCGGGACCACCATTTACTGAAAGACATCGCCTCTTTAACTTCGCCTTTTTCTTCGGCCATTGGAGTCGACGGAGCTTTCCAAGCCATGACAGCCAAATAGGCCAAATAAAGAGCTCCTGTTGCCTTTAAACAGAAGAAAGCGGTCTCAGAAGCACGAATAAGAGCCGAGACTCCCACAGCCACTAACAAAGTATGAACCAGGAGTCCGGTACATAATCCCGAAACAATCTTCAGCCCTGCGGATCTGCCGTAAATGACCGACTGCATCAAGACAAAAATATTGTCCGGCCCCGGAGCAAGACTTAATATGAAACTTGCTCCGGCAAAACTCAGCCAAGTTTGGAAATCCATTTAGGACTAGCCTAACCAAACCCTTGCGTTTTGGAAGATGCGTGCCCATGGAGAGACATCACGCAGAAGCGGAGATCTCCAAGACAGCTGAACAGATCGCCAGCTTCTTTCCGGATGAGGCATGATGATTGTCGCACGGCCGTCCGTAGTTGTGAAAGAAGTCCTTCCAAGTCTTGAACCGTTTGGATTCAGCGGATAAATCTCGGTTGGATTTTGTGTTTCGTCCACATAGCAGGCTACCGGAATTGCAAGTTCTTCATCTGCTGGATTTGCCCAGAATGCTCGACCTTCCCCATGTGCATTAACCACAGGGAGAACTGCACCGGCCATTCCGGTAAAGAGAATAGACGGGGACGGCAAAATCTTGACGTTGACTAAACGAGCTTCAAACTGTTCAGAAAGGTTTCTCTCGAAAGACGGCCAGTGTTGTGCACCCGGAATCAAAGATTTCAATTGAGAAATCATCTGGCAGCCGTTGCAGACGCCCAAGGTAAAGGTATTGCCGTTTTCAAAGAACTTCACAAACTGCTCTTTAAGACGTTCGTTGAACAGAATTGTCTTAGCCCAACCGCCGCCGGCGCCTAAAACGTCACCGTAGGAGAATCCGCCGCAAGCTGCCAAACCATTAAATGACAGCAAATCAGTTCTGCCTTCCAAGAGGTCTGTCATGTGAACGTCAACGGCGTCAAAGCCGGCTTGCATAAAGGCGCTGGCCATTTCATTCTGACTGTTGACGCCCTGCTCTCTCAAAATTGCAACCCTCGGTCTTTCTCCGGAATTAATAAACGGAGCGGCAATGTTTTCTTCGGGATCGAAACCTGTGGCCAAAACCAGTCCGCATTTCTTAGAGTCAATCAATGCGTATTCGCTGTCTGCACAAGCAGGATTGTCTCTTTGGCGAGCGACTTGCCAAGAGACTTCACTCCACAGTTTTTCTAAGGAGCTGCGTCCTTCTGAGAATACGCAGTCGCCTCTCAAATAGATGGAGAATTCTTCTTCACGAAGAATATTGCCGAGATAAACCAGGCAGTGGCCAAGTCCTGCATTGTCAAAAGCGCTCTTAACTTCATGAGCACGGCCTCTGGAAACTTGAATGACGGCACCGAGTTCTTCATTGAAGAGGGCTTCATTTAAGTTCCTGCCGTTAGCAATCAACCCGTCAGCTACAAGTTCTACACCCATACGGCTGGCGAACATCATTTCACAGAGAGTAGCAGCTAATCCGCCGTCGCTTCTGTCGTGGTAGGCCAAAATAACGCCTTTAGATGCAAGCTCTCTAATCACTTTCAAGAACTTGCTCAAGTCGGCTGCGTTGTCGACGTCAGGAGTCTCAGAGTCAAACTGCTGAGTAACCTGGGAATAAATGGAGCCGCCCATACGGTCTTTACCTTGACCAAGATCAATTAAAAGCAATGAACTGTCAAGAACCTTATCGGCAAACTGCGGAGTCATAGTATTGCGGATGTCTTTAACCGGAGCGGCCGCAGATACAATCAATGAAACCGGAGAAGTGACGCTCTTGTCCTTTCCTTCGGCATCTTTCCAAGACGTCTTCATAGAAAGGGAGTCTTTGCCGACAGGGATGCTGACTCCTAACTCTTGGGAGAATGTGCTGGCGGCTTCTACACCGGCAAACAAGGAAGCATCCTGTCCCGGTTGTCCGCAAGCACCCATCCAGTTGGCAGATAAAATAATTCTGTCTAAATCAATATCTGCACTAACTAAGTTTGTTAATGCTTCGCCAATTGCCATACGGCTGGCCGCGGCAGCATTGGAAATGGCTAACGGAGTCTTTTCTCCCATTGCCATCGCTTCACCCTTGTAAGTGTGGAAGCCGAGGGCTGTAACGGCAGCATCGGCTACCGGAACCTGCCATGGACCGACCATCTGGTCCCTGCAAGTCAATCCGCCGACAGCTCGATCACCGATGGTAATTAAGAATTTCTTGCTGGCAACGGTCGGATGACGAAGAATATCGTGGATGACCTCCTTAAGATCAACATCCAAGTTGCTCTTCATCTTCAAAGGGGCTTCGGACTCGACGTTTCTATGCATTCTAGGAGTCTTACCGAGAAGAACGCTCATTGGCATGTCAACGGCTTCTTCTCCTTCCTTGATGGAATCAACCACTAAGTTGTCGTCGGCACTAATCTGTCCGAGGATCGCATACGGACACCTTTCGCGTTTGCAGTAATCTTCAAATTGCTCCAGTTTGCCCGGATCGATTGCCAAGGCATATCTTTCTTGTGACTCGTTGCACCAAATCTCCAACGGGCTCATTCCAGATTCTTCAACCGGAACCTTCTTTAAATCAAGATGGGCGCCCCTACCCGAAAGGTCTGCCAATTCCGGCATAGCGTTAGAAAGACCGCCTGCACCGATATCGTGAATAGCCAAAATGGGATTGTTTTCACCGGCTTCCCAGCATCTATCGATAACTTCCTGGGCTCTTCTTTCCATTTCCGGATTGCCGCGCTGAACGCTGGCAAAATCCAACGATTCGGAGTTAGAGCCGGAGGCCATAGAGGAAGCTGCGCCTCCCCCAATACCAATACGCATTCCGGGTCCGCCGAGAACAACTAAGTATGTCCCGGTGGGTAAATCTAATTTATGAGTCTGGCCTTCCTTGATATTACCGATACCGCCGGCCAACATAATCGGCTTGTGGTAACCGTAGCGTCTTCCGCCGACGTTCGCCTGGAATGCACGGAAATAACCGAGAACATTCGGGCGTCCGAATTCATTATTGAAAGCGGCGCCTCCTAAAGGACCGTCAGTCATAATTTCCAGGGAAGAGGCAATACGGCTTGGGGAACCATAGAGTTCTTCCGTTTCCGGCCCATCAACAGCAACGTCTTTATCGGTTTCCCATTTCTGTCCGTAGCCCGGAAGATTCAATGCGGAAACGGTGAAACCGGTCAAACCTGCTTTCGGACGTGCACCGCGGCCGGTGGCTCCTTCGTCACGAATCTCGCCGCCGGAACCGGTAGAGGCTCCAGGGAACGGCGAAATAGCAGTCGGATGGTTATGAGTTTCGACCTTAAAAACGGTGTGAGTAGGTTCACTCTCATAAGAATATTCTCGGCCGCCTAAAGCAGATTCATTCCCTCTCGGATACAAACGATCCACTTCACTGCCTTCAAATACGGCTGCATTATCGGAGTAAGCAACAATCGTGCCTTCCGGATGGGCATTATGAGTTTCGCGAATCATGCCGAACAAAGTTTTATCTTTGTCCTTGCCGTCAATTGTCCACTTAGCATTAAAAATCTTATGACGGCAGTGTTCAGAGTTTGCTTGTGCAAACATCATCAATTCGACATCTGTCGGATTACGTTCCAATTTTGTGAAAGCGTCGACTAAATAATCAATTTCGTCTTCATTCAGGGCCAAGCCGAACTCGCCATTTGCTCTAACGAGGGCTTCTCTGCCTTCCTTCAGAATATCGACCGTACGCATCGGTTCGCCTTGTGCTTCACCAAAAACGACTTCAGCAGAAACATCCGGATCAACAACGCTTTCTGTCATCTTGTCATGAATGACGGAAGCAATTTGCTCTTTTTCCTTGTCTGTCAAAAGACGTGGTTCTTTAAAAGTCAGCTCGTATAAAGTGCCTCTTTCTACTCTCAGAACCTGATTCAAGCCGCAATTATGAATAATGTCAGTAGCTTTGGAGGCCCAAGGAGAAACAGTTCCTAAACGAGGAACAACCAAGAATTTGTTAGGGGTATGAGTAACCAAGCACTCTTCACCGTAATTGAGGATGTCTTTCAGACGTGTCATGTCAAGGACAGAAAGTTCGTCTGCAGTATGGACAAAGTGAATGTACCGGCTATTGAGTGTTGCCACTCCCGGAACAAATTGACGAATTTTCTTTAAGAGCCTTTCAGTACGGAAGTCTGATAAAGCTCGTGAAGCGTCTAAACGGAACATAGTTGATGAAGCAGTCATTTCTTCCGCCGTGTCAGCTTGTGAATCTGCGGCGGCCTCCTTTGGATCAAAAATAGTATGTTTTGAAGGTAGTAACTAACCAAGTTTCGACATTATAAGTTGTCAAACCAGCTTACAAAGACGACTCAACCTTCCTTACGGAAGGTTGGTGGTAATTCTTAGGGGATCAGGATCGCACGATAATCATTGATATTTGTTCGAGTCGGACCGGTATCCAGAGAATCTCCCAGCAATCGGAAGAATTCGTGTGCATTATGTTCTTTCAAAAATACTTCCGGGTCCAGGTTCATCTCTTTAGCCCTCTTCATAGTGTCGGGCCTGAGCATTGCGCCGGCAGATTCACCGTTACCGTCCACACCGTCCGTATCAGCAGCTATCGCGTAAATAGAATCTACTTGAAGCTCTTGGGCTAATGCTAAGAGGAATTCAGAGCAGGGTCCGCCCTTGCCGATTCTTCCTTTGTCCAAGGTAACGGTACATTCACCGCCTGAAAGAAGGACAACCGGTTTTCTACGAGGCTTGGAGTACTCAAGACGAACCTTACGAGAAACTTGCAGAGCCACTGATCTGGCTTCGCCCGTAATATCGTCGCCGATAATAACCGGACGCATCCCGTTTTCTTTGAAGAAGGCAGCTGCAGCTTGAAGACCTTTGAAGGAATTAGCAACGATCTTGTTCTTTACGCTGCGCATTCTCACATCACCGATCTTCGGTGTTTCTTCAATTGCACCGCGAGCACCGTTGCGCAAATGTTCGAGAATTGCCTTAGGTGTATCTACTCTGGCTTGGCTCAGGTACCACAATGCATCCGCATAAGTGGAGAAGTCTTCTGAACAGGGACCGGAAGCGATATCGGAAGGATTATCGCCCACAACGTCAGAGATAATTAGAGAAAGAACTTCGGCGCCGCGAGCTCGAGCCGCAAGAGCCAGTCTTCCGCCTTTAACCTGGGAGACGTGCTTGCGAACGGCATTAATATGATCAATTGATGTTCCGGCGCGAAGAAGATCTTCAGTCACTTTACGGATATCTTCGATTGTGACGCCTTCCACCGGAAGAGAGAGAAGAGAAGAGCCGCCACCTGAAATCAAGGCGAGAAGCAAATCGCCTTCTTTCAATTTATCAACCTGCTGCATCATCTCTTGAGTTGCCTTCAGGTTGGACTGATCAGGAATGGGGTGAGCTGCCTCCAATACCTTAATCTTCTTGGTCTTTTCACCGTGGCCGTAGCGTGTAATTACAACACCGCTTAGATCTTTTTCAGGCCATGTTTCCTCAACGGCAGCCGCCATACTGGCAGCAGCTTTGCCTGCGCCGACAACTACCACGTCCCCTTCAAAACCAACGGGAACGTGCGGAGGCACGACCTTATGTGGGTCTGCCGCATCAATCGCAGCATAAAATGAATCCATTAACAGCTGCTCGAATTTATCTTTGCTCTTATTCAAGGGAACCTCTTCTTTTTGTCAAGTTTCCTAGATATTTACCTGTTCGGCTAGAGGGGTTTTCGCTTATTGTTTCCGGGGCGCCGACAGCGACCACCTGACCGCCATCCGCTCCACCGCCCGGGCCTATGTCAATCACCCAGTCAGCTTCTCTAACCACTTCCAAGTTATGCTCAATAATTAGTAAAGTATTACCTGCTTTCTTTAATTTTTCAAGTACCGCTAATAACATGTCCACATCTTTAAAGTGCAAACCTGTCGTCGGTTCATCCAAAATATAAAGAGTCTTGCCGGTTGATCTCTTGGCTAGTTCTAATGCTAGCTTAATTCGTTGTGCTTCTCCACCCGACAAAGTCGTAGCGCTTTGGCCTAGTTTGATATAGCCGAGGCCGACCTCCTGCAGGGTTTGAAGTTTTTTATAAATAACAGGAACGGCAGCAAAAAACTCAGCCGCCTGATCAACTGTTAAATCTAATACTTGGGCGATATTAAGCCCTTTGTACAGAACCTCTAACGTTTCACGGTTATATCGCATTCCGTGGCAGTGATCGCAAGGCACGTACATATCAGGAAGGAAGTTCATTTCGACTTTAACCAGCCCTTCTCCTTCACATGCTTCGCATCGTCCGCCCTTCACGTTGAAAGAAAAGCGTGCCGAACCATACCCTCTTTCTCTGGCTATCGGCGTTTCCGCAAACAAATCTCTGATCGGACCGAAAATACCGCAGTATGTCGCCGGATTAGATCTAGGCGTCTTTCCAATAGGATCTTGATCGACGTGAATGACTTTATCGAAATTTTCCAATCCTTCGATTTTTTCAAAAGGCTGGGGCGTCTTTTTCGCACGGTTTAAGACATTTGCCGCATACGCATAAAGCGTCTCATTGACCAACGTAGATTTACCGGACCCGGACACACCGGTAACCACCGTCATCAAGCCGACCGGAATGCTGACATCAACGTTTTTAAGATTATTGCCCGAAGCTCCGTAAATTTTGATGAAATCTTTTCCCGGCTTGGTCTTCTTCAAAGTACGAATCTTTAATTCGCCCGTCAAATATTTCCCTGTAAGCGAATTCGGATTCTTTTCCACTTCTTTCGGAGTTCCTTGTGCGATTACTTCACCGCCAAGTCTTCCGGCCCCGGGCCCCATGTCAACGATGTAATCTGCCTCACGAATGGTATCCTCATCATGCTCAACGACAATAACGGAATTTCCCAAGTCTCTGAGTCCTTTCAGAGTAGCAATCAGCCTGTCGTTATCGCATTGGTGAAGACCGATCGAAGGCTCATCTAAAACATACATCACACCGGAAAGCTGAGAACCGACTTGGCTGGCTAAACGGATACGCTGAGACTCTCCGCCGGAAAGCGTTGCAGCAGGACGACTCAATGTTAAATATTCGAGCCCGACGTTATTTAAAAACCCAAGCCTGCTAATTATTTCTTGTATCAGCTTTCCGCCGATTTCTGCTCTTGCCCCTGACAAAGAGAGTTTTTTGAAGTATTCGAGAGCTTCTTTTAAAGATAAGCTTGTTATTTGAGAAATTGTTCTCTGCTGTTGACCCTCTCCGATTCGAACATTCGAAGAAGCCACATTAAGCCGCGAACCGCAGCAAGCAGAACACGGTCTGAGAGTTCGGTATTTTCCGAGCTCCTTTTTTAATGCTTCATTTGAGGCTCCGTCAAATCTTCTCTTCGTAATCGGAATAACACCTTCAAAGAGCTGGTTCCTTTGGATTTCTCTTCCCTCTCCGTCTTTGAATACGACCGGGATTTCTTCTTTACCGGAGCCGTACAAAATAATATCTTGCTGCTGTTTAGAGAGGCGGTTCCACGGCTCTGTCAGAGGAATATTAAATTTAACGGCTACCGCTTCCAGCAACTGATAGTTATATGGGTTGAGCATCCCCCAGCCGTCGATCGCTCCATCTTTCAGCGACAAATCCGGAAGAGAAATAAATTTTTCCGCATCGAATTCTTCGGCTTCCCCGAGTCCCCCGCAAACTTCACAAGCTCCGGCCGGACTATTGAAAGAGAACATGTTGGGTTCTAACCGATCCATCGTAAAGCCGCAATCCGGGCAAGCGAACTTGTTTGAAAAACGTTCGGTTTGCCCCGATTCCAAGTCCTCGATAAGAACCATGCCGTCACCGATAAGCAAAGACGTTTCAATGGACTCGGCCAATCTCTGACGAATATCGGGGCGCATTTTAAGACGATCTACAACGACATTGAGCTGATGGTTTTCATCATCGTCGAGTGCAGGCAAATCCGGAACCGTGCAGACATTTCCGTCTATCTGAAAACGGGTAAAGCCTCTGCTTTGGAGGTCTTCCGTTTTATGTCGGATAACTTTTGAAGAGGCACGGCAAACCGGTGCGACTATCATGAGTTTGGAGCCGTCCTCCTTAAACTCAATAATTCTGTCTACGATTTCGCTTACGCTTGAAGCGTGCAGCGCCGTTCCGTGAGTCGGGCAGTGAGGAACCCCCACTCTTGCAAACAGCAGTCTCAAATAATCGT
The DNA here is from genome assembly GCF_002221595.1 of Turicimonas muris. Taxonomy (GTDB): domain Bacteria; phylum Pseudomonadota; class Gammaproteobacteria; order Burkholderiales; family Burkholderiaceae_F; genus Turicimonas; species Turicimonas muris. The sequence continues at coordinate 70,707 of NZ_NHMP01000008.1, forward strand.
AGATTTCTGTAATAGTACCGACCGTTGAACGCGGACTTCTATTTGTACTTTTTTGCTCGATAGAAATTGCCGGAGAAAGCCCTTCAATGTGATCTACATCGGGCTTTTCCATTTGTTCCAAGAATTGACGGGCATACGTAGACAAACTTTCCACATACCTTCTCTGTCCTTCGGCATATAACGTATCAAATGCCAAAGAACTCTTACCGGATCCGGAAAGTCCTGTAATGACTACCAGTTTGCCTCTTGGCAGGGACAAGTCCACATTTTTCAGATTGTGGGTTCGTGCCCCTTGTATAACAATCTCTTTCATGATTTTTTTCTGCGATTTGCAACTATACATTTTTTATGAAAAATTTTCATTTTCCTCACCCCTCTCGACAAGCTCAAAAAGACATAAATAGGCGTGAGAGGCGATTAAACTCGCTGTTCTCAGAGTTAATTTTTTCGACTCTGTTAAAATGTTTTGATCTGTAGAAATTTTCAAGGAAAGCCAATGGCGTCTCTTAATAAAGTACTTATCATCGGCAATTTAGGCCGTGATCCTGAGACCCGCTTCGCAACGGAAGGGGGCTTGCAAATTACGACGATTAACGTTGCCACTTCCCGCTCTTACCGCAGCCAGGCATCAGGCCAACTGGTAGAAGAGACGGAATGGCACCGCATCGTTTTCTTCGGAAAGCAGGCAGAAACCATTCAAAAATATCTTAGAAAGGGCTCTGCCGTTTACGTTGAAGGAAGATTGAGAACACGCAAATGGGAAAAAGACGGCGTTACTCACTATGCCACAGAAATCATGGGTGAGAATTTCCAATTCTTAGATCGCAGATCCGACTCCGGCGCCTCTTCTTATCCGGCAGACTCTTACAGCTCCGAACCCGCTTTTAATTCTCAGCAGTACGGAGCTCGCCAAGCACCGGCTCAAGGTTTTGAAAAACCGGTTTCGCAGGCTCCGGCTTATCAACAACCCGCCTACAACCGCCCGGCTCAACAGGCACCGGCTGCTCCGCAACCTGCTCCGAACGCAGATCCTTTCGGAGGAGATGACGAAGACATTCCGTTCTAATTCAAAAGAGAAGGTCTCATTAGCCGTCTTTTTAGGCGGCTTTTCTTTTGCCTATCTTTTTCTGTCCGGTTCCTATCGAAAGAATAACCACATTGGCAAGGACCATAGCAATACCCAAACATTCCGCCAAACCAAGTTTTAAGCCCATAAAGGCAACACCGAATATAAAAGCGGATAATGGTTCTAAGCACACCACCAAACCAACGATAACCGGCGACAAATATTTCAAACTTTCCAGATAAAGCCAAAAGGCTGCGACGGTTCCGAAAACCACAATGAACAAGAAGGCAGAAAGTCCGGCAAGATTAAACGTAAAGAGGGCATCCCACGGCCTCGTAATGGAAAATCCAACGATCCCGCCGAACAACAAACCCCAACTGACTACAGGGATAACTCCCCACTTATCAATAAGGGTCTTCGGCTGGATAGAGTAAACCGTAGAAAGTCCAACACAGAGCAAACCCCAGAATACCGCCTGCCAGTTCAAGTCAAAAGTAAGAAAATTACCCTTGGAAACCAGTAAAAGCACTCCGAAAAAGGCCAACGTGCAGCAAAACAATTCTTTTTGAGTAAAACTTTTCTTGCCCCGCAAAACCAAGTAAAAACCTGCTGCTAAGGGCACTAAAGCTAAAAAAATTGCTCCGGTACCTGCATTGGAATGGTAAATAGAAAAGAAAAACGTTAGGTGACCGCCTAGTATCTCCAGCCCGCTTAGCGCAATCCCAAGTAATGCAGCTCGGGAAGAAAAAGGTGCCATTAACACTTTTCTTGCGACCACAAAGTTAATAGCCACCAGTAGGAATCCGGCAGCCAAAAGCCGCAGTCCAACCAGTTCCAAGGGCTGGATAGAGGAATTTTCGAAGAGATATTGAACGGACACGCCCATTCCTCCCCAAAATACGGAGGCTAAGGAGGCCAATGCAATACCGAAAAAAGCACCTCGTGACTTTTGAGGTGCCAGAGTGTTATTTATATCTTGTGCTGCAACTGCAGCCGTTGTTGTCTTTTCCATATCCGAGATTCTCGTACAAAAAAGCACATCTTTGAGAAGTTTCTCCTTAGTTGGACTGGATTACCAGGAGTCTTGCTCACGCATGAGCATTAGAAAAAACACCGAGAATAAGGTCAAATTTCAGACTTTTTATGAACTATTTGAAGAATTCTTGATCTATCTCAAACTACGTACGTATGAAAATGCGGAAACTTCTCCTTGTCAACAAAAGATAACCTCAAACCAAGGAGAAAAAGATGACACAAGTCAAAAGACGCTCTTTCCTTAAATGCGGTCTCGCCGGCACAGCTGCCACTGCTGCCTCTTTATTGCCGATGGCTGCTCATGCACAGAGTGCCGAAGCTAAACAGAATCAAGACTACGACGTGATCGTAGTTGGCTGCGGTTGTGCCGGAATGGCAGCTGCTATTGAAGCCGCTGACAAAGGCGCCAAAGTCGCTATTTTCGAAAAGATGTCTCGTCCTGCCGGAAACACAATCTTTGCCGGTGGTCACTTCAATGCAACTAATACGTACGTCCAAAAACAGCAAAATATGAAGGACACCTTGGACGACTTCTACAAAGATATGATGATCGTTTCTCAGCAGCGCGGCGACCAAGCTTTAACACGTCAGTACTGCGAAATGTCAGGAAGTGCTATTCAATGGCTGACTGACACTTGCGGCATCAAATGGAAACCAATCGTCGAAGAAGTCTTCCCGGGCAGAAACAGAGGCCACGTTGTTGACGGCAAATTGAAACCGGGCGGAGCACAGCTTTCCAAACAGATGCTTGACACCGTCAAAGCCAAGAAGATTCCGGTATTTTTCGAAAGCAAAGTCATTTCTCTTCTGAACGATCCTGCCTTGCGCGTAACAGGCGTAAGAGTAGTCGATGAAGACGGAGAAGTTACCGATTACGCAGCCAAAGGCGGCGTCATTCTCTGTACCGGCGGCTTCCACGCCAACAAAGAAATGGTCTGCAGATATATGGGCGGCGATGTTGCATGGATGCCGATCCGCGGCTCCAACGTTTTGCAAGGCGAGAACATCACTCTGACTCAGCATCTGTTTCCGAAGTATGTCAACATGAACCAGTTCCACGCCGGCCCGATCCATGGACCAACAAGAGCAAATCCTTCCACAATGGTTAACTATGGAATCTTGGTCAAAAATGACGGCACTCGTTTCTTAGACGAAGTTGAAACGTATGTTTCCGTTGCTCAAAAGATGCCGAAGATCATTCCTGAAAACTGGGCCTTTATTATCATCGACAGCCAAGTCGTTGACATTCCAACCGTTAAGACACGTATTGACAGATACAAACGTGCCAAAGCTCCTATCTATGAAGGTGCCACAGTTGCCGAGATGGCAGAAAAAGCCGGCCTTCCGGTGGACACCGTTGTCAATGTAGTTAAAGAATATAACGATGCAGTTAAAGCCGGTAAAGCTGCTACTTTGACACCTCCGAATACTTTGGAAAAACCACGTTTAATCGAAAAAGGTCCGTTCATGGCATTTCCATTCCAAGGCGGTATGACAGCAACATTCGGTGGTCCGAAGATTACAGCTAAATCTGAAGTCCTCAACACTGAAGACAAACCGATTCCCGGCTTGTATGCAGCAGGCAATGCTATCGGCGGTATTTTCTACTCCGACTACATTGTTGGTTCTCAGCTTACAGCTGCCGTAATCTGGGGCCGCATCGCCGGCGAAGAAGCCGCAAAACGCGCAAACGGTAAGGCTTAGTTCTCCTGCAAGCTCCTCCAAAATGGAGGAGCTATCTAATCCATTAGCTCACCATGAAGAAATTTTTATTTTTATTACTTCTCGCCTTTGGTTTTACGGCAGTTTATGCCGCAGAAGATGCTCTTCTAACGGCCCACACTTCCAAAGGAATTCAGTGCGCGGCTTGCCACCAAGAAGTTCCTCCGGCTAAAAGAGTAAAAACGGCAAAATGCCAAAGCTGTCATGGAAGTTATGAACAGCTTGCCGAACGCACAAAGAATATGCAGCCGAATAACGTCCATGCAAACCATCTAGGTGATCTCGAGTGTAAGGCTTGCCACGGAGTTCACAAACAGCAAAAATTGGAATGTAACGAATGTCATCAATTTAAATTCAGCATGCCAGCCTCTTAGAAATTGACTTTGAAGAAAACTGTTCTTGCCGCATTCTTGATCATGGTTCCGCTTGTTTGCCTTGCGGAGCCTCTTCGTATGGGTATTTCCTCACGAGTACCTAATACCAACGAAGAATTTCTGCAAACCACCATTCAAACTTTGAAGAACAAGTTTGGTCCTGATAACGTCAAAGTCACCTATTACTCGTTAAAAGGACTTGAAGAAGCCGTTAAGGCAGGCCAAGTTGACTTCATGCAGTCAAGCGCAGGGATGTACAGACGCTTGCTTCCCGAAGGCGTCCGTGATCTAGTAGCCCTGTCCTCGCCTCGCTACCCGGATCCCAACCAGAGCGAGGGGACAGCTTTTGTGACAAGAGCAGACAGAACGGATCTTCAAACGGTCAAGGACTTAAAAGGAAAAATTCTGGCAGCGAACTCTCCGACGGGGTTTTCGGGTTACCACATCGGAATGCACGAGATTTCCAAAAAAGGCTACGATCCTGAAAAATTCTTCTCAAAGCAGATATTTGTCGGAGAAGAACATCGAATGAAACACGTTCTCGAAGCGTTGAAAAACGGGACAGCCGACGTAGGTTTTCTCAGACTCTGCTATTTCGAAGATATGCTTGAAAAAGCAGGCTACAAAAAAGAGGATTTCAAAATTATCGGAGACCGTAAGTCAAACCGTTTAGCTTGCTCACACTCCACATCTCTCTATCCTTCGTGGACGATTTCTATCACTCCCAAAATCTCTCCTGCACAAGCACGCGAGCTGCTTCAAACGCTGCTGGCGATTCCTCCAAGCAGTAATGGTGTCCGTTGGAGCCCTGCCTCTGACTATCATTCTGTCGACACCCTTCTAAAAGATCTTAAGCTCGGACCTTGGGCTTATCTACGTGAATGGACGTTAAAGCGATTCCTTAACGAGTATTGGCCTTGGATTATGCTGCTTTTCGTCTGCATAACAGGCTTAATTGCACACGTTATCCGCTGTGAACGACTGATTAAAATCAAAACGGTGCAACTGTCGAAAGCGCATAAAAAACATACAAAGGTTCTTCACCAAGCTGAGGAAGCAAACTCTCGCCTTGAAAGTTTACAAAAGATGGGAGCAGTAGGTCTGATGTCCGGGATGCTCGCTCATGAAATACGCCAACCAATAGCTTCGATTCAATTGTACGGAAGAGGAATTCAGCGGATTATCGACGGAGGAGTTGGTGCGATTAAGGCCAATGCAGAAGATATTCAAAATGCGGTCTATCTTATTGATCAACAGTGCAGCAAGATAAACGCTATTGTCGAAAAAGTTAGAAGTTACTCGAAATCTAAAAGCAGCCGAAACCAAGTTCTTAATTTAAAAACGGTAGTCCAAGAATCCATTCTGAACTTCCGAACCAGCCGAAAGAACCAAGTTGACATCCGGTTAAAAGGACCATCTTCCATCCTAGTTTCCGGAGATAAGCTTGAACTGGAACTGGTTCTGGTCAACCTTCTTAGAAACTCTCTTGAAGCCCAAAATACAGACTCGATACTCCCAATAGATATATCAATTTCCACTGAAAAAGGTCTAGCTTTAATCACGATTTCCGATCAAGCAAAGGCCATGAGCCAAGAAGAAATTTGGAAAATAGAAAAGCCACTAAATTCTTCTAAAGCAAAAGGCTTAGGATTAGGACTTCCGATAGTTAAAAGCATTATTGAGGCCCACGGGGGTAAAATAACATTCAGACCAAATATCCCAAAGGGACTGATTGTAGAAATCCAGATTCCTTGCCTTGGAGAGGAAGGAGAAGAATGAAGAAGCCGGCACAACCGCTGATAAGAATTGTTGACGATGACGATGATCTTCGTAATGCGTTATCTTTTCTGCTGAAAGCTCAGGGCTGGAGAGTAGCGGCTTATTCTTCTGCAAAAGATTTTCTCGTCCAGGACGCTCCGTCCGTTCCCGGCTGTTTAATTTTGGATATTCGGATGCCCGACATGACCGGTCTCGAGCTTCAAAGAGAAATGAGCGAAAGAGAGTACCGCCTTCCGATTATTTTTCTCTCTGCACATGGCAGCATCGACACAGCAGTAAATACGCTGCATGCTGGTGCTGTGGATTTTTTGGAAAAGCCTGTCAGCGAAGAAAAACTTTTGAAGTCAATCGGACGCGCTATCAAAATTGACAAATTAAAAAACGGAGCTTCTCTGGAACCGACGGAAATTAAAGAAAAACTCAGAACTCTTACACCGAGAGAAATTGAAATCGCTGACCTAATTGCCAAAGGTCTGCTTAACCGAGAAGTAGCCGAAATAACGGGCATCAGCATTCGTACAGTAGAAACTCACCGCAGCAGAATTTTTCATAAACTTGGAATTAAGGACATCAGCGAACTTATTCAATTCGCTGATCTCCTTCCTGAAATCTAAACCTCTTATTCGTGTCTAACCGCTTCAATCGGGTCGAGCTTTGCTGCTCTTCTGGCCGGGAAATAACCAAAAAGAACTCCAATAAACGCAGCAAACCCAAATGCCAGTAAATTAATCGCCGGACTGAATACGAAGGGGACTTGCATATAGGAAGTCAATGCGATAGAAGCGACCAACGCAAGCACAATTCCAATTAATCCGCCTAAACAAGCCAACATAATGGATTCAATCAAGAATTGGAGAAGCACTTCTCTTTCCATCGCGCCGATGGCCAATCGCACACCAATCTCGCGAGTACGCTCCGTTACGCTGACGAGCATAATATTCATAATCCCGATGCCGCCAACCAAAAGACTGACGGCAGCCACGGCCCCAAGCAGCATCGTCATTACCTGACTAGTCTTGGAAATAGTTTCAATGAGCTCAGAGGTGTCTAACACGTTAAAGTTGTCTGCATCGCCCGAGGACAAAGAACGTCTTTCTCTTAGAAGCAGTCTTACGCCCTCTTTCACGCGTTCGATATCACTCTGAGGCTCAATTGCTACTGTTATCAACGGCACACGGACATTTCCGCTCAAACGTCTTTGGAAAGTATTTAAGGGGATGATGACAATATCGTCTTTATCCTGACCGAATCCGCTTTGTCCTTTAGCATCCAACAGTCCGACTACCTGGCAAGAGAACCCTTTAATGCGAACAAGCTTTCCAAGAACGGATTGATTGTCAAAGAGTTCTTTTTGCAATGTCTGACCAATTACGCATACAGCACTTCCGGCCCGCACCTCAGCCGGTTCAAAAAATCTGCCCTCTTTCAAAGTCAGATTGTTCACATCAAAGTACGAATTGGTAGACCCTACGACGGTGGTCAGCCAGTTTTTTCCATTGGCAACGACAACGGTTGAATTACTTCTGGAAGGAGCGACCGCACGAATACCGGCAATTTGCTGTGAAATGGCTTCTGCATCTGCTTCTTTAAAAGACGGAGCTCCGATGGATTGGCCTGGACCCATTCTTTGTCCCGGACGGATCATCAAAGTGTCCGAGCCTAGAGATGCGATTTGATCGCGAACCTGCTGAGTAGCTCCATTACCGACCGTGACCATCGTAATAACGGCCGCCACGCCAATCACAATACCCAACACCGTCAGCATTGAGCGAAGAGGATTGCGGAAAATTTGTCTCAGAGCTAGTAATAAAGCGTTGCCAATCATGTGAACTCCTCCGCAGAATCGGAAGCCAAGCGTCCGTCACGAAAGTGAACTTTTCGTTTGGCGTACTCGGCCATATCCGGCTCATGGGTAACCAACGCGACGGTAATTTTCTCTTCTTCATTAAGTTGCTGAAGAAGTTCCATAATTTCTACACTTCGATGAGAGTCCAAACTTCCCGTCGGTTCGTCGGCCAAAAGAAGTTTCGGCCTTGTCACAATAGCTCGTGCGATTGCAACGCGCTGCTGCTGACCTCCGGATAATTCAGCGGGCGTATGATCTTTCCATGGCGTCAATCCTACTTTTTCGAGAGCTTCCATGGCTCGCTCATGACGCACCTTTGCCGGTTCTCCGCGGTAGAGAAGAGGAAGTTCAACATTCTCCAAGGCACTTGTGCGGGCAAGCAAATTGAATCCTTGGAACACAAATCCCAAGTATTTTCTTCTTAAAAGGGCGCGTTGGTCACGCGAGAAATGCTCTACGTGATAACCGTTGAATAGATATTGACCGCAAGTCGGAGTATCCAAAGCTCCAATGAGATTCATACAAGTTGATTTTCCCGAACCGCTCGGTCCCATGATAGCTACAAACTCACCGTCGTATATTTTTAAATTTACGTCTTGGAGGGCATTGAACGCAGTTTCTCCCGAACCGTAGCGTTTCCCTATACCTCTAAGCTCGACTAAAGGCGTTTCGTTTCGAGGCATCATGCACCTCTGCGTTGATCGATAATAATTTCCTGTCCGGGTTTCAAATCTCCCTCTAGAACTTGCGTGACCTTTCCGTCGCTCACACCGATAGTCAGAGGCAGTTCCGTAGGTTCTCCATTTTTAATCACATAGACGGTAGCTGGTTTACTGGTAACGGAGGAACTGGAAACCGTTCCGGCCGTTTTCTGTTTTCTGTTGTGCATAGGAGGCCCGAACATGCTCATTGTAGGGGCTTTGTTTTCAGTCTTTGTGACCGGTTTAAACCTAAGAGCGGTATTCGGCACCAGCAGGCCGTCTTTAATCGCAACTGTTTGGATATTTGCAGTTGCGGTCATACCCGGTCTCAGCATCAAGTCCGAATTTTTGACCGACAGATAGGTCACATAGGTAACAACGTTATCCGTCTTAGTTGATCCGAAGGCAACCTTGGTAATGTCTGCAGGGAACTTTTTGTCCGGATAGGCACTGACCGTGAAATAGGCTCTCTGTCCCGGTTTAACAACTCCCACGTCTGCTTCATCGACATTTACTTGAAGTTCCAAGTCTTTCATGTCGGTTGCGATTGTCAGAAGTTCTACTGCCTGCAAACTTGCTGCAACGGCATAACCGTTCTCAACCTTTCTTGTGAGAACTATCCCGTCGATAGGAGACTTAATCTGTGTTTTGGAGAGATCCGACTGTGCTGACTTTAAGGCCTCTTCACTGTCAATAATTTTTGCCTCGGCACTCTGAACCGAGGCCTCTGCTCTCGCCACTATGGCAACCTGACTGTCAATTTCGGTCTTACTCGGGCTCTTTCCGCCGGAAAGTCTTCTGACCTCATTTAAACGAGCAAGTTTTGCCTGTGCCTCTTTCAAAGTTGCCTTAGCCTCGGCTAAAGCCGCTTTTGACAACTCCAAGTTAGCTTTAGCGCGCTCTACGGAAGCTTTCAGCTTAGTATCATCCAGTTCAATCAAAACGTCGCCGGCCTTTACGTGATCATTGACGTCAACGGCTACATTTCTAACAATGCCTGAGAGTTCACTGCCGATACTGACTGTCCTTACCGGCTGAATAGTCCCGTTGGCCGAAACCTCAACGGAAAGATTTCCTTTTTCTGCTTTCGCAGTTACGTAAGACACTTTCGAGGATTTGGAATCTTGGTACCATGTCCATCCCCCGTAGGCTCCTCCCGCCAGGACAGCCAAAATAAGCCAAGTAGACAGTCTCTTATAGACCGGTTTTTTAACTGAATCTCCGAGAAGAGATGTTATATCTTTCTTATCATTTTTATTTTCTGACATCGTTTTCTTCCTTCTGGTTCAAAGAACTTTTCCATCCGCCGCCAAGTGCGTTATACAGGTCGATAAAAGACAAGGAGAGGTTAGCCTCCGTCTGGGCCAATTGCTCCTCGACAGTCAACAGTGTCCTTTGTGTAGTAAGAACAACCGTAAAATCCTGCAGCCCGGCCTGGTAATTCTGTCTGGCATTCGTTGCGGCCCGTTTAGCGGATTCCACCGCCACTTGCAGAGACTTGATCCGCTGTTGGACCGCCCAGATGTCATTTAATGCATCTTCTATTTCCTGGATACCCGTGAGCAAAGCTGCTTCATACCTGGCATTAGCAGCCTGGACCTGAGCATCTCGCTGCTCAACTTGTGCCCGGAGTGCCCCGGCATTAAAAATCGGTAAATTGATAGAACCCAAGATCGAAGAATTATGAGTCCCGGGGTCTCCCAACATTCCAACCGTCACTCCTGCCAACCCCAAACTTCCGTTAATGGTTAAGCTTGGGAATAAAGCGGACCTTGCCGATGTATGACGAGCCATTGCGGCCATGACGTCTGCCTCAGCGGCCCTAACATCCGGACGATGTCTCAAAGTATCGGCTGGAATACTTAGACTGAGATTATTAGGCGGAACCGGAATCTGCTTTACGGGAAGAATTCCGATGCTCTCCGGTTTTTGACTTGTCAGCTTCGCCAAAAGGTTTCGGTTTCTTACAACATTGGCTTTATGAGAAGGGATACTGGCACGGGTCTGCTCTAAAGAGGTGCGCGCCTGATCAACGTCTGTAGAATCTACAAGACCTGAGCGGTATCTCCAATCAGCAATATCCAAAGCCTCTTTCTGAGTTTTTAGATTCTGCTCGGCCACGGAGACTTGCCTTTGGGCTAGACGAAGATTGACATAGGCTGCGGCAACTTGAGCGGCAATCGCTGTTTGAACATCTCCTAAAGAAGCATCCGCAGACATCAGATCTGCTTTACTCGCCAAATAATCTGCATAGTTTCCACCGGCATCGATAGTCCAGCTTCCGTTCACTCCGATTGAAAAGCTGTTAGCGCCTGTACGTTTGGAGTGACTGCGTCCGCCCGATCCGGTTCCGTTAACTTTAGGAACTAAATTTGATCCGCTTACCGTCAAGCCAGCCATGGCATATCTCAGATTAGCTTGAGCCTCTTTGACGGAGGTATTGGCCGACATCGCACGGGAAATCAAATCCGAAAGCTCTGCTTCTTCCCAAGAACTCCACCAATCGGCCGTATCTTGAGAAAGATGCGGATTTAATGCAGGAGCATTCCATTGGGAAGGAATGACGGATTTTTGCTCAGGGCTCATTTCGAAATCAGGAGTAGTCACACATCCTGTCAACAAAGCGGCTAAGCATGCGGCTGAAAGTAGATAAATCCTGGGCATCATAGGTTTCTTCTAATCTAATTCCTGAAATGATTTTCTCAACTAAATCCGAATCAGTAAGAAACCAAGTTTTTCACATTGAAAATAGTTGTTTCCTATGCAACGCATTTTTACTATTGAAAATCAAAGGAAAAATGCTTCTTATCCCAGGTTGAGAAAAGAAGCAGAGAGCAATTTTGAAGTCAACACCAACTGGCTAGCCGTTCTTATTGTTTAGAACGTCTAAGACCTTGTCAATCAAACCCGGATTAGATGCCACGGCAGAGAGCTCTTTAAGAGGATTTCCTCCGCTTGTACTGCAAATTACACCCTTAGCTCCTTCGATAACAGGGACAACCGCTGCTACATCCCAATAATTCAATTCATTGTCCAGCATGATATCGGCTCCGCCGGTAGCTACGGCGAAATAACCGAAGCAGTCGCCCCAGGTCCGATAAAGTTTTACTTGGTCAATAAGGTCTTGAATCACTTTGGTTCCGTGCTGCTCGGGAGTGGTCCAGTGAGAACTAGTGAGCAATGTGGCCTGGCTAAGGTCCGTGGTGTTTCTCACTTCGCAGGAAATTTCTTGATTATCGGACAAATGCAGAACCGTTTTTTTGCCATCTCCGATAAGCCAAGCTCCGACTTGCGGATGTGAAATAACGCCGATCAAAGGTTTAAAACCATCGCCGTTATCTTTTTCCAGTGCAATCAATGTTCCGAACTGAAAAGCATTTGTGATGAAGTTCTTAGTTCCGTCAATAGGGTCCAAAATCCAGCGGTAATGAGGAAAATCTCCAACCGGTTCTTTAATTCCGAATTCTTCCCCGTAAATTCCATGATGCGGATACTCCTGCTCGAGCCACTCTCTCATCACCTTCTCTGCTCTGCGGTCCGCGGCAGTAACCGGTGTGTGATCGCTCTTCTCTAAAACCGCGATGCCGCATAAAAATCTCGGCAAGATTTCTTTATTAGCAAGGCTAATAAGCTGTCTGAAAGATGGTTCGAATTTCTGGAATTCTTCGGGAGAACAATCTCCGCAGTAGGTCTTTTTTTGCATTGCACTCGACTCCTATTGAGAGAGATTTAAAAAATTTTAAAAATACCTCTCGACAAACGTTGAGTCATGGTACACAATCCAAAGATAATTTTTAGCATTTTCATAAATATTAGGGAGTAATTATGCCCATCTTCTCAACCGAAAATCTTCGAACAGTTGCATTACTTGGTCATGGCGGCTCAGGCAAAACCACGTTGGCAGAAGGCATTCTTGCCAAGAGCGGAATGATCATTACATGCGGCTCTGTCGAAAGAGGAACGACAGTATGCGATTCTGACCCACTTGAAAAAGCCGTTCAGCACTCCTTGAGAGCAGCCTGCACACACTTCGAAGCCGATAAAGAAGATGGGACTGAAGTCCGCGTTCATATGATTGATACCCCGGGATACCCTGACTTCGTCGGGCAGGCTCTCGGCTCTCTCGATGCTGTCAAAACAGCAGCCATTGTTGTTGACGCCACAGCCGGCATCCAGCTCATGACACGCAGAATGATGGACTGGGCAAAAGAACGCAATCTCAACAGAATCCTTATCGTCAACAAAATTGATGCAGAACACGTCGATCTTCCGAAACTCATCGAAGAATTGAAGGAAGCCTTCGGTAATGAAGTTATGCCGATTAACCTTCCGGCTAACAACGGAGCACGCGTTATCGACTGCTTTGCTAAAGATCACGGCGAAGCGGATTTCCTCAGCGTTGAAGAAGTACACCGTCAATTCATCGAACAGGTTGTTGAAGTAGATGATGAGGCCATGGAAAAATATTTGGAAGAAGGCAATGCAGATCCTTCTACTCTTCACGGCCCATTGACTCAAGCACTTCGTGAAGGCCACATCATTCCAATCTGCTTCGTTTCCGGCAAGACAGGCGCCGGTGTTGACGATCTGATTAACGTTATGGTCCGCCATCTCCCGAACCCTGCTGAAAGTAACGATCCGTTGTTCACAGATGCTGAAGGCAACGACATCAAGTTAATTCCTGATCCGGAACTTCCATTGGTTGCTCATGTATTCAAAGTTGTTAACGACCCGTACATCGGCAAAGTCGGCGTATTCAGAATTCATCAGGGCACAATGCGCCGTGATGATTTGCTCTTCGTAGGCGACAACAAGAAAGCTATCAAGGTTTCTCACCCGATGATTCTTCAGGGTAAGGAAACTACAGAAGTCCGCGAACTGGTTCCGGGCGATATCGGCGTTATTTCCAAGATCGATGAATTGGTTTTCGACAGCGTCATTCATGCCTCTCATGATCACGACAATATCCGCATGAAACCGCTAAGCTTCCCGAAACCGATGTATGGCTTGGCAATTGCCCCGGCACGCCGCGGCGATGAAGGCAGATTGTCTGACATTCTTAACAAGATGCTCTCCGAAGACCCAACATTGGAACTCGAGCACGATACTACCTTGAATGAAACCGTTCTTCGCGGTATTAGCGCACAGCACTTGAAGAGCGTTCTCGAAAGAATGGCCGCTCAGTTCAAACTCGAAGTCAACACACGCACGCCGCGCATTCCATACCGTGAAACTATTGCACAAGGTGCGGAAGGCCACGCTCGTCATAAGAAACAAACCGGCGGTGCAGGTCAGTTCGGTGAAGTTTATCTGCGCATCGAACCGAAAGAAAGAGGAACAGGCTTTGAATTCGTTGATGAAGTCAAAGGCGGTGCTATTCCTTATAACTTCATTCCAGCCGTTGAAAAGGGTGTTCGTGAAGCTTTAACTTCCGGCTATGTCGCCGGCTACCCGGTTCACGATGTCCGCGTTGTCGTCTATGACGGTAAGAGCCACCCAGTTGACTCCAAGGAAGTTGCTTTCGTTTCTGCCGGCCGCAAAGCTATGCTTGATGCCATTGCAAAAGCTAAACCGACTCTTCTTGAACCAATCGTCGATATTGAAATCGTTGCTCCCGACAGCGCCATCGGCGACATCACCGGTGACTTGGCAAGCAGACGCGGTCAGGTTACAGGCACAGCCAACATGGCAGGCGGCATGATGATTATTTCCGGCGTTGTTCCTTTGGCAGAGCTCGACGGCTATGCAGCACGCTTGAATGCCATCACTCAAGGCGCAGGCAGCTACTCCATGGAACTTTCCGGATACGCTCCGGTTCCAGTCCAGAAACAGATGGAATTGGCTGCGAACTTCCAGCGTAAGGATGAAGACGACTAATCTTTGATTAGTTAACTCTCATTTTGAAGAAGAGCCGCAGACGATGCGGCTTTTCTTTTTGCTCAAAACATTCTGAGGTTTTCAATAGCAGTGCTTTCAAAAAACTATAATGCTTTCCCTTTGAGACTTAATCATTTTTTTGAAATGCCAATTTACGCTTACAAGTGTTCTAACTGCGGATATACAAAAGACGCACTGCAAAAAATGTCTGACGATCCGCTGACTCATTGTCCGCATTGCGGGAAAGAAACATTGGTCAAGCAGCTCTCTGCTCCCGGATTCGAACTGAAGGGCAAAGGTTGGTATGCGACTGATTTCAAGGGAGGCTCTTCCGCCGCTCTTCCCGCTTCACATGCAAACGAAAACAAATCCTCTGAAAGCAAGTAGTTATTCCTAAGAAGTGCTCCCGAAAAATAACCTGAGCCGAATTTGGAACTTAACTATCAGTTAATTTAGAATATGTCGGATTGACACTATAAAGACTCCTTAATAGGGGTCTAATTTTTGCGGAGTACTTCATGCGCACAGAATATGCAGGCCTTATTGATGACAAGTTCATCGGTAAAACCGTAACCCTGTACGGTTGGGCCCATCGTCGCCGCGACCACGGCGGTGTTATCTTTATCGACCTTCGCGACAGAGAAGGTCTTGTTCAGGTGGTTTGTGATCCGGACCGTCCCGACGTGTTTGAAACGGCTGACAAAGTCCGTAATGAATATGTTATTGAAGTGAAAGGTCTTGTCAGACCGCGTCCTGAAGGCACTCGTAATGACAATCTGATTTCCGGCGGCGTTGAAGTGCTTGCTCAAGAAATGAAGATTTTGAATCCTTCAGCCACACCTCCGTTCCTTTTAGACGACGAAAACCTCTCCGAAACAACTCGTTTAACCTACCGTGTTTTGGACTTGAGACGTCTTCCAATGCAGCGCAACATGAAACTGCGCTACAAAGCAGCCATGGCTTTCCGCCGTCATTTGGACGAACTCGGATTCATCGACATCGAAACTCCGATGCTGACAAAGAGCACACCGGAAGGTGCCCGCGACTACTTGGTTCCATCTCGTGTTCACGACGGCCACTTCTACGCTTTGCCACAGTCTCCTCAGCTCTTCAAGCAGATGCTGATGTGCGCAGGCTTTGACAGATACTATCAAATCGTTAAGTGCTTCCGTGACGAAGATTTACGTGCCGACAGACAGCCTGAATTCACACAGGTTGATATCGAAACCAGCTTCCTTAACGAGCAGGAAATCCGCGACATTATGGAAAATTTGGTTCGTCACGTATTCAAAGAAACCATTAATGTTGACTTAGTTGATCCGTTCCCGATCATGGTTTATGCAGACGCCATGAACAAGTACGGTTCCGACAAACCTGACTTGAGAGTCAAGCTCCAGCTCACAGAGCTCACAGACTTGATGACCAACGTTGACTTCAAGGTATTCAAATCCGCTACAGAATTGTCTGACGGCCGTGTCATGGCTTTGAGAGTTCCGCAAGGTGCTCAGATGCCGCGCAGCGAAATCGACTCCTACACAGACTTTGTCAAGATTTACGGCGCCAAAGGCTTGGCCTACATTAAGGTCAACGAAAAAGCCAAGGGCAGAGACGGTCTCCAGAGCCCGATCGTCAAGAACTTGAGCGATGAAGTTCTTACTGAGATTCTCAACAGAACCGGTGCTGAAGACGGCGACGTTATTTTCTTCGGTGCTGACCGTAAGAAGATCGTCTTCGACTCTCTCGGTGCTCTGCGCCTGAAGATCGGTCACAGCGACTTCGGTAAATCTCACGGTTTGTTCGAAGAAGGCTGGAAACCTCTTTGGGTCATCGACTTCCCGATGTTCGAATTCGATGAAGAAGAAGATCGTTGGGTTGCTTGCCACCATCCGTTCACAAGCCCGAAAGACGGCCATGAAGACGAATTGGTTACCGATCCTGAACATTGCTTAGCCAAAGCCTACGATATGGTTCTTAACGGCTGGGAAATCGGCGGCGGTTCTATCCGTATCCACAAGGCAGACGTCCAGAGCAAAGTCTTCAATGCATTGAAGATTGGTCCGGAAGAAGCCAGACAGAAGTTCGGCTTCCTGCTTGACGCTCTCCAGTTCGGTGCTCCTCCGCACGGCGGTATCGCTTTCGGTCTCGACCGTATCGTTACCATGATGACCGGTGCAGACTCCATCCGCGACGTCATCGCCTTCCCGAAGACACAGCGTGCGCAGTGCTTGCTCACACAAGCTCCTTCTCCGGTTGATGAAAAGCAGCTCAGAGAACTTCATATTCGTCTTCGCAACGAACACAAGCACGATTAATTTCTGATTAGCTTCTGCACAAAACGCGGCTTCGGCCGCGTTTTTGTTTAGTTAAGACATCTAATAGCTACACCTTTTCTTGTGCGCCGAGGATTGCGTTTCCCTTTGTGATCCACAAAATAAGGCAGCCGAGCAGACAAATACCGACCAACGCCGCTCCGGCATACCCGAGCGAAGAAAAGCCGAATGCAACCGAAAGATGACTTCCCAAGAAGGCACCTCCTCCGATTCCAATATTAAAGATTCCGCTGAAAAGCGCTGTGGCAACGTCTGCAGCATCCTTCGCATAACGCAGCAGAATCGTTTGAAATGCCAGAATAACGGCAGTGGTACTTGCACCCCAGAAAACGGCCATGACCAAGAAAGCGTTCCAGTGAGGGGCAAGCATCGTAATGGAGGCTAAAGAGCACGTCACAATGAAAAGAGGAATGACAAGAGCCCATGAGGTATGTTTATCGACAAATTTAGAGCCGATTACCGTTCCTAAAATTCCCGAAATACCATAAACAAACAACGCCACAACAGTGGTTGATTCACTCACGCCACCGATATTCATCAGAATCGGAGCAATAAAGGAATAAGCCGTAAACTGTCCTAAAACGACGGTAACGGTCAGAAGATACAGCTGGACAATCGGAGGACGTCTAAAGAGAACCGGCAGGCTCTTCAGAGATCCGGCTCTATCACTCTGACAAATCGGAAGCACGAAATAGATAAGTACTAAAACGATAAGAGCAGCAATACCGACAATAAAGAAAGCGCCTTGCCAGCCCACTTCTTGTCCTAATCTCGTACCGATAGGCACACCAAGAACTGTAGCAACGATACTTCCGCCCATGACCGCCGCCAGTCCCAAAGATTGTTTGCCGAACGGCGCTGTTCTCGCCGCTAACGGCGTCATAATGGACCAGAAAATGGAATGTGTGAACGCAACGCAAATTCGCGCGCCCATCAGTTTCACGAACGTATCAGCCCACAAAACAATGAAGTGACTTCCTGCAAAGAGAAGGAGCAGTGCCAATAACAGCTTTCGTCTTTCTAACTTTGCCGTCATCACCGTCAGAGGAAGCGACATCAAAGCTACTACCCAGGCATAGACAGTAATAATTAAGCCGGTTTGAGATGTCGTCTCATGAAGGCTTTCTGCGATATTAGGGAGAAGGCCGACCGGGAGGAATTCCGAAGTATTGAATACAAAAGCAGCAAAGGCCAGCCCAATAGTGGGCAGCCATGCCTTAAAACCGAATTTGTGCCGTTGAGGTACAGACATTTAATTGCTTAGGAAAAAAGAAGAGGCGCAATAATATCCAAACTTAGATATTTTTATCGTCATCCCCGTCTCTTTGGGTCCAAGGATCAATGCTGATGACGTATCTGAGAACTTCATTTGTCTTATTGTCGAAGTCAACCCATAAAGCCCAGTCCATACCGCCATCTTGAAAGCGGTACATGTAGGTATGTTCGCCCGATAGTGCGTAAGTCCACTTTTCGCAAGGATGTCCGAACATGTTGTAGATATCCTGCTCGTTCATTATCTTGGGTTTGATTTCATTGAAGTACTTCTGCTGAAGAAGATTCTCTTTGAAAATTAAATGCCCTTCTTTATTAAAAATCATGACGTAGGACTGCTGACCCATTGGCTGCAGAGAGTAAACCAATCGAAGAGTCCCGTCCGGCAGAACTGTTCTTGAATCCGGAGCTCCGAGCTTGTCCATTACGGAATCATAGGAAGTTCCCAAATTCACTGAATCGGGATGGGCACACGCTGCAAGCAGCCCGAATACAAAAGCCAACGCAACGGCTTTCAAACAGTTGAGGTATTTCGTCATAATCTTCACCTATTTGATCTCTGGATAAGCTGCTTTTGTGGAGTTAAGCAGGTCCAGATAAATCTTTTTAACATTTTCTTCAGAACAACCCATTAAGACGGCATCATCGATAGCATCCTGGAGAAGATGCTTGATCTCGTCAAAATTCTCATTCAAAACTTTTACTTTTTCAGTACAAGACACTAAGGAGCCGTCGGGCTTTTTCCAATACTTCTCTTCGTCTTTTTTCATTTTTACCACTTATTCTGATATTGCTTTTGGAATCTTACTCATTTCAAACCAGATATTTGAAAGATGTTCCTCTATCTTGGCTGTCAGCATCATATTGTTCAAATCTTCTCCTCCGCTCGTTTAAACTTCCCAAGGTGGAAGTTTGAAAGGCAAACAAAATGGACTTTAGGCATTATTTGAACGTTCTATTCAATCCTAAAAGCATCGCTGTTGTGGGAGCCAGTGAGAAAGCCGGAAGCCTTGGGACAACGATGTGGGAGCATCTGACTGCAGGGCACGGAGCTGCCAACTTATTTGCGATCAACCCGAAATACAAAACTCTAGGATCTTATAAATGCTATCCCACGCTAAGTGCCGTTAAGCAGAGCCTGGACTTAGTCGTCATTGTTTGTCCTCCGGAGCATTACGTCAAAATCCTTACCGCCGCTTTAGAGGAAAAAGTCAAAGCCGTACTTCTTTGTGGAGGCTTCCCGAAAACAGAACTCACGGAAGATTTTTATAACAAACTTGACGAGTGTAAAAAGGCCGGAATGTACATCGTAGGGCCTCAGTCCCTAGGCTACCTATACCCTCCTGCCGCACTAAACGTCTCCTTCCTTCCTCACATGCCGATGGCAGGCAATATCGGCCTTATCAGTCAATCTCCCGGACTCGTGCACACGATCATTAACATTGCCTCCAGCTGTAAAGGCGGCTTCTCTTACGTTATCGATCCAGGGCTGGAGTATTCATTAACGACAGCCGACTACATTGACTTATTAGCTCAAGATAATCAGACACAGTGCATTGTTCTTTACGTTGAAAACTTTAAAGATCCGAGAAGAATGCTCTCGGCCATTCGTCTGGCAGCGAAAAATAAACCGGTCATTCTGCTTAAAGGCGGGAAATCCTCACTCTCGGGCGACATCGTCATTAACAACAACGGCCGTCCGCAAGATCATCACGATGTAATCGAAAAAGCCTTAAAACGCTCCGGAGCCCTCCTCCTAGACTCCATCTATGACTTGTCTTATGCAATCCAGGCGTTCTCTTTAAGAAAAGCATTCTTTGACGGCGCCCTATACAGCATCGTCAACAGTAAAGGACTGGATACGTTGGTTGCCGATACAATGGGCGCCTACGGAATCGTGCCGGCAGTCATTCCTCCCGAAGCTGCGGAAGTTATCAGCACGAAATTTAAAGTACTTTTCCCGTTTGCAAACCCAATTAATGTCGGTGTAGATGCCTCACCGAAGATCATTTCTCAGATTTTGGATTTTTCTTTAAAGCAAGAAAACTGCTCCGGCGTTCTCTTGGCTTTTGTTTCCAATCCCTTAATTTCACCGGTAGAGATTGCTAAAGCCATTGCGCCCATCATTAAACAAGCATCCAAGCCAGTTATCACTGCATGGCTAGGATCTCACGAAATTGAGCCGGCCATCAAGTACTTGCTGACCAACGGCATTCTTGCTCTGGAAGGAATAAAGAATGCCTGCCTATCCGTTTCGCTGACAGAAAAATTCTTTAACTTTAGAAAAAGCCAGAGCGCATTATCCGTGCCACCGCAGTCTCTGTCGGATAGAAACTTTGCCGGCGCCAGAAAGATTATCCAGCAAGCTAAAAAAGAAGATCGAAATATTCTTTATGACGAAGAAGCTAAGCGTCTCCTAGCCAGTATCGGCTTTGAAACAACCGCTTCGTTATATGCCGGCTCTTTAGGCGAAACTATTGAGGCCTCGAAAGCTCTCGGCTTTCCGGTTGCCTTGAAGATCCGCAGTGACGGAATTCTTTCTAAGAGCGACATCGGCGGAGTAATCCTCGGAATCCGCAACGAAAAAGAACTAAGAAACGCCTATAAGGCACTTCAGACTAAAGCCGGAGAAAACCACATTCCCGAAGAAGATTTCGCCGTCACCATCCAGAGAACCCTCAGCGATGCCTACGCCAGAGAACTGAAAGTCGGAATGAGAAACACCAAACAGTTTGGTCCCGTTGTTTACATCGGAGTAGGCGGCTTATACGGGGATTTAGGATTCAAAGAAGAATTCAACTTCGCTCCTATCTCCAAGTCAGATGCCCTCCAGCTCTTGGAAGCTCCTTCAATCAGTAAACTGCTTTCAGCCTACAAGGGCTTCCCTGAAGTCAACAAAGAATTGCTCTGCACTGCCCTTCTGCGTCTTTCTCAGGCTGCTGTTTCCATCCCGGCTCTGAAGTCCATTGAAATTGATCCTCTTCTTGTAGGCCCGGACTCCGCCATTGTTTTAGATGCCCATGCCGCTATTTGGGACAAACCGCTGAGACCTTCTGCTAAAGCGGAACATTTAGTATTTCCGACGGTGCTTTCCAAGCCGGCGAAGAAAATTTCAGGAGACTTCGGAGAATTGCTCCTCAGACAAGCCCAGCCAGCAGATATTGAAGGATTCACCAACTACATCACGAATCTTTCGGAGAGCTCCATGCGCCTGCGCTTCCATGGACTAAGTACAACGCCGGAAGAAATTGCTGCCAGAGCTTTGACCAATGATCCTGACCGCTCCTACACAATTATTCTGACTGAACCTTCCAAGACACGGCCTGCCGTTGTAGGTGAAGCTACCTTCTCGCTGCTTCCCAACGGTAAATCTGCAGAATTCGGCATTTCTATCGCAGACAACTACCAAAGAAAGGGACTGTCTAAGTTTTTGATGGCTGCTTTGGAAGAAGAAGCTCTTTCAAGAGGCCTGACTGAACTGGTGGGCTACGTTCTCAAAGATAACGGGGGCATGTCCAAGATGATGCAAAAACGCGGATACAGTCAAACTGAAGATGAGACAGATCCGCACATTAACCTTTTCTCCCTTGAATTGCCTGAAGAGGCTGCCGATTAAAACTTCTAAGAAAACGAGACACTCGAAGGTGTCTCGTAACCAAGGAGAACTATTTAGAGATTAACGGTTGCCGTGACAGGATGCGCAGAAGTTAACCTGTTCGGCATGACCTTTGTGACACTCTGTACAAGCCAAATCTTCGAAATGCGGCTTATGAGGGTTAAGGTTGTCAAATTTAGGCTTGATTTTTTCACCTGCGACCTTGAGCTGTTCCTCATTGTGGCATTTCAAACAATCAGTCCTTTCGACATCGTCTCCGCCCTTCATTGTCTTATGGCAAGACGTGCAGGGGATACTCTTCTTCATGTGACTGTCGGCTATCCCGGCTGCATTGGCATTCAAAGCCAAGACCAGAAAGGATGACAGACAGAGGATTAATAGTCTGAACTTCATAGTACCACCTTACTTAGCTGCAGTTGCCGCTGCCTGTTGGCCGGCGATTCTTCCGAATACAAAGTTATCGATAAGGGCATTTCCGCCTGCACGGTTTGTACCGTGGATACCGCCGGTAGTTTCGCCAGCTGCATAAAGCCCCGGGATAACCTTGCCGTTAACGTCAACAACTTGTGCCTGAGGAGTAATTCTCAAACCGCCGCAGCTGAAGTGAACGTCCTGAGTTTCGGTTCCGAAATAATACGGAGGTTTGTTAATCAACTGAGTAAATGTTGTCTTACCGAAGTCCGGATCTTCTTTCTTAGCAGCAAATTCGTTGTAACGATCGAGTGTCTGTTGGAGAACCTTCGGATCAACATTCATCTTCTTGGCCATTTCTTCGACGGTGTCGGCCTTAAATACGATGCCTTTCTTCAGTTTGGTTTCCAAAGAGGCGCCTTTGAGAGACTGGTCGTCGGTAATAACCCACATAGTGCGTCCCGGAAGAGCAAGAACTGCATCAGCAATTGCGTCTCGGCGGCCGCCTTCGTTTACAAAGCGTTTGCCTTGAGGATCAACGAAGATGTCCCCTCCCACATAATCAATAACGCGGCCGCCGACAAATGGGATAAGCTGGATGTAGTTCATACCGTCTGTATCAGCTCCAACCTTAGTAGCCATGTTGATACCATCACCGGTAGAACCGTCAAATCCTTTACCTGTCGGATTAGCTGTTGTCTTGAAGCTGGCGTCGAGACGACGGTCATAACGCATACGCATCGGAACATTAGCTGTAAAGCCGCCGGTTGCGAGGACAACTGCCTTAGCGTTGTATGTAATTTTTTCGCCGTTCTTAGCCTGAGCGACTACGCCTGTAACCGGAGATTGGTCGTCTTTGCGAAGAAGTTCAACAGCCTTTGTGTTGGTTTTAATCTGTACGCCGTGAGCTTTAGCTGCTTTATTCAAAACGCGGATGTAATCATGCCCGGCATTCTTATCTCCGGAGTTGTGAGATCTGGCGAACAAACCGCCCCAAGCTTCGAATACGCGAGGATTCCATTGAACACCAAGACCTTCCATCCAGTTAATTGCTGCTTCGGAGTTATCAGCTAAAGTCTTAACCAAAGCTGGGTCAGCACGGTAGTCACCGGCCTTCAATGTTTGAGCAGCCATCTTATCAGCGCTGTCTTCAATGCCCATGGCCTTTTGACGCTTGGTGTCAACAGCATTAACGGAACCGCCGGAAATTACGGTATGACCGCCGACAACCGGATTCTTTTCCAACAAAACGATGTTTTTTGCACCTGCTTCGGCTGCTGCAACGGCTGCAGAGAAACCTGCACCGCCGGCACCGACGACAACGATATCGGTATCAACGACTTGATCGGCAAATGCGATTCCAACGTAACCTGTTACGAATAATGCAACTAATGTTTTCTTCATCTTTAAGCTCCTATTGGGTTAATTTGGGTTTCTTTGTTAAGTAGAAGCTTAAAGATCGGGCCTTTTTCTCAAAATGTCCGTTAGTGCATATGCACCAAAGTGCATACTAGATTTTGGTATTTGCAGCCGATGCTCCGGAAATTCTTCCAAAAACAAAACAGCTGATTAATGAGTCTCCTCCGAGTCTGTCTTTCCCGTGAATACCGCCCGTGCACTCGCCGGCAGCATACAGTCTAGGCACCGGCTGACCATCGGTTCGAAGAACTTGCCCTTTGCTGTTAATAGCCAGGCCGCCGCAACAAAAATGCAAATCAAATCTTTCCTTTCCGAAGTAGAAAGGCGGAGTCAACAGAGGCTGTTTAACAATATTCTTCTCTGCACCCGCACTGGCTTTGGGAATGCTCTCGTTATACTCGCCCAAAGTAGCCTGCAGCACGGAGGCAGGCACATTCATGGCTTTAGCCATTTCTCGGACGGAATCAGCTTCCTGCACGACCCCAGTCATCAGTTTTTGTTCAAAAGATGAATTTTTGCGAGTTGTCGAATCGGTGATGACCCACATCGTCTTATCCGGAAGCTTTAAGAACGCGTCGGCAATATATCTAACCTCACTTGCTTCATCAATAAATCTTTTACCCGAAGAATCAACAAAAATTTCGCCGCCAGAATAGTCAAGCAGGCGCCCTCCGTTCAGCGGAATCAGCTGCATATACTCCATATCCCAGACTTCTGCGCCGAGAGCTTGAGCCATCTGGATGCCCTCACCCGTGGAGCCGTCATAGGTAAAATTAAAAGCACTAAGCGTGGTTCCTACCGTTTCATCAAGGCGCCGGTCATAAAGCATTCTCATATTTTGGTTCGCAGAGAAACCGCCGGTAGCCAGAACAACTGCATCGGACATTAGAGGAAGCGAGCGACCATTTTTCTTGTAGGTTACAGTGCAGCCGCCTTTCTTTTGACAATCAAGAGAAATAACTTCGGCATTCAAGATGATCTGCACACCCAACTGCTTTGCTCTCTTAGCGAGGCAGCGAATGTATTCCATCCCGCATCTTTTCCCGGCAATTTGATGAGCTCGAGGGAACTTCCCTGACCAGGCTTCATACACCATCGGAAGCCACTTAACTCCCATGTCTTCCAACCATTTCCCAGTCCCCGTTGCGGAAGAAACTAGTGTTCTAACCAGTTCAACATCATTGATCCCACCTCCGGTTTCAATGATTTGCTTTTGCCATAACTCCTCTGAGTCATTGATACCCATTTTCTTCTGTCTTTCCGGATCAACAAAGTTAACGGAACCGCCGGCAAAAGCCGTATGTCCTCCGAGAAAACAGGCCTTTTCGAGAACTGTTACTGCTGCAGCGCCATGTTCTTTTGCCGAGATCGCAGCTGCAAGCCCGGCAGCTCCTCCCCCGATCACGATGACGCTATTGGTTTTCTTTGGTCTTTTGGCTAATACTGCGGGAGAGGCCAGAACAGTCGGCAAAACCAAAGCCAAATGAGTAAATCTTCGCCTATTCAGCATCCAACACTCCTATGCTCTTCAACAAGAATGCCAGTTCCACCGGGCTTTTGACCTCTAATTTTTCCAACAAATGGCTTCTGTGCATCTTCACGGTTCTTTCCGCGATATCCAATTCGTAAGCAATTACCTTGTTGAGTTTTCCTTGAGCCACCCCGACACAGACTTGCTTTTCCCTCGGCGTGAGGCTTTCATAAAGTTCAAGGAGTTTTTTCTTCTCGCAATTAGACGAAAAGTTCTTCATTGATGCAGTTACAGCCTTCTTCACGGCTGCCTGTAGTTCCTCGGATGTGACATTCTTCTCCAAGAAATCTGCAGCTCCTATGCGGAAGGCATGAATCGCCATCGACATATCTCCGTGGCCGGACAAAAAGATAATCGGAAGCTCTACGTGATCTTCGCTCAGCTTTAACTGAAGTTCCATTCCCGTCATTCCGGGCATCCGTATATCCAGCAAAATACAGCCCGGTACCGAAACATCATCGTTATCTAAAAAACTCTGGGCGCTCTCATAAGTCTGCGTACACCATCCGGCCATTGTCAGAAGAAAGGCAGTGGATTCTCGTGCCTCTTCGTCATCATCAATTATTCTTACGATCGGCTCCATCATCACTCCTTTTTTCTATTACAAACGCAGCGCAAATTCCCTGCGGTTCTATTTGACTGAAACTCAAAGAGGCGCCATGAGAATCGCATAGGCCTCGAACCAACGATAATCCAATTCCCAATCCGTCATCTTTCACGCTGTCGCCCATCTGCCTGAGTCTAAGAAATTCTTGTGGGGAAAGTTTCGGTCCGTTGTCTCTAACGCTCACCCTCCAGCACTTCCCTTCATCTTCAATGGACAAAACAATCTGCGGATCTTTGACTTTTTTCACCTCAGAGCAAGCGTTTTTCAGCAAGTTGACCATAATTAGCTCCAGCTCAAGAGGCTGGCCGTATACTTCAGCCTTGGCAGGAACCTTCAGCCGGATTGGAATATCAGCAAATGCCGAACCCTTCGCGCTAGTCAACGCCCTCTTGGCAATTTCAGCCAAATCTACCAATTCAAACTGTCCTCTTTTGTTTTTAGCGTAGGATCGAACTCGGCCGACAATATCGGCTATTCGCTTCGTATTCTTCTCAATGTGCTGTATAGCCTCCGAGCTTACCTTGTCGAGCCTTTCCTGTTTATTCATATACATCTTCAGGCCGCTTGTGAAATTACCGATTGCCAACAACGGCTGCTGGAGCTCATGAGCCAACATTCCTGACATTTGAGAAATTACGCCGAATTTTTCCATTTGAGCCAGCTGTTTTCCTTTTTCTCTTGCATCTCTTTCAGCTCTAATTTTTTCTTTGAGAGCTGACTTGAGCTGTCGAGTCCTCCAAGCCACGGCAGAACGCAAATAAATCTCATTGACAATTAAGATAAGAACAATACCGGCAATTATCAAAATGACATTCTTGAATCGCTGCCAAAGGGCGGAAAGGGACTGCTCCTTGAGATAGGAATAAGGCCCAATCTTGAGATCTTGATACAGCTGGTTGACCTTAGAGAACTTCTGGCTGATGGTCCACTCGCTGTTATTAATGCTCGGCATGGAAAGAAGAGCCGAAGTCACTTCCCAAACAAGTTTCGGATCTGTATTTTCTCCCGTAGACAAAACAATTCCGGGGTAAAGTTCCGTTGAATGTGAACACTTCAAAGACTCCTTGTCTTTAGGAGAAATGATTTTGAAATCTTCCGTGCTGACCAAACCTTCCTTTTCCAGCTTTTCTAGCAAACAAGCGGAAAAGACCCCAACATCAGCTTTACCTGCTGCAAGAATAGCCAAAGAATCCGGAAACTGGAAATGAGAAAAGATAACTTTCGAGAAAAACTTATCCGGATCGTATCCCTCTTTGGCAATCTCGTGGGTGCCAATCAGCCATCCGTCAAATGAATTAGGCTGAGAAGCGACAGCTACTTTCCCTTTCAGCGACGGAATATCTTTTAGATCTTCGCGGGATTTCCGGGCAATAAAAACGCTGCCGACGGATTCGGAAGGATTATCTGAGAACACGCTTTTTGAAGTAACCACGTGGTTGTAGCCTAAAACTTGGTGAAGCTCTTGAAAGGTTCCTGCCGAAGAGAAAACGAAATCTGCTTTTGACTGTTCAACGGAAGCCACAGGTTTCAATGTATTGAGATGAACCAAACTCCAGCGAATCTGAGGGAACTTCTGCTTAAGATATTCCATTGTCGGCAGAATCAATTCCCGTTCAACTTCCGGATTAAAAGAGTCCAGCAAACCAATGGAGACAACTGCTTCCGGCTCTTTTTCTGCGTGGGCAGGCACAAAAGAAAGAGCCAGAAGCAATAAGATCGCTGGGATATATCGAATAATTCTTTTCATCATTATTCGAGATTACCACCAGGAAATTTTTTTTGAATAGAGGATAACCCAAGCCAAAAATAAAGTATCTCGTATACTTTCGTCACGCACTTCCCGATAGTTAAGACCATAATGGTGAGTTTTCAGACTACATCCTTTAAAACATCTTCAGAATAAAAAGAATATTGTGGAGTTAAAAAAAAATGCCTGTTGTTACTACAATTGAAGATAAGACCGCTCGGCTCTCTATCCAGCGTCCGGCCAAAAGAAACACTCTCGATATCGAGATGTGCAATGAATTAAAAAAGCAGCTCTTGGAATGCAATGAAGACAATGCCGTTCGATCGATTGTCATTTCAGGTGAAACCAATGTGTTCTGCGCCGGTTTAGACATTGATGAGATGCTCAACAAGCCTCAAGAAATCCTAAAAGCCTTCCAGAAAGTGATCGATGCATTGGACTATGTCGAAAAGCCGATACTAGCTGCTGTGACAGGTCCTGCCGTCGCTGAAGGCGTCGCGCTTCTTTATCACTGTGATTTAGTGTTCTGCGGAGAACACGCCTTATTTTCCCTGCCGAATATTGCTCTTGGCAAAACACCGTTGTACGGCATCAGCCTTCTCGCGGTTAAGAGCGCCGGATACAAACTTGCAGCACAGAAGATTCTTCTTTCTGAACCTATCAGTCCTTCCGAGGCCATTGCCATGGGCATTATCAATCATGTCCTCGAAGACGACAAAGTTCTCCCTCAGACTTTCCTGGCTGCAACCCGCTTAGGTAATCTTCCTCCTAAAGCGCTGAATGCTACCAAACGTCTTTTGAAGGCAGCGTACTTGTCGGGAACAAAGGAACAAAAAGAGCTTGAACAAGAAACTTTTGACCAATTAGTTGACGGCGCAGAAATGAAAGAAGCCTTTAACGCATTTATGGAAAAAAGAAAACCAAATTTTGATTAAGCCGTAGAAGTAAGAAGAATTTGGGTCGTGTTCTCCAGCGAGACCACGACCTAATTAGTTGATCTATTTTCAGCTCATTAATTCTTGTCAGGCACCTGCTGACGAACATGAGGAAGAATGTCTCTGTTCGGAACAGCAGTATTTTCTTCGTCAGGTCTGTCAACCGGTTGCGGTCTGCCATCCGGTCCGATAGCAACGTATACCAGCTGAGCTTCGGTCACTTTCACAATCTTATGATTGTCTTTGTGAAGTCTTTCTGCAAAAACCTCTACGTCAACGGTGACAGAGGTTCGGCCTACTTTCAGGATTCTTCCGTAGAAAGAGACAACGTCACCGACCCATACCGGCTCTTTGAAAACGAAGTTGGTTACTGCAACGGTGGTGCATCTGCAGCGTGCTCTGCGGGCTGCAACGGAAGCTCCTGCCAAGTCTACCTGGCTCATAATCCAGCCGCCGAAAACATCGCCATACTGATTGGTATCAGGAGGCATCGGCATCACTCTGAAAGTTACATCGCAATCAGGAAGTGACGGAACTTGATTGTCTTTTTTGTTTGAATTGTCTGCCATAAGTTCTCCAAAATTTAGCTTTTGGATTTTAGCCTTCATTGATAGTCAAAATGTATACTTTAGACCTAGATTTAAATTAGACGGGAAATGCGACTATGCCTATGATCGAGATAAAAAATGTCAGCAAGTGGTACGGAGACTTTCAAGTTCTCCGCAATTGCTCCACATCGGTCGAAAAAGGCGAAGTTGTCGTTATCTGCGGGCCTTCCGGCTCCGGAAAATCCACCCTGATTAAGACCGTCAACGCCCTTGAGCCGTTCCAAAGCGGAAGCATTTTCGTAAATGGGGTCGATGTCGGTGCTCCTAGTGTCGATCTGCCTAAACTGCGCTCTCACGTCGGCATGGTTTTTCAGCATTTCGAACTCTTTCCTCATTTGACCATTTGCGACAACCTTACTCTTGCGCAAATGAAGGTCCTGAAAAGAACTCGCGATGAAGCCATTGAAAGAGGTTTAAAACTGCTTGATCGAGTCGGTCTCGCCAAGCACGCCCATAAATTTCCAATGCAGCTGTCCGGCGGTCAGCAGCAGCGCGTCGCAATCGCTCGAGCTCTAGCAATGGATCCGATCTGCATGCTCTTTGACGAACCGACTTCCGCTCTCGACCCGGAAATGATTAACGAAGTGCTGGATGTTATGGTTGAGCTGGCTAAAGAAGGCATGACCATGATGGTAGTTACTCATGAAATGGGCTTTGCACGTAAGGTTGCAGATAAAGTCGTTTTCATGGACGCAGGCGAAATTGTTGAAGAAGCTCCGAAAGAAGAGTTCTTCTCTACTCCACGAAGCGAGAGAGCACAGGCTTTCTTAGCAAAAATTCTCAATCATTAATTGTCTTTTGACACGGCGCCGGGACACAGTTTTGACAGGCTTTTTGTTTATGCGCAAGCGCAAAAAGCGGGCTTCAGTTTTCAACTTTTTTTACTAAGTTAAGAGGCTCCTAAGGAGACTTCTTTTCCTCCCGACTATAATTCATCCTTAACCTATTTTTTGCGAAACAAAAATGAACGGAACCTCTTCAACAAAAGGGATCTTCGAACTCGGCAAAGCAGTTCTTCAAGCTGAAGCTCAAGCCATCTGCCACCTCTCCGACACTCTCAATGAAAACTTCATTAAGGCTGTTCAAATCCTCTTAGCCTGTAAGGGGCGCGTCGTTGTCAGCGGGGTCGGCAAGAGCGGCCATATTGCCCGCAAGATAGCTGCGACTTTAGCCTCCACCGGTACACCGGCATTTTTTGTTCATGCCGCTGAAGCCGCCCACGGCGACTTGGGAATGATCACCAAAGAAGACGTCGTCATTGCTATTTCGTACTCCGGTTCGAGTTCCGAACTTTTGGCGATTGTTCCGACGATTGTTCGAGAGGGCACACCAATTATCGCTATTACCGGTTCCGATTCAAATCCGTTAGCCAATCATGCAACGGTTAACCTGAATATTCATGTTGAACGTGAAGCCTGCCCTCTGAATTTGGCACCTACCTCTTCCACCACCGTAACCTTAGCACTCGGTGATGCCTTAGCCGTTGCCTGCTTAGACGCTAAAGGTTTCGGACCGGAAGATTTTGCAAGATCTCATCCGGGCGGAGCTTTGGGACGCCGCTTACTCACACATGTCAAGGATGTCATGAGAACGGGAGACGATCTCCCTGTTGTTAAAGACAGTGCCTCCGTCCTCGATGCCGTGAAAGAAATTACGCGCAAGAAGATTGGCATGACTGCCATCACCAATGAAGCCAATGAAGTCGTCGGAATTTTCACTGAAGGCGACTTAAGAAGACTCATTGAAAAAGTCGGCGATATCCGTCCAATCTCTATCGCCTCCGTGATGACGAAGCATCCGTCAACAACAACCGCAGATGCTTTGGCAATGGAAGCCGCCAAAGTCCTTGAAACAACTTTGCGCAATCAGCTTCTGGTGGTAGATAAAGACAACAAACTTATCGGTGCCCTTCATATTCACGATCTCATGACGGCAAAGGTGATCTAATGGAAATTCAAGAAATTGCTAAACAGATTAAGCTAGTTATTCTTGATGTCGACGGTGTCCTGAGCGACGGCTGCATCAATATCAGCGGAGACGGAGAGCTTTTTAAGTCTTTCTTTGTACGTGACGGATTGGGAATTAAATTTCTTCAAGACGCCGGCATTGCGGTGGCTATTTGTACCGGCCGCACTTCCGATATCGTCGAAGAAAGGGCAAGAGAGCTCGGCATCAAGCTCGTCATGCAGGGCGAAAAAGACAAACGGGTCGGTTTTACCAACATTTGCATACAAGCCAATGTTGAGCCGCAGAATGTTGCTTACATGGGAGACGATATTCCGGACCTCTGCTTGTTCCCGTTAGTCGGGTTAGCATGTGCTCCATGTGATGCCGCACCAATAGCATTATCTAAAGCTGCTTGGGTCTCCACATATCCGGGCGGCAGAGGGGCAGTTCGCGAATTAGCCGAATTTATTCTAAACTCACAAGATAAATTTGCTTCCGTTGTTCAAAAACGCTTTGGGATTGAAATCTAGTTAATGAGAGATCGTCTTACTTCCATCATCGCTGTTGCACTCCTGCTTACCTTGGTAGGCATGAGCTATTGGTATTCCGTTAAAGCAGAAATGGAAGGCCAAGGCCATCTCTCCGATCTAAATTCTCCTGACTTTATTGCTCACGATATTACAGTGACCAAATTTGATAAATCCGGGGGAGCCTCATATAAAGTATTTGCTAAACGAATAGATCACTATTCGGACGGCCATGCCACAGCTGAATTTCCTGAGTACTACTCCCTTAACCCAAACGAGCCCCAGGTAACGGCCCGTTCTGATTCCGGTGAAATGGTCTCCGGCGGAGAAACACTTCATTTCTATAACAATGTTGATATCCGTCAGCAAGCACATGGCGACAAGCCCGCGAGCCGCCTAGAAACAAGCCAGCTTGACGCCTACCCGGATGAAGATGTTTACTCTTCTGACAAGCCGGTCACGCTGACAAGAGGGAGCGATATCTCCAAAGGTATTGGGATGGACTTTGACAATGTTGAGCGCACTTTCAAATTGCGTTCAAGGGTTCAAAGTGAATTTATGCCCCGCTCCATTCAATCCGGCTTGAATAAGAACGAAAGTCAGGCATCGAAAAACGCTCAGTAATTCCGCTCATTCGTTTCTCGGGCCACAAATCGAGAAAAAGTCTTTCATACCAATTTCCTAAAAAGAAATTACAATAGACAGGATTTACGAGAATTGGACAACTATATAAAGCCACTAAAATGAACTTCCAGCGTATTAGTTTTGCCGTAGCCCTAACTCTAATGCTCCCGATGATTTCTTTTGCAGAATCGGGAGACTCTGACAAACCCGTACAGATATTCTCTGACAAGTTCGATGGAGACGACGTTAGACAAGTGGCTATTTACACGGGCAACGTGGCAGTTCACCAAGGTACTTTAGAGATTCATGGTGCTAAGCTTGTCTTGTCCATTGACCCTCAGGGGTTTCGTCATGCGGTTATGACTCCGGAAAAAGGGAAACTGGTCCGTTTTAAACAAAGACGTGATCAGCAGACGCCCGGCGTAGAAGAATGGATGCACGGAGAGGGAGATAAGCTTACTTATAACGAAAAATCTAACCAGTTGATTCTCACCAACAACGCCGAAGTCTTCAGAACAGAAAACGGAGTACTCAAAGATCGGAGCCGCGGTGTCCGCATTGTCTACAACATGACAAACTCCACCGCTGATATTACCGGCGACAAGTCCCGCGGTTCTGCCGGCCGTGTAAGCACGGTCATTGCTCCGAGAGACTCTTCTGCCAGCCCTGCTCGCTCCAAAGGCGTTGAACTTGAACGTAACACGAGAGTTACTCAATGACGGAAGAACGTAAAGATGACGGCACCCGCAGTGTCTTAGAAGCTGTCAATTTAAAAAAGATTTACGGCAACCGCACCGTTGTTAAAGACGTCTCCATCAGCGTAAAAAGCGGTGAAGTCGTAGGGCTATTGGGTCCGAACGGTGCAGGTAAAACCACCACCTTCTACATGATTGTCGGTCTTGTCTCTACAAACGGCGGTTCAATCCTCTTAAACGGCAAGTCTATTCAACATTTGCCGATTTATAAGAGATCCAGACTCGGGGTGACATATCTCCCTCAGGAAAACAGCGTATTCCGTTCACTAACCGTGGAAGAAAACATCCAGGCTATTTTGGAACTTCAAGTCAATCCGGATGGCTCCAAGCTGAGTTCTAAGGAAATTAAGGAAGAATTAGAAAAGCTTCTCAATGAACTCCAGATTGTTAACATTCGCAAGAGTATTGCTTCCACCGTGTCCGGAGGTGAGAGAAGAAGAACGGAAATTGCCCGTGCCTTGGCCGCAAGGCCTCGCTTTATTCTGCTGGACGAACCTTTTGCCGGCGTTGACCCAATTGCCGTTATTGAAATTCAGAGAATCGTTCACTTCCTCAAAGAAAGAGGCATCGGCGTTCTCATCACTGACCATAACGTCCGCGAAACTTTGGGCATCTGTGATCACGCTTACATTATCAGCGACGGTACTGTCTTAGCCTCCGGCAAACCTGAAGCCATTATCGAAAACGAATTGGTCCGCAAAGCGTACTTAGGCAAGAACTTCCGTATGTAAATCATGCTGATCGGTCTATCTTTAAAGCAAACTCAAAAACTTGCTCTAACTCCCCAGTTACAGCAGGCTTTAAAGATTCTTCAGCTGCCTACGCAGGAACTTATCCAGGAGATTTCCACTCAGCTCCAAGAAAATCCTTTTCTTACTGCAGAAGAAAGTTCCTCTGAGGAACAAGAAGCAGAAAGAGAAGACAAAGGAGAGCTGTTATGGGAGTCTGGGTTTCGGACCGAGGTTGAAGAGGAAGATTGGGATTGGGAAGAGGCTCCTCAGTCTCTGACCTCCTATCTGCTGGAACAGCTGTCCTGCTTAAAAATCAGTCTTGAGGAAAGTCTGAGAGTTCAATGGATTATCGGCGCCTTAGATTCCCGGGGGCTGCTGACAGAAAGCATTGAAGAAATCAAAGACTCTTTTCCGGCAGAGAACAATTTTTCACTCGAAGATTGGAAAAGTTCTCTGCATCTTCTTCAAACCTTTGATCCTGCCGGTATCGGAGCAAGAGATTGCCTAGAAGTACTTTCTCTTCAAATCAACACTCTTCTGCTTCGCAAAGAGATTGAAAAAAGCACAGCTGACTTAGCTCTTCGCATCATTGAAAGTTATCTTGAGCAGGTCGCAAGACGTCAGGTAGAAAAGTTGAAGAAGACCTTAGACTGCAATGAACAGGAGCTCGAAGAAGCTTTGTATGTGATTTCGCATCTTGACCCTCGGCCTACTTCTCGTTTTTCCAACCCTGAGATCAATTTTGTTCTCCCCGAAATCAAAGTAGAAAAAGTCAAAGGGAAGTGGAAACCGAAACTAATTCGAAATGCTCCAAAAATTTCCCTGAACCGAATGTATGCAGATGCCTTTTCCAGCACGCAAACTGAAAGAGATACCAAAATTTGGCAAGGGCGTTTAGAAGAAGCCCGTCAATTTATTAAAAGCGTTGAGCAGAGACAAACCACATTGCTAAACGTTTCCGAACTCATTGTTAATCGACAGAGAGATTTCTTTGAAACCGGCCCGGAAAAACTCAAACCTTTGGTGCTTCGAGAAATCGCTGATGAGTTAGGAATTCATGAATCAACCGTCTCCCGTATTACAACAGGGAAATATTTAATTTGTTCCCGCGGAACTTTTGAACTGAAATACTTTTTTTCTTCATCTCACTTTGCCGCGGGAAAATCTGATGAAGAAGTTTCGGCTTCGGCTATTAAAGCGGAGCTAAAAAAGATAATTCTCGGGGAAAACCCAGCCAAGCCCTTGTCTGATGCCAAACTCTCACAGCTCCTAGAGCAGAAAGGTTTTACAGTGGCCCGCAGAACCGTTGCGAAATATAGAGAAGCTCTCGGTTTGCCCCCTGCATCGCTAAGAAAACGATGCTAATGAATTAGAATAAAGTTCGACCATGATGAGTCCATAAAATGATTAAACTTTGTGCCCTTTTAAAACCCGATAATATTCTTCTGGGTATTTCTGCCTCAAGTAAAAAAAGAATTCTTGAGTTAGGTGCCCAGACTTTAAGCCTGCTCTACCACCTGGATAAAAAAGCAATTTTTGACGGTTTAAATGCACGTGAACGCTTAGGTTCCACTTATTTAGGTTATGGACTAGCCGTACCTCACTGCAGAATGAAAGATCTGGATCAGCCTCGAGCTCTGTTTATTCGATTGAACGATCGTCTCGAAAACAATACCGAGTCTGAACCAATTGAAGCCTTCTTTTTTCTGCTTGTTCCCGAAGAGGAAACGGACGAGCATCTCCAAATCCTTGCTCAAATCTCAGAAATTTTCTCTGACAAACAAGAAAGAGAGAAACTGAAGGAAGCATCCACCGTGGCTGAATTTGCCGAAGTTATCAATCAGTGGTGTGCTCAGCATTCGGACGATAAAGAAAAATAGGAGCAAACGCACACTATGGCTACATATGAAGAACTAATCAAGCTTTGCAGCAAAAAATTCAAGCTCCAATGGCTTTACGGCAAGAATCAAAACGGCAGAAACTTTCTTTCAGACGCTCAAAGCTCTCATTATCCTTCTTTGTATGTTGGGTTTCTTAACATCATCCATCCCGAGCGACTTCACATTATCGGGGCGCCAGAGGTAGCCTTTCTGCAAGGTCTTTCAGTACCGGACAGACTAGGTATCGTTCAGCAATTCAGAAAAAACAATAGTCTCGGTTTCGTGATCTGTAAAGATTTAGAGCTCCCTGAAGATTTTGTCCGAGCTGTCATTGAAGAGAACATTCCTTTCTTCACTTCTGATGCGTGTGCTGAGGATACCTTAACAAATATCCGCCATAACATGGTGCGGTTAGCCGCTCCTTCGTGCTCTATGCACGGGGTGTTCATGGATGTGTTCGGAATTGGTGTTCTGATGACTGGACAAAGCGGCATTGGCAAGAGCGAATTGGGTTTGGAACTAGTCACACGAGGCCACGGGCTCGTTGCAGACGATGTTGTGGACTTTATTCAAAGAGGACCTAATCAAATTGAAGGTTCCGCCCCTGCCCTATTAGCCAACTTATTAGAAGTTCGCGGAATCGGTCTTTTAGATGTCAAAACCATCTTCGGTGAAACTTCTGTCAGAAGAAAGATGAAGCTTGATCTGGTAGCTGAATTAAAACAGTTTGAGCAAGGGGAATTAATGGATCGTCTGCCAGAAACCGAACTGTATACAGAAATTCTCGGGCAGCAGGTTCGAACCATGATTATTCCTGTCGGGGGCGGCAGAAATTTAGCTGTGTTGGTTGAAGCTGCGGTAAGAAGCGCTATTCTTCAGAAACGCGGTATCAATACGATTCAAGAATTTTTCAATCGCCAGAGAGAACTGATGGAAAAAGAAGATTAGGTTTAGACACAGCACAAAATTTAGAGGGACCGCCCGAAAGGCGGTCCCTCTTTTTGTGTGCTCGGCATGAGTGCAATCTAAAGGGTGAAAGTCCCGAGCTCGCCCGCTAGTGGGAAGAGCTAGCGAATCTGCAAGGTGTGTGCAGTGATGTACAGGCTGAAAGAAGCAGATAGCAAA
>NZ_NHMP01000009.1 GCF_002221595.1 Turicimonas muris
GGTACAGTTTAGAAAAGGCCCTGCGAACCG
The DNA here is from genome assembly GCF_002221595.1 of Turicimonas muris. Taxonomy (GTDB): domain Bacteria; phylum Pseudomonadota; class Gammaproteobacteria; order Burkholderiales; family Burkholderiaceae_F; genus Turicimonas; species Turicimonas muris. The sequence continues at coordinate 31 of NZ_NHMP01000009.1, forward strand.
CATCTGGAACGTAGGGATGTTTACTGGAACCGCCTTGGTGCCGAACGGCATGCCAGGTGGTGTGAGAGGGACGGGTAATAACCGGCCCTACTCGATTCATTTTGGAGTGAACAGACTACCAAGCACCCATCCAGGTAATCAGTAACGCATTAATCAAGTCAATTAGGAAAGCTCCAACAATACTGACTATTAACCAAGCTCTCGGACTGGTTCCATATTTTTCAGCAATAGCCTGCATATTTGCCAAACCGTTAGCTGTAGCACCCATAGAGAAGCCGATACCACCGACGCAGAGCATAGTCGCATCGTAATTCCTTCCGAAAACCAAGAATACGCAGATCCACAGGAAGAGAACAGTCAGGATTGTTTGGCAGGCCAAAATAACAACTAAAGGTCCGGCCAAATTGATAAGTTCGTTAAGCTTTAGGCTGTTGATGGCCATCGTAACGAACAAGACCAAGCTAATATCGGCGATAGCGTTCAGGCCTTTTCCGTCTACCCTGTATTTGCCGGAGAAATCGCCGACGTTTCTGACAATCGCGGCAACCATCATGGATCCGATATAGGCAGGAAGCGTGATGAAGTGATCAAGGAATGATGAAACGGCGACTCCCGCAGCCATACTCAGAGTAACGATGCTTGTAGCTTTCATTAACTGAGCGGTCATTGTCGGCTGATGGTCAGAGTCGATTACGTCGGTGTCGAACTCCTCCGGAATCTTTACATCTTCATTGGAGACATTTTCGATAGGAGTTTTGACTTTGTATTTCCTAATAAGAAAACTTCCTAAAGGTGCGCCGATGATCAAAGAGGCAACCATACCGAAGGTGGCTGCCGTAATGGCGACAGCTGTTCCTCCTACAATCCCATAGGTTTGTTCGAAGTAAGGTCCGAAAGCGGCGGCCGTTCCTAAACCGCCCATCATAGAGACAGAGCCGGCCAGGATGCCGTAATGCATATCAAGCCCCAGCCATTCGGCGACTCCCATTCCCAAGAGGTTTTGCAGAACGGTGAGAACTGTAACGGCTATAAGAAATCCAATCAACAGTCCTCCTCCCTGCTTGACCACTTTCAACCCTGCTGAAAGACCAATGGTGGTAAAGAAAGCAAGCATTAAAAGAGTTTGGAGGGAAGAATCAAAGTTAACCGTTAAAATTCCGTTGGCTTTTAACCCGGATAATAAGAAGGCGAAAGTCATACCTCCAATCACTGGACTTGGGACTGCAAACCTTTCGAATAAGTAAACTCTTTTTCTAACCCACACACCAAAATAATAAGTACAGATAGCCAGTGCGACGGCCTGCACAGAAGAGACGTCAATAGTAAAAAGAGTTTCACCTGCCATTAAAAATCTTCCTTCCTAAGAAATGATTGAGAATAAAAACTAATTTTGTTATAAAAAAACTTCTAGAAACAAATATCTACAAGAAAGTTCCCCAAATAGGCACAGAGAGAACGGTCAAAAAGAATAACATTCCCTCCCGCATTTTTCCTTTTTTATAATGAATAAATGCATTGCAAGAAAATCTTATATACAGCACTAGCCGCCGGACTGCTGGTCCTTACTGGCTGTGCGAGCAAACATCCTTTAGAAACTCCTCTCGGACAAAGCTCTTTTCAGGAGTATTTAGCTGAAACTCGAGCCTGGATAGCCGAGAACCGTCATTTCGTTATGGACGATCATGAGAAAGAGCTAACCTACCATACCCCTTTTGAAATCCGGCCTGCCGGAAAGACGGACAAGGGAATTCTGCTTATTCATGGTCTGGGAGATTCTCCATGGACATACCGAGATTTGGCTACAAAGCTAGCTGAGCAAGGAATGCTTGTCAGAACGGTACTGCTACCCGGACATGGAACAAAACCGGCGGATATGATTGGTGTTACCAGCGAGGACTGGAATAAAGCCGTTCAAGAACAAATAGACCTGTTAAAGAAAGAAGTTCCGAACGTTTGGCTCGGAGGATTTTCAACCGGAGGTAACCTTGCCTTCTCTCAGGCAGCCGAAGATCCGGACATTCGAGGCCTGATTTTGTTTTCTCCAGCTATCGAAATCCGGACTAAGTTAGTCGAACTTGTTCCTTTCGCTGATCTCTTTATAGACTGGTTAAGAAAACCGGATAAAAACACGGAAGGCGTCTTGCCTTTCAAATACGGAACAATTCCTCTTGACGGCTTGAACGCATTCAAAGATACAATGGATGATGCTGATAAGGCCTTAAAGAAGAAGCCGTACGATAAACCTGTGTTGGTAATGATGAGTGCTAATGACTCTATCGTTGACACTCAATCTCTCTTGAAGATTTTTGACAAACAATTGACCAATCCCAATTCAAAAATTATTTGGTATGGAGAGTTGCCGAAAAGCAAAATTTCTCTGAGTTCGAGAATTGTTGCCAAGAAAACCTTTCTTCCCAGCGAAAGAATCGAAACATTCTCTCATATGGCTCTGACTTACTCTCCGGAAAATGAGTGGTACGGCAGAAACGGCAAGTACCGCTATTGTGTGAACCGTTCTACCAAAGGCTACTATGAGAAATGCATGGCTGCTCCCGAAGTCTGGTACGGTGCATACGGAACCGTAGACGGAGATCGACTGTTTGCTCGGTTAACTTATAACCCATATTTTTTCAGGCAGTTAGATGACATTGAAAAAGTTATTGCGGCTGGAACAACAGAACTTCAGCCAAATCTCATTCTTGAGAAAGTGACTCCAATTAAGGCTTCCCACTGAAGTGGATGTCGAAGAAGACCAAAGGATTATGAAAACCATGTTGAAATTAAAATCTGTTTTACTCTTAGCAGGAGCTGCCGTCCTGGCAGCAGGACTTTCCGGCTGTTCCGATGAAAATGTCGGCAGCGTATCCTTAGGTATTTTGACTTTAAAGGATATCAAGATCAGTGCGTTCCAAGATAGAGATGTTCCTGGAGTAACTTGTCATGTAGCTAGTATTGACTCGCCTCTGACTCTCAGTGATCCGTCCGATGCCTCCGTCTCATGCGTCCAAACAGGCGAGATCACGCCGGAGATGATTGAAAACGTCAAAAGAAACAAGACAGGTGAAGTGGTCTTTAAACAGTCCAAAAGCGTATTTCTTAAGACCTTAAAGATTAAAAGAATCTTTGATGAAAAGAACCAAACATTGATGTATATCGCCTACACCACGAAAGAATTTAACGGCAGCTTTAAGAATAGTCTGTCTACGATTTCTCTCTGGAGGACAAAAGCTTACAATCCGGCAATCGCCGCTGAAAATCAGAATTAGTTTTTGAGCGACGAGTAAATCATGGTTGCCGCTTACTCTCTTTGTTAAAATCACCTTTTTTATTGGAGAACAAAAATGAACCAAGTTATTACTTGCGAAAATGCACCGGCTGCAGTCGGTACATATTCAGTAGCCTTTAAGGCCGGCAACACTCTTTACTGCTCCGGACAACTCGGAATTGATCCTTCTACCGGTGAATTGCCGAATTCTGTTGAGGCTCAAGTTCGTCAGGCTTTCAGAAATGTTTTCGCAATCGTTGAGGCTGCCGGCGGCAAGCCTGCAGACATTGTAAGACAGACCGTATATTTGACAGATCTCGCTAACTTTGCCGTTGTTAACAAAGTCATGGCCGAAGTTTTCAAGGCTCCTTATCCGGCAAGAAGCTGCGTACAAATTTCTGCTTTGCCTAAAGGCGGATTAGTAGAAGTTGAAGCTACTGCAGTAATTGGCTAATCCATTACCATGGAGTGGACCGCGGAAGAAGGCGATTCACCATGTCACGGACAGCAGGCTCAGAATCGGCCATTCTATCCTGAAGAGTCACCTGATTTACAGGCTTTTTCATGGCAACGATCTGAGTCTTTTCATTTTTCTTCAAAAAGAAAAGACGAGCATCTTTTAGATAGGGAAAAGGTTTTTGAGCGACTCGGGCTTCGTACATAATAGTCGCGGGACAAACAAGTTCATCCTTAGAGGGTTTTTTGACAATTTTGACAGTTAGACCTTTATCTTCCAGAGCTTTTTTCAAGAAGAGAAAGAAAGAAGGAGGCGCACTGTTATTGTCAACCAGACAAACTGTGTCAAATCCAAAAGAATTTCTAAGATAGTAGCCGTTAAACTCACTTGCACATCCCCCTAATAGGAACAGTGCAGAAGCAGAGAATATAACTGGTAAGTATTTAGACATAAACTTTGGATAAAAACAGTACGAAGGATTATTCTAACAATCTAGCACTTTTTCAACACATTTATTTTACAAATATGGCAGGTAGAAATACTAAATATCCCGTAATAGCTTTGTGGAATCCTATTTGGACCATCGTTTGGTCTCTTCTTTTTTCTCCGGTATTCGGAGCATTCCTTCAAAGGACAAATTGGACAGAAATGGGCGAACCGGATAAAGCAAATCAAAGCGGTATTTGGGTTGCACTCGGGTTGATTTTTTTAGGCGGCTATCTTTTCGCGGAGCCCTTTTTGCCGGATGCCAATGATTTTTCTCAATATTACTTTTTGATTTGCTGGTTTATCTTTTATTTTTTATGGCTTATTTTTGACGGACGCTTTCAAGTTAAAGCCGTTGCTGATCGCTACGGTAGCGATTTCCATCACAAGCTTTGGGGCAAACCTCTGATGCTCGGCGCAGGTGGCCTTCTTCTGTGGACAGCAATTTCGTTGACTTACATCATGGGTTTAGTCATGATGGGCTTCATTAAAATCGATTAATGCAGCCAGAATCTTTTTTCTCAGCTGCGCACGATGTGTTCAGCGAGACCAATGAACTTCTGTCGGGAGACCTTCTCCTAGCCGATAATTCCTTGGAAGAAACGGCCAATGAAAATCTATCCGTTCGATATCGTAAGTTGGCTCTTCTCTTTGCCTTCGGAGGCTCTTTAGGAAAGAATCCGGAACGTGCAGTTTCTCTTTTTAAAAAATCTGCGAATTTAGGAGATACGGAGTCGCCTTTTTATTTAGCGATGGCCCTAAGAGAAGGTTTTGGAGTACCGCAGAATCTTCAAGAATCTTTTGCTTGGCTGCGAATCTCCGCTGCAAAGAATTTTGCTCCGGCGCTTTATGAAATGGCATTTGCACTTCAGGAAGGAATCGGCTGCCAAAAAGATCCAACTTCTGCCTCCCAATTATTTTCTAAGGCGGCCAATCTTAAATATCCTAAGGCTGTCTCAAGAATGCTTCGTTTCTCGCTTGAGAAAGAGAAGATTGATTTAAAAGAAGTTTTGTATTGGATCAACGCCGGAAAAAATTCTGTTCCCTCTTCGATGTATGCATGTGCCAAGGAGCTTTTAAGCCGGCCCGATCCTCAAACTCATCAAGCTTTATATCTATTAGAAGAAGGTGCGGCCCTAGGAGATACAGAGAGTCAAGCAGCTTTGGCCGCTTTCTGGTATGAAGGATTATATTGTTCTTCAAATATGGCTCTAGCTCTTGTTTTTGCTCACATGGCTGCATCGAGAGGACATTATTTGGCTTTTCAATGGCTGGAGAATTGGAGAAACCAGGCTAATGATAAAGAACTGAGTGATGCCGCAGAAATAGCATCCGGCGCATCATCTCGTCAAATTATCGAGAATTTGCGCCGGAAAGGATTAACTGTTTAGGCCGAGTAGAAATTGTGAGATGCAATACGCTGGTGGCAAGAGAGCTCGCCTAACTGTTTCAAACCATTCTTTTTAACATCCATTCTTAGATTCTGAAGGATATGGAGTGCTGACGGAGCGATATCTCCAGCTAATAAACCGCAGTCGATATTTTCTGAAGCGGCACCGTGCAGATAGATGGAAGATAGAATGGCACTGACAAAGTCAAATTTTTGAGCGAACATAGCACCGATCATTCCGCACAACACATCTCCTGAACCTGCCGTGGCCAGGCCGGCTGTCCCGGTCGGATTGATCCAAGTAATGCCGCTCTTTTGAGCAATCACCGTTCCACTTCCTTTAAGAACAGTCACAGTACCCGTTAAAACGGAAATCTCTTGGGCCCGCATTACACGATCAGATTGAACATCTTTGACGGTAGTTTTTAAAAGACGAGCCGCCTCACCTGGATGTGGAGTAAGGACGGTATGGGCACTTCTTTGAGCGGTTTTACTCGTCAATTCAGAATCTTGTGCGATCATGGTGAGGGCATCGGCGTCAATTATCAAAGGAATCTGAAGATCCAATGCTTCGTTGAGACGCTGACGGGCTGTCTGACTAAAGCCAAGACCAGGGCCGATGACTAAGGCATCAATTTCTGAGAAGTCGATTTTTTCTCGGAACATGAGTTCCGGACAACCGGGATCGTAGACAAGATTTTCTTCAACCAACTCGACAAGAACAGAGCCCGCACCCATGCGAAGAGCAGCTGCACCGGCGATAAGAGCTGCTCCTACCTTCCCCTTACCTCCTCCGATAATGCCTAAACGACCGAAGTCTTTTTTAGAGGAGATGAGTTTTCTAGGAGCTAAAACTGATTTGAAATCAATAGGCTCAACTAAATTGATATTGGAAAGAGGAATAGAAACACCCAAATTATCAGTGTGAACATGTCCGCAGACTTCTTGGCCGATACCGGTAAATAAACCAGGTTTGCCGGCTAAGAATGTGATGGTGACATCGCTGCGACATCCGGGCATGGAACCAATCCACTGACCTGTTTGGCTATCGAGTCCTGTTGGGATATCCAATGATACGTGCACTGCTTCTCTTTCGTTGTACCACTGTACAGCATCGATATATTCGCCTTTCAACGGTTTGTTCAAACCGATACCAAAAATGGCATCAACAACAACTTGAGATTTTGGTGCGTTATAAGGATCTTCGAAAGTCCTGCCTCCGATTTCTTCCCACATCTGCTTGGCTTTATAAGCATTCGTTCCTTCTTTAGGAGACTTACCGGCTACCTGCACGCAATAGACATCGTAGCCTCTTTCAACAAGGGCTCGTGCGCAAACGTAACCGTCTCCCCCGTTATTACCGGGCCCGCATAAAACGGTAACCGTGCAAGGAGACTCGTGGAGGTGACAAACTAAATCGGCAGCTGCTGTGCCAGCCCTTTCCATTAAAGTATAAGGACCGAGGATTCTAGCGTTTTTTTCTTCAAGCTCACGAAGTGTGGAGAGCTCAAGCAGTTGTTCAGACAAAATTATCTCCTTATCCTATAAAAGGCGCATTTTGCGCCTTTTGAGAACACGCATCAAAATTCATTAATTAATTCTTTTTGGCAAATCTTTCCGGCGAATACAGTTCAGGATTCACTGCGGGTGTTTTGCCTTCAATTACATCAGCCAAAAGTTCTCCGCATCCTGTAGAAAGAGCCCATCCGTTCAAACCGTGACAGATGTTCAAATACAAGCCTTCTAAAGAGGTTTTGCCGCAGCTTGGCAAGCTATCGGGGTGAATGAGAGTTTGTCCGGACCAATTTGTGGTGTCAGTCCAAACAGCGCTCTGTGGAACAAGTTTGCAAGCAGCTTGATAAAGCTCTTCAATTGTTTTATCGGCTACATCCTTAGAGACATCACCAAGCCAGAAACGTCCGCAAACTCTGAGTCTGTTACCGAGTCTGGTAATCAGAATATCTTTGTTTTCAAACTGCAAAGAATGTGTGGGAACTGCATTGACAGGCTGTATGGCGGCAGTAATCGTCCAGCCGGTAACTACTGCTATAGGAAGATCTAGGACATTTGCCAGCAATGCTTTTGCCCCCAGATTGTTTGACAAAACAACAACATCAGCAGAGATTTCTCCCTTATCAGTCTCGACACCGGTTATTTTGCCGTTCTCGCCTTTTATCAACTTAGTGACGGTGGTGTGGTACATCATGGTCAGATCCGGATCCGCAATATTCAGCATCTGAATTTGCTTGGAGAAGTAGGAACCGTTGCCGGAAAGTTCCTGCGGCATATAGAAGCTGCCTAGAAGATCAGGGACTTCAATGGAATTTTCCAGGCGTTTGGTTTCTTCTGCATCGAGCCACTCTCCCCCCTTTCTCGCCTCTTCTTCTTTGTGAGCTTCTTCCCATACGGTTTCATTGGTGTAGAGGCGGAGTAAACCATAAGTTTGTTCAAAGGAAATATCTTGAAGTCTAGCTTCAAATTCAGTCAGACCAACACTGTAACGAGCTAGCTCAATGAGGGATTGACTGTCTTTTTTCCATTTATCGGCGCTGCGAGAATTAGCAAGGGAACGCAAAAACTTCATATGGCTTAAAGACATATCCCAACCAAGACGTCTTGTCTTAGCAAAGACGCTGGCAAGTCCTGCTTTCCCCTTAAAAGGAGAACACAACATTGCGATAGATAAGGCTCCCATAAATCCAGCCATCCCAAAGCTACAGCCCTGGTTGGGAGAAGAAGCTGATTCAATTAGGGTAACTTTATGCCCTCTTTTCAACAAAGAGTGAGCACAAGAAATGCCGGTTACTCCGGCTCCTACAACGATTATCTGCATTTGTTGGATATCCTAAACTTATGGTGTTATTGTAGCTTTATTCGAATAGGTCTTATACCAATTTAGGCTCTATTACGCAATGAAAATCGTGAAAAAATTTTCAATTAATGGTATTGCAATGCGATTAGATAATGATGCAACTGAATTAAAAAAAGAACTTTGGACGATTGATGAGCTTGAAGACGCTTCCGGTCTGTCTAAAAGGACTATTAAATACTATGCCCAGCTGGGATTGATTTCTCCAGCAATTGGAGAAACTCGGAGTGCCCGTTATTCTGTATCTCATCTAAATGAAATCGAGTTTATACGGAATCTTCAAAACAAGGGCTATACCTTAAAACAGATTCAAGAAATGAAGCCCAGAGCGGAAGATACAGTCCCAAAGAAAAGAAAAATTGCGGCCCCTCACCTCTTTTACGAGTTTTATTTAGGACAAGGCGTCTATATCAAATTTGATAATAAAGACGAACAGTTTGAAAGCCAGACCATGAAAGAGCTTGCTCTGAAGATGAGTGAATTTTTGTATAAAGAACATCCGAAAAAACAGAGTAATTCTAGCTTCTGATTAAATAGCGGATTTGCTAAAATTTCTTTCTATAAAACGTATTCTACTTGTGGGATAAAAGTGGCTGAAGAAAATACTTCTGGATGGAATAAATTAAAAAATTGGTTTAAAGCCGAAGAAGAACCGGGCCGAGACTTAGTTATCAAGAATTGCTATTTTAAATCTCAGGCGGAAGTTGCCGGAGAGACACTTGTTTTGAACGGTGCCGGATTAAGATCAATTGAGGGAGAGGAGATTTATTCCGTTGGTCTATACCTGCCTACAAAAACGACACGTGCGGATACTGCCAAAGCTCTGTTAGGAGCAAGAAGAGTTACTTTATACATTCTTAAGGACTTGGTTCCGGCCGACTTCATTCCTTCTTTAAGAAACGGTATCCAGATGAATACAAATGAGACCAGTCAGGAGTTTATTAAAGAAGAACAAGCTCAAATCGAAGAGCTCATGGAAAGAATCGGTTCCTTTGCCGCCGGAGATAAAGTAGATATTGATTGGCTTCCTAGAAAAGGGACATCCGTAAAAGTTAACGGAAAAGTTGTCAAGGATAGAATTAGAGGTAAAGCAATTTACGACGCTATCATGTTTATTTGGTTAGGAAATCATGCCCTTGAGGCTTCCCTCAAAGATTCTCTTCTCCATGTTTGAAAACTTTAATTCAATTAACAAGGCCTCCCTAGGGAGGCCTTTGTTCTAATCAGTTTTCAGTACTGATTACTTAACGAACTTAGGATTAATCAAGTTCTGTGTGTTGAAGATTTCATCCCATTCTTTCTGAGTGAGAAGTTTTCTTTCGTCAACAACGATCTGGTGCAAGGACTTGCCGGAGATGTAGCCTTCCTTAGCGATGTCTGCACAAACTTGATAACCGAAGTGAGGCTTGAGCAATGTAACGATACCGATGGAGTTCATTACATAGTCTCTGCAGCGTTCTGTGTTAGCTGTAACGCCGTCAACCAACTTAGTACGCAATGTATCGCAAGCGTTGGCCATAACCTTCATCTGTGTGAACAAAGCGTATGTGATAACCGGTTCCATAACGTTCAGTTCGAGCTGGCCGGCAGAAGCGGCAAGCATAACTGTTGTGTCAAGACCGATAGCCAAGAAGGAAGCTTGGTTAGCAACTTCAGCAGCAACCGGATTAACTTTACCCGGCATGATGGAAGAACCAGGTTGAAGCTGTGGAAGGTTGATTTCCTTCAAGCCGCAGCGAGGACCGGAAGCAAGAAGACGAATATCGTTGCAGATCTTAGTCATCTTAACTGCCAAACCCTTGATAGCGCTGGACAATGTCATGTAAGCGCCGCAGTCGCTGGTAGCAGCGATCAAGTCTGCAGAGTTCTTGAATGGGAGCCCAGTCAATTCAGCCAAGTACTTGGAAGCCAACTCAGGATATCCAGGAGCAGCTGTTACTGTTGTACCGATAGCTGTTGCACCGAGGTTGATAACCAAGAGGTGTTTCTGAGCATCACGAAGGTTTTCGATTTCATCGTTGAGTGTGAAGCCCCAGCCGTGGAATTCTTGACCTAAAGTCATAGGAACGGCGTCTTGCAAGTGGGTACGACCCATCTTCAATGTCTGGTCGAATTCTTTGGCTTTTGCATACAATGCATCGCGAAGCTGTTCAGCTGCCTTGATAAGGATGTTGGAGCGGAACATGCAGGAAAGATGGATTGCTGTCGGGTATGTGTCGTTAGTAGACTGACCGAAGTTTGCATCGTTATTCGGGTTGACAATGGTGTAGTCGCCGAGCTTGCCGCCAAGATGCTGAATAGCGAGGTTGGAGATAACTTCGTTAGCATTCATGTTAGTGGAAGTACCTGCACCGCCCTGGAGCCAGTCAGTGATGAACTGGTCACGATATTTTTCAGTATCGTTGATGAGCTGGTCGCAGGCCCAAATCATTGCATCAGCAACTTTAGGTTCTACAACGCCCAATTCCTTATTGGCCATTGCGCAGGCTTTCTTAACATAAGCGAAAGCGATGATGAAGTAAATTTCTTGAGAGTTTCTTTCTTCGGTGATGAAGAAGTTTTCTTTACCGCGTAAAGATTGAACGCCATAGAGTGCGTTTTCTGGAACTTCAAGATCACCGATAAAATCATGCTCAATACGTGTCATATTGACTCCTCAAATAAAAGCGAACAAGCCGTCTGCTTGTCAACCGTATAACGTAAGTATTTGGAAAAATTCCAATGGTCAACTTACTTATAGATAATTTTTTGTGCTAAGGAAAAATTATTGGTTTCCCCTTAGTTGCGTGCATTCTATACCAACTAAATTAAAAAGAGAATAGTTAACATTCGGGCCATCCCGACCAAAGTTTTTTAATAGTAGTTATTTGTAATCAATATCCTCGAAAATTACTAACAGCCAATACTTGTAGGCTGAAAAGGAACAAAACTCATAACGGGTCAATTAAGATAGACTTAAGAAGGTTTTCTAATGTTTTCAATGGGATTAGGTGAAAAGAAACTAACAATTCTTTTAAGGGTAAGTTCTAAGTCAAGTAAAAGATGAAAGGAATTTTTATAACAGTTGGTTGCAATTCTTGTTTTAAATTATTTTCAAGCTACTGATCGACTCTACAAAAGGCCCATCCGAAAAAGTTACGAACCTCATGACTCCCATGTTAATTCCGACTTCAGAGTTTACTGTTGACTGACGTTCTATTTTATATTCAGTCTGGGTGTGGACAAACCACTTGTTACCTCGCCTGGATACCGTAAGGTTCTTTGGTTTGCCTATGATGCTTCTTCTTTTTCTGTATCCGACCGTGCCGATTTTCTCCAAATAGAGCCTTTGGTTATTTTCGTTTATTTTGAATCTTTGTGGAAATCGGCGCAAAATTTCAAACGTGTGCTAGAGACAGTTAAGGTTGTCTATGGTAAGTGTGCTGCCTTGAGTTTTATTCAATTCATTCGGTCTGCAAGAAGTTATTTTCGACCAATTTTTGACTAGGACATAAGTTCTCAAACTAGACGCCTCATATCCTTGTTAGCGATCCCGACAGTCTTTGAAAAAATCAAAAAATGCGATAAAACACTAATAGTCAGTTTTTAAAAGTTAAAAGCGTGAAAAAAACCTCTCTGTTTTTTTCAGAGAGGTTCTCATCTTAGCTAAGTTCTTAGAACGTTAGAAGAGGCCACAGAATACGAAGCCGAATGCAACGCTGAAGAAGATAGCAAGAACGCCAGGCCAGAAGAAAGAGTGGTTGAACACCCATTTACCGATTCTTGTTGTACCGGTATCGTCCATCTGAACTGCACCAAGCAATGTTGGGTAAGTTGGGAGAACGAACAAGGCGGAAACAGCAGCGAAGGAAGCAACCAGCATGTAGGAGTTATCCGGAGTTGCAGCTGTAATACCTAAAGCAGCAACAACGGTCGGAGTAATAGCCTTAGCAGTAGCGGCCTGAGAGTACAGGAGCATAGCGGCTAAGAAGAATACAACGGCAAGAAGTGCTGGATATTGGCTGATTGTGTGAGAAGCGAATTCCTTGATTTCTTTTGTGTGACCGGCAACGAATGTATCACCAAGCCATGCAACACCAAGAACGCAGATACATGCAACCATACCGGACTTAAATACGCTGGTACCAGCGATATCGCCAAGTTTGACGTTGCAGAGTGTAGTAATCAATGCACCAACAAGAAGCATCAAGCTGATGATCGCTGAGTCACGAGGAACAATGACGTTCTTAATAAGTCCTACAGCCGGGGAAATGGCAGAAGCATAAAGAACAACACAGACAACGCCGATTAAGAAGATGTAAACAGAACGCTTGGCAGCCGGTGTAATCTTGATTTCGTGCATTCCGACAGGAGGCTTAACAAGGCCTTCAGCCAAACGCTTCTGATAGATCGGGTCGCTGTCGAGATCCATGTTTCTGATCTTTGTCATGATGAAAGCTGTAACCATGCAGCCAAGGAATGTAGTAAGCAACCAAATTCCGAGCAGTGCCGGATAGCTCCAGCCGAACGGTTCCAAAACGCCGGACATGTAAATGACGGCAGCAGAAACCGGAGAAGCTGTAATAGCGATCTGGGAAGCGACAACAGCAATTGCCAGAGGAACGCTAGGTTTAATGTGTTCGCCCTTAGCAACTTCAACGATAACAGGGATCATTGAGAATGCTGTGTGGCCTGTACCTGCGAAGATGGTAAGAACATAAGTTACCAATGGAGCAAGGTAGTTGATGTATTTTGGATTCTTATAAAGAATCTTTTCTGCAATGTAAACAAGGTATTCCAAGCCACCGGCTAACTGCATAACAGAAATAGCTGAAATTACGGAAGCGATGATCAAGATAACATCCCAAGGAATGTTACCAGGCTTCATACCTAAACAAAGACCGAGAATCAGAACGCCGGCACCGCCAGCATAACCAATACCGATACCGCCCAAGCGGACACCGACAAAGATTGCGCCTAACAGAACGACGATCTGGAGAGCAACGATGAAATCCATAAATCCTCCAAAGTGGAACCTAACTTAGATTTGTTAAGGCTCCGAGTGGCATTAATTAGAATTAATCAAGACAAAAAGCGCCACAAGCCTTTTGTTTTTGATGAGAGTTGTCCCTTCTTTTCAGAAGGGACTCAAAATAGAGTTACTTAACGAACTTAGGATTAATCAAGTTCTGTGTGTTGAAGATTTCATCCCATTCTTTCTGAGTGAGAAGTTTTCTTTCGTCAACAACGATCTGGTGCAAGGACTTGCCGGAGATGTAGCCTTCCTTAGCGATGTCTGCACAAACTTGATAACCGAAGTGAGGCTTGAGCAATGTAACGATACCGATGGAGTTCATTACATAGTCTCTGCAGCGTTCTGTGTTAGCTGTAACGCCGTCAACCAACTTAGTACGCAATGTATCGCAAGCGTTGGCCATAACCTTCATCTGTGTGAACAAAGCGTATGTGATAACCGGTTCCATAACGTTCAGTTCGAGCTGGCCGGCAGAAGCGGCAAGCATAACTGTTGTGTCAAGACCGATAGCCAAGAAGGAAGCTTGGTTAGCAACTTCAGCAGCAACCGGATTAACTTTACCCGGCATGATGGAAGAACCAGGTTGAAGCTGTGGAAGGTTGATTTCCTTCAAGCCGCAGCGAGGACCGGAAGCAAGAAGACGAATATCGTTGCAGATCTTAGTCATCTTAACTGCCAAACCCTTGATAGCGCTGGACAATGTCATGTAAGCGCCGCAGTCGCTGGTAGCAGCGATCAAGTCTGCAGAGTTCTTGAATGGGAGCCCAGTCAATTCAGCCAAGTACTTGGAAGCCAACTCAGGATATCCAGGAGCAGCTGTTACTGTTGTACCGATAGCTGTTGCACCGAGGTTGATAACCAAGAGGTGTTTCTGAGCATCACGAAGGTTTTCGATTTCATCGTTGAGTGTGAAGCCCCAGCCGTGGAATTCTTGACCTAAAGTCATAGGAACGGCGTCTTGCAAGTGGGTACGACCCATCTTCAATGTCTGGTCGAATTCTTTGGCTTTTGCATACAATGCATCGCGAAGCTGTTCAGCTGCCTTGATAAGGATGTTGGAGCGGAACATGCAGGAAAGATGGATTGCTGTCGGGTATGTGTCGTTAGTAGACTGACCGAAGTTTGCATCGTTATTCGGGTTGACAATGGTGTAGTCGCCGAGCTTGCCGCCAAGATGCTGAATAGCGAGGTTGGAGATAACTTCGTTAGCATTCATGTTAGTGGAAGTACCTGCACCGCCCTGGAGCCAGTCAGTGATGAACTGGTCACGATATTTTTCAGTATCGTTGATGAGCTGGTCGCAGGCCCAAATCATTGCATCAGCAACTTTAGGTTCTACAACGCCCAATTCCTTATTGGCCATTGCGCAGGCTTTCTTAACATAAGCGAAAGCGATGATGAAGTAAATTTCTTGAGAGTTTCTTTCTTCGGTGATGAAGAAGTTTTCTTTACCGCGTAAAGATTGAACGCCATAGAGTGCGTTTTCTGGAACTTCAAGATCACCGATAAAATCATGCTCAATACGTGCCATGATATGTATGCTCCTAAACGAATATACGCATTAAATAAAGTCATCAGCCAGGATAAATCCCGTGGTTATGCTTTGGACTTCAGGTTAAGAACTTTGATGGGTGCCACAAGGCATTCATCAAAGAATCAATTAATCTTTAATTAGCCCGCTCATAAACGAACTAATGAAAGAACAATTGCCGTTTTGCCAAGAACTATTCTTTGAAAAGAGTAAATTACGCTTGCCTCCAGTGGTTTAAGCGAACCGAACAATATCATGAAAGTTCTTTAATACAAATAGGGTTTGCACGTAGGAACTACATAGTATTTTAGTCTTAACCCTTACTAAATGTAAATAGAAGGATTTATAACTGATTGAAATACAACAAAAATAAAATAGAATTGTAATTAATGTAACTATTTGAAAATAAAGAATATATAAAGTTCCTAATTTGTATGTTTTTTATCACAAACAAATATTGAGTAGTCTATTTTCTCAGTGTATTGCAGGTTTATAGCCAAGTTTTGAAATTAGATTATCTATCCTAATTCACTGCTGTCCAAAATAATTTCAAGTCACATTTAAGGGCTCGATTTCATCGGCCTTTACTAAATTATTTCGCTTTTTCCAAAAATAAGCCTCCCTAGCCGAAAGGTCTCATTTGTAGAGGTGGTGGTACACACTTTCCCTCTGCCTTCCGTCGATAGCCACTGCACTGGTCATTAAATTGAGCCTGAAATATCGCGCTAAACGGCAGAATTATCATTTGTAGAAGGCTCTGCGCTTTAATAGCTCCAAGATTATTGCGGCTATAGCAGCTGTCTAAATCTGTGTCATAACAGCATTTTTCGAGGTTCCCACAAAACTTTTAACTTTAAGATTTTGCTTAACCTTCTTGAAGAAGAGTTCTATTTGCTACCGATCCTTGTATAAATCGGCTGTCTCTTGAGGATGCCGTTGGCGATTATTTGTCAGAAACTCAAACCAGCTCTTCGTTGTTTCGTCATACTATTGAAGAACTCTAAATTTAGTTTGTCCGCAGAGCGTTACGGCTTGAGGACCAATAAAAGTCATCTCGTAAACTCCTCCACTTGCCTGAGAGAGCTTCAGAGATAGGAGTATCTTTTAACAGTGTCTGTTTAGCATTGTCTTTCAGTCGTATGACAAAGGTGAGCTGTCGGTCAGTGAGTTCTTTAAAAATCGGTAATCGTTGTAGCCCCTGACCATAACAACGATAGATCCGCAGCTCAGACCGTCAAGAATTAATGCTGCTCCTTTCTATCGCTAGTTTTGTCCACTGTCTCAACGATGCCCCTCCGGTAGTCCTGGGTCGTTGTTTAACAAGGCATGCAGCTTGATTCTTCCTTTTCTTCTGGGGTGCTGAGCCCAATCAGATATTTTCAGACATAAAGAGATGGTTGTGGAATCCAAACGAAAGACGGTAAAGACGGATTTTGTAAACCAGGGGCCGAGACGGCCTTGGGATTCATTCCGAAATTTATTCGGCAAGGCGTGATAAAGGTCTTCATATAGCTGGCAAGGCCTCTTGCATTTGCATAACTTAACGCGAAACGACCCACTGGTCTGGCACCAAGGTGTTGTAATTTTCCTATACAGGAATGCAGTCCGTCCTCGATTTCTCTTAATGAATCAGCACTAGTAAGCTGGCAAAAAGCCTAGCTACAAACTGACAAGCCTTTAGTTCCACGGCATGAATCGTGTTTTTGAACTAGATTATTAAATTCCAACCTGCAGTTCAATGACTGGACAAGTTGCGCAAACATAGATTGTTGCTCTCTGCTTGCCGGCTCCTTTCTGAAGTATTTGGTTCAAAGTTTACTTTATCAGGAGTTCGACATATTTGCTTATGGAATTTTTGCTTCAAAGAAACCTGTAAAAATTTATTATGGACACTAGCGATCCTAATTTCAGTTCGGCAAAAGCTGAAATGCTTCGTTGGCAGCTCTTTTTTCTTCTCAGCAAATGTACGGTTAAGGAGCAAAAAAGATTTTTATGTTTTAAATTCGGAGCAAAGTGGTTTGCTTCAATCTGGTTCCAGTACTTAAAAGAGTTTCTACAAAAAAATCCCAAACGTAGAAAAGCCCTGCTTTCGCAGGGCTTTGCAGATTTTAGCCAGGTTCTAGAGAAATTAGATTAGTCTAATTTCAATTCACGAAGAGGAACGACTCTCTTGAGTGTTCGCTTTTCTTTTCCAGTAATGCCCTGCTCTGCCATCTTGCGGCGGATAAAGGCGATCTGGGTCTTAAGCGGTAAATCTTTCGGGCAGAAATCGTGGCAAGCCAACAATGTCATGCAACCGAAAACACCGCTTTCTGTTCCCATAACTTCGTAATAATCTGCGTCATTACGATGATCACGAGGATCCAGGCGGAAACGAGAAATCTTGTTAATAGCAACGGCGCCGACAAAGTCAGGACGCATACGGAAGTTGCCGCAAGAAGCTACGCAGCAACCGCATTCGACGCAGCGGTCAAGAAGATAAATATCTTCAGCAAGCTTCGGATCCATTGGTTTTTCGATCTTGTTGAAGTTAATTTGTTCTTCATTAACGTGGCACCATGCTTGGATTCTTTCGCTCATGCCTCGCATCCATTTACCGGTATTGACTGAAAGGTCTCCAATCAGTTCAAAGCCTGGCAAAGGAGCCAATGTGAAGTGATCAGGAAGATCACGAGTCAATGTACGGCAAGCCAAAGCAGGCTTTCCGTTAACTAACATAGCGCAGGAACCGCAAATCCCGGCACGGCAAACGAAGTCAAACTGGAGAGAGGGATCCTGTGTGTCGCGCAATTCATTCAAAAGAATGTAGAGCGTCATGGAATCAGTCTCAGAAACCTGATAGGTTTGCAAATGAGGAACGCTTTCAGAATCAGCAGGGTTGTAACGCAGGATGCTAACCTGAAGTGTGCGGTGGTTGCTAGAAGCCGGAGGTGTAACCTTTTCAGCCGGTTTTGCTTCCGGAGCAGTTTTTGTATTTTCAGCCATTTAAATTCAACTCCTGATGACTTATGAAAGAGGTTCGTCAATACGTTCGTTTCTGCCGCGCAGGTTTTCCGGCAACAGTTGGAGGTAAGGCATCAAAGCGTTTTGGATAGCGAAGCGGTCTTTACCTTCGGCTTCCATCTTGGCCCTGATTTCGTCAACTTCTTTCTGGCGAATCGGTGTTTCGGGGTTGTCAATGTAGTTCTTGGCACCGTAACCACGCCATCCCGGAGGAAGTTCCATCTTGGAAATATCAAGTTTCTGATATTCAAGAGTAGGCATTGTGTCGTTTTCGTTCTTCCAAGAGGCAAGAGTACGGCTGCACCATTCAGCGTCATTACGGACAGGGTAGTCAATACGGAAGTGAGCACCGCGGGATTCTGTACGTTGGAAAGCACCAAGAGCAATTGTCAAAGCTACGCGAAGCATCTTTTGAGTGCGGTAAGCGTAAACCAATTCCGGATTTGCACCAGGTTGGTTCTTAACAGCAACATTGAAACTCTTCTTATAGAGGGCCTCAAGTTCGTTAACGGCTTGTTCAAGTGTATCTCCGTTACGGAAAATACCAACTTTGGTGGTCATGATTTCCTGCATGCGAGTGCGGATTTCAGCCATGTTTTCAGTGCCAGAGTTCTTGGCAAATGCGTCGAGCTTAGACTGTTCGCGTTTGATGAAGTCATAGACAACCTTAGTCGGGATGTCAATGGCGTTTTCAGGCTTATCGCAGAAATCAGCAATCTTTTCGCCGACAATCATACCTGCAACAACGGTTTCAGCTACAGAGTTACCGCCCAAACGGTTGAAGCCGTGCATATCCCAGCAAGCTGCTTCACCAGCGGAGAACAAGCCTTTGAGTGTTTGGCTTTCACCGCTTGGATTTGTCCTTACGCCGCCCATTGTGTAGTGCTGTGCAGGACGAACTGGAATCCAATCTTTAGTTGGGTCTACCCCTAAGAAGTAATGGCAGATTTCATATACTTCACGGAGGTTGTGCTTAATGTGGTTTTCACCAAGCAATGTGATATCAAGCCAAAGGTGTTCACCGAAGCGGCTCTTAACACCTTTACCCTGAGCAATTCTTTCTTCCATACGGCGTGAAACGACGTCACGGGAGGCAAGCTCTTTCTTTTCAGGCTCAACGTCCGGCATGAAGCGATGGCCGTCAACATCACGGAGCAAACCGCCGTCTCCACGGCAACCTTCAGTTACGAGGATACCGGCTGGGAAAATACCTGTCGGGTGGAACTGAACGGCTTCCATATTGCCTAACTTAGCAACACCGGTTTCAAGAGCGATAGCGTGACCGGTACCTTCACAGATCTGGGCGTTTGTAGATACACGGAACAGTTTACCTGCACCGCCAGTAGCGATAGCTGTGGCTCTGGCAACATAGCCAATTAATTCGCCGGTAATCAAATCACGGACAACTGCACCATAGCAACGCTGACCGTCATGAATCAAAGCGATAGCTTCAACTCTTTCGTGAACTGGAATGCCATGAGCAATAGCGCGTTCAGCAGCAGAGTTCAACATGGCGTGGCCTGTACCGTCGGAAACGAAGCAGGTTCTCCATTTCTTTGTGCCGCCGAAGTCGCGCTGACCGATCAAACCAGCAGCAGCTTCGCGTTCAGTAATGGTAACTTTTTCACCGTTAATAATAACCTGACGGTCTCCCGGAGTGATACGGCTCCATGGAACGCCCCAAGCAGCCAATTCACGGACAGCTTTAGGTGCGGTGTTGACGAACATACGGGCAACTTCCTGGTCGCAACCCCAGTCAGAACCTCTAACTGTGTCACCAAAGTGAACGTCTTCGTTATCACCTACGCCTTTAATAACGTTTGCAAGAGAAGCTTGCATACCGCCCTGCGCAGCCTTAGAGTGAGAACGTTTTGGAGGAACCAGAGACAGGATGATGGAGTCATGGCCGCGTGCTTTTGCACCAACAGCCATACGCAAGCCAGCGAGTCCTGCGCCGATGACGAGAACATCCGTGTATATAACTTTCATTTAGCAAATCTCCTTGAACCAAATTTGAAAGGAAGGGATGGAACCTTTCGCAATTTGGGGTAAGCAGTGTTTAATTGGTCGAAACAACAACAAAGAGGGACAACCTGAGCTCAAGGGTTGACCCTAACATATATTGTTAATTCTCAACTGATATGCGGAATTTAGAACAAACCCAGAAAATTCTCAATACTTAAGATTGAAAAAAGGTTTGAGATTAGTAGAAATACTAAGGTGATTTTTGGGAATAAATAACATAGCTTAACCTCGAGGAACCGTGGGTTTAGAGCCTCTGGGATTTAGGGTTTAGCAAGAATTTGAAAATTATTAAATTTATATTCATTTACCATTTAAATATTTAGACAACTTATTTTGAGCACTAAAAATGTTTTCTTTCATATTTTGTCTGACTTTCGCAAATAATTATTTTTCTCGCTAATTATTTTCTTTTTTATTTTGAGGCTAGCTTTGGTTCTTTATTAGCCGTCAAAAAAATCTTTTATTTAAGAATTGTATAAATAAGAAAGAAGCTAAGATAAAACCCTTACAGGAAAGTTCTTAATTTAACTCAAAGTGAGTCAGAATCGGGGTTTACGAGGTTGATCGCAAAGAAAAAAAATACGAATATTTCAACAACAGAAGGTGAACTTGTAAACGAATTGAAGGTTATCAAAGTGTCTAAGATTCTTAATTTAGATGTAGCAACTTGCGTTTTTGAAAAAAGTATCTCTGATTATTCCGTTGGAAGTTTTTTCTTTTCCTCAGATGAATGCAGCTTGGATAGTAAACATTTGGGCGGGAGCATAATTCTAAAAAATAAAACAATAGTAGGATTATCCGCCGGACTAGAGGAGTCAGTGAAGGTTAAAGCCGGTGACGATATTTCTCAGTTATTTGCTTGCCAGGCGACAGCAGATGTCAATATCAAGAAATTGTTTATGTATAGAACCGTTGACTGTCTGATTTTAGACAGTCAGCGATTTTCCTACTGGGCTCGCCTTACTCTCAAAGGAAACAAAGTCCAGATTGCGGATATTGATATTGAAAAAAGATTTGAACTTGACTCTGAAGATCAGATAGAGGAATTAGAACGCCGTAAGGATGAAGGAAGTATGGCTTTTATATCATTGCATTGCCAATAAATGCTTTTTCTTACTTTCTTACCTAGAACAGTTCGTTTTACTTTCAGAGTTTTTATTAATGGATCCCGGATTGAACAAACCCGGGATTTTTTATTCTAGTTGTGAGCTACTAAGTTCTGAATAGTTTAAATTCTTTTCAGTCTTAGTAGCAAACATTTTAGGGTGCTACGGAAAATTTTTTTAGAAAGCCGGAACTACGGCACCGTTGTATTTCTGCTCTATGAAGTTTTTTACTTCCGGAGATCTCAGAGCAGACAACAACGCTTTGATTTCCTGTTTGTTTTCGTCTCCTTTGCGGACAGCTATTACGTTAGCGTAAGGAGAATCCTTAGGCTCAATTGCAATAGCATCTTTTGAAGGGTTCAAATTTGCACCGAGAGCAAAGTTAGAGTTGATTACTGCAGCATCAAGATCTTCCAAGGCTCTTGGAAGTGTTGCAGCCTCAACTTCTACAATCTTAACTTTAAGAGGATTGTCAACGATATCCAAAGGAGTTCCGTTAACACCAACTCCGTCTTTCATTCTCAAGACTCCGTTGGCATTTAATACCTGCAAAGCTCTTCCACCGTTAGTCGGATCATTTGGGATACCGATCTTGGCTCCTTTCTTTAGTTCTTTAAGATTTTTGACTTTGTTGGAATAAACACCCATCGGTTCAATATGAACGGAACCGGCGGAAACAAGATTTAATCTATGATCTTTGGAAAAAGCTTCTAAGTAAGGAAGGTGTTGGAAGAAATTGGCATCTAAGTCTTTGTCAGATAAGGCTAAATTCGGCTGAACATAATCAGAGAACTCGATAATCTTCAAATCAATGCCCTTCTCTTTAAGAGCCGGCTGGACGACTTTAAGGATGTCTGCATGAGGTACCGGCGATGCACCAACTTTGATTGTGTCAGCAGCGAATGCTCCGGAAGCAAGAGAAACAAGTGCTAAAGAGAGTAATAACTTTTTCATGATACTTAGAAAGAAGGAATTAATGAACCTTTGAAGTGCTCGAGGATGAAAGCCTTAACTTCCGGGGTTCTTAACGTATTATTCAGCTCCAGGATCTCAGGTCTATTTTGGTCCCCTTCTCTTACTGCCACAATGTTGGCATAAGGAGAGTCCTTTGATTCAATGATAATGGCGTCTTTCACTGGATTTAATCCGGAGCTTAATGCATAGGTTTGATTAATGACACTGGCCTTCACATCGTCCAGAGTTCTAGGAAGAGTTGCAGCTTCGACCTCAATGATCTTCAATTTGAGCGGATTTTCGACAATGTCTTCGATGGAAGCAGAATGACCTACGTTGTCTTTGAGCTTAAGTAAGCCGGCAGAAGCCAACAATTGAAGCGCCCTTCCGCCATTGGTAGGATCATTTGGAATAGTGATTCTGTCGCCCTTCTTGATCTCTTTTACATCTTTGATTTTATTGGAATACAACGCAATAGGAGCAATAAAAATTCCCGGCATTGCATGGAGCTTTAAACCTCTGTCTGCAGCGAATTTATCCATAAATGGCTTGTGCTGGAAGAAGTTGGCATCGATTTCTTTATCCGAGAGAGCAAGGTTAGGCTGAATATAATCAGAAAATTCGATGATTTTCAGATTAATTCCCTTCTCTGCCAGCTTTGGTTTAACAAAATTCAGGATATCTCCGGCCGGGACCGGACTAGCCCCGATTTTGATTGTAACGGGTTCGGCTGCCATGGAAGCGGTTCCAAGAGAAGCAGCAAAAGCCGAGACTGCAAGTAACTTTAGTAAAAACCTTTTCTTCATTTCTACTCCTTAACTTTTATATTTTTCGAGGCTGAGTGCTAAAAAATATACAGTAGAAAATTCCTCTCTTTCGTCTTGGTTCCTTCGATTTTTCATCCGTCCTTTTCTTAGAACCTATTTTCTCAATGGAAACCCTAAATTGGCACGGATTATGCATAGCTCTAATTGTTGTTAATACCAACTAATCAGAGGAAAAAGATGAAACTTATAACCGCAATCATTAAACCGTTCAAACTCGATGAAGTTCGAGAAGGACTTGTAGAACTGGGAATAAGCGGCATTACAGTCGCTGAAGTTAAAGGCTTCGGAAGGCAAAAAGGTCATACAGAGATCTATAGAGGAGCCGAATATGTGGTTGACTTTCTTCCTAAGGTAAGTCTCTCCATTGCATGTCCGGATGCTTTAGTTGATTTAGCTATTGAAAAAATTTGCGAAGCTGCAAGGACAGAAAAAATTGGCGACGGAAAAATTTTTGTCACACCGCTAGAAGAAAGCATTCGCATTAGAACCGGAGAAACTGGGGAGGCAGCATTATGAGTTGGCTCAAACTTTATTTATTTGCCCTACTTGCCCTCTCTTCGTCTGCAAGGGCTGCAGGTGAAATAAATGCCGCTGATGTTTCATGGATGATGGTCGCTACGACACTAGTCCTTTTTATGACTATTCCGGGTATTGCTCTCTTTTATGCCGGGATGGTGAGAAAAAAGAATGTTCTCTCCGTTGTTATGCAAAGTTTTGCAATTTGCTGTGCGGTCACTATCGTCTGGTATGCGGTTGGATATTCTCTTGCTTTTTCAGGCGGAAATTGGTTCGTTGGAAATTTTGACAATGTTTTTCTCAAAAACATCCAGATTGACACCATGCACGGATCCATCCCTGAGATGCTGTTCATGATGTTTCAGATGACGTTTGCCATCTTGACACCTGCTCTTATGTGTGGTGCCTTTGCAGAACGAATCAAATTCTCCGCCCTTTTTCTTTTCATGATTTTGTGGTCTCTTTTCTGCTACGCACCAGTTTGTCACTGGGTATGGGCAGATGAAGGCTGGTTGTTTAAAGCTGGTGCTTTGGACTATGCCGGCGGAACCGTTGTTCATATCAATGCCGGGGTAGCCGGTCTTATTGCCTGTATATATTTAGGCAAGCGTATAGGCTATGGTAAAGAAGTGATGGCTCCGCATAACCTCGTGCTGGCTCTTACCGGTGCTTGTTTCTTGTGGATCGGTTGGTTCGGCTTTAACGGAGGAAGCGGATTGGCTGCAGACTCCAGATCCGTTATGGCGATCGTAGTAAGTCAAATTGCAGCTGCAGCAGCGGCCCTTACCTGGATGATTTGCGAATACATCGTAAATAAGAGGTTCACAGTTCTAGGGGCAATATCGGGGGCTGTTGCCGGCTTAGTTGCTATCACTCCTGCCTCCGGTTTTGTCACTCCGGCTGCCTCTCTATTTATTGGTTGCTGCGGCGGATTGGTGTGCTATTTTGGTGCAACAAGGCTTAAGTACAAATTAGGTTATGACGATTCTTTAGATGCTTTCTGTGTCCATGGTGTCGGCGGCATTGTCGGAGCGCTTCTCACCGGAGTGTTTGCCTCAGACATGATAACAGGTGAAACCATGAAGCCAGTTGCAGAACAGCTATGGATTCAGTTTGAAAGTGTCATTGCCACTTTTATCTATGCGGCTGTCGTAACGTATATTTTCTTGAAGATTGTGGATCTTTTGATCGGCTTGCGTGTATCAGCTGAAGAA
Source organism: Turicimonas muris (assembly GCF_002221595.1). GTDB lineage: Bacteria > Pseudomonadota > Gammaproteobacteria > Burkholderiales > Burkholderiaceae_F > Turicimonas > Turicimonas muris. The sequence goes on from NZ_NHMP01000009.1 coordinate 24,688, forward strand.
GAACGTGTCGGATTAGACCTTTCTCTCCACGGAGAAAGACTCGAATAGTAAAACTTACAATAAACCAAAGGCTCTTCGGAGCCTTTTTTAACGTCCGCACGGCATGTGATACATCTAGCGGCTGCCATTCACGTGATCGAGTTGGGAGGCTAAGACCTAGATTAAGGCAAGCCTGATTGGGCGACCTGTCGGGTGATGGTGCAGGCTGCAAACTTCTCGACTAACGAACAGAATCCACATACCGGTCTTACTGGAAGATAAACGTGCTATTTAACGCAAAGTACATTCGTCTGTCTGTGGGAAAGGTCTTTTTCTACTTATGTGGAAAATCAAAAACATCTTCTGTTTTTCAACTCTTATCAATTCTTAGAAAAATCTTAGAAATTTTTTTCGGTTTCTGCGTAAGAGCACAGGTGGGCTTACAACGAAGCGATTTTGAGCCAAATTTTGGTATCGAAACAGATTTAGAAAGAAGAAAAATAAATCGAAAGCGCCTTAAAAATAAAGTTCAAAAATAAGTCTATTTGCTTGAAAGTAAAGATTTTATTTTGCGTTTTAATACAAAAAAAGACGTTTTTAAACAACCAAACTAATAATACTTTATTGGTGAGTTTGATTTATGTTTTTAATTTTTACCTTGTCAATTTTTACTTAATTATTTAAATTTTTAATAATAATTAATTAAATAAAAATACTTTGGTAATAAATAATATATTAAATATTTATTTAAAGATGTAAAGAATATTTTGAACTTCAAAGATGTATTAAATATAAATATACCATTAGAAGGGTAGGCAAGATGAGGAACTTATTTAATATTTATAGACTAATAGGATAAAGAGAAATATATAAATACTATTATTAATTAATAATATAAATTATTATTTATTCAGATTTAAAAATACATAATTTATTATAACTAAATATAGTTTCTTCCCAAATTACGAAACAATAAATTATTATCTTTAATGGAATTTTTCTTTAGATCTTACTGTCTGAAAATTAAATTTATGATTCAGACAGTCAAATATCTTGTGTATAAAACAGAGTGTTTAACTTATATGATAACTATTTGAAAAATAAAGAATAAATTTATCAACATAGAAAGATCAACTTATATACAAAAATTAAATCTTTAATCAATGGATTTGTTTTAACTCACTGAATATACAGGAAATAAATCAGTTATAAATAATCTGTAATTTATGTTTCTATCTGTTCTTCAATTTAAAATAATCTACCAAATCAATTAGATATATAATTTTTGATATTCACAACCGGATGTGGATATTTTTTGAAGCTGCATATAATGAATTTATTCATCAGTCGCCCTATTTTTCTTTTTACTGTCCGAATAGAGATGAATTGCTATTTAGTAAACTAACTAAATATAGTGTTTATTTATTGTTTATTTAAAATAGGAAGAATTAATATTAAAATATTGCTATATAATTTAAATTTAGATTAAATATCAAAAAAAATAAATTTTAAAATAAATAGTATTAATTAATATTAATACATCAAAATATTTCATATATTTTAAATATTTATATGTGGTTGTGGTATTTATTAAGTTAAACAAAATTAAAATTAATAAAAATACAACTTATTGATATAAAGAAAACATCATTAAAATAATACTCTTTATTATTTAAAATAAATGGTATTAACAATACTGAATAGAATGAAGAGTTAATTTATTAGATGAAAAAATGCTAGTTTAAAAAAACATTAAATTTTCCAAAAAGAAACTTCTGGAAATTACTTTGTTCTGTCGTAGGAATTTTCCGTCGATATTCTGCTTTTGCTTTTGTAAGAAAATAAAAATGAAAATTTGCTAAGCAGGTTTTGAAAATATATTTAGATTGGGCAGGATGGTAAAAAAATAGGGTCTTATTAGCTCTCTCTTTCTAACAAGACCCTTTTAAGAATTAGTATCCTTTGTCCAGATACTTTTACAACCAATCAGGAGAATTGAAAGGATAAATATCCTTTCGAACGTTATTTTTGAACTTTCCTCTTTTTCTATCAAGAACAACTTAAGCTTATAATAGTTAACAAAATTGTTAATTATGATATTTTTGTTGCTTGGTATTCAGAGTACTTTCATTAAAAAATAAAGAGTTAAGCTTATTCAGACGACTATCATCCGTTTCATATTGTTTTTCTTTTTGAATATTTTTTTACACTTAAGGCGTATTTTATGAATAGCGCTCATGACTTAGACACTTGGCGGTTATTTTTTCAGGTGGTCAACTTAGGCTCTGTCTCTAAGGCAGCTCAATCTCTTCATCAAGAAACTTCAGCTATTTCAAGAAAATTAAATAAATTGGAGAAAGATTTAGGTACAGAATTGTTCACAAAGGACGGTCGTAAACTTAAACTCACTTCTGCAGGTTTTGTCGCTTTTTCCAGAATGAGACGAATTGTCCTGGATGTGGGGTGCCTAATCAACGATCTGTCCCAAGGCCGAGATAACCTTGAACAACTTATTACTATTGCTGCACCAATTGGGATCAGTGAAAAGCTTCTGCCCATCTGCTTACTGGAGTACATGAAGATTGAGCCTTCTACAAGATTTTCCTGCCGTTCAATGAGTTATGTGGAGCTTTTCAGTACTGAAACTTTCCAAGGCTATGACATCATTCTAAGTACGAGCCCTATTACGACAGCCACTAATACAACCATGCTGCTTGGCGGCATCAAGCATATTATGACTGCTTCCACAGAATTTCTTCGTGGAGAAAATGTCTCAATAAGAAGACCTGAGGATTTGAACAACTATCCCCTATTCTCCTTTTACTCTAGAAACAGAGAAAGAAACACACATCTAAAAAAAGGCTCTGAAACTTATCACCTTAATCTGGATGCCTGCTGCCGCTTCAACCATCCGGGTGCCATTAAAACGGCAGTATTAGATAATTATGGCATCGGTGTTTATTGCCCTTATTACTTCTATGCGTCAGAGATAAAGAACGGGCAAGTCCAACAGGTTTTGCCCGATTGGACCATGCCGCTTCAACAAGTATATTTAAATAAGAAACATACTCAAAGAGCCTATGTGAATGACTTTATTAACTGGTTCTTCCAAAGATTTATAAATTTTGAGGGAATTATTTCTCCGATGTCCAACGGCTTTTGGATGTCTGATTTTTCTGCTAATTTGGTGCATTTGTGAAAGAAATAGACAGCCTTGTCCTCCTCTCAGAAAAAACAAGCTTTCAGTCTTATCTAGAGGCAGAACTCAGTAAGAAATTTAAAGTCCATCACTTTGGAAAATCAGATATTTCTGTGGTTGGATTCAGTAATTTCATAAGCGTTTTGGCTTTACTTCGCCCTTGCTGCATCATCTACCTCCTTTCATCTTATGAAGGACTAAATGAAAACAATTTTGGATCATATGTTCAAAGAGCCTTAATTGGAACGGAAGCTACCTATTTGGAAGTTAGACCTTTAAATTACGGAGGTTTAACCGCTAAATCCTCTCAAAAGCCTTATTCCGCCTTAGTTAGAACGCTTTTTATTGAGTTGGGATTAGTGCATTCATTTAGAACAAAGAACCTAATCACCGATTTTTTAGAAAAAGTTAAAGACAGAAGAAAAATCACTCTTAAAGAAGAATCAAACTTGCCTCTAATTTCTGAAAGAATGGCTGCTAAATATTTAAGTCTTTTTCTCAATAAGGCTTTTCTAAAACAAGATTTAAACGGGACCTACCAGTTATGTGAGAATGGTTTCCCGCACTTATCGGAAGTATTCGAAGAAGCTTTGAAAACAGCTTCGGTCATCGCTCCGGATAACTACAAGGCTAAGTTAGTTTTTAGTCCGGAAGAACCTTCTAAGGCGCCCTATTCTTTTGATAATACGCAATTTCAAATGGATTCCGAATTGATTCTCGGCGATTGGCGAGATGGTGTAATTGAAACCGCATCGGGTTGGGTTTCAGAACATATCAATTAAATATTAGCTGCCTCCTTTATCACAATCGAGTAGAGGGTTGGGTTGCCCCGTCCCCCTCTCACAGCACCCACCGTACGGTTCCGTAGTGGGCGCTTCATTAACAAATCGCCATAAAGCGGAGAAAATATAACGTAAGGTTCCCATGGCTCGATAAGAGCCGTGGATTTTCCGGCATTAGCTCTCTGCTTGCAATTGTTTGTAGGTAGACGGAAGCCATGGCTTGAGGTCGTAATCTTCCAGTCCGTGCTTGAAGTCCAAGGAACCTATCTTCTTGGTTTTATCGTGTCCGTCTTTTAACGCTTCTGTCCAAGCCTTATCGAGGACGTGACCATAGACGCTCCGACAGTACTTTTTCAAATATTCCACTGGGGCTATGCCGTTGAGTTCGAGCGTCTTAAAGATAGAGTAGATGTCGCACATATCCACCGCATACTCAACCGATTGTTTATACCAAATGTTTTTCCTCAGAACTGTCACCGGCCTCAAGCGGCTTTCTACCAGATTAGAGTCAGCCGGTACTTTGAAGTCATCGATAAATACCTTAAATTCATTGCGCAAATTCATATAGTAAGCGCATGCCGCTGAGTACAACCCGCCTCCGACTCCTTTCTTATATAAACCAGATTGAGTTTTTATACAGATTTTGTCGGCTTGGCAGGACATTATTTTATCTACCGCCGTTAATAAAGAGTCCTGGCGCCTGCGGTATTCCTCCTGCTTCCTCTGCGAGACTTCCTTCGATATTGCCTCTTGCAGGTTATACAGCTTTGATAGTGCCTCAACACAGATAAGCACGCAGCTGCCTGGCTCAGCCTGTTGGACTCTTATCTTCATCTGCCTGAGCTTTTCTTTTTCACCGAGCGCTGATTGATGAAGTTCTTTTAAAAAACTGCTGCTTAACAGAGCACTGAGAAGTTTGCGCCGGTAGTGGATTAAACAGCTTTGATGCTTTCTTTCCCCGCCTAGTGCCTGAAGAACTGTTTCATAGGCGCTATAGCCATCGGTTACTAAAGTATTGAACTGGAAGTCTGATGTGATTTGTGAGCTAATTGCTTGAGCGCTTCGGCTTGGTAAATATTTAAGGATAAATATTTGTTCAGGCGCTGAAGCTGCTGTTGTCAGAGCCAGAAGATAATTCTGTTTGCGCAGCTTAGTCTCATCCATGCACTCCTTGGCACACTTTCCTCTTCCCTGAGCTTCAAGCACCGGAAATACAGTTTCATCTGCGATTAGTACATCGGCTTTCTTTAAAGAGGATTCATAAAGCAGAGCAAGAGGATGCAGGTAAAAGCGGGCTAAATCATGCAAGTTGTACGAGACGGTGTCATGGCCCAAGCAAAGCTTTTGCTGCAGCTCCTTAATCTGTCTGTGCAGCGGTATTCCGCTGTAAAGTCCCATAGCTAGCTCAACTAGCATCGATGTACCGACTGTGCGTGCGCAGTTAACCGGATGCTCTGCATCGACCGGGAGCCTGACATGTGCTTGTCCGCATTTGGGACATACATAAACATCTTGCCGCTGAGAGAGCGCCTCAAGATTATCCAGTTTCGGCAGTGTCTTTCTTCTTATTGTTTCTACAAAGCTAGAGAGCTTTATCATCTCTTCCGTGCAGCCTTTACAGTGAGGAACTTTGTCGGAAGCAGGAACAACGGTGCGCTCCCTTACCTTTGGATTTACCTTTTGGCGCCCAAGGCTCGGTTTCTTTTCTAAAGCGGCAATCGAAGCAGCAGGCTCATTGACGATGCTTTTAAATTCTCCGGCTAACGGAGTGTTTTCCGGCAACGATTTAACGACTTGATCGACGATGCGTGTGGCCTCTATCAGTTCTTTGCTGCCGTTAACCCACGAGCCTTTGTTTTCTTTGAGTTCTTTATCAACCTCAGCCCTGCCAATTTTTTCCGATCCTTTTCCCAGTAACGCTTGAAATTGACTCGAACTATTTTCAGCCAAGACTCTGAGCGATTCAAGCATATGGCTGATCTGCTGTTCAATGGCTAGCCCCATCCATTTATCTTCGGCAATCAGATATTTGTCGGCTAATAAGGCCACTTCTTTACAGTTGTGAAATGCGTTGATGACAATTGTGGAGAGCCCGCGAAATCGCGCCTGTATTTCTTCTTTTTCTTTTTCCGTTTTAAGCACAAGCTCAATGAGTTCTTCTTGTGACAAATTTTTGAGCTGCTTCTTGTTGAACACTTTGCTCTCCGGTTGGGAATGCCGAACACTGTTCAATTATGAAGCAACTGAAAGCAGATTAAAACCGGCCTTCGCAGTCCCCTCCAAAGCTCTCAAATACCATGGCTAAAAGCCTTGGTGATCAAGGTTTATAGGATGGATTTTTTTAACGCTGGTTATCAAACAAAGTGTTACAACTTATTGTTCCTTAAAGTAGTTTTTGCGGGCTCCTTCAATGCGTTTTCCATTTAAAAAGGATACGAGCTGTTCAGCTGTTAGGCTTCTTTTAGCCGGGCTGTCAAGAAGACTCATTAGCTGTTGGAAGCTCCCATGATGCAGCCGTCTGGTTATCAAAGTCATTCCCGACTGGTCAGCTGCGATAATCTTGGCCAGCGCCCGTGTACGAGATAAAAACACAACACAATGATTGCCCGAGCAGATGTCTATATTAAGAGTGCTTCTAGCAAAGGCTTCCAGTCTAAAGTAACCGGCTCGTAGATCAGTGGCAGTGGTGACGACCGTAATCTTGCAGCCTTTAAAGTTCAGAAAACTCATGACTGCACTCCGAGAAGCATCTTTATCAAACCTCTGGCTTCAAGGCTAGGATCCGCCGTTTCATAGCTCACAGTAACCTCCGATCTTACAGAAACGGTAATTTGCTTCGAGGCTGGTCCTAATTCTGCCGGCTTTTCTACTGCGGCCGGCTCGATTTCAAATATCTCAACCTCGTCTTCTTGCATATCTTGCTCGGCTGCCTCAAGTTCGTCGGGGACAACTGTTGGGCTCGGATTGGCTTCCACTGTAACGGATGGAAAGGAAAGAACGTAGTCGGCTTGGCTCATGTAAAACTCCTCTCGGTTGTTCAATAAGCCAATTTTTCACCTTCGCTAGAAAATATTCATCACAGTCATGGGAACCTTACAATATAACCCTAATCTGGCGAAACGGGCGTTCTTGATGGTCAGGTTCATATGAGCCTGACCCGAATTCCACCACGCACCTCTGCCATTAACCGAACTTTTCCAGGCTGTCTCAGGGTCAAGGCCTAGTCTAACAAGGTTCTTTTCCCTGATCTTTGGTTTCTTCCATGCAACCCAGATAAGTTCCCGAAGATGATGTCGGATTCGTTCATCCATCTCATTCCAAAATTTCTTCCTGGTGTCCAGTCGATAGTAGTTCCTCCATCCTCTTAGGACTGGCGTCAATCTTTCTATCGTCTTTTTCAAAGAAGTTCCCCGTGCTGAGTTAAAGATCTTATGAAGCTTCGTCCAGAGTCTCCTCACTGACTTCTTCGCCACGACAATACGTTTACTGTCTGCTTTGGAGAACGTGTAGCCGAGAAATGTTGAGTCCTTAGGACGAAAGGTTCCGCTCTTATCACGATTAACTCGTAACTTGAGCTCTCCTTCCACGTATTGTGTGATGCTGTTTAATACTCGTTGAGCTGCTTTCTCAGATTTAACGTATATGTTGCAGTCATCGGCATATCTGACGTGACTCAGTCCTCTAGAGTCGATTTCCCAATCGAGTTCGGTGAGCATAACATTTGAAAGCAATGGACTGAGAGGTGAGCCTTGAGGTGCCCCTTGTGTCCGAGGGCTTGCAAGCCCGTCCTCCATGATACCTGCGTTGAGATATCTTCTTATTAGCTTCAGGAGTGGCTTATCTGTTATCACTCGGCTGACTCTATCCATCAGAATGTCGTGGTTGACTCTGTCAAAGAATTTGGACAGATCCATTTCTACAACCCAACATTTGCCTGATTCCACATATTCTTGAGCTTTCAGCACGGCCTGTTGGCAGTTTCTTCCTTCCCTGAACCCGTAGCTTTTATTTGAGAATTGTTCCCCAAAGTCGCCTCCTATGGTCATCACTATGGCCTGTTGGATTGTGCGATCAAGTAATGTTGGTATTCCCAACATTCTTGTCCCGCCGTTAGGTTTGGAAATGTCCACCCGTTTGACGGGCGCCGGTATATAGGTACCGTTTCTCAGTTTCTGCTTGATTTTCTCCCCGTGTTTCTCCAGAAATCGCGGTAAGTCCTCAAAAGTGATGCCGTCTACGCCGGCCGCACCTTTATTTCTTATCACCTTCTGGGCCGCTTCCTCGAGAACTAAACATACAATCTCGATTAGCGGAAGTCCTTTAGGTTCTGCTTTCGTCCATTGTGATTTCGCCATGACTAGCTCCTCTTGCTTCGGCTGTCTACCGCACCGCGCAGTTCTGGCCGCCTTGTGTTGTAACAGACGCTCTGAGAGCGTTAGTCTGAGCTCCTGCAATAGTCATGAGAGTAATCACCTCTACTTACATCGTTAATGTTCGGTCCTTCGAGTTGCCACTACTATGACCTCGGCTGACTTCTGATTTAACATCCAGTTCCCTCTCGAGTTCTGTAACCGGTGGCATTAAATCAGAACTCCCCAAGTATGACGTCGCTCTTTCCTGCCTGTCCATCGGATCTACGTCCTAGGGTCCTGTATGAGTATTGGGTGTTGGGTAGCTATGCCCCAGACCCGTCTAGACCGCCTCATATCCGCTTCCTGTTCGTTGAACATGCATTTTGCTATCAGCTTCCTTCAAGCTTAACGTCACCGTTAAACCCTTGCCGAGTCGCTAACCTTTCTCCTCATCGGGCAGGTTCGGGATTTGCGCCCTATAGAGGGACGCCCTGCTGGGCGCACATAGAAAAAAGGCGGAGAACTCTTCACTCTCCGCCTCTTCCTACTTACTCAGGAATTAAGCTTTTTTGCCCATTACGTTTCGACCTGCAACGTAGCCGGAAGTATGTGCGAAACCGCAAGCATTACCGCCGCAGTAGAAGGCTCCATGGACACCGGCAACTGTTTCACCTGCTGCATAGAAGTGGTTAACCGGCTTCAGATCCCATCCGAGAACCTGGAGATCTTCGTTAACTCGAACACCACCGCAAGAGAGGTTGTTCCAAGGTTCCATCTTGATCATGTACCAAGGACCTTGGCTCAGTTTCCACTGCTGATCTGTGCGTCCGAACTGTGTATCGTTCTTGGTTTCAACGGCCTTATTCCATTGGTCAAGCTGTTTCTTCAAGCCTTCAAGATTGACACCGGATTTCTTGCTGAGTTCTTCCAATGTATCGCACTTCCAAAGGTTTTCGCCCTTAGCAAATTCGGAGTTAACTCTTTCAGCTGGCCAGCTTGGAAGACCGATAAGAGCGCCCAGTTTAATCTTGCTTAATGTGCGATCCCATCCAGCCTGGTCTGTCAAGACATAGTGGCATCCTTCAGGTTGGAAAGCCAAATGCGGTGTAACGTGGCAGATACCTTCTTTTTCTGTAATGAAGCGCTGTCCGTTCTTGTTAACCAAGATTCCGCCGTTGTTGGTGATAAACCACCAGCGGCAGTACGGGCCGTTACGTCCATTAATGACGATACCGCATGGGTAGGAAGCGATATATTGCATATGAGAAAGAGGTACACCAACGTCACGGACGGCGATTCTCATTGCTGTACCATCGTTCTTCGGACCGCCGATGGCTACACCCTTACCTGCTACGCTCGGAACCCAAGAGTCTAAGGATTCAGGAGTACCGGTGATACCGCCTGTTGCCATAATGACGCCCTTGTTTGCCTTAACGTTCTTAGCCTTGTCTCCTTCTCCAACCTGTACACCGAGAACTGTATTAGTTTCCGGATCAAAGTAGAAGCGAGTGACTCCCATTCCGTGATTAATCTTGATACCGCGTTGGTCTAAAAGCTTAACCAAAACTTCGATGTAGTCACGGCCTTTGAAAGAATCCTGTCTATGGGCTCTCAGGCGAGAATGACCTGCATAAGGTTCCAGATGGTGTTTTGCCAGACCGTTGTCAGCCAAGAAGTCAAATGCTTTACCGGAATTCTTGGCGAAGCAGTAAACAGGTTCTTTTAAGCTCATGTAGTTACCATAAGCCATAATGTCTTCGGCAAATTGCTGCCAAGAGTCTTTTTTGCCTTCCGGGTCAGCATTCTGGAGCTTTGAACCCCAAGCTGTGAACAAGCCGCCGCAAAGATTTATAGCAGTGTGGAATGGAGACTTGCCTGCGTCATAGACGGCGACTTTACCGCCGGCGTCATGAGCCTGGCAGGCTGCCATCATGCCTGCACCGCCGCAGCCTAATACGACTACGTCAACTTCGTCATCCCATTTTGCAGGGGCGGAAGAATTTGAAGAAGCGGCAAATGCCGGTGCTGCAACTGCTGAGGCACCTGCTGCTGCAGCGGCACCTAAGAAAGAACGACGAGAAATATTCTTTGACATGACTTATTCTCCTTTCATCTTGATATCGAAAGTGTGGCAATCATTGCATTCGAGGCGTGGTTTGCCTTTAACGCTGTGGCAGTTAGTGCAGTTTTGTTCGCCACGGTGAGAAGAATGAGGATTAGGATTCAATTTAGCTGTTTTTTGTGCAACTGCATCGTAAGACTGATGGCACATCAAGCAGTCTTTTGTCTGAGCATTTTCAGGAAGATTTGCATGCATCGGGGAGTTTTTCAGCTGAGCCTGTGCTGAAAAACTGATGGTGGCTGCGCAAAGAGTAAGGGCAGCTATTTTAAGTAAGCGGGAAAATTGCATTTATTTTTCTCCTTGGTAGGGATTGAGGATTTAAGTTGTTTTAAATCCGTTAAGTGAAATTTAAGGCAAGTCCGAAGATCGGCATACCTACCAAAGGACATCAGTAGTTCTACTTATTATTGCAAATTTTTATAGAATCTAATATATTCAATTAGTTATATTAAATATAGACATCCAATACATATTGAATTTTTGCCTAAATGCATCTTTGATAAACCTTGAAGAAGAAATCCGCGATGTTCTTTCTCCTGACAAAATGAGAAATTTCGGAATTCAATAGATTTAAGAAGAGGCTTTTTCCATCCAATAAAAAAGCTCGGCGATTAACCGAGCCTTCAAGGATTAATTCCTACTATTTTCTTAAAGTTAGTTTGACACCGGCAAGAAGCAAGGCAGCCAAAACTGCTTTTAGCATGGCCGGTGCGAAGAAAGGAAGCAAACCGACTGCAAAGGCTTTCTCGGAACCAGTTAAAAGCATGAGCCACAGACCGCCGAACACGACAATGGAGATATTGGATAAGAACTGAGCGATTGTGCTCTTAACGATCTTCTCTCCTGTCCATCCTCTTTCCGCCAAAAGTCCTGCAATTAAAGCGCCGAAAGGAAATGCGATTAAATAGCCTCCAGTTGGACCTACCAAAGCAGCAGGACCGGACAAAGGTGTAGCAAAAATCGGCAAACCGCCTAAACCAGCCAATACAAAAGCCAAAACGGTTAAAAAGCCCTTGCGTGCGCCGAGAACCGCGCCGATTAAACCAATCGCGCAAGTTTGCATTGTTAACGGAACCGGTCCAATCTGAACAGACATTTTGCTTGCAGCTACTAATGCAATAAAGGCTGCGGAACATGTCAAAATGGTTTTGAGTGAAGGGACAGTGACTCCCCATGTTTGAGTGTTAGCCATTCATTTCTCCTTATATAGACGCAGAAAATAATAACGGCTTTTCACAGTCGTTTTTCTTCTTTGAATCCTCTTCTTTTCCTAGATACGTCCTGAAACAGAGGGACTTAAGAAAAGATCAAGAAAGATATTTTGAAATGGCCCGAGATAATGAAAGTTAGCTGAGGGGCAAGCTACGTGAGCTTATTAATCAATATGTAACTAGATGTGACTTTGAATAAAACCTATTCCAGACACAGTTTTCTTCTTTGTTACAAAATGACCGTTTTTGAGGTCGTTACCGTGCAAAGAAATAACGATAATAGGACGAAAAAAGAGGAAGAAATAAATGAAAAATTTAACCTATTCAGGATTTCTTCGGTCGGATGAAAAGTTCTATTCGACAGGCGAAGAATGGGCTAACGCCATTACCCACGCCTTGGCAACTGTGGCAGCTATCGTGGGGCTAGTCTTCTTGACAATATATGCCACGGACTCTAATTCTCCGCTAGTCGTTACGACCGTTACTATTTTCGGATCTTCTTTAATACTGCTTTATTTAGCTAGTACTTTGTATCACGCAATACCATTTCCAAGAGCAAAAAGGATATTTCAATTGTTTGACCATTCTGCGATCTTTCTTCTGATTGCCGGAAGCTATACCCCTTTTACCTTAAATGTTCTGAACAATTGGATTGGCTATACCGTTTGTGCGGCTGTTTGGACCATCGCTATTTTCGGCATTGTCTTTCAACCCTGGCTCATAAAGATGAGCGATAAATGGAATACTTGTCTTTATTTGCTCCAAGGCTGGTGCATCCTTTTTGCGGCCAAGCCAATGTTTGATGCAATGCCGTTTACCGGCCTAGTATTGCTTGTTGCAGGAGGCCTGCTTTATTCTCTAGGCACAATCTTTTTTAACTGGCAGCGTCTTCCCTATCACCATGCTATTTGGCACATGTTTGTTTTAGGAGGGAGTCTGACTCATTATTTTGCCGTGATGTATACGTTTTAAATAGACAGTAGCCAGCTTCAAACTGCCTCTCAAAGAAAACATATTTTCAAAAGGACCGTTCAAACTTCGGTCCTTTGTCTTAACTTGGGTAACAAGCGAGGCAAAGGACAGCCATAAAAGTCCACAGTTTCTAAACTTATAGCTAGCATAAAAAATTCTAAAAAGGCTAACTATGCAGAATCCTTTGCTCTCACTTTTATTTTTATCTTGTTTTGCATTCTCAGTTTCGCATGCCTCCACGGGTGACGAAGCTGTCGCTAAGCATCGGGAGGGAAAATTTGAAGAGGCAGAACAAATTGCCAAGCAAGCCTGTGAAAATAATGACGCCAAAGGATGTTTTTACCTCGGCTTCAAGCTCCAGCAGGAATCAAAGCCGGAAGAATCTAATAAATATTATGAAAAGGCCTGCGGATTGAATTTTGCCGTAGGCTGTTTGTCTTTAGCCAATAATTACCGTCAAGGTTTAGGCGTTAACCGTGATCCTGAGGTAAGCATCCGGTTTTATCAAAGAGCCTGCGACCTTGGCGAAACATTAGCCTGCAGTCATCTTAGAAAGTAGGAAATAAATATGTTAAAGAAAAAAATCCTCTATACGTCACTCCTTTTATGCGCCTTCTCCCTTACTGCTTCGGCCTCTCAGGTTTATCTTGATGAATTTCAGGCTTTAGGAACTAATATCACTAGTCAAGTTAAAGCAGATACCGAGGAAAAAGCACAATTTTGTCAAAAGGTTATTAAAGACGAAACCCTCCGTCTCGAACAGCTTTTGTCGGCCTATATTCCCAGCAGTGACATTTCAAAATTAGGCACTTCAAATGGCAACTGGGTAGAAGTGAGCCCGGATACTGTAGAGATTCTGGATTTAACGAAGGATATCTGTGAAATAACTGATGGTGCTCTGGATCCTACGGTAGGAACCTTGGTTAAATTGTGGAGTGTTGACCATCCAAATCACCGCGTCCCTTCTCCTCAAGAAATTGAGGAGGCTCTTAAAAAAAGTAGACTATAAGCAAATCCAAACAAAGAAAGAAGGCGATAAATATTATGCCAAAATCGGAAAAGGTCAGGAAATTACTTTAGGGGCTACCGGGAAAGGTTTTATCGCTGACAAAATTGCTCAGAAACTTCGTGCAAATGAATGCAATAATGTTTTGGTAAGTCTTGGCGGCAACATTATCACCCTAGGCACAAACGGCAGAGGAGACCCATGGTTCATCGGAATACAAGAACCGGATCTTAAGAGAGGAAGAAACTTTGCAGCGGTTCCCTCCAAGGATGAATCTGTTGTGACCAGCGGGGATTATGAAAAATTCTTTATTAAAGATGGGAAAAAATATCACCATATTTTGAATCCGAAAACAGGTGAACCGGTTCCGGCTACCCTTTCCTCCGTTACTATCATTAATAGAAATTCCGGCTATGCAGACGGACTTTGCACTGCGTTATTTGTGATGGGCTGGGACGGTGCATTGAAATTTCTAGTCGAACATCCCGAATTAAAGGCAGTCCTTATCGATGAGAAACTTGAACATGCTGCTGCAACAGATAACCTCAAAGGAGATTTGTATGTGATTGAGCCTTTGTATCAAGTTGGTTTTATACGTAAAGAATAATCTGCCGGATTCCAAAAAAGTTTTTTTAGATTTCAGGAACACTTTCAATCGGTGTTCCTTTTGTTTTATAAAAAGAGCCAATCACGGATTGTTGACCGTAAGGTTCCCATGACTGTGATGAATATTTTCTAGCGAAGGTGAAAAATTGGCTTATTGAACAACCGAGAGGAGTTTTACATGAGCCAAGCCGACTACGTTCTTTCCTTTCCATCCGTTACAGTGGAAGCCAATCCGAGCCCAACAGTTGTCCCCGACGAACTTGAGGCAGCCGAGCAAGATATGCAAGAAGACGAGGTTGAGATATTTGAAATCGAGCCGGCCGCAGTAGAAAAGCCGGCAGAATTAGGACCAGCCTCGAAGCAAATTACCGTTTCTGTAAGATCGGAGGTTACTGTGAGCTATGAAACGGCGGATCCTAGCCTTGAAGCCAGAGGTTTGATAAAGATGCTTCTCGGAGTGCAGTCATGAGTTTTCTGAACTTTAAAGGCTGCAAGATTACGGTCGTCACCACTGCCACTGATCTACGAGCCGGTTACTTTAGACTGGAAGCCTTTGCTAGAAGCACTCTTAATATAGACATCTGCTCGGGCAATCATTGTGTTGTGTTTTTATCTCGTACACGGGCGCTGGCCAAGATTATCGCAGCTGACCAGTCGGGAATGACTTTGATAACCAGACGGCTGCATCATGGGAGCTTCCAACAGCTAATGAGTCTTCTTGACAGCCCGGCTAAAAGAAGCCTAACAGCTGAACAGCTCGTATCCTTTTTAAATGGAAAACGCATTGAAGGAGCCCGCAAAAACTACTTTAAGGAACAATAAGTTGTAACACTTTGTTTGATAACGAACGTTAAAAAAATCCATCCTATAAACCTTGATCACCAAGGCTTTTAGCCATGGTATTTGAGAGCTTTGGAGGGGACTGCTAAGGCCGGTTTTAATCTGCTTTCAGTTGCTTCATAATGAACAGTGTTCGGCATTCCCAACCGGAGAGCAAAGTGTTCAACAAGAAGCAGCTCAAAAATTTGTCACAAGAAGAACTCATTGAGCTTGTGCTTAAAACGGAAAAAGAAAAAGAAGAAATACAGGCACGATTTCGCGGGCTTTCCACAATTGTCATCAACGCATTTCACAACTGTAAAGAAGTGGCCTTATTAGCCGACAAATATCTGATTGCCGAAGATAAATGGATGGGGCTAGCCATTGAACAGCAGATCAGCCATATGCTTGAATCGCTCAGAGTCTTGGCTGAAAATAGTTCGAGTCAATTTCAAGCTTTACTGGGAAAAGGATCGGAAAAAATTGGCAGGGCTGAGGTTGATAAAGAACTCAAAGAAAACAAAGGTTCGTGGGTTAACGGCAGCAAAGAACTGATAGAGGCCACACGCATCGTTGATCAAGTCGTTAAATCGTTGCCGGAGAACACTCCGTTAGCCGGAGAATTTAAAAGCATCGTCAATGAGCCTGCTGCTTCGATTGCCGCTTTAGAAAAGAAACCGAGCCTTGGGCGCCAAAAGGTAAATCCAAAGGTAAGAGAGCGCACCGTTGTTCCTGCTTCCGACAAAGTTCCTCACTGTAAAGGCTGCACGGAAGAGATGATAAAGCTCTCTAGCTTTGTAGAAACAATAAGAAGAAAGACACTGCCGAAACTGGATAATCTTGAGGCGCTCTCTCAGCGGCAAGATGTTTATGTATGTCCCAAATGCGGACAAGCACATGTCAGGCTCCCGGTCGATGCAGAGCATCCGGTTAACTGCGCACGCACAGTCGGTACATCGATGCTGGTTGAGCTAGCTATGGGCCTTTACAGCGGAATACCGCTGCACAGACAGATTAAGGAGCTGCAGCAAAAGCTTTGCTTGGGCCATGACACCGTCTCGTACAACTTGCATGATTTAGCCCGCTTTTACCTGCATCCTCTTGCTCTGCTTTATGAATCCTCTTTAAAGAAAGCCGATGTACTAATCGCAGATGAAACTGTATTTCCGGTGCTTGAAGCTCAGGGAAGAGGAAAGTGTGCCAAGGAGTGCATGGATGAGACTAAGCTGCGCAAACAGAATTATCTTCTGGCTCTGACAACAGCAGCTTCAGCGCCTGAACAAATATTTATCCTTAAATATTTACCAAGCCGAAGCGCTCAAGCAATTAGCTCACAAATCACATCAGACTTCCAGTTCAATACTTTAGTAACCGATGGCTATAGCGCCTATGAAACAGTTCTTCAGGCACTAGGCGGGGAAAGAAAGCATCAAAGCTGTTTAATTCACTACCGGCGCAAACTTCTCAGTGCTCTGTTAAGCAGCAGTCTTTTAAAAGAACTTCATCAATCAGCGCTCGGTGAAAAAGAAAAGCTCAAGCAGATGAAGATAAGAGTCCAACAGGCTGAGCCGGGCAGCTGCGTGCTTATCTGTGTTGAGGCACTATCAAAGCTGTATAACCTGCAAGAGGCAATATCGAAGGAAGTCTCGCAGAGGAAGCAGGAGGAATACCGCAGGCGCCAGGACTCTTTATTAACGGCGGTAGATAAAATAATGTCCTGCCAAGCCGACAAAATCTGTATAAAAACTCAATCTGGTTTATATAAGAAAGGAGTCGGAGGCGGGTTGTACTCAGCGGCATGCGCTTACTATATGAATTTGCGCAATGAATTTAAGGTATTTATCGATGACTTCAAAGTACCGGCTGACTCTAATCTGGTAGAAAGCCGCTTGAGGCCGGTGACAGTTCTGAGGAAAAACATTTGGTATAAACAATCGGTTGAGTATTCGGTGGATATGTGCGACATCTACTCTATCTTTAAGACGCTCGAACTCAACGGCATAGCCCCAGTGGAATATTTGAAAAAGTACTGTCGGAGCGTCTATGGTCACGTCCTCGATAAGGCTTGGACAGAAGCGTTAAAAGACGGACACGATAAAACCAAGAAGATAGGTTCCTTGGACTTCAAGCACGGACTGGAAGATTACGACCTCAAGCCATGGCTTCCGTCTACCTACAAACAATTGCAAGCAGAGAGCTAATGCCGGAAAATCCACGGCTCTTATCGAGCCATGGGAACCTTACTCCTTAAAGTAGTTTTTGCGGGCTCCTTCAATGCGTTTTCCATTTAAAAAGGATACGAGCTGTTCAGCTGTTAGGCTTCTTTTAGCCGGGCTGTCAAGAAGACTCATTAGCTGTTGGAAGCTCCCATGATGCAGCCGTCTGGTTATCAAAGTCATTCCCGACTGGTCAGCTGCGATAATCTTGGCCAGCGCCCGTGTACGAGATAAAAACACAACACAATGATTGCCCGAGCAGATGTCTATATTAAGAGTGCTTCTAGCAAAGGCTTCCAGTCTAAAGTAACCGGCTCGTAGATCAGTGGCAGTGGTGACGACCGTAATCTTGCAGCCTTTAAAGTTCAGAAAACTCATGACTGCACTCCGAGAAGCATCTTTATCAAACCTCTGGCTTCAAGGCTAGGATCCGCCGTTTCATAGCTCACAGTAACCTCCGATCTTACAGAAACGGTAATTTGCTTCGAGGCTGGTCCTAATTCTGCCGGCTTTTCTACTGCGGCCGGCTCGATTTCAAATATCTCAACCTCGTCTTCTTGCATATCTTGCTCGGCTGCCTCAAGTTCGTCGGGGACAACTGTTGGGCTCGGATTGGCTTCCACTGTAACGGATGGAAAGGAAAGAACGTAGTCGGCTTGGCTCATGTAAAACTCCTCTCGGTTGTTCAATAAGCCAATTTTTCACCTTCGCTAGAAAATATTCATCACAGTCATGGGAACCTTACTGTTGACCTCCTTTCTCCGAAGCAAAAGGAAACCTCCTGAGAGGAAAACATCAGGAGGTATTTAGTTGCTGTAATTGATTTAACTACTTTTTAGCTGTGGGCTGCTGACTTGCTGCAGATGTTGCAGCTGGAGCTGGTTTAGAAGCAGGAACCAGAGCTGCAGACGGTTTAGAGGCTGGAGCAGGAGCCGGAGTAGCTGTTTGTGTCTTAGGTGCCGTAGATGCCGAGCTGGTTGCTGCCGGTACAGGAGCTGGTGCTTGAGCGTTAAAGCCTTCTTTAGTCTTTTCGTAAAGTTCCTTAGCAATCTTCTGAACGTCTTGAGACTGATTTACATTCGGCTGCTGATTGTTGCTGGCAGCACTTGTACTGTTAGGAGTCCAAGGCTGGGCGTCTTTTTTGAGCTGTTCAGGAGTTAAATTCTGCGGAGGCATCGGACTTGCGCTTGTGGAAGCAGAAATCGGGAATACCCAAGCTTCGTCAAGCGGAGGATATGCATTATTTGTCTTAATGTATTCATCAACCTGCTTGTAATCATGGCCAACGTCTTTATGGCAAGACAGACAATCTAATGTCTGATCTTTATAAAGAGCATGCCATGCCCCGATAGACGGATTCATCTTGTCATACATCAAAGATAAATCATGACAACCGCGGCAAGTATGGAAATTGTTGCCTTTAAACCAGCCGATTTCTTGTTGTTCAACTTCCGGTCGCTGTTGAAGCCATGTCATCGGAGTATCGAAACGGCCAATTACCTGACCGAATCCGCTATGAGAAGCTGCAACCACCTTATGGCCTAAAAGACTTATATAGCCTAATGGACCAAGAACAGGTTCTGAAGCATTGTACAAGTGACAATCGGAACACCCAGCAGTAACACCGGAGGGATTTCGGCCGTGTGCGCCCTGTTTCCATGCATACGCCACGCCATTCATAGTGTGGCAGAATGTTCCACAGAATTTGTCAGAGCCGGCCCAATTAACACCGCTTACCAGGCCACAAACGGCAAGAATACCTGCTAGGAAGCTGCCGCAAACTACCCAGAACATAAACCATTTTGATCTTTCTGCCATTTTATTCCTCCTCTAGAGGCCCACTGGCTGGAGCCTCTTAGAAGATTATTAATAGAGCTTAAATTAAATCAGGCAAGCGACTTAGAATGTTGTTGCCATTCCAAACACTGTTGTAAAGCCGTCCAAGTTGCTGTGCTTGAGAGCTTTACCGCCTTGACCGTAGTTAACACTACCGTAGAGAAGAGTTCTCTTGGAGAGCGGGTAGGTGTAACCTGAACCAATGGACCAAGCTTGGTACTTATCGCTGTCGTTGAGAATCTTACCTTTCACTCCATTAAGCTGAAGCATTAAAGTACCGCCGGCAACCGGAGTAGCGACAGAAACGGAAGCAGCGTTTTGACGAACACCTTTTGTCGGAATTTCTGTTGCGGGCTTTGTTGCCGTACTGGACGCATCAACGAGGTGAATCATATTGTAGTTAGGCATTCTTGTGCCATGATTTACAAACTGATAGGCACCGTACAGAGTAAATGCACCGAAGTCATAAGAAGCACCGGCGGTGTAATACTGAGTTTTGTCCAGCTTAGCCGGAGAGCCGTCTGCCAATTTGGTTCCCTTATGGTCTTCTAATTCAAACATGAAGTTGGAATTGAATGCTCCGACGTCATATGTCAAACCTAAGCCGTAGTAGTGGCTGTTCTTAGACCATTCTTTATCGTCACCGTCTATACCATTGGAGTACATGGCTGTGAACTGCAACCCATTGTATTTTTGTGTACGGTAGGCGATGGAATTGTCTAACCACCCGGTTGTCAGGAACACGCCGGCTAAGTTACCGATGGCGGTAAAACCTGTACCAAGGGCGCTGCCTCCGAGCATACTGTAATCACCGTCGCCGGAAGACAAGCCGGCTTGGTGACCGAATGTCAATCTGCCCCAGCCGCCTTGCAACCCTAAGAATGCTTGGTTATTGAAGGCACCGCCTCCAACTCCTTCACCATTGTCAAGCTTGAAGGCTTGCTGCAATGTGAAGATGGCCGCATTTCCGCCGCCCAGATCTTCAACACCCTTAATACCCCAGCTTGTCCAGTACCAGTTGCCGCTGGACATCTTGACTGTTGTGTCTTTGCCTCTTAATTTTTCAATTGTGACGCCGCCGTCTAATTCACCGAACAAGGTGATAGAGCTGCTTGTAGCGTCCATAGGAATCTGTGCGATAGCAGAACTAGCGTGGCTGGTATTGCTTGTTTCTGTAGAACTTGTTGAAGCAAATGCAACACCGCGACCTCTCTTTGTCGGACCAGAACGATACTGTACGCTTGGTGTGGCAGAAGCAGAGGACGCAGAAGCGGAAGGTTGCGAAGCACTGCTGGTGCTGTCGGCACTATTGGCTGCGAAGGCCGGAGTTAATGAAAGTGCGATCGCAGTCACCAAAAGTTTATATCCCGTCATGATCTCTCTCCAATGGAAATTAGATTTAACTAAACGTTCGAAATATTTAGAAATATTTCTAAACAACTGAGGTCAGTTTATATTCGGGAAAACCTTTACCCACAAAGTAGATCCCAAACAGAGACAAGTCTTAACTAGATTAATTGAGGGTTTTTACCTGAATTTTGAATAAATTGTTTAAAATATACAGCTTTTTTAAGGGATATAAAATCTTTAAGATTTCTATATAACTATTTAATTTTAAATAATATTTAAAAATTATTATGCATTCTTATATACAATGGTTATAAAAGAATAAGTTCAAATTAAATAACCTTACAAAACCCAAGATGGGTTCTTGGAAAGAGAAAAGAATTAGCTTTATTTGCAAAAAAGCAACAAGTTTTAAAAATGTGATTCAAAAAAACTACATATTATCGAGTAGAGGGTTGGGTTACCCCTTCCCCCTCTCACAGCACCCACCGTACGGTTCCGTAGTGGGCGCTTCATTAACAAATCGTCATAAAACAACCCTAATCTGGCGAAACGGCGGTTCTTGATGGCCAGGTTCATATGAGCCTGCCCCGAGTTCCACCATGCACCTCTGCCATTTACCGAACTTTTCCAGGCAGTCTCGGGATCCAGCCCCAATTTGATCAGGTTCCGTTCCCTCGTTTTGGGTCTCTTCCATGCAATCCAGATAAGTTTACGGAGATGATGGCGAATTCTTTCGTCCATTTCGCTCCAGTACTTTTTCCTGGTGTCAAGGCGATAGTAGTTCCTCCAACCCCTGAGGACGGGAGTTATTCTTTCTATCGTCGTCTTTAAGGAAGTTCCTCGTGCTGAGTTAAACATCTTGTGAAGTTTCGTTCATAGTCTCTTCACCGACTTTTCCGCCACGACAATACGTTTACTGTCTGCTTTGGAGAACGTGTAGCCGAGAAATGTTGAGTCCTTGGGACGAAAGGTTCCGCTCTTGTCACGATTGACTCGTAACTTGAGCTCTCCTTCCACGTATTGTGTGATGCTGTTTAACACTCGTTGCGCTGCTTTCTCAGACTTAACGTATATGTTGCAGTCATCAGCATACCTGACGTGACTCAGTCCTCTGGATTCGATTTCCCAATCGAGTTCCGTGAGCATAACATTTGAA
This sequence comes from Turicimonas muris, assembly GCF_002221595.1. GTDB lineage: Bacteria > Pseudomonadota > Gammaproteobacteria > Burkholderiales > Burkholderiaceae_F > Turicimonas > Turicimonas muris. The sequence continues at coordinate 46,294 of NZ_NHMP01000009.1, forward strand.
AGCAATAGACTGAGGGGTGAACCTTGCGGCACCCCTTGTGTCCGAGGGCTTACAAGCCCGTCCTCCATGATGCCTGCGTTGAGGTATCTTCTTATTAGCTTCAGAAGTGGCTTATCTGTTATCACTCGATTGACTCTATCCATCAGAATGTCGTGGTTGACTCTGTCAAAGAATTTGGACAGATCCATTTCTACAACCCAACATTTGCCTGATTCCACATATTCTTGAGCTTCCAGCACTTCCTGCTGGCAGTTTCTTCCTTCCCTAAACCCGTAGCTTTTATTTGAGAATTGTTCCTCAAAGTCGCCTCCTATGGTCATCACTATGGCCTGTTGGATTGTGCGGTCAAGCAATGTTGGTATTCCCAACATTCTTGTTCCGCCGTTAGGTTTGGGAATGTCCACCCGTTTGACGGGCGCCGGTATGTAGGTGCCGTTTCTCAGTTTCTGCTTGATTTTCTCCCCATGTTTCTCCAGAAATTGTGATAAGTCCTCAAAAGTGATGCCGTCTACGCCGGCCGCACCTTTATTTCTTATCACCTTCTGGGCCGCTTCCTCGAGAACTAAACATACAATCTCGATTAGCGGAAGTCCTTTAGGTTCTGCTTTCGTCCATTGTGATTTCGCCATGACTAGCTCCTCTTGCTTCGGCTGTCTACCGCACCGCGCAGTTCTGGCCGCCTTGTGTTGTAACAGACGCTCTGAGAGCGTTAGTCTGAGCTCCTGCAATAGTCATGAGAGTAATCACCTCTACTTACATCGTTAATGTTCGGTCCTTCGAGTTGCCTCTACTATGACCTCGGCTGACTTCTGATTTAACATCCAGTTCCCTCTCGAGCCCTGTAGCCAGTGGCATTAAATCAGATCTCCCCAGGTATGACGCCGTTCTTTCCTGCCTGTCCATCGGATATACGTCCTAGGGTCCTGTATGAGTATTGGGCGTTGGGTAGTATGGCCCCCAAACCCGCCTAGACCGCCTCCTATCCGCTTCCTGTTCGTTGAACATGCATTTTGCTATCAGCTTCCTTCAAGCTTAACGTCGCCGTTGAACCCTTGCCGAGTCGCTAACCTTTCCCCTCATCGGGCAGGTTCGGGATTTGCACCCTATAGAAAGGCGCCCTGCTGGGCGCACCATGAAAAAAACAACATTCTTTGTTGTTTTTGATACTCAAAAGAAAATTTCAAATTGAGAAAAAAGGCGAAAGAAGGATTTTATTTTCCGTTCTTTCGCCAGCTGAAGTAAAAATGCTCTCTCTGATTGTTTTGTTATTCGTTAACCTGGAAATGACTCATATTTGTAGTCGTTCCACACTTCCTCGGCAGTTGGAAGGATCCATTTTCCGTCCACCCCTTTCTTTGTAGTCTCTTTGAGTTTTGAGACAGTTGTGCCGCAGGTCCAAACTTTATAATTTCTCATCTGGGTGCAAAGACAACATTTAGTTTGGAGAGCCTCTGTGGATTCCTGATGTCTTTCCTGCCATTCTTTTAAATAAGAACAGGTCCCGTGATTGAGCAGATAGCCGTAGGATTCACAATTGGGACGGATGTCACTCGAAAGAGCCGGCGAAGACTTCAGCATTCTCATAGGGTATCCCGTGGGAGAAAAATGATTGACTTCAACGTCTTTATCTTCGGCATTGATATAGACCTGTTTAACTTCATCAGGCAGACCGGACTCTTTAACGATAGTAAACCGGGTGGCAGCCTGAATACCGTCTGCGCCTACTTCCTTAACAAACCTAGTTGCTTCTTTTCCGGAGTAGATACCGCCCGCGGCGATAACGGGAATCTGCAGTCCGTCTTTAGAAACAAACTCTTTTACTTCCCGAACAATCTTTTCCAAGCTGAAGTTTTTCCAATCATCGCCAAAGCCTAAATGACCTCCAGCCAATGGTCCTTCCACGATGACGTAATCGGGAAGTCTTCCCAGTGACGCTGTCTTCTTAAGGAATAAATTTAAGGCGCGAGTGGAAGAAACAACGATTCCTAGCAAGGCATCATTGAATCTTTTATTCTCCTGCATTAATTTAAAGCTGGACAAATGCAAACCGGCTGAGAGAGTAATTCCATCAATACCGGCATCTAAGGCGGAATTTAAACGAACTTTTAAAGTTGAAAGGCTGTCGTTCATCGTCAGCTTTTCCATACAGTTGACAAGAACAAGGCCCTTACCCTTTGCCCTGTCCATCACATCACAGATATAAGATTTTGTGGCATCAGCAAGTCTGTCCAAGTCAAAATAATTGTTAGATTTATCCCATTGGGGAATGAAAGACTTCAGCCTTTCAGTTCTTTCCTTTGTAAAGTGTGTTCCCAAAGCTTTGTCGGCAACATCGGGCAGCATGGCATCTGAAAGATGAGCAATTCCTCCCAGTTTTTCAATAGCAAGAACAAGTTCAGCCGTTGAAATATTCGTTCCCATTCCGCCAACCATTAGCGGAAGAAAGTCTCTGCCTTTAAAAGATAAGGAAAAGTCATTTAAGCAAGTCATTGTTATTACCTTTAGTTAACACACTTGCTATTTTGAAAGGTTGCAGGCAAAGAAAAACGAGCAAAATATCAGGAGATATCCCGGAAATTTTACTCGTTTTTCTGTAGATTTTTGTGCTAGGGAAAACCCTTTTTACTTATTTTTATTGTTGTGCTGAAAATCTATCTTTTTCCTGTCAAGGCACCGTGTCCGGTTCTAATTAAAACAAACCAACCAGACAACATAACAATTAAACCTAACCACATAACAGGATCATAATGAATGCCGCATACAGCAGTGATGTAGCCAAGTGCGATAAGTCCGATGGAAAACATCATGTGCTTGATCGTCTTTTTCTGCAATTTTGAAAACACTTTTAATCTCGGTAGTTTCGACCCGGAGATTATACCTTTAAAAAGATTTATTAGCTAATTAAAAAATATATAACTACCTGAATTTTTTATGTTTTTTGGATTTAACTCTAATAGAAGCCTTAAGCCTCAAAGGATATAAAAAATAGTAGTGTTTATACCTATTCTGGCATATTTTGTATATAAAAATTAATTTTTTTTCAGAAGCAGGCATATTTAGGGGCCGGTGAGCTTGAGGGGCCTTGTTGAATTCTGAAGCTGTTATCGAAAATTTATTTCCAGCAAAAACAAAACCCTCGGAGCCGTAATGACTTCGAGGGTCTGTTTTAAATAATTGAGCCCGGAGGCTACCTACTTTCGCAAGAAATACAACTCACTATCATCGGCGTGGAGGCGTTTCACTGTCCTGTTCGGGATGGGAAGGAGTGGTTCCACCCTGCTATGGCCTCCGGGCTTTAACTTGTTCTGCATCTTTCGATGCTCGGAAATTCTTATCAATCTTGACGAGCATTTAAGCTCTGCTTTGTTTAACTTTACTTGCTACAACCAACGCGGGCTTTAAGCTTCACGGTTATAGGATCAAGCCTCACGAGCAATTAGTATCAGTTAGCTCAATGCCTTACAGCACTTACACACCTGACCTATCGACGTCCTGGTCTCGAACGACTCTTTTGGGAGGTTTTACCTCCGGGAAGACTCATCTTCAGGCAAGTTTCCCGCTTAGATGCTTTCAGCGGTTATCTCTTCCGCACTTAGCTACCCGGCTATGCCACTGGCGTGACAACCGGTACACCAGAGGTGCGTCCACTCCGGTCCTCTCGTACTAGGAGCAGCCCCCGTCAATCTTCCAACGCCCACGGCAGATAGGGACCAAACTGTCTCACGACGTTTTAAACCCAGCTCACGTACCTCTTTAAATGGCGAACAGCCATACCCTTGGGACCGACTTCAGCCCCAGGATGAGATGAGCCGACATCGAGGTGCCAAACACCGCCGTCGATATGAACTCTTGGGCGGTATCAGCCTGTTATCCCCAGAGTACCTTTTATCCGTTGAGCGATGGCCCTTCCATTCAGTGCCACCGGATCACTATGACCTGCTTTCGCATCTGCTCGAGTTGTAGCTCTCGCAGTCAAGCACGCTTTTGCCATTGCACTATCAGCACGATTTCCGACCGTACCTAGCGTACCTTCGTACTCCTCCGTTACCCTTTAGGAGGAGACCGCCCCAGTCAAACTGCCTACCATGCACGGTCCCAAACAGTGTGGTCCTGTCTTGGTTAGAACCGCAAACAAATCAGGGTGGTATTTCAAGGTTGACTCCAGAGGAGCTGGCGCTCCTCTTTCTCTGTCTCCCACCTATCCTACACAAATCGGTTCACAGTTCAATGCAAAGCTGCAGTAAAGGTTCATGGGGTCTTTCCGTCTAGCCGCGGGTAGATTGCATCATCACAAACACTTCAACTTCACTGAGTCTCGGGAGGAGACAGTGTGGCCATCGTTATGCCATTCGTGCAGGTCGGAACTTACCCGACAAGGAATTTCGCTACCTTAGGACCGTTATAGTTACGGCCGCCGTTTACTGGGACTTCGATCAAGGCCTCTCAGCCCATCAATTAATCTTCCAGCACCGGGCAGGCATCACACCCTATACGTCGTCTTTCGACTTTGCAGAGTGCTGTGTTTTTAATAAACAGTCGCAGCCACCTATTCTCTGAGACCGTCTCACGCTCAAGGTGTCTCTCCTCTCACGCTACTGCGGCACACCTTCTTCCGAAGTTACGGTGTCAATTTGCCGAGTTCCTTCTCCCGAGTTCTCTCAAGCGCCTGAGCATATTCAGCTCGCCCACCAGTGTCGGTTTGCGGTACGGTCCTCTCAGACTGTAGCTTAGAGGTTTTTCCTGGAAGAGTTTCCAATCACTTCGCTCCCGTGGGAGCACCACTTCCGATCCGGACGATCCGTTGGCGGATTTGCCTGCCAACCGTCCTCGTCTAAGTACCGAGTAGTCCAACACTCGGATGACCTTAGCCTCTCCGTCACCCCTTCGCATCTGACAGCGGTCCGGGAATATTAACCCGGTTCCCATCGGCTACGCCTTTCGGCCTGACCTTAGGGGCCGACTCACCCTGCTCCGATGAACGTAGAGCAGGAAACCTTGGGCTTGCGGCGAGAGGGCTTTTCACCCTCTTTAACGTTACTCATGTCAGCATTCGCACTTCTGATATCTCCAGCAGACTTCTCAATCCGCCTTCTCAGACTTACAGAACGCTCCCCTACCACGCATGGATTTTTCCATGCATCCGCGGCTTCGGTTAGCAGCTTAGCCCCGTTACATCTTCCGCGCAGAAAGACTCGACCAGTGAGCTATTACGCTTTCTTTGAAGGATGGCTGCTTCTAAGCCAACTTCCTGGTTGTCACGGCCTTTCCACTTCGTTTTCCACTTAGCTGCTATTGGGGACCTTAGCCGGCGGTCTGGGTTGTTTCCCTTTTGAGTCCGGACGTTAGCACCCGGTGCTCTGTCTCCCGTGTATAGCTTCCAGGTATTCGGAGTTTGCCTTGGTTTGGTAAGACTACATGTCCCCCTAGCCAAAACAGTGCTCTACCCCCTGGAGCCTTCACACGAGGCACTACCTCAATAGTTTTCGGGGAGAACCAGCTATCTCCAGATTTGTTTGGCCTTTCACCCCTATCCACAGCTCATCCGCTAATTTTGCAACACTAGTCGGTTCGGTCCTCCAGTGTGTGTTACCACACCTTCAACCTGGCCATGGATAGCTCATCTGGTTTCGGGTCTACACCCTGCGACTTTTCGCTCTATTCGAACTCGCTTTCGCTTCGGCTTCCCTATTCGGTTAACCTCGCCACAGAATGTAAGTCGCTGACCCATTATGCAAAAGGTACGCAGTCACCTCAAAAAAAGGCTCCTACTGTTTGTATGCATGCGGTTTCAGGTTCTATTTCACTCCCCTCCCGGGGTTCTTTTCGCCTTTCCCTCACGGTACTGGTTCACTATCGGTCGATCACTAGTATTTAGCCTTGGAGGATGGTCCCCCCTTCTTCAGACAGGATTCCTCGTGTCCCGCCTTACTTCTCGTTTCCTTAGTACCATTCGGACAATTTTAAATACAGGGCTATCACCTTCTCTGGCTGAGCTTTCCATCTCATTCTTCTATTATCCAAACTATCAAAAACTAGGCTCCTCCGGGTTCGCTCGCCGCTACTGCCGGAATCTCGGTTGATTTCTTTTCCTGAGGATACTTAGATGTTTCAGTTCTCCTCGTTCGCCTCGCATGACTATGGATTCATCATGCGATAACCCTTATCGGGCTGGGTTCCCCCATTCAGATATCTGCGGATCTATGCTCGTTTGCCAGCTCCCCGCAGCTTTTCGCAGGCTGCCACGTCTTTCTTCGCCTGTGATCGCCAAGGCATCCACCACATGCACTTAGTCGCTTGATCCTATAACCCTGCCGCCTATTGCCCGGCAGCGTTACAAGCAACCGCTAAACGCTGTTCCCATTACGCTGTTTATGTCTTCGCTTTCAAGTTTCTCACAAAGTTTTGCTTTGTTATGACTCGTCAATCTTTTCCCGTTTACGTTTCCATAAACGTTTTCAATTGATTCAAATTTCCGATTTTTTAAAGAACTATCTTCTTCAATCTATCGACTGCCGATAAGAGCGGACACTCAAATCTTCAAGCAAAAACTCTTGAAAGGAGGTGATCCAGCCGCACCTTCCGGTACGGCTACCTTGTTACGACTTAACATTAGTCACGGTGCTCACCGTGGTCGCCGCCCTCCTTGCGGTTAGGCTAACGACTTCTGGTAAACACCACTCCCATTGTTTGACGGGCGGTGTGTACAAGACCCGGGAACGTATTCACCGCGGCATGCTGATCCGCGATTACTAGCGATTCCGACTTCATGCAGTCGAGTTGCAGACTGCAATCCGGACTACGATCGGTTTTCTGGGATTTGCTCCGCCTCTCGGCTTCGCTGCCCTCTGTTCCGACCATTGTATGACGTGTGAAGCCCTACCCATAAGGGCCATGAGGACTTGACGTCATCCCCACCTTCCTCCGGTTTGTCACCGGCAGTCTCACTAGAGTGCCCTTTCGTAGCAACTAGTGACAAGGGTTGCGCTCGTTGCGGGACTTAACCCAACATCTCACGACACGAGCTGACGACAGCCATGCAGCACCTGTGTGCAGATCCTCTTGCGAGCTCTCCTCATTACAAGGAGTTGTCTGCCATGTCAAGGGTAGGTAAGGTTTTTCGCGTTGCATCGAATTAATCCACATCATCCACCGCTTGTGCGGGTCCCCGTCAATTCCTTTGAGTTTTAGTCTTGCGACCGTACTTCCCAGGCGGTCAACTTCTCGCGTTAGCTGCGTTACTGAAAGTTTTACCTCCCAACAACTAGTTGACATCGTTTAGGGCGTGGACTACCAGGGTATCTAATCCTGTTTGCTCCCCACGCTTTCGTGTATGAGCGTCAGTTGCGTCCCAGGGGGCTGCCTTCGCCATCGGTGTTCTTCCAAATATCTACGCATTTCACTGCTACACTTGGAATTCCACCCCCCTCTGACGCACTCTAGTCTTGCAGTCATGTATGGCTTTCCCAGGTTAAGCCCGGGGCTTTCACATCCATCTTGCAAAACCGCCTGCACACCCTTTACGCCCAGTAATTCCGATTAACGCTCGCACCCTACGTATTACCGCGGCTGCTGGCACGTAGTTAGCCGGTGCTTATTCTTAGAGTACCGTCATCGTCTATCGGTATTATCAATAGACTTTTCGTTCTCTACAAAAGTGGTTTACAACCCGAAGGCCGTCTTCCCACACGCGGAATAGCTGGATCAGGCTTGCGCCCATTGTCCAAAATTCCCCACTGCTGCCTCCCGTAGGAGTCTGGGCCGTGTCTCAGTCCCAGTGTGGCTGGTCGTCCTCTCAGACCAGCTACTGATCGTCGCCTTGGTAAGCCTTTACCTTACCAACTAGCTAATCAGTCATCGGCCGCTCCGCTCGCGAGAGGCCCTCGCGGGTCCCCCTCTTTCATCCTCGGATCTCATGCGGTATTAGCTCCCCTTTCGGGAAGTTGTCCCCCACGAGCGGATACGTTCCGATGTCTTACTCACCCGTTCGCCACTCGTCGACAGAGGAAAGCAAGCTTTCCTCCTCGTTACCGTTCGACTTGCATGTGTAAAGCGTTCCGCCAGCGTTCAATCTGAGCCAGGATCAAACTCTTTTGTTTAATCTCTGTTGTCGCTCTTACTCTTCGTTTCGGTTTTGACGGAGCATTTCCTACTCCGTTTGCCTCACAAAGCGAGCTTCTTAAATTTAATCTCTTTGCTTTCGCTCTTAAACTTAAGTGCCCGCTCTTATCGGTTCGTCGATAAATTTTTAAAGAACTTGCGTCGCTGATTTCGTGTTCGTCATCAACAACGAGGTGCGAACTATAAATACCTTTTTTGAGCTTGTCAAACCTCTTGATGAAAATTTTTTATGATAAAAGGACTAAAATAGATAAATTGTGCGTTTTTTCAATCCTTTACAACGAATGTAAAAAAGTGAAAAAAAAGACTGCCGTTTTAGCAGTCTCTTCTCTTATTGGTCTTTTCGGTTATTTTCTAGAAGCTCCCCAAACATCTCCCCAGGAACCTGTCAAAGCACCCTTAGCATAGTCGACAACTCGGTTTTCAAAGAAATTCGTGTGGGTCACACCTAACATGGCATCTACCCAAGGAAGCGGATTATGCGGGTGAGCAAAAATCGCTTTCATCCCCATGGCTGTTAGCCTTCTATCAGCAATATAACGGATGTATCCCTTAACTTCTTGAGGAGTTAAGTTCTGCTTAGACATATCATTGACGTCAAAAGCCAAGTCAATAAATCTGTCTTCCAGTTCGACCATTTTTTCAGCGATTTCATAAATTCTGCGCTTTAAACGATCATTCCAGAGATGGGGTTCCTCAATGAGATACTCTCTAAAGAGACGGATCATGCTTTCAGTATGAAGGGTTTCGTCATTAATTGACCAAGCGATAATCTGCCCCATTCCCCTCATGGTTCCGTTTCGTGTGAAATTCAACAGCATCACAAAGCTGGAAAAGAGCTGCATACCTTCAGTAAAGGCCGAAAAAGCTGCCATTTTTACCGCAATATTCTCATCTTCGTTGTCGGCGAGCCCGTGGAAAAAGTCATGTTTGTCTGCCATGGCTTCGTATTCCAAGAATTCGTTGTAAACCGTCTCCGGCATGCCGATGGTTTCGATCAAATGAGAATATGCGGCAATATGCACGGCCTCTCTAGCAGCGAAGCTTGAAAGCATCATACGGATTTCCGGGCATGGGAAGAATGGAAGGTAAGTTTTAACGTAGGCAGAGCTGACGTCGATATCACCTTGGGTAAAAAAGCGAAAAACTTTTGTCAGAAAGTCCTTTTCATCCTCTGTCAAAACGTTTTTCCAATCTTTTACATCTTCAATCATTGGCACTTCTGTCCAGAGCCAGTGCATTTGTTCACTGGCAACGAAAGCGTCATAAGCCCAAGGATAAGAAAACGGCTTATAAAAATTTCTTGAATTTGTGAGAGTACTTGTTTTTGTTGTCATTTCTTATCTCTTATCCTTCACAAGCTAAACAGAAAGAATCATTCATAAGAGTCTTCATGTCAATTTCTTCTTCTAAACGGCGGCGTTCGATCTTTTCTCCGACTTTATCTGCTTTACGGAGTTTGTCGCTTCTGCAGTAGTACAAACTCTTCAAGCCGTTTTTCCATGCCAAATAATGGCAGGCATGCAAATATGCAATGGAAACGTCAGCAGGAAAGAATAAATTTAAAGATTGTCCTTGATCGATGTAATTCTGACGATCAGCCGCAAGGTCAATCAACCATCTTTGGTCGATCTCTTGAGCAGTTTTAAATACGTCCCGGATTTCCTGAGGAAGTGCTTCAAGATGCTGAACCGAGCCGTCATGGTTGATGATGTTGCTCCATACTTCTTCAGTATTCAAACCGTATTCATCCAGGACTCTTTCCAGCATTCTATTCTTAATAATGTGAGCACCTGAAAGAGTGTCCTGACGATAAATGTTGGCTCTCATCGGTTCAATAGAAGGAGATGTAGCCTGCATAATCAAACTTGAGCTAGCATTCGGGGCAACAGCCATCCAGTGAGAAAATCTTCTTTCAATTCCTGCATCTTTTGCATCCGGACAAGCCCCTCTGAGTTCGCAGAGAATCTTGTCTCCTTTCTCGCATTCATTATGAATATGGCTAAATACTTTGTTATTGATAACTTTAGCCAAAACAGATTCAAGAGGAATCTTTTTGGACTGAAGGTAAGCATGAAAACCTAGAGCTCCGATGCCAATTGATCTTTCTCTAAGAGCCGAATACCTGGCTCGTTCAATGTGATCGGGAGCATGATCAATGAAATATTGAAGAACATTATCCAAAAATTCCATTACATCAGGGATAAATTGTTCATTTTTTGCCCACTCGTCGTAATACTCGATATTCAAAGAGCTCAAACAGCAAACAGCCGTTCTCTTCTCATTAGTCGGCAAAAAGATTTCCGTACAGAGATTAGAGCCATGAATCTTCAAGTTTTTATCTGCAAGCCAAGTCGGAAGCGCACGGTTTGCGGCATCGATAAACACGATGTACGGTTCCCCGGTTTGCATCCTCAATTCAAGAAGTCGCTGCCATAAATCTCTTGCGGACACGACTTCAACTACTCTTTGACTGTTAGGATCTTTTAATTCCCAAGAATCATCGGCATCCGGATCCTCCATACTCTTTTCAATCAAGCGCATGAATTTGTCGGAAATACAGACTCCATGGTGCAGATTTAATGTTCTGATATTTTGGTCGCCCGTCGGCTTTCTCATTTCTAAGAATTGAACGATGTCGGGATGATCCATAGAAAGGAAAGCTGCATAAGAACCTCTGCGTGTTCTGCCCTGACGGTAAGCCAAACATGCTGCGTCATAAATTTTCAAATGAGGCATTACACCGACCGACTTATCGTCGGCACTTCTAATATCAATATGGATACCCACTCCGCCACCGAGCATTGAGAGCCAGTTAACTTCAGAAAGCGTGTTTACAAGACCCTCTGCAGTATCCGGCATGTAAACCTCAAAACAGCTGATTGGAAGCCCTTTTTTACTTCTGCCGAATGACAGGATTGGTGTGGAAAAAGAAAGCCAATGTTTAGAAGCGTAATCGTAGATTCTCTGGGCATGAGCAGGATTAGATGCGAAGGCCTCGGAAACATAAGCGAATCTTTCCTGAGGGCTGACCTCTTCGTCACGCATATAGCTTTCCTTAAGTCTCTTATAGGATATTCCCTTTATCAGCTCATCTCTTGAGAGATCCAGATTCAGCGGCATTTATGTCAGTTCCTTTTAGCTTATAAATTAATTCTTGAATTTCGGGATTCTACCTAAGTTAAGTTAGGCGGAACAAAAAAAAGGAGGCGATGTTAAGCCAAGGCGATTTTGAGAGTCAGAAAACAACACGATTTTGAGAGAGCCAATTTTTAAGTGAAAGTCTTGCAAATTCTGTGGCTTTTAATTGCAATGAAAGGGGGTATTAACTCAGGTAAGCGTAGCGAACCTGAGTTAATACCCCCTTTCATCGCAATGCGCTTAGTGCTTATCCTTTTCGCTGTCTTCCTTTATTATCTCTTCAGCAGCCTCGATCACTAGTTCTCTCATGTTTAGTACTTCTCTTACTTTGGCAGCTCGCTTATTAAGCCACAGTTGTCTTCGTTGATTTTCTTTCGCCATGATTTCGTCGACACGAGCATCAATGGTTTTAGCCGTTTCTGTGTATTCTTCAAATTTAGGACAACCTACCTTAGGAATAATTTTTATGGGTATTACTCTCAATCCCCATAGCATCTCGATCTTTCCATCCGGGTACTCTACGATAGAAACCTCCTTTCCAATCAAGCCATGACGGTTCTCAACCCCAAGAGCCTGAATGATTTGATTTTTGAAACTACAACTAAGATTTTTAGATAAATGTCGTTCGTGCCAGGTAGCACAGATCCTCTTTAACTCCTCTTCTGTTGCCAAGAGCGGTACATGAGCATCTTCTTGGTAAAAAGGCTTAATTGCAAACTCTTCGTTGTACTCGTTGACAAACTCCTCTATGTGCAAATTAGCGGTGTTAATATCCTTTATGCCTCGGAGCTTGAACTCTTTAGGCCAACGTCCTTGCAAAGTTTGATTTAGGCGTTCAATCCTTCCTTTTGCTTCGGGAGTTTTTGCATAGATGTACTCAATTCCAAGCATATTGCAGATGCGTTGGTACTGAGTTCCGTCTTGGTCTTCAGAGGTTAGTGGCCCCGAGGTCGTCGGTTTAAAAATGCTGTGTCTATCGCTATAGAAAGCCGCTGGTATGCCGTATTTAAAGACATGCCCCATAATGAGCTCTCGATAGGCCTCTCCTACTTCTGTAGGCCGCAGGCACGCCGCAGTAATGGTTCCTGTTGCATCATCAATAAAGGCGTGAACGACACAAAAAGGCTCATCCTCTCCGAACCAACGATGTCGGGATCCATCAATTTGGATCAATTCTCCGAACCGGCTGCGACGTCGACGTAATGGATGGCCTTTACTCTCTGCTTTCTTTTCTCTGGGATAAAGTTCAAGAAGACGTTGCCGGATAAATTCTTCGGATACTTCAATTTGTTCGCAATTCTTCAGGTATTTCCTTGCCAAAGCAGCTTGGAAGCCAGCGTACTTGGTTTGGAGCAAGTTGTCTATTCTTTCTCTTAGGTCCTTGTCCAGTTTGTTTACAGGTGAACGCCCCCGATTACCATGTTCTAAGCCTTCGGCTCCTTGTAATGAAAACTTGTTTAACTTCCTGAAAAAGGTTGACTCAGGCATTTTTAACTGAGTCAGTGCTTGCTTACAGGTGATCAGCCCGGCTCGGTACTCAGTAAATACAGCAACCAGTTCATTAATCGAGGGATGCTTAACGTTCTTTTTTGACCATTTAAAACCTCTAAAAAGCACAAGAATAAGTCAATAAAGACCGCCTAACTCCCATTTTCGCTTTGGTAAAACTCCCAATTTCGCCCTGGAATAAGCTCTCAGAATCGCCTAGGAAACTACTCTCAAAATCCCGTAGGAAGTTACTCTCAATTTCCCTTTTGCTTAACACAAAAAAAAGGAGGCGAGTTTAAACGAATTGCAAGGACTTCGTTTCGCTCGTGCCTGCATTTTTCTTTGTTTTCAATTGACGAAAAACAAGTGAATCGAGAGCACAACGTCTTTGCCTAAAGGTGTAAATATTTTTGAATTTGTGACTTCTCCTACAAAAGGATGAATACTGTTTTGGGTCGAGAAGTTTCTTTAGGAACATTCATTCCTCTAAAGCAACCTTTTGAGCCACAAGTAGAAATCCTTTTTTGCGTAAAATACCTCTTCCACTACCTAACTCAGCCTTCTGCAAAACTTATGACTTTTTCTTCCTCCTCTAAACCAATCCACAACTCAGAGGCTGGCTTGCAAAAACTAACAGGCTTAGTAGAAAGAGTTACTTTTCATAGCGAAGAATCTGGCTACTGCGTAATCAAAATCAAAGTTAAAGGTGAAAGAGAACTAGCGACCGTTGTTGGTCACACTCCGGCAGTTTCACCCGGTGAATTCGTTTCATGCTCCGGGGACTGGATTTATAACCGGGAATACGGAAGACAGTTTCAATCTGTGTTTCTCAATGTTTATCCCCCTGCTACCAAACAAGGCATTGAAAAGTATCTCGGTTCAGGAATGGTGAAAGGAATCGGACCAACCTACGCCTCTAGATTAGTAAAGCAGTTCGGAGAAAAAGTTTTTGACATTATCGAACAGAATCCAGAGCGGTTAAAAGAAGTTGAAGGAATCGGGCCTAAGAGATTCAAAGCAATAGTGTCAGGGTGGGCTGATCAGAAAATCATACGCAACATTATGATTTTTCTGCACAGCCATAAAGTCTCTACGGCGAAATCCGTCAGAATTTTTAAAAAATACGGTGAAAATGCCGTATCCATCATTACTCAAAACCCTTATATCTTGGCAAAAGATATCAAAGGAATAGGTTTTCGCTCTGCCGATACGATTGCTTTGAATATGGGGATTCCAAAAGATTCGATTTTGAGAGCAAGGGCCGGCATTTCTTACGTTCTTTCAGAAGCTTCTTCTAATCTCGGTCATGCGTGCCTTCCCAAAGATGAGCTAATTAAGATGGCGAATGAACTTCTGGAGATGCCTGAGCAAACAATCTGCGATGCAATTGAAAAAGAAATTGAAGAGAATTCTTTGGTATCTGATGATCATCCGGAATCAGAATGTCTTTATCTCCCTTCCCTTTTTTATTCAGAAGTTGGAATCGCCTCCAGTATAAGAAGGCTTAATCAAAGTTGTGTTAATTGGCCAAATATTGATCCGGATAAAGCCATTGCTTGGGTAGAAAAAAAACTCAACATAAATCTTGCAGAGAGTCAGAAAGAAGCGGCTGGTAAAGCTCTTAACTCAAAGCTAATGGTCATCACGGGAGGGCCCGGCGTCGGTAAAACAACTTTAGTTAATTCTATTCTTCGAATTTTATCTGCCAAGAAGGTAAAAATCATTCTCTGCGCACCGACCGGACGAGCTGCCAAGAGGATGTCCGAAACTACCGGCTGCGAGGCAAAGACTATTCATCGGCTGTTGGAAGTCTCTCCGGAGACGGGAAAATTTCAAAGGAACCGGGAAAAGCCGTTGGACTGTGACCTTTTAGTCATCGATGAATGTTCCATGGTTGATTTATCTTTAGCTAACAGTTTGCTTCAAGCCGTGCCCGATCACGCGTCTGTAATTTTTGTCGGGGATGTCAACCAACTTCCTTCAGTTGGACCCGGAACCTTTCTTTCAGATTTAATTGAATGCGGACAAATAACGGTAATCAAATTAACTGAAGTGTTTCGACAAGCAGCAGATTCATGGATTATTAGAGCAGCTCATCAAATTAATAAAGGGTACTTTCCGCCTCTTCCTCAAAAAGGTCAAAAAGGAGATTTCTATTTCATTGCCAAAGAAACGCCGGAAGAAATCGTCTCCACTATAGTTTCTTTGGTTCAGCTGCGTCTGCCGAGAACATTCGGTTTCGATCCGATAAAGGATATTCAAGTTTTGTGCCCAATGAATCGAAGTCTCACCGGCGCAAGAAGTATGAACGAACTTCTTCAATCTGCCCTTAATCCTTCTTCGGATAATGCCATCACAAAATTCGGGATCACTTTCGATCTGAATGACAAAGTTATGCAGATTGAGAACAATTACGACAAGGATGTTTTCAATGGGGATATCGGCTTTATCAATGGAATCGACAAAGAAGAAGAAACCGTACTAGTGACGTTTGACGGTCGAGATGTTATTTATTCCTTCGATGAACTTGATGAACTTGTATTGTGTTATGCAACGACCATTCATAAATCCCAAGGAAGTGAATATCCGGTGGTGATTATTCCGATCTCGACTCAGCAATTTATGATGCTTAAACGCAACCTTGTCTATACGGGAGTAACGCGAGGAAAGAAACTTGTTGTGGTGGTAGGTCAGAAAAAAGCTTTATTTATGGCAATCAAAGACAACCGTTCACTTAAACGGTGGAGCGGGCTAAAGATGCGCCTAGAAAAATAAACATTTCCTAACATTATTTGAAAATTCTTTTAAATTTATTTAAAAAATAATAAGTTACTTTAAATTAAAAGCTGATAAAATCTCACTTTTGGTCTTGTCTCTGTAGTTATAACTTGCAAGCTTAAAAAAACGGTGCTAATATTCGCACCAGCTTAAGACAAGCACTCGACATTTGCTGCGGGGTGGAGCAGTCTGGTAGCTCGTCGGGCTCATAACCCGAAGGTCGTAGGTTCAAATCCTGCCCCCGCTACCAATTTAAATAGCAAATGTACGTCACTGAACCGCGAGAGCCGTTCAGTTTTATTTTATCTAATCAAATCACCCTCCTCCTACCTGTTTCTTTTTGAGATGCCTTTCTTAGAGGTCGCCAGAATCTTTTGCCTCTTTTCTCCTAGATTAATAATGCTATAAGCATAAGTAATCACTATATAATCCATCGCTTACTAATTGATAAATAAAATAAAAACGAGTAGTTACATGTCATTAGCCTCACTCCATAAACAATTTAATAAGACATTCTTGGCCTATGGGAAGCCTCTTTTCGGATTTTTCGTTTGTGTCGGACTTCTTATTGTTCTTATCCAAAACGTCAGCCTTTTAACTTTATGTGCGGGAGTCTGTCTATTTTTGTTTGCCATGATGCTTCTGCAGGAAAGTTTCAAGATCCTTTCCGGCGGTGTTTTGGATGTTTTCTTAGACAAAGTTGCTAATACGAATTACAAGTCGTTCTTATTCGGTTTTACAGTCAGTTCTTTGGTACAGTCCAGCGGGCTGGCTACGGTTATAGCGATTTCTTTCTTGAGTGCGGGATTAATGGCCTTACAGTCCGGCATTGCCATGGTCTACGGCATCAATTTATCTACCGCAGGTTCTGCTTGGCTTGTCGGCTACTTCGGTTTAAAAACGAAGATTTCTTTATATGCCATGCCCTTGATTATCTTCGGCTTGGGATTTTTTATCAGTAAGAACAAGAAAATTAAAGGATTTGGCCTTTTTCTCTTATCTCTCGGCCTTCTTTTCCTCGGCATTTCTTACATGAAAGAAGGTTTTGAGAATTTCAAAGACACCTTTGATATCTCTCAATTCCAGATGGAGGGTCTGGCCGGTCTTCTTCTCTATACCTTGATTGGCTTCGGAGTAACCGTTATTACTCAGTCTTCCCATGCGACCTTAACTTTAGCGTTAGCTGCCTTAGCCGTCGGACAAGTATCTTATGAAAATGCTATTGGTGTGGCCATCGGGGCAAACGTTGGATCTACCATTATGGCCGTAATCGGCTCCATCAATTCCAATATTGAAGGAAAGAAGATTACGGTAACCCATGTCTTTTTTAACTGTTTTGCCGCTTTAATGGCTATTGTGTTCTTCAAGCTGTATTTAATAGCTGTGGACTATCTTTGTGCTTGGGTAGGTATCGCCGAGAACGATTACGTCTTAAAACTCGCAATGTTCACAACACTGTTCAACGTGATAGGCGTCATCGTCCTTTATCCCTTCATTTCTCAGATGGAAAACTTTCTTAACAAGTATGTTAAGCCCTCAGAGAGTAAAGATGATGAAGTCAAACCGATGTTCCTCAGTGATGAGGTCTTGCAGTTCAGTGACAGTGCTCTTCAGTCTTTGACATTAGAAAGTATTCGTCTCTTAGAAAGTACGCTGGGTTTAATCGCTAAGGTGATTAGTTTCCAGCCTGAAGATGTCCAGTCTCAAGAAGAAATCCCTACTGTTCTTTCTCAGAGGAATCAGCCTAATGATTTTGAATTTGACACGGCATATCACAAAGAATTTAAAGGTTTGTACTCCAGCATTATCGAATTTGCCGTAAGAGCCGGCTATGAGGCTTCGACTCCGGAAAGAAATACTATCTTTATGGATATCAGACGCGCAAACCTTTACATGGCTTCGGCCGTTAAAGAAGCCAGTCAGCTTCAAACCAATATCAATAAATTTGGTTTCTCGAACAACGGCTACATACGTGCGGAATATGCAGCTATGCGCAGAAATCTGCTGAGACTACTGCGTAATGTTCACTCCATTACTCAGGCTACGACAATAGAAGAAATTGATCAGATTCAGCGTGAAATTTTAGATAACAGCGAAAAATTTGATGTTGTTTCTTCAAGCTCTTTGGATACCTTAATTCGAAACCACTGTATTTCAGATTCTGTTGCTACTTCGATCATGAATGACAACGCAATCTCTCGTAATTTGGCTAAAAACTTATATGATGTTATCGAGTTGCTATTTAAGACTAATCCGGTTGCATTGGGAGAGTAAGGCCTTCAAAAGATGAGTGAAGAATCTGAATTAAAGTTTTGTTCCGCCTGCGGTGCTCTTCTGGAAATCAAAATTCCAGAAGGCGACACGAGGGAGAGACACGTCTGTACCAAGTGCGGCCAAATTCATTATGAAAATCCTCATAATATCGTTGGCACCGTGCCTGTCTATAACGGAAAAGTCCTTTTATGCCGCCGGGCAATTGATCCTTGTTTCGGGAAATGGAATCTGCCTGCCGGTCACCAGGAAATGAAGGAAGGCACGATGGCCGGAGCTCTCCGTGAAACCAAAGAAGAAGCGGGAGCAGAATTAAAAAATGTCTGCCCTTTCATGCTCTTAGATGTCCCGTTTGCTTCGGGCACACATATTTATTTCATTGGGGACGTAGTTAATCCTGACTGCAAACCCGGACCGGAAACTTTAGAACAAAGATTCTTTTCAGAAGAAGAAATTCCCTGGGACAAGATTGCCTTTAATTCCGTCAAAAGAGCTTTGAGATGTTACTTTTCAGATCTCAAGAAAGGCTCCATAGGATTTCATTACGAAATCAAAGAAAAACCCGGAAAAGAATAGATGAAATTCGACCGAACAAATCTTTTTACTTTTGCGCCCGGAGAAGCTTTTCCTGAACTTCCATTGGGTTTCGGGTTGCCGGATGAAATCGTTTGCGTAACGCGCCATCTGGAGTGGGAAAGACTGCCAATCGCATACTCCCAAGGGATTTTTCCTTGGTATGAGGAAGGGCAGCCTGTGTTCTGGTGGATGACAGACCCTAGAATGGTTTTACAAACTAAAAACTTTAAAGTCAGCCATTCTCTACGGAAAAGACTCAAGAGAGCCCTTCAATTTAAATATGAAGATAAAGAAATTGTTTTGAGGCTTGATTCGTGCACAAAAAAGGTTATTGAATCTTGTGCTCAGCCAAGAAAAGGTCAGGACGGGACTTGGATCACGGAAGAAATCCTACAAAGCTATTTGGCTCTTGCCGAGCGAAATTTGGTTCATTCCGTGGAAGTACTGATTAATCAAGAACTATTGGGCGGACTTTACGGGGTTAGTCTCGGGAGAATGTTCTACGGGGAGTCAATGTTCTCTAAAGAAAGCGATCTTTCCAAAATTGCTCTTTCTCTTTTAGTGAGTATTTGTATGAAGGAAGATATTCCTTGGATTGATTGTCAGCAGGAAACCTCGCATTTAAAAAGTCTGGGAGCCTTCCTGGTTCCTCTTTCAGAATTTAAGCAGCATCTCAAAGAATATTGCTCTTTGCCGCCCGTCAATTGGGATGCTTATCGCGGTGTTCCATTAAACGATCTTTTGGAGAAGGTGCTATGAGCGATCTCACTAAAGAAAATGAAGATCTCCCTGAATGTCTTGCTCCCGAGTGGCTTGGGTCGACCGGGGAATTTACCTGCAGCTATGACAAATGCAGAACGGAATGCCTTCTCGTTGCTATTCCTTCCTCTGGTACAAGAATCGGCAAACAATGCGCTACTCTTCTTTCTTCTTTCGGATTCCGAAGAAGCGGTGTAAATCTTTATCGCCCGCATTGTCCTGGCTGCGACAAATGTATATCTGTTAGGCTTAGAGTTGATGACTTTAAACTAAACCGGACATTTAATAAGTGTCTTAAGAAAAACGCAGATCTTTCCATGACGGTTACAGCACCGGCGAATACGGCTGAATATCTCCAACTTTTAAAAACTTATCTTTCCGTACGCCACAAGAGTGACGAAGAAGAGGAAGAAACGACGAAAGACGATTTTCAGAAATATTATGTAAATACCGTCGGAGAAACTGAGTTTTTTGAATACCGAGACAAATCAGGAAAACTAGTGATGGTTTCCATTACGGATATCTTCTCGGACGGATTCTCGGCGGTTTATACCTTTTATGATCCGGCTGAGATGAAACGGTCACCCGGCACCTATGCCATTCTTCGTCAAATCGAAGAAACGAAAAAGAGAGGCTTGCCCTATTTATACTTAGGGTTTTGGATTGATGATGTTCCTAACATGAGTTACAAAACAAAATTCCAGCCCTTGGAAGTTTTTGTACAGGAACAATGGAAAGAGTTTCAAGATTGCAACGATAGTTATTTAAATCAGGAAAAGGAAGATTATGAACTCCCTCTATAAACTGGCGAAGACAGCCCTTTTCAGATTTACTCCTGAACAAGCGCACCACATTATTATGTCCAATCTGGACTGGATTACACAGCTTGGAGTTCACAAGCTCGTAACCCGTCCGGTTCGGGAAGATCCTATTAATGTCATGGGAATAAGATTTCCTAACTGTGTTGGACTTGCCGCCGGTATGGATAAAGACGGGGAACATGTGACAGCTTTCGGAGCCTTGGGATTCGGAAGCGTTGAGATTGGTACCGTAACACCGAAAGGCCAACCCGGAAATCCGAAACCAAGATGCTTCCGTCTTGTCGAGGACGATGCCATTCTTAACAGAATGGGATTTAATAACGTCGGCGCCATTCAGGTTGCAAAGAACCTGCAGAGCGCCCGCGCTTTCCGTAACCGCGGCGGAATTTTAGGCGTCAATATCGGCAAAAACAAAGTAACTCCTAACGACTTAGCTATCGACGATTACATGAAGTGTATGGATCGCCTCTATATGTCAGGTGATTACATTGCTATCAATATTTCCTCTCCGAATACTCCTAATTTACGAGATTTACAGGCTGAGGAAGAGCTGAATAAGCTTTTAGCTGCTATTGCAGCGAAGAGAAAAGAGCTAAAGGCAGCTAATAAAGATCACTACGTCCCTATCGCTGTAAAACTCGCACCGGATCTTTCTGACGACGGGATTAAAAAAGCTTTGGATGTGATTGTTGAAAATGGAATGGACGGCGTTATCTGTACCAACACCACTATTTCCAGAGAAGCCATCCTTGGTCATCCGCTGGAAAAAGAACCGGGAGGCTTGTCCGGTCGTCCTCTAATGGAAAGATCCACCGAAGTAACGCGTCTGGCATCCGAGCATTTGAGGGGAACTCTTCCGATTATTGCCAGCGGCGGCGTAATGAGCGCCTCAGATGCCGTTGAAAAAATGGAAGCGGGAGCTTCAATTGTTCAGCTCTACACCGGCTTTATTTTTGAAGGTCCGGAGTTAGTGGCCGATTGCGTTCAGGCAATTGCTCAATGGAGAGCCAACCATCAAACATCATGCCCAGTATCCGAACCTTCATCGCCATCCCCTGCCCCATAGAGGTTCAGGAAAGGCTGGCTAAGTTCGGAGAGGAGATTACCGAGGTAAATCCTAAGGCTCGTCTGATTTCACCGTTTAACTACCATATTACTTTGGCTTATATCGGTGAAACAGACACCACAAGGGTCAATGAAATTAAAGATCTTCTTTCTTTTAAGTGGGAAGCTGAGAGTTTCTGGGAAATTAACCGGCTTGGTGCATTCTCAACCCATAAGATCGTTTATGCCGCCGGCCCTTTCTCTCCTGCTATCGAAGCCTTGGGTGAAAAAGTTAGAAGACTTCTTCGTCAAAATGGTTTCTCTTTTGATGACAAACCTCTTCGGCCTCACATTTCTTTGGCTAGAAAAGCATCCGTTGCGCCGGAAATCAGCTTTGAACCTATTTACATGTCAATAGAAAAACCGGAACTTTTTCAGTCCGGCATCAAAATTAATAATAAACTGACTTACATTAAACTTTAATCCGGAAAAAGTCATGGATATCGTAACCCGCCCTGGATTTTGGAATATTCCCGTATGGGCCATTATCGCCATTTATGTTCTTGGTCTGACCGCCTGCGTCATCTGCGGGCTCGGCATCTATAAATCTTATCTTTTATGGAAAGCAGGCAAGCCGTTTGCCGTGGATCCAGAAACTAAGAGACGTTGGGGTTTTATCAAAACCGAAGCTCTGAGACAAAAGAGAATTACCCGCAAACCTCTCGGAAGCTGGCTTCATTTCTGGATTTTCTGGGGTTTTGTCTTTTTATTCTTCGGTACTGTCATTGCAGTTTTAGACTGGGATATCGGAAAATTAATATTCGGTCAGCAGTTCCTAGCCGGAGGAACTTACTATTTCTACAAGTTTGTTCTTGATATTGCCGGTGTGGTCTGTCTGATTGGTCTCGGAATGGCCTTCTACCGCCGTTTTGTTAAAGGCGGCAAACAATTTGAAAAGTCCGGCCGTTTTCTGATGATCTTAGGATCTTTGGCTCTTATTATCATCACCGGATACATTGTAGAGGCTCTCCGTTTGGCTGCTGAAAAACCTGAATATGCGGTTTATTCTCCTATCGGGAACTTCCTAGCTACCGTCTTTTATTCCGGCATGAGCCAAGAACAGCTGCATTCGCAGCATTTCATTCTTTGGCTCTTCCACGGCATTATCGCTTTGATTTTTGTTGCCTTGATTCCAAGCACCTATTTTGCTCATATGTACAAGTCTCCGACGAGTATTTATTGGCAAAAAACAAAGCCGAGAGGCAATATTCCAAGAATTGCCGAAATTGAAGAACAAGAAAGCTTCGGAATTTCCAAATTCAATCAATTTAATTGGCAATTCCGTTTGAATTTTGATGCTTGTACCGAATGCGGACGCTGCACGGCGGTTTGTCCCGTCAACCGTGCCGGCGGACCTTTGGATCCCCGCGAAATAATACTTTCGCTTAAAAAGACAATGCACGGGGATTACAAGACAATCGATGAACCACTTATTGGAAACGCCGTTTCTAAGGATGCTTTATTGGCCTGTACAACTTGCGGGGCATGTGTTGAACAATGTCCTTCAAGGATTGAAATCGGCGGTGCAATTATGCAAATGAGACGTTCCATTGCAATGGAAGAAGGTCATTTTGCTCCGGGCGTTGCCAAGACTCTTCAGAATATTTCCAGCGTCGGCAATCCATGGGGACTGGATCCGGATGAAAGATTCAAATGGGCCGAAGGCCTTGACGTTCCGTTTGCTAAGGAAGGAGAACATTATGACCTGCTCTACTGGGTTGGCTGTTCTGCTTCTTATGACAAACGCAATCAGAAGATTGCCAAAGCCATGATCAAGATTCTGAAAGCATCAGGTTTAAGTTTTGCCGTTATGCAAGAAGAATCCTGCAACGCTGAGTTAGCCAGAAGGGTCGGCGAAGAGTATCTGTTTGAATGTCAGACTTTGATGAATATAGAAAATCTAAGAAAGTACACATTCAGCAGAATTGTTGCGCACTGCCCTCACTGCTTCAACACCTTGAAGAACGACTTCCCGGATTATGAAGGCGGGAAATTCAATGTTATCTCTCATGTAAGATTTATTGCAGAACAGCTTGATGCTGGCCGTCTGCCTTTAGTTAACGACGGAACGGAGGAAACATTCGCTATTCATGACGCCTGCTATTTGGCCCGCTACAACCAAATTATTAACGCCCCTAGATTCATTATCGATAAGATTAAGAATCTTGATTACGTTAATCCGAAGGAATGGGGCTGCAATACTACATGCTGCGGTGCCGGCGGCGGTCAATTCTGGAGCGAAAACGATAAGGGCGAAAGACTTAACGTCATTAGACTCAAAGCCATTGTGAACGATACGGGAGCGAAAAATATCGCTACTTCATGTCCTTTCTGTCTATCCATGTTTGATTCCGCAAAATCTCAGGATACTTCACTATCTGAAATTCAATTGTCAGATATTGCAGAAATAGTTGCAAAACATATAAAATAATTCCACGGCCGTGCTCGGACACGGCCTTTTTACGGAAGACAGTGATCAATATGGAAAACAACTCCAGCAAAGCGAATATTCAGGTATTAGACCGAGCAAGCTGCATTCTGCGTGTTTTAACTCAACACTCAGAGCCGGTAAATCTAAAAGTTATCGCTGAGGAAACGAATCTTCATATCTCGACCTGTCACCGTATCATCACCGACTTAGTGAAGCTGCGTTTCGTTGAAAAGGGCCTTACCTCCGGAACGTACCGTCTCGGCCTGCGTCTTCTTCAGCTCGGCAATCTGGTCAGAGAAAGAATGTCCGTTCGTGAAAAAGCCAGAAACTCTATGGTCAAACTTCACAATTTGACTAAACAGACGGTTAATCTTTCTATTCGTCAAGGCGACTCTATCGTCTACATTGACAGAATCATGCGTGAAAGACCGGGAATTCAAGTAGTCAGAACCATTGGGGCTACAGCTCCATTACATACAACGAGTTCCGGCAAGCTCTTTTTAGCGGAAGACGGATTTGAAAAAATCCGAGGCTACGCTCTTAGAACTAATTTGGAAAAGAACACGCCTAAATCAATTGGAGACATTGATACGCTCCTAGCTGAAGTATCTCGTGTAAAAGCTCTGGGTTTTGCTCACGATGTTGAAGAGCTAGAAACCGGCGTTCACTGTATTGCCGCCGGTATTCGAGATGACTCCGGAAAGCTTGTCGCCTGCCTTTCTATCTCTTCGCCAGTAAGTCAAATGCAGGACGTTTGGATTAGCGAACTGAAACATTGTGCAGACGATATTTCCGAACACCTTGGGTTTGTGGCAACACCTGGTGAATTGTACGTTCGCCCTGATTTCAAGTAATACGGCACCCATATTAGTAATTTTTCTCCTCTTAATAGAGGCGAGCCCATATCGAACAAAACATTAGGGTAAGTACTAACACCTTCTTATAATTCACTCACCAATTATTAAGGAGGATGTTATGTCAATTTCTCGTAGAACTATTCTGTCCGGCATTGCGGCCAGTGGTTTATTAGCACCTGTAGTTGCTTCTGCTGCCGGGGCGGATCCTGCGCCGGCCCAAGCTCCTGCAGCAGCACAGAAAGATAAGAAGATTCTTTTTGTTTTGACTAGCTGCAATAAAATTCCTGAAACCGACAATCCTACAGGTTATTTTTATTCCGAAGTCAGCCATCCCTGGAAAGTTTTAACGGATGCCGGATATGAAATTGATTTTGTCACTCCAAAAGGCGGCGAACCAACAGCGGAAGGTTTTGATCCTAAAGATCCCGTCAATATGGAATTTAAGAATAATGCACAGTATCAAGCCAAATTAGCCAATACGCTTAAACCAGCCGAAGTTGTTCCTTCCGATTACTGCGGCATGTATTACGCGGGCGGTCACGGCGCCATGTGGGATTTGCCGAATAATTCCGAACTGCAAAATATTTGCGGAACCATTTACACCAATGGAGGCGTAATTGGTGCTGTTTGCCATGGTCCAGCCGGCTTAGTCAACGTGAAACTTCCTAAAGGCCAATATTTAGTCTCCGACAAGAACGTAAACTGCTTCACAAATTCTGAAGAAGATGCAGTCGGCATGAGCAATGTTGTCCCATTTGCTCTTGAAACCGCCATTCGCGACAGAGGCGGTATTTTCCAGAGATCCGATAACTTCCAGTCTCACGTTGTCACAAATGATCGCTTAGTAACTTGCCAGAATCCAGCTTCTGCAGCATGCGTAGGCTATGGGATGTTGTCTTGTATGTAATCAAAGTTTATTGAAGCTTGGACGACTCCGCATCCAAGTTTTTGAAAATGGCGCCTCATTGTGTCTGGTTTGCATGAGGAGCTTGTTTAAAAAGTATCTTTATAGACAAAACTTGATAGCAGAAGACAAAAACTGTTTTTAGGACATGTCAATTTCGTTGTCAGCTGCTTTGATAATGGCCTCTGCACTGCGCCATTTCGATTCCGTCTTCGTAAACTCTATAAACCAAGCGATGTTCTTTGTCTATTCTTCGACTCCAAAATATTCAATAAATTAAACATTCTTTTCTAATCGCTTCTTGAATACCTCAGATAAAGAGAGAAACATTAAAAAAGAGCTGCTCTCTGATACTCATTTTCTAGCTACCTTAAGCCGATAGGCGCTTTTTAAAACAGAATTCTTTTCCAGAACTCATCGAAAGTGCTCACGAAATTATGAAATTTTGTGGCCTCCTTTTTAACAAGCGATAGATTCACATTCGAAATTGCTGATTTCTTAGTTGGTTTTAATTATCAGTACTGATTGACCCAGGTTTCCGTACTTTTCCTTAGTGACAACAGATGAAAGAGAAATAATAATTTCCTCATATCCCAAATCACAACCCCAATCAATTACTCAATAAAGGAGTAACTAAATATGCTTTCAAGGAGAGACTTCTTAAAAGCAGGTACAGCTGTAGGTTTACCTTGCTCACCTCTCGCTTCTGCAGTCGCTCAAGCACTTCCCGAAATCGAATCAAGTTCTTGGTGCGCCTGCGTCATTAATTGCGGACAACGCTGCCCGGTCCGCTGCTTCACCAAAAAAGGCCAAGTTATCAGAATCGAAACTGATAACTCATTGCCTGACGCAACACCATCTCCAAGACAACTTCGCGCCTGCCAGCGCGGACGCTCAATGAGAGAAAGAATCTATTCGGATGATCGCCTCAAATATCCGATGAAGCGCGTTGGTGAAAGAGGTGAAGGAAAATTCGAAAGAATCTCGTGGGATGAAGCCGTTAAAACAATCGCTGATAACTGGAAGAGAATCCGCGATCAATACGGTAATGATGCAATTTATTGGCAGTATTGCTCCGGCCAACAATCTATTGTCAGCTCCCGCAGAGCTTGGCAGCGTCTGATGAATTTAATGGGCGGATTCTTAAAGTATTACGGTTCTTACTCTAATGCTCAGCTTCAAGAAGCACTCCCCTATATGTTAGGCGGACGCCCGGCTTCTTTACCGTCCGAAATTGCTAACTCTAATCTCTACGTATTGTTCGGCAATAATCCTTCTTCTACAAGACCATCCGGCGGCGGTAAAGGCTATCAAATCGATATGGCCGTTACTAAACATATGCCGAAGGTTATTGTTATAGATCCGGCCTTTACAGATACTGCCGCTACTAAGGCAGACCAATGGATTCCAATCCGTCCGGGAACTGATGCTGCTTTAGTTGCTGCCCTCGCCTATCAATGGATTAACAAGAATCAGGTTGATCAAGACTTCTTGGATAAATACTGTGTCGGATATGACGAAAAAACGCTTCCGGCTTCTGCTCCGAAGAACTCCGATTACAAGTCCTACATCCTTGGAAACGGACCTGACAAACAGCCTAAGACTCCTGAATGGGCATCCAAGATTACCGGTATCCCTGTCAAGACTATTGTGGATTTAGCCGAAGAAATGGCTTCAACTAAGCCGCTCTTCGTCTCTCAGGGATGGGGTCCGCAGCGTCAAGCAAACGGTGAACATACCTGCCGTGCCATTTCTATGGTCCCAATCCTCTTAGGACAAATCGGTCTTCCGGGCACTAACGCCGGTGAACACGAAGGCAATACTCCGTTCCCTGCCGTGTATCTGCCTGTCGGCAAGAACCCGGTCAAAGCCACTATTCCGGTTTATATGTGGACTGACGCCATTTTGAGAGGCAAGGAAATGTCCCGCACCACTGACGGTGTCAAGGGCGTTGAAAAACTTTCTCAGAATATCAAGATGATCATCAACTCCGGCGGTAACACCATGATTAACCAGCATGGCGACTGCAACTGGACCGATAAAGTTCTTAGAAATGAAAAAGACTTGGAATTCTTAGTTGTCTGCGACAACATGATGACTCCAAGCTGCCGTTATGCGGATATTCTTCTCCCGGATACTTTGGGACCTGAAACCGTTGATATGGCTTGCCAAGGCGGCAGCCACGGCGATGTAGCATGCATGCTCGCAATCCAGAAAGCTGTTGATCCGCAGTTTGAACAAAAACCTTCCTGGGAAATCTGTCGTCTGATTGCAAAAGAACTCGGTTTGGAAGACGCCTATACTGAAGGAAAATCTCAAGAAGATTGGGTTCGCTGGTGCTATAACGAAACCCGCAAGAAAGTGCCAGAACTTCCTGAATTCGATGTGTTCTGGAAAGACGGTATGGCTAAAGTCTGGAACAGAAGAAAAGACACTATCGCTCTTGAAGCATTTAGAAAGGATCCGGTTGCTAATAAGATCAAGACTCCTTCCGGCAAGATCGAAATCTATTCCGAAGCCCTTGCCAATAGAGTTAAAGACTGGACGCTGCCTGAAGGCGATATCATTTCTCCGATTCCTGTTTTCTACAGCACTTGGGATATGCCGGGAGATCCTCTGGAGAAGAAATATCCGCTCCAGTGTTTCGGCTATCACGGTCACGGAAGAATTCACTCTACCTTCCACAATCTCCCGAGACTTAGAGATGTTCATCCTGACAGCGTCATCATGAATACTCTTGATGCTGAGGCCAGAGGCATTAAAGACGGAGATAAAGTCTATATCTTTAACGACAGAGGAACCGTTCTTCTCCCTGCCAGAGTCACTCCGCGCATTATGCCGGGTGTCTGCACTATCCCGCAGGGCGCTTGGTTCAAACCGGAGACTATCAACGGACAAGTTGTTGACGTCGGCGGATGTATTAATACATTGACCAACCACCGTCCGAGCTCTTTGGCTAAGGGCAACGCTCAGCACAACATCCTTGTTGAAATTCGCAAAGCTTAATAACGGGAGAACAAAATGGCACAAAAAGGATTTTTTATTGACCTGTCCCGTTGCACAGGCTGCAGAACCTGCACAATTGCATGCGCGGACCTTAAGAACACACCTATCGGACTTTACAACCGCACGGTAAATGAATACGAAGGCGGCGGATGGAAAAAAGACAAAGACGGTCTCTGGTCTCCGGAAAAAGTTTTTGCCTACTATCTTTCATTGGGATGCAATCAATGCTCAGATCCGGCTTGCGTGAAAGTTTGTCCGACTAAAGCACACTATAAACGTGCTGAGGACGGCATCGTTCTCGTCGATCTTAACAAGTGCATTGGATGCGGAGCTTGCGCCGCTGCTTGCCCGTACGGTGCTCCTAAACTTAATCAAAAAGCCCATAAGATTCAAAAATGCGATGCTTGCGTAGACAGAACCTCTATCGGTTTGCAGCCGGTATGCGTTGAAGCCTGCGTAGACAGAGCTATTGAATTCGGTGATATTGAAGAATTAAGAAAGAAACACGGTACTCTTGCTTCCGTGGCCCCTCTTCCTGATCCGGCCAAAACAAAACCGAATCTTGTTATTAAAGCTGGCAAGACAGCTCAAGAAACGGGATTTGAAGGCGGCTCCGTTCATAAATTCTAATTAGTCCGCACATGGAAAGAGACGGGACTTTCCGGCTCTTTCCAATTAATTAAAAAGAAAAATTATTTAGCAACTTCTGCTTCGCTTTCTTCCTCAAATTTCTTTTCTTCTTCCGCTTTACCAAGACGGTGCATGCAGTATTTGACAATGCTTCCGGCCATTACCGCATTACTGTCAAACACTTTTCCAAGATGGTCTGTCATTGCTCTGACAGCAATTTCATCATCTGAAGTCATAATCACTGCTTCAATTTTGTGATTCAGAATCTTAGCGGTCTCAATCACTTTTCTTCTCAGAATATCATCTCTAAAATTCAGAATGACCATAGCCGCATCCTGGACATGGGCCTGTATGAGAATTGCGGGATCAATAGCATCTCCGCATACTGCCTTGAATCCGTTTTCACGAAGATCTTCAACGATATTGCGGTCTTTTTCAACAATGACAAACGGAACCTTTCTCTCGGACAAATCCTTCGCAATGTGCTCGCATACCTTGTTATATCCGACAAGAACCATATGTCCTCTTAGATACTTGGATTCTTCTTCATCAGGCATGACGGAAAGCGGATCAGACTTAGCATCCAGAACACGTGCGTACTTCCAGCGTTTTTTCATCAAGTTTTTGAGCGGTTCAACCAAGGCAAATGCAACCGGGTTAAATGCAATGGAAATAATAGCCCCTGCCAAGACTAAGCTCATACCCTCTTGAGGTAAAAGCCCGAGACTGACGCCAAGTCCGGCGAGAATAAAGGAGAATTCACCGATCTGAGCCAACGAGGCCGCTACGGTCAGTGCAGTATGCAGCGGGTAACGGAAAAGCATTACCAATCCGAAAGCTACTAAAGATTTTCCCAGAATAATAATGGCCAGAACAGCTAATAAATGAAGCGGTTTATCGACCAAAATCATCGGGTCAAACATCATGCCGACACCGACAAAGAAGATGACGGAGAAAGCATCTCTCAGTGGTAAGGACTCCATGGCTGCCCGATGAGCATATTTAGACTCCCTCATCACCATACCGGAGAAGAAAGCACCCAAAGCAAAGGAGACGGAAAAGACTTCGGAGGCACCGTAAGCAATTCCGATGGCCACGGCTAGTACGCACAAAGTAAAGAGTTCGCGCGAACCGGTTTTTGCGACCTGCCAGAGAAGCCATGGGAGAACCCTCTTCCCTACCACTAGCATCAGGAAAATAAACAAAGCAACGCGGCCGACGGTCCATGCAATGATTTCCCACAATGGAGTAGCAGATTCAACAGACTGAACTGCTTCGGCGCCAAGCATTGGGGCAAGCGGAGGTAAAAGCACCAAAATTAAAACCGTCATGATGTCTTCGACGACAAGCCAACCTACCGCTATCTGTCCGTCATGACTTTCTAATATTCCTTTCGTTTCTAAAGCTTTCAGAAGCACTACAGTTGAAGCGCAGGAAAGACATAAGCCGAAAACCAAAGACTGACCGTATGTCCATCCCCAATAATGAGCAACCAGCAAACCAAGGCCTGTAGCTAAACCCATTTGTGCGACTGCCCCTGGGACGGCAATATATTTGACTCGCATTAAATCGGATAATGAAAAATGCAGGCCCACGCCGAACATCAGCAGCATTACACCGATTTCAGAGAGTTGGGAGGCAATATTGATGTCTGCAACAAAGCCGGGAGTGGCGGGGGACACGATTACCCCGGCTAAAAGATAGCCTACTAATGCCGGAATCTTGAATTTTTCAGCGATAAAGCCAAAAACGAGAGCTATTCCAAAACCGGCGGCTAATGTCGAGATTAGAGTAAAACTATGTTCCATTACTTTATTTTTCCATGCTGTCAGTGGGTTTATTCGAAGAGTGCATCAATCTTTCATGCTGAGTTGACTTTTCAACGGTTCTTTCTTCGTCCGCTACTAAATCATCAAGCATATCTTTCGCCTTCTCTTCTGCCTCTTCTTCTTTTCTCTTGGAGTGTCCTCCGGAGCTGTATTTCGTAAATGAATAAATAGAGTATTGGGCAATCCTCAACGCTAAAGCCGTTGAAGCTTGAACCACAATTCCAAGGTTTTCGGATCTTAAATGATCTGCTTCCGTATCTGTCACAGCACGAATAATGATCTCGATATCAGGATTTAAAATTTTCGCTGCGGCAATAGCCTTACGGCTTTCTAATTCATCAGATATAGTTAAGACCAATTGAGCAGAGTTTTGAACGTGAGCCTGTAAAAGCGTCGCCGGATCAGTGCAGTCCCCTTGAATAGCAACAAGGCCTTGTTTTCTTAGTGTACTAATAACATCATCTTGCTTATCTACTACGACAAACGGTATTTTTTGTTTTGTCAAAATTTCACAGACTTTTCTTCCAATAGAGGAATATCCGACAATGACAACGTGACGGAGAAGTTTTTTACTTTCAACTTCATCGGGCATTGTGGATTGAGGATCTAAACGAGCCGCCGCCGTTCTGGCGAAACGGAAATGTTTGCACAGCAATTCCGCCACCGGTCTGGCCACGGAAAAAGAAATTGGATTGAGCGCAATAGTTAAAATGGCAGCCGCCAACACTAAATTCATTCCTTCTTTAGTCAGCAGCCCTAACGACACTCCTAATGTTCCGAGGATGAAAGAAAATTCACCAATCTGACCGAGGCAGCATGCCAGCGTGACTGCCGTGTGAAGCGGATAGCGGAATAGAAGGACGGTTCCGAATGCAATCAATGGGTTAACAATAAGAATTAAGAAGAGAATTCCCAATAAATAGAACGGATGCTCAAGAATTGCTGACGGGTCAAACAACATGCCGACACCGACAAAGAAGATGACAGAGAAGGCATCGCGCAGCGGTAATGATTCAACGGCAGCTCTATGGGCGTATTGAGATTCTCTCATCACCATTCCGGCAAAGAAGGCTCCCAGGGCAAAAGAAACGCTGAATATTTCGGAAGCTCCGTAGGCAATTCCGATTGCAACTGCTAAAACACACAAAGTAAATAATTCGCGGGAACCGGTTTTGGCGACTTGCCATAAGAGCCATGGAAGAACCCGTTTGCCGATGACAAGCATCAAGATGATAAAAGCGGCAACGCGGGCTACGGTTTCCACGATTAACCGCCAAAGGGGAAGATCGGAAGTTGCGCTGTGTCCTCCCAATAAAGAAGCCAAGGGAGGAAGAAGAACGAGCATTAGCACCGTCACCATGTCCTGCACGACAAGCCAGCCGACAGCCACTCTCCCGTCAAAACCTTCAAGAAGGCTTCGAGCTTCCAGAGCTTTGAGCACAACAACGGTGGACGCGCAGCTCAAGCACATCCCGAGGATAACGCATTGCCCGATAGGCCAACCCCAAAGGTGCGCCATCATAATTGCACAAAAGGCCGAGAGTGCCATTTGGCATACAGCCCCGGGGACGACTAGTTTTTTAACTTTGAGAAGATCCGAGAGTGAGAAGTTAAGACCTACCCCGAACATCAGGAGCATCACGCCGAGCTCTGAAAGCTGCTCGGCTAAACCAAGGTCAACATTAAAACCGTAAAGATTTGGAGAAACAATAATGCCGGCAACCAGGTAACCGACGAGAGCGGGGAATTTGAGTTTTTCTGCAATAAACCCCAAAATTAGAGCAACTCCGAAAGCAATTGCTACAGTTGATATTAGAGTAATGCTATTATCCATTTTTACGGGTTTACCCTTCTAATTAAAGACCCCGCCTATTTTAATTTTTTTTTCAATCTGTTAGGAACAAAAGTGGCCAAAAATTGGATTGCAAACGCAAATACAACATTTGAACAACTCATTTTGATTATTCAGGCAGTTGCTCTTCTTATCATCACTGTGGCAACGGGTGTAGCTATTGTGGCAGAAGGCTATGAAATGTTTTCCAGTAAGACTATCGGCCTGGCTAATTTACTTTTGCTGTTCTTGTTTATTGAAATTTTGTCCATGGTTCGACAGTACGCTTTAGGTCAGCACGAATTAAAACTTAAAACTCCTCTCGTGATTACTGTTGTTGCAGTGGCCAGATATCTCATCATCAATATGGAACACTTAACGAGCAAATGGATCCTTCTTACCTCGGTCTCCATCTTAATTCTCACTGTTGCTCTTCTCATTTCTAGAAAGATTCGCGGAATGCACGATGATGAGGTAGAAGAAAAAA
Source organism: Turicimonas muris (assembly GCF_002221595.1). GTDB lineage: Bacteria > Pseudomonadota > Gammaproteobacteria > Burkholderiales > Burkholderiaceae_F > Turicimonas > Turicimonas muris. The sequence continues at coordinate 79,325 of NZ_NHMP01000009.1, forward strand.
TATTCGAACAAAAGCTTCAAAACAGCTTAAGCAAACCTGACAAATAATGTTTTATGGGACAAATAAGGGATAATCCCTAACTATCTGTTTCAATTTGTTAGATCTAGAATAAGGGTATGCCCTGTAACATAGGGTGTGCCCTTAAATCTTTTCCGTTTGGAAATAGGAGATCTAACAGATGAAAATCACCAAACTTACTGCCGCATTGTTAGTTGCTGGTTTTGCCTTCGGTGCTCAAGCCGCAACATATCAGCCGGGAACATACACAGAAAAAGTGAACGGCCACAATGCAGCATTTACCGTAAAGGTTACTGTCAGCAAAAACAAAATTGAAAAAATCGAATACCCTGACAACCTTGAAACCATTGGTGTCGGCCGTGTGGCTCTTGATACGTTAAGCAAGAAGATCATCGACAGACAATCTCTTGGGGTAGACAACGTAACCGGCGCAACAATTTCTTCTTTTGCCTTGAAAGGCGCCGTGAAGAAAGCATTGGAACAGGCAAAAGTCTCCAAGGCTGATATGGCTGCTCTTCAGAAGAACTCCGAAAAGTACACTGCCCTTCCTGACGAAATCAAAACTCAAGTCGTTATTGTCGGCGGCGGCGGATCCGGTTTAGCAGCCGCTATCGCTGCTCAACAGGCCGGCGCCAAAGTTATCGTTCTTGAAAAACTTGGTTTGTTAGGCGGTTCTACAAACGTCTCCGAAGGTGCTTTGAACGCTGCTGACCCGGAACGTCAAGGCAAACAAGGCATTGAAGATTCCATTCAGAAACACTATGAACAGACGATGAAGGGCGGCCATGATATCGGTACACCTGAATTGGTTCATTATTTAACTGAAAATGCTCTTCCAACATTGCATTGGATGGAGTCCCTCGGCGTTAAATTTAAACCGGAAGTCGGTACCGCTACAGGCGCCCTCTGGCAACGTTCTCATTATCCCGTCACACCAAGCGGCAACAGCTATATCCGCGTATATCAGAAATATATCGCTGATCACGCCAAAGACATGACTGTTTATACTGACATGACCGTTGAATCCTTGATCAAGGACAAAAACGGCAGAATCATCGGTGTAACCGCTAAAGACGGTCATACCGGAAAAGTCACCAAGTTCATGGCTTCCAACGGGGTTGTAGTTGCAACAGGTGGTTTCGGTGCTAACGTTGCTTTGCGCCAGAAAGTTAATACCGGTGTATTCAAAGACTACGATCTCGGTAAAGGCATTGGCTGCACAAACTTCTCGAAATCAGCTCAAGGCGCCGGCATTGAAATGGGCGAAAAAGTCGGCGCAAACGTTATCGGCATGTCAGACATTCAGGTTCACCCATGCGGAACACCGGGTACAGGCTTGATGGAAATGGTTCGTACCTCCGGACGCAACCGTGTATTCATCAACGAACAAGGCAACCGTTTCGTTAACGAAGGTGCAGCTCGCGACGTATTAGCAAAGGCAATCTTCGCTCAGCCACATTCCACATACTATGTCTTAGTCAACCATCTCCGTTATCCATCTCTTGACTGGGTTGATGCCAACGGCGCCAAGATGAAAGACATGATCGATTTAGGCCGTGTCGTTTCTGCTCCAACTCTTGATGAATTGGCCAAGAAACTGAACATGCCTGTTGAAAATCTCAAGAAATCTATTGCTGACTACAACGCCGTTGTAGAAGGCAAAGCTAAAGATGCTCTTGGATTCCAGGCAAACAACAAGGCTGATAAGGTCATGACTGAAGGCCCATGGTATGCCTGCAAGAAAGTCCCAACCGTTCACCATACAATGGGCGGCTTGCAGATCAATACTAAGGCTCAGGTTCTTGATAAGAACGGTAAGGTTATTCCGGGTCTCTACGCAGCCGGCGAAACAACCGGCGGTATCCACGGTTCTAACCGTTTAGGCGGCAACGCTATTGCTGACATTATGGTCTTTGGCCGTACTGCCGGTACAAATGCCGCACAGAATAAGTAATTCTGTAACTTAACTCCTTGAAATCGCTCCCGGTTCTTGCCGGGAGTTTTTTATAGGCGAGACACTGCAAGGAAACTTGCCTTCAGTGTCATTTCACAAGAGACCTTTAGAATCTAAATTCGCCTGCTAGGAAAAAGCTTTTACGTTTATTGAATCCGACTTCAGTAAGAATATTGAAGTGTTTTCCTACCTCATAGCGTGCACCGACCAGCATATTCCACGGAGACTTCAAATGCTGCTTAACGTGGAACTCTCCTTCCCCTTTAGAATTGACCGCATTGATCAATCCTTGAAGTTTAGGAGAGAAGTCAAGATTGGAAAGCTTGCCGTTAAAGTTTTGAGTGACATCTTGGTACATCGTGCCAACCCAGAGACTAAGTTTCCCTTCCGGCCAATTAATGCTTTCAACCCCGGAAACATTGAATCGATAACCGAAACGAGGTGCTAAAGTAAAGGCTTTGATGTTGCCGGTAATGATATCCAGTTGGGTTTTGGTGTAATTCATATCCAGTAACCCAAACCAGTTCCCGTAGCCGCCGGCTAAAGTGATACCGCCTCCGAAGGTTTTTCCTTTAAATTTGAGAACGAAATCTAAATCATCCATTCCACCCATCCCCTGAATAACCTTATCTACAAAAGGCATCGGAGATGAAACAGAAATCTTGGAAAGCGAACTCCCTTTCGTTCTGCCAAAGACGCCATAGACATTCATAAAGGGGAATACCCAAGTATCCAACCTTAAAGTTTCAGTATGACTTTTTTGCTTTGTACTTTTAACTCCAATTTCAAAAATATCGGATGGGATCGGAGTGTACTGAGGGCGAAAAGGAAATTTAAAAGAAGGAAGGTTCATTCCCAACCCGCTAAATTTAATGTCCTCTACAACGATATCTTGTTTCATATGCATGTAATTGACATTAACTCCGAAGGGTTCCGGAAGCTCATATCCTCTATCCCTAGCCTCTTTGCCAAAGAAAGGCAAGAGCCTGCCTTCTCTCTCGCTTCCCTCACTGTTGAAGTTCTTTTCTTGCTCCACACGCTTAGCGGTTTCCTGTGCATGGGCCTGCGAAAAAAGGATCATTGCAGAACAGGCAAGCGATAACGCCAATAATTTTTTTAAATTCACAATCCCGCTCCAGAGCTGAAAAAGAGAAATCTCTTTAGAAGTCATTAAATAAAACAATCATAGAAATGCTAAGTTCTTGAATGTTTTCAACGTAACTAATTTGGATACATTGGTTTATAGAATTCACAAATTTTTCTCAAAATCCGAATTGACGGCAGAGGAAACTTGTGGATAGAAAAAGTATCGATTCATCAAACAAAAGATGAAAGGCGGGAATATTAAGTGAATACAGCCAAGGCTGCTAGAGATAAGAAAGAAACAGAAAGATTTTCACAAACCTTTAACAAGTTCTTTTCAAAAAAAGAATAGGAGAGGAGTTCTGAACACAAGAAAACCGCTGCTTTGATCAAATTCCGATCAAGCAACGGTTTTGTTTACTTTAATCTAACGGATATCTGTTTGAAGATTAGTGGCATCCGCAACCGCAGCCGCCTTTGCCTTCTTTTCCGCTGATATCGCAAGTGTCATCATGATGACCGCCGCAACCGCAGGTACCCTCACCTTCTTCGTGGTGATGACCGCCGCAGCCGCAGCCGCTGACTGCACCGGCAACCAAAGTACCTTCGAGCAATTCCTTAACTGCTTTGTCAGGGGAGCCGGCAACGCCCGGAACGATATCGATTCCGGCCATAGCTAAAGAAACAATAGCGCCTTGACCAATGCCTCCGCAGATGACGATGTCAACGTTATGGTCAGCTAAGAAAGCTGCCAATGCGTTATGACCACTTCCAACGGTATCGATAACAACTGATTCAACTACTTTACCGTCTTCGACAGTAAAGAGTTTGAATTGTGGTGCATGTCCGAAATGCTGACAAATTTCGTCGTTTGAATATGGTGTTGCTACTAACAATTATTTCTCCTTTGAATAGTTCCGAAATTTTACCAAGAATCTCAATTAACGAGTAATTTTGAAAGGTAATTTTGTTTTTGTAAGATATCTGCGGCAATCATTGGTAAGATCACGGGAATTCTTAAAATAAAGAGAAAGCTAGAAATGTCACAGGCAGAAAATTTACTTCATAAATACGGAAAAGATTCTATTGAAAGAGTGGAAAAAGCTCTTTCCGACCTCCGATCTGGAAAAGGTGTTCTGGTGGTCGATGATGAAGACCGAGAAAACGAAGGAGACTTGATTTACTCCACAGATTTCTTGACCGAACAACAGATGGCTCTAATGATCAGAGAGTGTTCGGGTATTGTATGCATTTGTCTTCGTGACGAAGACTGCAAGCGCTTAGAGATTCCTCAGATGGTTCCTAACAACACCAATACTCAAGGAACTGCATTTACCGTTTCTATTGAGGCTGCAAAAGGCTGCACTACCGGTGTCAGCGCAAAAGACAGAGTCACTACCATTAAAGCCGCCGCAAATCCGGATGCAAAACCGACAGACCTTTTAAGACCGGGTCACGTTTACCCTCTGCGCGCCAGAGCCGGCGGCGTTTTAGAAAGAAGAGGACACACAGAATGCACGGTTGATTTAATGCGTTTGGCCGGATTAAATCCTTGTGGTGTTCTCTGCGAAGTCATGAACCCGGACGGCACAATGATGCGTCTCTCGCAAATCTGCAAATTCGGAGATGAGCATGGTTTAACCGTTCTTTCCGTTGAAGATCTTGTTGCTTACAGAAAAGCCAAAAATCTATAACAAGCTTCGACCAAACCAAAAGGCGCTGTGGATTATTCCGGCGCTTTTTGGTTCTTGCGGACAAATTCCCTTAGTGATGCTTCCCAATTGGGCATTGGAGGTAATTTTGCTTCTTGTAATCTCAAGCTTCGCAGCGAAGTATTTTTCGGCCTCTTTGCAGGTCGAGGGAAGTTCTTTGAGGTCACTCCGCACACCTCACAGACCGAGCCAAACTCATCGGCAATAACTTTTGCCATTTCTAATCGGCTGACGCAGCCCTCATTGACCAGATGGAAGACACCTTTAACATTTTCACGTTCTATGAAATACGGGATATGAGTGCACAAGTCAGCGATGCTGGTCGGACTTCCGAATTGATCTTCTACCGCTTGTATTCGAGTGCTCCCGGCACGCAATTTATCCATTATAGAACTGACAAAGTCAGGGCCTTTCTTCCCGTAAAGCCATGCTACCCGAAGAAGAATTGCCTCAGGATTTGCTTTCAAGATTGCCTTTTCTGCCCCTTCTTTTGTCTGTCCGTAAAAGTTCGGATTCCCACCGATTTCATCTTCTTCTGTGTAGGGGGAGCCCTTTTCTCCGCTAAAAACGTAGTCGGAAGATATATGGATGAGGCGAATGTTTAATTTTCGACAAGCTTCAGCAAGTTTTTGAGGAGCTAATACGTTAGTTTCTTCTGCTTCCTCCGGATGAGATTCACAATAATCTACATCTGACAATGCTCCCGAATTAACTACCGTGTGAGGCTTCGTTTGCTGAAAAAATGAGTAGAAATCAGTTTGAGGGCTCAGGGGAAGTTCTGCCCTAGTCGGAGCGCAGACCTCATAAGACGAATTAAGGCCCTGAAGCAACTCAGAGCCTAATCTTCCGGTAGCACCGGTAAGCAAGATCCTTTTCATAACGGCTTTACAAAGTAAATTTCCAAGGATCCTACCTTCATTTCGACGCAAAACCAAGCGTTTTATGCGAGCTAGGTCAGTTTTTAGAAATTCGGACCGACGAATGATCCGAAGACCTTATCTCCTAATTCTGCAACGGCAAAATGACGAATTTGAAGAGCTATTCTTTCGATATGGTATGTATTGTCGATTCCGTTGGAAGTTCCAAACAAATCTGTTGCAAAAACTATTCCCACAGGCTTTCCATCCATGCCGATAATAGGGGCGTAATAGAAAGCGTCATGCGCACGGACGTTAGTCAAATCCGCCTGCCAAAGCTTGAAGTATTCTTTGTATTTATTGATGCCTTCGCAAATAATTACTTTCGGAGCATACTTTTTAGCAGCTTCTGCAAAGACTTTTCCTCTTTGAGCGATCAAGAAATCCCAATAATCTTTAAATTCTGGAAGTCCCGTGTATTCAGCAAAGCTTAGTTTTTTGCCGTCTACTTCAATTACTTTTTCAGCTTTCCAATTTTGAACAGGATTGTCGCCGAAACTGAACGGAGAAACTGCCAGGGTCAGAATGGATTGAGCTTTAGGATCATTCTCATTAAAGACTTTCCCTACATCCTCAGCCGGTTGACCAACGATATCGTTTACCAAAGCCGCAATAGAGGATGAAACCGGGCAGGAGGCAAGAAGGCCCTTTTGCAAGCCGCTAATATCCTCGACAGGTGTATCAAAGAAGGAGGGCGCGATTACATCAGGAGTTCTGCATGAATGATCAATGCACATCCAAATCGGAGCTCCCGGATTTCCTCCCATGCATCCGGAAAACGAGCTAATATACTTTGTGAAGACTTCTGGAACTCTAACTTCCATGATTCGATATCTCCTTATTAATATCTGAACGATAACGACAATATAGAAGCATCCTTAGAGGAATAGGATCTGACCCTCCCATTGTAAGCAAGCAAGTTTCAGCTTCGTTCTTTAGCAAGGGCAGCCTTCTCACGTACCAACCAATAAAGCGGAACCAAATAAATGAAAAATGCACCTAGCACGCTTGATACTGGGGCACCAACGGTTGCGATTGGAACAGCGCCTGCAATGGACCACGGAATAAGAGCCGGAATCAAAATAGAAGAGTTCTCTAAATCAATTGCCATCTTCTGCTTGTCGGGCTGAATATTGGCACAAAGCTGCTTTGTAAGAATCACGGTTAGAACCTGATTACAGGAGATGAGAGCTGTAGTAATGGCAGTCAATAATATTGCTGTAAAAGGAGTGCTTTTTTTAGAAATCTTTTCGACTCCGTTCTTCAAAGTATCGATGAGGGCGGTTCCTTCAAAGAGTCCTGAGTAAGTACACGAAATACAAATAATAATGACGACAGGAACCATCGATAAAAAGCCCCCGCCATTCAGCATCTTAGATAGAGAGAGATTTTTAGAAACATAACCGGAAAACAATGTATTAAGAATCTCCTCAATTCCTCTTTCTTGCAGAACAAAGGCCAAAACCAAAGCGCTCAACACACTGATTGAAATAGATTTTTTAATATCAAGCTTGGCAAAAATCAACCCTAACAAAATAATTGCCGGAACAGCTGACCACCAGCTCATCACAAATTCTTGAGCAAACTGTTCGCCAAGGGCCATGTGGATTTCCTGGTATGTTTGACTTACACCGAAACCAAGATAAATCAGACAGCTTAAGACGAATGGAATAGCGGCACTGAAAAGCATCAATCGGACGTTCTGATAGAGATCCGTCTTCGTTACCACAGCCACCAATGATGCGCTGGAAGATACGGGAGAATTGCGGTCGCCGACATAACATCCGGCAAGTACTGCTCCACCTGCAAGCATCGGATCAGCACCGGCAGCAATACAAATCGACATGGTAATGACGCCCATAGTTGCCGAAGTACCGAAAGCAGTGCCGATAAGAAGGCTTAATGCTGCATTTAGAACAAAAGCGAAGAAAAGACAATAATCCGGGGAGATGAAATTAACGGCAAAACTTACTAAATATGGAATGGTACCGCTAATACGCCAAGAAGCAGTCAGCAGGCCAATCAAACTCAAGACAACCATGATGTTGAATCCGGTTTTTTGGCCTTTGCCTGCCATCAGCAACAACTGCTTCACACTAAAACCCTTGTAAAGCCCATAACTAAAAAAGCATAGAAAGCCTATAAGGAGAGCTGCAATGACAGTTATATCAAAGCTCAAACAGATTATTAATGCTAGGGCAAAAATGCCTAACGTAAGGATTTCAATCATTTAATTTAGAAGCTCGGATAATGAATAATGCATCGTCTTAGCGTAAAACGAAAAAGGCCAGGACGGCCAGTGAGACCAATAATAATACCCAGAAAATTTTTTGAGGAATAGCTGTAGATAAAAATTGTTTCCTTATCTGCATCGCCGACACTTTAATTTCTCCCGGATAAACCGCTTCTACGACTCTCACAAGCTCCGAGATAAAAAGCGCAGGAACATTGGTATACATGTCTCCGCTTTCTTTCAGCCATAATTCATCTGAAGAATGCGCTATCGAAATGCATACGGGAGTCGGCAATTTAATGATGGTTTCGCAAAGCTCTTTATTATTTAAAGACGCCAACTGAAAAGGATCGCCTCCCCCTCTAGCTAAACAAATAAGATCGTATTCACCAGTTTGTGAATACCCTTCCAGTTCTTCGCATATTTTCTTGAAATGTTCCTTCGTTTTTTTGATATTCAGCGAAGGAGGACTGAGAGTTTTATCCACTGTGTACAGACGAATAAAATTCTCTATTCCTTCGGCTCTGGAGAACTCTGTCAAAATATCGTCCCTTCCTTTGCCTGCGGGTCCATAAACAAGAACTGAGAGTTTCGCTTTTCGCGCCAATTTAGAACTAAGTTCTTCTATAAGTCTTTCGTCTCTAGGCTTTGAAGCCGGATTTTGTTGAAATAAAGTCCGAATCTCTTTTATTTCCTCCGAGGATTGAAGTTGTATCTGCTGAATTTTTTTCAGCAGAGTCGGTTCTCTCAGACAGATAGCCGCAGTGCTGGAATCTTTCCATATTTTTATTTCTAAGCGTCCGGAAAGAACAACTTCCCAGTTAGCTGCCTCGGCAAGAGTGCTGTCTTTTTTATTTCTCTCAAAGACCTGCAGAGTTACCTTTGATAGATCAATTTCATGACCGGTATCTGTTGGTTCATCTGCAATTAGAGATTCGGTAATCTTTAAAGCATAAATGGAATAGTTTTTTTCTTTTCCTTTGGAACAAGTACTCCTTTAAATAAAAATTCCTCTTGCTGGATGGGCTGAAGGACAGCCTCCACTCGGTGGAACGCTTCTAAAGGATTGAGCGGCTTTCTAGAAAAGAAAAGAGGAAACATTAGAGATTATTCACCGGTCAAATTAAACTCGTAATTCTCGGCGTCAAACTCCATATTGATCAAGAATTGTTTAAGTTCAGTGCCTAAGCTATAGCCGCCTAATGTACCGTTATTGGCAATAACTCTATGGCAAGGAATGATGAACGGAAGCGGATTTTTCCCGTTCGCATTTGCCACAGCCCGAAACTTCTCCGGATTCCCCATCCGCGCAGCGAGGTGCTTATAGGACCACAATTCTCCGTATGGGATGTTTTGGAGCATTTGCCATACTTGATTCTGGAATTCCGTTCCAGTCAAAAGTAAAGGGAGTTCGAACACTTTTCTTCGCCCTATGAAGTACTGGTCAAGCTGTTTAGCGGCTTCGTTCAAGAGAGGAGTATCCGTGTATTGATAAGAAGTTTTATAAGTTTTAGCCAAAGTCTGGGCTTTCTTCTTAATGTTTTTACTGTAAATCCAATCTGACAGACAGAGCTTGCCATCGAGCTCTCCTAGTGCAAGCTCGTGACCTTGAGCAAGAAAATATTTTTTTAGTTTGATCATAGGACTGAATTTTATTCGAGTTTTGAACTCGCTCAACGTCAAAAGTTAACCAAAATATTTTTATGTAACATCTCCGAGCCTGCTATTTGCTAGAATCGCTTGAACTATTTCGGAGGCATTGTGACACGTGGCTTTTACACCATTATGGTGGCGCAGTTTTTATCATCTTTAGCAGACAATGCACTTTTGATTGCTGCGATTGGGCTTTTGGCAACATTGAATGAACCTGCTTGGATGACTCCTCTTCTTAAGCTTTTCTTTGTAATCAGTTACGTGCTCTTTGCAGCTTGGGTTGGTATTTTTGCTGACTCTATGCCTAAAGGCCGAGTAATGTTCATTACTAATGCAGTCAAAACTTTCGGTTGCTGCGTCATGCTGTTCGGGACTCACCCACTTCTTGCGTACGGTATTGTGGGTTTAGGTGCTGCGGCTTATTCACCTGCAAAATACGGAATTCTAACGGAGTTGCTCCCTCCCGAAAAACTAGTTAAAGCCAACGGCTGGATTGAAGGTTTAACGGTTGCTTCCATTATTTTAGGGACCGGCTTAGGAGGCTTTTTAATTTCTCCGATGGTTGACAGTTTTATTCAAGGTCACGACTTTATGGGCGTTCATAACGCGGCCCAAGCCGGAATTGCTGCAATGATTGTTGTGTATGCCCTTGCCGCCATCGCTAATCTTTTCATTCCTTTGACAGGAGCTGTTTATCCTAAACAAGACTTCCGCCCTATCCATACACTTAAGAATTTCGGAAAGTCCTGTGCTTTGTTATGGAAAGACAAATTAGGTCAAATTTCTTTATCCGTTACTTCTCTTTTCTGGGGTGCTGGTGCAACCCTCCAGTTCTTAGTATTGAAATGGGGAGACCATGCTTTAGGTCTGAACCTTTCTGAATCAGCTATCCTTCAAGGCGTTATTGCTATCGGTATCGCTATTGGAGCAGTGTTGGCTGCAAGTTTAGTGTCTTTAAAGAAGAGCGTTAGCGTTCTTCCCTTAGGTGTTTTGATGGGCGTAGTTGTTTCTGGGATGGCATTCTTCAACAAGAGTTGGCTCCCCGGAGGATTTGACCTTCTAGGCTTCCATTTCAGCTGGGCCGTTATTTTTGCCTGTATTATGCTGATCCTTGTTGGAGCCATGGCCGGATTCTTTGTTGTTCCGATGAATGCGCTTCTTCAGCATAGAGGCCATGTCTTAATGAGCGCAGGACGTTCTATTGCGGTCCAAAACTTCAATGAAAATAGTTCTATCCTTGTAATGCTCGGTCTTTATGCGCTGCTCATCAAAGCGGATTTAAACACCCCGACGATTATGGTTATTTTCGGTATTTTTGTGGCCGGTTCGATGTTAGGCGTTATTTTCAGACATCACCATAACCAATCTATTGAAGACTCTCTTCACTTAATCGGAGAAGATAAGAGACACTAGGAAAGAACGTTAGAAAAATATTCCAAATTATTGTTCTGTAGTGTTAGAATCTCTGCACCTCGTCATTATCTCCATCGTCTAGAGGCCTAGGACACAACCCTCTCAAGGTTGGAACACGGGTTCGACCCCCGTTGGAGATACCATGAAACATTGACACTCAGGACTTACAAGAAGATCAAGAAAAAAACTACAAAAAGCACCGCTCATTCAGCGGTGGTTTTCTAAACAAGATTTAACAGCTTTTGAAACTTCTTTAAATACCTCTTTACCTTCTGCTGTTAAGAGCGAGCATTTTTTACTTTGCCTTTCAGCATCACATGTTAGGTTTTGTTTCGTTTTGAGCTTCTAATGCTGTCAGACAAAAGTGTGCAGGAATAAAAAAAACTCTCGGCAACGGAGAAATTACCGAGAGCTAACAGAAAAAGATATATCTGCTTACTTCAATTCTTCTTCTAAATCTTTTGAGAACTCTTCATGATAAAGAGACTGAATAACGCCACATGCTGTCTGCTCAACATCGTAGTCAATCTTATCTCCCAATTGCTCTTGAAAAACTGTTGGAAGAACGCCTCCACATTTTTCGCAAACATACAAACGATGAACAGGATCTCCGTCCGAATGAACGTATTTAAGCTTGTTAGTGTTTCTTGTACCGCAGTAGGCACAGCGAACACGCTCAAAGGGCCACACGGTTCCGCAGCAAGCACAGAACAGCTTTCTGGAATTACCGGCAATATTACCTTCATTGCCTAAAGAAGCAAGTGTTGGAGGCTGTCCGCATGTTGGGCAAGTCATTGGTTGATCAGAAACTTTTAAATCTCCTGGATGACCGACAAATTCAGTCATTTGAACACCAAGACTGCTTAAGTAGACACGGACCGCATTGATCAAGAGGCCGGCAAGGATCATTTGAAGAAGTTCGTTTTTCTCTTCACCTTGCAATTCGTTGACCGCTTCTAAGAAGAATTGGTTAGGGTCCTCACCAGCCAATTCAACGGTTTTGTCCGTTAGCTTGGAAAGGTCAACCGAACGAAGAAGAGACTTATTGTGCTCATCGTGAATAATGCCCTGCTGTAAGAATTCTTTGACTAACTCATTAAGATGGCCGCGAAATTCAGAAGGAATAATTTGAACCGGCTTTAAGCTGAGGTAAGGAACTTTTTCTTTAATGGCTTTTGCAGCTACCTCTTCATCCAAAGCCACCGGTTTTACAGTTTCCTGAATACGGTCTCTGCACTCTAAAAGAGAGTTAGCGTAGTCCATCAGGCCGTTCCAGTCGAAAGAGTCCTTACGAGCCCTATAAGCTCCAATGGCCTCTTTTCTTTTTTCGTTAGTCATGGTTATCCCTTTTTTATTAAATGAGAATATTCTAGAAAAACGGGATATCTATAACAATCGGTCATTGATATTAAAGAAGTAACAATCAATGTCTATCGCTCAAAATAGAAATTAGTTGGAAATTCTTTTAGTCATCCTTTCACAATTCAGACTGATTTCATGTTATTTAAGGACAGTAGCCTGATCCTCTCTAAGAAGAAAATTTCCAGAAGATGATGTCTTAGATGCAAGAACGAACAGACAAAATTAAGGTTGGCTTGTAGCTCTTTCCCTTTTAAGAAAAGCGAACTCACAAAGACAATCAACGGAGAATCTTTTGATTCCTTCAGCAATAGATTATGGCCACCCGGTCGGCGGATGGCCGATTAGTAGGATAAGTTCTGAAGAAACCGGCTGTCTCTTCTCTTATGAACTCTTCTATTTAAATAAATCGGTAGACAGGTAGCGATCACCTGCATCCGGAAGAAGGACTACGATAATTTTATCTTGGTTCTCAGGCCGCTCTGCGAGCTTCTGAGCTGCCGCTAAAGCCGCACCCGAAGAAATACCAACCAAAAATCCTTCTTCACGAGCCAAGGCTTTTGAAGCTTTAAAAGCTTCATTGCCAGTAATTGACATGACTTCATCCAGTATAGATACCTTCAAAGTTTTTGGGATAAAGCCTGCACCAATTCCTTGTAAAGGATGGGGACCAGGCTGTTTTCCGCTAATAACCGCTGAGGTTTCGGGTTCGACTCCTACAATTTTTACGCCAGGATTTTTGGATTTCAAATATGTTCCTACTCCTGAAACAGTTCCTCCTGTTCCGACTCCTGCTACGAAAATATCAACTTTCCCATCCGTATCTGCCCAGATTTCAGGACCTGTTGTTTTGACATGAGCAAGAGGATTAGCTGGATTTTCAAATTGACCCGGAATAAAGCTATTTGGATACTCTCTCGCTAGTTCTTGGGCTTTCTCAATTGATCCTGTCATTCCTTTCTTGCCGTCAGTTAAAACGATCTCTGCCCCGTAAGCTTTCAAAAGATCTTGCCTTTCAACGCTCATAGTTTCCGGCATTGTAAGAATGACCTTCATACCTCTTGAGGCGGCAATCGCTGCCAGCCCAATTCCTGTGTTGCCGCTTGTCGGTTCAATAATCACGGTTTCTTTGTTAATGATGCCTTTTTGAGAAGCTTCATTCAACATAGAGAGAGCCGCTCGATCTTTGACTGATCCTGAAGGATTCAAATATTCAAGTTTCGCAACAATCGTCGCCTTTAAATTCCTATTTTTAGAAAAGTTGTTTAGTTTCAAAAGCGGAGTTCTGCCGATAAGCTCGGTGATGCTTTGGTAAACAGCCATAATTTGTTCCCAATAGGTAAAGTAATTTATAGAGTAAATAGAGAACGGACTCGTAAATCCAAGACGCTTAACTAGGTACCTTCAGTTAAGGAGAGAAAATTTCAGTTACTACAGTTCTCTCTTTGAGAGCTTCTGCGTACTTTTCTGTCTTTCAAATTCATGATGTATTCCATAGATATGAAAATTTGATTAATCGAAGAAAAGTAAGTTTTGATTCGACTATTTGGAATCCATTATATGAAACTAGAGGTTATTTTTTAATTTTTCCATAATTAATTTTTCCTTTGTATAATTTTCTTACTTCTTTTTTTTATCTAATTGATATTAAAAGATTTATTTTTTCAAATTTATTTATTTTCATAGCAAAAACGAATATTTTTAGAATAAATAACTCAAAAAATCTAAAAAAATTTAGTTGAAGACCACACAAATGAAAAATTTATGCTATAGTTCGGTCTCACTTTCAAGCCGACGTGGTGAAATTGGTAGACACACCATCTTGAGGGGGTGGCGGCGAGAGCCGTGCGAGTTCAAATCTCGCCGTCGGCACCAGAATTACTCATTCCATTTTCGGAATGAGTTTTTGTTTTGAAATCAATTTTCTATTCTGGGTGACCTTTTCTTGAAAACTTTTTCGTGGCCGAAAAACTCGCTTTTAAAAAGATAAATCTTCTCCAAAGAAGATTTAAAACTATCCGAATAAAAGAATCCTGTGAACTCGGAACTTTTCTACGCTGAAAAAAGATCCGTTCAGTAAATAGACAGCAAAAAAATCCGGCTAAATAATCTCTAAATCCTTTCTGAATTTGAACATTCCTTCGCCTCCATCACCGATAAAATCATTAGGTGTAGCGGGATCAGGATGCCGCGGATGATAAAACTCAACTATGTGAAACTTGCAAACATTTACATAGAAATGAATGTTTCTCTTATCAAAATAAGGAGTGCAAGTTTCCCAAACTTTAATTTCTGGATGACGTCTCTCTAACTCCTGCCATATCCTCTTGCCTATACTCTTGCCTTGTTCTCCGGATCTCACATAAAGCAAGTCAAGCGAGCCGTGCTTTCGCTCTATATCAACCACAACTATTGCACCGCCAACCATGGTTCCATCGAGTATAGCCTTGTATGCAATTGCTCCATTACTTCCTAATGAGTTATCGATATCGCTTTCAGGAAGAATCTGACTGTAGCTTTTGCCAAAATATTCTTCAAAACCTTTCTGAAATGCGTCTTGTGCATCGATTTTGAATTGCTTGGCATCTGCCAGGTTAAGAACTTCTAATTTAAATGTCATAATCCGCAAGCTTCATTAATTCATTGTAAACAAACGAATCCCGAAAAAATTGCCTTTGAATCGTCTCTGTTAACAAGCATCTCAAGGTTAGAAAGGCAAGTCAATAACATCTATTTTTCTTTATCCCAGAATGAGTTTACTTCCCAATTGTATTTTTATAGGTTGAACATGAAAGAGCTTGAATTCGCACAATGCATTCCTTTATAGTCAGGTCAATAGATATAGTCTTGATTATTTGACTATAGGTTCCTAATATCTTGCTGGTCTCCATAATTTTTAAAAACTTCCGCAGAAATTTCGGACAATGAAAGACGGCCAAACACCAGAACTCTTTGCCCATTGGGAGGCCGTCTGTTTTGTAAAGACTCTCTTTTCTTAAGACAGTCATTGAAAGGCTACAAGATGCAAAGAACAATTGCATAAAAAAGCTCGGAGAACTTTAATTTCAAAATTTTCTTTAGAAGAAGCGAAAGAATTTTCAACAGACGTGACAAAGCCCAGACGATTAAATCTGGGCTTTAAAATTTGGTGCCGACGGCGAGATTTGAACTCGCACGGCTCTCGCCGCCACCCCCTCAAGATGGTGTGTCTACCAATTTCACCACGTCGGCTAAATCAAGAAGTCCGTATTCTAGCGCGGAATTTGATTTTGTGCAGGAGATTCGCTATTTTTTTCTACAGGAGCTTTAATTGGCTCCGGTGCTGGTGCAGTAGTTTCGGAAATTGTACCCAGAACACCGCCGGAAACTGGAGCTCGATTGTGCTTTGCACCTACTGTCAAAGCCAAAGTGGAGCAGAAGAAAATCGTTGCTGCAACCGCAGTGGAACGAGATAAAAAGTTTGCAGAACCGGAAGCACCGAAAAGTGAACCAGAAGCGCCGCCTCCGAAAGCTGCGCCAAGATCAGCTCCTTTACCATGCTGTAAAAGAACCAAAACAATAATTGCTAGCGCACTCAAAACTTGAAGCACGATGGCAATAGTAAGAATGTAATTCATTTTTGTTTCTAACCGTTAAACAATAAACTCTACCGAGCTGGCCGCTTGGGCAATTGCATAAAAATCTTCAGCCTTTAATGAAGCTCCGCCAATCAAACCTCCGTCAATATCAGGACAAGCAAACAGCTTTTGAGCATTTGATGGCTTTACCGAGCCTCCATAGATTATTCTCAAGGAATCCCCAGCATCAGAATTGCGTGATTTTACACTATCTCGAAGGATCTTGTGAACTTCTTGCGCCTCCTCCGGTATCGCAGTTTTACCTGTTCCAATAGCCCAAACAGGTTCATAGGCTAGTGCGCCGGTGACTAACATTTCAGGCCCGATGACATCAAGAACCGCATTGAGCTGGGCTAAGACAACTTCATTAGTTCGTCCCGCTTCTCTTTCTTCCAACGTCTCGCCGACACAAACAATAGGACGGAGTCCGGCTTCGAGAACTTTTTGTGCTTTCATAGCAACCATTTCATTAGATTCAGAATGATACTGACGGCGCTCGGAATGACCAACAATAACAAAAGAGCATCCGACATCAGCCAGCATATTTGCTGCTACTTCGCCAGTGTAAGCACCATCATTATGAACTGAACAATCTTGCGCTCCGACTCCCATGTGAATTGCGGAAGTCATCAGACGATTTCTTAAAAAAGAAATATAGACGTACGGGGGACAAATAGCGGTCTCAGTCTGAGTTTCTAAAAAAGCTGTGTATTGAGATATCCAGTTTTCAATAAATTCCAATGAACCGTTCATTTTCCAGTTGCCTACGACTAAGCCTCTGCGCATGGAATCCTCTATTTGTAATAATAAAAAAAAATAAGTTTAGCAAAGGCGCCAAGAATAAAAATTAAATTCTTGGCGCCTGCTTTTGTAACAAAACTATATTAGAAGGAAAATGTCTTTGCCTAGCAAGGCAGTTGTTCCTGTTTTTCTTGTTTCATAAGCCATTTCCGAGAGGAACCTGACTCATTCCAACCTACCTCCCTTCCCCGCGATTGAATTCTTTCTTCCAAATGTAAGCCAAAATGGAATGGGTCATCGTTGAGACCAGGCTTATGATCGTAAAGTTGATAACCTTCTCTGAATTTAGTAGGAGAGAGATTCGGCATGATGACATTGCAGCCATATTCAATAGCAATCTCTCTTCCCTCCGGATGAAGAACTTGGAGGGCGGTTGCAGCTGCAATATTAATATTGCCCATTACCAGTCTTGTAACCGCAATCATATTCAAAGAAAGCTGGAATAGAGCCTTATTCTCCATTTGTCCTAGAGACTCTAAATCTGCTTCTTCAGACATTAAATACGGACCCATGCCAATCATGTCAGCATCTACCTGTTGGAACATGCGGATATCCATACAAAGATCTTTTAATGTCTGGCCGGGAATGCCAATCATTACTCCGGTTCCGACCTGGTAGCCGCATTCTTTTAAATACTTCAGACACTCTAAGCGATGATCCAGAATTTTTTCGTATTTTCCTTTTGCTGAGTGAAGCATGCTGAAAAGATCCGCATTAGAAGTTTCAAATCTTGCCAAGTAGCGCAAATTGGATCTATTACCGCTGGCAACAGCCCAACGTTCATAAACTTCTTTTGTTTGTTCTCCCAAAGACAGAGTTACGCCTACTCCATCAGGAAGAACATCGCTTACGGTTTGTTTGTGAATTTCTCTGAGGCACTCTTCAATGAAACTGATAAATTTCTCGTCTCTTCTTTCGCCTGCCTGCAAACAGATAGATGCATAGCCATTGCGAGCAGCCCAGACGGCCTGATCAATAATTTCCTGCTTGGTCATCTCATAACGGCGTACTTGATGATTGTCCTTCCTAATTCCGCAGTAACGGCAATTCGAAGTGCAGATGTTGGAACATTCAATGAGCCCGCGGTAGTAAACCTTGTTTCCCATCAAGGCAGTTGTTCTGCGATAAGCCTCTTCTTGAAGAAGCTTGCACTGTTCCGGATCTTTTAATCCTAAAAGGAAAATAATTTCTTCATTCGTAAAATCCGTTTTTTTCAATAATTCTTTTAGATTGAACAAAGTAAGCCTCTAAAAATGGAGAATTAGCTGATTATCCCAATCTTCTTTTAATTCTTAATCGATCATTCCGAATAGTTGCTAAAAAGTTAATTCAGAATCACTTGTTAACAAAAAGAAAACACTTAGGAAAAACTAACTGAGAACTGATTTCACTTCCTTAATGAGATTAATTCCTTTCAAATTAGGAGAAGCTATGGGCCTTTGAGCTTAATGGAGAATAGATCATTAGCGGGAGAAGGAAAAGATAAAAGCGTTTCAAAAAGCAAAGAAAAACCGGCACTTCCAAATACTTCTCTGCTTTTTGAGAATACTTGAATAATGCCGGTTAATTACCAGGGCTTAACTAGCCGATGATAATGTCCGGATTTTCAGCGGACTGCTGTTTTTCGGCTGGCTTTTCTTGACGAGCAGGTTTCTCAATCAAAGCTTTCATAGAAAGTTTGAATTTGCCCTTTTCATCAATTTCCAAAACCTTTACGCGAACTTCCTGACCTTCTTTCAGATGGTCAGCGACCTTGGCAACTCTTTCGTGAGCGATCTGACTGATATGAAGAAGACCTTCTCTTCCCGGCAGAACCTGAACGAAAGCACCGAAGTCAAGAATCTTTGTGACTTTGCCAACATAAACCTGGCCGACTTCAACGTCTACCGTGATTTCGTCAATACGTCTCTTGGCTTCATCAGCAGCTGCCTGGTCAACAGAAGCAATAGTTACGCTGCCGTCATCTTCAATATTGATGGAAACGCCTGTTTCTTCTGTAATGGCACGAATAACTGCACCGCCCTTACCGATAACGTCTCTAATCTTCTCCGGATTAATCTTAAAGCTGAGCATACGCGGAGCGTACTGGCTGAGTTCACGCTTTTCATCGCCAACTGCTTCATGCATGATTCCGAGGATATGCATGCGGCCTTCTTTAGCCTGAGCAAGAGCGACTTCCATGATTTCCTTGTTAATGCCTTCAATCTTGATATCCATCTGAAGAGCAGTAACACCATGATCTGTACCGGCTACCTTGAAATCCATATCGCCTAAGTGATCTTCGTCACCAAGAATGTCGGTCAAAACAGCAAACTTGTTGCCTTCCTTGATCAGGCCCATAGCAACACCGGCTACGAAGTCGGTCAGAGGAACACCCGCGTCAATCAGGGATAAGCAGCCGCCGCAAACGCTGGCCATAGAAGAAGAACCGTTGGATTCACAGATTTCAGAAACTACTCGCATAGAGTATTCGAAATCTTTTTCGGCTGGAATAACGGCGCGAAGAGCACGTTTTGCCAAACGTCCGTGACCGATTTCACGGCGCTTCGGAGAACCGACACGGCCTGTTTCACCGGTAGCAAACGGAGGCATGTTGTAGTGCATCATGAAGCGTTCGCGATATTCGCCGCCGAGAGAATCAACAATCTGTTCATCCTGCTTTGTACCGAGAGTAGTAACAACCAAAGCCTGAGTTTCGCCGCGTGTAAACAGAGCGGAACCATGAGTTCTCGGGAGAACACCTGTACGGATTTCGATTGGGCGAACAGTGCGTGTATCACGGCCGTCGATACGTCTTTCTCCGGCAAGGATCTTGCCTCTGACGTGGCGTGCTTCCATTTCGAAAAGAATATTGTTGACTTCGTTAGGATCAACTTCTTCCAATTCGCCGGCTTCAATAGCAGCGGCAATTTTTTCTTGAACGTCTTCATAGACTACACGAAGGCATTCGTTTCTTTCTTGTTTGTTTCTATGGGTGAAGGCGTCGTTGATTCTGTCACCAACGATTTCTGTAATCTTAGCTAAGAGAGCTTCATTCTTAGGAGCCGGTTCCCAATCCCACAACGGCTTGCCGCCTTCTTCAACCAGAGCGTCAATGGCTTCGATAACTGCCTGCATCTGTTCGTGACCGAACATAACAGCTCCAAGCATAACTTCTTCGGAAAGCTGCTGAGCTTCGGACTCAACCATAAGAACGGCACGTTCAGTACCAGCGACAACTAAGTCAAGCTTAGATTCTTTCAACTGAGATTCTGTCGGGCAAAGAACATACTGATCGTTGATATAACCAACGCGAGCTGCCCCGATAGGACCGTGGAAAGGAACACCGGAAACTGCCAAAGCTGCAGAAGCTGCAATCATGGAAGGAATATCAGGATCTACTTCGGGGTTGACGGAAAGAACGTGAATGATGATTTGTACTTCATTGAAGAAACCTTCCGGGAACAACGGACGGATAGGTCTGTCGATCAATCTGGAAGTTAATGTTTCTTTTTCGCTTGGACGGCCTTCACGTTTAAAGTAGCCTCCGGGAATCTTACCGGCAGCGTATGTTTTTTCGATGTAGTCTACAGTCAGCGGGAAGAAATCCTGACCTGGTTTTGTTTCTTTCTTTGCTACAACAGTGGCGAGAACAACTGTTTCGTCCATGTTGCAGATAACTGCACCGGTTGCCTGACGAGCGATTTCACCGGTTTCAAGTGTGACGGTATGCTCACCGTACTGAAAAGTCTTTACGACTTTATTAAACATTGTCATGTGTAGTATTCCTTTGACTCGGCACACTGCGGTATCTGCGGCTCAGAAAAATTAATTTTTTCGTCACGCACATATCGCAACGCGCCGGTTTAAAAATATTGAACCAAAAATGAATACAGCGGCAAGCGAACCGAATCGCTGACCGCTGCTGAAATCATCTTGCCGACTGCAAGGATTACTTACGAAGACCGAGAGCGTCGATAAGAGCCTTGTAGGCGTTTACATCGCGACCCTTGAGGTAGTCAAGTAATTTACGACGACGAGAAACCATCTTCAAAAGACCACGACGGCTGTGATGATCTTTTGGATTTACTTTGAAGTGTTCTGTCAATTCGTTGATACGGCCTGTCAACAAAGCAACCTGAACCTGTGGAGATCCTGTGTCGCCTTCAGACTGTGCAAACTTAGCAATAATTTCAGCTTTCTTTTCTGTGGTTTGTGCCATTTTAAATTTCCTTTTCGCCTAAGCGATGTTAACTTGCGGTTTCAATTGGAATTAATCGAACCGTGTTGAAAAACGTCGTGCATTATAACGGAAAAACCTTAATTCGTCCGTGAGCATAAGTTGTAAATGAGTTTATTGGATACCATGGACAGTATTTGAGCAACTTCTCTCATTAATCTTCTATTTTTTGTTTCAAATCAGTCACTACCTTCGGTTCTTTCCATTTGTACTGCTTACTCAGCCAAGACTTTTCGAAGATTGGGAAATTGCAGTGAATTCCCGCCAAATCCAGCAGCATATAAGAGAGCCAATCAGACCGGAAAGAAGAGCCTTCCTGAACTTCCTCACCTTCTGAGAGATCGCTGTAAGGCGTCCAAAACAAAAATGGAATGGTATAACCTCCCAACGAATTGTTGGAATGACCGGTTCTATCTTTTCTTTGTCCGGTCTCAACGCTGTGATCAGACAAAAAAATCCAAGAGGTTTTTACGTCGGGATGGTTCTTATCGAAATTCTGCGTCAGCTTCAACGTATCAAAGAGCACTGCATCTTGATACAACATGGCCCTATCGTAGTGCTCAAGCATTTCCAATGTTCTTATGCTTCGCCCCTTCTCTTCCAACCTTGCCCTAGTTGCATCTTGGTCATTCCACAGAGAACTCATTTCAGACGGATATCGGAAAGAGAAATGAGGATGGATGCCAATTAGATGAACAACGATTAACTTTTTATCACTCGGTGTTTGTAAAGCTTTTTCTAATTCCGGGAGGACTTTCTCATCCATGGAAGTACTGGAGCGGCCGGCAACCCGATTTAAGTTAACCGCAGTATTAGAAAAATCTTGAAACTCGGCTTTGATTGCTACATCGTCTTGGTTGCTGATCCAGTAGATCTTATAGCCGGCAGCTTTGAAGAAAGCAAAAAGTTTAGCTTTCGAGATAGATGACGAGTCGGGGAATTCGAACATGTCATTGAATGCTGCAACAGTACTTGACTGAGTGGAGAATGCTTCTTTACTTACATGTAATTCGGAATCCTTGTCCGCTTCCTTAAGTCTGGGCGTTGTATCTCTGTCATATCCATAGAGGCTCATATTTTCACGATTCATGCTTTCGCCGACTACGAGAACTATAGTTCTTGGTCCCTGTTCAACGGAAAGGATATGGTTTGCTGCTCGATCCAGAGCGGCATTGTTTTCTGCTTTTATATTTTTCCAATAGCTCTTTTTCTCTTCGCAGGATTGATAAAAAGTTAGGAGGCTTACAGGAGGAAAATGAGCTCGCCAGGCTCTTTGATACCATCCAAAAAGACTTAAACAGATTATGAGACCGGCAAACCAATAAAAAAATTTTGATCTCGATGGCTTTCCTTTCACAAGCGAAATTGCCAGATATGCCTGAGCAAGAAAAATGAAAAAAGCAACGGCAGACCATAAGACTATCTGAGGAGCCATTGCCATCAGATACTCTTTTGATTCCGAGAATGAAGTATTAGCGACTGATTCAAGAACAAAACCTGAATTCAAACTCGCCTCGTAGGCATCGCGCAAATATGCTTGAATGCCTAAATAAAAATCGGAAAGTCCAAAGATGACCAAGGAAAGACAAAAAAGCGTCTTCCTAATATTGGATGAAAAAGGAAATAATAGAATTAACGCAAAAGGAAACGAAAATAGCAGGACCTGAAGAGACTTAATGGCTCCAACGGCATACCATCCGAATAAATAAGAGAGCAAAAACCAAATAAAAACTAACACTGCAGCTTTATTCTTTTTCATCGTTGATGACCTCTTATCCTTCTACATTCTTCAAAAGCGCTTATTTCATTTTTGTTTGATTTCTCTCTTGTTCAGATGTAACCAAGCAAGAAAAGAGTTTTCACGAACTTTCGAAGTTAACACATCCTTTCCCATAACTGACTCGTCGCTCAGAGGAGAGCCAAGCCCGGATTGAGACAAAACCTCCTCATTAGTCTTCTGCTTCTTTCTGCTCTTTTTAGGTTTGGGCTGAGGAAGATTGTCGTATGCTCGGCGAAAAAGCGTTAGCAGAAGTTCCTGGTTTTCCGGATCCTCAACCAGCCACATAGGATTGACTGCACCGTCAAAAAGTTTTTGTTGAGGAATTTCCGGCCACTTCTCTCTCATCTGAGCATTTGTTTTGACAAGAAGCTCTTCTCCGCATAAGAAGCCAACCGGCTTTTCGTTGATGTAAATGCAGAAAACAGAAAACATTTTTCCAACGTGAACTTCGCCCAGCGGTCTGAGTAAATCGGCGTAGTACTGTGCAAGAGAACTGCTCATGGAAAAATGAGGAAAAAGATTTTTTTATTTTCTCAATTTTTTGCTCGTTTGTAAATGTCGTTTTGTACGATGTTAAGCCAAGGCGATTTTGAGAGTCAGAAAACAACACGATTTTGAGAGAGCCAATTTTTAAGTGAAAGTCTTGCAAATTCTGTGGCTTTTAATTGCAATGAAAGGGG